>NZ_PYGF01000005.1 GCF_003014575.1 Cecembia rubra
CTTTTTTCATTTTTGCAATCTGTGTGTTAAAGGTAAGAAATTGTCTGCACACAGATCGGGTATTCGCCTACCGCGGGTTCCTCAAATTCCCCGTGCGATTTCTTCTAAATCACACAGAGAATTTCGAGGTATAACTTTAACTTCGTAAGTAGTGAAACCAACTTACACAGTTTTTGTCATAGTCCCTTTTCTGATTTTATCTAAAAGCTTATCTCCCAAAATCATCTTGTAACCTTACAATATCTTCCTCGTCTGATGGGTGGTTGTCGTCTGTGTGCTGCCAGATTTCAGCTATCATTCCCCAGTCTTCCAGTCCTATCAAGCGGTGCCTTTCGCCCTGTTGCAGCTTGATTTTTTCTCCTGCACATAAGATATGTTTTTCCTGTTCCACATCTGTGAGACTAGTGGCCACGGCTACTTTTCCATTGATGCATCTCCATATTTCCGCTCTTCTGAAATGATATTGCCAACTCAGTCTTTTGCCAGGGGCGACCAGAAGGATTTTTGGGCTAAGTTTTTCGGAGAGCTTCAGTTTTTGGAAATCTTCCTCAGGGAAAAATTCTATTGCAAAATATTGTGCCTGAGATTCATCTATTACCAAAAAACCACCCCATGGCCTTTCCCTATCTTCTTTGATGATGGTAAACCCTTTCTCCTTCATTAGGCGTTCTGCCGCTTCAAAAATTTCATTCTTAGATTTCATGATGACCTGAATTGTACACAAAAACAATTCAAATATGCAAATTGTGCTTGGAAATCGGAAATACCGATTAAACCTTTTGGTCTTAAAAACTGTCTATATGTATGATTATTTTATCCATCCATTTATCTTTCATAACCCAAAACCTTAAAAAATGAAAACCATTGTAATTATTCTCTTAGGAGTCCTTTTGGCAGTCCCTTTTTTACCAATTTCAGAAGTGTATGAAGTCAAGGTTGACAAAAATGTCAGTACAGTGACCTGGCGCGCGAGCAAAGTGACAGGCACGCACTTTGGCAAAGTCAAAATTTCACAGGCGGACCTGGATTACAAAAACAATAGGATTCAGGGTGGTTTTTTTGAAATCGATATGACCTCAATTACTGTAGAAGACATTACAGACCCTGGTTCCAACAAAAGACTTACAGACCATCTGAAGTCAGATGACTTCTTTTCTGTAGATAAATTCAAAACTTCCAGTTTAAAAATTACAGAGGCCAAAACTGCAAATGGAAAGGATTACCAAATTAATGGGAATTTAATGATCAAGGGGATTTCCAATCCTGTGAGCTTTCCTGCAACAGTGGAAGTTAAGGGAGGAGAGATCACAGCTACGGGTAAAATTACCTTTGACCGTACCAAATATGACATCAAGTACCGTTCGGGAAGTTTCTTTGATGGACTGGCAGACCGAATGATATATGATGAAGTGCAGCTGGAAATTGCATTAGTGGCCAAAGCAAATTAAGTAGAATAAGAGCTTAGATTTAAAATCCCGGTTAAAGATTAGGCCGGGATTTATTTTTCATTTCTATCCGTGTTTTGGAACCTTCCAAAAATAAAAGGGATTGATCTATCCAAAATAGCCGCTTACTTTAGTAATTTAGCCCTATGGAGTATAAATGGATGATTAGGGAAAAGGCCGACCCTAAAATTGTAGATTCCCTAAGTAAAGAAATTAATGTTAATCCCACTTTGGCCAATATGTTGGTCAATAGGGGCATAGATTCTTTCCAAAAAGCCAAAGATTTTTTTAGACCTGATCTTGATAAGCTACATGATCCCATGTTGATGAAGGACATGGATAAAGCCCTGTCCCGGCTGGCATACGCCATTGACCAAGGGGAAAAGATTTTGGTTTATGGGGATTATGATGTAGATGGGACAACTTCTGTGGCCATGATGTATGGTTACCTCAGCCGATTTTATCCTAATGTGGATTTTTACATTCCGGATAGATACAAAGAAGGATATGGAATTTCTGAAAGAGGCGTACGGTTTGCGGCAGATAATGGCTTTAAGCTTATTATTTCTTTGGACTGTGGCATAAAGGCCATTTCCAAAGTTGCTATGGCCAAGGAATTGGGAGTTGATTTTATCATTTGTGACCACCATACTCCGGGTGAGGAGTTGCCCCCTGCTATTGCTATTTTGGATCCAAAGAGGCAAGATTGTACATATCCCTATAAAGAATTGAGCGGTTGTGGGGTTGGTTTTAAACTGATTCAGGCTTTTTCAACTTTCAGAGGAGAAGACCCCGGGAAGGTCATGTCTTTTTTGGATCTTTTGGCGGTAAGCATTGCGGCTGACATTGTTCCGATTACAGGTGAAAACAGAATTTTGACCTATTATGGTATTGAGCGGATCAATAATAATCCAAGGCCTGGGATCAAAGCATTGATCCTTCGGAGTAAAATTGAAAAGGAAATCGAAATTTCCGATATCGTATTCAAAATAGGCCCTAGGATCAATGCCTCAGGAAGGTTGGAGCATGCCAAAGCTTCGGTAGAGTTATTGATTTCTAAGGACCTGGAGGATGCTTTGGCTAGAGCAGAACTAGTTGATACAGTCAACGCGGCCCGTAAGAATTTTGACGAAAATATTACCAAAGAGGCACTTTCTATGATTGAAAGTCTTGATGAGGTAAGGCAAATGAAAACTACTGTGCTTTTCAAGGAAGATTGGCACAAAGGTGTTATCGGAATTGTGGCTTCGAGGTGTATTGAGAGGTTTTATAGACCCACAATAATCCTGACAGAATCCAACAACAAAGCTACAGGAAGCGCAAGGTCTGTCTATGATTTTGATATATATGAGGCCATTTCTGAATGCAGTGATCTTCTTGAGCAGTTTGGAGGCCATAAATATGCTGCCGGCTTGACTTTATCTGTGGATAATGTGCCGGCATTTCAGGCAAAATTTGAGGAAGTGGTTAGTTCCAGGCTTGATGAAATCCACATGAAGCCTGTGCTTGAAATAGATGATGAAATATTGCTTGATCAGATCAATTATAAATTTTATAATATCCTGAGGCAAATGGCACCATTCGGTCCGGGAAATCCTGAGCCGATCTTTACCGTTAAGCAAGTATATGCTGAAAATGTCCGTATCTTAAAGGACAAGCATTTGCGCTTCAATGTGGTACAAGACGGACAAGAAACCAAGCCTGTATGTATTGCTTTTGGATTAGCTGACAAAGATATTTATCCAGATGAAATCATTTATAAAATGTTAATGCGCAAAATGCGATTTGATTTGGCATTTGAGATAAGAGAGAATACTTTTAGGAATAATAGCAGTCTTCAACTTTACGTGAAAGACATCAAATTTGACTGATATGAAATTGATCATGACCAAAAGGTTTCCTAACCGGGATGATTATCAAACGGGTGTGACTCCATAGGACCTTTGGAAAACTATTATAAGCATATGAAATTAAGGGCTGAGCATTTGGTAAAAATTTATAAAGGCCGCAAAGTAGTGAATAACATCTCTGTAGAGGTGGAGCAGGGGGAGATTGTGGGATTATTGGGACCTAATGGGGCCGGGAAGACGACTTCATTCTATATGATTGTTGGACTGATTCAGCCCAATGAAGGAAAAATTTTCCTGGAAGATCAAAATATTACCGAATTGCCTATGTATAAGAGGGCCAAACTTGGAATTGGATATTTAGCCCAGGAAGCTTCAGTTTTTAGGAAGCTCTCGGTAGAAGAAAACATCATGGCTGTATTGGAAATGACCAATAAGACCAAAGCTGAAATGAAAGAAAAAGTGGAAAGTCTGCTAGAAGAATTCAGTCTTACCCATGTGAGGAAAAACCTTGGTATGGTACTTTCAGGAGGGGAGAGAAGAAGGACAGAAATAGCAAGGGCGCTGGCAGTAGATCCTAAGTTTGTACTCTTGGATGAACCATTTGCAGGGGTAGATCCCATTGCAGTAGAGGAAATCCAGACCATTGTGGCCAAGCTAAAAAATAAGAATATAGGTATACTGATTACAGACCATAATGTAAATGAAACCCTTTCCATTACTGATCGCGCCTATTTGATGTTTGAGGGAAGGTTGTTGAAAGCCGGTACAGCTGAGGAATTGGCCGCTGATGAACAGGTGAGAAGGGTATACTTAGGACAGCACTTTGAATTGAAGAGAAAAGTTTTTAACTAATGGAAGTTGTCAATACATTTCTGACCTGGATTTTTAAAAGCCGGATTGGTCAGATTGAAAATTTTATGCACAATCCCATCGAGGTTCAAGAACAAATCCTCGAAGAATTGATTTCCAATGCCAAGAGAACCACTTTTGGCAAGACTTTTAGATTTCAGGAGATTAATACCTACAACGATTTTGCCACTAGGGTTCCTGTGCACACTTATGAGGAGCTAAGTCCCTATTTTGAGCGGATTATGAAAGGGGAGCAGAATGTACTTTGGCCCTCCGAGATTCTCTGGTTTTCCAAATCCTCCGGAACTACTTCCAGCCGGAGTAAATATATACCTGTCTCCCAAGAAGCTTTGGAAGATTGTCATTTCAAAGGTGGCAAGGATATGCTTTCTCTATATGTGAACAATTATCCCGAGAGCAAACTTTTTGCAGGGAAAAGCTTAAGTATTGGGGGGAGTTTGGGCAAGAATCCCTTAGATCCCATCAGTGAGATCCAAGTGGGAGACATCTCTGCTGTTATCATGCAGAATTTGCCACTTTGGGTCCAATTTGCAAGAACCCCCAGTCTTGAAATCGCTCTTATGAGTGAGTGGGAAAGCAAGATAGAAAAGATGGCCAAAGAGGTCATGCACGAGAATGTCATCAGTATTTCGGGGGTGCCCACCTGGACTATAGTTCTGCTTCAGCGGATCATGGAACTCAAACAGGCCAAAAATATTCTTGATGTATGGCCAAATCTAGAAGTATTTTTCCATGGAGCGGTAGCATTTGGACCATATAGAAACCTGTTTCAGGAAATGATTCCCTCATCTAAAATGAGGTACATGGAAACCTACAATGCCTCGGAAGGATTTTTTGGGATACAGGACCAAAAAGATTCAGATGAACTGCTGTTGATGCTGGATTATGGCATATTTTATGAATTTATTCCCATGGAGGATTTGGAAAAGGAGTTTCCAAAAGTAATTCCTTTATCAGAAGTAGAATTAGGTAAGAATTATGCCATCCTGATAACAACCAATGCAGGTCTGTGGCGCTATAAAATCGGGGACACAGTAAGGTTTACCAATACAAGTCCCTATAGATTCAAAATTTCCGGCCGGACGAAGCATTTCATCAATGCTTTTGGAGAAGAAGTGATCGTGGAAAATGCAGAGAAAGCAATTGAAGCAGCAGCTGTGGCCACAGGAGCCTCAATTACAAATTTCACAGCAGCACCGTTATATTTTGGCGATTCCAAAAGCAAAGGTGCGCATGAATGGGTAATTGAGTTCAAAAAGTTACCTGATAATAATGAAAAATTCATCATGGTTTTGGATGAGATCCTCCGTGAGATCAATTCTGATTATGATGCCAAGCGGTACAAAGACCTTGCCTTATCAGCTCCCAAAGTGCATTTTGTTCAGGAGGGGATATTTTCAAAATGGCTCAAGAATAAGGGGAAGCTTGGTGGTCAGAACAAAGTGCCCAGGCTATCCAATACAAGGGAGTATTTGGATGAAGTTCTATCTCTACTTTGACAAGAATCAAATCCCCATTCCTACAGGCTTAAGGTTGTTCATTTGGCCCAGTATCCAAACTTGTCTTCCCTGAATGTAAGGGGTAGGTCTGGCAGGAGACCACCTTCTGGGATTGGGCAATACCGCTGCAATGAGAGCTGCTTCTTGACGGTTTAATTTTTCTGCAGATTTCCTGAAATTAGACTGAGATGCGGCCTCAATACCATAAACCCCTTCACCCATTTCAATGACATTGAGGTATACTTCCATGATTCTTTCTTTTGGCCAAAAAGTTTCTATCAAAAAGGTGAAATAAGCTTCAAGACCCTTTCTGACCAATGTCCTTGAAGGCCATAGGAATACGTTTTTTGCGGTCTGCTGGGAAATGGTGCTGGCTCCCTTAATTCTTTTTCCTTTTTTGTTCTGTTCCCAGGCTTTCTCCATCGCTTTCCAATCAAAACCCCTATGGTCCATAAAGTTTTGATCTTCAGCTGCCACCACTGCTTGGGGAACATGTTTGGATATTTTTTTGATGGAAACCCAGTCTTTATATAAGCGAAGTTCCTTCTTTTCATCTATGGCCTGCTCATAGAGCCTTATCACCATCAATGGGGTGATCGGAACAGGAACAAACCTATAAATTAGAGTAAAACCAATGCTTAGGATAAAAAACCATAAAATGATTTTGAAAAGTATGCCAAATATTATTTTGATGATTTTCATACCCTTAAGCGTAAGCAGTGGCTTGAATGAACCTATAATAGAATACTGAATCCTTCATCGCTCTGAGGCTGTCCATGCCCTTTTGCATAGCTTTAAACTGAGAATCAGTTATGAGTCCATCTTGAATAAGTGAAGAAGCCCCAGAGCCCATAAGATTTTTCCAATAGGTAAAAACGGTATTTTTTTCCTGATTTGTCCTGCTGTCAAGATGAAAACCACCACTCCTCAGGTCTATGTTTCTATATCCTGCTTCATGCAAAAGATTTCCCAATTTGGCACCCACATGGGGATCTCCTCCGATAGAAATTTGATAATTGTTATAAATATCCCAATAATCCATAACTTCTGGTAAGCAAGGGTAAGTATAGAAACTGCTGTTTAAAACTTCGGTGATGGATACCATTGCCCCTGATTTCAGAAAGGGCTTCATACTTTTAAGGACACGTACCGGATCCGCGATATGTTCCAAAACCCAGCAAATAAAAGCCCCATCAAAAGTTTTATCCAGATTGAGGGCTGTTGCATCTTGTTGTATAAAGCGTACTTTTTCAGTTCCAAAGCCCAATGCCTCCATATTCTCTTGGGCCTTTTTAATTTGACGGGCTTCATATTCTACGCCAGTAATCTGGAGGTGTGGAAATCTTCTCAGGAGGATTTCAGTCTGTGCACCTACTCCACTACCAATTTCAAGTAAATTGGTAACATTTGAAAAGTCGATGAAGTCATAAATAGGCCTTTCAATGACCAGAGCCTGTTCCCGTAGTCTTTCCTGTTCGGTGGCTGTATAGCCATGGATATACTTTTTCTCAGATGGATCTTGATTCATCGCTATTTTGCTGAACAGCAAAATAAGGGCTTTTTTTGCTGATAATAAAGGGTACTTTTCTCTGGATTTTTCAAGGATTCGATTTTTGCTTGAGTATCACCGGTTCTTTCAATTTTCCAGTGACCAATTCCATAAAATATTTTAGCTCAGGATAAATTAAAGGGGAAACTATTGGGTATTTCAATACTACATTTGCTGAAATTTTTACGGAATTGTCTAAAGCTGTAATTTGATAAGTAAATGTGGCATCTCCACTTGGAAATGCCATACCTGTATTTTCAAGGTAATCAATTGGTCAAGCTGTTCAATGAATGTTGTGCTAACCAATTTTTTCTACAATTTCCCTTGGCGCTTATGAGAAGTGGATTTGATTACATTATGCCTAAACATGCTATCAGTATAGGGGTTAATTCTGAATTGAGCCATTTTGGGAAGCCAGGAAAGATTTTTTTTTGGATAGTAACCAGACTGACTTGAATAAATGTAGTTCTCCAATACATTGGTATAAACTTCCCTTTCTTTTGAAGTTTCAGAACTGCCCAATACATTCAAATTCCACAACACCATTTTATTAGACGAATTTGATTTCATGAAAGGAGCCAAATCCTCCAAGTCTGACATAAATTTTGTGAAGTTCTTCTAGGTTGTGAATTATTCCTGAAACCAAGATCTGCCTCCATATTCACTTGTTTTTAAATATGCAAATCACCCTTATTGACAATATTTTTTCTAGGCAATCCTGATTTTTGCACATAATAGCTATTTCTTTGATTAATGGAAGATACCCATACGAAAACCCATATTTTTTTTACCTTTACTGTCCATAATAGCAATAATAAGCATGAACCCGATTACTATTGGAAGTTTTGAAGATTTCGCCAAATTCATAGGACAGGACCTAGGAGTTTCTGATTATCACCAAATTACCCAAGAACAGATCAATAAATTTGCCGATGCTACCTTAGATCATCAGTGGATTCATACAGAGCCCGATCGAGCCAAACGAGAAGGTGCTTTTGGAGATACCATAGCCCATGGCTACTTGACACTTTCTCTAGTGCCTTTTTTATGGGAGCAGGTTGTAAGTGTACAAAACCTAAAAATGATGGTCAATTATGGTATTGAAAACCTGCGATTTGCACAAGCGGTATTAGTTAATAATGAAGTGAGGCTCAATGCCCACCTTAAAAATGTTGTTAATTTGAGAGGCACAATTAAGGCAGAAGTGGATGTTACACTAGAAATCAAAGACCAAAAAAAACCTGCCTTTACCGGTACTTTGGTTTTTCTTTATCATTTCCACTCCTAATAATATATTCAAACGATGGTTATATACCATCGTTTGAAGTTTTAATCAATTACCCGCTAGAAGATCATTCACCACTGCTGATGCACAACTGCACCCGAATGCCGCAGGTAAAAAGGACATGGTCCCATAAGCTGATTTTTTATAGTTACGGCCATCGGTATGCATCAAGCTCTCTTTGATATAAAGTTCTGTAGAAAATACAGCCTTAAAACCTTTATTGATATCATGTTTTTTTAATCTCTTTCGGAGCATCCGTGCCAATTTGCAGTTGTAGGTTTCTGAAATATCTGAGATTTTGATTTTGGTAGGATCAATTTTTCCCCCAGCACCCATTGAACTGACCAATGGAAATCCCCGTCGGTAAGCTCCTTCAATCAGGTGTAATTTTGGAGTTAAGCTATCAATGCAATCCACTACATAATCGAATTCATTTTCAGCTAAAAGCTGGGAAATGGGTTCCGGGCCCAAGAATTCTTTTATCACATGAATTTTTAGGTTGGGGTTGATGCTTAACAGACGTTCTTCCATCCACTCTGCTTTAGATTGGCCTACATTTTTTTGAGTTGCAGGCAGCTGTCTGTTACAATTGCTGATATCCACGACATCTCCATCAATAATGGTCATTTCACCGATACCACTTCTACAGATAAATTCAGCTGCAAAAGAACCTACTCCACCCAATCCTACAATCAGCACATGCTTTTTTGCTAACTTCTCCAATCCCTCACGTCCTACGATCAATTCTGTCCGTGAAAGCCAGGCAAAATCATTCATCAATTCCTCTTTTTGATATTTTCTTCCAGTTTTCTTTAAGCTGTCTGTCCAGGGTTTGGACAGGAAGGCGCAAAATTAAGGAAGCCTGTTCATATATGGAGGAAATATTTTTTTCAGAAGTATCGGTTTCTAAAAAAATCCGGTCTATGGGGCAGTTTTTCAGCCAGTTTTGGGCATTCGAGTCCTCTTTAAAGATGGCCTCCCCAAAGGAAAAGTAAATTGGGTATTGCAATAGGCTTTGGGCTATGCTTTCTTTTTGGTTGAAACCATGCCAGATTATTGCCGGAGGGTTTTTTTCATTTTTCAAGAATTGCTGGAGAAGATGGACCCCTTTTACACAATGGAGGATTAGTGGTAAGCTATGTTTATAGGCAAGTTGAGCCTGAGCTGTAAAAGCTGCTAACTGTGTTTTTCCTTCTGGGCCTCTGGCTAAGTCAAACCCGCACTCTCCAATAGCCCAAAGGTTGGGATCATGAATGTTGTTTTCAATTTCAGATAACAGACTTTTCCAATCTTCATTCAGAGACCAAGGATGAATTCCATACGAATACGGTGATTTGGGGGCATTCTTACCCACCAAATTAAATATCCGGTTGCATTGGGGGTCTTGGTGTGTATGGAAATCTATGTAGTCCAAAGTATTCTCTATATGACCTCGTTCAAGCCAAAATAAAAGGCGCGCTGATCGCCGATTGCAAAGTCCAGTCGGATATTCAGTCCGTCGTCTGTGATTTTATATCTAAAACCAAATCCTCCCCCATATTTGAACCTTTTCCAGTCAAATTGCTGCAAGCTCCCGGCTACTTGACCAGAATGTGCGAAAACCACCATGCCCAAGTTTCTATGTACCCTAAATCTGTATTCAGCCTGATGTACCATAGCGTGCCTATCTCTGTATTTTCCTTCAAAATATCCTCGCATCCTGTCACTTCCTCCTATCAAGGAAATTTGTTGAAATGGGGCATTGGCAGAGGTAAAACTCCACCAGCTTTGCAATGCCAAGGAATTATTTCTGACCTTTAGGTATTTCCTTAGATCAAAAGTCAATTGTGAAAACTCAAATCTGCTTCCCAGAAAGCTGCTGTAATCCATGTATCCGATGCGATTAAACCATCCCCTATGCGGTTGAAAAATATTGTCCCGTGTATCATAGTTTAAAACCAGCCCCAATCCGGAAATCCTTTGGCCATCATAGCCTAAAGGGCGGTCAGTTTCCAGCAATCCACCTTCTACTCTTTGTGAAATATCATCTGTCCTGAATTCGTATTTAGGGCCCAGATAAAGGCCTTTGAAAAGCATCCTTTCATAATTGATGAAAAATGATGCAAATCGGGTGGTATAAGCCTCTCCAGTAATTGTTGAAGCAATATCACCAATACCATAATATTTGAATGGAAAATTGGAAAGCTCAAGCCTTGCATTCAGCAAAGATCTGTTTTCATCTGCCCACCATTCCAGTTCTGTAGTAAAAATGCTTTGGTTATTGAGTGTGTACAAAAATGTAATGGGCAATGTGGAAGGCCTTAGATTTTGGTTTTTTTCCCCCTGAGGCCTAAAAATCCTTAAGGCCCTGGCTCCAAGACCTAAATTGGTTTCAGGACTATAAACCAGAGCGGGTATAATTGTCCACTTATCTCCAGAGATGATATCGATTACCCTATCCCCAAAATCAAATAGTTTGTCAAGGCCTCTATTGGTTTCTTTCAGTTCAAGCTCTTGGGCCTGAAGAAAAAAACTGAATAAAAATAGCCCCAATGAAAAGTAGATTTTCCTCATTGGGGCAAAGGTAAGCAAATACCGAATTATTTGATCTTCTCAAGAGAAGTTAGTCATTGGTTTTGCCAATAAATTCCGGGATGTTAGAATTCTACAATCAGTCCAATTGTAGGCAACAATGTTCCTGCAGGATTATCAATAAGCCGCATTTCATACCTGCTTGGATCATTTGGATTAACTTTAATGCTACCATCGGGATTCCTTACAGGAATAAGCAAAGGAGGTTGCTCAGCTTGGAAATTGTAAGCATTCTGGATATCTAAGAACCAATTTAGGTTCCATTTTTTGAAGAAATATTTTTTATCAATTCTAAGATCCAGCTGGTGGAAAGCCTGAAGCCTAATGGCATTGATCAGGTTGTAATCCAATAGTGGTTGCCCACGTAGGTTCCAAACTTCAATCAAAGAGGATGTTTCAATATCGATCGGGGTATAAGGGGTACCTCCAAGATATCTCCATCTTGCCCCAAATTCCCAGTTTTTTACAAATCTTTTTCCAGCTGTCAAACTTACAATGATGCGGTTATCCCATGCAGAAGGAATAAATCCTTGAGTATTTGGATTGGTAAACTCACTTCTTACCAACGTGAGTGAGCCAATACCATAAAAATTGTTGAAGAAGCGCTGTTGGGCCAAGAACTCCAATCCATAAGCCCTTCCCTGTGCATCAGACCTTAATTCTTCATTTCCGATAACTCCAAAATCAGCTCCCAAATTGGCCAAAGCAATTCCGTTCAGGACAGAGGAGGGATAGTTATTGTAGTGTTTATAGAATGCTTCTACCGAAAATCTCCTACTTTTTTGTGGAAGCACTTTTTCTATTCCTGTAATGAATTGACTTGACCTGATAAAGCGAATATCATTCAATTGGTTGACCAATTCCCCTTCATTATTTCTGAATCCTAATGCTGTATAAGGTGGCCTTTGGTAATAGATACCGGCGCTTGAAGTCCAGAAAAGGTTTGGTTTGAACTGGTAGGATATTGAAAGCCTTGGACTAATCTGATTGAGAGGGTTTTGAGCGGTCTGTCCGAAATCACTGCCATCCATCCTTACTCCACCACTTAGCAACAATCTTTCATTGAAGTAGTTTTTGCTTGCAGATACAAATGCTCCATAACTGTTAAAAAATGATCTGGCATTTACATTGATCACTTGCCCTATCGGTGCCAATGTTAAACGGTCAAAATTACTGATAGTAAATCGAGAATATTCGTAGTTAAAGCCATATTTGAAGGTCACCGGTCCTTTAAAAATAGAATTCTCAGCACGGAATTTGTTTTCACTTTCCTGTGAAAGATAGTCAAACAGGATATTTTCCTTTGTAGATTCGTCATTTCCGGCATACTTAAAGGAGCGGTTATTGAGCATATTTCTGCTCAGGATAAAAGTCCAGAAGCCATTTTCCCTGTATCTTTTTAGCCTAAGACCAGTAGTATAATTCCATTGGGTTGAGATGGGAAGGTTATCCAAAAGATATAACCTGGATTCTCTTTCCTCAATGGTTTCATTCCTTGGTTCATCAAAGTTTAGAGAAAAGAGGTCTATGGCGCCGACCCCTAAGAATGTCAACTCTGTTTTGTCATTAATTTTGGTTACAGTTTTCACCTGGAAGTCATAAAAATCAGGTAGGAAAGGAAGTCCTAATGCCCTAAATAACAGTTGAAGGTATGATCTCCTGGCCGAAATGAGGTAGGTTGTTTTTTCTCCCAGAGGCCCTTCATTAGAAAAGGTGAATTCACTCGCCCCTATGGTCATTTGGGTAAACATCTTGTCACTTCTTCCTTCTTTAAATTCAAAATTAAAGAAGGAGCTAAGTGAATTCATCCTGTCCGCCGGGAACCCTCCTGTAATGACATCCACATTTTTGATCAAATTGACATTTAGGATACCTACAGGACCACCGGAAGAGCCTTGTGTGGCAAAGTGATTGATCACAGGAACCTCAATGTCATCAATAAAAAACTTGTTTTCATTGGGAGCGCCACCTCTGATAATGATGTCATTTCTAAAGCTGGCAGTACTCGCAACTCCTGGAAGTGATTGGATTACCCTACTTATATCCCTGTTTCCGCCCGGATATCTTTCAATCTCATTGGTATTCAGTTTTCTTACTGAAATTGGGGTTTCATCAGATCTAGTAAATTCTGCATTGACTGTAACCTCAGAAAGATCGGCGGCTTCTTCTCTGAGTTCAAAATTGAGTTGAACTGATCTTGCTCTTGTTACTTGTATTTCAAACTGAGTTTGAGAGCGGTAGCCTATAAAACTTGCTCTGACATTATAGAGGCCAGGTTCTATATTGGATAATACATAATTGCCATCAAGATCAGTAACAGTACCATAGTCAGTACCTAAAATGACTATGTTGGCAAAAGAAATGCCTTCATTATTGACAGGATTGGATACCCTCCCACGGATTTCGCCCATTTGGGCCATTGTTTGAATAAATGAAAACAAAAGGATTATGAGAAGAAATGAAAGTCGCATAATTGTACATGTATAACCTGTATGTAAGCTAGAATCACAAGATTTTGTTTGGAAAAAATGGGAATATTTTAGTAAAAAAATTTATCTTTTTCCGTAAGCTTCTTTCACTTGCCAAAGCCTCCACCAAGGTGTACCGGGTGAATCGTGATGTTCATAATGATACCCGAAAAAATAGCAGGAAATGAAAGCCCATAAATGGTTTTCATTTTGACTGTGCGAGTGATGTTTGTTGTCGATTTGCCCTTTGTGGGGTAAATATGTCCCGAAATAAAACAGTTGTAAGGTGGAAAGTATAGCAGGCAACATCCAGAATACAATCAAATTCTCAGTCGATAGAAATAGTTTGAGGATATTGAAGCTGATCGCCATCAATAGAAACTGCCATATGTTCAGGTATTGCTTGATGAAACTGAGGTACCAGATAAAGAAATTACCTGAGGCGTGGTAGTCTGGGTCTTTGTCTGTGGCGACATAGCGATGGTGTTCATGGTGTTTTGGAAAAAGCTTCCAATAAAAGTTGAATGAAAACAGGATTGCTGCGATCCATCCAATGGTATGATTGATTTCCTTATTGGTTGAAACAACCCCGTGCATGGCATCATGGGCTGTAATGAATAAGCCCGTGTAGAGATGCATTTGAAATAGGATGGCAAGGTAGGTAAGAGGATTTGTCCAGTTGAAATCCCATTGTAATAGGAAGCATAAGGAAACTGCCCAAATTGATATTATGCTTATCGCAATTAGGATTCCTTTTGCACCAAGGGAACTAGAAATTGGGTATTCTCTCATTGTCATTTTATTATGAACCAAGAGGAGCTCTTAAAACTTCTCAATCCTTTCTTTTACCTGTTCCATCAGCCACATTGGTGTGGAGGTAGCTCCACATATTCCGACAGATTCATTAGCTGAAAACCAGTCGAGGTTTACTTGTTCTGGATTTGAAACAAAGTAAGTGTTTGGATTTTTGTCCTTGCAAACATTATATAAAACTTTGCCATTGGAGGATTTAGTTCCACTGACAAATATTATTTTGTCAAACTTGTCAGCAAATTCCCGGAGCTCTTTGTCTCTGTTAGAAACCTGCCTGCAAATGGTATCGTTGGTATTGACTGTGATGCCATTTTCTTTTAGTATATCATTGATTTCATAAAATTTATCTGTGCTTTTTGTAGTCTGACTGTACAAAGTCAGGTTCTTGGGCAAGGAACCCAAGTCCAATTCGGATATGTCCTGAAATACAACAGCTTTGTTATTGGTCTGACCTAAAAGACCTACGACTTCAGCATGGCCGTGCTTACCATATATATATATGGTCTCGTCTTTGTCAAAAGAATTTTTAATTCTGTTTTGGAGTTTGAGAACAACAGGACAGCTTGCATCGATTAAAGTAAGGTTATTTTTTATAGCCAATTGATAAGTTGATGGGGGCTCCCCATGTGCTCTTATCAGTACCTTTTCGTCTTGGAGATTATTCAATTGATTGTGATCAATGATCCTAAGGCCTTTTTGTGTGAGGCGGTTTACCTCCTCATCATTGTGAACAATGTCTCCCAAGCAATACAAATAACCTTGTTCATCAAGAATTTCTTCTGCCATTTCTATGGCATAGACAACACCAAAACAAAAGCCGGAGTGTTGGTCAATATGTACTTGCAAGTTCAACATAAGCTATTAACTTTTGACTTTTTGAATTGTTTTGGTTTATGATATTTTCAATTGATCCTAAATATTCACCGAATTGTCTGATTTTGAAACTTCAAATTCTATCAACCTAAACCCAGTTTCATTCCAAAGTAGGTCCCAAGCAATAGGGACAGCTTTCTTGAATTCGGAATTCTAATCCGTTTTTGAGTAATTGTTTCCGCAGGTAAGTCTTTGATTTTATCAAATAGTTTTTGATAGTAGAGATAAGCTACCTTTACACCCAATTTAGCACCTTCGGGCAGTTTTTTGATTCCCTCCAAGGCTTCATCAAAATCTCTTTGTATATCTTCCTCAATCAATTCCTTGGCAGATTTATCAAAGGTATTGAAATCCACACCTGGAAAATATACCCTACCTCTTTCTTCAAAGTCACTTTTTATATCTCGGAGGAAATTGACTTTTTGGAAAGCAGCACCAAGCTTGCAGGCAGGTGATTTCAATCTCTCATATTGCTGTTGATCACCTTCCACAAATACCTTAAGACACATCAGCCCTACTACTTCTGCTGAACCATAAATGTACTCATGATACCTGGAGTCGTTATAGCTTTTGAAATCCAGATCCATTTCCATGCTTTTCAGAAAGGCCTCTATCAAATCCAGATCTATTTGGTATTGGTTTACAATCAACTGAAAGGCATGTAACACAGGGTTCAAACTGATTTTATTTTCAATAGCTTCATAGGTATCCAATTTAAATTGATCCAATAAGGTCTTTTTATCTTTGTCGTGGAATGTGTCCACAATTTCATCCGCATACCGGACAAATCCATATATAGCATAAATTGGCAAATGGAATTTTTTATCCAGGGTTTTGATGCCCAGGGTAAAGCTTGTGCTGTACCTTTGAGTAATCAGCTTACTGCATTCAAAGGTGGTTTGATCATAGAGCATTTTTGCATCCATACCCATAATATACCAATTTATCTACAAATTGTTTTCTTTTATTATTTCTCTTGATACCACATGACCCGAAATTATGGTTGGTGGCACCCCAGGTCCAGGAACTGTCAATTGCCCTGTATAGTATAGATTATTGACTTTTTTGTTTTTCAATGAAGGCTTGAGAATTGCAGTTTGCAACAGGGTATTGGCCAATCCATAGGCATTTCCTTTGAAGGCATTGTAATCCGCTTTGAAATCACTGTGTGCGTAGGATCTTTTGAAAACAACATGGCTTCTGATTTCCTGCCCAGTCAATTTTTCCAAGCGGTCCATGACCATATGGTAATATTTTTCACGGATTTCTTCCCCGTCTTCGAGATCAGGAGCCAATGGGATCAATATGACTAAGTTTTCTTTTCCTTCTGGTGCTACGCTTGGGTCTGTTTTGGATGCTGCGGATAAATAAAACAGTGGCCTTTCGGGCCATCTTGGATTTTTATATATGGCATCTGCATGTGGACCCATCTGTTCATCGAAGAAAAGGCAGTGATGAGTTAGATTTTCTAATTTTTTGTCAATTCCGAGGTAAAACAAGAGAGAGGATGGTGCCATTACCCTCTTATTCCAATAATTTTCACTATAATTTCTATACTCAGGTGACAAGAGTTGACTGTCTACATGGTGGTAATCAGCTGCTGCCACTACCACATCTGCCTCATATTTTTTCCCGTTTTTTAATACAACACCCTTGGCTTTGCCATTTTGTACTTCTATTTGGGATACGTCTGCACCTAGTTGGATGTTGACACCTTTTTCCTCTGCCAATTTCACCATACCTTTAACTATCTCGTGCATGCCTCCCATTGGGTACCATGTTCCCAAAACAATATCCGCATAATTCATCAAACTGTACAGGGCAGGAATATTATCAGCTGTTTCACCAAGGAAAATTACTGGGAATTCCATTAAACGGATTATTTTTTCATCATTGAAGAACTTTCTGACATGTTTGGCCATAGATTGAAATACATCCATTCGGATGATATCTGCCAATAACCTTGGATTTGTAAATTCAAAAATTGACCTGCTTGGCCTATATACCAGGTCGTTTATTCCTACCTTGTATTTGTATGCAGCTTGTTCCAGAAAAGCATCTAGTTTTGGGCCTACTCCTGGCTCCATGCTTTCCAATAAAGCCTTAAAGTCTTTCAAATCTGCAGGGATATTTACGAATTGTTTTTCGCCAAAAACTACTGTATATGAAGGGTCAAGTCTGACCAGATTGTAATAGTCAGATGGCTTTTTTCCAAAGTTGGCAAAGTATTTTTCGAAAACATCCGGCATCCAGTACCAAGAGGGCCCCATATCAAAAACAAAACCCTCGGCTTCGAACTTTCGGGCTCTTCCGCCGGGGGTAGTGTTTTTTTCTAAAATGGTAACTTTGTATCCTGCGTGTGCCAAATGGGTAGCCGTGGACAAACCAGCAAATCCTGATCCAATGACTACCACCTGTTTTTGTGGCATAATTGATTAATTTTTATGTTGGTATACGTGTAAGTCTTCTTTTAAAAGTTTCCTGGCAATATGAATTCTATTTTTTACAGTTCCAATAGGTATATTTAGTTTATCAGCAATTTCGTGGTATTTAAAACCTCTGTAGTGCATCATGAATGGGATTTTGTAAACTTCTTCCAGTTTTTCAATGGCTGAATGTATATCATCCATGGTGAAATCTCCATAAGCACCATTTTCAACCAGAATGTCACCTGAATTGATGTAGTGGAGATTTTCTGTGGTATCTACAAATGTACCTCTTCTCACCATTCTTTGATAATTGGTGATAAAAGTGTTCTTCATGATGGTATAAAGCCAAGCCTTTAGATTCGTTCCCTCTGTGAATTTATCCTTGTTTGTAAATGCCTTTACCATGGTGTCCTGTAATAGGTCATTGGCATCATCCATATCTCTTGTTAATTTCAGGGCGAATGGCTTCAAAGAACTGGATAGCTTGTTGAGCGAGTAACTGAATTCTAGAGTTGTCATGGCTTTCTGTTTTTGTTTAATCAAAATTATTAAAACTTAAACAAAGTGCAAACATTTTGTCTAATTTATTTTTGAAAATATTAAACAAAATTAAGATGTTGTTCATTCCAAATCTCTGAAATTTGGTGAATAACGGTTAATTGTAACTTTAAGTGCATAAAAAAAGGTGAAATTCGGAAATTTCACCTTGTTTAATTATTTATCAAAATTGTCAATTTATTTCTCCTGAGGGGCGAGTTCAATTTCCCTAAGATAATCTTTAAGCTGTCTGATATAATGCATGGCAAAAACATTATTTGGTAATTTAAGATCTTGGCCTACAATCTGATATCCTGACACTATGATTTTCGTATCTGAAAATCTCTCGGAAAGGGCCTCTATGTATTCCTGTACATATTCAGCACTAGGAGATGTAGTAATTACAGTTACAATATATTCTGGGCGGTGAAGTTTGTAGACAGCCAATAAATCATCAGAAGGTGTATTTTGCCCCAGATAAATCACCTTATGCCCTTGATTTTTAATAAGGAATGCAGCAAAGAGGATAGAAATTTCATGGAGTTCACCTTCAGGTAAAAAAAGTATAAATTTTTTACCATTGCTTTTGGAGACTTGTCCATCGATGGCAACAATTAGTTTTTGCCTTACAAGGTTACTGATAAAATGCTCCTGCGCAGGATTTATTGCACCTGTCTGCCAAAGAACCCCAATTTTGGACATGAACGGATAAATGATATTCATCATTGTCTGATCAAATCCTATTTTTAGGATATTGGTTGACAAAACTTTGTCAAAACGCTCCTCATCCATTTCTATCATGCAGATGGTAAGGGCATGTATTTGGTCATCGTGGGTTAAACTTCTTTCTGTCAGTTTGACAACTTCCTCCCTCATTTCATCCATGGCCATTTTAGCAATCTTACTTATTTTATAGCCATTGTCATTTAATAAGGCGACGTTGAGGATCAGTTTGAGGTCATTATCGTCATAATACCGGATATTAGTTTCTGTTCTTTTTGGGGAAAGCAGATTATACCGCTGTTCCCAAATGCGCAGCGTGTGTGCCTTTATACCGGACAACTGTTCAAGATCCTTGATGGAATAAGTACTCACGAAAATTATCTTTTAAAATACTTCTTTGGTACAACAAATAATCCGAATGATACAGCATCATTCTTTTTATTGGTGGCATGATGGTCCTGATGGGCTTTGAATATACCTAACAAGTACTTATTCTGAGGCCTATTGAACCATTTCAGCCTTCGATGTACAAGTACATCATGAATAATGAAATATAACATACCATAAATACTGATGCCTACTCCCATCCAAAACCTATAATCTAGGTTTTCCGCTCCTGTCAGTATCAAACCAATAGCTATACTACCAAACAGTAATGAAAATAAATCATTCAGTTCAAAGAATGATTTAGAAGGTTGATGATGGGTTTTATGAATGGACCAAAGTGGACCATGCATGATGTATTTATGGATAAACCATCCGGAAAGCTCCATGATGGCAAAGCCTATTAAAGTAAATACAACAGCATACATCATTTCAATAACTTATTTAAGGACAGAATGTTTTTTTGATTTTATAGAATAAAGTTTAAAATCACAAAGAATGCGACAAGATTGACCAATAAATATGCAGATATTTTGTTTTCCTTGGAAAACTCAGCCTTTCTAAAGATCAATTGTATAATAAATGCCACCCCAAACCATCCCAGGTAATTGGATAAGGGAATAATATCATTCTCCCAAGTCCAGAAATCAAGGACAATTGCTACGGGCTCAATGGCATAATCAATCATTACCATAGCAAAGGCTCCAAGCAGAGAGGCAAAGATGTCATTTTGGATCCATTTGTACAGTAAAGTGCCTGTAAGGTATATCAATATCAGCCAATTGACACCGATCAAGATTGGGACTTCAAATAATTGAGGTCCCAATACCGGTCCATATTGATAATTGCCAAAAGGGAAACCGGTATGAACTCCAGATACTTCAGAACCATATCCGATAAGGAATGCAGCTGCCAAAAATCTGATAAATGAATCATTCCAGTCCCTGTGCTTAGATAGCATGATTCCCAGTGTGATAAGCAATTGGTAAGGTGTAAGAGACTGAAAGTATGGCCTTACTTCAGGAATGGACATGCCAATTATACCTACCAGATATAGGACTGTAATAACTGCTTCTAAAACAGGAAACTTTTTCTTGTCGGGTTTATCGAGATCCAAAGAGGGGACATTACTTATTTTTTGATCAATCGGATAAGACATGGCTTTAAATGGAATTCACAATTGCTGAGAATTGTTTAACTGCTGAGAAGTATATTTGTTGGAAATTAATCGAGGCAAAGGTAAAAAATAAAAAGCAAGTAATATGTTATTATACAATGTGACCGTCAATATTGAAAAAGATGCTGAAAAGGATTGGGTGATCTGGATGAAAGAAACACATATTCCAGATGTGCTGGCTACCGGAATGTTTTTTGAAAACAGGTTTTATAAAATCCTGCATGACTCTGAAGATGGTAGTGTTAATTATTCTGTACAGTATTTTTCAGACTCCATGGATAAAATCCTTGAATATCAAAAGGTTTATGCTCCTAAACTTCAACAGGATACCAAAGATAAATTTGGAGAAAAGTTTGTCGTTTTTAGAACACTTCTTGAATCAGTCAAATAATCATGGAAAAAGAACTGAAATGCCGCTGTGGATGGTGTCTGGGTTTTGAGGATTACATAAGGTACCATGATGAAGAATGGGGAGTGCCTGTACGGGATGACAGCAAACAGTTTGAGTTTCTGGTTCTGGAAAGTGCCCAGGCCGGCTTGAGCTGGTCAACTATCCTTAAGAAAAGGCAAGGATATAAAAAGGCATTTGCAGATTTTGATTACATGCAAGTGGCAGAATTTCCTGAGGCTTATTTAAAGGAATTGTTGACAGATAAAGGAATTATCAGAAATGAACTCAAAATAAGATCTGCCGTTAACAATGCCCGTCGTTTCTTGGAAGTTCAGGATGAGTTTGGAACTTTTTCAGAATACATTTGGAGCTTTGTAAATGGAAAAAGCATTCAGAATGAATGGAAATCCCTTTCAGAAGTTCCTGCTACCTCGTCTGTTTCGGATCGTTTGGCCAAAGACATGAAGAAGCGTGGCTTTAAATTTTTGGGAAGTACCATACTTTATGCCCATATGCAGGCTACCGGTCTGGTCAATGACCATTTAGTGGACTGTTGGAGATATGAGGAGGTAAAAAAATTATCTGTGTAATACAAAAGGGGCTGCTTTTATGCAGCCACTTTTGTTTGGATCTTTATTTATTGGGTTTATAGGCGTCCTTATATTTGCTCCAGACTTCATATATAGGATTGCCTGTAGAACTCATCCCACTATGATGCCATTCCCCGTTGATTACTTCAAAGTCAAAACTTAGACTCGCACCGACTCTCGAATCATCCCGTGAAAAAAAGGTTATGTTTTCAGTGTATTTTCCATTTTCAGCAGTATAAGTACCTCCGCCTGTTCCCATAAATTCCTTGGTCTCAGAATTGAATGCAATCCATTGAAATCTTCCGCCACTCAGAACTTTTACAGTTCTTCTGGCCCCAGGTGTACTTCTTCTTATTTCTCCTTCAGCTTTTCTTCCAGTAAATACCCAGTTGGCAGTTAAGTCATCCTTTCTATCGCCAATTTTTTCCCAGATTTCAACCAGGGTTTTACCATCCACTTGGGCAGATATGATTACCCTATTGTCTTTTTTATCCAGGCTGTAGTTAGTTGTGGTGCCGACTTTCTCAGAATTCATTGTGAAAAAATCAAGAGTTTCTCTATAATTATTACCATCAGTCGAAAACTCACCACCTCCAGCACCAAGGAATTTATTGCTTCCGATTTCTTTGGCCCCAAATGCAAAATAGCCATCCTGATAGATTTTGATGTATTCTTTATCAGTGATTTCTTTACCGTCCTTATGGGTCATTTTCCATGCTCCCTCTAAAGTTTGTGCGTAAATCATTCCTGCCAGAAACAACAAGGGCAATGTCAATATTTTTTTCATGATAGGATTATGTTTAGGTTTATGGTTTCAATATATGACTTAATGCTTGAGTATGAAAACCTTTATACTTGGACGGACGAAAGAAGAGGTGCTAGGGTTACTCCGCGAAAAGGAAATTAAGACTGTAGCATTGGGAGAAAGAAAAATTTGCCTTACCAGGATAGGGGAAGAATATTTTGCTTTTGAGCAAAACTGCCCGCATAGAAAGGCCAATTTGGGTCAGGGATATATCAATAATTTTCAGGAAATAATTTGCCCATTGCATGCTTATCGTTTTGATTTAAAGTCTGGAAAGGTGAGTAATGCCAACTGTCCAGATCTCCAGGTTTTCAAAACTCAAATATCTGATAATGGATTAAAGATTTTTATTTGACCTCAGTGAAGCCTAGAGCCATTTGGGACTTTATGGTCAGGAGTGGCCAATACAATGCCGCCATTACCATCATCAAAGCCCGTCACCAAAATTTCTGATATAAAGTTAGCAATTTGTTTTGGCTTAAAATTGCAGACACAAATTACCTGCTTTCCTATCAGATCCTCGGGGATGTACCGGGCAGTAATCTGAGCTGAGGATTGCTTGACCCCCAATTCTCCCAAATCCACCCAAATTTTGTAGGCTGGTTTTTGTGCTCTTTCAAAATTTTCTGCTTTGATAATTGTACCCACTCTTATCTCGATTCTTTGAAAATCACAAAAGTCAATCGTTTGCATTGAGAAATTATTTTATTATTTTTGGAACATTACTGCTGAAAAGCAGTTAAATCTACTCAAACCTCCATCATAAATGAACTCATTTGACAATAATTCTTCCTTCATGCCAAAGGTTTTCCTAATCGGTCTGGGATTGTGTTTGTTTTTAAGTTCTTATTCATTTGCCCAAAGCGAAAGAGAAAAAAGTACTCAGGACCTGCCAAAAAACTCAGATGGAATAGGACAATTTGAAAGTCATGAATCTGGTTCTTTGGAATTAAGGAATGAATTATTGAACCGTTCTAATCTAAACCAGAACAAAGATAACTCATTGAATGCCACAAATTCCAATAGAAGGGAAAACCCAATCTACAAGCAAGGGGGGGAAAAAGATGTCAAAAAAGAAGGAATGTCTACCTTGTCTTTCAACCTGTTCCTTTATATAGTGGACAAATTCAAAGAAGATTAAATGCAAATACCAATAAATCCAAAATAAAAAAGAGATCGCGTGATCTCTTTTTTTTTACCCCTCATTTTGAAACAAGTTCAACTTGACCACAAAATCCCAGATTGCTATACCCATAGAGACTGAAATATTCAATGAGTGTTTGGTGCCGAGTTGAGGGATTTCTAGGACATGATCACTTTTCAGTATTACTTCCTGTTCAACTCCAAATACTTCATTTCCAAATACCAGTGCATATTTTTTACCTTTATCGGGTTGAAATTCATTCAAAGGAACTGACTGATCAACCTGTTCTAATGCACAAATGTTGAATCCCGCCTCCCTTAACTCTTCAATGGCTTTACTGGTATTTTCAAAATATTCCCATTCTACTGATTCCGTTGCTCCCAATGCAGTTTTTTGAATTTCACGATGAGGAGGAGTTCCCGTGATCCCACAAAGGCATATTTTTTCTATTAAAAAGGCGTCAGAAGTCCGGAATGCTGAACCCACATTATTCAGACTTCTCACATTGTCCAACACTATGACCAAAGGTGCTTTATCCCTTTTTTTGAATTCCTCAACCGATAAGCGGTTGAGTTCTTCCATGCTTAATTTCTTCATGAGGTTTTGTTTACCCTTTGATATCTCTTAATTTCAGGTTTTGAATTTATTCCAAAATTAGCACAAAGATTTAATTCAGGGACGATATGGCCAAAGAGAAGGAAAAGGAAGTCAAGGAAACCCCATTAATGAAACAATATAATGCTATTAAAGCAAAACATCCTGGGGCCTTGCTTTTGTTTAGAGTGGGGGATTTTTATGAGACTTTTGGAGAAGATGCCATTGTAGCCAGTAAAGTCCTCGATATTGTTCTTACCAAAAGGGCTAATGGGGCAGCATCCCATATTGAATTAGCGGGATTTCCCCATCATTCTTTGGACAGTTATCTTCCAAAATTAGTACGTGCCGGTAACAGGGTAGCTATCTGTGATCAATTGGAAGATCCCAAAGAGGTAAAAGGTATTGTCAAAAGGGGTGTAACTGAATTGGTGACTCCGGGTCTTTCATTCAATGATAATGTACTTGATAAGCGGAAGAACAATTACCTTGCCTCCATTCACTTTGGGAAAGAAAACCTTGGAATTGCATTTTTGGATCTATCGACCGGAGAATTTATGAGTGCGGAAGGCAGTCAACAGTACATTGAAAAGTTATTACAAAGCTTTAGCCCCTCCGAAGTCATTTATTCCAAAGCATACAGACAGAGAGCCCAGGAAATGCTCAAAGAGCAGTTTTCCACTTTTCATTGTGAAGATTGGGTGTATCAATTTGATTACGCCTATGAAAAGTTGACCGGGCACTTTGCCACTGCCAACCTGAAAGGTTTTGGTATAGACAATCTGGAATTGGGCATCGTGGCAGCAGGTGCAGTCTTGTTTTATTTGGAAGAAACGGAACATAAAGAAGTTAAGCATATAGCTTCCATTTCTAGGATTGCCGAGGAAAAATTTGTCTGGCTGGACAAATTCACTATCAGAAACCTGGAGCTTGTCTATCCCCAGCAAGATGGGGGAGTTCCTTTGATCAATATTCTGGATCAGACCGTTACCCCAATGGGATCCAGAATGATGAAGAAATGGATGGTGCTTCCCCTTAAAGAGAAGGAATTAATTGAGGAAAGACTGAAGGTTGTCGAGTTTTTCTTTGAAAACAACCCATTGGGAGAAGAAATCCTTTCTCATCTTAGACATATTGGTGATTTGGAAAGGCTGATTTCAAAGGTGGCAGTAGGGAGAATCAATCCAAGGGAAATGAATCAACTGAAAAAAGCGTTGAAAAATACCCTACCTATCAGGGACCTGTTGCGCGCATCCGAAAGCGAATCACTCAGAAAACTAGCAGATCAGATCAATTCATGTGAATTCCTTTTGGAGAAAATCGAAAAAGAACTTCAGGAGGATGCTCCTATGCTGGTGCATCAGGGAGGTATAATCAAAGATGGGGTGGATTCGGAACTGGATGAATACAGGGGCCTGGCCAATACCGGAAAAGATTACCTATTGGCTTTACAGCAGAGAGAATTGCAAAGGACAGGTATCAGTTCGCTCAAAGTAGCCTTTAACAAAGTCTTTGGCTATTATCTGGAAGTGACCAATGCCCATAAGGACAAGGTGCCTGAGGAATGGATCAGGAAACAGACATTGGTCAATGCAGAGAGGTACATTACCCCTGAGCTCAAAGAATATGAAGAAAAGATCCTGAATGCTGAGGAGCGTATGATTGCCATTGAGCAACGTTACTTTCAGGCATTGGTACAAGATGCTTCAGACTATGTAATTCAAATCCAGCAAAATGCCCGGATCTTGGCCACCTTGGATTGTCTGTTGTCTTTTGCCAATGTAGCAAAAACCAACAAATACAGTAAACCAAAAATTTCTGATACAGATGCTCTGGAAATCAAGGATGGAAGGCATCCGGTCATTGAGAAGCAACTACCCGTAGGGGAGGCTTATGTGCCGAATGACATCTATCTGGACAATGAAAGTCAGCAGATTATAATCATTACAGGCCCCAATATGGCTGGTAAATCTGCACTTTTAAGGCAGACTGCCCTGATCGTGCTCATGGCTCAAATGGGAAGTTTTGTACCTGCATCCTATGCACGTATTGGTATTATAGATAAGGTGTTTACAAGAGTCGGCGCGTCTGATAATTTATCAAAAGGTGAATCTACTTTTATGGTTGAAATGACAGAGACGGCCAGCATCCTGAATAATCTTTCTGATAGAAGTTTGGTTCTGATGGACGAAATCGGTCGGGGAACATCCACCTATGATGGAATAAGCATAGCTTGGTCAATTGTGGAATTCCTGCACAACCACCCGAAGACCCGGGCAAAAACATTGTTTGCTACCCATTACCATGAACTCAACCAGTTGGCAGAAGATTTTCCGAAAATCAAAAATTTCAACGTTTCTGTAAAAGAGGTTGGTAATAAGGTGATTTTTATGCGAAAACTGAAGGAAGGAGGAAGTGAACACAGTTTTGGTATCCATGTTGCCCAAATGGCAGGCATGCCCAATCCTGTTGTACTAAGGGCGGCAGAGATTATGGTACATTTGGAAAAAGACAAAGCCATGAAAGCTTCAAAAAATTCTTTGAAGGAAATGCCTAAAAACAACTATCAGTTGAGCCTTTTCGATATAGACCCGAAATACAAAGAAGTACAGGATATGATTGCACAAATTGACATCAATGCCATATCACCGATTGAAGCATTGATCAAATTAAATGAGATAAAAAAGAAACTTGACTTTTGAAATCAACGTTGATTTAGACCGAAAAGTACAGCCCAAATAAAACTTAAACAAAACTTATGGAAATCAGTCTGTTAGAGGAGCTTAAAAAACAAAATAAGCTATCTGATTTTTTTTCTTATTGGAAAAAAAAGTCTCCAACTTACTATCCTGAGGAAAGGGATATTTTAGAAGACCTGAGAAGATTTAGCCAGAATTTGGCTTTAAAGGAAGGCATTGTAATGGGATGTTTTGATTACAGGGATTTGAGCCTTGCCTTTTTCACAGAAAACATCGAGCAAATAAGCGGTTATTCAGTTGAGTTTTTAAAGAAAAACGGAATTGCAGGAGTCATCTCAGCACTCCATCCAGAAGATGCCCAAGAGCATGTCGCTTTTAATAATAAGGTTTTGGAAACTTTCAATCAGGCCAGTCTTTCTGAAAAAAAGACATTTGAGCTATCTTATACTGTAAGATGGCTACATAAAGATGATGGGCATGAGATTTGGTTTTTTACCAAAGCCAAGCCTTATCTGGTGGACCAGGAAGGAAATTTTGTTTATGACCTGCATATAGCCTTCCAAATCAATAACCATGAGCATTTGACAGGTTATGATTGGAGTTTTTCTTACACGAAGGATAACGGAGAAAAGGTCCTTTTCAAAAAGAATGATGTCAAACAGGATATTCCTTTGACTAAAAAAGAAATTGAAATTGGTTCTTACCTGGTCAAAGGTATGGATTCTCAAGAGATAGCTGAGAAATTATTTATTTCCAGAAATACGGTATTCACCCATAGAAAAAGTATTATGAAAAAGCTCAATGCCAAAAATGTGGCTGAAGTGATTAAAACCCTTATTTCTTATGGGATAAATTAAGTGGCTGATTCTCATAATTGAGCAGAATTCATGCTTTAAAAAAGCCAAAAAAAATTCTATAGCCTTTTGCAAATTTAGAAAACTGATTTACCTTTGCACACACAAAACACGGAGATATAAGGTCAAAGTGATTTTACTGCAATAAGCGAGAGTAGCTCAGTTGGTAGAGCACAACCTTGCCAAGGTTGGGGTCGCGAGTTCGAATCTCGTCTCTCGCTCAAAAAAGGCCCTTTCAAAAAAGGGCTTTCTTGTTTTTGTTAATATTTAAGCTCTAGCGATAGAGTAAGCCGGGATGGTGGAACTGGTAGACACGCAAGACTTAAAATCTTGTGGCCGCTTAGGCCGTGCGGGTTCGATTCCCGCTCCTGGTACTTAAAGCCTCGTATGACAGCGGGGCTTTATTGTTTTAAGCCAGTTAATTTTTTCGAAATTCCAGACAAAATTTAATTTTCAACACTGAATTACATGCGGATTTCCTGTATGAAATCAACGTTCTACAGGAAGATGATTTGTCGCAATTTCCAATCTTGGTATAAACTTTTCTGTAATTAAGCTCTTTTCAATAATTTGAGCTCACCTTTTCTCTTTACAATTTTGAGGTCAAAGTAATTGTTAAGAAATGCTTTGCACTGATTTTCTGACCACTCAGCTCGGCTTTCGTTATCAAAAAGTATACTTAATCGCAGCATGTTTTTAACATAAATCTCTTGCTTGCCCAATTCTCTCAGCCATCTTGTCAATTGGGAGTGCCAATCCTCTTTGAATTTTTCAAAATGGCTTCTTCCATCAAAAAGCAGTTCAAGCTGATTATCTCCATTTTGGTACCGGTATACTCCACAGAGTTGCCTGTAAATAACCCTTAAATTTTCTTTAGGATATTCAAAAGTGTCCAATATCCTAGAAAAGGTGGTATCCATCAACATCAAAGGATTGTAGAGCTGGGTGTAGGATTTTTTCAATTCAAAAACCATCAAATCCAGCATATCCTCTTCCATGACAGTTTGCGCCTGTCTAAGGATATAGTTTTTGTCAAGTGGGAATAATTTTTGAATCATTAGGATACGAAAACTTTTGCAAATTAGTCGTTTCGGTTCATTTTTTAAAGATTTTAAGCCAAAATGATCTCTTCAATTGCCATTTGGATCAAATCAGGTTCAAACCCCCTTCCCATTAGATATTGATGGGTTTTGAATTTCTTTTTCATTCCATCAGTTTCTTTTAGAGATTGCCATTTTTTTTCAGCGACATGAATTAGGATGCCCCAATATTCTTCTCCGTCAATTTCCTTTAATCCTGATTTGATGCAGTTGGGGCTGATTTTTCTTGATTTCAGTTCATTGATGATTTTATTTCGCCCCCATTTTTTCAAACGATATTTGCCTCTCACAAAGGCCTGTGCATACCTTTCTTCATTAATGAAGCCTTCTGAAATCATTGTAGCGATCAAATCTTCAGCCTCTGTTCCGAAGATCCCCCTTTCAGCCAATTTTGTCCTTACTTCTTCCTGACAACGCTCCTGATAAGCACAATAGGCTGCAACTTTCACTTTGGCTTCTTGTAGAGACCATTGCTTTTTGGGTCCTTGGTTGCCATATTCTTTTCGTGGGTAGGACATTTTGTGTATTTTTGACCCCAAAGTAATCCTTCGGGTTATTTTTTTCAAATTCAATCTTCAAACCATTAAACATCATGCGTAGTAAAATTGTAGCTGGTAACTGGAAAATGAACCTAAATTTCGATGAAGGCCAAAAGCTTACTTCTGAAATTGTTAATATGCTCAAGGATGAGCATGTAAAGGATGTGACTGTAGTACTTAATCCTCCTTTTGTGCATCTCTATCCTGTGAAAAAACTGATAGGGGATGCCCCCAATCTTTTCCTCGGATCACAAAATTGTTCCGATAAGGCATCAGGCGCTTATACAGGGGAAGTTTCTGCCGGAATGCTGGCTTCCTTTGGTGCCAAGTTTGTCATTTTGGGACATAGCGAGAGAAGGGAATATTTCAAAGAATCCAACGAACTGCTAACTGCCAAAACCAGACAAGCGCTTGATAATGGTCTGACCCCAATCTTTTGTTGTGGTGAACCCTTGGAAATTAGGGAATCTGGCACGCATGAAACATACGTGAAGGAACAGCTGACAGAAAGTCTTTTTGGATTTTCTTCCGATGAAATTTCCAAAATTGTTATTGCATATGAGCCCATTTGGGCCATTGGTACAGGAAGAACTGCAAGCTCTGATCAAGCTCAGGATATGCATGCTGCTTTAAGAAATCACCTTGCTTCAAAATATGGAAGCAATATTGCAGAAGGAATTTCAATCCTCTACGGAGGTAGCTGTAATCCGTCCAATGCTAAAGAAATATTCTCCAAACCTGATGTGGACGGGGGATTGATCGGAGGAGCTTCCTTGAAATCAAGGGACTTTGTGGAGATCGTTAAATCCTTTTAAAAAAATCAACCGGAAGCATTATGCTTCCGGTTGATTTTTTGCGCTTGTTTATGCCATGGCCACTTCTCAAATGCTACCCCTCAATTAGATGCAATACCTTGAATTTAAGATTACCTGTACCGAAGCCTACAGAGAAATATTGATAGCAGAGCTGTCTGAAATTGGATTTGATTCCTTTTTGGAAACGGATGAAGGTTTGGATGCTTACATCCAGGAAGATGTTTTCCAGAGGGAGGCATTTATGGAAATTATCGATAAATATAAGGAAGCAGCCAAAATTTCAGTTCAAGAGGGGGTAATGCCCAAGGTCAATTGGAATGAGGAGTGGGAGAAAAACTATGATCCCATCACTGTAGGGGATCAGGTATATGTCAGAGCATCATTTCACCCCACCAAACCAGAGTTTCCATTTGAAATTGTCATCAACCCTAAAATGTCTTTTGGCACTGGCCATCATGCAACTACCTATTTGATGATTTCTCATCAGTTGAACCTTGACCACCAAGGTAAGCGGGTTTTGGATATTGGAGCAGGAACAGGTATTTTAGCAATAATGGCACATCAATTAGGTGCTGCTTTAGTAGAGGCATTTGATATTGACGAGTGGTGTGTCCAAAACGGAAATGAAAACTTTGACCTGAACGGAATGGCCGCTGTCCGAATGGGAAGAGGAACTGTGCGGGAAGTAAATCCACAGGGCAAATTTGATATTGTCCTTGCCAATATCAACAAGAACGTTTTACTGGATGAAATGGAGGTGTACAGCGGATTGATTAAGGAACAGGGCTACCTTTTGTTGAGCGGGTTTTATGAACATGATATTCCCGATATTGAAAAAGAAGCCAATAGCCATGGATTGGTTTTAATTGGGAAAAAAGTAAAAGATAATTGGGCTGCATTAGCCATGCAAAAAATATGACTGAGTTGATCATTTATGCCATTGTTTTCCTTCTTTTGATCGCCCATACCCTGATGGCGGGAAAAATGTACAAAGCAGTACATGGCAATCCAAATCTGAGTTTGAAGGAAAAAAATGACTGGAAATTAAAAGCACTGATCTTTCCGGGATACTTTTGGGGCAAGTATAAGCGGACTTTGTAATGAAATAGAAATTTCAAGTGATTTTTGGATTGAATTCACTCCTAATCTTTTTTTAAGCTTTAACTTAAATTTTATTCCTTCATGTTTGTGTAAATCATAAAGAAATGTTTAAGAAAGGGCTTAATATTTTACAAAGTTCAATCTAACACTCCTTCTTGTTTTAGTTATTATAAGATGTAAAACAATTTATTTAGTTGTTTTGCTGTTTTTTTTCTAAGTCAATTTAGAAAGCAGATTTATCGAATCAATTGAATTTAAACTTTTAATATTAAATATTATGATTATCTGCAATCATAGCACTAACTGAATTACATAGAACATTCAGGGAACCTAGAATCAATATCCATAATAACTCCACCGCAGAGGTGAATCCAATATCAGGTTTGCATGTTTAAAAAAAGCTAAGAGAGAAATGTAAATTATAAGTATCAAACAAAATTTAATAAATCTCTCATTGCTAATGAAACTACACAAAATACAAAAAAAAGATTTCGGCGGTCAAGAAATTTATGTGGGAATCGAAGTTCACAAAAAGTATTTGACGATAGCAGTAAAGTCAGAATTTCTAGAGCACAAAACCTTTGTTTAGAAATCCGATAGCTAGGTTCTGGGAGATTAGATTACCTTAAGAGAAATTTTCCAGGTGCAATTTTCAAAAATGTTTACCCGGTTGGATCCCGCTCCCCGATCATTCCAGTTTGACAGACTATTCCTAACAGGTTGCTCTACAGCAGAGCCTGGTTCCCCTTTGCCTGACAAAAATTAAAAAAAGTAAATAAGAGAGAAAAAAACATTTCTTGATAGAAATTTAACATAGAATAATTATCGGTATGGTTATAAACCGCAATTAAAAAGATTACTGGTATCATTGCGGATATACATATTAAATATTAAGTAACTTATACATTTTTTAAAATATAATGGGGTCATCTGAGTGTTTTTTATGCTCTTATAGATAAGTAATGTAAAAATTCAAAATTCTATATCTTAAGAATACTTAAGTGATGTCTTATTGAATTGCCATTTCACTACTTCTTGACAATGGATTTTGTAGTCTCAATTATTCTATTCTATAGTTTATGAAAAAATTTTATTTGGTCATATTTCTGCTCTTGGGAAATATTAGTACAGGAATTGGAAGGGAGCTCATTTCTGTTGCCTTCAATACCCAAAATGAGCAGATTTCCTTTGCTGCAGGAGAACTTAAAAAAGAACTTTATTACGACGGTATTCAACTTAGGTTATCCGACCTTAGTCAGGTAATGGAAATTCCCAATATCACCGTAGTAGTCAAAGGGGATTATTCTTTATTTTTTGATGACATTATTGAGGATACAGATTTTGAAAACATTGGTCCTGAAGGTTTCAAAATTAAAAAAATAAAAGGGGGCAGATCAATATTTGTTCTGTCAATCGACCAGAATGGGGCAGTTTATGGTCTGCTCGATATCGGTGAACATCTTCTCTCCAAAAGAGATATTAATGAATATGAGGCTAGACTTGTCAACCCTGCATTTGAATATAGGATTGTAAAATTCAATCTGCCCTGGTCGCCTTACAGATCGAGTGCGGCTACAGAAGTACACACTCATATCAGCCGGGATATTTCATTTTGGGAAAGATTCCTTGATATGATGGTTGAAAACAGGCTCAATGTCCTTTCCCTGTGGAATAACCATCCATTTCCTTATATGATCAGCTCTGAAAACTTTCCCCAGGCAAGTCCTTTTAATGATGTGGAAATGGAAGAATGGAAAAACTTTTGGAAAACCCTATTTAGGATGGCAAAAATCAGGGGCATACAGACTTTTATTGTCAACTGGAACATTGTTGTTTCCCCGGAGTTTGCCGAAGCATATGGAGTAAGGGAATACAATGATTTGTCAGAGACCGTAAAAAAATATACTAAAGAGTCTGTAACCCAGCTTATCAATGAATATGATGACCTTACCGGAATCGGCGTTACCCTTGCCGATTGGATGGGGAATTTCGGGGAAATGGAAATGACTCCCCAAAAACGTGAAGAATGGATTGAGGAAACTTTTGTTGCCGGAATGAAAGCCGCAAAAAGACCCGTGAAATTTATCCACAGATCAGTGCTTGCAGGTGACCCTGTGGCCATGAGGAACCTAATTGACAGGGCCGACCTGAAAGATCCTGCCCTGGTGGAGATCAAATTCAACTGGTCACACGGACATTCCACACCAAAGTTGGCTATCACACATGACTATCATTCCGGTGAACTCGACGAGAGATTCTGGAATCCTATACCCCACAATTACCGGATACAATGGATGGTCAGGAATGAGGATTTTTTTATCCTCCGTTGGGGACAGCCGGATTTTATAAGGGAACATATTTCTGAAAACACCAAAGAATATGTAAACGGTTATTTTATAGGTTCAGAAGGTTTTATTCCGGCGATGGATTATTCCCATAAACTTTCCCCGGTAAAAACTTGGCAGTATGCTTTTGAAAAACAATGGATGTTTTACAAAACCTGGGGAAGATTACTCTACAGGCCTGATACACCTGACAGCTACTTTATTGACCAAATTGAAAGGAGATTCGGGAAAGGAAAGGGAGAGCCGCTTTTTGAAGCATATAAACTTTCAGGGAACATGCCTTTAAGACTTGCATCATTTTATAGGTCAACCTGGGATTATACCCTTTATTCGGAAGGATTTATTGAAGCAGAACCATCTTCAAGGACCAAGTGGTTTGACAGGTCATCCCCCTTCATTTCCGTGGACCAGCTGATCAACCATGAAACATTGGATCCAGACATGGTTTCCATAGCTGACTATTCCAAGATGGTTGGAATGGGTGAAAAGCTCGGACCACAAAAGATTTCACCATTAAAACTGGCAGAACTCTCCGAATCGGACAGTAGGAAATCCCTTGAACTCATCGGAACGCTTTATAATAAGACTTCATCCTTTAGCGGAGCTCTGGTTTCAGAACTCGATGATATAGCCACTTGGAGCTACCTCGGGCTTTATTTTGCTGATAAACTCAGGGCTGGAGTTGCCCTTCAGGATTTCCGAAATACTGGGGATGAATCCAAAAAGGAAAAAGCAGTTGAGCTCCTTGAGAAATGCCTAGACCACTGGGACATGGTAATCAGATACACCAGTGGAAGGTATTACCCCACGCCCCATGTTAGCACCCAGCGTTACGGTGAAGAATTCAAAGAATTTTCCTGGGAACAACTCAGGCCACAGGTAGTAAGAGATATTCAGATAGCCAAAGATTCAATTATAAATTCCGATAAATGAAAAATAAAATAATCCCCGATTTAGGAAACGGAACTAAAGCTAACGGAATCATGATCTCAAGAAGAAACTTTTTGCAGACAGGCAGTTTGGTCACAGGAGGTTTTTTGCTTACTCCGGCGTTTGCCTCTGCAAACATTATTGACCAAAAGCAAAATCCACTTTTGCCCCTTCACTGGTACCAGAAACCTGTTAGGATCATGCATACCGTGCTCAGGGAAATTGATGCAAGGAACTATGATGCTTCCAAGGTGGTGGACTACCTAAAAAATGGTGGTTATAATACACTCTGCGTCAATGCAGGAGGAATAGTGGATTTTTTTCAGAACCCTTTGCCTGGTGGAAACATCAATAAAGAAATGGGAGAAAGAGATGTGTTGCGGGAAATTACAGAGGCCTGCCAAAAGGAAAACATAAGGGTTATCGCCAGAATTGACTTCAGGGGAGTAGAAGAGCATGTTTACAATAAATTTCCGAATTGGTTTATGAAAGATCCCGATGGGAAGCCTGTCAAGCTCACATATACCAAGCCTGAACTTTATTCTTCATGTTACCTAGGAGAGCACCGGAACCAATACGCAAATGAATTCGTGGCTTATGTCCTGAAGAATTACAGGGTGGATGGAATTTGGCATAATTCTCCAGGGTTTAACGGTATCTGTTACTGTAATGCTTGCAGGGAGTCCTTTCTTGATTTTGCTGGTAAAGCTCTTCCTGAGAGAAGAACTGTTTCAACTGAGGAAATAGAAGAATACATGGTCTGGAAAAGAAGAGAGGCAGACAGGTGTATGGAAAACATTAAAAAGACAGTAAAATCGTTTGGCGAAGACAAGGTATACACCGCTGAGATTTTTAGTATTTATGATGTGGGGCAGCAACTGGACTGGGGCCTGGGGTTCGATAATGCCAGACGTCATTTTGATATTTTAGTCAGCGTAGCATTTTTGACAGGTCATGGTTCGGATAAATATTATTTTGACCTGAATTATGGGACTACTATCATAAAATTCCTAAAATCAATGCATCCTGAAAAGGAAGCGGTGGTCATGTATGGTAGCAACGGAACTTCCCACCGGCTGGTTTCCGATCCCTCAATCGACTTGAAGATTTGGCTTTGGCAGATGCTTTCGGTAGGCGGCAGATTCTGGAACTGTTATTTTACAAATGTCCCTACACTCACACATGATAACAGAAATGCATTCAATGAAAAAGATACCTATATGTTTGTCAGGGAACATGAAAAAATCCTTGAACAGCAAATCCCTTTCTGTAATGTAGGCATTTATTATTCTAATTCCACAAGGGAATCTTACAGGAGAAAATCTGAAGATGAAGCGCTGTTTGGAAATGAAATAAGGGGTACTGAAACTGTCCTTGTAGAAGAGCATATCCCGCATGATTTTATCATAGATGATTATCTGGATGCAGCAAAACTTCAAAAATACAGACTTATAATTTTACCAAATGTTAAATGCCTTTCCCTTAAAGAATCTGAAATACTTAAAAATTATGTAAATAACGGTGGAAATTTGGTAGCTACATATGCAACCGGCCTATATGATGAAAAAGGCAATCCTTTGGGCAACTACCGACTTCATGAACTTTTCGGTGTAGGTTATTCGGGAATAAGAGAAAATACAAAAAGTGATAATTATCAATATATACTTGATAAATCACATCCATTGGTGGCAGAGGACAGCCGTGAAACTGAACTACTTTTTAATGCCGCCTATACGGCACTCTGTAAACCTTACCCCAGTACAAAAGTAATATGTACCTGGGTGCCTACCATACAGAACCAGCCTCCTGACAAATCATGGGTAAATTCATTTTCCACTGAATATCCCACAATTGTGGAAAATACCTTTGGTAAAGGGAAGGTTATCTATTTTGCAAACCAACCTGATCTGCTAAGCCATGAAATAGGACATGCCGATCCAAGAAACTTATTGGCAAGGGCATTTAGATACCTTCTTGAAGATCATGTCCCAGTAGAGACAAATGCCCCGCCAAGTGTCAATCTCGGACTGACCGCTTCCCTCATCGAAAAGGGACAATATGTTCTTTCTCTAGTCAACACTACTTCTGGGCCGGTCCGCCCTATCCGGAAACTAATTCCAGTTAATAATATCTTGGTAAGCGCCAAAATTCCTGGTGAAAGCCCCAAAAGTTTTAAGATTTTAAAAAGCCAGGGTAACTGCAGTGTCAAATTTTTGGGGGACAGTATTCATGTGGAATTGGATAAGTTGGAAGATTATTTTTCAATCCATTTTTCTACCGTGTAATTCAAAAAAATCAATTCAATCAAAACAAGAAAAATTATGGCCATTTGGTTAAAAAAAGGCAAACCTGAAGCACAGGTTATGGAAGAGAATTTTGGTGTCACCAAAGTAGTGGCCCAGATTATTAAAGATGTTGAGGAAAATGGAGATAGGGCAGTAAGGTCCTATTCTGAAAAATTTGATAGTTGGAGCCCCAAGAGCTTCAGACTGACCGAACAGGAATTGAAACAGATATTCAACCAGACAGATCCAGGAGTAATCAGGGACATAAAGTTTGCCCAAGAACAAATCCGAAATTTTGCACAATTGCAAAAGGATTCCATTAAAGATATCGAAGTGGAAACCTTGCCAGGAGTAATTCTAGGACATAAGAACATTCCGGTGAACAGTGTGGGATGTTACATTCCAGGAGGTAGATACCCGATGGTGGCTTCAGCACATATGAGTATACTTACTGCCAAAGTAGCCGGCGTAAAAAGGGTCATTGGTTTTACCCCACCCATAAAAGGTGAAATCCCAAAAGCAACCATTGTTGCCATGGCATTGGCAGGAGCTGATGAAATTTATATTCTTGGTGGGGTACAAGCAATTGCTGCAATGTCAATAGGTACTGAATCCATTGAGCCGGTTGACATGATTGTTGGACCCGGGAATGCATATGTGGCAGAGGCTAAAAGGCAGCTTTTCGGAAAAGTTGGCATTGATCTTTTTGCAGGACCTACTGAAGTTCTGGTAATCGCCGATGAAACAGCAGATGCGGAAATGGTCGCCTGCGATATCCTAGGACAAGCCGAACATGGTCCCACTTCCCCTGGTGCGCTTATCACCACTTCCAAGGAACTTGCACTAGAAACTGAAATTGAAATAAAAAAACAGCTTCAGAAACTTCCCACAGCGGATATTGCAGGTCCGGCTTGGGAGAATAATGGCCAGATAATCCTTGTAAAAGATGAAAAAGAAGCAGTTTACCAAGCAGACAGACTTGCATATGAACACGTTGAAGTCCTGACGAAAAACCCGGATTACTTTCTGGAAAATATGACCAATTACGGAGCTCTGTTCTTGGGAAAGGAAACAAACGTGGCTTATGGTGATAAGGTTATCGGCACCAATCACACCCTTCCGACCAACAAGGCCGCTAAATATACTGGTGGGCTATGGGTTGGGAAATTTCTCAAAAACTGCACCTACCAGAAATGCACCCCCGAAGCAAGTCTCCTCATCGGAGAATATGCCATGAGATTGTGTGAAATAGAAGGCTTTATGGCCCATAAGGAACAGGCTGCCCTAAGGGTCAAGAGATATAGTATCCAAGGGGAAACTGCCTGAAATGGAAAGTATTTATTGGAATTCTCGGATAACATCATTATACCGAAAAGCGCCTGGCCCACACTAACTTCATAATAAAATCTTGCAATGGATATAGCTGTAATTTTATTTTCTCTCGTCTTTCTGATCTATGTGGCATACAAGGGGTACAGTGTGATAATTTTTGCTCCGGTTGCAGCATTAATGGCGGTTTTCCTGAATTCGCCAGACCTTGTTATGCCTTTCTTTTCAGGAGTGTTTATGGAAAGGATGGTGGACTTTATAAAACTGTACTTTGCGGTTTTTCTGCTGGGAGCAATATTCGGGAAAGTCATCGCCATGTCCGGGTTTGCAAAATCCATTACCTCCTTTACCTTAAAAGTTTTCGGTAAACACAATGCCATTTTGGCCATTGTTACTGTATGTGCCGTTTTGACCTATGGTGGTGTTTCTCTGTTTGTAGTTGCATTTGCTGTTTACCCCTTTGGTGCAGAACTTTTTAAAGCCGCAGATATCCCAAAAAGGATACTTCCCGCAACCATTGCTCTAGGAGCTTTTACTTTTACCATGGATGCATTCCCAGGATCACCTCAGATACAGAATATTATTCCAACAGCATTTTTTCAGACCGATTCTTGGGCGGCGCCATGGCTGGGACTGTCAGGCGGGCTGTTCATTTTTTTGTTGGGCATGATCTATCTGGGATGGAGAAAAAATTCTGCAACTGTAAATGGTGAGGGGTATGGGGAGGGACATTTCAATGAACCAGATGAGGAAATCAGAGAGTCTCTTCCTAAACCAATAGTGGCCATTCTCCCATTGGTGGTAGTAGCAGTGCTAAACAAGGCTTTTACAGAAATGGTCCCTAAATATTATGGAACTATTTATAGGTTTTCAGATATGGGATTCAATGGTTTGCCTGAAATAGAAATTTCAAAGGTAACCGCTATTTGGGCTGTTCAGATCAGCTTGGTTTTTGGAATCCTTACCGTTGTTGCATTTGCCTTTAGCCATGTTAGAAAAAACTTTGCTACTGAATTGAACCTTGGGGTCAGTGGTGCAATGCTGGCGACTTTGAACACTGCCTCTGAATATGGTTTCGGGGCCGTAATTGCTGCTCTTCCGGGTTTTCATGCTGTCACTGACCTAATTTCTGATACTTTTAATAATTTATTGGTAAATGAAGCTGTAACTGTTTCTGTCCTTTCTGGTATTACAGGCTCCGCCTCAGGAGGAATGAGCATAGCACTTGCCACAATGAATGAATCTTACCTTCAACAGGCATCAGATCTGTGCATTCCGGCGGAAGTACTTCACCGGGTTGCCTCAATGGCCAGTGGGGGGATGGACACTCTTCCACACAATGGGGCTATTATCACACTTCTGGTTGTTACCGGACTAACTCACAAACAGTCCTATGGGGATATTTTAGTCATGACAGTCATAAAAACCTCAGCTGTCTTTTTTATCATTTTCCTTTACAATGTTTTTGGTATGGTATGATCAGAAACTATCCAGACATGAAAGAAGGCAGCAAGAAATAGAACAGATATCAGATGAAAAACAACAGAAGGGAATTTATATCAAAAGTAGTGCTTGGAACTATTGCTACAGGCTCATCCTCTATGCTTTCCTGTAGGGATTTTTCAAATGGGATATTGGATGGGGAGAAATCCATGAATTATAAAATACTTGATGAAGAACTACAAAAGCCTGTTTTTAAAAGGGAACTTTTTTCAGAACCTGTGCACATTGAAAGCATTTCTTTATTAAACTATGGAGACAGCTTCCTTTGTAAAGTGCGTTCTTCGGAAGGAGCAGAAGGGATTTCCGTAGGCCATTCGGAACTCAAAAACCTTTATCCTCTTTTTTTAAGAAAAGTACAACCTTTTTTTATAGGAAAAGACGCTAGGGATCTTGATGATATTATAGAAAGGGTCTATATCTACAGCCTAAATTTTAGATATAATGGGATTTCAATAGGGATACCTGTTGCAACCATTGAATTTGCAGTTCTTGACATGATGGGTAAGATTGCTGGCAAATCCTTGGGAAACCTAATTGGGGAAATCCATAACCCTGAAGTGGGAGTTTACATAGCCACCGAGTTCAGGGAAAAGCCATTGGAAGAACATCTTGAACTAATACAAAATACAGTTTCTCAATATGATGTCAATGCACTTAAGATTAAGGTCGGATATCAACATGCCTGGACAAAGGAACTGTATTATAAGGGGCCAATCGGAAAAACTGAAAAACTCATACCCAAGGTAAGGGAGATCTATGGGGACAAGATGGCCCTTTATGCCGATGCTAACGGATATTATTCTACTAAAGAAGCAATCCAGGTTGGGAAAATGCTTCAAGAGAATAATTACAAATACTTTGAGGAACCGGTAATGTTTGACCATTTTGAGGATATCAAAGCGGTGGCCGACAGTTTGGATATTCCTATAGCCAACGGTGAACAGGATTACAGTTTTTACAATTTCCGCTGGCTATTGGCAAATGATGGAATTGAAATTGTCCAGCCTGATAATTTTTATTTTGGGGGCTTTATCAGGTCTATGAAAGTTGCCAAAATGGCACATGCAATGGGGAAAAGCTGCGTGCCCCATATGTCAGCCGGAGGACTTGGTTATCTGTATGATATCCATTTTGTCTCAGCAATTCCAAATGCAGGGGAGCACCATGAGACACATGGAGCCAAGAGTAATATTCCATTCGAATGTCCTAGTTCACCCTTAAAAATCACAGGGGGGAAAATCAAAGTTCCCACTGGTCCGGGTCTGGGCATTGACATTGATCCATCTTTTATTTTGAAACATATAGAGGTAACGGTTTGAACAATCTTATACCTAAGTCAGGTAAATAATTAACAAAATTCAAGAACAAACTAATGATAGTAGAAAAACAAGAAATTCCAAAAGTACCCATGATCATGGGTGAGAAAAGAATATATAAGGAAAATTCCGTCAATTATCCAGTATTTAATCCATCAACAGGCGAAATCATCGGGCTTACACCGGAAGGAACAGCTGGGGATGTGGATCATGCAGTTGGAATCGCAAAGAAAGCTTTTGCTGATTGGTCAAGAATGCCGCCGACAAAAAGGGCAGAAATTCTTTTTAAATATAGAGCATTGATAGAACTGCATATGGAGTCTATTGCTGAAATGATCACTCTTGAAAACGGGAAGACCATCGATGAGGCCAGGGGGGACATTAGAAGAGGTTATGAAGTTGTGGAGTTTGCCTGTGGGATTGCACACCTGCTCAAAGGTGAAAGTCTTTCTAATATAGCTCCCGAAATAGATGGTATCACCATCAGGGAACCTCTTGGAGTCTGTGCGGGGATTTCACCTTTTAATTTTCCGGCTATGGTGCCTATGTGGATGTTTCCTATTGCCATTGCCTGTGGTAATGCTTTTATTCTCAAACCCAGTGAAAAAGTTCCCTTTACGGCAATCAGGCTTACAGAGCTTTTCTTAGAGGCAGGTCTTCCGCCTGGGGTATTGAATATCGTACATGGTGGAAAAGAAGTGGTAGATGCACTGTGCTCCCATCCAGGAATAGCCTCAATAAGCTTTGTGGGTTCTTCGGCCATTGCAAAGCATGTTTATAGACTTGCTTCAGCTTTAGGTAAGAGAGTCCAGGCAGGGGGAGGAGCAAAAAATGTACAGTTGGTCATGCCGGACGCAGACCCCGAATCCACCATTCGCGCAATTTCAGGTGCAGCTTTTGGTTGTGCTGGGCAGCGGTGTATGGCTGGATCCTTGCTAGTTGGAATAGGAGGAATTGCCGGATCTCTTAAATCCAAATTGGTTGAAGTCATGGATAGCCTTGTAATCGGAGATACCGGTTCGGGAAGGAAGGTGGATATGGGGCCAGTAATTGATGCGAGAAGTAAAGAAAGAATTACCGATACAATCACTGCCTCAGAAAAAAAGGGAGTCGAAATTCTAAGAGATGGGAGGATAGGTATACCGGAAAAGGGTTTTTTTGTCGGGCCTACATTACTGGATCAGGTTAGTCCTGAAATAGATTTATTTGAGGAAGAGATCTTTGGTCCAGTTCTTTCGGTCCTGTCACCAAAAAATCTGGATGAGGCTATTTCATGGTTAAACCAACTTCCATTTGGTAATGGGGCAACAATCTACACTTCCAACGGAAGATATGCCAGAGAATTTGCCTCTAAAATCAACTGTGGAATGGTAGGTATTAACGTGGGGGTACCAGCTCCAATGGCATTGTTCCCTTTTGCAGGTTGGAATGATTCGTTCTATGGGGACCTCCACATGCAGGGTACCGAAGGAGTGATGTTCTACACCAAACAAAGAGTTGTGCTGTCCAGATGGGATAATAATTATCAAAGAATTAACGGCTGGTAATATGGATAAAGGATTTGTGTTCAATTCTCCCAAAGCCTCAATTTTTGGAAAAAACACGCTTAGTGACCTTCCGAAATTGGTAAGAGATTTCGGAACTGAAAAGGTGATGATTGTCACTGATAGGTTTTTTATTCAAAACGGACTGATTGACCTTATAAGGGAAAACTTAGAAAACTCAGGTTTAAGTGTAGTCATTTTTTCCAATGTTAGACCTGATCCGACCCTTGAAAATGTTTATGAGGGATTGGAGCTTCTAAATGAATCTGGAGCCGGTCTTCTTATCGGTGTAGGTGGGGGGAGCCCAATCGACGCAGCAAAAGCAATATCGATACTTGCAACCAATCCCAAACCCTTGGAACGTTATATGGGCTACCATAAGGTTCAAAAGGCAGGTTTACCTCTGATTGCTATTCCAACAACAGCAGGTACAGGCAGTGAGGCAACCAAAGTCGCGGTTATAACCGATTCAGTGAATGATGTCAAAATGATGATCCTCGATAAAAGCCTGATGCCTTCTGCTAGTATCATTGATTATTCCCTTACAATGACAATGCCCCCAGATCTAACAGCTTATGTAGGGGTGGACACCCTTACTCATGGCATCGAAGCATTCGTATCCCTTAAATCTAATCCGATTTCTGATTCATTGGCATTATCCTGTATTGGACTTGTCAGCAAACATCTTAAAAAGGCTTGGGAATTTCCCGAAGATGAACAGGCAAGACAAGGGATGTCTTTGGCAGCTTTTCTGGGGGGGCTTTCATTTACCAACAGCAGCGTGGGTCTTGTCCATGGGATGAGCAGACCCCTTGGAGCTATTTTTCATCTAGCCCATGGTCTTTCAAATGCCATATTGCTCCCAACAGTAGTGAGATATTCCCTAAAAGGTTCACCAGCTAAATATGCCGAAATTTCTTCAGTTATGGGGTTTGCTAAGAAGGGTGAGACAGAAGAATCTACAGGGATGAATTTGGTAAAGGGACTAATTGAACTGAACAGTTTCTTAAACATTCCTAGACTTAGTGAATGTGGAAAAATAAAAAGCAAGGATTTTTTTGGATCTCTTGAAAAGATGGCTTCGGATGCCCTCGCTTCAGGTTCTCCCCAAAACAATCCGATTATTCCGACCATGGAAGAAATTGTTACTCTTTACAAGGAAGCTTGGTAATGGACTGAAAGTTTTCCAATTTGAACTTGAATTACCCGCTTAATCAACTGAAAAAAACGCTTAACTCGGAATAAATTGCCGCTAGTTTTTATCTTGATAAATTAATCACCCAAAAAAATGAAAAAAATTAGAATATAATGGGGTCATTATATTCTATTACCTCCTCTTATTATATGAAAGCTGAGTAAACTCAAAGTTCAAATGATCAATAACCCAAAACCACCAAGACCTGAGAATAATGTGATCAGCCTGTTAAGTCATTCTGAATCCATCAAAATATTTGAAAACAAATCAGATGAAGAAATTTGGAAGGCTTTCGACAAAGGAGATGAATTTGCGTTCAACTATATTTATAGGATATACGTAGTCAAAATGTTCCAATATGGATGCCAGTTTGCCAAAGATCATTCACTAATTCAGGACTGTATACAGAACATTTTCATCGACCTGAGAAGAAAGAGGGGAGGACTAAGCACTGTGGTAAGCATAAAAGCCTATCTATTCAAAATATTATATAGGGAAATAATCCGAAAACAGAACAAGAACAAGATAGTTGGTCAGCAATCCTTTGAAATTTCCGAGGAAGGTTTCTCAATTGAATATTCTCATGAAACCAAACTCATCAATGATGAAAGCATGGAAAGGAAAAGGGAATTAGTTATGATGGCGCTGGAAAAATTGAGCCAGAGGCAGAGACAGGCTATTCTGTTGATGTACGAGGAGGGTATGAGCTATAAAGAGATTTCCGTAGCTATGGAATTCAGTGAGGTTAAATCAGCCCGGAAAGTAATATACAGAGCACTAGCATCACTCAAAGATCTGTTACATGAAAAAGCACCGTATTTAAAATAAAGTTTTAAAAAATAATCATAAACTTTTATGAAATATAGGGATTACGATATTGAGCATTTTATTACCGATGAGTTTTTTATACAATGGGTGGTTAACCCCAATGAAAACAATACTCATTTTTGGGAGAAATGGCTTGAACAGCACCCCGAAAAAAGGTTGGTCGTCAATGATGCGGCCAATTTTATTAGGTCGATAAACTATAGCATCAGACCTGAACTTCCAGACAAAATATATGTGGACATTTATGAAAATATTTTAAAGTCCGAACAAAGAAATATTATAAGGCAAACGGAGAATGTTTCCCGTGGTTTTTTTTATTTATTCCCTATTCGGAGTATAGCTGCCACTCTTTTGTTGATTTTCTGCCTTTGGATCCAGTTTGAATCAATCAATTATCAAAGGCCGGTACAGCAGGAAATGCCATTGATAACTATGGTTAAAAAATCTAATCCCATTGGTAGGAAATCAGTTATTGAACTTCCAGATGGATCAAAGATTCACCTAAATTCAGAGAGTGAGCTAGAATTCCCTTCAGTTTTCTCCGATACCTTGAGATGGGTTAGTCTAAAAGGAGAGGCTTTTTTTGAGGTTAAGAAAGAAGCCAGACCTTTTTATGTGGCATCTGAGTCAAATGGCATACATGTCCTTGGTACTACCTTTAATGTTAACCAATCAGATAACGGGTCTTTGTATGTTGCATTAGTAACCGGGAAAGTTAGAGTAGAATCGGAACTGGGAAAACAGGTTGAACTTGAGCCAAAGGAAATGTTGGTCCTGCAAAAGAACGGTTCCTTTTACAAAACGGGATTTGATCCTATGGATATTTTGGCATGGAAAGATAAAATCTTGGTATTTAAAAGTTCGGACCTAGTAGAAGTGAAGTCAAAACTGGAAAAGTGGTACGGGATCAAGGTCGAATATTCCGGAAATTTTGATAAAAACTGGACTTATTCTGGTACTTATGAGGATGAAATACTAGAAAACGTTCTTAAAGGTATTTGCCTTACCTCAGGAATGGAATTTACAATAGAAGAAGATAAAGTAACCATCAACAACCCAAAATGACATGAAAAATAAGATCCCAGATTCCTGTTAAAAAAAGGCAGATCCTGTCAGACAGGAACTGCCTTTAACTGCCGTCAACATTTTCGCGGATGGTCCGGCAGTAGTTCAAGCATCATTTACTTAAACACATTTAAAATTATGAAAAATAATGTACTGAGACAACTGGTTATGGTGTCAAAAAGAATATTCTATGCATTCATTGTCCAACTGTTTTTTTGCACTGTTATTTTGGCCAACAATAGTAATGCTCAACGCAAAAATATTGAAGAGGTCAAATTATCCATCAATATCAAAGAAAAACCGCTTTCACATTTTTTTAAGCAGGTAGAATCCAAAACAGATTACAAATTTACTTATACCGACAACCTTGTCAATTTAAATCAAGAGATATCGGTCTCAGGTTTCAATAAGTCACTTTATGAGATACTGACCGTGGTAAGTATGCAGACAAAACTGAATTTTGTCCAGATCAATGAAAACATTCATGTAAAGGTCAAAGGAAGTTTTCCTCCAGAGAGTGTTGTAAAGATCACACCGCCCGCTGATATCTTTGTAAGGGGCATTGTCAATGATGAAAAAGGGATGCCTATCCCTGGAGTTTCTGTACTTGTAAGAGGGACAACCAAGGGAACAACTACTGACCTGGACGGCGCTTTTTCTTTGCAGGTTCCTGAAGGGGCCACCCTGATTTTTTCTTTTATTGGATTTATAACTCAGGAAGTAAACATTGGGAACAGGTCCCAAATCAATGTTACATTGGTGGAGGATATCTCTGCCCTTGGTGAAGTGGTTGTAGTCGGATATGGTACCGTGGACAGAAAAGACCTGACGGGATCCATTGGATCGGTAACTGCCAGCCAACTTACAGAAATGAATGGGAGTGCAATCCGGGTTGATGCTGCACTTCAAGGAAAAGTAGCTGGTGTTGACGTAAGGTTGAGAGACGGAGAACCCGGCAGTGCTCCCCAAGTTACCATCAGGGGACTTGGCAGTATCGGTGCAGGTTCAAATCCTCTTTATGTTGTGGATGGATTTCCAGTTGAAGATATTGGGACCTTAAACATGAATGATATAGAAAGCATTGATATTCTTAAAGATGCAGCATCAACATCCATTTATGGTTCAAGAGGTGCAAATGGTGTTGTTATGATAACAACAAAAAGAGGTAGAGAAGGTAAAACCAACATCACCCTTGATGTATATAGAGGTATACAATCTCCAATGCTTCAAAGAGATATGATGAATGCAATGCAAAGTGCCCAGTATTTTTTTGATGGGATGAGGAATAGAAATATTGATGAAGGGCGTGATGTAAGTGGGGATCCTAGAACGTGGTTTAGGCCAGTAGGGCAAGAAGTAATGGATGTTTTAGAAGGTAGGAATACATATGATGTCAATCCTTTGGATTATGTATTGAGGAAAAATTCACCACAATCACAATATTCTTTATCAACGAATGGTGGTACTGAGAAAGTCCAGTTTGCTATAAGTGGTGAATACCTTAGTCAAGGTGGTTTAATCATTGAAAATGATATGGAAAGGATTTCATTTAGGTCAAATATTGATGCAAAACTCACAAAAAAGATTAAAATCAATTTTAACTTAAACCCATCATTTATCCATAGAAATAGAGTCCAATCTTCAGGGCATGCTTCCGAGCCTGACCACCTAAGTATTATAGGTGTGGCAACAACAATGCACAACTATTTCCCTCTTTTCGACGCAAATGGAGAATATGCTAAATTTGAAGGGTATAGTTCACTTGCAAATCTTGCAAATCCAGTAGCTATTGCAAAAGAAATTAAACAGGTCGAGAAACAGGGAAGAATACTTGGTAATCTAAATTTAATTTATGACATCAATAAGGACTTAAAATTTAATGTCTTATTGGGAGGAAATCTTAGGAATCAAAGAGATACTTATTTCAGGCCTAAGATCCCAGTATTTTTTGGTACCTCAATATTTGGAAGTGATGGGACCACATGGGCCGAAACATGGGTATCGGAATTCATTCTAAGTCATGATAAGAAAATTAATAAACATTCATTTTCAACAGTTGGTGGTTTTACAGCCCAAAAAGACAGGATAGAAGTGAATCATCTGGAAAGCACATTCTTTCCAAATAATTTGGTGAAAACTTTGAATGCTGCAAGCCAAATAACTAATGGTTACTCCCAAATCAACGAATGGGCACTCCTTTCTTACTTAGCTCGGGTAAATTATAATTTTAACAGTAGATATTATGTATCTGCCTCGATTCGGACCGACGGATCTTCAAGATTTGGTTCTAACAATAAATGGGGATTTTTCCCTTCTGTTGGAGCAACTTGGAGAATTTCTGATGAAGCTATCATGAAGGATATTGATTTTTTAACTGATTTAAAGTTTAGAGTTAGCTATGGGGAAACTGGAAATAATAATATTGGAAATTATGCTCACTTGCCTACTGTTGGATTTCAGAATTATCCTACAGGTCCTGGTTTTGCGGCATCTGCCTTACCAAACCCAAATCTGAGATGGGAAAAACAACGTCAATCTAATGTTGCTTTAGATGCTCTCCTATTTAATGGAAGGCTTGGTCTTACTGCTGAGTATATGAGATCTGTTAGTTCTGACCTACTTTTATTTGTACCTGTTCCCCAGATTACTGGTTTCAATACAATGCTTCAAAACATTGGTGAAGTCGAAAATAAAGGTTGGGAATTTGTCCTTAATACAGTCAACACTAAAGGAAAATTTAATTGGACAACTGATTTTAATATTTCAAGTTACAAAAATAAAGTTTTGCAGCTTGGACCAGAAAATGCTCCAATAATAAGTGGAGCTCATATTACAAAAGTTGGACAGCCAATTGGTATGTTTTTCGGCTATTTATTTGATGGGATTTTTATGAATCAATCAGAAATAGAACGAGGCCCTTTATGGAATCCAGGTGGAAATGCTGAATCTAGGCCAGGTGATATAAGATGGAAAGATGTTAGTGGTCCAGAAGGAGTTCCAGATGGAAGAATTGATACGAACGATAAAACAATAATGGGTAGTCCCTATGCAAAATTCTTTTACGGAATGCAAAACAGGCTTAGTTTTAAGAATTTTTCATTGGTTGTCAGTTTGACTGGATCATATGGTAACCAGATTTTGGCTGAAGCATATAGATCAAATGCAAATACCCGTGGCCGAATGAAACAAGTTACCAGAATGTTAAATTATTGGCAGTCAGAACAAAATCCTGGTGATGGTAAAACTCCAAGACCAAATGATGGACCAAAAGGTGGAAATAGAGAACAGTGGAGTCAATTTCACTTAATGGATGGATCATATTTGAGGATCAACAACATAAATTTCGCCTATCAAATACCTAAACATTTATCCGATAGGTTGGGTATGGGAAATGCTAAGTTGTATTACACATCTTTCAATCCTTTTATTTTTACAAGCAAAGATTATAATGGATTCAATCCTGATGTAAACAATAGTGGAGCAGCTTTGACGCCTGGTGTTGACCTAAACAATTATCCTGTGCCTAAAAGCCATATTTTAGGAATTAACATTTCCTTTTAACTATTCTATGGACTATTAATAATCAGAAAATGAAAAATTCAATATTGAATAAAAAAGCAATTTTATCTTACATGATTTGGACTATTTTGATATTGCCTTCATGTAGCGATGATTTCATAGAATTATTACCCCCTTCAACAGTTACTGTAGATGTTCTTTACAAAACTGAAGGGGATTTTAAACAAGCTGTAGTTGGTGTTTACACCGGACTTCTCGGCCAATATAATGGGTTTTGGGAAATTGGTGACTTAAGGGCAGATGATGTTTGGCAAGAGGCTACAAATCAGACAAGTAGGGTATTAATCGATAATTTTCAAGGTCATACAGCTGCAAATGGTGTTTGGTCCAATGGCTATATCATGATCAATAGAGCAAATTTATTGCTTGAAAAAATCGATAAGGTTGATATACCTAATAAAGCTGTATATATAGCAGAAACAAAATTTTTAAGAGCTTTGGGCTATTTTAACTTAGTCCGGATCTTTGGACCCGTACCCCTTGTAAGATCAACCCTAACTCCTGAAGAAGCATATAGAACAGGCAGAACTGCAGTTGACATTATTTATAATGAACTGATTATTCCTGATCTCATTGAAGTCTCTAATATTCTTCCTGTAAAATACTCTGGCCAAGATGTGGGCCGAGCTACTAGCGGAGCAGCTAAAGCTCTTCTAGGGAAAGTTTACCTTACTAGAGGAAACTTCATTGAAGCGGAAAAAATTCTCAAAGAAGTTACCACAATGGGTTATGCCTTATTGGATAATTACGATGCGGTTTTCGATTCAAAAAATAAGCACCACAAAGAATATATTTTTGACATTGAATATACATCTGCCCCAAATGCTGCAGGGAATAATATGACAAGTATATGCTCAGCCAATTGGGCTGTGGTCAGATCCTTATATGGAATGGTGGGTACCCTTCATGATAGTTGCACCCCAAGGATTTCCTTCAGGAATTTATTTGAGGCGGGTGATAGAAGAAGAGAAATTTCGGCAGCTTTGGGTATAACCTCTGCAAATGGAACTTTTACACCACTTCCACCACGGTGGTCTGCAATTACTAAAAAATATCTTTCCGAAGTTCCAAGTGCAGACAATGGAAATGCCAATTTTCCAGTCATAAGATATGCAGATGTACTTTTAATGCTTGCAGAAGCCTTGAACGAGAACAACAAAACATCAGAAGCGCTGGAATATTTGAACCTTGTGAGGTCAAGGGCTCGTGTTTCGACATATTTTGGCAAAACCCAAAAAGAAACAAGAGATCTTATCGAATTGGAAAGAAGACTAGAGTTTAACATGGAAGGCCATAGATGGTTTGATTTGATTCGGTGGGGTAAAGCGCTTGAAGTGTTGGCACCTTTTGGAATGGAACCTCATATGGTCCTTTGGCCACTACCTGAAAGTCAAGTTCTCTTAATAAACGACAGGTCAATCTTTCCGCAGAATCCAGGTTATGATTGATATAATTGCCTGATATTTTCTGGCTATGACTCATAAGAATAAATTATTCAAAGGAGACATAGCCAGATTTTTAACTAATGTCCAGTTTAATTCCTCAATTATCCGGTTTTTTCCGACCAACCGGTGTTACAGCTATAGCTTTATGAAAAAAACAATGTTAGGACTGGTTACCTATTTGATATTGGGGCTTGCCTCTGGATATTCCCAGTCAGTTTATATCCTATTTGATCCAAATGTAGATCAGGCAAGGTATGCAAACAAAATCCTTACAGAAGCCTTAAAGGGAAAAGGGTATCATATATCCCCCGACAGAGGTGCATATGATTTTTTATTAAACCTTGATATCAATTCGGTAAAGCTTGAAAAAGAGGCATATATGATTATTCCCGATAGGAAAGTCATAACTGTCAACGGAGGAGATGCAAACGGATTACTTTATGGATCCCTGTCTTTGAAGGAAAAAGTTCTTAACGGAATACCCATTTCAGAAATAGGCTTTGAGCAAGAAAAACCGGAGTTGGAGTTCAGAGGAATTAAACATAATCTTCCTTGGGATGCCTATAGAGCCAATCCGGCACTGGACCAGCATTACTTAACTGCAAGAGATATCAATTATTGGGAAGCGTTTCTTGATATGATGGCTGAAAATAGATTCAATGTACTTTCCCTTTGGAACTTGCATCCCTTTACGTATATGATTCGGCCCAAAAATTTTCCTGAGGCCAGTCCATTCACCGATGCTGAATTTATGCAATGGCAGGAATTATACAGGGGAATTTTCAGAATGGCTAGGGAAAGGGGTATTGAAACCTACATAGTTAATTGGAGCATCTTCGTCAGTGAGGAATTCTCCAAAGCTCACAAGGTGGCAAAGGATAATTTCTATCCACATTTTTATGTAGATGGGGACACTTCTGAAATTGTCAAAAGATATACTCGAGAAAGTGTGACACAGGTCTTAGAGGAATATCCCGACCTGACAGGTTTTGGGATTTCACATGGGGAAGGAATGGGAGGAATGACACCTCAACAGAGACAGGACTGGATGAATGAAACTATGATTGAAGGGATGAGACTTGCTAATAGAAAAACAAAATTCATCCATAGGGTACCCTTTTCAGCTAACCTAGGGTCAGGTGGATCCACTAGCAGGGATACTGAAAGATTAACGAGGGAAGCCATGGAAAAAATCGACTATTTTGATGGGCCAATATGGGTGGAAATGAAATTCAACTGGTCACATGCCCATTCTACCCCTGATCTTGTCAAGGTCCATGGAGGGGAACTTGGAGATACCTATTTTGTGCCAGAACCCAAAAATTATAAAATAACTTGGATGGCAAGGAACGAAGATTTTTTTACCCTCAGGTGGGGCGTTCCGGATTTTATCCGTTTACACATTGCAAAGAACAACCATTCTTATGTGGGAGGATATTTTATCGGATCAGAAGGTTACATTCCTGTAAAGGATTATTTCACAGCGATCAACAAACCCGTAGACTGGAAATACGCCTTTCAAAGACAGTGGCTTTTCTACAAATTGTGGGGTAGACTTCTTTACAATCCTCAAACGCCTGATGAGGTATTTAAAGCTGAATTCAATAGGAGATATGGAAAAAACACTGAGGATCTTTTGGAAGCATTTTCTCTTTCTTCATCCACGCAACTTAGGCTGGCCTCTGTGTTTGACTCCACTTGGGATCTTACCCTATATGGAGAAGGGTTTATGTCTCTGGACAAGGGTACCATGAAATATATCTCTGTGGATAAACTGATCAACCAGAAAACAATGGATCCCAATTATATTTCAGTAAAGGACTTTGTGGGACAAGGAACCTCAGCTGGTACCGGTTATGAAATAAAAATCACACCTCTGGAATTGGCCAATAGATTGGAAAGAGACTGTAAAAGGGCTCTAGAGCTAGTTGAAAACATAGAGTTGAAAGATAATGCTTCTCTGCTTTATGAGGTCAGTGATGTCCAGGCTTGGTCCAATCTGGGTCTTCACTTAGCCGAAAAATTACGGGGGGCAGTCCATTTGCAAACCTTCAGGGTCTCTGCTAGTGAAATCCACAGAGAGCTTGCTATTGCCCACCTTGAAAATGCCCTTTCTTATTGGGATAAGGTTATAGCAGTTACCAGACCCATTTATAAGGATATGCCCTTGACCCCTTATCTTCACAACAACAATGCCCTTTTTCATTGGGAACATCTTAGACCTGAAGTGGAAGATGACATTTCAATTGCCAAAGGGCAGAAAATAAATTCTTTAGATTAATAAATCATGTCTATATGAAACGTTTCCCTGTAATCTTATTGCTTTTATTGCTTTTTGTGTCAGAATCCTTTGGCCAGACAGTATATATTCTCTCGGATAAATCTTCCCAACAGGCTGAATATGCCCTTGGAAAACTCAGTCCAGTACTGGTTTCCAAAGGTTACCAACCGGTCCGAAATTCGATAAAGTATCATTTTCTCATCAACCTAGCTGTAGACCCATCTAAGGCCGGTCCGGAATCCTATATCATAAAAAGGGAAAATAATATGATATCAGTAATTGGAGGGGATGATAGAGGTCTAATTTACGGCACACATTCACTGGCCGAATCTCTTAGAAACGGAGCAAACCTTGAGGATATTGATTACAGTAGTGAAAAACCTCATTTTCCACTCAGGGCAATCAAGCATAATACCTCCTGGTATTCCTACAGACCAAGTTCTGCTCTTGATCTGCACTATGAAATCCTTAGGGATATCAGCTATTGGGAGGCATTTTTGGATATGATGGTCGAGAACAGGTTCAATTCACTTTCCATATGGAACCTGCACCCATTTGTTTTCATGATTCAGGCAAAAAACTTTCCCGAAGCAAGTCCTTTCTCCCAAAAAGAAATGGAAGAGTGGAAAAATCTTCACAAGGCCATCTTTAAAATGGCCAGCCAAAGGGCAATTGAAACTTATATAATACCATTCAACATCTTTGTAAGTCATGAATTTGCAAAAGCACATGATGTGGCCCATAATAATGTTTATCCACATTACTTTGTACCAGGAGATACATCTGAAATAGTCAAAAGATATACTAGGGAAAGTGTTGCCCAGGTTTTGCAGGAATATCCAGAGCTTACTGGATTTGGTCTCACTTTGGGAGAAGGAATGGCAGGAATGACTCCCCAACAGCGCGAAGACTGGATGTTTGAAACCTACATTGAAGGTATGAGGCTTGCCGGTAGGCCTTCAAAACTTGTCCATAGGATACCTTTTTCCAGCACAACGGAATCCTTAGGCGCGACAAGTGTGGAATTGGAAAGACTGACAAGAAGGGCAATTGAAAGAGAAGCAAAACTGAATTTTATACAAGGACCTATCTGGGCTGACCTGAAATATAACTGGTCACATGCACACTCCACCCCAAAATTGGTAAAAGTACATGGAGGGGAAATGTTCGATACATTTTATAATCCTTTGCCTGAAGGGTACAAAGTTACGTACACTGCAAGAAATGAAGATTTTTTTGCCTTGAGGTGGGGAGTGCCACAGTTTATCCGAGACCATATTGCAATGAATAGCCAGTCCTATGTAGGAGGCTATTTTGTAGGATCGGAAAGTTATATTCCCGCAAAAGACTATTTTACTGCTGCCAAAGGGCAAGTCAACTGGAAATTTGCATTTCAGAGACAATGGCTTTTTTATAAGTTATGGGGGAGGCTTCTGTACAATCCCCAGACTCCAGATAAAATTTTCTCTGCCACATATACGGAAAAATATGGAGAAAAGGGAGTTAACCTACTGGAAGCCATTTCGCTAGCTTCATCTACCCAACTCAAATTGGCCTCGCTTTATGATTCAAAATGGGATTTTACTCTCTATGGTGAGGGGATGATGGCACTGATCGGTAGATATACCAATTATATCACCGCTGACAGGTTAATCAATCAGCCTACCCTTGATCCGGATTATGTTTCGGTTAAAGATTATGTCGATGTATTAAAGGAAGGAAACCATTTCCCTTTAGGCAAAATTACCCCTCCTATTCTAATAGATATGCTAGAGAAGGATTGCAAAAGAGCACTTGAGCTTATCAATGGTACAGATCCAGGGCAGGATCTTTCCCTAGTGTATGAACTCGCAGACATCAAGATATGGGCAAATCTAGGCCTTCACCTTGCTGAAAAGTTAAAGGGGAGTATTTCACTTCAGATGTACAGACAGGGCTTTGGAAATGACCTGAAAGCAAAAGCAATTGCGTCATTTACCGATGCCCTCGGATATTGGGACCAGATAATTGAAATTTCCAGGCCCATTTACAAAGATATGCCATTGGCACATTATAACGGAAGCAGCCATGACAGAAATGACAACAATCTTTTCCACTGGGCGCTGATCAGGGATGAAGTGGCTAATGATATTGAAATTGCCAGGAATGCAACTGTCTCCAATCCCTAAAAAACAACATTCCCATACCACTAAACTTTAAATGGAAAATGAGTAATCCAAAAATCCACATAAGGGAAAATCTCGAAAAGTCTTATTCAGATATCTTTACAAACGAAACTTTGGCCGCACTTTCAAAGCTTTCTTCTTTTAATCCTATCATAAAGGAATTAATGGATGTTAGGATTCAAAGAAGGAATAACAGGATAAAAAATAAACAGAGGATTAAGTTCCTCGATCCGGATTCACTAATTGAAGGTACAACTATCCTCGTAAATGATGCAAGATCTGGGAATTTTGAAGGAAAACCTGTGCCGGATGACCTCCTTAGGCAATGGGTGCAAGGAACGGGGCCGGCAGCCAAACCTAATGCTCCTTTAAAAAACAGTATCAGAAATGTTGCCTACGCCCTTCTATCAGGAGCTGACGGATGGATGTTTGATGGAGAAGATGCACTGGGTCAGATAAACAGTATGTCACTGGATAATCAGAGAAATCTAAAACTGGCCATTCAGAGGTCACCTGTTTTTTTGGAAGTTGCTCATACTGTTGCACAGGAAATGAACAAGTGGTCAATAGGATTTTTGGGCCGTACTATAATAGAAGACTGGGAGAAACAACTTGATTTTACAACAATAATTTTTAGGGCAAGGGGACTTCACCTAGATGACAGGCACATAAAAGATGAAATGGGAAGTGCTATGGCTGCATCCATTGTGGATCTTGTACTTTATGTGGTTAATAATTATGAGAACCTTCAAAAGAAAGGATCATCGATAGTCCTTTACCTTCCCAAAATACAGACAGCCTCTGAAGCTGGGCTGTGGAACAGGATGATATCGGCTCTGGAAGATCATTTGGGTCTTGAAGACGGAACGGTGAGGGTATATGTGCTGGTAGAACAACTTGAGGCTACTTTTCAATTAATGGAAATCCGAGCAGCCTTAGGTAAACATTTTGTAGGATTTAATACTGGGAGGTGGGATTATATAAACAGTGTTTCGGATGCAATGTGCTGGGACAGAAATTTTGTAAACCCCAATATTGAATCTATAACCATGACCTATGGCTATATGAGAAATTATGAAGACAGGGTTAGAAGAGCGGTAAATACTCCAGACAGATCGGGGAATTTTGCATTGTGGCAGGGGGGAATGGAACCCAATATCCCTGTAGGTTCTGAACATGGCGTTGCCATTAGTATGGATAAGGCATTGAAGGGAGGGGAAAGGGAACAGTTGGAAGGTGCTAGTGGAAAGTGGGTAGCACACTGGAAAATGGTCCATATCATCAGGCCTATATGGGAGAAGAAAGGTTTCCAAAACCAATTGGGAAGAAAATTCCCAGCTCTCGGTTATTCATTAGAAGATGCGGATGGATTGCTTGAACTTGAAGAAGCCCCAAGAACAGTTGACGGAGCAAGAAATTTAATTAGTGTGGCTCTCCAATACGGAAATGCTTTCGGGCAGGGTATGCAGGCCGCAGCACTCAAACCTGCAGACTTTTTCAACAATGATAACGTGCTTTATCTGATGGAAGATATGGCCACTGGTGAAATTAGAGTCAGCATTCTTTGGGAATGGATACATAAAAAAGCAGTTATTACCTGTGATGACCAAGGGTCAGGAGTCCGTAAAGGAGATACTTTTTCTCCTGACCTTTTTGAAAAATTACTCGAAGAGGAGTATGAAAAACTTCTCATTGCCTCAGACAGAGATGTGCATGATGGTTCTAAGGATACCACCCTTCCGATTTCAAAGGAGATTGTAAAGACCTTCGTTCTCAATAAAGAGAAGCTTCCTTGGTTTATTGATCTTCTCAATATCAATCTCAATAATGTGGAAATTGATGAAGCAAGAAAAAGGATTGCAAAATACATATTGGAATTCATCGGATCGGGTAAGAGAATTACCGAGAACCTTGATTTTTGATATATCTTCTATCCCTGATCCTTTACAGTTCCGGTAGAATTCAGTCTTAGGAAAATAATTACCAAAAGAAAGACCCTGAAAACAAAAGACAAGAAACCCAAAAATTATGGCCATTGACTCTGCACTTATAGCTGAACTGGAAAAGGTAATCCAGGGAGAAGTCCTTTCCGATGTATATTCACTTGGAATGTACGCAACCGACGCAAGTATATATCAGATTGTTCCAAAAATAGTCATCCTCCCCAAAAATGATCAGGATGTTCAAAATGCCATTGGCTTTGCAAATAAACATAAACTGAAAATTTTGCCACGAGGGGCAGGTACGAGCCTTGCCGGACAGACAGTAGCTGATGGAATGGTACTTGATTTTTCCAAATATATGGACAGTATCCTGGAAGTGAACCTTGAGCAAAGATGGGCAAGGGTTCAGCCCGGACTTGTCAGGGATGTGCTTAATGAACATCTTGCTCCCATGGGACTTCATTTTGCGCCGGATCCGGCGACAAGCAGTAGGGCAAATGTAGGGGGTATGGTCGGTAATAATTCCTCAGGTACCAAAAGTATCTTATATGGGAAAACAGTAGATCATGTCTTGGAAGCAAAAGTGATATTGGCAGACGGTACCATTCTTCATTTAAAAGAATATTCCCCCGAGGAATACGGGCAGCTATGTGAGATAAGGAACAGAGAAGGACAGATTTATCAGGGCTTCAGACAAATAGTAAAGGAAAATGAAGAAGAAATAAAAAGAAGATTTCCAAAAGTGATGCGAAGGGTTGGAGGCTATAACTTTGATGAGTTTGTATATACCGACAGATGGAATCTTTCAAAAATTATCACTGGAAGTGAAGGAACTCTGGCAACAACTCTGGAACTGAAACTGAACCTTGTTCCTCTTCCAAAATTTAAATCTGTGGTAGTGGTGCATTTCTCAGAACTTCTGGAAGCAATTTCAGCCGTTACACCTATGTTGGAATACAACCCTTCTGCCATTGAAATCCTTGATAGAACCGTTCTGAATCTTTCAAAAGAAAACCTTACTACCAAACAGCACTGTCATTTCATTGATGGGAATCCAGAGGCTATCCTAATTGTGGAATTTTATTCCGATACATTTGAAGATGTGATGGAAAGGCCGGAACAAATGATTAAAAAATTATCGGAAATGGGTATTGGTTATGCCTACCCCCTTTTCCCTGAAGGTAAATCTTATGAGGATGTTTGGATAGTTAGGAAAAAAGGACTTGGCTTAATGCTAGGAATCAAAGGGGATAAAAAACCACTTCCATTTATAGAAGATGCAGCAATTCCCATAGAGGTATTGCCTGAATATATCGATCGGGTATTAAAGATATGTGAACATCACAATACCGGAGTTTCCATGTATGCACATGCAAGTGTCGGAGTAATCCATGTAAGACCAATTCTGGATCTCAGAAATGGCAAAGATATTGAGAACCTAAAAAAAATTGCCGATGAAACCTTTGAACTTGTTCTGGAATATGGTGGAAGTTGGAGCGGTGAACATGGTGACGGACTAGTAAGGAGTGCATACAATAAACGTTTTTTCGGAAGCAAGCTCTACGCTGCTTTTATAGAGTTAAAAAGACTTTTTGACCCAGGAAACCTTATGAATCCAGGAAAAATAGTTGAAGCCCAATCCATTGAAAAAAACCTGAGGTATGGTACGGAATATAAAGATGAAACAGTACAAACTCAGTTTAAATATCGGGCAGAAAACAGTTTCAGGGAGTCGGTTCATATGTGTACAGGGGTAGGGGAGTGCCGCAAAATAATTGGCGGAACAATGTGTCCTAGCTTCAAAGCTACAAGGGATGAAGAACATTCCACCAGAGGAAGGGCCAATGCACTTAGATTAGCAATGTCAGGACAACTGGATACAGATGGCCTCAGCAGTGAAAGACTCCGTCAGACAATGGATCTTTGCCTATCTTGTAAGGCATGCAAATCAGAGTGTCCGAGCAATGTGGATATGGCAAAAATGAAAAGTGATGCCAGCCAGTTGTATTTCGATAAGCATGGCCCCTCCCTTAGGGACAAATTGATAAGAGATTCTTCAAAGATGGCATCCGTGTTTTCAGGACCTTTCGCAAAGGTTATGAATTTAATACAGAAATCATTGTTATTCAGAGTTTTACTTGAAAAGATAGTGGGATTTGACAAAAGAAGGAAACTCCCGGATTATTCTGTCCAGCCATTTTATAAATGGTTTGAAAAAAGTGTAAAATCACAACCAGAGCATAGTAAGAAAGTGGTGCTTTTTGCTGATACATTTCTGAATTACCATGAACCCCAAATCGGAAAATCAGCGGTTGAATTATTGAATTCCTGTGGATATGAAGTGATATTGGCCAATGTGGGATGTTGCCAAAGGCCTAAAATTTCTCATGGATTCCTCAAGGATGCAAAAAAAGAGGGTACTGAAACCGCTAAAAATCTCAAAACTTATTTTGATCAAGGATTGAAAGTATTAGTCTGTGAACCCAGTTGTGCCTCTGCGCTCAATGACGACCTACCAGACCTGATAGATGACCTTGAACTTGCCCAGAATCTCAGGACCAATGTAATGATGATTGATTTTTTTCTTGAACAGGAACTCAGATCTGGAAACCTAGAGGTTGAGTTCAGTGCTGTTGCAGATGATCTGTTTATACACGGCCACTGCCATCAGAAAGCCCTATATGGTACATCTTCGGCCAAAAATATTTTTGCAAGGACCAATGCAGTTGCTAGGGAAATACCTTCCGGATGTTGTGGAATGGCCGGTTCATTCGGCTATGAAAAAGAACACTATGACATCTCTAGGAAAATAGGAGGGGAAATTCTCTTTCCTGCTCTTGAAAATATTTCGGAAACAGGGACTGTGGTTGCCAACGGATTCAGCTGTAGGCACCAGATAATGCATTTTACTGAATTAAAACCCAAACATTGGGTGGAAACAGTCCGGGCAATTCCTTCAAATAATAAAAATAATCCCAACCTGCCTTAACTATGACTGTTTCTTTACTACCTTTTCTTGCCCTTTTTCCAATTTTATTGGTAGCTGTTCTGCTCATTGGGTTTAGGCTTCCGGCAAAGTACAGTATGCCAATTGGTCTGGTAAGTACCGCATTGATTGCCAAGTTGGGATGGGGACTTTCTGTAATTGATATTGCTGCTTCTTCTATTCAGGGGCTATTCATTACCTTCGATATTCTTTACATAGTATTTGGAGCTATATTACTTCTTACATTGCTTAATTTTTCTGGGGCCATCAAAGTTATCAGAGATGGATTTTCAGGAATAAGTGAAGACAGAAGGGTGCAGATTGTCATTATTGTATGGCTTTTCGGATCTTTCATCGAAGGGGCAGCAGGGTTCGGTACTCCGGCAGCTATTGTGGCTCCTTTGTTGCTTGGAATGGGATTTCCTGCCATGGCAGCTGTGATGTTAGGATTGATGGTGCAGAGTACACCTGTAACTTTTGGAGCAGTAGGCACTCCCATCCTGGTAGGAGTCCGTGCAGGTTTGGAAAGTCCTGAACTTGATATTTTGCTTGCTCAGACCGGAATGGATTATGGGAATTACATTCAGTTGGTCACGACTCAATCCGCTGCCCTTCATGCAATTGTAGGAACCTTAATGCCTTTTTTTATGATCTGCATGATGACCAAGTTTTTCGGAGGAAAAAAGAGTTGGAAAGAAGGGCTAGTCATGTTGCCCTATTCTATTTTTGGGGGGCTTGTTTTCACGGTTCCCTATCTTCTGACAGGCATATTCCTGGGCCCTGAATTTCCATCCTTATTGGGCTCTCTGGTTGGTTTGTTGATCCTCATCCCCTTAACTAAGAAAGGGTTTTTGGTACCAAAGAATAAATGGGATTTTCCTGAAAGAAGTACCTGGCCAAATTTATGGTTCGGAAACCTCAAAGTCAATATTGAAAGTCGGATCATTAGACCAGAATTATCACTGCTCCGATCTTGGTTACCTTATATTCTTCTGGCCTTGGTACTGGTATTTACCAGGATGCCCCAGTTTCCACTTAAGAATTTCCTTTTATCATTTGAACTAGCTTACCAAAATATTCTAGGATCAGAGATATCAGCTTCCAGTACCCCTTTGTATTTGCCCGGAACCATACTTCTATTGGTTTCTTTGCTGACTGTATTTCTTCACAGAATGGATTGGGGCAATGTTGGACTTGCTCTTTCACAAAGTGCTAAGATGATCATTGGAGCAGGATTTGTTCTGGTTTTTACCATCCCAATGGTCAGGATTTATATCAATTCAGGAATCAGTACAGAAGGATTACAGGGTATGCCTATAGTAATGGCTGAATGGGTTGCTACAAAAGTCGGCACAATTTATCCCCTTTTCGCACCTTCCATTGGGGCTTTGGGAGCATTTATTGCCGGTAGCAATACAGTTAGTAACCTTATGTTCGGACTTTTTCAGTTTGGTGTAGCCGAGAGACTTAGTATGCCCACAAGCATAATGGTGGCATTACAGGCGGTAGGTGCCGCAGCTGGTAATATGATTGCCATCCATAATGTAGTGGCTGCTTCTGCAACTGTTGGATATCTGGGAAAAGAAGGTATGATTCTAAGGAAAACAATCCTTCCAACGATATACTACATTGTCTTAGTTGGCCTTTTGGGACTATTGATGGTCAATTCCTTTATTATTTAAATTCTTTTTGTGCATTTAATATTAATACTAATCGTTTAAGACCCTATTATGAACTATAGAAAAATTTCATTCATCCTAGTTATATCCTTAATGTTCAATACTTCATGTAATAAACAAAATTCTCCTGATAAATGGTCGGAAGAAGAAATTTCTAATTGGTTTGAAAGTAAGGAATGGCTTGGTAATACTGTTTTAAGACCCCATGAGTCAATTGACAGAAAACAGTTTGCGGCCCATTACCATTTGAACAAACCATTATGGGATAAAGCGTTTGATTACCTTATAAATACCGATTTAAAAAATATTGAAATCGGAATTCACGAAATCCAGGGCAGGGAGCTGTATGTTATGGTGACAGAGTACTCAACAAAAGATCCAACGGAAATTTTCTTCGAAAACCATCAGGAATATACAGATATTCAATACGTGGTATACGGTAGGGAATTTATTGGACTCACCGAACCTCGTCATTCAAGTATCAGAACTCCTTATCAAAAAGACAGAGATATCACCTTTTACAATGTAACCAATAGTAAGAACCTTTTGGCAGACCCCAGAAGTTTTTTCATCTTTTTCGAAGAAAATATCCATTGTCCGGCCATTCGAGTAAATGGATCTGAACCTGTAAAAAAAGTGGTTATAAAAATAAAAAATAGAAACTAAAAAATTCAGTAGATAGATTGGGCTATCAATCGAAAATCAGCTTGGTTTCCAGGTTGATTTTTTTAATTAAATAATTTAAAAAAATTGATTACAATAAAAGGGGGATATAAGCCTTTTTACAGAAAGTCAACGCTCCCAATTAGTTGAAGGTTCATTCACCAGATTTGAGAACCTATTTTCCTTCAGAGCCTCCCGCAAGGTGTTTCAGCGTCATCGTAGACAAGATCAATTCCAAGTTGATTATTTAGGTATTACAGTTGTAATGGATCAAGCAGGGACCATACCAAGTTACTTTGTAAGAGTCTTCTTTTTGGATATTTCAAAAACATTTACTCTTCATTATTCGGAGTAAATGGATTGGATTCTCTTATCAAGCCTGAAGGAAGTTCGCCTTCTGTAGAAGCCACCGCTACGCAAACCGCAGCATCTCCGGTAATATTGACAACTGTTCTGAACATATCAAGGATCCTATCAGGGGCAATAATCAGAGCCACTCCAGCTCCTGGGACGCCAATTGCTTCTAATACTATAATCAACATGATCAAGCCAGCCCCTGGTACTCCTGCTGAACCTATTGCAGCCAATGTAGCAGTCAGGACAATGGTAAGTTGTTGTGAAATGGTCAGATCCATACCCAATGCCTGCGCAATAAATACGGCTGCTACTGCCTGATACAAGCTGGTCCCATTCATATTGATAGTAGCACCCAAAGGAAGCACAAAACTACTGACTTCCTCAGAAACTCCGATTTCTTCTTCAACCAACTTCATAGTAACAGGCAATGTTGCTGAACTGGAGGAGGTTGAGAAGCCAAGAAGCATGGCAGGTCGTATAGATTTGATAAAATCCAAAAATGATATTTTGGTAAAAGATTTTAAAATGACGGAATAAACACCTACAATGATAAGTATGAGTCCTGATAGAACGACGAGGGTATATTTTAGAAGGGCTAACAAGAGTTCAACTGCAGAATCAGGATTTTCTCCCGCAATTTCTACAATTAAGGAGGCCATCAACGCAAATACCCCGTAAGGTGCGATCATCATGATGTATTCTACGATCTTGATGATGACGTCATTTAGTGAATCAAAGAAGCCTATAAAAGTCTGAGCTTTTCCTTTATCAATCTGTAGAAGGGCAATTCCTGCAATGATGGCAAAAAACACCACCTGTAGCATACTACCATTGTTAGAGGCGGCCGCAAAGAGGTTTTCCGGAACAATATCCACTAAAGGCTGCAATGGTCCCTGGTCTTTGATGGCTGCAGCTGAACTCGCTTTAGAGCCGGCCTGATCATCAAATTGTGCCATTAATTTATCCCTTGTTTCCTGAGGCAACTGTTCACCCGGTTCAAAGAAGTTGACCAAAAGGAGACCAATTGTTATAGCGATTACAGTAGTGACCAAATAGGCCAGGATAGTCTTTCCTCCAATTCTGGAAAGTTTGGAAATATCTCCTAGATTGGCCACCCCGACTATAAGACTCGCAAGTACCAATGGTACCGCAATCATTTTAAGGGCATTTATAAAAACAGTACCTATGGGTTTGATATAGTCTACGGTAAAGTTTGGGGAAATGCCAAATTGAATGATTACCAGACCAAAAATCAAACCTAAGACCAAACCAAGGATGATTTGGGTGTGTAAAGGTATCTTTTTAAACATTTTATTTTGGGTTTTTAAACGTGTAATTTATTTGTTCTGCTGATAAGTAAATGATCAGCCAGTACCAAGGCAGCCATTGCTTCCACAATAGGAACTGCCCTGGGGACAACGCAAGGGTCATGCCTTCCTTTTCCAGAAACCGTTACCGGTTCTCCGGCCTCATTCACAGATTCCTGGTCTTGCATGATCGTAGCGACAGGTTTGAATGCCACATTGAAATAAATATCTTCACCATTGGAAATTCCACCTTGGATTCCGCCCGAATGGTTTGTTTTTGTCTTTACTTTTCCTTCTTCCAGATAGAAAGCATCATTATGTTCTGATCCCCTCATTTTAACCCCTTCAAAACCACTTCCATATTCAAATCCTTTAACAGCATTGATACTGAGCATAGCTTTTCCAAGTTCGGCATGCAGTCTATCAAATACAGGTTCTCCTAATCCTGCCGGTACGCCTTTGGCAACACAACTGACTATTCCACCGACTGTGTCCTTGCTTTTTCTGACCCCATCAATAAATGCTATCATTTTTTCGGCCATTTCCTTATCTGGGCACCTCACGATATTTTCCTCAGTAAGGGATAAGTCTAGCAAGGTATAAGCTTTTTCGAGTTTTATATCTCCAACTTGTGACACATAAGCCTGCACTGAAATTCCAAAATTCCGCAACATCAGTTTTGCAATGGCCCCGGCTGCAACCCGTGCAGCAGTTTCCCTCGCACTACTTCTGCCCCCTCCCCTGTAATCCCTGATTCCGTACTTTTCGAAATAGGTAAAATCTGCATGTGAAGGTCTGAATTTGTCAGAAATATGGCTATAATCTTTACTTTTTTGGTCAGTATTCATGATGACCATTCCGATAGGTGTCCCTGTTGTTTTTCCTTCAAATACTCCAGAGAGGATCTGGAATTCATCTTCTTCTTTGCGTTGCGTAGTGATTTTGGATTGACCGGGCTTTCTCCTTTGCAATTCCTCCCGGATGAAAGCCTCATCCATGGTAAGTCCTGCGGGGCAGCCGTCAATTATCACTCCTAAACCCAGTCCGTGCGATTCCCCAAAAGTGGTTATCCTAAATATTCTTCCAAATGAATTACCCATTACTTCTCTTCATAATCAGGACGGCCAGAAGAATAACTGAGCCGACCAACAATAAATTGATAAATAGCGAAAAATAATACTTATATCTCTGGTATGAAAGTTTATTGCTTTCAACTTCTATCAAATCGTAAATTCCTCCTAATCTTTGTTTGGAGATGGCTTGGTTTACTTTTGATTCTCCCTTTACGCTGACCACTGCTTTTGGACGTAGGGTATCATATTTTGCCAAGACCGGATTAAAGTAAATCCACTCAAAATGATCAGCAAGTTTTATCTCCCCAGGCTCATTGATGGTAAGGTAATAATTGTACTCTTTTACCCCCCTGATTTTGCCCATACCTCTGTTAATCTGCTGTCTGACATTTGGGTCATAAGTGTTTAACTTGTGGATTTGACGGGTTCTTGGCGCAGAAATGGAATTGATATTTCCCTCTCCCGAAATGCTGAAATTGTAAGTAAATCCCTCACCTGTTTGTACTTCCAACTGACTGATATTTTCCCTCAATTGAAAGATTCCCACACTGACTTCATTCCTTAGAGGATGTTGAGGAAGCGGTTTGACTTTTACAGTTTTTGCTGAGGAATAGAAAGTTTTGAAATCCTCCAGTCTGTTGCTGCCAAAAAAGGTAGGGTTTTTGGCTACTTTATATTTGATCATTTCCCATGCAATAGGTGGAATGGTTATTTCACCATCAGAAAAGGGAAAGAATGAAGCCTCATAGACTTTGTATTTGATCCAGTTTTTTCCGTTCAGAGTGACTCTTTCCGGCTGGATATTTGTAATGTTGAAGTTTTCCTCCCAGGCTTTCGAAGGCTTCATTTTCTTAAGTATATCATCCAGTTGCCTACCTGGTTCATAAAATTGGAAAGGAGCCTGATTGGTTTCGGACATATAAAATGCCAAACTTACATTGAAACCTTCGCCCACGAATACCTCACTTTTGTCAACAGAGGAGGCAAAAAAGGCATCATCCTCTATTTCTATGAATTCAGGTTCCTCTCTTGTGCTCCGTCCGAATAAATCATCAAATGGATCGAATACCCCTTGTCTTTGGCTGCTTCTGGGGTCAATTACCGAGATTTTTTTTCCAGCTGAAGAATAGTTGTTCCCATTTATTTTAACTGAAAACCGGTCCAAGGTAAATTCCCCCTTTCTAGTGGGTTTGTAATACTGGATGATACTATTGGTACTGCTCACCTGTCCGTTGATGATATTCATGGAAGATGACTGGGAGATACCTTGTTTCTGAAACCCCAATATGTCAGGAAATTCGTCATATGACTTAATTTTATCATTGGAGATAGTTACTTTGATGCTAAATGTTTCATTAAGTCCAATTTCGTCTGGACCCAACTCAATTACTACCTCCTGGGCCAAAAGATTGGTTGAAAAAAATCCCAGAACACATACCAAGAAAAGGAGGGTTTTCGTTTTGATCATAAGCATATAAGTACTTAGCGGGTGCAAATTAACTTTATATTTTAAACGCAACAAACCTTTCTTAGTATCGTATGCTTTGATGTAGTTGTTTAGGTTTAACTCATTAAATTCTTTGAGAGATGTTAGAATATGTTAAAACAGTGCTTATGAAGGTTAGTTTTGACAAAAGACTCTTTGAAAAAGAGTTGCGCAAAGCTTTGAATCTTCTAGTTCCTGCCGAGATTCAGGAATTCAAAGAATGGTGTTACAATAAATTTTCAAAGAGTTACGAACCGGTTTTGAACAAGTATTTTGTTAGCCTTGCCGGTTAAAATATGAGCCTCGGAAAGAGGCTCATTCGCAATGATTTTTTTGGATAATTCCATTAGAACTTGAAGATTAAGCCCTAGTTTCAGATTGAATTAATTCAATATGGGATGCCTTTCAAATGGAATGTTCCTGTCAAAAATGTACCGATAGGTTACCATTTTCCGGTATTGTTTTGCTCCTAGATTTTTGGATATATTCAGCATCTTAGGGTTAAAATCTCCCTGCCAATACAATTCCAGTTTTTTATATGAACGGGTAGCTTTGATTTCTTTCTCCGCTTCAACGATCATGTAATAATCCAGCCCTGTTCCCTGAAACTCCGGAACGATACCGAATACCAAGCCCACAAAGCTTTCATTTTTTCCAAATGTTTTCCAGAAAACGAATTTGAGTTTCCCCCACCAGTTAAGATTGCCATCCAGGTGTTTGATAATCTGATTGATGTCAGGAAGATTGATCCACATGACTACTGGTTCGTCTTTATGGAACACAAACCATATGAGTTTTTCGTCCAGTACAGGGAGCATGGACTTTAGCAATTTGTAGGCATGAGTCTGTGTAATCTCTTTATTCCCTTCATGCTTTGCCCAAGCTTTGTTGTATACTGTAGCCAAGTCCCCAGCAAATTTTTGAAGCTGTTTTTTATTGAGATGGACAACCTTGAAGTCCGGATTTCCTTCAAATTTTTGATGGCTTTCATAAAATTTTGGACTGAGCTGATGGGCATCCTGGGCCACTTGCATGCTCCAACAAATCTGATTGTAGAAAACCTTAAACCCATAATTTTCAAAAAGATGCTGATAATAAGGAGGGTTGTAATTCATGCTATAAATGGGAGGTTCAAATCCTTCCACCAAAAGTCCCCACCATTTGTCCCTATCCCCATAATTGATAGGACCATCCATGGCTTCCATTCCTCGGGCCATCAGCCATTCTTTTGCTGTATTGAATAGGAGATCAGCTGCCAACTGATCATTGGTGCAATCAAAGAAACCAATGCCGCCCACCTGAAATTTATCTCCTTTATTTCTGTATTTGGAATTGACAAAAGCAGCAATTCTTCCGATTAAGTGTCCTTTTCCATCAAATAGGATCCATCGGGCAAAAGTGCCTGGTTTCAGTTGCTTATTCCTGGCAGGGTCAAATACTTCTAATACATCCTTATCCAGTGGCCGAATCCAATTTGGAAATGGACTGTTTATCTGGACATGAACTTGGATAAAATCCTGTTCATCTGCAGCATTTAATACTTCTTTAATCTTCATTGTGGGCTGGAAAGGTATAAAGGTACAGAATAAGAGATTCTATTGCTGAATGAATCTTAGATTTCTCAATAATCCACCAAATTTGGTGCGTTTAATGGCAGATTTTGAAAAAACTTTATTGAATGTTTCTTCAGTAATTTCATTCCAGTCCTTTTGGTTAAAATCCCTCAGCTCTGGATGGGGATCAAATTTTGGTTCCTTATGGGCCTGTGAAAACCGGTTCCACGGACAAACATCTTGGCAGATATCACATCCAAATACCCAATTCTCAAATTTTCCTTTTACTTCCTGGGGGATTTCCTCTTTGAGCTCTATTGTAAAGTAAGAAATGCATCTGGAACCATCCACTAATCCCGGCTGGACTATAGCATCCGTGGGGCATGCATCCAAGCAGCGAGTACAGGTACCACAATAATCCTTGACCATAGGAGGATCTGAAGTCACCTCAAGGTCAATAATCAATTCTGCCAAAAAGAAAAAACTTCCCATTTGCCTGTTGAGTAAGAGGCTGTTTTTCCCCAACCATCCTAAACCGGACCTTTGGGCCCACTGTCTTTCCATCACGGGAGCAGAATCCACAAAAGCCCTGCCCCCAAAATCTCCGATTTCACTTTTTAGGTTTTCAAGAAGTATTTTCAGCTTTTCCTTGATCACATAGTGATAATCTTGGCCATAGGCATATTTGGCGATTTTAAAATCATCGGAGTCCTCTGGAAGCCTCTTCTCAGGGAAGTAATTATAGATCAGACTGATTACTGTCTTTGCACCATCTACCAACTTAGTAGGATCAAGTCTTTTATCAAAGTGATTGGCCATGTAAGACATTTTACCTTGATAGTTTTTATTGAGCCAAGCCTCTAATTTTGGAGCCTCTTCTTCCAGGAATTCGGCCTTTGCAATACCGCAAAAATCGAAGCCCAAGCTTTTGGCCTGGGTTTTAATGATCTGCGCAAATTGGTCAGCCTTGTTATTCATGAAATTAATTATTGTTATTCAAAGAGATTGCCCATACTGCCTCCATAATTTGGTTTGATTTTCAGGTGTTTGTAAGCCAATTCTGTAGCAATTCTGCCTCTGGAAGTTCTTTTGATATATCCTTCTTGAATCAAGAAGGGCTCATATACTTCTTCAATGGTTTCGGCTTCTTCACCGCAGGCCGTAGCGATAGTGCCCAGTCCAACTGGGCCGCCCCGGAATTTGTCTATTATGGTCAATAATATCCTATTGTCCATTTCATCCAGTCCATTTTCATCCACATCAAGGGCATCAAGCGCCATCTTTGAAATTTCTAGCGTTATCCTACCGTTACCTTTGACCTGGGCGAAATCCCTGGTTCTCCTCAGAAGCATGTTGGCAATCCTCGGTGTCCCACGGCTTCTCCGGGCTATTTCAAATGCAGCTACCTCATCAATGGGTGTCTGAAGAATATTGGCAGAGCGGGAAACTATATCCGTGAGCAATTTTGCATCATAATATTCCAAACGGGAATTGATACCGAACCTTGCCCTGAGCGGAGAAGTCAAAAGCCCCGATCTGGTAGTGGCACCGATCAAGGTAAATGGATTCAAAGATATCTGTACAGACCGGGCATTTGGTCCGGAATCCAGCATAATATCAATCCGGAAATCTTCCATTGCAGAATACAGGTATTCTTCCACAACAGGATTAAGGCGGTGGATTTCATCAATAAACAAAACATCTCCTTCTTCCAGATTGGTCAACAATCCGGCCAGATCGGAAGGTTTGTCCAATACCGGTCCAGAAGTGATTTTGATACCCGCTTCAAGTTCATTGGCAATAATATGGCTTAGGGTCGTTTTTCCAAGTCCCGGAGGTCCGTGTAAGAGCACATGGTCTAGAGGCTCATTCCTTTTTTTTGCTGCTAAGACAAAAATCTTGAGATTTTCCACGATCTTAAACTGACCTGTAAAATCATCAAAACTTAAAGGTCTTAATGCTTTTTCAATTTCTCTGTCAGAGGAATTCAAATTGTCCTTTTCCCCACTCAAATAATCTTCTCTCATAGCTTCAGTTTCAGCATGTACAAAGATAGGAATTTAGCCCAAGGCTGAAAGCAGGAAAATCAAAGCTAATTATATGCAATTCTGTTGCAAAAATTAAGCCTCCTTGGAACTTTATTTGGGAAATATGGCTTAACTTTGCGGAAAATTGCTGTCATTATGTCCAGTAACGCCAATAAAAATATAATTTATTCCATTGTCTTGTTGTTATTGGTAGCCATTGTCTACTTCTACAGGCAGAGTACCACTAATCCATCTCAAGACCAAAATCAACCGGGGAGTTTAAAGGTAGTTTTTTCTGGAAACACCATGGGGACTTCCTATCGGGTCGTTTATTTGGATGAAAGTGGAAGAGATTTCCAGGCTAGTGTAGATTCTCTATTGCTTGTATTCAATCAATCTTTATCCACCTACATTCCTGATTCTGAAATTGGACGTTTCAATAACGGAGATTCTTTGGTATTTGATTCCCCTTATTTTTATCCGGTTTTAAAATCAAGTCAAGAGATATTTGAGCTTACCGAAGGGGCTTTTGATCCTACAGTGGGTCCATTGGTCAACCTTTGGGGATTTGGACCAGGAGGCCCACAGCTTAAAGATAGTGTGAATATCGATCAGCTTGTAAAACTGATTGGTTTCAATAATATCTCATTTGATGAAACATCAATCAAAAAGAAGCTACCAGGAATCAAGCTGGATTTTAGTGCCAATGCCAAAGGTTATGGAGTGGATGTGATTGCTGATTTTCTATATTCTAAGGGTATTGCCAATTACCTTGTGGAAATTGGCGGGGAATTGGTTGCAAGAGGAGTAAATGAAAACGGAGAAATCTGGAAGGTTGGAGTTACCAGACCAGAGGAATTGGGCAATGCAGATCAACTTTATAGCATTATAGCTTTGGATAATAAAGCCATGGCAACTTCAGGGAATTATAGAAATTACTATGAAGTGGATGGTCAAAAAATTTCCCACACCATAAACCCTGCCACCGGAAGGCCTGTTAAACATGGACTTTTAAGTGCCACGGTAGTAGCGGCAGATTGTATGACAGCTGATGCGCTTGCCACAGCCATGATGGTCATGGGTACCGACAAAGCCATAGAACTTCAAAAAAAGCAGGGAGATTTTGAAATATTTTTGATCTTCAATGATGGAGAAGGCAACATGAAGTCTTTTGCCAGTGAAGGATTGAAACCCTATCTCTCTTTTCCTGTGGAATAAACAATCATAGAAAAAAAACACATCATGCTCCTTAATTTTATTCTCCTGTTTTTTACGGCTCTTCTTGCTGGAGGCTTGGCTTATTTCATTCCTAGTTGGGAGGAAAGGTATTTTAAATTGGTTTTGGTTTTTGCCGGATCTTACCTGTTTGCCATTACAGTTTTACATATCCTTCCTGAGCTTTTTGTGGAATCGGCCAATCCCTCAAGAATGGGCCTTTATATCCTTTTAGGTTTCTTTATTCAACAAATATTGGCCCTGCTTTCTACTGGAGTAGAACATGGACATATCCACCATCATGGTCATCAACATGCTTCCGAAATCGGTGTTTGGACTATAATGATTGGCCTGTTCATGCATGCATTTTTGGAAGGAACCTTATTGGGAAATGAAGGTTCATTGACTGCTCATGTCCATGATCATGCAGGGCATGACCATCATCACCATCATGGAAGCAATAACCTCCTTTTCGGAATTTTATTGCATAAAGGGCCTGAGGCTTTTGCTTTGGTAGCAGTCCTAATGAGTGTTATGAAAAAGCGTTGGATTTTCCTCTTGTTGAGCATTTTTGCTCTTGCATCGCCTTTGGGAATGCTATTGAGTAATTACCTCTACGAAAGTAAGTTGCTAGGGGGAGAAACCCTCAATGTTTTCTACGGGCTTGTTGCAGGTGGTTTTTTACATATTTCGACTACTATATTTTTTGAAAGTAGTCCAGATCACAGGTTTTACTTAAATAAAGTATTGGTAAGTATGCTAGCATTTGGATTGGCTATTTCGTTGGAGATGTTGCTCTAAGATAATTTGCTGCCTAATTTTGGGGAAAGCATAATTTTATACTGTTTGGTTTTCAACAAAATGAATAAAAACCATATATTGGTAAAATGTTATACTTTCGCTAAATTGATATATCAAGCCCAAATTTAGAGCTATGGAAAAGCCAATCTGTCCCAAATGTAGTCATGGAAAAGTAGTCAAAAGTGGTGTTGTAGGCGGAAGACAGCGGTTCAAATGCAAGAAATGTAGTTACCATTTTACAGTCAATAAGCTTGGCAAATCCATTGACAAATATTATGTGGTAAAGGCGCTGCAACTTTATATTGAAGGAATTTCATATAGAGAAATCGAAAGAATATTGGGTGTAAGCCATGTTTCTGTGATGAATTGGGTCAAACAATACAAAGTCAAAGCACCAGAAAATTATGAGTACCGGCCTACCTATAAAGTGCTCAATCATGCTGAATTAGTCAAATACATGGCGCAAAAGGAGAATCTAACCGATACCGGCATGTTGATCACAGAGCTTGGAGATAAGTTCATGATCATCAAATGGGAAAGATTCAAAAACCGATAAAACCAAATTTTATTTTTTTTCTATAATTATTTAACGGATATATATTGCCGATTTTTCTTTCTATCCCCAAGTTCTCAATTTAGGTTTCACTTGTTGTTCGGGCCCGACCGCAAAAGTCAAAAACAACAAACCCAATAACCGATGAATTCTACTTTGAAATGGATAATTAATTCCTTGCTGGTTATGGCATTATGCATTCCGGCATTTGGCCAAGATACCCTTTCATTGTATCAATCCGCGAAAGATGAAATGTTTGTGGACCATTCTTATAAGCCGCTTACCCTAAAATTGTCCGATGACGGAAATAAATATATCCGTTTTTTAATCTGGAATCAGTTTTGGGTAAGGGGAACTGAAAACAATCCAGGTACTTTAGGGGTAGATGGTCAGCCACAAAACCATTCCTTCGATATAGGTCTCCGCAGAGCAAGGTTCCTTGCTTATGCCCAGATATCTCCGAGATTTTTGGTTTTGTCCCATTGGGGTATCAACAATCAAACATTTACAAACGGTGGAGCACCAGGAGGTGGAATGACCGGGAATCCTGGAAATCTTCCAGTTACTGTCAATCCTGAAACTGGAATAGGTTCTGCCAATGCGCTTTCCTCCAAAAAACCTCAAATATTTTTCCATGATATTTGGACGGAGTTTAAGATTATAAAAGAACTCTATATTGGGGCAGGGCTCCATTATTGGAATGGAATTTCCAGGATGAGCAGCCACAGTACCCTTAATTTTATGGCCATTGATGCGCCTATTTTCAACTGGCCACTTATTGAATTAACCGATCAATTTGCCAGACAGTATGGGATTTATGCCAAAGGGCAGATTGCTAAATGGGACTACCGCCTGGCTTTGAACAAACCCTTTTCTGTCGGAGCAGGAGGTAGATTTGATGAATCAAGACAAGTTCCTATAGCTGCTAATATTGTCAATGACAACTGGGCCACCCAAGGATACATTGCCTATCAATTCCTTGAGGAAGAAAATAATAAGTTGCCCTTTTTTGTGGGCTCCTATCTTGGGACAAAAAAAGTTTTTAATATCGGTGGAGGATGGCATCAGCATTCTGGAGCCACTATGTCCAAAACAGCCGATGGAAGAGCACAATATCATGACATTAAGCTCTTTGGCTTAGATACTTTCTTGGATTTGCCAATCAACTCAGCCACTGGTACAGCCATTACGTCCTATTCAGTCTTCTACAAATATGATTTCGGTCCAAATTACATGAGGAATATAGGAATAATGAATGTGGGTTTTGGAGCAGGGTCTACCCAAAATGGTCCCGGTAATGCCCAGCCAACCATAGGTACAGGAAGTATCTTCTATTCCCAAACAGGATTTTTATTGCCCAAGAGTATTTTGGAGGATCATGGTAGAATCCAGCCCTTTGGTGCATTTACCTATAAAAACTTCGAGCTTTTTGATACAAGCTCATGGCAATATGACTTGGGGTTCAATTACTATATGAACGGACATCAGGCCAAAATCACTCTCCAGTATAGCAATAGACCGCTATTTGAAAATTACAGGAAAAGCGGTTCAGCTGGGGAGTTAATCATCCAAACACATATCTTCCTTTAAATAACTTTAACCCGAAATACAATGTCAGAAACAAAACTCAAAATGAAAGCCTATTGGAATAAGAATTTAAAAACACTTCTTTTCCTTTTGTTCATTTGGTTCCTGGTATCCTTTGGATTTGGAATTCTCTTAGTAGAACCTCTCAATGCCATACAGTTTGGCGGCTTCAAACTGGGATTTTGGTTTGCCCAACAGGGGTCCATTTACACATTCGTAGTTCTCATATTTGTTTATGTATACCGCATGAACCAATTGGACAAGGAATTTGACGTCAATGAAGAATAATACTTAACCATCAATCAAACATGGATATTTTAACCTGGACATATATACTCGTTGGAGCTTCATTTGCGCTCTATATAGGAATCGCCATATACACCCGAGCCGGTTCTACCAAAGAATTTTATACAGCAGGTGGGGGAGTATCCCCATTGGCAAATGGCATGGCAACAGCTGCGGATTGGATGTCAGCCGCATCTTTTATTTCCATGGCGGGAATTATCGCATTTGCGGGATATGACGGATCTGTTTACCTGATGGGCTGGACGGGAGGATATGTATTGCTTGCCCTGCTTTTGGCTCCCTATCTACGGAAATTTGGAAAGTTTACTGTACCGGACTTTGTGGGGGACAGGTATTATTCCAACAAAGCCCGTGTGGTGGCAGTAATATGTGCCTTATTTATCTCCTTTACCTATGTAGCCGGTCAAATGAGGGGAGTGGGAATAGTATTTTCCAGATACCTGGAAGTAGATATCAATACCGGGGTAATCATCGGGATGTGTATTGTTTTTTTCTATGCAGTACTCGGGGGTATGAAAGGTATCACTTATACCCAAGTTGCCCAATACTGTGTGTTGATCTTTGCCTATATGGTGCCTGCGATATTTATCTCCATGCAATTGACCGGTAATCCTATTCCTCAATTGGGATTGGGGGGAACAGTTGCTGATGGCACACATCTGCTTCAAAAGCTGGATGGAGTGTTGTCAGAATTGGGCTTTGCAGAATATACTTCGGGCCGCAAGGGCATGGCGGATATCTTTGCAATCACACTTGCATTGATGGTGGGTACAGCAGGATTGCCCCACGTGATTGTAAGGTTTTTTACAGTTCCAAGGGTAAAGGATGCTCGGCTTTCTGCGGGCTATGCTTTGGTTTTCATTGCTATCCTTTATACTACTGCTCCCGCAGTGGCTGCTTTTGGTATTTATAATGCTATAGATACTGTAGCCGATAAGCCGGTAAGTAATCTTCCTGAGTGGGTAGGCAACTGGCAAAAGACAAATCTGATCAGTATAGATGATAAAAATGGGGATGGTATCGTCCAGTATACTGCCGACGCAAATTCCAATGAGCTCAAAATTGACAGAGATATCATGGTGCTGGCCAGTCCTGAAATTGCGAAATTGCCCAACTGGGTGGTGGGTCTGGTAGCAGCAGGTGGTATGGCGGCTGCATTGTCAACTGCCGCAGGCTTACTCTTGGTGATTTCAACTTCTGTTTCCAGAGACCTGTTTAGAACGTTCAAGCCGGATATGACCGAGAAGAGGGAATTGCTTATTGCAAGGATTTCTGCTGCCGGCGCTGTACTCTTGGCAGGATGGTTTGGTGTAAATCCTCCGGGCTTTGTGGCAGAGGTGGTAGCTTTCGCTTTTGGATTGGCGGCTGCATCCTTTTTCCCGGTAATCATTATGGGTATATTTTCCAGTAGGATCAATAAAGAAGGTGCCATAGCCGGCATGGTTTCAGGCCTAGTATTTACTATGCTTTACATTGTGTACTTCAAGTTCTGGCATCCCGAATTCAATAATGCGGACCATTGGTGGTTTGGCATATCTCCTGAGGGGATTGGATCATTGGGTATGTTGGTGAATTTTGTGGTTTGCTATGCAGTATCCAAATTTACTCCTGCTCCTCCTCAAGATGTACAAGATATGATCGAGGAGATCAGGATTCCAAGAGGAGCAGGCAAAGCCCATGCCCATTAAATAAAATTTAATGAATCGGTAAAGGAGCTCCGGCAATTCAATTGTCGGGGTTTCCTTTTTTCCAAGGATCAAAAGCCTTAATTTATTGGTCCAAAGCTGAAGAAAGGATGAAAGAAGGATTAAAAAATCAATATTTATGGGGGGTGTTTTTTTTGGGTTTGTTCCTTCTGAACTATCCCATACTCTCCATTTATAATGTCCCGGTAAAGTTGGGAGGTATTCCGGTATTTTTTCTTTTAGTGTTTTCTTTTTGGGCTTTGATCATTGGATTGACTATTTGGGTATTGAAAAAAACCAAAAGCAATAAAAATGCTCAGTAATGGTGTGATCATAGCGTTTACTTTTGGTTATTTGGCATTGCTGTTTGCCATAGCTTTTTTTTCTGAGAAATCAGCAAGGAAAGGGAGAAGCTATGCCTCCAATCCCTATGTATATGCACTTTCTCTGGCGGTCTACTGCACAGCATGGACCTATTATGGTTCTGTGGGAAGAGCAGCTACAAATGGACTGGAATTTTTAACTATTTATCTGGGGCCTAGTTTGGTTGCACCTTTATGGTGGCTTGTCATGAGGAAGATTATCCGGATCAGCAAAGTCCAGAGGATTTCCTCTATTGCGGATTTCATTTCTAGCCGCTACGGCAAAAACATTACCCTTGGAGGAGTAGTCACTGTATTCTGTCTTCTGGGGATTCTGCCTTACACCTCAATACAAATCAAAGCAATTGCCAGTACATTCGATATTTTGCAATATGCAGAAGCCGCCCAACCATTAGTACAGGTACCTTTTTATCAGGATACAGCATTCTTTTTGTCCTTGGGATTAGCACTTTTCACAGTCTTGTTTGGAGCAAGAGATGCAGAGGCCACCGCCCAACATGAGGGTATGGTCATGGCAGTGGCTTTTGAGTCTGTTTTTAAACTTGTGGCGTTTCTGGTGGTAGGTGTATTTGTTACTTATTTTGTTTTTGAGGGCTTCACAGATATATTCCTTCAGGCAGAGTTAAGGGGATTGGATCACCTTTTTTTGCTACAGGGGGAGAATAATGCCTCAGAGTGGTTTTGGATGAGCGCCCTTTCCATGATGGCCATTTTCTTTTTGCCGAGACAATTTCAGCTTACTGTGGTCGAAAATACAGATGAGAAACATCTTGATAAAGCCATGTGGCTATTTCCAATGTATCTCTTATTGATCAATATATTTGTATTACCCATAGCTCTTGGCGGACTTGTCCATTTTCAGGGTTCAACTGTTGATGCAGATACTTTTGTTTTGGCATTACCTATCGCTTATGGTCAGGATTGGTTAGCCCTGCTGGTTTATTTGGGCGGATTCTCCGCAGCTACCAGTATGATTATTGTTTCTACAATAGCCTTGAGTAATATGGTCAGTAATAACTTGGTAATTCCGGTTTTATTGGTGAATAATACCTTCAAAAACAAATTTCAGCATGAATTAGGTAGCATTGTGATTTGGATCAGAAGGGCAAGTATTTTTTTGATCATCATGATGGCTTATGTTTATTATAAACAGGTTTCAGCCCATTTTTCATTGGTTTCTATAGGGTTGATATCTTTTGTGGCCATTGCACAATTTTCTCCTTCGATATTGGGTGGAATATTTTGGAAAAAAGGATCTAAGTTAGGAGCGCTGACAGGGATTGTTGCAGGCTTTTTCATTTGGTTTTATACACTTGTTATTCCCACCATCGTTACTGCAGGCTGGTTGCCGTCAACCCTCATGAGTATAGGTCTATTTGGGATTGTAGCATTGAGACCTTACAACTTGTTAGGGATGCAGGACATGAGTTACGTTACCCATGGTTTGTTTTTTAGTTTGTCTCTCAATTTGTTTTTATATGTTCTGATCTCAATGCTCACAGATCAGACTTCCAAGGAGCACAATCAGGCCATAGTCTTTGTGGATATTTTCAAATATAGTACGATCCTGGACCGGTCTATTATTTGGAAAGGAAAGGCCTACCTTCCAGATTTAAAGGCGCTTCTGAATAATTTTCTTGGGGAACAAAAAACAGCAGAAGTTATGGAGGCTTATACTCTACAGATGGGCAAAACTCTGGAGACTAATGGTTATGCTGATCCGGAATTGGTCAATTATTCGGAAAGGATCCTATCAGGTATTATTGGTGCTGCATCTGCCAGGATTATGGTAGAATCTGTGGTGAAAGAAGAAGAGATCAGTATGGAAGAGGTACTGGGAATATTAAAGGAAACCCAGGAATTGAAAACACTCAACTTGCAGTTGAAGCATAAAAGTAAAGAGCTGAAGAAAGCTTCTGAAAAACTTCGGAAAATGAATGAAACACTGCGTCTTAATGATGTGCTGAAAGATGAATTTATTTCGACCGTAACTCATGAGATGAAGACGCCAATTACTTCTATTCGGGCATTTTCGGAGATTTTATTGGATGAGGATCTGCCTGAAGTCGAAAGAAAACGTTTTTTGGACATTATTATTCAGGAAACCAGTAGGATGTCCAGATTGATAGAGCAAGTGTTGGATCTGGAGCGATTTGATTCGGGTAGACAGGAATTGAATCTTGAAAAAACAGATTTAAGAATTGTAATCTTACAGGCAACGGAGAGCATGCTTCAGGTTTTCAAAGAGAAAGGACTGACTTTTGATATGTACTTGGACTTTGAAGGCTTGGAACTCACTATTGATGAAGACAGAATCAAGCAGGTCATTTTAAACCTCTTGTCCAACGCCTCTAAATTTGCCAAATCCAAAGTGAAATTTCATGGAATCATACAGTCCAATGAGGTAATCATTCAGATCAAGGATGACGGAAGAGGAGTTCCCGAAGAGGAAGTTCCATACATATTTGAAAAGTTTTTCCAAGCTAAAAATCAAACCAGTAAAAAGCCTGTTGGCAGTGGTTTAGGTCTTGCCATTTCAAAAAAGATCATAGAATATCATGGTGGGAAAATTGGTATATCCCGGGAAGATGGACTTACCTGTTTTACCTTTAGTTTGCCCTTGCAGGAAAAAATAAACAAACGCATACCTTATCCTAAAGACAATGAGTAAGATATTGATTGTAGATGATGAACCCAATATTCTCCTTTCCCTTGAGTTTCTATTTAAAAAAGAGGGATTTAAGGTATTTATTGCCCGAGATGGGGAGGAGGCTTTGGGCATAATTGAAGAAAGTGGACCTGAATTGGTGATTTTGGATATCATGATGCCAAAGGTAGATGGCTACGAAGTTTGTAAGCACTTGAAAAAAAAGAACAGAGAAACCAAAGTTATCTTTCTGACAGCTAAAAGTAAACAACAAGATATTCAAAAAGGATTGGAAGCTGGGGCAGATTTGTACCTCACCAAACCTTTTTCAACCAAGGATTTGGTGGCCAAAGTGAAGGCATTAATGAATTAAATCTATTTAATAATAACCAAAATAAACTAGTTACATCATGAGCGATAGGATACATACACTGAGTGGGTATTTCTATGAATACCAAAAGTCAGTTACTGAGCCTGAAAATTTCTGGGCAAGAATTGCAGATTCATTTCATTGGAAAAAAAGGTGGGATAAAGTTTTGAAGTGGGATTTTGAAGGTCCAAATGTGAAATGGTTTGTCAACGGCAAATTGAATATCACTGAAAATATATTTGAAAAAAACCTTTTTGCATACGGTGACAGAACAGCAATCATCTGGGAGCCAAATGAACCCAATGAGCCATCAAAAAAAATAACCTATAAGCAGTTGTATCATCAGGTATGCCAGTTTTCCAATGCCCTCAAATCAAAAGGCATTAAGAAGGGTGACCGGGTGGTGATTTATATGCCTATGATCCCAGAGGCGGCAGTGGCTATGCTGGCCTGTGCAAGAATTGGAGCAATCCATTCTGTTGTCTTTGCAGGATTCAGTTCAACTGCCCTCGCGGACCGTGTCAATGACTGTGAGGCAAAAGCCATTTTGACCTCTGACGGAAATTTCAGGGGCAACAAGAAAATAGGAATTAAAAGTGTGGTGGATGAGGCGCTGGAAAGGTCATCTGTCGAAACAGTAATTGTTTGCAAGAGAACAGGACAGGAAGTAAATATGAAGGAAGGTAGGGATTTTTGGTGGGATGAAGTCCTTGAGGGACAGCATGACACTAATGTGGCAGAGGAAGTGGACAGTGAGGATCCTCTATTTATTCTTTATACTTCGGGCTCTACCGGCAAACCCAAAGGGGTGGTCCATACTACAGCAGGATATATGGTCTATACTAAGTACTCCTTTGAAAACGTATTTCAGTATGCGCCAGGAGATATTTATTGGTGTACCGCAGATATTGGTTGGATTACTGGGCACTCTTACATCGTATATGGGCCTTTATTGTCAGGAGCAACGACTTTGATGTTTGAGGGAGTGCCAACCTATCCTGATGCAGGACGGTTTTGGCAAGTGATAGAAAAGCATAAGGTCAATCAGTTCTATACTGCACCTACAGCAATCCGCGCACTTCAGGCATTCGGAACTGAGCCTATTGAACCATATAATCTGGATTCGCTTAAGGTACTTGGATCAGTAGGTGAGCCGATCAACGAGGAAGCCTGGAGGTGGTATTATACCCATATAGGCAAGTCAAGATGTCCCATAGTCGATACTTGGTGGCAGACTGAGACAGGTGGTATTTTGGTTTCTCCTATAGCAGGGATTACACCGACCAAGCCTGCATTTGCAACCCTTCCATTGCCGGGAATACAGTTGGCCATTGTTGATGCAGAAGGGAATGAACTGACAGGCAATTCTGTCGAGGGGAACCTTTGTGTGAAATTCCCTTGGCCTTCCATGATAAGAACCACCTGGGGAGATCATGAACGCTGCAAACAGACCTATTTCTCTACCTATAAAGGAATGTACTTTACAGGAGATGGGGTAAAGAGAGACCATGATGGTTATTACAGGATTTTGGGAAGAGTAGATGATGTGATCAACGTATCTGGACATAGGATGGGTACTGCTGAAGTAGAAAATGCCATCAATGAGCACCCATTGGTCATAGAATCTGCAGTGGTAGGCTATCCTCATGAAATCAAGGGTCAGGGTATCTATGCCTATGTGATCTGTGACATGTCCCATAGGACTGAAGAGAACCTGGTCAATGAAATCAAAGATATGGTTTCTAAAATCATCGGCCCTATTGCTAAGCCGGACAAAATACAGATTGTGCCTGGGCTACCAAAAACCAGATCCGGTAAGATTATGAGAAGGATTCTAAGGAAAGTGGCCGAAGGGGTTACAGATAATCTGGGAGATACTTCGACTTTGTTAGACCCAGAAGTGGTCAAACAGATCATTGATGGTCGAAAATAATTTTTGAATTTGGATTCCGGAAATCAGTAAATTGATTCCGGAATCCAAAATTTCATAGCTTTTATGGCCAATGTCATTGTAAACAGGGTCAAGGAATTTCTGAAGAGATATCCACCCTTCAATTTTCTGAGTAATGACTCTTTGGAACTTGTTGCCAAGGAAGTTGAAGTCCGTTATTTTTCTGAAAATGAATTGCTTTTTGAACAGGGAGATCCAGCTCAGCAGTATTTTTTCGTTTTGAAAGAGGGATCTGTCCATTTGACAGAAAAGAAGGATGGAGTAGAAGAAATAGTTGAAGTCTGTGATGAAGGGGATGTGTTTGGTGTATTGGCTTTGCTCGGGAAAAGACCTTATCTTCTCAATGCTAGGGTGCAGGAAGAAAGTCTGATTTATGCCATCCCGGTTGCCATCTTTGAAAAGATTTTGAATGAAAACAGCAGGGTGGGTTTATATTTTGCAGCCGGTTTTGCTTCAGGGCAGGTAGTCGTTAGGACAGACCTTTCCCAGTCTCAAAAAGCCAGGACTACTTTTAAAGAAATCAGTAGAGATAGTGGGCTTTTGATTTTTACCGGGCAATCTGATCTCAATTACTCTTCCGATGTCCTGACCTGCCCGAAAGGTACCCTTATCAGTAAGGCTGTTGCTTCTATGGCTGACAAAGGGGTGGGGTCCATTGTGATTGTCAATCAAAAAGATCATCCGATTGGAATAATTACAGACAAAGATCTCCGTAACAGATTGATTGCCAAAAATAAAAGCTATGAAACTCCTGTAGAGGAGTTAATGACCGCCCCTGTGATCACCAAAAAGAAAGACGCAGCATTTTCTGAGCTTTATATCACAATGATCAAAAACAGGTTGCACCATTTGATTTTTACAGAAGACGGTACTATGGATTCTCCTGTTACAGGAATTCTTTCCGATCATGATATTTTACTATCACAGGGCAATAGTCCAGCAGTATTGATCAATGCACTGATGAATACTTGGGAAATCAATGAAATGGCCAAAATACGGGATAGGGCAGAAAAATTGTTGGCATATTACCTGGAAAATGAGGTTTCTATTGACTTTGTGGCCAGTATAATTTCAGAGATCAATGACATCATCATTAAGAGGGCCGTGGAAATGGCAAAAAAGAAGTATGAACCTGATTTTCCGGAGATTTCAAAAGTCAAATTTTGTTTCCTTTCTTTAGGTTCTGAGGGTAGGGAAGAGCAGCTTTTAAGAACTGACCTGGACAATGCTATTGTTTTTGAGGATGTAGCAGGATCCAAACTAGAGGAGACCAAAGCCTATATGCTGCTAATTGCACAGCAAGTGATTGAGATTCTCCTGGCCTGTGGCTTTCAGCCTTGTCCTGCCGATATCATGGCCAATAACCCAAAATATTGTCAGCCTCTATCCACTTGGAAAAACATGTTTTCAGACTGGATTCACAGCCCAAACCAACAGGCGCTGATGAATGCTACAATCTTTTTTGATTATAGGGCCATTATAGGAAATAAATCATTGGCTGATGAGCTCACAGAGCATATCTATAATGAGATAACCGGTAAAAGTATTTTTCTTAATTTTTTGGCAAAGAATGCGCTTTTGAATCCCCCTCCTCTAGGCTTTTTTAGGAATTTTATAGTAGAAAAATCCGGAGAACAAAAGGATAAATTCGATATTAAATTAAGAGCAATGATGCCATTGGCGGATATAGGCAGGCTTTTGGTACTCAGTCATCGTGTAGTTGGCATCAACAATACATTCAGACGATTTGAAAAATTGGCTGATTTGGAGCCAAATTATAGGGACCTTATGTTGGAAGCTGGGAAGGCTTATGAAATATTGATGCGGATGAGGGCCATAGAGGGGCTGAATTCAGGAAATTCAGGAAGGTATATCCATCCTGAGAAATTAGGTAAACTTCAGCGTCAATTATTGAAAAATGCCTTTGCACCTATAGATGAATTACAAAAGATCATACAAGTGAGGTTTCAGCTTGATTATTTCAGGAATTGATATGGATTGGTTGAGTAGGGTTTTTGGTAATAAGATACCCAAAGCGGTTTTCATTGAAGAATATGAGCGCCTCTTTGAAAAGCCCATTCCCCCTATGCGGCCAATAAGCCAACTTACTTTTGTTCTTATTGATACTGAAACAACAGGTCTTGATCATAAAAAAGACTTCATCATTTCATTTGGGGCCATTAAACTTAAATCCTATGTTTTGAAAATAGACACAGCCCTTGAAATTTACCTGCAGACTCCTTTAAAGAGGAAGGAGGCCATTGAGGTCCATGAAATTCTGGATACCGGAAACGGAATGGCTATTAAGGAATTTGGCAAACAGTTTTTAAAGTATATAGGGAAGGATATAATTGTAGGACACCACATAGGCTTTGACCTTTTGATGCTCGAAAAAGCTTTGAAACCTTTTGGATTGAAAAAGCTGCTCAATCCAGTATTAGATACACAATATTTGGCCATGAGATTAGAGAAAGGGCCACAATTTGATCTTTCTCTGGGCAAACCCGGAGAATATGTCCTTGACAGTTTGTGCAATCGGTACGGTATTGAATTGGATGACAGGCATACAGCAGCCGGTGATGCCTTCCTTACTGGTCAGCTACTTATGAAGCTTTTGAAATTGGCAGAGAAAAAGGGGATCAAGGATTTTGGAAATTTGATTAGATAAAAGGGGGCTTTGAGTCCTAGCTTCTAACGTTAATTACTTTTTACTTTTTGTAATAATTTTTGCAGATGTTCCTGTTTTTTAGGTTCTCGGTTTAATTTACAAAACCTTGTATGAAAACGGTGTTTCATTAAAAAATCAATCTGGAGTTCCAACCATTTTTCCTCATTAAGAGCAGGATCATCATGAACTAATTCTTGGAAAAGTTGGGAACTTCCCTTTTGAAATAGATCCGTACCTAAGTATTCTAGATCTGCATCGGCCAAAATTTTCCCCAGATGGTTTTTGGGATTTTGTGGGACTTTTGTGGCCATAATTGTCGTACATATTTCATCGATTTCCTCTTGGGAAAACCCCCAAGATGGTAGCTCCTTTTCTACAATTTTACAGCTGATGTTTTCATGATCCTTTTTTTGGAAAAGATAACCCATGTCATGGAACAAAGCAGCTACCATGAGTAATTCGAGTGCTTTGTCTGAAAGGTTTTCTTTTTCACCTATCAATTGGGCTTTTTCAATTACATATTGGGTATGTAAATAATTATGATAGGTTAGGTGTGTTGGAAGGTTTACTTCCAATTCTGCCATATATTTTGCATACAACAAAGGGAATCTATTTAGTTCTTTTTTAATAGTCACTTTTTTTCTTAATAAGACCTCCTTTAACTTCTTTGATGCTTTGAACATAGAAAAATGCCTGAGGATCAATTTCATTGACAGCTTCTTTGATCCTATGGATTTCTAACCTGGTGACGATGGACATGATGATATCACAGTCCGCTTTGGAGTCAATTTGATTTGGCAAGTAACCCCTTTCTCCTTTATACACTGAAATAGCCTTACCGAAATCCTTGACGATCAGTTTTTTTATTTGTTCATAATCTTTGGATATGATGGTAAGTGCAGTGTATTCTTCGAAGCCATCCACTACATAATCAGATGTTTTCATGGCTGTGAAATAAACCAAGATGGAATACATGGCAGTTTCAATTCCAAATTCATAGGCTGCTCCCAAAATAATCAGTGAATTCATGGCCATTATTGTTTCCCCTGAGGTGAGGCCGGATTTTTTTTGGGTATAGTAGCCAATGATTTCCAGACCATCAATGACTCCACCTCCTCTGATTACAAAACCTATGCCCAAACCAATAAAAAATCCCCCAAAAACCGCAATTAATACCTTGTCTGTTGTAAATATGGGAATTTGAATGAAGTACATCCCTAAGGCCAGGAGGAATACAGCAAAGCAGGCCTTTACGGCAAATACCTGCCCAATTTTTTTGTAACCAAGTATGAGAAAAGGGATATTGAAAATGACCAATAGGATACTGATATGGATATTCGAAAATCCTGTTACCAATATTGATATGCCAGTAACTCCACCATCCAAAAAATTATTTGGAACCATGAAGCCCTGAAGGCCAATTACTGCCAAAAGCACTCCGATAATGGTGTAGGTGATTGATTTTAGGGAAAAGATGGATTTCCAATGATTTTTTTTTGAAAGACTCATATTTGATGGGGTTGTACTGATTTTTTGGCTCTTTCCATCACTCCAAGACTTCAAATGCTTTAATAGGATGTTGTTTGTTCTTTAATTCAAGAAGGCCGATTTCATTGCACTTAAAAGATTCCTTGACGAGTTCGTAGCATTTTTCAGATATCAATATTTGGTTTTTCCCAGCAGAGGCCTGAAGTCTTGCAGCAACATTTACCGTATCACCTATTACCGTATAATCCAACCTTTTTAATGTGACAGAGCCAATATTTCCCCATACCATGTCACCAGTATTGATTCCAATTGATACTTCGGGTTTGTAGGAACCAGCGTCCAGGCCAATCTCTGAGTTTTTTAATTTTTCACGAATTGAAATGCAGCATTCAATTGCCCTATCCAAATGAAAATCTCCTTTAAAAGTAGCCAAAACGGCATCTCCCATGAATTTATCAACTACTCCATTTTCCTTGATAATTTCTTTGACCATGATATCAAAGTAGGCATTTAACAAGTTTACAACTTTATCAGCAGGTTCGTTTTCGGAAATTGCAGTAAAACCACAGATATCAATAAATGCAATTGTTCCATCTATGATTTGATTATTGGCCAGAACATTTTCAATTTCTTTCCCACCCATAAAATTGAGGACTGTTTCATCCACATACATTTTGAGAATGTTGTTTTCCTGAACAGCCTTCAATGTTTCTCTAAGGACCTGAACATGTTTGATGGTGCGGTCAATGGTTATTTCAAGATCTGAAAAATTCACGGGTTTTGTTACAAAATCGAATGCACCTCTATTCATAGCAACACGGATATTGTCCATATCCCCATATGCCGAAACAATTACTGATTTGAGTAAAAAATTCTGCTCATTCAATTTAGATAATAGGGTAAGCCCATCCATTTCAGGCATATTGATGTCGCTAAGGACAACATCTACGTCATGATGTTCTTCCAATTGTTGAAGGGCATGTCGGCCATTATGTGCAAATAAAAATTCATATTCATTTTGTCGGATTTTCTGTCTAAATTTTTGTTTGATCAAAACTTCCAGATCTTCCTCATCGTCCACGACCAAAATCTTTGCCATTATCCTTCTTTCTGTTTAATTAATTGAGATATTTCTGTTTTCAGATTTTCAAAATCAATCGGCTTGGTAAAAAAACCTTTAGCGCCGGAATTGATTGCTTTATTGTAATTATCAGAATCACCATATGCCGAAATCATACTTACCAGGATATTTGGATATTTTGATTTGATTTTTTCCAACAATTCGAGTCCTGTCATCCCAGGCATATTGATATCGGAGAAGACATATACTACGCTCGGGGGATTTTCACTTCCTAAAACCTCAAGCGCCTCCTCTCCGGAAAAAGCAAAATCCAATTGGATTTCATTGTTACGGAGCTCCTTGCGGAACTTTTGACGGAAGAGCATTTCCACGTCTTTTTCATCATCTACAATTAGTATCTTCATGCAATTTTTAGTTTAAGACACAGGGATTTTAATAATAAACTTTGTAAAAAAGCCCTCTTTTGATTCAATATTTATGGTGCCTTGGTGTGCACTGACAATGTCTGAAGAAATACTCAGCCCTAAACCCGTACCCTGTGTCCCTTTTTTTGTAGTAAAAAATGGCTGGAGAATTTTGTCCTTAATATCTTCTGAGATTCCTTGTCCATTATCTTCAACCGCGATAATAACAATATTATCTTTTTTTCTGGTGCTTATTTTGAGAACTGGCTCCCGGTTGCCGCCCTGTGAAATATTATTATTTTCCCTCATGGCATCAAAGGCATTATTACAGAGATTTAATATGACCCTGCTGAAATCTTCCTGTTTTAAAGGTATAAGTCCGATGTCTTCCGAAAGATCAAACTCAATTTTAACATTGATGGGAGACTTGCTAGCTCTCATCCCATGAAAAGCAAGGTTCACATATTCTTTGATCAATTGGTTAATGTCGGTAGGCTCAAAAACACCATTATTACCACGGGACTGTAGTAGCATAGAGGTGACTATTCGGTTTACCCTTTGTCCATTTTGTTGGATTTTGTCCAAATTGTACTTAAGATCGTTGAGGATTGCTTCGATATCTTCTATGGCCTCAGTTTTTTCTAAACCCTTCAATATATCTTCAATTTCCTGTAAAAACTCAATGCTTAGTTCCGAAAAGTTATTGATGAAATTAAGCGGGTTTTTTATTTCATGGGCAATACCTGCTGATAACATACCTAGACTTGCCAGTTTTTCATTTTTGATTACCTGCTCCTTAAATAGCTGAACCTCCTTTTGGGATTGATCCAGCAATTCAGATTTATCCAATAAAAGCTGTTTGAGTTTTTCAATTTGCTCTTCCAAATCCTCTTTCATGAGCTTATAATTGTCTTAAGTAATCAGCCTCCATGTATGAATTAATTATTTAAATGCAGATCAAGAAAATTGATTTTCCTTGTATTATTTACCTCAAATACCTTTCTAATATACTAAAAAATCAATCAGCTATTGCTAGTGTATTTATTTTCAATACATTATGAATAGGTTTAGTTGGTTTTTAGGTTTTAATTGATTTCCCAATTCTACTCTTAACGAAAAGTTCTAATCTATAAGTAAATTAATTAAATCTCAAGTAAATCATCTAAAAATACTTAAGGATTTGGAAAAAACAATTATTGATTATCGCATAGTCTTGATTTACAGAATTTAATAATTTTTTGGTAATGACAAAAAAAAATGTAATTTGGCATAGAAATTCACTATACATACAAAAAAGTTAATTTTATTAACTTTAAAAAGCGTTTCAAAAACTCCTCCATTTAAGTTTTTGGGGGTTTGGATTAGATAATTAATGTTTTCAAATTTTTAAAAATTTATCAAAAATGAAGCAATCAATCAAATTCTTAATTCTGACTTTTGGAATATTGTTTTTATTCCAAAGCTGTGAGATGACATCTTTATTTGAAGAGGATAAATCTCAATCAATTTTAGAGAAGGAAGAAAAATTTCAACTCTCGCTATTAGGTAATGAAGCCTTTAGGTTGTCTTTTTTGGGATCAGATCTAGATTACCCGGACTACTTGATAGAAATGATTAATGGCTTTATCGAAGTGAATATTAACACTTACAGGGTAAGTCTTATCAGTAGGGAAGTCAATAATCCAGAATCAAACAATGTAACAACAACATTTACCTACCTTGTAACAGGTACAGGAGTTTCTCCAAGTTTAGATAACTTTGCATTGGAAATCCCAAATTGTGCGGGAACTCCGGTTTCTTGGACCCAAAGAAATGCTTCATCCATAAGTGCAGGTTTCTTAATTTGGAATAGCTCAGTACCTGCCAACAGCCAGCAAATATTTAGTGTTACTTACCCGGGAAGAGTCGGCCTTGGTCTGATCAATGCAAGAGTAACCAAGGGCAGTAATTCAATTACCCAAAGGGTTTTAGGGCCTTGTAAGGGTATTTATTCCATTAATGGTAGTATCTATATTGATTCTAATTCGGATGGTTCTAAACAATCTTCTGAATCAGGTCTTGGAGGATTTCCCATACAGTTGATCAATAATGACAAGCCTGATACCCCATTAGGTACCATCAGCACCAAAACAGACGGTTCATTTGAATTTTATGTTTTTGAAGGAAATTATTCCATAAAAGTAGTAGATGACCTTATCAACAGAAATTACAATCCCACAGGTGATACAAAGAGAAATATCGGATTAGTCAATTCAAATATTTCTAACCTTGATTTTGGTTACAAGATTGATTCACGAAAAATGATAAATGAGTTTGAATCAGGGGCTATCCTTTTGGACACAAGAGATGTAAAGTTCTGGACTGCTGAACTGAGAAATCCTGGCAGAAATAATTCAACTTATTCAAGAGCCCAAATGATTCAATTTCTAACTGAAATCGAAGGTTTGCTATTACCGGTACCATTCCAATTTGGTTCTGATAAATTAACTACGGCATTGGACATCATCACCAGGCCCATTAGATCAAATGTTGATGCTTTCTTACAGCAATTGCTTACAGCAGAACTGAACATTGTCAGTGGAAGGGGAGCCAAAAAATTGGACAGCAATGGAGTTAGGATTTCAGACAATGATTTCAATAATGCCTTACTGTTGTATGCCGAGCCGTTAGCATGTCAAGCATTGGGCGCTTGTTCTACTACTCCAACAACCAACAATGCCAGGGTATCTTCAATCATGTATTCTGCTTTCACTGATTTATCAGATGGAACATCCGTACTTTCCTCCTTTAATGGGACAGGAGGGATAAGGACAAGTAGATGATTTTTATTATTTTTGTTAAATGCGTAGTATATTTTTAACCAGCTGTGTTTATGTAATTCTTATTATTTCAAAAGCGGGGGCTCAAGAGCTCCCGCTTACTCATTTTACTACAGCCAATGAAACCAATCCATTGCCCTCTAATATGGCAACCCATGTCTATCAGGACAGAATGGGGTTTTTATGGATGAGCGTTTTTTCCTCGGGTCTAATTCGGTACGATGGAGCCAAAATGGATTTATATGCCCTAGAGGACGGCTTGCCTGACCTGGGAATCTGGCAGATAATGGAAGATGATACAGGACATTTATGGGCATCTAGCAATGGTGGGATGGTTGTTTCTGAAAAACCTCTTTCTGCATACAGGGAAGGAAAACGCATAAAGTTCACCACTGTTTTTGATGGAATTAAACTCCATAATGAAGCATTGACTATCAACCACCTCGCTGTGGATAAGGCAGGAAAAATCTGGGTGGCCACTATCAATGACGGGATTATTGGATACCATATCAACGGACTTGGCAAAATTTCGGTAGACACATTGACAACCAATTTTACAGGTAAAATAAATCTTGCCGTAAGCTCAATTTACCCGCTCAAAAATGGGGGCATTTTGGTTGGATTGGAGGGGGGCATTTTGGCAGAGTATTTTCAGGGAAAAGGCCACATTCGTTACCAATCATCATCAAGCAATTATGATCACCACTTGGTAGCAGTTTTTGAAGATCAGGAAGAGAAGATCTGGGCATTCAGACAAAATGGAGATTTATTAAAATTTGAAAATATAGGAGAGACGCCCATTCTGATTTCTCAGGAAGCCCAGACCAATATTTCTGGAATTTTTGAAATGGAGGAAGGGATTATTTGGACTTCCAATGCCGCCACCGGAATAACGAGGATTGATAGGAATACAGGCGAAAAACTGGGAACATACAGCAGGTCCAATGGATTATTGAGCGACAATATTTTCAATATTTATAAAGATAGGGAAGGAAATATCTGGATTGCCCAATCCGGTGGTGTTTCCAAATTGCGCTTCAATTTTAGGGCTTTTGAGAATTTCAGTGCACAATCTTTGTCCAACGAAAAGCCGGTCTTGCCTTCTTCTAAGGTAAATTCAATTTTGGTGTCTAGCAGAATTTCCTCACCTTGTAGGCTTTGGATAGGTACGGAAAGTGGATTGGCTTGTGTTCACAGTAATGGAAAATCTACAATATTTTTGGAAAAGGATGGGTTGATTGGTGATTGGGTCAATGGATTGGGTGAAGATGCCAAAGGCAGGATTTGGATAGGGACTACCCAAGGTTTGAGCGGGATTGTTTATGACCAAAATTTGATCCCTAAAGGAGCTTCTGATGTTAGAAGCATCAGGATCAACAATAAAGGTGCGTATTTATTTTCAATCCCCAATACCCCCCCCATCATAGCATTCGAAAAACTAATGTTGCCTGATCAGAAGGCTGGGAAAATTGAATCATTTTGGTTTCCTGGTTTCCGAGGAATGCTTGCAATATTGAATGGGGAAATATTCGAATTTGGCATAGAGTCCGGATTGCCTTCTTCATTGTATAAGTCCGTCGCCATTGATCCCCTTGGTTTTGTGTGGGTTGGAACGCTGGATAAAGGAATTTACAAAAGCAAAATTCCAATCACCTCTGGATTGATTGATGATCAAGCAATAAATAATAGTTCGCTTTTTGGTCAATTTTGGGCCCAGGAATCTGGGGGACTCACCAACCACATAGAAAAAATGGTATGGCATAAAGGAGTTTTGTGGCTAGGTACACAATTGGGACTGATTAAACTGGATCCAGATACAGGTAAACTACTTGCTTTATACAATACAGATTCAGGTCTTCCTGCGAATAACACCATAAGTTTCGCAGTATCTCAAAATGACGGGAATTTTTGGCTGGGTACCAATAAAGGTTTAACTGAATTTGACCCGGTAAGGGCAGAGGTGGTTAAGACTGTGTCAAAATTGGATGGTTTAATTGACAATGAAGTTTGGTTATACGGTTCTGTACAAACCGATGAAAATGGACAGGTTTATTTTGGGTCGGGAAATGGTCTTTCCATTTATCATCCATATTTTGATCAGATCAATGAAGTTCCCCCCTTGCTTGAGTTTACTTCAATAGATAAAGCTTCTGCTTTTGAAGGAAGGAATGAAATTACATTTGAATATGCAGCACTGAGCTTTGCTAATGTGGCAGGAGTAAAGTACAAGACTCGACTAATTGGCTATGAGGACAAATGGTCTGAACCATCTACTATCAGGAGATTAAGGTACACCAACCTCCCTGCATATTTTTGGGCAAAGGAATATATCCTTGAAGTGATGGCCATCAATGAAAGTGGTATAGAATCTACATCACCTATTCGTTATTCGTTTTATGTTCAACCTGTTTGGGCGTTGAGGTGGTGGGCATTTTTATTTTATTTATTTGTTTTTGGATTATTGACTTGGCTTATCCATGATTATCAAAGAAAGAAAGTAATCAAAAAAGAAAGGGATGCAGCCCGCTTAAGAGAAGCAGAGCTTCATGCACAAACTGCTACCGCAAGGTCAATGGCGGCAGAAGCTGAAGCAAAGGCTTTGCAAGCAGATGTAGAGAAAAAAGCCATAGAATTGGAGAAAATTCAAGTTTTGGAGACAGCTTATAATGAGCTAAAATCAGCGCAGAACCAACTTATCCAAGCTGAAAAAATGGCCTCTTTGGGTAGGTTAGCGACAGGTATTGCCCATGAAATTAAGAACCCGCTCAATTTCATCAATAATTTTGCCTCAGTGACTGTAGATCTTGTTGGTGAACTTGAAGTAGCCATTAATGCTCAGGATTTAGAGGAAATTGAATACCTTATTTCCTGTTTGAAAGAAAACTCTTCCAAAATTGAGAAACACGGAAAAAGGGCAGATGCTATTGTTCAATCCATGGCCCAACATGCTAAAGTCAGCAAGTCATCTTTTGATTTTGTGGACCTTAATTCACTTGTAGAAAATTACCTTGATTCTGCAATAAAAAATAAAAAATCCAAAACCCCTGAATTTGGGGTTGACTTTTCTTTAGATCTTCAACAAAACTTAGGGAAAGTTAAACTCTTTGGTCAAGAGTTTGGCCAAGCAGTACTTAATATCATCGGAAACGCATTAGATGCTGTTTGGTCTAAAAAGAAGGAGAGTGGTTCTGATTTTGAACCAAAGCTAAAAATCAGTACCAAACAGGTAGAGGATTTTGCGGAAATCCGAATAGCAGACAATGGCCTAGGAATCCCTGAAGACATTAGGGAGCGGATATTTGAACCATTTTTCACAACCAAGCCAACAGGAGAAGGAACTGGTCTTGGCCTCAGTTTGGCATATGATATTATAACCCAAAGCCACAATGGCTCCTTGACAGTAGAAACAGAGCCCGGGTCAGGGACAGTATTCATTATTAGAGTTCCAAACACTTAATATTCCTATTAGCCTTGCATTGGAAGGATTATTTTAAATGTAGTTCCTCTTCCAAATTGGGAAACTATATTTATCTCCCCCCCATGCGCCTTCACGATATCGTGTGTAATACTCAGTCCAAGGCCTGTGCCTTCTGTTCCCTTTTTGGTCGTGAAGAAAGGCTGCAGGATTTTGTCCTTGATTTCATCAGGGATTCCGGGGCCGTTGTCTTCTACGGAGATTTCTACCCCTAAATCCCCTGCCTCTCCGGCAGGAAGGCCTGTAGGGGACTTTACAGCCTTGTTACGGACGGTGAGCTTGGGATGGTAAGCTTCTAGACCTGCCAGGTCTAGTTTACTCCTCATCGCATCAAATGCATTATTACACAGATTGATAATCACCCTTGTAAAATCCTCTCTGACTAGGGGGACCTCCTTAATTTCTTTATCCAAATCCAATTCGATCTCCACATCTATCGGATTCTTCCCAGCCCGCATGCCGTGAAAACTCAGGTTGACGTATTCCTTGATCAGCGCATTGAGGTCGGCGGGTTCCTTTTTGCCTGATCCTCCTCTTGAATGCTGCAACATAGAGGTCACAATACCATTGGCACGGCTGCCGTGCTCGTGTATTCTCTTTAAATTGGCTTTTATATCCTCCAAAATCTCATCTTCAATTTCGTCTTCCTCAGTCCTTGGTCTTGTTTCTTGGCTCTTGATTCTTGTCTCTTTTACTTCATCTAATAGCTCCAAACTCACTTCAGAAAAGTTATTCACAAAATTCAGTGGGTTCTTGATCTCATGGGCAATGCCTGCGGTTAGTTGGCCGAGTGAGGCGAGCTTTTCTTGTTGGACAAGTTGGGCTTGGGTGGATTTGAGATTGTCAAGCGATTGACTTAACTCTGCGGTTCTTTGAGCCACTTGTTTTTCCAAGATTGTATTCTGATCAATTACAAGATCTTTCTTTTCCTTCTCTACTTGCAATCGTTCCCTAAATAGAAGAATGAATCGGTAGCCAACTGCAATGGTTACTATAACAAGTTGTCCTGTAATTGAAATATGGTTGTAATCGAAAGGAAGAGGGACCAATTGGGGAATAATAACGACCACTAAAGCCAGCCCAATAAATATTGAGAGCGGTTCTTTTAAGGAGAAGTAAATTATACCGGATAAAAGGAAGATGCCTCCATAAATTGCCATAAATACCGAAACTAAAGCGTTGTTTTCAAAATAAATTGATAAAGGAAGGAGAAAACCTGAGAAAAACAGAACTATTATGGTCCAGATCATAAACCTATCTAAGCTCCTGTGTTTCATTGGAAGATTGACAAAAACCCTGTAAAACTGGAGTGTGACCACCACATTTATAATGGCAGCCAAAATACCAAAATAGAGCCCATATTTAGGGTTTTCGGGATAGAGCAGCGGAGTCCATGGGTCGGAAGACCAACCGGTTAAAAATTGTATGTTGGCCGTGGTAAGGAAAACAAAAAACCAAAAGGAAGTCCTGTCCCTAAGGTAAAAAAACATGATCAAGGAAAGGATCCAGATGATAAGATAAGAGCCTAGGAGTATCAGATCACGCTTTTCCAACGTGTACTCCGGAAGCGCGATGGATGGATCATAGATCGTCAGCTTAGGGAAGAAATCCGTCAGAGCGTCATTTTTTTTGATATGGACCCAAAGAATCGTGCTGCTTCCTGAGGAGAGACTTAAGTTCAATAGGGACTGCGTGTGCCGACTATTGTAGTCCCTTTGAGAGGCGGGGACAAAAGACCCGGTAATCCCGGATTGGCCAAGCTGCCCATCCTGTATGGCATAGGATCTTATTTCCGAGAAGTTGTTTGTAAATCCAAAACCAGTGTAGGAGTTCTCCAGATGCATTAGCCAATTGTGGAGATCCACCTCACTGACAAATTCAACGGCGAACCAATATTTCTCAAAATGCTTAATAATTTTTTTATTCGGATCGACCTCTAATATCTGCCCGTCTTTGATATCCCCTTTCAGAATATCCTGAATGGATAAGGGACTTTCACCTTCTTTGATAACCCAGCCGGGTTGAGGCAATTCCTGTATGGATTTGTACGAGTCAATGGTGACAGAAACAGGAGCAGGAATCTGCCCGTCCTGTGCAATGGCTATTGTAAAACAAGTCATTGTTAGGATCAAAGAAAAAAGCAGAGGGCAGGTCTTTTTCATATCAGGAATTATTAGGAAGGTTAATTGTAAAAATTGATCCATTCGCGTCTGACTCGACAGATATACTTCCCCCATGCGCCTTCACGATATCGTGTGTAATACTCAGCCCAAGGCCCGTCCCTTCTGTTCCCTTTTTGGTAGTGAAGAAAGGCTGAAGAATTTTATCCTTGATTTCTTCAGGGATGCCAGGGCCATTGTCTTCTATGGAGATTTCTACCCCTAAATCCCCTGCCTGTCCGGCAGGCAGGCCTGAAGGGGACTTTACAGCCTTGTTACGGACGGTGAGTTTGGGATGGTAAGCTTCAAGACCTGCCAGGTCTAGTTTACTCCTCATCGCATCAAATGCATTATTACACAGATTGATAATGACCCTTGTAAAATCCTCCCTGACTAAGGAGACCTCCTTAATTTCTTTATCCAAATCCAATTCGATCTCCACATCAATCGGATTCTTTCCCGCACGCATGCCGTGAAAACTCAGGTTGACGTATTCCTTGATCAGCGCATTGAGGTCGGCGGGTTCCTTTTTGCCTGATCCTCCACGTGAATGCTGGAGCATGGAAGTCACAATGCCGTTAGCACGGGAACCGTGTTCGTGAATTCTCTGCAAATTGGCTTTAATATCCTCCAAAATCTCATCTTCAATTTCGTCTTCCTCAGTCCTTGGTCTTGTTTCTTGTCTCTTGATTCTTGTCTCTTTTACTTCATCTAATAACTCCAAACTCACTTCAGAAAAGTTATTCACAAAATTCAGTGGGTTCTTGATCTCATGGGCAATGCCTGCGGTGAGTTGGCCGAGTGAGGCGAGCTTTTCCTGTTGGACAAGTTGGGCTTGGGTGGCCTTTAATTCACTCATGGCAGATTCCACTTTGGCTTTGGCCAGTTCCAGTTTGTTGAAATCCTCATATCGGGCATAGGCCGTAGAGAAAGCTTCGGCAAGATTTTGCACCAGTTGGAGTTCCCCATCTATGAGTGGAGCATCATTTCCTACATACAACATACCTTGCAGGAAGGGAAGGAAATGCAGGTAAAGGTCTGTGGGGCGATTTTCGGTTACATATTTTTCGGTACTCGCCATAGCCCCTTGCTCGACCAGATTCCGGGTAAACTCTGCAAAGGCTGCCTCATCCATATGGTCCTTATAGGACTGCTTTTGCTGCCAATGTGACACAATTTGACTCGTCTGCTCGGTTGCCTGATAGGGCAAGTGGAAAGCAGCAATGGATTTTCCGTCTGGTGTAGAAAGAAATGCCTGCACTTCCTGCTTTGCTTGATCCATAATAAATACCCCACATCGGATAAAGGGTACACCGAGAATCTTTAATTCATTCCAAATAAGGGGTTGGATCCTTTCCAAGTCGCTTGTGGTACGCATGGAGGCGATTTCAGCACGCACCCGGTCAACCGATGCACGTTTGGTGGCTTCCAAAGCCTGCGCTTCAGCTTTTTGGAGGTCTAGGAAACGTTGGTACACGTTGCCAAACTCATTGGAAATACGCCGGGTAATCTCCCTTGCCTCATCTGATGGCGGACTGCTTGCGCTATAACCTAAGTAACCATATTTGCAGTATCCTTCAACAACATATTGACCAACTGGAAAGTCCTCTGGTTGGGGAAGTTCATTTTCTGGCGGGTTCCCCAACATCTCTTTAACATGGCTACTTATCTCGGGAATAATTTCACTTGGAAAATACATTACATCCACTTCCCGGGGCCGTCCCAACTTCAATTCCTGAATTTTGTCGTACCATACAGAGGATATATCCAGGTCTATTTGCCCACTGGAAAACAATCTCGCGCCCTTACTACCGGTCATCCGGTATGTCATGCGATTATTTTCTAAATCAAGTAGTGAAAGATGACAGAAAACCGGTTTTAAATCAAGAAGAGTAAATTGCTCAAACACAACGGTAAGGAAATCACTGAGCTCATCGCTGTGCTGCATGGCCATGGCCTTTGCCCTAATACGCTCGAGAGACAATTGGATTTGGGATTCCCTCGCTTGAGCTTCTGCTTTTTGAAGGTCTAAGAAACGCTGATACACGTTGCCGAATTCACTGGCAATACGGCGCGTGATTTCTTTTTCCTCCTCTGATGGCGGTCTACTTGCGCTATATCCTAGGTATCCATATTTGCAATTTCCCTCAGTGATATATTCACCATTTGGGTAGTCTTCTGGTAGCGGACGATCATTCTCTGGAATTTTATCCAATATTTCTTTGAAGATTTCGCCTATTTCAGGAAGTTTTTCAACGGGAACAAATAGCACGTCCACATCGGTAAAGCGTCCTGATTTCCAGGCCTCTACTTTTTGTTTCCATACCGGTGAGGCATCCAGATCTATTTCTTGGGTAGCTATTAAAGTAGCGCCATTTTTTCCAGTCAGCCTGAAAATACTTCGGTTATTTTCAAGGTCTAGAAATGCAAGATGACAGTTGACAGGGTTCAGGTTGAGCACGTCAAATTGTTCAAATACAACGGTAAGGAAATCACCAAGTTCATCGCTGTGCTGCATGGCCATGGCCTTGGCCCTGATGCGCTCGAGGGACAATTGGATTTGAGATTCCCTCGCTTGTGCTTCTGCTTTTTGAAGGTCGAGGAAGCGGATGTAGGCCTGCTCAAATACTTTTGCAAATCTTCTTAGCAGAGTGAGGTCGGATTCGGTAAAAGTGTGCCCCGACCAGCTGTCGATTCCTAATACTGAGTTTTTTTCAGCAGCAAAAGAAAATGTCCAATCAGGTAAATCAAATGGTTCAGGAAATTTAGACCTGTTGTAGCGTTGTACATACCTGAAATAGTCATTTTTTCCCTCCCCTGAGTAAACTCTGTTTAAAGACTGTCGATTATCTGTTGATTCCCATAAATCCCTGATAATTTCATTATCCAACATTTGTTCCTCAAAAGGCAGGTCAATAAAAATTGGATTGGGATAAAGTACAGATGCGAGCCAAAGATTGATATTCTTACTTTCTCTGTTAAAAACATACAATAAAGCACCATCCATCACGATACCAAGTCCCACAATCATTTCAAAAACACAGGCAACCACCTGTTCCAGTTCATCAGAATGGTGCATGGCTAAAGACTTGCTTCTTACCCTTTCCAGTGCCGCTTCGATCTGCGACTCGCGTGCCTGAGCTTCTGCTTTTTGAAGGTCTAAGAAACGCTGATACACATTGCCAAACTCAGTGGCGATACGACGCGTTATCTCCTTTTCCTCGTCCGAAGGAGCTCGGCTTGAGGTATAGCCTAAGTACCCATACTTACAATATCCATCAATGATATATTCACCATTCGGGTAGTCTTCCGGTAGAGGACGTTCCCCTTCCGGTAGTTTTTCCAATATTTCTTTAAAAATTACTGCTATCTCGGGAAGATTTTCGAAGGGAATATAGAGTACATCCACATCGTTGGGATGTCCTAATTTCCAGCCCTCTACCTTTTGTTTCCATACAGGCGAGGCATCCAGGTCTATTTCCTGTTTGGCAATTAAAGTTGCCCCATTTTTACCCGTCATCCTAAAAGTGCTTCGATTGTTTTCAATATCGAAAAGCGAGAGAATGCAGTTTACAGGGTTTAAATTAAGCACCTCAAATTGTTCAAAAACAACCGTTAGAAAATCGCTGAGTTCGTCACTATGCTGCATGGCCATTGCCTTTGCTCTGATGCGCTCAAGTGACAATTGAATCTGAGTCTCTCGTGCTTGGGCTTCCGCTTTTTGGAGATCGAGGAATCGGGTGTAGGTTTGTTCGAATACTTTACCTAGTCGCTTAAAAATATCATGGGCTTCCGGAACCGGTTCATAGGTGATAAACATCACGCTAACTTTGGCACCAAACACAAAATGTTCATACTGCTGAGAAGGGAGGAGCCCATCTTTTACCATGGTATCATACTCTTTCTCATCAATCCCGCTAACTGCTAGGTACAATTGTTTGATCTTTTCTCCCTCCACATACAGGACATCAAATTCTACCCCGCTTTTCCTGGCATTACTGAGTTCCTTTAATGCCTCAGCCTTTTCTGTGTGGACGGTATTAGGCCCATAAATCTCTCCATTAAGACTTAAATAGTCCACGTAGGAGTTATTGTCCTCGCTCCACACATTAAAGCCGGCGGTCCAAGTTTTAATTCCCAAGGCACTTACTTGATTGAATAAAAGCCCTGCCACATCAGTCAATTCATTGCTATGTTGCATCGCCATCGTTCGCGATCTGACTTTCTCCAATGCATTTTCAATCTGCGCTTCCCTGGCTTGGGTTTCGGCTTTTTGGAGATCGAGGAATCGGGTGTAGGTTTGTTCAAATTCTTTGGCAAAGCGTTTAAAAACGTCATGGGCTTCAGGTGCAGGTACCAAGGTTACGAACAATAAATACCCGTACTTGAAATAGGCCATGTGGTTAATCTGGTACTCGGGGGCCTTGGCTAAATGCTTATCAATCGCTTCATTTCCAGTATGATTCTGTGAGGCAAAATATTGGTAAAGTTCTTTAATTCGATCACCGCTAAACTCATCAACCAATAGCGATTCCCCTCGCTGTCCTGCTTCGTAGTACTCTTTGAAAATGTATTCTCTTGGGGTTTGGTAAGACGGTAAAGTGCCTTCTAGGTCGCTGAACCATTCGGTGGAATCATGCTCATTGTAAATATTAAAAGCGCATCCACGAGTGGGAATCCCCAGTTCCACCACCTGTTTGTTGAGTAGATACGAAACTTCGGACAACTCCTCACTTTTTTGCATCGCCATGGTGCGGGCACGGACCCGTTCCAAGGCCAATTGTATCTGTGCTTCCCTGGCTTGGGATTCAGCTTTTACCAGATCCAGATACCTTCGATAGGTTTGTTCGAAAAGTACACTGAACCGCTTGGTAATGTGAATTAATTCGGGTTGGAATTCAATGGGGCTGAAGGCATAGAAAAATCCATGCTCGAAAATGAAACAGTGTTGGATTTCCTTCTTGGGTAATTTTTCTATGGGAATCTGAATTTTATACTCAGGAGCATTATTGAGCATTTGGTAGTAATTCAGCAAATCTTCTCCTTCCAAGACATATTTATGGAAGGGAACCTGCGCTTTCCAGGCTTTTCGGGCACTTTTCAGCAAAGGGTGCGAGGCCATATCAATGTTGCCGATATGCAGGTTGAATTCCTCTCCGTTTTTGCGGGCTGTCCAAAGCTGATTGTTTTCGTTGTCATGGTTCAGGATACCGATACCAAAGCGGGTTCCTTCGTCCACTCCGAAGGCTGTAAGTTCAGAGAACATCTTGACCACACATTTCCCCACGTCCTCGCTGCTGTGCATGGCCATGGTCTGGGCCCTAACTCGTTCCAAAGCTGCTTCAATCTCCAATTCCCGATTCTTCTGCTCCAACTCGATGGTTCTCCGCTTGATGGCGTCGCGCAGTTCCAGGTTCTCTTTGCTGATTTTCTCGATCGCTATGGTTTCTCGGTCACTTACACGCATATCGGGAAGTGAACCGTGCTGCTGCACTACCTTCCAGCCTTCGTTTGTTTCTTTCAAGAGTGTAGACAACCGGAGTTTGGAATAAAAATTCCAGCCTACATCGGTCTTTACATAGATATCACAGCCTTCATTGACCAGCACCAATGGATCGAGCCAGACAGAATCTATTCGGCGATTTCTCATTTCCACTTTGCCTACCACTTCGGCCATTTGCGCCTTATAAAATGCAATCCCGTCGGCTTTGGAATGACAAATTTCCGATTCGGAAGTTCCGATCATTTCAAACCCGTCGTCAAGTGTAGATGAAAAAGCCTCGAGGTCTCCCTCAAGATAACTGCTCCAGTATTGCTTATAGGCTTTTAGTGCTTCAGACCTAAAATCTGTTTCGGGTTTCTTCATAGAGGCTTTTTGGGCTATATTTTGAGAATTTCAAACTTTAGCAGTCTTGCTTAATTTTGATTTTCCATTTTTGTTGCCTTGCTTGGTTTTGTTCTTCACTTGATTATCATCTTGACAGAATCTGATGTATTTCAGCCTTAATGGTGTCAAAATCGACCGGTTTGGTGAAAAACTCTTTTGCCCCTGAGTTCATGGCTTTATCATGATTTTCTTTGTCTCCGTACGCCGATATCATGCTTACTTGTATATCCGGGAATTCGGCCTTGACCTTATCCAGCAATTCCAGTCCGGTCATCCCGGGCATATTAATATCTGAGAAGATATACATCACTTCTGGCGGATAATGGTTTCTAAGGATTTCCAGTGCCTCATTTCCAGAAAAAGCAAATTCAAGTTCAAACATACCTTCGCGGACTTCTCTGCGTAGTTTTTGCCTGAACAAAATCTCGACATCTCTTTCGTCATCTACAATCAAAAATTTCATGTTCATAAGGGTCAAAGATTATTAGTTTAAATGATTTGGAATGACTGTTTTACTTCGGTTGGATTTAGCTCTAAATCCACGTATAATCTACTTATTTTCAGGCGATTTTAACGAGATAACTTGAAAAATTTTCAATTTCGGTTTACCCATCTACTCACAATTTGATAGGTGTCAAATTTGTCATCAAATTCAATTTAAGAGAATCGCCCCTTTTAAAAATTCACTGAGAACAAAGTGGTGATTTTCTTCCCCAAAAACATAGAAACCGCCAAAACCATCAGGAAGACTAGGGACATACCATTTGTTTACTTGACTGCAAATTCAGATGAGGCAACTTTTCAAAAAGCCAAAGAAACCCATCCATATGCTTTCATTTCCAAACCTTTCAACAAACTCAATCTGGAAATCAACAACAAAGTGATTCTGATTGGTAAATTATACAAGGAGGAACGGATTAAGAGTATTCGAAGGGTCTAAAATCCGTCTAACTATTGGGCTTAGACTGGTAAAACAAGGGTAAAAACTGTCCCCTCACCTTCCTTACTTGCCACCCTGATCTCCCCCCCATGCGCCTTCACGATATCATAACTCAGGCTCAGTCCCAATCCCGTTCCCTGACCTGTTGGTTTTGTGGTAAAGAAAGGCTGGAATATTTTGTCCTTGATGGCTTCGGGGATGCCGGGGCCGTTGTCTTTTATTGATATCTCGATTTTGTCGCCGAGGGATTTGGTGGAAACGGTGACTAGAGGTTTAAAACCCTCATTCCTCATTCTTAATTCTGCATTACTTAAGGCCTGAAAGGCATTATTGATTAGATTGAGCAATACCCTGCCCAAATCTTGAGGCACTACACTTACTTTGGGGAGATCGGTATCAAAGTCAGTTTCGAAATCTGCATTAAAAGATTTGTCTTTGGCTCGCATACCATGGTAACTCAGCCTCAAATACTCATCGGCTAAAGAATTAAGGTCTGTGGGAACTTTTTCCCCAGAGCTTTTTCGGCTATGGGCCAACATCCCTTTTACAATTGCATCCGCCCGCTTCCCATGATGCTGGATTTTCTCTAGGTTTTTCTTGATATCCTCTAATATCTCATCCTCCAATCCCTCACTATCCGCCCATGCTTTTTCTTGATTCTTGTCTCTTGTTTCTTGCTTCTCCCCCCTCGCTTCTCGTCTCTCGCTTCTCACTTCTTGTATCTCCTCCACCAGTTCTACACTCACTTCAGAAAAATTATTCACAAAATTCAGTGGATTTTGGATCTCATGGGCGATACCTGCGGTGAGTTCACCCAAACTTGCCATTTTTTCGGAATGAATCAGTTGGGCCTGGGTGTCCTGTAGCGTATCCAAAGCAGAATTTAACTTTTTGAAAGACTCAGCATTTTCCAAAGCAATGGCCGAGTAAAGGGCAATTGACCGTAACATATAGACATGGTAATCCGTGAAGGCGTTTTTATTGAAACTTTGGACTGTGATGACCCCAAATAGTTTCCCTTTCGAAACCAAAGGCAGATAAACCAGGGAAGCAGGATTTTTTCCCTCAATAGGAGTAGGTATTTTTTGAAGAAAATGGATGTAATCCTTTTCCAGGTCATTGACTATGATTTCTTTTCCGGAACTAAAGCATAATGCCGCCAAGCGATTGGGGTCATTCACTGCATTCGAATAAGCTGGGAGAGGTTGTCCGTTTTCGAAGGTTGAAGGAAAATCCAAAGTCTTTGTTGCATCATGGTAAATACCAATCCCAAAGATGGATGCATCCATCAGGCCATTTACATTATCGTATACCGTTTCGATGATCTTTTCAACAGAAAGGGATGAAGTGATTTTTCGTCCGATTTCACTTAAGAGTTCAACATTGTCATAGGATTTTTGAAGTATGTCTTTTTGGGTGGCCAGTTCTTTGGCTTTGGCATCAATTTCCTGTTTTTGCAATTGGAGCAAGCGGTTGGCCTTTTGTTTTTGGCGGATATTGCGAAGCAAAAGAAAGGCCGCAACAAGGATAAGTACCAAAACGACCAGGGAACTGTACAGGAAATTACGTTGAAGTTTTTTCTGCTCATTGAGCAATGCGATTTCATCTTCTTTTTTTTCCAGCTCAAAACTATGTTCAAGCAGCAAGGATTTGTTTCTTACCTTGTCATTGACCATACTGTCCCGGTAGCTGATGAACTTTTGGAAAAAGGAAAGAGCGTTCTTAAAATCATTTTTACGTGAATATACTTCAGCTAATACTTCCGAGTTATCACGTAAGTCTTCCATAATGCCCAAGTCCTGTCCCCAGCGATAACCCTCTTCTCCATAATATACCGCACTGTCTAGGTTACCTTCCTTCAGATGGGCCCGGGCCAAAATCCCGAAAATCCAACCATACATTGAATCCCTTTTTATTTTGTTAGTCATGGAAAGTGACTCGTAGGCTTTTTGGAAAGCTTTTGGGAGGCTGTCCATTCTGACATAAACATCTGCGAGGTTACTGATTGGTACCAAGCTGTCTGTCGCGCTTGGAGCGTAAATTAAAGCCTTTTCATAGGCCTCAATTGCTTCTAAGAGCTTATCTGAAAGCCTGTAATTCTCACCTAAACCATTATATAGCCCAGCCAATTGCCGGTTCCCAAAACCCAACTTCTGATGCAGCTCAATCAATTGCTGTTGGTATTCATTAGCTTTGTCATATTCCCCAATCATGATATACACATCTGCTAGATTTGACATGCCGAAGTACTTGAAATTTGTGTCGTTCAATTCCTCTGCGAGCGTCAATCCATTTACCGCATAATCCATGGCAGTAGCATAATCTCCTAATCCAAAGTAGGTACTGGCCAGGTCATTTTGAATCATTATTAGCAGTCGTGTATAATTGCGTTTTAGAGCAATTTCCTCTGCTTTTAAAATCCAGGGAATTCCCTCTCTATTGTCTTTGTTTCCATAAAATCCAGAAAGCCTCAGATACACCCATGCCTGTAAATATTCATCGTTGGTTTTCTTGGCGATGGTATCAGCCTGAAGGATAAAGCTTTCAACTAGGTCTAACCTGTTTTTAGGATAATACAACCTAGCTTGTGTAAGAAGTGCCAAGCCTTCTCCTCGAGGATAAGCCAGTTTTCGCGATAGTTCCAAGGCTTCATTTCCGTATCGTTCCAAGTCCTCGTTCGATAGCCTGGGTAAAGAAATACATATCTCGTTTAGGCGGTTGACACGGGCTGTATCCTGCTTGGTGTAGGCATCGAGTTGCTTTTTGAGTGCCTCGATTTCATAGGACTGGGCATGGCTTAAAATGGAGAAGAAAAGGGCCGCAATAAATAGGATCGGTTTCTTCATAAGCGTTTTAGGCTGAGGTTGGATGGTGTTCATTAAGAAAAGGGTTAACTGTCTTGAGGTAGTTCAATAGTGAATTCAGTCCCGAGCCCTTCTTGTGAACTCACCATAATATTTCCTCCATGCGCTTTCACAATATCATAGCTCAGGCTCAATCCCAATCCTGTCCCTTGCCCTGTAGGCTTGGTCGTGAAGAAAGGCTGGAAGATTTTGGCTTTTAAATGTTCCGGAATTCCATTTCCATTGTCCTTGACGGCAATTTCTATGTTATCCCCATTTTTCCTGGTAGAGACTGTCACGAGGGGATGATATCCATCTGCACCCAGTTTTGCTTTTTCCATCACAGCATAAAAGGCATTATTGATCAGGTTAAGAATTACCCTGCTGATTTCTTGGGGCATGACAGCTATTTTTGGGAGATTAGGTTGCAGGTCCAGCCGGAAATCGGCATTGAAACTTTTGTCTTTAGCTCTAAGTCCATGATAGGATAATTTCAAAAACTCATTGACAAGCTCATTGATGTCTGTGATTTCCTTTTCCCCTGTTCCTGAGCGGCTGTGCTGCAACATGCCTTTCACTATGGAATCGGCCCGCTTTCCATGGTGCTTAATCTTCTCCAGGTTTTTCTTTAAATCCTCTAATATCTCATCCTCCAACTCCTCACTTTCATCAGGATCCACCTCTTGTTTCTTGTCTCTTGCTTCTTGTTTCTTGTCTCTTGCTTCTTGTTTCTCCTTCCTTGCTTCTCGTCTCTCGCTTCTCGCTTCTAATATCTCATCCACTAGTTCTGCACTCACTTCCGAAAAATTATTCACAAAATTCAAGGGATTCTGTATCTCATGGGCTATGCCCGCGGTCAGCTCACCCAAAGAAGCCATCTTTTCCGCATGGATCAATTGGGATTGGGTGGCCTTCAGTTCTTTTAAAGCTTCTTCCAGCTCTTCTTTTTGTTTGCTGATCTCTGCGGTCCTTTCAGCAACTTGGATTTCAAGTTGGGCCTTTAAGGTTTCTGAAATCTTGAATTCTCTTTCAAGCGCTTCGGCCTTTTTTCGTTCAGCCTCTATCGCCTTTCGCTGTTTTCTGGCATTGTACCACATGGAGATGGCCCATACTATGGCAAGAAATTCCGCGATTTCGAAATAATTGCTCCTTTTGTCATAAAAATCTTTGGAAATCGTTTCAAAAAGTTCTCCAACAAAGGAAATGATGACCAGTGGCAAAATAGCATAGACCAGATTTCTGGCATTCTTTAAGTCAGGTTCTTTCAGAATAAAATAAAAAACAGCAGCTACCAGCCCAAAAGACAAAAATTTAGGAATCTCCGGACCAAAAATTCCACTTCCTTTGAGGAGAAATATCAATCCCGAGGCAACCAAACCCCAAGTGATCCAAGGTTTCCAATAAATGGGGATTTCACTTTTTGCCAGCCGCCTTCTTAAAATGATAAGCAAAATCAGGGCAATGAAATTTTCCAAAGTCATGGGCAAAGGAATTACGGTTCAAAATGGCAATAAAATAGAATATTCTAAAATACAAGAATTTCTCCAAATGTTAGGTTTTTGGTGTGCGGGAAAAAAAGATTTTGTTATCTTTTTGCAAGATTCAATCCCATTAAGCCTATGAAACGGAATTTGCTCTCCCTGGTCCTTATTTTCATTTTCTTCCAGACTATGGCTCAATCCATAGCAGATTTCCTGTCAGTCCCTTTTCCAAGTGCCTTCACCGTATCCAATGATGGGAAGCGACTGGCATGGGTTTTCAATGATAAAGGGGAGAGAAATATATTTTTAGCGGATTCTCCAGGTTATCAGACTGTTAAATTAACGGATTTTAAAGGGGATAATGGATTGGACATTTCTAACCTTATTTTTTCTCCAGATGGTCGTAACTTGGTGTTTGTAAGGGGTAATGCGAAAAACAGGCAGGGAGAACCTGCCAATCCTGCATTACTACAGGAAAATACCGAGCAACAGATTTACATCCTTGACTTAAGGACCAAAGAGGTTAAATTTCTTGCCAGAGGTAATTCTCCACTTTTTCATCCGGATGGTTCAAAGATGGTTTACCTTCAGGGAGGCAAAGTTTATTTGAGAAATATTCAGGGAACACCAAGTTCCACTGTTCCTTTGTTTACCAATAGAGGATCAGTTTCTCAATTGACCTGGTCTCCGGACGGGAAAAGATTAGCTTTCACAAGTGACAGGATTGACCATGCTTTTGTGGGGATTTATGATCTGGAACAGCAAAAACTGTCATATCCTGAGACGGGTATGGACCATGACGGTTATCCAAGCTGGAGCCCTGATGGAAAATACCTGGCCTATCTCAGGGTTCCCCACATTCACAATCTAATCCTCTTCAAATCCATAAAAACGGCTAACCCCTGGAGCATCAGAGTGCTTGACATGGACAGCATGGAAGCCAAAGAGGTTTTTAGAGCAGATGAAGGTATAGGTAGTGTAATGGTTGCCGATATACCTGCTCAAAATGAGCGCCTTTGGTGGACGGGGTCTCAGGAACTTGTTTTTCCCTGGGAGAAAAATGGATGGGTACAGCTTTATGCTGTACAAATTGGAAATGGGAAGGTACAAAGGCTTACACCCGGCTCTGGTATGGTTGAAAAGGTACAAACTTCTCTTCATGCCGATGAACTCCTGCTTACCACCAATACCCTCAAAATCTCAGGGAGACAGCTCATAAGACTGGATTTAAAGGACAAATCCACCAAATTGATAGCTGATCTTTCAAGCAACCATTGGTCTCCTCTAAGGACGGTGGACGGGATCGCCTACTTTTCTTCCTCCTTTCAAAAGCCTGCCTGGCCAATGATTTTAATGGAGGATGGAGAAAAAATGCTTGCTGAAAATTTATTTCCCAAGAATTTTCCTGGTCAATTGAGCAAGCCTGAGCTTATTGATATCCGGGCAAAAGATGGTTTTGTGAGTCATGCCTACCTTTATAAACCCAAGGATTATCAGGAAGGGAAGCAATATCCTGCAGTTATTTTCCTTCACGGAGGAAGCCGTAGACAGATGTTGGATGGCTTCAATTACAGTATTTATTACAGCAATGCAGATGCTATGCAGCAGTATTTTGCCTCACAGGGTTTTGTGGCCCTCACCTTGAATTATAGGAGCGGGATTGGGTATGGAATTCACTTCAGGGAAGCAGAGAATTATGGTGCCGGAGGTGCTTCAGAGGTAGCGGATGTCATGGCGGCAGCAGATTACCTAGTGGCAAGACCTGATGTAGATCCTTCCAAAATTATCCCTTGGGGAGGAAGCTATGGAGGGTACCTGACAGCTCATGCCCTTGCCCAGGCCCCCGGGAAATATCTGTTGGGGGTTGATATCCACGGAGTGCATGACTGGAACAATGTTATTCCCACATTCAATTCCTGGTACAAACCTGAAAAATATCCTGAAATAGCTGCATTGGCCTTTCAGTCCTCCCCTATGTTCCATGTCAAAAACTGGAAGGAACCGGTCCTCTTGATTTCTGGGGATGATGACAGAAATGTAGTCTTCAGTGAAAGTGTAGAGCTCCTCGAAGTATTAAGAAAGCAAGGAGTGGAAGTGGAACAATTGGTCTTCCCTGATGAGGTACACTCATTTTTGCTTCACAGGAATTGGATCCAAGCCTATGAGGCAGCCTTTGAATTTATCCAAAAACATATCCAAAAAAGATGAGGAAGTTATATGCCCTTGTTAGTATACTGTTGCTGTTTGGGACAAGTTTGGCTTATTCCCAGGAAGATCAGGCAATAAAAGCATTTTCGGATGCTGAAACAAAAGGATTTTCTGGTCTTCTTCTACTGGCCAGTAACGGTGAAATCATTTTTGAAAAGGCCACTGGCTTTCGCTCCTATGAAAACCAGATTCCATTATTACCTACGGATGTTTTTGAGATGGCCTCTGTTTCCAAACAATTTACAGCCATGATGATCATGATCTGCGCAGAGAAGGGCCTTTTGGACTATGATGATTTGTTGGAAAAATACCTTACGACTCCCTATCTGGGAATTACCATTAGGCAATTATTGACACATACCAATGGCCTGCCGGATTATCAGGCAGTCATGGATCAGCATTGGGACAAAAGCAAGGTAGCAGACAATGCCGCTATATTGGAATATTTACAGAAATACCGACCTCCCATGTTGGCCCAGCCGGGAGAAAAATACGAGTACAGCAATACAGGATATGTTTTTCTGGCCAGCATTGTGGAAAAGGTGACAGGCAGGGATTTCATTGAATTGTCCAGGGAATGGATCTTCAATCCTTTGGGTATGAAAGACACAGATATCCGTACGCTGGAGGAAAAAGCCGAAGTAGTCAATTTCGCTGCCGGGCATCTGCAGGATGAAAATGGGGTTTATGTCAATGCCAATAAATTCCATGCCTCCGATTATACAGTCTGGTTGGGAAATAGAAAGGGGCCGGGAAGGGTCAGTAGTACCGCAAGGGATTTGCTCCTCTGGGATCAGGCCTTGTACACTGATAAATTGGTCAGCAGGGAAACCTTATATACCGCATTTTCTCCCACAATACTGAATGATGGTTTGTGGAGCAATTACGGATTTGGATGGGAGGTGGATTTGAATTCCTCTTTCGGGAAAATCGTGTCCCATACTGGGGACAATCCAGGTTACCGGACCATCATCATCAGGCTCATTGAACAAAACAAAACCCTGATTATGCTCAACAACAATGCCCATGAGGCAAAAGACGAATTGATCAAAAAAGCATTGGATGCCTTAGGGAATTGGGAATAAATTTAGGTTTTACCCTTTGGCCATCACACCTCCATCAATTGTAAAGGTAGCACCTGTAATCCAGGAAGCATCCTCAGATGCTAAGAAAAGACAGAGTTTGGCCACATCCTCAGGCTGACCCAATCTTTGGAGCAGGGTGTTGTTTCCTGCATTTTCCACCGCCTTCGCAGGATCAGGAAAGGCCGCCGCAGAATCATGGATAAATGGAGTGTCCACTGGGCCTGGACAAATGGTATTGATGCGGATTGTAGGCCCATATTCTACAGCGGCTTGTTTGGCCAAGGCGAGCAAAGCAGCCTTAGAAGCGCAATAAGCCGGATGGTTGGGGAAAGTTTTGAAGGCTGCAATAGAGGAGTTGACCACCACGCTGGCAGTTTTTTGTTTCAGCAGTTCAGGGATTGCAAACTTTAAGAGGTAGAAGACAGCATCTACATTTACTGCAAAGGTTTCCTGCCAAAGCGAGGGCTCAAGTTCAGTAATGGATCCCAAGCCAAGCATTCCTGCATGGCTTTGCAGGCCATCCAGTTTTCCAAAATACTGTAGTGCAGTATGAACCAACTCTTGGTTGTGGGAAAAGTCACGGACATCTCCTTGAACAAAAACAGCTTTAGCCCCAAGGTCATTGATTTCCTGTTCGGTATCTTTTCCCCTTCTTGTGTTTCTACCACTGATAATCAATTGTGCACCCTCTTGGGCAAATAGCAAGGCTGTTGCCTTTCCCATTCCGCTAGTCCCGCCTGTGATGATAAAAGTTTTTTCCTGAAGTTTGTTTCCCATGACTATTCCCAAGTTTATTTAAGTTGAAAGGATGACATTGATAGGTCAATATTTGTGATTTTTGTCATGAGTCAAAATAAATATGAATTTTAATGCATCAAAGTCGGCATTAAATTTTGAAAATTATTAGATTTAAGACCTAAGGATTTTTGGTTCCATTCCAATTAACCCAGTAGCCTATGAAACCTACCAATACAAAAAATCCGGAATATTACCATAAGGTTGTGGACTGTCAATATGCCTGTCCTGCCCATACGCCTGTTCCGGAGTACATCCGCTTGATTGCGGCAGAAAAATACACTGAGGCCTATATGGTCAACTGGGAGTCCAATGTTTTTCCAGGAGTACTGGGAAGGACTTGTGATCGTCCCTGCGAACCCGCCTGTAGAAGGGTAAGGGTTGAAGAAGAACCTGTTGCCATTTGCCGCTTGAAAAGAGTAGCAGCAGACAACAAAGGAGATGTTAAAACACTTATGCCCCAGGGACCATTTCAGCCTAATGGAAAGAAAGTTGCCCTTATTGGTGGAGGCCCTGCTTCCCTGACTGTGGCCCGTGATCTTGCTCCTTTGGGATATGAGGTTCATCTCTTTGATGAACAGGTGGCGGGTGGAGGTATGATGAGGAGTCAGATTCCTTCATTCAGACTACCGGAAGAAGTTTTAAATGAAGAGGTGAATTACATATTGGATATGGGAATTCATACCCAGTTTTTGACTTATGTCAAAAGCTTGAAAGAAGTCCTTTCCCAAAAATATGATGCTGTTTTTGTAGGTACGGGAGCCCCAAAGGGAAGAGACTTACCAAAATTGCCCGGTAGAAAAGAAGGAGATAAATTTATCCATATAGGAATTGAATGGCTTGCCAATGTGGCCTTCGAACACACCAAATCCATTTCCGAAAAAGTAATTGTTCTCGGAGGAGGCAATACAGCAATGGACTGTTGCCGTACCTCCAGAAGGTTGGGAGGAAAAGAAGTAAAAGTAGTGGTCAGGAGTCCTTTTGATGAGATGAAAGCCTCTCCTTGGGAAAAGGAAGATGCCCTACATGAAGACATTCAGATAATAGATAATCATGTTCCTTTAAGTTTCGAAGTGGAAAACGGAAAGCTCATTGGCATGAAATTCCAAAAAGTGAAGCCTGTCTATGATGCCAATGGAAAACGTCAATTGCTACCCACTGATGAACCTGATGTGTTTATCGAGGCAGATGAGGTATTGATAGCCATAGGTCAGGAAAACAGTTTCCCTTGGATAGAGAGGGATTTAGGATTAGAATTTGACCAATGGGGCATGCCAGTAGTGGATGAGTTGACATACCAATCTACCCATCCAAAGGTATTTTTTGGGGGAGATGCCGCTTTTGGACCAAAAAATGTGATCACTGCTGTGGCTCAGGGACATCAGGCAGCTGTGTCCTTGCACCTGTTTTGTGAAGGTAAAGACCTAAGAGAAAGACCCTCTCCTTTTACTAACTTGATCAGCCAAAAAATGGGGATCCATGAATGGAGTTATGACAATGGTGTTGCTATAGATCAAAGGTATGCTGTACCTCAGGCCGAGAAGACCTTGACGCTAAGAGACAGGAAGAAAGAGGTTGAACTTGGTTTTGATGTGCCAACAGCTTTTAAGGAAACCCAGCGTTGTCTCAACTGTGATGTACAGACAGTTTTTACTGCTGAGCGCTGTATTGAATGCGATGCATGCATGGATGTATGTCCTACTTCGTGTATTACTTTTACAGCTAATGATGAGGAATCTGAATTGAGACAAAAACTGCTGGTTCCAGCAGAAAACCTTTCTCAAGACCTGCTTGTCTCCAATGAACTGAAGACTGGTAGGGTAATGGTAAAGGATGAGGATGTCTGCCTCCACTGCGGATTATGTGCGGAACGTTGCCCAACCTCTGCATGGGACATGCAGAAATTCCTCTACTCAGTTACCAAAGCTTACCAAATGCCAGCACCACTTCCCCAGATACAAAAATGAAGCGAGCAATCAATGATTTTATTATCCGGTTTGCCAATGTCAATGGTACCGGTTCGGCAAGTGCCAATTCCCTATTTGCGAAGACGATTTTCCGCATGGGGATTCCTGTGACTCCCAAAAACATTTTTCCTTCCAATATTCAGGGACTACCCACTTGGTATGAGGTTAGGGTAAGTGAAAAGGGATATCTGGGCAGGAGAGAAGGAATTGACCTGATTGTCTGTGTCAACCCACAGAGCATGGAGAAGGATGTCAAGAGCGTTAAATCAGGAGGATATTTTATGTATGATAGTACTAAGAAACTTCCTGCTCCATTCTTCAGAGAGGATATACATTACTTAGGCATACCTATGATGGATATGTCAAATGAAGCATTTGCAGATCCCCGGAAAAGACAATTATTAAAAAATATCATTTATGTTGGGGCTCTGGTAAAATTGCTGTCCATGGACGTGGAGGAAGTTAAGCAATTGATCAAGGAGCAATTTGAAGGGAAGCAGCAACTGATAGATGCCAATATGCAGGCCCTAAAACTGGGTATGGATTATGTGGAAGAGCATTTTGATTATCCCCTTTCTTTTCATTTGGAAAGGAAAAATCTGATTGGGGATAAAATCATGGTAGATGGAAATACTGCCTGTGGCCTGGGTGCAGTTTATGGAGGAGCTACAGTAATGGCCTGGTATCCTATTACCCCTTCGACATCAGTAGCGGAGGCTTATGAGCATTATTGTAAAGAGTTTAGGATAGATCCTGAAACTGGCGAAAACAAATTTGCCATTATCCAGGCTGAAGATGAATTGGCTGCGATGGGTATGGTCATTGGAGCCAATTGGAACGGAGCGCGAGGTTTTACTGCAACCAGTGGCCCAGGTGTTTCATTGATGAATGAGTTCTTGGGCTTGGCTTATTTTGCTGAAGTACCTGCAGTGTTGATTGATGTACAAAGGGCGGGGCCAAGCACTGGTATGCCCACCCGAACCCAACAATCTGACCTGCTTTTGGCTGCTTATGCGTCTCATGGAGACACCAAGCATGTATTGTTGATCCCATCCAGTCCCCAGGAATGCTTTGAGCTAACAGCTCAGAGCTTTGACCTGGCAGAAAGATTACAAACTCCCGTCATGGTCATGACGGACCTTGATTTGGGCATGAATGACCATGTTTCTGATCCATTTCATTGGGAGGATAATAGGAAATATGACCGTGGAAAAGTGCTTACAGCAGAAGAACTTGAACACATAGGTAAGTTTGGCAGGTACTTAGATCTGGATGGAGATGGAATTCCTTACCGTACTTATCCTGGTACCCATCCTACCAAAGGATCATTTTTTACGAGAGGCACCTCCAAAGATGAATATGCGGCCTATACAGAAGATGGAGCAGCCTATAAGCGTAATATGGACAGGCTTATCAAAAAGTGGGACACTGCCAAAAAACTTGTACCGTCAGCACAATTGTATCAAAAACAAAATCAATCTGAATTGGGGATGCTATTCTTCGGAACTTCCCAATATTCTGCAGAAGAGGCCAAAGACCTTTTACAGGAAGAAGGCCTGACGATAGATGCGATCAGGCTTAAGGCATTTCCTTTTGGAAAAGAAGTGGAAGACTTTATCTCTTCCCATAGATTGGTTTTTGTCATTGAACAAAACCGCGATGCGCAAATGCGAAAAATGATCATTTTGGAGCTGGAAACTTCACCTTCAAAGTTGGTGTCTGTACTCAATTACGATGGGATGCCAATCACTGCCGATTCCATTAAAGGCCAAATTACCCAATACTTAACCCTCGAAAAAACCCAACACCATGAGTTATTTAAAACCACTCTTTAGACATCCCAAATTACCAAAAAATAAATTAGGTTATACCCTTAAGGAATATGAGGGTTCATTGTCCACCTTATGCGCCGGATGCGGTCATGACAGTATCAGTGCAGCTATTGTACAGGCTTGCTTTGAAATGTCAGTTGAGCCTCATAATGTAGCTAAGATTTCAGGGATTGGTTGCTCTTCCAAAACGCCCACCTACTTTCTGGGCAATTCCCATGGATTCAATTCCGTTCATGGCAGGATGCCTTCGGTGGCAACTGGAGCCAGTATGGCCAATAAAGATCTGGTTTATTTTGGGGTTTCGGGAGATGGTGACTCTGCTTCTATTGGTATGGGCCAGTTGGTGCATGTGATCAGAAGAAACTTGAACATGGTGTACATTGTAATGAACAATGGCTGCTATGGTCTAACTAAAGGGCAGGATTCGGCTACAGCAGATCAAGGATCCAAGAGCAAAGCAGGATCCATCAATCCCTTTCAGGCCATAGACCTAGCCAGCTTGGCCATTGAATTAGGGGCTTCTTTTGTGGCCCAGAGTTTCAGTGGTGACAAGCAGCAACTGGTACCTTTGATCAAGGCAGCCATGCACCATAAGGGCTTTGCTTTTCTGAATGTGATTTCGCCCTGTGTCACTTTCAATAATAATCCGGGATCGACAAAGTCTTATGATTATGTAAGAGAGCATATTGAGGCTACATCTACTTTGGATTTTATTCCGGAAATGCCTGAAATCAAAGCTTCCTATGAAAAAGGTAAGTCCACCAAAATAGCGATGCATGATGGTTCATTGATCCAGCTGAATAAATTGGAAACCGACTGGGATCCGGAAGACCGGATTTCAGCTGTCAATGCATTGCAAATGGCCAGAGCCAAAAATGAAATCCTTACGGGGCTTCTTTATGTAAATTCGGAATGGAAAGATCTTCATGGGGTTTTGAATACTTATCATAAACCCTTGAACCGATTGAAGGAGTCAGAACTTTGTCCCGGGGTGGAAAACCTCAATGCAATCAATGCCGGGTTTAGGTAAGAACCTAAGCCCCGGCCATATTTTTTCATCTGGTTTTTAGAAATGGGAATAGTTTATTTCTTCCAAATACATTGGTTTTTGTCCATTTCCCAATGGTATTACAAATCATAGGTAATTTGGTGTTTTTAGAAAAAACCAAAATTGAGTTAGTTATCAATTCACAGATCCTATAAAGTAACCAAGGAGAATCTTCGAATTAAAATTAATATCACTTTTTCATCAGGATAGGCTATAATGGCATTTAATCGCCACTTTTTACCGTTAAAAACAAATGTGTAACAGGAAATGGAATTTCGAGATGTTTTTAGCAAATTAATTGACTGATACAGAGCAAATTTACCCAGCTTATCCATGAATTATTATAATAACCGCAGGTCTTTTATCAAAAAAGCCAGCGCATTGGTAGGAGCCTTTTCCATCAATAGCCTTTTCCATCAATTGCATGCTGAGTCCTGGAAGGAGGCTACAAAATCCTTTGAAGGTTTGTCTGCTCAGGATTTGGCAGCCAATGAGGATTATTGGTCTGTTATCCAACAAGGATATTCTGCTAGTTCTTCACCCATCATCATCCTCAATAATGGGGGTGTTTCACCAAGTCCTGTGGTGGTACAGCAAGCGGTAGAGCGTTTCAATCAAATGACCAACCAAGGGCCTTCTTATTTTATGTGGCAGATTTTGGACCAGGGGAGAGAAAGTCTAAGGGAAGGGTTGGCCAAATTGGGAGGCTGTTCGGCGGAAGAAATTGCAATAAACAGAAACGCCACAGAAGCATTGGTGACTGTTATATATGGTTTGGATCTGAAAAAAGGAGATGAGGTGATTGGCAGCACCCAGGATTACCCCAATATGATGCAGGCATGGAGGCAGCGGGCTATTAGGGAAGGGATTGTTTACAAGCAGTTGACCTTTGATTTTCCTATAGAAAACGATGAGGAGATTGTTGAAAAATACAGGAAGGCCATTACACCAAAATCCAAGATCATCCATCTTACCCATGTGATCAATTGGAATGGGCAGATTATGCCGGTCAAAAAGATTGCCCGGATGGCCCATGAACATGGCTTGGAAGTGATCATTGATGGTGCCCATTCTTTTGGTTTATTGGATTTTACTATCCCTGAACTTGAGGGGGATTATTTTGGGACTAGCCTGCATAAGTACCTTTCGGCACCGATTGGAAGTGGGATGTTGTGGATCAGAAAGGAAAAAATCAGCAAGGTTTGGCCTTTGGTATGTGCAGGTGATCCTCGAAGTGACAATATCCGTAAATTTGAAAACCTGGGGACGAGGAGTTTTCCGATTGAACAGGGGATAGGAGAAGCCTTGAATTTTCACAATGCCATTGGGACCAAAAGGAAAGAGGAAAGAATCAGGTATTTAAAAGATTATTGGGCAAAAAAAGCAAAGGAAATTCCAGGAGTTCAAATCCAAACTTCCCTGAAAGCCGAATATAGCTGTGCACTGGCAGGAGTATCAGTTGCTGGGCTTAATCCCTCCGATTTGAGTAGCATTTTGTTTAATACATATAAAATCCACACTACTTCAATTTCACTGGAAAATATTCATTGTGTAAGGATTTCACCCCATGTGTATACCAAATTATCTGACTTGGACAGGTTGGTAGAGGCTTTGGGAAAAATAGCCACGAAGTCCAAAGGATAAAAAAAAGCCAAGGTCCACCTGGCCTTGGCTTTTTGGTAATTATTACCCAATCAATTTTATGGAAAAATTGATGCCTTAAATATCTATTTCTATATAGCTAGAATCTAGTCTTCAATGAGTTCCAGTAAAATGAAAACCGGAAAACTTCAATGAAAACGGAAAGATCTTTGATTGTGTTTAATTTTGGGCTTCATTTTTTCCCCAGAAAAATCAAGTAAACTTCATAAAAGGATTCATCTCGATGAAAAAATTTAATCCAATGAAAAATTCCAAAGGGTTATTTCCGGGTAAATGAGACCAGGACAATAGTTAGAAAATTGAGGAATGAAAAGAGGCTGTCCCTTTCATGAAACAGCCTCTCCCAAGTTAAAATTTTATTTAAGATTTAATCCGTTTGCCTTTTACAGGAAACTGATCCACCAAGTATCCGGAAACAGTATCTTCTTCTGCCGGTCTGACAGTCATATATAGGTCATAACCTTCAGCAAAGAAATACATTGTAATGCCATTGTCCTGCTCACTGATATTGGAAATGGAAGTTTCCTGATTGGAACCTGCTTGCTTAAATTTTGCTTTCAGTTTTCCATCAATTCTTTCAATAGTCAAATGTACATTAACATTGCCCTGAGGAGTGTCTTCCACTACAATATCCCAGGTTCCGATCAAAGAATCATTGCTTTGTGCCTGGGTATAAACGGTCATACCCAGCATAAGTCCAAAAAGGAGGAAAGCGATTTTTTTCATATTAGTTGTCTTTAGTTAAAGCTTGAATTAGCATATCAATATAAAAATTTGTCAACGCCAATAAGAATAATTTTCAGAAAAAATTTCAGGATTATTTCATCCATCTATCTTATTGGCCGTATTTTAGTACTATCGCCAACTGCCCTGCATGGTAGGCAGTATGTGTAGTTATTCTTCCCAAAGCTTCGGCTTTTGTCTTTTTGCCAAACTCATTTGTTTCTATTACTGTATCCCAATCTTGCTGATCTTCGATAGCTTTTTCTAATTGACTTCCTGCTTCCTCAACCAAAGCCAACAATGCATTCAGATCTGTCCATTCTCCTGTGTCCTTCCCTGCTTTTAAGGTTTGGGCATCTACTTTTACATCTTTTTTTCCAAATATATTTTTAGCAAAAAGCAATTCCACTTCAGCTATGTGACGTATTAGGAAGCCTGCAGAATTGGGGGAATTGCCCAATCTTTTGCTTAAGTCATTGGGCTTGATATTGCCCAATTGATTGCTTAATCTGGTTCTTCCTTCTTTCCAAAGTTTGATCATGTCGTTCATGAATTCAATTTAAAAAAAAAAGTAATCAAATGGGAATATTGAAAATATATCGTAATATTGCGATGTAATAATGTTACACAGCGTATATTTATAGTCAAGGTTCAAGTTTCTTGTATCTTGTTTCTAAAAAAATTAAGACTAAAATCTCGCTTCGAATCTCTCAACTCATATTTTCTCAACCATGGGTGTAACCAAAACAGATCTCTTTACTGACAGGCAAAACGAACTGGCCAAAATTGCAAAGGTTTTTGCCCATCCGGCCCGGATAGCCATTCTTGAACATTTGATCCAATCCAATACCTGTATCAATGGTGATCTGGTGCAGGAATTAGGCCTTGCCCAAGCCACCATTTCCCAACATCTCCGTGAACTCAAAGAGATTGGTTTGATCAAAGGTAGTATAGAGGGAGTGTCTGTCAATTATTGTATTGATGCTATCCGTTGGGCTGAAGTACAGAATTTATTTCAAGACTTATTCAGTGGCTTTCCAAAGATATCGGGATGCTGCTGATAGAGACAAAAGACATTAGACGCAAGACACAAGACAGATTCGTGTACAATGATCGTTTTAACCTCTTTATAAATAGGTCCATCTCAAAAATAACTAAATGTAATTGTCCTAATTATGAAGCCTGCAAAAGTCTAGTGTCTTATGTTTAGCATCTAAAATCTTTAAGAAAAATGAAAACAAAAGAATTCACCAAAACCCTTCAAGAAAACCCTGGAAAGGCACTTTTCTTCGAATACCAGTCCGGGCAATATGTGCGGACTGACTACCATATTACGGAAGTCAAAAATGTCAATTTTGACACAGTGGACTGCGGTGGCATCCGTAACCAATGGTCAGAAGTGCATGTACAATTGTGGGAAAATGAAACCCCCGAGCCGGATCATGTGGTGGATACCAGCAAAGCGATGAAGATCTTTGAAGTTATCAACCGGGTAAGAGAAACCTATCCAGAAGCCGAGATCAAATTTGAGTATGGAAATTCTGTTTTCCCAACAGCAGTACTCCCTGTTCATAACATAAAGGAAACAGGCAATTCCTTAATCGTGCAGCTCACTCCTGATCAGACTACTTGCAAAGCCAAGGACAGGGCTTCCACACCTGAGGAAAAAGCGGCTGCTTGTTGCGGAACTGTTAATGAAAAACCTAAAATCAGAGTTTCACTTGCTTCTCTTCAGGAGGCCAATAGTTGTGAACCTGGATCGGGCTGCTGTTAAAAAAGATACAAGAATCAAGATATAAGATACAAGACAGAGAGACTAGAAGCGAGAAGCAAGAGACTAGACTATCTTGATTCTTTTAGATTGCTTCTTGACTCAAAGACAAGCTATGAAACTATACCCAACCCTCCAAACCTACATTGAGAAGGCCCAGGCACTTCCAATCCCCAAAGAACGCAGAGAAGTTCTTCAGGTCTTGATCAATTATATCCAACTGAAAGTGAATGAAGGACAGGAAATCAACCTGAATTTTATCTGTACCCATAATTCACGTAGGAGTCAATTTTCTCAGATTTGGGGGAAAGTTGCAGCGGCTTACCATAACATAGAGATCCATTCTTTTTCCGGGGGTGTGGAGGTCACTGCTTTCAATGAACGTGCGGTGAAATCTATCCAAAAATTTGGATTCAAGGTCATCAAAGAAGGAGAGGGTAACCCCAAATATTCCGTATCCTATACCGATTATGAAGCCCCCATAATTGCATTCAGCAAAGTATTTGACGATTCCAATAATGAGGCCAAAAATTTTGCGGCGGTGATGACATGTTCCCATGCGGATGAAAATTGCCCCTTTATCCCAGGTGCAGATGCAAGGATACCTGTAAGATATGAAGACCCCAAAACTTTTGATGATACCGAAAAGGAGGCTGAAAAATATGATGAAAGATCACTTCAAATTGCTTCTGAGATGCTTTATGTGTTTTCGAAGATAAAAAAGTTATAAAAATGGATACTTATGGATATTAGATCTTATGATTGTCCGCTTTCATGCCAGTAGAATAATCACAATAGAATAAACCTAAGATTTCAAACCAATATCAATGAATAACTTGTCCGCCGAGGCGGATCCAATATCTATTAATATCAGGTTGATTTAAGACCCAATTTAAATTGGTTACTGGTCTATTTGCGGATATATATAAAATAATTTCAAATTTAAACAAACCACCATATAAAATGTCCGGAGACAAAAAGATTGCCTTTTTCGAAAAGTACCTAACCCTCTGGGTAGCATTGTGCATAGCTGCTGGGGTTTTAATTGGAAATGTTGCCGGGGAAAGCATGTCATTCCTTTCAAATTTGGAGGTTTATAATGTTAATATCCCGATTGCGATTCTGATCTGGTTGATGATTTACCCTATGATGCTTCAGATTGACTTCAGTAGTGTGAGAAATGTCAGAAAAGCTCCAAAAGGATTGATATGGACCGTTATTATCAATTGGTTGATCAAGCCTTTTACTATGGCTTTTTTTGCCTGGGTGTTTTTTGACAAACTATATGCTGCCTATATCCAACCCGAACTAGCGGGAGAGTATATAGCCGGGGCGATACTACTTGGGGTGGCACCTTGTACGGCAATGGTTTTTGTTTGGTCTTACCTGACCGATGGGGACCCAAATTATACCTTGGTGCAGGTCTCGGTCAATGACCTGATTATTCTGGTGGCATTTGTTCCTCTCGTAGGTTTTTTATTGGGAATCACCAATGTCACTGTTCCTTATGATACATTGGTAGCATCTGTGGTGATTTTTGTAGTGATACCATTGGTTGCAGGTGTGTTGACCAATAAAGGTCTTGTCTCAAAATATGGAGAGGAATGGTTCAAAAGCAGTTTTTTACCCCAATTCAAACCACTTAGCATTATTGCATTGCTGCTTACCCTGATCTTACTGTTTGCCTTCCAGGGCTCAAATATTTTGAACAATCCATTGATCATAGTACTCATTGCCATTCCATTGATCATACAGACTTATTTTATCTTTTTTCTTGCTTGGTATGGAGGAAGGAAACTGAATATTAAATATGCTATCTGTGCTCCGTCTTCCATGATTGGGGCAAGTAATTTCTTTGAATTGGCGGTAGCAGTGGCAATTGCACTATTTGGATTGGAAAGTCCAGCTGCTTTGGTAACCGTGGTCGGAGTTTTAGTGGAAGTACCGGTGATGCTGAGTTTGGTGGCTTTAGCAAATAAGTGGAAGTATTGATAGTTTTGGATTATTCATAAAATCGAACAAAGCTGGGGTACTTTCTAAGAGCTAATCCAAGAGTAATTACATCATTTAGAGCAGCTCAATGATGCAACTGCTCAATAATTTCCCAGAAAATATCCACTCCTGTAGGAATCAGTTCATCTGGAAAATCAAAATTGGGTTCATGAAGTTGGGGCTGTTTTTTTCCTGATCCCAAACCAAAAAGTAATGTCTTGGAATGATGGGAAAATAATCCAAAATCTTCAGACCAACGAAAAGGAACTCTTACGTGTTTGATCTTTAAACCTAGCCTTTTGGCAGCTTCATTGCCATAATTCCAGGCCTCGGAATCATTGTGTGTTGCCGAAAAAATCTCTGTGTAACCGAAAGACACTTCCAGGCTATATTCTTTGCCTATCTGTTGGCATAGTTTTTCTGCATATTTGATCAATAAGTCTCGGGTTTCATCTTCAAAGGCTCTTAATGTAGCCATCACTGTAGCTTCTCCAGGTGTAGTGCCAAAAGCTATCTCACCCAATTTGGCATGAATAACAGTAACTAGGGAAAACTTTTTCATGGCCTCAGGTAATTTTTCTAAAGCCACGATGATTTTAGACATGGCCAAGGCAGGGGAATTGCCTGCTTCAGGATGTGCAGAGTGTGAATTCCTTCCTTTCAGCCTGATGATCATGCCTGCAGAAGCAGTCGCAAATGCCCCTTTTTTTATCAGTACCTGATGAGTGTCATAGTGGGGAAGGTTGTGAAGGGCAAAAGCAAAATCCGGCTTGATCTCTTCGAATTTAGGGCCTTCAATAACCGCTTTTGCTCCTTCGCCCGTTTCTTCGGCCGGTTGGAATAATAGGACAACTTTCCCTTTGTTAGGTCTTTTTTCCGCCAATTTCAGCCCCAGTCCGGAAATAATGGCCATGTGTCCATCATGTCCACATACATGTGATTTTCCAGATACTTTACTCAGATGCGGAATTTGGTTTTGCTCTCTAATTGGCAAAGCATCCAATTCACAACGGTATAGTGAGGTAAGTCCTGCCTCCTTTCCCTCAAAAACAAAGGCAATTCCTTCTCCTCCAAGTTCTGTAAGAGTCCTGTCAACAGGTACATCCTTAAAAAATTCCAAAATCCTTTTGGCGGTTTCTTTTTCTTCCCCTGAGAGTTCCGGATATTGGTGTAGGGTTTTTCTAAAATTGCTGAGTTTTTTGAGGGTGGAATTATCCATATTCAATTATTTTAGGGCTTCGCAAGAAAGTTTTTTGTTCAAAATGGAGAATTTTGTACAAGCTTAAAAGAATAACGTTCAAATTATTCTCACTGTTATTCAGAGGGCTTATATATTTAACCGAACTTTTATATATTGGATAGACTTACCACTTAAACCAATTGAAAATGACAGCAGAGCAAAAAACAGCCATCGAACAGGAAATTGAAAAGCTTAGGAACAGCCTTACTGGGGACATGTTTCAGGACATGGATACCAGAGACAGGATTCATAATTTGGAAATGCAATTGAAAGGTGTCAAACCTATGGATAGCCATTTTGACTGCATCGGGTGCGGAAGTTGAGTAAAAGGGCATCAAAACATTTTGAGGGTCATGCTTCATTCAAAATTGATGTAGCTTGACCCTTTTGATTTATTTTTTAAGAACTTTGCCTAAAATACCTTGACCTGAAAACAAAAATTCTCTTTTATGTCCTACCGTTATTTTGTGATATACAAGCCATTTGGAATCCTAAGCCAATTCAGTGGGGATCAAGACAACCTAAAGGCACTAGGTGAATTTCCCAAAGAAGTTTATCCTGTCGGCCGCTTGGATAAAGACAGTGAAGGTTTGCTGCTGATCACAGATGATAAATCCCTGAATAATTATTTACTTCATCCAAGTTTTGGACATAAACGGACTTATTTTGCACAGGTAGAGGGTGTTCCTTCAGAGATTGCTATCAGGCAATTGGAAACCGGAGTTGATATCAATGTAGATGGAAAAATGTACCGCACCAAAAAAGCATTTGCAAAAGTGTTGGAAGGGGAGCCATCCCTTCCTGAAAGAGATCCTCCCATTCGATACCGGAAATCCGTTCCAGATACATGGATATCACTTTCATTAATTGAAGGAAAAAACAGGCAAGTTAGGAAAATGACTGCTGCTGTAGGATTTCCTACATTGAGATTGGTGAGATGGTCTATGGAAAATTTAAGTATTGAAGGCTTTCAATCCGGTGAAGTCAGAGAATATAGCCAAGAAGAACTCTATCGTTTATTGAATGTGACAGAAAGGAAAATCCAGAATACAAAAAAGGACAATCCAAAGAAAATAGTCTCAGTACCTTCAGTAAAAAGAAGGTCTTAAATGTTAATATTTCTAACCTTTTATCAAGAAGAAAGAGCAGGAATTGGCATATAGGGGATTTTATTCTAATTTTAGACCGCTTGAACGAGCCAAAGGTCCTTTGTAATTGTATAGATTGAAGGAGTCACAAGCTTAGGGAAATGATTTTGTAAATTTTATTATACGAATTAAATGCATCAGGAGAAAATCCAACAAGTAATAGAAGAGGTTAAAAAAGTGGTAGTTGGCCAGGACAGGATGATCAACCGGTTGCTGGTTGGTCTTTTTACCAATGGCCATATACTTTTGGAAGGAGTGCCGGGTCTTGCTAAAACGCTCACTGTAAACACCTTGGCCAAAGTTTTGCATTTGGATTTTAGAAGAATTCAGTTTACACCGGATTTATTACCATCCGATCTGATCGGAACGATGATATACAACCAACAGGAAGCCAATTTTGAGGTAAAAAAAGGGCCTATTTTCGCCAATATTATTCTGGCGGATGAGGTGAACCGTTCTCCTGCCAAAGTACAATCGGCCTTATTGGAAGCAATGCAGGAAAAGCAGGTGACCATAGGTGAGACCACTTTTCAGTTGGACAGGCCATTTCTGGTATTGGCTACCCAAAACCCGGTCGATCAAGAAGGAACCTACCCCCTTCCTGAAGCTCAGGTGGACAGATTTATGATGAAGGTCCATATTGATTATCCTTCCAAAGAAGATGAAATGGAAGTAATGAGGAGAATGGCCAATATGCAGTTCAGCTCAGATGTACAGGCCATTCTATCCAAAGAAGATATTTTTGCGATTCGGGCTGCCATTAATGAGGTCAAAATTGCAGAGCCCCTGGAAAACTATATTATTGAACTGGTTTTTGCCACACGTTTTCCAGAAAAATATGGGTTGAAGGAGGAAGCTAAATACATCCAATTTGGTGTATCTCCTAGGGCGAGTATTAATCTGAACCTTGCTTCCAGGGCTATAGCTTACATGGCAGGAAGAGAATATGTGCTTCCAGAGGACATCAAAGCTGTAGCAGAGGATGTACTTAACCATAGGATTATCCTCAATTATGAGGCAGAAGCTGACAATGTAAGTACAAGAGATCTGGTAAGGAGATTATTGGAAAAAATACCCATTAACAAATCGGTAACATTGAAATAAAGGAGGTTGAACCGCATTGCCTTAAGTTTTAAGGATAAAACTTCTGAAACAGCCATTACAATGTTAAATAATTGTAATGGCTGTCTTCTTTTTGACCTGACAGATTAATGAATTCATAATTTTTTGGACCCGCTCAATTAACATTAGCTATCGACTTTTGTACCATCAGGAAAACGCTGTACAAAGTCAATACTTATGAAATTGAAATTATTGCTCACTGCCTTGTCATTGATTTTGGTAAACCTTGTTTTTGCACAAACAGGTTCTATCAGAGGATTGGTTTCGGATTCCAGATCAGGAGAAACCATTATAGGCGCAAATGTAATTATAGAAGGAACATCTTTGGGTGTTCCAACCGGGATCGATGGAGATTTCGAAATCAACAGGGTGGAACCGGGGATTTATACTGTTGTTATTTCCTTTATTTCTTACAAAACATTGAGGTTTGAAAACATTCAAGTGGTAGCGGAAAAGGCAACTGTTTTGAATGTGGTATTAGAAGAAGATCTTGGGGACTTAGGGGAAGTAGTTGTAATAGCTACAAGGGATACAGGATCAGATGTAGCAATCGTATCAGAAATTAGAAAATCACTGCAGGTTGTAAGCGGTATTTCCTCAGATCAGATCAGGCTTTCCCAGGATGGCAATGCTGCCCAAGTGATGAAGCGTGTATCCGGAGTAAGTATTGTGGACAACAAATTCGTTAGGGTAAGAGGAGTAGATGATCGGTATAATGTAGTAATGATCAACAATTCAATCGCCCCTACTACCCAAGTAGATAAAAGAACTTTTTCATTTGATCTGATCCCTTCTGAAAACCTGGACAGGATGATGATTTACAAATCAGCTTCTCCGGAAGTTCCCGGGGATTTTGCCGGCGGTATGATCAAAGTCTTCACCAAAAATACTGTTGATGAAAATTTTTTCAGTATTGGTATGGGTATAGGATTCAGACAGAATACCACTTTCAATACTTACCAGCAAACAGCTGGATCAAGCACCGATTGGTTGGGATTTGATAGCAACAGAGGACTTCCTATCAATTTCCCAAGTACGGACAAACTTTTGTCACTTAGCACAGGCAACCCGTTAAGGGCTGGAGCTGGACAAATGTTGTCAAACAATTATAGTCTGGCATCTTCCAATGCACTTCCAGATGGAAATATTGGATTTGCCTTCGGTCAAAACTGGAGCTTAGGAAGAAAAAGATTGTCAACCATCACAAGTGCCTCTCTTTCCCAAAGCTATCAATATTTTTTAGCGGAAAGAAGTAGGTACTTCTTCCCTGAACCTGGAAGACCGACTGAAAAAAGGGATGAATATTTTGATCAAAACTTCATTAAAACCAATGAGTTGGGCATCATGTCCAACTGGATTTTGAGATTAAACGCCAACAATAAAATTGAGTTCAGAAACCTATTCAACCAATCTGGCTTCAATGAAACTATACTTAGGGAAGGAAGGGACTTTATTCAAAGGCCTGAAGGTGCAAAGGATTATGCCTTCCGATATGAGTCAAAACGTCTTTATACAGGACAGTTGGAGGGTACGCATTTCTTCAACAATGAGCTGACCAAATGGAACTGGGTTTTGGGTGGAAATTACCTGTACCATCAAGAGCCGGATTTTAGAAGATTTAGAACCTTCCTAGATACAAGGGGATCAGAGCAGGGCGAGTTTTTATTGATTGATCCTCCTAGCAGCAGCCCTCAGGATATGGGCAGGTATTATGGTGACCTTTTTGAGATGGGGGCTGTTCAGGGTCTAAATTTTGAGAAAAAGTTTGCCGGAGCAGAAAAGGACAGGCCAAGAATTTTAAGAGCAGGATATTTGGTGGATTATAAAATGAGGGATTTCACTGCGAGGTATATCACCACTTTTTTTCCTGGATTCCATGACCCGGCTGCTAGAGAACGATTGATTAGATTGCCGATAGATCAGGCTTTTGCACCTGAAAATTATAGACAATTTGATGGCTGGTTGGTCCAGGAGGGAACTAGACCTAGTGATAGTTATGATGCATCCACATTTGTATCAGCAGGTTACATAGGTGGCGTATATCCATTGGGCAGCTTCAACTTTTCAGGTGGCGTTAGAACAGAATACAGCATCCAGGATTTAAATTCTGCAAATGATGCAAGCAGGGTAAAGGTCACCAATAAAGAGCTTGCAGTTTTACCATCCTTCAACCTTGATTACAACTTCTCCAAAAAATCATTGATGAGAGCTGGTTATGGAAGGACAGTAAATAGGCCTGAATTCAGGGAATTTGCTCCTTTTCTTTATTACAGTTTTGAAATGATTGCAGGGTTTTTCGGTAATCCAGATCTCCAGATGGCCACAATTGACAATTTGGACCTGAGGTACGAGTTCTATCCAAGTGAAGGGGAAACTTTTAGTGTAGGGGCATTCTATAAAAACTTCAATAATCCCATTGAAAAGGTTCAGCAAAATATTACTGAAACGCTCCAGTTTACTTATGCTAACGCAGAAAGTGCCCAAGTATATGGTGTAGAGATAGAAGCGAGAAAATCCTTAAGCAAAGTTACCAGTACTCCATTCCTAAGAAACCTTTCCTTTAACGTGAATGCTTCCTTGATTTGGTCAGAGGTGTTTCTGGGTAAAAATGTTGCCTTCGAAGCCAATAGACGTGCCCTACAGGGCCAGTCTCCTTATGTGGTCAATGCAGCCATGTATTTTATCGATCCAGTGAGTAATTTCCAGGCGAGCTTGGCATATAATGTACAAGGTCCAAGAATCTTTGTGGCTGGAAATGTGAACAACCCATCCATCTACGAGCTTCAGCGCCATGCATTGGACCTTACATTCAGTAAGACTTTTTCTGAGCGTACAACCCTGAAATTCGGCATCCAAGACCTTCTTAACTACCAATTCAGATTCTATCAGGATTCCAACTTCGACAAGAAAATTGACACTTCTTTAGATGATGCCATGTACTTGTGGAGGAAAGGATCCCTGTTCAGCATATCCCTTAATTATCGGATCAAATAAATTAGACTAAACTTATAATTAACTCCTTTTATGAAAAAATCATTAAGATTCTTCGTCCTGGTGACACTTTTAGCTCTTACATTCTCCTGTATTGAGGACAATGGAGTTCCTGACAACAAGCAGCAGGAAACTTTGGTAGAGCTGGAGGGAAATTTGACAACAAGAACCCTAACTGCAGATAAGCAGTATTTGCTTAAAGGCCAGGTATTTATTCCTGACGGTGTCACTGTTACCATTGAGCCAGGAACCATCATTTATGGTGAAAAACGAACACGATCTCTTCTAATAGTTGACAGAGGCGGTAAACTGATCGCCAGAGGTACGAAAGAAAGACCTATTGTTATGACATCCTCCCAGGCAGTAGGAGAAAGAGACAGAGGCGACTGGGGTGGTTTGGTGATATTGGGTCGTGCCAGAACCAACCAAGTGGATCCTTCCATAGAAGGTGTAAGCCCTCAAAGAATTTTTGGGGGTGATAATGATGAGGATAATTCTGGAGAATTCCAGTATTTGAGGGTAGAATATGCAGGAATTGAATTGACCCCAAACAATGAAACCAACTCTGTTACAATGGGGGGTGTAGGTAGAGGTACATTCTTCGAAAACGTTATGGTTTCCTTTGGAGGTGACGATGGTTTTGAATGGTTTGGGGGCACTGTAAATGGAAAATATCTGATTTCTCATTCTACTTGGGATGATGATTTAGATATCGATTATGGATACTCTGGCAATGTTCAGTTTGCCCTGGTGGTAAGAAACCCCTCATACGCAGACCAGTCTCAGTCCAATGCATTTGAAGCAGATAATGGGCCTAATGATAATGACGTTCAACCTTATACTACTGGAACTTTCTCAAACGTAACCGTTTATGGTCCTAGAGACCGTAGTACAAGATCGATCAATGCAAATAATTTTCATTCCATGGATTTGAGAAGAAGAACAGCGGTTTCAATTTTCAATTCTGTTATGGCAAGTTTTCCTGTTGGTCTGAGATTCAATACAGCTTCGGTAACTGCCCAGTACAATGGAGGCACAGGAGTTTTGTCCAATAATATTTTGTTGGTCCCTACTGGAGGCACTAATTATGCTGCCGGCGGAGGTGCCGTTGTTGCTGATGTGCAGGCTTATTGGACTGCAAACAATACTACAGCTACCATTCCTGCTGCTGAGGCTTCTGATGACTTCTTTAGAGGTTATGGTTTGAGACCTGAAAATTTCTTCGGCCCATATACTGTTCAAACCTATCCTAACAATCCGAATTTTTCCTTATTGGCCAATGGATCCCTTGCCTCAGGTGCTAGCTTTAGCAATGCTAAATTTAATGAGCCAAATAGGACAAATTTCTTTGACAAGAATGTGCAGTTTAAAGGTGCCTTCGGATCTACAGACTGGACTGATGGTTGGGCTGAATTTAATCCATTGAATGTTGAATACTCAAAAAAATAAAATCCATTAAAAATATAAAGGACTTGCCCTGAACTTGTTTGGGCAAGTCTTTTATTTATGTTTTGGAATTGCTGTATGAAAAGAATTCTTTTTCTGATTTTAGTTTTTGGGGTATTATTGAGCAGTTGTGGCCAAGCAGACAAATACCATCCTTCCAAAAGCCTTACTACTGAAGAGCAGCAGGCTTTGATCTATACCACAATCCGGTATTTGGGGCATTTGCCCAAAAGGGGAACCCATGAAAATAAGTTTGATCCTGCATTTGATGAATTCTATACTAAACTTGCCCTGGATTACACTTTGGAGGCTTATTATAAAAAAGATGGCTTTGAATATTTTTTAGCCAGCAGGATTGCTCCTTCTTTGAAAGTCAAAAAAGTTGCTGTTGGCGTTAAAATGAAAAGATCTCCAGATGGACAGCTTGTATACTATGAAGAGGTATTCAGGACTTGGAAATTTGAAATTCCTGAAATGCTGGAAAAAGGGCTTATGCTATTTGATAAGATGGCCAAAGGCGAAGATTTGAGCCCGTACTTTCCTCAAAACTCCGGAGAAGTGGAATATATTGAATTCCCGGATGAAAAAGTTTACTTCGATGTGGAGGAGAAAAGATGGAAAATAAACGATGTCCTTTAGATTGATCTGAAATAAATCATATAATTCCAGTAGAAAATATCCAAAAAAGGCCAAAAAATACCCTGTACAGGGTATTTTTTGGCCTTAGTATTTCTATTACTTTTGTCTTGGGTGATTAAGCAATTTTTTTGTTCACGGTGTTAAACCTTCAGGAATAAAGTTAAGGGACTTTATTCCTGTTTTTTTATCCGAATAATGCATTAGGGTTCTTATGGAGAGCTTGAAACACGAAAGTTTCAAGCCTGAAGCAAATGATACTAAGTCATCTTTATTATCAATGAGTTAAATGCAGCAAAGCGATTGATTATGTTTTACCCTTCAGATGATCTCGATATAACTTGTAAACTGCGGCGTAGCAATTCTAAAGCATGTTTCGGGTTTAATACCGGAACCCAAGCTTTGCTCCTCCGTACCAGTTTCTTCCCGGTGCCGGCTGGTAAAACCGGCCAGCAAAAGCATTGAGATCATTCCCTAAGCTATAGCTTTCATCTAGCAAATTGTCAACCCCCCCATAAACCTCAAAGTCCCATCTACCGCCAAAGGTTGTCCTCCAGCCCAACCTGCTTCCAATCAGGTTGTAAGCATCCTGAAAAACAGTATTGGCATCATTGAGAGGGATTTCATCTACATATTGATGCGTTAGATTCAGGTATAGGCCAGGTTTGGTCCGTATATCCAATAAATTGACCAAGGTATTAGGAGCTACTCCTGTAAGTCGGTTACCTGAAAAATCAGTCCCTCCTGTACTATATTCTGAAAACTGGAAGAAGTGACCTGTATATGCATGGCTCAGCTTGATTTCCTGTACTAGGCTCAATTGGTTTCTATAGATGGCATAATCTAACTGCATTTCAATTCCTTTTTGGTCAGTCGCCCCTGCATTTCTGAAAAGCACTACACCTTGGTCATTTGTGAATGAGGTAATGGTCTCTTTGAGCCGGAAATAGAACGCCGTCAAATCCAAATTGAAAATACCATATTTTCCCCTATAACCCATCTCATAATTGGTACCTCTTTCGGCCTGTAAATCTAAATTGATGCTTCCTTCATTCGTTCTTACTTCTGCAATGGTCGGGGGCGAAAACCCAGAGCTTACACTAGTATGTATTCCAGAAAATTCATTCAGCTTATATACCATTGCCAATCTGGGAATGATAATTGGATCAAATGATCTAGAGTTGAAACTTGGGGTTCTCCTGCCGGCATCAATTTGCCTATCTATATCATATCGGGCGAAGTTTTCACTGAATCCCAATGTCATCAATAGTTTGGAAGTCCACTCTATTTCAAATTGCTGGAATAGGAAAGCCTGAGTTGTGATCAGATCATCACTGAACCTAATGGTATCTGCTTTGCCCTGTCTATTTCCAAAATTTTGGGCCAAGGTTTTCCCATACTGATATTCTCCTCCGGCGATAATTTTTACAGGGAAATTCCCCCAAATATCATCGAATCTGAATTTTGTTCTACCTCCATAGCTAAAGGCGGTTTCCCTTTTGTAATCTAAGATAAAAGGGTTTTCAAATTCAGTGGTATTGAGATAAACAGCAGTTATATTACTCCATTTTTTATGGAAATTCAGTTCATGACTTAAGGTTCCATATAAGGTTTTCTGCTTAATTGAGCTGTTCTGACCTACTGAACCTGGCCTGGCTTGCTTTCGGTCTTCTTCTACCTGCGTGGCATTCAATGCTCCAGGAATTTGATAATCAAGGTCCGAATAGAGTACTTGAGTACTCAGGGATTGCTTATCATTGGGATTGCTGTGCAGGGCCAATTGGAAAACCTTTCTGTCCATGGCACTGTGTTGCCTGTATCCATCTGATTGTTGATGTACATAGGAAGCACTTACTCCACCATTTCCAATCTGCTGGTCAATACCTATGCGGTACCTGTTCAGACCGAAATCTCCTATTCCATAATCCAGGGAAAAATAATTTTCAGTTACCTGCTTGCGGCTTTCAAAGCTGATTACTCCCCCGTTACCAGCACCATATATACTTCCGGCCGGACCTTTGATGATTTCGCTGTTTTGGACATTGCTAAGGTCAAGGATATTCAGGGCAGTGGTTCCGTCTGGGGAGGTAAATGGTATATCGTTCCAATAGACTTTAACATTTCTCACTCCAAATGGTGAGCGTAGAGAACTCCCACGAATGGATATGCGATAACTTGCAGGAGCCCGCTGTTCTATTCTAATCCCAGGTTTGGTATTAAATGCACTTAGTATTGAATTTTCATTGAATCGGTACAATTCATATTCAAGGACTTTACTGATGGCTCCGGCCTGATGGACCAGCGGTCTTTCAGATTCAAAACCAATCACAGTTACCTCGCCCAATGACTGCGTGACAGGAACAAGATAAATGGTTTTGTTTTCGTTTTCATTCAATTGTACACCGCCGCTTTCATAGCTTACATGGGAGAAGGAAATAAAAGTGTTCTTGGAGATTTGAAGGTAAACCTGTCCTTTTTCATCAGATGTCTGATTTGGATGAGAAGACACCTTTACCAGAACTCCTGGAATACCTGATCCTGTATTTTTATCCAGAAATACCAATGAGCTTTGGGCCAAGCTGATTGAAAGGGAAATGGCAATTGAGATAATACTCAAGACAAGGAATTTCATAGTAGCGTTTTACAAAGATTTCTTTTCCATATTGGTGAAAGCGTGGCCATGAACCGTCTTGTAACATGGAATGAACAAGTCATAGGACCAAAGGCAATACCAGAGCAAAAATAAAACGGATTGCTGTCTTTTTATTCTTCACTGGTAATTAGGCTCAATTTTATTATAATTTGATCAAAAAATCCTTAAATTCGTTTGAAAGGCGATAATTATTGATGGTATGGGTTTTCTAATCAACCCAGCTTTCTTTATGTTGGTGCTTCTTTTGGGTATAGCGTATACAATTATATAGGATTGGGCATTACTGAATTAAATGAAATCAGACTTGAGTGATTCAAATATGAGATGATTTGGTCTATGGTGTTGATTATTACCAATCTTATAGGTCCCTTTGCCTATTATATTCTTTCAAAAAGAATGAGAGTTTTGAACCGAAAATATATAAACCAATAAACTATGTTTGGATTAGGAATAATAGGTCTTGCCATATATGTCTATACAGTTTATGATGTAGTCAGCAGCAAATTTGGAGGGCCCAATGATAAATTGGTATGGGTACTCGTGGTTTTGTTTCTTCCACTTCTCGGCACCATCCTTTGGTTTTTGATGGGAAAGAAAAGTACGCTGGGAAAATAATTTAAGCCTTCCTCCTTTTTCGTATTTTACCTTTTTGTGTTATCCCTGGCCTACAGCCCAATAGTTTTGAAGGAACTTGTTTCCTTTATCAAAGAACTTATCCCATTTTTTGGTTACCCGGACTTTTCAGGCCCAATAAATTAAGAACAATTATCAGAACTTTAAGTACTCAATTCCCTTAACTCCTTCCAAGTTTAAACTTCCAAAATCCATTACTGCCTCAATCCGAATTGTAAATCTTCTCCAAAGCTTCATCCAAGCTGGGGTACCGGAATTCAAATCCAGCCTCCCGTATTTTTTGGGAGGACACTTTATTTCCGCCAAGCACCATCTGCGCCATTTCGCCCAGGACAAGCTTTAAAGCAAATCCAGGAACCCCAATCCCCACGAATGGTTTTCCGACTTTCTTGGCTGCTTTTTGGGTCAATTCTGTATTGGTGGCAGGTTTTGGCCCTACAGCATTATAAATTCCCTTTACCTGTTCATTTTCCAAGGAAAATAAGAAAATTCTGGCCAGATCGTCTATTGCAATCCAGCTCATCCATTGATTGCCGTTTCCAAGTGGCGCAGCAACAGGAGGTTTAAGCATTTCGACTAGGGCTCCTCCTTTATTGTCGAGCACAATTCCGATGCGGAGTAAGACAGTCCTGATACCCAATTTTTCAACCATCTTTACTTCATTTTCCCAAGCGAGAACAACATGGGCCAAAAAATCAGTGCCTGCTGGGCAATTTTCATCCAATGTTTCATCTCCAGTATTAAAGCCATAAAAACCTATTGCTGAGGCAGAAACAAATGCGGCAGGTTTTTTTTCTGATTTTTCCATCGCCTGGAAAAGTAAAGAAGTGGATTGGGTCCTGCTTTCAAGAATGGCTTTTTTTCTAGCAGCTGTCCATCTCTTGTCTGCCACACCTTCTCCTGCAAGATGGATGACTGCATCTGCCCAAAGTATAGCTTCTGGGTCTATTTCCTGCTTTGAAACATCCCATAGGAATGATTTTTGGCTGTTTTGTTTCGGGCTACGGCTGAGCCAGGCGACTGTATAGCCTTTCCTTTCCAAAAGTTGGGTTATTTTTTTGCCTAAAAGCCCAGAACCTCCGGTGATCAAAATGTTTTTCATAGCTTATTTCCTCTTATAGTAAAATCTTCGTTTATGGTGCTTTGTTCATATTATACATAAATTTTAGTGCTTTTTCTAAAGATTTTGCCAAGAAAGTATATTTTTGTTGATCTAAAGGTGATGGGGTTCCACCTTTAACCGCCCATTTTGGTGCTGATGACTCCTACTTCAACGATTGACCGGGGCTCATAGTCTTTGGATTTCATTTTAATTGCATATTATATGTTGGAGAGGATCAAAGCTTATCTTAAAACCAAAGAATTTTTACAACTTGAATTTCTTCCCAGTTTTGTTTTTACCCTTAAATGGCTCCTGATTTCAGGAATTGTAGCATTTATTGCAGGTTCAGCATCTGCTTTCTTTTTGGTGTCTTTGAATTGGGTGACTGACTACCGTGAAGCCAACCTTTGGATCATCGCCTTTCTTCCTTTGGGGGGGTTGATCATTGGGCTTACTTACCATTATAAAGGCCAATCCGTATCAAAGGGCAATAATCAACTTTTAGAGGAGTTTTATAATCCACAAAAAACCATTCCACTTCGGATGGCACCTTTGGTGCTATTCGGCACTCTCGCTACCCACCTTTTTGGTGGTTCAGCAGGAAGAGAAGGTACAGCAGTACAGATGGGGGGAGCCATTGCTGACCAGTTTACCAAATGGTTCAAACTGACCAAAGAAGACCGGAAAATTCTGATTACCATAGGAGTGGCTTCTGGGTTTTCCTCCGTTTTTGGTACTCCTCTAGCTGGGGCAGTTTTTGCTCTTGAATGGCTGATTATTGGTAGAATCCGATATGAGGCGATTTTACCGGCTTTCATTAGTGCTTATGTGGCAAATTATGCTTGCTCGGAATTTTGGAATGTTCACCATACCCATTATGAAATACCTTTGGTGCCAGAGATCAACCTACCCAATCTTTTGTGGATGATTCCCGCAGGGATTGCATTTGGTTTGGTAGGCCGACTTTTTGCCAAGGCAACTCATACCTGGTCCCAAATATTCAATTCCAAAATCAAATATCCTCCTTTAAGACCAGTGATAGGTGGTGCTTTGGTTGCATTGATCGTTTGGTCCATGGGAACTACTAAGTATATTGGTTTGGGTATTCCTACCATTGTTGATGCTTTTACTGAGAGTCTGCCTTGGTATGATTCTCTTGCTAAGATCTTTATGACTTCCCTGACACTTGGTTCAGGATTTAAAGGAGGGGAAGTTACCCCCTTGTTTTATACTGGAGCTACTTTAGGTAATGCGCTTTCCGGCATTATCCCATTACCCATGGCCTTATTGGCAGGAGCTGGTTTTGTAGGAGTTTTTTCCGGTGCAACAAATACCCCTTTGGCTTGCACACTGATGGGGATAGAGCTTTTTGGAGCAGAAGCTGGGATATTTATCGGTTTAGCCTGTGTTTTGGCCTACAAATTCAGCGGTCATTCAGGTATCTATAATTCCCAGATTATAGGCAGTCCCAAAAGCAGGAAAAGGTTTGATAAAAAAGGAAGTAAACTTGGAGAACTTTGACATAACTGTTTTTAATCCCTAAGGTCTCAAAATGCTTATTTTTGATTTTGCTTAAATTCGAGGTTTTACTGTTAAGTTTTTCAATTAATCCGGTAAATCATTTGGGTAATATTTATATTTTCAAACTATTGTATCAAAGTAACGTGTAATTAAGCAAAACATTTTTCTTATGAAGAATTTACATGTTTTGATTTGGGTAATATGCCTTGCCTCTTGTACAAGTCAGAAGAAAATGATGAATTCTTGGATAGGTGCTTCCAAAGAAATTTTAAAAAAAGACTGGGGAGAGCCTATCAATTCCATAAATATTGAACCGCTCGGAGAAATCCTGGTTTTTGTAAAGGAAGTGCAATACATGTTTTCAGGACATAGTTGGATGGCATCACTTGATTCTGGTCCTGGTGGACCGGTGCTCACTGATGAGGATAGAAGATGGAAATATACCTTATTTATGGTCGATAAAGAAGGTTTAATTCACCATTGGGAGAAACATGTCTATTTAGCTCCTCCAGGGAAAATCAGTTTTTCGGTTCGTGCCAATGATGAAGATGTCAATTGATGGGTTATCATATTAAACCCAAAACATAAAATAAATTTATAGCAAATATTTCAAACATAAATAAAAATTTATGAAATAGATTCTAGAACTTTGTTTTATCATCAACAAAATCAAGAGGCAATGAAACGAATCACAGTAGCAAAAGGAGATGGGATTGGTCCGGAAATCATGGACGCCACGCTCGCCATTATCAAAGCCGCCGGTGCCCAAATTGAGGTAGATGAAATTGAAGTAGGTGAAAAGGTTTATTTAGCCGGCAACACTTCAGGCATCGCCAAAGAATCTTGGGATATTATTCGTAGAAATAAAGTTTTTTTGAAAGCCCCTATCACCACTCCCCAAGGAGGAGGATACAAGAGCTTGAATGTGACTACCAGGAAATTTTTGGGTCTTTATGCCAATATTCGTCCATGTATGAGTTTGCATCCATTTGTGGATACGAAACATCCTCAAATGGATATTGTGATTGTCAGGGAAAATGAGGAGGATCTATATGCTGGGATTGAGCATCAGCAAACTGATGAAGTGGTACAATGCCTAAAGCTTATCAGTCGTCCGGGTTGTGAAAAAATTGTTCGCTATGCATTTGAATATGCCAGACAATATAGGCGAAAAAAAGTGACCTGCTTTACAAAGGACAATATCATGAAGCAAACCGATGGGCTTTTCCATCAGGTTTTTGATGAAATCGCGAAAGAATACCCTGAAATTGAAAATGAGCATTGGATCATAGACATCGGTGCAGCAAAAATGGCAGATACACCAGAAGCTTTTGATGTGATTGTAATGCCAAATTTGTATGGAGATGTTTTGAGTGATGTGGCCGCACAAATAGCAGGTTCTGTTGGATTGGCAGGTTCGGCCAATATAGGCGAAGAATGTGCCATGTTTGAAGCCATCCATGGCTCAGCACCAAGAAGAGCAGGTCAGAATATGGCCAATCCATCTGGTCTTTTGCAAGGTGCAATCCAAATGCTTTCCCATATCGGTCAAAGTGATGTGGCAGAGAAAGTACAAAATGCCTGGTTGAAAACCATTGAAGATGGAATCCATACCTATGACATCTACAAAGAAGGAGTAAGTAAAGAAAAAGTGGGTACCAAAGAATTTGCTGAGGCGGTGATCAGGAATTTGGGTAAAAAGCCATCCCAGCTTAAGGCTGTCGCTTACGCAAAAGAAACTACGCTTAACCTCCCTAAGTACGCCCGTAAAGCTCCCCTTAAGAAGGACTTGGAAGGTGTGGATGTCTTTGTACACTGGGCAGGTACTGATGCCGAAGAACTTGCTGAAAAGATTCAGCAATTGAATTCTGAAGAGGTGAAATTGACCATGATCACCAACCGGGGGATCAAGGTATGGCCAGAAGGGTTCCCTGAAACTTTCTGTACTGACCACTGGCGTTGCCGTTTTAAGCCTGTTGAAGGAAAGCAACTGACCAAGCAGCACATCATCCAATTGCTACAAATAGCAGAAGCAAGGCATGTGGATGTGATAAAAACAGAAAATCTCTATGCTTTTGAAGGAAAATCCGCCTACTCTTTGGGACAAGGCCAATAGATTATAATAGTGGAAGAGATTAGAACCACTTTCGGGAAAGTTACCGGAAGTGGTTTTATTTTTAATACAAGAATTTCAAGCTTGAATGAGGCAACTTTTAAGTCCTTTTACTATTTTGTTTGCTTCAATCAAGCTTTATTGAAAATGAAAACCAACAAATCCCTGACTTCACTCTTTGTACTTTTTATTATTTGCATAGTCCATAGCTTTGCCCAAGTCAATTTTTCCGATGAAGTTCCTTTGGATCCAAGGGTAAGGAGAGGAGTTCTTTCCAATGGTCTTACTTATTATATACAGCAAAATCCTAAGCCAGAAAACAAAGTAGAATTACGACTTGCGGTAAATGCTGGTTCGGTGCTCGAATCTAAAAAGCAACTTGGCTTGGCACATTTTACCGAGCACATGGCATTTAATGGTACAAGGAATTTCGAGAAGAATGAGTTGGTATCTTATCTCCAATCCATAGGAGTTTCCTTTGGGGCTGATCTGAATGCTTATACCAGTTTTGATGAAACGGTTTATATCCTACCAATTCCATCAGATGACGAGGAGAAATTACGAAGTGGCTTTCTGGTACTAAGTGATTGGGCAGGAGGGATCTTGATGCGGGGAGAAGATATTGATGCAGAGCGTGGCATCATAGTGGAGGAATGGAGAACAGGACAAGGTTACTCCCAAAGGCTAAGAGATCAATATTTGCCAATAATGCTCCATAATTCCCAGTATGCGGACAGACTCCCTATTGGAAAAATGGAAGTGATAAAGAATTTTGAATATGAGACAATCCGGCAATTTTATAGGGATTGGTACCGGCCTAATAATATGGCTGTAATCGCGGTAGGTGATGAGGATCCAGATAAATTGCTCGCTTTGATTGAAGAGTATTTCGGATCATGGGAAAATCCCAGAAATGCGCCAAAAAGGAAATTTTTTGAAGTGCCCGAACATAAGGAAACCTTTGTGTCCATATTGACAGACCCAGAGGCTCCGGGGATTCAGATCCAGCTTTTTTATAAGCATAAGGCACTTCCATTGAGCACCAAGGAAGATTATCGCAACTTCCTTTTACGTACCTTATACGGGGGTATGTTGACACAGCGTTTGGATGAAATCCGTCAGAAGCCTGATGCCCCTTTTATTTTTGCAGGAACAGGATATGGAAATTTTGTAAGAGATCTTGATTATTTCTCCGCTTCAGGGGTTGTTGCTCCTGGCAAGGTGGAAGCTGGCATTCAGGCTTTGATTGCCGAAAACGAAAGAGTGGCAAGTTTTGGCTTCACCCAAGGTGAATTGGATAGGGTGAAGCGTTCGGTACTCAACAGTGCAGAAAGGGCATTTAAAGAAATGGACAAAACGGAATCCAGTGCCTTGGTAGGCCGCTATGTCAACCATTACCTAAATGGCCGTTTTGCAGAAGGGGAGGCTTGGAAGTATGAATTTTATCGGGAAATTCTGCCAAAAATCACATTGGAAGAACTGAATGCGCTGGCCAAGACTTTGGTGAGGGAAGATAATAGGGTCATCATAGTTACGGCCCCGGATAGTGAAAAAGAAAATTTACCAACCGAAAAACAGGTATTGGCGCTCTTTGATGCAGTGGGAAAAATGGATTTACAACCTTATGAAGAAAAACTTTTAGCTGAAAACCTTCTAGAGAATCTTCCTGCTCCGGGCAGGATTGAAACTATGGAGCATATTTCACCTATAGATGTATATGAAATCATCCTTTCCAATGGAGTAAAAGTTTTTGTAAAACCAACTGATTTTAAAAATGATGAGATTGTATTCAGTGTAAGAGGAGAAGGTGGTGTTTCTTTATTTGGAGATGAGGACCATTATTCCGCCAGCTATGCCGGCGTTTTGGTAAATGTCATGGGTGTTGGAGAATTTAATCCAACAGACTTACGGAAAATTTTGGCAGGAAAATCTGTTTCTGTTACTCCCAACCTGGGCACCTATTCACAGACGATTTCAGGAAGTGCCTCTCCTAAGGATTTGGAAATGGCCATGCAATTGATCTATTTGTACTTTACAGCCCCAAGGGAAGACAGGCAGTTATTTGATGTATTTATCAATAACCAAAAGACACAGTTGGCCTCAGCACAATCCAACCCGGATTACCAATTTTCCAAAGAACTGAACCGCATCCTTGTGAATGGGAATCTTAGGGCAACAAGCATTTATGCCCCAGAGGAATTGGCAAAAATCGATATGCCAAGGGCTTTAGAGATCTATGCAGAGAGTTTTAGTAATGCTGCGAATTTTGAGTTTTTCTTTACAGGCAATATTGACTTGGAAACTTTCAAGCCCTTATTAGAGCAATACGTTGCATCATTGCCTTCCAATCCTGACCAATTGGATAAATTTAGGGATTTGGGCATAAGAACTCCACGAGGTAAATCCGAGACAATAAAAGTGGGTACTGATGAGAAAAGTCAAGTAATATTGTTTTTTTCTGATGAAGTGGAGTATGATAGAAAAAAAGCCACCGACATCTATTATTTAGGAGAAATTTTAACCATCAAATTGATTGAAACACTTAGAGAAGAAATCGGGGGAGTTTATGGAGTTGGGGCAAGCGGTAGTTTGGGTATACAGCCTGTTGGCAATTTTTCCTTCTCTATTGGATTTCCCTGCAGTCCTGATATGGTGGATTCTTTGATAGAAGCCGCCTGGGCTGAAATCAGAAAAATCCAGGAAAATGGTCCTCTTGAAGATGATCTCAACAAAGTTAAAGAAAAGCGAAGATTAGCCTTGGAAGAAAACCTCAAGCGGAACAATTACTGGAATGCCCAGTTATCAGCTATCCGATTATATGGCTTGCCTTTTGATGCTATTCTGGAAGCCAAAGATTACATTGAGGCTGTAAGTGTGGAAAGGATACAAAAAGTAGCGCAGGAATTCTTGGTCAAAGAAAATCTTTTGGAAATCAAGAAGTATCCTTTAGGAAGGGAGTAAGGCTATATTATTGCAGCATAAGGGGCCTACATGCTTCTATTGTCACATGATTTTATTCCAGAATGATGAATTAGGAATGAAGAATGGGGGCAAAATTGCAAGAGGAAAGTAAGAGCCAAAGCAAAAGCAAAAAGAGCCCAATGGCTACCTGATACCGGATTCATCCTAAAGATATCGCGCCAGGCAGGATACTTGCAAAAGTAAAGGTCCAATCCAAGACCAGTGAGGAGGATTCTAAATTACCAAAATGCATTTTGGTAAAAAACATGGTGGTAAAGCCAAAGGAAGCATTAAACCAAGTAAAAGAGAGGTAGACTTCATCTGGCCTTTTGTTTTGTTTATGGATGACCCATACCAGAAATGCAAGTCCGATCCCCATTAATACCCACCAAAATTCCTTATAGGTAATAATATTACCCTCCCGATTATTGGTTGGATAAAAATAAATCCAAACTAGGTTGGCTAGAAATATGATGGGAAAAAGGAGGTAAATAGGTTTAACAAAACGTTTCCTACAAGTAAAGTAACTAAAATACATGTTTTGGTCAATTTCCAGTTTGAAAAACTAATAGGAGAAATTCATTTTATTCAATGAACACCCTGACCTCCTTAACTTAATGTTTTCGCAATCCGACTTTCGAAGTCCGCCTTCTTTCCAATACGAAATTTTCTCTTTTAATTAGCTCTATGGATTTACAATGGATTTGGGAAGACATCTCAGAAGGGATTGCAGAAATGAGCTGGCTTGAAGCCATTGCGGTATTTTTAGGTATTGCATCCGTATTTTATTCAATTAGGAAAAATATCCTGGTATTCCCCACTGGCATGATCTCCACGTTGATTTATGTGTATATCTGTCTAAAGTACAAGCTCTATGCAGACATGGGCATCAATGCTTATTATTTTACTATGTCAATTTATGGCTGGTACCTTTGGTCCCGCCCATCCAATGGAAAGGCTGAACTACCTGTGACTTGGTTGGACAAAAAGGGAATTGCAACATCTGTGTTGCTGCTCTTGGGTTCTTACGTAGTTCTGTTTTTCGTTCTTGCCAATTTTACGGATTCAGATGTTCCTTATTGGGATTCATTCACCACAGCTTCAGCCTTTGTAGGGATGTGGCTGATGGCCAAGAAAAAGGTCGAAAACTGGATTGCATGGATCATTACCGATATCGTTTCAGTCCCTTTATATTTCTACAAAGGATTAATACTGACCTCTTTTCAGTTTTTGTTTTTTACTGTACTGGCCACTATAGGGCTGATTGAGTGGATGAGGTCGGCCAAGGTAAAGCAAGAGGTTTATGCTTAAAAAAGTTGTCGTCATAGGCCCTGAATCAACAGGGAAAAGCACATTGAGCCAAGATTTGGCTTCTTATTTCAGAGCGCCATGGGTTCCAGAATTTGCCAGAACCTACTTAGAAAATTTGAACAGGCCATATGTTTATGAAGACCTGCTGGAAATTGCCAAGGGGCAGATACAACTGGAGGATAATAAGGCTCAGCACGCTGGACAACTTTTGATCTGTGATACTGACCTTCATGTGATAAAAGTTTGGTCAGAACATAAATTCGGGCAAGTTCATGATTGGGTATTGGAGCAGATAAAAACCAGAAAATACGATATCTATTTACTTGCAGATATTGATATTCCCTGGCAAGAGGATCCTCAGCGGGAGCATCCTGAGCCGGAAATGAGACGGCATTTTTTTGACATTTACAGTAGGCTGGTCAGACAAACCGGAGTCCCTTTTGAAATTATTTCGGGAAATGAAAAGGAAAGAATAAAAAAAGCTGTTAAAGCCATAGAATTAAACCTGAAATAAAGAAAGGGGTTAGGTTTTTTGGTAAAAGATGTTAAATAATTATAATTCAGCTTAGTAAATTCTTGATTGGCTAAATTCCTTCAATAATTTACCGTACCTTTATGAAAAGAATGTCATACGATCACCTTGTTTGTTTTTCATTCCTTTAATTCATTAAATCACCCATAAAACATTCAATGCGTCCGCCTAGATTTCAAGCCGCATCCTCTTTTCATGAAGATTTGAAGGGAAGGATCAAAAATTATTTCTTAGAAAAAAATCTTAAGACAACCGGCAACTTTTCCCTTTATTTCAAAGCCATTGTAATGGTATTGGCATTTATTGGGATTTATGTTCATTTGGTTTTCTTTACGCCTATTTGGCCATTCGCCATTTTGGAGTCCATCATCCTTGGTGCCTTGACAGCAGGTATTGGCTTTAATGTCATGCATGACGGTGCACATGGGAGTTTCAGCCGTAAAGGCTGGGTAAATGAATTGGCCGGAATTTCCATTAATTTCTTGGGTGCCAATGTGCACATGTGGAAAACCAAACACAATGTCGCGCATCATTCTTTCACCAATGTGGATGACCACGATGATGACCTCAATGCAGGCGCATTCCTAAGGTTGGGACCCAATCAGAAACGTTATAAAGTTCATCGCTTCCAGCACCGTTACTTCATATTTATTTATGCTATTCTGTATTTCTATTGGGTGTTTTTCACTGATTACAAGAAGTACGTAACCAAGAAAGTGGCCGAAACTCCGATTAAAAAAATGGACTTAAAAGAGCATGTATCTTTTTGGGGTTTTAAAGCGGTCCACCTTTTCTTATTCATCATCCTTCCGATTTATATGGTTGGGTTTATACCATGGTTGGTAGGTTTCCTTATTTTCGGGTTGGCGACCGGTGTCATTATGAGTGTTGTGTTCCAGTTGGCACATGTCTTGGAAGAAACTTCTTTTCCAACTCCTGATAAAGCTACCAATAAATTGGAAGATGATTGGGCCATTCATCAGTTAAAAACGACAGCAAACTTTGCTACAAAAAACAAAGTGTTATCATGGCTGATAGGTGGGCTAAATTTTCAAATTGAGCATCATTTATTCCCAAATATTTCCCATATCCATTATCCGGCGATTTCAAAGATAATCAAGGACACTTGCAGGGAATATGGCATTCCGTATATCGAACATCCGAAAATGAGATTAGCAATAGCTTCCCATGTGAATCATTTGAGACATTTGGGAAGGGGGTAATTTTAGAACGAACTAGATTAACAAAATCCATATTATAAAAAAAGGCAATGCAGCATAGCTGTATTGCCTTTTTTTATAATGAGCCACTAAATGCCTCCATTACTTAATGCTTGTTCATTTTGATTTTATATGTCTTACGTTTCAATTTCCGCCCCCAAATCCGCTCTTCAAAATCCGACTTCAGCCATTTGAATTAGCTTTGAGTCTTCATCCTTAGGAAATGCGACTTCCTAAATCTTCTTCCCGTCCTTGCTTTTTCCAAATGCTCCTTCTACCTTCGCCCTCAGATCATGAGGGGTGCCTTTTAATATTACGGGCTGAGATCATACCCACAATACCTGATCCGGGTAGTGCCGGCGAAGGGAAATGAGTACACTGATTACCTACATATTTTGACTCAGAGTCGCTAAAAGCTAAGCTTTGGTTCATGCATGCAATCTTTAATATGTGGGTATCGGAAAAAGGGTAAACTAAAAAAGAAAATCGCCCCCAGGTTTTCTGATGTTTAACCAATAAACCGCAAAGCGGTGAAATGTCAATCATTCATGAAAAAATCAATGTTTCTATTGGCCTTATGGCTGATGGCATGGGCGACGTTTGCCCAGTCAAATTTAAGAGGTGTGGTGAAGAGTGCCACAGGTGAGGAATTGGTTGGTGCCAATGTAATATTGGTAGGCACCGGTCGGGGATCTACTACGGACCTATCCGGAAATTTCCAGATCAAAAATATCCCTTCAGGCTCCTATTCATTGAGGATTAGCTATTTGGGCTATGAAAGCCAAGTTAAGGAAGTTTCTGTTCCCACTGACCAGGTTTTGGAGATTTTCCTTTCTCCCAGCTCCTTGCTTACAGAGGAGTTTATCGTTTATGCTACAAGGGCTACAGACCTGACCCCTACTACCTTTTCCAAGGTGAGTAAACGGGATATTTCCAGGTTAAATCTAGGACAGGATCTTCCTATCTTGCTGAATTTTACTCCTTCTGTGGTGTCTTTCTCTGATGCAGGTGCAGGAGTTGGGTATACAGGCTTAAGAATCCGTGGATCTGATCAGACCAGGATCAACGTGACCGTCAATGGTATCCCACTCAATGATGCGGAATCCCATGGGGTTTTCTGGGTGAATATGCCAGATTTTGCTTCTTCAGTAGACAATATCCAGATTCAGCGAGGGGTAGGTACTTCCACCAATGGTGCTGCAACTTTTGGGGCCAGCCTCAATATCCAGACAGATACAAGACAGGATGAGGCCTATGCTGAAATTGACAATTCCTTCGGTTCGTTCAATACCAGGAGGCATATGGTAAAAGTAGGTACCGGCCTCATCAATAACCGCTGGGCATTTGATGGAAGGCTGTCCCGAATCGCTTCGGATGGGTATATCGATCGGGCTTCTTCAGACCTTAGGTCTTACTTTCTTTCGGGAGGCTATTATGGTGAAAAGCATGTGGTAAAAATGAATGTTTTTGCTGGAGCAGAAGTGACCTATCAGGCCTGGGAAGGGGTTCCTGAAAATCTTTTGGCAACTAACAGGACTTTCAATCCTTATACCTATGACAATCAGGTGGATGATTATAAGCAGGAGCATTATCAGTTGATCTATACAGGAACCTTCGGGATGAACTGGAAGGCAAATGCTGCTCTTCATTATACCTATGGAAGGGGATTTTTTGAGCAGTTCAGACCTAATGACAGGTTAAACAGATATGGCCTGCCTCCTGTGGTAGTTGGGGCAACTTCAATTTCCCGTATGAATATTATCCGTAGAAGGTGGCTTGACAATGATTTCTATGGGGGTGTTTTTTCCATGAATTATATTTCCGATGATGGAAGATTGGATGCAGTAATTGGTGGTGGTATCAACCGGTACGATGGGGATCATTTTGGTGAAATCATTTGGATGCAATTTGCCGGAAACACGAATATACGTGACAGGTACTATGATAATGTGGCGGTGAAGGACGACGCTAATATTTATGCCAAGGCCACTTACAAATTGACCGACAAATTGTTTGCTTATGGTGACTTACAAGGAAGATGGATTGATTATCGATTTGATGGGATCAATAATGACTTAAGGGATGTCACAGGACAGGTAAATTTTGCCTTTTTCAATCCAAAATTTGGATTTATCTACCAAGCTGCTGAAGGAAAGCAGTGGTATGCCTCTTATGCGGTGGCCAACAGGGAGCCTGTAAGAAGGGATTTTACGGATTCTCCCATCATTGAGAGGGCACCGAAACATGAAAATCTTCAAAACATAGAAGCAGGATTCAAAAGGCAATCCACCAATTTCTCCTACAATGCCAATTTATACTACATGAAATATAGGGATCAATTGGTGCTGACGGGTCAGTTGAATGATGTTGGGGCATATGTAAGAGACAATGTGGATGATTCGTACCGTTTGGGTTTAGAGTTGGACGGTGCATACAGGCTAACAGAAAAATTCACTTTAGGTGGTAACCTTGCTCTTAGCCGAAATAAAATTGCCGAATTTTTGGAATACCTGGATGACTATTCCATAGCGGATTTTAGGCAGGAAGTAATTGCCCATCAAAATACTGATATCGCTTTTTCTCCCAATGTAGTTGCTGCAGCTATTTTGGATTATAGGCCTATCAAGAACCTGGAAATTTCCTTGCTCAATAAATATGTGGGGAGACAGTATTTGGATAATACCCAAAATGAAGCCCGATCTTTAAATGCATTCTGGACTTCAGATTTAAGGTTTAATTATGCTGTGAGACCACGGTTTGTAAAAAACATGGAAGTCACGCTCTTGGTCAACAATATCTTCAATAGACTATATGAACCTAACGGCTATACTTTTAGCTATTTCCTTCCAGGGGAGGGTGTATCTGGAAGAGAGTTGGTAACCGAAAACTTCTTCTATCCTCAGGCAGGGACCAATTTTCTGGCAGGAGTAAAGTTTTTATTCTAAGTAGTACATAAAGTGAAAAACCCTTGGAAGAAATTCCAAGGGTTTTTTTAATTACGAATTCCTTCAGCAAAGAAATTTTTGACCCAGAATGTACGGGCGATAGGATTTACCTGGTTCAGGATTTCATTAACGTTTTTTGGGAAGAACGGACCAATAATTACCTGGTAGTGTCCCTGGTAGTCCTTGCAGATTTCCAGGTCAAACATTTGGTATTTGACCAATAGCTCTTTAGGGAAGAAGATTTTCTGGGAGCTTAAAGAAGCGGGTTTTTCCTTAAAGCCAAACCGCTTTTTCGAAGCAGAATAGGTGTGTTGGCAAAACTTCTCCTGAAAATTCTTGTCCTTAATGACGAGTCTGGATTGTTGGAGTAATTGTGGATTAAAACTATGTTTCAGTACCAGGTTCCCTTTGGTGATATGGTATTCCACATCAGTTTGCTTCGAGCAGTCCAGCTTGAGGTTATTTTTTATGGACAGAAACTTCCAAAGGTTATTGATGCGCTGTAGTTCCATTGGGTTATTTTGGTTGATTGATCAAGCGGAAATAGTCTTTGATAGTAGTTTTTAAAGCATTCCTTTGTTTAGGATCCGTAAGGATTTCATAACGCTCACCGTTTTCTAATTCCATCTCTAACCGGAAATTTTCTTCCAGTAGGGGAGATAATTTACTGACAAAATCATAGTGTTCCAAAGTACCGCCACCATAAAAAGTCAATTCTCCGGATTCCTGCTTGCTTTGATTGTTCCAGATCAATTTGAAAGGAAGGGTTTCGGGGATTGGTTCCACGAAGATATAGGCCTCGTCCTTGATCCGGTTAATCAATATGGAAAGGTTGAGATTTGGGGATTGTTCTTCCTGAATGCGTTTACCGTAGCGGTAAATATTGATTTTGGCATCATCCCTTCCTTCCAGATCATAATAGGCTGCCCGGACATTTTTGAAAAAAAGCCTGTCTGCATCTGTGATCCGAAGTAAGGAATTGGCCTCCCCTGAATTGTCAGCCCTTCTTTCATTGAAAAATGAAAGCAAAAACACGAAGAGTAAAGATCCTATTCCAAAGATTTTCAGGATCTTGATCATTTCAGGTGAAAGGCTGTCTTTGGCTGATGACATGAAAAGCTTTTTTTTCTTTAACAGGATTCCCGTAAGATTGGTTTATGGGAAAATATTCAAAAGAATTTTTACTTCAACCCTTTTAGTGTTGGGATTCTCAATTTTAAAGATCATCTTTTACCAATGGTTTCACCCGGGGCAAATACCACTTTGTGGATTCAATCAATTCGTGATTTTCTATTTTTGCATTCCTAATTCCTCATTCTACATTGTTCTACCCTAAACAGCACTAAATTTTCAACATTCAAAGCCCCTTTCTGTATTCCCCTTATACCTTTTTACTTTTTCCTTGGCTCTTTCTATTTAATGCACATAAGACCCTGCATTGATATCAATCGTACATCCTGTCGCATGGTCAGCCAATCCCGAGCAGAGTAAGGTCACCATAGGTGCAATGTCCTTAGGTTCCGTTAGCTCATTCAGCGCAATGTCATTCAGTGCATATTCTTCCCCATACTGGTCCATAAAATCCTGTGCCATGTCAGTGCGGGTAAAACCTGGGGCGATAATGAAGGCTTTTATCCCCTCTTTGCCGTAATATCGGGCGATGGAGCGGGTGTAACTTACAATGGCTGCTTTGGATGCGGCATATGCTAAATAATCAGGAGTATCTCCTCTGAAAGCAGCACGGGATGAAATATTGATGATCCTTCCGCTTTTATTTTTTCTGGCATATTCAATAAACTCTTTGGTAATTATGGCCAAGGCATTGATGTTGACATCCATGGTTTTAAGCCAGGCGGAAGTCCATTCTTCTGTTGGGGCATTGTCCGGAATGGAAATGGCTATTCCGGCATTGTTGACAATAGCATCAATTTTCCCATGGGTTTTGATGAGTTCAGGAATCCAGCCTTTGACCTGCTCCAGGTTAGCGAGGTCACAAGGAGCCAAATGAGCAGGATTCTTCAGGGACTGCTGCAAGGCTTTGGCAGCTTCAAGGTTGCTGTTGAAATGTAGCAGAACTTCCGCACCAGAGTCGGATAGTTGCTCAGCTATTCCTTTGCCAATGCCTCTTGAGGCACCGGTCACTAAAATTCTTTGGTCGCTAAGATCGATTTTCATAACGGGTTAATGGCAAATGATACTTCTGTCTCTTGGATGAACTTTATTTTATTGCTAAAATCGGGATGAAGTGGATTGATAAGCAAATTATATTCTTGGGGATAATTTATCAATGGGATACGGCAGGAAGGGACTTTCAGGGCAACGCTCTCTTGTTCCTTAGCCCAAAAAGCACCTATGGTTTGGGTACTTTTGGGATGGGGCCTTTGGCTCCAATCCAGAGGCAAGTCCTCTACTCCCAAAAAGGGGGAATCTTCGTCTAATTCAAATTCAACGAGAGCCCAAGCAGCCAGAGAAACTACCGGGCCTTTGATGCTGAGCAATTCAAGAAAATTCAGCGCGCTTTGGCTGCAGGCATAAATGACAGGAATCCCATAAGGGTTCCACCTCCCTGACCCAGGGCCGTAACCCAAAGGGAATCTGCCTGGTATTTTTTCTATCAGCCTGAAGTATTTCAAAGCAATGATTTAAAGGATATTGCCCCAGGACATGGCCTCCAAAGCCTCCTCTATGCGCTCCACTCCATAGGGATTACGCATCAGATCTATGGGTCTTTGGTTACCCAAAGATTCATTGGTAGTATACAACCAATCCTGAAGCAGGGCTTCTGTCCCAAAAACCCTGATTCCTTTGGCGACGATTTTGTCCATGTCTTTGATGGTCTTGGTCAATAACCTGCTCAGCTGCTTGTCTTCCTTTTTCCATCGTACCAAGGTGCTGGGATCTATCTCTAAAACCTCTGCCACCTCTGCCTGGCTGAACTGTAGGTAGTCAAACAATTCTTTGGTCTCCGAAAGATGGAACTGCTCTTTAATGAGCATGGGCTCCTCTACTTTGGATACCTTGGGGGAAAAGTAATACTGCTCCTCTAATGGAGGGAAGAATCCGCTGGCTGTATTTTTGTCAGCATAATTTTGAGGGAGCTTGTATTGCTTTGCCATATCCAAATTTAATTATTTTTTAAGGCATATGCAAAATCAAATTATTGCATTTGCAATATTTTTCTGATTTGATCCTGCTGCAGGTTACAGTTGATCCATTCTCCATCAAGGTCTGCTCCGTATTTTTTATAGAAGCTGATTGCAGGGGTATTCCAGTCCAAAACCTGCCAGGTCATACCTGAGCAATTGTCTTCCAATGTCTTCTGCAAAGTACGGTCAAATAGGAGCTTTCCCGCGCCATTTCCCCGCTCTGACGCTGTCACTACCAAGTCCTCCAAGTACAGTCTTTTTCCTTTCCAGGTACTGTATCGGTAGTAGTATATGGAGGTCCCGATGATTTCCCGGGAATCATTTTTAACGGCAACAAAAAAGCCAAAAACCGGATTGGGGCCAAAACCGTCCTTTTCCATCATTTCTACGGTATTGATGACTTCATCTGGTGCTTTTTCATAGATCGCAAGTTCTCGGATCAACTCCAAAACCTGTGGTAGGTCTTCTTTTTTTCCTTCTCTAATTGTGTACATGCAGGAAAGTTATCAAAAAACAGAAAAGCAAAAAATCAATTTATATATTTGAGATCATCCACCAATTTTATCGGTCAATTAACAAAAACTGTACATATGTTCTTAGCCATTGATGCAGGCAATTCCAACATAGTTTTTGGTTTTTATGATGAAAACCAACAGAAGTGGGTGCATGAATTCCGGGTCAATACCTTCAAGGAACTTTCAACATTGAAATTGGAAAGGGAACTTCATTTATTTTTTTTGGAAAACAGCATAAAAAACGATCGGATCACCCAGGTGGGAATTTCTTCGGTGGTCCCAGAGGTAAATTCGGTATTACAGCAATTTTGCAGGGAATACCTTGAAAAGTCTTGTTACCTGATCAGTGGGAAAAGTTATGCCAGACTGAATGTAAAAACCGCACGGCCCAATGAAATCGGCTCTGACCTTATGTGCAATGTGGCCGCAGCCTATGATAGGTTTAAGACTGCATGCATCATTGTGGATTTTGGAACTGCCCTTACCTTTACCGTAGTAGGAGAAGATGGCAAAATTATGGGGGTAAATATAGTACCCGGATTGAAAACAGCCATCAAGGCACTTTTCTCTAATACTTCCAAATTGCCGGAAGTGGAGCTTAAAATGCCCAAATCTGCTTTGGGTAAGAGTACTTCCCATTCCATACAGGCAGGCATTTTGTATGGATATACCGGTTTGGTCAAGGGCATGCTGGATACCATTCAAAAGGAAATCGGCCACCAATGCAGGATCATTGCCACAGGAGGACTATCCTCCATTTTAACTACATTGGAAGATGCTTTTGATGTAGTGGACAGGAACCTGACTTTGGAAGGTATCAGGATCATTACCCTGGCGAATACCCTGTCAATAACTGAGGATCTGGACATATAGCCCTATATTTTTCTATTTCCCTTTGCGAACAAACACCAGGGAAGTCTCCCCAATTGCCCATCATGTCCCACATCAATTGAAAATGCAAATGGGGAGGCCAGTCTCCATTTTCGGGAAATGGGCCTAAATGGCAAAAGGCCTGCCCTGCCTCTAAAGTCATGCCGAGTTCCAGTCCTTCCAAATCTTTCAGTGCCAAATGCCCATACAAGCTGTAGAGCGTTTTTCCTTTTAATTCATGTTCTAATATGATGGTAGCCCCATAATCCCCAAAACCAGCATTGTTCTGAAAAGAAAAAACCTTGCCTTTCAGGGGAGCATAAACAGGGTGGCCTGACTCAGTCCAAATATCGATTCCCAAATGGATATTTCTAAAATCTGATTGCTCGGTGACAAAAACCTCTGAGCGTGCATAAATGGCCCTATGTTCAAAATAGCCACCAATTCCATATTTCTTACCGGCCGACTGAAGCTTACCAAACACATATTGATCAAAACTTTTGGTATCCGAAAAATCAATGGACATCAGCACTGTGTTGGCAGAACTGAAATCCATCTCCATGGTATTGTCTGGATTCAGGTATTCTCCCATGACAGGAAAGATATTTTCACATAGGAGAAGTTCATGTAAGCTGTTTTTCATAAGCCGCAAGATAAAAATTTTGACAGTACCAATGCCTTGCCTTATATTTATTTCCATGACTGAAACCATGAAATTTCCTTCTCTTGACGATATCAGGTTGGCCCATCAGCGGATCCAACCTTTCATTCACCGAACACCCATTATGACCTCTGAGGCCATCAACCAGATTGCCGGCTGTGATATTTATTTTAAATGTGAAAACTTCCAAAAAGTCGGTGCTTTTAAAGCCCGCGGAGCGGCCAATGCGGTGGCCAAATTGGATGAAGAGCAAAAGAAAAACGGTGTCGCTACCCATTCCAGTGGAAACCATGCTGCTGCTTTGGCCAGGGCAGCGACGGTAGCTGGGATCAAATCTTATATCGTGATGCCTTCCAATGCCCCTGAAATCAAAAAGAAAGCAGTAAAAGGCTACGGAGGAGAAATCATTGAATGTGAACCGAATTTACAGGCAAGAGAAACTACCCTTCAGGAAGTAGTAAACAGGACCGGAGCTACTTTTATTCCCCCCTATGATTACATGGACGTCGTTGAGGGACAGGCTACTTGTGCATTGGAATTGTGGGGAGAAGGGATTCCATTTGATGTCATCATGGCGCCGGTAGGAGGAGGAGGCTTGCTCGGGGGAACTGCCCTGACGACCAAATATATTTCCCCTAACACCCAGGTGATAGCCGGGGAGCCAGCAGGAGCGGATGATGCTTACCGCTCTTTTCAAGCCAAACAACTTATCCCAATGGTCGGCCCCAAAACCATCGCAGATGGTCTGCTCACTTCACTTGGGAAAATCAATTTTGCCATTATCATGAAATATGTAGATGATATCCTCACTGTGACAGAGGAGGAAATCATAGAAGCCATGCGCCTGATTTACGAGCGGATGAAAATCGTAATTGAACCCTCCTGTGCAGTGCCTTTGGCTGCCTTATTAAAACATAAGCAGCGCTTCAAGGGTCAGAAAGTGGGAATTATCCTTTCAGGAGGAAATGTGGATTTGGGTAAATTGCCATTTTAAGCCGATAGGATAGTTATTTTCCTGAATTGAGGCAATTCAAGAAGTTTTGCTCTGGCAAGGACCGCACTTCATCGGTTGATACCAGGGCATTATTTGTGAACATTTCCAAAAGTGTGGGCTTGGTAATGTCTTCCTCAAAAGCCTGGCTTGGGACCCACCTTGCAATATACAGCTCCATAGGAAAAATGAGGTTCCCGCCTCCATATATGGGATTGGTCTGACCGCCCAGGAGAAAGAGAAATTCTTTGTCCACGTTATGGTGGAGGCCACTGCCAAAATTTTCGAGTTAATTGGGTCATAAGTCCTTGGAAACCGTCATCGCTATATTTCATCAAAGATGGAGACAATTAGACCTAAACCTTTCCTTTCTACGATTTCAACGGCCCTTATCGGGATACCTTCTGTCGGTTTTTCAAAAAAATTATTCCTGGAAAGGATCTAATATAAAAATAGCGAATTTTAAAATGACCGCTACTCAATTGACGAAAAAAATGAAAGGAATCCCGATCAAAAGATCCCTTTCCATTAATTTTAGGCCCTTAAATTGACTATGATTTCAGGTAGTGGAAGCAACGAATTGTGAGCAAGCTCAACGAAAAACTTCTATTTTTCATGAGAAAGGCGGAAGCTTCTAGCTAAATAGAAACAGTAAAAATCAATTTAAGACCGTGTTGGCCAGGATGCTTTCATGGATTCCGTCCCATAGGATTTTTCTGGCTTCCAGGGCCTCAATGGCTGCTTTTTCTATTTCTTTCCATTTTGCCTCATCTTCTCCACAAAGGTGCTGGAGCATTTTCATGGCCAATGGTCCGTGATGGTCTTCGTCCAAATGGATATGCCTTTCAAAGTAATATTCCAAGGTATTCAGTTGGTCTGGCTTGCTTTTGATCAGGTCATTGACCAGCTGCCTGAATAGATCTGGGATAAGGTCTTCTCTACCTAAAGTAAAGGAAGCGGCTATTTCATGTGCTTTCCCTTTTTCAACCACTTCAAAATTTTTGTTGAGAAAGGAAATTACAGATTGGGGAAGTTCTACCCCACTTAAAGCCTCTTGAAAACTTTTTCCTGTTTCCAAATGGGTCAATAGTAATTCCATTTTTTCTGTGCTGGCACCCGCTTCTTTCATCGCGCGTAGGTAAAGTTCAAAATGGCTGCAATAGCCTCCCTGTCCGTCCTCATCGCTCTCCTCGGCCAAAACGATGTCATTGATGAGCCGGGTCACCAAAGGCTCAGCAGCTGGCCGCCAAGGTAAATTCATACCGGTAAGTTTCAGTTGCAGGGCCTTTAGTAAAGTCATAAAATCCCATACCGCATATACATGTTGTTCCATAAAAACCTGAAAATCCTCCAGTGTTTTCATGTCCTTGTAAATAGGATGTTGTAATAGGGAATTACGGTAGGGCGAGATTGCCTCCATGAGTTTTTCTATTCTTGGATTCATATTCTGTTTGGGTATTAGGGGATAAACGGGGAGCAGTAGGTGCTTGTTTTTTAATTTTGGCGCAAAAATAAGAAAGGGATCCTGACCAAAGGACCCCAATCGGAAAATTGTAAATGAATGAACATGGAAACCGGTATCCTGAGAGAGGCGAAGGGTCTACCGTGAATTAGGAGATTCTACTTCGCCTGTGGCGGATCAGAGGGACTGCCCAAGTAATTTCTTTCATTCCATAAATATCAATTTTAATCACTTAAAATGAATGTAATCAATCCCTGATCTCGATTACTTTAAATTCTGTTCTTCTGTTGACCTGATGCTCTTCCTCTGTTTGTGCATTAGGAATGATCAGCTGACGCTTACCGTAACCTTTTGCTACTAACCTGCCTGCGTCAATGCCTTTGGAAACAATATAAGCCACGGCAGATTCAGCCCTTCTTTGGGAAAGGTTATCATTGTAGGCATCTGAAGCTCTGGCATCTGTATGTGAACTCAATTCAATTCGAATGCTTGGGTTATCTTTAAGGATTTGCACCAATTTATCCAATTCCAATGCAGCATCCGGACGGATATCTGCTTTGTCCAGGTCATAATAGATATTTTCAAGAACGATGGCTTTTTCCAAAATCAAAGGATCAAGCACAATGGTAGTATCCAACACAATATTGGTTACATCTTGGATTAGGTCTTCAGGTCTTGGGGTTTTTCCTGTAGTGGAGTAGCTTAAACTTTTTGTAAAATATCCTGATTTGGTAGCGATCATGGAGAAGTTTTGATCAGGAGCCAAAGTAAACCTTAATCGGCCATTTTGATTGGAGAAGTCTCCACCCACATTTTTGTTATTGGCATCATAGAGTACCACTCTGGTTTGTGGTAAGATCACTTCTGTGCCATCGTCTTTTTTCTCTTTGGTGGTCACATTAAGGAATACATTGACCACCTTAGGCTTTGGTGTCTTGTCCTCAAAATAATAAATGTCATCATCTCCTAACCCACCCTCGCGGTTAGAGGAAAGGAATCCTTCGGTAGGGTATTTGGAAAAGAAGATTCCGAAGTCGTCAGCCACACTATTGACATTGGGACCGAGGTTTTTCACTTCCCAGCCATTGCTAGTTCTTTCAGCTACAAAAAGGTCCAATTTACCATAGCCGGGATGTCCATCCGAAGCAAAGAAAAGCTTTCCGTCCGGTGCAACATAAGGGAACATCTCATTGCCCGGGGTATTGATCTGTGGGCCCAAGTTGACGGCGTTGCCAAAGTCTCCATTGGCCAGTTTGGTGGCACGGTAAAGGTCCAATCCTCCCTGTCCATCCGGTCTAATGGAAGCAAAGTAGAGTTCATTGCCATCCGGGCTGAAGGCTGAGGTCTGATTGGTGTAGAACTCATCTTCATTGACAGGCATCCAAATAGGCTGGGTATAACCACCACCCCGGAAATAGGAGGCGAAAAGATGGGTATCCGGAAGGTCCCGGGAACTCTCGGAATTAGATCGAGAATAAATGATCATATTTCCATCAGGGCTAAGTGTCAGTGAACCCTGATTGAGATTGGTTTCGTTCTGGAATTGGGGTAAGAGCTGAATATTTTGCACATCCACTTTGATGCCTTCTGCCTTGGCCCTGAAAATTTTCAAATAAGGTGTGCCTGTGCCTTTGTAGATGCCTGTTGGCATCCTGTTACTGGTAAAATACACAAAACCCTCACTGAGAAAAGGGCCATATTCTGCGTAAGGTGTATTTAGTAATCTGTAGTTTTCTACTTCCAAATAAGGGAAATAAGGCTCAATTGCCTCCAGTTTTGCCAGGTTATTCAACTCTAGTCTGGCCAAACGCTGGTAATTGTCATCCAATGTAATTTCCTGGGCCTTGGTAAATGCTTCTTTGGCCTCTTCGTATTTCCCCTGTCCCTTCAAGCTCTGCCCCAATCGAAAATAAGATTCAAAGGTTTCTTCGTTTTCAATAAGCTTTGCATAATAAGCTTCTGATTTTTCTACCCGGTTGGAAAGCCTGTAGCTTTCGGCCACATAGAAATTGGCCTGTTGGTTGTCCGGATCATCTTCCAGTATTTTGGAAAAAGTACTGATAGCCAGCTGGTATTCTCCTGCCCGGAATTGGTTTTGCCCTTTTTGAAAAAGGCTGGTACAGGAGCCAAAAACAATGACCATCATCACCAGAAATACAGCAATTTGCTTCATGGGCTTGTTAAAAGATTTTTCTGTGTTTTTAAATATAGGACTTTATGATAATTAATTCATAAAGAATTTGTTTAACCAACTATCTTTTGCAGCAATTAGCCAGTTTTGCTCCAGATCAGACTTCCTTTGGACTACAGGGTTCAATACGATAGAATCTGCTTTTAGGATGCCTTCGGATACTTTTGATTTGAGGCCAAGGAATGGACTAACTTCTAACTGTTCCCCAGACTGAAGAAAGCCAACTTTTCCCTGATCCAGGAGATTGACATGCAACTGCTCCTGTATTTCCCTTAAAGTGCGAACTGAAGAATCAATGGAGCAGCCCGAAGCGCCCAATTGGCTTTCATCTACGGCAAGTACAATCACCTGTCCAAATTTGATGGTAAAGGAAGTGGGCATAAGGCTGCCATGGGTATTCCACTGTTCACAAAAAGCCTTCAGCCTTGCAGTGATCCAGTCCAATTCCTCAGGGCTAAACCTCCTGTCCGCTTGGTACACCCAAATCCGGGAATTTGCCGGCATTTTATCAAAATCCAAATACATATAATACTTTAATTGATTATCAAAAATAAGGTCTTTTGCCTCAAATTAGTTCTCTTTTTAAACGGAGAAATTGAGCAGAAGGGTATAAATTGTGGGAGAAAGCTTACAGATGACCCGTCTGGTTTTAATTTTCCGTCCTGTATCCCTGACAGCTTCAATGCTGAAATTGGTTTTTTGGAAAATTAAGCGTTATTTTTATGTAATGTCAATTTTGAAAAGGATAAGATTATTTTCATCAATATGATTATCCGAAATCAAACCACTAACTGATTTTCAGTGAATTTGTCAGTAGATTAGAATCAATATCCATGAATGACTTGTCCGCCTAGGCGGATCCAATATCAATGAATATCGGTATGGTTAAAAAACCGAATTTATATGGCTTACTGGTATTATAGATGATATACATTTTCATCAAATAAAACCATATTGGTATTATTTGCCGGTTTCAACTTTGGTTCTACTCTAGATGAAGGATTCTGGAGTCTAATACCCTAATTGTTTTTTAAATTAGAACAAAAGAGGATAAAAATAGGTCAAATGGTAAGCTTTGAGACATTTAGAAAATCAGCACTTTCTTTTCCCGAAGTGATAGAAGTTCCTCACTTTGAAAAAATATCATTCAGAGTGAAAAAGAAAATATTTGCGACCTATGACCACAAAAACAAAAGAGCGACCTTAAAATTGTCAGAAATAGATCAGGACGTTTTTTCATCTTCAGACAGGACAATTATTTATCCTGTTGCCAATAAGTGGGGAAAGCAAGGCTGGACATTTGTTGAATTGGGAAAAGTACAAAAAGGCTTGTTTATAGATGCTTTGACAACAGCTTATTGTGAAGTAGCACCACAAAAACTTGCTGAACAGATTAGGCCAAAATCATAGAAATTGGGATTACAAAAACTGAAGAAATTAAAATTTAAGTGTATATCAATGTAGCAGAAAGTCTTATCCTGAGAAAATTGTTCCCAAGCGAAGCAAGTAATCATTTGAAGCAATATTATTCAACCTAAACTTAAAAACATAAAAAGTAGAAAATGAGCAAGATGTCTATTTTTTGGAGCGTTTATTTTATGCTCTTTATAATTTTTCTCTTACCCACATTAAGTTATTTGGTAATGGGACTTCCTGACTTCCTAAATAGAAATAGCCTTACAGAAAAGGCGTGTTTCATCGGCCACATTTTATCTGGAATTGTAGTTTATACAGTTGCACCTTTTCAATTCTCCACTTCCGTAAGGTTAAGGGAACCAAATAAGCATAGGATGTTGGGCAAAGTTTATATTTTCAGTTCCTTGGTATGTATTCTCACCTTATATGCCAACATACTTCCGAATTCAATTTGCGAAAGTTGCCAACCTTCTCAATACATGGCTACTAGCTTGTGGCTAATTTTCATTTTACTTGGGCTATGGTCTATTCTTAACAAAAAGATGGAGTTACATAGGCGATTTATGATGAGTGGATTCATTTGTGCTGCCTATTTCGTAACAGTTCGCTTGGTAAGTTATACCCTAATGGGATTCTTTGACTTGATTACACCCAATGAGCATGCTTCTTTTTTAGTTTCAGATATTTTTGTTTGGTTATTGCCACTTTTGATTTTTTGGTCAATCTGGCTGAGGAACAAATAATTTGGAATTAAGAATCCATTCACTTAGATCAGGGTCTTTAGTTAATCCTGATCATTACAATAATTTTATTATCCCGGATAAGATCCTGCAATAAAACTATTAACCCCATTGGAATATTTTTTTAGCAGCTTATAAAGAAAGCAAGTGTATTTATTGGGTACAAATGAAAGTAAAAAGACCTGTCAGGTTTTCGATACCTGACAGGTCAAAGTCATTAAAAAACTTTAGCGATATGTCTCAAATTCCCATATCCTTGGCTATCATCTCTGCCAGGTCATAGACTTTGACATCGTGTTCACGCTCTTTGTTTTTGACGCCATCGGTCATCATGGTCAGGCAGAATGGACAGCCCACTGCAATGGCTGATGCACCAGTGGCCAAAGCTTCTTCAGTACGCTCAATATTGATGTCTTTTTTGCCAGGTTCTGGTTCTTTAAACATCTGTGCACCTCCAGCTCCACAGCAAAGTCCTTTGGTACGGCAACGCTTCATTTCGACCAATTCCACATCCAGGGCTTTGATCACTTCCCTTGGTGCTTCGTACACATCATTGGCACGACCCAGGTAGCAGGAGTCATGGAAGGTGATTTTCTTGCCTTTGAATTCTCCTCCACCCTGTAGCACAACTTTGCCCTCATTGATCAGTTGCTGTAGGAACTGGGAATGGTGGATCACTTCATAATTGCCTCCCAAGGCAGGGTATTCGTTTTTTATTGTATTGAAGCAGTGCGGACAGGCAGTCACCACCTTTTTTACCTCATAGCCATTCATGACCTGTATATTGGCCACTGCCTGCATCTGGAAGAGAAATTCATTTCCCGCACGCCTTGCCGGATCTCCAGTGCAAGCTTCTTCAGGACCTAATACGGCAAAACTTACGCCCACCTTATTCAATATTTTGACAAAAGCCTGTGTCACGGCTTTGTAACGCTCATCGAAAGAACCGGCACAACCTACCCAAAACAGGATTTCTGGACTTTCACCGGAAGCGGCCATCTCGGCCATGGTTGGAACTTTATATGTTGACATTTTTTAGACTTTTAGAGATTAGAGACGAGAAGCGAGAATTGAGAAGCGAGACAAAACTTCTAGTCTCTCGCTTCTAATCTCTCGCATCTATTTTGCTTCTTCATTTTTTACCTGATCTGCCCAGTTGAACCTATCAGATGGGGAGAATTTCCATGGTGAGAAGGAGGTCTCCATATTCTGAAACATGGCGTTCCACTGAGCTGGAGTTCCAGACTCTTCCATTGCCACATACCTTCTCAACTGCAGGATGATGGAAAGCGGGTCGATGTTCACCGGGCAAGCTTCCACGCAGGCATTGCAAGAAGTACAGGCATTGATTTCTTCTTTGGTAATATAATCGCCCAACAAGGATTTGCCGTCTTCCAGTCCAGGCCCACCCGCATCAATGCTTTTTCCTACTTCTTCTGCACGGTCCCTTACATCCATCATGATTTTTCTGGGAGAAAGTTTCTTGCCTGTGAGATTGGCAGGACATTCGGCAGTACACCTACCGCATTCTGTGCAGCTGTAGGCATTCATCACATTGACCCAGCTGAGGTCATTGATGTCTTTGGCCCCAAAGCGGCCGATTTCAGTAGGGGTTTCAGTTCCTGCTTCCGTTGCGATGCCCAGCATCATATTGACTTCATTGGTGACTTCTGGCATGTTTTTCATTTCTCCCTTAGGCTTCAGGTTGGAATACCAGGTATTCGGGAAAGCCAGGAAAATATGCAAATGTTTGGAGTAGGTCACATATACAGCAAAGGCAAGGATACCGATGATATGGAACCACCAGGCAAAACGCTCAATAAAGACCAAAGTCACATCATTCATGCCTATAAAGAGAGGTTGCAACATACTGCTGAAGAAAAGACCGTTCAGCAGGGTGTATTTTTCCAAGCCTCTTTCTGCCAAAATCTGATCGGTGGCATTCATGGTCAAAATTGCCATCATCAGAATGATCTCGATTACCAAAATCAAGTTGGCATCCATTGCAGGCCAGCCTTTCAGTTCAGGCTTGGTAAAGCGCTCCACTTTCATCACATTTCTTCGGATCAGGAAAGCGATACAGGAGATAAGCACGGCAATGGCCAGGAATTCAAAAAAATTCATTGCTAGCCCATACGCCGAACCAAGGATTGGAGCAAATATCCTGTGGGAACCACCAAGTCCATCAATGATAAATTCCAACACTTCCAGGTTGATGATCACAAATGCTACATAAATAAGCAGATGAAGAAAGGCCGGAATAAAGTTTTTAAACATTTTCTTCTGTCCGAATGCCACCAAAAGCATGGTTTTCCAACGCTGATTTGTTTGATCGTTGCGGGTTTCTTTTTTACCCAAAAAGATATTGCGGCGAAGAAAGGATACCCTTTTGTATAAAATGTACCCCGCAACACCTAAAACCAGGATAAAAAGGATTTGAGGTAAAATGCTCATATTGTTTGTTTTAGCGTTTTTTGAATGGGTTTGTGTTAAATTTTTTATTGAAATGGTTTGCAGGAAAACTTCAAATACCTACCTTTGCAACACTTTATCAGACGGTGATGTAGCTCAGTTGGTAGAGCATCGGACTGAAAATCCGTGAGTCGGTGGTTCGAGTCCACTCATCACCACAAGCCCTGAAGCATTTCAGGGCTTTTTTTTTGCCTGAACCTGTCCAAAGTATTGTCAGAATTCCTTCCATAACTTAATTTATTGCATGCGCAAAATAATAAATAGTAGGCATGCATACTATTTATGTCTGCTAATTTAAAATCAATCTAATTTGAATTTTTTTTCCAAATTGCTGTAACATTTCTATTCTCCATGTATCATCTACCTGAATGAAGTCATTTTTTGAAGCACATATTTGGCCTTTGAAAAGCAAGCTTTACAGAATGGCCTACCTCTGGGTCAAGGACAGGGAGGCAGCCAATGATGTATTGCAACAGGTTTTTGAAAAGGCCTGGACCAAAAGAAATGACTTGCAGACTATGGAAAATCCCACAGGCTGGATGGTAAGGGCACTTAAAAACGAAAGTATGCAGCACTTTCGGGGTTCCAGGAAAATGGAGGCCATTACCGATCTAGAACTTGAGGATGAAGAGATCCAAGAGTCCGAGCCCCAGGGAGAAAGACTAAAAATGGTTTTTCGGTTTTTGGATAAGCTTCCCGAGAAACAAAAGGAGGTATTCCAATTGAGAGAAGTGGAAGGGCTGACTTACGAGGAGATTGCTGATTACCTTGAGATCAGTGTGGATCAGGTGAAGGTCAATCTGCATCGGGCCAGAAAAAGTTTAAAAGAGTACCTAATCGCGAAAAAATGAGAAATCGAATAGAAGAGCTTTTGAAGCGCTACTGGGAAGGAGAGACAAGCCTTGGGGAGGAAAGGGAGTTGAGGGATTTGCTGGCTAAGTCGGATGGCTATGATGCGGAAAAGTCTTTTTTCCTTGGGATCTCTGATTTTTCTGCAATGATGGAAATCTCCCTTGAAAATCCATCCAAAAAGTCCAAGGGGCTAGTTTCATTTTGGGGGAGAATTGCTGCCGGAATAGTCGTGTTTTTGATTGCGGGAATCAGCATTTACACCCAACATCGAAACCGTGCAGAAAAAGAAGCATATGAACAGGTGTTGCAGGCTTTTGTCCTGATCCAGGAAAATATGCAAAAGGGAACGGGGAATTTGGAAGTACTTCAAGATTTGCAATACCTCAATACCCCCAATGAATTATTCGATATTGAAACCAAATAGTATATGAAAAAAATGATCTTGCTCTTCACAATGCTACTGATTTTTTCAGGGCTTCGGGCACAGGATGATGCCATTGTGAAGTTTTTTTCGAAGTATATGGAGGACGATCGCTTTTCCAGGGTATATATCAGTCCCAAAATGATGCAGATGGCTGGAGGATTCCTGAAATCAGGTGGAGCTGAAACCGATAAGGAAGCCAAAGAGTTGGGTGAGTTGATTTCTAAAGTTAGGGGCATCCGCATCCTTAGTGCAGAAAAATTAGATGGCCATTTACTTTATAAGGAAGCTATGGGAACACTTACCAAAAACAAATATGAAGAACTTATGGATGTGGCAGAAAAGGGTTCCAATATCAAGTTTATGGTCCGTGAGGAAAATGGGAGAGTCATGGAATTGCTGATGATTTCTGGTTCTAAGGATGGCTTTACCTTGCTCAGTTTGTTGGGCAATTTCACTTATAAGGATTTGAATATTTTAGCGGATAAGACCACTATTCCGGGAATGCAGGAGTATGGTAAGGGAGGCAAAAAATAATGACTTACAAAATATCTAAGCAGTTGAACTCCATTTTAAACGTAATACTATGAAAACTTTAAGCCGATTATTATTAGTCTTTGCCATTTTGATGTTGAATCATCAATTGTTTGCCCAAAGTAAAAGTGTGGAAAACCTTTACCAAAAATATAAAGGTAATCCGGATTTTTTCCATTTTGACCTAGGTGGTAGCTTTTTGAATTTTGCCAAAAGCATGGATGTAAAACTGGATCAGGGAAAGGCCGAATCTTTAGCAAGTTCCATGGAAAGGATGAAGCTGTTTAAATTACCTACAGAGGGTCAAGCTGCCCATGCTGAATTTCAGGCTTTGAAAAGAGCCTTGGAAAAAGAAAGGTACGAACTCATGATGGAAGCATCTGAGCGAAAGAGCAGTTTCATGGTGTATACCAAAGGGACAAGGAGGATTCAGGATGTGGTGGTCTTGGTCAAAGAAGAATCCGGTGGTTTTTTGGTCCTTGAGTTCCAAGGTGATTTTGATGCAAAGACACTGGCGGATATTGGGAAGGATATCAGATGACTTGGAGTTCCATTCTATGATTCAAAGCAGCCAAAGGCTGCTTTTTTTGTTTTTTGATAGTATCTTCTATAAAACGTGGAATCGATTGCGAAATCTTTTAAATATTTGCATAAAACATTTTTATAAAAAAATATAATTTGGCTAATGCTCGAAAACCGACTTCTAGATTTTTCATGGCATCGATTCCGAAGAAATTTCGTTGGTTTTACGAATACGAAAAAATAATTTTATTTTTTTTAACGAATATTCAATAAAACAACTTTTTTGTTGAAAAATTTGCAATGAATGTTTATTGTCCCTAAGTTTGTACCGTGGTCAATGAACAATTGGCTTTTAATCCCCCCAAATAACCGGCTTCAAATTTTAACAGGGAATGCCTGATGGAGCCAACAATCATTGAAATTTCTTAAACCTATTAAACTATTTACTACTATGAGATTATTAATTGCATTAATGATCGCCTTTGGTGTGTCTTTGAACACCATGGCAGCGGGAGAGAGACCTGCAGATGTGCCGGTATCCATTAGAAAAGTGGATGAGAACAAAGTACAGTTGCTTTATGGAGCCAATCCTGAAGGGCCTGTAACAGTGAAAATCTATGACGCAAACAATTTCCTTGTTCAAAAGGACAGAATTACATCAAAGAATGCCTTTGCCAAGTATTATGATTTTTCACAGTTAAAGCCAGGTAAATACATTGTGGAGGTGGTTGATGCGCAAAACCAGGTGGAAAAGCTAACTGTCAACTTTAGCGCTGCAAATTCCCAAAAGCCTGTGGTTTATTCAAAATTGGAGAAATTGGAAGGAAATGCTTTCATATTGACTTACAACGCCTTGTTGGAGTCTGACATTTCCATTTATGTTTTTGAAAACGATAAACTGATTCATGAAGAAAGATTGGACAGTGTTTCAGCTGTTCAGAAGCTGTACAGGTTGGTTGGCGTAAGCCCAACCGCAAATGTAGAATTTGTAGTTGCTTCCAAGGACGGGTATTCTAGGTTGTTGGCAGCGAGATAAGAGAATATCAACTAAACTAAAATAACATTAAGGCCGCAGTGATGCGGCTTTTTTTTGTTTTTAACTGTTGAATGTGCCATTTATGATGAACTTAAAAAGATTTTATAATTGAATTTTGATGGCAGGAGGCCCTAAAGCCTCAATTTTTTCAAATTGGCAAAATGAAAGTTTAAATTCGGGGTTTTCAACTTTTTAATTAAGATTATATTTAAAGTTGGTATCGATAATAAAATTTTGATCGTCTATTTTCTTTAAAGAATACTTTGCAAATACCTGATAATCTTGTTGTTGGAGTTTATTAATGGGAAACCTTGCTTTCATCCTACCGTGAAAAGTTACTATAAACCAATTATCTATTACTGCCATGAGAAAATTATTAGTATGTATCATGTTGTTTGGAAGTATGGCTTATGCCACAGCTTCGGAAGAAAGAAAATCAGAAGTGCCGGTATCTTTAAAAAAGGTAGAGGAAAACAAGGTTTTATTCCGCTATAAGGCAAAGCCAGAAGGTCCAGTTACGGTGAAAATTTTTGATGAAAACAATGCATTGGTAAAAAGGCATAGGGTTTTCTATAAAAATGCTTTTGCCAAACTTTATAATTTCAATGAGATTGGTCCTGGCAATTATACCATGGAGATCCTTAATGGGCAAAGTTTAGTGGAAAGACTTTCGATTAATCTTGAAAGTCCTTCAAACAAACAGAATCACTTTGTTTCATCCAACTTAGAGACTTTGAGAGATAATGCATTTAGGTTGTCTGTAAGATCAGAAATTCCTGAAGATATCACTGTGTCAATTTTTAAGGACGGAGCATTACTGCACGAAGAAACATTGGATAATGTTCCTGGTTTGGATAAGGTATACAGAATGCTTGGGGTAAGTATACTTTCCAGAATTGATTTCTATATCAGTACTGAAAGTGGATATTTCAAGCATATACTTGCTAGGTAAATCCTATAAAAAAAGCCGCAATAGCGGCTTTTTTTATAGGAAAAACTTTAATCTGATTACTTCTTTTTCGGTCAGGAACCTATAATTACCTCTTGATAAATCTTTTTTGTCCAGACCTGCATACATGACTCTGTCCAAGCCCACTACTTCATATCCCAGTTGAGCAAAAATCCTTCTGACAATCCTGTTTCTTCCCAAATGGATTTCCAGCCCAAGTATGGTTCTGTCTTTGGACAGAACCTGCATGTCATCTACCTGCGCAAGACCATCTTCCAATTGTAGCCCTTCCAAAATTGTTTTTTCATCATTTTGGGTTAATGGCTTGTCCAAGGTCACCTGGTATATTTTCTTGATATTATTGGATGGATGGGAAAGCTTGGCAGCCAGTTCTCCATCATTGGTAAATAACAATAAGCCAGTGGTATTCCTATCCAGCCTTCCCACAGGGAATACACGTTCTTCACAGGCATTGGCAATAAGATTCATTACCGTTTTTCTTTCCATAGGATCTTCAGTAGTAGTGATGAAGTCCTTAGGTTTGTTTAGTAACAAATAAACTGGCTTTTCAGGATTGATCGGTTTTCCTTTATATGAAACCCTCTCACCTGGCTTAACTTTATACCCCATCTCTTTGATCACTTGTCCATTGACTGTGATACTGCCATTTTGGATGAGTTCATCTGCTTCCCTCCTTGAGCAAATTCCTGAATTGGAAATGTATTTGTTCAGACGGATTTCCTCTGACTTGTTTTTCTTTTTATGGTTCTGCTCAAGTTTTTCAAAATTGTATTCAGGCCTATCTTCGTTGTTATTTTTGACAAAGGGCTTTTTGAAATTTTTCTTCGGGTAGCGTGTGTCTTTGGAAAATTTATCCGAAGGAACCCATTCGTGAACGGGCTTTTCATCCTTGCCTCTTCCTCTGTAGACCTTTTTGAATTCCCCTTCGGTGCGTTTTTCATCCGAGCGTGAATTGTAAGGCTTTTGCGTACCTTGGTACTGGTCATCTTTTGAGTACCTGGATTTGTTCCCATAAGCAGGTTTGTCAAATCCCTTACTCTTCTCATATCCTTTCTCCTTATTGTATCCTTTTTTCTCGGAATTGGAGTCTTTAGAAAATTCAGTTTTTTTACCTTCTCGTTTGTCAAAAAAATCTTTCTTGGGACCGAATTTTCCAGTAGTTTTTTTTGAATCGATCCTGCCTTCTCCTTTGGATCCAGGTCTTCTGTTATTATCTTTTTTCATGTAAGTGCAGCATCTCTGCTGGATTAATTGATTCCTTTTTATCAGGGACTTAGCTGTCCTAGGCCCTAAAGGAGTACAAAGTTAGCGAAAGTATTCCGAATATTTCAGCCTTTGCTTTGGTTCTGATAGAAAGCTTCTACAGCGGCCCTCACAGAGCCATATTGAAGCAACATATTTTGGGCTTCATTGTCATCCAAACCAGTACTTTCCATAATCATTCTGGTTCCCCTGTTGACCAGTTTTTTATTGGAAAGCTGCATGTCCACCATCTTGTTTCCCTTTATCCGGCCAAGTTTGATCATGGTGGTTGTAGATATCATGTTCAAAACCAACTTCTGTGCAGTACCTGCCTTCATCCTGGTGCTTCCGGTAACAAATTCAGGTCCGACCACAACTTGAATGGGGTATTCTACTGCTCCGGCAAGTGGAGAGTTGAGGTTGCAGGTAATACATGCAGTCAATAGTCCCTTTTCCCTTGCTTCTTTTACTCCTCCAATGACATAAGGGGTTGTACCGGATGCTGCTATTCCGATAACTGTGTCATTTTCATTGAATCCAAATTGCTGAATGTCAATCCAGGCTTGATTTGGGTCATCTTCGGCATTTTCCACAGCTTTGCGGATTGCTTGATCCCCACCGGCAATAATACCAACTACCCAGTCAAAAGGTACCCCATAGGTAGGCGGACATTCTGAAGCATCAAGGATTCCTAGTCTTCCACTGGTGCCTGCCCCAATGTAAAATAACCGTCCCCCATTTTGCATTCTGGGAACAATTTGCTCCACCAATGCGGCAATTTCAGGAAGCTGTTGTTCCACAGCATAGGCTACTTTCTTATCTTCTTTGTTGATATTTTCGAGCAGGGTCGCAATGTCCATCTGGTCGAGGTTATCATAAAGTGAGCTGCTTTCTGTTGTACTTTTCATAGTAAGTTCTGGTGGTATAGGCTAAGTCCTGCTATCGGAGATTCTATGATTAAATTCACGTGAATATCTGCATCATAAGCGGCGTTACGCAGTATATCACTATTATAAAAAGCGATGGAACCTACAAAGTTCACCTTCTTCTTTTTGTAATTATCGTATTTCATTACATGCTTTTTGAAGAAATCCTGAAAAGCATTATAATAAAGCATATAACAGTAAGGTTCGCCTTTGTTTTCAGTTATAAAGCGGCAAAAACTCGCCATATATCTGCCTGGGAATGGTTTTTGGTATACGTGTTCTATAATAGATTGTGTATCCAACTGGAATTTATCCAATACTTTTTCCCTGATTTTTTTTGGCATTTCTTCATGGATAAAGTCTGCCAGAAATTTTCTTCCAATATAGGCCCCACCACCTTCATCTCCTAAAATATAACCTGGAGCTGGCCTTTTGTCAACTATAAATTCCCCATCGTAATCACAGCTATTTGATCCTGTTCCCAAGATACAGGCTATTCCGGCCTCATGCCCGCAAGTTGCTCTTGCAGCCGCCATCATGTCATGGTCGACAAGGACATCTGCATGTTTGAATACCGTCCTAAGGGCATTTTCGACCTGTTCCCGATTTTTAGCGGAAGTACATCCGGCTCCATAATAGTAAATGACTTCTACTTCGGATCTTAAATTTAATAAAAATTCATCCTGCAGATCGGATGTCATTTCTGCTGCAGTCTGATAGTTGGGATTGAACCCAATGCCCCTATGTTGGGCAATTTCACCTTCTTTATTGATCAGCCGCCAGTCTGTTTTGCTGGCTCCGCTGTCTGCAATGAGTATCATATTTTTTCTTCGAGTTTTCCCACCTGATCAAACTTCAGAAATACATTGGCTGTATGAGGGGCATCTTGAAGTTCCTCACTGAGATCTTGTCCTGCCCAATGTTCATAATGCTTTCCGTTTTTCCAGAGTCTGGATTGGCTGACATCGTAAATAATTCCTTGGTAAGCAACCCATATTTCGGGCCTATCCTGTCCATTTCTCAGGGCAAGTTGTTGTTTGGTGTAGGTTTTCATCTACATCATCTTAAGCTGTGCATTGATCCACCTTTCAGGAATTTCACCGGATTGGGCCATTTGATAATCCTGGTAGCTGCATGGGATGATGCTCGTCCTGTCAAATTTATCCTGCTCACTTTGTGGAATCTCCATCCACCATTTATCGCTTCTTTTACTTTTGTAAAATACAATAATGGAAGGTTTGGTATCCAAAGATACGGTATATTTGATATAGTCGCTTCCTTTGAATGAAAGGCTGTCTTTACGGTCATAAAATCCTTCAATAAAATACCATATCATAGTGGCTATAACCGAGGCAGTCTTATTCCTGCTGTCATCATAGTATGGCTGGTAGCCGTAAATGCCAATGGACGATAATTTTTCGTTCATTCCGGCAAACCTACAGATCTGGCATGCTTCTTCACCTGTAAGTCCAAATGGCTGGGCATCTGCTGCACCTGGGGCATCTGAAGAATTGATCGCCGAAATGTCAAAACTTAATAAATCCGCATTTCTGATGATGGGTTCAGCTTCTTTGAAATTATGGCGGAGATTGCCTAAGCGTACATGCTCAAAATACAACTTCTCCATTACATTGATGAGGTCATTATCTACCAAAAAGCTTTGATACGCCAAATGACTATAATTAAAAAGGAAATTGGGCTGGTGCAATATAATATCCTGTGAATGGACTTCAGTAGCCTGCCCTTCGTCTTCCATATCGAGTTTGGCATCAACAGTGACCATTGAGATCATTTTTTTCAAGCCTTCATATGCTAGATACTGGCCAAAGTCCAGGTCATGTGTCCCGCCAAAGAAGATTGGAAGAATTTGCTTTTTGATGAGAAATTCCCCGACCGTTTGAATATATCGGATGGATTCTTTTCTATCTTCACCCAGCTTAAGGTCTCCCAGATCTACGATTTTGTAAAGTCCATGTCCTTTCTTTAGTTGGTACAGCTTTTCTCTAATTTCCAAAGAAGCTCTCTCGAAAGTGTCATTGTTTTTCATGCCCCTTTTTTCTTTGAGACCGACCAGGGCAATTTGCATCCCTTTGATGTCAGGAAAATCCTCTCCAAAGGCATGGATATAGTTAAAAAATGAATTGTGGGTGTAAGAAAGTTGAGCAAGTGATTCCGGTATGGGATCAAAGAATGACTTAAGGTTCATAGAGTCGGTTAAAGCTGATTCCAAAATTAAAATAAAAAAACTGGAGAAAAATAAAAAGTCCCGCAATTGCGGGACTTGATTTCAATATTAACCACCGAAGTCGTCAAATCTGATGTTTTCCTGTGGGATACCCATGTCGTCCAACAGCTTCAATACCGCTGCATTCATCAATGGAGGACCGCATAGGTAATATTCGATTTCATCTGGCTCTGGATGATTTTTAAGGTAATTGTCAAACAAAACCTGGTGGATAAATCCGATATAACCGTCACCTTCGTCATCCAAAGACTGTTTGATTTTCCAATTGTCTTCAGGTAATGGTTCAGAAAGACCGATGTAGAATTTAAAGTTAGGGAAATCCTTCTCGATATTTCTGAAGTGAGGCACATAGAACAACTCTTTCTTTGATCTACCTCCGTACCAATAAGAAACTTTTCTGTCAGTTTTTTCCGTGTGGAACAGGTGGAAAATATGGGATCTTAAAGGAGCCATACCTGCACCTCCACCGATATAAATCATTTCTCTTTGTGTTGGATTAATGTGGAATTCTCCATATGGTCCTGAAATGGTTACTTTATCACCAGGTTTTCTGGAGAATACATAAGAAGAACATACACCTGGATTTACATCCATCCATTTGTTGTTTACCCTATCCCATGGTGGTGTAGCAATACGGATCGTCAACATAATAATGTTTCCTTCAGCCGGGTGGTTGGCCATAGAATAAGCCCTAAACAGCTCTTCGTCATTTCTCATGACTAAGTCCCAAAGGCCGAATTTATCCCAATCACTTTTGTAAACATCAACTGGGTGGCCCAATTCAGGATGTGGAGTGATATCCATATCCTTAAAGTTTACTGTTATTGCCGGAACGTCAATTTGAATATAACCTCCTGATTCAAAATGAAGTGTTTCTCCTTCTGGAAGTTTCACTTTGAATTCTTTGATGAAAGTTGATACGTTATAATTTGAAATAACTTCGCATTCCCACTTTTTGATACCAAAGATTTCTTCTGGAATTCTGATTTGCATATCAGATTTCACTTTAACCTGGCAGGAAAGCCTTACTTTTCCTTGTTTTTCAGCTCTGCTTAAGTGGCCTTCTTCAGTTGGGAGTACCTCGCCTCCTCCTTCTTCAATGACACACTTACACATGGCACAGGTACCGCCACCCCCACAGGCTGAGGGAAGGAAGATTTTATTGTTGCCCAAAGTGCTCAATAAGGTAGAGCCTGCAGAAGTAACAATGGTCTTTTCTCCATTGATCACAATCTTCACGTCACCTGAAGACACTAGTTTGGACTGGGCAAACAACAGAATAAAAACCAGTAGCAAAATAATCAAGGTAAATGCTACTATCGAAGTAATAATTACTGAACCCATTTATTATAAATTTTACTTTTGATTTTTCTGTCTATAGCCATTTTTTTGGCTCACAAATATATTTATAAATCAATAAAATCGGCCAAAGTTGAATTTTATTTTAACCAATGGTCGACTTAATCCATAAACGTATTTTCTGTCTAATTGTTGAGCAATCTTAGGAGTGTCGTCAATCTGTTTTTCAACTGCCTCCTGTCGATAATGAAATCGAGAAATCCGTGTTCCAGGACAAATTCTGCACTTTGAAATCCTTTTGGTAAATCCTTACCAATTGTTTCACGGATAACCCTCGGCCCCGCAAACCCAATCAATGCTCCTGGTTCGGCAATATTGAAATCACCCAGCATCGCATACGAAGCAGTGACCCCTCCGGTTGTCGGATCAGTCAATAAAGATATATAAGGTATTCCAGCTTTATCCAAAAGTGCCAGCTTGGCTGAAGTTTTTGCCATTTGCATCAAACTGAATCCAGCCTCCATCATCCTAGCTCCTCCGGATTTGGAAATCATCAAAAATGGGATTTTATGCTTAAGCGAGTAATCAATGGCACGGGCAATTTTTTCTCCGACCACAGATCCCATGGAGCCACCAATGAAATTGAAATCCATACATGCCACAACAAGCTCCAGACCGTTCATTTTTCCTACAGCTGTCCTGACGGCATCATTCAGTTCTGTTTTTTGGATTGTTTGGTCAATTCTTGCTGTGTAAGTTTTGGAGTCTACAAATTTCAGAGGATCTCCTGACTTCATTTTAGCATCTAATTCTTTAAATTGGTTATTGTCGAAAAGAATTTCAAAATATTCTTTAGAGCCAATTTTTACATGATAATCGTCATCTGGGCAAACATAGGAATTGTTCTTTAATTCCCTGGTATGGATAATATTGCCTTTAGGGGTTTTGAACCACAACCCATCCGGAGCATCTTTTTTCTCTTCCGTAGAGGTTTTGATTCCTTTGTCTGTTCTTTTAAACCAAGCCATATTTATATGTTTAGTTCCGAAATTCTCATTTCAGGGACTACAAATTTATAGGTATTCTCCATTAAATAAAATTTGGCACTGGTCTTAGTCCCAATTTCGGCTCTGCTTTAAAGTGAAAAACTACTGTTACTTCATTTGCACCTGAGAAAATATTTAGATTCTTACCTAATTCCTGAAATTATCATTGGTATTTTGGTGAAATTAAAGGAAATTTCCATGCTTAATTCCAATTTGATATGGCTCTGTCCTCATTATTGCTTCTGTCCGGTATTATCTTATTTACCGCTTATTTTACCTATGGAAAATATGTTTATAATAAATTTGGACTTACTGATAAAAGAAAAGCACCTTCCCATGCATTTAAGGATGGCGTTGATTACGTTCCCAGTAAACCTATTGTGGTGCTCGGCCATCATTTTGCTTCCATTGCCGGAGCCGGCCCCATAGTAGGTCCGATTATCGCAGTAACCTTTGGATGGATTCCAGCTGTGATCTGGATTTTGTTGGGGGGAATATTTTTCGGTGCAGTACATGATTTGGGAAGTATGGCTGCCTCTTTGAGGAATCAAGGAAAATCAATAGGCGTGATCATCCAGAACAATATTGGACAAAAAGGCAAGCAGTTGTTCATCCTTTTTAGCTTTTCTACTTTGATCTTAATCATTGGGGTATTCGCGGATATTATCGCAAAAACTTTTGTCAACAACGCAGGAGTGGCATCAGCCTCTATTCTTTTCATCATATTGGCAGTAGCTTTTGGTTTTGTCAGCAGGGTAGTAGGGAACAGCAGGATAGCTTTTGTGATAATTTCTGTCATCGGAGTGGTGTTGATGTATTACTTTGTCTATTTGGGGATGCAGCTTCCCTTTGAACTGGATTACCAGACTTGGGTATATGTTCTGTTAGCCTATGCATTTGTAGCATCAGTAACTCCTGTCTCCATGCTGCTGCAGCCTAGGGATTACCTCAATAGTTTTCTGCTGTATGGATTGATCATTTCCGCTGTCATAGGTGTTTTCATCGCCAATCCAGAGATCAAAATGGATACAGACATTTATGTAAATTCTGAAAATCTGGGTTATCTGTTTCCAGTACTTTTTGTAACCATTGCCTGTGGGGCTATCAGTGGCTTTCATTCTTTGGTAGCCTCGGGGACTACTTCCAAGCAGTTGGATAGGGAAAGTGATGCCAAAATGGTAGGATTCGGAGGGATGTTAATTGAATCTTTCCTGGCCATTATTTCTGTGGGTGCAGTGATAGTGTTGAGCAGAAGTGAGTACTTAGGCAGACTTGGAGAGGAAGGTCCTGTACCCCTTTTTGCCAGTGGTTTGGGGAGTATGATTTCCTCTATGGGAATTTCAGAGAATTTTGCGGTAGGATTTGTGGCATTGACTGTCTCTGCTTTTGCGCTGACCACTTTGGATACCTGTACCCGTTTGGCAAGATTTACCTTGCAGGAGTATTTTGAAGATGTAAAGCATCCTTTGGGAGCAAAGGTTTCCCAGAATAGGTACCTTTCCACTACCGTGGTAGTGATATTGTCAATTCTGCTTCTGGCTTCAGGAGGTTTCAGTACCCTTTGGCCTATTTTTGGTTCTGCCAATCAACTCTTGGCTGCCTTGGCTTTGCTGACCGTGGCAGTTTGGTTGATGAGGCAAAAGATTAATGCCACCTTCGTAACTATACCCATGTTTTTTATGTTTACTGTTACCCTGACTTCCTTGGGGCTTTTTGCCTGGAACAATTTCAAAAGTGAGGTCTATGTCTTGGCGGTTATTGCTGCTTTATTGTTTCTGCTGTCTATATCTTTGATTGTTTTGGCTTCAAAAAGTTTGAAGAAGGAAATCAAAACACCAGTCGAGGTTTAAAATTATATTTTATTCCTCCTAGGAGGCAAGATATTGACTTGTATTAGGTCTTATATACAAAGAAATAACTACTGGGTTTTCTTATTCGTCAGCTTGAGGAAATTATAAAAAATGAAATGGCTGCCTGATTTCAGGCAGCCATTTTATGGTTTTAAAAACTTTTGAACAGGTCGCTTTCTTTTTTGGATATTCTCCAAGCCAATGATAAGTTGACCAAATAGTCCGCGAAAGCTGCATCTCCATGGATTTTGTTGTCTGGATTAGAATCCAAAATATCCGTTAGACTTCTAGTTCTGTTTCTCAACAATGCGATTGGCACAGTCAAACCTAAAGTGAAATCTTTGACCATGTAGCTCGCGCCTGGTTCGGCAGAAACAATATATCCAGGTCTTCTGAAACCTTCACTTTTTCCAATAATATCCCTAACGGGAACCCCTTCAATTCTTCCTCCAAAGCTTAGTGCCAAGCCATGAGCCGATCCTATGGGTTTAAATAATCCGGCTCTTAAGGCAAATTGATCTGGAACACTCATGATTGCTTCGCTTTCTCTCCTTCGGAATGTTTGTACACCGTTAGTGTTTCTGGGATTCAACATGTAGAAACCATCATAATACAAAAAGGTGGTTTTTCCTAAGTTCCAAATCCCCTGGCCATTGATGACAATACCAAATCCTCCATCGCCAAGCTGTATGGACTGATCTACAGGTCTTATTTCAGACCCACCATTTGGGCCCACATTGTAAAACCTGCTTGTCGCCTTGTAATTTCCAGTTGGGATTTTCAGCCCTGCGCCAATGGCCATATTTCCTTTTGGGCTGTTTTCTCCTGAAAAAAGCCAGTAACCTCCCCCTATAATCAGATCAGTCAATCCTTGGGAATACGTGGTATGCCTTTCAGTTCTTCCATGTTCATACAATGAACTTCTTTCGTTATATGCATATGGAACAGAAAGGACTCCAAATACCCTCTCGCTGAAAGCATAACTGATATTTAGGTCAACCAAATGTGTCCAGTTGATGACTTCAGTATTGTTGGTAAGTCTGTCTGGTTCTTCTTGGGTACCCCTAAAATGCCTGAAAGATTTAAAGTAACGGTAATTCGCACTTATGTTCAGTTCTCCTTTTTCAAGTATATTTCCTTGTCCGACTGCATTTCCAATTCCAGAGAATTGTCTGATGGCAACACAACCTTGAGCAATTAGGTCCTGAGACAAAAACAAGCCTATCAGTGTTATATAAATATATTTTTGGCATCTAATAAAATTTTTCATAATCCCAATTGTTTAGTGGGTTGTTTAATGATTTTTCAAACTGAAATGGCGGCCCAGAACTTAAGGCAGTCCAATCAAGTCTAAATAGAAATTCCAATGCAGGTTTCGGAATTAAAGTGCACCGTCTTCTTTTGCTTTATTGACAGCATAAGTACCGACCAGTTTACCTTGTTTTGTTCCTTCAGTGGCATCAAATCGGTAATGAATCCCTCCATAAATTCTGGAGACAGCGGCTTCTTCTGCCCACAATCTAAATTGTTGGGCATTTTCAGGGAAGAAAAATGACAATACTTCTGCACCAGCCGCAGAGAAGGTGCTGTGTCCTGATGTGTATGCAGGGAAATTTGGGGTGCCAAGAATTGTCCTGAAGCCTTTTATGGTTTCTACAGGTCTTGGATAATGGTAGTAGTACTTGGTGTCCCAGCAGGCTACACCTGCATCCATTATTGCTGTATTCATATAGGCAAATACCCTTGCAGACCTCAAAGGATTCAGCTTGTTTTTGACAATGGACAATTTGGCAAATTTGTTCCAATGCCCTGGTGGAGTGTATGAACCTAAACCATCTTCCCACCAATTGGCAATTCTACGCTGGTCCAAAGTCATGTGCCTGGCAAATCCTTCCAGTTCCTTGACATCAGCCTCAAACTGAGGAGAACCAATAGCAGGGGGAGGAGGGGAGCGGACTTCTTCAACAGTAGGTACATGCCACATTTTTACCCTTCCAAAAAGAGGGGTAAGCCCCACAGGTCGTTGAGGTGTTTCTGTATTTTGCCATTTCCAACCGAATCGCTCAAAGGCGGCATTGGCAATGGAATCAGAGATTGGCTTGGGTGTTTGGGCTTTGGACATCCCATCTGATGCTGCACGGGCCTTGGCCAACTTGACCACCTCTTCCCCGATATGAATACCTGCATCAAGGTCACTACTCACGTTGATTCCGGCATTTAACATGCTTTTTAAATGTTCTTGATAGTGTTTCTCCAAAACGTTGGCTTCCAAAGGAAACATAAGTGTCAAAATTTCTTTTGATACTTTGGCTACCACAGCGCCATGGGATGGGTAGGAAGGTAGGCCATTTTCAGGATATGCAGGACGGATACTTGGGTCTTGGCGATATGGAGCAAGTCTATTGTATTGGAATTTATAATGCCAGGCCAAAACCAAACCATCGTATTGGGCCACACTCAGGTAAGCCAACATCCGCGATGTGTATGGAGGATGGGCAAAGGGAAATGCAGGTGGCCCCACAGGATTGGCGGGGTTGGGCAAAGTGTAAGTTCCGTCGGCATTTGGCCCGGGAATGAGGTTGTATTTGGCGGCCATTTCCAGTGCAATTTCATTCCAACGGACCACCGGATTACTAGTCCAATATTCAACTGCACGTCTCTCTGAAGAAGATAAGCTGGCATTCATGTTTTTTACTTCACCTAATTCGGCTTGGTAAGCAGCTGAATTAATGGGATCAGGAGCAGTCAAAAGTATTTCTGAGGGATTACTAACCAAAATGGTTTTCCAGTTTCCCCCATTTTCATCTAGACTGCTGAATTCATAAGACTCAAAATCGTAGTATCGGGGAGTTTCTTCCAGACATGCCTGGAGAATTGCTATTCCTGCAATTAGAATGAGCAAATTATAAATATTTTTTTTCATCAGATGTCGGATTAATAAGCTTTGAATTGGTATGTAAGACCCAGGCCAAGGCTAGCCGCTTTGCCCATATTTCGACCTGAAATGGTTTGGTTAAAATAGGCAATGGCTCCGAAGCCCCGATCTGCTTTGATGTAATATTGGGTCCAAATGCCGACCTGACTTACCTCCATTTTATTGGTAGGTTGAGGTCTGTTGTAGGACCTGATATCATCACCTGAAAGGCAATTCAGACTCATATATGTAGCTTCGAGTCTAAGCCTTTTGTCCAATGTCCAATAACCAATAGCCCCATGGATATTTAAGGCGTTTGGTACATTCATAAAACTGGAGTAAACACTGCCATTTTGGTAATAATAAGCTCTTTCAATTTCGGTCTGTCCGCGCCATAAATAAGCTGCCGCCATGCGAAAAACAAGCCCATTATCCAGTTTATATCCAGCAATCCCTCTCATCCCGATTTCTGGTGCCCCTGCACCGATACTAAATGGCATATAATCAGACAAATACGTCCCGACAGGAGTACTAATATGGGTATTGGTTAGGAAAAGAATTCTTCCTGTTCCTACTCTATGCTGAAGCCAATCAACTTTCAGGGATACACTTAGGTCCTGTATCCCAGATTGTCCAACCTGTGTACCTCCGGAGGCATCTGTGCTGATATAGGGAAGGCTGGCAATAAGGTTGATTTTTTTGGTCAGACCCATGGCTACCATGGGCATCAACATCTGTCTGGTTAAGGTTCCTATGTTGGCATTCCCTCTTAGATAGTCTCCTTCCCAATATTGGTTCCATTTGCTGACTTCATAAATGCCCGCAACGCAGAATTCTCCCTTTGGCATCATGATCTCATCAAAGGGCATTTGTGCTTGTAATGAGGGTATATGGTATAGGTATAGTATAGCCAGTAATACTACTGAACTGTAAAATTTTTTCATAATTATAGGTTTGGTTGAATCAAAAAACGCAATAATGCTATGTTTTCAAATTGTTACATAGCTACCAACCATCTATCAAATCTTCCTGGATTCCATGCAATTATGGAATTCTGGGAATTATTTTTAGTTATTGAAAATCCCAATAATCCCAAGGCTTGACACCAGCTACGGTTTCAATAAGTAAAGAAGAATGGATAAAATGATCAGATAAGAAAATTAAACTTAGATCAACTGTGGAGGGGGGGAGTTGACTTCTGGAAATTGATTCTGGTAAGCTGAAAAAATAAACCCTATCAATTGTTTTTCTACTTTATATGGATTGTCAAATTTAAAGTTGTTCAATGGTTGTGTATAATCTTTTACAAAGATTTTTGACAGCAGGGAATTGTTACCGGAATCTGGCAAATCATCTTGTACAAGGGAACTTACCCATTGTTTAATGGTCTTGTCAAGGTTGCTTTTGGCTGTGTCCGGCACATAAATGATTTGTAGCGTATCTTTTATATATCTTTGTTTGATAGCCCTGAAATATTGGCCATTTTTCTCAAATAGAGTATTTGTTGTTCTGAAATTTTCCTCATCTGCCATGTAAGGAAGGTTCATCGGAATTTCCAGCATTCTTTCTTCCCAGCCTTCCTGATTCTCGCTGTAGATTTTATCAGCCCAGTTGCTTTCTATCTGTATATGGAATGAAAAATAGGCCACATAATACCCAAAATGGTACAATGCGAAACAGCAAAGAAGCAATATGGCGCTGAGTTTTCTCAATCCGAACAAGTTTCAAACTGTAAAGTAAAATAATTTTTTGAAATTTCAACTTAAGTGGTAAAAAATTGCAGCTTTCAGAGCCTAGAATCTTATATAAATATCTTAGCCAGTAACGATCAGGGTGATTCCTCCGATTAAATGACCATTGGTCAAATTAATGGCCGAAATCTCCAACCCTGTTGCTTCACCTTTTTCCAAACCAAAATCAGGAATCTTGAAATCAAAATTGGTTTTGACCATATTTTTTCCCAACTCTTCATAAGTCTTGGCTAATTTCTGATGTAAGCTTCTGTTTCCACGACCGTTATTTATAGAAATCAGCGATTCTTCAAATGACCTTAATACCTGTTGCTGCACTTGAATATCAGGTCCATCCCCCCTTGTAATAATCCTGATTCCACTTCTAGCCCAATTCATTTGAAGATCATGGCTACTTTTTTTGGCTTCAAGAAAAATTTTACGGAAAATTCCCTGGTTAGTCCTTCCCTTTACTCTAAAATCAGAGATAAATGGATGGCGCATTTCATAAATTTCGAATTGTGATAATGTTCTGAAATGGATCTCAGCCTCTGTGTTCGGGAAATGTACCAGTTGAAAAGAATAATTACTGGATTGGGACACAAAATTCAAGTTTTTTTGAGCAACATGACGCTGATGTCTGGGGTCCAAAATATGTAGATTGTCAGGTTTATCCAATGGGCTAAATGAGAAAGTTCTGGCAAAAAGGCACTTATGTCCGGATTCTGATATTGGAACTTGGTACTTCAACTCTACAGAACCTTGCCCGCCAGCTAACAAAATGCCATCCATTTGAACCAATCCAAGTTGGATAGCAAATGCGGTATTGAATCCTAAGGAAGGATCGCATAGAAAAAATTCCACTTTCGGGTAGGGAATCATCAGGTCCCCGCTGTTGTGCAACTGACACCTGATGGAGTAACTTTTTCCTGCCTCCAAAGTAGTTGTATAAGATGTACCAGCCTCTAAAGGTAATATATTGATATCAGGAGAATTCCAAAAAGTAAAACCCGATATGGGTCTGTTCCCGGCATCTCCAACAAAGGAACGGATGAATAAGAATGATGTAGGATTAAAGATATCAGGTCTTTGTTCATCTTCTCCAGAACGCCCTAAATGGCGGGAAATTTCAGGGCTTGATTCGACTAAGTAATTTGTTCTAATACTTTGAATTTCTTCTAAAAGTTCGTGGATTTTTCTGAGATTTTCGGGCATGATTTCTGAATTGAGTTGGCCAAAATTGTAAATGATCCGGAAACATAAATTACTTCTGAAAGGAATTCTTAATGATTGAATTCTTGCCTTTTTAGAGGTTTTTTATGAAGGATATCTGGGTTTCCGGATTATGCTTCAAAACCGAAGGTGCTTCTCTTGGATCACCCATCTGTACCCAACATGGATAAGCATATCCTCTGTCTGCATCGAGATTAAAATCAGGGAACTTCTTTTGTTTCCGCCATCGATCAAATATTTCCAAGGTAAGGTCTATTGCATTTCCCAATGCAGGTGGATTTTTCCTGTCAGTTCGGCGCAATTCCAAATAAATTTTTTGGAATGAGGTATCATCATCCCCTGGGCCTAAATCTGCCAGGGCATCTATAAATTTTTGGTGCAGTGGTATATCACCAGTCACATAAAACAAGGCTTCTGAATTGTAATAATCTGAGGCAGAATTTAAAATAGGTCCTGCCAGAGTTAGTTTTAATTCGCCGTCTTTTGGAGGGTAAATGAGATGCTTTTCCCGGTGGAAAAATTCCTGCCAAAAGGTTGTTGTTGGCAGTTTAAATTTTTTGGCAGGGAAATGATTTTTAAGGAAACTGGCATTTCTTCCCAATGGATCATTAAATGCGGTGTTCTTGAATTGTTGGAATCTAGGTTCATTTAAATGTTCCATCATTGGGAATGCTAAGCCATTGAGCGAAACTCCCAATCGGAAATTTTGAAATGCATTGTATAAATGTTCATAAACTAGGCTTGCCAAATACCGTATTCCTGCGACTGTAAGGGTTGACAATGCTCCCAATATAGCATCAATAAGTGCCAAGGCAGTAGCAACTGCTGCAATTATTATTGCTGCAAGGGCCAAAAACATGCCCAAAATATTAAAATTTCCCGCTGAATTGATGGCGTTACTGATAAAATCTCCAATCTCACCAAGATTGTTTATAGCAGTTTCCCACACCTCTAACAACTCGGCTGTCAAGGAATATGGTACCGGAGCTGGTAATGTCCCTGTATCAGTAGCACTTTTTAACCACTTGTAATAGATTCTGTAAGCATTATCAACATCTGAAGGATTTATTTTTTTACCATATTCATCATCATCCGAATCCCCTGTTCCGTATAATTTATTAATGCAGTCTGCAATAAATTTTGCCAAATGGTCAGGCATTTTACTACTGGGATCAGGAATTTCACTATTTGCTCCAATGGGGGAAATCTTTCCTGAAAAATTGAAATTGTAATATGCATGTATTTTCGAACTGTTCCAGTCAGTATTATTTAAAATATGAGTATTGAATACGTCCTGGTAGTTTTCACAAGTTTTATGACGCTGGGAATGGTTCCGATAAGGACCGCCAGAATTAATATTTACATAGGCATGTCCAACTGTATCTCCAGTAAAATGGGTCAAATAACCTAAAGAATACAAAAAATGTTGGGGATGATTGCTCCCTTCATCCAAAAGAGTTTTTAAAAACCTTCCCGATTTCCGGTAATGTAATGCATCAAACCACCACCACTCTCCTTTGGTTTCGCCATCCCGATAGGGATGCCCCAACTGCTCATAAAGGTCAAATTTGGTGATAAAATTGCTGATCATTTCTGTTAGATTTGCCAAAAGCCCTTCTAAAACTGCTTTCATATCAGAAAATAACTGTTCTATTTCTGTTAATGTAGAGGAGTGTTGCACCACTTGATCCTCTAAAGCCCCCAGTGCGTCCAAAATCTCATGGATGGGTTGGGGAACCAAATCAGACAAAGTTTTTTTAAACTCTTCAATGGCATCATATACTTTATAGTAGATTTCTACACCTTCACCTACCAAGGGAACTGGCCAATCTTTGGTGTTGAAGAATAGAAAATCCGGCCCCTGACATCCAAGAAAATAATAAGGTAAATTCTTTGGGTCTGACAGCAGGTTCTGTAGATCGGAATAATCTGCAGAATTTCCCAACCCTTGCCCGTTCAATATTTTTTTGCGGAGGGTTTCAGCAATAATGTGATGTAAGGCAGGTCCTGGCATTTTTTTAAAAAGAAAAGTTCAATGAAACGATTAATATTCCCTAAATAAAAGATTAACAAACTTTCGCCCGGATAGGATGAAAATACCATTACTGTTCAGACAAAAAAAAACCAAAATGTAAAACTTAAAAAACTTCCCGGAAAACCACTTCCAACCACTAAATAACGCTACTCAAAATCAGGTGAAACGGTTAGGCATGAATGAAAGTACAAATTTTTTTTATAAATGCCAAACAATCAATGAATTAATGTCTATTCTTCAGTGTTTTTCAATTTAACGTATTATCGAAATTTATTCCAATTTCTCCGAAATTCCAGCCACTGATCCTTCCATGGCAAAATCCAATCCCATACTGTTATCAATGATTTTTTTAAAAATTTCAATTTGGTTCCATTAGTTATCCAAGGGGGTTTTGATATTGGTTCTAAAATTCAGGTAAGGGTATGATTGTGGATAATCATAATAGAAAATTTGAAAAAAGAATAAAAGGATGTTTTTTGAAAAAATATCCAAAATGTTAAAAGTGGTTCAGCAATAGCCATATCAGCAACCAAACCAAACCCAACCCTCCATAGACTTTTATCACTTTTAACCTGTTCATCCTATCCAAAAACCAAAGTACAAGTACAGGTTTAAAGAGGCCTGTTACCAGGGAGAAAATACTGATCAAGAACATGATCTGACAAAAAAGAATAAATGCCTGAAGCATGTATTTTGGAGACTTAATGAGAGATTAATATAAAAAAAGGAGCCTTTTGAGCTCCCTTTTTGGTTTTATTTTTTCTTTTTGATTTCCTGCATCATGTACCCTTCTATGGTATCATCAATCTGAATGTTGTTGAAGTTTTTGATGGAAATACCACATTCATAGCCTGCTTTCACTTCAGATACATCGTCTTTGAAACGTTTCAGCTGATCGATTTCTCCATCGTGGATTACAATACCATCTCTGATGACCCTGATTTTATTTTTACGGGTAATATAGCCGTCGGTTACGTAAGATCCGGCCACTGTACCGATCTTTGAGATTTTGAAGACTTCTCTGATAATCACATTACCGGTAATGACTTCTTCAAATTCAGGTTCCAACATACCTTCAATCGCATCTTTGATCTGATTGATCGCATCATAAATGATGGAGTAATGTCTGATCTCGATTTCTTCCTGTTCTGCCAGTTTCTTGGCATTGGAAGAGGGCCTCACATTAAATCCTAGAATAATGGCGTCAGAGGCTGAGGCTAAAAGAACATCGGATTCTGAAATCTGACCGACACCTTTGTGGATGATATTTACAGAAACCTCCTCTTTAGAAAGTTTCAATAGGGAATCAGAAAGGGCTTCTACTGAACCATCCACATCACCTTTGATGATCAGGTTCAGTTCTTTGAAGCTGCCGATTGCCAAGCGTCTACCAATCTCATCAAGAGTAATGTGTTTCTTGGTACGCATGCTCTGCTCTCTGAGAATCTGCTCTCTTGAGTTGGCAATCTCTCTTGCCTCCCTTTCAGTTTCGTATACCTTAAAGTTATCACCTGCCTGAGGGGCACCGCCTAAGCCTAACACCTGTACAGGGGTAGATGGCGCTGCCTCAGTTAATTTTTTGCCTTTGTGGTCAAACATGGCCTTGACACGTCCATAGTGCGGTCCGGCCAACATGATGTCACCGATTTTAAGTGTGCCAGCCTGAACCATGATGGTGGCTACATAGCCACGGCCTTTGTCTAAAGAAGCTTCGATTACAGTACCCACAGCACGCTTGTTTGGGTTGGCCTTCAATTCAAGGATTTCAGCCTCCAGCAATACTTTTTCAAGAAGTTCGTCCACTCCTTGACCTGTTTTGGCAGAAATATCCTGAGATTGGTATTTACCACCCCATTCTTCTACCAAGAGGTTCATATTTGCCAGTTCTTCTTTGATTTTATTTGGATTTGCGTTTGGCTTATCCACTTTGTTGATTGCAAATATCATGGGAACGCCGGCCACCTGAGCGTGGTTAATGGCTTCCTTGGTCTGAGGCATGATACTATCGTCAGCAGCGATTACAATAATTGCTACGTCAGTAATCTTGGCACCACGGGCACGCATAGCTGTAAATGCTTCGTGACCAGGAGTGTCCAAAAATGCAATTTTATGACCATCAGAAGTTCTTACATCATATGCACCGATGTGCTGGGTGATACCTCCTGCCTCATCAGCGGTTACTTTCGATCTTCTTATATAATCCAAAAGGGAGGTTTTACCATGGTCAACGTGCCCCATGATGGTCACAATAGGAGCTCTTTCCTGTAGATCTTCTTCACTATCCTCTTCTTCTACTACCTCAATTTCTTCATCAGGTTTGGCAAATTCAACTTCGTAACCAAATTCATCTGCTATGATGGTGATGGCTTCCGCATCCAATCTTTGGTTGATGGATACAAACATTCCCAAAGACATACAGGTTGCGATTACCTGGTTGACGGAAACATCCATGAGAGAAGCAAGGTCATTGGCAGAGATGAATTCAGTGACTTTGAGGATTTTGGAATCTTCCAAGCCCTCCAGTTCTTCTCTCTGTCTTTCAGCTTTCTTGTCCCTTCTTTTGGCTTTTCCACTACCAGCTTTTCCACCACCTTGCAGCCTGGCAAGTGTTTGTTTGATCTGATCTTGTATTTCCTTCTGGGTTGGTTCTGCTTTTTGTACCCTGCTTACATTTTGTTGAGGAGCACTTTTACCTTTACCTTTTCTGTCTCTGTCTCTTTGTCCTGATTGATCAGGTCTTCCCTGCTGCTGTTGCTGCTGTGGGCTTTTTGATGCTTCCACAGGTCGGTCAGGCCCTGCCTTATCAATTCTTTTGCGAGGTCTTTTCTTTTTGTCTTTTCCTCTTTCGTCAGAAGATGCTACTGGTTTACCTTTTTTCTTGGACCTGTCTGTAGGAAGTTCGATCTTACCCAAAACGGTTAGGCCTTTGAGAGAATCTGCTTTGGCTGCTATGACTCCAGAATCCTCATTCTGTTTTGGTGCAGGTTTTTCTACCGGAGGTGCAACGACCTTAGGTTTTTCTTCAATTTTAGGAGCAACAGGTTCTTTTTTAGCCTCTGGCTGAGAGATAGTTTCTTTTTTAGCGACGTCTTCAGTATGAGGCTTCACAGCCTGAGGGGTAACTTTTGGTTTTGGTTCAACAGGAGCTGGTTTAGGTGCTTCTGCCGGTTTTTGTGGTTCTATTACCTTTGGTTCTTCTTTTTTCTCTGGCTCTTTCTTGGCGCCAAGATCAATTTTGCCAAGGACCTTGATTCCCTGAAGCTTTGGTGCTTCTACTGGGATTTTTTCAACTTTTTCCTCTTCCACTTCCATTTCCGGTTTTGGCTGAGGTTTAGGAGGCTCAGGAGTACGGACCTGTGCAACTGGCTCAGGTTTCTTTTCCTCTTTCACATCTGACTCGGCCTCAATGGTAAAGGTCTCATGATGACGTTTACCTATTGACAAGTGGGATGCTTCCTCTTTCTCCAAAGCTGAGGATTTGAACTCCTTGGCCAACATATTGAACTGGTCCATGTTGATTTTGGAGTTCGGATTATTTTCTACATCTGAGCCCTTTTTAGCAAGAAACTCCACAATCGTAGATATCCCTACGTTGAGTTTCCTTGCCACCTGGCCCAATCTCATGGTTTTATCTTCTGACATACGCGCTAAAAACTCTCTCTATTTATTTGGCAAATATAGGCCAATATTGTTTTATTCAGCCCCTATTTACTGTTCAAATTCCTGTTTTAAGATTTTAAATACCTCATCTATGGTCTCTTCCTCGAGTTCTGTTCTTCTCAATAGATCTTCTTTGGTGAGAGACAATACACTTTTTGCAGTATCCAATCCAGTCTTTTTCAATTCATCGATCACCCAGCTTTCGATTTCATCCACAAATTCTTCCAAATCTACATCTTCCTCTTCATAATCACTGAGTTCTCGGAATACGTCGATTTCAAAACCTACCAACCTGGAAGCCAGGCGGATATTGTATCCACCTTTACCGATGGCCAAGGAAACTTGATCCGGCTTAAGATACACAGAAATTCTCTTGTTATCTTTATCTACAGTAATGGAAGAGACTTTTGCTGGACTTAGTGCCCTTTGTACATACAACTCTAAGTTGTCAGTATAATTAATAACATCAATGTTTTCGTTCTGAAGTTCCCTTACGATTGCATGGATCCTGCTTCCCTTCATACCCACGCAGGCACCTACAGGATCAATACGGTCATCGTAAGATTCCACTGCCACTTTGGCCCTTTCTCCCGGCTCTCTTACGATTTTTCGGATGGTAATCAGACCGTCAAACACTTCAGGTACCTCATTCTCAAATAATCTCTCCAAGAATATCGGTGAAGTTCTGGAAAGAATAATCTTTGGATTACCATTGACCATTTCAACTTTATGGACGATAGCCCTTACTGTATCTCCTTTGCGGAATCTGTCCTTAGGGATCTGTTCGCCTTTTGGAAGGATCAGCTCATTGCCCTCTCCATCTATCAATAGGACTTCTCTGCCCAGGATTTGATAAACTTCTGCTGAAACAATTTCACCTACTAATTCCTCATATTGGTTGAAAAGCAGGTCTTTTTCAAGATCTTTGATTTTTTGGATCAAAGTCTGTCTTGCCATCATCACAGCCCTTCTGCCAAATTCTTCCAATTCAATTTTTTCATACACCTCTTCACCTACTTCGAAATCTGGCTCGATGTTTCTCGCCTCACTCAAACTGATTTTGTCAAAGTCCCAGATATCCTCTGAATTGTCATCCACAATTTCTCTGATCCTGAAAATTTCAAGGTCACCTTTGTCAGCATTGATGGTGACATCAAAGTTTTCATCTGTCTCATATTTCTTGCGAATCATCGCTCTAAAAACATCTTCCAGAATACGGATCATGGTTGGACGATCCACATTTTTAGACCTTGCAAACTCTGCAAATGATTCTATTAGAACTTTAGCATCCATTTTTTTTATTTAAAAGAGACTAACACAATTGATTTTTTTATCTGGTCAAGTGGCATGGAGATTTCTTGCTCTTCTGCTTTTTTGCCTTTTTCTTTCACTTTAATTTTCAACTTTACTTCTGTTTGTTCGACAGCCAAAAGCTCACCTTCCAATTCCTTGCCTTCCTGTGGAGTTACCCTCAATTTGCGGCCTATGTTTTTGGCATATTGCCTTTTTGAAGAAAGAGGATAATCCAATCCCGGAGAAGATACCTCGAGTACATATGCATCAGGCAACAAATTCTTGGCTTCTATTTCCTCTCCAACTGATCTGCTTACCTTGGCACAGGAATCTATACTAATGCCGGCATCTGCATCTATCAATATTTTAACCTGAGGCTTACTTCCCTTCTCAATTACCTGAATGTCCACTATAAAGTGGGATTCATCAGGTAAGTGTTTACTTACAATTTCCTCAATGTTTTGTTTTAAGCTCATATCCCTACAATGGTGATAAATGAAAGAGGGGACTCGTGTCCCCTCCCGATAACTTGGATAATACACTGCAAAGATAATGAAATTATTATTACAAAAAAAAACAACATTGTTGTAATAAATTGGGAATTAGATAATAATTTTGCCCACCCACGTTGAATATTCTACACTTACCGAGAAAATTTAACGATTAACTAAGCAGATCAATCAAGAAAAAAATAATGGGATTATTCGATTTTTTTTCCAGCGACATTGCAATAGACCTTGGTACAGCCAATACGCTGATCATCCATAAAGATAAAATTGTCGTAGACGAGCCATCTATTATCGCTATCGACAGGACTACAAATAGGGTTCTAGCTGTAGGGAAGGATGCTATGAACATGCATGAAAAGACGCATGAAAACATCAGGACCATACGACCTTTAAAAGATGGTGTGATAGCAGATTTCTATGCAGCTGAACAAATGATCAGGGGTATGATAAAAATGATACCCGGTCATAACAAAGGAATGTTTCCAAAGTCCCACCGGATGGTGATTTGTATCCCCTCCGGAATTACTGAAGTAGAGAAACGGGCTGTAAGGGATTCTGCTGAGCATGCTGGGGCAAAAGAAGTGTATATGATTTACGAACCTATTGCTGCGGCAATCGGTATCGGAATCGACATTGAAAAGCCCATGGGGTCAATGATTGTGGATATAGGAGGAGGAACCACGGAGATTGCGCTGATTGCCCTTTCGGGGATTGTGGCGGATCAATCTATACGTGTAGCCGGTGATACTTTTACCAAAGATATTCTTGATTACATGAGGAGACAGCATAACCTATTGATTGGTGAGCGCTCTGCAGAGAAGGTGAAAATAGCCATCGGATCAGCTCTGACAGAATTGGAAGATGCGCCGGAAGACTATGAAATCAGGGGCAGGGATTTGATGACTGGGATTCCCAAGGTAATAAAAGTATCCTATTCGGAAATTGCATTTGCCTTGGATAAGTCTGTTTCAAAAATTGAAGAGGCCGTATTGAAAGCTTTGGAAATAGCCCCACCTGAATTATCAGCTGATATTTATGATAATGGTATACACCTCACAGGTGGAGGAGCATTGCTTAAAGGGCTCGATAAAAGGTTACATCAAAAGACCAAGCTGCCTATACACATTGCAGAGGATCCATTAAGAGCTGTAGTGAGAGGTACTGGAACTGCTCTGAAAAATATCCAGAATTTCAGAACCGTCTTGATGACCTAATGTTTGAATGTACCGGATTTTACTATTTCTATATAGGATAAGGGCCTTCTTGTTGTTTGTGTTGTTGGAAACTATCGCCATTTGGTTGATTGTCTCCAATAACTCTCAGCAAGGATCCGTTTTTTTTAACAGTTCCAACCGGATCAGTGCAGGAATCCTGGATACCCAAACGGACATCATTGATTATTTTTCTCTTTCTTCTGTCAATAAAGCACTGGTTGAGAAAAATGCAGAACTGTTGGCTGAATTAGAACAGTACAGGAAACCTGCAGATAGTATTTATTTTTCCTTGGATAGTGCTTTGGAAGCAAGCTACCAGTTCAAAGGAGCTAAAGTCATTAATAATTCCATCAACCTTTCCCAAAACTACCTGACCATCAATAAGGGGTCAAGGCATGGAATCCGTGAAGGTATGGGGGTGTTTAATGAAGAGGGTGTAGTGGGAAGGGTAAAAGGAGTGACAAAGAATTTCGCTACCGTGATTTCTCTTTTACATACAGAATTACTGGTTTCTTCAAAAATTTCCTCCTCTGAGGTTTTTGGATCAATCAAGTGGGACGGTGTTGATCCTAAAATCGCCAAAATGCTCTATGTACCCAGACATGTGCAGGTACAAGTGGGAGATAAAGTGGTGACATCAGGTTATAACGCTGTGTTTCCAGAAGGAATTCCGATTGGGATAGTCTTAGAAGTGAAGCCTGGGCCTGAGACCAATTATCTGGATATTACTGTGGAATTGTCCACAGATTTCACCAAAATATCTTATGTTTATTTGGTTGAAAATAATCTTGCAGAGGAATTGGAAAACCTGAACCTGGAAAACTAATTAAAAATGAACAGTAGCAAAATTTTTTTATTGGCCGGTAGTTTTCTGCTCTATTTTTTAGTGCAGGTTTTGATGTTTAAGAATATGGTAATTTTTGGGGTTGCTTTCTGCTTTTTATATGTTTTATACATTCTATTATTACCTGTTGAGATGAAAACCATTCCCATGATGCTAATTGCTTTCATTTTGGGGCTTGGGGTGGATATGTTTTATGATACTATGGGGATGCATATCTTTTCCTTAGTAGCGATAGCTTTTGTTAGGAATTTTTGGTTAGGAATCCTTACTCCCACAGGAGGGTATGATGAAAATCTTCAGCCTTCAATGTTAAATATGGGATTGGGGTGGTTTGTAACTTATTCTTTGCCATTATTTTTTCTTCATCATCTTTTGTTTTTTTATATTGACAGTTTGGGAACCAATTTATTCTTTCCAGTGGTTCAAAAGATCGTAGCAAGTACTATTTTTGTATTTGTAATGAGTATAATCGTACAATTACTATTCTATAGGAGAAGGAGGGGGATATAAATGAATGATCAAAGACCGTTAATCATTATCATCGCTATTGTCCTGGTGAGCGTGGTATTGCTGACAAAACTGTTTTTGATACAAGTTGCTGATGATTCTTTTTTAAGAAGAGCAGAGCGCAATGCCATTCAACGCGTAGTGGACCATCCCTACAGAGGGCTTGTATATGACCGTACAGGCAAGATTATGGTCTACAATAATCCGATTTTTGATCTGATGGTAATCCCAAGGGAATTCTCTGTAAAAGATACAGCACGATTTTGTGATCTTTTCCAAATAAGCAAAGAACAACTCATTGAAGCTTATACTTCAGCAAGGAAATATTCTGCGGTGAAGCCATCTCCTTTGAAGAAACAGATTTCCACCACAGAATTTGCAAGGATTCAGGATTATTTGATTGATTATCCAGGGCTTTTTGTAATGACGAGGGCTGTGAGGTCCTATCCACAGCCAAGTTCAGCCAATGCTTTGGGTTACATTGGAGAAATCAGTGCAAGACAATTAGAACGTGATACCTTAAGGTACTATAGACAGGGGGACTATGTAGGATTGAGTGGTATTGAAGGATTTTATGAGCCCGAACTCAGGGGTATCAAAGGGGTAAAATACCGAATGGTCAATGTAAGAGGGGTGGACAAAGGTGCATTTAAAAATGGGGAATATGATACTGCCTCAGTAGCAGGACATAACCTCACCTCGACAATTGATTTGGAATTGCAGCAGTATGGAGAAATGCTGATGGCAGGAAAGCGGGGGTCTGTGGTGGCTATTGAACCTAAATCAGGTGAGGTATTGGCCATGATTTCAGCACCTAGTTATGATCCAAATATTCTTACCGGAGCAAAGTTTGGGGCCAATTACATGGAATTGAACCAAGATGAAAGCAAGCCGCTATTTAATAGGCCTATTATGGCTATGTATCCTCCCGGTTCAATTTTTAAGATTGTTCAGTCACTGGTTGGCTTACAAATGGGGGTTCTTAGCCCTAACACCACCTATTCTTGTAACCGCTCATTGGTTGCCTGCCACAATCATCCAAACCCGGTCAATTTGTTTGGCGCGGTAAAATATTCCTGCAATCCTTATTACCACCAGGCCTATAGGGCCATGATCAACAGGGAAGTTTCCAGGAGTACCTTCAAGGACACTGAGATAGGCTTAAATGCATGGAGGGAATATGTTGTAAAATTTGGACTTGGTGGGCCATTAGGAATTGACCTTTATAATGAAAAAGGAGGTTCGATCCCTTCCAGTAATCTTTATGACAGGATCTATGGACCAGGTAGATGGAAATATTCAACCATTTATTCCCTATCTATAGGGCAGGGTGAAATGTTAGTGACACCACTTCAGATGGCCAATTTGGCAGCAATTTTTGCTAATAAAGGTTATTACTATCCTCCACACCTTGTTAAAGCAATTGACGGTGATCCTAATAAAATTCCTCAAAGGTTTAGGACCAGAATGGATGTTGGTGTAGATGCACAGCATTTTGATCTGATCCAGGATGCCATGGCAGAAGCGATATATGGTACAGCTGCTCGTGCTGCCATCAATGATATTACCATTGCCGGTAAAACAGGGACAGCCCAAAACCCACAAGGGGAAGATCATTCTGTGTTCATTGCCTTTGCACCCAAAGATGATCCAAAGATTGCCATAGCTGTTTATGTTGAAAATGCTGGTTGGGGAGGAAGAGCTGCGGCAAGTACAGCAAGCTTGATGATTGAAAAATACCTTAGGGGTGAAATTACCCGGCCTGCGTTGGAAGAGTATGTGCTTGCGGGGAAATTTATGTAATTGTAGTGAGACAGGACGACCTATACATCAATAAAATTGACTGGCTTACCATCACTATTTATGCCCTACTGGTCATAATGGGATGGTTCAATATCTATGCGGCTGTTTATGATGAGCAAGCAGCAAAAAGTATTTTTGATTTTTCTATTAATTCCGGAAAGCAATTGGTTTGGATCGGTACTGCATTATTGTTGATCACCATCATTATGGTGGCAGACTACCGGCTTTTCGAGAATCTTTCCTGGATTTTGTACATTGTCCTACTGGTTTTACTCATCATTACTCCATTTATTGGAAAAGAGGTAAAAGGTCAAGTACTTTCTATTGGATTTGGTTCATTCAGGATTCAGCCATCTGAATTTGCAAAATTCACTACTGCCCTTGCCCTGGCTAAATTTATGGAAAGACCTAGCTTGGATCTTACCAAATTTAAGTATCAAATACAGGTTCTTACTATAATTTTTATACCTATAATTCTGATCATGCTTCAGCCGGATACAGGAACGGCCATGGTATATACTGCATTTTTCATTATGTTGTACAGAGAAGGCATGCCACAGCGCTATTATGTCCTCGGACTGACTATTATTACCATTTCATTACTCGCCCTTGGTATCGAAAACAACTTTTATATTGTTATTGGAGTGGTAGTGGTGGTATTGATTTTGATATTATTGGGCAAAAAGAAATTCTCCAGGATACTGGCATTTTCAATTTTGGGAGCAGTTACCATTGTTTATACCTATAGTTTGGATTATGTGGTTTCCAAGCTTCCCGAACACCAGCAGAACCGTATCATGGTGTTGTTTAATCCGGATTTGGACCCATTGGGTGTGGGTTGGAATGTGACCCAATCCAAGATTGCCATTGGGTCTGGAGGATTTGCAGGAAAAGGTTACCTTGAAGGGACACAGACCAAGTTTGATTTTGTTCCGGAGCAGCATACTGATTTTATTTTCTGTACCCTTGGAGAAGAATTTGGCTGGCTAGGATCCCTGGTGGTCATTTTCCTTTTCTGTGCGTTATTGATCCGATTGGTGTTCTTGGCCGAAAGGCAGAAAAACAGGTTTTCCAGAATTTATGGTTATTCAGTTATTTCCATTCTGCTTTTCCACTTTATGATCAATATTGCCATGACCATAGGACTTTTCCCAGTGGTAGGTATTCCTCTTCCATTCTTCAGTTATGGGGGATCTTCCTTATGGTCATTTACTATTTTGCTCTTTATTTTCATCAAGCTGGATTCCCACAGGATCCAATTGTTGGGTAGAATGAAATGAAAAGAGGCTGTCACAATAGATGAGACAGCCCCAATTAAGAATTTTTTAGGATTTAATCGATTATTGATAAAGGTTGTTGAAAAGCATTTTGAAAGTGCCATGGGACTGCGCTCTATAAGTAATTTCAGGTCCATAAACATATAGACTGCCTTTACCAATTGGTGCAGAGAAGGATGTAATACCATCTTCCAAATAGGACTCTCCCCAAGCCCATCCGCTTTTAAGGGGAGTCTTAGTATCAAACCAGCTCAAAACCTGGAGTCCCTGAAGATTGGCTTCAGGTTTCAACTTGAACACAGGGCTATTGTTGAACAGTACATCGACATGGTTGGTCAATCCCCAGTTGGCAGGAATGGAATTATCGACTCTTGTCACCAGAACACTTCCTGGAACAAAATATTTCTCTCCGGGTAATGGTCTTTCTGAACCATCCCTCTGCACTTCTACAAGCGCATTCTTAATAGGAAGATCCAAATGGTAAGCTAGCATGGAAGCACTCCCCACAGCTACAATTTTACCGCCGTTTTCCAAAAATGATTTTAGTTGAGGTATAGATTTTTCAGTACTGATATTACCCAACATGTGATGATATTCTTCAGGAATATTGCTTGCATCAGGTGTTGAGCCCCAACCGCCTCCAGCATTTCCTCTTCCCGGAGCAGGAATTCCGCCACTTATAAAGAGGATTGCATCGTATTTCTTGTTCAGGTTTCCTGCATCAATTTCTTTTGCAAAAATCAGCTCAAATTCAAAATTATACTGTTCCAGTATCCATCGGACCCAACCACTTGGCATTGATCCACCATAGGTGTCAAAAAGTGCAATTCTGGAGGGTTTGATTGTTATTGCATTTGAAGGGGCAGATTTGGCTGCCCTGACCTTTACACCAAATTTGGCGACCTGTTCTGAAAGCAATCTCTTTGCACTTCCCGGAATATAAAACGAACCTGCAGGTAATCCATCTATAGAATTTTTTATTCTAGATACCTTGATTCCATTTTTGAGAAGTTCATTGACAACTGAGAATGCATCATTCTGCATAGCGCTTAGGTAAAACCCCGAATTTGAATTAGGAACCTGTTCAACTGGCACAGGTTCGAGTTTACCGTATGGTAGCGTCTCGAATGGGCCTGATAATCCTTCTAAAACCCTTTCTACCTCGATGCCCATTTGGTAGGCCAATGTCCAACCTGCAGCATCATACGGCCTGATAGGAGGACCACCGGGATATTGAAAATCATTTGGATAATCTTGCGGTTCGAACATGTCTATGACATGAGGCCTGAAAGCCTGATTTGTCTGGACCACGTAAGAGCCTTTAGGGAATGTTTTCCCATTCACTGTAAAGGCGGATGTAGCTTTTTCTATTCTGATCCCTGTTTTAACCAGGGCATTGATGAACTTCACTGCTGTAGCCGGGTCATTTTGGTCAGCACTGATTATAAATGCTCTTGGGTCTCTTTTTTCTTTAGCCTGATATACGCTGTCATAGAATACAGAGGGGATGGCACCACCTCTCATGGAGAAAGGGTTGGAAGGAGCAGGATATTTGTCTTTGTTTTTTTCGTAAGCTGTTTTTATGGCCTCGATTTTTTTTGGGAAAGGAGTCCAATAGTCTTTACTTCCTCTTTCAATAGAGCCCTTGCCCATCAAATAGATATTGTAAAGTAAATGGTCACTGTTTCTCGCTGCATAATCTAAAACAGCAAAATTCATTGAGACAGAGTAATCAATGGATTGTTGGAAATGCCAAGTTTTTTGAGGTGTAACAGGGAATGGTGTATTGCTGTTTGGTAAAAGTCTGTCCGGCACTAATGGGATTTCCTCTGGGTTAGGTCCGCCCACAATTTCAGTGAGGATTCCGATGATATTGTGATAGTGGGTGGTGGTTCTTAAGCCACCATTGTACCATGTGGAAAAGGTGGAGCCATTCATTCTTGTAAAACCAGGCTTATTTTCAGCATTCAGCCTATTGTACATTGCAGCACCTACTGCATCGATTCCTGTCACCATCATCGGATCAAAGTTATAATTGAAGGGATCACGGTATGGAGGGCCAGCCAAGACAGAACCTGCAGGACCTCTTTGGTGGTGATTATACATTACCTGAGGGATCCATTCTACAAAAAGCTGGTAGCCAAGATTGGTAGATTCCTTCATATTTTGGATGTAGAAATCCCTATTGTTGTCATGTCCGATATATTTTTGATACAAAACCGGAAGGTTTGAAAGACTTCTTTTTTCTGGAACCGCTTCCCTCATATACCAATTGCCGATTTTTTCATGACCATCTGGATTGGCATGCACAAAAAGGATTATGACATTTTCTAAAATTCTTTTTGTTTCAGCATCTTCTCGGGTCAGAATCTGGTAAATTGTTTCTGTAAGTTGATGTATGCCTACCGTTTCTGTAGAATGGAGACCTCCATCAATCCAAACGATGGCTTTCCCTTCTTCGGAAAGTTTTTTTGCTTCTGCATCAGTAATTCCTTCTGCTCTTGCTAACTTGACAGAGATTTCTTTGTATTTATTAATATTGGCGTGGTTTTCAGGTGAAGTGACTATCATCATCCATTGTTCCCTACCTTCTTCTGTTTTTCCAATGGATACCAGTTTTGCTTTGGTGGAGGCCTCTTCCAGTTTTTTAAAATAAGCCTCAGTAGAAGTATAATTGCTAATGTGATAATCATCTCCCATTCCAAATCCGAAATGCTCTTTGGGAGAGGGCAGTTTTTGCGCAAAACTCAAGTTTGCTACTAAAATTAAAAGACTGAGAAGGAAAATTCCTCTCCTGGTCCAAGATGCTTTTGTTAAGTTTTCCATTTATGCTTTGTTTTAAATCTGAGGCCAACCCTGTAATCACATGGTTCATCTCTGGATCCATCACAGGGCTTGTCTTTTTCTGAAATACCCCGGGTTCCGTCCTCCATAATAACAATAAATTTAAAGAGGAAATAGTCATTTACATTAACGGTCGATATATCGGTACCAGTAAAGGCTGTAAGATTCTGAGCTGTGAAGCTGTAGTTTATTGGGAAGGGACTGGCTTTTCAAAAAGTTTGACTGCAGGAATGACACTACTAGGTAAAGGAATTACCTTTTAATTGGATGAACTTTTGACAAAGGAAAGACTATAAGGTAGTTAGGAGGATTTTTTGCTCATGATATTTAATCCATAAAAAAACAGCCTGTGATTTAAAAAATTCACAGGCTGTTATATGCTGAAAATATCAAATAGAAGTTAAACCTAACGATGTATTTGCTTGCCAAGTGGCATTAGGCTCTATGGTCGAATTTTCTAAATACCAGCTGAAGGAACTCATTGAGCTCATCAGAGTTTTGGTCCCAGTTCAATTCCCCTACATAGCGCTGATTGAGCAGGTTGATGGCATCTCCAAAACTTTCACATTGATCAATGGATTTCAAAGCATGGCTGAGTAGATCAGGGTTACCATCAAAAAGAACTTTAGTAAACATGAATTTTTGGTTGATACCGATACTGTCGGCTAAATCTTTTATTGTACCTTTCATTATTGAATATTCCTCAGTCTCAAATCTTGACCAGATCTTTAGAGGGTCCAGTGCCTTTTCCGACGGTACCACTTTATAATTGCTATTGTTAAGTAAGGGAGCAGTACTTGATTCCTGTAATACAGATTCTTGTAAATGGTCGTTCTCAGGTTCTAAATTTTGGCTAAATATCTCTTCTTTAGATGAATTTTTTTCTACAGCAGTTTCAGTTTCAACTACTGGTCCGGAAGATACAGTTTCAGAAGGGTTTTCAAACAATTTGGGTAGCTCCAGAATAATTACAGCGTTAAGGGTGTCCAGCAATTTTTCAGCAGGCTCCAATTGGTCACCAAGCCGCTCGAAATTTTGGTTGAGGGCTTGTTTGAAGGCCTCTTTGGTATGTGCAAGTCCGGCACGGTCGATGATATTTTGGATCAATTCTGCATGCCACTTGAAGTATTTTTTGTTTTCTTTTAGATAAATATTGAGTTGTGAAGGATCTTTTTTGTCAAACTCCTTCTCAAAATAGGCTACAGGGTCCAATGCCAAGTGGATGGATTCCACAACAGCATTTTTGAGCAGGGGTTCAAAGTCTTTTCGTTCCACTTTAATGCTTCGGGACAGGATGTTCATAAATTCCTTTAGCGCTTCATGGACTGCATTGTCACGGTAATCAAAATATGGGTTGCTTTTCATTTTTTCCAACTCCTTTTGCCAAGCTTCAAATAAGCTTTTTATAGAGAAAAAATTGACCTGAATGCTTGGAGTCAACTGAACCATTTCTGGCCCAGTCATGTATTTCCTTTGTGAAAAATAGGCATCACAAATTTTGACTGTAAATTTATCAGCGTATTCCTGAATGTATGCGTTATTGATGGTCATAATGAATTGAAATAGAAAGGTCTGTTGTATTCCAACGAAAGCCATGATCAAAATTATTATAGAAAATCTGAATAATCACGAAATAATTTCATCGGAATCTGATCGTAAAGTTATTGAATTAATCCATGAAAACTACATTGACTGGATGCATGGTTGCGGAAAAAAAGGTAGATGTACTACCTGTAAAATGATCGTATGCTCCGGTATGGAACATTTAAGTTCACTGAATGAACGTGAGGAATTTTTCAGGGAAAGAGGCAGATTAAACGAAGATGAAAGATTATCTTGCCAAGCTAAAATTAAAGCAGGGGAATTGCGTATCCGCGTGGCTGAGGAAAATAAATTCCCCCATTTGGTGTATAGTGATTAAGCAGTATGTTTATTGAACCTTCCATAGGGAAATCGAAATCAAAAGATAGGAAAGGTCATATTGAGGTGATCTGTGGCTCCATGTTTTCCGGAAAAACAGAGGAGCTTATCCGCAGGTTGAACAGGGCATTAATTGCCCGACAGAAAGTGGAAATATTCAAGCCCACAATTGATAAGCGATACCATGAGTTTGACGTAGTTTCCCACAACGAAAATGCCATCCGGTCCACTCCAGTTAACTTTGCAGAGGATATCATCCTTTTGGCTGGAGATTGTGATGTGGTGGGGATAGATGAAGTTCAGTTCTTTGATAACCGGATAGTACATGTTGCTACAGTCCTTGCCAATTCTGGTAAAAGGGTAATCCTGGCTGGCCTGGATATGGATTTTGAGGGTAGGCCCTTTGAACCTATGCCGCAATTGTTGGCAATTGCAGAATATGTGACCAAAGTGCATGCCATCTGTATGAAATGTGGCAACTTGGCCTCTTATTCCTTTCGCTTGACATCCACTAAAGAAAAAGTACTTTTAGGCGAAAAAGATAGCTATGAGGCCCGTTGCAGGAATTGTTTTTTTGAAGACAGATAATTAATTCCTATGCTGGTAAAGACACAAGGCATTGTAGTTTCTTATATCCGGTATAAGGAGAGCTCTATCATTGTGAAGATCTTTACCAGGGAGTTGGGCTTGAAAGCCTATATCGTTAATGGAGTGAGGAGTAGCAATGCCAAAACAAAGATGGGTTTTTACCAGCCACTTACATTTTTGGATTTAGTGGTTTTTAATAAAGAGAATGTTGGGCTTAACCGTATTTCAGAGGTAAAACTTGGGAGAGCTTATCAAAAAATCCCATTTGATTTTCTCCGTTCGGGTATAGCTATGTTTATGGCCGAAGTACTATCTAGGACACTTTATGAGGGATACCAAAATGATGAACTTTTTGAATTTCTGGTTGAATCGTTGGGTATTTTAGATAATTCAGAGGCTGTTTTGAGTCATTACCCCAATGTTTTTCTTTTGGGAATGGCCAGGTACTTGGGCTTTGCTCCAAATGCTTCTTTGGAATTTTTTGATGAACTCCGGGAGAATTTTACCAAGCAGATGGATTGGGAGCCTGAGATGGCTTATTTGGACAAATTAATCCAAGAGGACTTTGCATTTGCAGATAAGGTTCCAGCTCAAATAAGAAAAAACCTGCTCGATCATCTTCTCATTTTCTTTTCCCAGCATCTCGACCAAACTTCAGAGTGGAAGTCTGTGAAGGTGCTTAGGCAAATGATGGCTTAGACAGAAGAAGACCGAGTGTAAAGGAAATGTCTACTGGACATTTTTAGTGAGGGCCTGGATGTTGGTCATGAAGTAGATATAGAATCATTCAGAGATCCAAGGGTAAAGAATTAAACTTCAGATAAGAATAGACTTTCCTGCGTGCCGACTATCAAGATGAGGAAATTAGTGAACCACAACTTGTCCCTAAAGCTGGGAAAAGGGACAAAAGAGCAAAGCCTGGATTTTTTATTGGCCTATTTAACTAGTATGTTGTAATGCCTTTTGTTTTCTTTTGGGCTTAAAATTTGCGTATTCAATTTTCATCATGTAATATTGTGACGTTACAGTATATCAAAATCCTCACCCCTTGGATTTTATACTTGCCTGAATACCTTTTTCATTCAGATCAGTAATACTCAATACACAATCAACATTATTTACACATCTTATTAGTATCAATCCATTTCATAAGCTTTTTATGTATAACATAGAAGAATTAAGAATCAGACTTCTTTCTGAACTGAAGGAAATCGCTGAGGAGTTAGGTGTCAAGAACTTCAAGAACCTAAAAAAAGATGACCTTATCTATGCCATTCTGGACCAACAGGCCATTACTCCCGAGCAAGCCCTCCCAAAGAAAAAACCTTCCGTAGTAGAAGCCGAAGTCAAAGAACCGGAAAAAACCAAACCCGCTCAATCACCCAAAGAAGAGCCAGCTGCAGAAAGTAAACCTAAATTCAGAAGGGAAAACGTGACAGAGGAACAACCCGTTCCCGAGAAATCCGAAAAAACAAAGCCTGAGATCAAAGAGAGACCTCTTCCAAAGGAAAAAAGAGAACAAACTGTTGTAGAAGCCAAAAAGCCTGAACCTGCGCATACAACCCAACCAGCCCCGGTTCCTACAGCTTCTGCTGATGAAGACAAACCTAAGTTTATACGTCCCAGAAGAAAAGTTGTGGAAGTAGAACAAGTCAGTGCGGGAACTACAACTCCGGCACCTGTACCAACGCCGGTTGAAGCAGAAGTAGAGCTTCCAAGAAGGAAAAATATCAGGGACATCGAAGAAGTCCATGTACCTACAGCAGAGACAGTTCCTTCCAAGAAAAAACCTTATGTCAGCATGAGGGAATTTGAAGGGATCATCGAAAATGAAGGTGTATTGGAAATTATGTCCGAAGGTTATGGCTTCCTGCGTTCTTTGGATTACAACTACCTGGCATCTCCGGATGATATTTACGTTTCTCCTTCCCAGATCAAATTGTTTGGTCTGAAGACCGGGGACCATATTAAGGGTTCCATCCGTCCGCCAAAAGAAGGTGAAAAATATTTTGCTTTATTGAAAGTTATAACGGTCAATGGCAAGACAACCGAAGAGATCCGTGACAGGATTCCTTTTGAGTACTTGACCCCGTTGTTCCCGGAAGAGCGATTGAACTTGTCAACAAGGTCAGACAATTATTCAACTAGGATTCTGGATCTTTTTGCACCAATAGGTAAAGGGCAGAGGGGTATGATTGTGGCACAGCCGAAGACTGGTAAGACTGTTCTTTTGCAGCAGATAGCCAATGCCATCGCCGAAAACCATCCGGAAGTGCACTTGATGGTGTTATTGATTGATGAGAGACCTGAGGAGGTAACTGATATGGCGCGATCTGTAAAAGCTGAAGTTATTTCTTCCACTTTTGATGAGCAGGCGGAAAGACATGTGAAGGTAGCTTCGATCGTTTTGGAAAAAGCCAAGCGTATGGTTGAATGCGGTCATGATGTCGTGATCCTATTGGATTCTATTACCCGTTTGGCACGTGCTTATAATACCGTGGTACCTTCCTCTGGCAAGATCCTTTCCGGTGGTGTGGATGCCAATGCCCTGCATAAGCCGAAGCGATTCTTCGGTGCAGCCAGGAATGTGGAGAATGGAGGTTCCCTGACCATCATTGCTACAGCACTGGTAGAAACTGGTTCCAAGATGGATGAGGTGATCTTTGAAGAATTCAAAGGTACGGGCAACATGGAATTGGCCCTTGACAGAAAGCTGGCCAACAGAAGGATTTATCCTGCCATCGATGTACCGAGTTCAGGTACAAGGAGAGAGGACCTCTTGATGGACAAGGAAGAGATGCAGCGTGTTTGGATCTTAAGGAAGCTGATGTCCGATATGACCTCTCAGGAAGCCATGGAGTTCTTGTTGCAGCGAATGAAAGGCACAAGGGACAACGTGGAGTTTTTGATTTCCATGAACGGATAATATCCAGAGACAAGTATAAATTTAAAAACCCGGCAGCGATGTCGGGTTTTTTTGTTTGCAATCAAGATTTGGGTTTTATGAAAAACAAAAAAATGTAAAAAAAGTACATAAAAGGTGGTAAAAAAGTAAACGAGATGTTTTTTGTGAAGGGATAATATCATACTTTTGTTTGAATTCCCAAGAAGCTTATCCTCAATTATTCCTATTGAATTTAACATGCGAAGAATTATTCTTTCAAGACACCTTTTTACTTTTTTGTTTTTTCTATTTATCAATATTTTAGCGATTGCACAAACCCTGAGAGAACCCGTTGGTTGTGGGGACTGTGAAAATACTGCCAGAACCTATACTGAAAATGGGGGGACCAACATTTCATCTCCTCATGCAGTTGGTACACAACAAAATAGGTGGGGGGGGCAAAGTCCCGGCGTTTCTACTACCGTAAAATTCGAAAATAGACCAAGTTCAAACATAAGAAGTTTTTATAGATGGCAAGCAGGTGGAAATGACTCAATTAGAATTGCTGGAATAATTGTTGAACCCAATGTAACATTAGAAATAGGAAGGCAAAATAACAATGAAAGGCCTGCATTTGACATTATTGGTGGATGCATTATAGTTAAGAGTGGAGCAGTTTTAAATTTTTCTTATTACACCAAAATGCAGGGTTTGAGGATTTGTGTTGAAGAAGGCGGCAGGATTAATTTTGATAGTGAAGCAGCGGGAGGTTCGGACGGTCAAAGAGACAATTTTATATTCAATGACATTGAAATAAATCTAGCTGGACCGGGAGCGGAAATAACATTTGGAAATGCTGAAATTGTCCAACTTGGGTTTATAGTCATTGGTGGTTATCAAGGACAAGGCTGTATTCAAAATAGTAATGGTACTCTATCTCCTCCCGCAAGACCTCCAGCAAATATTGATGTAGATCTTTCAAGGATGACACAAGCTGAGTTAGTTCTATTCTGTAATTTCCTATCAAATGCTGGTTTTTCAATCCAACCCGTTGAATACCTCTACTTCAAATCCAATTTCCTGCCACAACACAGGGCAGTGCAGTTGATTTGGGCTACGGCAAAGGAATGGGAAAACTCCCATTTTGAAATTCAGCGTTCGGTCAATGGTGTCAGGAATTGGGAGAAGATCGGTGAAATGAAAGGTGCAGGTTGGTCTGAGATGCCTGTGGAATATTTATTTAAAGATGAGATGTTGCCTTTGACTGGAGGAAATGTTTTTTACAGGTTGAAGCAGGTAGATTTTAACGGGGACTTTGCTTATTCAGAAGTGGTAAGTGCAAGGATACCTACCCTTCAGTTTACGAATGGCGTATGGAGGGTATTTCCCAATCCCAGCAATGGAGATGCATTGAGGATAGAATTGCTGGACCGCAAACTTTATAATGGTGAAGCTTTAACAGCCAATCTGATTACACCTGCGGCTGGAAGAAGGTCTCTTTTAGGGATTGATTCTGATACAATAGCAGAAGAAGTTTTGGAACTGCTCAATGCAAATGGAAAGGGAGTATATATCCTTGAAATTGCTTGGTCAAATAATATAGAGCATATCAAAATTTTGAAGCAATAGACTAAAACTATATTTCATTTAATAGGCCTGTTGAAATTTCCCGGCCAAAAGTTTTTTCCTTTTTCAAAGACTTATCAGTCTATATAATTTGGTGGTTTACATATAAATTTGGATAATGATATATTTTATCTAAATTTTCATAACTGGAAAATTGCATTATTTTTTTTATAAAATGGTTTGTATCCCAATAGGTAAAAATATCATTTGTAATTTTTGGTTAATACTTTAAAAAATTCCAATTTTCATTCGCTTTATGGTTTAAATTTTGACTTGTTCATTTTATTCACCCAGTAATTATGTTCTTTTAATCAAGTCAAATATTCAAATCCATTTTAAAAGGATTCTCCTTGCATTGATCGCTTATTGTTAAAATATTTATCTTTTATGGTAAAAATTTCAGATATTTTTCTGACTTGTTTTCTTTTAATTGTTTGCTCGGTCCAGGCAATGGCTCAAGTTGTATATACTAGTCAGCCATGTGCTTCAGGTTTGTGGTCTGATCCTCAGTGTTGGAGTAGGTCCGGCTCCTGCCCTGGAAATACAACTGTTCCCAGTGTGCCACCTTACGTAGGGCTAGCCAACAACTGTCCGGTGACTGTTAACCTTAATCATCCTAGGACTATTAATGGGAATATGGCTACAGGAAGTGGGTTTACACTTAACATGAATGCTTCTCTGACCATTAACGGAAATCTGACATCTTCCAATCAAGGCGCCACAAGATTCAATGTATTTGCAGGAGTATTGACCGCCCAGGTTGTTGAAGTAAAAAATGATTTTGATCTTATCATTCATAATGGGGCGGAAGCAATTTTCAATGAATTGGATTTAAATGGCAACCAGGTCACCATTGATGTAAGGGCTGGTGGATCTTTGACGGTTTTGGGGGAAACAAAGATGAGGGGGAATCGCTCGGATATTATTGTAGCTGGAAATTTTGAAACGGGAAGCATAGATGTCGCAGGTGCTACTAATAATATAACTACTTCAGGAGGTGCTACCGTATATGTTTCTGATATAAACGGAGGGATTACCGTTGCGGGGAATGCCACTTTAAATATCACTGGTGCGAGCGAAGTAATAGTTGAGGGAAACGTGGAAGTAAAAGGTGGAAATCTAAATGTAACGGAAACTGCATCTTTGACCATATACTCTGACTTTTTGATAAATGGAGGTGCAAATGTCAATATTACCACCCAGGGAGAAGTGTATGTTTGTGGAATGAGACCTGACCCTTCCCAGATTTCAAAGATTGATGATGATGCTGTTTATGCGGTGTTGGATGATCCTGTTTTGTGCAATATCACAATCATGCCTGTTTCGTGGCTTTATTTTGAAGGGAAATTTATCAAAGATAAAAGGACTGCGGTTTTAGAATGGGGTACTTCAGTTGAAACAGGCAATAGTCATTTTGAGATTGAAAGGTCATTAAGTGGAGTAAATTCCTTTCATAAAATCGGAGAAGTCCTTGGAATGGGGTGGAAAGAGCAACAAACACATTATAGATTTGAAGATTTAAGTATTCCATTAAGGGGAGGTAATGTATTGTACCGGTTAAAACAGGTAAGTTTTGAAGGTAAAGTGAATTATTCAAAAGTAATTGGTATACGCGCAGAATCTACAGGCAATATTTCTGGAGTTTGGAGGGCATTTCCTAACCCTACCAAAGGAGATCAATTTCAAATTGATTTGCTTGATGCCAAGCAATATGCTGGTGAAGAATTGGTTATTAGGTTAGTCAATCCTTCCTCAGAAAGCTTGATTTTCACCGGACCTTCAGTTCAAGATGTATCTTCAAAATTGCATGCAGTTATTCAAAAAAGTCCTTTAGGCCTATATATGTTGGAAATTACATGGGACAATAAGAGGGAATATATTAAAATCCTAAAGAATTAATGTAGCTACTTTTTCAGAATTTTGTGTGTTTCAACCTTTACCTTTGTAACGACTTCAATTATTAGGACTCCTTTGGGAAAATCCTCTATCAAATGGCCAATTGCTATATTTCCAAAAGCAGGTTCAATCCTATAACTTTTGGAGTGGTTGAAATTATAAATCCTGATAATGATTTCTTCAGGTAGGTTTTTGCCATTGAATTTGAGTTGCAAAGATTCACTCTGTAAAGGATTCGGGAAAACCTGCCAATTTTTTGCAACTGGTATGGGAAATGGATTATTAACGAGAATTGTTTTACTGTAGTCGGTAGTTCCATCAAAATCAATTTGCCGAACTCTATAATAGAATCTTTTGGCATGTAATGGGGGTTTTTCGTCCCAAAATTCATAAGTGCTGAGACCCTCACTCCAGCCTACGCTGCTTACGGATCCGATTTTTGTAAAATTTTCAATATCATCTATTGACCTTTCGATTTCAAAGTGTGAAGATTCCCATTCTTTCACTGTTGACCAACCTAAGTAAACCATCTGGTTTTTATTATTTATGGTGGCGCTTACATCTGCCCAGACCACTGGTAGCTGACTGAACTCCACACTTATTTTGAGGCCTTCAGGTGAAGAATAACACTGTCCACTTGCATCAGATGTTCTGCAAGCAGTACGTCCGTCATTGGTTCTCCAAGTCATATAGATATTTTTAAAAAAAGTTTCGCTTCCCCAGGTTATTTCGTAGTCAAAAAGGTAGACCAATTCATTTTTTGGAATTTGATTGGATGAAGTACCTGTTGAATTCATGACGCAATAGGTGGATGTTGTAGGTGAAGATACTCCTCCAACTTCTTCGGTATAGGCAAAATGTAAAGGGAAAAAAGCGTTGTTTGCGCTACCACTAAAGCGAGCATAAATTCTACCTTGTACCCTACTGCCTATTGTTTGAAGGGTTGGGTCAATAGGTTGACCTGAGTCATCTAAAAAATAAATTTCAGGTACAGCAAAATTATTCTGACTGCACTGTGCATTTACTTTAAAGCAAAAAAATAGGGATACCAGTAGTATGGATATAGCAATTGCTACAAACCTTTTTTTTTCTGTAAAAAGCATATTACTAGGGCCTATTTGAAATGCTAAGGTATGAAATAGAATAAAATTTTGCAAAAATATTTAAAACTTATAAAATATTCTGATTTAGTGTCTAAAAAAATGTATGTTGCATTTAGGAAAATGATTTATATATTTATTCTAAGGAAATATTGATTTATTTTTTGAAATGTAGTGTTAACGTGAGTTTTAATGTAATAATATAAAGCGTTAAAAAAAGAACAGGAACAACATATAAAAATATTTGAAAAGCAAAAAACATATTTTTTTCAATTTATATGGTGTTTGCCAAGTGCAAAATTATATATTTGTAATTCAGTAATTTATTATTGATAGGCCCTAAGTAAAATGAAGTTTTTTGGTACTGTATATTATGGGATTATTGTCTCCATACTGTTCTTTGGTTTGGTGATGGAGGGGTATGGACAGAGTTCAGGAGGAGGTGGTGGTAATTCGGGAGGTGGAGGCGGTAATTCAGGGGGAGGGGTTAATTGTGAAGAGTGTAGTCCAGCAAATAATCAAAGGAATAATTTTGTAATCCAAGAAGCCTATTTAAGTGATTCTTTGGGTGTGAGATTGACAGCACAACAGTGCAATTCATCTCAACCTTTACCTGAGTTCTGGATTACTCTAAATTATACTTCTAGACAAGAGCTAAATAATTTGAAGTTATTATTTGATTTATTTGTAAATAATACTGCAGGTGTAAGGATTGATAGTTTGAATAGAGAGTATTTTATCGGGGTTGTGCAAAGTACCGGGCCTGGTCAACAAAATTCAGTCACAATTAAATTAGAGCTCGATAATCAAACATTTAATTGTAGTAACCAAGTTCTAGAGCTTTTTAATGCACGAGCATTTTGGACAGCAAATGCCAACTTAAATCAAAACGGTGAGTGTGGTGGATATGCTCCTGGGTTATGCAGTAACCCGCCTCTTGTTATAATACCAATTGGAGTACAAGGATTTATTTATGATTTTGATTTTGTTTTTGATTGCATAAATGAGCAAGAAACCAATTTTGACGTTACTTTCTTTGTAACCACATTAGCGGGCGGGGCAAGGCCAGCCACTATAAATTGGAGTTTTGAAGTTAATGGAAATCCCTTAGTAGTTAATTCAAATGGCGGATTTTCTTATACTATAGAAAATCTATCGCCTAATGATGTAATAAAACCAAATTTATTAATTAATAATCAACCATCTGATAGTCTATTTACTATCCCTTCGAATATAACTGTCCCTGAATTGTTTGAAATTGGACATTCATTAACAGATAATGATCAAAATATTAGTCTTGAACCAAATGGGTCAATAATAATTGATACAATTGACCCAGATATTGGTGATTTTTTATTCTTTTGGACAGATGATGATGGGAATAGTTTAAATCCAGATGATCCACAAAATTTGACAGGTTTGACTGAAGGGATATATAATCTGACAATGATCGATCAAGTAACAGGCGTTTGTAGATTATTTGAATTTCCTATTACCTTTCAGATGCTGCCAATTATATATAAGGACATTTCGATTGATTTTATAAATTCATCAAGGACGGTTAGTTTTTCTTGGTCCACGGCTAAGGAATGGGAGTCTTCCCACTTTGAGATTGAAAGAGCTGTAAATGGAGCCTCCTTTGAAAAAAGTGGGGAGGTTAAAGCTACTGGCTGGAGTGATCAATTAACGGAATATGTTTTTGAAGACAAAATTCTACCTCTTACAGGGGGAACCTTACTCTATCGCCTCAAACAAGTAGATTTCAATGGGGATTACCATTATTCAGAAGTGCTAGCAGTGAGGGTTCCAGGCATAGAATTTACTCAAGGCGTTTGGCGGGCCTTTCCCAATCCTACAGATGGTAATGAACTGCGGATCAGTTTACTAGATGCTAATCAGTATAGTCAAGAACCGCTTACTCTTAGGTTGATACATCCTACCTCCCAGACCAGACCCATCACTCTAGCATCTGAATCTGACATGAATGAGATGCTTTCCCAAATGTTGCTGAAAATCCCAAAAGGGGTCTTTGTGGTAGAAATACAATGGGGCCAAAAAATTGAACATATTAAGGTGTTGAAGCAGTAATTTTTTTTCATGAGTGTTTTTCCACTGCCTTAAAGGGCAGTGGTTTTTTTATGATATTTAGCACCTGTCATACCAATAATTTTAAATAACCTTTTGCAGTTAGGCTATTGATTCAAATTCAAAATCCCCAAATAGGTTGAAATTTTTCCATTGGGTTATTTTATCAATTTTGATTGCAGTTAGAATCTATCTTTTTGATTCAAAAAAAGATTTTAAAAGCAAAAAAATACATATGAAATACAAAAAAATCATAAAAACTTGATTTTGTTTGTTTTATAAAAAACAAAAAAGTATGTTTGTAATACATAAAAGATTGTATTAAAATGAATTCTATTTTTAAGTTTATTCTATTTTCAGTTTTGACCCTTGGGATGGGGTTTAAGGTTTTGGCGATTGATCCAAATAAACCGGACCTGAGGGATGGTACATGCGTAAATTGTAAAGGAAATGCAAATAACTATTCTATACTAAATGTTTATTTTAGTAATAGTTCTGGTAGCCCTAATGATGTTTGTGCCACTAGTGGTCCTTATTTCATATCTATTCTTTACACTTCTAATGCCAATAGTAGTATCCATAATTTCAGGTTAATTGCTGATATTCTAAAAAAAGACAGAGTTTCTAATAATGTAATCAATGAATATTACATGAATCATTTTGTGGGCACTGTTCCACCGTGTTCTACAGGAACTTGCATTATAACAGTACCATTGCCGGCTGGTTTTACTGTGGATTGTAATAATGAATATTATGAATTGAACAATCCCATGGTGGCATGGACTAACAACAACAATAATAACCTAAGGGACAGTTATAGGTGCCAAAATTATCCAGCAGCTCAGTGTTTGAACCAGCCTTCAATCCCAATTGAGGTAGGAACTTTGGCCTACTCATTTGGACCAGTGTTCGCATGTTTTCAAGAAGATTTAAATCAAACAAATGTTTCATTTGTGATAACTTCTCTTTTTGGAGGTAATCCGACACTTGGCTACAATGTTTCTTGGAGTTTTCAGTTGCCAAATGGAACAACACAAACTTCCACAAGTTTTAATCCAACAGTCTGGAATTTAAATGAAGGTAGTCAAGTTACTGCAACTTTGACTGTTACCCAAGGTTCTATTTCAGGATCTGCTATTGTCAATGTAGTAACAGTTCCTTCTTCTCTCAATTTCGAAGATGTTATTTTGAATGTAACAAGTATTGATTCAGATGAAGATAGGCCAACAGGAGTTATAGATGTAACATTTAAAGAGGGGGACTATTTCTATTTTTGGTCATCACTTGATTACCCGGGATTTTACTCCGAAGAATCAAAGATTGAATCCTTATCCCCTGGAACTTACAGACTTACTACAATTGATAATGAAACTGGGACTTGTAGAATTGATGAATTTGATATAGCTGCAAGAATTTTACCTGTTGAAATGGAACAGCTTAAAGCTCATTTTCTAAATGAGTCCCGCAGCACCAAAATCACCTGGTCCACCACTAAAGAATGGGAATCCTCCCACTTTGAAATTGAAAGGTCGCTTCAAGGGCTAAATTTTGAAAAAATCGGGGAAGTAAATGCCGCTGGATGGAGCAATATATTATTGGACTATTTCTTTGAAGATGATAAACTTCCTCTAGGCAGTGCCAATATTCTCTACCGAATCAAGCAGGTGGATTTAATGGGCAATTTTCACTATTCCAAAATCCTATCCGTCCGGACTATAGGAGTTGAATTCACTACTGGTGTATGGCGAGCATATCCAAACCCAAGCCGTGACAATAAGTTAAGGATCAGTTTGCTGGACAGTGAACAATACGATGACGAAGTTATCACATTCCGGTTGATCCATCCTTCAGCCCAAACCCAGGCCATGGCTGTCAGGTCTGAATCCGAGATGAATGAACAGCTATCCCAGATGATTACCAGGATACCCAAAGGTGTCTTTGTGGTCGAAATCCAATGGGGACAAAAAGTTGAGCATATTAAAGTTTTGAAACAATAAGTTATTCCTTTTTTTATCGCAAAGTCCTCAAGATTTTCGCTAAGATTGCTGCGTTATACTCACTAAATCTTAGAGTCTGGGGTCTTTGTGGCCATTTATAATGAACCACTACCTGTCCCGAAAATCGGGAAAAGGAACAAAAGGGCACAAAAGTGTTTGTAAGTTTTAAATGCGCTTTTCCATTGCGGTCATTGCGTGAACCCATTTTTTTACCACAAAGGACCCAGCGTTTTATTTTCTGTTCATCTCCGTGCCCTGGTGTCTTTGTGGCCAAACCCTGAAACCAATTTTCCGAAAAGGACGCAAGGGTTGCCGCTATGGGCACTGAGTTTTCCATACTAAACCTTAGTGTCTTGGAGCCTTAGTGGCTATTTTCCATACTTGCTACATGGTACAAGGAATCACCGCTTCTCCTCATACCAGGTTTTGTGGACAATCTTCCAGTTTCCGTCGATTTTGATCAGGGTCAAAAAATCATAATAGTATATCCCCTGCCAAAAAAGCTCTGTCTTGGCCACCGCAGTATATCCTTTGATATCAATTTCAATCAGATGGTTTTTGAAATCATCAGGATTCCTCTTTGCTCCCCTTGCTGTTCCACTGGCCCATTCCTCATATGGTGTTACTGTAAATTTATCCCCCCTATACCCGATCAACCTGGCCGAGGGATCAAATGCCTGATCGAGTTTATCCCGGTCCCTTTCTATCATTCCTTCAAAATACAAATGAACCGTTTTGGCAATGGCAGCCTTTTCTTCCTCCAGGGTTTGGGAAAAGCCAGTGGTACACAGCAGACAAAAGAAAAGAATTAAGGATGTTATTTTCATATCAAAATGGACTCATTATCAGTAAGCAAATTAACCAAACTAGGACAGCTAACCAAAAAGACCTTTCCTTGTCACTTCGAGCAAAGCGAGAAGTCCTTCTATTTTTTTACTTAAAACCCTCCAAGGGCTCGAAACCCTTGGAGGGTTTGGTTGTATTGCCATTTGCTTCAATAGATTCTTATTTAGGAATCCTGCATGACCCCATTGGGATCACCTAATTTATAGAAGAAAATGCCAGATAAAAATATGCGACCCCATCGGGGTCGCATATTTAATTGCCTTTAATTCAATCAATCAAACCAATCATTTATTCGGAAAACCCAGCCCCATATTGTACAGACCAAAAGCAAAGATGTCGGCAATCTCAGCGATCTGCATAGCAGTAGGTTTACCTGCACCATGTCCAGCATTGGTTTCAATACGGATCAACACCGGAAGATCTCCTACATGTGCTTCTTGCAAGGTAGCGGCAAATTTGAAGGAATGGGCAGGGACAACTCTGTCATCATGGTCTGCTGTGGTTACCAAAGTTGCGGGGAAGGCTGTTCCTGACTTCAGGTTATGTAACGGAGAATAACTTTTCAGATAGCGGTACATTTCCTCAGACTCATCCGAAGTGCCGTAATCATAAGCCCATCCAGCTCCTGCAGTAAACTGATGATAGCGCAACATATCCAAAACTCCCACAGCAGGGAATGCAACTTTGGCAAGGTCCGGTCTTTGGGTCATGACAGCCCCTACCAATAAGCCACCATTAGATCCACCCCTGAGCGCAAGGAAATCAGAAGAAGTATATCCCTCTTTAATCAGATATTCTCCAGCCGCAATAAAGTCATCAAATACATTCTGTTTCTTCAATTTAGTACCTGCCAAGTGCCAGTTCTCCCCATATTCACCTCCTCCTCTGAGGTTGGGAACGGCATAAACACCGCCATTTTCCAACCATACGGTGGTGGCAATGCTGAAAGTTGGGGTCAAGCTCACACCAAAGCCTCCATAGCCATAAAGTATGGTAGGATTTTTCCTGTTCAACTTCAAGCCTTTTTTATGTGTAATAATCATAGGTACTTTGGTCCCGTCTTTGGAAGTATAAAAGACCTGCTTGCTTTCATAAAGGCTTGGATCGAAATCTACTTTGGGGCTGTTGTACAGATCAACATGCCCACTTGTTATGTCATATTTATAAATGGATCCAGGGGTAGTATAGGATGTGAAACTGAAATAAATTTCCTTTTCTTCATTTTTGGCAGAAAAACCACTGGCTGTGCCTATTCCGGGAAGTTCCACTACCCTTTCCAATTTGCCCTTATAATCAAATTGTTTTACTTCGGTAATGGCATCTTTCAGGTAAGAAGCAAAGAATTTTCCTCCTCCTGTTGAAACACTGAGCACATTTTCAGTTTCGGGAATCAGGTCAGTCCAGTTTTCGCTTGGCAATTCAGAAATTTTGGTTTTTACCAATTTGTTATTCGGGGCATTGAGATTGGTAAAAATGTAAAGTTCTCCATCCTGATGATCTACCACATAATGCGTGTTGTCCATATTGCTCACTATTGGAACAATGGGTGACATCGGCCTACTCAGGTCCTGAATGAACAATTCATTACCAGTTGTGCTATTGGCTGCCGTGATAATTAAGTATTTGCCGTCTTCTGTTACAGAAGCACCAACATACCTTCTTGGGTTCTTATCGTCCCCAAATACCAAAACATCCTGACTTTGCTCAGTTCCAAGTTGGTGGTAATAAAGTTTATGGTTATTGGTAAAAGCAGAAAGTTTTGATCCTCCTGGTTTTTCATAAGTACTGTAGAAAAAACCTTCATTCCCTTTCCAGGCAATTCCTGTGAATTTGGCATCAAGGATTTTGTCTTCTAGCAATTCCTTGTTGCTAGTCTGCATCACATAGATATCCCTCCAATCAGAACCGGCTACAGAGACTGCATAGGCAAAGAGACTCCCATCTTTGGTGAAAGCAGCACCACCCAAAGAACTTGTACCATCAGCCGAAAGCTTGTTAGGGTCAAAGAATAGCTCTTCAATACCATCCGGACCTTTTTTCCGGTACAGAACAGATTGGTTTTGCAAACCATCGTTTTTGTAATAATACTGATACTCCCCATATGAATTGGGAGCGGAGATTCTTTCATAGTTCCAGACCTTTTCTAACCTTTGTCGGAGCGCTTCCCTAAAAGGGATTTGTTCCAGATAGCCAAAGGTCACTTCATTCTGGGAAATTACCCAAGCTTTAGTCTCATCAGAATAATCATCCTCTAGCCAGCGGAATGGGTCAGCTACCTGCTCTCCCCAATATTCATCTACATGATCGATTTTTTTTGATTCAGGATAATTCACGTTGATTTTCGGAAAATTTTGTTCCTGCCCACAGGCGGCAAGGAAACCTGCCACAAGCAGCACACTTAAATTTTTATTTGGGTTCATGTCTTGTTTAATGTGTTTTGGATATAATCGGATCCAATTTAATCTGAATTCCAAAAGTTGGCAAATTGGGTAAAAGAAAAGGTGGGGTTTAGGATTTTTAGTTTTAGAACGATTCAGAAATTAAGGTAATCTGAAATTCAATTTATATCAAAAAACCCGGCTTTTGGCCGGGCTTTATTGATTTTGAATAATATCTTCATCAAACAAAAGCGAAGAATACCAACCAAGTAATGATCAATACGGGTAAAAGGATTGGTAAGGAAAAGCGGATGATGTAACCAAAGAAGGAAGGCATTTTGATACCGCTTTGTTCTGCGATAGATTTCACCATAAAGTTTGGCCCATTGCCGATATAGGTCATTGCCCCGAAGAATACGGCTGCAATAGAAATGGCCATCAGTTCAAAAGCAGAATCAAGGTAATTGTCCATGGCAAAATCCCTGACCATTTCGATATTGCTGATTTCAGCTCCCTGGGAAGCCATTGCAGCAGCAAGGAAGTTCAAGTAGGTAGGAGCATTGTCCAAAAAGCCTGATAAAATGCCAGTTCCCCAATACAGGGTATTGTGGGTAATCAATTGCGCTCCTTCGGGAGATTTGGCAAAATTTCCCACTAATTCCAGGGCGGGCATCATGGTCCCAAAAATACCAATGAAGATGAATGCTACTTCCCGTATAGGTTCAAAATTGAATTCATTTCCTTTTATGGCTTTTTGATCAGCGAATTTATAGCTGAAGTAAGCAACGGAGAGCATGATGATTTCCCTGATGAAGGAGAATTTTTGACCATCATAGTGGATGGCTGGCACCCAGTCAATCACGTTAGGATCTAGGAAAACCGAAGCAATGACCACTCCAAGCCAAAGGAAATTTTTTGTACCGATCAGTTCAAACTTATTGGAGTAAGTCACTTCTTCCAGTTCTTCTTCATTTGCTTTGCCGAATTTCCTATCGATGAAATAGAAAATGATCGCCAGGATGGCTAAAGCTAAAATCCATGCCGGCCAATTATGTTCCAAAGTCCAGAAGAATGGAACACCCTTAAGGAACCCAAGGAACAAAGGGGGATCACCAATTGGAGTCAAAGATCCTCCAATATTACTGACCATAAAGATAAAGAAGATGATATGGTAGGGTTGAATATTGCCTTTGTTCAGCCGGATAAATGGCCTGATTAGCAACATAGAAGCACCTGTGGTACCAATTAAGTTAGAAACAGCTGCCCCAACCAGTAGAAGCGCTACATTGGCCATTGGTGTGGCTTTCTTATCAATTTCAATTAAGATCCCTCCTGAAGCGATGTACAGGGAGGCTAACAGCGCAATAAACTGCACATATTCAGCTAATGCATGAACAGGACCATGTACATTGTGTAGTGCAAAGAGATAGTAAAAGACAACGACAATGGCCAGTCCAACTGCTATTTTGGGATAATTATGATGCCAAAAATGCTCATAGAATAAAGGCCCGGTAGCAATCATCAACAAAAGTGCCACGAAGGGAATGACCAGCCATATGGGTGCAGCTTCATGGTGATCATGTGCTTCATCATGGATATGGGCAGCTACACTGGTAATTGGATCGGATTGCTCTTGGGAATCTAAAATTTCAGTCTGTGTATCTACCTGCGCCTTGACTTTTGCAGATTCTGAAAAAACCAACATCCCAAATAGTAACACGAAAACGGTTAATATATTCTTCATTCAGTGTAAATTAAGCAATTTTCTTCAAGAGTTCTGGATAGAAAAAACTTGGAAAACTTATAAAAACCAGTTTACAAACTCCAAATTTCTTGTCGCTAAACTACTTATTTTGAATGAAAAGGCCTACAGAAAATAAATAAGCCGGGCTGAATAATTAATAAACATCCAACCCGGCTGATGACTGGTTTAATTTTTATATCAGCTGTTTTAATGCAATTTCCAAAGATGCTTGGGCAATCTTGGTTTTACCCGGATTTTTTTCATAAGTAACTCTCATGGCTTTAGCAATGGTCTGACTGACATCATTGAAAATGGCATCATCTGTTACTACTGCTGCATCCGACATAAGGTATGCAAAAACCCTTGCCATACCACAGTTGGCAATGAAATCAGGAATAACGGAAACCTTTTCATCAGTCCAAAGCCCGATAGGTCCCAAGAAAATTTCAGGATCAGCGAATGGAACATTTGCACCACAGGAAATTACCTCTAAGCCTGTTTTTACCATTCTTTCTGCCTGCTCCTTGGTGATCAAGCGGGATGCTGCCGCAGGTATAAAAATCTCAGCAGGCAGGTCCCAGATCTTTCCGTTGATTTCCTCAAATGAGATCAGGTTATCTGCCACTAATTTATTGCCATCTCTTTTCAAAAACAGCTCTCTTATTTCATCCAAGCTGTATCCATCCTCATTGATAAGACCACCTTCCCGGTCAATGATGCCTACAATCTTTACCCCTTCTACTGCCAGGAAGCATGCTGCTGCTGCGCCAACATTTCCCCAACCTTGGATAATGGCACGTTTGCCTTTCAGCTGACCTCCCCAGATTTCATAGTAATGCCTCACCGCTTCAGCCACACCATATCCTGTTATCATATCCGCAACAGTATATTTTTTAGGTCCGTTTGGAGTGTATGTAGGATCTTCCAATACCTTGGAAACCCCCTGCCTCAACTGTCCTATTTTTCTGATCTTTTGAGGTTCTGTAGCATTAAAATGCCCATTGACAATCCCTTCCTGTGGATGCCAAAGACCATAAGATTCTGTAATGGGAATGACCTGGTGGATTTCATCTACATTGAGGTCTCCGCCGGTACCGTAGTAATTCTTTAATAACGGCATAACTGATTTATACCATCTTTTCAGGACTTCCTCTTTTCTGGGATCATTAGGATCAAAATTGATTCCAGATTTGGCACCACCAATAGCAGGGCCTGACACGGTAAATTTTACCTCCATGGTTTTGGCCAGAGATTCCACTTCTCTTTTGTCAAGTCCTTTTCTCATTCGGGTTCCTCCCCCGGCTGCTCCGCCTCTAAGGGAATTGATGACCACCCAGCCTTCTGCCTCTGATTCGCTGTCGCTCCATTCAAATACGATTTCAGGCTGTTGGTTCTCAAATTTTTTGAGTAACTCTTTCATCTTGAATATTTGGGTTTACGGGGGCAAAAATAGAAAATAAAACCAATCTAAAAGCAAGATTATCAAAGTCCATAGACCACGCCTCCACAATTGTCCCTTGAGGCTCCTGTCACAGTGTAAAGGCAATTATTTTCCCCTCTCAATCTTAGGACGCCCAAAAAAGCAAAGATCAAAGCCTCTTTATAATTGATCAGGGATTTAGAGACTGGTACAATTTTAAAAGAACTGCCAAGAGCGGATGCCAGAATTTCCATAAAGTACAGATTGAAGGCTCCTCCTCCCGTAATCAGGACCTTGGCAATTCCCTTTTCCAAAGGTTTTATAGAACTCTTGATCTGAAAGGCATAATGATGCAAAAGGGTATGGAGAATATCTTCAGGCTTTCTGGGGTTTTCTTCCAAGATGTCCAAAAATTGATCCATATCTTCCCTACCCAAGGACTTGGAGCCTTGGATATCATAGTACCTAACCTGATTGAGTTGTTCCAAAATATCGGGAATCAATTTTCCGGATCTTGCCAAAAAACCATCTTCATCGAAAGCTTTTCCTTTCAATCCCGCAAAATGATTGAGGAGCAGATTGAAAGGGCAGATATCGAATGCTAACCTAATGCCTGCATATTCCATGGATACATTGGCAATTCCCCCCAAATTGATGCAATAATCAAAGTCTCCAAACAAAAGCCTGTCACCTATGGGAACCAGTGGTGCACCCTGACCTCCAAGCTGAACATCAAGCATCCTGAAATCATTGATTACAGGTAGCCCACATGATTTGTGCAAAGCCCAGCCATTTCCTATTTGGAGGCTCAGTCCTTTATCGGGCTGGTGGAATACCGTATGTCCATGTGAAGCCACTGCATCAATATTCAACCCATGTTTACCTACAAAAAAGCGAACCTGTTCGCCCATCCACTTTCCAAAGGTCACATCTAAAACACTTAATTCCAAAGCGCTCAATTCATGTGCGCCCATAAGTAGTTTTCCAATGGATTCAGAAAAACCGATGGTCTCATGCTCATGTAAATCGTAACTCCATTTTCCATTGTCAAAATGAAAGTCACAATAGGCAATATCCAATCCATCTCCAGAAGTTCCAGACATTAAGCCAATCATTTTATAGGAAGAGCGTGGGTCCATGGGTTAAATTTTGTTAAATAGTCAGGGCTAAAGTTAAATTTATTTTATTCAAAAAGCGTGCTGTTTGAAATTGAGTAATTTCGTACCGAAATATTTTGCTAAAGTAATTCTAGAAAGGATTTGAAACAATTTGTTGTGGATATTGGCAATACCAGGATCAAAACGGCCCAATTTGAAGGTGACCGACTGCTCCATGAGGTTTATTTTGAGGAGATTCAATCTTTCTTGGAGTTTACGTCCACATTGGTATTTGATCAAGCCATCATCAGCTCGGTGACGCTTGGGGAAGAGGAATTAAAAAAACTCCTGGATTTTGAGTTTCTTTTTTTGAGCAAAAGCACCTTGGTTCCCATTATCAATCTATATGCAACTCCAGAGACGCTTGGGGTGGATAGGAAAGCGGCCGCAATAGGAGCAAGATGTATCATTGAAAAAGGGCCGCTATTGGCAATAGATCTGGGAAGCTGCATCACCTATGAGTTTTTGGACGACGAGGACCGTTACTATGGGGGGGCAATTTCCCCTGGATTACAGATGCGTTTTAAGGCTATGCACCAACAGACAGCAAGGCTGCCTCTGGTAAATTTGGTCTTGGGAGAAAAGCCAGAGCTGGTAGGGAATTCCACCGAAAAAGGAATGAAAAGCGGCGTGTATTATGGTATCCTGCATGAGATGCAAGGATTTATTTCGGAATATCAAGCCAAATATCCTGGTTTGAGGGTCATTATTTGTGGAGGAGATTCAAAAATTTTTGAAAGCTTAACAAAAGACCACATATTTGTAATCCCTAATTTGGTCCTGTATGGCCTAAACAGAATATTATCGTACAATGTCAATCTCCAATAGGCTGAAATTCCTGAGCACACTCTGTGTCTTCTTCATATTTTCCGAATCATTTTCCCAGTCCAGTGTGTCAACTTACAGTGCACTTGGACTAGGTAATTTTAATAATGGTGGATTAACCCAAAACCGTGGTATGGGTGGTACCGGAATAAGTTTCGGAACCGGTTGGGGCCTCAATTACATGAACCCTGCCCTGACAACAAGGAATACGATCTTCAACTTCCAGGCCGCATTCAATTATTCACGTATCAATGCACAAAATGCCAACGATTCCGAATTTTTGGATGGAGGAGGACTTTCCTATGTGGGAGTCTCTTTACCGTTCAAGTCAGGGAAGCAAACTGTTGGTTTGGGCTTGAACCAACTTACCAGTGTCAATTATAACATTTTGGTGAGAGGGCAGGTAACCAATTCTAACTTAGGATCATTAAATAGAATTGATGGGGATGGAGGTATTTCTGAAGCTTATCTTTCAACAGGATTTCTGGTTGCAAAAAACCTGAGCTTGGGAATTCATGGATCATATTTATTTGGCTCTACTATCAGGACCAACCAACTTTCTTTATTGGGAGAAGATGGACTTCCTACCGGAGTTTCTTCAGAATTTTATCAAAGATTCACAGTTTCTGATGTAGCATTCAAATTTGGGGGTCATTATCATTTCAAGATTGGAAGCAAGAGCAACCTACACTTGGGAGCCATTTATCAGGCCTTTGGAAATATTAATGGAAAAGAATTTGCGAAGGTTGGAGATTTTGCCCAAGCTAGCAGGCCCGGCGGGGAAGGTGATGTCATCAGGAACAATGATAATGTATCGGTTTATGTTCCTTCCAACATTGGTTATGGAATAACCTACGAGAAAATTAATAAATTTGTAATAGGACTTGATATTCAGCAGCAGCCTTTAAGTAGTTACAAAAATCTTGAGGGCAGCACAGGGGATTTGGGGGATTCTTATCGAGTTGGTTTGGGAGTTCAGCTTGCCCCTGATTTCACTGCGGTGGATAATCTCCTCAAAAGAACCACTTACAGGTTTGGGGCTGCATATGAACAGACTCCCTTTGTCGTAGCCAATACACAGATCAGAGATATTGGCATCAATTTTGGAGGTTCAGTTCCAGTAAACAGTTTGTCGTTGGCTAACTTCGCCATACAATTGGGAACCCGCGGAACCACAAGCAATGGATTGATTCGGGAAAACTACTTAAGTGTTAGCTTAGGATTTTCCCTCAACGATAACACATGGTTTTACAAAAGAGTATTTGAATAAATTTAACGGACATGAAAGTTAAAAATGTACTAACCGGGTTATTTACCCTACTAGTTGCGGGTTTTGCCCAGGCACAGGAATGGAAGTGGCCTTCCGACGAAAAGATGGAGGCAAAAGCGAGAGAATACAATGCTGCCTATGTGGATTACATGAAGTCAGAACAATTTGTGGAAGCCACAAAGCCTTTGCATTGGCTATTGGTCAATACCCCTGATCTAAATGAATCCATCTATATCAATGGAGTTACGATTTACAACGGTGCGGCTGTTGGAGCAAAAGACGCAGCGCAGAAGAGAGTATATCAAGACTCAGTGATGAAAGTATATGACCTTAGAAAACAATACTTCGACAATGAAAACCGATGGATTGAAAATAAGGCATATTATGGGTATCAATATTTCAGGGACGATAAGACCAAATTGGCAGAAGCAGTAGGTTTCTATGACAGAGCATTTGAAGTAAACGGAAGTATTAATCCTGCATACACCGCAGCATATTTTGATTTGGTAAGGAGACACTATCTTTTGAATAAAGCCTATACTGCAGAGCAAGTATTGGGTATTCATGATAAGATATCCAAATTATTGGAAGAAGCTGAAGCAAAAGGTGTAGATGTAAGCACGCCAAAATCAAATGTAGAAGCTTTGTTGATTGCAATGGAATTGATCAACTGTGATTTCATTGAAAATACCTTAGGACCAAAATTGAAAGCAGACCCTTCAAATCTGATATTGGCCCAACAGATTTTCAAATATTCTGTTCAGTATAAGTGTCTTGGATCTAATTCCTTCCTGACTGCTTTGGAGATTATAGATTCTGATAACCCTACCTTCTCCACTTCACAGGTGAGGGCTATGAGGTACATGCAGAATAGAGAGTATGAAAAAGCCCAGCCAATCTTGGAAAAAGCCCTTACTCTGGCAGAGAATAATAAGCAAAAAGCTGATGTCCAACTGGACCTGGCCAAAATTCATGCACAGCAAGGCAGAAAAACTGCTGCTAGAACCGCTGCTCAGGAGGCTGCCAGATTGGATCCTGAAAAAGCGTCTGAGGCTTATACTTTGATTGGGTACCTCTACATGGGTGCATTCAATGACTGTAAAGGTGGCGAAAGTAGGGCGAAAGATTACTCTGTATTTATCGCTGCTTACAATGCCTTCCAAAGAGCAGGTAACAATGAGGGTATGAGAGAAGCGAGATCTAGATTCCCATCCAAGGAAGAACTATTTACCGAAGGTAAACAGGCCGGTGAAACCATTAACACAGGATGCTGGGTAGGTGAAACTGTAACTCTAGCAACAAGAGATTAATCCCAATATTGATTTGTAATTAGAAAAGGCAGCCCAAGTGCTGCCTTTTTTATTGACTTTGGACTCTTCCTGATAGAATTCAACTAAGGTAAAACAGGGTCCGCCGAAAATTCACAGATGAAACAGATTCCAGGCTGCAAAGTGAAAATGTTTTATTAAACCTCCTGCTGATGCCAACCTAGGAGACTATGTGCCTGAGGCTAGGCTATTGGTTTAATAAATTCGAATCCCTGACCAAAAACCTGGACCTTCACTAAAATGATCCAATAAGATCATTTCATAACGTTCAGTCCTCCGCATGTCCAAGGCCTGCCCAAAGGAGATTCACTACTTCCCGCCCTGCATAGATGGTTTGGTTCCGTATAAATTGTTCAACGATTTGTGTTTACTCCATTAAATACATTTCTTGGAATTGGCCGCATTTCGTTACTTCTTCAAAGTCTTAGAATTCAGGTTGAGTGGACACATTAGGTTAAATAAACTTTTGGTATCTTTGCAGGGATGAAACAATTGCCGCGTTTGATTATTGGTTTTTTTTTAATCCTCCATTTAATTTCCTGTGGGACTGAAGTGGATAGCGGGATATTTGAGGTGTATACCGGGCCGATCAGTACTGCATATGGGATTGACCTTTATCACAGTGATTCAGCCATTGTCAGGACACATTTGCAGGCAAAAAAGCAGATGGAATTTGAATCCGGAGACCTGGAGTTTCCAGAAGGGATCGAAATTGTTTTTTTTGATAAAGAAGGAAATGTGACTACCACCATGCGGGCTGATAAGGGGTTTTATAATCGTAATAATAATCTTTACAGGGGAGAAGGAGATGTGAGGGTCAAGAATTTGGAGAAAGACCAAAGTCTTGCTTCGGAGGAACTTTTCTGGGACCCTAATACAAAAAAGATTTATACTGATAAATTTGTCACCATCCAAGACAAAGAAACAGTTATAAATGGTACAGGAATGGAAGCAGATGAAGGATTTAACGATTACAAAATATTCAAGCCGTTCAATAGTAGAATGATTATTCCTGGAGAAGGAAATTAAGTATGAAAGTCAGCAATATCGCTCTATTGTCTTTATCAGCAGCCTTTGTCATCATAGGGACACATCAGACCATCACTCAAGGGATTGTGGCCTCCTACCCCATTTTCATGTTGGCTGTAGTTTTGTTATTTTGGTACAAATACAGGCAAAATCAAAGGTCCGGCAAGGACGACGATCAGGATAATTCAGACCTAAAAGGAAAAAGGAAATAATGGAATCAGGCTATTTGTTGTATGTGGTTATCACTTTGTTATTTTCCGCTTTTTTTTCGGGTGTGGAAATAGCATTTGTATCTGCCAATAAATTGCACATTGAGCTTCAGAATAAACAGGGGCTGCTTTCAGGTAAAATTCTTTCCAATTTTCTTCAAAAGCCGGGTCAGTTTATCGGGACTACCCTGATTGGGAATACCATTGCCCTGGTTCTTTACGGTATTTTCATGGCCAATTTGCTGGAGCCATGGATAACAGCTTGGTTGCCGGGCAATTTGGAAAATCAGGCCAGTATCATGGTTGTTCAGACCATACTTTCCACCATTCTTGTCTTGGTTACCGCAGAATTTTTACCCAAAAGCATTTTTTTACTTAATCCTAACCGTTTGCTTTCCGCACTTTCTATCCCCTTTCAGATCATTTATTATCTCATGTATCCGATTGTGTGGTTGGTGGTTGGGCTGTCCCGGTTCTTCATAACAAAAGTACTTGGACTGGAATATAGTGAAGACAAACCAGTATTTAAAGTCACTGATCTGAACAGCTTTATCCAAAATAATTTACAACATAGCAGCCTGGATGTAAAAGTTGAGATTGATACCAAGATTTTTGACAATGCAGTAGAATTCAAAACTATCAAAATAAGGGAGTGTATGGTGCCCAGAACCGATATTGTTTCTGTGGACGTGGAGGATACCATTGAGGACCTTAAGCAGGTATTTGCTGAAAGCGGGCATTCCAAAATTATTGTATATGAAGATTCCATAGATGATGTCATTGGATACTGCCATCAGCTGGAGCTTTTTAAAAAACCAAAAAAAATCAGGGACATATTGACCCCGATCATTATTGTTCCTGAATCTGCCCTTGCCAATGAACTATTGATCCAATTTATCAAAGAAAGGAAAAGTCTGGCATTGGTAGTGGATGAATTTGGTGGCACCAGTGGAATTGTGAGTATGGAAGATATCATTGAGGAGATATTTGGAGAGATACAGGATGAATATGATACAGATGACCTTACTGAGCAAAAGATTTCGGAAAATGAATATTTGATCAGTGCTCGTCATGAAATTGATTACCTTAATGAAAAATATGGTTGGGAGCTTCCTTATGGAGAATTTGAAACATTGGCAGGTTTTATACTCTCTTTGATAGAAGATATACCCCAAAAAGGACAGAGTATCACCTTCGGTAATTTGACTTTTACTATAGTGGCAAAGCAGGATCATCGCATTGAAACACTAAAAGTAAAGCATAATCCGTCACTTAATTCGAATAAGTGATTTATTGACAGTCATATTATTTTGAATTTAGACCTAGATGTAATTATTTTGCGGCACTTCAAAAATCCAGTAGAATGGCATTAATTAAAAAAATTAGACAGAAAACAGGTCTTGCAATCGGCGTTATCGCAGTAGGTTTGATATTGTTTATTGTTGGGGGAGATATTTTAAGCCCCAATTCCACCCTTTTAGGTGGCAGTTCAAACAAGGTTGGTGAGATTGCAGGTGAAAGTATTTCCTATGAGGAATACATTCGGAAAATCGAAGAGATCAAATTTTCTTTCCAGCAGAACACAGGAAGAACTCCTTCCGAAAATGAAATGTACTCCATCAGAGAGCAGGCATGGCAGGCCCTGATTGTAGACAAAGTTTTTGCTTCTCAATATGAGGCCTTGGGACTTACCATTTCAGATGCTGAATTGGTTGACATGGTTCAAGGTAAAAACATTATCGCTGAACTCAGACAGCAATTGACCAATCCAATGACCGGGGAGTTTGACAGGGATCAGCTGGTGACTTTCCTTCAATCTTTGGAAAATGCAGGTCCAGAGCAAAGGGCATTCTGGGCACAGCAGGAAAAATTATTTGCTGATGCGAGGTTGAGAGTGAAATATGACAACTTGCTCTCTACGTCTGAATTTGCTACTTCTGCAGAGGGAAGAATGGAGCATAAAATGCAGAATTCACTTGTTGATGTAGATTATGTATTTATTCCATTCTATGCCATCTCGGACAATGATGTGCAGGTATCTGACAGCGAGTTGCGAGATTATATCAACAAAAACAAGGAAAAATTCAAGGTTTCCAATGCTGTTGACATAGATTATGTGGCTTTCAATCTTATGCCTAGCGGTGAGGATTCTGCTGCTGTAATCTCTGAAATAAGACAATTGACAGAGGAATTGAGGAATGCCAGCAATGACTCTGTATTCGTATTGAGAAATTCTGAGGCAGCAAGACCTTTTGCCACTATACTTCCTGGAGATGCCCTACCCAATTCACTTACTACAAACGTTGACGACATTCAGGTAGGTGAGACTTATGGGCCTTTCCTTACAAGCAGGTCAACATACGTATCCTATAAAATTACAGATAAATTCAATGGTACCCCTAGGATGAGGGCAAGCCATATCCTATTTGGCACACAAGGATTGAGTGAAGATGGAAAAGCAGAAGTAAGAACAAATGCCCAGAATGTTTTAAAAGAAATACAGGATGGATTAAGTTTTGCGGTTGCTGCGGCACAATATGGTCAGGACGCTACTGCACAGAGAGGCGGAGATCTAGGCTGGTTTGCCAAAGAGGATTTTGTTGAAGAATTTGCCGAGGCATCATTTGCTGTAAAATCTGCTGGTTTGATCAATAGATTGGTTGAAACCGAATATGGTTACCACATCATTGAAGTGACTGAAATGCCCAAGTCTGAGACATTCAAAATTGCAACTTTGGAACTGGAACTGATTCCTAGTGATGCTACCAGAAATGATGTATTCAGAAGAGCTGATTTCTTTGCAGCAAATGCATCTAATGCCAAGCAATTCGCGGAAAATGCAGAAAAAGAAGGCTTCAGAATCATTCAGGCCAACAGTGTTGGAGCATTTGACAGAAACCTTAATAACCTTCAAGGAGCTAGGGAAGTCATCAGATGGGCATTTAATGATGCCTCTGTAGGAAAGGTCTCTCAAGTTTTTGAATTGGATAATAGCTATATCGTAGCCACTTTGAGAAGCAGATATGAAGAAGGAACTGCTTCTTTGGATCAGGTTAGGGCCCAGGTCCTAAGCCAGGTGAGAAATGACAAAAAGGCAGAGATGATCAAGAAGCAATTGGAAGGTAAGGCTACATTAGAGGATATGCAGTCTGCATATCCTAATGAAGCATCTTTAGATAACATTCCTGACCTGAGATTGAGTGCTTCAGTGTTGCCGGGTGTAGGATTTGCTCCAAAAGCTATCGGTGCTGCATTTGGACTTAAGGAATCAGGCAAAATCAGCAAGCCTATCCATGAAGATGTCGGTATCATCGTGCTGAAACTCAATTCCATTACACCTGCTGCTGAAGTAGCGGATTATAGCGGTTATCAGAGACAATTGACCTTGAACGCTTCACAGAGAACAGCCTACATGATCATGATGGCTCTTGAAGATTTGGCCGATGTAAAAGATTATAGATATAAGTTCTTCTAAACAATTATGACTCAAAGACAGAAACCCATGGAGCCTATCCATGGGTTTTTTGTTTTGGGATTTATTTTGGGAGGAAAGCTGTTAACATATAAATTCGCAGAATATGAAATTTACATTTGATAGAGAGGCCTTTAAAGAGAAGCTGGAAGCACAGACTTCATTTCCGACCTTATACATGTTCAAATTCATCGTTTTGAGCGGGAGGGAAGATCAGGTAGCGGCTCTTTTGCCTAACAATAAAATGACCTTGAAAGAGTCTTCCAATGGAAAATACGTCTCTGCTACAATCAAAGCCATGATGCCAAGCAGTGAGGCAATTCTGGAGGTTTATGACCGAGCAGCAAAAATCGAAGGAGTTATATCACTTTAAAAAATGTGTTTATGTGGATAGAAGAGAATAACCGTCTGAAGAAAACTTTTACATTTAAGGATTTTCAGGAAGCATTTGCCTTTATGACCAGGGTAGCTTTCCTAGCCGAAGCCCATAACCATCATCCAAATTGGAGCAATGTTTACAATTCGGTGACCATTGAACTTACTACCCATGATGCAGGAAATGTCATAACGGAGAAGGATAGAAAACTGGCTGAGGCCATAGATAAATTATAGGATGTCGGAATTGGAAGGCAAATCTGTACAGCTTTACCTTGTTCCTACTCCGATAGGAAATTTAAAGGACATTACTTTAAGGGCCATTGAGGTATTGAACTCAGTGGATGTGATATTAGCAGAAGATACCAGGACTTCTGGTAAATTGCTCAAGCATTTGGAAATCAATCGTCCTCTCCAAAGTTATCATATATTCAATGAGCACAAAGCTGTAGAAAAACTGGTTGAAAGGATGAAGAAGGGGGAAGTGCTGGCACTTATAAGTGACGCTGGGACTCCTGGAATTTCTGATCCAGGTTTTTTATTGGTAAGAGCAGCCAAAGAGGCAGGTTTGGAGGTAAATTGCCTCCCAGGGCCTACTGCCTTCGTACCTGCCCTGGTCAATTCTGCATTACCGAATGACCGGTTTACTTTCGAGGGGTTTTTACCCCATAAAAAGGGTAGACAGACAAGGATACAATCATTGGTTGAAGAAACCCGTACTATGGTCTTTTATGAATCTCCCCATCGTCTGATGAAAACATTGGAGCAGTTGGCGGAAGCGTTTGGCCCAGATCGCTTGGCTTCTGTGTCCAGGGAACTTACCAAAGTCTTTGAAGAAAATGTCAGAGGATCTTTGTCAGAACTCATTGAATATTACCAGGAACATCCCATAAAGGGTGAAATTGTTTTGGTGGTGGAGGGTAGGGCTGAGGATAGAAGGGAGAAAAGAGAGGCGAAAATTGAGAAGCGAGAAGCGAGAGAAGAGAAGCGAGAGTCTAGACGTAAGAGGTAAAAAGTTTTGAAGTTCGGAAGTTAATTGTTTGAAGTCGGATGTCGGAAGTGGGAGGTTGAAGTTTTTGAACCATTAAGGAGTTTAGGAATTAAGGAATTCATTAAGGTAATTACCTAGAATGGGGACATTGAAAATCCTGATAGGGGTATAATCCCTTTAGGATAATAGCCCCGGGTACAACCCGGGGTTTATTTAAGCGATAGGCAAATACGGTTGGTAATCAAGGCCTGAAGGGCCGGCCTGTAATAGCCTAGGGCAAGGCCCTAGGACTAAAGGCAGAATAAAAAAACCGAGTAGGATTTTCCGTCATTAAGGAGATATAAAAAAAATCAATAAAAGATATGGTAGATTTATTACATATTTTAGAACGTACCAAGGAAATAGCCAAAGAAGCAGGTGCATTTATTAGAGAAGAGCGTAAAAATTTTGACCTCGAGAAAGTAGAACAAAAAGGCTTGAATGATCTGGTTTCCTATGTGGACAAGGAAGCAGAAAAGATCATTGTGAGCAGATTGGAGGTTATTTTAACTGAGGCAGATTTTATTACCGAAGAGGGCACTGCAGCCCGCGATGGAAAAGCCTATACCTGGATCATCGATCCATTGGACGGTACGACCAATTTTATCCATGGATTGCCTGTTTATGCGGTAAGTATCGGTTTGAGGTATAAAGATGAAATTGTCCTTGGGGTTGTTTATGAAATCAACCAAGATGAGTGTTTTTATGCAGTCAAGAGCCATGGTGCCTACCTCAATGGAAAGCGTATCCAGGTAAGTAAAGCCAGAAGACTTGCGGAAAGTCTTATTGCTACAGGTTTTCCTTACAGCGGATTTTCTAAAATTGATGATTACCTGAAAATATTGAGGTCTTTGATGGAAAAATCCCATGGGGTTAGAAGAGTGGGCAGTGCGGCAATGGATCTGTGTTATGTTGCCTGCGGAAGGGCAGAGGGCTTTTTTGAGTATAATCTCAAGCCATATGATGTGGCGGCAGGAGCCATCATTGTTATGGAGGCAGGTGGAAAAATATCAGACTTCAGGCAAGGTTCGGATTATCTCTTTGGAGGGGATATATTGGCTTCCAACTATCATATCCATGAAGAATTGGATGCTGAAATTCAGAAAGTTTGGAGGAAGTAATACTTGTATTGGCAAGGGGATTGCAGCATCTTTTTGAGTAAATTTTCGTTTAATACTTTGTACCACTAACCATATTGTCATGAAAAAAGCAATTCTGATTAGCCTAGCCATATTCGTTTTTTTATTGGTCGCTTTGGTATCCTTACCTTTTATTTTTAAGGATAAAATTGCAGAAAGGATAGACCGTGAAATTTCTAACACAATAAATGCTCAGGTTTATTTTGATATCAATAAAATCAGCCTGAGTATTTTCAAGCGTTTTCCACATATATCAGCTACCGTTGAAGAATTAGGGATTATAGGTAATCCGCCCTTCCAAAATGATACCTTGGTCCATATGGACAAGTTGCAGATAGATTTTAACCTGAGGTCTATACTTTTTGATGAATATCCTACCTTGACCGGAGTGCATCTGGATGGTGGGACTGTGTATGTCAAAGTACTTGAAGATGGGAGGGCAAATTATGATATAACCTATCCTTCTGAAGAAGAAACACCAGAAAGCAATTTCAAAATGGCTGTGGATATCATCAGTATTAATGATGTGGCTGTGGTCTATGATGATAGGCAGCTTAAATATTTTATGGCCCTGGGCAATATTCAGGCAGAGGGAAAGGGCAATTTCACCTTAAACCAATATGACCTGCCCATAAAAGCTGATGCCTTGATTGCAGAAATTACTTATGAAGGCATCAATTATTTAAGAAATAAACAATTCAAGGGGGAGACACTGATGCATATCGATATGGAGCAAATGAAGTTCAGTTTTGGGAAAGGTGATTTTGCCCTCAATGACTTTTTGTTTGATTTTGGGGGCTATATAGCGATGCCTGAAGAAGGGATTGAATTTGATTTGAGTTTTGGTGGTAGGGACAACAGTTTCAAGAGTATCCTTTCTCTAGTTCCGGGGATGTATACGGATAGTTTTGCCAGTCTCAGAACTTCAGGGACCATGGATTTTAGCGGCGTATTCAAAGGGCTTTATAACGAGACAGCATTCCCTTCTTTTGATATTGGGCTTCAGATCAGTGAAGGTTTTTTTCAGTATCCAGAGCTACCCAGACCTGTCAGTGATGTAAATGTGGATATTCGGATCCAAAATCAAACAGACAACCTTGACAATACGAGCATTCAGATTCCGGTTTTCAACCTGAATTTTGGCAGCAATCCGCTTTCCGGCCATTTCACCTTGGCCAATTTGGTGAGTTATGATATGGATGGGGCATTAAAAGGCAAACTTAACTTGGAGGAGATGACTTCGATTTTTCCAATTGAGGGAATGACGTTAAAAGGATTGCTTGATATCAATGCTACGGCCAAAGGGAGATATGATTCTGTTTCCCAGCTTATACCTGCGATTGATGCGCAGTTGTTGCTCGCAAATGGATATGTGAAAAGTAAAGAATATCCTTCTCCTATTGAAAATCTGAATGTAAGTGCTACCATTCAGAATAAAACAGGTAAGATGAACGATTTTTTGGTTGATTTGAGCCGTTTTGGATTTGATTTGGAGGATGAGAATATCTTGGGAAGGCTTAGGATTTCGGATTTTTCCTTGCTCAATTGGGACGGAGCTATTAAAGGAGCTGTGGACCTAGGAAAGCTTTTGGCTATTTTTCCAATGGAAAATATCATTATGGAAGGCATCATCCGTGCAGATTTATTTACCAAGGGCTCCTATAAAGATGTAGAGGAGGGGAGATACAACCGACTCGATACAAGAGGTAATATAGAGGTAAGTAAGTTTTACTTTACTTCATCCGATTTACCACAGGGTATTCGTATTCATGACAGCAAGGCTGACTTTTCTCCTGAACGTATAAATCTTATCCAGTTTGATGCCAGGGTGGGACAGAGTCCTGTCCAGGCTACAGGATACCTTTCGAATTATCTGAATTTTGCTTTGAAGGATAATGAAATCCTGAAAGGGCAACTGTCGCTCAATTCTTCCAAATTTGATGTCAATGAGTGGATGTCCGAAAGCAGTAATAGTGAAGAACTTACTGTATTGGAACTTCCCAAAAACATTGATTTCAGCATGTCAGTGGCAGCTAATGAGGTCATATATGACAATATGAACTTGAAAGAAGTCAAGGGAACCATGAACCTAAAAGAAGGTGTCCTCACTTTTAGAGATGCCGGAATGAGAGCCCTTGGAGGTCAGATCAGCCTCAATGGTACTTATGATCCGAGGGATTTGAGTGAACCAAAGTTTGATTTTGGACTGAACTTGGCCAATCTAAGCATTGCACAGGCCTTTGAGAATCTCAACACAGTGAAAGCTTTCGCCCCTATTGCCCAACACCTTACAGGGAATTTTAATAGTAACCTGAATTTTTCAGGAATTCTTGGTCAGGATATGATGCCTGTATTGTCTTCTCTTAGTGCCAAAGGCCTTTTGAAGGTTGCTGAAGCTGCTTTTCAAAATAGCCAATTGCTTCAAGGGATTACAAGTCTCACGAGACTAAATGATACCAATACCCTTCAGTTCAGAAATGTTACCATCCCTATTGAAATCAAAAACGGGATTTTGGAGGTAAGGCCTTTTGATGTAAGGCTATGGGATTATCAGGCCAATGTACAGGGGAGTACCGGTTTTGATGGGACTATCAATTACCTTGTTAATATGCAAGTTCCTGCTGGCAAGTTTGGGGCCCAGGCCAATACTCTTTTGGCCAATATTTCAGGTACGGAAGCTAATGCTTCAACCTTAATTCCTGTAGCAATAAGCTTGGGAGGGAATTACAGTAATCCAAGAATTTCCCTTGCAGGCGGCAATAGCATAGAAAATCTATTGGCTACTGCCTTACAATCCAGGGTAAGAAATGAAAAAGAGAACCTGGAGCAGCAAGTGACGCAGCAGTTTAAAGCAGCCGAGGATAGTATCAAAAAAGAACTTCAGCTGAAAGCTGAAATGGTTCAGGACAGTGTCAAAAGAGAAGCAGAAAGAAGGGTATCAGATACCAAAGAAAGAGTTACTGAAGAAGCTAAAAATGTACTGAAGGGTCTGATCCGTCCTAAGCCAGCTAAACCGGACACTACCAGAAAAAATGATAATTAGGCTAACACCCAATACCATCCTGCAATAGTGACAAAAGAAAGTGGTATGCCTACTCCTACCAAAAGGGAGGCAAGTTTGGGTTCAAGTCCATGGCTGATAGCAATAATGGACCCGGTAATCATTGGGGCCATGGCAGATTCAATCACAGAGACCTGAAGTACAAGTCCATCCAATTGGAAGAGGTATTTAAACAGGATTAAGACAAAAAATGGAATAAAAAGCAATTTGTAGCCTAGACCAGTCCAAAGGTAGGGATTTTTGATGGCGGGCAAACTGACTTTAACCTGTAGTCCTACAGAGGTAAGGGCTACAGGAGTCAAAGACAAAGCTATAATATCCAATGGAATTGAAAGGAATTCCGGGGGGGTTATATTGGTCAAGTTCATTGTAATGGCCAAAATGAAAAAAATAAATGGAGGAAATGTCACAATTTTTTTAGTGATATCACGCTTTCGCTTTTTTTCTTCACTGTAAATGGATGCAACAATTACTGCTATGCTGCTTACCAAAATAAATGAACCTCCCTGATCTATCAATAGGGCAATTTTTACTGCCTCATCTCCATAAAGCGCCCTGACGATAGGAATTCCTACAAAAGAGGTATTGGAAAGCCCCGCTGTGATGATCAGGCATCCTGTCAGAGAATTGCGCCAATGGAAGAATTTTCCCAAACTTCCAAAAATCAGCCAGGAAAGGCCAAAGGTGATCCAAGCAGAGGTTATGGGCAAGACTAGTTCTAACTGAAGTTCAATAATGGGCAGATATTTCAAAGCCAATGCGGGCAAAACGATGAATATAAGGTAATTGTTAAGAAGTTTTGGAAGAGTTGTAGGAAGGTTTTTGATTTTTTGTAAGAGTATTCCAAGTAGAAGGAATGCTGGAATCAAAAGTATTTGTGTCATCAGATTTTTTTTGGGGCAGTACAATAAAATTAACAAAAGGGTAATTTCTTATTCATCAAACTCTTAGGTATTCTATTTTTCTTTGTAAAAAGTAATTGAAGATGAACAAAATGACCCCAATCCAAATAGACGGTTGTAAACTTATTCCATTGGATCAACTCACCATTGACCAAGCCAATGACCTGAGAAGCTGGTTGCCAAAAGAAGACATCCTGCAGATTCATTTTCAGGGATTTTTATTCAATGAGTGCATTGCTTATGATACCTATGTTTATTGGTTCAAAACCCATCAAGTCTTGAGCAGGACTTATGAGTCCATTCTGGATTTTTAAATCAATCCAAAATGCTTCCTTTTTTCATTGAAATAATTTTCAAGATCAGGATATAAATAACTTTCTGCTTCAGGTATGCCACATAAGGTAAGGTCAATATTTCCCTGTTGAAGTATGGGGTTAGCCTCCATCGTTTCAATCATGAAAATCACTTCCTGTAGGCTAAGCGTTTTGTTTGATTTTTCAGGACTGAGCATCAATTCGTTTCCATAAAAATCAATTGCTTCAAAATGGTATTCACCGTCTATCACATTGGTGTAAATATTTATTTCTTCACCCCATTGGCTTTCAGGATAGGTTAATTTGACCAGTAAGGCTGTCGGCCCTGTGCCGTCAAAATAGGTTTCGGGCCTGAAATGGAAGTTAATCATGATCGAAAAATACGGAATAAAGAAATTATAAATAAGTTTTAGATGTAGCTAAAAAATAATTTTGTGCACATTTAAAAATAAAAAAGGGCTGTCTAATCTAACTTTGTTTCTTATATTCGCGTAAACTCCACAAGTTAAAATACGGGTTGAGATTTTTGCGAACCATATTGCCATTCATGAGCCATTTTAGTTTGGCTTTAATGTTGACCATTTTGGCCAATGGGGTGCTCTTTTTTCATGCCCATGAATTGGAAAATGGTAGAATCATCACCCATGCCCACCCAATTCTGACTGAAGAGCAAGAAGATCAGCCTGATCATGGCCATTCGGAAATGGAATTGATTATTCTGGATCTGATCGCACATGCGGATTATTTTATTTACAGCATATCAATTGAAATACCTGATTTTTCCAGGGTTGAAGTTAATAAGAACTCCGGTTTTGTAGCCCAGGAGTTTTCCCAGGAAGTATCATTGGGATTTGACCTGAGAGGGCCCCCATATTACGTCTAACTTTTTTTCATTTTGCGTTCATTCTCAATGGACATGGATTCCCAATTCCTTTCTTATTTCAAAAAAGTTAAAAGACGTAATTAGCATGCGATATATTTTGCTGCTGACCTTGTACATATTATCTATGGATGTCCAGGCAGCTCAAGACCTTAGTATCAATGGTAAGGTTTTAGATAAAAACACCAATGCTCCACTACCTGGAGTCACTATTTTCATACCCGAACTGAACAGGGGTACAGTGACAGATCTGGATGGCAGTTTTAAAATTGCAGCCATTCCATCTGGGAATATCACCGTTCAGATTTCATTTGTAGGTTATGCTACCATCATCAGATCGGTTAGGCCTGGATCGGATAGAAGCCTTGTTTTTGAACTGGAAGAAACAGCAACCAATATTGATGAAGTGGTAGTCTCCGGCGCCTATATCATGAGCAAAGAGAGTTCTCCTATCAGTATAGAGAAAGTGGACAGATCTGATTTGATGAAAATGCCATCCCCCAATTTGATGTCGGCATTGGCCAGAACACCTGGAGTAAGCGAAATTTCACTGGGGCCGGGTATCAGTAAACCTGTTATCCGTGGTCTTTCATTCAGCAGGGTGCTTTCACTTTATCAAGGTGCACGTTTTGAAAATCAACAATGGGGTGCTGACCATGGTTTGGGTATGACTGAAACAGGTATAGCCAATATTGAAATGATCAAAGGTCCTGCTTCCATTATTTATGGTTCTGGTGCCATGGCTGGAGTGGTACACTTGGTAGAAGAAAAAGATGCGATAGCCGGCCAGGTGGAAGGTGATGCAGTATTCAGGGGTTTCAGTAATTCATTAGGCCTGAGATCTGATATAGGTGTCAAAGGTTCCACAGAAAATGGATTTGCATGGTCTTTACGAGGAGCCACAGAATCCCACGCGGATTATCTGGATGGAAATGGAAATGCAGTTGGCAATACCAGATTCAATACACAAAATATCAAAGCAGGTGTAGGCTTGCAGAAAAAATGGGGAGATACGCGCGTGCGATATACTTTTCTCCAACAGCGCCTTGGGATTCTGGATGAAGAGGCCATGGAGGAATTGGTGACCACGAGAAATGATAGGTCCCTACAGTTGCCTTTCCAGGATGTTAGGGATCATTTTTTCAATTCAGAGACCAATATATTCTTGGGAGAAGATAGGTTGAAAGCAACATTTGGTTATCACATAAATAGGAGAAAAGAGATAGAGGAGGAGTTTGATGAGGTAGATTTGGGGATCAATCTCTCCAATTTCATGTACGACTTGAAGTATTTTAAAGGCTTTGGTCCTCATGTTGAGGCGATTTTTGGAGTACAGGGTTTTTATTTGAAAAATACCAACTTTGAAAATGCCGGGGAATTTCTAATCCCAGATGCAACAAAAGATGACCGCTCGGTCTACGGTTTATTGAATTATAACAAAGACAAATGGGTACTTCAAGGTGGCCTGAGGTATGATTTTAGGAAGGTTACAGCAGATGCCAGTGCCCCTCATTTAATAGATTATGGGTTTATCTTGCCAGGAGAACCTGCCAATAGGATGTTGGAAAGGACTTTTGATGGAGTTACTACTAGTGGAGGTGCCACTTTTAGACCGGATTCCCATTGGAGGTTCCGATTGAATATCGCTCAGGGATTCCGTGCGCCTGACCTTGCCGAATTGTTTTCAAATGGCCCACATCCTGGTACCAGTCGTTTCGAAAGAGGAAATGCTGATTTTGTCCGGGAACAGAACCTGCAGACAGATTTTGGAATCAGGTATACCAACAATGGTTTTTCCATTGCCGGAGAAGTGTTTTACAACCATATCAACAATTACATCTTCTTTTCACCAACCGATGAACGAGTAGAAGATCTGACGGTTTGGACATTTGAACAGGCTGATGCCAGATTGTATGGAGGTGAGCTTGAACTGGATTACCAACCCGCTTCTGCAAAATGGGTGAATTTCGGAACCAATTACAGTTGGGTGATAGGTCAAAGGAGATCTGACAACTCCTTTCTGCCCTATATCCCTGCTTTTCGATGGGCCCAGTCTGTAGATTTCAGGATGAAAAATTTTGGAAGGATTCAAAAACCTTATATCAGCATTTTGGGATCATTGATTTTTGATCAGGATAGGGCTGCTCCTTTGGAAGAAGCCACGCCGGGTTACTATCTTTTGGGATTGAATATTGGGGGCAACCTCAAAGTTTCCAATAATCTATTGGATGTGTACCTCAGCGGAACCAACTTGTTGAACAAAACATACCTGGACCATATGTCCCTGTTCAGGCCATTTGGCGTGAATCAGATGGGTAGAAATATTGCATTGAACGTTAGAATTCCTTTTTGATAAATAAAACCCTCCAAGGGTTCCAAACCCTTGGAGGTTCCACTCTTCATAAAATCAGGAACTTTTTTATTATTTTTTGATATCTTATAGGACTGCTTTCCATCGGTTCTATGCAAGTTCTGCGGCTAATTGGTTTTTGTTTGATTTCAGTTTTATTATTTACCTGTGTAGATAAATCTTCCCAGGAAAAGGCAGAGTATGTGCTCCGTTTTGGTCACTTGGCCAATGAGCAGAACATTTGGCACAAAGCGGCTTTAAAGTTTGCAGAAGAAGTCCGGCAGCGCTCCCAGGGAAGAATGATAGTCAAGGTCTATCCCAATGAGCAATTGGGGAAGGAGATGGACATGATCACAGGGATTTTAGCTGAGGTGATGGATATCATGATCACTGCAGAATCTTTGGAAAACTGGAGCCTACCTTACGCCATTCTTTGTGCCACACCTTATGCCATCAGGGACTCGGATCACCTTCATATGGTAGCAGGAGGAGCAATCGGCAAGGAAATGGCGCAGCATATCATCGATATGGCTGGATTGAAGCCTATCGCCTATTTCGAGAGAGGAGCCCGAAACCTGACCAGTAATATTCCCATCCGTCATCCTGACGACCTAAAGGGCCTGATCATAAGGGTTCCCAATGTTTCTTTGTACGTGTCCACTTGGTCTGCTTTGGGTGCCAAGCCAACCCCTATGGCTTTTTCGGAAGTTTTCACTGCTTTGCAGCAATCCACCATTCACGGTCAGGAAAATCCTTTCGCGCTGATCAGGAATGCGGGACTCTATGAAGTTCAAAAATATGTCAACCTTACTGAACATGTGAAGGGTTGGGCTTATGTAGTGATGGGCAATAAGCAGTTTGAGAAGTTACCTGAGGAATTGCAGCAAGTGATTATGGAATCGGCCAAGATCATGCAGGAGTATGAGCATTCACTTTTTTTGGAACAGGAAGCGCTTGATGTCCAATTCTTAAAGGACAAGGGTATGGAATTTATTGAAGTAGATAAGAGCGCTTTTGAGCAAATGGCCAGGAAGGCTGTCCGGGAGAGTTTTACCAAAGAACAAATTGAATTGTATGAGCGGATTCAACAGGTTAGATAAGGCTTTGGAGTGGGCAGTTGTTGGGTCATTTATCCTGATGATCCTGACCGTGTGCTTGCAGGTTTTTGCCCGCTATGCGCTTCCATGGTCTCCTCCATGGACGGAGGAGTTGGCAAGGTTTTGTTTCATCTACATGGTGAGTTTGGGAGCGGGATTGGCGGTAAAGGACAGGTCTTATGTGAATGTGGATATCCTATTGGAGTCAATGGGCCCCAAGCAAAGAATCATTATAGGTAGTTTCATTCTCTTGATGATCCTTTTGTTGATGGGATTGATGTTATGGTATTCCATCCCCTTAATAAAAATTGTACAGTTGCAGCATTCAGCTTCCCTGAAAGTAAACATGGCCTTGATTTACTTTTCGATGTTTTGTATGTCCGCATTGGTCTTGCTTTATGGAGCAAAGGAGTTTCAAAAAAATATCAATCGCTTAAGAAATTCCAGATGATCTTACTTCTGTTTTTAGCCTTTCTGATTTTCCTGATTATTGGTATTCCTATAGCCTTTGCTTTGGGATTGTCATCCATGGTGTATTTGCTTTTTTCCGACATTCCTTTGATCGTGATTCCCCAAAAGATGTATGCAGGATTGGATGTCTTTGTGCTACTTTCCATTCCGGGGTTTATTCTTGCGGGTAACCTGATGAATGCTGCAGGAATCACTCAAAGGATCATAGCTTTCTGCAATGCCCTGCTTGGCCATATCAGGGGAGGCTTGGGTTTGGCCAATGTGGGGGCTTCCATGCTGTTTGGGGGGATTTCCGGAACAGCCATTGCCGATACTGCCAGTATTGGATCGGTAATGATTCCCGCCATGGAAAAGGAAGGATATGATAAAGGGTTTTCCTGCGCAGTGACGGCTACCTCTTCCACCTTAGGCCCGATTATTCCTCCCAGTTTGCCCATGATCATTGCTGCTACCATGACGGGATTGTCCGTTGGGAAACTGTTTATCGCAGGGATCATTCCCGGTTTACTTCTTGGCTTAGGTTTGCTTGGACTGACGTATTTTATTTCTGTGAAGCGGAAGTATCCAAAGAAGAAAAGAGCTTCCCTGATGGTAATGGTCAAGAGTTTTTATCAGGCTTTCTGGGCCTTAATGATGACGCTGTTGATCTTGTTTGGCATTATAGGAGGAGTCTTTACCCCAACCGAGGCCTCTATCATGGCAGTAATTTATGCCATGTTGATTGGTTTGTTGGTGTATAAGGAGCTCAAGTGGGCCCAAATACCCAAAGTCATTCTGGATTCTGCGAAGATGACTGCTTCTTTGATGGTTTTGGTGGGATTCGCCAATCTCTTTGCCTGGATCATGACAGTGGAGGAAATCCCGCAGCTGATAGCATCCGGGCTACTTGGGTTCACGGAAAATAAGTTTCTGATCCTTTTGCTGATCAATATCCTGCTGCTGTTTGTAGGTGCCTTTATGGAGACCATTGCCGCCTTGCTGATTTTATTTCCGGTGCTCTTGGGAGTGGCGGTGCATGTCGGAGTGGATCCGGTACAGTTTGCCATCATCATGGTCATGAATTTGGTCATTGGTCTGACCACTCCGCCGGTAGGTGTCTGCTTGTTTGTGGCCTCCAGTATAGGAAATATTTCTTTGGAGAAAATTACCAGGGCAGGCTTCCCATTTCTCTTGGTCAGTCTGATTATTCTTCTGCTGGTGACTTATGTGCCAGAGGTTTCTTTATTTTTGCCGGGTTTGTTTTATGATTGAATACCATGAACCTCCATACCCCCCTGTAATCTTTTTCATCTGACTCCTGCCCAATACTTCATCAGAGGTAAGCCTGAGCAGTTTGAGCTTAACTTTATTTACCAAACTAAAATATTAAAAATTAAATTGTAACATATTAGTGGTTTTTATGGAAATTTTCATAATTCGGTGTTGATAAAGGTTTAAATTTCAATTTTCCATTTTAAAAGTAGATTTGAATAGGTTTCCTGGGCAACCAAGATGCAAGCAATATGTTATTACATTTAATTTAAACCATAATCTCACCTTTAGATTTTTTAATGCAATCTAAATTCAAAAACAGCATATTTTGAATAAGTCGATTCTTCGTCATCTTTATCTTTTTCACGCATTAAGATCTTACCATTCTCCAACAGGATAATCTCTGCATTTGGGTCAAAATTTTCAGGAAAACTAATGGGAGGGGAAACTAGATGACCTTTATCCAAAAAGTAAAATTTATACAAGGTAGGATCCGTAAGAGGGAAATAATATTCATTATTGACTTTTTTCTTTTCCAATTCCACTTCACTAATTCCTGAGTACCTGAGTAGGATGTAGCCACTTTCATCCGCAGGGTATAAACCGACTGTTTTACCTTTTCCCTTATCTTCCAGACTTTGTTCGACTATTTTGACATATTTTACCAATTCAAAATTCTTGGTTAAATCATAAATCCCAATGGTAAGGGAATTATCAAATGTAAGATGGAGTAATTTCTGATTGTCATCCAGAAAATACACCTGTGTCAAGTCAAACTCTTTGTCTGCGGGTTTATAGGGGCTGAAGGAACCAAATTGGATTGGAAGCTTCCAGGTCAAAGATCCGTCTGATGGATCAAAAACCTCGAGCAAATTTCGGGAAGATATTGAGGGGTCTACATCTGCAATTGGAATCTTAATATTTGAGTAAAAAGAGGGCAAAACTTGAGGATATGTTGCACCATTGAGAAAGAAATAGGGAGTTTTGATTTTAGGTCCTCCATAGAAAATAATATTGAAGAAGGAGCTGAATCTCCACCGATTTATCACTTCCCAATTTTCATTATACCATAATAATTCATTTGAACTTTGAAGGAAAAAACCGTCTCCTCTTTCATTGAATGCAGCGGAAAGTATATTTGTGAAATATTCGTTTGGGCCCTCACCTGCTCTTTCTATTTCATCTATGACCTTTCCTTTGCCATCTATGCATATAAAGCTTTTGGTAATGGCATCATAAGCCAGAAAAACATTCTTTTCTAGATGATGGTCTAGGATAATAAACCGGGTATCCCTTTCAATGACCATTTCGTTAGTTTTATGCAATTCAGCTTGGGGGATTTGAGATTGGATACCATTTTCTTTACAAGAAAAAAATATGATTGTTGTCAACACAATAAAAATTGAATAAGCAACTCTACATAAATTGAAAATGATAATCATGATTTTATTTTTAATAATGGCAAAACAATTTTATTCTTAGGATATTCTTGTTTAGGGAGAAAATAGGGATTAGTTATAAACCTGAACTAATCCCTCATTTATCATGAACATCCAGTTGCAACACAGCTAATTGCTCCTCCATTACCTGAGCATTCAAGAGAAGCATCATTTGCGTTTGGACATGGACCAGAACCTGAGGTTTGCGTTCCATTTCCACATGTAGTTGTATGGGAACAATCCGTCGCTCCCATTATTGTTTTCATCTGACTTCTTTCTAATACTTCATCAGAAGTAAGTCTTAACATTTCTAAGCTTAACTTTTTCATGATTTTTAGATTTTATTAAATATTACTTTCCTCGGACATTAAAGTCACCCGAAGTCTGTGACCATTCATCGCGTTTGAATATTTTATGGTCAACAATTGCTACATTTTTTTAAAAGATTCACTTCATTTAAGGAATTAAATGTCAATAACTATAAACCCAAGCTCATCATCTATATTTTGAAACACCCAAAGTTTCCCACCTTGGATAAAATACTTTACATATTCAGTAGTTAATTCCTCAATGAGTAATTCAGTGGTTAAGTTGAAATTCTGATCAAATAATGATAAAAACACCTTTACTTCCTTTATGTCCGGCAAAAGGGAGTTATCCTTAGACTTCTTATCAGAAAATGATCTTTGGGCAGATAAACGTAAATATCTTTTATTTACATTATCCCATACCGGAGGACCAAATATGACTTGTTCCAGTAATGATTGGTAAGTTTTGCCCAGCTCAGAAAGTGTAGAAAGTGGCTTAAGAAGATGTCTTTCAGCTTTTTTTTGTGTAAGCTTTGGTTGATAATTTACCTTCCTAATAAAATTTCCTTTATTGTCAAAAAGAAACAATTCATTGGAGAATTGATGACTTACAATTACCAATTCATTTTCTTCACCAATATAAACAATCGGATCTAAGTAAGTGTAAGCTGCTGGATCGTCAATAGCTAATACAAAATTACTGTATGAATTTTCTTGATCTATATCAAACTGGCTTACCCTATTATTTCCCACATCTAAAACATTTAGGAAAACCTGTCTTGATGAATAATCAAAACTCAGTCCGAAAACTTTTATATTTTCAGTGCCGACTGCAATTTCAATCAGTGGGGTATTTTCAAAAGGCAATCCAGATGAATCAATGGCAAAGTTCCAATTTACCCGCTGTATTAAATTTCCTTTCTTATCCATCAAAATGGAATTACCAAAAGATTGCAGAAAAAATATATTCTGATCCACTAAGTTCAGCTTATTAACAAACTCTCCAGTCCCATTTGGACCTTCTTTTTCTAAAATATAGCTTTTATTAAATGCTAGTTTTCTAAGGTCTATTTCGTCTATTGAATGCTCATAACTATTGTACAAATACAATATTTCACCGTTCAAATTGACATCTGAAATCAATAAATAATATCCAAGATCAAGTAATTTACCTTTTGAATCAATGGTTACGGTTTCCGCATTGTAATTCTGAACACGGCTGATTTGATCTTTTGGGCCTTGTTTACAACAAATTAATACTGTAGACAACAGCAAAAGCATGGTGTTTCTCATATTTCATGTATTAAATAAGCAATACTGAGCATTAGCTCAGTACTCTTTTTCTGATTCTTGAATCATAATTATTAGATACTCCCGCACCTCACACATTGACCGTTTCCTGCCGAATTACAATAATCGTGAGCGCTGCAGCACCGAAGTGTTGGTGAGCAGACAGAATGACTACAATTACCTGTGCCATACCCTCCAGTTATCTTCTTCATCTGACTTCTTCTCAATACCTCATCGGAAGTAAGTCTTAACATTTCTAAGCTTAACTTTTTCATTTTTATTTGATTTTATACACCACTACAAAGTGATGTTTGTTCCAGTGGACAATAACTGGAAGGGGGGCTTCACTAAGTTTATTAAAATTCAGTTTTGCCCCTATGGTCTTAAATCCCATAGCCTCTGCTGCATCACTGAGTTTCAATAGACTACTTCCTTCCCTCGTAGTTTCGGATATTTCTCTGATTTCTTTTAACGATATCAACTTGCCATAGTGCTTGGCGATGATTCGCAGGCAGGTAGGTCCACAGTCTTTAGTGTCGAGTTGTTTGTAGAAGGGGAAGGACTTCAATTAACTAATGGGGCTACAAGTAGAAAAACTTTGTTTATATGTTTATAGGATAGAAGACAGTATTTACCATGTTATTTCAGTTTCACTATCCCAATTAAGGGATTTAGTTCCTCAATGGTTTTATCTTCAAATTCTGTCTTTTTAATATAATAAAACAGATCTTGATCCAAATCCAGGGGCCTTAGAAACACAGGATCCCCTTCATCATCAATCAAGCCTTCACTAAGATTGTATCCTCTTTGGTTTTTCTTGTCGTACAAAAACATATATCGTTTCCAATCTTGATCATATTCCAAAATATAATAAGAAGTACTATTAACTATATTGTAAAGTAAAAGTGTTTGATAGTCTCTTTCATCCAAGGATTGTTTTCTTTCAAAATTGAACTTTACAGAAGGCACTACCATTTTATCTTCTACTCTATACAATGTATCCCTCATCATATTTTCGGGTGTAAGTACAGGCATAAACATAAAGAGATCATCTTCAATTTTAGACATCCAATATCTAAAGGGATAACCTCCAATACGTTTTTTATCAATTTTAATTGTTCTATATGGAATAGTATCTGCAATCTGATAATATTTATCCAGTTTATAAATATTGGTCCTATTTGCTATTCCATCCTCGACCGCTACTCCTATTTCTTCAGAAACTATCCACAACTCCCCATTTAAAATTTTCAAATAACCTATTGGATAACCTAGTTTCCGCTCTTCCTTCAATTGAAATGTCGAGTCATAAACAATTAGTTTATTGTATGTAGATAAATAGATATCTCCTGTTTCTTGGTCTATTGTAAAAGAATTAACAGTTCTATACTCACCAGGTCCATCTCCCAATTTTCCTAAGATTTTAATAAAATTCCCATTTAAATCAAAAATCGACACCTTCTTCAATTCTCTAATAAATAACTTATCATCATAAATAATCACATCATTGATAAATCCTAACAGGATATTTTGTGACGTTTCCAATTGAATTTCATTAATTTCTTCAGAAAATTCAGACAAATAAACATGTGTGTTAGTATTATCAGGTATACAAATAATTTTGAGCGTAGATCGTTGATTATTCTTACATCCCAATAATGAAATAAAAGCAATAAAACTTAGCAGTATTTTTTTTAAAGTAATTAAAGGCATAAATTCTTAAATTATTAAATAATGGAGTTCAATTCTGAACTCCATTTAATTTGAATAGGTAATTATAGATTTTAAGCAGGCGAACAAGAACCTCCTGTATTATAAACAGCAGTGCAAATTTGAGTTGGATCAGAATAATTACCCGGATCTGGATTATCACTATCCCAAACAGTAATTGGTGGATTATTCCCACAGGTACATATCCATGATTGACCCCCTGTAATCTTTTTCATCTGACTTCTTCCAAGTACTTCATCGGAAGTAAGTCTGAGCATTTCTAAACTTAACTTTTTCATTTTTTTTAGATTTAATTGAAAATTAAAATCTCCGGACATTTGGGTCAGCCGAAGCTTCTGACCATCCATCGCGACTGAATATTTTTACATTCTAATTGATTGTTTTATATCAAAATATATTTTAGGTCTTCAACTGTATAAGCTTTAGGAAGTTCATATCCATTGATAAAGATGGTGGGAGTATAGTTGATGTTTTCCTGTTCACACCAATTCAACATGTCTTGTATGTGAGCTTCCTGTGCTTTTAGTTCCCTATTCATGGGGTATTTGGCTGCAAAGGCTTCATATTCCTTTTTCTCTGGCAGGTACCAATCGTCAAGTGCTTTTTGTATTTCCTCCTGACTTGCCTGAGCAGCTACTGCCATAATATGACTGATTGTTTTATACCTAATTGCATCTTCTCCGCCGGGATGAAATATGACCTGTAAGTTTATGTTTCCGGAAGCAAACAATTCTTCCAAAATAGGATGAGAATTAGCACATGGTCCGCAATAAGGATTGCATACTTTGAGTACATGATATTTGGCATTTTCCCCTTTAAGTAATATTCCCAATCCTTCTGGATTATTGGAAATACTTCTTGAACCCGATAAAAAATGTTCAAAGGTTTCACTATTGGAAAGAAATCTGGTCAGTTTGGTTTTTTGCTTTTGGAGTTCCTTTTTAGCTAGGAAATATGGCTTAAGACTCAGCCAAGCCACTACTGTCCCAATAAATAAGAAGGAAAACAATGTCAAATCTTGAAATTGTACGGAGCCGGTATTTACAAGAAAAATCTGACTAAGCAATATTTCTGCGAGCAGTACTGTCGAAATCCAAAGGCACAGCATGCACCACTTCTTGATTTTTGCCCATTGATAATAGATGGAAATGGGAATTATGAATACTCCGGACAGACTCAAATAGCCAAAAAACTGCAAACCTGATCCTGAAAATGAAGTCAAAAGCAAAAAGAGAACTCCAGAAAAGAAGTAGGCAAAAACTATGATGCTTAAACTTATCCCTCCTGGCAATGAAAAGGAAGAAATAACTGAGTTACAGTCTTTATTTTCCACTCCTGTACAAAAATCTTTTATTGCTTTATTGCCCTTATCAACTTCTGACCAAAGCAAAACAGTGGAAATGAACAATCCAATAGCTTTTATCAGGAAAAGGGACAAAATTACAAGAGCTTGGTTTGGGTTTGCGAAAATAGGCTGATAAAAAGCAATTAACCCAATGAGACTTATTAATCCTAGGGAAATACATAAAAAACGGAAGACGAAAGCATCCTGCTGTCTCGCCTTAAATCCAGGTTCACCTGATTTATCAGACTTTTCCAATAGCAAGGTCACACCAGTCCAGTTTTTGCCAAAATCCTCTTTTGAAGTGTTTTTAATTTTCCCCTTTTCATCCAGGTAGGATACGGTATCTATTTCCGATTTAGTAAGCACACTAAAAAAAGGATGTCCATTTTCTTGAATCTGTATTATACAGGGCAACGGAATTTGTTCTAACTTTTCTATAGTAAGGTTGAGTCCAAGGCTGTCCACCTTATATTGTTTCAAGGTATCTGAAATGGAAAGCAAGGATTCCTGTTCAGGATGGGATCCTACTATTTCTTCCAGGTAGCCCTTAGTAAAAGGAATATCCAGTAGCCGCAGAATTTTCTTTAAAATCAAAAACGAATTTTCCATAAAAACTTAGGTTAAAAACAGCTTCATCAGAAATAATCTCTTTCAAAAGATTAATTACGTTGGCTAACCTAAAAAATAAATTTTTAAATACCAAACCCATATTGCGTTATAACCTACTAATTTGAAGGCATTTAAATTATTTTAATAGCAATAAACCAAAGATAATTCTAAAAACTTCGTTTTACCCCCCTCCTCCAAACTAATTGACCCTCCTCCAAACTAATTGATAAGTGAATTTGAAGTTTTCGGGATTTAAAACTTTTTTTATAGTTTTTGAAAAAATTCTGTATTCAGTTGTCCGAAGGTTGTACCTTTGGATAACATGGCTGCCTGCAGGTTTCGCCTTCGTACCCCTGGTAAAGGATTTTCAACTCCTTTCCAAAATAGGCCAAAGGCTTAAATACCAATGATACCAAGCCACATGCTCCGGATGGCCCGGAGCGGTAGTCGCGAATCCGCTGCATGATATCCCCAGTCATGCGGGTATCGAAATAGGAAATGGGCAGGTTCATCAATTTGATAAAAAAATCCGAAACAAGTGAAATATTAACCCGGGTCGTCAAGTGCAGCAAAATCCAGCTGCGGAGCACTTCCACGCTGATCCTCCCTAGAAAGAGCATGATCTGTGCAAAAAGGACCAGGTAGATAAAGTTAATATCTTGGTTTTGGATCCCCACATCCACAATACTCTGGGTAAGGAAAGGAAAAATCAACTGCAAGAGACTGCCTAACAGCAATCCGATGGCCAGCTGGGCTATCAGGTTTTTATAGTTGAAGAGGTATTTGAACAGGAAGCTGAGGGAACGCTTTTCCTTTTCCTCCCATTTCATTTTCCTGAATGTAGGGGTAGGTTCCAGCAGAAGGATGATGCCTTCTTTGGTATTTTCATCGGCATTGTTGCCGATCCATCGTGAAATAAATTCTTTTTTAGAATACTGGATCAGACCATAAGCTGGATCTGAGATATAGACAATATCTTTTCTGATTTTATACACCACTACAAAGTGATGTTTGTTCCAGTGGACAATAACTGGAAGGGGGGCTTCACTAAGTTTATTAAAATTCAATTTTGCCCCTATGGACTTAAGTCCCATAGCCTCTGCTGCATCACTGAGTTTCAATAAGCTACTTCCTTCCCTCGTAGTTTCGGATATTTCTCTGATTTCTTTGAGGGAAATCAGCTTGCCATAGTGCTTGGCTATGATGCGCAAGCAGGTGGGACCACAGTCTTTAAAGTCGGGTTGTTTGTAAAAGGGGAAGGTGGTTTTCAAAATAATCCGTTCTTTTTAAGAAATGTTTTCCATAAAAATTATTTTAAAAACACTCTGTAACGATAATAAACATTATAATCCAATTCGTTTTCTGAAGAACGCTTTACGTATAAAATATCATTTGAATCCATAAAGTGTACTGAACCAGAAATTGGAAGTTCTGAAATTGCACCCTGAATTCCGTTTTTATCGATTAGGATATATTTTACTTTTCGGTAATTCTCCAATGTAGACCAGTATTCCGGATCACTATGAAACTCCTCACCTTTTGCTCGAAAAGTATCATAAATTTCTTGGGGTAATTCTGTGTGAAATTCTGCTAAAAAGTAATTGCCTCCACTGAATAATTGTGTAAAAAATGGATATAATACATAGTCATTTTTGGGATCGAAGGGAAAATCAACTTTTCTTTCAGGATGAATAAGCGATATTTGGAAAAGGGGAGAAATGCCTGCATCTTTCAATTCATAAAAAAACAGCTCATTGCCAACACTTGGGAGTACTGCTACTCTATTATCACTTTTCGAAACCTGCAAATAGGAAGAAACCCTCCCCGCCCATTTCTCTTCAAGTCTTGGACTCCACGTTTTTGGATATAAATTAATTGTTTTTAATTCTTCAGTATCCCTATAATAGATATATCCAATATCAGCATTTTCATAAAAGCTCCAATTCTCGGATTTTTCGTCTAAAAATAGATCTGGAATCATATTTAAATCCTGACCGATAATAAAGGTTTTGCCATCATTTTCAAGGACTGAAAAACTCCTGTGTGAATTGTAAATGGTAAGAAAATTTAGCCCTTTTGTTAGTGCTGGACTTTGGGCTATTTTTTTAAAGTTCCCATCGAAAAAATTAAACTTATGCTCTGGAGACATTTCCTTGATTACTATTCCTTCTTGCCAAAAAGCCACTTCCAAAGGAATTTCTACCTTATTAGGACCTTCTCCCTTTGGTTCAAACCGTGAAATAATATTTCCCTTAAGATCTGTAATCAATAATTCCTCCATTTGCCTCTCATTGAAAAGGAGATGCTGCGTTTGTTCATTTTTGTCAGCAAGATATAGTTCAACCAGTGATTCAATCCTAAGAGAATCCAAAAACTCAAATTCAACGACCCCCTTATTTGAAGTGAGCTCATCACTCTTTTGCCCTTTTCCGCAGGCAACTAGCCCAAGTATTAAAAAAAAGACTAATAAATTCCTTAACATAATGTATAGCTTTTAGGAGTTGGTAAAACTGAAAGTTTACTTAGGGCTTTTAGGTCAGCTGAAGACTTTGTCCACCTACCTTTATTTAACATCAATGACAAGTTACTGAATTACACTGCCCCCCAACTAATGATCCAATCATATGGCTTGTTCTTACCGAGATTTGGCTGACTTCAATTCAAATATTTTCCCCCAATAAAAGTCTCTTTCAATTTCATTTTCAAAAACGAAAAGAAATTTATTGTTTCCCAAATAAGATACCTTTTTCCAAAATGAAGGATGACCATTGTGCTCTGGTAAAACTACTTGACTCCCATTTCTAGAAGAAAAATCATAAAAATAACCATAAAACAAAGGATCAGGGGCTTCAATGGCATCTGCTTCACTGTCATTCATTCTTATATTTTTTCCTTGACTGTAAACAAAGAAAATCCGCTCATTATCCAAAGATATAACATCATTCATGTGGCTATTTATATCACTCGCTTTATTAAAATGCCGATAGTTATCAATTGTCATAGATTTGTAATCCAATCCAATAGGCTCTTTAAATCCTGGGACATCGAATTTTATTTTCTCTATTGGATACTTTGATTCTCCAATACTGTACGTATAAATGATCGGCGTCAAATTGAAAAAAAGATTCACATTTCCGCCATCCACAAAAGTCCTTGGTGAATAACTGTTATACTTAAAATCAGAGAAAAAAACACTCATAGTGTCTAAGTGACCGAACTCAGTTATTTCAAATTGATTTGTTATTTGAGAGTATTCATATTGAAGCCAAATTGGCACAGAATCAAGAACAGCCCGATGATCTGGTCTTCTGGAAAGGCCGTCTAGGTAAATATTCGGAACGATAAATTTATTTTCCCCAACAAAGTCCAGTTCATTAGAAGGCATTCCTCCCCTTAGGCTTTTGTTTGGGTCATTAAAGGGGATACTCTTCACCCATTCACCCTGATAACTGAAATAAGATAGCTTTTTATTATCCATGAAAATCAAGTGTCTGTTGTTTATCGTAACGAATGACAGATTCCGGGTATACTCTTTAGGCCCCTCTCCCTGATGATTAAATGAGTTCTGAAGCCTACCCTTTGAATCAAGAACATGGAAAGTCTGATCAAGATAGCTATAAGCTAAAAGTTTACCATCAATAACTTTGGGGAATACCAAGCCAAACTCGTAGGGTATCTCAATTTTTACAGAATCCACAAGCTCAAGATAGAAACCTAAATCCTTAATTTCGGAATTTTCATTCCGGTTACATGAAGTGAAAAAAAAGGAATTAATTGAAATAAAGATTGTTATTAATAAAAAACAGACACTAGGACTATTCAATCTCTTCAAAACTGATCTCAGGAATTTGTTGTATGATAAGAACATCATAATTGATTTCAATTCTCCATAAAAACATAGTTCAAAAACAGCTTCATCAGAAATAATCTCGTTCAAAAGATTAATTACGTTGGCTAACCTAAAAAATAAATTTTAAAATGCCAAATCTAGAAATGTTTATAACATACTATTTTACAGGTAATTACATCAATTAAAGAGTCAGCTGCCAAAGAATATTCTAAAAGCTTCGTTTTACCCCCCTCCTCCAAACTAATTGATAAGTGAATTTGTAGTTTTCGGAATTTAAAACTCTTTTTATAGTTTTTGAATTTTTTTGAGTCCCATTTTCATAATGGGGGAGTAGTTATTTTGAAAATGTGGATTTCTTGTTTTCAAGAAAATTCCAAAGTCCCATAGCCTCAATATTTTCTTCCAAAGGATAGGAATCTGTGATGCGACAGATAATGGTCCCCTTTTCAGCCCTGGTATCTTGCATGCTGATGCGGAAACCTTTACTGATTTTTGGGGAAAGGGTGTTTTTGATTTCAATGGCATGTTTGACCTTTCCTGATTTTACGAGTAGCAAGTCGCATTCTGCACCCTGGTGGGTTCGGTAGAAATAATATTCATAGGCATCCCCGAGTACATTACAGATCTGTTCAATCACAAAGCCTTCCCATGAATGCCCGACCAGTAATTGGTTGATCAAATCCTCGTAAGAATCAATACCTGTTAGACTATGTAAAAGGCCGGAGTCTCTGATATAGACCTTTGGAGATGCTACCAAACGTTTCTTCACGTTTGGAAAATAGGGTTGAAGAAGGCGGACCATAAAGGAGCCATGAAGAAATTCCAGATACCTATTCACTGTGGGCCGGGAGATTCCCAAGGCTCTGGCGAAATTTTCAGAAACCAGTAATCCTCCTTGTGCATGGGCCAGCATGCGCCAAAAGCGTTCCACCAGAAAGGGGTCGGTATTTAAGCCTAAAAGCCCTAAATCCCTTTCGATATATGTTTTGATAAAATTCTCTCTCCAAAGTCTGCTTCCTCTTTCCGAATAGGCCAGATAGGAAAGGGGAAATCCTCCCCTGATCCAAAGTTTATCTATTTCATCTGCCTCAACTTCTCCTAAATGAAAGGGGGTGAGTTCTAGGTAAGCAATCCTGCCCGCCAAAGAATCGGCTGATTTACGGATCAGGTCAGGTAATGCTGATCCCAAGAGAATAAATCTACCTGCTTCCCTCTTTTCATCAATGAGGCTACGGAGTTCAGTGAATAATTCCGGCATCATCTGAATTTCATCCAGGATGACTGTTTTGTTTTGATGGGTTTTCAGGAATAGCTCTGCATTGACTAATTTGGCCTTATCGCTGGCTTTTTCAAGGTCCAGATAGATGGATTCTTTTTCCAATAAAAGATTTTTGACCAAAGTAGTTTTACCTACCTGTCGTGGTCCTATTAGCCCAACAGCAGGGAATAGGCTGAGGTATTCCTGTAATAAAGGCCAAATATATCTCTTTTTTACCATGAAAAACGTAAGTTGTATTTTCGAATTTCATGGTAAAACTAGAGATTAACTTTTATAATTCAAAATAAAATACCATGAAAAACGTAAGTTTAACTTTCGAATTTCATGGGAAAGCGATTGTGAATTCTATAGAAGGAGAAATCACTTGCTGCTCAAATCCTGAGATGATTGATTCTAGGTGACTTTGATTCTGATAAAAGCCAGCTCATCGTTTATATTTATCCTAAGCCAGACCATTCCGTCTTTCACAAAATAGTCGGATTTATATCCTTCAAGTGGCTGCCTGTCGAGAATCTTTACTTCTGCTAACAATTTAAACTCAGGATCATATTTCAGAAGAAAGACATCCCATTTGGCAGGTGCGTCCTCGAATGCAGCTACTACTTTTCTTTCCGCTATTCGGTAAAAGTTCCCAGATTCCCGGTCAATGACCAATTTCTGGAATCCAATTTCTTCCTGCATAGCAAAGAACTGAGATTCGAATTCCTCAATAGATTCTGTTTCCAGTCGGTAATACTTACTTTTTCCCGAGGGGATTTGCCCCAGCCCAACATTTACAGAAAGAAGTTCTTTTGATTCAGGAAGGAACTGAAAAATATCATTATTCGCTTTATTGAAGATATATACCTTATTGTCCCAACTTAAAATGCCAATTGGTTGAATAATGGAACGATAGCTATTCCCTTGGATATGCCTGACTTTGTAATCATTCACTTTTTCCAATCTTGAATTTTTGATAATTTTAACTCCCTCACTTTCAAAGTCAATAAAGGCTAAATGCAGAAAATCATTATCAAAGCTTTCAACCGGCACTAAAACTTTATTGGCTGAATTTAATAAGGAGAACGAGTTTCTGAATCCAAATCCTTCCCCTAAGACCATTTTGATAAGAGAAGAGTTTCGTAAGTCAATAGAACGTACTTTCTTCATATCGTGATTTAAAAAACCTAACTGAGCAAAATTGTAAAAGACAAAAAGGCTATCGTTCCAGTAATCAAACCAAGATACAGTTCCAACGCCATCAGGACCTTCCTGAGCAACTTTTAGTTTTTTCTCTAGTTTTAAAAGATCGAGGTCAATTACTTCAATTTCACCATTCTTTGTATCGTAGTGATAGAGTTTGGAAAGATCATTAGAAAATCCGCTCAAAAACATGTTGTCTGCAGCCATTACAAGCTGACCCCCAGGTTCGATCAAAACAGTATCAATGGAAACTAAGCCCGAATACTTGTCTGCTGAGCCATTCTTACTTTCACAGGAAAGTAGTATAAACACAATAGAAAAGAAAACTATGGTATACTTTTTAGTAAGCATCAGTACTTAATTTCCATTCGCAAAAATCCCAATTCATCATCAACGTTGACATAAGACCATATCAGGCCATCTTTGACAAATGGGGTATTTGGGATTCCCTGGATTTGGGAGACTAAGGATTCTCCTAAAAGATTAAAATTTTCATCGAAAATACTGATGTAAATTTTGGCAATAGGTTTTTTTTCGGAGTCTTCAAACAAAGGACCATCTGTATTACCGGTAGGGATGGTTTCATAAGAAAATCTGTAAAACCTTCTGTTTTTGGGATCCCAGATGGGTGCCTGAAAGTTGATTTCAGCATAGATGTCTTCCATGACCTCTTTAAAACGTTTTTCAGAATCTACTTCTGAGGGGTAACCTCCTTTTTTGGCTTTGGAAGTTAGTACAGGTGTGTAATCTACCATGTAAGCACTGTCCTTTTCTATGTCAATAATGAAAAGTGTGCTGTAGGCAGAACTAGAGAGTATCAGCTTGTTCTCAAACTTTTTAACACTTTTATCAGAAGCCATTATGGAAACCATATTGTCCGTTCTTAGCATCACAGAATAGTCTGGAAGCTCCGACCTTCCGGGGAGTTCCAATTTATTTATGAGGCCATTTTTAAAATCAATCTTGGCAAAAGACTCAATTTCATCAGCCCAATTTCCCAATAAGCCATAAATGACATCACCATTTTCAGCTAAGATGGATTTGCGATAAAAGTTTTCCCCATCCAAAAGACTGTCTCCTTCAAATTTATCTTTTTCTAATTTATAGGTCATCAGTTTGTTCGCATCTAGGTCAAAGAGGCCCATGCCCTCAAAACTGGCCAATAGAATTCTGTTGTCATCGCATAGCCCCATCCAACTCACAAAGGAGCCCACACCATTAGGACCTTCTTTCTCAAACTTAACTTTCCTTTCCAGGATCAATTGATCCAAATCAATTATATCCAAAGTGTAAGCCTGATTATCGAAAAGAAAAAGTTTTGAGTGACTGTTGTTCAGGACACTATTCCAAAGGCCATATCTCAGATTGATGATTTCATTTCCTGGATCTACAATTACCGTGTCTATTTGGAAAGTGATATTAGAAAAGTCCGCCTGTTTTTCACCGTCTTTTTCTCCGCAGGAAAACAACAATAGGCTGAATGCCAATAAAAGATAATTTTTCATTTCGTGTGGTTTTTATACCCGTAATGTAACTACTAAAGATATAATTTCAAAAATTACTGATAACTATTCCTGTCCACAGTTTTGATATTTTTCTACAATGATTCAACGATCGGCTTCCATTAAACTATTGCGACTGGCTTCCAAATTCAAAACAGATGCCTTAGTAGGTCCCAGGCAATCAGGAAAAACCACTTTGGTGAAATCCTTATTTCCAAATAAACCATATGTTTCTTAGGCTTTACCTTGGTGAAGGGTTGGGTGAAAATGGATTCTACGATAGACTCGGTCCTGTTGATGGAGGTTTCTTTTTCTATTGCTTTCAGGGCACTTTCTTTTGAAATTAAAAATGTAAAAAATTAAGTTGAAGGTGTTTTTCGTCCTTAAGTTTGAGGTCATTTGAGCCGGTTGACATTATAAAAACAAATTTTTGAAATGAAAAAGAAGCTTGGACATTTAAGCTGCTCTTGTTTTGAGATTTCCACAGACATACTTTTTCTCTTCCTCTTTTAAATTCGATAACCACCTTAACTAGCCTTACAGAGGAGGTATGAATAAATCTGTACAGGGAGCTTTTTGGTTGCCCGCTTAGAGATAAAATTGGATTATTTTACGAGTTGATTAGTTAAAATATCCGATATTTTTACTAATATAGCCGTAAAAATATCCGATAATTTTACTATTATTGGTTTTTAAACCAGTAGTATAGATGATCCGAAAATTATTTAACAAGCTTGTCCAGCATCTCCCCAAAAAGGAGTTTACAATCCTGACTGGTGCCAGACAGTCTGGTAAAACTACTCTATTAAACAATTTGCGTGAATATTGTAAACAGCAAGGTATTCCTGAGATATTTATTAATCTTGAGAATAAAATACTTTTGGCAGAACTTGATGCTAATCCGCTCAACCTATTAGCTTACCTTCCCAGTCAGGGGGTTAAAACCATTGTGTTTCTTGATGAAATTCAATATTTGTCCGATCCTTCTAATTTTCTAAAGCTCCTGTTTGATGAATACAATCACTTGGTAAAAATAGTAGCAAGCGGCAGCAGCGCTTTTTACATTGATTCCAAGTTTAAAGATTCTTTGGCTGGAAGAAAAAGGATTTTTAATCTGATGACCTGTGATTTTGAAGAGTATTTGATTTTGAGTGGTAAAGAAGAACTTTGGGATGAAGTGGTACGGATCAAATCACAGCCAAATGCGAAGAGTCTAAAGTTGACTGAACTTAGGTTGGAATGGGAGGCATTTATGCTTTATGGAGGATATCCTGCAGTCATTACAGAAAACTCCATTCCCGAAAAAATTGAAATGCTCAAAGAGATCAGAGACTCTTTTATCAAAAGGGATATAATTGAATCAGGGGTTCAAAATGAAGCAGTCTTTTATCGGCTATTCCAGATTATGGCCTCTCAGACCGGGCAATTGGTTAATGTCAATGAATTGAGTAACACACTTCAATCCAGAAATGAGACCATACAAAGCTATGTGGGGATTATGGAAAAGTGTTTCCATCTTTCCCTTGTGCGTCCGTTTTTTGCCAATTTAAGAAAGGAGTTGGTGAAAATGCCCAAAGGGTATTTATTGGACTCTGGACTGCGAAATGCACTACTCAACAACTTTACACCCATCAATCAGCGATTGGATAAGGGTGAAATCTGGGAACAAGCCGTTTTTCGTTTGTTGGTTGATAAGTTTGGGCTTGATGGAATCCGGTTTTGGCGGACAGCTGATGGAAAAGAAATTGATTTTGTTTTGCCTGATGAAAATCCTCCAATGGCTGTAGAGGCGAAATTTGATGAAAAAATGGCTAAGATCAAGAAGTACCAGTTATTCAGGGATACATATCCTGATTTTCAATTTCAATTTGCCTTTATGCATCCCTGGTCAGAAGATTTTTTCAGGAAGTATTTCTGAAAGTTGATTTTTATTCTTTAGCCTTACCATAAAAAAACCTCCTGGATGGGATATGTCCAGGAGGTTTAGTGTTTCAATGCTTCCAATAATAATGGAACGCGGATGACGCAGATTGGGCTGATTTTTGCAGATTTTTCCTCTTTTTTCGAATTATAAGATATGAGACAAAAGACACAAGGAATAAGAACTTAACTTACTTCAAATCATTCCTACATCAGCCTTCCGAAATCCGACCTCTTGCTTCATTGTCTCTTGTCTCTAAACTCTCACTTCTAAACCCTCATTTTCTACCTGAAGGTAGGCAAGCTCGTTTCCTATTTGCTCGAACTTTTTCTTGGTACATGGTACTTCGTACTTGGTACAAAATCTCCATTTCTACCCAGATCGAGTCTAGTTTCTCGCTTCTAATCTCTCGCCTCTATTATTGTCCTACAAAGAAAACAGCATTCGCCATCAGCAACTTGCCGCTTTCCCAGAAGGAACGGAACATCGGATTGTCCACCATATAGACGATCTGTCCTCTTCCCTGAGGCTCTACCCCATACACCATGGATTTGGCCATTTTTGGTTTGATTTTATGACCAATATAGCCAAAGCGGTAAGCATCATTGCTTGGGATAATACCGGCATTTACGCCATTGTTGAGATAGGAGAATCGCGAACCGTTATTTTTCAGCGTGTAGAACTTGCCCCCCAATCCAAAACCAAGTGGATGGGTTCGGTCAAAAGTCACTTCATAGACTGCACCGGCAGCAGTATTGGAAATGGCCAGTCTTTCTCTTTCCTGATAAGGTTCCAGTCTTTCTACATTCTGTATTTCCTTTTGTTCTTTTTCAGCTGCCTTTTTCTCCTCTTCTGTGTCATAGCGGCTTAGGTCAAAACCGTTTTTATCCGCAAAAGCATTCAAAGCATTCTCAATGGCAATCAGCTTTCCTCCGTTCCTTACCCATTCCATCACTTTTTTCATGTTGTTTTCATTCAGGTAAGCCCCCCAGCTGGAAGGCAAGATGATGACATGGTATTTTGATAAGTCAAATCTTGATAGGTTTTCCGCCTCCAAAATGCTCACCGGGTAATCCAGCTCCTGCTCGAAGTAGTACCACAATTCACCGAAATTGAGCGATGAGGTACCGCTGCCCCCCAATAGGGCTACATTTGGTCTGACAATAGGTCTGACATCAGGAGAGCCAAAATCTTTTCCTTTGTCCACATAAGCGGAATTGCTGACTGTCAGTGGGATCTCAAACCTGTTGGCCAAATCCACTACTTTTTGGTCGTAGTTGGCCACATATTGGTTGCCATTTCTATGGATGATCAAAGTTCCTGCAGGATAGCTTTTCCCACCAATCTCGAAATCGTATTCTGCAAACCTTACCCTGATGCCTTCATTCAACAAGGCCGCTAAATACTTCGCGTGAACAGTGGCATGCCAAGGTGCCAGGTAAGCCAAAGGCTTTCTGTCTACCTTGTTGGGGCTGAAAGCAGGTTTTTCAAACTTTTTGGCAGGATCCAGACGGGTTTCTAAGGCATAGGCCTGCACACCATAGGCATAAGGCAAAGCCCAGCTCGTAATGTCATAAGTAATACTGTCCTGTAGGGTGGCCTCGGGTTCAAAGAGCACCTGGGTCAACACTGATTTGGGTTGGTAGGCATTGATGACAATGTCTTTTTCTGTGGTTGAAAAAGTCGCTGTTTTTCCGGTATTGTAATCCAGACCCCTCAGTCCAGACCTGTTTCCGGCAAATCCATATTGGATCTTATTTTTATCCATCAAGGCAAGCAGGGCTTTTACTCTCTCGGGATTTTGGTCTCCTTTGATTACAAAGCTCTTGTATTTGGCTCTTGGGTTGCTGCTGTTATTTTTGAAGTAACTGGCAAATTCAGAAGTAATCCTGCCAGCATTTTGGGCAGTCACTTCTACTGCCGAGATCCCGGCCATGTGTTGGTGTTCAATCCTTTCTTTTAAGGTAACCGTGTCACCCAGGGCATCTAACATACCGAGTCCGGCACGGCCTGAACCGCCTTTTTCAATGGTCATCCCTATAGCGCCACTGTACATGGGATAAGTGTCACCATAAGATGGATAAAGGAGGTCAAATCTTTCTTTGGTGAAATAGAACCAACCGTTTTGATCGAAATATTTGGCGGTATTCCTGCCATAGATTTCCTGGAATTCATGTTGAAAAGGTGTGAGCTGTTCGTGAGTAGGCTTGGAAGCCGGAGCAAAATAGAAGGGATCGTTGATGCCCTGCTCATGGAAATCCACAAAAAGATGCGGCATCCACTCATGGTAAAGCTGCAGGCGTTGTTCGGATTCTATTTGTGTCTGCCAGGCCCAGTCCCTGTTGAGGTCAAGCAGGTAATGGTTTGGCCTTCCACCTGGCCAAGGCTCAAAGTGTTCTATAGATTGAGGGTCAGGCTGCAATCTTTTGTTTTGCTTTTGGTTGTACCAAACGGTATAGCGGTCCTTTCCGTCGGGGTTGGCGCAGGGATCTACGATGAGGACCTGATTTTTCAACCAGTCTTTGGATTGTGCATTGTTGGGATCGGCGATCTGCCAGAATGTTTTCATGGCCGCTTCTGTGCCTACTGCTTCGTTGCCATGCACATTGTAGGACATCCAGTTGATGGCGACGGAAGTGCTGGGACTGCCGTCAACCAGGCCTGTTCTTTTGAGGTTATCCAAGCGGATATTTTCCAGGTTCCCCATATTCTCAAGGCTGGAGACAATGGCTATGAACAGCGGCCTTTTTTCATAGGTTTCCCCGTAGTAGACCAGTTTGACATTGGGTAGGGAGGAAGCCAGGTGTTCGAAGTAATCTACCACCCGGTGATGGGGTGTAAATCTTTCTCCCATTTTGTAGCCCAGGAATTCCTCTGGGCTTTTTTGGGCAAAAACTTGGAAGCTCAGCAGCAGTCCAAGAATCAGCGCGTATAGTTTCTTCATAGACGTAAATTTTGAACCTGTAAGATAGGTGTATTTGAAGAAGTGGACAAGGTGAATTTTGGGGGAGGGGAATATAGGGGTTGATAGAGATATTTATGGATATTAGATATTTATGGATATTAAAGCTGTCCCTAGGAATACGTTATTGATGGATTTTAAAACGTGTCAATTGCTGTAAATTGATTTTTTTAGAGATCTGATAAGGAGGATATTGGTTTAAGATGGTCCAAAGGTTCTGATTGCTTCAAGAGAATCTAAGACACAACAATTTACCTTATGATCCCAAACCCGCCAATTCATAAAAATTCTCTGGACTTATGACTTTGAACGCCGATTCCGGATAGGTTTCCTGAAATATCTTAGGGAATTTGGATTTGGTGTGGAGGGTATATTTGAATTCAAAACAGTGAAACTTTCCATCCACTTCTTCGATATAGTCGATTTCCTGTTGGTCATAGGTCCTCCAAAAGTAGGTATTGACAAATCTTCTATTGTTGTGATTGTATTTTAACCGTTCACTGATACAGAAATTTTCCCATAAGCCTCCGACATCCAATCGGACATCCAAAGGGCTGAAATTTCTGATAATGGCATTTCGGATTCCCAGATCGTAAAAATGAATTTTTTGGCTTTTGTTAATTTCTTTCCTCAGATTCCTGCTAAAAGCCGAAAGCCTGAAAATAACAAAGGATTTTTCTCTGTATTTCCATAATTTGCCGGGATCTATTTCACAAATTTAGCTAAAATTAAGAACTTACGCGTCAATTAAGCATCAAATCTCCGATTCAAAACCATTCTTGCCGAGTTGGGCATGGGAAACCAGGTGTGCTTGGAAGAACATGATGATGGGATAGCCGAAGCCTCTTTTTCAAAGATTGGCTAAAAATAAGACAAGAGAAATATAATGAACGCAAAGCAGTACGAATGACATTGATTGTTTTTTTGCTAAGAGTCAACAGGTCTAATTTCAAATAAAACAGATTTACATGAAACTTCAGGTCTTTCAGGACAGTAAAGGCAATCCCACGGGGGGGTACATCCCAATCAAGGAATGGGAAGAACTCAAAAAACAATTTAATGATCTGGAAGCATTGGAGTATAAAGAGCCTTCAAAAGAACAGATTTTGTTGGAAATCAAAGAAGCAGTGATTGAACAGGGAAAATTGAAAGCGCGCGCTGCAAAAGAACTTTTGGATGAGTTATAGCATATACTCCATACCTCTCTTTGACAAGCAGGCCAAAAGGCTTGCAAAAAAATATCCATCCATTCCCTAAGCACTTTTCCAAAGATGGGAAATTCAGGATATCTGAAAAATCATTTGATCCTATGTATTGATTTCAATTCTAAGATATCGAGCAAATCCTTAGGTCTTCCTGCTCTTCTTTTACTTTCTATCAAGTCACGTAAGTTGAGGACATTCCATTTAAATACTCCACTTTCATTTATTTCCACTATTTCACTTTCAGCAAGGGCTTCATCAAAGCTTTTTCCAATCTGAAAATTTGTAATCAATTCAAGGTTTAAATCAGCTGGAGAGAATTTTACGGATATATTTTGTTCCTTATTTTTAACTTTATAGGGAAAGCTATCTATCTCATATCCCATTCGTTTAAATACTCGGAGTAGCTTTGAAAAATTCTCTTCTGATGTATCTATCCAAAAATCAACATCTGCAGAATGACGCTGATACCCGTAAAAATTGACCGCTCCACCACCTACCAAAAGCATCTTTACACCTTCTCGGGATGCTTCTTTTAAAAATTCATCAATGTTTTGTTTCCAGATTTTTTCCATGGGTACTAGGTCCAATGATGAAGTTCTCTGGAGAAATTTTGGTAGTTGTTTTGACAGGAAACTTTATCATATTTTCGCAAAGGTCCAAGAAGCTATAAAAACGTTCTCTAGGTTCAAGTTTTAGAAAGGCTTCCCGCTGTTGCTGCTTACTTTCCTCTTTAGTCTGAAACTTAATTTCCATATAGGATGGATTTAGGTTTTTAAATATAACAAACAGATTTGAGATTTCGGAAAAAAATAAAACACTGCCCAAACAAAGGGAAAACCCTTTTGTTTGTCTTCGGTAAGTATTATTGAAGTTGACTGTGAAATACAGGGTAATAATCCATGCCTGATTTGGGATATTAAAATTTATTTTTTAGGTTAAAAATTATTAAGACTTAGTGCCTGTAAGGTATTGGGCAGGAATCAGATAAGGAAGATTGTATTGCTAACATATATGAAAGTCAAAAAGGATTACAAGCATTTTTACAGTTCTGAAATTTTCATTTTGACTGTGTCAGGCCTTTTCATCCTATTCATGCAAAGTTGTGGTACTAAAGACCATGCCATCACCCAAATTGCGTTCAATACTATAGAAATCCCAAAGGATTTTTTGTTTGGCGACTCGCAGGGATTACCAATTGAAATTATAGACACCATCAACCTTGAAGCCAAGGGAAATCCTCCTCTTACTACAGTCCACGATTTGGCTTTTTTGCAAGACTTCTTTCTTCTACTAGACAGAAGACAGGGTCTATTAAAATTTGACAACAAGGCTAGTTTTTTAGGGAAAATCGGGGAGATGGGAGAGGGGCCAGATGAATATACTATGCCCTATGCGATTCACTTAGATGAAAAAGAAAATGTTGTCCTTGTGGCAGATTGGGAAAAAAGGATTGTGATTTCCTATGACTTTGAGGGAAATTTTATTTCGTCAAGCCAACGACTGCCGGGTCATCCGATCTCCTTTTACAAAGAGGATGACACCGTACTGGCAGTTCAGGAAACGCTTAACGGTACCAAAGAAAAGCCCCGTCAGGTGTTGATAAGCTCAATTGAACCCAAAACCCTAGAAGTTGAAAACCGGGAAAGGCCACTTTACGGCTATCATTCTGATTACACAATTATCCATCCAATCCCTAGGATATTAAGTCGGGTAAACAATGCAACCTTGTTTTATATGCCCATCATTCGGGGAGAGATGTCATCGCATAGAGACAGGGATACAATTTTTAGAAAACAGGAGGGTCGATTGACCCCAGAATACCTACTTCATTTCATTGGATTTGACAACACGCTTCAGTTGGGGATAAGCCAAGTGGTGATGTCCGATAAAATTGCGTTTGTACGTGTTGTATATGACCATCGTTCCTATTTTGTAGTAATTGATTTGGAAAACAATCGTCCCCTAATTCATTTAAGGCAATTATTTGATCAGGAGATGACAGATGAAATGATTCCTAATCCGTTGGACGGGGATGTGTTTTACTCCATTTTGCGTGACCATGATAGTTTCCCAGAGATTAATCCACAAATCATAATTTATCGCTTGCCATCCATAGAAAATTGAATTTGAAGTAATAGATCCACGAAACCATGCGTACAAATAAAATAAATATCCCATTCTCATTTTTCCTAAGTCTCCTTTACAGGTAATTTATCGGATAACCATATGTAGTTACAAAAAAAGGAATCTATTTGGTGAATACCAGCCCTCAAAGGGTCACGCCATTTAATGATATTCGACACCCTTCGGGGTCGGAGGGCTCATCTATCCGAATTTCTTCTATAGATATGTTATCCCGAAGGGATAATTTTAGCCTGATTTAAATAATCTGATTAATGGGGATTTCCGATTTCCCGACCCTGAAAGGGTCATCTATTTGTAGAGTAAACATTTTAGTTTGGATTATTTGACCTAGAATGGGTCATATTTTATTTTCATGCACGAAAAAAATATTTCGTTGAAGGCTTATTTCAACTTATTCGAATAGCATATTTAAAGACAAAAGACCAGATTGTTCTTCCAAAGTGAATCGAGTCTAATCTCTCGCTTCTCGCCTCTCGTCTCTAAAAAAGATCGCCAGCTCTTCGGAAAAACGAGTCTTACTTCTTGTCTCTTATAAGCAATCGCCTATACGGTCAAAGTCGAGTCTATTCTCTCGTTTCTCGCTTCTAAAAGTCTAAAAAAAGTGGAACTTGAGGGATTCGAACCCACGACCTCTGCCCTGTCAAGGCAGCGCTCTAAACCAACTGAGCTAAAGTTCCATGTAGTGTTTTATCGGTAGTCTGGGATTCTAGCATTCTATCCTACGACCTTCCCGACCGTTGTCGGGACGCTTACTAAACCAATTGAGCTAAAGTTCCATTTGGTGCCTCTAAATAAGGTAAAGAGATGAACATTTGCAAAAACTTTTCGATTTGGATTTTTACCTTTTATGTAATTCAGTAAAAAGTGAAAATTGAAGAGGCTGTTATGTCAGTTGGAATTTATTTATTTTTCAGGAAAAACTGACCACCATGAAACTCAACCGAAGATCGTTTGTCAAATTAGCTTCACTTTCTCCTGCATTGGCTCTGCCTATGGTTTCTTGCTCCCCTTCCGAAAAGGAAGCCGAGGGCAAGAAAAAGGAAAATATAAAATCCCTCCAACTCAATATTCAGCCCATTTCCAGTGAGGAGCGATTGGCTAGAATTGCCAAAGCCCAGCAATTGATGCAGGAACAAAAAATCGATGCACTTTTCCTGGAACCTGGTACCTGCATGAAGTATTTTCTGGATTTTGATTTCTTTCTTTCCGAAAGGATGGTTGCTGCAGTTATTCCCGCCAAGGGGGATATTGCCTATATCTGCCCAAAATTTGAACAGGATAAGGTAGAGGAATTGGTGAAATTCGGCAATAAGGTACTTACCTGGGATGAACATCAAAGTCCTTATGCGCTTACGGCTAAGTTGCTCAGTGACCTGGGAACCCCCAATCAAAAAGTGGCGATTGAAGAGCGTTGCCGGTTCTTTCTGTATGATGGGATCAAAAATGAAACTTCCAGGATCAATTTTGTCAATGGGGAAGGGGTAACAGCAGCTTGCCGCATGTTTAAATCTCCGGCAGAAATTGCCCTGATGCAGGCAGCCAATACAGCCACATTGGAAGCATACAAAATTTTGTTTGATTCCTTGGAAGAGGGGATGACCCAATATGATTTTCGGGATATTGCTTCAGAAGCACACAGTAAATTAGGGTTTAGAGGTTCTATTGGGGCCAATTTTGGAGAATGGTCGGCTTTTCCTCATGGAAGCAGCAAAACACAAAAATTAAAGCCCGGAGATATAGTTTTGGCAGATGGGGGATGTACAGTAGAAGGCTACCAATCAGATATCAGCAGGACCATTGTATTTGGGGACTACAATGACAGGCAGAAGGAAGTGTGGGAGGTGGTGAAACAAGCCCAAACGGCAGCCTTTGAATTGGCCAAACAACATGGTACTACCTGTGAACAAATGGATGCAGCAGCAAGAGCTGTTATTGATCAAGCAGGGTTTGGACCAGATTATAAATACTTCTCCCATCGCCTAGGGCATGGCATCGGTATGGACGGACACGAATGGACCAATTTGGTGCGGGGCAATGATACTACCTTGCAGGCAGGGATGTGTTTCAGCAATGAGCCTGGCATATACATCGTAGGTGAGTTTGGTGTACGCTTGGAAGACTGTTTTTACATGACAGAGAATGGACCACAGTACTTTACCCAGCCAAGTCCGGCCATTGATCAGCCATTTGCATAGAAAGGCTAAAGTTTGATTTTGCCACAAAGGCGCCAAGGCACAAAGAATTGGGGAAGTAAGCATCTTAGTGTCTTCGTGCCTTTGTGGCCTATTCACTTCAGTGTCTTAGGATTGAAATGTCACGAAGGAATAATAATGTAGAATGAGGAATTTAGAATTAAGGATGCATATCCAGACACTTTCCCGAATCATGTTGTGTTTGGGACGTTCGTAAAAGCACCAGTTTCTACGCTATTTCGATCTTATTTATTGGGTATAAAATCTTAAATAGCTTAGTGTCTTGGTGCCTTGGTGGCCTATTCACTTCAGGGTCTTAGGATTGAAATGCCACGAAGACACGAAGGCACAAAGGAAGGAATAATGTAGAATGAGGAATTTAGAATTAAGGATGCATATCCAGGCACTTTCCCGAATCATGTGGTGTTCGGGGCTTTCGTAAAAGCACCAATTTCCACTTTATTTCAATTTTATTTCTTATTTCTTAAATGTATTAGTGTCTTGGTGCCTTAGTGGCAATATCCTCAACAAACCATATCAGAAAATCCAATTGTACCCAATCCCAGCCAAGATCCCAATGATGATAATTACAGGGGAACTCAGTTTGGTGAACTGCAACAATAGGTATGTGCCAAAAATAGCGAGGATATTGAACAGATTGGCATCCAACGGTTCAAATAGCAGGTAGGCCGCAGCTATTAGCATCCCGCAGCTTACTGCATTGATCCCTTCCAAAGCTGCCCGGACCGGGCGGTATTTTTTGAGTTGGTCCCAAAACCGGATCACAAAAAAAATCAGAAAGGTTCCCGGCAGGAAAATACCTGCTGCAGCCACAAATCCACCTGTAAGCAGGCCTGTAATTCCATCCTCCCGCATGGAAAGGGCCCCTACGTATGAACTGATGCTGAATGTTGGGCCGGGAATGCCCTGGGAGATACCATAACCGGTTAGGAATTCTTCCGAACTCAGGAATTTTTTGAATTCCACGAATTCGGTGTATAAATAGGGCACCAAAACCTGCCCTCCTCCAAAAATAAGGGATCCGTTTCGGTAAAAATTTTCAAATAACAAAATGGACTGGTTTTTTGTGATGGCTCCCAATACCGCTGCAAAGACCAAAACTCCTCCCCATAAGAAGAAGTTGTCCCAGGAAACCATCAGTTTTTTGTTTCCATCTTCTTTTGGTTGGTCCCGGAATTTCAATGAAGTGCTGATGCCTCCCACCACCAAAAGTAAGGGAAATACATAAGGGGAATTGTAGAAAAAGGACACGAATGCCGAAAACATCATCAAGACTGTCGCTTCCGGTGTCTTGACCATTTTGAAAATTGTTTTTTGTGCTGCATAAATGATGAATCCAATGGCCATGGGCTGTATGAATTTGGCAAAATTCAAAGCGCCTGGCGTATTTTCCTGCAAGAAATCAATCAAAAAAGCTGCTGCAATCATTAAAATCGTCGCAGGAAGTATCCATACAAAAAGTGAGAGGTAAGCCAAATTGGGGCCACCGATTCTGTAACCTATGGCAGAGATGGTCTGTGTGGAGGTAGGCCCCGGAAGAATCTGACATAAGGCATTCAGTTCCCAGAGTTCTTCTTCCTTTATGTAACCCCGCTTTCTCACCATGAGGTCGAGCACCATGGCGAGAAAGACTTGGGGTCCACCAAATGCCGTGACAGAAAGTAGCAATACATCCTTCAGGTAGAGGTAATATCGTACTTTCCTGACAGACACCTATTATTTTTTAAGTCCTAATTCTCTTAGACGCTCATCCAGGAATTCTCCGGCAGTTGCGTCTTCAAATTGTTTGGGGTTGTTGGCATCTACACAGCTTTCCAGGCAGGTCAGGTCCATCTCAGACCTAGGGTGCATAAAGAAAGGGATGGAATACCTACTGGTATGCATCAGTTCACGAGGTGGGTTCACCACTCTGTGGATGGTCGATTTAAGTTTCTTATTGGTCAGTCTTTCCAACATGTCACCCACATTGACCACCAATTGGTCAGGCAATGCAGTGATCGGGATCCATTTTCCGTCTCTTCTCAAAACCTGAAGCCCATCAGCTGAAGCACCCATCAATAAGGTGATCAGGTTGATATCCCCATGTTCGGCAGCTCGTACCGCATCAGCAGGAACTGCATCCGGGTTTTCTATTGGGAAGTAGTGGATTTGTCTTAAGATGGAATTGCCATAGGCTACTTTGTCCTCAAAGTAATCTTCCTCCAGGCCCAGGTGAAGGGCAATGGCACGCAACATATTTTTCCCTGCATTTTCGAGGGTTTTGTAGATCTCAAGGGCAACAGTTTTGAATTCAGGCAATTCTTCCGGCCAGATATTCGCTGGATACTCGGATTTGATAGGATCACTCTCGGGGATATCGGACAATTCCTGCCCTACATGATAAAATTCTTTAAGGTCACCGGTATTTCTGCCTTTGGCATGTTCTTTGCCTTTTCCGGTATATCCTCGCTGGAATCCGATTTCAGGCTTCTCGTATTTGGTTTTTACATTATCAGGAAGTGCAAAGAATTCTTTAATCACCGCATAAAGTCTATCCTGCAAATCCTGGTTTAAGCCATGGTTTTTAATGGCCACAAAGCCAATGTTTTGGTAAGCATCACCCAGCTTTTTAACAAAAGCCGCCTTCTTCTCAGCATCCCCGGAAGTAAAGTCTGCCAGATCCAAGGATGGGATTTCATCATATAAAATCTCAGTCATATTTGGTAAATATTTATCCCGAAAGGTAAGCCATTTTCATCTAAATTTAAATAAATTAGCCCTTTAGCCTTAAAAAACCATGAATAAAAGCCAATTATCGGTTCTAATCTTGCTTTCTCTTAGCATAGCGGGCTGTGGAACTTCCAGAGAAAAACAGGGCGAAATCGTCATGCAAAACAGTCTGGCCAATCAGCCACAAAATGAGGGCTCAGAAATCAGTTTTTATTTTTATGATGAGAAGAATGATTACCCGGATGCCATTATTGAGATGTATACGCCTTTGGGAAATCAAAAATTTAAGCCTGGAAAGGTGCCTTTCGAATTCAATATCAAAAACTATCCATTTGCTTCTGGATTAGGTGGTTTCCAATTGATGATGATCCTTAATGGAGGTGACCCTGTAGGTTATAATGCACCCATTTTCCAAAGAGAGCTAAAAGAAGGGACCTACAGGGCCGTGGCCTATTTAGTGGATGGAGAGGGCTTGGCATTGAAGGAATTCGGAAATTATGTGGACAGGGATTTTATGGTCGGTGAGACAAGGGCATTTCCCTACCAGGCAGAACCTTACATTGCATTGAACTTACCGGGCAATGGACAGATATTTGCTGAAGGAGATGAGGTTACTATCGATTTTTTGATCTTGGGAGGAGATTTGAAACAGGACAGGTTAAAGGTGCGTATTCAGTTGGATTCTTTGGAATATGAAGTTGATCAAATGACACCTGTCCGCATTTCAAATCTGCCCAAAGGAGAATTTTCCCTTACCGTGACGCTGCTGAAAAAAGATGGAAAGGAATTAGTTGGGCCATTTTCCTCAGTTCAAAAAACTATCCTGGTTCAGTAAAATAGTATCGAATAGCAGTGAATACCCAAACAACTTCGATAAATATAGGGGGTGAAAATATTTCATCCACCTCATTTTAATTCTGATTGGCCTCAAACTTTCATCCTTATCGCAATGATAAAAGCAGATATCAAAGTAAGCCCAGCAATACTTAAGATGGAAGCTTCGATTCCAAATGCATCTGCGATGATTCCTGTCAAAATGGCCCCTATGGCATAACCCAGATCCCTCCAAAGCCTGAAGACTCCAATACTGTTTGCCCTGTCTTCAGGATGGGTATTATCGGCCACTGTTGCCAGGAAGGTAGGATAGACCATTGCGGTTCCCCATCCCAAAATGGCGGAAAGTATCACATAATGGCTCATTTCTTGTGCAAAGAAAAAGAGGGCAAGAGCGATTGCCTGAAGCAACATGCCAATAAACAGCAAATGTTTTTTGTTAAAGATATCGGCCATTTTACCTGTAAATAACTGACCGATTCCCCAAATCGCGGGATAAATGGCCGTCACAATACCAATTTGTTCGAGATTGAATCCTTTAACTGCCAAAAGAATGGGGAAAATGCCCCATGCCATACCGTCATTGAGGTTATTGACTAATCCTGCCTGGGTTACTGAACCCAGGTTTTGGTGTTTCCATGTAGTTTCGAGAAATATGTTGGAAAGTTTCGGAATGTCCGAAAAGGATTTTTCTGCCGATACGTGTTTTCTGGTATCCTTGATCAGGAAAACCGATCCAAACAGGCCTCCGATTGCCAATGCAATTCCCAAAATAAAAGGGTAAGGCCTTAGTCCAAATTCTGCAGCAATAAATCCTGTCAGGAAGGCCACTGCTGCCACTGCAAGGTATCCTGCAAATTCATTTAGTCCCATGGCAAATCCACGGTCTTTTTCTCCGACCAAGTCAATTTTCATGACTACAGTACTGCTCCAGGCCAAGCCTTGGTTGATGCCGAGGAGCATATTTGCGGCGACGATCCAATCCCAACTTGGGGCATACATAAGTATAAAAGGAACAGGTAGGCCAAATAACCAACCAATGACCAAGAGATTTTTTCTTCCTATTTTATTAGCAAATACCCCAGCAAAATAATTGGTAATGGCTTTGACAATACCAAAAACAATAATAAATGAAAGGATAGCTGTTTTGGCAGCTATGGCAAACTCCACTTCGGCTATTTGGGGAAGGATACTTCTTTCCAGGCCCACCATTCCTCCGACAAAAGCATTGATTATGACAAGCAGCGTAAACTGTTGCCAATTCTCCTTTAATCCAAGCTTTATTTGATTCATAAAGCAAAATTGATTAAACAATTAAAAAAAGAATGTGACAAATGTTCAATTGGTGTAGGGATTTGGTTTTTGGAATTTAAAGAAAAAAGCTGGCAAAAAGGGAATATTGGCTAATTTTAAAGAAAAAACCTCCAAGTGACAGATAAGCAATTAAAAGCAAAAAGGACAAGTTTTTTGATTAAAAACTTGCTCAAAGGATTCCTGTACCTTGCAATATTGCTAGGCTTATTTTTCATATTGAAGCAATATTATTCCGAACAGGAAAGGCAGGAATGGTTCGGTGCGATATACAACAATCCTCACTTGGTTATGTCCATATTTGTAGCTTCTGAAATTTTGTTTGGAGTTATTCCTCCTGAAGTTTTTATGCTTTGGTCATTGGAAACAGGGTGGATAGGCAGCTATTTTATAAGTATTGGGATGCTTTCAGTGATTTCTTATGCAGCAGGATATTTCAATTTTAGAATAGGTTTATTCATCAATCACAGAAGCAATGTGCTAAAAACCAGGAACAGATTCATCCAAAAATATATAGTCCTTTTTAAAGAATATGGGGCATTTTTGGTAATCGTTGCCGCGATAAGCCCAATTCCCTTTTCATTGATCGCACTTCTGGGAGGTACAGCTGGACTCAGTAAAAGAAAATACCTGCTTTTCAGTTTGCTCAGGATTGTTCGTTTTTTTGTTTATGCCTATGTTTTATGGTTAATTCAAGGCTAATGTTGCCAACAAATTATCATTTCAGCTGTTGAAATGGTAACTTTGCCCTTTATGATTTTGACTGATACAATGACTTCACATTCTATAGATCAACTTGATCCAAAAGATTTTATTATCATAAAGAACGCCCAGGTTAACAACCTTAAAAATCTAAGTGTAGCCATTCCCAGAAATAAATTGGTGGTGGTTACTGGGCTTTCAGGGTCGGGCAAATCGTCCTTGGCTTTTGATACGCTTTTTGCCGAGGGTCAGCGTATGTATGTGGAGAGTTTGAGTTCCTATGCAAGACAGTTTTTGGGCAGGATGGAAAAGCCAGAGGTAGAATACATCAAAGGAGTTTCACCTGCAATCGCAATCCAGCAAAAAGTAACCACGAAAAATCCCAGATCCACGGTGGGTACGACTACGGAGATATATGACTATCTCAAATTGCTGTTCAGCAGGATAGGCAAAACCATTTCTCCTGTCAGTGGTGAAGAGGTCAAACACCACACCGTCACCGATGTGGTGGATTTTATCAATACTTTTGATGAAGGCGAAAAGGTTATGATCACCTGTCCTTTGCATTGGGTAAAGGGCAGGACCAAGTCGCAGGAATTGGAGCTATTGCTTCAAAAAGGATTTACCCGAATCCTTATCAATGGAGAAGCTTATTTTGTAGAGGACTTAGTAAAAGCAGCTACCTTACTCAATGGAGATTATGAAATTTTGATTGACAGAGTTTCGGTTAGACATGATGATGAAGACAATCAGTTCAGAATAGCGGATTCTGTACAGACGGCATTTTTTGAAGGACATGGAGAATGCACAGTTTTGGTTCCGGGAAAAGAAAGAAGGACTTTTTCGGACCGCTTTGAATTGGACGGGATGAGTTTTGAACTCCCATCGGTTAATTTCTTCAGTTTTAACAATCCCTATGGTGCATGTAAGACCTGTGAAGGATTTGGCTCGGTATTGGGTATTGATCCTGATTTGGTCATTCCGGATAAAAGCCTATCGGTTTATGAAGGAGCTATTGCACCCTGGAGAGGAGAAAGTACAGGAAAGTGGCTGGAGCCATTAGTTAAAAAGGGGATTTATTTTGATTTTCCAATTCATAGGGCTTATGAGGATCTGAGTGATATGGAAAAGGAGTTGGTCTGGACCGGGAACTCTTATTTCAAAGGTCTAAATGCATTTTTTGAAGATTTGGAATCCAAAACCCACAAAATCCAATATAGGGTGATGCTTTCCCGTTTCAGGGGGAGGACGACTTGTCCCGATTGTAAGGGAACAAGATTGAGAAAAGATGCATCTTATGTCAAGATCAATTCAAAATCCATAGCCGATATTGTTTTGATGCCCATCAATAAAGCACTTGCATATTTCCGGGACCTTGAATTGCCTGAAGCGGAACAAAAAGTGGCAAACAGGATTTTGAAGGAAATTCTTAACCGCTTGGAATATATTGATAAGGTTGGCTTAGGTTACCTTACATTAAACAGACTTACTTCTACACTTTCCGGTGGGGAATACCAAAGAATAAAGCTTGCGACTTCTCTTGGTTCGGCACTTGTAGGCTCTATGTACATTCTTGATGAACCCAGTATTGGTCTTCACCCCAGGGATACGGACAGGTTAATCGAAGTGCTGAAATCTTTGAGGGACTTGGGCAATACCGTTATTGTGGTAGAACATGAAGAAAAGATCATGAAAGCCGCAGACCAGATTATAGATATTGGACCAGATGCAGGTGTTAGAGGAGGGGAATTGGTGTTTCAAGGGAATTTGAAAGAACTCTTGGTTCATGGGCAAAGTCATACGGCCAGGTACTTAAAAGGCGAGGAAAAAATTCAAGATAAGAAGCAGAACAGAAAATGGAGGGACAGTATTACCGTAAAAGGAGCCAGAGAAAATAACCTAAAAAACCTTACTGTAAATTTCCCTCTCCATGCACTTACAGTAGTGACAGGTGTCAGTGGTTCGGGAAAATCTACCTTGATCAAGAAAGTGCTTTATCCTGCTTTGGGCAAAATGCTGGGAACTGTTATAGATGAGAGTGGAAAGTTTGATAAGCTTGAGGGAGATTATAAAAAGATTACCCAGGTTGAATTTGTAGATCAGAATCCTATCGGAAAGTCTTCAAGATCCAATCCTGTCACCTATGTGAAAGCATATGACGCCATCCGCACATTGTATTCTGAGCAGCCACTTGCCAAACAAAGAGGTTATAAACCCGCTTTCTTCAGTTTCAATGTAGATGGCGGAAGGTGTGAGGCTTGCCAGGGAGAAGGTTCAGTTACTGTCGAGATGCAGTTTATGGCTGACATACATCTTACCTGCGAGTCATGTAAAGGCAAGCGCTTTAAGAATGAAATTCTGGATATTAAGTTCAAAGACAAGGATATTTCTGATGTGTTGGATATGACTATTGATGAGGCCATGGAGTTTTTCAAGGATAAACATGCCATCATCAATAAGCTCCAACCCTTGCAGGAAGTTGGGTTGGGTTATGTCGGAATGGGACAGTCATCCAATACCTTGTCAGGAGGGGAGGCCCAAAGAGTAAAGCTTGCGTCTTTCCTAGGAAAAGGAGGTACACGTCCCGGAGATCATGTGCTTTTTATTTTTGATGAGCCAACTACCGGCCTGCATTTCCATGATATCAGGAAGTTATTGTATTCGATCAATGCATTGATAGATCAGGGCCATTCGGTGATCATCATTGAACACAACACAGAAGTAATAAAAGCAGCAGATTGGGTGATAGACTTGGGACCGGAAGGGGGTGAAAAGGGAGGGCAGCTTATATTTGAAGGGACTCCAGAGGCTTTGAAGGAGGTAGAAGGTAATTTTACGGCAAAATACCTCAAAGAAAGCTTCGAATAAATTATTGGGGGAGAATTCAAGCAGTTTCCTCCGATCAAATTTGAATTCAATTCAGCAAATCATCAAAATCATGGATATACAATATCCCTTAGAGCTTATTGGTACTTTTGTCTTTGCCATTTCCGGGGCACTGGCTGTAAGGGACAAGGAGCATGACCTATTTGGTGCAGGTTTTACCGGCTTCATTACTGCTATTGGAGGAGGTACATTAAGGGATGTTTTATTGGGTTCCTATCCCTTGGTTTGGATAGGGGATGTTTATTTTTTGTATGCGATCCTTTTGGGTGTATTGGCAGCATTTGTTTTCCCCAGGTTTTTGATCAAATTGAGAAAGACCATGTTTTTGTTTGATACCATTGGGATAGGTTTTTTTACGGTTCTAGGAGTAGAAAAGGCACTGGCATTTGGTGTCCGGCCCGAAATTGCAGCCATTATGGGTATGTTTACAGCTGTGATGGGTGGCGTAATCAGGGATACATTGGTCAACGAAATTCCCATCTTATTCCGGAAGGAAATATATGCTTCTGCCTGCCTAACCGGTGCTATCCTGTATTTACTTTTAAATTATTCAGGTTTAGAAAGGGATTACAATCTTTTGATTTCCATTTCTGTGATTATTTCGATCCGTTTGGTAGCAGTCAAATATAAGCTCAGTTTGCCCAGATTGGAATAGTTTGAAAAAGCCTTATTTCAATTTACACTATAATTGGATAATCCATTGAATCAAGCTATTTTTGAGCACTTAATCTATTATGCCTAATGAAAAGAGACCAAGTCATTTTTGACCTCATCGCCAAAGAAGAAAACAGACAGAAAGTAGGAATAGAGCTTATTGCATCAGAAAACTTCACCTCAAAGCAGGTAATGGAAGCGGCTGGTAGCGTACTTACCAATAAATACGCAGAAGGTCTTCCCAATAAAAGATATTATGGAGGTTGTGAGATCGTAGATCAGATTGAGCAACTTGCCATTGATAGGGCCAAGGAGCTTTTTGGTGCCACCTGGGCCAACGTGCAGCCGCATTCAGGAGCCCAGGCCAATGCTGCCGTGTTTTTGGCTTGCTTGAATCCAGGTGATGTGATTTTGGGATTTGATTTGTCCCATGGGGGTCATTTGACTCATGGTTCTCCGGTTAATTTCTCCGGAAAATTGTACCAGCCACATTTCTACGGAGTGGAGGAAGAGACTGGAATGATTGATTATGACAAGGTGGAGGCAAAAGCATTGGAAGTGAAACCTAGATTATTGATCTGTGGTGCTTCTGCTTACAGCAGGGATTGGGATTATGAAAGATTAAGAGATATTGCCGATCAGGTTGGTGCCATTTTATTAGCTGATATTTCTCATCCCTCAGGCTTGATTGCTAGAGGTCTCCTCAATGACCCTTTGGAATATTGCCATATAGTGACTACAACTACGCATAAGACCTTGAGAGGCCCAAGAGGAGGTTTGATTTTGATGAGAGAAGACTTTGACAATCCTTTTGGATTAAAAACTCCAAAAGGTGAATTGAGAAAAATGTCTTCTTTATTGGATTCTGGAGTATTCCCTGGAACCCAAGGCGGTCCTTTGGAGCATATTATTGCTGCAAAAGCTGTAGCATTCCAGGAGGCACTATCTGATGATTATATGCAGTATGTAATTCAGGTGAAGAAAAATGCTTCCGTAATGGCGGACGAGTTTGTTTCTCTAGGTTATCAGATCATTTCCGGAGGTACTGACAATCACCTCATGCTTATTGATCTCAGAAATAAGGACCTGACTGGTAAATTGGCTGAAGAAACTTTAGGCAAAGTAGATATTACCATCAACAAAAACATGGTTCCTTTTGATACCCGCTCACCTTTTGTGACTTCAGGTATGCGCGTAGGGACTGCTGCAGTGACTACCAGGGGATTGAAAGAGGAAGACATGAAAAAAATTGTCCATTTGATAGACAGAGCTCTTCAAAACCATGATAATGAGTCTGCATTGGCTCAGGTCAAAAAAGAAGTTAATGATTGGATGGTTAAGTTTCCATTGTATTAATTTGATTCCAAAGCGTGGCCTTAGATCAGTATAAAGAAGAAGAGGAAGAAGGCATGTCCTTTTTGGACCATTTGGAACAGTTGCGTTGGCATTTACTCCGTTCCATATCTGCCATTCTAATATTTACAGTCATTGCCTTTTTGGCAAAGAGCATTGTTTTTGGAAAAATCATCCTAGGTCCTTCAAAGGTAGATTTTTTTACCTATAGGATGCTTTGCAAGATTGCTGAAGCTATTTCAACTCCAGCACTTTGTATAGACAATTTGCCATTTACCATTCAAAGTAGGCAGATGACCGGGCAATTTTCCATGCACCTTACCTCATCCGTTGTAGTGGGATTGATTATTTCTTTCCCTTATATATTCTGGGAAGCATGGAGATTTATCAGTCCTGGATTATATTCCAAAGAAAGGCAGGCAGCCAGGGGAGCAGTTTTCTTTGTTAGTTTGCTTTTCTTTGCAGGTGCATCTTTTGGGTATTTTATTTTGGCGCCTTTGTCAATCAATTTCCTTTCCAATTACCAGTTGGACCCGACGATCCTGAATGAATTTGATATTACTTCTTATGTTACGACTTTGACGATGTTGGTTTTGGCATCAGCCATTATGTTCCAGTTGCCGGTGGTGATTTATTTTCTATCCATGTCAGGTCTGGTGACAGCAGCTATGCTGAAGACTTACAGGAGGCATGCCATAGTGGCCATTCTGATTTTAGCAGCAGTCATTACCCCACCGGATGTGATCAGCCAGATTTTAATAGCTATGCCTATCCTGGTGCTTTATGAGGCAGGTATCCAAATTGCAAAAAGATTGGAGAAGAAAAGAGCAAAGAAGGAATTGGAAGAAAACTTAAAATATCAGAGAAATGAATAGAAAAATTGCAATAGGAGGGGATCATGCAGGCTTTGAATACAAAAATGATCTTATCCAGAAGCTTAGGACGGAGGGTTATGAAGTCAAGGATTTTGGTCCCTTTTCTGATGCATCTGTGGATTATCCCGATTATGTGCATCCATTATGTAAGGCTATAGAGCAGGGGGAATTTGCCCAAGGTATATTGATCTGTGGGAGTGGTAATGGTGTCGCTATTACTGCCAATAAACACCAGGGAATAAGGGCTGCCCTGTGTTGGAATGAGGACTTGGCTGCCCTGGCCCGTCAGCACAACAATGCCAATGTTCTTGCGTTGCCTGCTAGGTTTATTCCATTTGACCTGGCTGAAAAGTTGGTTTCCATCTTTCTGAATACAGAATTTGAAGGAGGCAGGCATCAAAATAGGGTGGATAAAATTGCCTGTCGTTAGCAATGGGCAAATATCAGGCAAATAAAAAAGAGAAGCTGTTCTTAAAAACAGCTTCTCTTTTTTATTTGGATTTAAGTAAATAGTATTTTCCTGATTTCTGAAATTTTTGCTTCAATATGGGGACTTTTTCCAGAAATGCTTCAAATACACCATCTTCATCAACCACCACTTCGGGAAGATCCAAGCTGATGTTTTTATAAGCTTGGGAAATTTCATGTAAGTTGTCAATTGAACCAAGTAAATCCCTAGTCAGATGGTAGTTGAGGTAAGGAGTAGCTTGCTTGGCATTTTTGAAATAGGCCAGATCATCACTTAGGACCAAGATTTTTTTGTTTTCCGTAATTTGGTGCTGTTCATTTGGGAAAACCCCGTAAGTTCTCAGTTCATCATTCAAGGTTTGTACAGTCAGCCAGCCCCAACCCACAAAGGGGACAAGAACCACGAACGCAATGCTAAGTCCATTATAAAGGTGGCCTCTTTTCAAAGACAAGAACAGCATTGAAATGAAGTAAGTGAACGGGGTAAGCAGAATAATAAGCTGGTAAGGGGCGCTTCTATTGGTCAATAAAAATGAACTCGCTGCAAAGACAAAAAAGAACATCATCAATTGCAACTGCTTTTGCTGATTTACAGTCAGTGGTCTAATGATGGCTCCTAGAAACAAACCTAAAAAAGAGAAAAGGATTGGAACTGCATATAAAATAGAAATATCCCTTAAGCGGACATGAACATATATATCAGCAGTCCTGAATGTCAAGATGTATTTGTAAATAAAGTCAGATAGTGCATCTTTCCAGAAATAATAAACGGAGCAAATTAAAATGGGCAAGAGGTATCCGGAAAGAGAGATCAAAAGCTGTCTAAAAGAAAAGCCACTGATAATGATGCCAATTACAACCATATAAGGTAGGAAAAACACCAATGGAAAATGGAAGCATACTGCAATTCCTGAAAAAATCCCTGTCAAAAGTACTGAATCGCTTCCTTCCTTTTGAAGCACTGTTTGTGAGAAAAGCTGTCCCAAGGCAAAGACAATAAATGTACTGCCCATAAGTGCAGGAGATAAACTCAGAAGATCGAAAGATAGATGGACAAGGATAACTCCAATGAAGGCAGGAACATAGCTTGTTTCATCAAAGGATTTGTATTGGTTAAAGAGATAATTGAGATAGGCAATCTGCAGTAATAGGAAAAAAGAAGCAATAATTTTTTGGACCAGGATACTTTTTCCGAAAAGTACGAAAAGGATCCAATAAACAATTGCTGAAAAGGGGCCGGAATCATCCAAAATATCCCTATACATCATATTTCCTTCTGACATACGTTCTCCAATAAGTTGCCAGATCATTTCTGGCTGTAAAATCGGAGGGGTAAGAATAAACCAATATATACTGCTTAAAACAAGCATGATGCCTAGTATGGCAAGGAGCCTTAATGGGTCGTTAATTCTAAAAAAACTTATCAAAACAGTAATACAGGGCTATGTGGATACAATCAGTTCGCACGAAATTAAAGGTTACGCATTTAATTCACTAAATTTGCGTCAATTAAAATACGCTATGGAAAGTAAAAGACAGCAGAAATACAGCAAATTGATCCAAAAAGAAATTGGTGAGATCTTTCAAAAAGAGGTCAAACACCTCTTAGGAACTTCTTTTGTTACAGTTTCCCGAGTGACTATAAGCCCTGACCTAGGATTGGCCAGAATTTACCTCAGTTTCTTGTTGGACAAAGACAAGCCAGTATTTGAAAAACTTAATGAGAAGAAAAATGAGCTAAGGAAGCATTTGGGCAATAGGATTGGCAAAAGTGTAAGGATTGTTCCGGAAATCGCTCTATTTATAGATGATTCTGCTTCTTATGCCCAACATATGGATAAGGTGATATCTTCATTGGATATTCCAGAGGCTTCTGAAGAAGAGGAAGAAGATTAATTTTTATTATTTTGAACCTTTCATTTTTTATAGCATCCAGGTATTTCCGCAGCAAGAAAAAGCGGAATTTCATCACCATCCTCTCCCGAATTTCCATGATTGGAGTTGCGGTAGGGACAATGGCTTTGGTGGTAGTTCTTTCTGTATTTAATGGTCTGGAGGATTTGGTCAGGGCACTTTATGCTTCTTTTGATGCCGAGTTGAAGGTGGAGGCTGCAATAGGCAAATCCTTTGAAGTGGAAGACGCTTGGCTTAAATCCATCAATAATGTCGAGGGCGTAGAATTAGTGACAGAGGTAATTGAGGACAATGCCTTATTTAAATATAGGGATTATCAGCATCTGGCCCGATTGAAAGGTGTTTCTGGGAATTACCTTGATCATGGAAGGTTTGGAAGGGGCTACACTTGGGGAGAATTGGATTTAGGAACAGTCAGTAGGCCCAAGGCCATCATTGGAAGGGGAGTTGGATTTTTCCTTTCTATGGACCTTGACAATGAATTTGAAATGCTTCAGGTATTTTATCCCAAAGCCCCAAGAAGTGCAGGTACGATTGATCCTTCCCAACTATACAATAGTGGTTTGCTCCGTCCATCAGCCTTTTTTAGTGTGGACAAGGAATTTGATGACAATTATATAATTGCACCTTTGGATTTTGTTGCAGGGTTATTGAATTATGGATCCAAAAGGACTGCACTTGAAATCAAAGTAAGAGATGGAGAAAGCATTCAAAGAGTAAAAAAGAGGCTAAGGGAACATTTAGGAGAAGGGTTCACTGTGAAAGATACAGATGAACAGCATGCCGGTTTATTACGGACAATTAAGATAGAGAAGCTTTTTGTATTCATTACATTGAGTTTTATCCTGGCGGTGGCTTCATTCAATATCTTTTTTTCATTGTCAATGATGGCTATTGAAAAAAAGAAGGATAATGCAATTTTGTTTGCAATTGGAGCCAGGGAAAAATTGGTGAAAAGGATCTATATTAAGCAAGGTGCGATTATTGCTTTTACAGGAGCATTTATAGGTCTTATTTTAGGGTTTTTGTTAGTTTGGGCCCAGGATACCTTTGGATTGGTTTCTTTGGGCATAGCTTCCTCGGTCATTGAGAATTATCCGGTAAAAATGGTTTGGACTGACTTTTTATGGACGAGTGTGACCGTAATCGCAATCACTTTTATTGCATCTTACAGGCCGGCAATGATTGCTTCCAGAGTAAAGCCTAATGAGCTATAATAAAAAAAGCCGTGAAACAAAATCTCACAGCTTTAGTCAATTAACAATAAACCCAAAATAACCAGCTGTAGGAGAAGGATTCGAACCTCCACGGGGCAGTTAGGAAAGAACACGAGCTCCATGTTCGCTTTATTCCGGATTCCCCACCCCCGAGACAGGAGGGCATGTCTGCCAGTTTCAACATCCTACAGTATAAGAATTTCAATTATTTGAAAGCCGTTTGCTTCCTTTTGATTTTTTCATGCTGTAGGAGAAGGATTCGAACCTCCACAGGGCGGTTAGGCAAGAACACGAGCTCCATGTTCGCTTTATTCCGGATTCCCCACCCCCGAGACAGGAGGGCATGTCTGCCAGTTTCATCATCCTACAGTGTGATAAGACCTTTCGTCTTGTTTGATGATTCAAAGTTAATAAAAGCTTATTAAAATTAAAAATAATTCAACAAAAATGATAAAAAATTACAGTTTAAATAATTAAACGTTTGTTTAGATGATAAAAAGGTAAAACAGGGTTGGCATTGAGTCGTTCTATTGAAAACTTTTCAATTCAGATCCCAATCAAAAAAAATGGGGTGAAAGCCCGGAAAAATTCAATTCTTAAACTGTTGTTTTTTTGCGATGGGATGAAAGACAAAATGAAATACTCAAAACTCAAAAAATGTGGTGTAAGATGGATAAAAGATATAATAAAAAGTATATTGTAAATTGATAAAAATCAATTTACGTTTAAAACAGCCCAAAAAAATAGGAATAAATTCATTAGTTTGTTTAATTTAAACTTATAAAAAGCATAATTTTTTTCAATTATTTTTGTATTTGATTATTAAAAAGGGCATATTTATTGCTATTAGTCGAGTGTTGTCAACAGTGTAGATTGACTAGGTATAAAATTAGTACAAATTCACCTATAGCCGATGAAAAATAAACTATTACTCCTGCTTTTTACTTTTAGTGTTTTTGCCACCATTTTGAAAGCCCAAGACCAAGAAAATGCGGGTTCCCTGACCAGTGGTACCATTTCCAGTCAGTTTGATTACCTTAATACTATATCAAATAATTATCAGGACTATAAAGTAGTCAAGAAGGTCCATTTGGACAGAATCCGTCAAAATGTAACAGATTCTCTTAATGTTTTCAAGAACGAGCTGATAGCTTTAAAGCAAGATTTGAGAGAAAGGCAAAATGAAATTGCTGAATTACAGTCTCAGATGTCCGACCTTAGAGGTCAATTGGAAAGTGCAGAAAAGGCAAGAGACAGCTTTTCCTTTTTGGGTATTCCCATTCATAAGTCAGCCTATAGCAGTATGATGTGGATGATAGTGGCCTTATTGACTGGAGCATTTTTATTTTTTCTATACAAGTATAGCCTGAGTCATAAGGTAATTTCCAAAGCAAGAAAGGATCTGGAGGAAACAAGAGAAGAGTTTGATCAGCATAGGAAGAATACCCTTGAAAGGGAAAGAAAACTAAAACGAGAGTTAGTGGATGCTTTAAATCAAAAAGCACTCTAAGTATATCTTTCATTGAAAATAAGATAGCCTGGTTTACCAGGCTTTTTCTTTTCCTATACTTTCTTAAATTTAAGCATGAAAAAAATCACGGTTTATTGTGGGTCTAATAAGGGTAAAAACGCAATTTTTTCCCAAGGAGCAGTGGCTTTGGCCAATGAAATGATCAAAAGGGATCTTTCATTAGTTTATGGAGCAGGAAATGTAGGTTTGATGGGGGTGATTGCAGATGCTATGCTGGCAGCAGATAAAAAAGTCTATGGTGTGATACCTCAGAAGCTCGTGGATATTGAAGTAGCGCATCAGGGATGTACGGAGCTCACCGTGGTTGAAACCATGCGGGACAGGAAATGGCTTATGGCGGAGAAAGGAGATGGTTTTATTGCTATGCCTGGTGGAATTGGAACTTTTGAAGAATTGTTCGAGATCATGACATTGAACCAATTGGCTTATATCCGGAAGCCTTTGGCCCTTTATAATTTAAATGGATATTATGATGGTCTTCTCAAGTTTTTACAACATGCCGTTACGGAAGGATTCCTTCACCAAGCCCAATTGGATTTGTTGATAGTGGGGGATAATCCTGCTGAGATTTTGGATAAGATGGCAGCTTTTGAGCCTAAATATATTGATAAGTGGGAGGTCAAATGATTTCTTTCTTAATCAAAAGCCTAACATTATTTTATGTATTCCTATATTTAGCTAAATAAAATGATCTGAAATTGTCTTTCATCGATAGAACGCGATTTTTTAGCCGAAAAGCAAGGAGATTCATATCTCCTGAAAGGTTTGCACTTGCCCCTATTTGGATACAACTTATTGCCATCTTTATCACCAGTGCCACGGTGATTTTTCTTCTTTCCCCATTTTTGGGAGGCTTACCCAGCAGTTATAGGATTTTTGCCGATCCTGCTTATTATGCCGATGTTCAAGGACCAATGGAAATTGCCTTTGGATTGCTACAGGTAATCATTGGTCTTATACTTTTCTCTTTTATTATTTCTGTACTCTCAGCTGCACTTATCAAGCTTATAGAAAACATCAAGAGCGGGTCTCTTCCATATAAAAAAAGCGGTCATATTCTTTTTGTAAATTATAATATTAAGCTTTTCATGATACTTGACCAGATTGATATACGGGCCAGGGACAAAGGTATTTTGGAAGATGTGGTTTTATTGTTCCATGAACCCTCCAAGGTTGTTGCTTTTAGGGCACATTTCGATCAAAGTCGTTGGAAAAATCTTGATATTTTTATCCGTCAGGGTAATGTCATGTCCTTTCGGACATTTGATCGGCTTTCCATATTTGAGGCAAAGGCATTAGTAGTTTTATCCCCTGATAATTTTGGAGATACTTTTGAGTCAGACAATTTTAACCTCAAAATATTGACCAACCTGACCAATAATATTCTCTTTTTGAACCATCTGAAGGGGAAACAGGAAAATGGAAACCCAATCAAATGTTCAATAGAGCTATCCAGTCACCAAGATGCCCGAAAAATTGCCCTGAATCTTACGAGTTATAAGTCAGGTTACCTTTTTGCCGTCATTACTCCGGGGGATGTTATTGGGAGTATTATAGCAAGAGCAAAGGTAGATCCTGTTTATTACAAAGTATTTTTTGAAATCTTGTCCTCTGATGGCTCCACAATCCATTTTATAGATCCCAGACAATTTGGCGATTTTAGAAAATTTGAGCAATTGTCATTTGAACAGTTAATGTTTAGTTTCAAAGGTGGGACTTTAATTGGCTTTTCCAGCTCAGTGGGCCTTGGACATTTCCAAATGAATCTCTGTTCTTTTGGCAGTACATTTAAGCTTGGTTCTTGGTTTATTTTTTTGACGACTGACGCCAAGCAAATCAGGTATCAACCACCTAAAACACCTTATATCCTCGAGAAAAAATTCGAGATCATTCCACCAAATGAAGAGGTAAGTAAAAAGATCTGTGTGATAGGCAATACCTGGAATCTGGGCAATATAGAAGATTTTATTGATGTCAAAAGCAAGAATGAACTTCGGGAATCCCAATTTGTATTCGAGGAGGAAGAAGCATATTTCTCAGAAAATTTGTTGCTCAAGATCCAAAATGGCGATTTTGACAACATTGTAATCAATTTAGGAGATGAACTTGGGTTTAGGTTGACCATGCTGCTTGTTGGTGCAAATAAAAGTGACCCCCAATTTCTGAGTAAAATCATCACCATTTTGGGTGATCCTATAACTGAACAGTTGTTGAATACCAATGTTTTGGGTTGTAATATCGTCCTTTCCCATAAGCTATCTGCCAGATACATTGCCCAACTTGCTTTTCAAAAGAATCTAGAGCAGATTTTCGCTGAATTGGCATTTATTGAGGGTTCGGAATTCAATTTGTTGGATGTGGGGAAACACATTCCTGCTGAATTGTTAAGGGATGTGGAAGAAGTCAAAAGGTTACTGGCTGCTCATGAAATGATTTACCTGGGTACTGTTGATCAAGAGAAAAATGTGATTTTGGAATCAAGGAATTTTGATAATACCAAACAAGTTTTGGTGTTGAGCAAGGGTAAAATAATTTAAAAGAAGCTGTAACATAAGGCAAATGAAGGCTCTGAGATTTGGTTATTTGAAATTAGATTCGATACCTGCAAGAATATAAAAGAGGCTGTCCTTTAATGAGACAGCCTCTTAAGGCAATTCATGTTTGGAGATGGAGTATAAACCTAACCTGGCTTAGACTCTGTTCAATCTTAAGATCCTTTGGATATGAGTTCCATAAGTTCCTCAAGGAAAATTTTGTCGTTATGGTCAAAATCATCTAATTGATCACTGTCCACATCAAGGACACACCACACATTTCCCTCTTTAATCCCTGGAACCACAATTTCAGACCTTGAAGCTGAACTACAGGCAATATGGCCCGGAAAAAGATCTACGTCAGGTACAAGCTGTGTTTTACCTTCTTTCCAGGCAGTCCCACATACACCCTTTCCAAAAGCAATTCGGGTACAGGCTAAAGGCCCTTGAAATGGACCTAAAACCAATTCATTTTCTTTGACCAGGTAGAAACCCACCCAGAAAAAGCCAAAAGCTTCTTTCAACACTGCTGAAACATTGGCCAGATTGGCATAAAGGTCTGTTTCACCCTTAATCAATGCTTCAATTTGAGGAAGAATAGCCTGATAAATTCCTGCTTTATCTGTTTCTTTGGGTATATACAATGATTCTGCCATTATCGTATTAAGTTTAAGATTTAAATTGCCAAAAGCTTAGCAAGTCCCCTTGCACATCATATTGCTTTACAACTTTACCTGGTAACACCGGGCTTGGAATTCCCTTTCCAAAGGCAACATTTCCAGTAAAAACACGGGCCTCATCCCAAAGTTCCTTTTCTATAAACTTCTTGAGCAACTGAGCCCCACCCTCCACAATTACACTCTGTATTTTTCTACTATAAAGATTTTGAATGATGTCCTCCAGATCAAAACCTTCTTTTAAACGGATTTTCTCAAGCTGGTACGAGGATTCCTCAATGGTTTGGTTATAACAGAGGGTGGGTTGTGTACCGTCAAACAGATAGAGCCCAGGATTCAGTTTAAGATTCCTGTCAATTACTACCCGTATTGGGTCTTTCCCGCTCCAATCCCTCACATTCAATCGGGGATTGTCATATTGGGCTGTTAATGTTCCTACCATGATGGCATCTTCTTCAGACCTCCACTTATGTACCAACTGCCTACTGTAGGAATTGCTGATCCATTTAGAGTCATAATTTTCCCTGGCAATAAAGCCATCTGAGCTTTGTGCCCATTTCAGGATGATATAGGGACGCTTTTTTTCTATGAAAGTAAAAAACCGGATATTTTGAGTTCTTACTTTTTCTTCAAGAACACCGGTGAGTACTTCAATTCCAGCTTTTTGCAGTATTTGTATGCCTTTTCCACCTACCAATGGATTGGAATCCACCGTTCCTATGACAACTTTACTTATGCCGACTTTTGCCAATAAATCAGCACAAGGAGGAGTTTTGCCCCAATGCGCACAGGGTTCCAAACTTACATAGGCAGTAGAAGATTTAATCAGTTCGGGGTCCTTGACTGTGCTGATAGCATTGGGTTCGGCATGAGGTCCTCCAAAATATTCATGAAAACCCTCGCCAATTATATTTCCATCATATACTATGACACAACCCACCATAGGGTTGGGACTTACTCTTCCCCTTCCTAATTCGGCCAGTTCTATTGCCCTGAGCATGAATTTTTCGTGGATATCCATCTTAGTCCCTTAATCTCAAATTTATAGTCCCCAATTGCTTGTTTTGGATTGCATTTACTCTGACACTGTCCAAAGTATCAGGAAGATATGCTTGATTAAACGGAATGATATAGGTTTTGTAAAGTTTGCCAGCTTCTAAGCCTCTTAATGAGAAATTTCCCGATGGGGCTTGGCTTGAAGTTGTACTCAGGATGAGGTCATTTTCATCTGCGGTTATGATGGCTACGCGTTGATTGGCTGGGGAAATACTTCCGCTTGCTCTTCCTGTATTGAGGGATAGAAATGACCTGATCTCAGGTGTTAAAGATATTCTCGGTTCCAGGCCATTGCTTATCTGGAATGACCTGAATGCATCAAAGTCTAGGAAAATATCATGTGATATCCCTCCTCTAATTGTATAATTGACCAATAACTTTGGCTTCATAGCCTCTTCTGAATTCAGAATAAGGGGAAAATTTTGTCCTCCAAATACAACAAAATTATCCTCCCCCAAGAGCAGTTTGATTTCTATAATATTTCCTTCAGAAAACTCTGCCCTTCCTATCAAAAACTGGGAACTTGCGGTGAGTCCAGCAATATTAACTTTTTTTTCTGTTTGGGTATTGGGTAAGAAAACGGGATCGGTATTGTCTGTACCCCTTCCCCCTGTTGTCTTTACCTCGGCACCAATGATCTCTAACCATATTTCTTCAAATTCACCTGGTGATCCAATTATAAATACATTGACCAATCCATTTGACCTGTCCAAATCTTCATTTGAACAGGAGAATAAACTAAATAAAAATACGAATAAAATGAAACTGGTTTTTTTCACACCCAAATGTAATTGTATTGGCAGTATTAATCAACGTAAAGTTAAGAACGCACTTTTTGATTGCTTGTTTTATTTTCAAACTAATTCAAAAAAATCCGGTGACATGAGATTATGATCATAAAAAATGTCCTGGAAACAAATTTTGAAGCTCCCAGGACAAATACGCTGTTTATGGATGTTTTATTTTTTTTTGTTTAATCTCCACCATTACCATCATCCCCATTCTCTTCAGGTGCTTCACTTAGGATAATCGGTTCAAGTCGAGTAACTGGTCCTACAGGTACTGAAATATTTTGGATAAGGGAATCCAGATAACCTTCCTGCGGCAAGAACCAGAAATTATATGTACCTCCTCTTATTCCTCTAAATAAAAAGAAGCCATTGTCATCAGTAAATGTACCTATGGTATCCTGACCCAATATTGCGGAAACTCTAACTGGTCCTGCTTCCAGTGGTAATACTGTTCCTTCCAATGTGGCCAATTCCTCAGCAACAACTCTTAATACAGGCTTAAGGATATATTGGCCGGAGTTTCCAGCTTTTACAATTGATCGGGAAGCATCAAAATCAATGACCAAGTCATAGGCAACTCCAGCTTCCAAAGGCTTGTCCACTTTCAATTTCAATCCGCTTTGTTGGGCACTTGGAGTTTTTAGGTCTAACCTTTGGCCATTTTGCATGATGTAATTGTCATCACCCAGTACCATTCTGATCTGGGAAATTTCACCTGCCGGGACTTCGATTTCACCAAGGTGTTCAGAATTTCCCCCTGTCAAAGAAAGAAGGTTGATTTTGTTGTCATTAGCTTCATAAGGAAGATTGATCCAGGCACTTTCATTGGATTCATTATCCCCTTTCATCAAAAATTTTACTTCAAGTATTTCCACCCAAACTTCATCATAAGCGGCAGGTGCATCAATAAGGTAAACATTGACACGTGCATGTCCATCCCTAATTCTGTCTTCATTTCGCTCCATGTCACAGGCACTAAGGAAAAAGAAAGTAACTAGGGCCAAGCATAATGATCTTACAAAATATTTCATAGCTATTTAAGTTGGTTTTTTTATTAGCATGCAAGCACTATGCCAAAAAAAAACGAACTTCTTTTTGTACCAATAATTGGAAAATTTCATATCAGCTTTAGTATTTTTGACCATGATGCAATGGGAAAAATTATTGAGTTCAGGAAGATTTGATCCGTTGAGCTCAAAGAAGGAAGAGTCTGCGACTATTAGAACAGAATTTGAACGTGATTATGATAGGATCATTTTCTCAGGTCCTTTCAGAAACCTTCAGGATAAAACCCAGGTATTTCCTTTGCCTGAACATCATTTTGTCCATACCCGATTGACCCATAGTCTGGAGGTATCCAGTGTGGGTAGGTCACTTGGGAAATCGGTTGGAGAATACCTTTTAGAAAAATACCCTGTCCTTTCTGAGAAGGGGATCCATGCGACTGACATCGGGGCTATTGTTGCAGCTGCAGCGCTGACCCATGATATTGGAAATCCACCTTTTGGGCACGCAGGTGAAGAGGCCATATCTGATTTTTTCAGGCATCATCCGTATGGCTACGTCTGGCAATCACATATAAGTACTCAAGAATGGGCGGACCTTTGTAATTTCGAAGGTAATGCCCAAGGTTTTAGGATGCTTGTATCCAAAAAAAATGGGCTACAGCTATCTTATGCTACCCTAGCAGCATTTACAAAATATCCCCGCCCCTCCCTCATTTTTGAAAGGGATAAAGAAAGAAGAAGCCAAAAAAAATTCGGTTTCTTTTCAGATCAAAAGGAGGAATTCAACCATTTGGCAGAAGCACTTGGTATTGGTAAAGCCAATACTGATTGTTGGTTAAGACATCCTTTGGCATTTTTGGTTGAAGCAGCAGATGATATCTGTTACAGCATTATTGACCTAGAGGACGGTTGTACTCTTGGTCTGGTATCAATAGACCAGACAATATCTTTATTGGGAAAAATCCTTGCTGAAAAATTCCAACCTGAAAAACTTGAGAAATACAGTTTTGAACCCCAAAAGCTTGCCGTATTGAGGGCGATGGCAATCGGTAAATTGGTGGAAGAATCTGTTCAGGCTTTCATTGAAAAGGAGGAAGAGATCCTCAATGGACAATTTGATCAGTCCTTGACTGACATCATTCCATCTGCCCAGGCTTTGGCTGAAATCTCCAATCTTTCGGTTGTGAAAATTTATCGCTCCAAGCCGGTACTTGAAAAAGAGGCAGCAGGATTTCAGGTTTTGGAGGGCTTGCTGGAAGTGTTCTCTCAGGCACTTAATCATAAGTATTACCAGACTGATTTATTTTCCGGAAAAGATAAAAGCATACTCAGGCTTTTACCGGATGATTTTCCCCTAGAAGGTTGGGGTGAACAGGCCAATCCCTATCCTTTGTTAAGGGCCCTGATAGATTACATTTCAGGAATGACTGATAAGTTTGCCTTATCTCTTTACCGTAAAGTCAAAGGAATTTCGTTGCCAGGTACCTAAAGAAAGATTAAAGGTCAATTCTTTTGCCTTCCTGATTGCTTAGGAATGCAGCTTCAATGATTTCCAAAACGGAGATAGCCTCTTTCATTTTCACTTTCAGTTCAGCTTTACCCTGAATGGCATCAGCTATATTTTGATAAAAATAGCGGTAATCTCCCCTTTCGGTGGGATAAGAGATGACGGCATTTTCCAGGTGTAATTTTCCCCAGCTTTCGGAATTTTCTATTCCCCAGTTGGGGCCCTCGGGTAGTTCTCCAGCTTTAAAAGCTTTTTCCTGGACATCCAGTCCGTATTTAATGTAGCTTCCTTTTTCTCCCAAAACCAAAAATTTTGGCAAGGGTGCATTGACCATTACACTCGCGGTCAGCCTTGCCTTCATCCCGGGATACATAAGGGTAATATCAAAAAAATCATCCGCCACAGCGCCTTTGCGCTGTTTCAGGATTTCCGCATAGACCCATTTGGGTTTCCCGAACAACATCACTGCCTGATCGATCAGGTGAGTGCCCAGGTCATAGGTAATTCCATTTCCTGGAACATCTTTTTCCCTCCAATTATCCACTACCTGAGGCCTGAACCTATCAAAATGGGATTCAAAATGTACAATCCTGCCCAAACTTCCCTCATGGAGCAATTTCCTAATTGTCTGAAAGTCACCGTCCCAGCGCCGGTTTTGAAAAACAGAGAGTATCAAACCATGTAATTGGGCATATTGTTGCAATAAGGTGGCTTCTAAAGATTTTATTGTTACAGGCTTGTCCACGACCACATGTTTTCCTGCTTCCAGGGCCATTTTCGCATAATGAAAATGAAATTCATTTGGGGTGACAATGATTATCAGATCAGCTGCATCGGCTTTCAATAAATCCTTTAAACTTTTAAATACTTGGACCTGAGGGTATTTTTCTTTAGAACGTTCACCATTTCTTTCCACTATTGCTACCAATTCAAGGTCCTTACATACCGAAATTAATGGTGCATGGATTTTTTCTCCCACTGACCCATAGCCAACCAATGCAGTTCTGATTTTTTTCATCTTTCCATTTTTAATTCATAATTCTCCATTTTTCAATAATCTATCAATGATGATGCCCTCCTGGCCCATGCACATGACCATGGTCAATTTCCTCAGGGTCTGCCTCACGGACAGAGACTATTTCACCTTTGAAATAAAGGTCTAATCCTGCCAAGGGCGAATTGAAATCCATATGCACACCTTTGTAATCAATTTTGATGATTTCACCTCTGAGTTGGTTGCCCTTATCATCCTGCATAGGTATAACTTTGCCAACTCTCAAGAGTTCATTTTGCTTCTTTCCGTTTTCCTTGAAATTGGCTTTTGGAATGATGACTTTTTTGCTTTCATCATAATCCCCGTAACCATTTTCATAATCTATAAAAACTTCAAAGGAATCCCCTACACCTTTTCCGTCAATGGCTTCTTCGAGCTTTGGCAGAATATTTCCTGCACCGAAAAGAAAGTAAAAGGGTTTATCTTTGGAGACGCTTTCAAAGAATGATTTACCATTTTCACCATCATCTACATGCAATTCATAGGCAATGCCAACAACTTTATTTTTTTCTACTTTCATGGTCTTCTAAATTGAATCGGTTATAAAAATAAGACAAGAATTTTAAATCCACCCAGCCCCCAGGGCAATAGAGATTAAAATCAACATGATTGCCACTGTGAACTGAAGGAACTTAAGGGTGACTTTTTTCAATAGTTTGTTGCCGATATAGGCTCCTAAAATGGCTGAAATGGTAGCAATTGAAACAAGTTGGATATTGTCGATAAGTGATGTATTCAGGAATCGGGTGGCATAAACACTCAAGCGGGTAAAATCTACGAAGGTAGATACCACAACGGCAGTTCCTACAAAAGCTTCTTTGGATAAGCCTGCCTTGATCAAAAAAGCAGAACGCAAAGCTCCCTGATTGCCGGATAGCCCTCCAAAGAATCCGCTTAGGGCCCCGCCAATTGGGAGTTTTTCTTTACCGAACTGAAGTTTTTGGAAATAAGGGATCAGATCCATTGAGGCAAAAATGATAAGGACCATGGAGACTGTAAACTTGACAGGATATACTTCAAACTCTTTTCCAAAAGCTTCATAAGCAAACAAAGGTTTCCAATCGGTCATTTTCAGCATCAACCAGGATCCCAGAAGCGCAAAAAGCACTGCAGGTACCCCAAATTTTATGAGTACTTCGGTATCCGATTTTTTGCCCACCAAAAAGAGCTTGAAAATATTATTGAAAAAATGAACCACGCCAGTCAATGCTATTGCAAGATCGACAGGAAAGAAAACCATAAAAACAGGTGTTAATATAGTGCCAAGGCCAAACCCTGAAAAGAAAGTCAGGATGGCAACGAAAAAAGCGGTTAGTGAAATGATGAAGATTTCCATGTTTTTGATGTTTTTAGCCAAAAGCAGAGGTCTTTCAGGAGCTGGCTTTTTTACCAAAGTTATCATATATGCCCATTTCTCAAAGAAACAGATTCGTTTAGGGTATTTTTGGGAATAAATGGGCCGTAAAATCATACTTAATCCTCAGGTCCAAAAGGATTTTTTCGCTGGTATAAACTATTTTGTTTTTTGATTCATTTATACAAGCGGTTGATCATCCAGTTAAATTTGAAAACACCATTAGCCTTCACTTTTAACATCTTTTATTATCTTAGCTTTTAGCTTTTTCTCAAAACCATATGCCTTTCTTTCCCTCAAAATCCCGCTTGGCCCATATTGTCTTCGAACATGATGATAGGGCATCCAAAACCTTCGATGTGGTAATTTTGATTGCGATTCTCATAAGTGTGGGAATTGTGATACTGGATTCAGTAAGTGATTTGCACTTTAGTTATGGGAGGATTTTTTATATCCTGGAATGGGTTTTTACTTTACTTTTTACAGTAGAATATGGTTTGCGGGTATGGTTAAGTAAAAGAAAAGCAGGCTATATTTTCAGCTTTTATGGTCTGGTGGATTTGTTGGCAATTATTCCAACTTACTTGAGCATTTTTGTTATGAATACCCAGTTTTTGGTAGTAATCCGTTCATTGAGATTACTAAGGGTAATCCGGGTCTTGAAATTGGGTAGATATTTAAAAGATGCCGAATTTTTGTCTGAGGCTTTGAGGGCAAGTAGGAATAAGATCCAGATTTTCATAGGCTCTATGATAACCATCGTGCTGATAGCAGGTACGGTCATGTATATCGTGGAAGGTCCGGATAGCGGGTATACCAGTATACCCATGGCAATGTATTGGTCAATTGTGACCCTTACTACAGTTGGTTTTGGGGATATTACCCCAATTACTCCCTTGGGAAAATTGATGGCTTCGATCATCATGTTGATTGGCTACGGCATAATAGCTGTACCCACCGGTATTGTCACCTCTGAAATGACTCTGGCAAAAAGTAAAAAGAAATTGGCTGATGCCCGTGCGTGCCGCAAATGTCATCAGCTTATCTTTGACAATGATGCTCTCTTTTGTAAGTATTGTGGAGAAGAAATGCCTAAATTGAAATAGTTATTGATCTTCTAGCTTGAGTATTTTTTCAATATCTTTAATATGCCCAAACAACAGTAAGATATCTCCATCTTCGATTAAAGTGTCGGCAGTTACCACCCCTGTTACTTTCTTGCTTTTAGCCTTAATTCCAAAAATATTAGGTTTTTCCTCCATTTTGATCAGGGTCAGGACATTGATGTTATAATCCTGACGGATTTTTGTATCGGAAATAGTCAAACCCACATAACGTTTGGGCGCCTTCACCTCGATGATATTATAATCGTCCGATACATCAAGAGAATCAATCACTCCCTTCATTTGAAGGCTTTTGGCCATTCGCTCTGCGGAATCTTCCTCAGGATGAAGGATCTCATCCACTCCAATCGCTTTGATTACCGTTTCGTGTACTTTATTGATTGAACGACTTATTAGTCTTTTGATATGCAATTGTTTGAAAATCGCTGTCACCATTATTGAGGCACCGAAATCCTCTCCGATTGCGATAATTACGGCATCAGCTTCTTTGCAGGGCAAATTCCTCACTGCATGTGCGTCTGTGGCATCCATAACTATGGCATGGGTAATTTTGTCCTTAACTGCTTCTACTTTGTCTTCACTGGCATCTATACCAATGACTTCATGCCCATAGCTGGTCAGACGTGCTGCCAAATGCCCTCCAAAATTCCCCAAACCTACAATGATATATTTCATACAGTTAGAATTTTTTCTTAAGTGTTAATTGGATTCTGATCTGGTATTTTATCACCCTATTGTATGCTTTCTCCTTCAAGGTAATCCGATTATTTTCATTAGGTAATGAATACACCTTCTTCAGGATATTTGTATCTTAAAGTTCTGGCTTTTTTGACGAAAGCCACTAAGACAGTCAATGTTCCGACCCTTCCCAGGAACATTATGATCGTGATTACGATTTTACTTCCGGTGGAAAGTTCTCCTGTAATGCCCAAGCTCAATCCTACGGTTGAAAATGCAGAGAAAATTTCAAATGCTACACTGGTCAAGGGCAGTTGGGGATCAAATAACATCACCAAAAATACCCCTAGTCCGATAACCAAAAAAGACAATTGAATAACTGCAAAAGCTTTTCTGAGGGTTTCGTTTCCTATCTGTCTCTTGAATATTTCCACCCGGTCTTTACCTTTGGCAAAGCTGATTACATTAAGCATGGCAACAGCAATGGTGCTGGTCTTGAGTCCGCCTCCAGTAGAGCCTGGAGAAGCCCCGATCCACATTAAAATCAAATAAATCAGAATGGTGGGCATGGCCAAAGCTGACATATCCACTGTATTGAAGCCAGCTGTCCTTGGGGTAACAGTACCAAAAAAGGCTGTAACAAATTTCCCATAGCCAGAAAGTCCTTTTAATGTATATTCTTCCTCAAAAAACCAAAAAGCCAAAAAGCCTAAAGTCAATAGTATTCCAGTAGTATAGACGATCAGCTTGATATTGACATTCACCACCCTTGGGGCATGTTTATATTCTTCTTCTCCTGTAATCAATTTTTTGGTTCCCACTACAACGTGCCTTAAGTAATTGGAATAGCCTAACACTACCGGGAAGCCAATGCCCCCTAGGATAATGGCAATTGCGATGATTAAATGAACCGTATACTCCTCTCTAAAACCGAATTCGTAAAGCCCATTACTTAGCGTAGAAAACCCTGCATTGCAAAAACCTGAGATCGCATGGAAAACCGAGAAAAACAGTTGATCTCCCACACTGTCAAACAAGCCCCTGTCAATAATGGAAAAGATCATCAGAGCAGTAATTCCTTCAGTAATCAGCGTAAAAAGGATAATTTTGAATAAAGTGGAATTGATGGCACTGATATTTTCTTCATTGATGTAATCCTTAAGGAAAAGCTGGTTCTGAAGTGAAAAAGAGCCTTTGAAGAAGAAACCAAAAAAGGAAGTAAAAGTCATCATCCCCAATCCGCCTACCTGAAACAATATGAGAATAATAAACTGGCCCAGAAAAGTGAAATCAGAAGAAGTGTCCAATACAATTAAACCTGTCACGCAGACTGCCGAGGTAGAGGTAAAAAGTGCATCCACACTACTGATTCCTGCAACTGTAGCATTTGGCAACATCAACATACCGGTGCCAATAAGGATCACTATCAGGAAACTGAGAATAAACACCAGAGCAGGATGGATTTTGAGTTGATTGGCAGCAAGACTGAGTTTGCTGAGTTCAATCAAAAATAGGATCATCACCAGGAGATTCACAAAAAATGATTTGACCTGTAGGTTTCCAACTGTGATACTGCTGTTAAAATTGATCAATCCAAAATTGACCAATGAAGCAAAAAACAAAAACAAAATAATACAGACTTCAACGGTAAATCGCGCACCTTTGTATCGTTCTTCTTTAGAAAAAAGCCTGACAGAATATGCAAGAGATAAGAGAACTAAGAGAATATAATATACTTTTCCTAATATCCCGCTCTGCACTTCATCCCTGAATCCCAAATCGTAAACCAATAAACCGAATGCAGCAAAGCTTAAAAGCTGAAGCATTCTATTGTTCAGATTAAATACTTTCCTGGAAAATAAAATTCTTTCGTCTGGACTTTTTAGAACTGATTTCAAAACTTAAGAGCTTAGAAAACTGAAAGGTAAAAAAATGTTTAGATTTTATAGGTAAGTTCAGGTTTAAATTCGAAATGTGTTTATTTCTGTTCCGAATGCTAAAGAGATAATTGAATTGTTACATTGTTCAATTATTCCAAAAAGCAAAAAATTAAAGGCCATTGGGCCTTTAATCATGAGTTATTTGAAGCAGGTTTTTCCTCCTCTTCGATAAACTGTTTTTGGATTTCGTCCACTTCTTCAGTTTTTTGATCAGTCAGTTTATCATCAAAAAACCTACTCTGGAAAATCAAAATAATGGCTACACCAACAAAAATGGCAGCATCGGCTATATTGAAAATTGGCCATAAAGCTGTGTAACTTCCTCCCCAAATAGGTATCCAATCCGGTAAATAACCTTCCCATATGTCAATATAAAACATATCGATTACCTGTCCATGGAACCAAGGGGTTGGTGCATTATAAGGGGCATTTTTCAACCAAACACCGTAAAAGATACTGTCAATCAAATTTCCAATTGCTCCCCCTAAAATCATTGCAATACACACAATATATCCAGTGTGTAGTTTCTTTTTGATTATGTGGTACAGGTAATATCCTATTCCGAACATGGCTACTAAGCGGAAACTTGTAAGCATCATTTTACCATATTCAGTACCTATTTGCATACCGAAAGCCATACCGGGATTGGTGGTATAATGTAACTTGAACCATTCCCCTAATACCTTTATCTGCCCAGGGGTTCCAAAATCCATTTGGTAATGAACCAACATTTTAACAGCCTGGTCAATTATTATTATTAAAAGAGCAATGCCAAAGTATTTGAAGTATTTCATGAATATCTATTAAAGGCCACAGATTTAAGGAATATTTTGAAATAATTCCTAATCTGTGGCCTGAATTTTTAAATATTAGGCTTTTTCTATTTTCACCTTTAACTCGAAATCATCCATATCCAAGACTATAGCCTCGGAAAGAACCCCGTCGAGTTCCAACGATAATGCTTGCGTTTCGGTTTGGATATATTTTGCAAAATTACTCAGGGCAGCATCCACTAAATCATTGAATCTAGCCACTTTGATGTGGATTTTATCCTGGACTTCCAAGCCCATTTCTTTTCTAAGGTTTTGGATCCTGTTGACCAGGTCCCTGGCAATGCCTTCCTGCTTCAGCTCCTCGGTAAGTGTAATATCCAAGGCTACTGTTAATCCCTGATCGCTAGCCACTGACCAGCCTGGAATGTCTTGAGAACTGATCAATACTTCATCCAAGAGGATTTCCATTTGCTCGCCTTGTACATCCAGGCTTATTTTTCCTTCTCTTTCAATTTTTGCAATTTCTTCCTGTCCCCATTCCTTGATGGAAGCCACTACAAAACGCATTTTTGGACCCAGCTTCTTCCCTAAAATTGGCAAATTAGGCTTTATATCCTTGACCAAAATCCCAGAAGTGTTGTCAATGTACTCTATTTCTTTGATGTTTACTTCTGATTTGATCAGTTCTTCCACGTGCTGTAATTGTTTCCTGGTTTTATCATTCAAAACAGGAACCATGATACGCTGAAGGGGCTGTCGTACTTTTATACCGATTTTTGGATTTTTTCTCAATGAATGTACCAAGGAGGAAGTTCGCTGTGCAAGATCCATACTTCCCTCCAAATCCAGATTTATCAGGGATTGGTCTGCAGGAACCCAGTCTGTAAGGTGAATAGACTCAGCTGTATTGCCTGCGGAAGCAGTGAGGTTTCTGAAAAGCCATTCAGCATAAAAAGGTGCAAAGGAGGACATCAATTGGGTCAGGCTTAGCAGACATTCATACAGTGTCTCATAAGCTGCCTGCTTATCAGCATTCATGTCACCTCTCCAGAATCGCTTTCTTGCTAATCTCACGTACCAGTTGGAGAGCTGGTCCACTGTAAAGTTCATGATGGCACGGGTAGCTTTGGTAGCATCATAATTGTCCATGGAGCTTTCCACTTCTATGATAAGTGACTGAAGCTTGGAAATGATCCATTGATCCAGTTCTGCTCTTTGCGCTACAGGAACTGACTTTTCTTTGTTATAGACAAATTCATCCAGATTGGCATAAAGGGCGAAGAAGTTGTAGGTATTTTGAAGTGTTCCGAAGAACCTTCGCTGTACTTCTGCTACTCCGTCAAGGTTGAATTTCAGGTTGTCCCAAGGGTTGGCATTACTCAGCATATACCATCTTAGGGCATCTGGTCCATATTCCTTCAAGGTCTTGAAAGGATCGATGGCATTTCCCAGGCGCTTGGACATTTTGTTTCCGTTTTTGTCCAGTACGAGACCATTGGCGATAACATTTTTGAATGCCACAGAGTCGAATAACATGCCAGCTATAGCATGAAGGGTAAAAAACCAACCCCTGGTCTGGTCCACACCTTCGGCTATGTAGTCTGCAGGATAGTTGGCCTTGAAAAATTCTTCATTTTCAAAAGGATAATGCCACTGGGCATAAGGCATGGCACCGGAATCAAACCAAACATCGATAAGGTCCGTCTCACGAAACATCTTTTCTCCTTTAGAAGAGACTAAAACTACATCATCCACATAAGGTCTATGTAGATCCATATCCTTGCCCTCCCAAGGCGATTTTTCCATTACACCGGCTTCGATGGCTTTTTCCATCTCTATCTGCAATTCTGATACCGAACCTATACATTTTTCCTCCGAACCATCTTCTGTTCTCCAGATTGGTAATGGAGTGCCCCAGAATCTGGAGCGGCTGAGATTCCAGTCCACTAGGTTCTCCAGCCAATTGCCAAAGCGTCCCGTACCGGTGGCTTCCGGCTTCCAGTTGATGGATTTGTTCAGCTCCACCAACTTATCCTTGTATGCTGTGGTTTTGATAAACCAGCTTTCCAGTGGGTAATAGAGTATAGGCTTGTCAGTTCTCCAGCAGTGTGGATAGCTGTGTTCGTATTTTTCTACCTTAAAGGCTCTGTTTTCGTTTTTCAGGATAATGGAGATGATAATGTCTGTATTCTTATATTCTTTATCAGATTCATCATCATTGGTATAGTTTTTCACATAGAAATCATCAACACCAAATTCCTTGTGGGCGCTGATGCCATGTTCCTTCATTTTGGCAGCCAGGTATTCACCTACCACAGGAAGGAATTTTCCCTGCCTGTCCACGACAGGTACTTCATTGCCCAGCTCATCTTTCACAAAAATGCCCGGGACATTGTTCTGCACCAAAGTCCTAAAGTCGTCTGCACCGAATGCTTTGGCAAGGTGTACGATTCCTGTACCGTCTTCCGTGGTCACATAATCACCCCCTACTACCGTAAAAGCAGGATGTGGCAGAGACAAAGCCGCGATAGGGAAAAGTTGCTCGTATTCCCAGCCCAGCATGGTTTTTCCTTTAAACTCTTCGACGATCTGGTAAGGAATGAGTTTATCTCCTGGTCTATAATCCTCTATGTCAAGTTCCTGAGCTTTTGGATTGAAATAGGCTTGCATTCTTGCCTTGGCTAGGATGGCAAACATAGGTTCGTATGTATAGGGATTGAAGGTTTTTACCTTAACATAATCCAGGTTTTCTCCAATTGCCAAAGCCGAGTTGGACGGCAAGGTCCAAGGAGTAGTAGTCCAAGCGAGGATGTACGTGTTTTCTTGATTTTTAAGTTTAAACTGTGCCGTGATGGACGTATCCTTCACATCTCGGTAACAACCCGGTTGATTCAGTTCGTGTGAACTCAAGCCAGTACCCGCTGCAGGTGAATAAGGCTGAATGGTATATCCTTTGTACAAGAGGCCTTTCTCATACAGTCTTTTCAAAAGGTACCATAAAGACTCAATGTAATTGGGCTCAAAAGTGATGTACGGATCATCCAAGTCTACCCAGTAGCCGATTTTTTCGGTCAGGTCATCCCATTCGTTTTTGAAACGCATGACCGTCTCCCGACATTTACGGTTGTATTCCTCTACAGTAATTTTCTTTCCGATATCTTCCTTGGTAATACCCAACTCCTTTTCTACCTGCAATTCTACCGGAAGGCCATGCGTATCCCAACCGCCTTTCCTCTTTACCTGAAAACCTTTTAGAGTTTTGTAACGGCAGAAAATATCCTTCAGTGTCCTTGCCATCACGTGGTGGATGCCCGGTGTACCATTTGCGGAAGGCGGTCCTTCGAAGAAGGTGAAAGTATCTGCACCTTCCCTGTATTGGATGGATTTGTTAAAAATATCGTTTGCTTTCCAGAACTGTAGGATGCTTTCTCCTATCTGTGGATAATCTACTTGCTTAAACTCCTGGTATTTTTTCACAGTCTTCTATAGCTTGATGGGGTTTGTCCCCAAGATAATTATATTGTAATGCTGCTAAGGATTGGAAAAGCCTTTAATACAGCCGCAATAAGTGCAGTATAACACTAGAATGCGGGCACAAAGTTAAGAGATTTTACAGGATTGGGGAGAAATTATTGGGAATTGTGTGAGGGAGAAGTGTTGGAAAAAAAATCAATACCTCTATGAATCATTTTGGAAGGAAAAGAATTGAAGGATTTTCTACTTCATATTACGAGCTTGCTTGTAGAGCGAAAAATATCTGAAAAATTAGTAGCTTTCAAATCATATCAAAATAACCTTTAACCATTTCCTCAAATGAAAAAATCTATCCTTCACCCAAATCATCGCCAAGAATTGCTAGATCGCGTTGCTAAGCTTCAAGCTGGAGATCAAGGGCATTGGGGAAGTATGCAGGTGGAAGAAATGTTGGCACATGCACGGGAGGTGGCTGCGGCAGTTTTGAAATCTTCCAAACCTGAGAAGAAGCCTAATTTTAAGCAACTGCTTGGAAAGTACTATTTTTTTTATTTCAGAAAAGAATTTCCAAGGATGGTCAAAGGCCCTAAACGCTTTGATATGAAAGGGAAGGTTTCCCAAGATAAGTTTCTGGAAGAAAAGCAAGGCTTAATCGATACCTTGCAAGCCTTTGGCAGTATTAACCACCAACTCCAAGGCTTCCATCCTTTTTTCGGACCCCTTAACCACAGGGAGTGGGGAATATTGGTATGGAAGCATACGGACCATCACCTGCGGCAGTTCGGCGTTTGAGTGAAAGGTTTTTTGTTTTCGAAATGTCTAATATCCAATTTTTTATCTTTTTGATGGGAAAACCTGGGATTTGTTTCCCGGAATTGGTCTGGTCTTTGCTTTTACAAGGTTATACCAACTATTAATTCTTATGAAAAAAGTTCTTGTATTTTCTTTGGTCCTCTTTTTTGCGGCCATCATGCATGTTAATGCGCAAGTTTCAGCCGGGGTTTATCAATCTAGTTCAGGGACCTTGGTTTCTATAGGTACTGATGTGGACAATAAAATCTTTGGAGAAGCCAGGTTGGCAACAGGCAGATTTGTAGGGTTTGAAGGGACTTTTGGTTATAATTTCATCCAAAGAGATGATGTAAACTTTTATAGTGGGTTCCATTTAGGTACTGAAGGTCGCCGGGATGGCTTTTATTTAGGTATTCCATTTGGATTATTGGTAAAGCCTTTTCCTGTCAAAAATTTTGGCTTTATGATGGAAGCCAGTCCCATTTTCCCAACGGAATACGGAAGTTTTTTCCGGGCCGGGCTGGGTTTGAAGTACACGTTTAGGTAGATTTTTGCCCTCCAAGGGTTCCAAACCCTTGGAGGGTTAATTTACATTTAATCCAGAAACCTCCAGTTACTTTTAAAATCTTTTGGAATATCCCCTTTCATCCTTGCCCTGAGTAGCTCTATGGGCGTGTAATTTTGGGTGATAAAGAAATCGTGAAATTCTTTTTCGGTCATTTTTCCTCCTTCGACCATTTCTTTTCTCAAACCATATACCTGCAGTCCTCCGATCATGTAGGCCAATTGGTACAAGGGACCATAACTTCCTTCAAAAGACCTTCTGACTTCAGCTTCTGCATTGGCCCGTTCATGACCGACACGGTCCACCAAGAAATCAATACATTGCTGTGGTGTCCATTTGCCTAAGTGATAGTTCAGCGAAAAGACAATCCTCGCTGCACGGTGCATTCTCCAAAACAACATGCCGACCCTATCCTCTGCATTTCTTGGGAAATTTTTATCCCAAAGGTTGAATTCCCAATATAAGGTCCAGCCCTCCACCCAAAAAGGTGTGTTGAATACCCTTCTGTGGGGGAAATGCCTTTGGTTCATAAACTGCTGCAGGTGGTGCCCCGGAATAAGTTCATGCTGAACCGTGGCTCTTGAAAAATGCGGGTTGTTACCTCGCATGCTCATCATTTTTTCCTCATGGGTCATGGTGGAGGTTGGATAAGAAATGATGATGGTTTCACCGCCTAGGAAGAAAGGGCTTACCTTTTGTCTTTCTGCGGACATCATGGTTGTTCTCCAGGTCTCTTTGGCCATATCTGGGATGGTCAGGAGGTCTCTTGATTCTAAGAATTCAATGGCTTCCTCAGCCATTTCCCCAACCATCTGAGGCCATTCCCCGGCAGGGGCATATGTGTTTTTAACATGTTCGAGGGCTGCTTTCCAATCTCTGCCAAAACCAAGTTCTTGCGAAGCTTTGATCATTTCCGCTTCACACCAGGCATATTGTTTTTCACCTTCTTTGAGCAATTCTTCTGCGGTATAAGGGATCATGTTGTAGGCCAATTCTTTCTCTATGGCCAATTTTCCTACTGGTTTTCCGATGATGCCGGACCCATCATCCTTTACAACTGTATTTTCAAAGTGGTTCTTCAAAAAAGCAGCATAAGCCCTTAAAGTTTCATTCATGCTTTCCATCGGCTTTTTCATCCACCAGGTAAACTCCGGGTCATAGTCATAATAAAAGTTGTAAGCTTCTTCGGTGCTTTTCCTAAGTTCCTCTACTGTTTGGGCTGCCAGTTCGGCCTTCTGCCAAGAATCAAATGGCTTTGTTTTTTTAAAAGCCTCCCATTTGGCTTTGATGAGGGTTTCTGTTTTAGTAAAAATAGCCGCAGTTTCTTGGGAATTGGGTTTTATTGCCATTCTTCTGGTATGGTAAAACTTCTCCAGACCAGCCTTGAAATCAACCACATGACTGATTTGTTTGAAATCTTCATATGCCATCCCATGGAAAAAAAGTTCTTTTTCAAGATGGTTTTTAAAAAGTTGCCAGTCCATCTTTCCGTCAAGGGAATAAGAATCATAGGGCATTTTATCAAGTGCATCTATCCAATCATTGTAAAGTTTGGTGAATCTCAGGAATGACTCCTCGGAAAGCGGGTTATTGTACTTTCGGGCAAGAGCACTTCTGTCGGCTTGATAGCTGCTGATAGCGGGATAAAGCTCGCTGGCAAATGAATTTCCCAAGATGAGGAAGCAAAGGAGAAAGGAAAGTAAACTTTTTTTCATAATGGATTCGATTTGAATATGGCTCAGTGGATATAATGTAGAAATAAATTGAAACAAAGTTGGAATATTTCATTTGATCTTCAGCCCAAGACAAAACATGAGTATTTCACGGGAGTAATAATTCAGCAAGGCTATATTTCAATTTTATTTCCGATTCATATTTCAAAAAGTAAGTTCCATTATTCAAAGTCAAAAAACCAATACTCCGTTGATCAGTGGTTTGCTAATGTTGATGGTTGGCCCTGGTGGAATTAAAACTCTCCTTTATAGGCTTTTCAATTGAGGGGTATGGTGTAAGTTAAGGAGGGGATTGACCTTGGGAAATTTCCGGCATATTTGGTGCCATGGAAAGGCTCATTCCTGATACTGATTTGGGCAGCATTTCTTGCATTACTGCTAGAGCTAATGAAATAAGGAATACTTCCCAGCGCTGCCAAAGCACCTACTGCAAACATGGCTCCCCCTACAATAGTCCCATTATCATTTGCCTTAGTACTATTATAAATTTTGAAGTTTTCATTAAATATAATTGCCCCTGCTGTACCTACAATTACACCCCCAACCAAAAGTTTAACCCCGGTTTTCTTTTGCTTTTGGCTTTTTTCTATATAATCCTGCTTGCTCATTACCTGGGCAGAAACTTGCATAGTATTTCCTATAATAACCATGCAGAACATGATAGCACTAATTAGACTTAATTTCATAGCATTTTGTGAATAGTCATCATTTGATTATAGCAATTTCTTGATTTGCTAATTTATCTCCTTTTTTAATAAAAAAATACCATATTGGCGATTGATTAATTTCCACTTTTAGTGCTAAAAGTAAGAAATAACCGACCCCTGTAAGCTTTTGGGGTTATGCCCTGTAATTTTTTGAATGCTCTGTTAAAATAAGAAAGGTTTTGAAACCCGCATTGGAAGGCAATTTGCGAAATAGACAAGTCTGAATCTTGTAATAGTTGGCAAGCTTGGTGTATCCTGACCTGGGTAAGGAATTCCGTAAAAGTTTTTCCCGTTCTTTCTTTGAAAAACCTGCAGAAAGCTTCTTTGCTTAAATGTGCCACCTCCGACACTTCCTTTAATGATAAAGGGTTTTGGCTTTGGGATAGAATAAAAGCCATAACCTTCCCCAAACGTTTTCCTTCTGATTCCGTGTAGTCTTTATGGGATGTGGTTTTATTCAGTAATTTAAGGTCTTTATTAAATTGTAGCTCCCAAAGTATTTGTGTTGCAATTAAAAATTTTTCAAGACCTTCTATTTTTCCAAAATCAGTTAATTTTCCAATTATATTATTTAATGTTTTGCCTTTGACTGCATAACAACCCTTGGTTTGCAGTATCCACTGCTGGAGGACCTTAAATTCTTCGACTTCTAACAAATTGCTTTTTAGAACCTCAAAATCAAAATATAAAGAATAGCCCAACGACCTGACACTACTTGATGGTTCAAAATATTCTGCATCTGAGCGGAAAACGTGGGGCATATTGGAAGTAAATAAAAACATATCCCCTGGATCAAATCTTCCTAGATAATCCCCGACCATCAATTGCCCTTTTCCTTCTTTTATCCATGTAAGTTGCCATTGAGGATGCTGGTGGAGTTTCTCGTAAAAATATTTACCAGAATCTACCTGAAATCTGACAAACTCCTTATTTGATTTTGGGATTTGAAATGAGATGATTTTTCGGCTCATACATAAAGGGTTTCATATTCCTTCAAAGAGGCAATTCATAAGCCTTCTCAAAGACTTTATTGCCATATTGAGGTTTACTATCAGGAAATTATACAGGAAAGGAAAGCTATTGCCCTGTCAACCTGATCCGCCACAGAAGAAAAATCTTCCCTGTTTGGGAGTCCATACAGTTCACTCTGGATGATGAGTCCGGTAATCCGTCATTGGCAATAATTTGATATAATATTAATGTTATTTTTCGAAACTTCCATATGAATGGTCAATATGGTACCATCAAGAATTAAAAAAGTATAAGCTTCCAAATAGATTAGTCAGTAGTTTTGAGTTATTAATCAAAAAAATAATTATGAACTGGCAAGGCGTATTTCCGGCAGTAACGACCAAGTTTCACCAAGATGGCAGTTTGGATATGGAAATGTTTTTCAAAAACCTGGACGCTCAACTTGAGGCGGGTGTTCATGGGATCATTCTTGGGGGTACATTGGGAGAATCCTCGGTATTGTCTTTGGAAGAAAAAATCCAATTGACCACAGAAACTGTCAAATATATCAATAGCAAAGTTCCTGTAGTCCTCAATATCGCAGAAGGTGCTACCAGAGATGCTGTTTTTTGGGCTGAGAAGGCCAAGGAAATGGGGGCTTCAGGTTTGATGCTTTTGCCTCCAATGCGTTATGCTGCCGATCACAGAGAGGTAGTGACCTATTTCAAAGCCATTGCCAAAAGCACGGATTTACCAATTATGATTTATAACAATCCTGTTGATTACAAGACCTTGGTTACAATTTCCATGTTTGAGGAATTGGCAGAATGTGACAACATTCAGGCCATCAAAGAATCTACTCGGGATATTTCGAATGTGACCCGTATGCGCAATCGATTTGGGGATCGCTATAAAATTCTATGTGGTGTTGATACTTTAGCGATGGAGGAGTTGGTGATGGGTGCAGATGGATGGGTGGCAGGATTGGTCTGTGCTTTTCCCAAAGAAACTGTGGCTGTATACAACTTGGTAAAAGAAGGAAAATATGATGAGGCTTTGCATATTTACCGATGGTTTTTACCTCTTTTGGAACTTGATATTCATCCCAAATTGGTACAATACATCAAATTGGCAGAACAGATGGCAGGAATCGGAACAGAATGGGTAAGAGCTCCTAGACTAACCTTGGTAGGAGAAGAAAGAATGAAAATCGAAAATATCATTAAAAGAGGCTTGGAGCATAGGCCTTTGGTTTGAGGCTTGGATTTAAGATTCAAGACATAAGATTCAAGACATAAGACTCAAGACATAAGACATAAGACTCAAGACATAAGAGACAAGGGGGTTGGATATTGGTAGATATTGACTTTGCGATATTAGCTATTTGATTTTTGAAGGGTCTTTTGAATAATGGGACTTTTCTTTCACTTTCTGGCTTTAAACTTCGATTTGCAGCCTATTTCAATTATATTTCTATCCTATTTCAACCTTATATCTAATTAACTGACAAAAAGACACCATGAACCTAGATGCAATATTCCAGTCCGCTCAAGAAGCCTTCCTTCATTTTAAAAATGTTTCTGGTAAAGATAAAGCTGCATTTTTGAGGCAGATAGCTGATGGACTTGAATCGGAGAAACATAACCTGATCCATCTGGCATCTGAGGAGTCCAATTTGCCTGAAGGAAGGATTACAGGAGAACTGGGAAGAACAGTTGGTCAGATCAGACTTTTTGCCAATTTGGTAGAGGAAGGCAGTTGGGTAGAAGCTGTGATTGACCATGCTGATCCAGAAAGAGCGCCTGCGCCAAAACCTGATTTACGTCGGTTTTTAACAGCATTAGGACCGGTAGTGGTCTTTGGAGCAAGTAATTTCCCTTTGGCTTTTTCTACTGCGGGAGGTGATACCATTTCCGCTTTGGCGGCAGGGTGCCCAGTGATCTATAAAGCCCATCCTGCTCATCCGGAAACATCTAAGTTAGTGGGACAGGTTATCCATAAAGCTGTGATTGATTCCGCTTTACCTATTGGCGTATTCACCCATGTAGAAGGAGGAATTGATGTAGGACAGGCCCTTGCAAAGCACCCAATAGCCAAAGCTGTAGCTTTTACCGGTTCTTTTGCAGGAGGAAAAGCTTTATTTGATGCTGCAAACCAGAGAAAAGAGCCTATTCCTGTCTTTGCTGAAATGGGTTCAGTCAATCCTATCATCGCCCTGAAAGAAAGGTTGGGTAAGAATTTGGAAGCCCTTGCCAAGCAGTTTGTGGCTTCTTTGACCCTTGGTGCTGGACAGTTCTGTACGAACCCGGGTTTGATTGTTGTTCCGTCTGAACATTCTGTTGCTTTTGCTTCGGCAGTAAAAAAGGAATTGGAGCAGATTGTTGCTGCCCCTATGCTTCACGAAGGCATTGCAACCGCGTATTATAATGCTTTGGCTATATTGCAGGGAAGAAAGGAACTTGAATGGGTTCAGGTGGCAGAAGCAAAGGACCTGATCAAAGCTTACCCAGCATTGGCAAAAATCAAAGCCAGTGATTGGTTGGAGGATGACCACTTCCAGCAGGAGGTTTTCGGGTCATTTGCTTTGATGGTGGTGTATGAGAATTTTAATGAGTTGTATGCGATAGCGCAAAGACTGCATGGTCAGTTGACCATAACCCTATGGGGCGAGGAGGATGAATTGGCTAAGAAGATTGACCTGATCAACCAACTGGAAGAAAAATGTGGCAGATTATTGTTTAAGGGAGTTCCAACAGGTGTTGAAGTAGGCTATGCCATGCAGCATGGTGGGCCTTATCCATCTACAACTGATAGCCGATTTACATCTGTTGGTGTCTATGCCATCAAGCGATTTGTCAGGCCTATAGCTTTTCAGGACATGCCACATGAACTGCTTCCTGATGCCTTAAGAGAAGAGAATCCTTTGGGGATTTGGAGAATGGTGGATGGGAAGTTTCAAAAATAAACTTGAAATTTTATTTTAATTTGAATGAAGTTACCAAATTGATATTGGTAGAAATTCATTGATATTGTTGGATATTTTTTAGAAGCATCCATTCAATATCTAAATATCCCAATATCCACGAATATCTTTTGATCATGAAAAAAACTTTCCAATGCATTGATGCCCATACCTGTGGCAATCCGGTCAGGGTAGTGGCCGGTGGTGTTCCTTTTCTAAAAGGCAACAATATGCTGGAAAAGCGGCAGTATTTCCTGGAAAACCTGGACTGGATCCGAACGGGGCTGATGTTTGAGCCCCGAGGACATGATATGATGTCGGGTTCCATGCTATTCCCTCCCCATGATCCTGAAAATGATTTTGCAGTACTTTTTATCGAAACTTCAGGTTGCCTGCCTATGTGCGGACATGGCACTATCGGAACCATCACAATTGCCATTGAAGAAGGATTGATTACACCCAAGACTCCGGGATTCCTACGCATGGAAGCACCCGCTGGCTTGGTTTTAGTGGAATACAAACAGGAAGGCAAAAAGGTAACGTCTGTCAAATTGACCAATGTCAAGAGTTTTTTGGCAGCAGAAGCTTTGGAGATAGAAATCGAGGAATTGGGGAAATTAATCGTGGATGTGGCTTATGGAGGGAATTTTTATTGCATTGTCGACCCTCAGGAAAATTTCCCTGGCTTGGAGCATTATAAAGCCGAGCAACTCATCTCCATGGCCCGAAATCTGAGGCAAAAGATGAATAAAAAATATGAATTTGTTCACCCAGAGCATGCTCAGATCAGGGGGCTCAGCCATGTGCTTTGGACTGGAAAGACTTTGGATGAAACCAGTACTGCCCGAAATGCAGTGTTCTATGGGGATAAGGCCATTGACCGTTCTCCTTGTGGCACAGGAACCTCTGCACGTATGGCCCAGTGGTTTGCAAAAGGTTGGTTGAAGCCCGGGGAAGAGTTTATCCATGAAAGCTTTATCGGTTCAAAGTTTACTGGTAGGATAGAAGAGGTTACTGAGATTGCAGGCAAACCTGCGATTGTACCAAGCATTGAAGGTTGGGCAAAAATTTACGCTTACAATACGATCATTATGGATGATGATGATCCGTATGTGTATGGATTTCAGGTGATTTGAGAGGCGATAGATTAGAAGCGAGAGTTTAGAAACAAGAGGCAAGAAACAAGAAACAAGAGGCAAGAAACAAGAGGCAAGAATCAAGAGATAAGAATTTCGGAAGGTGGAAGTTTTGAACCATTTAGAAATTAAGGGAATTAAGAAATTCATTAAGAAAAGTCGGATGTCGAAAGTCTGATTTCGAAATGACCGACAGCTTCAAATGAATAGGGTCGCTCTGCAATCGCATAAAAGCAATGGAAAAATGGATTAAAATATTTATCGGCTTTTTCGAGCTCCTGCCTGTTCCCGTCTATTGGAGCTTGTTGTTTCCTAGCCTGTCAATGCATCTAAATTAAAGGACTGATTTATCAAAAAGTCAGATTTTTAGACCTTTCAATGCGTCTAAGACAAACAATCAATTTCCTGCTATTTTTCGTCAACCTAGTGGATTACGAAGATGGGATTAAATCTTACATTCGCCTGTCAAAAACTTAATTTAAGAAACCACCAAAATCCTTATCTTTCATTTTCAAAAATGTATTAAAGAACTACCAATGGGTCGGCCTACTTGGTACTTTGTACATGGTACTTCGTACAATTGTATATGAAACCAACCATCATCATCGGCGGAGGCGTTATCGGCCTTTTTTCAGCATATTACCTCAATAAGCAAGGTGTTGAAGTTATTATCGTGGACAAAAGCGACATGCTGGACACCACTTCCACAGGAAATGCAGGCATGATTGTACCTAGTCATATTATTCCGCTGTCGGCACCAGGGATGATTGCCAAAGGAATTGCTTGGATGTTTTCTTCCAAAAGCCCTTTTTACATCCATCCAAGACTTGACCGCAAACTCCTGGAATGGTCCTGGCTGTTTTACCGTTCTGCCAATGCCAACCATGTGGAAAAGTCCATTCCTTACCTGAAAAACATTTCTTTGCTCAGTAAATCCCTTTACCAGGAATTTAGAAATGCTCACAAAGATGCAGTGGACCTGGAAATGGCAGAAAAAGGATTGATGATGATTTATCAAACAGCAGAGGTGGAAAAAGAAGAAATTGAATTTGCCCATCTGGCACGTCAGCATGGTCTGGAAGCAGAAGTACTCAGCCCTTCGGATATTGCCATAATAGAGCCCAATCTGGAGGTAAAAGCACGTGGAGCAGTATTATTTCCAGGAGATGCCCACTTATCCCCATCCAACCTGTATAATTTCCTCAAAAAACACTTACTGGGAAAAGGTGTCAAGTTCCTTTCTAACCGAAAAGTGCTGGGTTTTGAAAAAAATGCTGGAAAGGTTACGGCTGTACTTACGGAAGAAGGAAGTTTGCTTGTAGAAAAGGTCATCCTGTGTGGGGGTGCCTGGTCAGCGGAATTGGCACAAAAGCTAGGAGTCAAATTGCCCATGATGGGGGGAAAGGGTTATAGCTTTATGCAGGACAACCAACCTGAAATCTTACAGGCCTCAATCCTTACTGAAATGAAAGTCGCGGTAAGTCCTTATGGACAGCAGGTTCGCTTTGGAGGTACCATGGAGATAGCCGGGACAGATGAAACCATCAATATCAACAGGGTAAAAGGAATTTTTGAATCCATTAACCGATATTATCCTGGTTTTCATTCTAAATTCCCAGATAAAGAAAAAATTTGGAAAGGTCTCAGACCATGTTCACCAGATGGTGTGCCTTATATCGGTGCAGCCCCAGGTTATAATAATGTATGGTTTGGAACAGGGCATGGGATGATGGGTGTGAGCATGGCTCCTGCCACAGGAAAAATCCTTTCAGACCTTCATGAAGGACATGCTTCGCCTATGGATATCAAGGCATTTGAGGTTGGGAGATTTTAACGCTTAGCTTCTCTGATTTCAAGGAAATTTTTGAGGCTGTCTTATAATTAGATTTCTAGATCTGTTGACAAAATAAAATTCTGTTAAAGAATCAATTCCTTTGTGACTTGGTGGCTAAAAATACCATGAAGGCTCTAAGAAACAAAGCTTTACCAATCAAACACCATGTAAAATTTTGGCAATGTTTTTAAAGCATTGATTTATGATACAGCCTTTTTTGAATTATGAAATTTTATGATTGAAAAATCAGCCAATTTGCTTCTTTCATTTCCCAATTTTCAGGTAGAGAACCTATGCCTGTCTCTGGATGATTTGTGAGAAAATTGAAAAAATATACGCTTAGCTCTCAAAAACGGGGTCTTCCCGGTCGATTACACCCCTGATAAAAACGATCATCTGGTCAATTTCCTCCCAAGAAAACCCTAATTGGGATTGGGAATGGGCCAGTTCATCCCGAAGTCTTCCAATCTTATTCATCATATCCACCCAATTGTCCCTGCTAAAACCTGGTTCAAATTTGCGGAAGCGCTGTTTTTTGGAAAAAACCGAACCAAGATCCCCAAACTGTAAACACTGTACCAGGTCAATTTCTTCGCCTCTTGCTTTCTTCCATTCATAGAGATTCTTGGCCTGGCCCAAGCGATTCTCGGTAATGCTTTCCTCCCAATGTGGAAGCTGCTTCCGGATCAGATCTTTTAGGTGGGTTTCCAAAAGACTGATCAATCCGAATAATCCAATCCTCAAGGGAATTTTATCCAAGTCCGTACGGGTTACGATATATGCGGGATTACCATCTTCATCTTTGATGAAATACCTCCTTCTTTGGATCAACATGCGAAAAGCCATAAGCAAAGGGGTGTCAGCTTCCATCCAATCTTCTTGCCGTAAAGGGGAGGGTGCCTCATCTCCATCATCGAATTTCATCCATGCACCATCCACACTGATAATGGCGGAATGGAAGTTCCGCTTTCTCATTTCTTCTCTAAAGTTGGACTGGTCCAGGAGCCGCAGGTTTTCTGCAATCGGCAGCACATTGATTTGCTCTTCAAAGAGCAACCTGAGCCGGTCCATGGAATTCATTCTGGCCTTCATATCAAATCAATTGGCTTAATTTTAGATTTAAAGTAGCCCAATGCTATCTTATTTCCGAATTTAAATGATGATCAAAGAGAAAATAAACATTTTTATAACCTTTTCCTCCTTTTTTAAGTGCTTAGTGAGTTGAGGATCCTACTCCTGGCATTGATAATGTCAACCCTTGTCCTTTGATAAATAAGAAACCAAGAAGAATGCTGTAAATATCTATCATACAAGAAAATAGGATAAATAAGAATGACGTTTTTTCCTGTGATTTGGAGTAAATAACTGTCTTGGAGAGGGCTTAATGGGAAAGTGTTTTGAAGAAAAAATACCTAATATTAGGTATTTTTCAGTAATGTCAGGCATGATAAATTTGCCTCAGGGTGATTAAGCAACTTTTTTGAATTTATATTTTAGTATTGAACAGGGGGTATTTGTTTGGTGACTTTTTGCCCCTGTTTTTCTTTTGTAAAACTTCAAACAAGTGTAACTTAGTAGGGTTAAAGCAATAAACCCTCAACTTATGGAATTGTATGCCAAGGCACTGACCTTTGCCATCCCCTTTTTCCTTATTCTGATCATAATAGAAGAAATTGCTGCCCGTAAAATGAAGCGGCAGATCAATTATGGGATGGATACGATCTCAAGTTTGAGTTCAGGGATGACCAATACCCTAAAAAACCTGATGGGCTTGTCTATCGCCATTGTGTCTTATGGCTGGTTGGTCGATAAGGTGGCGCTTTTCCATATTGAGAGTACTTGGATGGTGTATGTGGTGGCTTTTATCGGGATGGACTTTGTGGGGTATTGGAGCCATCGCTTTGACCATACCATCAATGCCTTTTGGAACAGACATATTGTACACCATAGCAGTGAAGAATTCAATTTGAGTTGTGCGCTTCGACAGTCGGTCTCTGCCATTGTCGGCATTTACTTCTTCCTTTATATTCCTATGGCCTTTCTGGGTGTTCCGGGTGAGGTGGTGGCTATTGTAGCTCCAATTCACTTATTTGCCCAGTTTTGGTACCATACCCGTTTGATTGGTAAAATGGGTTTCTTGGAGCATATTTTAGTGACCCCTTCCCATCACAGGGTTCATCATGCCATCAATGACATTTATCTGGATAAAAACCTTTCCCAGATTTTTATCTTTTGGGACAAATTGTTCGGAACCTTTCAGGAGGAGTTGGACGAAGAACCTCCTGTGTATGGGGTAAAAAAACCAGTCAATACCTGGAATCCATTGATCATCAATTATGTGCATATGTGGTCGCTGATACAGGATGCCTGGAGGACAAAAAGCTGGTGGGACAAATTGAGAATCTGGTTTATGCCTACAGGTTGGCGACCTGCAGATGTGTCTGAAAAGTATCCTTGGAATTACTGGAAGAATGCTTACGAGCAGGTCAAATATGATAGCAAACCGTCCCAGACCTTATTTGCCTGGTCTTGGCTACAGTTGGTAGTAAACTTTGCCATGGTATTTCATGTACTTGTCGCCTTCGTTAATTTTCAATACCTAGAGGTGATGTTGTATGCTATTTTTATGATGGTTTCGATTTTTGCCTATACCAGTCTGATGGATAAGGCAAAAGTGGCCATTCCCGCGGAAATCATCCGTTTTGTGATGGGTATAGGATTGATTTATTGGAATGGGGGATGGTTTGGTCTCCAGGAAATTATACCTGGTGCAACTGTCCTTATTGGAATTTATCTGGCAAGCTCCTTGCTCATGGCTTTTTGGATACTTTCCAAAGAAACAAAAGCAAAATTGGATGTGAAGCCTGCTGAGCTGGTGTCCAGTAATTGAACCTACGATATCAAATTAAACGCTAAGATACTAAAACCTGGCAGGTTTCTCCTTCAAATTGCCTGACCAAACAGATCAGATGAATAACTTATTTACAGAAAATTTAGTTATCTTAACAACTAAATTTTCATGCTTATGCGGTACATCCTGTTTTTGATTTGCTGTGGCATTTTTGCTTGTTCTTCGAAAAACTCCTCTAATCCTGTTTCTGACAAGGAAATTACAGTATCTATCGATACTGTTTATCTGGATAGTAAGGGAGAAATTCTTTTTTTGTTCCACAATCTGAGCCTTTCGGATTTTTCAGAAGACAAGTCTTTACTGTATAATTTTAATACCCAGACACCTCAGGTTGAGGTTTTGGATTTAGACAATCTTCAATTTGTCAAAAGAATACCATTTGACTTGGAGGGTCCCAATGGTGTGGGTGAATATGTAAATGGGTTTCAACTGCTTGGAAAAGACAGCGTTTATATCAATTCATTTTTTCAATATGGCATCTTCAATTGGTCTGCGGAGAAAATTATGGATTTGGGCTTTAGCGACATCATGTTTGGAGAATGGCTGGTAGATGATTTTTTCCGTTCTAACAATTTACATGTAGCCTCACTTGATGGGTATAAATTAGCAGGGATTTTTGATGATTGGCGATCTGGGGACAGCGACCCTGTTTTTGGCATGATGGATTTAAAAAAGAAAGAATTTTTCTTTGATTCCCTCAATGGCTTTGATTACTTAGATAGCTTTTCACCAAAAAACTCAGAATCTGGAAGAAAGGAGCGTCTTTATTGGGTAATTAGTAGTATGGAGAATAATGATATCCTGATAGGGAATAATATCGGATCGGATCTTTACAGGTTCAATACCAAAACTCAGGTGATAGAGTTCAAATCCTTTGAACATTCCTTATTTCCTTCCAGGAAGACAATTCAAGTTCCTAAAACAGTTGATAGTTTTGCCGAATATCATAGGGTTTATTTGGAGTCTCAGGAAGATATTAACTTTCAGTTGCCTGTTTGGGATGAAAGTAACCAATTGTATTATCGGTTTAGTTTCAAAAATAAATTGGGAGATGTAGATGGAGATTTGGCTGCTGTGAGTGCGAAGGTTTTTTTAAGTATTTTAGATCAAGACCTGAACTTAATTGCCGAATCTGAAATTCAGGAATTAAAGAAATCACCCAATTTTCATTTCGTAAAAGACGGGAAGATCTGGATTTTTGAAAATATAAAGGATGAAGTGAGTTTTATTAGACTAAAAATTGATCTTTGAGCCATACTTTTTTATTTATCACTCAAATTTTTGCTTGCCTTTGAGTTATAAAATGCCTTTTTATTAATCATGCACTGGAATTGACAAAAAAAGACTGACCTCACTTTGTATATGAAACATCATCTTTCCATGGTTAATTGGAGGAATTTTTCAAAAATCAAGGTTGTCCGTATCCACCAATTCCACCCATCGCTTCATCTTTTTTTGGATGACTTTCCAATGGTGTCTGTCCTCTTCTGTGATCAATGAGATGGCTTCTCCCTCTATTCCTGCCCTGCCGGTCCTTCCAATGCGGTGGATGTAATCTTTGGGAGAGCGTGGAAGTTCGAAATTGACCACATGGGGCAATGCCTCGATATCAATTCCCCGGGCAGCCAAATCTGTGGCCACCAGTACGCGCAGTTTTCCTCCTTTGAACAACCTCAAAGCCTCTGTTCTTGCCCCTTGGCTTTTGTCTCCGTGGAGCGCCATGGCCTGTATACCGTGTTTGTTGAGTTTGGTGGTCAGGTTGTCCGCGGTGCGTATCGAAGAAGCAAATACCAGGACCTGTTGCCAGTTGCCTTCCTTTATCAGATGCCTCAAGAGCGGTCCTTTCCTTTCAGGATCGACCAAATAGGCCGTCTGCGCGATAAGCTCAGGCGTGACTTCCTCCGTTTGGATTTCGATTTTCACGGGATTTTTCAGCAGCTTGTCAATCAGGCCTTCCACAGCTTCATCCATTGTAGCGGAGAAGAGGATATTCTGGCGCTTCTTTGGCAACCTGTTCAAAATCTCGTCCACTTCCAGTTTGAAGCCCAAACTCAATACCTTGTCTGCTTCATCCAAGACTAAGGTAGTCAGTTCAGAAATGGAGATGGCATTTTTGGAGATCAAATCCAGCAAACGACCAGGCGTGGCCACCAAAATGTCCGTACCGTTCAATTTCATCATCTGTGGATTGATGGATACCCCTCCAAATACTGCTGCACTTTTTATTTTTCTGGGGAGGTGTTTGCTGAATAGCCTTACCACCTCTTCCACCTGAGCTGCCAGTTCCCTGGTGGGTACGATCACCAATACAGGAACAGACCTGCTTTTGTTGACCTCTTTTTTCTGGAATTCCTCCAAGATGGGTAGGATATAAGAGGCCGTTTTCCCTGAACCTGTCTGGGCGAGGCCAAGTACATCCCGCTTTTGAAGGATGGCCGGAATGGCTTCGATTTGGATAGGGTAAGGGGCTTCATAATTGGCTTCTTGGATGGCCTTTACCAGGATAGGAGATAAGCCCAGGTCTGAAAAATTCATGTACGGGATTTTTTTGGTAAAGGTAGGGTTTATTTTTTTATTCAAAGAGTCGAGTGGATCATAGATTTGAGTCGATTATTTTTACTAATCGGCTCATAAGCTAATATTTGATTAAACAAAAGGGGCTTTTATCCCATACCTCTATGAGCAGGGAATGCTGGCCAAATCTGGGGCAGGGAGGTCGGTGCGGTATGCGTTGAACTTTTCTTTGTGAAAAACAATAAAGCCAAGCAATCCTGTTTGGCTTCGAAATAGTGGGTGAGCATCAGGCTCGGTTCAGGATTTCATATTTGAATCACTTTTCCATAAAAAATAAGCATATAGTCCTATCCAAAAAAAGTACATCCCAAAACCAATTCGCTGACCAATTCCTGGAATTTCAGGAAAAATGAAAATCCAATTTCCACAAACAATGCTCAGCCAAGTAATGGTTAATCCAAGCCATCGGACATTATTCCAATAGCTGATTTTATTCATTAATCGGGGGAAGGTGAAGGCACCAATTAGAAAGAAAATGTAAGAACCAACGCTTCCAATACTGTGCAAAATCATAGTAGTGGAATACCTTTCTTCAAAATCTCCCGGAAAAATCCCTGCCAAAGCCATGAATAATCCGCTCCCGACAATGCCTATTAGAGGCCATTTGTTGGAATTGTTTTCTTTCAGGTTTTCGAATAGTCCATAGCCAAACAGAGAAACCATCAAGCCGGGCAGTATATAGCCAAACAAATTAAATACCCAGCGGTTGGCCACATCCATTGACCCCAATTCACTGACAGCTTTGGTCAGATGACTGTATTCTGGTCTACCATTGCTGACAATCAGGTAGGTCATGACAAATAAAGCAGGTGCCAGAAGTCCTAACAAGGCATATACTTTTTGTGGATGCTTCATAAACCAATAATTCGATAGATGAAGGTCAATGGATTGTAGTACTTATGAGTTTGTTGCCTTTTTTGATGGTAGTGGTCTCTTTCGGCTTTAAACTTTTCTTTTATTGACTTTTTCGGAATAACTGCTGAATCAATCCTTTGCAAGACCGTGTCAACTTTTACTGAGTTTTGCTCAAGATCAATGCCGGGCAAATAGTCAGCTTGGAGTGCTTGGATTGGGTGGTAAGATATCCAACAAATAGAGAAAATGAGGATTAGTTTTGAAAGCATATGGATTTAAATTCTGTGATTTGCTTGCAAAACTAGTGTGGGGTTTTCAATAAAAATTTGATCTATATCAAAAAGGGTCTCTTTCAGCCCTTATACGACTCAGGGTTTCCTGTGTTATCCCTAAGTAGGAAGCGAGCATCCCTAAGGGAACTCTTGATACTTTGTTTTTGGAGCTTTTGCAGAAGTATTGATACTTTTCCTTTGCACTATGAAATTTAAAGGAGAGTGAACGCTCTGAATGTTCTAAAAAGTAGGAAGACATCAGGTATCTACCGAAACGTTCCATTTCATGATAGGCAGCAAAACAGTTTTCCAAATCTTCAATCCCAATAGCTATCAATTCGCAAGGCTCGAGTGTTTCGATGTAGAAGTTATCGGGAATGTTTCTCATAAAGCTATACACAGAGGTAATCCATTCCCCCTCAGCCGCGAAGTTGTCTGTGATTTCTTTATCGTCTTTTTGATAATATATACGAAGGAGTCCGGAATGGATAAAATAGGTGTGCGTACAAATTTTTCCTGGTTGGTGAAGAAATGTTCCTTTAGGCACGTTGATTTCTTTGCAAATCTTTTGGATAGATTCCCGCAATGAATCAGAGACAGGTATATACCCTTCTAGGTGTTGGATAAGATGAGTAAGCATAGGAATCCTTTTTGAAGTGGAACAGTCTGGATTTTTGAAAGCGGATGTTTTCTAGACAATGATAGTTTTTTCAGATTTTAAAAAAAAACTGAAGAATCCAATTACCAATTGGTAATTGAAATCATCTAACCAAACATTTTTTTTGATAATTCCTTTCAATAAGCTGTTAAAAAAAGCTTAAATCCTGGTTCTTTAGTAGTATTTGAAATTCAAAAATAAAACAAAAATGTCTATGTCGTTTTCATATATTACCATGGCGTTCTCTGCCGCAATCTTAGTCATCTTGGGGATGGTTTATTCATTTTTCCCACAGGAAATTTTATCAGAGCTGGTTCAAGAACCGACCCCAATATTGGTACTTGTACTCCAACTCTTGGGAGCTGTTTACATAGGATTTGGAGTGATGAACTGGATGTTGAAAAATGTCAAAATCGGGGGGATTTATGCAAGACCTCTGACTTTAGGGAATTTTGCCCATTTTTTTATTGGAGGATTGTCAATAGTTAGGCTAGTTATTGAAGAAGAAGCCAGTTCTTTTTATGTATTTATCTTTTTGGTAATTTATGTAGTTTTCGCAGGCATGTTTGCTCGATTAATCTTTTCTTAAATACTAACCCTTTCTTATGCAGTTCAAATTCATTGATTGCACCTTTCTTTTCTTTCTTTTTCTGTCAGTTGCTTCCTATAGTCAACAGCAGAATGCAATTGAAAAATATCTTCAGCAAAAGCAGGAGGAATATCAACTTCCCGGTCTTGCTGTGGGTATTGTGAAAAACGGGCAAGTATATTTTCAGACTGGATATGGTGTAACAAATATTCATTTTCCCAAGCAGGTCACTGAATATTCAGTATTTCACACAGGTTCTGTAAGTAAACTTTTTACTGCACAGGCAATCCTCAAACTTGTAGAGGCTAAGAAAATAGGGTTGGATACCCAATTGGCAGCATTAGACTTAGGACTCAGATTAAAAGATAAACAAATCTCAGAGGTGACTATTCGTCAATTACTTGAACATCAATCAGGTTTACCGGATGTTTGGGGGTATAATTGGAGAAGACAAGACACGGACTCCTTAGCACTTCAGCACTATTTTTCCAAAAAGAAACTGAAACTGAAAACCTCCCCTGGAGAAGAATACCGTTACAGCAATTTAGGCTACGATTTATTGGCCTTGATTGTACAACAAGTAGAGGAGGAGTCTTTTGAAACCTTTGTGAAGAGAGAAGTACTCAAGCCTGCAAATATGTCTACAGCAGATTTTAGATATTTTGCTATTTCGGAGGATATGCGGGTATCCCCTCATACAAAAAATTTGTTTGGCAAGGTTAAGGTGCGAAAAATCTATCCATATACCCGGAAACACGCAGGGAGCAGTACCTTGAACTCAAATGTTGATGAGTTATGTAAATGGATGATTCAGTTTATGAATGATCCCTTTCATCAGCAGTTTTTAGTGCCTTCTCCGGTGTATGCTTATAATTCGTTGGGCTTTCAGTTATATAGGGTAGGCGGTAAAGATGGATTTGGTCATTATGGAGGAGATAAAGGTTTCCGGTCATTTTTGATGATGGTTCCGTCGGAAGAAACCGGAATAGTTCTACTCTCCAATGCAGATTTTAACGAGGATTTTCGTCAGGATATAGGATTCACATTGATGAAATCACTCCTTAACCACTAAATGCCCAACAAATTCAATTTTAATCCGTCTAATGTTCATTGTTAAGCGAAATCTTATCTCCAATTATAGATCGTAAAAATTAAACTACATTTTGGTATCAAGTGTATTCATGATTAGAAGGCAGTGAAATCATCGAAACTTAAAAATAGAATTCTGGGGTTTATGGGTGGAATCATTATTGGTGCCACCGTTGCGTATCTTGTATTAATGGTATTTGGTGATTTAAAGGGAGGTACGGAATTTCCTTGGTACACCAAGTTACTGTTGATTGCTGTTGTAGTATTTGCGCTTTGGTTAACCATAGCCATTCATGAATTGGGCCATGTCATTGCAGGACTTTCTCAAAAATTTGAATTTAGATTACTATCTGTGGGACCTGTGTTGGTTGAAAAAGAGTTAGGCAAACTCAAATTGAAAAGAAATACAAATTTCAATACATTTGGAGGTGTTGCCTTGTGCTTACCGACGGATCAGGAAAATTTGAATAGAAGATTTGCAGTCTTCGCGTTTGGAGGGCCTTTAGCAAGCTTAATTTTTGGTGGGATTCTCTCAATCTGCCTAATCTATTTTCAATTGGACCCTTCTTCACTTGCGTTTTATTTACTTGAATCCCTTTTACTTATCAGTTGTATACTTTCTTTTTGTATTGCTTTGGTTACATTAATTCCCATGCATTCAGAAGGATTTACTTCCGATGGAGGGAGGATAATAAATTTATTAAGAGGTGGGCCATCCGCCCAAATTGAATCAACACTATTGAACGCTATTGCTCAGGCGACCTCTGGGATTAGACCATCATTGATAAACCCCGATCCAATTTTAGTAGCGCTTAATCTTCCTTATGAGTCTCCCTTAAAACCTTATTTAAGTGGACTATTGTATAACCATTACCAAGACGTAGGAGAATTGGAAAAGGCCAGCTGGCATTTAGATCAGTATCTGGAAGGTGCTCAATATATCCCCAAGGGATATGTTGCATCGTTATATTTAGAAAAAGCCTGGTTTGAGGCAAGGCACAATAAAAACATCAGTCTTGCAAAAGATTATTCTTTCCGAGAAAAAGCAGGTGTAATGGTTCCTAAATCTCAGGTCTTGAGGGTAGAAGCAGCAATTGCCATGGGAGAAGGCAATAATAGCCTGGCGGTTAAAAAAATCAATGAGGCTATAAAAGAGTTACCAAAACTAATAGATAAAGGTGCCGCGATAGCTGAAAAAGAATGGCTTGAACACATGCTTGAGGAGTGTAGGGTAAAGAATTAGGTCGGAATAACAATAGATTTTCATTGAGGTCAGAAAATAATTCTACCTTGAAATCCGGATATTTCGGTTTACTTAGAATTTTAAGATCATCCACTGTCCAATTCAAGGGTTTGAAGAAGTTTGTCTTTAGCTTCTTAATGCCTGAGTTAGTTTAAGAGATTTGTGGAGCATTTTCCCTGATGAAAAATTTAAAAATTCTAACAAATAATTTGATTGTTTTTGGGCGTATTTACAATGAAGAATAGATAACCTGATAAATTTATAGATAGGAACAGACTTACAATTTCTTAAAAATAATGGGACTATGACAAAAACTGTGTAAGTTGGTTTCACTACTTACGAAGTTAAAGTTATACCTCGAAATTCTCTGTGTGATTTAGAAGAAATCGCACGGGGAATTTGAGGAACCCGCGGTAGGCGAATACCCGATCTGTGTGCAGACAATTTCTTACCTTTAACACACAGATTGCAAAAATGAAAAAAG
>NZ_PYGF01000006.1:0-222951 GCF_003014575.1 Cecembia rubra
GAGGAATTCACAGCATTTACGGTAAGCTATGACGGATTTATTGAAGGAGAAGATGAGAACGAACTTGGCGGAGAGTTGACCTTTACTACGGATCCTGCGGGTCCTGCTATCAATGCGGGCACATATGTAATCATTCCAGACGGCCTGATCGCGGATAATTACGACATTACTTATGTTTCAGGGACTCTTACAGTGACCAAACTTGAAATTGAGATTACCGCAGCCAGCGATAGTAAGGTTTACGATGGAACGGCTTTGACGAACACGGGGAGCATTCTAACCAATAATACAAATCTGGTTACAGGCCATACATATAATGTGACCTTGACAGGCAGTCAGACGAATGTTGGAACAAGTACAAACGTTGCCTTTGCTGCATTGATTTTAGATGCATTTGATAACGATGTGACTTCAAACTATGAGATCAGCTATGTGAATGGGGTCTTGGAAGTAACCCCGGCCACCCTTAAAATTAAAGCCAATGACAACTCCAAACTTTATGGGGTATTAGATCCTTCATTTTCCGTGAATTATGAAGAATTTGTAAATGGTGAAGGGCCCAATGTGCTGACCGGTACTTTGGTGATAAATAGAGTTACCGGAGAAAACGTGGGTGATTATACAATTACTCCTTCAGGTCTGACAAGTACTAATTATGCCATTGAGTTTGTCCCAGGAAACTTCAGAATCCTTCCACAGACTTTAACTGTGACAGCTGAAGATAAGCAAAAGACTTATGACGGTCTTCCTTTTACCAACTTTACTGCTCAAATCAGTGGCTTTGTCTTGGGTCAAAATGCTATTTCAGCTGGCATTACGGGCACTGTAACTTATTCTGGTGATGCAGTAGGAGCTGTGGATTCAGGTACTTACACGATTGCTCCTGATATTACAGATCTGTCTGCAAGAAATTATGTGTTTGTCACTGCCAATGGTCAACTGAGCATCATCGGTCAGCCACTTACCGTGACTGTGAAAAACAGCAGTAAGTTGTATGGGGAGGATGATCCTGAATTTGAAGTGGAGTTTTCAGGCTTTATACAGGGTGAGGGTCCTGAAGATTTGTCGGGCGAACTTGTATTTTCCCGTGTCACAGGTGAAGATGTTGGAACCTTTGGAGTTTTTGTTACCGGTCTTTCCGGTAATTACCAGATCAATTATGTGCCGGGTACGCTAAGTATTCAGCCGAGACCACTTACCTTATTAGTAAACCAAGGCCAAAGCAAGGTTTACGGTGAAATGGATCCCGTATTAGCCTTCACCGCAGAAGGGTTTGCACCTGGAGAAAATAAAGAAGTCCTTACTGGATCCTTGGCAAGGGTTCCAGGAGAGAATGTGGGTAATTATGCGATCAATCAAGGCACACTTTCTAGTGCGAACTATACCATTAATTTCAATGGGGCCAACTTTGAAATTGTTCGTAGGGTAATCGCAATTAAAGCAGATGCCAAGGAAAAAGTATATGGTAGCGAAGATCCTCAATTGACATATCAGATTACTTCCGGTAGTTTAATAGCAGGGGATAGCTTTTCCGGAGTGTTGAGACGTGAGGAAGGTGAAGAAGTAGGTGCTTATTTGATAGGTCAAGGGATTCTCACTTTGGGCAATAATTATGAGATTAACTATGCTTCAGATGAGCTCAACATTACTAAAGCAGCACTTACAGTTACAGCAGACAGTAAAACTAAAACCTATGGGGCATTAATTCCTTCGCTAACGCTTACTTATGCCGGTCTCGCTAATGGGGATATTGCTCCTGCAACGCTTCCTGTAATCAGTACTTCCGCCATGGCAAGTAGTCCGGTGGGTACTTATCCAATCACTATTTCCGGTGCAGAAGACCGCAACTATGAGATCAGCTACGTAAACGGAATACTGACAGTTACCCCTGAAACCCTGACTATAGCAGCCGACAATCAGATCAAGGCCTATGGGGCTTCGCTTCCAGAATTGACTTTCACCTATTCGGGTCTTGTCAACGGAGATACTTCTCCTGCAACGCTTCCTGTGATCAGCACTACTGCCACAGCAAGCAGCAATGTAGGTAGCTATCCTATTACAGTGAGTGGTGCCTTTGATAATAATTATACTATCAATTTTATAAACGGAACGCTGACTGTCAACCCTGTGGAGCTGACTATAACAGCAGATGACAAGACCAAAACCTATGGTGCGGCAGTGCCTGCACTGACGGTTTCCTACACGGGATTGGTCAATGGTGATCAGGCACCTGCTACAGTACCAGCCATAAGCACCACAGCTTCAGCTTCAAGTCCTGTGGGCACATATCCTATCAATGTTTCAGGTGTGGTAGATGCGAATTATACTATCAGATATGTACAGGGTACCTTGAAGGTTGAACCGGCAAGCCTAATAATTACAGCTGAGAATAAGAGCAAAGTATACGGAGAGGAGCTGACCGCCTTGACCTTCACCTATACGGGTCTGGTTAACGGCAACCTGGCACCTGCCACACTGCCGGTTATTAGTACTACCGCTACTGCATCAAGCAATGTGGGTACTTACCCGATTACGGTTTCCGGTGCTTCTGATCCGAATTATGAAATAACCTATATACAGGGCATTTTGACTGTGACCCCAGCTGTACTGACAATCACTGCAAATGATAAGGAGAGACTATATAAGGAACCAAACCCGGAATTTACCTTCAGTTATTCAGGATTTGTAAATGGGGACACAAGAATTGCAGTAGCCCCATCTATTGCGACTTCAGCTAATTTCAATACACCTGTTGGCTCATATCCGATCATTCTTTCCGGTGCCAGTGACCCTAATTATACCTTTAATTTAGTTAGCGGTACACTTACCATAAAGGCAAGGGCTACTGCAATTAGTTGGGTTGATTTTGAGGCTTCAATAGATGCTGGAAGTATCCTATTTGTGCCAGTAACTACGGATAACACTAGGTCTGTCACTTATTCTATAGCAGATGAGACAATCGCCAGGCTGGAAAACGGAAGACTGGTTCTTTTGAAAGTGGGAACGACTACGATTACTGCTGTACAAGTTTCTGATGGCAATCATTTACCGGCTACAATTACAGTGAAGATCACAGTGCTTCCAGCACGGGAGGAATCCGATGGAGACGGGGTTCCTGATTTTATAGAAACTGAGCAGGGTACAGATCCAAATGATCCTTTGAGCTACAAAGACAGTGATGGAGATGGGGTTCCTGATTACATTGAAATACTTCAGGGAACCGATCCTAATAATAAAAACAGTTACTTGGATTCCAACAGGGATGGCGTTCCAGATTATATCAGAGAAAGAGCCATTTTAAGTGTAGTGGAACTTCCTAGGATCAGGGTGCCTTGGGATACTCCGGTTGCTGGACTCGGCGTTCCGGATCAAGTATTGGCCCTTAATGGAAGAGCTGAGTTCTTAAATTATTCCGTTACTTGGGATTTAAATCCATACAATCCAAGGGCTTCACAGCTTTTGAGAATCATTGGGGACCTTGTCTTACCAAGGGGGGTATTCAATCCTTATGGAATAAAAGCTCTTCAGGAAATAGAAGTATTGTCCAAACCTGCACCACAAGATGTGGTACTCAATAGTAATACATTCCAGGCAGAGATTAATTTCTTTTATATCATCGGTCCTTTTACAGTAATTGATCCATCGGATAATATCCACTTCATTGAGCTGGTGGAAGGCTTTGGAGACAATGGATTCTTTGAGGTCAAGGAAGGCTTCCTATTTTGGAGTTCAGCAGATAGGGCCGCAGGAAAGACTGAATTCAGAATTAAGATTAGGGTAACTGACCGTTCCGGTAATGTAATTGAGAAAGAGTTTGTTCTTACCAGATTAAGGCCAAGTCTCGATCAGATAGATATCAAGAATAGCTTTACACCAGGAGGAGACGGAGTCAATGATACCTGGGGAGTAGAGGACCTTGCTTATTATGATGGAGTGTTAATTCAGATTTTTGATAGGAGTGGGCAGCGGCTGTTTGTAACCTCTGATCCAAGATTTAGGTGGGAAGGGACTTTTAATGGTAAAGAACTTGGCACAGGAACTTACTATTATACCATTGATATTAAAGAAGGGAATCAGACCAGGAGAGGTTTTATCAACTTGTTTAGGTAAATTTTTAATAAAAAGAGGCTGTCCCAAAATGGGACAGCCTCTTTTATATTTGGGTCTTTATACAACCAAATTTCTGGATTTTCTTTTGACTCTTTATAGAGTGCCATTCCTGGTTTTATGCCTTTTGTATCTGCAATTCACAAGTCTTCTCTGAAAGTTTTTTCATAGTGGGCAATCCTGTTTTAATTTGTCGATAATCATAGTTTTACTGACAAATAAGCGGGCAATTTTTTGAAATTCCGTAGTTTGTATTTGAAGATTCATCAGGTTGACAATAGAGTAATTTATTTCCGGCTCTATTTACTTTTTCCTATTTAAAAACTTCAAGGCGAACGGATGACAAAATAGCAATTCCCAAGCCGGTAATCGCTACAAGGGTAAAGGATACTTTCAATTCAAACAGTTCGGCAATATATCCAATCAAGGGAGGTCCCAACAGGAATCCAAAGAATGAGATGGTGGACACCATAGCCAAAGCAACGCCTGGCGAATATAATTTGGATCTTCCAGCTGTGCTGTAAGCAATAGGGATTATGGCAGCTACCCCAAACCCTACCATAAGGAAACCAATTGTAGCAGTTACTGGAAGTGGTAGAAGTACAGAAAGTAAAAGTCCAACAAAAATCAAAGCACCACTGAACTGAAGCATTTTTATCCTTCCAATTTTGTTGATAATCCGATCGGTCAAAAATCTTCCGCTGGCCATAGCTCCCATAAAGGAGACATAACCTAAGGCCACCAGACCAGGCTCTATTTCAACGACTTTTTTGAAAAACACACCACTCCAATCAAACATACATCCCTCGGCTAACATTCCCAGGAAGGCAATCAATCCAATCCTAAGAAGTAGATCGTCTGGTTTTCTTAAGACCAATCCGCCCCCTCCCCCTGCTTTGGATTCATTGATGAGAAAAGACTTAGCGGAAAGGATGGTTGATGCTACTATAAATGCTATAAAAAGGTAATGGATTCTGGGTAAGATGTTAAAGTAGATCATTCCAGCACCAATTCCTGCCCCTGTGAATCCCGCTAAGCTCCAAAGTCCATGAAATGATGCCAAAATACTTCTGCCGTAACTGTCTTCCAGGGCCAGGGCTTGGGTATTAAGTGAAATATTCATCATATTTCCTATCATTCCAAAGATCACAATGACCGGGATAAGCATAAATATGGAATCACTGAAGCCAATCAAAGGCAGAAATGTCATGTATCCTGCAGCACTGGCCAATATGACTTTACGGCTACCAAATCGGTGAACTGCCCAGCCTGCAAGTGGTAATGCAACCAATGATCCGATGGGTAAGCCAAGCAATAAGGTGCCAAGCTGAGCTTCTGAAAGGTTAAATTTGACCTGAATATCCGGAATCCTGGAAGCCCATGAGGCAAAACAAAGGCCTGCTATGAAAAAGAGGCTGCCAAGGGCAATCCTCCTTTTTTGGAGTAGTGTCATCAATAGGTATAGGTTAAGGTTGGTACCGCAAAGCTAACTCCAATTCAACAAATTAGGAAAATAAAATTCTGATAAACTGTCCTGAGAGGCAATTGAACATATTTTTAAATTTGTTGTTGTAAATAAAAAAAACATGGAATTTGTAATCGCAGGGTCTGTCGTACTAGTAGCTATCCTCCTCATTAGGGCATTGATCAAAAGGGTTTTTGGAAATTAAGAATATCCAATATCAAATGTTAATTAAGACACATGGGGTTCGGTCAGTTGGATTTTGGACCGAACCATTGAAGAAAAAAAAGGCTATCCCAATTTAATGAGATAGCCCCTTTAATGTTATAAAGGATGTTTTAATTAGGCAATTTGTCTGCAAATTTACCATATACCCATGTCCCGGCTATAGCAGATAACAAGGTTACCACTATTACAGTGAAACCACTGCCTATCTGCGCAAACAAAGGCCCTGGACATGCACCTGTAAGTGCCCAGCCTAAGCCAAAGATCAATCCTCCAATAATTTGACCTTTACGGAATTCCTTCTTTGGAATGTTGATTTTCTCTCCTGATATGGATTTGATATTCAGTCTTTTGATCAGCTGAACAGAGATCATGCCTACAATAACTGCAGATCCGATAACTCCATACATGAAAAATGATTGCAATCTGAACATTTCCTGAATTCTGAACCAGGAAATAATTTCTGCTTTCACGAATACTATGCCGAATAAAATACCAATGATGAGGTATTTCAGAAGACTTTCATTCTTTTTCTCCTGTAGATTAGGTGCTTCGCATTCTACCGGAGTTGTGTTTTTATTTTTTTCTGTTGCTAACATTGTCATATTAATTTTAAAATCCAACCAGAGACATAAGTGGACCAAGGAAAACATGGGTCATTAAGAATCCACCTAACATAAAGAAGATGGTGGCGACCAAAGATGGCCATTGAAGTGAGCTGATGCCCATGATGGCATGGCCTGATGTACAGCCTCCGGCATACCTAGTGCCGAAGCCTACCAAGAAACCACCGAGTACAAAGAAAAGTAATCCTTTTCCGCTCAATAGGTTTTCCCAATTGAAGATTTCAGCAGGCATTAAACTCGTATAATCTGTGATACCTAATGCTGCCAAATCCTGTTGCGTAGCTTCAGCAACAACGATTGTGTCTGGATTGGCAAAGAATGTTGTAGCAATAAAGCCACCTATCAATACCCCTAGCACAAATATGATATTCCATAATTCTTTCTTCCAGTCATAGGAAAAGAAAGGAATTCCAGCAGGTATGCAGGCAGCACATATGTGTCTTAAAGAGGATGAAATTCCAAAGGTTTTATTTCCCAGAATAAGTAATGCTGGTACTGTCAAACCGATTAAAGGTCCTGCTACCCACCAAGGCCATGGTTGAGAGATCCATTCGATAAATTGTTCCATATTGAATTGTTTTGTTTGTTTTAATTTTCATTTAAAATCTATAATCCATTACTAAGTTGATGTTCCACATTTCTACCCTGTTGATCCGTAGTCTATCTGTCATCATCTCACGGTTTTGTGGTGCTTTATTAACAACCAATAGACTTAAATTGATTCCTTCAAAGTAGTCTTTGAATCGGTAATCCAGCATGCCGGAGAAATGATAATAGGATGGAAGCCCATATTTGTTGGTTCTGTAATCATTAACTTCGGAAAGATTGACTTTTCCTGCTCCAAATTGGGCAAACAGGCCTTTTACCGGAGTGATTAGATCATATTTCAAAACCAAAGCATGCATGTCTCCAGCTCCTTCAAATCTTTCTCTGGACATACTTGCATAGAGAATTTCCCTCCCCCATTCTCTTGGGAAAAGGAACCTTCCTTTGTCATTAATGCCTAGAAAATTGAAAGAGACATTATGTCTACCTGAAAATAAACCAATTTTTGCACCTAAGCCAGAGGCGTTTTCATCAGGGTGAATATAGGTTTTTTGTGTGTCGGGATTTCCTCCATCATTTATCGGTATTTGGTGAAATCCCTGAATTCCTGTATGGATCCTGGTCTTGCCGATATTAATGACATAATCAGATTGCAGAAAAGTCATATTGAAGACATTTTCAGCAAAGTAATTCCATCCCTGAAGTGTCAATCCACTTTTATGATATTGAAGTCCTGTCATGGCAATTCCTTTGGATTTGATCTTTCCTCTGTAATCGGAAGGCTCTCCATAGAGATTCCTTCCAAAGGGATAAACGCCATAAGAATCTTCAATAGTGTACCAATCCACAGTTCCCCTTATGGTCACAGAATTGATCCACATGGCAGTTAATTTAGTACTCATGCCGGAATAAACAGCAGAAAATCCGCCAAAAACATTAGGTCGCATTCTGTTGTCCTGCTCATTGAGTAATGGTGAATTTATTTTTTGCCTTCCAAAGGTGAATTTGAACCTGTTTTTCCTATAAGACAAGTACAATTCTTCCAATCTATCAAGCCTATTGGTATTGCTGAGGTCATTCATGTCATAGAGTAATAGTTCATACCTGTTACCAGCTCCAGTAATTGGATCTGGAACCCGAACATTGTATTCAAATACCTGAAAGGTAAAGAACCCATTGAACCTTGCCTGAAAACCTCTCCATTCAGGTGTAGTATACCCTATCCCTGCTCCGGTTGCCAGGGTTGCATAGTCCGATAATTTCCCTTTGTTAAGGGTTGACATAAAGAAAGAACGTATGTGAAAGTCAATTTCACCGCTTTTAAGTGTTCTGCCTAAGCTTTCTTGTTCTTCCTGGACTTGGGTGCTATCCTTTTCAACTAAATCCATTTGCGCGAAACTCTGAGAGCCAGTAGCAAAAAAGATGACGAAGATCAGTAAACGAAGCATATTCAAAATTGGCCAATCTTTACCCAGAAACAAGTGACATTTATCACCCAAACATTCCCGATATGAAAAATGGCAAGGCTATATGCCTTGCCATCGTTCAATTTTGAATGAAATGCGACTTGTTTTTCAATTCAATTATAGCATTGTAGTAGGACACACATAATCACTCACTTTGAACAGGGATGAATCCTTGATGGCGGTAAATCCTCCTTTCACATCAATCAGGTTTTCATAACCTCGAGCTCTTAGGATAGAAGTAAATGCCATGGACCTGTATCCTCCTGCACAGTGAACATAGTAAGTTTTGTTTTTGTCTACTTTGGTCATGCTGTCATTGATATAGTCCAATGGTGCATTGATAGAGTCGATCACATGCTCACTGTAATGCTCGCTGGCTTTTCTTACATCAAGAATATTGACCTGGCCTTCTTTTTCTATGATTTGGGCCAATTCTTCAGCTGAGACGGATGTAATGGTGTCTATTTCTCTACCTTCTGATTTCCAGGCCTCAAACCCACCTTTGATATAACCTATACAATGATCATAACCTACCCTCGCTAATCTGGTGATGATTTCTTCCTCTTTTCCTTCTTCTGCTACCACAAGAATTTCCTGCTTGACATCTGGAATCAAAGTGCCAACCCATACTGCAAAGCTTCCTTCAATTCCAATATTGATAGAGTTGGGAATAAAACCTTTGGCAAAAACCTGCGCATCACGGGTATCCAAGATCACAGCTCCGGTCTCATTGGCCGCAGCTTCAAATGCAGCTGGATTCAATGGATTGAATCCTCTGTTCAATACCTCATCAATAGAGTCATATCCTTGAATGTTCATCAATACATTTTGTGGGAAATAAGCAGGAGGAGGTGTCAATCCGGTTAAAACCTCTTTGATAAACTCCTCTTTTGTCATGTCCTGAAGGGCATAATTTGTCTTTTTCTGATTGCCCAAAGTATCTGTAGTCTCTTTGCTCATATTTTTACCACAGGCACTTCCTGCTCCATGTGCAGGATAAACAATGATATCATCAGCCAAAGGCATAATTTTGTTTCTTAAGGAATCATAAAGATGTGCAGCCAGTTTTTCCTGTGTCAAATCTTTTATGACTTTCTGGGCCAAATCAGGACGTCCAACATCACCTATGAATAATGTGTCACCTGTAAAGATTGCCTCTTCCTTTCCTTCTTCATTGATCAAAAGGTAACAAGAGCTTTCCATAGTATGACCTGGGGTATGAATTACTTTGATTTTAGCTTTTCCGATTTCAAATATTTGACCATCTTCTGCTATAATGGCATCAAATCCCATTTTCATACCGGTTGGTCCGAATACAATTGGAGCGCCAGTCTTCTCTGAAAGATCTTTGTGTCCAGACACAAAATCTGCATGGAAGTGGGTCTCAAATACATACTTGATTTTTGCTCCTTCTTTTTCAGCTTTTTCTATGTAAGGCTGAACTTCTCTTAGTGGATCAATAATAGCAGCTTCTCCTTCTGATTCGATGTAATATGCCCCTTGAGCCAAACACCCGGTATAAATTTGTTCGATTTTCATATAATAGTACTGTTTTTCAGGTTATTGATTATGTAAATTTATTTTTCTCTCCATTATTTCAAAATGACATTTGTCACACATTTTGGGTAAAAGTTTAGAAATACTGACGACAATATTTCACGTCATGCCGATCCGCCCCAGGTTTAGTCCTAGCTTTCCTCATTTTGGAAGCCCTCCGAATCCCAAGCTATCAGGATGGAACAGGCTTTCTCCGCCCTTGGCGGATAAGGTTGATAGGTAAAAACCTATCATTAATATGGTTAGACTTTCTCAGTTAAATAGCCCTCTATGGTATTTACCAACTGATGAGCCGGAACCACTCCCGATTGTCTCCATAAAATTTGGCCTTTTTGAAATAGTATTAAGGTAGGCACACCTCGAACTTGAAACTTGCTTGCTGCTAGAGGGTTTTTGTCTACATCTACTTTTACGATTTTGATCTTTTCACCCAACTGACGTGCTGTATCTTCAAGGATAGGCTGCATCATCTGGCAAGGTCCGCACCAAGTAGCGAAAAAGTCTACCAAAACTGGCTGATTTCCTGAAATCAATTCGCTGAATGTTAATGGTTGAGTGCTCATAATTGATAAGTTTAAATTGAACATTACAAAATTACAGTCTATAGTTAGTTCTTGACAGTAATTTTTATCACAAATCCTTAAATGCTGTTAATTTGGCTTTCCGTAAGGATTAATTGATTATTTTCGTCCGTCACAACTATTTATTAGAACAATGCTTGATTATAAAAAGGTCAATAACATCACCGGATGGTTGGTATTTGTTGTTTCCACACTGGTTTACGTATTAACAGTCGAACAGACTGCTAGCTTTTGGGATCCGGGAGAATTTATTGCAGTTTCATACAAACTTCAGGTGCCACATCCTCCGGGGGCTCCTTTTTTCCTATTGATCTACAGAATGTTTGCTTTTTTTGCTTTTGGAGATACACTTCAAGTCGCTTATTGGATGAATGTAGGCAGTGCGGTATTTTCAGGTTTGACTATTCTTTTCCTCTTTTGGTCCATTACCCTATTCGGAAGGAAACTATTTCAGATCAAAAATGGTGAAGAAAGTAAAGGACAGACCATCTCCTTGATGGGGGCAGGTTTGATCGGTTCTTTGGTGTACACATTTACAGACAGTTTCTGGTTTTCTGCGGTGGAGGCTGAGGTTTATGCCATGTCATCCTTCTTTACAGCGATTGTAATTTGGGCATTTTTAAAATGGGATACCATCGAAGACCCTAAAGAAGAAAACAGATGGATGCTTTTTATAGCCTATTTGGTCGGACTTTCTATTGGTGTTCACTTGCTCAACTTGGTGACCTTGCCTGCATTAGCACTTATATACTATTTTAAAAAATATCCACAACCTAATCTGAAGGGTGGAGTTATTGCAATTGGTCTTGGTGGAATTGCTCTTATCATTATTAATAACTTTATTATTCCAGGTTTGCCTAGTGTGGCAGGATCCATTGAAATATTCTTTGTGAATAGTATTGGATTGCCATTTGGCTCCGGCATAGTGGTGTTTTCTACCCTGTTTTTGGGAACTTTGGTATATGGAATTCTCTATTCAATCAAAAAGCAAAGGGCTGGATTGAATACCATTTTGCTTTCATTGACCTTTATTTTGATAGGTTATGCTTCTTATGCATTGATCATTATCCGGGCCAACCAAAATCCTGTAATCAATGAAAATGCTCCCAAAGATATCATCAGCTACATTTCCTATCTAAAAAGAGAGCAATATGGTTACCGTCCATTATTGCATGGGCAGTATTTTGATGCAGAGCTCAAAGACCAAAAAGAAGGGGCTCCCATTTATTTGAAGGGGAAGGATAAATACGAGGTAGTGGATTATTCCACTTTAAATGTATATGACCCTGAAAGGACTACCATTCTTCCAAGGATTTATTCTACCCAGGAAAGGCATAAACAAATCTATCGCTCCAAGCTAGGTTTGAGGGAAGGGCAGAAGCCAACCTTCGGGGATAACCTCTATTTCATGTTCTCCCATCAATTGGGTCATATGTATTGGAGGTATTTTATGTGGAATTTTTCGGGAAGGGAGAGTGACTTTTCGGATGCCCCTTGGTTGGGAATCACGGATTTCTTCTCTGATAAATTCCCAGATTATATCAAGGAAAACAAAGCCCATAACAATTATCTGATGCTTCCCTTGATTTTGGGAATCATAGGTTTACTGTTTCAGGCTAAGGTTGATACCCGGTCATTTTATGTGAATGCCATGCTCTTCCTGATGATGGGAGTGGTACTGGTACTTTACCTCAATTCTCCACCGGTGGAACCCAGAGAAAGGGATTACATCTATGTGGGCTCATTCTATGCTTTTGCCATTTGGATAGGGATAGGGGTATTGGCCTTATCGCATTGGATAGGTAAATTAAACAAAAACCTGGCCGTGTCCGGTATCATAGCTACCCTGATCACTTTCCCTATACCTGTTCTGATGGCAGGACAGAACTGGGATGACCATAACCGTCATGGAAGGTATTTTTCAGTGGATTCTGCGAGGAATTTCCTTGCTTCTTGTGCACCGAATGCCATTTTATTTACAGGAGGTGATAATGACACTTTCCCGCTCTGGTATGTACAGGAAGTAGAAGGATTCAGGACGGATGTAAGAGTAGTGGTATTGAGTTATTTTGATACAGATTGGTATGTTGAGCAATTGACAAGACCGGTAAACGAGTCTGCTCCACTTCCATTTTCTTTGGAATACAAGAATTATAGGAAAGGTACCAATGACGTACTTTACGTGATGGACAGGCAAAATTTAGAGGCTATTTCTGCCAAGGAGTATCTTCGTCTGCTTAAAAGTGAAAGTGATCTGCTCAAGCTGACATCTGGAGGTAGATCTACCTTTAATATGGTTCCATCGCGTAACCTCATTCTTGATGTGGATATTGAGAAAGTGTACAATCAAGGGCTAATTCCTGAAGGAATGGAAGACCTGATAGTAGATCAAATGAACCTAAGGGTCAAGGGCAATTACCTGACCAAAGGTAATATGATGCTTATTGATTTAATTGCCTCCAATAATTGGGAAAGGCCAATCTACTTCAACAATACTTCTTTGGCTACCATCACACTGGATATTGAGGATTATGTAGTGATGGAAGGACTTACCTACAGGTTGTTGCCTGTTAGAAAGCCACAAGGCATGCGTACTGAACTTGTCAATACAGACATAGCTTATCAAAATGTACTGGAAAAATTTGCCTTCAGAGGAATGGATAATCCTGACAATTATTTCGATGATGAGTTCAGAAGATTTACTTCCAATCACCGCTCTGCGATCAATTCCATAGCAATAGCCTTATTGGATGAAGATGATCTGGATAGGGCTGCAGAGATTTTGAAGTTCAGCATTCAAGTGATGCCTCATGAGGCAGTTCCTTATGATCTGGCAAGTGGGCAAATGGTACCATTGTTCTTTGAAGTAGGAGAAGATGATTTGGCATTGGATATCGTCGAAAAACTTTCTCATAAGTCTGTTCAAATGTTGGAATTTTACACCAGAGAAGATAGGGTTTTTGACAGAGAAGCCATGATTTCTATAGAAATGCTGAAGTTCTTTATTCCACTGCTCGAAGAACGTGGATATACCGAGCTATCCTCTCAGATTAAAAAGGATTTTGAAAGGGTTATGGGGCCAATTGGTGGTGGTTCTATGTTGGATAGAAGGTAGGCGGCGTTTGTACCAAGTACCAAGTATCAAGAGGGGAGAGATTAGAGGCGAGAAGCGAGAGTCTTGAGACAAGAATTTTGGAAGTAGGAAGTCAGATTGGAGCTCTTCGGGATTTGCAATTCCAAAGAGCGATACCATGGATTTGAAATCCATTTTATCCCTTCTCGAAATTGCAAATTTCGAGAAGCGGGTTGTTGGTGGTTCTATGTTGGATAGAAGGTAAGTGGCGTTTGTACCAAGTACCAAGTATCAAGAGGGGAGAGATTAGAGGCGAGAAGCGAGAGTCTTGAGACAAGAATTTTGGAAGTGGGAAGTCAGATTGGAGCTCTTCGGGATTTGCAATTCCGAAGAGCGATACCATGGATTTGAAATCCATTTTATCCCTTCTCGAAATTGCAAATTTCGAGAAACGGGGGAACTAGGTGAAAGGGGCGAAGTAAAAGGGACGAGGTTTAAGGACAACCTAATTCCTTTCTCCATTGACCTTTTTCCTTTATCCTAATTTTCCTACCCCTTTCTCAACACAAAAAACAAGTCTAGTCCCTTTTCCGGATTGGTCTCCAGAGTATAATCTTCATGGGAAATATCTGTGACTGAATTGCCCTGTTGGCTGTGAAGCTTGTTTCGGTTAAACCTGTTTAAAACCTCATATGGCCAGCGTAATAGGGAAGCCGGTAGTCTATACTGTAAATTAAAAATATCAAAGCGCATAATCCTGTTGACAGACTTCCTGTTGGCCTCATGGTAAGCCCAGACCTTTTCATTGCCGCCAATGCCCATTGCCTCAACCTTTTCAAATATTCCGGTGCATAGATCTTCCAGCTGTTGAGCTGTATATTCCCTGATATGCCAAGGATTTCTGGATAAGGTATGCCGGATATTAGGGGTAGAGATTATTGCTTTGCCACCCGGTTTGAGCACCCTTTTGATTTCTTCCAAAAAAAGGCGGTCATTTTCAATATGTTCGATCACTTGAAAGCTGACAATGGAGTCATAAGTATTTTCTTCTATGCCGCTGAATGGAGGAATAAAAGCTTGTTGGAATTTTGCCTGAGGATACTTCTCCGATAATCTATTTATGACTTCCTGGATTTTATCTATTCCATGATAAGAACTGACATTTTCCATCAATACTTTTACTCCCCGTCCTTCTCCACATCCTACTTCCAAAAGATCACCCTGCACCATGGGTTTGGCTGCAATATAGGCTTTGAGCAGACGTTGATGGATAGGGTTATCACTTACCAACTTATCAGAAGCAATCTCAGTTGTATAGGTAGCCATTTAAAATTTCATTAATTTGGGCAAAATTACGTTTAATTTTTAAAAACAGATGACCAATAAGAGAAACCATACCCCAATCTGCACTTTAATCTTCGTTGCATTCTTTCTATTTTCTCTTCCTATTTCCTTAAATGCCCAACAAACTTTGGAAAGTATAAATCAGGCATTGAGGTATTCCAGGTATTCCAGGTTAGCCTTAAAAATCATTCCCGTTCAGGAAAATGATAGAACTTTTGTTCTTCAAATGCCCATAGAGAAAATTGAAGAAGATATAGAATTTGAAACTTATCAGTTTGCCTTTGCGGTGCTTTCTGGTTTTCAGGACTCTATAGATGAGCAGAATTTGATTCCATTGTCTAAGGAAGACCTCAAAGGGAACACGGATTTCCACTTTTTTTTCGAAAAAAGGGTCCAAATTCCGGAAGATCAACAAGTTGCCATTGCTTTTTTGCAGGCTATTGATACCAGGCAAGGGGATGTTTATTATTATCACATTGACTTGATCAGTCCATTTGTACTTGGCCATCCTAATTTCTGGGCCTATTACAATGACAGGGTGCCATTTGATCAAAGTTTTGTATTGAAAAATGAGGCCTTAGAATTTAAGGGTAGAAGTGGGGTCAATCTGCATGCCTTCCATTATCCAACAATATTCGAAGCCCCACTTCCACCTATGGAAATAAGGCCTGCCAATGTTCCAAAAGAAATAACAGTGAATTATGAAGGGGAGTTTTTTCTAAACACCCCAAAATCTTTTGGTAAAGATGGTTATTATTTTATTCAGGCAGACACCAACTCTACTAATGGAATGTTGGTGAAAACTGTGCATGAATCTTTCCCAAAGGTCAAAGATTATGAAGAAATGGTTGAGATGGTTGTATACATTTCGACCAGAAGAGAGCACGAAGCACTGAGAGAAGCGAAGGACAAGAAACTTGCCCTCGACCAATATTGGATTGGAATGGTCAAAGACGAAGAGTCCGCTAAAAAAGTAATCAGAGAATATTTTAAGCAAATTGAGTTTGCCAATATCCTATTTACAGATTTCAAAGAAGGCTGGAAAACAGACCGAGGAATGGTGTACACTGTGATGGGCCCTCCCAATGAGGTTTTTTTCAGACCCAATGGTGAGATATGGTCTTACTTTACCGGTGATTCCAATTCGAAAATTACTTTTACCTTTGCGCGGGTAAAAAATATCCTCACACCAAACTATTATATACTTAACCGTTCGAGGGCCCTTCAGCCTGAATGGTTTAAAAGCATCACATCATGGAGAAACGCACAGATGGTTTTCTGATCAACAAAGGAGAGCACGATAAAGATTTTATTTTTGGTACAAGGGCAGTGATCGAAGCAATCCATGCCCAGAAAGAAATAGACAAAATTCTGATTGATAAGGATGTCAATAATGATTTGGTAAAACAACTCTTAACTTTGGCCAAGGAGGAAAGGATTCCGGTAGTCAGGGTTCCAGATGCCAAGCTCAACAGGATTACTCGTAAAAACCATCAAGGTGTCATTGCCCACATGTCATCTATCCAATATGCCTCACTGGATAATGTCATTGAAGAGTGCTTTTCCAAAGGAGTGTCCCCTTTGGTGCTTGTTCTGGACAGGATTACAGATGTAAGAAATTTCGGAGCTATTGCTAGGACTGCAGAATGTGCCGGCGTTCATGCCATATTGATTCCTGAAAAGGGAAGCGCCCAGATCAATTCTGATGCTGTCAAAACTTCCGCAGGGGCATTAAATCATCTTCCTGTTGTAAGGGTGAAGAATCTTTACTATACCGTAAAAGACCTGAAGAAAATGGGACTTCAGGTGGTGGCAGTAACTGAAAAAACAGAGCAATTGATTTATGAGGCAGACTTTACGATTCCTACTGCCCTGATTATGGGTTCAGAGGAAGATGGTATTTCGGATGAATTGATGGGCCAATCTGACGCCAAAGTGAAAATCCCAATGGCAGGAAACATTGAAAGTCTCAACGTCTCTGTATCGGCTGGTGTCGTAATTTATGAAGCAATTAGGCAGAGAAATTAGACCCAAGTCATAAGACCCAAGAATCAAGATGAAGGAATTAAAACGAGTTTATCCCGCGTTTCTGAACGCGGGATTTTTTTGTGGATTTTGGATGACTAATAGCTGATTTCTAAGTCCTATTCCTCATGTGGTTTAGATAGTTTTTCTTTAATCAGACCGGGGAAGCTTTTTATATGAAGATCCCGTTGTGGGAAAGGTATCTCTACCCCGTTATCTTTAAAGGATTTAAAGATCCCTCGCATGACCTGGTCCCGGATTGTGACCCAAACATCCACATCTTCCACCCAAAAGAGAACCCTAAAATTAACAGAATTGTCAGCAAATGTTTGCAATAAGATCCTCGGAGGAGGGTAATTGAGTATTCCCTGTACCTCCAATTGATCCTGTATGAGTTTGGTGACCAAATCCAAGTCAGAATTATAACTTACACCAATGATCAATTCAACCCTCCTTTGCTTGTCTGAAAGGGTCCAGTTGGTAAGATGCTGGGCCAATAAATCCCCATTTGGAATGATAACCTCAGCTCCGTCCCAGTTTTTAATTTTACTGGCCCTTATACCAATATCCCTAACAATTCCTTCAATATTGCCCACTTGGACAGTGTCACCGATTTGAATAGGCTTTTCAAAAGCCAAAATTATCCCCGATACCAAATTATTTACTATGGTCTGTAACCCAAAACTGATTCCCAGGGAAAAGGCACCTAGGACAATAGCTATTTTGTCCAATGAGATACCGGAAGCGGCTGCAGCAAGCAAAAACCCAACAATCAGCAAGGAAAGCCTAATCAAAAGTATGGAAGAACCCAGTTTTTTTGATCTTACGTTGACACTTTGTTGATCTTTTATTGCCGCCAGATATGCTACAGTATTGGCTAAAAAATTAGCAACATATAAGATAAGGATGAAAATCGCTACTTGGGAATAAGTAAAAGAGGCATTGAGTAGATTCCTGGGTTTGGATAAAAAATTCCTGGCCTCAAGGATGATGGTGTCGAATACACCTAAGCTTTCTGCGAAGAAATAGGCCCAAATTAAAACCGCCAGGAAAGAGGCGACACGGTTGACCCGCTTTTGTATATCATAAAAATCAATTGAGGAAGTGAAATCATTTTCTCTTTTTTGGCTTACCTCAATCATCAGGTAGATGACTTCCTTGATAATAGCGACGACAATGATCAAAGGCACAGCGTGCATTAGGCTTAAGGTGGCAGTTATGCCTATCATCTTACTTAAAGAGAACCTGCCCAGAATATTGGCAATTATGGAAATTCCACATAAAATCATGTAGGTCCTCGCGACCAAAGGGATATAGGCTGGAAGGTATTCTTTGGTTTCTTTTTGGAGTTGGATCAAATTCCAGCCGATATATATGCCAAACAAGCTAAATACCAAAAGGTGCCATCGTTCCTGATAGGCAACTTCCCAATATAAATTACTGGCTATGCTGATAAGGAACAAAGCAAACATCATCCACCAAACTTTAAAAGAATCTTCACCAATCCTATTCCTAAGTAATATTCCGGACAAACTCACTGTAATTACCAAGATCAAGGAGAAAAGGGGAACCGGCGGATTAGGGTAAAAGAAGGGAGCAAGTGAAGTGATTACCAAGAATGCCGAAAGCAAAGTGTTCTTGGAAATATATTTTAACCTTCCCAGAATCAGCTCAGAAAACTCTTTGTTGGAGGCGATTTTTTTTAAGTTTTTATTGATCCAGGTGTAGAAAAGAATAACCAGAAGCAAAAGGAAAAAAGTAGTTCCAAGATGGTTGATGATGTAATTTCTGGTAATATTTAAATTGAACCTGACAGAATCCCGAAAGACATAAATTAATCTTTCTGTGCTTGGGAAATCTCTAGGTTCCCAGATGAAATTTGTTTCTTTTTCAAATAAAGCACGTTCCAATTCTCTTTTTTGTCCAATGATGCGGTCCTTAATGTCATTAAGCCTTATTATCAGATTGGATGCTCTGGATTGATAACTTGCTGCAATTAATCGTTGTTGGTTGAGCGTGCTGTCCGTTTTACTCAGGTTGGTTCTTAAGGTTGAAATCGTAAGCTGGTATTCTGGAAGCAGTGTAGTATCCCTAAGGCTTGCCCGCATTAAGGCATCTTGCTGGATAGAGTCCAATTTCAATCTTACTTCCATCAATTGTGCGGCCCTATTGCTAATTAACCGCTCCCCGTTCGTGAGTTCTTCTGAGATAGAAACCATCCAATTTTCCAGGGCATTCAAAAACCTTAAGTTCATTTTTGTCTCTTGGTTTTCTAGTCTTGTTCCTGCCAAAACTGAAAATAATTCTGCTCTTGGAAGGATCCGCCCCAATTTGGCAGTGTCCAAACTTTGGTTAACCACATGATTGACCCTGTTGAGCTGCAAGGTGTACTGCTGTGCCTTTTTTATGTTTTCCTCCAAGGTTAGTCTGTCAACTTTTGGGGTATTTTCTTGCAATTGCTCGTCAAAAAACTCTAAAAGGCTGTCAATTGGCGTGGAAATTTCCTGAAGGACCTGTGCGTAATTAGGGAGAGCGTTCAGGGAAAACAAGAGAAGTAGTGTAAAAGTCCTAATTTTTGATAACACGGCTTTTTCTTTTAAATGTAATCAGAATTTTATTTCCAGTCCAGGTCAGCGTTCCAAACCTTCCGGTTTTTATCTAAAAATAGGGTAATCTTTTTAAGGACAAAATGGCGCTATTTTTCGGTTATTTCAAGGAAAAACGGTCAAAACGGCAGTTTATTTGAGTTGGTATATTTTTTTCTAAAGGCTTATCAGAGCAAACATCAAAAATAAAATAATATGAAACTCGTAAGATATAACCAATTTGAACCGGCCTATCCAAGTACCTTTGGAAGCCTGTTGGACAAATTCTTCAATGAATCGTTTGTCCAGAATTCTAAACAGTTCACCCCTGCTGTGGATATTTCTGAGGACGAAAAGCAATATGAAATCCATGTTTCTGTGCCGGGAATGAAAAAATCAGATTTCCAACTTGATTTGACAGAAGGCAGGCTGACCATTTCCGGAGAAAGGAAAATGGAAGAAAAGAAGGAGGGTAAAAATTTCCATTCTGTAGAAACTCACTTTGGTTCATTCAGTAGATCTTTCTATGTGCCTGAGACAGTCAATATTGATAATATATCGGCAGCATATGAAGATGGGCTTTTGAAAGTAGTTTTACCAAAGTCCGAGAAAAAAGTCAATAATTTAAAAATCGAAGTAAAATAATGAGAAGTGGGGAAACCCACTTTCTTTTTTTTTGTTATTTATTTGAAGACAGATGTTTTGAGGAATGAATTCCTGTTAAACAATGTTAAAGGTATATGCCGATTGAAAAAACAAGCTTGATTATTGTTACTGTTATACCATAATTTACGTGTACAATCAAAAGAACTTAAAGCACAGATCAAATGAATAGAAAGCAATTTTTCCTGGGAATTATCTTGGCCTCATTGATTGGAGGAGTGGTAGCACTTGCTGGAGCTAATTACCTTTCTAGGCAGAATTCAGCTACCAATTTCTCTGAAAAACAGGAATCCAGTTTTGTAAACTGGTTGAACAATGAGAAGTTTACAGTACCTGATGGGATTAATTTTGTAGCTGCCGCTGGATTGGTGACTCCGGCAGTAGTCCACGTAAAAAGCACTGTGAATGTGCCGCAAGGACAGCGGGGCGCTGATCCTTTTGAAGAGTTTTTTGGATTTAGAATGCCAGATAGAGGACAAGCTCCAAGAGAAGGTAGAAGCTCAGGTTCAGGTGTTATCATATCTTCCGATGGCTACATAGTCACCAATAATCACGTAATTGAAAATTCCTCAAGAATTGATATTTCATTGGAGGACAATACCAGGTATTCAGCCAGAGTGATCGGTACTGACCCTACCACTGATCTCGCTTTACTTAAAATTGAAGCGGAAGGTTTGCCATTTGTAAAGTTTGGAGATTCAGATCAGGTTAAAGTCGGACAATGGGTTTTGGCTGTAGGTAATCCTTTTGACTTAACTTCCACCGTAACGGCCGGTATTATCAGTGCCAAAGCAAGGAATATTGGTATTTTGAGAGATTTGGAAAATAACCTTCAAATAGAATCCTTCCTTCAGACAGACGCAGTAGTGAATCCAGGTAACTCCGGTGGTGCGCTTGTTAATTTAGCTGGAGAACTCATCGGAATCAATACCGCGATTGCATCCAGGACCGGGACTTTCAATGGTTATGCATTTGCCATACCAACCTCCATTGTCAAAAAAGTAATGGATGACCTTTTGGAGTTTGGAACGGTTCAAAGAGGATTGTTAGGGGTTCAGATTAGAGATGTTAGCCCTGAACTGGAAGAGTATTTGGGAGAAAAATTAGGAGTCAATAGAGGAGTTTATGTGATGGATGTCAATGAAGGTAGCGGCGGTGCAGAAGCTGGCCTTAAAAAAGGAGACGTGATCATAGGTGTAGATGGTGTTGAAACTTTCAATGTGGCTAAACTTCAGGAAATGGTCGCCAGAAAGAGACCGGGTGATAAAGTAGAAGTTAAATACCTGAGAAGTGGAAAACAAATGACCGCGAAAGCGACATTGAAAAATATTTCAGGTGACACCAAAATCGTCAGAAAAGAAGTTCCTAAACAAGTTAGCTTTGGAGGTGTAGTCTTTGAAGATGTAAAAGCAGATTTAAAGAATAGACTTAAACTTCAGGGAGGTGCTTCCATTATTTCCATTGACAATGAGGCTTGGAAAAAGTCGGGAGCAAAAGTAGGATTCATCATTACCTCTGTGATTGGTTCCGATGGTAGATATAGAATTTCTAACGCTGAAGATATGTCCAACATCCTTAATAATAGCAAGGGAGAAGAGGTAGTGATACTTGGTGTATATCCAAATGGACAAGAGTATTACTTTGAAGTAAAAATTGATTAGTGTAATAAGTTGTTTTGTGTTTGATAGTAAAATAGGTCGGCCCATTTTGGACCGGCCTATTTTTATTTCTTACTGAAATGGGTCATCATCAAAATCGCCCCGGCCGTACCATCCATGGTTGGTTCGTTGGTACTGTAATCTCCCACATCATCATGATAGACCACGTGCTCGTTTTGGAAAGCAGCAAATTTGTCGGGTTTTAAAAGAGTAAGTCCCAAAAGACTATTGTAAATCGAGGTATATACAGGTCCATCCACCAGTCCTCCCGGAACTTCAAGACCCAATAGAACATAAAGACTGGTATGCACTTCCACAGGAAACTCACCTTTTTCCGGAATGCCGGTAAACATTGATGTTCCCCAAGGATTTCGACCAAAAAGCCAATCCCTTTGGGCAGAAAGGAAGGGTTCAAAACTACGGTCACCGCTCATTTTTTCATAAAGTATGACTTGGGTTATCAGACTTGTCAAAAGGTTATTGCTGCACCAAATGAATGGCACACCTATATGGAAGGGATTCTTTTCGGCCCGCTTAAGGGTGTATTTGATGCCATCCAAATAATACCCTTCGAGTACCTTTTTAAAGTTTTCATCTACTATTGAATGAAGGGAATAATGTCCCATGTTGATAAACGGATATAATTGGTAATGGGCTGCAGAGTCCCTGACAGTCCAGCTGTCCTGAGTATTGCTCATCAAAGCATATTTTTTGGCTTGCTCCAGGTAGTTGCTTTCTCCAGTAAGCTTATATATTTCTGCGGCGGCCCACTCCATGTCATCCGCCCAGGTCTCTTCATTATATCGGTATGGTGCACTGTAAGAGTTCCCCTGCTGGAATCCTTCATTTTCTCTTCCGAGTTTGTAAAGTGAAAGGGCCGCATTCCTGCATTTTAAGGCAAATACAGGATCATTTAAGTCCTTCTCCCAAATCCTCGCGGCCAAAGCCATGGCTGCAGCACTTCTGCCTGCAAGGTTGGCTACGCCAGTTGCTTCACTTTGGTATTTCATCAATCCCTGCGGTTTGCCGGTCGCGAAGTAGGCCGGCCGGTATTGATTTGCCCCCCAGCCATAATCTGAATTGTCCTTATTGGGGATTTTGAAACCTTTATGGTCTCTATCATCCGCTACTTGGTGAAATAATTGATCAGGAGCAGGATGCATTTTGTGTATCCAGTCCAAGCCCCATTTGGCTTCATCTAAAATATCCGGAATACCATTTGGCCAAGGTTGGCCAAATGCATTGAATTTGTCCTCAAATCTGCCGGGATACATTTCATAAGCCATCAACATATGGGCTGTAGCATAAGAGGAAGTAATCAGGTATTTGAGTTGGTCTCCTGCATCATGCCATCCTCCGCTAACATCAACGTAGCTGCTATCTGGCATGGGGCCAAAAAATGTTCGACCGTCCTTTTCGTGACAGACCATATCCAAAGTTGGGTTATAGCCGCATCGTTGCTGCCGCATAAACTCCAACAAGGTTTCTTGATGGTTTCCAAATGCGTCGTTTCCTATCCTAAATATACTTGATGTAGTACCAGAACTTTTTCCCTTCATAAAGTAATACCCTCTTTGGGTCACTTTGCTGAAATCAACTTCGCAGTACTGGTATCCTGCCCATTGATCTGTTGTAATTGCTTTGGGGCGGAATTCCCCAACAACCTTTCCGGTTTCCTGAAGTATAAGCTGAAAGGGTTCTTTAATGGCTTTGTTGCCAAAAACCACAGCTACTTTGCTGTCCTCTTCCAGGTAACCCAGCTGATTGATTCTGATGTGTACAGAATTTTCCTGCGAAAAAGCTGGATGGTTCAGGAGTAAAATGAATAATAAACATAATTTAAAGTTAGTCATAGGAGGGTTGAGTATTTGGGTTATGTTTCCCACAATTTAGTCAAAAGAATTATTCTTTGACCAAGACCAATCCAGTCTTTCTATCTTCCTTTATTTTGAATATCTTGGATGAATTCTGAATCAAGTCATGAACCCCATTAAGATAGCCACAGCTCAATTTGAAAACCGAAGCGGTGATAAAGCTTACAACCTTTCTGTAATAGATAGGCTAGCAGGTAAGGCTGCAGCCGAAGGCTCACAAATCATTACTTTCCATGAATGTTCTATTACAGGCTATACTTTTGCCAGGAAACTTTCCCGTGAGGAATTGTTGGAAATATCCGAAAGGATTCCTGAAGGACAGAGTGTGCAGGAACTTATTTCCATTGCCAAAAAACATAATATCGTGATTCTGGCGGGGCTTTTTGAAAAGGATGAATCTGATCAGATTTACAAAGGCTATGTCTGTGTAAATGGTGAAGGTCTTATCGCCAAATACCGAAAACTTCATCCATTTATTAACCCCAACATCCTACCTGGGAATGAATATTGTGTATTTGATCTATTTGGATGGAAATGCGGAATATTGATCTGCTACGACAATAATATCATAGAGAATGTGAGAGCTACCAAATTGCTTGGTGCCGATATCATTTTCATGCCCCATGTGACCATGTGTACCCCTTCCACCAGACCTGGTGCAGGCTTTGTGGATCCAAAGCTTTGGGACAACAGGCATGAGGACCCTACCTCTCTCAGGTTGGAATTTGATGGCATGAAGGGTAGGGATTGGCTAATGAAATGGTTACCGGCAAGGGCTTATGACAATGCCATATATGCCATTTTCTCCAATCCTATTGGCATGGATGATGACCAATTAAAAAACGGTTGTTCCATGATCATAGACCCTTTTGGTGATATTTTGGCAGAATGCAGGAATTTTGAAGATTCCTTTGTCACAGCAATGATTTATCCTTGGAAATTGACAGATGCGGGCGGAAGTCGATATATCAAAGCAAGGCGACCTGAATTATATAAAGACATCATTGGCCAAAGCCATCAACCTGAACAGAAGGTGGTCTGGTTGAAGTCCTGATGGAATGAATTGAATTTATCCCTTTAACCCAAAATCAAACCTATGAAGAAATTGTTGCTATTTGCCTTAGGATTAGGACTGACTATCCAAACAGGCTGGACCCAAACCGGATCCATTAAAAAATCCCCAATGCTCTCAGAAGGAACTCCACAAAGTGTAGGTATTTCTGCTGAAAGACTCAAAAAACTGGATGCTATGTTAGAGGAGTCAGTCAACAATGGGGAAATTCCCGGTCTGGTGGCCCTGGTGGCCAGAAATGGTAAAATCGTCTATCACGCAGCCAAGGGTTTTGCAGATGTTGAAGGAGGAAAAAAGATGAGCCAAGATGCGATCTTTAGGATAGCATCTCAAACCAAGGCCATCACATCCACGGCAGTGATGATGCTCTGGGAAGAAGGTAGATTCAGATTGGATGATCCTATTTCAAAATGGATCCCGGAATTCAAAAACCCTCAGGTAATTCGGAATTTTAGGTATGCGGATACCTCTTACACCACAGTTCCTGCAGATAAAGAAATCACCATCCGGCATTTGCTTACCCATACTTCAGGATTGGGATATGGGGTAATCGATGGAGATGAAAGGATTCGCATGATTTACCAAAAAGCAGGGATTGTGGACCTGTATACCACTGAAAATATCAGTATAGAGGAAAATATCAAAAAACTCGCTAAACTTCCTTTGCACCATTCCCCGGGTGAAAAGTACACTTATTCTGAAGGATTGGATGTCTTGGGATATTTTGTGGAAATCATTTCAGGCATGCCTTTTGACCAATTTCTCAGGAAAAGACTTTTTGATCCCCTGGGGATGAATGATACCTGGTTCTACCTTCCCGATGCGAAAGCAAACAGATTGGTCAAAGTTCAACGCAAAGTGGATGGCCAATGGGAAAATTTTCCGGTCACTTTCTATGATCCTCAATATCCCATCACGGGAAATAAAAGGTTCTTTTCTGGAGGGGCTGGTCTATCCAGTACAGCAAAAGATTATGCGACTTTTTTACAAATGTACCTGAATGGGGGAGAACTGAATGGGGTACGTATTCTCAGTCGCAGTACCGTAGAAACCATCATGAAAAATCAGGTAGGGGACCTTTGGTCCGGGGCCAAGCATTATGGACTGGCGTTTGGGGTAGTGACAGAAGCAGGCGTAGCTGAAGGGGGTATTGGCAGTGAAGGAACTTTTGATTGGGGCGGTTATTTCAATACGCAATACTTTGCCGATCCACAGGAAAAAGTCATTGGTATCCTTTTGAAGCAGACCAGCCAAACTTCCGGTGATCAGACCGGTTGGAGATTCAGGCAGATGGTGTTCACGCTACTGGATGATTAAGGGTAGGGGTATTTAACCATAAAAATCCCCATCTCATCACCTTAATTGGCCTTACGGTTTTTTTTGCACCTTTAAATCAGCGATGCTAAAAATTGCGGCCTTCAGACCTAATAGAACACGATTTCTGTCTTTCAGCCCGGGATACAATCCCGGGTTTAATGCATTCCTGCCTAGGGGTATAAGAAATGAAAAATCTTCCCAATAGCTCAAAGAGCTTATCTGTGACAATCCGGAATGGAACCTGATTTAATTTAGGTGACCTCTTGAGGCTTTCGTCTTGTTTCCTGTTTCTGTCCTTTCTTCCATACCCCAAACACTCACTGCCTGATTCTGTAATTTAAACTCAAATTGATCTGCCTTCGGACATTCAGAAAATCCCCAATGGTAAGGAACCCTTCCCCCTCCAAAATATAGCGATCTCTTCTGGAATTGAAAATATCGGCAACATTTAAGACCAGCGTGCCTCTTCTTTTCAGGACTTCTTTACTGGCGGATACATCCATAAAAAAGATTCCCTTTCTGGTTCCTTGGGCAATACGCTGCTTTCCCTGGTAATTATTCCTTAACTGTGCAGTGATTCCATTACCAAAGTTGAACCTGGAATTTTGACGGGCATTCCAAGAATAAGTGGTGGCTGTAAAACTGTTTTGGATGTTACTGCCATCCACAGCCGCGTAAAAGAAGTTCATGTTGAAATCGATTTTCCACCAAGGGAAAATCTGATAATCTTTAGCAAATTCTAAACCAAAGGATTGTTCCCCAAACAGGTTCTCCGGCCGAATGGTAGCGTTTCCTTCATTATCAACAGTTCGTATCCTTTCGATTTTATCAATGGTATTTCTATAAAACACTGTGGAGAACAAAGTTCCTTTTTCAAAATATTTGATGTGGCCCAATTCAATGGCATCTGTAAACTCCGGGTCCAGGTCAGGATTTCCACTGAAGAAATTTCTGGCATCTGAGAAGGTCATGAATGGACTGAGATCATTATAGAATGGCCTCCTTACCCTGCGGCTATAGCTGAGCTGCATTCCATTTTCCTTATTGAAATTATAAGTAAGATGGGCGCTTGGAAAAAGATTGACATAATCTCTGGGATTGACCTCATTGGTTTTTACAAGGGTAGTTTTTACATCCGTCCATTCTGCTCGGAGTCCACCTTGGTAACTCAATTTTTTGCTCTTATTTCCGAGTATGCTATAAACCGCATGGATGTTTTCTTGATATAAAAAAATGTTGTCTAAGCCTGGAATGGGATTGAAATTACCCTGTTCATCCCGCTCCTTGACAACAAAATCATTTTCCATATTACGGAAACTGCTGCGCAATCCGGTTTCAAGTTTTCCTTCCGAACCTATGGGTTTGGTGTAATCCAATTGGATCAAATATTGTTTTTCAAATTCATCATTGACAGAAGTCTGAAGAAGGGAACGTGAGGGTAGTGATATTCCTTCGGAATTAAATGTGTTTTCTGTAAAAACCTGGTCGGAATTTTCCCAATAATCCAGGTAAGTAAGTACTGTGGTCAGTTCATGGCCTTTTTGTTCAAATGACTTTTTGTAAGTAAGAAGTATTTCAGAATTTGGTTCTTTCTCTAGTTCATCCTGTCTCCTCAATGAATAGCTCTGGAGGTTTTCTGGATTAAAGAGAAAATCATTGTACCTGATATCCGTAATCCTGTTGGCATCACTTCTACGGAGGAGATAAGAACCGGTCAATACACTTTTTTCATTGAAATAGTAGTCCAGACCTGCTCTTACATTATTATCCAGCGTAAATAATTTCCCATTTGTACTCTGTTTAGAGATAAATAAACTGTCCCCGCCAAAAGCTTCCTGGTAAAGGGTGCCTTCTCTGAGGATTTTTCTCCTTGCGATACCATAGTTGATAAACCAGTTGATCTTTTTATGTCTATAATTCAGATTGGCTGACATCCCAAGATTGGTAGGGTTACCTGCAATCGCCTCAAAAGATCCGTTAAATCCCTGATTTTTTTCTTTTTTGAGAATGATATTGATGACTCCGGCCATACCTTCTGCCTCATATCGGGCCGATGGGTTGGTTATGATTTCCACCCTTTCAACCATACTTGCCGGTAATTGCTGTAGTCCCTGACTGCCTTTGAAACTGACGAGTCCAGAGGGTTTTCCATCTACCAGAATCCTTACATTATCAGATCCCCTTAGACGGACATTTCCCTGTGAATCCACAGTGACTGAAGGTAGATTCATTAGAATGTCTGCTGTGGTACGGCCAGCATTGGCAAGGTCTTCACCTACATTGAAGATCCTTTTGTCCAGTGACAATTCCATCAAAGGTTTTTCTCCCTGAATAACCACTTCATCCAATTGACTTAAGCCACTGCTCAGAACTACCTTTCCAAAGTCAAGAGGTGAATTGTTCCTTGATAAAGTAAAAATACCGGATTGATAAGCTTCATAGCCCATGAATTCTACTATGAAGAAATAAGAACCATGAGTTAGGGAAATTTCAAATTTACCATCTGCATCAGTAATGCTACCTTCCAGCATTTCTTTAGCTTCATTATAAACAGTTACAGTTGCGAATGGTAAAGCCAGTTGTGATTCTTTGTCTAAAACTGTTCCCCTGATCCATCCTTTCCCCGATTGTTGGGGAAAAGCAGAACTTATAGTCATAAAGAAAAAGAAGGCCAGCAATATTTTAATACTACCGGGAATGGGAATTTTGTAGAAACTGGATTTCACTGTGCGAGGCAAGGCTTTATAGGTTCAGGTTTGGCTTGAGCTTTTGAAGATTTTCAATCCTTCAATTAAGTAATTTAGGGAAAATACAATTGTTTTCTTGGAGTTTTTTGATCAGTGGGGTTATTGTGATGCTACCTCTGGAAATTTTGCTTTACCCAAATGATTTCTCAATGGATATATTAGACATCATTGTATAGGTTTCGGATCGGGAATAATTTGAAAATCAATTTAATTTGGCTAAAATCCAGGCTTTGATTTAATTAAGGCAATGTCATTAAGTGCTGGGTTGAGTAAATTTTATTAATGAGTTTAGCTTAAATTTTACCTTAATTCTATTTGCCAGGGAACAAATACTTTAATAGAATAATCAGCCAGGTGCTGTTATTTTGTTTTGTCCTGTTCAATGGGTGTAATTACTTTAAAACAAAATCTACCATTTTGAAGTCAAATTAAATCTATAATGAAAATTCAAATCTCCTTCAAATGAATCATTACTAGAAGCTATTCAGGATTTGAAAAATGCTTTCTGGCCTGGAATTTTTATAAACAGTGTTGATAATTAGCTTGCAAACTGCGTTTCTATATTGGAAGTTGGATTAAGTCAGTCTGGCTAAAATAGTCCTAAGAATTCCTTCAAAAGAACAGGGATAGCAGGATATAAAACGCTGAGGGACACAACAGGCATCCTAATCCTGTGTAAAAAGTAGCTGTCACTGCCCCATAAGGAACCAATTTGGGGTCAGTGGCAGCCAATCCTGCGGCCACACCACTGGAAGTTCCCATTAATCCCCCATAAGCCATGGCGGCCTCAGGTCCGTTTAATCCAATTTTCTTGGCTGCAATGGGAGTGAAAATCGTAACTGCTATAGTTTTTACCAGCCCGGTTCCGATGCTTAGTGCGATAACTTCAGAAGAAGCCCCTATGGCTGCGCCTGTCACCGGGCCTACAATATATGAACATGCGCCAGCACCAATGGTACAAATACTTGCTGCATCCCTGAAGCCCCAGGCGAGGGCAATCAATACGCCTATAAAAAAGAACAGAACAATCCCTGCTAAAAGAGAGACCAGACCTAAAACCCCAGATCTTTTGATCAGATAAAAACTGGCTCCCATTGCGGTCGCAACTATGGTAAAATCGCGAAACATAGCTCCTCCAAAGAAACCTATGCCTTTGAAAAGAGTAATGTCTGCAAGTCCTTTTTCTCCTCCTGTTAAAAATCCCCCCATATAACCTAAAATCAAACCAGTTAAGATAGCTATCGCAGACCCTGGAATTCGGGAATGGAAAATTTTCCTGGAAATGATTTCAGCCACCAAAACGATCAGGCCTATTACCAAAAAAGCGAAGATGAGACCGTTTTTTTCAATTATTTCATGCGCTATGGTCATCTTCCTTGGGTTTGAAAGTCTTCAATATACTAGGGAAAACAATAAATGATACTAATACAGGCAGGGTTCCTGCTGCAATTGCCAGGGTTCCAGAAGAAATGGCAGATTTGACATTGAGGCTTGCAGCCATGGCAATTACTACGGGGATATATAACTTATTCCAAAAATCAATACCCTTCTCCATTTCCAGAGACATCAGGCTGTTTTTGACCAGCCATTCTTTTAGTAGCATAAAAATCATCATTGCAAAGCCCACGCCGCCTACATTCGCTTCAATCCCAATCAGGCTTCCCAAAAACTCACCCATCCATTGTCCCAAAAGATAGGAGATTGCCAAAACGGCTATTCCATAAATATTCATTTTTAGAATAATTTTTTCAATTCGTTTTTGGTCACCTTACCCATGGCATTCCTCGGCAAATCTTCCACAATCAGGTATTTCCTGGGAGTTTTATAAGCCGGCATTTTTTCTCTTATCCATTGGTTCAACACTTCGGTATCTATGGGTGAATTGGTGACCAAGGCCGCTACCACTTTTTCTCCCCATTCTTCATCCGGGATACCTACTACACCGCAATCTTTGATCGATGGATGGGTTCTGAGAACTTCCTCAATCTCCAGTGCGGAGATTTTGTACCCTCCTGATTTGATGATGTCAATGGAATCCCGGCCCAGGATTTTAAAATAACCGTTTTCCACCTGGGCAATATCACCGGTTTTGAACCAGCCATCCTTGGTAAAAGCCTTTGCTGTGGCTTCCGGTTTACCCCAATATTCTTTAAATACGTTTGGTCCCTTGATTTGTATTTCTCCTGGCTGCTCAAAGGGGATTTTATTATCCTGTTCATCACATAGTCTTACACCGACCCCTTTCAATGGTTGACCGATATGCCCTGCTCTTCTTTCTCCGCTGTATGGATTGCTGATAGCCATACCAATTTCCGTCATGCCGTACCTTTCCAAAAGATAGTGGCCGGAAATCTGATGCCAACGCTCCATGACCGAAACCGGAAGGGCTGCAGAGCCGGATACCATAAGCCGGAAGGTTTTCATTTTCTCTGTTAATTCAAACTGCTCCGATTTTGGAAGAGAATCATAATAGGCAATAAGTTTGAAATAAATGGTCGGTACTGCCATAAACACATTTACATTTCCCCGCAAGAAAATTTCAAATACCCTTTTTGCATCAAAATGGGGCAGGAATTCTATAGTGGCCCCTGCCCAAAGCGCGCAGGAATTCACATTAATGATGCCGTGCACGTGGTGAAGAGGGAGTATGGAAAGGGTATAGTCGCTTGATTTCCATTGCCATGCGTCCACCAATGTGCTGATCTGAGCCTCAATATTGGCATGGGTACTTAAGACACCTTTGGGCAGACTGGTGGTGCCACTTGTGTATAAAATCATTGCCCCGCGATCTTTTTTGATGCTGGGTAAGTCTTTTGGTTCCTGCTGATGAAAATCTTCTGTACTTATAAATCTAAGCCCTGGATTTCCCCTATAGGGAGCAAGAATTCCATCAAATTCCGGAGAAACAACTAAGATTTTGGCTTGGGTATCTTCAATGACATATTGCAGGGATGGAAAGGGATAAGTTACACAAAGTGGAACAGCAATTCCACCTGCCCTCCATATACCCCATTGAACAACAAGGTAGTCGAAGCCCGGTTGGACAATAAATGCCACTCTGGCTTCAGTTAAATCACCATATTCCTGAATCAGGTAAGAGGCGAATTGATGACTTTTATCTAGCAGATCTTGAAAGCTGTAGGGGATTGATCTATCTACAACAGCAATATTTTTCCCAAATTGGAAGGCATGCTGGATGAGTTGAAGCATAGATGTTTTAATTTTTGTCGGAATATACTTCCAAATTATGTATTTCCGCAATGATACTGGTAATCATTAAAAATCGGTTATTGAACAGACTTGTATAGGTTCATATTGGATCCACCTCGGCGGACAATTTATTCTTGGATATTGATTCTAATTTAAAGGTAAATTCAATTAGTAGCGTGATTACGGTGGCCATATTCCAAAAAAACAAAACTGTCCTTTTCTAAAAAGTCTATGTTTTTAGGCAATATGCGTATTTGTGGGTATAGAATGTTAAATTAAGGCATGGAAAAACTCAGCGATAATGCCTTTCGTGTCCTTAAAGAACGATACCTCTGGAAAAAGGGGGTCGGGGAAGATTTGGAAACTCCGGAGGACATGTTCCGACGTGTCGCCAGGCATATTGCCAAAGCAGAATTGAAATGGGGAGACTCATCTGAAGAGAAAAAGTGGGAGGAAACTTTTTTTAGGATCATGTCAGACTTGTTTTTTCTTCCCAATTCCCCCACTCTGATGAATGCTGGTTTAGAAAGTGCCCAATTGAGCGCTTGCTTTGTGCTTCCTGTCAATGACAGTCTTTCAGGTATTTTTGACACCTTAAAACTGGCTGCTTTGGTCCATCAAAAGGGGGGAGGTACCGGTTTCAATTTTTCCGAGCTAAGACCGGTTGGGGACAGTTTGGGTTCACAGGGAGGATATGCATCCGGACCGGTTTCTTTTATCAAATTATACGACTTTGCAACTGGGCAGGTGAAGCAAGGTGGTAAGCGCAGAGGGGCCAACATGGGTGTCCTGAATGTGGATCATCCTGACATTTTGGAATTTATCCGTTTGAAGGTTAATGGTAAAGCCTTGCAGAATTTTAACCTTTCTGTGGGTATTACCGATCAATTCATGGAAGCAGTGATAGCAAATAAGAACTGGGGCTTGATACATCCCAATTCTGCCAGAGTGATAAAAATTATCCCGGCCAGGGATATTTGGGAAAACATTGTACAGGGAGCATGGGAGAATGGAAACCCGGGACTGGTCTTTTTGGACAATATTCAAGCCTCTAATCCTTTGGCAAAAATGGGTAAAATCTGGGCCACCAATCCCTGTGGGGAAGTGCCTTTGATGGAGTATGAATCCTGTAATTTGGGATCTGTCAATTTGGCCAGATTTGTTTATCAGGGCAAGGTGGACTTTAAGACTTTAGGAAAGACAGTAAAGGAAGGGATACGTTTTTTGGATAATGTCATCGAGGTCAATCATTATCCCAATAAAAAAATTGAAAGGGCAACGCTGTCCAACCGGAAAATCGGATTGGGCGTCATGGGCTGGGCCGAAATGCTCTTACAGCTGCATATACCTTATGATTCGCAGGAGGCAGTGGACCTGGGGAAAGAAATCATGTCTTTTATCCAAAATGAAAGCAAAGAAGCCTCTCATCAGCTGGCTTTGGAAAGGGGAAGTTTTCCAAATTGGGACAAAAGTATCTACCATCCAGCCAAGCCAATGAGAAACGCCACGGTCAATAGCATAGCACCTACTGGTACTATTTCGATTTTGGCAAATACATCTTCTTCCATCGAACCCTTGTTTGCATTGGCTTTTCAGAGAAGGAGGGTCCTTTCAGGGGAACCATTGGATACAGAAGTGCATCCTCTTTTTGCCAAAGCGATAGCCGAGGGAGCTTTTCCACAGCAGGAAATACTGGAAGAAGTCAGGGCAACCGGGCAATGTGGACATATAGCAGCATTGCCTTACGAACTGAGATCAGTCTTTAAAACTGCTTTGGAAATCGATCCCAAATGGCACCTTCAGCATCAGATTGCCTTTCAACAATTCACTGACAATGCTGTCTCCAAAACCGTCAACCTGCCATCTTCTGCATCCCCTGAAGATATTGGCAGGATATATTTGGAAGCTTGGCGGCATAAGGCTAAGGGAGTAACGGTCTTTAGGAACAATGCCGGAAATGAACAAGTGATTTACCAAGGGATTGGCAGGGCTTGTAAGGTGTAAAGCAAAGGGTAAAAATTTCTGGCAATTAGGGGTTACAAAAATCGCAATACATGGGATCCTCTGTTTGTTTTCCGTTTGGAAAGGGTATTTCTTTTTGAAAACCGCAATGGGTACAGTTCATCAGATGGCTTAATACCGATCGCGTAGGTTGGCCACAATATTCACAGGGAAGCCCTTGTATGCTTTCTGTTACACTGAATCCCGGTGTTTGGCATTTGGGACAGGTAGAGAGTGCTTTTAATGCCAATTTTTCACTCAATTTTTCAATAAAAGCCAATCTCATTGGGTTGTGCATTGCGCGCATGTCTGTTTCTACGTACACTTCTCCATATGTCTCCCTTAATTCCCGGTATTTTGTAATTAGCAAATTCAAAGAATTGATTCCTTTATAAATAGGTTTTATAGAATTTTTATTGGGGCGGAGGATTAGGGCATGATCAGGAAATCCACTTTTTTCTGCAAAGGAAAGTAATTCTTCCTCCGAAGTTAGGCTTATACTATCAAAATTAGTGTCAGTAGTCAGGTCCCTTGCCAAGATTTCCAGGCCTTGACTTCTGTCTATGAGCAGGATGATTTCTTCATGTCCGGCAATAAAGGGGAAATATGGATGTGGTCCAAAGGATCCTTCTGTGGCTAGGGCTAAGTCATAGTTGTTGTCCTTAAAACCTTCCTCACACTTTTTTCTGAGCGTTGTTAAGGCATCGTCTTTCCTTTCAATTTCACCACTGAAAGTTCCCAAACTGTCAGTGTCAAAATCTAAATTTAGCACGCATTTCACGCCTAATAAACGTTCCAGAACAGGGGCAATAACACGCTGTTTTTCGTGTTTGCTCGTGATAATCAGATGCCTTCCATGAAAATAGTTTGACATAATGGTTTTTGATTAATTTTTATTTAGAAAAAATCTAAATAAATATTGCATCCTATATGTTCATCACTTAAGTTTGCACTGTAATTTTAAATCAATCTAAATAAATATACAAATTTGATATGAGGTTCATCTTTACAACTTGGCTCCTTTTATTATTGATATGTTTTCAGGCTCAGGCACAAAAGAATACTTTATCAGGTAATATTGTTGATGAAAAGCAACAGCCTGTGGTTGGAGCTTCTGTTTATTTACAGGGAACAGTAAGGGGAGTTCAGACGGATGCATTCGGAAACTTTATCCTTAAGGATTTTCCAAAAGGAGAATATGTATTGAGGGTAAGTATGGTTGGATTCAAAGATGCATCAAGGTCTTTTACAATAGGAGATAGGGAGGCCAAGGAAGTGAATTTAGTCCTCGAGGAGGATTTGTTATTGTTAGATGCTTTTGAGTTTTCGGTAAGCAGAGGTATAATGGGGCAAGAAAAAATGCCAGAGGTAGATAACTTCAGAGTCAATGCCGCCAGAAAAAACGAGGTGATCCGGGTCGGAGAAATCAATGCAAACCTCGCTATGAATAATAGCAGGCAGATTTTTGGACGTACACCAGGTATTTCAATCTGGGAAAATGATGGTTCAGGTATTCAATTGGGTGTTGCTTCCAGAGGATTGAGCCCGAATCGTTCCTGGGAATTCAATGTCCGTATGAACGGCTATGACGTAACTCCGGACCCCATGGGATATCCTGAAGCCTATTTCACCCCTCCTATGGAAGTGGTAGAGCAGATTGAGATCGTAAGAGGAGCTTCTTCGTTGCAATATGGCCCTCAGTTTGGTGGATTGATGAATTTCGTGATGAGAAAGCCGGACAAGTCCAAAAGGTTCACTTTCGAGACACTGAATACAGTAGGAAACAATGGCCTTTTCAGTACATTCAATTACCTGGGCGGTACTGAAGGTAAGTGGAATTATACTGCATACTATCAAAAAAGAATAGGTAATGGATGGAGAGAAAACGGTTATTTCAATACAGACCATGCCCATGTTGAAGTAAACTATGCTGCCAGCAACAAGCTCAAATTGGGTCTGGAGATGACTTACATGACTACAGAAAGTCAACAGCCTGGTGGACTTACCGATGAGCAGTTTGCCCAAGATCCAAGACAAAGTACCAGAGGAAGGAACTGGTTCAGTACACCTTGGTTTGTCCCGGCACTTACCGCTGAATACATCGTTTCGGAAAACACCAAATTTAGCTTGAAGACTTTTGGAACTTTTGCTGAAAGGAGTTCTGTAGGATTCATGAGACCGATCAATCAAGAAGATGATTTGGGCAATCGTCAATTGGACAGGGATTTTTATAATACCTATGGCTCAGAACTGAGAATGATTACCGATTATCAGCTCTTTGGTAAAAAGCAGACTTTGGCATCAGGTTTACGATATTTTAATGGATTGATTGACCGTAAGCAGAATGGTCAGGGAGATTCAGGAAACCGAATGAATTTTGATTTGATCGAAGGAGGGGTTTACAATAGGGACCTTGATTTCAGGAATATCAATTATGCTGCTTTTGCTGAAAATATTTTCAGAATTTCAGATAAACTTTTGGCTACAGCCGGTGTCCGTGTAGAAAGCATCTATTCCAATATGGAAGGCAGGTTCAATATTGTCAATGGACAAGAAGTACTGCTCAGCCCTCAATCCAGAACCAGGAATTTTCTCCTCTTTGGCTTAGGTTCTGAATATAAGCTGACAAAAACCACGGAATTTTATACCAATTTCTCACAGGCTTACAGACCTGTTTTGATCTCTGACCTAACCCCTCCCGCAACTACTGATATCATAGATGAAAATCTCCAGGATTCAAGAGGATATAATTTTGATTTTGGGTATAGAGGAAGTTTAGGTAGTTATCTGAAATTTGATGCGAGTTATTTCTACCTCAACTATGCAGATAGAATTGGTACAATTGCTCAGCTTAATCCCAATGGAACAATCTATCAGTTTAGGACCAATTTAGGGAATTCTGTGAGCCAGGGATTTGAAGGATATGTTGAATTTGATCCGATTACCGCATTTCTGAAAAGCTCCAGATTTGGATATATCCACTTGTTTGCCTCATTGGCAATAGTTGATGCACGGTATGGGGATTTTATGACTACTACTGTAGTGGATGGTCAGATCAGGGAAGGAAATCTCAATGGTAACAGAGTTGAAAATGCACCTAGAAAAATCAACCGCTATGGTATTACATACCAATTGAAGAACTTTTCGGTTACATGGCAGTTGAGTGATATAGGAGAGGCTTTTGCTGATGCATCAAATACTGTATCACCAAATGCAGCTGCTACAGTTGGACTGATTCCCGCATATCAAGTTCAGGACCTCTCCGGTTCAGCAACCTTTAAGAAAAGGTATATCTTAAGAGGAGGTATCAATAACCTGACCAATGAAATGTATTTCACAAGAAGGGCAGGAGGCTATCCTGGGCCGGGCATCATGCCGGCAGATGGTAGGACTTTCTACCTCACGTTCGGTTTGAAACTATAACAAGAATATGGTAAATCTATTTAAGAGGCTGTTCCAAATCGGAATGGCCTTTTTTTTACCAAAGGCATGATTCAATAGATATAGTGCAAATCACAAGCCTTTTATTTGAGTTTGAAAAATCCTGTTAAAATGAAATTTTCCAGTATGGATTTAGAATAGAATAAATAATTTGTTTTAGAATTTTTTTAATCGATTTAATTTTGTCAATAGTTCAAATTTAGTAATATTTACATGATCTCACCCATTCGATTGCCCCTACTTAATCATCCAATAAAACAATGTCAATTATTAAAAACCCAATTTGGCAGTTTTTCATAGTCTTTGCATTCTTAGTATTATTCTTTCAAGGATGTAAGCAAAATCAGCTCCATCATGATAGGAAGAATTTGGAAAATGCCTTAAAATCTTTCGAGTTAGAGGAGGGGTTCCAAATTGAACTCATAGCAGGTGAACCCTTAATATCTGATCCAGTTGATATGGAAATTGATGAATTTGGGCGCCTCTATGTTGTGGAAATGCACGGATATCCTCTTGATCTAAGCGGTAGCGGGAGAGTTAAATTATTGTCTGACACCAATGGGGATGGGGTTATGGACAAATCTGTTGTCTTTGCAGATAACTTAAGGTTACCTACAGGAATAATGCGATGGAAAAAAGGGATTTTGGTCACAGATCCACCGGATGTACTTTACTTAGAGGATAGCGATGGAGATGGGAAAGCAGATATCAGGGAAACCTTATTGACGGGATTTGCATTATCCAATCCCCAGCATAATGTCAATAGTCCAAGACTTGGATTGGATAATTGGATTTATCTTGGACATGAACCGGCTGTATCTACTTCACAATATGTAGAGGAGTTTGGAGATAGGGGATCTGAAATATTTTTTCCAAAGCAACCAAATGGTCCCCGCTTACCCCAAAATGCCGGGGGAAGAAGTGTCAGGTTCAGGCCAGATGTTTTTAATCTGGAAGTATTGGCCAGCAGAACCCAATTCGGTCACACTTTCGACCCTTGGGGACGCCGGTTTGTGGTGAACAACAATAACCATATCATCCATGATGTGATGGCTGCCAGGTATCTGGACCGTAACCCTTATCTGGTAGTTCCCTCTAGCACGGAGTCAGTTTCAGACCATGGTAATGCAGCCAAAGTTTTTCCGATTACTATCAATCCAGAACATCAATTACTGACCGATGTAGGAGTTATGACATCTGCATGCGGGATTACAGCGTATTTGGGGTCTGCATTTCCTGCAGTTTACAATAATGCGGTTTTTGTGGCAGAACCTGTCAGTAACCTTATCCATATTGATTTCATTGCGGAATACAAATCAACCTTTATAGCTAGCAGACAGCATGAGGAAAGGGAATTCCTTGCTTCAACTGATGCATGGTTCAGACCTGTGAATATGTATATCGGGCCTGATGGCGCATTGTATGTGGTTGATTATTACAGACAAATTATTGAACATCCTGAATGGATGGCAGAAGATGTGGTCAAATCCGGAGCCCTTTATAATGGCACTGATCAAGGTAGAATTTATCGGATTACTCCTAAAGGTTCAAAATCATTGGATTGGTCTGATAATATTGATTTGGGTAATTTATCAAATGGGCAACTGGCCCAGAAATTAAACGATCCAAATATTTGGTGGAGACGAAATGCCCAAAGGTTGTTGCTGGATAGAAATCCTGAAAATATACCTGAAGAATTGCTCCAACTGGCCAAGGAAACTCATTCTCCTTTAGGAAGAGTCCATGCCCTTTGGACATTGGAGGGCTTAGGTAAGATTTCTCAGGATTTGATTTCCAATGCTCTTTCTGACCCTGAACCTGGCGTTAGGGAAAATGCCATTAAAATCGCCGAACTTCATCTGGATGAATTTCAAGGATTGATCAATGACTTGGTAAAGCTTCAGCAAGACGGTCATCCTAAGGTAAGGTTTCAATTATTGTGTTCCCTGGGTAATGTCAATAGCCCCATTGCCATTAGGACTAGAAATGAATTGCTTTTTGGCAATTTGGATGACCCTTGGATGCAGGTTGCCGCCCTTTCTGCTCCATTTCAGGATAATCAAAAACTCATCAACGAAGTGTTGGCCAATTATGATGGCCAAAATCCAAATTATGCAACTTTACTTCAGCGCTTAAGTTCGATGGTAGGTGCCAGTCAGGATTATGAAACGATAGAAGGGTTAATAATTAAAGGTACGGGTGCAAATTCCTCTAATCGGAATTCCTGGCAGGCGCCCCTTTTGCAGGGATTAGCCATGGGCTTGGAAAGTAAGAAACTCCAAAAGGGAACTTTTCATTCTTTCGAAAAACTGTTGGCAACAGCCAATATTGACCATCCATCCATAGAAGTAAAACAGGCTGCTTTTCAGTTTTTGCAGGTTATTGGATTATCTGATAGCCCAAGATCCAAGGAATTGATGATGGGAGCCAAAGCAATTGCATCATCAAATAATTATTCAAAGGAGGAAAGGGTAAATGCCATCAATATCCTTTCACTTCAGAATCCCGCTTCCTTTGAAATAATACTCAAAGATCTGATCAAACCTTCAGAGCCCAATGAGATTCAGGTAGCAGCTATAAGAACCCTAAGTAAGATTCCAGGAATTGGTATTTCCCAGTTTATTGTATCTAAATGGCCCACTTTGACCCCTGAAATCAGGGAGGAATGTTTAAGGGCAATGATGCTTAATGACACAAGAATTACCTTGCTTCTGGACGCCATTGAAAAAGGAGAAATCCAGCCAAATTCATTGGGATGGGAGAGGAGTGTCCGACTGATGAACCACTCTGAAGAAGCTATCAGGAGCCGTGCCAGGAGCCTTATCAACAAAACTGAAGAAAGTGGGGAAGAATCTTTAAAGGAATATCAGCAAGTCCTTGCATTGGATGGCTCTGCGGTAAAAGGCAAAAAGGTGTATGAAACCAACTGTGCTGTCTGCCATAAAATGGGGCAGGATTTGGGTTTGTCTTTCGGGCCTGATTTGGCTACATTAAGAAACAGAAGGCCGGAAAATATTTTGAGTGATATCATTTTACCTGGCTTATCCATTGCTGATGGGTTTGATCTCTGGATGGCAGAACTGAATAATGGTGAGAAATTCCAGGGCATAGTAGCTTCTGAAACTCCAAGTGCCCTCTTGTTTCGTCAGGCTGGAGGCCAGGAAAAAAGAATTTCACGGCAGGACATCAAATCATTAAAAGTACTGAATTATTCTGCCATGCCTTCCGGGCTTGAAAATAACATCAGTAAGCAGGAAATGGCAGATTTAATTGCATTTATCAAAAAAGGAAAATAAAAATATTCTATGAAACAGATAAAAAAAGGTCTTCAGATCCTGTTTGCACTAGGAATTCTATGTGTAGCTAACATTTTCCATTTGGAGGCACAAACTTCTAAATTCCCTTGGCCGGAAGGTAAAAAAATGGCATTGAGTTTAAGTTTTGACGATGCCAGAAAAAGTAATCTAGAATTAGGAATTCCATTATTGAATAATTATGGTATAAAAGCTACATTTTTTGTACTTCCGTCAGCAGTGCAGGCTAATATCGGTGCTTGGAAAGAGGCGATAGCAGCTGGCCATGAAATCGGAAACCATTCAATAATCCATCCCTGTAGTGGGAATTTTCCATGGGCAAGGGATAAGGCAATTGAGAATTATACTTTGGACAGGATGCAAAATGAGTTAATTCTTGCAAATGAACAGATACGGGATTTATTGGGAGTGACTCCCTTGGTTTACGCTTATCCTTGTGGTCAGACTTTTGTCGGAAAAGGGGAATTTACACAAAGCCTTGTTCCAATGGTTTCATCCATGTTTTTGGCGGGTAGGGGAGCTGGAAATGAAGTCGCTTCAGATCCTTTTTTTGTAGATTTGGCACAGGTGACAGGAATGGGAATGGATGAGAAAAGTTTTAAGGATATACTTCCTTTGATTGAGTCAGCTCAAAAGAATGGTCAATGGCTTGTTTTGGTTGGGCATGATACCAAGGAATCCGGAAGTCAGGCCACCTATTTGAATATGTTGAGTGAACTGGGAGCATATATCAACGATCCAGCCAATGGAATTTGGTCTGCACCGATCGGGACTATTGCCCAATATGTAAAAAGCGCAAGGGAAGCGGTTTCTGATACTGTCAATAACCCTCAATTGGTACGTATTTCTTCCAATGGACAGTTGAGATTAACAGCTGAAAATGGAAAAGGAATCGGTCCTGAAATAAAGTACATGCCTGATTGGAGGGCTTTTGGTTGGTTTACTTCCAAAGATAAGGTGGTATGGGATGTTGATGTACCTTCAGGTGGTGTTTATGAAGTTTGGCTGGAATGGTCAGTTTCAGACGAGGAAGCTGGAAAGGAATTTCTTCTCCAAGCCGGTGATCAGTCACTGAAGGGTATCGTAGATAAATCAGGCTCCTGGGAGACATTCAAGAAAAAATCTATTGGCAAAATCCCTTTGAAATCCGGATATGTCCAAATAGAGTTTAAACCTGCCGTACACTTTGAAGAAGAGGCATTGCTTGATTTGAAAGAAATTACATTGAAAAAAGTTGATTAAGGGTGCCAAATCCCACTCTGTAAACTTTATTGAAAAGCAAATAAATAAGCCCTCCGCCAATGGATATGGTGGAGGGCATTTTGCTTGTAGCTTCAGTAAAAAATGGGAGGTGCTGATTAAACTTCATTATTGAGTAATACTGCATCCAAATCCTCACCGGGAAGTGCGAGGATCTGTTCATTTGCTTCATCCCACTCAATTCTCCTGCCCAATTTATAGGAAAGTCCACCCATATGTGCAGTGATAGCTTCTTCAAATCCTTCTTGAATTCCGCAGCTGGGAGTTCCCCCATTTCGGATACAGCTTAGCCATTCCCTGATGTGGAGGAATGTAGAGTCTACCCTTTTGCCATCCCGATAGGTCCAGAGAAGGCCTTTGTCAGCAAAGTACTTAGCGGTGGCAGAGGTGACTGCATCCACGCCATTGGCACTTGGATCGTACTGGTAGATAGGGACTTTTGGGTCAATTCTTCCTTCTTTGATCATCTCCCGGTATTTAGTAGACCTTGGATCGGCATAAATAGAAAGTGTATTGCCAAGTTCCATGGATGCATCATGTCCCATCAGGAGGGTGCCCCGGTCGAATTGATTGCCCAAAGTTGCGCTATATACCATGGTCATCCCTTTTTCTTTTCCAGCTTCCTGACTGCCACCCGTTGTAAAATCCGGAAATTCCATGTTGATATGCATGACATCCGGAACGTTCCTGCCATCTCTATGGGTGTAAATTCCACCCGAAGCAGTGACATATTTAGGAATACCCATTTTTAGGATACAATTGATTCTGTCATAATCATGGGTCAACAAATCTCCTGATAAGCCAGAACCATATGCCCACCATTTTCTCCAGCGGAAGAAATGTTCCGCATTAAAAGGGATCTTAGGGGCATTTCCCAAAAATTCGTTCCAGTCAATGGTGGCAGTGGAAGCTTCGGGATGGATTTCATATTGCCATGCACCATTGTCATCATTTCTGTTGGTTGTGGTCATAATCATGGAAATATGTCCCAAAGTGTTTTTGGAGATGGCATCCATAGCAGTAAGGAAACTTTGCGTCTGCCGGTGCTGGTGTCCCACAGCAAAAACAACATCTGGATTTTTTGTTACTGCATCTCTCAATTCGTATGTCTCCTGTATAGTATGGGTCATAGGTTTTTCGAGATATACATGCACACCTGCTTCTACAGCAGCTTTTGCCATAGGTGCATGCCAATGGTCAGGTGTAGCAATGATCACAGCATCTATTTCACCACTGTTTATTAATTCCAAATGGCTTTTATACCTTTTGCAGCTATTTCCATTGCTGTTGAAAGAACGAAGGGCTTTTTCCGCTCGGACATCAAAAATGTCACAGATGGCAGTCAATTTAACGTTTAGATTTTCCTGGGCTTTGAAATCTTCTAATCTCTTGTCATTTGGATTTTCTAAAGCTGATTTGGCCATATCTTCCAACCATTCATTGGTAGCAAAACCCAGGGAGCGCATCAATTGCTCCCCTCTGATTCCAAATCCAATAAGACCAACACGCAGGGGCTCCCCGCTCATGGGGCCCGATGCAGGGGGAGGAGTGGCTTTTATATTCAATTTTTCAAGCAAAAACTCCCTTTCCAGTTTAGCTTTTTCTGTATTGCTTAGACCGGCATACCAAACTGCCCCTATTATTGGAACACCTGCCAGACTTTTCAATAAATCCCTTCTCGAGAATCCTCTGAATAATTTTTTGTCGTTTGTCATGATCGTAGAGAATTAGGTAGTGGATGCTTGGACATTTTTCTTGGCCCAAAGTCTTTCCAATCCCAAGACTTTGGAAGTTGGGAATAGGAAGATGACCATTAAAGCAGCTGCTTCAATCAAGTTCTTATTGATGATCCAATAGCTGCCTTCCGTAATCCCTTGTGGATATCCCGGAAATGGGGGATGGGCAAAGTAATACATCAATAACAAACCTATACCAATGATGCTAACCAGCTTGGTCTTATAGCCAAGGATCAATCCTAATCCTACAATCAGTAGTGCCGCAATATTTAGGGTATCTACGATTGAAATCATAGATTCTCCGGCAAGCCACTGGAAGAAATTTTTCATATAAGTGGCACTGAGTAAATAACCCTTTGCAGTCCATGAAGGACTGTACAGTTTGATAACACCTTCGTAGAGAAAATGCCAACCTACAAACAAGCGCAAAATTACCAATCCGCTTGTCTGGGCTGTGGTAAGTTTTATGGTTTGGGACATAGCCTAATAGTTTGAATGAACAAACGATATTAGGGTCTTTTGCCTAAAAAAATCATGACCTAAATCAGGAAATTTCCTGATAATGAATTGTAATTAAGGATGTCAATTGCCCATCTCTTCTAAGATTGCCAATACCAGTTTGGCGGAGTTAATGGATGCAGGTTCTACAAATTGATTAAAATCTATACGGGCATTGTTATTGGCATTATCACTGAGGCTTCTGATAACGATGAAAGGAATATTTAAAGTTTGGCACAAATGCCCTACTGCAGCTCCTTCCATTTCAGTGGCCAAGGCCTCAAATTCTTCATATAGCCAAAATGCTTTTTCATTGCTGCTGACAAACATGTCACCTGTTGCGATCACACCTGAAAATACTTTGGGATGCCTTTCTGCAATTGGACCAAAATCTACTTTTCCGGCTGCCATTAAACATTTTATTAACAGTTTTTTATCTGCATCTACATAAAGATTTTCCAAATGGCCTCCAGTAAGTTTACGGTAAGGAGTCACCGAGAAGCCCGTGGAATCAAACTTTCCAAAATCGTGCTGTATGAGTTTTTCCCCTATTACCAAATCCCCTGGAAGGGATTCGGGATGTAATCCTCCCGCTACTCCGGTGAAAATAAGTGATTCTATTTTGAAATTTTGAGTCAAAACTGCAGTACTGTAAGAAGCATTGACTTTGCCGACTCCAGCTTTAAGAACAACTACTTTTTTACCTTGGAGTTTCCCAGTAAAAAAATCAATTCCTCCTTTGTTTACCTTTTTCTGTTTTTTCATTTGATCCAAAAGAATAGCTATTTCCTGATCCAAAGCGCCCATGATGGCAATTTTTTGGGCTTGGGCACTAAGTTGAAGAATCAGAAAGAAATATAATAGCAGTGCTTTTTTCATTGCCAAAGGAAGATTAAGGACAGTAGAGAAATGATGATTAAGATGGGGTTTATCTCTTTTGCTTTGCCGGAAAGGATTTTCAGGATGGTCCAACTTACAAATCCAAATGATATCCCTGTGGACAAACTGTATGTGAACGGGATCAAAACCATGGTAAGAAACGCAGGAATGGCTTCTTCATACTTTTTCCAATCGATCATGGCTGCTGGTATGATCATAAATGAACCTACCAATACCAAGGCAATGGAACTTGCAATAGATGGAATAATAGACAGCAAAGGTGAAAGAAACATGAAAGGCAAAAACAAAAGCCCCGCAGTGATGGCTGTTTTTCCTGTCCTGCCTCCCGCCTCAATTCCAACCGCGGACTCAATAAAAGCAGTGCCCGAACTGCTTCCAACCAATCCTGCAAATAATGTAGCAAACGCATCTGTCAATAAGGATTGACGCATATTTCTTGGAGTTCCATCTGGATCTTTGAGACCGGATGCTTCCGAAAGCCCGACAAAGGTAGAAATACCATCAAAAAGGATGGTGAAAGTGAATACAAATATGACTGATAAATAGGAAAACTTCAGGGATCCAAGGATGTCTGCTTTGCCTACCAAGCTGAAATCGGGCAAGGAAAAAGCGCCGTTGTAATTGACCAAAGTACCCAATCCAAAATTTATCGCTGAAGCATCACCCCACCACCTGCCAATTGGCCAGGCTAATAGGGTGGTAAACAAAATTCCATAGATGATGGCCCCGCTTACTTTTCTGATAACCAAAGCACCTGTTACAAATAATCCCAAAAGAAATGTCAAACTCACGGGATTCTGTAATGAGGCAACGCTTACCAGAGTTTCTGGATTATCTATGATAAAATGGGCGTTTTGAAAGCCAATAAAGCAAATAAAAAGCCCTATTCCAGCAGCTACAGAATGGCGGATAGCAGAAGGAATAGCGGCGATGATTTTTTCCCTGGTTTTGAATGCCGATAGCAAAAGAAAAATCACTCCTGACCAAAAAACCGCTCCCAAAGCTTCTTCATAGCTGAGTCCATAACCTTTTACAGCAGTGTAGGCAAAAAAGGCATTGATCCCCATGCCCGGAGCTACTACGATGGGGTTTTTGGCATACAAACCCATCATTATGCTTCCAAAAGCAGAAACCAGAACTGTAGCTGTCAATACTCCTGAAAAGGGCATATCTGCTGCAGCAAGGATAGCAGGATTTACTACTATGATGTAAAAAGAGGCAAGAAAGGTACTGATCCCTGCAAGTATTTCAGTTTTGAGATTGTTATTTGATTGATCCATTTATTTGGAAATAATGGCGATAGTAAGCTGTAATGATTTTAGGTTCAGGAGGTTTAATTCTAAAGCTTATTGATTCCTTAAAAGTTGATCGGCTTTTCCACCGGTGTAATAGGAACTTTACTTTTCTTGACCTTCTTGGCTAAAGTCAAGATGGCCACAGTTATGATAATGACTAAAGTGCCTAACCAATCCATAAAGGTAAACTGAAGATTTAACCAAACCACAGCAGTAAGTGCCGCAGAAAGGGGTTCCACTGAACATAGCAAACTCGCCGTCTGGGCACCTATGTAATTTAGTGAGGCCAGGAAAATGGAAAAGGAGATAACCGTTCCAAATAAGATAATGTAAGAGAATGCCGTCCAAGTTCCAGGATCCCAGATACCTGAACTTTCCCAAGGGTTTGTAAAGAGTGAAAAGGAAATACCTCCTATCAACATACCCCATCCTGTGACAGTCGGTGCGGAATAACTTCTGAGTAATTGTACTGGCTGAATGGTGTAAAATGCCAGGGCAATTGCTGCTATTATGCCCCAAAACAGGGCAGCCTCAGAAATGACCAAAGTGTCCAGACTCCCGTGGGTGACCAAAAGGAAAGTTCCGGTAAGGGCCAGGATTAAAGCAAGATATTCCATAAAAATGGGCCAGCGTCTGTTTTTGATGGCGTAAAATGCCACTACAAATACAGGACCAATATATTGGAGGACTGTTGCTGTTGCAGCATTGGAAAGACTTATGCTGTAGAAGTAGGTGAACTGTACTGCTACCATTCCCAGTATACCAAAAAGCAGGACTTGTAAGGCATCCTTTGGTTTTCTCCAGATTTTCCAGACATCTGAATTTTTCCGTATGATAGCAAAAGCAACAAGTATAATTCCTGCAATAAGCATCCTCCAGGAGACCAGCCATGCAGGATCAACATTTCTTTTTTCAAACAAAAATTGGGCACAGGTACCTGAAATTCCCCAGAAAATAGCAGCGGATAGGGCCATTATAAAACCAGAAATAATCTGACGGTCGGTAGCGGATGACATAGTGTAGGTTGGCGAAAGATTTAGCAAATAAAACGCATTTTTGGGAAATATTTTGCCCTGCCACCTGTATAAAATTTTATACTCTTCGGATTAATATGGGTTTTGTTTTTTACTTTTAAGCCAAACCTTGCTTCCTATAACCTATGAAGATTGCCAATAGATTCCAATGGGCATTGATCCTTTTGGTCCTGATTTTGGCCTGCAGCCCCAAATCATCCGAGACTGTAGTTTCCAAAAGACCCAATATTATATTCATCATGTCTGATGACCATGCCTATCAGGCTATTTCTGCTTATGATAACAGGCTTATCCAAACGCCAAACATCGACAGGCTGGCCGAAATGGGAATGCTCTTTACCAATGCAAGCGTGACCAATTCCATCTGTGCCCCTTCACGGGCTACAATTCTCACAGGTAAACATTCCCATCTCAATGGAAAAGTTGACAATCACTTTCATTTTGATACTACCAATATCACTTTTCCACAAATTCTACAGCAAGCAGGCTATCAGACAGCTATGTTCGGTAAACTGCATTTTGGTAATAATCCCAAAGGTTTTGACCAATTTAAAATCTTGCCTGGTCAAGGGGCATATTACAATCCGGAATTCATAACCAAATATGAAGGCAATATCACTGTTGACGGTTATGTGACTGATATCATTACAGATATGACTTTGGATTGGCTGGAAAATGAGAGGAAAGAGGATCAGCCGTTTATGTTGATGTACTTGCATAAGGCGCCACATAGGTCTTGGTTGATGGCTGAAAGGCATTTAGAGGAGTTTACTAATAAGAATTTCCCAGAGCCAGCAACCTTGTTTGACGATTATTCTGGAAGGACTACTCCGGCCGGAGAAGCAGAGATGAATATATTAAAGCATATGAGTTGGGCCGGAGACCATAAGGTATTTCCTGAATTGATGGATAAACTTGGAATTCCTGAAATCGGATTTGATAAAAGAAGGTATGATTTTGAATATAGCCGATTCAATGATGCACAAAAGGAGGCTTTTATGAATACCTATGGAAAAGTCAATGAAGAATTTGGCAAAGCTTATCCTTCCATGTCAGAAGAGGATAAAATGCGCTGGAAATACCAGCGCTACATGCAGGATTATCTGGGTACAATTCAGGCCGTAGATGAAAATATGGGCAGGCTTTTGGATTATCTGGAAGCCAATGACCTGATGGAAAATACGATTATTGTGTACACTTCGGACCAAGGATTTTATTTGGGCGAACACGGTTGGTTTGACAAACGATTTATTTATGACGAATCCTTCAAGACACCTCTCCTGATTTCATGGCCTGGGAAAGTGAAAGCGGGTTCCCGTTCAGACGAACTGGTTCAAAATCTCGATTTTGCGCAAACTTTTCTTGAGGCTGCAGGAATTGAAGCACCCTCGGATATGCAGGGGGAAAGCCTGATTCCTATATTGACCGGCCAAGAAAATAAGTGGACGCGTGACGCAGTGTATTACCATTATTATGAATATCCTGCTGAGCACATGGTCAACAGGCACTATGCCATTGTGACCAAGGACTACAAATTGGTGCATTATTATTATGTTGAGGATCAATGGGAATTATTGGACAGGAATAAGGATCCCATGGAACTAAAAAATTTCTATGATGATCCTGCCTATGTAGAAATCAAAGCAGATCTTCACCGAAGACTGGAGGCACTCAGAGAAAAATATAAGGATAATACGGATATCTCTCAGCGATATATTGATGATTTTATGAAAGATGCCCTGGATGGGAAGGTTTTTGGGGTAAGTAAAGATAAGGCCAATGAGATTATCCAGAGGAGGGAAAGGGGGACCGAGCGTTAAAAATTAGTCCAGTTGACTAATTTAGCGAGGGTCCAGGATGTAGGGTGGGAATGTGAATAAGAGCCAAGTAAAAAGGCAAAAGTAAAAAGGGGGATTTCGAAAGTCGGATTTCGGAATGAATAATCTTATCCTATTAAGCATTAGTTTCTGAATAACCGATAAGCCCTGAAGGGCCGTTCTGTATTAGCCAGAGCCAGTTTGCTGCGTAGGAATAAGAGCCAAGTAAAAAGGCAAAAGTAAAAAGGGGGATGTCGAAAGTCGGATTTCGGAATGAATAATCTTATCCTATTAAGCATTAGTTTCTGAATAACCGATAGGGCCTGAAGGGCCGCTCTGTTACAGCCTAGGGCAAAGCCCTAGGTAAAATGACACCTCATTAATCCCATGAGGTCTGAAGGACCGATCGGTGATTGAAGGCAAATGCCCAGTCAAATCATTTTAATTTGGTTTTTATCGATTCAATTTAATGAATTAAACAGGTCGGCCCTTCAGGCCTCTGGTTCAATCTTGGGTCATCTTTGCCCAGACTTCCGCAAGCTTTAGTCTGAGCTGTCACTGGTCAGCCTTTCAGGCTTTTGGTGTCCTTGATTATTTCGGATCCCTTAAGGCTTGAAGGGCCGTTCTGTATTAGCCAGAGCCAGTTTGTTGCGTAGGAATAAGAGCCAAGTAAAAAGGCAAAAATAAAAAGGGGGATGTCGAAAGTCGGATTTCGGAATGAATAATCTTATCCTATTAAGCATTAGTTTCTGAATAACCGATAAGCCCTGAAGGGCCGCTCTGTTACAGCCTAGGGCAAAGCCCTAGGTAAAATGACACCTCATTAATCCCATGAGGTCTGAAGGACCGATCGGTGATTGAAGGCAAATGCCCAGTCAAATCATTTTAATTTGGTTTTTATCGATTCAATTTAATGAATTAAACAGGTCGGCCCTTCAGGCCTCTGGTTCAATCTTGGGTCATCTTTGCCCAGACTTCAGCAAGCTTTAGTCTGAGCTGTCACTGGTCAGCCTTTCAGGCTTTTGGTGTCCTTGATTATTTCGGATCCCTTAAGGCTTGAAGGGCCGTTCTGTATTAGCCAGGGCCAGTTTGCTGCGTAGGAATAAGAGCCAAGTAAAAAGGCAAAAGTAAAAAGGGGGATTTCGAAAGTCGGATTTCAGAATGAATAATCCTATCCTATTAAGCATTAGTTTCTGAATAACCGATAAGGCCTGAAGGGCCGCTCTGTGATAGCCCGGGGCGAGGCCCTGGGAAAATGAAATGTTCAATAAAATCAGATGTCTGAAGGACCGATCTGAAGAAAAGGGAATTGTCAGATCGTGTCGGTTGTGATTATGTTTTGCGTTATGAAAATTCCAATACCTTGTCTCAGGGTTTTTTAGTATGTTTTTCCTTAAATGTTGTGGGAGCCATATTTTTTTCTTTTTTGAAAACTCTATTAAAATGAGAGACTTGTTGAAAACCTACTTTGTAGGCTATTTCTGCTATATCCCAATCTGTGGACAAAATCCATCTGCTGGCCTGTTCAATTCTTAATTTATTGACATAAGTGATCAAAGAGTGGCCCATTGATCGCTTGAACCAAGCACTAAAATATGTCGGACTCATTGGGATCATTTTTGCAATATGCTCCAATTCGATTTTTTGATTAAAATTTTCGTGTAAATAACCTTTAATCCGGTTGATTCTAAAGTTTTCTTTATGAATGTGGTTTAGGTTGTAATCAAGTGAATTGGATAATCTTGTTTTCTCTTGTTTTTCAAGATTAGCTATCAAGCCGATCAAAGATAAAAGTTGATCGGTTGGACTCAAATGTTCAAAACCAATAATGGTTTGGATGATTTCTTCGGATGGATTTGGGAAGAGGTAACCTTTTTCTGCGCATTTCAAAAAATCTACTATATGGGACATTTCTGGGAAATTTCGGAATAATGCTAATGGAAACTGGAAGACAATTCCACATTGTATGGTACTTTTTTGTTCCCCTTGGGTAGCCCAGGTATGGGGTAAGTTTTCGCCCAGTAACACCAAATCCCCTTCCTGGAAAGCATCAATCTGATCACCTACATATCGGATTCCTCTTCCTTGTTGGATATATGTCAGCTCAATTTCAGGATGGTAATGCCAAAGGTGTGGGAATGCTTCCATCTCTAATTTTAAGAATTGGAAGGACTTGGATTTATAAATGGGGGTAATTTCTTCAAGATGGGGCCTCACTTGTTTTATTTTATGGTGTATAAAAATTTTTAATTAAAATATAGCGTAAAATATGTAAATAATTGCGTAAAATTTGAAAAACTTGCATTCATACCATCTTTTTAATTTTGGTAAAAAATTAAAACTATGAGCCATTCAACCATTCAAGATGTTTATCCGCTAACACAGGAGCAAGTTGCTTTTTACGATGAAAACCGATTTATCAAATTAAAAAATGTCTTAAATCCGGATGAGGTCCGGATTTTTGGATCTATCATTTCCAAGGAGGTAGAAAAATTGAATCAACAAAGTAAGCCATTAGAGGAAAGAGATACCTATGGAAAGGCATTCCTTCAGCTTTTCAACTTATGGAGGCACAATGAGACCATCAAAGAACTTGTGTTGAGCAAAAGGTTGGCGAGCATTGCTGCAGGATTGATGGGATGTGAGAAGGTAAGGATTTATCATGACCAAGCACTATTTAAAGAAGCTGGAGGAGGAATAACTCCTTGGCATGCTGATCAATATTACTGGCCTATTGATACAGATAAAACAATTACTGCTTGGATACCTTTACAAGAAACGCCTTTGGAAATGGGACCTTTGGAATTTTCTGCCAAAAGCCATCAGTTACTTTTTGGGAGAGACTTGGAAATTGGAGATGAATCAGAAGCACGGCTAAAGCAAAAATTACGTATTAATAATTTTGAGCATGTCATTGAACCGTTTGAATTGGGAGACGTGAGTTTTCATTCCGGTTGGGTTTTTCACCGGGCAGGTGCCAATAAAACGAATCAAACAAGGAAAGTAATGACCGTTATATTTATGGATGCAGAAGCTAAGCTTAAACAACCTGAAAACCAAAACCAAATAAATGATTGGAACACATGGTGCCCTGGAGCTAAGGTTGGAGAGGTTATTAATTCTCCTTTAAACCCAGTGGTCAATCATATAAACCCGTGATATAGGGGGATTTTTCCGTGAAATCCCTGAGAATAGACTTAAACCGCAACCCAAATAAGGAATTTGCTTTCTTATAAAATCTTAAAGTAAACCTAAATCACAGAAATATCACCACCTATCTAATCCCAGCAATTTTCTGCCCAAAGGGGATAAAACGGCTGTTTCATATCTGGTTTGTTCCCAGTTTCTGGGATCTCCGGGAAATGCATACCCGGTAGGAGCGGTTCTGTTTTTCCAGGAATTGATGCGCCATTGCCGAACTGCTTCATTCTCCTCCTCAGCGGGCACCATAGAGATATACTGTGCGATCCTGACTTTGTCGGAACGGTTAGCACGGATGCCATGTGGTAAAAGACTATTAAAAATCAATAAATCTCCTGCTTCAAGTTTGACCTTCACAATCTTACTTTCCATGCCGCTGATATCAGGAAGGAATCGGTTTCTATCTGCTGGTTGAGTTAGCTTCCAGGTGTCATACTCCCGGTAAAGTTCGGGGATACACTGAAATCCGCCCATGTTTTCATCCGTTTGGTCTGCCAAGGCCAGGACCCCCTGCACATTCTGGGGCTTGGTTTCAGGATCATAATCCCAATGGATGAATGCCTTATATTCATGGCCGGGCCGGATTGGAAAATTTAAATTGGCCCGATCAATGGTCACCCAGAGTTTTTCTGTTCCCCAAATGTCAACAAAGGCATCATAGATTTTTGGCATTTGCCGGTTGTTCCAAAGATGCTGATGGTTATACACCTCCACCATCCCGGTCCCTACCAATTCCTTCATTTCCATTTCGTTATAGGGGTTTTTATACCAAGTATCTGGATTGTCTGGATCCTTGTCCTCAAATTCCCATAAAAAGTCTGCAGTTGCTTTGACCTGTGCATTGGGCACGGCATTTTTGATGATGACATAACCATTCTGAATCCAAAATTGCCAATCTTCCTCATTGAGCATCCTTAAAGACTTCCCGTTTGACCTGTCATTGAGGCGGTTACTCCTGTTGATGGAAGTGGTAGGGTTACCTGGTAAGTTAAGGGTATGCCCGGTTTTTCCCTCTTTATGGTCATAGCCTTTCTGCATATTGTTTCCTTGAACTGGTGATAAAGCAAGATAATCATAATCAAAGGTTTATCAAATCAGGTGGTGTTGAAGGCTTGATAAAGCCCAATCTACCTGGTCTCATTTCATTGAAAATCAATAAGCCCTCTAATGCGAAGCCAATGCTCAAAATCTTTGACCCATTGGTCAGAGCTGGTGCCCTTTCTTGCAAAGCCAAATCCGTGACCTCCATTTTCATACACGTGTAATTCTGATGGATGGCCTGCTGCAAACCAATCCTGATAGAGGGATACACTGTGAGGCATAAAGTCCAGCTCATCATCAGAAGCAACAGCCACGAAAATCGGGGTCTTTTTCTGCGGCATTAACGAACCTAAGACTGCTTTTCTGTAAAGGTAAACCGGTACCAAAAAATCTGGTTTCCATTCTTCAGAAGCACTTAATGCCACCGACATGGTGACTGTGCCGCCTGCTGAAAATCCCATGAAACCAATTTTATTGGGATCGATTTCAAGTTCTTTCGCATGTGACCTGACATATTTCATGGCCTCAATGCCGTCATTTTTTGCCATTTCAACAACGGGGGCATTGATGGAGTCAAGCTTGTCTTTGTCCTGCATCAAGGGTGTTAAGGTTTCAAAAGGGTTATCAGTTTGGCTTTTTACCAAGCGGTATTTTAGCACAAAAGCCGAAATCCCTAATTCATTCAACCATTCCGCAATCCTGATGCCCTCATTGTCAAGGGATAAAATATGAAAAGCACCTCCAGGGGCTATTATGATTGAAGTGCCATTGGTTTTATCTTGTGAAGCTGGGAAATGTAATAATTCAGGTTCCGATACATCATAAAGGATGCGGTTTTCCGGAGATGGTGTAATCACCTTTTCAGTCCATGTCCAAGTCTCAGAACCTGGGGCTTTCCCATGATACAGTTTGATGATATTTTGAGCATTTGTCTGAAAACTGGCGAATAATAAAAGAAAGAGAACAGAAATTGGTTTCATGTTTTTCAGGTTCAAAAATCCCCCGACTTATGGAAGTACAAGCCGGGGGCTAAGGGTTATCAGCAGAATGGGTTAATCTTGAGTGATTATATTGGAAAACTGGATTTCAGAAATACTCATTAGGATATCCTCCTTGCCGGCTTCAGGGTTTCTAAAGATGAAAAATACATCCTGTAAACCGCTGGTTTTATCGATTTTGATCTCGGCTTTGGGTGTATTTTCTCTTCTCCACTGGATGATGTTCACTCCAGCTGGCGGTCTTCTGAATCCCTGGTTCAAGGGTTCCATTTTTTGGGATTGACCGATGATTTGTCCCTCAGGACTTCCCAACCTTACTTCTATATGGCCTCCCACAGCTCCATTTCTTGGGCTGACATTGACATAAAGGTTAATGGCTTCCACTCCTGACAGATCAAAGGATTTGAAACCTATATGAGATCTATCCCCCACCATAAAGAAGTTGATGCTTGGGGTAGTCAAAAGGTTGACTCCTTTTCTCAGTTCAGCAGATTGAGGATCAACAAATGGGTTTTTAAGTGCAACAAAATCCACTCCGCTCAGGGAAGCTATCTGACCGGCACCTTTGTCCGAGTAAGATGCCCTTAACAGGAATCCACCCTGTCCATCTTCTCCCTCAGGAATTTTAGGTTTTATGCTGCCGCTAAGCGGTAAAGGGGTAACTGTAGGTTTCACTTCATTCATACTGAGAATAAAGTCTACCATTCTTTTGGCATCAGACGCACTGAGTTCGGGATGGGCACTCATACCATGATCGCCCCAAACGCCACTACCGCCATTGAGGATTTTGTCCACTAGGTAATCGATATTGCTGGCTGTCTTTGGATATTTTTCCGCTACAGCTGAGTAGCTTGGGCCTATGGACGATTTGTCATATTGATGACAGGATTTGCAATCACTACCTTCGATCAGATTTTTTCCAATATTTAATACAGCCATGGTTTCGGCGCCGCTTTGTTTGGAAGCGATCTCTATTGGGTCAAAGCCGGAAGGTACATAATCAAAAGTGATGGCAACTTCTTCTGCTTTGATTTTTCCATCTTTGGTAGAGCCGTCTTCTTTGTCTGAAACAGTGACGGCATATTGTATTTCAGATTGTCCAAAATAGAAAGTCCGGTTACCCGAAAAATCAATCTTCACCTGTGGAGGTTCATTACCCGCAAAGATCTGGAATCCGGCACTGTTTTGCTCTCCTTTGGTGTCTGTTACCGTCAAAGTTACCTGGTATGTTCCTGCCTCATTGAAATCAAACGATGGATTTTTTTCTTTCAAAAGCGTTTGTTGGCCCTTATCTGAAATAATCTTCCATTCATATTTTAATTTCCCTTGGTCATAGGAATCATAATCCAAGGTGCCTTCTGAAGATAAGTTGGCCGTAAAGGGAACAGCACCTGCCTTCTTGTCTGCCGAAGCCTGAACCATAGGTTTACGGTTTCCCCCATTGTACTCAATTTTGACAATTCGGGAATTCGGATTGCCACGGAACCAGGCTGAGCCATATTCCAAAATATAAAGCGCTCCGTCCGGTCCGAAGTCCATGTCTATGGCTGAACTGAAAGTTTCATTGGGAAGGAAGCGCTCCATGGAAACATAATCTCCATTATTATCCATGGTGACGGCCATTATCCAGCCTCGCATAAAGTCCACAATCAACCATTTGCCTTCATAATAAGCAGGAAAAACAAAAGGAGCCTCTTTTTTGAAATCAGCTTTCCTAAATACAGGCCCTCCAGTAGCAGATCTCCCTGAGCTTCCCAACATAGGGAATTCCTCAGAAACCCCATAAGGATACCATATCATGGCCGGAATAGGAGGGGGAAGCTCCCTCAAACCAGTGTTGTTGACTGATTCATTTACAGGATTATTGACATCATAGGGCTCACCATAAGTATTGGTTTCATGGTTATGCCGTACGTAGGCTTGGTTATTCCCAATGAAATAAGGCCATCCGAAAAAACCAGGCCCTTTGGCCTGATTGAATTCATCATAGCCTTTTGGACCCCAAATGGAATCCGTTACCGCATCAGGCCCGACTTCTCCCCAATAGAGAAAGCCTGTTTTACTGTCCAAGGTTGGTCTCCATGGATTTCTATGCCCCATGGTATAGATTTCAGGCCTGGTTTTTTCCATGCCCACAGGGAATAAATTTCCCTTTGGAATACTGTAAGTACCATCCGGCTCAGGTTTGATCCTGAGGATTTTTCCTCTTAAGTCATTGGTATTGCCGGGAGCTCTTTGGTCATCTGAGTTCTCATGTCCCGGCCTTTCATCCAGATTGGAGGTGCCTTCCCTTGGATTGACGGTGTTGTTTCCGGTAGTCAGGTAAAGGTTTCCATCTTTGTCAAAAACCATTCCTCCGCCAGTATGGCAGCACTCTTCCCTTTGGGTGGGCACTTCCAAAAGGATCTTCTTGGAAGAATTGATCAATTCATTTCCCTTCAACTCCCACCTTGCCAAAACATGTTTGGGAACATCAGGATCTGCATAATACATGTAAATCCAATTGTTTTTCTCATAGTTGGGGTCAGCTATCACTCCCATCAATCCTTCTTCCGCTTCTCTGACTATCCCTTCTTTGTTGGTGTATTTGGTGTTGACAGGAACAAAACCTACCTCGATCATTTCACCAGTATTTTCATCGAAAACTTTGACAGCTCCTTTCCTTTCTACTAATAGGATCTTTCTTCCCGGCAGAAAGGTCATTTCCATGGGTTCGTCCATTCCTTCAGTTAAGACGACCTTTGTAAAGCGGTTTTCTTCAGGTTTGATGCTCGGGTCATCCTTTTGATTTTTACAGGAGAAAATTAATACAAAAAAGAAGGATGAGATAAGGCAAAGCCTAAGTGTAATAGGTTTGATCATAGGTTATTGGTTTTTATTTCGGAGAGATTATCCTAGGGCTTTCCTGCAGAATTCCAGACATTTTTGTACTTCTTTTACTGCATCAGAACTTTGTTCAACTTGGTATTCCAGTTCAATAGTTGCCGGGAAATTGTATTTTTTATCCCGCATCATCCTGAGGATTTCACCCACAGGAGTGTCCCCTGCTCCCCAAGGAAGGTTGCCTTTTCCATTTTCTGGCGTTTGACGGTCTTTGATATGCATGCTCCAGATTCTGGTATGCTGTTTTTGAATAAGTTCCATCATATCAGTATGGCCTGCTGCTACATAGTGACCTATATCGAAATTCAATCCATTGCTTTTGTTTTGGCCTAAGGCTGTATCCCAAAAGGTAAAAGTCTGCTGCTCATGTCCATGATAGCCTACTTTCATTCTATTGGAATCTCCCAATCTGCCTAAACGCTGGGTTTGATTATCATCCGAAGGATGTTCTAAAGTAATATGGCTGGCACCGAGAATTTTGGCAGCTTTCATACCGTAAGCTACTTCTGCATCTGTATTATTCACCCCAAATGCATTGGGCTTGAAAGCATAGACCTCAATTCCGGCATCTTTAAACATTTTTGCGGCTTGCTCAAATTTCTTGAAATCGGTTTTGTTTCTCCAATCCGTCACCAATTTGGAATAGGCCTCTGATTGGGATCTGATATCTGCCAATTCTTCTTTTTCAGTTACGGTCAATTCCTCACCCCTTCTTTGCTTACCTCCAAGCTGAAAGGCACGCATTCTATTAAATGCCGGCTGTGGCATCCCTGCAAAATATTCTACAGGTTCTCCCATCATTTCTACAGCACTGATTCCTGATTCCCTGATATACTTGATGTTTGCCTCAAGACTTTGGTCCTGCATAGTTCGGTAAGAGTAGGTAATGCAACCTATCTGTACCCCGTTGATTTTTGAGTTTGGTTTATTGTAGGATTTGATAATGGAAGGAGCCCCTTCAAGCCACATGGGTGCCAAAGACAAGCCTGTTGCTCCCAATAAGGTGGTCTTCAAAAATTCTCTTCTGTTTTTCATTATGAATCGGATTTGAGGTTAGAGCAAATTGAGGTAATTTTAACCCTATATGTACTAACAACATAATGAAAATCGAATGAATGAGAAATCAATCATTTAACTGGTGAAAATCTGGTATGGATGAATGATAGAATTTAAATCTGCAATATGCCTTATAATTACTGTTCCACGGTTCATAATTTATTTACTTGGCCATCCTTCCCGGCCTCATAATCAATTGCTTCTCTGAATAGCTTCATTCACCAACCGGTATGTACAGGATGCTTCATTCTCTAAAAATTTGATTCTTTTGTTTCTTGGCCTCTTTCCGATCTATTTTGACAGTCAGGTTGTCATTGTAAAACAATGATATTTGCAAATTTCATCACTTAGTCTTCAGTTTGATGCCTAACGTAGTGATTTTAAAATTCTTAGAATCCGGGTGAATAATTTCTGTGTTTGATTTTTAGCTTTTTGATGAGGAAATAATAGGAGAGGGCCAATAGAATTGCCTGGAAAAAGAAGGAAATCGGAATGACTTCCCAACCAAATGGATCAGTAAGAAATCCTGAAACAGCCGGTAGGATAGCTCCTCCAATCATTGCTGCAGAAATCTGGAAACCAATGATATTCGCTGCGAATTTTTCTCCAAAGAGCCCGGGAACCAAAGCAATCATGGAAGGAAATACAGGGGCGCATGAGAATCCGATCAAAAAAATTCCTAAAAAGCTCATAGTATTGGAAACATCAACCAGAAATGCTCCTGACCCAATTATTATCCCAAACATAGCCAGATGAAGAACCTGCACTGTGCTGATTTTTTTAAGGATAAATCCGAACAAAATTCTTCCTAAAGTAAGGCTCCCCCAAAAAGTACTAACCCATAGGCCAGCGGATTCTTCAGCAATACTCCTGGACTTGGTCAGGATGGTAAAGGTCCATTGACCTACACACACCTCCAACCCGGTGTAAACGAAAAAAATCAGTATACTAAGCCAGACCAAAGGTTTTTGGAGGGTCAACCTATATGAAATTTTTTCCTGGTTAATTTCTTTGGTTTTCTCTTTTACCAACCACATTTTGGAACTGAGAATGAAAAGGATGCCAAGTGAAATTTGGATAGAGCCTACAAAGTAATATCCTGATTTCCAGGTCTGGCCCATGGTGAAAAACCAGGTAAGGATCAAAGGGCCTGAAGTGGCTCCTATTCCATAAAAAGCATGCAGCCAATTGACAACACTGGGACTGAAATTAGCTGATGCAAAAATATTGAGTGAGGTATCTATGGCTCCACCTCCGGATCCCAGAAAGTATGCGGAGAAAATCAGAAAAATCCATTGATTGGATAAGGCAAATCCAAAAAGGCTTACCCCTGTAAGGAAACAACTGAAAGCAAGAAGCCAGCCCAGACTTATCCATGACATAATTTTACTGCTTGTCATACTGGAACTTAGATACCCCGCGACAAAAAACATCAGCAACACACCCAGATTTTCCAAAGGAATATCCAATTTATCTGAAATAAATGGCCAAGCAATACCCAATAACCCGTCCGGAAGTCCAAGACTAACGAAAGCGATAAAGGAAATAAGAATTAGAAACCTGAGTTTGAGAGATGTTGTCATAGAATGAAAATTAAGCATTTTTGGTTTTTTCTTAAATCAAATTCAATTGATTTGGAGATAATAATTAACCTATCTAAAATAAATTTTCTAAAAGCTTTATTCATGAGGCTCTTCATCCTATGTATTGTTTATCATTTGACATTAACAAATCTGCCAGCCCATAATCCAACAAATATTGATTTACCAACAGAACTACTTCGTACATATCCCAATGGGATGGACAGTGGATCAGCTCGTGGGAATGAGTTCAGTTATGTCCCTATTTTGGGAATCACAACCAGAGCATGAAACCATTTTGACATTCACAAGATTAAAAGGAGGGCCTAAGGACTATTTCCTGGGATTTTTTCATTTTGAACTCAACCAATGTGAGAAGGAGAGAACTACCCGGGTCAATTACTGCCAATTCCAAGCAGGAAGCCTTATTTGTCTTTTTTTACAGTCCTGAATACATGATTGGGTACATTCCGGAAAACCTTGAAAAATACCCTGACCTTTTGAAATTTATGGTGGATATCTCTATGACTTGGGAGGAAAGTATCGTGTTGGATTCCAAACCTGGTGATTATGTGGTTTATGACAGAAAGGACAAATATGGAGTTTGGTATATAGTTGACATTTCAGATGAAGAGGAAAGGGAGGTCACTTTAGACTTGACTTTCCTGCAGAAAGGGAAAAAAATACCATGCCCTTTTTGTTATAGATGCCATTGATGCTTCATACGATCTCAATCCTACTGCATATGAGCAAAATTTCATAACAATTCAGGCGGAAAGCCTTTCAATATCAGGATGGCCAAGGGCGGAGGATTTGCATTGAAAATTTTTTAAGATTAGGGATTAATCAGTAAACCAGATTTAATGTGAGCAATTATTTGCAACAAACTATTTTTTTGTTGCCACAATCACGCCCCGGAAATATCCGATGGATTCAGCGATTCCGGAGAAGGGATTGTCAAAATTACGTTCATGTTCGAGGCTGCACACCCCGGAATAACCTGTTTTTCTCAGCATCTGTACAAAGGCAGGGATATCTAGGATGCCTCTTCCGATTTCTATAGATTTCCCTTCCTTGGTGGCGGCTGTGACATCTTTGATGTGCATGTCAAATATTCGGTCCTTGTATTTCTCCAGATCGGCTACAGGGTCTTTTCCGTTTCGTGCCGTATGGCCTATATCCAGACACATGCCCATTCTTGTGTCCAAGTCCTTGATATGGGACCAGATATCATCGGCATCCGGATAAAGGGCTATATCAGGTCCGTGCATATGAATTGCATATTTGAAATCATAGGCCTTTACTTTTTCATTGATGTAGGGGAGGAGTTCGGTATTAGGTACCCCTACGATCAGTTTTACCCCAACTCTTTTTGCATAGTCAAAAGCATTGTCCACATCCTCTTTGCTTCTCATGTAGATAGGGCCTACCGCATAGCCGGTCACCCCCTTTTCGGCCAGTTTTTGGTGGAAAGCGGCGATTTCCTGTTCTGAGCTGTTGAATGGCAAATGAAAATCCTTGATGCAGAGGTATTTGACCTGATTGGTGGCCAGGTCTTCCAAAGTCCTGTCCAGGTCAAATTTATGGTAAGTATATCCTGCCATCCCTATTTTGAAGGGTTCATTGGCCTCCGGGAGTTTTTGGGAAAAAGAAAGAAAATGGATGCAAAGGAAGAGGGTTAAAGAAATACAAAGGGTAAGGTAAGTTTTGCTCATGGTTTTTCGGGATCTTGTGGATTGTGGTTAAAATTAAGCTTACTTAGCATAAAAAGAAACTCTTTTTATTTTGTGCCTTATGATGTTTCAATTAAGGCCTGATGCCATTTAATACAGCGTTAAAAATTTTATTTTTTAGTTGGTTATTTAAAAGTTATAGTTTATGTTGAAATAGTTAAATAATGCACTATGAAAACAAACAAAAAAACAAACAAAAAAACAAACAAAAAAACAAACAAAAAAACAAACAAAAAAACAAACAAAAAAACAAACAAAAAAACAAACATTTATTATTTAAATGCTTTGTTATCGGACTGATGCTTTCAGTAGCAATTTCAGCAAATACTGATTTTTACTTTTTAGGAACTTGTAATGGTATGACTTTGCCATCAAGTATTAGACCTGCCCTTACAGCTATGGGGATGCAATCTAATGGAAGTGTTTCAACATTTAATCCTAATTTGTTAAGAAATGAATTTTCTCAAGGTTATCCAGCTATTTTTTATGGTTATGATAATGTTTTTACAGAATGGCACATATGGACAAGTGATGGATATAGGAGACATAATTATAAATCTTACAATTGTGATACAGATGGCTGCGTAGAGTGGCATTATTCATGGTTTTATATGAATTGGGGCTGGAATAGTGGGGCAAATGCTTGGTATGCTTCTGGTATGTTTCAACCCAATGGATCTAATTCCAATTACAACAATAATTTAAGAATGATAATCGGTATCCGATGAAAAATCACATTTTATTAATAATAGTTATTCTATTTGCCAGTTGCGATAGAATCAAATATCCTGAAGGTTCATTTTCTGTGACGCCAGTAAACCTTGATTTTATAAACTCTTCCTCAGATGATATCAATTCAAATGCCCATTTTTTTGAAGATAGGATTGAATTTGTTTTTTCAACCAATAGACCTGGACCATTTGGCAATGATTTTAATCTATTGACTTTCAATATTGCTTTTTCCTGGGATCAAAAGGAGGGTATATTTGCGGTAAGAGAATTGAGTCCAAATTTTCAAACTGCTAAATATACCAGTATAAAAAGGTTAGCAGAAAGTACAGCATCTCCCTCTGATGAAAAGGGGCCTTATAGTTATCAAGAAGCAAAAGATAATATGATTTTATTATTTTCTCGTAATTATGAAGGAGTACATTCAATTACTGCATTACCTCAAAAGCCTGTAATTTCATTAAATTCCAATACCCTCCCATACTTTCGTGTGAAAGAAGATTCCTCCAATGAAATGTATCCCTGTTTTTATGGGAAGGAATTTATCAAGGGAAATTTGAACGGAGACGGAATTCCTGAAAAAATACTCTTTAGTTCGGATAAGGATGGTCAATTTGATATTTATGAGATGGACATTCCAACAGGAATGACACCTTTGGAATTTCTGGCCGATGCCGCACCCAAGGAAATCAGGAAGCTATCTATCAATACTTCATCCAATGACCATATGCCTTTTGTGTTGGGAGATAAGCTTGTATTTGCTTCGGACAGACCTGGTGGATTGGGAGGGTATGACCTTTATTATGCCAAGAAAACAGCAGAGGGCTGGTCTAGTCCTGTTAACTTTGGGCATCCTATTAATTCTGAGTTTGACGAATACAGGCCTATTATTTCCCCATCAGAAATGTTTCAAAATAACCTTATGATATTCTCTTCCGACCGACCGGGAGGTAAGGGAGGCTTTGACCTGTACTATGTAGGGGTGCCTAAGTGAGACTAATTTTCATTTGAATTAACCAATCTATTAAAATTAGCTCAGACTCTTTTTCGGAATTTTATTTCTGAAGTTAAGGGTCTGAGTTTTTATTTTAAAAAATCAGTCTGAAAGTAGTCAATAACTTAATCATCATAACATTTGGAGGGAACGGCATTGACAGGTTATAAGTCCTTCATTAACTTCAAATAGATTATTTGGCATTTATTTCCATTCTTGTAATAAATGTTCCGTAAATCCCGGGCAAATCTTAATTTTCAAAGACCAAACTCACACCCAAAATGAAAAAATTACACTTCTTGATCTTGCTGATTTCCGGCCTTGGCCTTTGGATTCATCCGGTTTTTGCTTCTCTGCCCAATGATGCGCCTTCCACAGGAGGGGACTACCGCTGGGTAGTAGAAGGTTTTGATTGGGGGCCAGCAGTCAATAAAGTCATTCTTTCCTTACCGGAAAATACCAAGGAAGCCCATGTGGCCCATTACCAGGTATTTGCCAAAAGGTCATTGGAGGGAGTGGAAATTCCTGCGGAAAATGCCTCTGGAATGCGTTCGGTGGTCTATGCCTATGTGTCTGATGAAAATGGCAACAGGCGTGAAGAAGGAAAGCATATTACCTTGGTGCTATCTGTGAGCCCTGTTATGCCACTGAGTTCACCCTTCCAATATACCAGGATCAACAACAGGGGAGGGAACTATTGGGTAGATTACGGTTTAACCGTCATTCATACCAAATCCGGTCAGGTTTGGAACAATCCTGTGGGCAAGATCATGCCTTTGGTGGATGATTTTGATCTTAGGGGAAAATTTACTTATGGTAACAACCAGTCCATGTCCTATGCGGCTTTCACCCCATCCACTATCAAAGGGAAGGTGCCATTGATCATCTGGCTCCATGGAGGGGGTGAAGGAGGATATGATCCCACAGTTGCCTTGCTTGGCAACAGAGCAGCGAACTACGCCTCACCTGAAATCCAGTTACTTTTTGGTGGAGCTTATGTTTTGGCTCCCCAAGCCCCAACCTTTTGGATGCAGGCTGCTGAAGGGATGACCAGAGGAAAAGACAATGATGTGTACAATGAGGCACTTTTTAACTTGATAAAGGATTTTGTGTCCAAAAATCCCAATATTGATCCCAAAAGAATCTATGTGGGCGGTTGTTCAAATGGGGGCTATATGGCCCTCAAACTGATCTTGGAGCAACCGGATTTTTTTGCTGCGGCCTATATCAGTGCTTTGGCTTACAGCAATGAGTTCATTACTGATGCACAGATCCAAAAGATCAAAAACGTACCCCTGTGGTTTATCCATGCCAAGGAAGATCCCACCACAGTGGCAGATCAGACGGTGCTTCCGTTATACCATAGGTTGAAGGCCGGAGGGGCAAAAAATGTTTACTTTACTTTCTATGACCATGTCACGGATATTACTGGATTTTATGGAGGGGAAAATTACCGCTACAATGCCCATTGGTCCTGGATTTACAGCCATGCCAATCTGGCCAGGACAGATTTTGATGGTTCGCCGGTAATGGTCAATGGCCGTCCTGTCACTATTATGGAATGGATGGCAGCGCAGCGAAAAAAGTAAACAATTGAGTTCAGCTATTGCAGAATTTTAATCTGGGCCAAATAAATGATTTTGGCCCAGTCATTTTTTATTTTTCTCAGATAAAACCTTAATTTGGTAAATATTACCTCCCTAAGCCACTGAAGTGTCTGCCTTAAGTCAGGCCCAAATTTAAAGCACTAATTTTCAGGTTTCTTGATTGCCAGTAGGGGCATTTTCTACCATTGGTTTCTGATGCCAATCTGGAAAAAAGCTTCCTGCTCCAATTGATTTTATCAAATAGGTATCGAAAAAATCGATTTCATTAGCCCGGATTGAGAAATTAAATTTGTCTTTCAATCTGATCATCCATTAAATACAAAATAAAATATATATGAGAAAATTTATGCTAATCAGCTTCCTGTCTTTTGCCTTGGTTTGGTGTGTAAATGCACAGGAAAGCTACAAAGAAGCTCATGTGGACGGTTGGTCCGGTGCTACTAAAAAGAGTAGTAGTGCAATGAAGGCTACAGGGAATATTGATTGGTGGCCCAACCAATTGAATCTGGGGATTTTACGTCAGAATTCCTCCCTTTCCAACCCGATGGGTGCAGATTTCAATTACATTGAAGCATTCAAAAGTTTGGATTATGAAGCACTTAAGGCTGACCTCCGTACCTTGATGTCCGATTCTCAAGACTGGTGGCCTGCTGACCATGGCTATTATGGAGGTCTGATGATCCGTATGGCTTGGCACAGTGCCGGTACCTATCGTACAGGTGATGGCCGAGGAGGTTCACGTGCGGGACAGCAGCGTTTTGCACCATTGAACAGCTGGCCTGACAATGCCAATTTGGACAAAGCAAGAAGATTATTATGGCCTATCAAGCAGAAATATGGTAACAAAATCTCCTGGGCTGACTTGATGATCCTTGCCGGTAATGTGGCTTTGGAAGCAGCTGGCTTTGAGACATATGGATTTGCTGGTGGTAGAGAGGACGTATGGGAACCTGAGATTGATGTTTATTGGGGTGCTGAAGGTGAGTGGCTAAGTGATGCCAAGCGTTATTCAGGAGATAGGGAATTGGAAAATCCTTTGGCTGCTGTTCAAATGGGTCTTATTTATGTCAACCCAGAAGGTCCAAATGGTAATCCTGATCCGCTTTTGGCAGCAAAAGATATCAGAGAAACTTTTGGTAGAATGGGTATGAATGACGAAGAAACTGTGGCCTTGATCGCCGGTGGTCATACTTTGGGTAAAACCCATGGAGCTGGCCCTGCCAGCCATGTAGGCCCAGAGCCAGAAGCCGCACCTATTGAAGAACAAGGTTTTGGATGGAAGAGCTCCTACAAATCAGGTAAAGGCGCCGATGCCATCACCTCAGGTCTTGAGGTAATATGGACTTTGACACCTAATGAGTGGAGCCAAGGATATTTCAAGAGTTTATTTGAGCATGAGTGGGAGCTTACCAAGAGCCCTGCAGGTGCCCATCAGTGGGTAGCCAAAGACCCTAAGGTATTGTATCCGGATGCTTTTGATCCAAATGTGAAGCATAAGCCAACAATGTTGACTACTGACCTATCCTTAAGAGTTGATCCAGTTTACGAGAAAATCTCCAGGAGATTTTACGAAAATCCAGAGGAGTTTAACAAGGCATTTGCTAAAGCTTGGTTCAAGTTGACGCATAGGGATATGGGGCCAAGATCTACCTATATTGGACCTGAAGCGCCTAAAGAAGATTTGATCTGGCAAGATCCTATTCCGGTTGTGAACCATGAATTGGTAAATGCTCAGGATATCGCTGCATTGAAAACTCAGCTTTTAAACTCTGGTTTGTCTCTTTCTGAAATGGTCTCTACCGCGTGGGCATCCGCTTCAACTTATAGAGGTTCTGATAGAAGAGGGGGTGCCAATGGTGCCAGAATCATGTTGGCTCCTCAGAGAAACTGGGAGGTTAACAATCCTGCACAATTGAACAAAGTATTGGCAGCATACGAGAAAATCCAGAAGGATTTCAATGCAAAGTCAAGGAATAAGAAAGTTTCCATGGCTGATCTGATTGTATTGGGAGGAACTGCTGCAGTAGAAAAAGCAGCTGCCAATGCAGGGTATAAAGTAAATGTTCCATTTACACCTGGCAGAATGGACGCCAGCCAAGAACAAACAGATGAGGTTTCCTTTGCATTGCTTGAGCCAATGGCTGATGGTTTCCGTAACTACTTGAAAAAGCAATATACGGTGTCTACTGAAGAACTATTGGTGGATAAAGCGCAGTTGCTGACCCTTACCGCTCCTGAAATGACCGTCTTGGTAGGTGGAATGAGGGCTTTGCATGCCAACTATGATGGTTCTAAGCATGGCATCTTTACTGATAAGAAAGACATGTTGACGAATGATTTCTTTGTAAACCTTTTGGATATGAGCACAGAGTGGAAAGCTGCTGATGAAACCAAAGAGAAGTTTGAAGGAAGAGATAGAAAGACAGGTGCATTGAAATATACTGCCACCCGCGCTGACTTGATCTTCGGCTCTCACTCCGAACTGAGAGCATTGTCTGAAGTTTATGCTCAGGAAGATAACAAAGAAAAATTTGTAAAGGATTTTGCTGCAGCTTGGGCCAAAGTAATGAACCTAGACAGATTTGATCTGATCTATAAATAACGGTCCGCTTTCAAATTCTAATCAAATTTAAGTGCCTCCGCATTCCTTTGACTATTGTTGGTAGTTTAAAGAAGCGAAGGCACTTTTCTTTTTTCTTTATAGAAAAGTCCTTTTGGTTCCTAAATTTGAATGGATATGGGAACGGGCACACTTTTAATATTGGCAATTTTGATTCGGATAATTTCCAATCCGATTTCTAATGTCGTCCAGAAAAAACTTACGGTATATCAGCATCCTTTTTTTGTAAATTTTATTTCCTATTCCTGCCTTGCTGTCATAAGTATTATTTTGGTTTGGGATTACCCAGTGATGGAATTATCCTCAGGATTTTGGGCTTATGCCATTTTTGGTGGGATATGTGGTGCTTTTGGAAATGGATTTTTGATTAAGGCTTTGGAAATGGGGCAGTTGTCTGTTTTAGGGCCTATCAATTCCTATAAATCCGTAGTGGGGATAATCATAGCTTATTTATTGATGGGTGAAATTCCAAGTATTTGGGGCTTCTCAGGAGTAACTCTAATTATAGCTGGAAGTTATTTTGTCTTGAATGACTCAAGGGGTAAATTTTCTTGGAACTTGCTACGTCAAGAGGCAATCATTTATCGTTTCATGGCTTTGATATTGACAGGAACACAGGCAGTTTTCGATAAACAAGTAATCCTCCATTCCAACCTTACTTTAGCTTTTGCCAGTTGGTGCATTTTTGGTGCACTTTTTTCATTCCCTGTTTTGGTACTATTTAAGGTGGATATTCAAAAGGAATTCCGGAAAATCAATCAGTACTCTATACTGAAATATTTTTGGCTTATTATCTCTATAGCAATAATGGTGGTATCCACTAATTATACCTTTAGTCATATGCAGGTTGGGCCCGCACTTGCTTTATTTCAGGGTTCAATTTTGGTGACTGTCTTTTTTGGTTACCGTTTTTTTCAGGAAGGGCATTTTGTCAAAAAGATCGTTGGATCACTTATCATGATAGGTGGTTCAGTTCTTATCATTTTGTTGAATTGAGCTTGCAGTCAGTTAAATTGCCCAAGCTGAATTACAATTTCACTATTTTTTCCAAGCCCAGTTTGCGAATTGCCTTTTGTTTGAGCTCTTCATTCAGGCTGATTTTTCCTGTAAACAGGTCGGTAAGTATCTCACAGAATTTTTGGCCTTCTTTTTTTATCATAAAATTCCTGATGGAAGCATAGGAATAGAAAAATCTTGAGAGTTTTCCATTGAACCTAAGCTCTGGTAATATCCTTTCTTCCAAAGCAGATAAATAATCACTTTCTGCGATCAGAGGATCTTCAAAATGTTGGGCAATCGCCTTCCCGGCCAATATTCCGGAATGAATCCCATTGGTGATGCCTTCAGCAGTCAATGGATCAGCAAAACCTGCTGCATCGCCAGTGAGAAATACATTGCGGCTGACGAATTTGTCAGATCTGAATCCTACGGGAATTTGAAAGCCATGTGCTTCCTCGGAAATTACCAGTCTAATGCCCAATTTTCTAACATATTGTTGGTAATAGTCCCTCAAGTTTACCCGATCCTTCTTAAAGGTAGCGATTCCAATGGACAGGTGGTTTGCTTTAGGAAAACACCAACCATATCCATGAGGAATGGCATCTATATCAAACCTTGCCTCATTTTTGAGTTTATCGAAATCCTCTGGACCGACTTCAACCTCATATTCCAAAGCTGGTATCAATGCTCTGGTCTCTTTCCATCCCGCCAATTTTGCAGTGGGCCCCAAAGCACCGTCAGCTGCCACCACATACTTTGTTTGGAGAGTTTGTTTATCAGTTTGAAGGATAATTTCTTCCTGAAATTCTATTTTTTGAAGCATATTTTTTTCAAGTAGCACAGCTCCATTTTTTATAGCTTCTTGACAGATCAACTGATCCAGTTTATCCCGCATTACCATACTGATGATGGGAAAGTTTCTCTTTGAAACATAAACCTGATCCAATTGAGAAAAATAGACATGAATGTCTGAAAATTCTTTTTCAATAGCCGTTTCCAGATTGAAAGGAAGCATTTCCCTTCCTCTGAAAACTAAACCTCCGCCACAGGTTTTGTACCTTGGCAGATTTTCCTTTTCCAGGATGGCCACTTTCAGACCGGCTTTTGCCATTTCGTAAGCGGCCATACCACCAGAGGGGCCAGATCCAATTACTATTGCATCGAATTTTAACATAGTCCTTTATTACACATAAGCGTTTACTTCAAAAAATATTATTTTAGAAAATCAAATTTGGTTTTATTTAAAAACCTGCCAAGTTGACTTAAGGTAAGCAATGAAAGAAATCTAAAGTACTTCATACAGCCTGGAAGGAATTCTTGTTAAAATTAAACAGGACTTGGAAATTATCAAGGATACTTCAAAGGCTTCACGAAAATAAAAATCAACAGTACTATTCTTTGATTTTGTACAGCAAGGGGACACATCTATCTTTGGGGAAAAAATGAAAAAAGATGTTCGAAGGTCCAAATTATCCAAAGCCACTTGATGAATCACTTTTTGATGAATGGCTAGAAAATGGCCGCTCTAGAAAAATACCCTATGCCTATTTGCTGGTCATATGGGATGAATTGGATGGGATGTACCTTCCTTTTTTTGCAGAAGACCGGAGTGAAATTCAATCCTATCCCCGTTATGGGAGTTCGCCTGAAAATCAACTCTTAGTGGCTGCCTATGATTTATATTCCGGAACGCGCGTTATTTGAATATTTCAAAGAGAATTTTTGCAGAAAGAACTCATAGTTATTCTTTATGCACTACAAAAATTTCAGGATAGATTATCATCTGCTTTGTTAGGAATTAAAATTAGAAATTATGAATATCCGCAATTAGACCAATAACCAGTTTAAAATGGGTCCTGAATCAACCTGATATTAATAGATATTGGATCCACCTCAGCGGACAAGATATTCATTGATATTGGCTCGAAATTGTAGGTTTATTTTATTGGGAAGATTCTACTGGTAAGAAAGCGGTCATTCATATTAGAAATTCTAGAATTCCTTTTCTCCAAATTCGCTTTTTACAAATTTTGAGCGGTTTTTGCTACTATTAAGGGTATACCTTAGGTTGATGATAAGCATGTCTACCTCATAAATGTAATTGGTAGTGGTAAAGAATTCCATGGGGCGGAAAGTAGTAATTCTTTGCTCATTGGATTTTAACAGACCCATATCCATGTTTTGCCAAAGCAAATTCAATGTTAACCGCTCATTTATCAATGATTTTCTGATGTTAAGTGATGGTTGGTAAAACCTGGAATCATTCCCCTGTGCTGTAACCCGGCTGGATAGATAATTGAAGGTAAATTGAGCACTTAATGTACTTAGAATGGATACAGTAGTGTTGAGATTGAAAGAATAAACCCAAGCTGACTGATTTACAGGTAGGTCATCGAATTCTCCCTTAATGGAGAAGCGGTAAACATTTCCTCCAAGATAGGCTTTCCATTTTGAACTGATAAAAAGCTCATTTCCCATTTCTAAACCCATAGAACTTCCTGTTCCCACATTAGAATAGATTCTATTGAGGATGGTATCGTTGAATACGGTATTTACACGGTTAACTAAATTATTTATCTGTGTGTAATACGCTGTGAGATAGAGGTTGTTATCCTTCCAGTTTTTCACCAAGCCTCCTTCGATCTGATTGATGAATTCAGGGAGAACATTTGGATCTCCTTGTTCCAAAGTTTCACTGTGTTCCCTTTCCGGAAAGGGGTTCATTTTAAAGGTGGTTTCCCTTTCCACCCTCTGGCTTAAATTCATAAACCATTTGAGGTCTTCTCTTGCTTGGTACGAAATGTTGCCCGAGAAAAAGGGGCGGATATAGTCGTATTCATAAAGGGTGTCTAGAGTCCCAGTTCGGTCCTGTAACCTGAAATCCCTGTTCATCAATTCCATTCTAACACCTGCCCCATAGCTCCATTTTTTGAGACTTTTGTCCAATTGTACAAATCCTGAATGAATAAGACGATTTAGTTTAACCTCACTCGAAAACTCAGGGACTAATTCAAAATTACCGGTTTCATTGTTTTTTCTTTCATACAAAAAATCTCCCACATGGTTGAGGAATCGGAATTGATAGCCGGCTTGTAATTGTCCAATGGGCAATGGCTTGAACTTATAATCCAAATTCCATCTCACCCCATTAAGGGGATTGTTATTGGTATTGTATTCATCCTGGTAAACCAAACCGAGGTTGGGATAACCTAGGTTCCTGTTGATGGTAGGTCCACCAAGAATGGTGTATTCATATAAGAAAGAAGAAGTGATCGAAGCTTGGGAATCAAACTTAAAACTGTAATCCAAACTTCCCAATATAAAATCTCCCCGCCTGCTTTGGTCATTGGCGTTAAAGTATTGAAAGGGTTCTGTACGGACCCCATTGATTTGCCGGTGGTTGTCAAAGTACAGAATATCAGCAGTTCTGACCCTGTCCCTTACACCTGCATAAAAGCCCAAGTTCAGACTGTTTTTTTTATCTGGATTATATCCTAGGGTAAATCTTCCGGAATTATTTATTTCATTGATACTTCTTTCACCTATAGATGGAAAATGTGTGGAGCTGTCACCTCTATAAGTAATGACATTCCCATCTCTAAGGCCTGCTTGGTCATTTCTTAGGTATCCTGCTCCTAAGGAGATATCCCATTTGCCTTTGACAAAATTGAGGTTAAAATCAGTACCATAACGCTTTGGGGAGGCTGCATTCCCGTAATTTTCAATTGAAGGCAGGCCATAACGTCCATTTACTTCAAGATAAAGGCCATCCGTGCTTCCTTTTACAGTGGTAATGTTGATGATTCCTGCCTTTCCTTCTGAGTCATACTGTGCAGAAGGTGATGAAATCCACTCAATTTTTTCGACCGCGTTGGCCGGAAGTTGGCCAATAATCATCATAGGATCCCCTTGGACTGGCCGGCCATTAATCATCACCACAAATCCTACATTTCCGCGTATTGTTAATTGACCTTCTCCATTGATACTTACACCAGGAAGATTTCGAAGAATATCAGTGGCTGAACCCCCTATGGCAGATTCAAAGCTTTCTGCAGAGAAGCTTTGTTTTTCCGCTCTGAAATTTGTAGATATCCGCTGCCCTTGAATATCAACTGTTTGTAGGTTTTGAAAGTCCGGATATAGAAAAATGGTTTCTAGCTTTCTTTTTTCATTTTCTTTAATAAAAATTCCAGCAACAATTTGGGTTTTGTAACCAAGAAAACTCACAGCAAGGTAATAGTTTCCTTCCCTTATATTGCCTACCTCAAACTTCCCTTCAGGATCAGTGATGTTTCCTCCTACCAATGAACTGTCATTACTTGAATATACACCAATGGATACGAATTCAATCGCCTCATTATTAGTATAATCTTTTATAATTCCTGAGATATTACTTTGTGCTTGGAGTAAATTTGTCCCAAGCACGGAAAGTAAGACAAGAAATAATTTTTTCATATCTTCCAAAGGTAAGCCTTTGGGTAATATTTGGACCGTTTAAAATATATGAACGGAATTTATTCCATAATTAAGGAATACAAATGTGGTTTTACTAGACATTCAATAATTAGGTGTGTTTCTCATATTCAACATACTTAAAGGTATGATTTCCATCTGCAAAAAGTTCAAATAGTCCATAACCCTTATTGGTGCCTTCATAGGGTTCATCATTCCACCAATTTCCCGAAACGGCTCCGCAGCAATGGTAGTGCACATTTTGGTAAATCAAAGATTCTACGAGATGTATATGTCCGCTTATGCAAGCTTTGACATTTTTGTGTTGGAAAAACAGATTGATCAGGGACTTGGCATCAATATGCATCCATGCTCCCGGTACAATCCAATTTCCTGTTTTTGCATTGTCTCCATCCAAAAAGGGTGTAGCCCCCAAAATTGGAATATGGGAGATGATCAAAACAGGTTTGTCGGCAGGAATATTTTGAAGAGACTTCTCCAACCATTCTCTTTGAACGGTGTCTAGTTTGGCAGTGTACCAAGTTCCATCTTCTTTTTGGTGGGTACTGTCCAATACGATAAAATGCCAGCCTTTTGATTCAAAAGAATAATAGGGTTTTTCCAATCCATGTTCTTTCATCGCCCATGCCTTGCCTGGAAATTTTTCTTCATGGGGTGTTCTGCCCCAGACATCGTGATTTCCTATGCAGTGGTAAAAGTTAAGATCAGGAAATTCCGCTTTTATTTTCCGCCAAATCGCCCATTGTGCTTCAGTTTCACCTTCACTTTTGTCCAAAGCATCCATGATCAGATCACCTCCATTGATAAAAAAATCCACCGGTTCTTCTTTGTTGAGAATATGACTGATGCATTTTTTTACGCCTTCTTCGGCCCCTAAACCAGGTTCAATATGCATGTCGGTCAAATAGGCAAACCGTAGAATTGGGACTTTATCTTTATTTTCTGAAGTACTGCTACTGGTACAAGCTAAAGCAAATGCACCAAGCCCAATAGGGCTAAGGCCTAAGGCATGAAGCAGTTTTCTTCGGGTTAATTTTACCAATGATTTACTTTTTTCTTCAGTTGAAGCCTTATGTGATGGCTGGGAATGATATAAATCTCCTTTATGCTTATTATTATTATTATAATTCATCAGAGAATTCATTTAGTTGAGTCAGGCTAATTTAAACAATTCAGGCCTATTTAGTACCGGCATAGTATGTCAAAATCAGTTTTCAAGAGTATTTTAAAATTATTTTCAGAGTACAGTTTTTATGCCCAAAAAGGGAAAGGGGATGCAAGTACTGTTTTAGCTAAAAAAAACCTGGATCTACAAAGTTTTCTTAAATCTTTTCATTCCTTTGATGTTTTTACCTATGCCCTAGTCGATGTGTCGGATTTAAAAATCATTAAGGTAGGTGATACTTTTAAGCAAATAACAGGGTATGAACCCGCTCTTTTTGAAGGAAAGGGGTTTCACACCATTTTAAAATTACATAAGATTCAGGATATTTTTAAGTCCATTAAAGGAGGAAATCAATACTTTAAGTATCTATATGCTCTCCCTAAGAAAAACAGACCATTTGTAAAGGCTAATAGGACTTTGGATCTTATCAAAGCTAATGGGACAAAAATCCATGTCTTAGTTCAAGGGATTCCTGTTTTGTTCAATGAAAAGATGGAAGTAATCCTATTTTTGCTAATATGTACGGATATTTCGGCTATCAAAACAGACCATAAGTTTACCCATTTTATTATTGATGCAAGTGATGAAAATGAGATTAAAAAAATATATATCGATCATTCTGAATTAGAAAATAATAATGAGAAGGTACCGTCCTCTGCTGAAATCAAAATCTTGGTAAATTTATCCCACGGATTATCCAGTAAAATGATAGCAGATAAGCTGTTTATCAGTGAGCATACTGTCAAAACACATAGAAAGAATATGCTCAAAAAATTCCAATGTGCAAGCTCTTCAGAGCTTATTAGAAAAGCAATTACAAAGGGATGGATTTGAGAAAATTCACTTCCCATAGTCTTGAAATGGTTGAATAACTCCCAAGTCTTATGGAAAAAAGAATATTATTTTTCATCATTTTGTCATTAATATGTTCTGCCACTCAAGCCCAAAGGTTGATGGACAGCAGTAGGAAAACAGTAGGTTATATTGAAAACAATAGGGTTTTAAATGCCTCTAGGGGCACTATTGGATTTTTTGAGAACAATAGAGTTCTTGATGCCTCAAGAAGAACTATCGGTTATTTTGAGAATGGAAGGGTACTTGACGCTTCGAGAAGAACGATTGGTCATATTGAAAATGACAGGGTACTTGACGCATCACGCAGGACAATTGGGTTTGTGGAGTCTGATAGGGTTTTGGATACTTCTCGCAGGACAATTGGTTTTTTCAATGGAGTTAGGAAGGAAGAGGTGGCATTGCACTTTTTTTTCTTTTTCTTAGAAATGTAGTGAACATTGTTTCTTTATGTAGTAAGCTACGCAAACCTTTCCGTTGATTTTTTTACCTTATTTGCGATTTTTAATTCTGACAAACTAGATTGAGAACCAAATCGCAAACCAATAAACCCTTAATGAAAAGTATTTAGCTGGATTTGCGTTTTTATAGCGCCAAATCATAGTTCAGTAGTACCAAAATAACCATAATATGTCCACTAACCGTAGAGATTTTATCAAAACCGGAGCCACCGCTGCTTTAGGGCTTTCGGGTTTAACTTTGATTTCCCCTTCCGTCCTTGGGAAATCCATGGGTTACATAGCGCCCTCTGACAAAGTCAATCTAGCCTGCGTAGGCATTGGCAACAGGGGAAATGAAATCATCAAAGCCTTAAATGATACAGGCCTTTGCAATATTGTCGCACTTTGTGATGTGGATATGGGAGCCAGCCAAACGCTGGAAATCATGAACATGTTTCCAAAAGCCAGAAGGTATCAGGATTTCAGAAAGATGTTTGATGAAATAGGGGGGCAATTTGATGCAGTGAGTGTTGCCACTCCGGACTTTTCCCATTTTCCTGTGACCATGATGGCCCTGGCGGAAGGAAAGCATGTCTATGTAGAGAAGCCCATGGCGCGTACCTTTCAGGAAGTGGAGCTGATGATGGCTGCAGCCAAGAAAAATCCAAAGCTTGTAACCCAAATGGGTAACCAAGGGCATTCGGAAGCCAATTATTTTCAGTTTAAAGCCTGGAAAGAGGCAGGAATTATCAAGGATGTCACTGCCATCACAGCACATATGAATATGAGAAGGCGTTGGCATGGATGGGATCCAACTATAAGCAAGTTTCCTGCATCTGAACCTGTACCTTCTACCCTGAATTGGGATGTTTGGTTAAGTCAGGCACAACCCCGTGGCTATCACAAAGATTTTCACAATGGACAGTGGCGCTGCTGGTACGACTATGGCATGGGCGCTTTAGGTGACTGGGGGGCACATATCATAGATACAGCCCACGAGTTTTTGGACCTGGGTTTACCTTACGAGATCAATCCAGTTAAATTGAGTGGGCATAATCCTTTCTTTTTTCCTATGTCCACTACATTGGAGTTTAAATTTCCTGCCAGAGGCGCAATGCCGCCCGTGACCATTACCTGGTATGATGGAATGGATAATATACCAGCTGTACCAGAGGGTTATGGTGTGTCTGAATTGGATCCCAACATTCCACCACCAAGTACCGGTCAATTACAGCCTGCCAGACTCAATCCCGGGAAGATAATTTACAGCAAAGAACTTACATTCAAAGGTGGATCACATGGCAGTACACTTTCCATTATCCCTGAGGGAAAAGCAAAGGAATGGGAATCAAAGCTTCCCGAGGTTCCTCAAAGCCCTTCTAATCACTTTGCCAATTTTTTCAAAGCCTGTAAAGGTGAGGAGAAGGCAAGGTCTCCATTTGAAATAGCCGGACCGCTGAGCCAGGTGTTCTGCTTGGGCGTGATGGCCCAACAAATGGGTGTTAAACTGGAATTTGACCGAGAAACGAGACAGATTGTTAACAACCCACTGGCAAATCAGGTACTGGCAGGTATGCCGCCACGGAAAGGTTGGGAGGAATTCTACAGGGTTTAGTTAATGATTTAGAAAAGAAGTGCCATTGGAATCCTCCGGTGGCACTTTTTTATATTTCCACCTTAGCGTCAATTAAAAATCGATATCAATTACTTTTCAAACTCCACAATATACTCGGATAGGTATTTCCCCAAGTCCGCATATTTGAAGAAAAGTCTTGCTCTTTTTCCAAGTTTTAAACTGGTGTTTTTCTCCAATATGTCTTCGGGTGTATTCATTGGCTGAAGTGAGGGATACCAAAGTATATGTCCCGGTTTTTGAACCAAAAGCTGTGGGCTGGTCCAGGCTTGGGAATTATTGCCTTCTCCTAATTCCCGATGGGGATTAAAAGAGATGTAAAGTTTGTCTCCTATCCAGTTTTGGCCTTCCACAAGTCCCATGAGCATCACCCAGCATTCCAAATAGGTATTCCAGCTTACCGAAGGTCCCCAATGAAAGCCTCCTTGGGCAGAAGATGCTGGACCTCCGCCTTTTTCAAGAGGAACCTGAAGCGAAGCAATTGGAGATCCGATACCATCCCAAGTGGCATTGAAGCCCTTGCCATCCCATCTCTTGGCCTTACCTTGTGGATCGTCGAGATCTTCTAATCTGATTCTGGCCACACTGATACATTGGCCTGACCAATCTTTCTCAAATGAGTAAGTGTTGGGATCATAATCGCCCGGGTAACTGTACTCCCCATAAAATAAGTAGAGGTATTCTCCAACGGCCACTGCACTAGGATCCCCTACACCTCCGGCAAAGGTTTTGGAAGTGTTATGCGGCTTTAGGACCATTCGGGCCTGTTTGTCCTCTAGGAAAAGCCCTTTATTTTCCCAGTTTAGCCCACCGTCAGTAGACTTCATCACGCCGATCCTTGGTACAGCAGCCGGTGTAATTCTTTCTGTAAGGCCCAGTGGCCAATTTTCATCTTTATAGCCTTCACCGGTTTCAGGGTTGTAAGGAAGTGTTTCAGGATAATTTTCATTGTGATAAATGGCATAAAGCGTTCGGCCAGAGGGATCTTTATGGTCCTGATATAAGGTTTCAAACCAAACTGCTCCGTGAAGTCCTTTCTGGCCAAGGGGAGCGTTTTTTGGCAGATTGGGGGCGATGTAGCGTTCAGCAGGAGTGCTAAAGACCTCATCTGCATTCGTTCCTGAAGCAAATTTCAAATCTTCTGCAAATCCCCAAACTGGATCTTCCCCATATTTTCCAGGAAAAATCCGGAGAGTATCCCCCACCCAAGCTTCGGCCATGTTACAATCCACAAAGTTGTTGAAGTGAAATGTGTCGGTGGGGATTAATCGGTAATTTGGGGTTTTAAATTCTATTGCCACGGCTTGTTCATGGGCGTTTTTTGATTGACAGGCCCAATGAAAGCAGAGAGTGGACAAAATCAAATATGGAATATAGCGGGAATTTTTAAACGGATCCATTTTAGCAGCGAATTGAACAAGAACTACAGAGGATATTTTTCTTATAGAAAGATAAATGAAAAATCTTTCTATACATCCTTGCATTGTTAAATTTCAAGTCCTTATTGATAGCATTTTTTTATTTGATTTCATTATAAATTCGCCTAATCTCATGGTTAAACTTTCTAGGTTCTTCAAATACCGGACTATGTCCGGATTTTTCAAATAAAATAAATTCCTTGTGGGGTGCACTCAAATGGTCAACGTATTCTTTTACCAACTCCCATGGTGTGTTATAATCATATGCTCCTGAAATGAAATATACAGGAACTTCAACTTTCTGGATTTCTTTAAAAAAGTCAATATCGTTAAACTGTTCATCAAAAATGATATTGCCAGCGGAAAAAGCTGACCCTTTTCCATACCTGATCAAATCAGCAAACGAATATTCCCTGGAAAACCAAATAGAAAAAATCCAATCTATGTAGGTCGTTTTTTGATAGCGTTCCCCTCCAAATTTTAATAACCAGTGTTTTTGCCTAACACCACCCCAAAAACCTGTCGCATACATGTCTTTATAATGCCCGCTCTGAGGAGGTCCCATTTCTTCTAATTCTTTCAGGGCCTTTTTATGTCCTCTTTCTTCTGCTTTTTGCAAGGTGTAATGATAAGATAAAAGCTCCCCTCTGTAAGCATGCAGTTCCTGTCCAATGCCAACGAAGGCGGAATAATTTTCAGGATTTCTCTGCACGGCGTACATGCCAAGTCTGGAACCCCAAGAGTGTCCAACCAGAAAGACTTTTTCCTTTTCAAATCGGTTTTTTAAATAGTCTACAAGCCACTCTACATCCTTAATGTAATTTTCTACGGTTATTTCTTCTTTGGTAATATGTTTTGAGAAAGATTTGCCCGCAGCCCTTTGGTCCCAATAAACCACAGTGAAATCATCTTCCAGTTCATGGTTGAATTTCCGTAACAATGCCGTAGCGGATGCTCCAGGGCCACCGTGCAGAAAAAGTAGTATCGGATTGTTGATATCTTTCCCCCTGATCAACACATATTGCTTGCGATCATTTATTTCTAAATAGTTGATTTCTGAAATACCGGAAGAAGTTTTTATTTTTTTAGTAGAGGTACAAGCAGAAAATACCATTCCAAAAAATAAAGCTTGTATGTAGATTTTCAATACTGTCTGTTTCATAAAGTTCTAGCAAATTTTGTTTGTTTTTTTGATTTGATTTAATGCCTGCCTAGCTTACTTTTTGCCTCAAAAATTGTGTGGGAGAAGCCTCTTTCAACCTTAGAAAGGGACTTTCTAAGAAGCGGAAGGATAATCGGCAGAAGATCAGGCTAAGCAGAAAAGTGGAAATGGTTTTACCATAAAATACCCACCAAGCTGACTCATGGATTCCACCCATCATTGCAAAACCCTCAGTAAACACCATAGCAGGGATATGCAGGCAATAGAGCCCATAGGTGAACTTGCCCCAAAAGCTTATTTTTTCAAAATTTCCAATTTTAAAAAGTGATGTCCTGGCGAATGTTTGATCGAAAATAATGAAGGCAAAATATATGGAGAATATCAAACGCTCAAGTATCACCATTACCGGACCTACGAACAATTCTTTTCTAAAAAGGATCAAAGTAAGGCCTAACAGATAAATAAGTACGCTGTATTTTTTGGGAAGTGAATTGCTTTCTTCCTGTTTAAGACTTTTTGTAAAACTCCACCAGGCTAGCCAAGCACCAATTACCAAATCAGACATCACACTGAATGTATGATAAAAAATCAATGTGTGGTCCTGGTAGTTTATCCCTCTAAATACCAGGGATATGATGATCAACACAATGAATAAGAGCAATCTTGACCTTTTAAAAATAAGTAATAAGATAGGCCAAAAAAGGTAAAACTGTTCTTCAATGGCCAGGGACCAAAGAACTGACAAGCTGCCTGAAAGAGGATCGCCGTTAATGATGCTATTGAAGTTACCAAGGAAAAAAAGATAGTACCAAATATTTGCATGCTCTTCTATTCCCGCATTCACCAAATCCAGAAGCAGTTGAAAAATGAAATAACCAAATACCAATGTTGCATAATACAATGGCCAAATCCTAAGGGTTCGTCTCCAGTAAAAGCTTTTGATTGAAAAGACACCTTTTACCTTTTCTTCCACTAAAAGAAGATAGGTGATCAAAAAACCTGAAAGGGTGAAAAAGAAATTCACCCCTAAATCTCCATTTTCCCATAATTTGTGGAAGACCAAATAAATAGTATTGTTTTCTCCGATTTCTGGAACTGCGAAGTAACAGTGATACATGAAGACATAAAAAAACGCAAGGAACCTTAGCCCATCGAGGTTCCGGAAATACAATTTTTGATTCATTATTTATGCTTTTTTAGGGCACAAATATTGAGGGCAGACTTTTCTTTTGCGTTGCAATAGGTAGGATGAAACGGATTTGATCTGAAAAAATTTATTTATTTACGTTTTTTGCTCCTTGAGATATTCCGAAGGCGTTTGTCCCGTGTACTTTTTAAAAAACCGATTAAATGTTGCTTTAGAGTTAAAGCCAGCCTCAAGTGCAATCCCCAGAAGCGTTGTGTTTTTGTGATCTCCATTGGCTAACCTAATTTTTACCGCTTCAATTCTGTATGAATTGATGTACTCATAAAAATTCTTTTTGTAAAACTGATTGATGACTTGGGAAAGTTGATTGTTACTAAGGTTAAGTTCAGTTGCCAATTTGGATAGGTTCAATTCCGGATCTATATATGGTTTTTTTTCAGCCATTAATTCCTCCAAATGTTTTGCATACTGTTTGACCAAGGCTTCATCCAGTGATGAATGATGATATTTTTCCATCATAACTTCTTGTTCACTTCCGGCTTGTTTAGCAAATGTGGAAAGGGATCCCCCCAGAAAAACTGGAGCCTGTCTAAAACCATAATACCCCATATAAATTACCAAGACACTTACTGCGATATTGATGAATAGGTCTTCATTGGTCAGATCCAGTGTAAAAAGGTCTGTGATCACTGCGAGCTGACTAAAAAATCCGATAAACCACAAAAAGAGTACAGATTTTAAAGCCATTTTTAACCACGCCAAATGTTGACTTTCGATGTTAGAAAAATTATCCTCTGCAAATCTCAGGGTTTTGTTGATCATATGAATTGACCAAAGGCAATAAATCAATATACTCCCTAGTTTTGCCCAAGCAAGAATAGTACGGGTAAAATCAGAAAAAGGAGCCAGCGTATTTTGAAGCGCATAGGGAGCAATGATGGCCAGGTTTATAACGAATGGCAAAAAGTGAACGACTTCTTTCCATGAAATTCTTTTTTCGAATAAACTCCTTGTATAAAGCCATAAAACCGGACCATTGAGAAAAACGGCCGCGCTGCTGAGTTCTAATGAGAATGAAAAGCGATTATTGGCAGATAGGTAAAAAACAAAGATGTGGAACAGGATGATCGAAAACCACGAAATTAAAAGCCAATCATAAACCGCTTTATCTCTTTTGCTCATCAAAAGGATAATGAAAAAAGTGGTAATGGAGCCACTGAAAAAGAATAGGTTTTCCATGTATCAAGAGTAATCTATCTATAGAATTTTTAAGGCTAAATTAGTCAAGAACTCTGATTATTTTGACATCTCCAAATTTAGGTTGTTAAAAATACCTTTGAGAGACACAAGGTTTTTGCTCTCCTTTTCCACGATAGTTGCAATCGGAGCAGGGTGTTTTTGGTTTTAAAAGAGGTAATGAAGGAGTTGATTAATTAATACTTTCACTCAGCGAGATTGTAAGAAGTAATCGCACCAAATATTATCTTCATGGATTGGGTCTTGTCCCACAAACCTCCACCCCTTAAGCCGCCTCCGAAATCCCGTTGATAAACGTCTCCACGAAACCCAAGATTTTGTCCTTGATGCGCTCGGCAATGCTCTTGCGCTCTTTGAGTGCAGGCTTTTGTTTGAGCAGTCCAATGATATCGTCACGCAGGGGTTCTTTCTCGGTGTAGATAAAGTCACCGATGACTTTTTCCAGCCCGTCGGAGTCCAGTCCTTCACTCTCGCAGAGGCTTTTGAGCGCGTCCATGCGCTCTTTGGTCCAGAAGATGGCAAACTCCTCGGGGATGTTTTCAGTGTCCTGAATTTGTGGTAATTGCTCTCGGATAAACTTCTCGATCAGTTCCCGCTTGCTTCGGAGTTGGGCTTCTCCCACCATCAGGTCGATGATGGCTTTCTTCTGTTTCTCCTGGTCTTCTGGTTTGGCGTCTTTCAGGTTGGCCAGCAGTTTGAGAATGTAGGTCACATTGATCTCGTCCCGGTGGATCAGTTCCAGCTCAAAATCGATGTCGTTGAGGATGGAAACTTTCTCTTTTTGCTGGGAGCCTTTGCTACGCTCGTACAGGTCCAGGTACTTGCTTTTGTAGTCTTCGAAGGACTGCTCGGGCATGGAGAGATCTTCAAACGTAAACTCCGTGAAGGTTCCCAGAACGTTCTTCAAGCGCATAAGCTCACGGAAGGCTTTGATGAATTCCAGCTGGGCTTCTTCGTCGGGCAGATCGTTTACAGCGTTGACGGAGGGCGTTACAGTAAGCAGCTCAATGTAGGCTTCGTTGAATTTCTGCACGTACTCCTCATAAGGAGCCATGATGATTTCGTCCTTGGCGTTCAGGTTGGAAAAGAGGGCAATGGCTTGGTCTGTTGCGGATTTCAGGTTGCGGAAGGCTACGATATTCCCCTGTGATTTGAGTTCGTCTAGGATGCGGTTGGTACGGGAGTAGGCCTGTATCAGTCCGTGGTATTTCAGGTTTTTGTCCACGTACAGGGTGTTCAGGTTCTTGCTGTCAAAACCTGTCAGGAACATGTTCACTACCAAAAGGATGTCCACCTGCTTGTTCTTTACCTTTTTGGCAATGTCGTTGTAGTAGTTGTAAAAGCTCTGACTGTCCTTGGTGGAAAAGTTGGTACCAAATTCACGGTTGTAGTCTTTGATGAAGTCGTCGAGGAATTCTCTCGGGTGTTTCTGACTGTTGTTGCCATAAGGAGCAAGGTATTTTTCCTCCGCAGCCATGGGCAGGTCATCATCGCCAACTGCTCCCAGTTCGTCAATATCATCATCTATCAGATCCACATTGGCACCATAGGAGAAGATGGTCGCGACACGGAGTTGGTGCTCTCCTGCTTGCTTCTTGGATTGGAACAGCTTGTAGTACTCGATGAGTACAGGCACGCTGGACACACAGAAAATGGCTGTGAATGTCCTGTTGTGGGTCTTTCTGCCGTGATGGTTGATGATGTAGTCCACCACATTGTTCAGCCGTATTGGGGCATTCATGACTTCTTCTTCATCTATCGCCTCCACGTTGATGTCGAAGATATGGTCTTTCTTTTTGAAGGTGCTGATGTACTCCACGGAAAACTTGAGTACGTTTTCATCCCGGATGGCATCGGTGATCACATACTTGTGGAGGCAGTCCCCAAAGAGCATGGTGGTGGTACGTTTGCCGAATTCGTTGGAACCTGCATTTTCCTCAAAGATGGGCGTTCCTGTGAAGCCGAACATCTGGCACTTTTGGAAAAAGTCTTTGATATCCGCATGGGTTTTCCCAAACTGGCTGCGGTGGCATTCGTCAAAGATGAACACGATGCGCTTGTCCTGCAACTGCTCCATCTTGGACTTGTAGGCGTTTTTGTTGACCGCATTGGCCAGCTTCTGTATGGTGGTGACAATGAGTTTGTCGTTTCCGGTCAGCTGCTCCACCAGTTTCTTGGTGTTGCTGGTGGCATCAATACTGCCTTTGCTGAAGCTGTTGAATTCCTGTGAAGTCTGGGTATCCAGGTCTTTTCTGTCCACCACAAATACCACTTTGTACACCTGTGGCAGGTTGGTCAGAATCTGGGCGGTTTTGAAGGAGGTGAGTGTCTTTCCAGAACCTGTAGTGTGCCAGATGTAGCCGTATTTAGGGGAGGTTTTTACCCGCTCCACGATGGCTTCGGTGGCATAGTACTGGTAAGGCCGCAACACCATCAGGGATTTAGCGGTCTCATTTAGTACAATGTATTTGGTGATCATCTTGGAGAGGTGGCATTTCTCCAGGAAGATGTCCGTAAATTCCGATAATTGGGTAATCAGTTTGTTTTTGGTGTCGGTCCAGTAAAAGGTCTGCTTGAAGGAACGCTGGTTGAAAGAGCTATTGGCGTAGTACTTGGTGTTGACGCCGTTGCTGATCACAAAGATCTGAATGTATTGGAACAGGCCCTGACCAGCTTCGTAGGAGTGGAGGCCGTAACGCTTCGTCTGCTTGAAGGCTTCTTTAAGTTCCAGACCACGGCGTTTGAGTTCGATCTGCACCAAGGGCAGCCCATTGATCAGGATGGTGACGTCGTAGCGGTTTTTGTACTTGCCTTCCATAGTCACCTGCTGGGCGACCTGAAACTCGTTTTGACACCAATGGATTTGGTTGATCAGTTCGATGGTTCGGGCTTCTCCGCTTTCATCGGTATAGTCCACACGGTCACGGAGGATTTTGGCCCGTTCGAAGACCGACCCCTTATTGAGTGCATTCAGAATCTGGGCAAACTCCTTCTCGCTCAGCTGGGTTTTGTTGTGTTTTTCCAGCTGGGATTTCAGGTTTTTGAGCAGGGCAGCTTCATCCGGTATCAGCACCTTCTGATAGCCCAGCTGCTGCAATTGCTGCATCAGATTGTTTTCTAAAGCCTGTTCGGGTTGTGTGGTCATGTATGAAAAATGCCTCTGTGATCAAAACAAAACTGTTGTACAAGCAAGATGTGGAAATATCAACGTAAAACCAAGTGCAAAAGGTAGTCGAGGGCTTAACTTTTCCAAAGTTTAGAACTTTGGAAAAGTTATTCTAGCCTCCAAGTCAAAAAATGTTTAGTACCCCATATTCATTTCCTGGGCCTCATTTGTGATTTCTTCCAAAGTTTTGCGTCTGGTTTCTTTCAAGGCTGTTTCGTATTTTTTGATGTCTTCCAGCTTAACCCTTCGGTGTGCACCAACTTTTTTGAATGGTATTTTCCCACTTTCCAGTAATTTCACCAAATGGGGGCGTGATACGTTCAGTAAATCCGCTGCCTCCTGTGTACTGAGTTCTTCAGCAAATGATGTGATGGCTACTGATTTTCCATCTGCCATTTCTTCCAGTACCTTTTCCAAAAGCCTAATTGCATGATGTGGAAGCTTGATGTTTGTCCCTTCTATGTGGAAAGTCAGCTCCTCTTTGTTTGTCGCTTTGTCTGTGATACCTTTCAGCAATTCGACCGACTGTTTGGCAGCCAATCTGTCTTTTGCTGTGGGTTTTTTGGAAGTTGTGGAAGTTGCCATGATGGAATAATCGTGTGTTTTTGTAAAGATATTAAACGAAACAAACGAAACAAATGTTTGTGCGCAAAAGTCGAGGTTTATACCCCAAAAACTCCGGCAGGAGTTTACTACCGTTGGTTATTAGCCCCGAGTGATAACTCGGGGATTTGGGATGGCATGTCAATTGTTTATTCCAACTCCGGAGGAGTTGAACAATACAGCATCTGATTTTATCCGATTATAACCGTTTAATTGTCGAATTGAATGGATATGATTTTTTAGATTTAACCATCAAAGCTACTATTTATGGCAAGCACATACACTTCTATCCACTATCATGTCATCTGGACGACCTACTTGAGAAAACCTATTTTGCGAAAAGAAGGCAGAAAAGAGCTTTTTAATTATCTGTATGGGATATTGAAGAATAAAAACTGTCACGTCCATCGGATTAACGGAGTAGAAGACCATTTGCACTTGGCTATTTCACTCCATCCTGCTATATCCTTGGCGAATTTGGTGAAAGATATGAAGCTGGCTTCTAATCAAATGATTAAGGGCCAAAATCTCTTTGATGGTTTTGAAGGATGGCAGTAAGGGTATGGAGCGTTTACAATTGGGTATTCAGCTCTTGGTGATATCGTTAATTATATCATAAATCAGGAAGCGCACCATAAGAAGGTTAGTTTTTTAGAAGAGTATGTGATGATTTTGAACGAATACGGAGTCAAATATGATCCTAGGTACCTCCTTTAATTCAACCCCTACCGGGGTTGGGGGATTGGGGGTACGGATTCGTTTTTTTACCCCGAGTAGCGACTCGGGGTTAATACCCTTGCTGGATTGAACCCCTGTCGGGGTTTGGGGGAATGGCGGGTAGGAATATGGTGGATACGTGGTAGCTTGTTTCCTCTGATTTCGGGTTTTGGGGTTAATGCCCTGATGGGTTTAAGCCTCTAGCGGGATTTTTGGTATTCCCGATTTGGATTTTGATTATGTTTTTTAGAGGCATGTTAAAAACTCCGATAGGAGTTTACTACCGCAGGTTATTAGCCCCGAGTGAGAACTCGGGGATTTGGATGGTTTGTCTAATGGTTATTTCAACTCCGGAGGAGTTGAATTTTTCACAGAGGAGTTGCGTGTACCTGTAATTCAACTCCTGCCTGTAATTCAACTCCTGCCGGAGTTGGGAGATTGGGGGTGGTGGGGCGTTCTTTTACCCCGAGTAGCGACTCGGGGCTAATACCCTTACGGGATTGAACCCCTATCGGGGTTTTGTAGAACATCAAAGCTATAATCTCTTGAGTGTTTTTACTTTAATTAATATTTGCGCACCAGGTTCATTTCTAAAGCCTGTTCGGGTTGTGTGGTCATGTATGAAAAATGCCTCTGTGATCAAAACAAAACTGTTGTAACAGCAAGATGTGGAAATATCAACGTAAAACCAAGTGTTAAAGTAAGTCTGGGGCTTAACTTTTCCAAAGTTTCAAACGCTGTAAAAGTTTTTACCCAAATTGAAAAATCTTTTTTGTTGAGCATGGAATTTGAATTCTACGGTTTTAGCGATTTTTGCTGTTGAACGGTGAAATTGTTGTTTTATCTGTATTGATTCTAAATAAAATCTCCGTATCTTTGCATTGAGTTCATCCTACCGTTCGGAGGAAGGAAATCGGAAAACGCAAAGCCTCGATGTTTTGCGTTTTCTGCATTTATAGGAGTGTGTCAAGTCTCCGCCTCCACTTTTTTTCAAACTTATTCCGATTGGCATCTTTTCCTTCGACATGGAATGCTGTGAGCAGATAATAAGCAGATCTATCTCTCAACGGTTCTAAAATCACGACATAACTTTCAGTTTTATCATAGATGTAAGTTCTAACGCCTTCTGGTTCCTTTACTGAAAAAGTAAGCATTTCATTGTCTTTCCTCTGATCAAGATGATGTCTGACCCAATGCAGACGAACAGACCTCTTCAATTCAAATTCCCTTTGTTTGGTTTTCTGATCAACAACTACAGTTGTCAAGTGGGCAAACAAAGTATCCATCTCAATTTCGCCTTCTTTTGGTGTCGGATAAATTGGTTTTCCATTAAATGATGGCTGCCCCAGATCTATGAAGTCGCGATTGAAAACACCTCTAAGTGATCTGTTTCTTTCATGTGGTCCAAGACCAATCAAATCCAGCAGCTCATTGTAAATTTTCAGTAAATTGAGTGGCATCTTATCTCAGTTCGATGAAAAACAAGTTCATTTTGTTCTCTGTGTATCTGCTTGAAGCTTCAAGAGTTTGATCTGAATGTTGCCTGATTCGCTCAATCAGATTTCTTTTTGCGGAAACTTTTTTTTCAGTGACATTCAAGTTGTAACTCAATGCCCCGAGCAAGAGATCAGTAAGCTGCATCATCAAGCTTTCTTTTGAATGAATGTTCTGAACGTTCCTAAACACCCCCATCTTTATGTTGAGAATGTCTTTCAGTCTTTGCACTTTGTGTGCGCTTAGGGTGTCTTTGATGTCTAAGTAAACGTTGTAGGTGTATCGTGAGTCTTTGTTGTGGTTCAAAAGCTGGTAATACATTTTGTAATAGAGATCGTCGAAATCCTGATTGAACCTTTGGTTGTCCACCTGATCTTTTTTCACGATGATTGCTCTAAAAGCAATGTCTGTGGCGAAAAAATACTCGATCAACTCTTTGTAAAAGTCATATTGGGAAGCCGAAACATTGCTCCATTTGATCTCCCCATAATAATGATGCTTTTTTTTGATGTTCTTGATCCGCTCATTGTGTCCTTCAAGCTGATTGTAAGCAACCGAGGTGTAACCAATCAGCATGTAAGGCTTATGGTCATTTTCAAGGTGACAGCTTTCGTCACAGTACATGTTGAATGTTTTCATGTTGAGTTTCTTTAGTTAAACAAACATCTGCTGCAACAGCCCCTTCTTCCAAGTGCGCAAGCCCTGAATCTGGCTGTCTAGATTCGAAATTGAGTTCTGAATTTCTTCGGTAAATGCTACGATTTTGAGTTGTTCATTTGTTGAAGGCAACATGATTTGAAGCTTCTCAATGGTGGTCTTTGAAAGACTTGGAACCCCCGAAGCTTCATTGTGTACTTTCCAATTGATAGTTTGAAAGACCAAGTAAACAAACCTTGGAACGATTTGCTTGAAGCTGTGGGTGTAAAAAAGTGTGTCCACCGTCCAGAATTTACCCTTAAGAAACATCGGTTTGTCGATTGTGCCCTTTCTTCCAATTCCAACACTTTCTCCTTCATAAAGGAAATCGTCAACGTAAGTCATGAGTCCCCCAGTGCCGAATACAGGAATATTCCCGTTTCCAAGATGTTTATAATCTTTCCCACTTCCGATTTTCAAAACCTCCCCCAACCGCTTCTCCTCCCAATCCGGAAATTCGCTGCCATCATCCTGCTTGAAACGGATTTGCTGGCTGAAGATCTGCTGCATCACGCCCTTTTTGTAGGCTTCCAGCTTTTCCTTCTTCCGCTCCAGCAACTCGATCCGCTCGTCCACCGCCGAAAGGAATGACGCGATCTTTTGCTGCTCGGGGAGGGAGGGTGTATATAGTTCAAAAGTTTTGAATTCTTCAGAATTTATACCTGGTTGCCCTGAACGCATGGACATGACTTTAACCCATTTGTCATATTTTGCTGTTAAAGTGTGCTGAAAGACGAAGAATGGATCATTGTCGGAAATACGAAATTTGATTAAAAATCCAGCAAAATAAAGATCACCATCTTTGGAATTATACAGGTAAGTTTTTCCCGTACTTGCTCCTGTACGAGCAAACACCAAATCGCCTTTTTCAAGCTTGTATTTACGCTCAATTTTTCCTTGAGGAGAGGTTAGTGGATCCGGATTGTATTTTCTGGTAATTTCATCAATATCTGTGATTCTGATGTATTTGTGTTTTCCATCATAATCGACAGCAGAAGAATTCATTCCGTACATTCCATCTTTTGTAATTTCGCCGAATTTTACCTTTTTCCAAGGACCCGAGAAACCGTTGAATCTGATCTTAGGTGTTTTTGTATCCATCATCAAAACGGCGCTTTAATTCCCAATTCCTCACAAAATGCTTTCAGTACAGCATCGTTGCTTTTCAGTGCTGCATCCAATTGCTGTATTTCTGCTGCTGTGGCGTCCAGATCCACAGGTGCTTCTTCCTCAAAGGTGTCCACATAGCGGGGGATGTTGAGGTTGTAGTCGTTTTCAGCGATTTCTGCTAAAGATGCCACGTAACTGTACTTGTCGATGGTTTTGCGCTCGCGATAGGTCTGCACGATCTTGTCCACGTCTTCTTCCCGTAGCTCGTTCTGATTCCCTACTTTGATGTAATTGCCCTCTCCGCTGGCATCGATAAAGACCACGTTGTCGTCCTGCTCCCGGCACTTTTTCAGTACCACAATACAGGTCGGAATGCTGGTACCATAGAAGATGTTGGCCGGAAGTCCGATCACGGCGTCCAGTACGTTCATCTCTTTGATCATGTACTCCCGGATATGTCCTTCTGCCCCTCCACGGAAGAGCACCCCGTGAGGGAATACGCTGGCCATGATGCCATTGTCTGCCAGTTGGTACAGCATGTGCTGCATAAAGGCAAAGTCGGCCTTGGTCTTTGGGGCCAGTCTTCCGTATTGGGAGAAGCGCTCGTCTGTATGGTACAAGGGATGGTCGTCTCCTTTCCAATGGGCGGAAAATGGTGGGTTGGCCACTACTGCTTCAAATCTATAATCCAGATGCTGTGGGTGCATGAGGGTATCTTCCTGTGCGATGTTGAACCTGCGGTAGTGGATGCCGTGCAGGATCATGTTCATTCGGGCCAAGTTGTAGGTGGTACGGGTGAGTTCTTGTCCGAAAAATTCGCTGACCTCGACTTCTTTGGCTACACGAAGGAGAAGGGAACCTGAACCCGTTGTGGGGTCATATACGGATTTGAGTTTGTCTTTACCGGTGGTTACGATCTTCGCAAGGATCTTGGACACTTGCTGCGGGGTGTAGAATTCCCCGGCGGTTTTGCCTGCACCTGCGGCAAACTTGCCGATCAGGTACTCGTAGGCATCTCCCAAAACGTCCGACTCGATGGCCTGCAATTTGAAGTCGATTTTGCTCAGGTGGTTTAGGATCTGTACCACCACTTCGTTTCGGGCTTTGGGGGTACGTCCGATTTTGCTGGAGCTCAGGTCTATGTCAGAAAACAGGTCGTTGAAGTCTTCCTCGGAGTCCGTGCCCATGGTGCTTTGCTCGATGTGGTTGAGCACGGCTTTGAGGTCTTCTAGAATGTAATTGCTGTCCGTTTCGGTGGAGGCATTGCCTTTGGCCGTCATGGACTCGAAGAGTTCCTCGGGTTTGAGGAAGTAACCCAGGTGCTGCAGGGATTCTTCTTTGATGGCGTCCAGCAGTTCGGGGTCAGTAAGTTGCAGGTAGTCCTTCACTTCCTCTGTTTCCAGAAGGTTGTTGGCGTAAATGTACTGTCGCTCGGAAAGGTATTTGTAAAATATAAAGCCCAGGATGTAATCGCGGTAATCATCTGCACTGACTTTGCCCCGGAGGACATTGGCGATATTCCAGAGCTGGCTTTCCAGCAGTTGTTTTTGATCTTCTGACATAAATTTCTTCAGTGTTTTTCTTGCGTACTTTTACAGAATGACGCAATCCTCTGCTTGTTTTTGCATGCGCAGGGGGTCTCCTTAAGGAGATGGCTTCCGGTATTGTTCCCAAAATGAGCGAATGTCTCGAATTTTCTCTTTGCTGTGAAAAAGACCCTGCTATCGGTTGGGATACAGGTAAGTTCCACACTTCCATGTTTTTGGGTTGCGGTTCTTATGTCCTGCCAAGTTTTGCCCCTGATGGTAAAAACGTTTTGCTGGCTAAGATAAGCGTTTAGGTGGAAAATGCCAGCAATTTGAAAAGAGAAAAGCCCCACCCTAGAGGTGAGGCTTGGAGAGTTAAATGTATCTCGTTTAAATGGTCGGCATTTACCGTTTTACCCAAATACCTTTCGGCAGACTTGCTCATGCATGTTGTCCAGCACTTCATTGTCAAAGAGTTCCAGATAAATCCCTGTCACCGCGTTCCCGTACTCATGCCCAAGGGCTTCCGCAATGATGTCTTTGCTGAACCCCAGTTGTTTGGCGATGTTGGAATAGGTGTACCGGAACACGTAAGTGGTGATGGGTTCTTGGGTATTGGCCATCTCGCCCAGCTGCTTGAGGTATTTGTTGATCAGCTTCCTTTTTTGACCAGAGATGTACACAAAGCGTTTGGGGTCAGCCATTTGTTCATTGGTGAAAATCCCCAAGAGTGTGTGGTTTGGGTGGAATTCTCTGAGAATGTCCATGGCTTCTGGCAGGAGCTTGATGCTGTACATTTTTCCAGTTTTTGAGCGCTTGTAAATCAAACGGTCCCCTTTGATGTCTTCTGGTTTTGCTTGTAACAGATCCTTTAGATTGATGCCTCTGAGCAGGAAAATCAGCTTGCCAATACACCAAGAGCTGTACAGGAATTTGTTTTCGCTGGATACTTCGAGCTTTACAAAGCGCTTCATTTCTTCCAAAGTGAGCACCCTAGGGGTGGTTTTACCCCGTTTGATGGTGTATTTGTAGAAAGGGTACCATGCTTGGTCCACGAGTTCCTGTTTGATGGCTTTGTTACAGATGGCTTTCAGCGCACGCATGTACACACCCACTGTGTTGACGCTCAACTTTTTTTCATAGAGCCTGCGCTCGATGTCCAAAATGTCTTTGAATACAAATTCGCTGAAAGGTTTGTGGAGATTGTGGATTTTCTCCAGAACTGAGAGACTGTTTTTGTACACAGTGGCATTTCCCGTTCGGCCCGTTTGGTACAGGTGGTCGATTTCTCTTTGCCAAAAGATATGCATGGTCACCTCATGATTAGACTCGATTTGGAGCAGGGTCAACTTCAGCTGCTGCGCTGTAAGTTGTTTCAATTTCTGTACAGGGATCTCCTGCAAGCGTTGATTGTAGAGCTGAAGTTGTTCGAGAAGCTTGGCATTTCCTTCGGGATTGTTGCGGTATTGTCCGCCTTTTTCAGAAAATTCCGATTTTTTTGCACGCAGACCAGTCGGAATGTTACGGTGTTCGCGGTTGTGGGATACTCTTAAGACGATGGAGTAAGCCCCGTTTTTCGCGGTTTTTCGCGTGTCCAGGTGGATTTTGATTGTTGCCATAAGCGTTGTGTTTATGGCTTTCGCGGTGCTGAAAAAGGTGCACGCATTTTGCACGCATTTTGGAAAAACATGGTGAAAATGCTGGTTTTTCAGCTCGTTTCAACTGCGTTTTTCAGTGAATGCTTTTCCGCTTGTTGTAATGAAAAAAGCCCCAGAAATGCATTCTGAGGCCGTTTTTAAAACAAAAAAAGCCCTGCATTGCTGCAAGGCTTTTGCTCCCCCTCTTGGGCTCGAACCAAGGACCCCATGATTAACAGTCATGTGCTCTAACCAGCTGAGCTAAGGAGGAATTTTGTTGTTTTGTTAAGCGCTTTCGTTTAACGTGATGCAAACTTAGCAGGTTGGTCTATTTTTTCCAAATGTCATCCTTAAAAAAAATGACTTTTGACAGACAATTCCTTAATTTTAATTCAAAATCAGGGACTTATTTTTTTGCTTTTATTAGGTTTCCTGCTTGTTGAGCAATTTGTTGTAGATGTATGTAACCCCTAGTACCATTAATCCAGCAATCACAGCCAACATTACATTAAAATATGCAGGAGCGGATAATGTCAGCCTTAGAAATATAGTTGCCAAGGCAAATGAAGAATACCTGAAAAGGTTGTAATATTTTGTGGTGTACCTAAGGGAAAATAATAGAATAAATACATCAGTAAAGATCAGCAAAGTATAAAACAGTTTGATGCTGTAAATAAATTGATGGTTCTGATAGGCTGAGACCAAATCATAAACTCCCAATCCGATGAAAGAAATTGTTAGGTAAATGGAAATCAATTTTTTGATCCCTATAAACTTCTGTTGCTCTTCATAGCTTCCGGTAATCCTGACGTGTTTTTGTGCCCTGTAAAAAAGTCCCGTAATCAGGAATATCAGTATGGCGCCAAAAGCATCGGAAATGATAGGGAGCAGTTCCAGCAGGAATTCTACTCCCCAATTTACTTCACCCAGATAATGTCCAAATTCCTTGAATGCATCGCGTAACAAAACCAGGGATATGATCTCAAACTGCTTTCCTACTGCATCTGCCACAGATTTGGGAATCAGGAAAATCAGCCCCAAAACCTCAAAGATCAACAGGACATTAAAGGCCAGTTCAATGGCAAAGAAAGCACTGTATCCTACACTTACCTGATAGATATCCAAATATGCCAAAACTCCAAGTAATAATCCCGCCAGGAAAAATGCCACAACGATATTGCTGATGATCTTCGAAATCGGTCCGCTTTCCCAGCGCTCATCCAGCATATCAAAAGCCTTGATCTGAATTTGGAAAAATTTTTTTATCATGGCATGATTTTGGAAACGTATCTGTTTGCAATTCAATCTACCAAAATAAAATGTTTGGATTGTTTTTTCGGGGACAAAAATCACATTAACTTATAATCCTTATTTTCAAAGCCAACAATCATCAAAACAATATTCAAGAATCGATGGAAAAATTCACCCTGATAATCAACGGAAAAAAGCAGCAGGTGGAGGTAGAGCCGGACATGCCTTTACTCTGGGTGCTGAGGGATATCCTTTCCTTAAAAGGAACCAAATATGGTTGTGGTCAGGCACTTTGCGGCGCCTGTACTGTTTTATTGGACGATGAGGCCATACGTTCCTGTACCTTTCCTGTATCAGAAGTAGGAAGTCAGAAAATCACAACGGTAGAAGGGCTTTCCAAAGACGCTAATCACCCTATCCAAAAGGCCTGGGTAGAACATGTAGTTCCGCAATGCGGTTACTGTCAGACAGGACAGATCATGAATGCCGCCGCTTTGTTGAAACGGAATCCAAAGCCATCAGAAGCTGAAATTGAATCTGCGATGGCAGGTAACCTCTGCCGCTGCGGTACCTATAACCGTATCAAGGAAGCCATCCTTACCGCTTCCAAATCCTATTGATTTTTCCACAGAAAAGAAAAATGTCATGATACCAAAATTGCCCTTTCTGAAATCCAAAGATCCTGAAGATAAAAGTAAAGTATTTATTCCCTCACGAAGAGATTTTCTGAAAATCAGTTCCCTTGCCACAGGGGGGTTCCTTTTAGGAGTGAACTTCCAATGTAGTGGTCCCAAAGGCAATACCATCACTTTTGCTCCCAATGTATATTTGAGCATTGATTCTGATAACCTGGTGACAATTATCGCCCACCGCTCTGAAATGGGGACCGGTATCAGAACTTCTCTGCCTATGATTGTTGCCGATGAGCTTGGAGCTGACTGGACTAAAGTTAAAATCGTACAGGCAGAAGGAGATGAAGAAAAATATGGAGACCAAAATACGGATGGATCCTACTCCGTAAGGATGTTTTATGAGCCGATGCGTAGGGCTGGAGCAACAGCCAGGCATATGTTATTGGCAGCAGCTGCCCAAAAATGGGGAGTAGATGTTTCCGAATGTAGGGCAGAAGATGGTCAGGTGATCCATTCAGGAGGCAAAAAAATCAAGTTTGGAGATTTGGTAGAGATAGTCAGGGAATTGGAAATGCCAAATGCGGATAATATCACACTTAAAGACTTTTCTTCATATAAGCTTATCGGCAAGGATGTTGCAATTTATGATAACTTAGATATTGCCATAGGTAAGGCAACATTTGGGGCTGATATCGATCTGCCAAATATGCAGGTTGCCATAGTAAAAAGGAGCCCTGTAATTGGTGCCAAAGTTATTTCTTATAATGATGCAAAAGCATTGGCCATTCCTGGCGTCAATAGGGTGGTGAAAATTGAAGGGTCTGGAATTCCTCCGGGCCTCGACAAGCCTTTGGAAGGAGTTGCCGTAATTGCAGACAATACCTGGGCTGCGATGAAAGGTAGGGATGCCCTTGAAATTGAATGGGATTTAGGGCCAAATCAAAATTATTCCTCAGAAAAACAGTTGCAGGAAATGTTGCAGAGTACCTCAGGAAATGGTAAGGTAAGAAGAGAAAGAGGCAATTTTAATTCCGCCCGGCAACAGGCAGGACAGGTAATTGAAAAGACCTACCTGGCGCCTTTTTATGCTCATGCGACCATGGAGCCTCCTACAGCCATGGCGGATTATAAAGGAGATGGAACCTGTGAAATTTGGGCGCCCACACAGCATCCGCAATGGGCAAGACAAGCAGTCGCTGAGGCATTGGGCATTGACTATCAAAATGTCAAAATGAATGTTACCCTCCTGGGTGGAGGATTTGGAAGAAAATCAAAACCGGACTTTGTGGTGGAAGCTGCACTGCTTTCCAAAGCTGCAAAATCACCTGTACGTGTACAATGGACAAGGGAGGATGATCTTCATCATGACTTTTATCATGCCCAAAGTGCCCAGCGCATCCGGGCAGTTTTGGATAAAAATGGCAATCTGAGCGGTTGGAACCATCATACAGTATTCCCCGCTATTGGAGCGACTGGAAATTCCGATGAACTCCATCCTTCTGATGGAGAATTGGGTCTTGGTTGTATAGATTTTCCTTATGAAGTTCCCCATATCCGGATCGAAACCCACGAATCCAAAGCGCATACTAGAATAGGATGGTTACGTTCGGTGAGCAATATCCACCATTCATTCGCTGTCAATTGTATGCTGGATGAGGTAGCTGAAATCAAAGGAGTTGATCCGGTAGATTTTCTGTTGGGCATGTTGGCAGAGGATAAGAACCTTACTTTTGAGGGAGAATTGAAAGGTGATTTTGGCAATTACGGAGAGCCATTGGATAAATTTCCATGGAATACCCGCAGATTGAGAGGGGTTATAGAAAAAGTAGCTAAAGAGGCAAACTGGAAGCAAGCTATTGCTTCTGGGAAATCAGTAGGATTTGCCGTCCAAAAAAGCTTCCTTACTTATGTGGCCTGTATCGTAGAAGTGGAGAAAGGAAACAATGGACAGATTTTAATTCCGGAAGTGCACTATGCCGTAGATTGCGGAATAGGTGTAAATACAGACCGTATCCGGTCACAATTTGAAGGAGGTGCCCAATTTGCGGCCAGTTTGGTTCTCACTTCTGCCATAACCTTTGAAAATGGGAAAGTACAGCAGAATAATTTTGATGGGTATGAACTGATCCGAATGCCACAGGCACCGAAAAAGACCCATATTCATTTAGTAGAAAGTATGGAAAAGCCAACGGGGGTCGGTGAACCGCCCGTACCGCCATTCATACCTGCAATGTGCAATGCAATCTACAAATTGACAGGAAAAAGAATCTATAGATTGCCCTATAATGGGTAAGGTCTTTTGGGTCAGAGGATATTATTTTGAGTGTGTTTATGCTTGCTCAAATATCTTTCTTCCAACAGTAAATTGTTATTTACTTAGTTAAAAGGGTCTCAAAATACCCAAATAGTCAAGTATAACCTTTAGGATTGCGGAAGCAAACCTAAAGGTTTTTTTATTTCCAATGTAACCATGTCTAGGGCGCTTGCCGTTTGTGTAGGAAATTTCAAATGCCTCATGAAAGTTTGGATAAAGAAGGTAATCATTGCCCTGTTTGCCCTTCCGTTTTTTTTGATAGGGCTGACCGCTGCTGTGTTTGCTTTGAAACAGGAAGCCATCACCCAAAAGGCCATTGATGCTGCTAATGGACAGTTTTTAGGAAAGCTGACCGTGGAAAACAGCCGGATTTCTGTGTTGTCGGATTTTCCATATATCTCCATTGACCTCCAGGGAGTAGCATTTTATGAAAACAAGGACAAAAATACCCGGCCTTTTTACAGGGCAGGGGACCTGTATGTAGGGTTCAATATCTGGGATATCTTAAGAGGAAATTATAAGGTGAAAAGCATCCGCATCAGTGAGGGGCATGTAGATGTGGTCAAATATCCTAATGGTGACATCAACCTTCTTTTGGCTAAGGGTATACAGAGCAAAAAATCGGAACAGGAAGAGATAATGGAGTTTGACCTGGCCAAGCTTAAAATCAATAATTTTTCAATTTCTTATGAGGACCTTTCAGACACCATGTCCTACAGGATTCACCTGGACAATTGGAAAAGCAGTATTCGGAAAAGGGATGGGAATTTTGAATTTGATTTGGATGGGAAACTGGTGTTTGATTTATTGCGTAAGGGGCTGCCAACCTTCTTTTTCAACAAGCATATCAGACTGGATTTGGATTTAATTTACGATCTGGAAAAACAGATATTGAACTTAAAACCTTCAAGTGTGATGTTGGGAGAGGCTTTGTTTGAAGCAAAAGGAAAAGTGGATGTTTTGGAAGAAGGAATCGATCTTGATCTTAAGTTAGATGGCCAAAAACCTGATTTCAATATAATCGCCGCATTTTTGCCAGACCTGGTGTCCCAGGCACTGAAGGAGTACCATAATCAGGGTGAAGTGTTCTTCAAGGGCTCGGTAAAGGGACTTATTGCTGAGGGCCACAGTCCATCCATGAATTTTGAATTTGGATGTGAAAATGCCTTTTTTCTCCGGGCAGAAAACAACAGAAAAGTGGATGACCTGAGGTTTTATGGTTTTTTCACCAATGGTGAGGAAAAAAGTCTAAAAACTTCTGAGCTAAGAATCCAAAACTTCAATGCCCGACCGGATCAGGGAATATTTCAGGGGGATCTGATCATTCGTAACTTCGAAGATCCCTACGTAAAGGTAAAACTGAATGCGGACATAGATTTGGGATTTGTCAGGGAGTTTTTCCGATTGGACGCCTTTGAAGGAATGAGCGGACAGGTGCTACTCAGCATGGATTTTGATGAATTGGTGGAAATAGATGCCTCAACCGCCGATCTGGCGAGGCTGAAGCAAAGTGTTCAGTCTGAATTGAGTTTGAGAGACCTTAACTTTTCCTTGAAAGGTTATCCCTATCCTGTACAGGAGGTCAATGCTTATGCTATGATGCAGGCAGGGAAAATTACGCTCCGGAGATTGAATTTTAAAATCAAGGATTCTGACATCGAACTGAAAGGAAGTTTGAGTGACTTTCCCGCACTTTTCCACCGATTTTCCAAACCCATCGACCTTAACATAGAGGCCAAATCAAAATTGCTGGATCTGGGACAGTTGCTTGACAATGGAAATACAGAAGAAAAAATCCATGATTTAACGCTGAGATTTGGTTTTACAGCTCAAGCAGATGAACTTTTTGATTTTGCCTATTTACCCAAAGGGCAGTTCAGGATTGAAGATTTTCATGCAAAGCTGGAAAATTACCCCCATACATTCCATGATTTTGATGTTGAGGTTTATGTGGGAGAAAAGGAACTTGATGTACGGAAATTCAAAGGAGAAATAAATGATTCGGATTTCCTTTTGAAATTCAAAGTGCAAAATTATCCAAAGTGGTTTAAAGATGAGCGGGAAGGTGCGTCAAGTATTAGGGGAGTATTTCAGTCCAATAAACTGAAAATCAGTGACCTTATGACTTATAATGGGGTCGATTATCTACCTGAAAGCTGGAGGGATGAAAAAATCAGCTCTCTGAATTTCCAAGGTAAATTGGACCTGTATTTCAATGATGGCCTGCAATCTGCTGATTTTATTCTAGAACAGCTTACCGGAAGGATGCAAATGCACCCGCTCAAACTTGAACATTTTAGAGGAAAGGTAAATTGGGACAAAGGTTACCTTTCCATTAAGGATTTTGGAGGAAAAATGGGAGCATCTGAATTTGCCTTTGACCTGGGACTCAATATGCGGGACAGTGTCAAAACCAGAAATGATTACTTTCATTTAAGAGCAGCTGCCCTGGATCTGGATGCTTTATTGGGATTCAAAGGATTTGAGGAAGATACCAACCATGCAGAGGCATTCAATATTTTCAAGATTCCATTCAGGGAAATGGAGTTTTCAGCCGATATCAAGCGCTTGAATTATCATTTTAATTGGTTGGAAGACATTAGGGCAAAAGCGCGGACAAACAGCAATCACTTCCTTCATTTGGACACGCTCAGTCTAAGAGTAGCTAAAGGTAGCCTGGGAATGAAGGGCTACTTCAACGGATCCAATCCCGACGAGATTTATTTACATGCTGCATTGCATGCTGAAAAATTAGACTTAGATAAATTGTTATTTAAGCTGGAACATTCAGGAAAAGATATCATGATCAATGATAATTTAAAGGGAAGCATTTCCGGAAATATTGAGGGCAGGTTTTTGGTTTATCCTGATCTGACACCAATAATTGATAAGTCAGAAGCAAAATTGGCTCTGACGGTCTATGATGGAACCTTATTGAATTTTGCGCCATTTTCAGCTTTATCAGACTATTTTTCGGATAGGAATCTGAACAGGGTAAGGTTTGATACCCTATCCAATACCTTTGAACTTAAAGAAGGAGCCTTGATAATTCCAAGGATGAATATCAACTCCAGTCTAGGTTTTTTGGAGATTTCGGGAAGACAGGGCCTTGATATGGATATGAATTACCAGATTCGGATTCCTTGGAGCCTTGTAACACAGGTAGGTGCAAGGGCATTATTTGGGGGAAGATCCAGAGAGGAAGTTGATCCGGATCAGGAAGATGCCATTATTTTCAGAGACCAAAACCGCCGGGTAAGGTTCCTCAATATCAACATGCAGGGCAGGCCGGATAACTATCGGGTTTCATTGGGCAGAAGGTAGGTTTAGGACCTTTGGGTGCGCCGCGGCTTACCCAAAGGTCTTTTTGATTTTTTTTCAACATAATTCAAGAGTTGGGTTAAACACTTCATTTCTACCAATGACAAATAGTCATTTCTCGCGGCGATCGCTGCGACTGCGCTGCGCCCGCCACGTGAAACCTTTTGTCATTTTGTGATCTGTAAATACTGAATTTTAAAATCTCAGCGTGATGCGATGCACTGGATATCATCCTCTTCTCTGTAAATGCTGAATTTTAAAATCTCAGGAAGACCCCAAAGGCCGATCATCACAATCCACATCTCCGACCACATATTGCAAACCGTTCAAAAAGAACCGGAGCAAGTCCGGGTTTTCAAAACTCTGGGCATTGTGGGAGGGGGAGCAATACATCACCTTGCCCTTGCCTTCTGATCTGATCCAGGCCAAAAAGGTTTTTCCTGTCTTGGCAGGCTGCCTTTGACCCCTGATTTCTTCATTGTTGAAATAAAGCAAGGGCCTGAAATCGATATCTTCATAAGCGTTGCTGTAGAAGTAGGGTTCATCTATATGGTTGAAACCTTCTTTTGGAAAAACCTTTATAAGGGGATGTTCGGGATCTACCAGACGCACTTGAATGGGCTGTTGGGGAGGATGGTAATCAAAACTTGCACCTACCAACCTGCTAAATGCCCTGGATTTGTTTTGGGTTGTAATTCCGCCATGGACCACCATCAGTCCACCTCCATTTTGGACATATGCCAATAAATTATTTTCTAATTCCAGGGCCTTTTGCATTAAAATCAGGCTGTCAGTATCTGACTCAGCCCTAAGTTTATCCCAGAAAAGATTACGGTGTTTAGGTTTTGAACAAGTGTTATTAAGCACTACAGCACTGAATTTTTTTAAGTTTTCGGATTCAAACATCCTGATGTCCTTGCTGTCCATGACTTCAAATGCCCCACTTTTTTCACTGATGATCCGAATCATTTCGGACGTATGGGGGATGACCCAATGTTCAAAACCGGTATGTAAGGAAAAAACCAAAATCCTTTTCTTTTCAGAAGCGGGAAAATCCGTTTTCTCCGGAGCCAAGCCATGAATTTTTTGTTTCCATGCATCATTGAAAGGGATTACAGGTAAATCTTGGCAATAAGAGGGATGAACAGACCCGGTCAGAATGAGCATCAAAGTGGATATTATTCCAACCATCCTAAAATCGGAATTTTGCATGGCAGCTTTCGATATTTTGTATAAATTGATCAATCCAAACCAAATAACCTAATAACCAATGATTTTCAAAAGACTTTTCTGTGGAATGGCATGGCTTATAATATTGCCGGTTTTAGCTTTTGGCCAGGAAATCCAATTAAGGGAATCAGAAAAAGGGATAGATTTTGTATTTGAAGATAAGATCTTACTGAGGTATCAGACAGCCATGGCTCCTGTTCCTGAGGGAGTAGATGCCCAATTCAGCAAATCTGGATTTATCCATCCGATTTATTCTCCATCAGGGCAGGAACTTACCCGGATTCAGCCTCCTGATCATTATCACCACTATGGGGTATGGGGGCCTTGGACCAGGACATTGGTGGAGGGAAGGGAAGTGGATTTTTGGAATTTGGGAGATGGACAGGGTCGAGTGGATTTTGATCGTCTCCTGGCTTCCAGGGAACATGCAGAATATGCTCAAATCGTAGCCAGGCAAAATCATATTGATCTATTAGCACCAAATGGACCACAAGTGGCCATTGAAGAAGATTTGGGAATCAGGGTTTGGAACGTGCAGGATAAGCGATATGCAGTGGATTATATTACTGAAATCTCAACGCCATTAAGCAGTCCGGTAGTATTAGATGCATATCGTTATGGTGGAGGAATTGGATTTAGGGCCACAGCCCGCTGGGGAACAGCTAACAGCCAAATAATGACTTCAGGAGGTGATGACCGCAAAACAGCAGATGGGAGTTTTGCCAAATGGGTGATGGTGTATGGGGAGTCTGATGACCCTTCCGGCCAAAGCGGCATACTCTTTCTTAGCCATCCCAACAATAGAGCACATCCTGAGCCAATGAGGGTATGGCCAGAAGAGGATTATGATGGTGTAGGAAATGTATTTGTAGAATTCTGCCCTATCCGACATGAAGCATGGGAAATCCAACCCGGCAAGACTAATATACTCAAGTACAGAATGATTGTGTTTGACGGAAAATTATCAGCTGAAGAAGCGGAAGCCTACTGGATTGAATTTGCAAAATATTGAAACCATTAAGCCCGAATTATGCATTAGGGTTCATAATAACTTGTGCGCCGTGGCGTAGAAATTCTAATGCATATTTCGGGTTAAACCTAAATAACCTATGAAAAGAAGAGATTTTATCAAAACTACCGCTTTATCAGGTGCTGTATTGGGTTTTCCAACCATAGTACCTGCATCGGTATTTGGGAAAAATGCACCCAGCAATAAAATTCACGTAGGACAGATCGGTTGTGGCCGAATTGCAAGGGACCATGATTTACCAGGAACATGGAAACATGATGTAGCGAGGATTGTGGCGGTCTCCGATGTAGACAGTAAGAGGATGAGGGAAGGAAAAGAGTTGGTTGAGCGTTATTACCGCAATAAAATGGGTTCGGCTTACATGGATGTCAGGCAGTATGGAGATTATCGGGAAATGCTCCTGGATAAAGACATCGATGCTGTGATTATCAGTACGCCTGACCATTGGCATTCCCAACCTGCCATGGAAGCTGCATTGGCAGGCAAACACATCTACCTGCAAAAGCCCACCTCACTCACCATCAAGGAAGGCAGGCAGTTGACAGATTTGGTGAAAAGAACCGGTGTGGTTGTGCAATTAGGTACCCAACAGCGCTCCAGCCCCCAGTTCAGGATAGCGGCGGAATTGGTACGTAATGGGAGAATTGGGAAACTGCATACTGTTCGCATAGGGTTGCCAGGTGATCCTTCTGGACCGGAAGCAGTTCCTATGACTGTGCCTAAAAACCTGAATTTTGACATGTGGCTGGGCTCAACACAGGAATTGCCTTATTCTGAAATAGGCGTGCATCCCCAAGAAGGATATGACCGGCCGGGATGGTTGAGGCATGAAAACTATGGAGCAGGAATGATTACCGGATGGGGACAGCATCATTTTGACTGTGCTGCCTGGGGTATGGATACCGAACTCACCGGGCCAAGCTATATTGAAGCAGTCGCAGAATTCCCCAGATCGGGGTTTTGGAACGTGCATGGGGATTTTATGGTCAAAGCTGAATACAGCAATGGAATTACCATGTTGACCAGCGGGGGTTATCCCAATGGCATCCGGTATGAAGGTACCGAAGGTTGGATATGGGTTTCCCGCGGGGACTATGTCGTTTCTGCCAGTGATCCAGTGAGCAAAAGCGAAAGTGCCAAAGCACTGGATGCTTCCGATCCGAGAATATTGGAGTCGGTAATTGGCCCCAATGAGATACACTTATACAAGAGTGATGACCAGCATGGCAACTGGCTGGAATGTATCCAAACTGGTAAGAAACCTATTTCCCCGATTGAAATTGGGCATCGCTCCTGTTCCGTTTGTCTGATCAGCCACGTGGCCATGAAAGTGGGAAGAAGATTGGAGTGGGATGTGGAAGCAGAAAGATTTGTCAATGATGATGAGGCCAATGCACATCTAAGCAGGCCCCAAAGAGCACCTTATGGAACAGATTATGTTAAAGTTTAAAAGCATCAAAGTTTGGGCAATTCAAATGTTGGGATTACTTGTTTTGCTCCTTTTAGCCAATTGCTCATCCCCAAAAAAAGACAGTATGGAGGAAAGTGACAAGGTGGTATTTATGAGTTTGGATCCTGGGCATTTTCATGCCGGATTGATCCATAAATCCATGTATCCCGGAGTGGATTCTACCGTGTATGTTTTTGCACCGGATGGGGATGAACTCAAGGATTTCCTTCAAAGACTTGAAGGGTATAATACAAGAAGTGACCATCCTACCGCCTGGAATGTGGAGGTTTATAAGACGCCCGATTATCTCAATCAGATGATCCGAAGGAAGCCCGGGAATGTGATGATGGTGGCCGGTAAAAACGACCAGAAAATAGATTATATCTTAGCCGCAATTCAAAATGGAATACATGTCTATGCGGATAAACCTTTGGTGATTGATCAGGAGGGATTCGGGAAATTGCAGCAGGCATTTGCTTTGGCACAGGAGAAAGACCTCTTGCTTTATGACATCATGACCGAGCGTTTTGAGATCACTTCCATTTTACAAAAAGAGATGTCTCTGATTCCTGCAGTTTTTGGGACTTTGGTGGATGGAACACTGGAGGAACCTGCGATTACCAAGGAAAGCGTACACCATTTTTTCAAATATGTTTCCGGACAGCCCCTGATCCGTCCGGATTGGTTTTTTGATGTGACCAAACAAGGAGAAGGCTTGGTTGATGTGACCACGCATTTGGTAGATCTGATCCAATGGGCAGCTTTTCCTGATCAGGTTTTGGACATGTCTGAGGTAGATATGCTTGCTGCGAAAAGGTGGTCTACCCCTCTTTCGTCAGAAGAGTTTCAAAAAGTTACCGGAAAAGCAGATTTTCCGGAGTTTTTACACAAAGACCTTCAAGATGGGCAGCTTCAGGTCTATGGCAATGGAGAGATGCATTATACTTTACGGGGTAAGCATGCCAAGGTCAGCGTCATTTGGGATTTTCAGGCTCCAGAGGGAGGAGGAGATACCCACTACAGTGTGATGCGGGGCACCAAAGCCCATCTGATCATCCAACAGGGGGAAGCAGAGGCTTTCAAACCCACTTTATATGTGGAGTTATTGGAAGGGCAGGAAAGGGAATTGGAGGAAGCCATTCGTGTAAGCCTACAGGAAAAATACCCTAGGCTTGGCTTGGAGAAGTTGCCCGATGGAAAGTACCTGGTACAGATTCCCGATAGTTACCATGTAGGTCATGAGGCCCATTTTGCCCAAGTGACGGGAAGGTTTTTGGAATACTTCCAAAAAGGCAATATGCCCGATTGGGAAGTGCCCAATATGCTGGTGAAGTATTTTACTACTACAAAAGCTTTGGAACTGGCAAGGCAAAGTCCATGAAAAGACCGGCTGGGTACCCGTGAAGTTTTTTACGAACCACCAAATAGACAAAAGGAACACAAAAGTTGGATTTATTTTAGAAGCGAGACGTCAGCTGTTCGGGATTTGTAATCCCGAACCCTGATACCATGTATTTTAGAATCGGTTTTTTTACCACATACTTCACAGTAGATCACTGCCAGTCCCGTAACCTGCTGTCACGCGGTTGCACCGCGGGACCATTGAATATGGAGCTTTCAGCGCATTTTTTTAACCGCTAAGGACGCCAGAGTTTTCGCAAAGGACACAAGGAAAAGAGGTTCTACGTTGTCACGTGTTTCTGAACGCGGGACCAATGATCCCTGGGTTTCCGAATGCAGGAACCGAAAAACCAATCTCCTTTGTGTTTTTGAGCCTTTGTGGCCCATTATCCCGTCTTAAATCTCTTATTACTTTAATTGGCCTATCTTTTCTTCTATAGCGCTACTCCATTAAAAGGATTGAAGCGTCTTCTTCCTACCTGCATGCCAATGGCCCGGCACACAGTTTTATCCCCGTATTTCACGTTGATCTTGTCCAGGGCCTGATACAGGCGGATCTGCTCTTCGGTGTCCTCAAAGAGATTGATCTGATAATTCCCATGGACGAGGTGGCTGAAGCGTACGCCGATCAAGCGGATAAGCAGACGGCGTGTGTACAGCTTTTTGAACAGTTCTTTCACCGTTTTGATGAGTGTATGGTCCGCAGAGGTGTAGGGGATGCGCTGCTGTACCGTATGTGTGTCAAAGTCCGAATAGCGGATCTTCACACTTACACAAGCCGTGAGCTGCTGCTTTTGACGCAGTTTGCCGGCCAACTGCTCTGTCATGGCGATGAGGTTGGCCTCCAGCATCTTCACATCAATGGTGTCCTGCTCGAAGGTGTTTTCCGAAGAGATGGACTTGGCCTCTGTGTAAGGGACCACAGGAGAGCGGTCGATTCCATTGGCTTTTTCCCAGATGCTCAATCCGTTTTTGCCAAAAGTAGCTTCCAGCAATTCTGAGGGCATAACCTGCAGGGTCTTGACTGTCTTTACGCCCATATTGTACAGGGTAAGGGAAGTCTTTTCTCCGATCATCGGGATTTTCCGCACAGAGAGGGGAGCAAGGAAGGGTTTTTCTGTTCCCCGGGTAACTTCTTTGTAATTATTGGGTTTGGCTTCTCCTGTGGCCACTTTGGATACAGTCTTATTTTCAGAAAGGCCCAGAGAAATGGGCAGGCCGCTTTCCTTCAGGATCTTTTCCCGCAGTTCTTTGGCCATCTTTAAGCAACCAAAAAACCTGTCCATACCGGTATAATCTATGTAGAATTCATCGATAGAGGATTTTTCAAATAGGGGTACATCCTCCCGGATGATTTCCGTGATTTCATGGGATTTTTGGCTGTATTTCTCAAAATCCCCCCGGATGATCAAGGCTTCCGGGCAGAGCTGTCTTGCAGTCCGCATCGGCATGGCCGAGTGTACCCCAAATTTTCTCGCTTCATAGCTGCAGGAAGCCACCACTCCCCGGTCTCCCGATCCCCCGATCAGGATGGGTTTACCATTCAACCTGCTGTCGTACAGCCGCTCCACCGACACAAAAAACGAATCCAGATCCATATGGACTATACTTCTTCCACTGCTCATTTTGTCAAATATTTTAACATTTTACTGTTTATAATTTAAACAAATTTTTCTATATTTGAAAAGGAAAATCACAATGCACGACAGTAGCTGACAGAAAAAATGTATCTCAACGCCAACATTAAATTTCTACGCAAGCAAAAAAGCCTGACCCAAGAGACCTTGGCCAATGCCTTAGGCATCAGCAGGTCCAAGCTGGCGGGGTATGAACTGAACATCAATCCGCCCTTGGAGATCATTTTGGAGATGGCGGATTATTTTGGGGTTTCGGTGGATATCCTTTTGAGGAAGGATTTGGGCGCGCTTTCTGAATACAAACTCCGGCAGCTTTTGGAGACAGATCAGTTTCTCCGGGGTCGGAACCTCCGCATTCTCAGTACCACAGTAGATGCAGAGGGTAAAGAGTTGATAGAGGTGGTGTCCCAGAAAGCCAAAGCGTCTTATCTGGCTGGCTTTTCGGATCCGGATTTTATAGAAGAGTTGCCCCGCTTTTCTCTGCCCTTTTTGCCTCAGGATAAGAAGCACCGGGTTTTTCAGGTGGATGGGGATTCCATGTTGCCTGTTCCTGAAGGCGCCTGGTTGGTCTGTGAGTATGTAGATGACTGGTTTTCTATCAAGGATGGGGAAAAATATGTCATCGTCACCGAGCAGGACGGGGTGACTTTTAAGATTGCCTACAATCAGATCAGGGAAAAGGAGCGGATTTTGCTATGTTCCAGCAATCCCATTTATAAACCGTTCTATGTTTTGATTGCGGATGTAAGGGAAGTATGGAGGTACAGGTTGATGATGGTGTGAAGGAGAGGTTAGAGACGAGATGCGAGAGGTTAGAAACAAGACTCAAGACTCAAGAATAAGAGATTCGAATTAGAAGCACCAAGTACAATGTACTATGCACCAAGTGATTTCGATTGTGGGAGGACCGATCGTAAATAAATCAGCCCTTTGGCTGATTTGGGGAGAGCCTGTCCCGATTAAGTATCAAGTAAAACAAGGGTGTGGCATCGGAAGGCGGATTTCGGAAGTGATTTTGTCCTGAGCAGAAATAAAATCCTATTTCAAAGACAAAATCCATTTAAATCCGTTATACCTTGTAACACGCTTACGTTTAATTGACATATTGAATTATCCTCACCCTTAAAAGAGTAATGGCATGAAAGAATTTGCAGTGATGGAAACTCCATTGGGTAATGTACGGGCTGAGGCCTGGGATGGATACCTGGTCAGCTTACAGTTTACCGATGAGCCGGTTACAGAAACCTTTTTGGATGGCGTTTTGATGGACGTCAGGATACAGCTGGGGCTGTATTTTCAAGGAAAACAAGAAACGTTTGATATCCCGGTCGCCTTTGGTGGTACAGATTTTCAGCATCAAGTCTGGATGGAGGTCAACAAAGTGCCTTTCGGAGAGACGAGTACTTATGAGAAAGTTGCCCTCAACTTAGGAAATCCCAATGCCGTAAGGGCTGTTGGTACCGCTATTGGGGCCAATCCGATTTTGATCATGCTGCCCTGTCACCGCATTGTAGGAAAGCATGGCCAGCTGACAGGCTATGCCGGAGGCTTGTGGCGGAAATCCAAACTCCTTGAATTGGAGCAAAAGGATAAAGTGGGCAAACAGGTTAAATTGGAGTTTTGATCTTTTTGCCCATGGGAAGGTAAAGTCACTTAACATCCCGTTTCCATTTTTTTCTCTGCCCAAAAGCCTTATTTTTGCGTAGCTTATTTGAAAATTAAACTTTAAAAATATGTCTTCAACAAAATATGATGTGATTGTTGTAGGGTCAGGTCCCGGAGGGTATGTAGCGGCTATCCGTGCTTCTCAACTGGGTCTGAAAACTGCAGTAGTGGAAGCTGCCGAATTGGGCGGAATCTGTTTGAACTGGGGTTGTATCCCTACCAAAGCATTGATCAAGAGTGCTCAGGTTTTTGAATACATCAACCATTCGGAAGACTATGGCATCAAAGTAAAAGGTGCTGAAGTCGATTTCGGGGGCATGATCAAAAGGAGCCGCGACGTGGCTGCCGGTATGTCCAAAGGTATTCAGTTCCTTTTCAAAAAAAACAAAATCGACCAATTGTTGGGCTGGGGTAAAGCCCAGCCGGGCAAAAAAGTAGAAGTTGAAGATAAAGACGGAAAGAAGACAGTTTATTCAGCAGACCATATCATCATTGCCACCGGTGGTAGAGCCAGAGAACTTCCTGCGCTGAAAATAGACAATGAAAAAATCATTGGCTATCGTAAGGCCATGGTTCTTGAGAAAAAACCTGCCAAAATGGTAGTAGTAGGTTCAGGTGCCATAGGTGTTGAATTTGCTTACGTGTATAGTTCCATTGGCACGGAAGTTACCATTGTGGAATTCATGGACAGGATAGTGCCCAATGAAGATGAGGAAGTATCCAAGGCTTTGGAAAGAATCTACAAGAAAAATGGTGTCAATATCATGACCAGTACCGAAGTGACCGCTGTGGATACCAAAGGTAAAGGTTGCAAAGTGACCGTTAAGGATAAGAAAGGGAACGAGTCTGTTATCGAATGTGATGTAGTGCTTTCTGCTGTGGGTGTAGTTTCCAATATCGAAAATATTGGACTGGAAGATGTTGGAATCCTGGTGGAGAAAGGAAAGATCAAAGTGGATGAGTTCTACAAAACCAATATGCCGGGCTATTATGCCATAGGTGATGTAACCCCCGGTCCGGCCTTAGCACATGTAGCTTCTGCTGAAGGGATCATCTGCGTGGAGAAAATCGCCGGCCATCATCCTGAGCCATTGGATTACAATAACATTCCCGGCTGTACCTATTGTGTGCCTGAAATCGCTTCCGTGGGCTATACCGAAGCAAAGGCCAAAGAAGCAGGTTATGAAGTGAAAGTAGGTAAATTCCCATTCTCTGCTTCCGGTAAAGCATCAGCTGCAGGGGCCAAAGACGGGTTTGTGAAATTGGTTTTTGACGCGAAGTATGGGGAGCTTTTAGGAGCCCATATGATCGGGGCCAATGTAACAGAGATGATCGCTGAGATTGTGGCTATCCGTAAATTGGAGACTACAGGTCATGAACTGATCAAGACTGTCCATCCTCATCCAACTATGTCTGAAGCAGTAATGGAAGCAGCAGCTGCAGCTTATGGTGAAGTGATTCATATTTGATGGATTTTTCAGCCCTATGGGCTGTTATATATGATATGCCTTGAAACCCGTCAATTCTGACGGGTTTCATTTTTTTAAGTTAAGGCATCTGTTGGTAGGCCTAAATGATTTTTAGAAAAAAATTACTAAATCACTGCTTAAGGTTTTTTTAATGGTATATTGGAAAAAAACACGATTACATTATGTCCAATACCAAAGTACCTAAGTCCAGTAAAAATGTCAGGGGTACCATTACCTGTGACAATACCACCATCCATTTGCTTCAGGCCAATGATTTTGTGGCAGAGAGTATCCGCAATCAGATGGCGGAAAAAAAAGTGCTGATGATCAACATCACCTCATCTGCTGGAAGCGGTAAAACCACACTTATGCAAGAAACAGTCAAACGATTAAAGGATGAGATAAGCATGGGTATTCTTGTTGGTGACCTTGAAACGGAAAGAGATGCAGACCGCATCAAACAAGTAGGAGGGAAAGCTTTGCAAATTGTGACAGGTGGAATTTGCCATTTGGAGGCTCAAATGGTTTGGCAAGCATTAAAGAGTTTTGACATTTCAGGTTTAGATGTACTCTTCGTCGAAAATGTAGGCAATTTGGTTTGTCCAGCATCTTTTGATCTGGGAGAAGATTATCGGGTCACCCTCATTGCCACTACAGAAGGTGACGATAAACCCCAAAAATATCCTAAAATGTTTTTGACCAGTGAATTGATGTTGGTTTCCAAATCTGACCTTTTACCTTATCTTCCATTTAGTGTGGAAGCAGTAACAAATGACGCCAGGGCTATTAACCCAAGCATTGAGGTGATTGAAGTTTCATCTGTGGACGGTACAGGTATTGATGCTTGGTGCGATTGGCTTAAGGCTAAAATCAAGGAAAAAAAATCAGCTGACTCGATTGCTGTATAGTGCCATTTTGGAGCATTCATATTGAAGGACAGGTTCAGGGAGTGGGGTTTAGACCAACTGTTTTACGTGTTGCCTATGCAATGGGTTTGTGCGGTAAGGTTTTCAATACAAACGCCGGAGTAACCATTGATCTCTTTTGTTCAAAAAGAGAATTAGATGAGTTTTTGAAAAAATTAAGATCCAAGCTTTCATCCCTGGCTGTCATTTCCAAGTTGTGGATCGAAGAACTTCCTAAGATAGACAGTTTTCCAAATGATTTTTATATTTCACCCTCGCTGCTAGGCGAGAACAAGAGCGCAAATATCAGTCCTGATTTTGGAATTTGCCCATCCTGTCAATCAGAGGTATTGAATTCAGAAAATCCCCGCTATTTGTATCCTTTTATTTCCTGTACGCAGTGCGGTCCCAGGTATTCTATTTTAAATGGTATCCCTTATGACAGGCTTCGCTCTTCCATGGGGCATTTTGAGATGTGTACTTCCTGTGAGGAGGAATATTTGGACTTACAAAACAGGCGTTTTCACTCCCAAACCAATTCATGTCCTGATTGTCCAATAGATTTGAGGATTTTTCCCGAAACGGATCATACTTTTCCTATGCCTGTTGATCTGATGGATCATGCAGTAACAATTATCCAATCGGGTGGAATTCTTGCAGTTAAGGGGACAGGCGGGTTTTTATTGCTAACAGATGCAACAAATCCTGATGCAATTCAAATGCTTAGAAAAAGAAAGCGGAGACCCAGAAAACCTTTAGCTTTGATGGTTCATGATGAAATTATGCTTTCAGATTTTTTCACAGTTTCACATGAAGAAAAAGAGTTGTTAAGGTCAGCTGCCCGGCCCATTGTGCTTTGCAAACCTAAGAAATATACTGATCTTCATGGCACTCAAGCTTGGGTTGCTCCTGGTCTTTCTCTTTTAGGTGTGTGTTTGCCTGCAGACCCATTGATGTTCCTTATTTCCAGGAAAGTTGGCAGACCGATTATTGCCACCAGTGGCAATCTTCACCAAAGTCCTTTACAGTATAAAGACCAGGAAGCTATTGAAAAACTAATGGGATTTGCCGATGCAATCATTTATCATAATAGGGAAATTTATTTCCCTCAAGATGATAGCGTTTTTCGGATAGCGGAAAATTCCGGGCAAAAAATAGTTTTGAGAAGAAGCAGGGGCTTGGCTCCGACTTTTTGGAATAAGGTCAGGATAAAAGCTGAACTTCCTGTTTTGGCATTAGGAGCTGATCTAAAAGGTACTTTTGCACTTTGGGAGGGGCATAATGTTTATGTGAGTCAATACTTAGGAAATCTGGAAAGTTTTGATACGCAGGAGAGATATTTGGACACATTGACCAAGTTTTTGGATCTTACCGGCATCCAACCTCAGCAAATATTGATGGATAAGCATCCTTTATACCATAGCAGAAGGTTTGCTGACAATTTCCCTTATGTAAATGTAACAGAAGTTCCCCACCATGAAGCGCACTTTGCCGCCTTGCTTTGGGAACATGCTGCTCTTGATGCTGATGAACCTATCTTGGGAGTGATTTGGGATGGGCTGGGATTTGGAAATGATTCAGCTTTATGGGGTTCTGAGTTTTTTGTGTTCCATTCAGGAGCTTTTGAGCGGGCTTGCTCTTTTGATTATTATGATTATCTCTTGGGGGACAAAATGTCCATTGAACCACGACTTTCAGCTTTGGCTATATGTTACATTTCAGGTGGAACTCTCGATCTGATTAAAGGAAAATTTTCTTCACAGGAATGGTCCCTCTTTACAAGGATGCTAGATAAAGGGGGCCATGCCCAGACCAATAGCATGGGAAGGTTGTTTGATGCGGTATCTTCCATCTTGGGGCTTTGTGATTTCAATACGTATGAAGGGGAGGCCGCCATGCTATTGGAACAATTGGCCAGGAACTACTTTGACGCGAATGGTCAAGCGGCCATCCAATCTTATTTTATGGATTCCATTGTAAAAGATAAGATTTCGGGTGCTGATTTAATTTCTCAAATAATAAAGGACAAGTCAAACGGCTTGGATTCAGGCCTTATTGCTGCCAAATTTCATCTGACCTTGGTTCACATCATTTCTCAAGTCATCCAAAATACAGGTTGTAGAAAAGTAGGATTTTCAGGAGGGGTTTTCCAAAATGCCCTTTTGGTTGATTTGCTCCATCAATACCTGGGAGAAGAATACCAACTGTTATTCCATGAGCAGTTACCTCCTAATGACGAGAATATATCCCTAGGCCAAATGGCCTGGTTTCATATAAAAAACAGATCACAAAAACTTAAAATAAAATCTTATGTGCTTGGCGATTCCCGGTAAAATAAAAAGTATTGAGACCATGTATGATGGTCTGGTCAGAATGGCTAAGATCCAATTTGGCGGTATTGTAAAACAGGCAAGTCTTGAGATGGTTCCCCAGGCAAAAGTGGGGGATTATGTGCTTGTCCATGTAGGTGTAGCCATCAGTATTGTGGATGAGGAGGAAGCCAGAAAATCATTCGAATACTTGGAGATGATTGGTGAGATTGATGAATTGATCGAACATACCCAAACCGATAGGAATGACCTGCCTCCAATCGATTCCAGTAAAAGCCAATCAGCGGATGGTGCCTAAGGTTATATTATAAGAAAGGCTAGATTTTCAAATGTCTCGCTCTAAAAACAACAAACTCACTTGACCACAAAACCTGTTTAAAATGAAGTACCTATCGGAATACAGAGATCCTGAATTGGTGAAAAAATATTTGGATGAAATACATCAAAGCACTACAAAACCATGGATCATTATGGAAGTATGTGGAGGTCAGACCCACAGCATTGTGAAAAACGGATTGCTCCAATTGCTTCCCAAAGAAATTACTATGGTCCATGGACCAGGTTGTCCTGTCTGTGTGACACCGATGCATCTAATAGATAAAGCGGTTTATCTGGCATTTAACGAGAGGGTGATTTTATGCTCTTTTGGGGATATGCTAAGGGTACCGGGATCCACAGACAGTTTATTGGAAGCAAAGTCCAAAGGTGCAGATGTAAGGATATTGTATTCCCCTTTAGAGGCAGTGAAGTTGGCAAAGGATAATCCTGATAAACAGGTGGTATTCTTTGCGGTAGGTTTTGAGACCACCGCCCCTGCCAATGCCCTTTCTGTGCTTCATGCCCACAGAGAGGGTTTGAAAAATTACTCCATTCTGGCTTCTCATGTACTTGTTCCACCAGCCATAGATGCAGTAATGAATGATGATTTGGTCAAAATCCAGGGCTTTCTTGCAGCAGGACATGTATGTACAATCATGGGAATCGGGGAATATCGGCCACTTGTCAATAAATACCAGGTGCCTATTGTTGTTACAGGATTTGAGCCTGTAGATATTTTGCATGGGATTTTGATGGTTGTGAAGCAGTTGGAGAAGGGCGAGTCTAAACTGGAAAACCAATACGCCAGGGTAGTCAGACCTGATGGCAACCCGGAGGCAAGAAAAGTGATTGAAGAAATTTTTGAAATTACCGATAGGGAATGGAGAGGAGTAGGAAATATACCCTTAAGTGGATATCAGGTTAAAGAAAAGTATGCTGCATTTGATGCCAATAAAAAATTTGCAATTAAAATGCCCAAAGTGGAGGAAAACCCGGAATGTATTGCAGGTCAGGTGTTGAAAGGTATAAAAAAACCACACGAATGCCCTCAGTTTGGAAAAGGATGTAATCCTGAGAGACCACTTGGTGCGCCAATGGTAAGTAGCGAAGGTGCTTGCGCGGCGTATTACCATTTTTCCAAAATCAGCGGTCAGGTAATGGAAGCCTAGTACATAAACCAGAATTAACCTTAAGTTATGTCGGAATATAAAAGTATTTTATCATCCTCCTGCCCCATGCCCAAGCTTGATTTTGAGATCATTACCATGGGGCATGGCAGTGGAGGCTTGCTTACCCACAAACTTTTAGATGCAGGAGTATTTGATGTGCTTTCCAATGAATACCTAGATAAGCAGCATGACGGCGCTGTCTTTGAAGTTACTCCGGGAAAGATGGCTTTTACTACGGATAGCTATGTGGTTTCTCCGATATTTTTCCCTGGAGGAAATATCGGTGAATTGGCGATCAACGGTACTGTGAATGACCTTTGCATGTGTGGGGCAAAAGCAGCTTTTATTTCCTTATCTTTTATCATTGAAGAAGGCTTGCGTGTCAGTGATTTTTGGGAAATCTTATTGCATATCAAGCAAGCAGCAGATCATGCCGGGGTCAAAATAGTAACTGGGGATACCAAGGTGGTAGAGCGTGGAAAAGGAGATAAGATTTTTATCAATACAAGTGGAGTGGGGAAGGTGCATCCAAAAGCGGATATTTCGGTTGACCGAATCAAAACAGGGGATAAGGTGATTATTTCCAATGATATTGCAAGGCATGGTATAGCCATTATGAGTGTCAGGGAGGGCTTGGAATTCGAATCGGATATCGAAAGCGATACTTGTCATTTCAATACGATTATTGAGCAGCTTTTGGAGGATTTTGGCAAGGGGATTCACTTTTTAAGGGATGCTACCAGAGGTGGATTGTCTACCATTTTGAATGAGGTATCAAAGTCTTTGTTGAAAGGAATTGCCATTCACCAAAAAGACATCGTTGTAGATGAATCAGTTGCAGGAGCTTGTGAATTATTAGGTTTAGATCCACTATATGTAGCCAATGAAGGGGTTTTTGTAGCATTTGTAGAAGCCTCCATCGCAGATCAAGTGGTCCAAAAATTAAAAAATTGGGAGAATGGAATACATGCAGCAGTGATTGGAGAAGTAATTGATGGTCATCCTGGTCAGGTGGTTTTGCATAGTCAAATCGGAGGAAGAAGGGTTGTCAATATGCTGGTAGGGGAACAATTGCCGAGAATTTGTTGATATGGATGATAAGAAACCAAATATAGCGCTGAATATTACCCTGAAAAGAGCTGTAGCTCCTTCCCTGAGTCCCGGTAAGAAAGTTCCGGTAATTGAGGGTTCAAATAGGGTTTTTTTAGGTGACCCAGGGAGTCCATTTCTTGCCCCGAGGGGAGTGTATGTACATGGCAACAAACTGCTGGTTTCTGATACCGGACAGAATAGGGTTTTCATTTGGCATCAGATTCCAGCGCGAGAACAACAAAAACCAGATTTAGTCATAGGGCAATCTGATTTAAAGAATACCGGTAGAAATGAAGGGGGAGAGGCTTCTGCTCAATCCCTTCAATATCCTTCGGCAGTATGGACAGATGGGAGAAGCTTAATTGTAGCAGATGCTTGGAACCATAGGGTATTGATTTGGAAGCAATTTCCCGAGCAAAATCATCAACCTGCAGATGTTGTCTTGGGTCAGGAGGATTTTCGGGGAAACCTGCCCAATAGAAAAGGAGTGAATTCAGAGCCTTCTGCTGACTCCCTTTATTGGCCTTATGGGATAGCTGTATTTGATGAAAAATTATTTGTGGCTGATACTGGTAATAGAAGGGTATTGGTTTTTAATCAAATCCCGGAGTTGTCAGGTCAGGCAGCCGATTCGGTTATTGGCCAGGAAAATTTTGAAAGTAGAAGCTATGATCCAGACAATGCCATATGGCCCTATGGAGTTGCCCTTGGGCCAAAAGGAGAATTGGCCATCACAGATACACAGTACTATAGGGTCCTCCTCTGGGATCATTGGGAAGATTCGATGAATCAACAGGCTAAGTGTCTTGTTGGCCAACCCAACTTTGAATCCAATGGGCAAAACCAATTTGGTTTATCTCCTGGTCCACATACATTGAATTGGTGTTATTTTGCCGGCTTTTTTAAGGAGGGACTTTTTGTTAACGATACGGGAAATTCAAGAATTCTTTGGTTTGAAAAAGTCCCCAAATCTCATGGAGTTTCTGCAGATGCTCTGATAGGTAAGCCGGATTTTTATACGGGCAGTGAATTTGGGGACACAATATTTGGTACTGAAAAATCTTTGTATTGGCCTTTTAGTTTTAGTATATTTCCTGAAAGGCATCAAATGGTTATAGCCGATACAGGTAATCACCGAATTGTGTTATATGATTTACTGATTTCTTAAAGATTCAATTTATGAATGCAACTCAAAGGTTACTGGAAATGATGGAACAATTTGACCTGCCGGTTTTGGTTCAACGCGAAAAACAAATTGAAACGCAACATGGCTATGTAATTGAGGTGGAGGGCCCAGGCCTATATAAGCTTATCCATCTGGGGGATGTCATCGCACCTTTTGATAATCTAGAAGAACTATGTGGATTTATCAAAACTTACAGTTGAATGGGGGATAAATCAGAATTGGTTGAGGTTTTTATTGTAGCTATGTCTCCAAGTAAAAATCTGCCAAGTAAATTTGCATTAATTTTGGAGGATTTGGATAAGAAAAACAGATTCCCATTACTTATAGGAGAGGCAGAAGCTTTGTCCATAGGGGTTGCCTTGGAGCAGATTAAAACAAAGAGGCCACTCACCCATGACCTTTTTTTTGATGTGGTGAATTTGTTTCATGCCAAAGTGGAACATGTTTGGATCAAGGAAGTCAAGGATAGTATTTTTTGGAGTGAAATTATTTTCAGGACGGCGGATCAAAAGGAGATGAGGGTGGACAGCAGGACCTCTGACGCCATTGCTTTGGCTTTGAGATTTGATAGCCCGATCCTGATTTCGAGACGGCTTTTGGAAGAACAACGCATAGATATGGAAATTTATATTGGTGAAAGCAATAGAACTGCTTTTTCTTCTTATACCTTGCAAGAGTTGGAAAAACTCCTGCAAAAGGTATTGGAAAAGGAAGATTATCAAAGCGCTGTCAGGATAAGAGAGGCAATTGCAAAGAGAAAAAACATCAATCATTAAAATATGCATGAAATTTCATTGGTCAAAAACATATTTGGATCTCTTGACGCTGTATATCCGGAAAAGGATAGAAAAAAGATCAAAAAGATCCACATGAAGGTTGGGCTCCTTTCAAATGTCGAGCCCATTCTGATGCAGAATGCTTTTGAAGCAGTTGTAGCTACTGAGAGAAAAGAGTACATTGATTGTAAACTTTATATTGAAGTATTGCCTATTTTAGTGCATTGTGATGAATGCAATAAAGAGTCGGAGGTGGTGAATTATAAGTTTGTTTGCTCTTGTAATAAACCCACCAATAAGGTAATCCAAGGGAATGAGTTGTTGATTTCAGGTGTTGAATTCCTGGAGTGATTTCTTGTGTACCAAAGTATATGACTGTCATTGTGGGAAAAATGCCGGAAGACTTAATATCCTGATAAGATGACTAAAAAAGACACCAAATCAAGAATTAAAGATGTAGCCTTAGAGCTTTTCAATAGAGATGGCTTCGTCAATGTACGGTTACAACATATATCAGATGTTTGCGGACTAAGTTTGGGCAATATTGGTTACCATTTCCGAACAAAAAACGATATCCTATATGCCTTATTCAGTGATTTTTTGGAGGAGCAAAAACTCTTGCTATCAGAATTTAGGGTTTTACCACTTTTTGAAGATTTTAATCGGTTCTTAAATTCAAATTTTGAGTTACAAAAGCGGTATGTATTCTTTTATAAAGACGCTTTGGACTTGACAAGGTTGTATGAAAATATATCAAAAAAATACAGAGAACATTTAAACTGGCAAGAATTACAATTGCAAGGAATGTTGGTTTTCAACGAAGCAAGAGGGGCATTGGATTCCAAAGGAATTCAGGATTTTACACAAAAAATGTCCTCACTTTTAGTTTGGGCCAGTGAAAGTTGGATCAGTAGGCAGGCAGTAACAGGTGCGGAGGAATTAGATAAGTGCAGCTATCTGGAAATGGTTTGGTTTTTGTTGAAGCCTTACTTTACTGAAACTGGCGAAGAAGAGTTTGAAAACAGGGTCGTTATTTGTGAAAGATGAAAAAATATCTGGTTTTAGATTTTCAAGTGTATAATTGGCTGCTCCGCTCCATTAATCAATTATCACTTTATGAGGATAGATTGGGGGATGAGTCGGAGTTTAGTTTTTTGAGATCCAACGAATGGCTTGGAGACACAGCCGTCATAGATAGGTTGATCTACAGAAGAGGAGAATTCAGAATAGATCTTATTTTTGCACATCATAAACAACCGCTTAAATTCTTGGTGAGGAATATTACTGTCCAATCAGACAGAAAAAAGGCAGAAATTATGTCCCAGTTATTTAGACGACAGGCGGCAAAAGATCAGAGGGGAACATTGATGATTCAAGAGGGGTTATTAAATTTAGATTATAATTAACAGCGAGTAAAATGTCCAAGACTAAAGATAGAATCTTAGAAGCTTCCATAAGCACATTTAACGAACATGGGGTAGCCAATGTAAGGCTGCAACAGATAGCGGATGCTGCAGATATTAGTGTTGGTAACTTAGCCTATCATTTTAAAAACAAAGAAGCAATAGTTTCATATGTTTATGACTTTATTTTTAGTGAATTTTCCGAAATATTGTCCGATTATCTTTTTATAGAGAATTTTCAAGGACTGGATAGAAACTTTGAGCAATACTATGCTTTCTTCATGAAATACCGCTTTTTTTTCACAGATATGTTTGAGATAGAACGCAATTATCCAGATATCTTGGAGAAATGGCACAAGTATTCCAACCGTATGCTTTTACAGGTTAAATCCAGAATAGAATTTGATGTTCAGCGCGGTGTTCTTGTTCCTCAATCGGATGAAATGAATGAGTTACTTTCCAGTAATATTTGGATGTCCATTATTTTTTGGTTACCTCAAAGAATATTAAGGGGACTGCCGGCCGAGGAGAAACTTTTCAAAGAGGCAGTCTGGAGTCAAATGACCCCTTATCTCACAGACAGGGGAGAAGAAGAGTTTGTAGTTTATATTTATCCTGTTCTTATCTAAAGGTGCATTTTTTTCCATTTAATCCCGACTTAAGGGATGGGGACTGGGCTTAAAGCAGGGAAGCGATTGATTATGCCCGTCGAGGCGTAAGAGTCCGTATTAGAGATTCAAGTCCATATTCGGATTTATCTGACCAACTCTTAGGGTTTAATTTGGTAGTCTCAAAAAACTGTCCTATTCACTATAAATCCTATTTTTAGAAAAAAATTTCTAAATATTAGAAAAAATATTCAAATAAAATTAGGAAACCCTTTCTAATTTGATTCAGAATATTTAAATTTGATATTATTGCTTGATTTTAAAATATTGTTTGGCGATCAAGTGATATTCATTTCACAATTTAACCCATAACGACAACTTAAATGGCAAACGTTCTTTGGTTGCAAGGAGGGGCATGTAGTGGTAACACCATGTCTTTTTTAAATGCAGAGGAGCCAACTGTAGTAGAATTGGTCACTGATTTTGGTGTCAATATTCTCTGGCATCCTTCTATAGGTCTGGAAATTGGTCATCAGGTATCTGATCTTTTGGAAAGCATTGTTGCTGGAAAAACCCAATTGGATATTCTGGTTTTTGAAGGTTCAATCGTACAAGGACCCAATGGAACCGGTACAATGAATTATTTTGCTGAAAGGCCAATGATGGACTGGATAAAAGATTTGTCCAAAGTTTCAGGTTATGTGGTAGCCATAGGTGATTGTGCAACATGGGGAGGAATTCCCGCAGTTCCGCCAAATCCTTCTGAAAGTACAGGTATGCAATTCCTTAAAAAACAAAAAGGAGGGTTCTTAGGGGCAGATTATGTTTCCAAAGGAGGGCTGCCTGTAATCAATATTCCCGGATGTCCCGCCCATCCTGATTGGATTACCCAGATTTTAGTGGCCATTTCCACAGGAAGGATTGGAGATGTATTATTGGACGAGTTTCATCGGCCTAAAACCTTTTTCACAGATTTTGTTCAAACAGGATGTCCAAACGCTATTTCTTTTGCCCAAAAAGTGGATGGTCAGTTTGGCAAGCGAGGCGGATGCTTATTTTACGAGGTAGGCTGTAGAGGTCCTATGACCAGGGCCAGTTGTAACCGGATTTTGTGGAACCGTCAATCCAGTAAAACCAGGGCAAACCATCCTTGCTTAGGATGTACAGAGCCAGGATTTCCTCACAATGACCTCGTTAAAGGCTCTGTATTCAAAACCATGAAATATTTGGGTTTTTTGCCAAAGTCAGTCCCGGCAGGTAATACCAAAGCAGGGTACTATGCGAGAGCCGGATTTGAAAAAGCAATGGGTACCCTGGATAAAGTGGTCGTAGGAACAAGGCCTCAATTTGATAGCTCAAAATAACCATAGTAATGTCAACATACAAAGAATTGAATATATCGCCAGTCGGACGTGTAGAAGGAGACTTGGACGTAAAAGTGTATATGGAAAACGGGGTAGTGACCAGAGCACATACCCAGGCAGCAATGTTCCGTGGTTTTGAACAAATCATGGCAGGAAAGGACCCTCAATCCGGACTTATTGTTACCCCAAGAATTTGTGGAATATGTGGTGGTTCACACCTTTATTGTGCTTCTTCTGCTTTGGATACTATTTGGAAGACCCAGCTCACTCCCAATGCTTTACTTTTGAGGGCAATTGGTCAAGCTGCTGAAACCATTCAAAGTATTCCAAGATGGTTCTATGCCATTTTTGCTACTGATATGGCCAATAAAAAGTTTGCCAATAAGCCGCTCTATGAAGAAGTGACCAAAAGATTTTCAGCCTATGTGGGCACTTCCTTTCAAATTGGCTTAACAGCTTCTGCTTTACCTGTAGAGGTCTATGCAATTTTCGGAGGACAATGGCCACATTCTTCTTACATGGTGCCAGGAGGAGTAATGTGTGCCCCGACCTTAAAAGACATCACTAGAGCACACGCTATTCTTAACCATTTTAGAAACAGGTGGTTGGAAACAACCTTCCTTGGCTGCTCTATTGAAAGGTATTTGCAAATAAAATCCTGGGATGATATGTTGGCATGGGTAGAGGAAAATGAAAGCCAAAGAAATAGTGATTTGGGACTGTTTATCAGGGCAGGTCTTGAATTTGGATTGGATAAATTTGGTCAGGGAGTAGGCAAGTTCATTGCTTATGGTACCTACTTGCATAAGGATAAATATAATTTCCCAACTATTGAGGCGAGGAATGAGGCAGTTATTTCGCCTGGAGGATTTTATGATGGATCTAAATTTCACAGCTTAAACCATCTGGATATTCAGGAACATGTCGACCATGCTTGGTACAAGCAAGTGCCACCAGCACATCCATGGGATGAACCTATTCCGACACCTGTACCCTCTCAGAATTTAGAAAATACAGACTTTTCTGGAAAATATAGCTGGTCCAAAGCACCTAGGTACATGGGTTTCGCTGCTGAAGCAGGGCCATTATCCAGGGTGATTATGGCAGGCAATCCTGATAATTTGGATCACCAAAACAGAGATCCTTTGTTTTTGGATATCATGGACAAATTGGGACCTTCTGTATTTACAAGAACTTTGGCAAGGCTGCACGAAGCGCCACGCCTATATGAATACCTTAATCAATGGCTGGGCCAGATTGACCTAGATGGAGAATTCTACATCAAGCCAGAGGAAAGAGATGGGAAAGGATGGGGAGCAACTGAAGCAGCCCGAGGTGCTTTGGCACATTGGGTGGAGATCAAAAATGGGGTGATTGAAAACTATCAGGTGATGGCACCGACCACATGGAATGTGGGACCAAATGATGGTCAGGGAAATCCTGGTCCTATTGAAGCTGCGCTTGAAGGAACTGAAATCGAAGATCCGCATGATCCTGTTGAAGTGGGTATGGTCGCCAGGTCCTTTGACAGCTGTCTGGTATGTACGGTTCATGCCCATGATGGAAAGAGTGGAAAAGAATTGACCAAGTTTAAATTGTAAAACCTTCCTCAGTTAAAAAGTGGAATCCTGGATAGGTTTCCACTTTTTTATTGGCATTACCGATCCCCTAATGTGTCAAGGGATTTTCCACCAAATTGATCCGCTAAAAACATGAAAAAAACTGCCATTCTCGGCTTTGGTAATCCTGTGAGAAGTGATGATGCTGTAGGCTGTGAGGTGATTCGCTTATTAAAAGAAAAGTTGGATCCAGTTCCTGAAATCCTTACGATTATTGATATGGGGACTTCTGCCTTTGAGGTTTTATTTTCCCTTAAGCATCATGACAGGATATTGCTCATAGATGGAGTTATTAATTCTGGACAAGAAGACGGGAGTCTTTTTAAATTGCCTGCAGAGGAGATTCAAGCTGCTATACAAGATGATCCTATGGTATTTCTTCATAGTCTCAAGTGGGACCAAGCCCTCTCTTATGCCAAAAAAATTATGCAGAATGATTTCCCTAAGGATAACATCACAGTGTACTTGGTCTCTATTACAGATACCAGGTTAAGCGTTGGCATGTCAGCCATCATTCAACAATCTGCGTACCATCTGGCCAATAAAATTATTGATGACTTAGAACTCTTTGAAAACAATGGAAAGGGCCTTTGATTTCAATCAAAATATTCCACAGCAATCCAAAATACTGGATACTCCTGTTCAGCTTCATAATCTACATTTGATTATTCAACATGAATTGGCGAATCGGCTTATTGGGGAGGAAATGCAGGCATATGCGGCAATGATGCCCGAAGCAAAAAAAATACTTTTGACAAAAGCCAGTAATATTGCATTTAAGGCAAAGTATAAACCCATCATGCTATTTGTCAAACAAAAAAATACTCATGGGGATAAATCAATTTCCTTACAGGAATTTTTCGCTGATCACCCTGATTTATCTCAAGATAATCAGGCACTGAAATTCAGTTTTGAAGATAAAGAAGCTATTTTAGAAATACATATTATATGATTAAGATATTCTGCCACATTGGCTTATGGGAAGAAATAAAGGATGCTGTTTATTTCGGTTTTCAACTTCAAGATTGGATTGCTTTTGCGGATATAGAGACAATGAAGCCATCAGCCTCTGCTAACCACTTAATCGTGGATAAAGGTTATATTATCCTGCCGGTAGATTGGCAAAATGCAATGCCTCCTTATCTGCTTCCCGAGAAAATTTTATTCAATGAAAAGGTACTTTTGGCCTTGGTCATGATAAGATTGGGAGAATTTGAGAAATCCTTACAACTTATTTCATTTTCTCCTACACTAAAAGCTGAATTTCAAATTATAATTGATTTGATGGAAGGTGGTGAAATAGACCCTCAACTACTTTCTGTAGAGACTTATCAGGAATTTGATGATTATAGACTAATGCATAATCATGCAGTGATAAGACATTATGGCCATGTGACAAATCCCTCCAAAGTAGACTATTACTACCAGGAAGCTACGATGTCCGCTCCAACTGAGGAATATGCTGCATTTTCAGCATTTCATTATTTCAATTATCTGTTTGATGAAGGAAGATTTTCCGAAGCTGAAGGACAGTTGAGAAGAATCCAAACAGCAGAAGTTTCCCAGGAAGGAAAAATGAAAATCCAGGCAGCATTGGCCCATTTATCCACACAATTGTTAAGCCCTCCTTATGATAAAGAAGGACTGACAACCCTGAAAGATAAGTTGTGGCAATGCCTTACCTACTATGAGATTCATGGGTTTAAAGTAGAAGAAGCACAATGTCTTTTGGACGCTGGTTTGATAGCAAACTTTTCTGAAAGTTTTGCTGAGGCACTGGGTTATTATACCAAAGCAGTCAAACTTTTTCAAGAAGAGGGCATGGAAGAATTTGCCTACCAAGCCTTGTTGCAAAAGGCGAGATTGCTAACTATTTGGGCTCAAAAAGGTAACCCTCAGTTCTTTAAACCAGCCATGGAAGCCTATCAGCAGGCCAGTAGATTTTTCACTAAGGAATATTTTCCAGTGGCTTATGCAGAAATTCAAGAAAGCTTAGGGATCATTTATTCAGAAATCCCTGATGAAGTGAAAAAGAAAAGTGTGTGGGCGGCAGTTTCTGCCTCATCATTTGCAGAGGCATTGACCATTTTCACAAAAGAAGACTTTCCTTACGATTATGCGAGAGTTTGTAGCCATTATGGCAATGCCTTGATGAAATACCCACAAGCAGTAAGATCAGATAATTTTGTAAAAGCACTAAGCTATTTTCAAGAGGCTTTGGCTGTCAGGGATGCAGAAAATTTTCCGGTTGAAAGAAGTATCACAATCCTGAATTTCTTAGAAGCTTCTTGGTATGCCGATAATTCTAATGATGAAAATAATCCTGGCAGGCTTTATGAGATGCAGTTGAGGATCGACGAATTGATAGCTATTAATGCAGGTGAAGAATTTGTACAGGAGGCCAAGCTGCATCAAGAAAAATTGAACCAACTTAAAAGCATAATTGCAGAAGAAGGAAAAAGTTAGTGGGATGCAAGTGTTTTTTATGGCCTAACAAAGTCAATGCCCCTAATTCTTTCGAGGCAATACCATCTTTTTCTCTGCAATAGTCTCCAAGGTGCACATGGGACCATAAATCTGTTGCAGTACCTGTTCAGTCATTACTTCTTTTGGGGGGCCATCGGCAATCAACCGCTTATTGTCCAGTATGAGTACTCTGTCACAAAACCAAAGAACGTGATTGGGATCATGGGTACATACCAATACCGACTTTCCTTCTTTTTTTAACTGTAATAATATATGCCATATCAGCAACTGATTTTTAAAATCCAGTGAGGAAGTGGGTTCATCTAGCAACATTAACGTGGTCTGTTGGGCCAGTGCCCTGGCAATTAATACCATTTGCCGCTGCCCACCACTAAGCTGATTAAATGGTTTATCAGCCAAACCCTCCAAGGAAAGGGCTTGTAATGCTTCTTCTGCCTTTAGGTAATGATCATCGGATATTTTGAAATAATTGGAGATATGGACAGTCCTTCCCATGAGGACCATTTCTCTGACCAAATATGGGAATGTTATGGGGTGATCCTGTGGTACATAGGCAATTTTTTTTGCAATTTCCGAAATCTTATATAGGTTTTTTTCTTTTCCCTCAAATGAAATGCTACCGCTTTTTGCATGCAGAAAACCCATTATACATTTAAAAAGTGTTGACTTTCCGCTACCATTAATTCCCAAAATAGCGCAGAGTTCCCCTTCATTTAAGGTAAAACTGACATCCTGAAAAACAGGTTGGCTGTCGTATTGAAAACCCAGTTGATCGACCTTTAGTAACATGTTATACAATTTTGGTTCTCAGTAAATAAATGAGATATGGAGCACCTAGGATGGAAGTAAGGATGCCAATAGGGATCTCCCCTGTGACTATATTTCTGGCCAGGGTATCACAAAAAAGTAAAAAAAGAGTGCCAATCAATGCGGATAAGGGAATTACAAAACGGTTATCAGGACCTATGATCATTCTTGCTGCATGAGGAACCATCAAACCCACCCATGCGATTATCCCTACATAGGCTACCGATAGGGATGTTAAAACTGTGGCACAAAGGATTAGGATGACTTTATTTTTTTTAGGGTCGACGCCTAAGCTTTTGGCTTCTTCATCTCCTATTGAAATTATATTTAGTTTCCAAGCTAAAAACCAAACGAATCCAGATACAGGAATGATTATTGGAGCCAAAAGATATATTTCATTCCAACCACTGTGGTAAAATCCTCCCAAAAGCCAAAACACAATTTCCCTCAGTGCCGAGTCATTGGATATGTACTTTAAAATTGAGACCAAAGAGGAAAAGAAAGAACCTATAACGACCCCTGCTAGAATCAAGGATAAAGTTTGAATCTGACCCCTGATGACTCCCAGGGACAAAGTCAACAAGACTGTTAGTCCCGCAAAAAGGAAAGCGGATATTGGAATTGAATAAAAGATGGCCGGAAAAACGATGGCCATTGAAGCACCAAAAGCTGCACCGCTGGACACTCCTAGGATGTAAGGCTCTACCAAAGGGTTCCTAAAACAAGATTGGAAGATGTTTCCGGAAATGGATAAGGCGGTGCCTACCAAAGCCGCTAAAATTATTCTTGGCATTCGGATTTCCCAAACGATCAACCTTGCCAATTTTTCCCTTTCAAAGTCTGAAAATTGTTGACTTTTGATCTGAAAAATTGCTTGAAACACTTCCCTCACTGATAAGTCATATGGTCCTATGCTCAGAGAAATCAAGCTTGTCAATACCACCATAAGCACCAAGAGAAAAAGTAATAATTTCTTCCGTTTATTGTTTTTTTTGGGAGCAATTACTTTTAGCATGAATTAAAACTGGTTAATTGTCCAATCTAGCCATTGAGCGCTTCTTAATTTTATCGCCATTTCCCGGTCTACATGATAGATTTGTTGATAGAAGTCTAAAACCCATTCATGAATTTGAATGTCTGCAAAAGCTTCGGGGTGAGCACTTTTGGCAATCATCATAACCTCTATAGGGTATTCTAGCCTTTTGGAACAATTACATGGTGTCCATGGGAGGGCGATGACATTTTTTTCCCGGACTGCCCTAAGATTTTGTAATCGGGAATAGTATGGCGCTTCATAAATTTCTTCTGGTGGATGATATCCTGTGGCGGTGTGTAAAATTATTACATCAGGATCTAAAGCTAAAATCTGTTCTTCGCTAAGCATCAAGGAGGCAGATCTTCCGCCTTTTCCCCGAATGGCATTTTTAGCATGAATAATTTGCTCGATGAAATACCCTTCCATAGTGTCTGTGCCCCTTGTAACACCTGCACTTCCACTTTCCCTTGCTATTGGAGATAATCCAAGCATAAGAACATTGGGCTTTTCATCTTTCCGAAATCCGGAAGTTCGATTTTTGATGTTGTGAACGGTTTCATTTAGAAAAGTTATCAGATGGATTGCTTCTTCTTTTTTGTCAAATAAATCACCTAATAGTTGGATTTCTTGGTTTAACATATCCAGATTTGGCGGATCATAAGAAGTGGTGCCTCTCAAAACCACTACAGGAATGCCTAATGATTCCAGCATGGATAAAACCTGCTTATTTTTGGGATCATCCAAATTATTGAGCGTGCAGCATCCTTCTCTAAGAATCACAAGGTCTGGTTTTAAAGTAACCATTTGCTCCAATTGAAGTGGCATTCCTGACCAGGCTATTAAAGGTAGCTCGGCAATTTCTGGATAAAGCATACGAACGGGATTCATGCCATCAGTATACCGGTATGTCTTATTTTTTCCAGGGATGTCATATGTGAAATTTTGTTGTATGCATCTTGATCCCAATGCGATAACTTTGTCTAGTTCCCCAAAACTCCCTAGTACTGATTCTATCATCCCATCACTGACGGTGATGACTCGCTGAGGGAATTTTGGAACATTCACCAATACATTCCTCATATCAGTGATTGTTCTTAGTCTTTCCTTTCCACTGCTGTTGTTTATCTTATCAGCGCTTTGACCACAGGACCCGAAAAAAAGAACAATCCATAACAATATTAAGTTGATTAAACTGAATTTGTCGATAGGTTTAATCTTAAGCATTTAAAGTCGTATTTTCGTATTAATTCGCCCAATGATAAATTAGGCTTAAACTAATCATTCGGATCTGATAATTCACCATTACCAATTAGTAAAAAATTTCTAGATTCAAATCAGGATTGATGGGATTAGCTTTAATCTTATTAATTTAAGAAAGTCACATCACCTTAATTTATGGAACTCCAACTCTCCACACCCGCTTTGCTTTTTTCGGCCATCACTCTGATGATGCTTGCCTTTACCAATCGATTTTTGGCCATTGCCAATCTGATACGGGGACTTCATAAAAAATACCTCGAAAACCCGGAAGAAAACATCATCATTGAGCAAATTCACAACCTGAAAAGGCGATTGAGCATGATCAAGTACATGCAGCTTTGCGGAGTCTTGAGTTTCCTGCTCTGTGTGATTTGTATGTACCTGATTTTCATTGAAGCCCAAGAAGCGGCCAATTATGTATTTATTGGGAGCATGTTGGCTTTGTTGGTTTCCTTAGGTATTTCATTGATCGAAATATTGATTTCAACCAAAGCCTTAAATTTGGAAATTCAGGATATGGAAGAACTTTTTCAAAAGCGTTCCTCTGGATTCTGGTTCAAAAAAGAAAAAAATGATGAATAAGATTTATGGATTTTTGATGCTGTTGCTGGTTTTTTCCTGTAAAAATGGGGGTTCAGATAGTCAAAATACAGCACCTGATATTGATGAACTGAATGGGATACTGGTTACCTCAATAGCAGAGGCCAAGGATTTTTACTCCTGGACTTCTGATAGGATATCAATGGTTTCTGCACATAGGGGAGGACCTTATCCGGGTTATCCGGAAAATTCCATTGAGGCGTTCGAAAATACATTAAGGCACACTCCTTCCATCATCGAATTTGATGTGGCACTGACCAAGGATTCGGTCTTGGTTTTGATGCATGACAATACTTTAGACAGAACTACTTCTGGGAAAGGAAAGGTAATTGATCATACTTTTGAAGAAATCAGGGAATTATTCCTGGTGGATAAAGAAGGCCATCAGACAAATTTCCGCATACCTACTTTTGAGGAAGCATTGGCATGGGGAAAAGGAAAAACCTTATTCACTGTGGATATCAAAAGAGAAGTTCCTTTTGAAATGGTCGTGGATGTTATCAAGAAGTATAATGCCGAACCCTACGCTGCGGTGATAACCTACAGTGTAGAGGCAGCAAAGAAAATGCACAGATTGCACCCTGAACTGATGTTATCCGTGACTATCAGAAATGAGGAAGAACTTCAGCGGTTTGAGGAGTCGGGTATCCCAGTGGACCGTTGGATTGCCTTTACCGGCACTTCCGAGCGTCCGAAGGAATTCAATGAATTGCTCCATGAGAAAGGTGTTTTCACTATTCTTGGGGTTTTGGGCAACCTGGACCGCAGTGCGATTGCCCGCGGGGACCAAATCTATGCGGAATTTGTTGAGAATGGTGCTGATATCCTTGCCACAGACAGGCCAATCGAGGCTGCAGAGGCCATTGCGGACTTGATTCCCGGGAATAGTTCTAAGTTGAAGTATTTTAGGTAAGAAGCAAGAACTTAGATGCTAGACACAAGACTTATGACATAAGATTTTGAACAATTAAGGAGTTGAGGGATTCATTAAGAGCCAAGGTAAAAGAGGACCGAGCGTAAATAAAAGCTTTAGTAAAGCTTTTTAGCGAGGGGCCAGGTTGCAGCGCGTGGAAAAGCCGGATTTCGAAAGTGTGATTTTGGAAATAATTAAGGATAAAGGAAGATGGAAAGCGAGAGATCAGGTTTAAGTGTGGTTTCGAATGGCGGTCGACGGGAAGCTCCAGATCTCAAATCTTGCATCTTATGTCTTATGTCTAAGATTTTTAGTCTTTATATTTACCATTTGCGGAAAAGTCTAGCATCTCGCTTCTCGCATCTAATCTCTTAAAAAATATGATTATCGATTTACGTTCAGATACCGTGACCAAGCCTACCAAAGGCATGTTGGAGGCCATGTGGTCTGCCCAAGTGGGCGATGATGTCTTTGGAGAAGACCCAACCGTCAATGCTTTAGAACAAAAGTTGGCGGACATGTTCGGGATGGAAGCAGGGCTTTTCTGCCCCTCCGGCACCATGACCAATCAGATAGCCATCAAGCTGCATACCGGCCCGCAAAAGGAAGTGATCTGCCACAAATATTCCCATATCTACCTCTATGAGGCTGGAGGTATTATGGCCAATGCCCATGCATCGGTCAAACTCCTGGAAGGCGTATATGGTAAAATCACTGCCCAGGATGTTGCGGACAACATCAGTGCAGATGATGTACATGCCTGTGAAACTACACTTGTCTCCCTTGAAAACACCATGAACAAGGGTGGAGGTAGTATTTATACTTTGGATGAGGTAAAGCCGATTAAAACCCTTTGTGAAAAACATGGCATCAAACTCCACCTAGACGGTGCCAGACTTTTCAATGCCTTAGTGGCAAGCGGTGAAAGTGCCAAAGATTGGGGAGCGCAATTTGATACCATTTCCATTTGCTTGAGCAAGGGTTTGGGTTGTCCCATTGGTTCTGTGCTTTTGGGATCCAAGGCTGACATCAAGAGGGCGAGAAAAATCAGAAAGTCTTTTGGCGGAGGCATGCGGCAGGCCGGTTATTTGGCTGCAGCTGCCATCTATGCCCTTGACCATCATGTGGATCGTCTGGCTGAAGACCATGACAGAGCAAAGGCCATGGGACTCATGCTGGAAAAACACCCCCTTGTGTCAGAGGTTTTCCCTGTGGTGACCAATATCGTGATCGCAAGATTGCAGGACATTAGTCCGGAAGTTTTCCTTTCCAAATTAGCAGACAAGGGCATCAAGTCCGTGAAGTTCGGTAAAGACCAGGTCCGTTTTGTGACACATCTGGATTTTAATGATGAAATGCTAGAGTTATTCGGGGAGAGGGTAAAGGAGATATAGTAGAAATCGGAGCGTAGCGCAGATCCCGAGAGCTTTAGCGATTCGGGATAGGCCTCGAAAAATGTATAGTTGATATTGGTTGATATTTATTTTATGATATTGGATATTAGTCTCAAAATCAATATCCATGAATATCTAATCAACCTTGTAGCATAAGGCTTTCACATAGTGTTTATATTTTGTTTATGCAGATTTCAAATCATACTTCCTAATAGTGATACCGGCATTGAAGGATATAAATTGAGTCATGCTCGACTCTATAAACCAACCTGTGTTCTAGATTGATCCTTCGTGACCACCAACCTGAAAGGTTATGTTTGTGGGGTTCTGGTTTTCCTGTCCCCTCAAATGGTGTTCTTATGGATTCTTTGATCAACTCATTGATTTTTTTGAGGGTTTTTCTGTCATGCTGTTGCCAAAAAAGATAATCTTCCCATCCGGTGCTTAAAAAAATGATTTTCATGGTGAAAGAGATACTTATTATTCAAAAAGATTTTTTTCTTCTCCCAAGCCTTCTTCAAATTCTTCTATTCCTCTCAAAAGTCGCTCAGCGTTTTTAGGGCTCTTTAACAAATAAAATGTTTCCTGCATGCTCTCATAGTCCGTCTTGGACATTACCACTACGTCTTCGCCATTGGCCCTTGTAACAAAAAGTGGAGACCTGTCATGGAATACTTTATCCAAAAAGCTTTTGAGATGTTGCCTGAAATTTGAGTAAGTTGTGATTTCCATGATTGTTCTTTTTTACAAATTTAAGCAATTTGACTTATTGTACAAAAAGCTGTACAAATTAGTAGCTTGCTGTTTTCTAATTTTATGGATAGTCTTTCCAATTACCGTCTTATTACTAATTTGCATCTTCAAAATTTCCCGGACAAATGATGGACAGCACCCCTTTGGCAGAACGCATGCGGCCTTCCCGATTGGAAGAGCTGATAGGACAGGAACACCTGACGGCCCCGACGGCATTTTTGTACAAGGCCATCAAGTCAGGCAATGTGCCTTCCCTGATCTTTTGGGGACCTCCCGGGGTGGGTAAAACTACCATCGCCAACATCATTGCCAATGAAATCAAAGTCCCTTTCTATACCCTTTCTGCCATTAGTTCAGGAGTAAAGGATATCAGAGAAGTCATTGAGAAAGCCAAATACCAAAGGGGTGCAGTACTCTTCATCGACGAGATCCACCGCTTCAATAAATCCCAGCAGGATGCCCTCTTAGGGGCCGTGGAAAAAGGGGTTATCCGTCTGATCGGTGCCACCACCGAAAACCCCTCCTTCGAAGTCAATGCGGCTTTACTTTCCAGGTGTCAGGTCTATACCCTGAATTCCTTGGGTAAGCATGAACTTGAGGCCATGTTGCAGCAGGCCATGGAAAAGGATGTGGAGTTGAAGAAAAAGCGTATAGAACTCCAGGAAACGGAAGCGCTGCTCAGGATGTCTGGAGGGGATGGCAGAAAGCTCCTCAATTTGTTTGAAATCGTCATCAATGGGATCAATGAAGACCCATGTGTCATCACCAATGAAAAGGTCGTTCAGATCGCCCAGCAGAAAATTGCACTATACGACAAATCCGGAGAGCAGCATTACGACATCATCTCTGCCTTTATCAAGTCTATCCGGGGTTCTGACCCGAATGCTGCTGTGTATTGGTTGGCCAGAATGATAGAAGGAGGGGAGGATGTGAAATTTATAGCCAGGAGACTGGTAATCTTGGCCTCAGAAGACATAGGCAACGCCAATCCCAATGCCCTTTTGTTGGCCACTAATTGTTTCGAAGCTGTAAAGGTAATAGGTTATCCTGAGTCAAGAATTATCCTGTCCCAATGTGTGACTTACCTTGCCTCCTCTCCTAAAAGCAATGCATCCTACATGGCCATCAATCGTGCCCAGGCCTTGGTCAAGGAAACGGGTGATCTGCCGGTTCCCTTACACCTGCGCAATGCCCCTACCAAGCTGATGAAGGACCTGAATTATGGAAAAGAGTACAAATATGCCCATGATTATGAGCAGAATTTTGTCGCGCAGGAATTTTTGCCTGATGCTATCAAAAACACCAAGCTTTATGAGCCAGGGAACAATGCCAGGGAAAATGAACTAAAGAGGTTTTTGGGGGATAGGTGGAAGGGGAAGTATGGGTATTAAGTGGAATTTTCACCATTAAGGAGTTAAGATATTAAAGAATTTCATTGAGAATATATTATGAGAGCATAAAAAGCTCATCAAAGGCGGATTTATTGACAAAAGGGGGCTTATTATGACTATTACTTACTATTAAACATGATAGCAATTAAACATATCCGATTATATCCGATTAGGAATTTTAAGATGGCTGAAACTAGGATAACTTTATTCCAAAGTTGTTTTAGCTATGTATAAAAAAATGATTACCCAAATGTCATATGATGTGCTTGGTTGCGCAATTAATGTACATAGGGAAGTGGGCCCAGGTCTTTTGGAAAGTGTTTATCAAAAATGCCTAATCCATGAATTGAAATCAAAGGGTTTTAAGGTTATGCAACAAGTGAAAGCACCATTATTCTATAAAGACCTTAGGCTTGAAGTAGAATTAAAAGCAGATATAATAGTTAATGAATCAGTCATTATTGAGTTGAAGACTGTTGATTGTCTTTTGCCTGTTCATGAGGCCCAAATATTAACATATATGAGGCTCTTGAAAATTCCACAAGGGTTATTGATGAATTTTTATTCAGACAACCTTTCTAAAAACAAAATACCCTTGGTAAATGAATATTTCAAGGCATTGCCTGAGTAAAATCTTAATGAACCCCTTATTCCCTTAACTCCTTAATGGTTTAACACTTCCGATATTCGCCTTTCGAAATCCAACTTGAACTTTTTTTTACCAATTAGAAAGACCTGAACTCCTCAATTTTTTCAATTTTTTGCCTCAGGTCACTGATATTGATGCTGTCTTTGATACCGTTGTCCCGGGTAGATTTTTTGTCTTTCAGGTTTTTGCTGATGCGTTCATAAACCTGTTTGGGGGTCTCTTCAGTACCACCTGCCTTTCTTCCTTTGATGATGCCATTGTTATTTGCCAGATCAAGAGCTTCAAGTACCCTGGTATGGTAGCTATCTGCAATTTCGAAGAAATTGTCATAGTACATGATAAACCTCTTTGACAAGTCAGCCAAGGTACCCATGTGGGTGCTGAAGTTTTTTAACTCAGTTTCGCGTTGGAGCAAATTTGAGTAATTGATTTCACCCCTATTGTTTTTATACCTATTCTCAATCCTCGTCAGATAAAGTTGCACATAATCATAGGAAAAACCGTTTAGAACACGGTTAAAATAAGCATCGATGGTTTCGTTATTGAATCTATCAGGGACTTGGTAACCTAACTTTGGAGCTTCTTTTTTAAGCCTTGACATCAATTCCAGCTGAAGGTTTTCAAGAAGTAAAATCCTATCGTTATAGGAGGACTGATTGGCTGCATTGGCTTTGTCTAAGGCAGCGAAATAGGTGAGGTACTTGTTCAGTTCTGTTTCAAATCGGTTCAATTTCTGGAAATCCGGTTTCTTTTCGGTCATCAGGGAACTGTATGCAACATTCAAAAGGGAATTGGAAGCGGATACAGCTTGAGAAACAAATGGGATTCCGGCAGCGATCGGACTGGCAATAACGGAATTGGTGATTTCCAGAAAGCGGTCCATCTTGGACTTGCTCTCAAATATTCCAATTCTTTTTACGGATTCCATGATTACTTCCTCAAATGAAAAACCCAATGGCCCTCCTTCAATGGATCCCAACGAATTGATGAAACCCTGATAATCCTGATCCGTCATCCTGGACTTTAGATTGATGATGTCATCACTAAGTTTTTTATAGATTTGGGTCGAATGAAGAATGCTTGATTTTAGGTTGGTCCATCTTGTCTCATCTGAAATATTTTTGTCACGGATCAGGTCATTCAAAGCCATGTTGGTGATTTCCAAGCTGCCTGATAGATTTTCATTGTAGTTTTTAAGCGTTTCAATTTCTTTTTCAAGCCGTTTGATTTTCAAAGAATCGGCTTCAATTTGTGAAAATGAAGCATGGATGAAGGCGATTATCAATCCTGCTGTCAAAATTACCTTTTTCATAGGTTATAGGGGGATTAAGCTTTTTTGTTGCAATCACAAAAATCAAGCAAGAATTTTAATTTTTTACAGACTGCCTTCAATTATTTTTATTTATTTAAGGAAAATCACTTCTTCATTCGGTAGCCTAAACCTATCGCCATATATTCCATCTGGCAGTCCTTTGCCGCAACCAATGATCATATTTATTTCTGCCCCTGAAGGTAAGCCAAGCAGTTTTTTTACCCTTTTGGAATCAAAGCCTTCCATGGGGCAGGTATCATAGCCCTCAGCTTTCATAGCATACATAAAAGTCATCGCGGCCAATGCAGCACTTTTGTGGACAGATATCCTCACATCAGCATTAGAAACCTGACGGACCATAGGGCGCTTCAGTCCCACTAACCATGCAATGATCTGCTTGATGGTAGACCAGAAAAGTATCTTTGCATAAAGTTTAGGGACAAGGTTGGTATAATAGGATAGTGCCCTTTTTAACTTTTTGGGTTCTGCATCCTTATAACAATCACGAATGTATGCCTCATTGGCTTTGGCACGGGATTTCCAAAGGTCCCTTCTCGTCACTATGACCACCAGCTCACGGGCAGTGGTGGCAGCTTTTTGTCCCATGCATAATTGGGCAAGTTTAGCTTTGTTGGGCGAAGTTTCAGGCATCCGGTAGAATTCCCAAAGCTGCATGTTGCTGCTATTTGGGGCTAAAGTAGAAGCTTCTAGGCATTTTTGTACAATATGGTGGTCGAAAGCCTCTTTTGGGTCAAAGATTCTGACTGATCTACGCTCCTGCACGACTTGAAAAAAATCCTTTATATCCGTTTTTTCGATCATTTGGTCAATAATTCAGGGTTCATCTAATTTCTGAAATTTCTTTTAGTTATATTCAAAGCTCAAAAATAAGTTTTTATCCTATAACCACATCGCATTCTTATTATGATCCTTAGTCTGCTTAAGTTGGAGTTATTGAAGACCATGCGCTCAACCTCTTTTGCAAAAAGCGCATTAGTAGCCATTTTTCTGGCATTTTTGGCAGTAATACTGCTTTCTTATGTGCTTTTGTTGGGTGTCTTTTTAAAAGAGATCATTGAAGAGGGTTTTGATAGCTCAGATGCCTATGTTACCTTGAGTGGAGCCCTGATTTATTTTTACCTTTTTGAGTTCATGTACCGGTATTTTGTACAAAAGCTTCCGGTAATGGAATTGCAGAGTTTCCTGCACCTGCCTTTGAAAAAAAGCAGGATCATTCAGTTCCTGTTGGGAAGGAGTTTCGTGTCTCCTTTGACATTGATTGCTCCGCTTTTATTTGCGCCATTTGCTTTTAAGGAAATTGCACCAAGATTCGGCGATCTGGCAGCTTGGTCCTGGTTAGGCTCCGTTGTGATGAGCAGTTGGTCACTTCATTGGCTGATGCTTTGGTTCAAACAAAAGTTTGAAGACAGTCTGATCGGTTTAGGGGTGGTGTTTTTAGTACTTTTATTGGGTGCTGGGTCTAATTATTACGGTTGGTTCAATTTAGGGGCTTTGATGAAACCTATCTTTGATTGGTCTCTGACTTCTGTTTTTCCACCGATTATCATGACATTGGTTTTTCTGATCCTGTACAGATTGGCCTATACATATTATTACCGTAATGCCTATCTGGAGGATTTGGTAGAAGAAGAGGAGGCAAGATTTCTCAATCATAGTCTTGGAATTTTCAAGCGTTTTGGATTGGCCGGTGAATTGGCCAACCTGGAATGGAAACTGATCATCCGGCACAAAAAGAGCAGGACATACCTTACCTTGGCAGGTTTCTTCCTGCTTTATGGATTGATCTTTTATACCAATCCCCAATACAAGACAGAGGATGGGTTCAGTCATCTTTTTGTTTTTGTGGGCTCATTTATCACCGGCATCTTCATGTTACAGTATGGGCAGCTTTTCCTAAGTTGGAATTCCTCCAATTTCGATTTCTTCCTTAATCGAAAAGGTGGGGTAGAAGCGTTGGTGAAAGGAAAATACCTGTTGTTTGTGGCTACTTCGATTCTATGCTATATCATTTCAGTGCCCTATGTGTATTTCGGGTGGGATATATTGCTCATCCATACAGCAGCTTTCCTTTTCAATATAGGTGTAGTCATGCATTTAGTGGTATACCTTGCCCTTTGGAAACCCAAACCCATGGACCTGAATAAAGGGGCCATGTTCAATTATGAGGGTGTTGGTATCGCTCAATTTTTAATGATCATCCCCATGATGGTAGCACCTTATTTGATTTACCTGCCATTTGCGCTTTTGGTCAGTCAATATGCGGGATTGCTTGCCTTAGCCGTTGTAGGTACGGTAGGCGTGATAGCCTTTCCTTATTTGTCTGATCTGTCGGTCCAGCGAGTTTTATCCAATAAATATCAGATTTCATCATCTTTTAGACAAGAATTATGATCAGTATCAATTATCTCAGAAAACAATACAAAGACATTGTTGTCCTCGATGTAGAGCATTTGGAAATTCCTAAGAAGGAGTGTTTTGGCCTTGTAGGAAATAACGGTGCAGGAAAGACAACCCTTTTCAGGATCATGTTGGATTTGGTGCGGGCTACAGAAGGCCAGGTACTTCTTGATGGGATAAATGTTGCCAAAAATGAAGATTGGAAATCCAGGGTCGGGGCCTTCTTGGACGAGCACATGTTGCTCTCTTATCTGACTCCGGATGAATATTTCGAAACACTGAGAAAAATCTACGTGCTTTCGGAGGAGGATTTAAAGTTGCACTTGGAGAAATTCGAAGAACTTTTCAATGGGGAAATTATCGGTAAAAAGAAATATATCAGGGACCTGTCCAAAGGTAATCTCAAAAAAGTGGGAATTGCGGCAGCAATGATGGGTAATCCTGAAGTAGTCATGTTGGACGAACCTTTTGAAAACCTTGATCCAAGTTCTCAGGTGAGGTTAAAAAAGCTCATTCTTCAAGAAAAGGAAATATCCCAGGTCACTTTTCTGATTTCCAGCCATGACCTCAACCATGTGACGGAAATCTGTGACAGAATTGTATTATTGGAGAAGGGGAAAATTATAAGGGATCTTCGTGAAAAATCAGAGATGGTAGAGGAGTTGAATGCTTATTTTGGCACTTAAGAATTTTGGCAAGCCTATTTTGGCTGTTGATATATACTTTAAATACAACGATGAACAAAACAAATGATTTTACTGCGAATCTTCTAAAGAAGAAAAACAAAAAATCCCTGTAATCTCAACAATTACAGGGATTTTTTGGTGGTGGAGCTGGCGGGATTTGAACCTTTGATTTTTATAATTGCTCAATTTTACATAAAGTGCTTTATTTTAGCTTTTTATTGTGTTTTTTGTAATTTGTTGTAAATTTATGTTAACCTTTGTAATACATAATTTGCACCAGTAATTGCACCAGTAATTGCACCACTAAATTTAAAGCATGGGATTTACACTAAGATTTGAGGCAAGAAAAGACACCATCAATAAAGATGGGAAAGTCCCGGTATCTATCATAGTTTCTGTTTCAGGGAAAAGAAAAAGAATCAAAACAGATATCAGGACATACTATTTCAATTGGGATCAAGGATTGCAAAGGGCAGTATTTGTAAACAGAAAAAAGATCAAGGAACTAAACCCGGAATTTGATCCCAATAATTTGCCATCTTCCATGGATATTGAAGATATTAACCAAGAGCTTGTTTTGGTTGAATCAAGATTCAGAGACCTGGCTAAAAAATTTGAGCTTGACAACATTGCCTATGGGGTTCAATCTCTTTGTGAGGCTTTTTTGTTGGAGCAAAAGCCAAAAACGATTAAAGAAGAATCAAGTAAATACGTGCTGGATTACATTGAGAAATACATCCGGGAAAATGAAGCAAAAAGGGCTAGGGGCAGCATGAGTGTTTACAAGTCCCTAAAAGGCAAACTTGAAGCTTATCTGAAAAAATCAAGAATCTCAATCTCATTTGAAAAAATTGATTTGGCTTTTTTCCGGTCTTTTGAAAATTACCTAATAAAGGAAGGCGAAATAAATAATATTACCATAGCCAAACAATTGAGCACTTTGAAAACCTTTCTCAATTATGCTTCAATGGACGGTATCAAAGTAAATGATTCTTGGAGGGCTTTTAAAATCACAAGACAAACCCTTGAAGTAATAGCATTAACTGAAAAGGAGTTCTTGACCTTGTACAATCTTGATCTTTCAAATAACAAAAAACTGGATAAGGTCCGGGATGTGTTTTGTTTTGGCTGTGCTACTGGCTATCGCTACAGTGACCTAAATCAACTTAGAAGAGGCCATATTTATGGTATGGAAATTAGGCTTACAGTTCAAAAAACCCAAAAACCCTTGATGGTGCCCTTGAACAAGTATGCTTATGAAATTTTAGAAAAATATAAGGAAATGGAAATGCCGCTTCCTGTTATTAGCAACCAGAAAATGAATGACTATTTAAAAGACCTGGGTAAGCTGGCAGAGATCAATGAACCCATTGAAATAGTCAGATACAGGGGAGCAAATAAAGTGGTCAACATTTACCCAAAATATGACCTGTTAACTGTTCATGTTGCACGTAAAACCTTTGCCACCTTGTCCCTTGAAAAAGGAATACCGGTTGAAACAGTGATGTCTGTGACAGGTCATTCCAGTTATAGTAGTTTTCAAAGGTATGTCAAAGTTACTGAGGAAAGGAAAAGAAAAGAGATGGCCAGGGCCTGGGGTGCGCCTGAGCTTAAAAAAGTTGTGGGAGGAGCTGACCAATAATAGGTATGATTGACATCAGAAATATTTTAGAATCGGAAGAAATTAACAATGGATCTTTGTTAGAGGAATTTTTTATAAAGGAAATTGATGGTGGCCTGAAAAGTAAATCCCCCTACAAAACAAAGTATTTTGAAGATGAAATCGGGTTCAGTGAACTTATTCAAAGAGAGTTGAAATCCAGAAATAGTAAGTTTTCGAAAAGACTAGTTGAGGCTGTTGAGTTTGACTTAAACCTAATGATTGAGGACCATAAAAAACTGTATAAAGGAAGGAATACGGATTTACTTGAATTGGCAGATAGGTTTAAAAATTGGTTGATGGGATCATCAAATCAATTTAATTTTCAAAAGGAACCAACTGAAAAAAGAACACTTGAAAATGTTCTCAAAGAACCTTCAAATAGTAATTTTAGAAAGATTGTTGAAATTCTATTGTTAAAGAATGCTGAAATTTCCTTAGATCATTTGAAACCTTTAATAGACGTTAAATTGAATTGGGTAGGAAATAAAGGAGCAGTTCAAGTTTTCGGGGAAATTTTGATTAATAAAAAAATAGTTATTGAGACTAAGAAATCAAAACTAGGAAGAATCCTTTCCAATACTTTCCATGGTGTTAAAGAAAAATGCATGGAACAGGGTAATGCTGAAAAATATGGGGCAAAGGAATATGAAGAGTATTTTTTGAATAGCCTTAAGGATCTATCAGGCCCAAACCAACTTAAGTAATGATTTGATTTACTTTTTTCCCCTTTTTATGACTTTTTTTTAGGAATCCTAAAATCCTAAATCCTCCTAAAGTTCCATTTATAATCTTTGATCCATCAACAAATCAAAAATTATGGAACAAATAATTTTATCCCCTATACCACTAAATGAGCTTAAGATGGCAATTAGGGAAATAACTGAGGAGGCTTTATTGAATATCCAGAACAGACCTCAAAAAGCAAAGTCCCAGATTGTTGATGGGGACTATCTCCAAAAAAAGTTTGGGGTGACAAGGCAAACTTTAGGAAGGTGGCGAAAACAAAATAAAATACCTTTTATCAAGCAAGGCGGCATAATAAGATATGATCTTGATAAGGTAATTGAATCATTGGAGAAAAAGAAGCGGTAACAACAACAGGAAAAATCCCGGTCTTAACAACACTGAAAAATATGTGTTACCAAAATTTTATTGAAAATGAATCAAAAAAGAAAGGCCCTAACCGTGGAGGAGGAAAGGGCCGAAATAACTAGAGGGCAACAGCTACAAAGAAACAAATTTATTGCTCAAAAAAGAAGGGTTTTTGAATCTTTTCTTGAACGTCCTAAGACAATGCTGGAAGTGGAGGCTGAAACAGGTATTATGCGATCAAATATCTGTTATTATGTGAGGGATTTTTTGCTGGAAGATAAAATAAAAAGAGTAATAACCGGAATTTGTTCGATCACATTCATGAGGGCAGGACGGTACACTACTGACCGGAGCCAATGGAATTACCCAACCGGAAAAGGGGGTTCACATGAATAGTAATGGCCCCTATATCGCCAAACTTGATGATTTCCCAATCGAAAAATCCATGTTTGATTCATGGTCCTCAGAGGATCTTATTTCAAGATACCAGGGTAATAAAAAGCTATTGGGTAAGCTGGTTGAAAATCTCAGCCTAAACAAAGAGCTGCAGAAAGAATATTGGCAAAATGGCTGGATACAAACTTATACCATTGAGAACAGGATTATCCTAAATGTCCTGGGATCACGGCTGGAAAATATTCAGCTGGAATCCCTCCTGGAAAAAAATGTAGCTGGAAGAAAGGAGGTGAGAAATGGACATCTATAGGCTTTCCCGTTCATTCTGGGATTTTGCATTTGAAAATCCGGATAAAATAAAACCTAATCATTGTGCCCTCTTCTTTTTTGCGATAGAGCATTGCAACCGTCTTGGATGGAAAGAAAAATTTGGGCTACCTACCACAATGGTTATGGAGGCAATTGGTATAAAAAGCTACAACACGTATATCAAGACATTCAATGAACTTGTTGAAATAGGTCTTTTTGTTCTACACCAAAAATCCAAAAATCAATATTCAAGCAATATCATTGCTCTATCAAAATTTGACAAAGCAAATGACAAAGCACTTGATAAAGCATTGATAAAGCACGGAACAAAGCAAAGAGAAAGCACGGAACAAAGCATTGATAGTATAGATATACAATATACCAATTTAAAAATTAACAAAAGTACCATTGATGATTCACCTGATTTGATTGAAAAAAAAATTGATGAAGAAAGAGTGATCAAAGGTACAAAGCAGATAGCAGAATTCTTTTCCATATCTGAATTGAGGCAGCCAAAGCACTACATGACAATAGGAAACTTTGTCCGGCACCATGCCCTAAAAGGAAATCTTGATCACCTGGCAGAGCAGTTCACTGCTTACCAGATGATAAAAAGCAAAGATCCGAAATTCAAACACAAATGGTATAACTGGATAGGAAGTCCGGAAAAAAGCTATGAAGACGGACAGTGGAACATTGTTGACTGGGTGGAAGAAATGGAGAGGCAAAAGGAACCGGTTGATAAAAAAACAATAAATGCAATGAAAAGAACCTATGAGCTTCTAAACGAGAAATAAATACTTACAACCAAAAACTAAAAATCATGGAAAAACTAAACATCTTCCAAAATTTGGAGAAAACGCAAAAGGCCATAGTCCTTAAAAGATTAAAAGAGATGAATGACGACTTGGGACAGAAAATCAGTAAGATACCAAAGGAGTTGATTCCTGATCTTATAACCGAGTTGGAAACTGACCTTACAGCAGGGGGCAAGGAAAGCCCGCAAAACCAAAAACCTGAATACACGGAAGACGAGAATTCTACATTAAATGAGGCCGTAAAATCAATATTCAGATAATCATGGAAGCTATTTTACTAGAATACAAGGAAAAAGAGCATGCCCAGTTCAATGAGCATGCCACTAGGCTAACTAAAAAAATAAATTCATTCCTGGAATCATGGGAGACCGTTAACAGTGAATTAAAAATTGACATAGCTTACCCGGATCTTGTCAAAGGTATCATTGAAGTTGGACCGGCCTTGTTTGAAAGGCTTGAAGTTGATTACCTTAAAGACAAGGATACGCCACTGATCAAGCACTACCAGGAATTTTATTATTCAAAAATCAACCTCCTTACTGACCTTTGCCGAAAGATAACTGAGGGCACAATTGGTATGGGTAATTACCCCAAGGAATTACAGGACGTTGCCCAATGGCCCTGGGAAGCAGACAGGCTAAAACCCCATGAAGCTTGGTTTTCTTCCCTCAGAGAACACTTTGAGCTAGTTGCCAGCACCAAAGAGCAGCAGGAACTTGTTGACCTCTATTTGGCACTTAAAAATGCGTATAATGCCCTACATGAATTTTCTGATTCGAAAGGGTTGGGGCTATCACATGACATCAGAGGGATGTATAATTTCCATCATGAGGGACTTCAATTCAGAATAAGCGAGAATTTTGACCTCTTGCCCCTCCACAGGTTGTAGAATGGTTTGGCAGGGCCCCATCATTAATTGGGGCCTTTGTTACACCAATCTTTAAAGATTTAGGTTTCAATTTTATGGCCAGAACCCCAACTTATCCCGATATAGCAGAGGATCTTCCTTACATTTCCATCAAGGATTTAAAGGATCAAGGACTTTTTAATTTGGGTATTAATTCTTTGGGAGTTTTCAGGCTTTGTATTGATGGAATGCCCCGTGGAGGCACTATAGAGGCTTTTGTTGGCTTAAAGGATATCAAATACATTTCCCTTTCTTGGTACTCAGAAGACAAATACTTTACTGCGTCCACAAAAATAACAAGTATAAAATCTAATCTTGGAGCAGGAGAAATTTACTATTTCCTATGCCCAAAAACATCAAAAAGGTGCCTAAAACTTTACTTTTTGGGTAATGTTTTGGCATCAAGACGCTACTTTAACCTCTATTATCGCGATCAAATCCTTTCAAAACCAAACTACGGCATTATCCAGTTATGCAAGGCCTTCCAGGAATTTGATGAACTTAAAAATAAATATTGGTCACTGAGGACGAAATCCTATAAAGGGGTTCCCACTAGGCAGGCCATCAGGTTAAGGGTAAAAATGGAGAATAAAAGAAGGATTATCCAGGCTATACAGAAAGTGACTGAAAAGGATTATCAGAAAGAAATTCAAAGGATCAAAAAAGGAATTTAAAACCGGACTTTTCTGACCTCTATAAAAGGGTTCAAATCCAATCACATCTAATGCATAACATCAAAATCAACCATTGAAGGCCTATAAATAGGGATAATTGCTAAAGGTGGTGCAATTAGTGGTGTAGTTAAACAGTAAAAAACTTAAAATATTTGGAAGTTGGTATGTTTAAACTTGATAATGGAATTCAGATTCCCGGTGAGATTGATTCTAAAGATAGCTTTGTGAATTTTGTCTTAAATCAATGTCAAGAAAGGAAAACGGTTTTAATGGAAAAAATGAAGCTGAAAAATCCAGGTTCATTCATTTCCAAAGAAGAGCTTTTTGAATATGTCCAGGCCCTAAAAGATTTTCAGGACTTTGATTTGGTAACAACAAAATTTTTGATCTCCTTATTCAAATGCCCAGAAGATTACAAAATCCAATTGATTGAGGCCAATAAAATAAAACCAAGATCCATATCAAGCGGTGATAAAGTAGAGGCATTCAAGAAAATGATTTATGAAAGTGATTTTATACCCCCGGTCTTTGTTACAAATTCATTTGATCTAGTGGATGGGCATCATAGGCTATTAGCTGCAATTGAATTGGGATATGATTTAATACCCTCATTTGTTTTAAGCGGAGCATGTAATTCAAACTTTGGTAATCAGGTGGTTTTATAAAAAAGTGTAAATAATTCACTTACATATCAATACTTACATGTCAATATAATACATACATAAAATTTTGTTATTTTAAAAAAAATAAAATAATATTTGTTTTTTTAATTTTTTCTTTTTTATTTTCAGTTATGGAAGCAAACAAAGAATTGATTTTTGAAATAGCATACTTTCTGAAAAGTTATTCAGCATTTGAAATGTCTGTTTGTGTGAATCATGCAAAAAAGTTACTTGAAGAGCTTACTTGTATGACAGATCAAGAAAAAGAAATTAAGATTTCAGAAATCAAGAATTCAATAGGGCAATTCAAGCTATCTCTTAGTTTGACAGGTTCGCACAAAATTTCAGCCTTTCACTTACAATCATTAACAATTGGAAAAATCAAATTAATGCCTACATGAAAGAAATAAAGATTGAACACAAAATTTTAATTCATGATGAATTAAAAAAAGCCCTAGATGCAATAGGCAATATTGGTGAATTATGCGCTAAAGAAAAATACCATCATATTTTGCTTTCCACAACATCAATTTTAGGATTGATAAATAATGTTTCCCGATTAACAATGGGGAAGGATATTGATAAATCATTAATACCAAATCAAGATTTTACTAAAAACTAAAACTACAAAACCATGAAAAATTCAAAATCAACAGAACAATTATTGCAAGGTATCCACTTAATGGAAGAGGGCTTGAAAAAAGTTAGGACCGAGATTGGTAAACTTGATGATCCTTGGTTGGATGATTATTCTGCTATTTTACAAAATAGACTTGAAGTACTGAAAACAGGAATTGAAGTTGAGGTAATTGAAGTTGATTAATTATGATTATTGTTATGAAAAGGAGGCTGGTTTTAATCTTTATGACCATTTTGGTGGGTTGTATAGAAACCAATCCTGAACCAAATCAAAGCAATATTTCAGATGTCAGTGTTGCTGGTTTTTCTGTTAAAAAACTTGGTGAAGAAGTTTCTTTATTTTTTGCAGTGGAAAGGATTCCAAAAAGGAATAAGTGGATTATGGTGTGGAAAATAAACGGAACAATAGTCCATCAAGAGCCAATTCCAAAAAACAATGTAAGCATTGTTTTATTTCATCGCTATAAACCTTCAAGTACAGGACAATACCTTTATGAGGGTTGTATTTCAAATGGTTCCTCTGAATTCTGTAATGGGGATAGTTTTTCAGTAATTGAATAAAAACACTACTTTGAAGACTATTTAAATTAAATGAATTCGCAAAAGCCCTTAACTGGGTTTTTTTTATTGACATTTATTCTAAGTGTCAATAATCAAAAACCTTTTTCCTTAGATATATTAACCTTTTTTCAAAAATTGTTCACAGGAATATTTTTAACACAAAAGGAAAAACAATGAGCGTAGAAGTCAATGACGGAGGATTGGGATGGGTAGCCAGGATAGATACATCCCAACTGCAGAGAGATGCCCAGAAAGTTGCGGACATCATTGAAGATGCCGCAAAGAAAGGTGAAATCGGACAGCAGAAAGTAATCAAGAACCTTAGCACCAATGCGAGGACAGTTGTCCAGGACGGAGCCGAAGCACTAAAAAGCCTCACACCTGAAATACAGAAACAGGTGGCAATCCTACAATCATTCCAGGTTGAACTTGGAAAAGTAAAGCTCACACAAAAGGAACTTCAAAGGGACCTTGACAGAGGAACAATTTCCCAAAAACAATACAACCAGGCAACCCAGGGATTATCCGTAAGATATGCTGAAATAAACGAGAATATTAGAAAGTATTCTGACAGCCTTTCAAGGAACAGGGCTCTTATGGACACTTCCAACGGTTCCATTGATCAAAAAAGGATCAAGCTACAGCAGATGGTAACCGCTTACAATGCGCTTTCCAGATCCGAAAGGGAAAATTCCGAAACCGGAAGAAGGCTTGCTAAAGAAATCCGTCAACTTGACCGTGAAATCACCAAAGCTTCAAGAAGCCTTAAGGGAATGTCGGACAGTTCAGCCGTTCTTAACAGAATCCTTGCAGCCTCTGCAGGTCTATTCACTTTGGCCAGTGCAAAAAGATTCATCACGGACATAGTAAGGGTAAGGGGTGAAATCGAACAGCTTGAAGTGGCCTTTGCAACGATCCTGAAATCAAAAGAAAAGGCAAATGTTCTTTTCAAGGAAATTGTTCAGGTGGCAACCACAACACCTTTTACCATTACAGAAGTAGCGGACGCCACAAAACAGCTTTTGGCCTATGGATTTGCAGCAGAGGAAGTAAGGGGCGAACTATTGAAAATAGGCAACGTGGCTTCCGGTACCGGTTCCACATTCCAGGAGGTTGCTTATGCATACGGAACACTCAAAACCCAGGGACGTGCTTTTGCAAGGGATATCAGGCAGTTTACCACCCGTGGTATTCCTATTGTGGCTGAATTGGCCAAACAGTTTGGAGTTACGGAAGAAAGAGTAAATGAACTTGTTTCAGCAGGTAAAGTAGGATTTCCAGAGGTTTCCAAGGCATTCGAAAGCATGACCAAGGAAGGAGGGGTATTTTTCAACCTCATGGAAGAGCAGGCAAAAACTGTTTCCGGTGAAGTGGCAAGATTACAGGACAAACTTCAACTGATGCTCAACAGTATCGGGGAATCCAACGAAGGTATAATCAAAGCAGGTATTTCGGGCCTTGGTTCTTTGGTGGAAAACTATGAAACAATAGTTGAAATATTGGGAAGCCTGGTAGTACTCTATGGATCTTATAAAGCTGCTTTATTGTTGACTTTTGCCGCTTCCAAGCTTGTGGCCACAGGCACAGCAGGTATGACAGCGGCCCAGGCCATCAACACAACAGCAACAGCACTTGCGACAAGGGCAACAGCTCTTTGGGGAGCTGCCATGAACGCCCTTCCATTGGTTGCGCTTACTACTCTTATTGCAGCTCTTGTAGGAGCTGTTTATTCCTGGAACAGTGCCGTTGATTCTGCAACGGCTTCCCAAAGAAGGTTGAACGATATACAGAAAGACGGGGAGGCAGCAGCAGATAAGGAGAAAAACAAGATCAACGAACTTATTGCGGTCCTGAAATCCGAGGTTGCTACAATTGCCCAAAAGGAAGGTGCCATGAGAGGCCTACAGGGAATTTTGGGAGATTATATTGACGGTTATACCCAGGAAGAAATTGCAGCAGGAAAAGCCGAAAAAGCCATAATTGATTATACAGAAGCTCTCAAAAAATCCGTAGAGATCAAAGAGGCTTTTGAGGCTTACAATAAGCTTGGTGATCAGATCACCGATATTGAGAAAAAAGGTGTTGATGCACTCGATACCTATGAGCAGGTAGGTCAGAACCTGAAAAATGTTTTCCAGCTCAACGGAAGGTCCATTAGCCAGTATTTCAAAGAACTTTTCTTTGTTGATGACCAAACTTTGATTGACAGGAATATCCAGAGCCTTAAAGAGCAGAGAGAAGCATTAAAAGAGGCTTTTGATTTTACTGACATCCTGACAGGAAATGAATCCATAGGAACCATACAAAGGGAGTTTGATACTCTTATCGGAAATGTAGAAGGGAATTTCAACAGGCTTATTGAGCTTGCCGAAAACAAAGCAGATCTTGAAAGGATCAAAAAAGGACTTACCGAATTTTTGGAAGAGCTGGCACCCAATGATCCACAGATCGAAGGTTTGAAAAGGCAGATTTCCAAGGTCAATGACATCCTCAAATCCTACAGCCTTACCGAGGAAAACAAAACCTTGAAAGATGCTTCAAGGGAAAGGAAAAAAATCCTTGAAGAGCTCAACAAAATGGAGGCAGAGACTTTTGTTAAAGGTTTTGACAAAAGGGAACAGGAAATCCAGAAAGTAAAGAAACAGTTTGAGGACCTTAGGGATGCAGCTAAACAGGCTGGACTTGGACAGGGTGTCATGGAAAGAATTGACAGGCTGGAAGAGCGTAGGACAGGGGACATCAGTTACAGAACCGAAACAGACCTTTTAAAACAGGAGCTTGAAAAAAGAAAGCAGCTTTATGAAGACCTTGAAGTGTATGCCAAGGATTTTGGAATACAGGCAGCAGAAGCAAGGTATTCAGCTGAGCTTGATGTAGCAAAAAGATACCTTGATCTTGTACAGGAGGAATATAACAAGCTTGTCCAGATCAATCCTGAGGAAAGGACAGGTGTCCAGAATGAAAGGCTTGAATTCCTTCAAAAGGAGCTGGACAGTGAAAAAAGAATCCAGCAGAAAAAGTATGATGAATTTCTTAAGACTGTCCAGGACTATGAGACACAAAGAAGCCAGATTACAGAAAAGTACCAACTGGAAAGACAGAAATTGTTGGAAAACGGTGACAACCAGTATCTTGAACAGCTTAAGCAGAATTATGAAACAGAAATAGGGGCCCTTGATGATGCCAATGCCCAAAAACTCGGACTTTACCAAAGATTCTTTAGAGGTCTTGAAACACTTTCCGTTGCAGCTTCCAGAAAACTGATCAATGACCTTAGGGACAATCTTGAAGCATTAAGAGGACAGGGAAGGGTTACTGATGCCTTCTATAGGGATATGCTTGACAGACTTAACCAGGCAGAGATCCAGACAAACATGAGGATTCCACAGGGCCTTAAGACCATGGCCCAGGAATTTGCAAATATTTCAAGGGAAATAGGGAAATCCAACAAAGGACTTTCCACAATGTTGGGAATACTTTCCGAATCACTCAGCAGGGTTGCGGACATAAAGGCGAATATTGCCCAATTTCAGATTGCATCCAAAGCCAATGAAGGCAAGGGTGATATTCTGGGAATGGCAACAGCGGGACTTGGTGTCATTGGATCAGCAGTAGGAGGGATATTCCAGATCATAAATGCCATCAACAGGATAAATGAAAGGCAGCTTGAAATGATCAGGTCCCAGCTTGCATTTCAAAGAAGGCTTATTTTCGGGGAACTGGAAATAAACGAACTGAGAAGGCAAAGAGCCCTGGAATCTGCAAAGATTGAAAACGAGACTTTGAACACCTTATTGGCACAAAGGGATGTTTTGAAAGAAAATTTGGGCGAGTTAGGAGTAGATAAAGCAGCCATTGAATCAAAATTCAATGTTGATCTCACAAAAAACCAGCAGAAAAGACTGAATGATTTCAGGAAAGGGATGGACAAGGAGAGAGAGACTGTTAGGGCAGCCCTTGAAGAAAGTCTTTTTATAGTAGGTGAAAAAACAGTGAATACCGGGTTCCTGAATCTTGGAAGAAAGACAGTGCAGGAGTTTGGAAGCCTTGCAGGAAAAAGCTTTGAAGAAATAGAAAGACTTTTCCTTGAAGGAAGGCTTACCAAGGCAGCGGAAGAGCTTTTCCAAAAACTTAAGGAGCTACAGGACAGCGGCAAGGAAATCGAAAGTCAGTTGAAGGATATTGATGATCAGCTAAGGGATATTTTCACAGGTGGGGCAACTTCCCTTGGACTGGCAGACAGCATTATTTCAGGATTCCAACAGGGAAAAAGGGCAGCAGAGGACTTTGGGGATGATGTGGAGGAAATATTGAGAAATGCAATCCTTAGCGGGTTCAAATACAAGTTTCTTGAAGCTCCTTTGAATGCTTTGCTGGAACAGCTTTACCAGGATTCGCTTTCAGAAGAAGAGCTTAGCGCTTCTGAAATTGCCAATTTCCAGCAACAGTTCGGAAAGATCATAGATGAATATTCCAAGGTTTTTGAAGACCTACAGAACGCAACAGGAATAGACCTTTCGGGAATAACAGGAAATGTGGCGCAAAAAGGACTTGCAGGGGCTATCAGGAGGGAAATGACTGAGGCAACTGCTTCTGAACTTGCGGGGATTATGAGGGGAGATTTTGACGTGAACAAAAGGCATTTGCAGATTGCTCAGGACAATCTACAGATCCAGTTCCAGATTGAGAGAAATACGGCTGAAACAGTACTGGAACTCAGGCAGGCAGTTGTTGAACTTAAAGAAATCAGGATCAACACCAAGAGTGGATCAGGAAGGGATTTGGGGCTGGATTAATTATTTTTTATTGTTTTAATATTCCTAAAAAGCCTCTATCCTGGGGGCTTTTTTTATAAAATACCCTGTAGAGGGGATTTTTTCCTATTTGAAAATTTTCTAATATGGGATTTAAAAAAAAGCCATGGATCAGGACCTTAATTTATTTCTCCCTTTAATTCTGAATATCGGTTTATTAATCGGAGTGGTCATCCTTTTCGTAAATGTGGCTAAAATTAAAAATTCAGTTTCAAAGAGTTCTGAATTCTGGACAGATCAATTTTGGAAACATTACCATTTTGGTGAAAATGAAAAGGCATTTGAAGCGCTGAAAGAATTGACCTGGACAGAAATAAGGATAATCTACAAAGATGAATTTGTCCAATCTGAAAGGCAAAGGAGGGTAGAAGTATTAAAAAACAAGTATAAATCAATGTTTGAAAAGATAGGGAAAACTTTTCCTGAGACACCGGAATGATATGGATTCAGTCATAATTCTGCTTTTTATAATTCAGGTTATTTTGATAGTGGTTTTTATTAGAATGACCTTCAATGTCAGCAAGATCAGAAGGCTTCTTGAAAGCTCGGGAAAAGACTGGTATTATGAGTACAACAAAAACATGTATTTGGGCAGAAGAGATAAGGCAGCAAATTGTATTCAGGAACATGTATGGGTATTGATGGAAAAGAATAGATCTAACTCCAACTATGAAAAATTGAAATCTAAATATCAATCCGATTTTGAAAACCTTGGAATCCAGTTTCCATTAAATCCTTATAAAACCGTTGATTGAGCTTTAAAAATTGCACCACTTTTTGCACCACTGTTTAAAACAAGAATCCTAACTGATTGAAATAATGTCAGTTAGGATTTTTTGTTGTGGAGCTGGCGGGATTCGAACCCGCGTCCAGATAGGGAAACACCGTACCGTCTACATGCTTAGTCACCTGTTGGGTTTTCGACTGTTGTTTGCTGGGTGACACACCGGACAACAGCTTAGCCACTGGTCTTAATCCCGTTTAGTAGCCTCACGGGAAGCATCATTGTCTTATCGACACCCCAAATCCATCCGGACAATGCAACAAATGGCGGAGTGTGGCTGGGGAGTCACTCTTGCAACTCAACCCTTTAAGCGATATCTATCCCCTTAGGGTTAGATTAGGCAGCCATGGCGTAAGAAGTTTCGCCAGTTATCTTTGCATGAATCTTTTAAGGCCGTACATACTTCAGCCTGCATGCGAGCCCGATCTTCACACCTACTGTCAAAACCGGTCAGCCCCTGAATTAGGGTACTCTTATTAAGCAAATATAAAGGGAAAAAAGTTCCTGACAGGAAAAGCAATCATTTTTGATAATAGGTTTTTATCCTGAAAAAACCATTCAATTTTAAAATACCTTAAAATGAATGCTTTACAGAAAAATCGAGCAACAATGATTTTTTTTCAGGGAACATAATTCCAATAATTTTATATCTTGCGGTGATGGAAAATTTTGTTGTTTCTGCCAGAAAGTATAGACCTTCCAATTTCAAAAGTGTGGTAGGCCAGGGCCATATTACTACTACTTTGAAAAATGCCATTAAAAACAACCATTTGGCTCAGGCTTTCCTCTTTTGTGGCCCAAGAGGGGTAGGGAAGACTACTTGTGCAAGGATTCTTGCAAAAACCATCAACTGCCAGAACCTTACTCCTGAATTTGAAGCCTGTAACCAATGTGACTCCTGCAAGGCTTTTAACAATAATGCTTCCTTCAATGTACATGAGCTGGATGCTGCGTCCAATAACTCCGTTGATGATATCAGAAACCTGGTAGATCAGGTGAGATATGCACCTCAGCAGGGTCAATACAAAGTGTACATCATAGATGAGGTGCACATGCTTTCTAATCAGGCTTTCAATGCCTTTTTGAAGACTTTGGAAGAGCCTCCTAAGTATGCCATTTTCATATTGGCTACCACGGAAAAGCACAAAATCATTCCCACCATCCTTTCACGTTGTCAGATTTTTGACTTCAACAGGATTCAGATCAATGACATCACTGATCACCTGAAATATATATCCAGGGAAGAAAATATCGAAGCTGAGGACGAAGCACTTAGACTCATCGCTACCAAGGCAGATGGAGCTTTGAGGGATGCCTTATCAATTTTTGACCTTATCGTAACTTATTCAGCTGGAAATAAGGTTACCTACCAAGAGACAATCAATAATCTGCATATTTTGGATTATGACTATTATTTCAAAGTAGTCGATGCCCTATTGGCAGGTAATATTTCCAATGTACTGCTCACTTTTGATGAGATCCTCAAAAAAGGATTTGATGGACACAACTTTATCATTGGCCTGACCGAACACCTACGAGACCTGATGGTTTGTAAAGATCCAGCCACTGTTGAGCTTATTCAGGTTTCTGAGGCTACCAAAGAAAGGTATTTAGATCAATCAAAAAACAGCAGTATTTCTTTTTTGCTTTCAGCATTGAATATCTGTAACCAATGCGATATCCATTATAAGGCAAGCAAAAACCAAAGGCTTCATGTGGAATTGGCTTTGATGAAATTGGCCAAACTGCCACAAGCCCTAAGCTTAGCTGCATTGGCACAGGAAGAATCAAAAAAAAAAGTCTGATTGACCAAGAGCAAAGCCCAAATGGTAACGGAACTGTTGCCCCGTCCCTTTTTAAAGAAGCCAATCCTTTTGCTGCCAAGAAAACCCCGGTACAAAAAACGATAGCCATTCCTTCCAGTTTGATGGCTACGCGGAAAATGGTCCAAGAAAAGCCTCAGCCTGAAGTTCAACAGACAGAGTTGAAAAAGGAGGACGAAAAAGTCAGTCTGAATCCCCAATTGGCAGAGGAATTTGACCTACAAAAATTGAACAGTATCTTACAGGAGATTATTTTTACTTACAAAGAACAGCACAAAAACCTTGAAACCACTGTCTTAAAGCAACCAGTGGAATTGACAGGGGAGACCATAACTTTTAAACTGAACGGTGAAATCCAGCAGGATATTTTTCAGAAAATAAAGCCGGAAGTCTTTCAACTGTTGAGAAGGAAGCTGAACAATTATAGTATTCACTTAGATTCCGTGATTGTGGAGGAAGTTATTGATGGGAAGAAGAAACTCTACACCAGTACCGATAAACTGCAATATTTAAAGGGAAAATCCCCCGCCTTGATAGAATTACAAAAAAGATTTGGACTTGAAACGGACTTTTAGAAGTCCAGAGTCAGTCCAAAATTGATCATGTTCTGGAGTTGTATCGCCTGTTGGGGTGGGCCACTGTCCTGTTGAATGAGTACACTTTCATCATAAATTAGGATAGTCTCAATCCGCGTTGAAATATACTTATTCACCCGCATCGTGATCAGGGAATTGAAGTTGACAACAAAGTTGCCCAGTTTTTCAAAATTGGAGAAGAGGTTTAAATCTGCCCTCCATCGTACATTTTCGATAATTTGAAAATCTGTGGTCGAACCAATGGATATACCTGCCTCCGCTCTCACGGCTTCTCCAGGTACCACCCCGAATGCTCCGGCCCTGCTGAGGGAATCATCCAACACTACTGTAAATCTTCCGGTAAACGGAGATGCTATTATAGATAACCTGTCCTTGTTTTTGTACTCTTTTCGATAATTCAAACCTGTAGAGGACTGGAGATAAGCCGGTGCAAGAAAATCTGAAATCTGACTTCGGGAGTCCTGTTCCGCCCCTGCGGGTCTAAAATACCTAAACCCCTCCAATAACTGTGTTCTTGCATCTATCTGTGTAGAAAGATACCAGAGTTCGGTCAGTTCCCTGCCATACTTACTAATGAAAATAAAGTTATCATTGGTCTTCCTGGTCTTGAATCTCCTGTCAGCCTGTCTGTTGAAACCTGCGTTAATATTGAGTTTGGTGTCCCAGATGATCTTATCCTTTTTATAATTGGCAAACATTGCAAGGCCTGAATTTAGAGCCATATTACTGGCCCCGCCTGCGTTCCAGTTGGAAAGGCTGACTTGCTGGATGCTGAGGTTAAAATTCCCCCCTTTTTCCCAATATATAGGTCTGATTTTTTGCTTGACTATGATTGAATCACCTATCATAATGATGGTGTCTCCGGCTATCAAAAGCGTATCAGCCAAAATAGCAGGGTCTTGGGCTCTTGATAAACCCAAGGACCCTGCTAATAAAATTATTATAAGCGTAAGCCTCTTAATCATCTATATATATTCCCAAAAAATCAGGGTTTAATGATGGTTATTTTTTGCCCCACCTGGATAGTGTTATCAGGTAAATTGTTCCATTTTCTGATATCATCTACACTTACGCCATAGTTTTGGCTCAATCGGAACAATGTTTCTCCCGGGCTAACGGTATGAACAATTGTCCCACTTGAAGATGTACTGCTAGGAGTTGTTGCACGGCTCTGGGTAGAAGTGCCTGAAGGGTTGATGATGATTTCCTGTCCTACTTTTATGGTATTGTCGGGTAGATTATTCCATCTCTTAAGATCATCCACACTTACTCCGTAGTTTTGACTTATTCTGAATAAGGTTTCCCCTGGAGACACGGTATGAACTGTCCTTGAAGATGATGAGGTACTTGACGGCTGAGTTCTGTTTACAGTCTCCGTTGACCTCGTAGGCTCAGGAGTCCTTACAGGTGCAGTGGTTTCAGTTCGGACAGGCTCAGTTCTTGCAGGCTCAGTTCTGCTTGGTTCTGTCCTTACAGGCTCAGGGGTTCTTGTAACCGGTGCCGTACTTGGAGTTACTGTAGTACTTGGTTGTGATGCAGGCGTACTGGTTTGAGAAGTAGCTGTTGCTTGGTTTGTCTGTGTTTGGTTAGCAGATAAAGCTTCCAACATTTTCCTGTATTCGGAACCGGAAACCATCACGAAATCTTCACCCCTTTTTCTAGGTTCCTGAAGATTAAGGATCATTCCTGGGGATAAATCTATGTCATCCCTGATCCTGTTCTTGGCTTTTAGTGCTGCCAACCTAATACCATATTTCTGAGAAATGGACCATAGTGTTTCTCCTGGCATCACTACGTGATTGGCCACATCCGCTTTGGTAGCTTTTTTGTCCAGGTAATAATATTGGCCTGCCACTACCGGGTCATTTTTGTCCAGATCATTCAGTTTCCTGAATTTATTGGGTTTCATTCCTACCTGTTTTGCAAAACTGGCCTGTGAAACCGAGTTGGCTGCACGTACCCCTTCAATGTTGTTGACTTTGATTTGGTTTGGGGCAGTGGCACTTTGTTGATTTCCTGATATTCTAGGGAAACCGGAAGTAGGGGTTTGGGTTTGTTGCTGGCCGGTACTTGAACTTTCTCTTTGGGCCACTATGGGTCTCGCAGGAGGTGTTCCCTGTTTCAAGTAAACCACGGAATAGGTTTTGTCACTCGGAATATCACCTCTTCCTATCCATTTATTATATTCCCTAAGGTGGTCTTCACTTATTCCCAAACGACTTGAAAGGTCTTGCAGGGAAGAAGGTCCTTGAATACGTACTTCTTCCAAATAACCGGTGTTGCTTACAAAATTTGCGCCTGCATGATTTTCAAAAGCAATTTTATGTGCAAGAAACTTCTTGAAATACCAATGTGAATTTCTGTCTACATCGACAACTTTTTTGCCGTTAAACTGGCTTCCAAAATAGGCTTTAGCTCCTCCCAGTCCCATTTGATAAGAGACAAGGGCACACATCCAATTATCAAATTGGGTATTGTTTTTCTTGAGATAAAGAGCAGCGCCTCTTGTTGAAGACACTATGTTTTTTCTCTCATCGATCTGATTATCTACTCTCAAAAAAACTTCTTCGGCTGTTCCTTGCTTGAATTGCCAGAATCCCACTGCATTGGAGCTGGAAACTGCATCAGGAATAAGACTTGATTCCTGGATTACCAGATATTTAAAATCATCAGGCACCCCAGATTCTCTTAATTCCCTTTCCACTAATGGCAGGTAAAGATTGGCCCTGTCTGCCTTGCTTTTGAAGTATATCTGATTGCGGTGAAGGGCATCCACATCCAGCTGAATTTCCCGTCTGGCCTGTTCATTGATTCTTATTGTCAGGTCAGCAAATTGCATTTCTTTAGGAACCTGGGGCACTTGGGCCAAAGTTTCAAAAGACAAAAGAAGGAACAAAATTTGAATAAGGGGACGTCGAAACAATTGACTTTTTATATTTTTCATAACTTTCTCGCTATCATTAAGCCATCTCTAATAGGTAAAAGTACATTTTCTACCCGTGGGTCTTCCTGTACCATACAGTTGTATTCCAAGATAATTTTTGTGTCTTTATCGATTTTCTGGCCTTCTTTTAAAACGACTTTTCCCGACCAAAGAACATTGTCTGCAATAATAATTCCACCAGGGCTTACACGGTCTATTACCAGATTGTAGTAGTTAATATAATTATTTTTATCCGCATCGATAAAGACCATATCAAAATTTCCTTCCAAGGAAGGAATAATTTCTATAGCGTCTCCCAATCTGTAGTCAATTTTATGGCTTAATCCTGATTTTTCAAAGAAATTCCTGACCATTGTTTCCAATTCATCATTGATATCCAAGGTAATGAGCTTTCCGTCCTGCCCTAAACCCCTGGCCATGCATATGCCTGAATAGCCAGTATAGGTGCCGATTTCAAGGATGGTCTTGGGATTCAATAGCTTGACAAGAAGTTCGAGTGTCTTCCCTTGCAAATGCCCGGAAATCATCCTGGGCATGAGTACTTTTGCATGTGTTTCCCTTTTAACCCATTTCAGTAAAGGATCTTCTTCAGTACTGTGCTGTTCACAATAGGCCAATAATTCAGGTGAAATGAATTCCATGTCAGGAAGGTAAGTAGGTTAAATAGCTCATCTGTTTGGGATCAAATATTTCATTGGCGATATCCATCAATTCTTCAGCTGTGGAACTTCTTATGATTTCAAATATAGTATCCAGAGAATCTATCCTGTCTTTGTCCAAAAGATTTTTTCCATACACCAGCATCAAGGCTGCGTAATTTTCTTCGGCCATCGCCATCTGACCTATTGCTTGCTCTTTTGCCATATGGAGTTGGAGAGTCCCCATTTTTACTTTCCGAAGCTTCTCCATTTCTTTGAGGACAAGTTTTTTGGCCTTATTGGCTGTCTTTTGCTCAGTTCCAAAGAATACACCAAAAAAACCAGTATCTGAATAGGTTTGGTAATGGGATTCAACACTGTAAACATAACCGTGCTTTTCTCTCAGTGCCATATTTAAGCGGGAGTTCATACTGGGGCCACCGAGTATGTTATTCAGCAAATAAAGCTTAAATCTTCTGGGATCGTACATGGAATAGGCAGGTTTTCCTAAAGCACAGTGTGCTTGGGTGATATCCTTCTTTACCATTTTGTTTTTGGCCTGGTAATTAGAAAAACCGCTCCTGATATAAAGGCTTCTTTTTAATGGAACCTCGCCAAGTAGTCCTTCAATTTTTTGTAGCGCTTTTTCGAAAGTAATGTTCCCTATTACTGAAAACACAATTTGTGTGGTATCCAATCGGGTCGAAACAAAATCAAAAAAATCCTCCTGCTTGAATTTACTGACTGTGTCCTCGTTGCCCAGGATGTTTCTGCCCAAGGCATGGCCTTCGAAAACCATTTCGTCAAAGTCATCTTGAAGAGAATCATCAGGAGAATCTCTGTACATGGCCATTTCTTCCAATATTACCTGTCTTTCCTTTTCTATCTGTTTTTGGGGAAAGGTAGAATTGAAGGTGATATCAAAAAGCAATTCGGCAGCTTTACCATAATGCTCTTTTAATACGCTGGAGTAAAAACAGATTTTCTCCTTCGTAGTATAGGCATTGAGTTCACCACCCAATGATTCAAGCCTGTTTATGATGTGAAAGGCCTTTCTTTTCCTGGTGCCTTTGAAGGCCATGTGTTCCCAAAAATGAGCTATACCCTCTTCCTCTTTAGATTCATCTCTGCTACCAATATTGAGGACAAAACCACAATGGACAATTCTGGTATGGTTGACTTCCTGGTGAACAATTCGTATCCCGTTTGCTAACTGCTTTAAATTGTACTGCATGTAATCCTATTTCCTCTCCTCAAGGTACAAAATTAAAAGACTTTCAAAACTCTTTTTTCAATATTCCAAAGATTCAATTTCAGGGAAGGTTTTTTTTAAAGCCGGACTGAATTGATAATTTAGGGCTTTATTAACCCTTATATTGTCCGTGTTAATAATTTCACGGTAATCCAAACATTTGAAAATATACTTAAATATGAAGTATTCGCCTCTTCCAAAAAGTCTTTATATCAAAAACAGGAAAAAATTAATTGAGAAATTTCCAGCTAAATCAGTAGCTGTATTTCATTCCAATGATATCATGCCCACCAATGCCGACGGGACCATGCGTTTTAGGCAAAATAATGACCTATTTTACCTTTGCGGAATTGACCAGGAAGAAACCATCTTGGTGCTTTGTCCGGATTTTCCTGATCCGAATATGAGGGAAATCCTCTTTCTAAGAGAGACCAATGAACACATTGCGGTCTGGGAAGGGCATAAGTACACCAAGGAAGAGGCTTATGAAGCTTCTGGGATTGAAAATATCCAGTGGCTTGGAAGCTTTGATAATGTTTTCAATACTTTGATGGCACTGAGCCAACATGTTTTATTGAATACCAATGAGCATCTTCGGGCAGATATCCAAGTGGAAACCAGGGATGCCAGGTTTATAAAAAAATGTAAAGAAAAATATCCGCTCCATCATTTTCATAGATTAGCTCCGCTGATGCACCAATTAAGAGGAGTGAAGGAGCAGGAAGAAATTGACCAATTGCAGATTGCCTGTGATATTACTGAGAAAGGATTTAGAAGAGTTCTTTCTTTTGTAAGACCTGGAGTTGCAGAATTTGAGATTGAAGCTGAATTTATCCATGAATTTATTAGAAACAGAAGCAAAGGCTTTGCCTATGAACCGATAATTGCTTCCGGGGCCAATGCCTGTGTACTGCACTACATTGAAAATAAAGAAATATGTAAGGAAGGTGAACTTATTTTGCTGGATGTAGGGGCGGAATATGGAAACTATAATGCCGATATGACAAGGACTATCCCGGTAAATGGCAAATTCTCCAAAAGGCAAAGACAAGTCTATGATGCTGTGCTACGGGTTCAAAGAGGAGCAATGGAAATCCTGAGACCTGGGATAAATATACAGGATTACCACAAAGAAGTAGGCTTGATGATGCAGTCCGAACTCATTGGTTTGGGGCTTTTGGATCAGACTGATATCAAAAACCAAGACCCTAAATGGCCTGCCTTCAAAAAATACTTCATGCATGGGACTTCCCACCATTTAGGGCTAGATGTCCACGATGTAGGCACCATGCATGAACCTATTGCTCCAGGGATGGTTTTTACCGTTGAGCCCGGCATCTACATCAGGGAAGAGGGGTTGGGCATTCGGCTTGAAAATAACATAGTGATCCTACAAGATGGATATCTTGACCTGATGCGTAATATTCCAATTGAAGCAGAAGAAATCGAGAGTTTAATGAATTAAAAAAAGAGGAAAGGAATCAGGGAAAAGGTGAAAAGACCAGCAAAATCAATTTACCTTTTCCCCTTCACCTTTCTACTAATTCTTATAACTTATCTTATAAATACAATTGGCCATATCGTCAGATACCAGTAAACTTCCATCAGGAAGCTGAAGGACATCCACCGGCCTTCCCCAGACATCCTGAGTGGCATGGTTTAGCCAACCTTCAGCAAAAACTTCTTCTTTGACTACTTTTTGGTTGCCGTCTAAGATGACATGCGTGAGCTGATATCCAATTTTTTTGCTTCGGTTCCAAGATCCGTGTTTGGCAATAAAAATATTGTTTCGGTATTTTTCAGGGAATTGGTTGCCAGTATAGAACCGCATGCCCAAAGGTGCAGTATGAGGGCCCATTTTGGCAGCAGGCGCCACATATGCATTTTTATCCTTTCCTTTATTGCCAAACTCCGGGTCTTTTATATCACCTGCATGCCAATAGGGATAGCCAAAATGCATGCCTTTTTGAGGAGCATGATTCAATTCGCAATCCGGAAAGTCATCCCCCATCATGTCTCTGCCATTATCTGTGAACCATAATTCTTTGCTTTTGGGATGCCAGGCAAATCCAACAGTGTTCCTTACACCCTTTGCAAAGATTTCAGGTTTTATATTAGAGGAATTGACATCAATCCTGGTAATCGAAGCAAATATTTCCTCGGGATCGCAAATATTGCAGGGAGCGCCCACAGGTACATAGAGCATACCGTCCGGGCCAAAAGCAATGAATTTCCAACCATGATGGGCTTTATCTGGATATTGGTCATATACCACTTCGAATTTTGGATTCTCAAGGTTCTTTTCTATGTTTCTGAACCTTAAGATCCTACTTACCTCTGCCACATACAGGTCACCATCTTTGAAGGCTACCCCATTGGGCATCCTTAAACCTGAAGCTAATGTGTACCTTTTGTCAGCTTTCCCGTCTCCATTACTGTCCTGAAGGGCATATACGTTTTTACCTTGTCTATTGCCAACAAAGATAACGCTGCCGTCTGCATTCATGGCCAATGACCTTGCATCGGGAACATCCTCAGCCCAAACCGAAATCTGAAAACCCGGCGGTAGCTTTATGGTCTCCAGCTGTACATAATTGTTTTTTTTGTTTTGTCCCGAGCAGGAGTAACTGACCAGGATAAAAAAGCTTAAGAACAAATGTCTTACCATCTAGTGTTTTTTTTGATTCATTGTCAATTTAACCAAATCTTTCATGTATTGTTGGGTAAATTCAATAAGTGATAAAATTGGTGTATTACACACAACAAAAGCTAATTTAAAAGGTAATCTGGAATCCAAACTCAGCATACTTTGTTAATTTAGCCGACTGGTTTAGTGTTGACCCGAATTTGAAGCATGTTATCTATCAATAATCTTTCCTATTTTATCGGAGGCAGAGCCCTATATGAAAATGCCTCTTTGCATATCAAACCAAAAGATAAAATCGGCCTTGTCGGACTGAACGGGACCGGTAAATCTACGTTGCTCAAACTGATCAATGGGGACTATCAGCCAAGCTCTGGAGAAATCCAAAAGGCTAAGGACTGTACCATTGGGTTTCTCAACCAGGACCTGCTTTCTTATCAGTCTGAGGACAGCATCTTGGATGTTGCTTTAGAAGCATTTAAGGCCACCCTTCAATTACAGGAGGAAATAGATATGGTCCTTAAACAGATGGAAACCGATTATTCAGAAGAAATAATCCATAAGCTTGCCAAATTACAGGATCAGTTTGAGGCCAATGAAGGCTATACCATCAAGGCCAAGGCAGAAGAGGTCTTGGAGGGGATTGGTTTTTCTACTGAGGACCTAAAAAGGCCGCTCAAAACTTTTTCCGGAGGATGGAGAATGAGGGTGATGTTGGCTAAATTGCTTTTGGAAAAGCCATCGTTGCTAATGTTGGATGAACCAACCAACCACCTGGATCTTCCCTCCATCCAATGGGTGGAAAATTACCTAAGGACCTATGAAGGGGCTGTAATTGTAGTTTCCCACGACAAGGAATTCCTTGATAATTGTATAGATACCACGGTAGAGGTTTCCAATGGAACACTTACGGTATATGCTGGTAATTATTCTTTCTACCAATCGGAAAAAAAAGAAAGGATGGAAATACAGCAAAACGCTTATGAAAACCAGCAACAGATGATCAAGCAAACGGAACGCTTTATTGAGCGTTTCCGGGCCAAAGCTTCCAAGTCCAATCAAGTCCAATCACGCATCAAAGCGTTGGACAAAATGGATAGGGTAGCAGAGGTAGTGGATGACAATATTGCGGTAAATTTTAAATTTAAGTTCTCCCAAAAATCAGGTCGGGATGTAGTTGTTTTGGATCATGTTTCCAAGGCTTATGGGAATTTATGCATTCTTAAAAATACTTCAGCAAGAATCGAAAGAGGGGATAAAATAGCCTTGATCGGTGCTAATGGAAAGGGAAAATCAACCCTTTTGAGGATCATCGACGGTACAGAAAAATTAGAAGGGAAAAGGGAACAGGGGCACAATGTCATCAAGTCATTTTATGCCCAACATCAGTTGGAAGCATTGAATGTGGACAATGAAATTCTCCAGGAATTACAACAGGCAGGTTCGGGAAAGACCGACACAGAACTTAGGAATGTTTTGGGATGCTTTCTATTTACCAATGAAGATGTGTTCAAAAAAATCAAAGTACTCTCTGGAGGTGAGAAATCGAGGGTAGCTCTGGCAAAAACCCTTATTTCGGAGGCGAACTTTCTGCTGCTTGATGAACCTACCAATCACTTGGATATGCAGTCAGTCAATATTCTTATCCAGGCACTGCAGCAATACGAAGGTACTTTTATCACTGTTTCGCACGACAGGCACTTTATCAGGGGAGTGGCCAATAAAATCTGGTATATCGAAGCGCATCAAATCAAAGAATATCCCGGATCTTATGAGGAGTTTGTCTATTGGAAATCACAGCAGCTGGAAAATCAAGGATCCAGTATTCAAGTTGAAAAAAGCAAGGCAGAGCCCAAAAAGAAAGTGTATAATGATGTAGAGCTCCAACAAAATAAAAAGGAACTCAAGAAAAAGGAACAGGAACTGGCCCAATTGGAGGAGAGAATCATGGCATGTGAATCCCAAAAAAGTGAGTTGGAGGCAGCCTTGGCAAATCCTGAAAACTTTTCAGACCCTTCAAAATTGGAAACATTAAACCGTGAATATCAAAATTTGAAACAGAATGAGGATTTATTGAACAGTGAATGGGAGCAGCTCGTAGAACTGATTGGGGCCTTACAGGAAAATATCAGATAATGGCCCAGGATTTGTTTGTGAAACTCAAAAGAACTTAATGATGATGCGCAGAATTCTTATTCTTTTTATATTTTTTCTATGGTATGGCTTCACCTTTGGTCAGGCAAACAAAATTATTTATGATAGGATTTTTGAAGAAAACATCCAGTCTGTAAGACTCTTTCCCATGCGGGGAGATTTAGAGGCACAAATGAATTCTCCTGTAATACAGTTGGGGGGAAATATTCCGCTTGTATTGTATTTTGATGATCTTGCCTACGACCCTGATATGTATTCAGTAAAGATTATCCATTGCAATATGGACTGGACACCTTCTGACCTTAAAGAGCCAGAATACCTTGATGCCTACAATGAGTTTAATGTGACTTCATACGATTATTCAATTGATACCCGTATTCCTTATATCCATTACAGGTTTACCATTCCCCAGGTCAAAAAATCCGGCAATTATGCCGTGATGGTTTATAGAGGGAGGGACCAAAATCAACCTATCATCACAAGAAGGTTTATGGTCTTTCAAAACATGGTCAATCTTGCGGCACGGGTTGTTCCCCCCAGTCAAACAGAGATGCGCAGACAGGTACAACAGATCAATGTGAATGTCAATTATAAGGGAAGGGAGTTATTTGATCCTATCAATAACCTAAGAGTGGTAATCAGGCAAAACCAAAGGTGGGATAATATAAAAGTCCTTAAGAAACCGACTATGCTCAGAGAAGATACCAAGATGCTGGAATATAACCTTTTTGATGGGCGCAATGCGTTTTTTGCTGGTAATGAATTCAGGTTTGTGGATCTAAGGTTCATGAGGGCAAGGGGAGTTAACATAAGGAATGTTAGGGTAGAAGAGGATGCAGTATTTGCGGAAGGTTTACTTGATAAATTACGGCCTGCGGGAGTTTACTCTCAATACCTGGACCTCAACGGTCAATATGCCATCATGAACATGGAACGTCAGAATTATGAGTTGGAAAGTGAATATATGATCATGACCTTCAGTCTGGATGCAGATGGAATTAATGATACCCCTTATCTTGTAGGGGCTCTCTCTGAGTGGGGCTTTAGTCCTGATGCAAAAATGACTTTAAATAAGAAAAGAAATGCCTATGAAACCACTTTGCTTTTGAAACAAGGGTGGTATGATTATCAATTTGCTTATAAAGGTCAGGAGGGGTGGGATATGCTACCTATTGAAGGGAGTTATTTTGAAACAGAGAATGAATATGAAGTCTTAGTATATTATCGGGACATGGGGTCAAGATATGATGAACTTATCAGCTATTTTAATTTGAATCCAAATAAAAGGAGGTTATAAAAAAAATCCCGATCGACTGATCGGGATTTTTTTTAGATTTCCTGTTCACCTTCAAGTTCATCAGGCTTTTGCCTTTCGGTGTGGGATTTGTAAGGAATAAATCCCTCTCTTTTGAATTTGTAAGGTTCAGTCCTTTGACTTGGCAAATGGTTTGCTAAATCCAGCATTCCAAAGCCTTTGTGGGTGAAAGCACCCAGTCCACATTTGAACACAAAGTCCTGAACTTCTTGGGCTGCATATAAGGTAAAAGGTAAAGTATAACCTCTTACTTCATATTTCACATCCATGTCGTAAACAGAATAGATTCTTGCAAATTTTTTCTGCTGTTCTCTCAGCTTATTTACATAATTCATATCCGGTACCACTTGGAATTTGTAGAAAGATTCCATTTGTTCCTGGCTGTACCAACCTGATTTTTCCATTCTGGTAAGGGTAGATTCATACAATAGATCCGAAAATTCATCGGTATCCGGATTGATGAAGCGCTTACCTGACTCATCATTGAATGATGGAGTGATCAATACCAAGGGTGAAATACAAACAAATTTGTTTGAACTCTCCAAGGTTGGTTCAAATTCCTGTTCGGTGTACTCAGGAGAGAGTATCAAATTGCCCAACTCAATTTTCGGCGTTTCGAATACCTGCTCCAGCAAATAGTCCATAAATTCTTCATTGGGTGATGAAAGCACTAAGGTGACTAAACTGGAATAGTAATGAAGTCCGCTTCTACTTACTTTGGTCTGTCCTTTGAGACCAGAGAAATTGAAGTAATTGTAATTGAAAAACTCTTCTCTCCCACCTTTTACGATGAGACCTTTAAGGAATTGTGCCAGAATGTACTGGTGGTGAAAGGGTAAATAAGCACCTTTGTTTTTTAGGGAAAATATTAGTCTTATTCTCACGGTTTTAAAAATAAAATTTAAACAATCATTAAACTTAGATTACTTACTATTTACTTTTTGTTTGGTATCTGGCAAAAGTACAAATTTTTTTTAAAGATTGATTAAACATTGAACCTAAAATGCATAATATCTCCATCCTGTACTACATACTCTTTGCCTTCTATGGAAATTTTTCCATTTTCCCTACAAGCTGATTCGGTTTTAAATGTTTGATAATCATTGAGTTTTATTACTTCTGCTTTGATAAAACCTCTCTCGAAATCAGAATGGATAACTCCTGCAGCCTGTGGAGCTTTCCAGCCTTTCTTGATAGTCCAAGCTCTTACCTCTTGAACACCAGCTGTAAAATAAGTGATCAGGTTAAGTAACTTATACGCAGCCTGAATCAATTTGTTGAGGCCGCTTTCATCTAATCCATATTCAGAAAGAAACATAGCCTTTTCTTCCTGATCTTCAAATTCTGCAATTTGGGACTCTATTGCCGCACAAAGTACAATGACTTCAGCATTTTCCTCCTTTACTTTTTCTCTCAGCTGTTCCACAAATTTGTTTCCTGTGAGTATGCTTCCTTCTTCTACATTGGCCACATAGAGTACAGGCTTAATTGTCAACAGGTGGAGATCCCTCACAACCTCCAGATCTTCTTTTTCTACTTCAATTGCCCTTGCGTTTTTGCCAGACTCCAGACCCTGCTTAAACAGTTGAAGGATTTCAAGCTCTTTCTTGGCTTTGGCATCACCTGATTTGGCAATTTTTTCAATCCTGATGATCTTTTTCTCCACAGATTCCAAATCTTTAAGCTGAAGCTCTGTATCAATAACTTCCTTGTCAAAAACAGGGTCTACGCCTCCTGCTACATGGACGATATTGTCATCCTGAAAGCAACGGATCACGTGAATAATGGCATCCACTTCTCTGATGTTTGCAAGAAATTTATTGCCCAATCCTTCTCCCTTACTGGCTCCCTTTACCAAACCCGCGATATCTACGAATTCAATTACTGTGGGGACAAGCTTATTGGGCTTTACCAAATCTTCCAAAATCTGTAACCTTTGATCAGGTACAGTAACTACACCAACATTGGGTTCTATGGTGCAGAAGGGGAAATTAGCAGCTTCTGCTTTTGCACTTGATAGTGCATTGAATAAAGTAGATTTACCTACGTTGGGAAGTCCAACGATACCACATTGTAAAGCCATTCTTGATTTTTTCTTTTACAGTTTAAATATTCTGTACTCCCTGTAACCTTTGTAGAACTCCAAAAAGGATACCCTAAAGATTGTGTAAACAGGTATCGCAAAAATCATCCCCAGGATGCCTGCGATTTTAGCACCGGCAAAGATAATAACAAATATTTCAAGAGGATGCGCTTTTACAGATTTAGAGAAAATTAATGGCTGAAGGACCACATTGTCCGTCAGCTGAACGACAGAAAATACAGAAAGGATCTTTACCACCATAAAAATAATTTCATTGGATGATTCAAAGGATCCAGTAGTGAGGCCGACTATAACGCCAAAGGCTGCACCCAATAAAGGCCCTGCATAGGGAATTAAATTAGCCACAGCAGCAAACATCGCAATGGTAAGTGCATATTCTATACCCATTAGACTCAAACCAATGGCCGCTAAAGAAAAAATACAGGTCAGCTGTATAAGTAAGCCGATTAAATAATTCGAGAGTAGCCTTTCAACTTTATTGAAAGTATACACTGCCAGCTCAAAATAGGCATTAGGTACCAAACTCATGATATTTCTCCTCAGCAGGCCGTTTTCCAGCAATAAGAAAAAAGTGATAAAGGAAATCGCCATGAAACCCAATAATATTGAGCTTGTTGTACTGAATATGGTGTTGATTAAACCCTGAATATTTATACTACTGAAGCTATTGACAAGGTTTTCCCGGACTTGAGTGATCAGAAATCCAGGCTCACTTTTTATAATCTCATATTTAATCAGGAGGTCTTCAACTCTACCGGCAGGGTTTTGGATCTGTTGATAAACATAATCTAAATCATAAGTGGCTATTACCTGAATTTGAGCGCCAATCAATGGGATAAACAATGCACCAATGGAAAAGATGATAGCGCCCACCACTGCAAATGAAATGAATATGGAAATCCAGCGCGGTACATGTTGTCCAAAAATATGAATAGAATTGATCCTATTGGTCAGTGGCCTAAGGATAGCAGCCAGCACCAATGAGAAAACAAAATACATGGTAATGTTCGAAAAATACCAACCCACTCCAAAGAGCAGTAAAAAGATAAGGACTAGTTTTGGAATCGGCTTTTTCATAGGATAACAAAAAGGAGAAAGACGCTCTCCTCCGCATAAAAATTATGCCGGCGATTGACAAATTTGTCTAAGAGCTTCTTTCTCCTAAATAAACTAAAAAATGGGAATTAATCCCATTTTAACTCATCATCAAATTCATTTTCTGATTCTTCTTCTCTTTCAAATTGAGAGAAATCGAAGTCAGCCATCAAATCGTTTTTTACATGATCCACTGCTTCCTGCAATGCTTCGAGAAATTTGGCAAAATCTTCTTTATAAAGAAAAATCTTGTGCTTTTCAAAGGAAAATGAGTCGTCCCTCATTCTTCTTTTACTCTCAGTAATTGTTAAGTAATAATCATTTGATTTTGTTGACTTAACATCGAAAAAATATGTTCTTTTACCTGCCTTTACTCTTTTGGAGAAGATTTCTTCTCTGTCGTTGCCTCTGTTGTCTTCCACTGTTAAAAGAATTTATTGTTTGTGTTTGGAATGATTTGTCCTCCAAGATAAAGCAAATCAAAAAACATATTCAAGGGAATTGTCAGTTTTTTTTAAATAAATGATAGGAAATGTGTGTCAAACGGTTAAAAATCAGAAGTATTTATAAGTGATGCGTATTTAAAAATTATGGCTGTCACCTTTTTGGAGACAGCCATATCGTAATTTTTGTATTAGTTTCAACCTTGATTTTGAACCTATAAAACGAATAAGCCTTTCACGCGGAGAAGTTTTTACACTTAATTATTCTCCATGCATGAAGATTTTTTTCGCCATAAGTTCTTCTTCTGTTTCTCTGTGGTCTGGATCATCTACGCAGCAATCCACTGGACACACAGCTGCACACTGTGGCTCTTCGTGGAATCCGGTACATTCTGTACATTTTTCTGTTACAATATAGTAGAACTCATCTGAGACAGGTTTTTGCTTCTTATGGGCATCAACTACCGTCCCGTCGGGTAAGGTTACTTCCTTAAGATTTGTGCCTCCTGCCCAAGTCCATTCTATTCCTCCTTCGTATATAGCTGTATTAGGGCATTCCGGTTCGCATGCACCACAGTTGATGCATTCGTCAGTTATCATTATAGCCATAGCGGATCCAATTTTATTTTCCCAAAATTACTATGCAAATAACATTGGATGCAAAAAAAAGTTGTCATGCTAACTAATTTAAATTCATTCTATCCAAAGTTCCTTTTTACTAATTGAATATCTTTGTGCCTGAAATTGCGTGAAAATGACCCTGGAAGAAAGAATTAAAGCATTTGTTTTACTTGGAAAAGCCATAAATGAAATCTCAGAAGAGGAGTTTGGGGAGCTTTCCTGGAAAATAGAAAATAACAATAACTGGTTTATCCCTGATCAGACCCGACTGGCATTTCTTGCAATTTCTGATATGCTTCAGGAAGATAAGTTAAGGAATTGGGTGAAATCTTATGCTTTGATAGAGGAAGTTGAAACCAAAGATATCGGAATCCTGATGGCTGGAAATATCCCGGCTGTTGGCTTTCATGATTTACTTTGTGTGTTGATTGCAGGCCATCATGCTTCTGTCAAGCTCAGTTCTGCTGACTTGGTTTCCATTAAATGGTTGATGGATAAACTCTTCGCTATCGAACCAAAATTTTCCTCTTTGGTAAGTTTTGAAGATATGCTGAAAGGAAAAGATGCCTATATAGCTACAGGAAGCGACAACTCTGCTAGATATTTCAATTATTATTTTGGAAAATATCCTCATATTATCAGAAAAAACAGAACATCGGTTGCCGTCCTAGATGGTTCCGAAACAGCCTCTGATTATCAGGAGCTTGCCAAGGATGTTTTCCAATATTTTGGTATGGGATGTAGAAATGTTTCTAAAATATTCATCAACCAGGAGTCATCACTTATCGGATTTTTGGACAACATCAATGGTTTTCAATTTTTGGGCAGCCATCATAAATACCTCAATAATTATGATTACAATAAATCCATATATCTCGTAAATAAGGATACTCATTTCGATAATGGATTTTTGTTGCTAAAAGAAAGCCATGACCTGGTTTCCCCTATAGGGGTTTTATATTATGAGTATTATCAAGATCTGGAAGACCTGAAGTCCAAAATCAATCCTTTGAAAGAGAAAGTGCAGTGCATTGTTAGTAGGGGAGCCTGGTTTGAAAACAGCATTCCTTTTGGAGAAGCTCAGTGCCCTGGTTTGGCTGATTATGCTGATGGTGTCGATACCATGGAGTTTCTAATCAAACTCAAATGATTAATTGATTTTGTTTGGGCAAGCTGAAGCTAAAAGCACTTCCTTTGTTAAGTTCACTGGAAATGTTCAGAACGCCTCCATTCTTGACAATATAGTCTCTCACCAAAACCATTCCCAGACCGGTTCCTTTCTCTTTGTTTTTTCCAAAAGTTGTAAAGGAAATTCCCATCCTTAATTTTTCAAGGTTTTCATGGGTCATTCCTGTACCTGTATCAATTACCTGGATAAATACTGAATTGATATGGTCTGTGGCAGATAATAAAATCTGGTCCCCTTTGCTGCAGAATTTAATTGCATTGCTTAAAAGATTCCTGATGATCAGGTCTATCATATTTCTGTCAGCATATACCTGAAGGTCTCCTTCTTTTTCTAAGCGGATTGATATGCCTTTATCTTGGGCATATTTTCCGAAAAGCTCCAAATGTTGATCCATCTGTATCCCAATATCAAATTGTTTTTTGACGATGTATTCTCCCTGCATCTGCGTACTGGCCCAAGCCAATAAATTTTCCATTAGAATGGAAACAGAATCCAGGTTTTTGGAAATTTCAGGCATCAGATCAAAAAACTCCTGTTGGCTTACCAGACCGGACCTGGTCATTTTGATAAGTTCTTTCAATCCAAATATCGGCCCTTTGAGATCATGGGAAATGATACTGAAGATTTTGTCTTTGAGTTGGTTTAGATCCTTTAGCTCCTCAGCTTGCTTTTTTATTTGGTCAGCTGTTTTTCGGCCATCGGAAATATCATCAAAGGTAAGCACTGTGCCCATGTAATTTTGATTTTTACCAAATATGGGGCTTAAGCTCAATTGTAAATGTTTAAGTTCTCCGGACTTAATAGTCAATATTTCGAATTTTTCGCCTTTTCTATGCGCTAGGCTTTTTTCAATTTCTTCACGATCAGGAAAAATCTCAGAGATTTTTTTACCAATTAGCCTCCATTTTGGAAGCTCAAGTAATTTGAAAATAAATGGGTTGAAATCTATAATCCGGTTTTTGGGATCTACCACCAGGATCCCTTTGTCCAGGGATTCGATAATGGTATCCCTGACAATAGGCTTAAAATCAAATAATTTGTATTTGAGTAAAGCAAAGCCAACAATCAGGTATAGAAACAAAAAAGAAAACGGGGTAAGATCAATGTGGCCAAAAGGTCTTAAGCCAAGCATATAAAATATATTGAAAATCCATGGAAAAAAGCTTGCAAGGATCAAAAGGTAAGTTTGCCTTCTGTAAACAGGATCCAGGTCCTTGAAGCGGATCAGCAGAATGGCATTTCCTGCCAACAGGCATAAATAAAAATACCCCACATGGATGTAATACCATGGACCAACGGTAATAGCTAGCATAGGAAATGGCCCTGAAGTGTCAACAGAAGTCTGTGCATAATAAATGCCATGCCATTCATTTGTCCAGACCAGCAAAAGCGTAATGAGTGGGATAATTAAGATCAAAAGAAAAATAAGTTTATTCGTAAGCTTATCCATTCTGGAATAAGTTATACAAAACCATAAAAAAGTGGCCGGGACAATTGAGATACCCAGATACTCGATTTTGATCCAGAATAGCATTCGGTCAAATTCCAGACTTGCCAACTCAAATCCATAGGCTACTGCCCAGAGGGAAACAGATATCATAGTAATCGCAAACCAGCGAATACTGCCTCTAACCTGGCTTATCAGAACGCTTGAAATCCCTGCTACAGTGAAGCCGGACGCAAGTAGAATTACAGAAAAAACATTTAATTCCAAATCTGTCTTCTTAAGTTTAATTTTGATTTAAAACGTTTTTAATCGCTACTAAGAATTTTAATTTTGGCCTCTTGCCTATAAATAAAGATGACAAATGTAACTTGAGAGCCTGATGAGCAAATTCTTCAAATTTCCTTCCACATTTGAGATAGCCCTTTATCTGAGCCTATTTATCTTCATTTTGGCTTTGATTTTTACCAAGCCCATGGAAGTTAATTCATTCTGGTATGGTTTGGAAATTTTATTTTTCTGGAAATCAGGGTTTTGGCAACTCCTTGAATTTACCATGCAAATGGTGTTGATTTTGGTTTTGGGGCATACATTAGCTTTATCCGAACCAATTGATAGGTTACTTGGAAAATTGGTCAGCATGGTGAAGTCCAATGTGCAGGCAGTATTGCTGACAGGGATTTTAGCATTATTGGGAGGATTCATCAATTGGGGTTTCGGTCTAGTTCTTGGGGCGATTCTTGCTAGAAAAATAGGTGAAACTGCCCAAGAAAAAAAACTTCCAATCAATTATTCTTTAGTAGGTGCTTCTGGATACCTGGGAATGCTGGTTTGGCACGGAGGATTGTCAGGTTCTTCTACCTTAAAAGTTGCAGAAGGGTCTCATTTTTTATCCGGTCTTATAGGGGTTGTTCCCGTGAATCAAACCATATTTTCTGAATTTAATTTAGTTATCAATTTGGTTTTGGTGATTTCTTTAATATTTCTTTTGTTGTTTTTGTCAAGGAAGAAACAGGAGGGGGTGCCTTTTCATTTTGTGGTAAAAGAAATTGAAAAACCGGAAGAAGGTTCCGATAAGTTAGGATGGGTAATTGGTGCTTTGATTTTCTTATCTATTGGTTGGGAATTTATGGCGTCAGAGAGACAAGATTGGTCAATTATTGACCTTAACTTGGTTAATTTCTTCTTGTTGGGGACAGGACTTTTGTTCTTTGGAAGCTTGAAGTCATTTGTACAGACCTTGGCACAAGCCGTAAAGGGAGCTACCGATATTATCATACAGTTTCCATTTTATGCAGGGATTTTGGGGATTTTGAAGTATTCAGGTCTTTTAGTGTTATTGGCAGATGATATGGTTTCCCGTTCGACAGCGGAGACTTTTCCTTTATTTTCTTTCTTCAGTGCTGCTTTGGTTAACTTTTTCATCCCTTCCGGTGGAGGGCAATGGGCCATTCAGGGTCCTGTAATGATGGAAGCTGCCATCAAAATGGGATTGGATATTCCTAAGATGATTTTAGTATTTGCCTATGGGGATCAGGTTTCCAATATGCTCCAACCCTTTTGGGCTTTACCGCTGCTTTCCATTACAGGTATACCTGCTAAAGAAATTTTCAAATACACCGTTTATTTCTTTTTCACTGCATTTACAGTCCTTGGAATTGGAGTATGGATAGCAGTGAGTTAGGTGTTTTTTTAAATTGGATATAAATAACTGCTTATGATGGGATTTCGCTTCCATTTTTGCCGCTAATTTTTATCTTTGCGGACGATTTAAATAACCTAATCCATATATTAATTTTAATTATTTGTAATGGCGTTTGATATAGAAATGATAAAGGCAGTCTATGAAAAATATCCTTCCAGGATAGCGGCTGCCAGAAAAGCTGTGGGGAAACCACTTACATTGACTGAAAAAATTCTGTATGCTCACCTGACACAGGGAGAAGCTACCCAGGTTTTTAAAAGAGGTGCAGATTACGTGGATTTCAACCCTGACAGAGTAGCGATGCAGGATGCAACTGCACAAATGGCATTGTTGCAATTTATGCAAGCTGGTAGAGATAAAGTTGCGGTTCCTTCAACTGTTCATTGTGATCACTTGATCCAGGCAGAAGTCGGAGCAACAGCTGACCTTAACAAAGCGAAAGATAAGAACAGAGAAGTCTACGAATTCCTTTCTTCTGTATCCAACAAATATGGAATTGGTTTCTGGAAGCCTGGAGCAGGTATTATTCATCAGGTAGTTTTGGAGAATTATGCCTTTCCTGGAGGTATGATGATCGGAACGGATTCCCATACACCCAATGCGGGCGGTTTGGGAATGATTGCTATCGGTGTAGGTGGTGCGGATGCCTGTGATGTAATGGCAGGTTTGCCATGGGAACTGAAATTCCCTAAGCTGATCGGTGTAAAATTGACCGGTAAACTTTCAGGTTGGACTTCTGCCAAGGACGTAATTCTAAAAGTAGCAGGAATCCTTACCGTTAAAGGTGGTACGGGTTATATCGTTGAGTATTTTGGAGATGGAGCTAAATCTTTGTCAGCAACGGGTAAAGGAACTATCTGTAACATGGGTGCCGAAATTGGTGCTACTACCTCTATTTTCGGCTATGATGAAAAGTCAGAAGCCTACCTAAGAGGAACAGATAGAAGCGACATTGCTGACATGGCAAATACTATCAAGGAGCACTTGACAGGGGATGCTGAGGTTTATGCCGATCCTAAGCAATACTTCGATCAGGTAATCGAGATCAATCTTTCTGAGTTGGAGCCTCATGTAAATGGTCCATTTACTCCGGATCTGGCTTGGCCGCTTTCCAAATTTGCAGCTGCTGTCAAAGAGAACGGATGGCCAGCAAAATTAGAAGTTGGCCTGATCGGTTCCTGTACCAACTCATCCTATGAGGATATATCCAGAGCAGCTTCTTTGGCACAACAAGCTGTTGACAAAAAGCTGATCGCAAGATCAGAATATACTATCACCCCAGGTTCAGAGCAGGTAAGGTTTACAGTAGAAAGAGATGGTTTCTTGGATGTGTTTGGTAAGATGGGCGGAGTAGTATTGGCCAATGCCTGCGGTCCTTGTATAGGCCAGTGGGCACGCCATGGTGCTGAAAAGCAGGAGAAAAATTCTATCATTACTTCATTCAACAGGAACTTTGCAAAGAGAGCAGATGGTAATCCAAATACCCATGCTTTTGTTGCCTCACCAGAGATTGTGACGGCATTGGCTATTGCCGGTGACCTGACCTTCAATCCTATGACAGACACTTTGACCAATGAAGATGGTCAGCAGGTGAAATTGGATGAGCCAAGAGGTTTGGAGCTACCAAGCAAAGGTTTTGCTGTAGAGGATGCAGGATATCAGGCTCCAGCAGAAGACGGATCTAAGGTAGAAGTAATTGTAGATCCGAAATCTGAGAGATTACAACTCCTAGAGCCTTTCAAAGCTTGGGAAGGAGTTGATTTGAAAGGATTGAAGCTCTTGATCAAAGCAAAAGGTAAATGTACCACAGACCATATTTCTATGGCAGGTCCTTGGTTGAGATTCAGAGGGCACTTGGATAATATCTCCAACAACATGCTGATTGGTGCCGTGAACGCATACAATAATGAAACCAATAAAGTGAAGAACCAGATTTCCGGTGAATATGGTGAAGTTCCAGCTGTACAGAGAAATTATAAGCAGCATGGAATTGGCTCTATTGTAGTCGGAGACGAGAACTATGGTGAAGGTTCTTCCAGAGAGCATGCTGCCATGGAGCCTAGATTCCTTGGAGTAAGGGCTATCCTGGTGAAATCTTTTGCAAGGATCCATGAGACAAACCTTAAAAAACAAGGTATGTTGGCCCTGACATTTGCTAATCCAGCAGATTATGATCTGATTAGGGAAGATGATTCCATTGATATCCTTGGCTTGACAGAGTTTGCACCAGGCAAGCCTCTGACTGTAGTATTAAACCATGCTGATGGTACAAAAGATGAGATTTCAGTAAACCATACTTACAATGAAGGTCAGATTGAATGGTTCAAAGCAGGCTCTGCATTGAACCTTATCAAAGCCAGTGTATAATGATTCATAACACATAATTGAGAAAGAGCCAGATGTACAAGCACTGGCTCTTTTTCTTTTTTATTGAATTTTTTATAAGTGGGGAGCAAGTATCTGCATTTTTTTCTATTTTGATGAAAAAACCATTAAACTATGGAAATGGAGCCCATCATTCAGCAGCATTATCCCAATGCGAAAACAGGTGAAGAGATCACCTTCAATTATTTGAATCTCCTTGCACGGGAATATAAGACCAATCTAAAAAAGATGCTTTTTGCTACCTCATTGTGCTCAGATGATGTCAATGTTTCCACTGATTTTAGAAAAGTACTTAACAGGCCATTTTCAATGGGGGGGTTGGGAGGACTTCCTTATTCTGGGTTGACCGGGATGGTGGCTTTTTCCCACCACATTCCTGATGGGGGTGATGCATTTATTTTTTATGGTCCCCATATTGGAATTACGGATGAGGGGGAACTTGGAAGGATGCGAAGACTGGGTCAGAAAAAGCTCACCAATAGTTGTGGGGCTCTTATGCTGGCTTTGGAAAGATTTCAGCAAGAAGATAAGGGAGAAGAAACCTACGTTCCACATTTAGTGGAATATGATTACCAACAGGTCCTGTTGGAGCAAATGCTGATGCCTTTTAAGGACAGAATTATTCATTCCGAAAATCCCAAAAAGGAAATCACCGAGGTGGCGTACTATAAAATCAATAAACAGATCAATCGCCTGGTAAGGATGAGTATCAAAGAATTCCGTTGCCAAAAAATTTTTTTGTTGGGGGGAATTATCATCAATACTTCCGAGGATTATCATGATTATGTGGACATCAGGAATTTTGAAGTAATCCATACCAAAGAACAAGAGCAATACATACCTAATTCCATTTTAGAGACGGAAGCTTTTAAACATTTATAATGTAATGACGTAAAATTGGATTTTGCGGACTTAAATTTTTTAAATCCGCAAAAATGCATTACAAAAACGTAATTAGTCTTTGTTTAACAAGGCTGTTTTTTATTTGGTAAATTGCTTTATATTTATTCGGTTTTCGTTAAAAATTTATTCAAAACGTATGGGCCATTTGGCTGGTAAAGGACATAAAATTGTATTGATTCTCATTCTTGGATTTTCAATTTTTATGACAGCAGAGGCACAGGTGGTAGAGTCTGATGAAAGGGCTCTTATTAAAGTGCAAAATGGGATCTCTTTTTCAAAGGATACATTGTTTCTACTCAATTTTAGGTTCAGGATGCAAAATAGAGCTGGATTCAATACTTTGGAAGGCGATGATTTTCAGGTAAACCAATTTGAGATGCGGGTGAGACGACTTCGACTGCGTTTTGATGGTCATGTAGGTAATCCTAGGATTCAATATTATATCCAATTGGCATTTTCCCGGGCTGATATGGATCTTGAAAACGCTTTGGTCGCCCAGCCTGTAAGGGATGCAGTGCTCTATTACGTGGTGAATAAAAATTTTTATATGGGTTTTGGACAGTCCAAGCTTCCGGGTAACAGGCAGCGGGTAATCAGTTCTGGAAACTTACAGTTTTCGGACAGGTCAACTGCAAATGCACTGTACACTTTAGACAGGGATTTTGGTTTGTTTTTGTATCAGACTATACCTTTTAAGAGCAGTGCGCAGGTACAATTGAAAGGAGCTTTGACTACAGGTGATGGCAGAAATGCCCCTGCCATAAACAATGGACTGGCCTATACTGGGAGGTTAGAGTTTTTGCCATTTGGTAAATTTCTCAATAACGGGGACTATTCAGAGGGAGATCTCGAGTTTGAAACCAAGCCCAAATTGTCTATAGGCCTAACTTATTCGGCAAACCAAAAAGCCACAAGAACTGGTGGTCAGTTGGGGCCTGAATTATTCGCCCCACGAAACATGAATACATTGATTGTGGATGGTATGTTCAAATATGCAGGTTGGGGGATCTTGGCAGAATATTTTAATAGAACCAGTCCGGATCCAATCACTGTCAATGAGCAAGGTGATGTCCGATTTGTTCAGGAAGGGGTAGGAGTCAATACCCAGATCAGCAGGATGCTGGATAGAAATAAAGAAATTGCATTTCGTTATTCAAAAGCTACACCTGATTTAAGTATTAGACAATTCCAAAATAGAGTAGATGAGGCTTTGTTTGGGTTTACCAAATACGTCAATGGCCATAGGATAAAATTACAGGGAAATATTGGTTATAAGTGGCTGGAAGGCCTATCTAGTTTTGAGAATGCAGGGAATTCTTGGACAGGTATGTTCCAGGTAGAATTTGGGATTTAAGTTCTTAAAGACAAAAATTTGCATTTTAAAAGCAAAAAATTTGTTACAAAAAACAATTTAATGTATGTTTACATCGGCACTTGAAGAGTACCGCAATTGTCACCCGATTACTTAAGTTTTATAGGCAGCGTTATATTGGACTTTCGATGAAAGAAAGAGGTATTAATAACACTTTTAAGAAGATAATTTTTGAATCCAGCGAAATGGTTTTTTTGGCTGATGATTCTTATCCCTATAATATTTTTTATAGTAATCAGGCTTTTGAAAATCAGATAGGTCAATTTCTTGATGAAAGGAGCCTTGTTGGTTTAGGGTTGGACATCAATTCATATATTTTCAATGAGGAATTGATTCTGACTTTTATGGGTGTGGAATACACCTTTTTTCTGGAATTACCTCAGGAAAATGCTTCAAATTATTTCCTCTTTTATAAAGGAAAAGAATTGAGAGGGCAGGGCTTGCCTAATAAAAATGACTCTCAGTATTTCTTCAGAAATTCAATTGACCTGATAGGCATTGGACAGGAATCTTTTCTGACATGGGTAAGTAATTCCGTTAAAACGGTTTTGGGCTACAATCCAGATGAAATTATAAATATCGAGTTGTGCGGCTTTTTCCATCAAGATGATTTAGAGGTGGTAAAATCCCTGCTTTTTGATGTAAGGCAAGAGAGAAAAAACACCCACTTTGAAGCAAGACTTCAGGCCAAAAATGGAGAATACCGTTGGTTCGAATTCAATGTTCATTTTATCGTTGGTAAATTTTATGCTGTTGCCAGGGAAATCACTGATTTTAAATCTAAAATATTACAAGCTGAAAATCTTAACGAACTCTACACACTTGGAGAGAAATTAAGCCAAATTGGTTTTTGGGAAATTGATGCACAGGCCAATTCAGTTTATTTCTCTGATGAACTCTATAAGATTTTTGCTTTAAACAAAAACACCAAGCTGAGTCTGGAAGATACCATTGAATTATTCCAGCCTGCGGATAGGTCTTTGGTAAAAACTTCCCTTTCTTCACTCATATCATCCAGTAAGGAGATTGACTTGGTTTTGCAGGTAAAGGCTGGTGAAGATGGGATGAAATGGATTAGGCTTTCGGGAAGTGCCCACGTACTGACCAATAATGTTTCCAGGATTTTTGGAACCATTCAGGATATAAGCAAAGATCAAGAGTACTTGGGTCAACTTGATTTTTATAAAGAACTTTATACACTTACTCCAGACCCTTCTATTATCCTTGATTTATCAGGAAGGATCCAGTTTTTCAATACAGAGGCACAGAGGAAATTGCTGGCTGACAGTACTCAGCAATTCCCTCAGACCATTGAGCAATTGGATTCACATTTCACAGAAAAGCAGGTTTGGGAAAATCACTTATCGGAACTGGGAACAAATGGACAGAAGTTACATTCTGTCAAGTTGAAAAATGCCAAGGGGGATGATGTGTCCTTTGAGATTATTTCAAAACTTGTTCAGATAAAAGGGGCAAACTATATTATTTCAAATTTCAGGGAAATTTCAGAGAGTCATGTGACTGCTACAGCCCAGGCAGCCCCAGATTTCCTATCCCATCTTACAGAGCATATTCCTGGAGCGCTTTACCAGTTTGTGGTAGACAAGGAGGGAGAAATGAAATTCAATTATTTAAGTCCGGGGATCAAAAGCTTGCTCGACTTGGATGAAAAAGAACTTTCTGATTTTAAAGATGTAGGAAAGGTAATTGCCAAAGTACATCCTGAAGATATTGCAAATGTGCTTACTTCGACTGTTTCTTCAGCCAGAAAACTTACTCCCTGGTCCTGTAAATTCAGGATTGTTGAACCCGAAAGTAAAAATTATAAATGGGTAATGGGTGCCGCCAAGCCTGAGCAACAGGAAAGCGGTGATGTGGTATGGTATGGATATCTGACCGATATCACTGATCAGAAGCGTTTTGAGGAGAAATTAAGGGATGCAAAAGAGGAAGCCCTAAAGACCAGTCAGATCAAATCTGAATTCCTTTCCATTATCAGCCATGAACTGAGGACGCCTCTTAATGCCATTTCGGGTTCTGTTTATTCTTTGCTTCAGGATGATCATACGCCTGTTCAGGCATCAGCATTCAAAACCATTAATTTTGCAGTAGATAACCTTATTACGATGATCAATGATCTCCTCGATTTCCAAAAGATTGAGGCAGGTAAGTTGACATTGGAAATGACTCCGATGAACCTCGAAGAGGTGATCAAAAATGTAATCAGCGGACTGGAATACCATGCCAAAGACAGCGGTAATAAACTGACCCTTCACCTAAAAAATGACTTGAATTTTGAGGTAAAGGGCGATAAGACCCGCTTGGCCCAAGTATTGAATAATTTGATTACTAATGCCCTTAAATTCACAGATAATGGCAATGTGGATGTATTGGTTGAGATTCGGGAAAAGGATGATTCCAAGGTCAGAATATATTTTGAAATTAAGGACAATGGCATAGGTATAGCTGAAGAACATAAGCAGCGTATCTTCAATGAGTTTGATCAGATTCAACACTCTTTCAGCAAGAAATATGGTGGAACAGGTTTAGGTCTGTCTATTACCAAAAAGCTGCTTGGTCTGATGGACAGTCAAATCGACCTGCACTCTGAATTAGGAATTGGTTCTACTTTCTTCTTTGAAATTGTTTTTGAAAAAGTATTTGGCCAACCTTCAATTAAGACAAATATAAACCACAACCCTGTGGTAGAGGTAAAGCCTATCAAACCTGAACTTGCCGATGTAGAAAAAGGTAGTCAATTGACAGGGAAAGAAGAAGTGAGAGCGCTGGAATCACAGATTCCTGCTCAATCCTTTATCAGTCCGAAGACTTTATCAGATGTCAAATTATTGATGGTTGAAGATAACGATGTAAATGCCCTGGTTTTGGGCAAAATCATCAAAAAATGGGGAATCCAATACCATAGGGTAAATAATGGGAAACTTGCTGTAGAAGCCGTTCAGGATGGGGATTATGATTGCGTGCTAATGGATATCCAAATGCCGGTAATGAACGGGTTTGATGCTACAGAAAAAATCAAGCAAATATCCAGCGTACCGGTATTAGCTCTTTCTGCTGCTGATAAGATTGAGGTCATGGACAGAATTGACAAAACAGGTTTTGACGGATATGTTGCCAAACCTATTGATGCATCTGAACTCCTGAGAAAAATCAAAGAAGTACTAAAAATCTCCAGTCAGAGTGTCTGAGCAATTGCCAGGTATTCTTGAACCAGGTCCATTTCCGGGTCCTTCGCTTTGACATCCTCCAAATACCTTAAAGCCAATTCTTTTTGACCTTTTTTGACATAATAGATGCCTTTGTTTCTTAATGCGTATAAATTTTTGGAGTCTTGTTTCAAACTGAAGTTGATGTCCCCAAGTCCACCATCCAAGTCGTCGAGGAATAATTTGTAAAGGCCCCTGTTGTTGTAGAGATAGGGATCCCTCGGATTTAGAATGATTGCCTTTTCCACCCATTCCAAAGCTTTTTCAGGCGCTTTTTGTTCAAAGGCAATCATGGATTTCAAATTAAAAATATTGGGTTCATTAGGGTTTACCACTTCTGCTTTTTGGAGCATTTCTTCAGCTTCCTGGTAAGATTTTTTGTAGAATAGAATGATGGCTTTATTGACCAGTAAGTCTGAATTTTGGGGTTCAATGGAAAGGCCATTTTCAAAAGCATCCAAAGCAGCTTCCCAATTTTTCAACTGTTCAAGTACAAGCCCTTGCAGAAAATAACTTTGCCAGTTTTCAGGAAAAAGTTGCACGGATTTTTCAGCATCTGAAAGGGCTTTGTAAAATTCCCCATTATCCATCAATGCCAGTCCCCTTTGAAATAAAGCCTCTCTATGCGCAGATTGAATGGCAAGGACTGCGCTGAAATCCAAAATTGCTTCTTCAAGGCGGTTTAATCGTTGGAAAACCAGCCCCCTGTTGAATAAAGCATCTATGAACTCAGGGTCTATTTTTAGGGCCTCCGAATAAAAGTCAATGGCAGATTTGGTGTCATTTTCTTTAAGTTTTTCATTTCCTTTTAGTAGGAATCTACCCTTTTTATTTTCCTGAGTGTCGCAGGCACTTAGGCTGATAGCAGCCACAATTATCAAAAGCAATCTAAGTTTCATCAGTTTTCCCAGTCTTATCACCCTTTGGTTCTTCCTCTCCTAACAAAAGGGCATAGGGCTTGGTTGCATCGCTGAGTTCAAAAATTTGTCTCAGGACGGCCAATGTAGGTATAATGATGATCATACCTGCTATCCCCCAAATTGCGGTTCCTATCATCAGGCCCACAAAAGTAACAAAGGCATTAAGGTTAACATTGCTTCCCACGATTTTTGGTGTCAAAAAGTTGCTTTCTATCAATTGTATAACCTGAAATGCTATTACTACTCCCAAAGGATACCATAGACTATCTTTGGTCAAGAAGGCGAAAATGGTGGGTAAGATAGCACCCAAAAAGGGTCCCAGAAATGGTATGATATTCAATATCCCTGCAAAGACACCAAAGAAAACAGCATGTTTGATTCCCAGGCCAAACAATACAGCTGTATTCATCACTGCTAAAATCGCCATTACCTTCAGCACACCGATAATATATTTTTGGATGACTTTTCTGAGGTTTTTGATTTCTCTACTGACATGTTCTGGGTCCTGGTTTTTAAAAACTTGCGAAATGAAAAGTGTCAGGTGATCCCTGTAAAGCAGAAAGAAAAAGATAAAGACAATTAATAAAACAAAAGAGGTCAATGAACCTAAAGTACCAAAAATAAAATCCGCTACACTTTTGCTATTGTCCTGTAGGAGATTGATCAGGTAGTCCTGATCGATCCCTTTGCCAATTCCGGTTTCAATAAATAGCTTTTCCGAGAAGAATTGCTCTGCATCTTGTAAATATTTGTTTAGTTTTTCACCGACATTGCCCAAGTCCTTGCTGAAACTTGCTACTTGAAAAGCAATAAAAGTCAGTAGTGCCAAAATCCCCAATAATCCGGAAAGCAAGGCCAGAAGCGAACTGGAGATTCGGGAAAGCTTTTTGGATTCCAGCCAATTCCCCATTGGAACCAAAAGTGCTGAAATAAATCCTGCCAGGAAAAGTGGGATCAAAAGGCTCTTTCCCAAGATCAAAATAAAGATGATTACAATGATCAAAAGTAAAACAGACAGCGCTTTTAGATAAGCGGGTAAGATTACAGTAGGCTTTTCCATAGAATTTTGAACAATTTGCGAACCTCTAGGATTTAATACATTGTTGACCTAAAAAGACAACCGGATCAAATCCAGCAGTTCAATAAAATAATTGAGAGCATTCCATAAATTTAATCCTATTTTTGCCACTTTAAAAGACCGCCAGTGGAAAGAGAGAAATCATTTTGGATCAGAATTTCATTCATTATCAGTGTGATCCTCCTGATAGTGAAATTCTATTCTTATTATATTACCAATTCGGCAGCAATTTTAACTGATGCGCTGGAAAGTATAGTGAATGTTGTGGCTGCCGGTTTTGCTTCTTACAGTATTTATCTAAGTTCAAGACCCAGAGATGATAACCATCCCTATGGACATGGTAAAATAGAGTTTTTTAGCGCAGGAGTCGAAGGTGTTCTCATTATGCTGGCTGGACTTTTTATCATTTATCAGGCTGTATACAATCTGTTTTTCCCAAGTGGCTTGGAGAAACTCCTTGAGGGGATGATTTTGGTGGCTTTTTCGGGGGCTGTCAATGGGATTTTGGGGGTGTTGCTGCAAAAAAAAGGAAAAAAGCTGAACAGCATTACCCTTGAGGCTAGCGGTAAGCATTTGCTTACAGATACCTTTACTTCATTTCTATTGATTCTGGGTGTCCTGGTTATTTACCTCACCGGTTTAAATTTCCTGGATTCAGTTATAGCCATCTTATTTTCTTTATATATCCTTTATTCTGGATATGGCCTGGTCAGAAAATCTGTTGGAGGGTTAATGGATGAAGCTGATCCTGTGGCTGTAGAATCTACTGTAAGCGCTATTAATAAAAACAGGAAGAATGTTTGGATCGATATCCATAACATGAGGGTGCAGCAATATGGTGGGGACAGGCATGTGGATTTGCATCTTACCTTGCCCTATTATCTGGATTTGGAACAAGTCCATAATGAAGTAGAGGAACTTGAAAAGGTATTAGAAGATGATTGGCCTGGTATTATGGAGGTGTTTGTCCATGCCGATCCCTGCATTCCAGAAAAGTGCTGTCATTATTGCCAGATAGCAGATTGTCCTGTAAGAAAATTTCCTGTGGATACAAAAATTGAATGGAATGCATTGAATATGTCGAAAAATCAGAAACATTACCACGATTTGAGTGATTAAAACCTCTTTTTTCTTTTGTAAAAAGAAAATTTTTCGTTTATTTGAATTGCTACAAAAATATTTGTACATTTAACAAAAAAAAGGCTATGAACGAGGAAAAACAATTCAAGATACTATTGGCGATCTCGTCGATCGTTTGGTTGATCCTTGTTGGGTTGCTCATTGTGGTCTAACAGGATCCAAGGAGTGCAAAGCTACTTACAAAAGACAGCTGCTGCTTTTCAAATGGATTAAAGATTTTGAAAAAGAGGATGTGAAAACGATCCTCTTTTTTTTTGCCATAGCGAATAATTCCGTGGTCCTCAATCGATTTAATTTTTGTCGTTTTTAACTTGCTCAAAATTCTGTTTTGTTTTCAAATTGCTTCAGTTATTTTTATAATCAGGTAATTCAGCGAAATTAAAAATCACCTTTATGAAAAAATCTATACTCAGTTTGATGGGGGTTTTCTTGTCTGTGTTTGTCTTTGCACAAGAGACTTCCCATGATGCATTTATTGTCAGAAATCTCGATAACAATACAGAGAGATTCTCCAAGGTAGCAAGACAGATTTGGGAAAACCCCGAATTAGGTTACCTGGAATTTACAAGTTCCAAGCTCTTGATTGATGAACTGAAAACGGCAGGATTTAAGGTTCAAACAGGACTGGCGGGAATGCCCACTTCCTTTGTAGCAACATATGATAAAGGTGGGCCTGTAATAGGCTTTTTGGCAGAATATGATGCTCTTCCCGGATTGTCCCAAGATGCTGTTCCATTTAGGTCTGTGTTAGTAGATGGAGGTAATGGACATGGATGTGGGCATAATCTTTTTGGTACTGCTGTAGTCGCCTCTGCTGTAGCACTGAAAGAGTGGATAGATGCTAATAACATTCAGGCAACCCTCAAAATATTTGGTACTCCGGCAGAAGAAGGTGGTGCTGGAAAAGTGTATATGGTAAGAGAAGGATTGTTCAAAGGAGTGGATGCAGTGATAAACTGGCATCCCAGCGATAGAAATGCTGCCAATGCCTCAACCTGTACCGCAGTCATGCAGGGCTATTTTAAATTCCATGGACAAACTTCCCATGCTGCCGGTGCTCCACAGCGGGGACGCTCTGCTCTTGACGGAGTGGAAGCAATGAATATGATGGTGAATATGATGCGGGAACACGTTGACCAAGAAAGCAGGATACATTATGTGATCACCAATGGTGGATTGGCAGCCAATGTTGTGCCGGATTATGCAGTGGTAGAATATATGGTCAGACATCCTGATGTGACAGAAGTGAAAGATATATGGCAAAGAGTCATCAAAGCTGCTGAAGGTGCTGCTATGGGAACTGGCACAAGAGTGGAAGTCGAAGTAGTAGCCGGAATTTATGGATTGCTTCCCAATGAAACATTGGCCAAAGCCATGCATAAAAATCTGACTTTGGTTGGCGGAGTGGAATATGACCAACAGGAAACCGAGTTTGCCAAGCAAATCCAGGCAAGTTTCAATACACCAAGAGTCCCTCCTCTATCAGTGGCCAAGCAAATTCAGCCCTACCAGCTAACTCACTTTCCCGCTTCCACAGATGTAGGTGATGTCAGTTACGTGGTCCCTACTGTTGGCCTCGGAACTGCTACTTGGGTACCTGGAACTGCTGCCCATACTTGGCAGGCAGTGGCCGCAGACGGTATGAGTATTGGCTATAAAGGTATGATGGTGGCTGCAAAAACCATGGCCCTAACCGGAAAAGACCTTATCCTCAGCCCACTGTTGATCAAAGAAGCGAAAAAGGAATTTGATGAAAGGTTAGGGGATGTGGTATATGAGCCTTTGATCGGGGATATGGCTCCTCCTTTGCACTTTAGAAAAGATCAAAACAAGGTCAAATAAGTATTGCTCTTAAATAGGTAAATCCCATAAAGTCCAGCGTTATCCAAATAAAGCCAAATAAGGCACACAATGGATTAGGTCTTTATGGGATTATTTTTACAATGAAAGGTTAATTGAGTAAACCAGCTCTTTTTAACAAAGCTTCCGGTTCCGGATCTCTTCCCCTGAACCTTTTGAATAGAATGGAAGGATGCTCACTTCCTCCTGCAGATAAAATATTTTCTTTGAAAGATCTAGCTGTTTCCCTATCAAATATTCCCCTTTCCAAAAAGAGTTCAAATGCATCTGCATCCAGGACTTCTGCCCATTTATAGCTGTAATATCCAGATGCATATCCTCCTTGGAAAATATGGGAAAATGAGGTGCTCATCAATGTTCCTTCTACCTCAGGCAGCAACTGAGTAGGTTTCATAACTTCATTCTCAAAGGTTGGAATGTCAGTTATTTTATTAGGATCAGAACCATGATAAGCCATATCCAAAAGGCCAAAGCTTATCTGTTTCACGGTTTGGTAACCCATGTGGAAATTTGCCGAGTTCTTTATTTTCTGAATCAGTTCGACCGGAATAGGCTCTCCGGATTCATAGTGCCTGGCAAATAGGTCTAAGCATTCTTTTTCATAGCACCAATTTTCGAAAATCTGGGAAGGTAACTCCACAAAATCCCAATGCACACTTGTGCCGGATAAGGATTCATAATTTCCTTTTGCCAATAATCCGTGAAGGGCATGCCCAAATTCATGGAAAAGGGTAGTCACTTCATTAAAAGTCAGTAGCGAAGGTGTTGTTTTAGTAGGTTTGGTGAAATTGCAAATAATGGAAATATGCGGTCTCTGATCAATACCATTGATGATTTTTTGTCCTCTGTAACTAGTCATCCAAGCACCACTTCGTTTTCCTGGCCTAGGGAAAAAGTCTGCATAGAAGACCCCAACATGGCCCCCATCTGTATCCAATACTTCATAAGTAGTAACTTCTGGGTGGTATTTTGGTATTGCCTTGTTTTCTACAAATCTGATACCGTAGAGTTTTTCTGCAGTGGTAAAGACACCTTCGATTACATTTTCCAGCTTAAAATAGGGGCGAAGTAGTTCATTGTCTACCTCATATTTTTTCTTTTTCAGCTTTTCTGCATAAAAAGCAAAATCCCATTTTTCCATTTGCTCCAGGCCATCAAGTTCTTTTGCGAAAGCAGAAAGTTCGTCAATTTCGGCTTTGGCTTTTGGCTTGGCTCTTTCAAGTAAGCCATGAAGGAAATCCATAACGGCTGAAGCGCTTTTTGCCATGCGCTCCTCTAAGACAAAGTCTGCATAAGTTGCATAACCCAGGAGGTTTACCCGCTCGTTTTTCAAGCGCAACATGTCCAATATGATCTGTTGGTTGTCAAGCTCGTCCCCTTTACAGGATTTAGAGTTATAAGCCAGGAATAGCTGCTTCCTTAGGTCCCTGTTTTCAGCATAGGTCATGAAGGGTATATAGCTTGGAAAGGCAAGGGTAAATACCCATTTTCCTGTTTTGCCTTTTTCTTCTGCGGTTTGTGCAGCTGCTTCAATAATAGCCTCTGGGAGACCTTTCAGGTCGGATTTGTTTTCTATTACCAATTCAAATTTATTGGTTTCAGCCAGTACATTTTCCCCGAATTTAAGGCTGAGTTGGGATAATTTACTGTCTATTTCCCTGAGCCTGGCTTTTTTGGCCAGATCCAGTTTTGCACCATTTCTGACAAAAGCCTTATAAGTTTTGTCCAGCAAAGTTTTTTGCTCTTCACTGAGGTGAAGCTTGGCTTTTTCTCCGAAAACGAGTTGAATTCTGGTAAATAGATCTTCGTCCAATAAGATGTCATTGCTATGGGCCGTCAACAAAGGAGAGATTTCTCTGGCCAAAGCCTGAATTTCATCATTGGTTTCGGCACTATTGATGTTAAAAAAAACAGAGGTGATTCTCTGCAGTTTATCACCCGTCCTTTCCAAAGCCACTATGGTATTTTCAAAATCAGGAATAGGTTCCGACTTGATGGCTTCAATTTCTTTTTTTGCCTCAAGTATGGCTTCCTTGACAGCTGGAAGGAAATCCGCGGGTTTTATTAAATGGAAAGGGACAGTTTCAAATGGGGTGTTAAATTTTTCCAGTAATGGATTCATGAAATTTTAAATTTTATCTAGCCAATAAACAGTCCCAAAGGTAAAGAAGTTTGCCAGATGCCGGGAATAAAAAAAGCGAAATGAGAAAGTGAAAAAGGAAAGGGCAAAGGAAAATGAGGTTTTCCTTTGCCCTTTCCTTTTTCTTGGATTATTTCAGCACCTGCACATGGATAGCTGTTGGGGCAGTTTCATCATGATATACTTTATGGGAAGCTTTGATGAAGTCGGTATCATCTGCTTTAAAGATGTTTTCTACATACTTCTGTGGATTCCTATCAATTAATGGGAACCAGGTACTTTGGATCTGAATCTGGATTTTATGCCCTTTTTTGAAAGTATGCATGACATCCTGTAACTGTAAGGGGACTTCAGTTTTTTGGTTTGGTACAAACGGTTTTGGTTCTGAGAAGCTTTCACGATATCTTCCTCTGATAACTTCTGATCTCACCATCATGTGATAATTGCTAAGGTGGGTTCCCTCCTGTACCCTGTTATGGTCAGGTGTATCTCCAGGGAAGACATCCACCAATTTTACAATCCAATCTGCATCGGTCTCTGAAGTAGATACCATCAATTTGGCCAGGATTTCACCAGCCAGGGTTACATCCGAATCCAAAATATCTGTTTCAAATACCAGTACATCTGGTCTTCTGGCTGCAAAGCGCTGATCATCTGCCATATACTTTCTTGGAGTAAAGTTGAATTTGATGTCAGGGCTATATGGCACAGGTTTGGAAGGGTCGGAGATAAAGGATGATACTGCATTTCCTTTTGGCGCTTCTGTGCTCAATTTGCCATTTCCATGTGGGTAATAAACGGTGCTGACTGCTTCTTTTGGAGGCCATGTATCAAAAGTTCTCCATTCATTTGTTCCTGTATCAAAAATGTATGCTTCTGGTAAATTTGTTTTGCCATCCGCAGGACCTTTGAGAAAATGTTCAAAAAATACAGCTTCTACATTTTTTTGATACCAAGTTGAGATAGAATCACCAAAATAAATATTCGAAACCTGTTGGTAGCCCCTTTCCCTGGACCAATCTCCATGAGACCATGGTCCCATTACCAGGGTGTTATAGGTGCCGGGATTATTTTTTTCTATGGTTTTGTAAATGGTCAAGGGGCCATAGAGATCTTCTGCATCAAACCATCCGCCAACAGTCATGACAGCTGGTTTTACCTCATTCAAATGTGGGATAATGCTTCTTTTTTGCCAAAACTCATTGTAATCAGGGTTTTCCTTTAATTGGGTCCAAAAGAAATTATCCTCCCCGTAATATTGATCTGCATTCTTGAGTGAGCCCATGTCCATAAAAAACTGATAGGCATCTTTTGTGCCTGTATTGACCATGGAATACCAGGTTTTATCTGTTGGTCCATCATGTTGGTAGCCAAAAACGGAAGTTGCTAACCAATAACTTAGGAAGTAAGCACCATTATGGTGAAAGTCATCAAAATAAAAATCACCAATTGGGGCCTGAGGGGAAACTGCCTTCAATGCGGGATGTGCAAAAGGTAAAGCTGCAGCTGCATAGAATCCAGGATAGGAAATACCCCATTGCCCAAATTTCCCATTGTGGTTCTGAATATTTTTCAAGAGCCACTCTATAGTGTCATAGGTATCAGTGCTTTCATCGATTTCCTTGCTTCCTTTTTTTCTGTAGGGAACTGTAGGCCGCATATTGTCATATTTACCTTCCGACATCCATCTGCCTCTTACGTCTTGATATACAAAGATGTACCCGTCATGCATCATTTTTTCGGATGGACCCAGCAGGGTTTTCAGATTCCCTTCACCATATGGGCCTGAGCTATAAGGTGTTCTCTGCATGACAAATGGGTATTTTTTACTTTTGTCTTTGGGTGTGTAAACCACTGTATGCAGTTTGGTTCCGTCCCTCATTGGGATTTTGTATTCAGCTTTATCATAATGGGCTTCAGCATAGCTGCCATCCTGTGCCTCTGCGTATAGGCCTGTCAATAAAAAGGCCCATATAAGGAAAATTGATTGGTAGGTTTTCATCATAACGTTTGCATTTGCATTAAATATACCAATCAAAAAAAATAAGGGAATACTTTTTTTGGGGAATGGACTTATTTATATACCAGTATATAAAAAGCCAGCCATAACAGGAAAAAGAACACATAACTGATAAGGATGACCACAAAAGCATTGGAAAAACTTTTCTTGCTGAGGTATTGAAACCCCAAGGTTAACAAATAAATATAAATGACTTCAAAAAGATTGATGGCCCGGAATGGGTAATGAAATTTGGCAGGAAGGGAGTCACTATCTATTAGGGAAAATAAAGAGAGTGGATAATAATCACGGATATCTTGAAAGCTTACTGTATCATCAGGGAGGATGAAGTAAATCATCTTAAAAAGCTCCGGTAGGATAAAAACCACTTCTGCAACCATGACATATTGCCAAAGCAGCTTAAAAGAAATTTTATAACCAAGGGTAAAAGCTCCTGTCCAGATGAGAAAAGAAATAAGCGTGAATTTCCAAAGTAAGGCAAAAGGGGTCCATAAATAATTGAGTGTATTGAAAATATGAAAAATCATAAAAGAGCCCTCTTCGTTCAATTTTTCATATCCTGGTATGGATTGTAAAATAAGGTCATTGGTGATATAGCGGATAGCGATAAAAAATAAGACCAAAATGAAAAAAAATATCCTTTTGTCGAAATCTAAAATCGATTCTATACGTTCTGAGAGAGTGGCTGAGTTGTTGGGCATAAAATAGAAATAAATAACACCAAATCTAAACGATTATTTGGATTACCCTATAATTTTGGGGGATATTTAGAACAAGTATGCAATTGAGTGTAAAAAACGGGGTAAATATGCTGATGTTCATTACCTGCTTTTTGTTAGGTGGAATATCGGTTCGTGGATTTGCTTTCCAGGAGACAAATTCAAATGCGAATTTAGCATTGGATAAAATTGGAGAAAATAGCTCTCCTTACCTTTTGCTGGATAAGGGCCTCCAGTTCAGGATTACAGAGAATGTAAATGCCTTATATAATTTTGATTTTGAGAAAGCAGAAAGGGGTTTCAAGGTAATGCAATATCAATATCCTGATCATCCACTTCCTTATTTTTTGATAGGCTTGAGCACCTGGTGGAAAATAGCCCCAGATGTGGAGAATAAGAAGTATGATGATGTTTTCCTCAAGCAGATGGATTTGGTAATTGATAAGGCCAAGCGTATGCTTGATAAGGATGAAACAAATAAAGAGGCTGCTTTTTTCTTGGCAGGAGCTTATGGTTTCCAGGGTAGACTCCTAAGTGAAAGAAAAAGTTGGACCAAAGCTACTTTTGCAGGGAAAAATGCCCTCAAATACCTGAATATGAGTAAAGGGGAGGAGGAGCTCAATCCTGAATTGTTATTGGGGGATGCCTTGTTCAATTATTTCTCAGTATGGATACCGGAAAATTACCCAATACTTAAACCTGTGGTAGCACTTTTTCCTAAAGGCAATAAAGCCTTGGGATTAAAACAGCTGGAGGATGTGGCACAGAATGCCTTTTATGCCAGGGTGGAGGCCCAATATTTTCTGTTCCGTCTTTATGCCTCTGAAGAAAAGCAGCCTTATAAAGCTTTAGCAATTACGGATTACCTGCATGCTAAATTTCCCAATAACCCCTATTTCCATCGTTCCTATGCGAGACACTTGTACACTGTTGGCAGGATTTCGGAATCCAAAGAGCAGTCAGAAGAGATACTCAAAAGAATTGATGAAAAATGGACTGGGTATGAGGCCAACAGTGGAAGGTATGCAGCATTTTATTTAGCACAGTATTATGATAGGGTCAATGACCGCAATAATGCCAAGAAATATTACCTGCAAACACTTTCCTATGGAGAGGAATCAGAAAGTCAGGAAAGTGGCTATTATCTCTATTCCTTGATAGCATTGGGAAAAATGGCCAATGAGGATAAAAATAAAGCACAGGCAAAAGAATATTTCAACAAAGTGAAGAAATACGCCAAAAGAAAACATCCTGCACACAAAGAAGCGAGAGATTATATAAAAAAGAATAAACTTTAATTTGATTTCCTCGTTATAAGGATTAAAAATCAGGAGATAATTTGAAATTTGCCGATATAGCTAAAATATTTCAAAGGAAAAAATTGTGAAAAACCTCTCTTACCGTAACAATATTTCGAAATGAGCTCCGTTTTTTGTTGACAATTGCTTTAAAATAATATCAAAATATATTACATTTGTACCGCATAAAATTCTGAAAAAATTCTGAATATGGATAATAGCATAAAAGTGAAATTCGATAAGATAGACCGCAAGATACTTGAAATCCTGCAGGCCAACGCCAAAATCACCAACGCTCAACTTTCGAAAGACATTGGATTGTCTCCTGCACCGACTTTGGAGAGAGTAAAAAAATTAGAGCAATCAGGTATAATCAAGAGCTACCATGCAAAATTGGATCCGGAAAAGATCGGTTTGGGTGTAAGCACTTTTGTTTTGGTCAGCCTGATTGGTCATAATAAAGGCAACATCGATGCCTTTATGAAAGAAATCAACCAGATTCCTGAGGTGATCGAGTGTCATCACATAACTGGTACAGGTGATTTTATCCTTAAGATTATTGCTAAAGATATCACAGCCTACCAAAAATTGATGCTTGAGAAGGTAAGTGAAATCAAAGAGGTAGACTCTATGCAATCAATGGTTATTCTTTCTACCTTTAAGGATAGCAAAGTATTGCCTATCCCTGAATAGAAAAATTAGATAAACTCATTTGGAGGGTGGCTTTTAGTCACCCTTTTTTTATGTTATGGAAAACAACCCTTGGACAACAAAAAGTAAGGCTAAAATATTTGAAAACCCCTGGATAATTTTAGAGGAGCATCAGGTGATCAATCCTTCAGGTAATGAGGGAATTTATGGAAAGGTTTCTTTTAAAAATAAGGCATTGGGCATAGTTCCTTTGGATCAGGATGGTTTCACTTGGCTTGTTGGACAGTACCGCTATCCATTAGATGAATACTCTTGGGAAATTCCAATGGGCGGTGGACCGATAGGAAATGACCTTCTGGAATCTGCAAAAAGAGAATTAAAGGAAGAAACTGGGCTTACTGCAGAGAAATGGACAAATATCTTGCGGATACATACTTCCAATTCTGTCACTGATGAGGAAGGTTTTGTTTTCCTTGCAGAAAATCTGATTCAGGGTGAAACTGAATTTGATGAAACAGAGGTTTTAAAGATAATCAGGTTACCTTTGCAGAAAGCTGTAGAGAAAGTTATGAATGGTGAAATAACAGACGCTATCAGCATAGCGGGCTTACTCAAAGTAGCCAGGATGAAAGGATTTTGACACAATAAAATAGCCATGATTGGTAATTTTAAGGACAATTTTTCAAAGACGTTTAACTTAGCTTTTCCCGTAATGCTGAGTCAGCTGGGACAGGTACTCGTAGGTGTGGCAGACAGTATGATGGTAGGTCGCTTGGGTGCCGAACCACTTGCTGCAGCTTCTCTTGCCAATAGTATTTTCTTTGTGGTCCTGATGTTTGGTATTGGTGTCTCCATGGCCATGACTCCTCTGGTAGCTATGGCCGATGGCAAAAACAATCCCAAAAGAATTTCAAGACTTTTTAACCATGGTTTGAGTATCAATTTGGCATCCGGCCTAATGCTGTTTCTATTGATTATCATGGCCTCGCCAATGCTCTATCATCTCAATCAACCAGTAGAGGTGGTCATTTTGGCCATTCCCTATTTAGCTATCATAACTTTTTCATTATTGCCCTTTATGCTATTCCAGACTTTAAAACAGTTTGCTGAAGGACTTTCCCAAACCAAACAGGCCATGTATATTACTCTGATCTGTAATGCGGTCAATGTATTTCTGAATTGGGTCTTGATTTATGGAAACCTGGGCTTTCCGGAAATGGGATTGAATGGTGCTGGTTGGGCGACTTTGATTTCCAGGGTAATGATGGGTTTGTTTATGTGCTATTATGTTTTCAAATCAAAGCGATACCTGCCGTATCAATTGAGTTTTAAACTCAAGAGGCTCAGTTTTCCCATGGTTTCTAAAATGCTTAGGATAGGTGTACCTACAGGGTTTCAGTTCATTTTTGAGGTAGGCGCCTTCAGTTCTGCTGCCATTATGATGGGCTGGATAGGGGTAACAGCCCTAGCTGCCCATCAGATTGCAATCAATTTGGCTTCTATCAGCTATATGATGGCTTCGGGACTTTCCACTGCCGCTATGATCCGTGTTGGTAATCAATTAGGGAAGAATGACATCAAGACCCTTAGAGAAGCAGGTTTTACTGCTTTTGTGATGGTAGCTATATTCATGAGTGCTACTGCAGTCATCTTTATACTGTTTAGGGAATTTTTGCCTGCCCTTTACATAGACGATATTGATGTGATTAAAATGAGCGCTACTTTGTTGATCATTGCAGGATTATTTCAGTTGTCAGATGGCATACAAGTGGTCGGATTAGGGGCCTTAAGGGGCATGGCCGACGTCAGGGTTCCTACGATCGTTACCCTTGTGGCATATTGGGTGATTGGCTTACCATTAGGGTATGTTTTTGGATTTGTATTTAACCTTCAGGAAGTGGGAATTTGGTATGGACTACTTATCGGACTCACCGTGACTGGGGTGATGTTACTCTATAGATTCCATTCCCTAAGTGCCAAATTGATTTATCAAAGTAAGCGTCAGGTATCACTCACATAGTTTTGCTTTTAATTGTTCGATTTCTTTTCTATTTTCCAAAACTTGTTAAAAAAAATAGATTTTATGGACAAAAAACGCCTACTAACGCTCCTCATACTTTTCCTCATGAGTGCTTCAATTGCTTTTTCCCAAAAATTCCACATCCTTTCCCAAAGGGAACAGGCTGCTGTTATTGACAAATGGCTGGAAGAAAGAATTGAAACCCTTTTGCCTTCCCTGATGGATAGGGCCGGAATAGATATGTGGCTGATAATTTCCAGGGAGTACAATGAAGACCCTGTGATCAGGACCTTTTTGCCTGCTACCTGGCATGCGGCAAGGAGAAGAACCATGTTGCTGATCTATAAAGCACCAGGGGCTTCCAATGTTGAAGCTTTGGCTGTAGCCCGATATGATGTGGGGAAATCTTTCAAAAAAGCCTGGGAACCTGAAACTCAGCCGGACCAGTGGAAGCAATTGACGGATCTAATTGTTGAGCGAAATCCCAACAAAATAGGCATCAACATGTCCAAAGATTATGGGCACGCTGACGGTCTCAACCTGACCGAGTACAATACTTTAATGGAATACCTTCCGGAAAATTACCATAGCAAAGTAGTATCTGCACAAAACCTTGCAGTAGGATGGCTGGAAACAAGAACAGATGCTGAAATGGCTACTTACCGACATATTCAGTCCATTGCTAATGATATCATTGCTGATGGACTTTCAGAAAAGGTCATTACTCCAGGTGTTACTACTACAGAAGATGTGCAGTGGTGGTATAGAGAAAGAATCAAGGAATTGAAACTGGATACCTGGTTCCATCCTTCCGTAGATATACAAAGAGCTGATCCTACCAATAAAGAAAGTGAAAGAAACTTTGCAGTAAAAGCAGCATCTGAAGTGATCATGCCCGGAGATATGCTACATATTGATTTTGGGATTACTTACCTGAGATTAAATACTGACACCCAACAGTTGGCTTATGTACTTAAACCAGGTGAAGATGATGTGCCTCAGTATCTCAAAGAGGCTTTCAAAATAGGTAACAGGTTACAGGATATCCTGACTTCTAATTTTGTAAAGGGAAGAACAGGTAATGATATCCTCCGTGAAACCAGAAAACAAATGGATAGAGAGGGAATTAGAGGCAGTATTTACTCCCATCCATTGGGAACACATGGACATGCTTCCGGACCTACCATTGGTATGTGGGACAATCAAGGGGATACTCCTGGTGCTGGAGATTATCCGCTCTACCCCAATACATTGTATGCCATAGAATTGAATGCTGTTGTATTTGTAAAGGAATGGAACAAAGACCTCAGGGTAATGTTGGAAGAAGGGGCTTTCTTTGATGGTCAAAAAGTGACTTATCTGAATGGAAGGCAAAGAGAAATCATGCCTATACCAAGGCCCCAGCCGCATTTGAAAAATAGATAAACATGGTCCAGCGTCCAGTACGCTGGACTTTTTGCTTTTTGGTAATCAGCGCTTTTTTAAGATTAAATCCTTGAACTTATCAATTTTACTCTTCTACTCCTTGTCCTCAGGCACCAAAAACCTTTGCTCTTTGGGGAGAAGAAATAGGTAGAAAAATGCAATAATGGCCGTAATGGCACCAAGGGAAAACACCAATGGGAAATTTTCAGCTTTATTGGCAAATACCCATCCTGAAATCAAAGCTCCAATGCCAATACCTGCTTCCAAAGCAATGTACATTGTCGCCAGGGCCCTTCCCCTATACGCATCCAATGAAAGGTCAATGGTCCAAGCGGAAATGGTCGGGGAGTTCATGCCCACTGAACAGCCAAAGATCACGCCACCTAACATCAGCATGGTTTTACTTTGTGCAAAAGCAATCAGTACCATAGCAATTGCCATTGATAGAGTTGCTACCTTCATCACAGGAATTCGTCCATATTTATCAGATGTTTTTCCGGCAATGATCCTAATACCTAAGGATGAAAGTGTAAAGACCGCAAAAAACAATCCTTTATTTTGGATGCCTAGATATTCGGAGTAATCAGGAATTATCGTCAGAACAGTACCAAAGGAAAATACAGTCAGAAGTAAAACCAATGAGGGTTGGAGTACTCTCTTTTCAATGATTTCATGCCTGTGTAACCGAAGGTGTTTCCTGCTCATTTTCTCAGGATCCTGCATGGTTTCCTTTAAGCGGATGATGACCAGGATGGACAGAATGGCTGTAAAGGCGGATGCATAAAATAATGGCTCAATGCCCCAAATTTGACCGATGTATCCTCCAAGTGCCGGGCCAGCCGCCATACCCATTGACCCAAAGAGCGATTGTAAGCCCATAGCTTCCCCCCTTCGGTTGAAGGGTACAATGTCGGCTACATAGGCTGAAACACCTGTCGGGGTAAAACCGGTTGAAAACCCATGAACAAATCGGAGTAATAGGAAACCTGCCACTGATGTGATTACAGGGTACATCAGGCTCACCACAAAACAGATTCCAGCCCCGAATACCATGACTGGAATTCGCCCAATCTTATCCGCAAGTTTTCCGCTGAATGGTCTGGAAAGTCCAGCAGTCAGCGTAAACAGGGATATGATAAGCCCCTTGTAATCTTCACCCCCTAATGAAGTGAGATAGGCAGGAAGCTCTGGAATGATCATGTTAAAGCTGGCGAAAAATAGAAATGAACTCAGACAGAGCATGAAGAAATTCCAAGTGAAAAAAGGAGGAAGTATTTTCATTTTCTGATCAGTGGAGGAATAGGGATGCTTGGTATATGAAAAAACCTTCCGAAGAAAAGTCCTCCGGAAGGTTTGAAGAATCAGTCTTGTTTGGCTTCTTCCTCACTTTGTGCGAGAAGGTAAGCTTTTATAAATTCATTCAGTCCGCCATCCAAAACATGTTGGACATCTGAAGTTTCATAACTTGTTCTGGCATCTTTTACCAATTTGTAAGGATGAAGAACGTAGTTTCTGATCTGCGAACCAAAATCTATTCTCAACTTGCTGGATTCAATTTTTGCCCTTTCTGCATTTCTTTTTTCCATCTCCATCTGATAGAGTCTGGATTTCAACATCTGCATGGCCCTTTCACGGTTGGCCAACTGGGAACGTTCCACCTGACATACCACTACAATACCTGTAGGCTTGTGTGTCAACTGGACTTTGGTTTCTACTTTGTTGACGTTCTGACCTCCGGCACCACCAGAACGGGAAGTGTGAAATTCAATATCTGATGGATTGATTTCTATGTCAATGGTGTCATCTACCACAGGATATACATACACCGAAGCAAATGAAGTATGCCTCCTTCCATTGGAGTCAAAAGGTGATACCCTTACCAGACGGTGCACCCCGGTCTCTGATTTAAGGAAACCATAGGCCAGAGGTCCGTCAAACTGTAAAGTAACAGACTTGATACCCGCTACTTCACCCTCCTGAAGGTCCACTTCAGTAACTTTGTAGCCGTTTTTCTCTCCCCACATGATGTACATCCTCATCAATATAGAAGCCCAGTCATTACTCTCTGTTCCTCCGGCACCAGGATTGATTTCCAACATGGCAGATAGCTGGTCTTCCTCACTGCTCAACATTTTTTTGAGCTCAAGTTCCTCTATCTCTTTAAGGGATTTCTGGTATTCAGATTTCATCTCCTCTTCAGAGACTTCATCCATTGAATAAAAATCGTATAAAACTTCCAGGTCCTGTAGTAAACCCTCCACTTTTTCAAAAGAAGTGGTCCATCCTTTTCTTGCCTGAATCTGTTTCATCGTTTTTTCTGCCTCCTCCGGATCATTCCAAAAGTCAGGTTGTGAAGAAACAGCCTCTAAATCTTCTATTTCAGCTTTCTTTTTATCGTAGTCAAAGATACCTCCTCAAAGCCGAAACACGGGCTTTCAAGTCTTTCAACTGGTCTGCGGTCATAATTATATTGTTTTTTTGCGGTGCAAAATTCGGTAAAATAATCCTTTAAACCTAAGTCTTTTCAATCCCCGTAGAGAATTACCAATTGAATCTTGTTCTTTCCTTCATGGCGGAACCTTTTGTATTTCAATTTTGAGATTGCAAAACCTGTGGCAAAAAGCCCTACCGGCCAGGCCCATGAATTACTGACATCAGAAAGATCCCCATTTTGGTACAAGCTGTTAATTGTACTTCCCAGGAGAAAAACCAGTCCGCCGCCCATTCCTAGGTATCCCAAATTGCCAATTGTACTGTTGCGGGGATCTTTATGAAGGATGAAAACTTCAGCAATATCACTTGGGAGTAACAGGTTCTCTGTGAGCACTATGGCTTCAGGGGTAATGTCTTTGATCCTTTCATATACAAAGTAATCAGTACCTTTGGTCTTATAAATGAATTCCTCTCCGATTTCATATTTAAGCCTTGATTTTTGATTGGAGCCTCTTTGAAGGAGAATGAATTTTTGGCCAAATACCGGTTCCCAAATACCAGTCAAACAAAAAATCAAAATGAAAATTAAGCTGCTCTTTGGATTCATGGGGATTTGCTTTGTTTGCTCCTGTCCAAACTAAACGTAAAATAAGACCCCGCGTTCTGATATGCAGGATTTCTCTTTGTCTTTCCGCATTTTTCGATGCGGGATTTTTATTGAAAATGTTATAATTGGATTGTAAAGACTTGACAATGGCCTGATAAAGTAAATCTCTTGGAATACAGCTAAGTTCTGAAGGAATTCCTTAAATACCTTAACTCTTTAATATTTCAAAAACCCCTCCTTCCACTTCTGACCACCATCTTTCTAAATCCCATTTGTCCTGTCGGTCCTTCAGACCTCTGTTACACCTTTATCCCATTTAACCAGTGCTTTGCCCCGGGCTGTAACTAAACGGCCTTTCAGGCATTTATTGGCTTTCAATTTCCAAATCAAACATTCAAATCTGCCTTCCGAAATCCTACTTTCATTCGACAACTCGCTCTTCATTCCTCATTTCTCATTCTCCATTCCACATTACTCATTCCACATTCTCCATTCCTCATTCCTCAAACCTTCACAATCCAGCCTCTGCTATCAGGAATCCTTCCGTACTTGATATCATCAAGTTTTTTCAGCACCAGATTGGAAAATGCATATTCCGGTTTTTTAGGAAGTTCATAATCGTTACCATTGACATTGATTTTTGCAATATGTGCAATAGTAGCTGCAGTTCCGGTCCCAAAAGCTTCCTGTAAGCTGCCATTCTTAAGAGCAGCTTCTAATTCTGAGACTTTTAGGAAACGTTCTTCTACCACATAGCCCATTTCCCTGGCCAGTTTTAATACAGAATCTCTGGTAACTCCTTTCAGAATGGTTCCTGTGTGGGTAGGGGCTGTGATCAGTGTGTCATTGATCATGAACATCACATTCATGGTGCCACTCTCCTCAATATGCTCATGTGTTTTGGCATCAGTCCATAGCAATTGGTCATAGCCTTGTTTTTGTGCCAATAGGGCAGGGTAGAGTGAACCTGCATAATTTCCTGCTGCCTTTGCAAATCCAGTTCCTCCTTCAGCGGCTCTTGTGTAATGTTGTTCTACTTTAACACTTACGGGTTTGGAGTAGTAATGGCCTACAGGGCAAGTAAAAATCATAAACTTGTAAGTCTCTGAAGGTTTTACCCCCAAATAATCATCTGTAGCAAAAATAAATGGCCTAATATATAAGGAATAGCCTGGTTTGTTAGGAATCCATTCCCTGTCCAGATCCAATAAAGTCATCAAACCTTCCATAAAAATTTCTTCAGGAAGCTCAGGTATGCACATTCTCACAGCTGATTCATTCAGCCTTTTTTGATTGGCATCTGCCCTGAATATCAATATTTCTCCTGCTTCATTTTTATAGGCTTTCATCCCTTCAAAAATGGATTGACCATAATGTAGTGTAGAATTGGCAGGATTCAGCATCAATGGGGCATATGGCTCTATCCTCAAATCTGACCATTCTCCGTTTTTATAATCGGCCACAAACATATGGTCTGATAAAGACTTTCCGAAAACTAGATTATCAAAATCGGTTTCAGGTAATCGGGATTGTTTGGTTTTGCTGATGTTGATTTGTAAGGTTGTTTTCATCTGGTTACATTCTTGGCTTCCATGTTACTTCTTCTACTTTTAATTCTTGGGCTACTAATCTGCCCAAGACAAAAAGATAATCGGAAAGTCTGTTTAAATATTTGATAATGATTTCATCCACGTGTTCTATTTCTATAAGATCGATCACACACCTTTCTGTGCGGCGACAAACTGTCCTTGCGATATGGCAAAATGATACTACCTGATGCCCTCCAGGAAGGATAAAATGGCGTAATGGTGGCAATTGGGATTCCATGGCATCAATTTCTTTTTCCAACAGCTCCAGATCTTCGTTATGCAGGTCGGGACGCTTTACTTTTTCTTTGCCAGGCTCCGTAGCCAAAGCAGCTCCAATGGTAAACAGCCTGTCCTGGATTTCTTTTAGTAGGCCTTCTCTTTTTTGATTGATTTCTTGGTCCCTGAGTAATCCAATGTAGCTGTTCAATTCATCTACAGTACCGTAAGCATCTATCCTAAGGTCTGCTTTTGAAACCCTACTGCCCCCCAAAAGGGAAGTTTTGCCCGTATCTCCTGTTTTGGTGTAAATTTTCATTCCTGGAAATAAATTCTATAAGGTCCTCTCTCCTTATAATACTACAAAAGTAACAATTGATTTGTAAAAAAACTGAAAACAGGTCTATTCCATGGCCATTACAACTTTTCCCCTGGTAGGATTGGGATTAATTGTATCAGTTTCTACTAAACCATCTCTCAACCTTACAATACGATGGGCATAGTGGGCAATATCATCTTCGTGGGTAACCATGATAATGGTATTTCCTTTTTGATGAAGTTCATGAAATAGCTCCATGATGTCATAGGAAGTTTTTGAATCCAGGTTTCCAGTTGGTTCATCAGCCAATATGATACTCGGATCATTTACCAATGCCCTGGCAATAGCCACCCTTTGACGCTGACCACCGGAAAGTTCATTTGGTTTATGGTTAACACGGTCTCCCAGTCCCACATTTTTCAACGCCTGAAAGGCTTTTTCTTCCCTTTCAGCTTTTCCATAACCTGCATAGATGAGCGGTAATGCTACATTTTCCAGGCAAGAAGCTCTTGGTAATAGGTTAAAAGTCTGAAATACAAATCCAATTTCTTTGTTTCTGATTTCAGCCAATTCATTTTCAGACATGTCACTTACATCTTTTCCGTTTAGGATATAAATCCCACTAGTTGGGGTATCCAAACAGCCGATGATATTCATCAAAGTAGATTTTCCTGAACCGGAAGGTCCCATAAAGGCTACATATTCACCTTTGTTAACTTCAATTGAAACCGATTTGAGTGCCTGTACCTCCTCAGCACCCATGCGGTATGTTTTCTTGATGTCTTTTGTTTCAATAATTTTTTTCATCGGTGAATATTTTTGCTCAATTTAAACCAAAAACTAAAAATGGAAAAATATACTTCTATCAAACGGCACTATTTACCAATAGTTTTCCATTTGAAGTTTTTCAAGTTGGGAAGCATTCAGCCACTGTCCCATTTCAGCTAAGGCTGAACTTGCATAATTTTCCAGTCCCACCTTTCTGCTCTGATTGACATAGGATATCCATAATACAGGATCTCTTGTAAATTGAATGGCTTCCTGAAGCAGCTCATACCTGCTCATCTCATCTTCAGTCTCTCTGAATTTTTTCCATATCAGTGGTGTCCAATAGGCATTTCTGTCCAATCCAAGTTCTGGGCTGAAAATTGGGGAAATTGAAGGATCCATTTTTTCCATAGTCCCATGTACAAATTCATACCATTGATCCAAGGAAGCTTCGGACCAGGCAGTGGAACTTTGTCCCAAAATTTTTTCCTTGATTTTTTTGAATTCATTGACATCGAAAGCATGAAGCTTGTGCCGCATCAAGGCCAGGGCCCATTCAGCCTCTAAAGTTTCCGAATCAAATCCCTCCAAAGCATTTAATAGATCTTCCGGTAGCTGTTCGTGGAACTTGCCCAGGGCAGCCCAGAATTTTACCTGTGGGCTATCTATCAGCTTACCAGCTTCATTCCATTCCATCCAATCAGGGAAATCTACCGCAAATTTATGGTGAATGGAAATCGCTTCTAATGGTTTTCCTCCAAAATAGAGAATGGCCAAGTGTACGGGTTGGAAATTTTCAAATCCTTTTTCAAAAGCAACCATTAAATCTATGGAGGCTTTCACCAAATCCCATTGGCCTGCCAGTATCTTAGCGGCCATGGCATGGTAATAAGCCGCTGAATTAGGGAAGGAAGCAGCTGTCCCATTCAGGTATTTTAGGGTTTCATTGATGTGACTGTCCTGCAATGTTCTCAAAATCCGGGTTTCCCGGTAATTTCTTTCTTCGAAGCTCATCTGTTGCTGACCGATCAGGCTATCTAGCATAAGGATGTCTTCATCATAATTGCTACTGACCTGATTGCTCCATTGATTTCGAAGAATGGCTGTTTTAAGTGTAAAATTTTCAGGTAGGTCTTTGGTGGAGAGGACAAATGGAGCAAAATTCCCCTGTCTGTTGGCATGTGCAAGGAAGTTGATTTGATAAGGTAAGTCTGGATAAATATCCAGTCCCTCTTCGATTTTTGTCTGGTGTTTGACCTTAAGCCCAAGCAAATTGGATTGTCCAATGACCTTCTCCGCCTTCATCTTCTCTAAACGCGCATAAGCGTCTGAAGGTCTGTTCAGTTTGGAATAAAGTAGTGCTAGATTATTGAGCAGAAAGGGATTTTCAGGAAAGATTTCCAAGCCCCTCTCCAGGTAAAAAACAGCATCGAAAATCTTATCCTGCTGGTGTAATTTATCACTTAGCAAAAGGATATTCTGGACAGATGGCACATAGTCAAAATTTTGATACAAGTGCTCCATGGCTTCATTGGCATTTCCTAATTGAAAGCGAAGATGGGCAGCGGCATTTTTAGCCTTGAAATTTTTCCGGTATTGTAGCCAACTGTTTTCATAGAGAATTGCTGCTTCCAGAGGTCTTTTGCTCTGGTAATAATAATCAGCGGTAATATTGGTACTGAAAGATGAAAGCTGCATGCCTACCACCCCATCCGCATAAATCACCAAAATTACCAATGCCATTATGGCTCCGATCCGCATGTGGAAGTAAGCAAAAAACTGGGGTTTGAAAAGGACTTTCTCTATGTCCCTTCCGCTATTGATGATCTCATAAAAGTTGGCCAAAGTGTATAGGAAAAACAACAAACTCAATGCGATCTGTCCATAAATAAAAGCATGGTTTAAAAACTCAAACAAAGGTTGGTTTCCTGTGAAATCTGCTTTGGTCCAAGTAAATACGGTAATGGCAAAGCCCAACCAATAAAAAGATTTCCCGATGAGGGGACTTTCAAAATACTGATCTGTCTGTTCGATCTTTAATTTCAGGATTCCATATCCTAAAAAGCCTGCAACCAACATCAAAACCAATGGGGCTAGGGTAGGGAAAGGTAAATTGACTTCTCCTGTCAAGTGCAATAAGCTGAAAATCAGGAGAAGGAAGTAAATGATAAAAATGACCACCAAATGCCAGAGGATTTTGATTCCTGTTCCTTTGTTCAATCTTATCAGCAGCACGGTAACACTTGAAATTACTGCATGACCAATATGTAGTAAAAACAAAACCGAGATTATCGCAGCAGGGAAAGTGATGTTTTCAGAAAGCCAAAGCCAGGGTTGTTCTATATCCGAAAAACTTACCAAACCCCAGAGGCTAAGAGAAGAAACGGTAAGTAAGATCAAAAACCTTTGATACAATCCCAGTGAATCTGCAAAAAAGGAAATTAAAACCACTGGTAGGATGGTGCCGCTTAATAAAAGGATCAACGCTAAATTGCTTGATACTCCTCCTATATTAAGGCCATTGATACCACTTGAGGTGAACAGAAACATGGTCAGGCCCGTGGCAATGATAAAGTACATCCTTTTCAAGGTGCTGATAAGACTCAATCCTAGAATGAGCAATATCCAGATAATGGCTCCATATAGGATGCTGAGTTGAGGAAATGTTGCTGGGGGAAGGGATTGAAAATTCTGGAAAACAAGGAAATTGTCCATTTCCAATGAGAAAACCTCGGAGCCTATTTTGTAAAAATTTACCGGAATATTTACTGTCTCAGAGAAAATCCCCGGTATGATAGGCATGATTTTTCCATCCCAGATAAAAAAGCTACATAATAGCAAAAGGCCTCCAATAATGCTCAGCATAAAGGGAAGGCCTTTGAATATTAATTTTTCTGCTTGTCTGCCTGCCTGTACCGACATTATTCAAGAACCTTGGGAACCCTGAAATAATCCGAATCCTTCTGAGGGGCATTTTGCAGTGCTCTTTCATGGCTAAGGTGTTCGCCCATCTTGTCTGCCCTAAGCACATTTACTTCTGAGGACATGGTGGTTAGTGGTTCAACGCCCTCAGTATTGATTTCATTAAGTTGCTCCTCCCAATCCAGAATCTGGGTCATGTCTTTCATCATTTTTTCAGCACCTTCTTCGTCGAATTCCAAGCGGGCCAAATGGGCAATTTTTTTAACTGTATTTAAATCTATTTTCATACACTTTTGATAATTGTTTTTTCCGAGTCCAGCAGCTGATTGTCAGTCCAAAGTTGGTTTTGAATGATCTCATAGCATTTGTCCCTAAGACCAGGCAAATCTTTAGAAGTCTTCCCATCTGTGTACAATGGCTGATGGATGACTATTTTTCCCCTTCTGAAATTCAATAGTAGCCTGCCGTCATCAGGCAAAATTAAATGATTAAATGATAAGGTGACAGGAATTAGGGGGATTTGTTTATCTATGGCCAAAGAAAATGCCCCATCCTTAAAGCGGTTCATATGCGGCGGTTCACCGGTAGTGATTCCGCCTTCTGGGAAAATGACAATACTGCTGCCTTGGCTGATTGCCTTTTTTGCCTTGATGAAAACTTCTCCACGACTTCTTAGCGAAGAACGGTTGACGGCGATATGTAGCTTTTTGAAATAATAACCAAAGAGAGGGACTTTTGCAATGGAGCTTTTGCCGACAAATACGACATCTCCAGGCAATAAACCCATAAAAGGGATGTCCAGGTAAGAAAAATGGTTGGCCACAAAAATGTAAGACTGCCCCTTTTGGATATTTTCTTTCCCTTCGACCTGTATAGGCATTCCGATCAGGACAAAGTAAATTTTTGCCCAGAATTGGTTGACCACCCTACCATATTTTTGCCATCCCGGTATCCATGCCGCCAGGCAAAATACCGGAAAAAGGATGATAAATGTGGTCAAAAATACCAGGAGTGCATATATGGAATAAATACTTCTTAAAATAACCATACTTATTGGTTGATCATATGATTGGCCACTTTTATAAAATAATTCATAAGGGCTTCTCTTGTATCTGTTTCTATCTCTATTTTGTCCATGGCCCGAAACATGCAGTCTAACCAAACATTCCTCATGTTGTCGTCTATGGCCCACTGAAAATGCCTTCTTCTGAGCATGGGATGTCCGCGCAGTTCCAGGTAAGTATGCGGACCTCCGAAAACATGGACCAAAAACAAAAATAGCCTTTCTTCTGCAGGTGCCAAATCCTTTTCAGGGTATAGTTTCCTTAATTCAGGGGATTCTTCCACATGGCGGTAAAAATGATGGACAAGGTTTTTGATTTTATCTTCCCCTAATACTTCATAAATGCTATTTCCTGAATCCATGCCGCGAAATTAAAGGATTTTTTGGATCCTTCAAGTCTAAGTTCCATATCCTCAGCCATCCCTACCAATACTCCAATAGAAAAGTAAAAAGCCGTATCGGTGAAAAAGATGAATTTGCTCAGTTCGGTGGTTCGGTAACAACACCTGCCCTACATTCAGGTCACTGGCTTAATACATAGCCACCACTATCTTTGATCTTTCCTTCCATAAGGCCAGTTTCTTAAATGGGGCAATCAATATTTACTCCTTATAAGCTACTTTCTGGTGTTCATGGAAATTCGAAAGCTTATTATCTGATTTTTTCCCTTTGCCGGAAAGAAAGTCGAAAACCCCAAGGACACTAATTTCCTTTAAGCATTGAAAATTAGTAAAATTCGCGTTTCAACTTATTTCCCTTTTTTACATTACCGTTCTACCTGAAATTGCAACTTCAACTTCCCACTTTTTCTCCTTTTTCCTTTAGCTTTAAATCTTCATCCCAGCCTTTTTACTTTCAGACTCGTTCCTTCAGTACTGATGACTTTTACTTTTTCTCCTTTATCTATAAATTCTCCACGCGAATAAGCATCATAAACTTCCTCCTCAATCATGACCTTTCCGCTCGGCATCAAGCGGGTATGGGCTATCCCTTCTTTTCCCATGAGGTTATTGCTGTAAAGCGTAGAGGTGTAGCCCTCTTCCCTTTTTTGGGTGCTTGCCAGTGCAATGCTGCTGAATGCTCTCCATTGGTTGACTTTTGGGGCCATAAAAAAGATCAGTCCTATGGCAGCAATGGCTGCAAGTATTACAGTGACAAGTGCAGCAAAGAGCTCCCCTGAAGGCACAAAAGTGAAGTCAAAGGCATCATTTGGTATCATTCCCAAAGTGAGGCCGACCAATATGCCTATGATGCCTAAAATACCAAAAATGCCAAAACCCGGAATAAGGAAAATTTCCACCAGCAATAAGATTACCCCTACAATAAAGACGGCAATCTCCCAATTTGCAGCCAAACCTGTCAGGTAATATGGGATAAAATAAAGGATAATGGCTGTTATGGAAGCAGCCAATGGAAAACCAACTCCAGGTGTTTGAATTTCAAAATAGATACCTGCGAAAATCACCAAGATCAAAAAGCCGCTTACCACGGGGTTCAAAAAGAAAGCGATCACTTTTTCCACTCCAGATATTTCATAGGCAATGATTTCATATTCCTTGATGCCCAATTTTTCTTCAATTATTTCTTTTTTGGAATCTGCCTGACCTTCACAGAATCCGTTTTCAATCGCTTCTGAAACAGAGAATGTAATCACGGAGCCTTTGGCACTGACGCCTTCTATCTCAATGTTCTGGTCCACCATGGCTTCTGCAATTTTGGGATTTCTTCCCTTGGCTTCAGCTGTGCTGCGCATCATGGAGCGCATATAGGATTGGTATTTGTCAGGAGCCGCATCTCCTCCGCCTCCCATCACCACAGTGGCTGCACCAATGCTGGCACCAGAGGCCATATAAATACTGTCACAGGCAATGGAAATCAAGGCTCCGGCAGAAGCTGCGTCCTTGTTGATCCATACATGGATAGGAATATCAGTTTCAAGAATCATGGTTCTGATATCATCGGCATCATTGACAGCCCCTCCATAGGTGTCCATCTCTATCAATATCAGGTCAGCTTCTTTGTTCTTGGCATCTTCCAGTGCCAGTTGAACCCTGCGGTTCATCCTGGGATCAATATTATCATCGATTAAAAAAGTGTAAATTTTTTTCTTTTCCCCTTTAGACTTTTCCTCCTCCTGTGCCTTAACAACTGAGTGGGCTGTCAAAAAAAGACTCAAAAACACAAATATTCCGAGGTGTTTCATGTTGAATTGGTTTAGTTTTTGAATATACCAATAATCTTGGATATCCGAATTTAAAAATTATCCGTAAAGAATCATGGAGTCATGTAAGGATTACTCCTTTCATAGCTGTCCACTTGGAAATGATAAAATTAATCTGAAATTTGTGCATAAATTATCCAGTAGATTATGAAGAAGTTGATTGTCCTTTGTTTTGGTATTTTGGTATTCTCACAGGTGCAAGCCTTTGGATTCCATCCATTGGATTCAATAGGTGTAGAGCGGGTAGGTGACAAGACATTCATCATCCATCAAGTCGATCCTGGGGAAACACTTTTTGGCATATCTAGGAGGTACCAATCAGCGATAAATGATATTTTACAGGTCAATGACCAATTGAAAGAAGGTTTGAAAGCAGGACAAAGGATACGTATTCCATATATTACCAAATCTGCTGTTCCTTCTGGTTCGAGATTGCACAAAGTATCTCCTGGTGAGACGCTTTTTGGGATTTCAAGGCAATACGGAGTAAAAGTAGATGAACTGATGGCCTGGAATCAATTAAAAGGTAATGATATCAGTGTAGGACAGGCATTGATTATCAAAGGAGTGCCCGAACCAGAACCAAGCCCCGCTGCAGTCCAACAAACAACTCCAGCCCCTGTGACTGTACCTGTGACTGCTTCAAATGAAAAAGCTACCGGCAATAGAGAAAGAGCAGCTTCTGCCAGGGAGGAAGCAAAACCAAAAGAAGAACCAAAATCGGCAGTTTCTCAGCCAATTGGTTCCGACCCAGCTGCCAGACCATTGCCGGGAGATTGGATAACACATACTGTAGCCCAAGGTGAGACGCTTTTTTCCATTGCCAAGGCTTATGATGCTAAGGTAGACAACCTGATTACCTGGAATTCTTTGTCTTCTAATAACCTGACAATAGGACAAAAATTAAAAGTGGGAAGGGAGCCGGATTCCAAAGTGCCCGTGGTAACCTCCTCTGTTCCTATTGTAATCAATAACCAAAGAGCAGAAGGTCAATTGGCCGTTCCAAAACCTGAAATCAGCAATCCAAACGCCAGCACAGCTTATAAAAATATCAAAGAAAGCGGTTTGGCTGAAGTAATTGAAGGAACTGGCAACCATAAAAAATACCTGGTATTGCACCGTAATGCCCCAGTGGGTACAATCATGAGGGTAAGAAATGAAGAAAATGACATCACCATCTTTGCCAGGGTGGTGGGGAAACTCCCTGATACAGGAGATAACAGCAGGCTCGTTATTAAACTCTCAAAAGCGGCTTATGATCAGTTGCGTGCGGTCAATGCCCGATTCCCAGTGGAGATTGCGTATTAATGAGAGAAACAAGAGATAAGAAACAAGAAACAAGAGACAAGAAGCAAGAGATAAGAGGCAAGAAATGAGGTTTCGGAAGTCGGAAGGGGAATTTCGGGACATTTTGCCTAGGGCTTCGGAAATCCGAGTTCTGAACTGCGTCTTTCCAATAGTTCATATTTGACCCTTTTCTTCTTAAAATCCTATTGTAACCGGTAAGCCTTTTGTGAATCCAAAAGCTTAGCAGTAACTTTGCTGATGTATTTCCTGCTTGATGAATAAATTCCAACTGATCATTCATAACATTTTCCGTTTTTTATGGAATGCCATTTTCGTGATTTCATATCCCGTAATGGCTACATTTGGGCTGTTATTTGTAGGTTTGACTTATATTTTTTCAGCACTTTCCCGTTTCTTGGCCAATCTCAGGCCTGATAGAGAAGTACAAGTACCCAAGAAGACAGATTGGGAAGAATTGCCAAACACCAATGGATTATTGGAAGCCAAAGTTTTCAAACAGATCATGTTTGGACCCACTTGCTTTCAATTGAGAAGAAAAGATGGAGTACCTTCAGTGTTGGAAGATTATTACTTTGGGGGTAAAATAAAATTTATCGATGAGGGATTGCTTTTGGAAAAATGGAACACTACCGATCCCAAAAGTTTGCCGGATTTTGATGTTTGTCTGTATGACCCTGATAGGGACAGTCTTACTGCACTTACTAATATGAAATGTTTCGATTGGCATTTGTCCGAAAGAAATGATAATCAGTTGTTATTCAAATGGTTTGATGGTACCCAAGGGGGTGAGGTGAATGTGGCTCTGTAGATGGATTTAAAGGTTTTTTTGGATCAGAAAGTTGCTGAGTTCAACCAGCCGGATTTTATCCCTTTGGATCCTATCTCTGTTCCCCATCGGTATTCCAAAAAGCAGGATATTGAGATTGCGGGTTTTTTTGCGGCAGTATTGGCTTGGGGACAAAGGAAGACCATCATCCATAAATGCCTTGAGCTTTTTGGAATGATGGACAATGCACCACATGATTTTATGTTGCACCATCGAGAAAGTGATCTAAAACCGTTCCTACAATTCAAGCATAGAACTTTCAACGATATTGATACCCTCTATTTTATTGAATTTTTCTCTTGGTTTTACAAGAATCATGAAAGTTTGGAGGAGGCATTTACCATTGGCTGGACTCCGGAAGTAGATGTGATGGAGAGGATTTTGGTCAATTTTCATCATTATTTCTTTCAACTCCCTGCTGCTCCACAGCGGACAAAGAAGCACATTGCAACACCCGAAAGGAAGGCGGCCTGTAAGCGGATCAATATGTTTTTACGTTGGATGGTCCGCGCAGATGATAAGTCTGTTGATTTTGGAATCTGGAAGACCATTAAACCTTATCAGTTGATCTGTCCCTGTGACCTGCATGTGGACAGGGTAGGAAGGAGGCTGGGTCTGATTACCCGAAAGCAGACCGATTGGCAGACGGCAGTGGAACTGACGGAGAGGCTCAGGGAATTCGATCCCGAAGATCCAGTGAAGTATGACTTTGCCCTGTTTGGTATGGGGGTGGAGGAGAGGATGGCTGGCTGAGTCGATTCCCCAATTGAGCATAGTTTTGCTATCACTCCATCTATATCCGGAAAACATTGCTGGATTATCACAGCCTTTTTGGTTGGGGGAATTAGGTTGATATAGGCCTGAAAGGCCGATAAATCATAGGAATGGGCATAGCCCATTCCGAATAAAAACCATCATCCCCTAAGCTCCCACCCGGGCCTGAAGGGCACGGATAATTTGGGACCAATACATTAATCGGATATAATCGGTTAATTGAGCTCCTATTATTTTTTATGTTTTTTAGATCCATTAATTTCAATTGGGTTATTTCATTCTATTGATTAGCTAATGACACTGGAATCATTTTACAATCATAAATTCTTTAGGTATGGGTCAATCATTAGTAAAAAACTACCTCCATGTGGTTTTCAGTACAAAGCACAGACAGCCCCTTATTTTGCCCGAGGTAGAAGATGTTCTTTTTAGATACCTTGGAGGTGTTTGCAGGAATCTTGAATCTCCTTCTCTAGTTGTTGGTGGGTATATGGATCATATCCATATTCTTTGTTTATTGTCAAAGAAGATAACCCTTGTGAAGTTTGTAGAACAACTGAAAACGGAGTCTTCTAAGTGGATGAAAACTCAGTCACCTGAGTTGAGAAATTTTTATTGGCAGGATGGATATGGCGCTTTTTCAGTGAATCCTGCCCAAGTTGATGTTGTCACAAGATATATTTTGAATCAAAAAGAGCATCACCAAAAAAAGGATTTTAAAAAGGAGTATAGGGCCTTTTTGAGAAAGTATAAGGTGGAATATGATGAGAGGTATGTTTGGGATTGATTGTTTATCTCGACCCTTCGGGCCTGGGCCGATGGATTATGACCGTCGGTTGGGTACCGCTCCATCAATGTCCGGAGAACATTGCTGGAATATATCGGCCTTTCAGCAATGTCCTATGAACATTGCTGGAATATCACAGCCTTTCAGGCCTGGTTCTGTGGCTATGTTGGGAGGATTGGTTGGGGGAATTAGGTTGATATAGGCCTGAAAGGCCGATATATCATCGGAATGGGCATAGCCCATTCCGATTAAAACCATTATCCCCTAATCTCCCACCCGGGCCTGAAGGGCACGGATAATTTAGAACCAATAAAAAAAGCCCCGAAACCGGGGCTTTTTAGATCCTGTCTTTATTTTTCAATGACCTGGAAGATATCAATCTGTGTTGCTTTGACCTTTTCTTCAAAAGGCTTCCAGTCATTTTCAAAGAATGCCTTCCAAACCTCCATGGCTTCTTGGGCACTTTCTTTGGCATGCTGCATCAATCGCTGCTCGGTAGCTCCAGGGGCACCGAATGATGAACTTGCATAGCTTCTCGGTGCAAATAACCTGCTCATAGTGGTAGGGAATAGGTTCCTTACGATACCTTGACCTTCTCTGCTCGGTCCATAGAAAGCCTCCCTGGTTTTGTCCACCTTTTTCTTTGTTTCATTTGCCAGTTTCACCAATTCTTTGACTTCATCGGTATTTACATCTTTGGCATAAGCCAATAGTTTGTCGATTACCCTCTTTGCTTCATCCAACTGCCTTGTAGCCTTTGTGACATCGGCAGCAAGCAATTCAGCTTCCTTCAGGAGGTTTTCCCTGGCATGCAGATCTGCTAGAGCTGGTTCGATTCTAGGGTCGGAATAGACTTGGATGCTGGTCTCTGAAGAAGCATCTCCGTAGGTAAATACCACTTTATATTTCCCAGGTAGGGCAGGGCCTCCACTCGGTTCAAAGAATCCTCGAGCTCTTCCTGATTGTGCGCCCCAACCCGCAGGTGTATCCGCTGCTGATTTACGGTCAAGGTTCCAGATAACTTGGTTGACTCCTTGTTGCGGAACTGTTTTTAAAGTCCTGATCTGTTCTCCGGAGGTGTTGAAAATAGACACGGTGACAGTATCCATTTTTTCTTTACCCGGATCATTGATAATGAAATGCAACCTTCCACCAAATGCTCTGTTTTCAGCTGTATATTTGGCATCTGCTGCAAACCGTTCTCCATGAGGTTGGTGGATTTCAGCCTGATAGGCATCAGAAGGTTCCACAGCTGTGATTTTAGATGCGGGAGCCTTGCCCTGATTCTTTGCATAGACCCTCAATGGTCTGATATCATCCAATACATAGATGGATCTTCCAAACGTTCCTATCACCAGGTCTGCCTCTCTCTCCTGAATGACCATATCATAAGTAGATACAGCATTTGGATAGCCATGTCTCCATTGATTCCAGGTTTTGGCATTATCAAAGCTGATGTACAATCCAAATTCTGTTCCTAGGAATACCAAATTTGGTTCTACCGGATCTTGGATAATGGACAAAGTATAACCCCAGACTTTGTTGTCATCAGCAATGCGCTCGTAGCTGTTGCCAAAATTCTTGGTTCGGTAAGCATATGCAGAGAAATCATTGTTTCTGTAATTATTGGCCACAATCCAGGCCTCTGCTGCATCAAACCGGGATGCCTGGATCTGAGGGATCCAGCTGTTTTTAGGAAGACCTGTTAATTTCGTGGCTGTATTGGTCCATGTTTTTCCACCATCTCTGGTTACCTGTACATTGCCATCATCTGTTCCTACCCAAATCACATTAGGGTCAATCGGACTAGGAGCAATTGCAATGATGGTGGTATGGTTTTCAGCACCGGTAATGTCAAAAGTCAAGCCTCCTGTTTCCTGTTGCTTTTGCTTTTCAGGATCATTGGTGGTGAGATCAGGGGAAATGATCTCCCAGGTTTCGCCCCGGTCAGTGCTCTTGTGAAGGAACTGGCTTCCGTAATAGATGGTAGCTGCATCATGTGGACATTGAGCAATGGCCGCATTCCAGTTGAACCTCAGGAACACATCCTTATCCGGATGGGTAGGACGAATGTTTCTTTTATGTCCTGTTTCCTTATCATACCTTGCCAAATTACCCCCTTGGGACATGGCATAGCCATACCTTGAATTTTCAGGGTCAGGTACTACATCAAATCCATCCCCGAACATGATTTCCTGCCAATATGTATTTCGTATGCCATCACGTCTCCAGACATAAGCCGGGCCAACCCAGCTGCCGTTATCCTGGAGACCACCATAAATATTGTATGGCAGTTCATTGTCCACATTGATATGGTACCACTGTCCTAAGGGAAGATTTTCGGCAAAGAACCAGGTCTTGCCACCATCACGGGTGATGTTCAGCCCACCGTCATTACCGTCAATCATGAATGCCGGGTCCTCAGGATGGATGTACCAGGCATGGTGATCCGGGTGAACACCCTCATAAGTTAACAATTGTGAAAAGCTGCGTCCTCCATCCTCTGACATGCCCACTCTTGAATACAATGTATATAGTCTATCGGCATTTTTTGGATCAGCAAATATTTCAAAGTAGTAAAATGGACGGTCGCCAATTTCAGGTTTGTCGTTGACCAATTTGAAATTATCCCCTCCATCTTCAGAAACATACAGGGCATTTTTGGAAGATTCAATTAAGGCATAGACCTTATTGGAATTTGCTTTGGACATGGCCAAACCCATCCTTCCCAGTTCTCCTTTCGGCAAACCGTTTTTCTCATCCAGCTTCTTCCAGTTATCACCACCATCTATGGTCATATATAGGCCAGAGGATGGGCCCCCTGACTTGAAAAACCAAGGATAACGGCGGTGTTCCCACATATTGACAAACAACTTGTTCGGGTTGTTGGGATCCATAATCATTTCTCCAACACCCGTCTTGTTGTCTACATAAAGGATTTTCTTCCATGTCTTTCCGCCGTCAGTAGTCTTATAAACCCCACGCTCTTCTTGTTCTCCCCAAGGAGAACCAATAGCACCCACGTAGACCGTATTTGGGTCATCTGGATGAACTATGATTCTGTGGATGGCACGGGTTTTCTCCAAACCCATCAGCTGCCAGGTTTTACCTGCATCTAGTGAGCGGTAAACTCCATATCCCATGTTAAGTGAATTTCTGGGATTCCCTTCACCGGTCCCTACCCAGATTATATTTGGGTTTTTCTGGTTAATGGATATTGCCCCGATGGAATGTACCCTTTCCTCATCAAAAATCGGGGTCCAGGTTATTCCTCCGGAAGTGGATTTCCATAGACCACCTGAGGCGGAACCTGCATAGATAATGTTAGGATTGGCATGAACTGCATCAATGGCAGTAACCCTACCACTCATGGCTGCAGGCCCCACACTTCTGGTTTTCATGGCCTTGAACTGGCTCATGTCCACCTGTTGGGCAACAGCAGGGCTTATTGGGAAATTGATCGCCAATAGCAAAATCAATCCCAGCAAGCTTATTTGGGTTAATTTTCTGTAAAATTTATGCATGATTGAATAAGTTTTGTGATTTTGATTCAATTAAAACTACTAAATCCAATGAAAATAAAAATTTGATATGGTTGGGAAATTGGGTTGATGAGTGGAATCCCCGGATTAGATGGGTTGGTGAGCCAAAAATGGGTTCATTCAAGGATTCAAAGGTTGAATTTTCCGACTTTTCGTTCTGACTTCTCCTTAAAAATACCTTGTTAGGGTAAAATTCAATTGCATCAAATGGTCATTTCTTTTAGCGTTGATACTATTACCATCCAGTTCATCCGAAAAAGTGTTCATAAATGTGCCTTCCAGCCCAATGTTGTAAAGGTAACTTAGTCCGTAAATTATTCCTGCCCTTACAGGAATATAGGCACTCGTGGTATTTACCTTAGTGGCAATGTCTCCATTGGCACTGTAAACACGCTGTTCCCTGTTGACAAAGACAGCACCGACACCAAGTCCTCCATAAACGTTGAATTGGGACCGGCTACCTAAGTAGCCAGATGGGAAAAGCATAAACTGTGGCATAATATCAATAAAAAAGGCGCTTCCACGGAAAGCGTAAGGTACACCGGATAATGCCCAATTTTCAATGGTGTTCTGTTTGAACCTGTCCCAGCTCTTTATGCCCTGCTGACCCCCTGTAAGTCGTAATTGAAGGTGATCGCTTAAACGTTTGGAGTAGGCCAAAGTAATACTTGGTTTCACAGGAAATTGTAAAGACCGGTAATTTCCTCCGTTTTCACCATAAAATACAGAAGGTCCGAAACCAAGTGCCAGACTATGATTCCTGTCATAAGCCATTTTTTTAAAACTTTGGGCCTCTGCCGATATCCCAAAAAAGCAAAGCACAATTGTGCAAAAGACTGATATTGTCCTCTTAATGGAGATGGGGACAATAAACTCTAAATTGATTTTTTTCATTTTTCTATGATATCGGTAATTAAAGGTCCTTAAAGAATCCGGTAAAAATTTGGGTGAACAGATTTTAATAATTATCCGGAATTACAATTTATATATTTTAACAGAATTATGGGGCAGTATGAAAGAAAAAGTTCAATAAAATTCTGCGGTTGACAGAATTTTCCCAATCTATAATCTCCCCTCTATATATAAATAGTTGCCTTTAGTTGTGTTTTTTTGAAAATTCCATTCCAATACCCGCTTTAGCTAATATATTTGTGGCGTTGAAAATGAAATAGTGAATAGGGAAGAGATTTTTTAGACTGCACCCCACTTTAATTAAAGAACTCTGGCTGCTTCCTTAAAACCATATGCACTTATGCTAAGTGACAATTTCCCTTGCTGATCTAGAAATTGTGACTGAAAGGGCGAAGCTGTATTCTGGTTAAGAGATAAATCTTTAAAACTTTGATAAAAGAAGCAAAAATACACCTAGAAGGACCAGGTATAATCCCATCAGTACTTTAAATTGATAATCTTATTATATTCAATTCCTGAAGTAGCATGAACCTGAAATTCTAAACAAGTAAATTGATTTTAAATAGGAAAGTTTTTGATTAATTTTCCCTGATTTTTAAAAATTGAGAACATGAAAACGATCAACGTTATTTTGAGTGGGGGGGTCGGCTCGCGCCTTTGGCCTTTATCCCGAAAAAGCAGGCCAAAACAATATTTACCGATTTTTGAAGGAGAAACCCTGTTCCAAAAGACAGCAATCCGAAACCTATCATTTTGTGAAGAGCTGCTTGTTGTGGGGAATGTTGACAATTACAACTTATCTAGAAAGGATTTGGAAAAAGTTGGAATTCAATACTATAGAGAAATCATTGAGGCCTGTCCAAGAAATACAGCAGCTGCCATTACTTTTGCTGCACTTGCAAGTCACCCGGAGGATATTTTATTTGTCACTCCATCCGATCAATTGATACAGGAAGGAGAAGCCTATGAAGAAGCGGTTAATCGTGGGATTTTGTTGGCTAAAGAGGGTTTTATTGTCACTTTCGGACTTAAGCCTACACGTCCCGAAACGGGTTATGGCTATATCGAAGCAGCAGGAGAGGATGTGGTAAGTTTCCGGGAAAAGCCAGATCAGGCCACTGCCCAGCGCTTTTTGGACCAAGGGAATTTTTACTGGAATTCTGGAATGTTTTGTTTTCAGGCAGGGGTATTCCTGGATGAATTGGCTAAGTATGAACCTAATGTTTACCTGAAGTCTTTTACAGCATTCAAGCAAATAAATGGTAATTTCCTTAGGGAAGACCTTTCTTTAGAAATTCCATCCATTTCAGTAGATTATGGGGTAATGGAAAAAACCGAAAAAATCAAAGTTGTTCCTTCCCATTTTGTTTGGTCAGATATGGGCTCTTTTGAATCCATTTATGATTACCTGGTAGAAAATGGTTATCCTAAAGATGATTTGGGAAACCTGGTGATCGGAACAGATAAGCATACAGAGTTTACCGGACTGACCAATACTATCCTGATCGAAACAGATGATGCCATTCTTGTCCTAAGAAAAGAAAATTCCCAAGAAGTCAAGAAAATCTACGAAAGGCTGGAAAAGGAAAAGCCTAGCTTGATATAGAAGGGAAAGGTAAAAGGGAAATTAAATAAAGGGAATCAATGGGCCCGATCAAACTTGAAATATAGTACAATGACCCATTGGTAGGGAAATTTATTTTTGTGCCTGAAATTGGAACTTGCTCAGGAATGAACCGGTGCTTCTGAATTTCAAATCATGCATTGTCAAAATTAAAAGCAAATAGACAAGTTAGTGATTAGCATTGGCCCGGGAATTCCTTTTTCAAACCTCTGAAATCATATAGACCATTCAGCCCAAAACCTTATATTTGCCAGCCGAAACATTTCATAAAAGTTAATACTCATATTTTTATCAATTATTCAAAATGTTGACTCCATTACAAGATTCGAAGATTGCCATCATTGGATTAGGGTATGTAGGCCTTCCTTTGGCGGTAGCATTTGCTGAGAAATTCAAAACCGTTGGTTACGACATAGATTCCAAAAGAGTAGATGAGCTACAGAAAGGAACAGACCGCACCCTTGAGGTAGAAGATGAACTGCTGCAATCCGTTTTAGTTCCCAATACCATCGAATTGGAAGCTAAAATGAAAGGATTATTGGTGAGCGATGCAGTATCGACCATCTCCAACTGCAATATCTTTGTGGTCACCGTACCTACGCCAACAGACCGCCATAACCGACCTGTTTTGACACCTATGATCAAGGCTTCAGAAACCATAGGGAAGCTTTTGAAAAAGGGGGATGTGGTCATTTACGAATCTACTGTGTATCCCGGTGTAACCGAAGAAGAAATGGTGCCTGTTTTGGAGAAGTTTTCAGGTTTAAAGTACAATCAGGACTTTTTCTGTGGCTATTCTCCAGAACGTATCAATCCGGGTGATAAAGAACATACGGTTACCAAAATCCTGAAAGTGACTTCCGGTTCCAACCCTGAAGTAGCAGAATATGTGGACCAACTCTATAAGTCAGTCATCACAGCAGGTACACACCTTGCCTCTTCCATCAAGGTCGCCGAAGCCGCCAAAGTGATCGAAAACTCCCAAAGGGACATCAATATTGCTTTTGTCAATGAGCTTTCCAAAATATTCAATCTCTTGGGAATTGATACCCATGAGGTCCTGACTGCTGCAGGAACCAAATGGAATTTTCTTCCCTTCAAACCAGGCTTGGTCGGAGGTCATTGCATTGGCGTCGATCCTTATTACCTGGCGCAAAAGGCGCAGGAAGTAGGATATCATCCTGAGATCATTCTGGCAGGTAGAAGGCTGAATGATTCTATGGGCCGTCATGTGGCCACAGAACTCATTAAGCACATGATGCGCAAAGACTTGAAAGTAATCGATTCTAAAGTGCTGATCTTGGGCATTACCTTCAAGGAAAACTGCCCGGATATCCGCAATACCCGAGTAATTGACATTTACCAGGAGCTGAAATCTTTTGATATGGATGTGGATGTGTATGATCCTTGGGCTTCACCAGAGGAGGTTATGCATGAGTATGGCATATCGATCCTCAATGGAGGGCACCAATTGGACATCAGCCAATATTCAGGTATTGTCCTTGCCGTCTCCCATGACAAATTCAAGGGCATGAACATCCAAAAGTCTGATAATTGTGTGGTGTTTGATGTGAAAGGTTTCTTGCCAAAGGTGGCGGTCGATGCGAGGTTGTAGTGATAAAGAGCCAAGTGGTTGAATCATTGAGAAGAGCCAAGGCAAAAGTTAAAAGAGCCAAGTGAAAATAAAATTTAGATAAGAGCCAAGGCAAAAATAAAATCAGGGGGCAATTAGTTGGAAGTTAAGCTTAAAGGATGAAAGAAAATGATCTTTTAGAAAGGACTTCTAATTTTGGTGTAAGGTGTTTGAAGCTACTCAGAAACCTGCCCAACACCTCTGAATTTCAAATCATTAAATATCAATTAGGAAAATCATCAACATCTGTCGGAGCAAATTATGAGGAAGCCCAGGCAGGTTCTTCTAAAGCTGATTTTAAAAACAAAATTAGAATTGCTCTGAAAGAAGCTAGAGAATCTAGTTATTGGTTACGGGTAATCAAAGCGATAGAAGAAAGGCCCGGTGAGGATTTAAATTTCTTGGTTGCTGAAAGTAAAGAGGTAAAAAATATTTTGGCCAGTATTCTCAAAAAACTGAACCAATCATAATAGACTTGTCTGAAGAATTAAGTGTCACTTTTGCTTTGGCTTTTAATATTTCCGTCAACCATCACTACCCTATAATAATCAAGAACACTCTTTTACCTTTTGCCTTGGCTCATAATACATGGTTCTCTGTGAAATAAAAAAGATGAATCTTCCCCAACTCAGCTCTCTCGCCAAATCCACCGCCCTCGAAGCCGGGCGCATCATTCTCTCCATTTACAATTCTTTCGATCAGGGAGTGGAATTTAAAGAAGACGATTCTCCCCTTACCAAGGCAGATATTGCTGCCCATGAGGTGATTGTCAAGTTGTTGAAGGAAACAAAGCTTCCAATATTGTCCGAAGAAGGTAAGTATACCCCCTTCAATATACGCAAGCATTGGGAATATTACTGGTTGGTAGATCCACTCGACGGGACCAAGGAATTTATCAAAAAAAACGGTGAATTTACCGTGAATATCGCTCTTATTCATCAGCAGCAGGCCATCTTAGGGGTTGTTTATGCACCTGTGTTAGATTGGCTGTTCTGGGGAAACAAAGAAGAAGGTGCTTGGAAGCAGGAAGGAAGTAAGTCTCCGCACAAACTTAAAGCTATCCCAAACGCCACCGTAGAAACCATAGTTGCCAGCCGTTCGCACCGGACTACCGAAACAGAAGAATTTATCTCCCAATACCCGGATGCAGCATGTATCAATATGGGTTCAAGCCTGAAGTTTATGTTGGTAGCGGAAGACAGGGCCCAACTTTACCCGCGCTTTGCGCCGACGATGGAATGGGATACTGCTGCCGCACAGGCCATTGTGGAGGCGGCAGGTAGGGAGGTACTTACCTATCCCAGTCTGGAGCCGATGAAATATAATCGTGAGGACATGCGGAATGGATGGTTTTTGGTTAGGTGAATTCTTGAGATAAATGCCTTAAGGGCCAGGATGTGGGGAGGGAAATGTGGGATTAGGAAGGTAGAATTAAGAATTAAGAATTAGGAATTAAGAATGTAGAATGGGAGTCTTGAGGGGTTGAGGAGTTCGGTTCTTTTGGAGATCATTTTTTTGGAATACACAGAGGTGCCAGACCTGTCTGCTACAGGCAGGAATTTAATTGATTAAATATTTTTGATGTTTTCAGGCACCTTGAAGGTAAGGATGGATTACAAATCCATTGTATCGTGGATCGGGATTGCAAATCCCGATCAGCACCGTGCAGAGTTTGCGAATTTTCACGATAGCCATTAGCTGAATCGGCGATTTTTA
>NZ_PYGF01000006.1:223136-277217 GCF_003014575.1 Cecembia rubra
TAGAATTAGGAATGAGTGGTAGTCTTGAAGGGTTGAGGATGTCGTTTCTGAATTGGAAAAGAATTTTCTAACCACGCCTGCCTGCTGCAGGAAGGAGTTTAATTAATTAACTATTTTTGATGTTTTCTGGCACCTTGAAGGTTAGGATGAATTCCAAATCCATTGTATAGTGGATCGGGATTGCAAATCCCGATCAGCACTGTTGCAAATCCCGATCAGCACTGATCAGCACCGTAATAAATTTACCATCAGGCTCTCAAATGCCGCAATTAGGGTTAAATTTATAATTATTTTCCTAGCTATAAATTGAGTGTTTTCATAAAGACAAATTCATAAATTTACTATGAATCAAGTCTTGTTTATTATATCTTGGCTACTTAAATAGGACTGCTAATTACATGAATTTCACTATTAAATTTTAATCGAAAAAAAGCAACATATTACACTTATTAGCTTCATTTTGAACTCAACACTTATAAACTTTCAATGCCTATCAAATTCTCTAGACTTTTAATTTCCTCCATTGTTTTATTGCTCTTGTATACCACAGGCTGTGTACCCAATAAGCGCATTATTTATTTGCAGGAAAAGAATACTTCAGAGGGTCCGGTTAAATATGCATCAGAATTGATGCCTTACGGCCATGAAGATTACAGACTGCAATACAATGATATAGTGGACATCAGTATCCGTACTTCCAGTAAGGAACTCAATGAACTTTTTGCCCAATTCAATATGGGAGCCATACAAGGCAACATGATGATGCAGGGAGCCATGGCCGGCGGGGATGCTTTCTTTATGACAGGATTTACACTGGATGAGAGAGGTATAGTAGAGATTCCTTTGCTTGGAGAACTCACTTTAGCTGGTCTTAGTACCCAAGAAGCCAAAAAAATGATCGAAGAACGCATGACGGATTTTGTGAACAAGGAAGATCTTTATGTCCGGGTCAGGCTGGGAGGTATCAGATACTCTGCACTTGGTGAATTCAGAAGACCGGGTAAGCACAATATCCTTCAGAACAGGGTCACCATCCTTGAGGCAATTGCCAATGCAGGGGACCTCACTGAAGTAGCCAAAAGAGATGATCTGGTATTGGTCCGCCAATACCCCGAAGGAACTCGCATGTTCAGGATTGACCTCAATAATAAAAACCTATTGACTTCAGAATATTTCTTTATCCAACCCAATGACATGCTTTATGCAGAACCGATGAAAATTAGAGAGCTGGGAACAGGAGTCACTTTTGTACAGACTTTTACCCTTGGGGTTACTACGCTCTCTGCGGTACTTTTGGTTTTAAATGCCATCAACAGATAATATGAATCCACAACAGATTTATCCACAAAATCAATTAGAGGAAGAGGAGGACGGACTATATCAGCTCAAAAGTATCCTCCGAAGGCTTTGGAGAATTTGGTACTGGGTTTTATTTTCATTAATGGTATTTGTTTTTGGAGCCTTTTTTCTCAACAGGTACTCTCCAAGGGTTTACAGATCGAGCGCCCAGTTTTTTGTCAAACAGGAAGGATCTGGATTCAACCTTTTTGATGTCAGGTCTTTTGGCAATAATTCCGAACTGGATATTACCAATCAAATGATTATCATGCGGTCCAGGCCAGTAGCAGCCCTTGCATTGGAAAAACTCCATTTTGAGGTAGAATATCATGTAGAGGGAATTTTCAGAAAAACAGAGCTTTACCCCAATGCTCCCATTACCGCCGAGGTAGATTGGAAGCATCCCCAATTGGTCGGCGGTGATATACTGATCCAATGGAGCGATAAAAAATATTATTCAATCTCTTTCCCTGAGGAAAATTACGGCTTGACCCATGCAAATAACGTAGCTGCCCAAGCCATTAAAAAGCCAGTTCTTGAAGCTAATAACTTTGCTTTTGGGGAATGGGTGCAGACTCCTTTTATACGCATAAAAGTTTCCCTCACATCAGGTGAAAACCAAGGGAGAATCCTTCTCAAATTGAGGAACAGGGAAAGTCTAATCGACCAATATGCTAGTTCTTTGGAACTGAAACCTGTAGAGCGCTCATCTTCTATTCTTGAACTTTCTATCAACTCTAACCTGACCCAAAAGGGAATCGACTACCTCAATGCACTCATGGAAGCCTATTTGGAAAATGAACTCAACCAAAAGAACAGAACGGCTTCCAATACGGTCAATTTTATAGACAAGCAATTGAGTGGCCTGGCCGATACCTTAAATTTTATAGAGAACAGATTGGAAGCTTTCCGTTCAGCTAACCGTATATATAATATCAGCTCAGAAGGAAGTACTGTTTTTGACAGGTTGGCAGAATTGGATAGAGAGCTAGCGCAGGAAAAATTGAAACGGGAATATTACCGCAACCTGCAGAATTACCTGGTCAAAGAACATTACAGTGAAATCATCGTTCCTTCCGGTCTAGGGATAGAAGATCCTATTCTAAACAACCTGATCGCTAACCTTTTGGAGCTACAAAACCAAAAGGCTTCCCTTATGACCACTCAGAAGGAAGCTTCCCCGGCTGTGAGAGAAGTAAACCGCAAACTGGAAGATCTGAACAATTCCATCCGTGAACTCCTGGTCAACGTAGATGAAAATTCAGCCTTCCTGATCCGTGATCTGGAAAACAGGATTGGACAGATTGACCTGGAATTCAGCAAGCTTCCATCAAAAGAACAAAACCTGTTGAGAATACAAAGGGAATTCAGTTTTTCTGAAAACATTTACAGTTTTCTGGCACAAAAAAGAGCAGAGGCCGCCATCACCAAAGCTTCCAATACGCCTTCCAATAAAATTATTGAATATGCGAGGGGTACAGGCATGATATCTCCTCAGGTCAAAAAAAATTATGTGATTGCGTTGGTATTGGGATTGGGAATTCCATTACTTATTGTTCTGGCCAATCTTTACCTGAGTGACAAAGTCAAAGATGTCAAGGAACTTGAAAGGAAATTGAAAATACCCATTTTGGCTTCAATCGCTTTCAAAAAACTTTACTCTGACCTGATAGTGTTTAATGAAAAGAACTCTGGAATTACTGAGTCCTTCCGTTCAATGCGTGCCAATCTGAATTTTGTCCTTCCCAAGGACAAATCGGCAGTGATATTGATCACTTCCAATGCCTCTGGGGAAGGAAAAACATTTTGTTCAATCAATCTGGCCTCTGTTTATTCTCTATCCGGGAAAAAGACCATATTGATAGGTTCTGATCTAAGGATACCTAAAATCGCCAAAGATTTTAAACTGAAAAATGAGAAGGGGCTTTCCAATTATCTTAGTGGACAGGAAACAAATGTAGAAGCCTTGATTCAGGCCACAGGTTTTGATAATCTGGATATCCTTCTTTCAGGTCCTATTCCACCAAATCCTTCTGAATTGATCGGTAATGGAATGATGGAATCCTTGATTCACGGACTCAAGCAACAATACGATGTTATCATCCTGGATACCCCACCCATCGGCATGGTGTCCGAGACCTTGGAAATGTTTCCTTTGGCCGATGCGATTTTCTTTGTGGTGCGGTATGATTATACCCTAAAGGCAGGTATAGAACACATCAACCAACTCAAAACCTCCCAAAAACTCCAAAATGCATACATTATTTTCAATGCCGTGGATGAGAAGGAAATGTATTACAATTATGGCTATGGATACGGTTATGGGAATGGTGGCTATTATGGGGAAGGCGAGAAGGCTGGGATGCTGAGAAAATTAAGGAAGTTTTTCAAAGCCTGATGTCGAAGGTAGGAGAAGGTCGGCCCTGGCTTTAGATCCTTCATCCTTCACCTCCGCTGGCAAGGCCTTTCAAAGGCAGTTTACAGGAAGCGTCATCCTGAGCAAAGCGAAGGTTCTCCTAAAGCATAGGAAATCAATTTCTGCCTGTGGCAGATCAGGATGATGAATAAAACCTTGAGTACAAAATGATTTTATTAATGCCGAAATTTTTCTTTTAGTATTTCATTAAGCACATTTAATTATCAAAAAAGTGCTGTTGTGTTTGTGATAGTATTTAATTTTCAGGCAATTAAATATTAATGTGATAAAAGTCACAAACAATCTATCTGCCTTTTATCCTTCTGAATCATTAAAATCGCGGTTGAATTCTGTTAAGTCATTAAAAAATAATGTGACTGAAAGGGCGAAGCTTTGGGTGTGGAAGAGGCGAGAGGTTTGGTAAGAACCAAGTTAAGGTCTTTAAGGATTTCACTAAGCAAAAGCCCTAGAAAAGTTCAAGAGGCTAAATTTAAAAATCGCTTTAATGTAACTGAAAAACTGCGGTCTTTTGGTGGGAATAAAAAAAGTCTTTTGCAAAGAACTTAAAAAGCACTTTGAACTTAAAATCCCAATCTCAGATTATTTTATATCCTCAAAGTTTTTGAAGAATAATTTATAGAACCTAGATAAACACATCATCAGCAGATTCACTTTGGTTTGGTCTGGACCAAATCCGTGACCATTCCGAGGCACTGGACAAAATCAAAATGCTATCTTATCCTTTATGAAAACCCTTATCATCGCAGAAATCGCTCAAGCCCATGAAGGTTCTCTAGGAATCGCATACTCATACATCGATGCTTTAGCAGCATGTGGGGTAGATGCGGTGAAGTTTCAAACGCATGTCGCAGAAGCGGAAAGCAGTCTTGCTGAACCTTTCCGGGTAAAATTCAGCTATGTGGACCAAACACGTATGGATTACTGGAAGCGGATGGAGTTTACCTTGGAGCAGTGGAAAGGGCTGAAATCACATTGCGATGAAGTAGGAGTGGAGTTTATGTCTTCGCCTTTTTCCTGTGCAGCGGTGGATATACTGGAAGAAGTAGGAGTAAAGCGATATAAAATCGGTTCGGGAGAAGTCAGTAATTTTCTGTTGCTGGAAAAAATAGCCCGAACAGGGAAACCCATCATCCTTTCCTCCGGTATGAGTGATTACAGGGAACTGGTGGAAACGATAGATTTTTTGAGACCCTTTGGGAATGAACTTTCCATCTTGCAATGTACTACGGCTTATCCTACTGCTCCCGAACAATGGGGCTTGCAAGAATTAGCAGTACTGAAAGAAAAGTTTGGGTTACCGGTAGGTTACTCAGACCATTCAGCGGATATAACAGCTTGCATTGCTGCTTCTGCTCTTGGCGCGGAGATTCTGGAATTTCATGCAGTATTTGATAGGCGAATGTTTGGGCCGGATGCCAAGGCTTCCTTGGAAATCAATGAAATCAAGCAATTGGTGGCTTCGGTAAGGAGGCTCGAACAATCCTTTGCTGCTGATGCTTCAAAATTGGATGTTTCAAAATACAGTGAGTTGAAAACCATGTTTGGGAAGTCCTTGGCTGTCAATAAAGCTTTGAAAGCTGGTCATGTCCTTCGCCGAGAAGATCTTGAAAGCAAAAAACCAAGCGATCAAGGGATTCCCGCGAAGTTTTTTCAACAAGTAATTGGTAAAGTTTTGAATAAAAATTTAAATCAATGGGATTTTTTAAGAGAAGAGGATTTAAAATAAAATGCTAACCACTAAGGTCACAAAGAACACCAAGAATCTTAATGATTTGTTTTAGATTTTTCTTAAAAATTGTCTTTGTGAACTTCGTGTGCTTTGTGGTAAAATCATGAATAAGAAAAGAAAAATAGCCGTCGTCATCACCGCCCGTCCAAGCTATAGTAGGGTCAAGACCGCTTTGCAGGCCATTCAGGAACATCCTGACTTGGAACTGCAACTTGTCGTAGCTTCTTCTGCTCTCTTAGAAAGGTATGGCTCGGCTGTCAACTACATTGAAAAAGACGGCTTTCAGATAGCAGCCAAGGTCTTTAACGTCCTTGAGGGAGAAAACCTTGCCGCAGCTGCCAAGACAACAGGGATCGGTATCTTAGAACTGTCAACGGTCTTTGATAACCTCAAACCCGATATGGTTGTCACCATCGCCGACCGCTTTGAGACTATGGCCACAGCGATTTCCGCTACTTACATGAATATCCCCTTGGTCCATATCCAAGGTGGAGAAATCACAGGCAATATTGATGAAAAAGTCAGACACAGCATCACCAAGCTCGCAGACTATCACTTTGTGGCTTCCCAAGATGCCTATGAGCGCGTCATTAAATTAGGAGAAGATCCAGTCACTGTTTTCAATACGGGATGTCCTTCCATAGACCTCGCGGATAAAGTAAAACAAAACCCAGTCTTAGATTTCGACCCTTATAAAAAGTACGGAGGCGTTGGCGCCTGCCCAGACCTTTCCAAGGGTTATGTAGTAGTGATGCAACACCCGGTTACCAACGAATACCAAGATTCCCGTAAGCATATCAACGAAACGTTATACGCCATCAAAGATATTGGTTTCCCCGTTCTATGGTTTTGGCCCAATGTGGATGCAGGTGCAGATGGAACTTCTGCCGGAATTCGTGCTTTTCGTGAGAAGTATCAAACTTCGCATATACACTTTTTCAAAAATATGGAAGGGGAAGATTTCTTAAAACTCCTTTATAACAGCAAATGCCTCGTTGGAAATTCAAGTGTGGGGATTAGGGAATGTGCATATTTGGGAGTTCCGGTAGTGAATATTGGCAGCCGTCAAAATAAGCGGGCAAGAGGAGAGAATGTTATGGATGTAGGCTATGAAGGAGAAGCCATTGCCGCAGCGGTACAGCATTTTTTCCATAAAGGAAGGCCTGAACCTTCCCATGTATATGGTGGAGGAGATGCGGGGATTCAAATCGCTAGATTATTGGCTCAACTGCCATTGAGGTTCCATAAGACATTAAATTACTAATTATGGTTTATAATAAAATTTTTAAAAAATTTTCTTTTCTGGAAGGTTCGCAACACATCGCCTCAGAAAATGCTTTAAAAGGAATAGAAAAATTAATTAAGAAAAATAAAATCAAGTCGGTTTTTGAGTTTGGAATTGGCATAGGAACTATTCCTTATTTGGTCAAAACTATTGATAGGAATATATCCTATGTAGGTACCGAGGATAATGATTTTTGTATAAAAGCTTTTAATGAAAATCTTGGTTTACTTAAAGATGAAAATTTTCATCATCTTCTAAATTTTAAAGACATTGGACAAAAGTTTGATTTGGTTATTGTGGATGGAACATTTAAAGACGAAAGATTTTTAAAATCTATAGTTCATTCAAATTCAATAATATTCATAGAAGGTGATAGGAAAGATCAGCGAACCTTACTAAATAAGATTTTTCCAGAGGCTTTGGTGAGTCATGTAATTTCATTAAAAAGGAATTATACATGGTCTCCATTTAAAGAAGGTTACCAAGGTGGGTACACCATTTACAGGTTAAATAACAAGAAATCATCGAATATTATTTATTATTTTCGAGAAAAGGTATCAACTTCTCTAAAATATAGGTTAAGAAGATTAATTAATTGAAAATCCTAGGCTTAATCACTGCCCGCGGGGGCTCTAAAGGTATTCCCGGCAAGAATATCAAGGTATTAGGCAATCAGCCCTTGATTGCTTATGTAATTCAAGATGGGCTTCAAGCTAAATTGGTTGATAAAGTAATCGTCAGTGCCGATGCTGAAGAAATTGCGGAAGTGGCAAAGCAGTATGGAGCAGAAATTCCATTTATCCGACCTGCTGAATTGGCACTCGATACAACTCCTACCATAGATGTAGTGATTCACGCTATTCAATTTTTAGAAGAAAAAGGAGAGTTTTTTGACGCGGTTTGTTTGCTGCAACCAACGAGTCCATTTAAACCCAAAGGCTTTATAGATGCCTGCATTCAAAAATTTATAGAGACCCATGCGGATTCTTTGGTATCCGTCTTAGAGGTTCCTCACGAATACAATCCCCATTGGACTTTTGAAATGGATACTACCGGGCATCTTTCCATCGCTACAGGTGAAGCTACCTTAATACCCCGAAGGCAGGAATTACCAAAGGCTTACCATCGGGATGGATCGGTGTATATTTCGAAAGTATCTCTCATCAAAGAAAGAAATGTATTGGTAGGAGGTAATACGGTGGGAATGATTTCTGATTCTAGATACTATGCCAATCTCGATACCTTGGAGGATTGGGCTGAGGCAGAACAAACCTATAAACAACTCTATCCATGTGCGGAATAGCCGGTATCGTAGGGAAGCATCTGGACAATAAGATGCTTGTCCAACGCATGTTGGATAAGCAAACGCACAGAGGTCCTGATGCACAAGGAATTTGGTCAGAGGAAGGGATTTGTTTGGGGCACAACCGCTTATCTATTTTGGACCTTTCGGAGGCTGCTAATCAGCCCATGATCAGCACCTGCGGTCGGTATGTGTTGGTATTTAACGGAGAGATTTACAATTACCTCGAAATCAAGCGAGGACTGGATTATAAGTTCCGGACCAATTCCGATTCCGAAGTAATACTTGCCATGTATATTCAGTATGGCACGAAGATGCTGGATTACCTGAATGGGATGTTTGCCTTTGCGATTTGGGATAGGGAGGAACAGCTACTGTTTACAGCTAGGGATAGATTCGGTGTCAAGCCATTCTTTTATGCCCTTCATCAAGGCCAATTCCTGTTTGGCAGTGAAATCAAAAGCCTTTTGGCAGCAGGTGTAGATCCATCTGCCAATGAAGTGGTATGGGCGGATTACTTGGTGCACGGTTCGTATGGATATCCTAACGAAACATTTTACAAACATGTACAGCAAGTCCCCGCTGGGCATCATTTGCAAATAAATTCTGGAAATCTACAACCACGTATCTCAGTCTATCATGACTTTGTATCGCATGTTAAGCAGCAAAAGGTTTATGAAGAAGCGAAAAAGCTCCAAACAGATTATTTGGAGCTGCTTTTAGATTCCATAGCGCTACGCTTCCGCTCGGATGTACCGGTAGGCTTTAATGTAAGCGGGGGCTTGGATTCTTCTACTTTATTATCCCTGATTTCTCAGGTCAAAAAAGGACAGACAGAAAATATTGAAGCCTTTACCTTCTATACGGGTGATGAGCGCTACGATGAACTTCCCTGGGTTCAGGATTTGATTGCTAAAACAAAAAGCCCCTTGAATCCTGTTCTTTTAGAGGTAGAAGAAATTCCTGACTTGATTGAAAAAGTCTCTTATTATCAGGATGAACCCTATGGTGGTTTTCCTACCTTGGCCTATTCCAAAATTTTTAAGGCGGCAAGAGCCAAGGGAATTCTAGTCCTACTCGATGGACAAGGGATGGACGAGGCCTGGGCAGGGTATGATTATTACCAAACAAATTCTCAAGCGGTAGTGCAAGGGATAAATACTTCTCCTACACGGGCGGAAGTGTTGAATCCCGATTTTGCTGCTTTGGCTAGGCAAATAGAATATCCACAACCTTTCGACAATGCTCTTCAAAACAAACAGTATCGTGATATTTTTTACACCAAAATCCCAAGGGCCTTGCGCTTCAATGACCGCATCAGTATGATGCACAGTACGGAGCTTCGGGAGCCATTTCTGGATTATCGCTTGGTGGAAATGGGCTTTGCCCAAAAGCCCGAGATGAAAATCAAAGGGGAGCAAGGAAAATGGGTGCTTCGTCAACTGGTGCAACAAAGTCTGGGAGATATTGCTTTAGCGCCTAAGCGACCCCTTCAAACCCCACAGCGGGAGTGGATAGGTGGTCCACTTGCAGATTTTGTGGAGGATCGCATACAAGCCCTTCAATCGAATCCTAGGTTTGATAAAAATAGGCTCGACCAAGGATGGAATAGTTATAAGAAAGGACAAAGCGATAATAGTTTTTTTGTTTGGCAGTGGGTGAATTTGAATTTAATCCTTAAATAAGTTTTGTCAAAAGTCATATCTGCAGGAAAAGCCGTAATGATCGGCAGTTTTGTTTCCAAAGGGATTTCCATTGTTAGTTCTGTTATTTTGGCACGACTTCTTTTTGAGGAAGATTATGGTGCTTTAGTTCTATCTGCAATCTTTGCTGGCCTGATCACACAAATAGGAGGAATGGGCTATGAGCTTTTTTATTTACAGCATAAAGGAAATGAAGAAGAAAGACGAAAAGTTTTAGAACAGGTATTTAATCTCCGATTGCTGACAAATTTTTTGATGTTTGTAGTTCAGACAGTAATTGGGTTTTATTTTTTCATTTTCACCGAAAATAGAACCACTGGTGGAATCCTGATGATGATGGCAGTTTCCTTAATGCTGGAGGGCTTTAATGCTCCTCAAGAAACGCTCTTGAAGGATAATATGGAATTCAAAAAAATCACTATTGGAAATATTTTTAAAGAATTGTTTGCAACCATTGGAAAGGTGGTTTCTGCCTTTTTGGGTTTTGGAGGATATTCTTTTGGTGTGGGGCCAGTATTAGGCAGTTTGGTGAGGATGTTCTATTTAAGATCTGTTCAGCCTTATAGACATGCCTATTTTTTATGGGATAAAGGCAAAATCAAAGAAATTTTCAATTTTGGCAAACATGTTCTCTTTGGATCTGTAGGCATATATCTTGTACAACAAGTCGATAGGATTTTTTTAACACTTTTTTTCCCACAAAATATTGTGGGAAGGTATGGATTTGCTTGGGGAAATGCTGCAATGCCTTTTAATTATTTTGTTATGCCCCAACAACAATTAATCATGACTTATGTAACTAGATACAATGCAGGCCAAATTGAACTTTTTTATAATTTAAAAATTTTGAAAAGATTGATAAGTTTTTTGAATTTTCCCATTTTAACTATTGCGATTTTATTTACTGAAGAAATTGTAATTTTTTTATTCACTGATAAATGGTTAAATACTGTTGATTTAATAAGAGTTATATTACTGTATTACTCAATTTTATCTTTAATTTTTCCATTTACATCAATTTTAACAGGGCTTGGACGTCCAGATATAGTATCTAAATTAACCTTGATGAAAGGTTTGACGCTAATTATATCCTTATTATTTATTGGAATTTACTTTCCAGATCAAATTTTAATTTACATCTTAACTTATAGTACAATTTCAATTTTGTTTGACCTAATTAAAATCTTTGTAGGTATTTCTTTAACAGGAATAAAATTTAATGAAACATTAAAATCCTTTAAAATTGATTTTATCTTAATAGCAATATTAATTATTTCTTGTATCCTAAGAATTGAATACACTGATGTTGGCACGGGATTCTCTTTTTTAATCTTAATATTATCATTCTATATTTTTTTGTTTTTGAAAGTAAACAAAAAAGAAACAATAGAAGCGGTACTAGTACTAAAAAATAAGTTCTTTGGATAAAAACTTGGATTCTTAATCCTTTAAATGGATTTAATTATTGTTGCATAACTTTGTATAGTTGCCTTTTTAATTTAACCCTTACCGAAAAATTGACAAAAATCCTTTTTTTAGTTCCTGAATCAAAACTTATAAACATTTATAATATAATTTCTAAAAAGTGAAAAAGCTTTTGATACTTCTTCCAGATGGAGTGGGACTTAGAAATTTTGCTTATACAAATTTTGTGGATGAAGCAAAAAAATCAGGTTTGGAAGTTGTTTTTTGGAACAATACCAAGTTTGATTTAAATAGTCTCGGGTTACGAAGTATTCCTGTTCCAAGAAATAAATTCCATATTTTGAGTGACTTGGTGAAGCGTGCTAAAATTGATTTATTTTTAGAACATTTTGCAGAAATAAAAAAAGATGAGGTTTATTTGAGCTATAAGTTTAAAAACAAGAATAAACCTTTGAAGTCCTTGATTAAGAATTATTCATCCTTTCTTTTTAAATTTATATTCAGAATTATTGGTCCATTAAGTGCTCAAAAATTTTTGAATTTTTTAGAATCAAATACCGATTTTTATAAAGCTTGCAAAAATCAGTTGATTAAAGAAAAACCAGATTTTATCTTTTCAACTAATCAAAGGGCACTATCATCCTTAGCTCCTATTTTAGCAGCAAAATCTCTGGGAATTCCTACAAGTGCATTTATTTTTTCATGGGATAATTTGCCAAAAGCTACAATGGTCGTCGACACTGATTATTATTTTGTTTGGAGTGAATACATGGAGAATGAACTGATTGATTATTATTCAATAGGTGAAGAAAAAATTAAAGTTACTGGTACCACACAATTTGAACCTTATTATGATTCGAAGAATATTATCCCTAAAGATGAATTTTATAGTCAATTTGGGTTAAATAGTGATACTAAATATATATGTTTCTCTGGCGATGATATTACTACAAGTCCCTTTGATCCAAATTATTTAAGAGATTTAGCTGAATTAATACAAGATTATAATCAATCAAAAGGAAGCAATGAAAAAGTTGGGATCCTTTTTCGCAGGTGCCCCGTAGATAAATCCAATCGATACGATTTGGTTTTAGAACAGTTCAAAGAAATAATCAAACCCATAGACCCAGAATGGAGAGTAGTTGGCGAAGCGTGGAATGAGGTGATGGCAATGCCTAATGATATCAAGTTACTCGTTAGCTCAGTATATTATTCAGAATGTGTGGTTAATGTCGGTTCTTCAATGGTATTTGATTTTGCGAATTTCGATAAACCATGCTTTTACATTAATTACGAAGTTGATGAGAATAAAGACTTGAATTGGTCAATAAATCAAATTTATAATTATATCCATTTCAGAAGTATGCCAGATAAGCAAGCTGTAGGTTGGATTAATTCTAAGGCCGATTTCTTTAAAGCCATCCATGAAACACGCAATTCTCAAAAGTCTATGAATGTCAGTATAACAAAAAAATGGTTTGAAATAATAGTGCAACATCCTGTGGAAAGTTCTTCTAAAAGAATAGCAAAGGCGATTAAATCAATTCTTGAAGAGCAAAATTGAATGCACATATCCTTCTTAACTCCAGAATATCCAAGTCCCAAAACCGGAAGCTCCGGAGGATTAGGCACCAGTATTTTTAACTTGGCCCAATCTTTAACTGCAAAGGGAGTAAACGTGACGATTTTTGTTTATGGGCAAGATAATGATGAGTATTATCATGATTCAGGTATTCATTTTTACAGGATAAAGAATGTAAGGTTTAAAGGTTTAAGCTGGTGGTTGACTAGAAAGAAAATCGAAAAGCTAATCAACCAAGCTATACAAGACCACAAGATTGATATTCTCGAGGTGGCGGATTGGACGGGTATCAGTGCTTGGATGAAAATCAATTGTCCTGTTGTCATGAGGTTACATGGAAGCGATACTTATTTTTGTCATTTGGATAAAAGACCAGTCAAATGGTGGAATAATATCCAGGAAAGAACAGCATTCAAGCAAGCTCGTGCAATTATTGCAGTGAGTGATTTTGTTGGTTCTTTAACCAATCAATTGTTTCATTCCAATCGAAAGTATGAGGTTATTCCTAACAGTGTAGATACCGAGAAATTTATTTCTAAAACTACGCAAGAGGATCCTAATATGATCTTGTATTTTGGTACACTGATCAGGAAAAAAGGTGTATTGGATATCCCTCATTATTTTAATAAAGTACTTGAAAAACATCCAGAAGCTAAATTATTGTTGGTAGGTGGTGATTCTGCAGATATTCAAACAGGTGGGTTTTCTACTTGGGAACTGATGCTGCCTCAATTTTCAGCGCAAGCAAAGCAGCGTGTGGAATATCTTGGTAAGAAACCTTACTCGGAAATTCAGGGATATATTGAAAAAGCAGCTGTTTGTATTTTTCCAAGTTATGCTGAGGCGCTGCCTGTTTCTTGGTTAGAGGCTATGGCAATGGGCAAAGCAATTGTTGCATCAAATATTGGTTGGGCTACCGAAATGCTTACGCATGAGCAGGATGCGTTATTATGCCATCCTTCGCAGCATCAAACATTCGCAACAAATATTGTTCTGCTATTACAAAATGTTGAACTCATGAAAATACTGGGATCAAATGCAAGTAAACGAGTGGAGAACGCTTTTGATAATCGATTAATAGCTAAACAAAATATTAAGTACTATAGAAGTGTTATGAATGAATATACATAAATAAAATCGTTTTTATAGATTGTATTTATGTTATCAAAACAAAAACTTTAATATCATGATAATTAAATGAATTGGAAAAAATCATCCAAAAAAATTCTATCCGCATTTGTACCAAAGGGCCGAATGAAAGAACAAATAAAACTGTGGTTCTATAATTTATTTAATGATTCAAAGTATAAATTTTCCATTAGCAATTCAAACATTTATCAGACCAATGTCCATAGTATAACTATTCAAACTGCGGAAGCATTATATAATATTGCCCCAGACTTCGATTATTATCAGCATTATTATAAGGTAAAGGAAGGTGATTACATTATTGATGCAGGCGCCAACTTTGGCCATTTAACAATATATTTTTCAAAGAAAGTTGGGAAAAGTGGACGTGTATATTCTTTCGAACCTGATTCTATGAATCGAAATTATATTAAGCAAAATCTTGCACTGAATAAAGACTGCCCTAAAAATATCAATATGTTAGACCATTTAATATGGAATAACAATGAAATGGTCGACTTTTGTGAATCAGGAACAGTTGCATCATCAGCTTTGTATATTGAGGATTCAAATAAAATTGTAAAGAAAGAAGCAATCACGCTTGATAAATGGGCGGAAAATAACCATCTGTTAAAACTTGATTTTATTAAAATGGATATTGAAGGAGCTGAAATTCAAGCCATACAAGGTGCTAAACAGATGCTAAGCAAGTTAAAACCTAACTTAGCGATTGCATCTTATCATATTGTAAATGGAATACCAACATACTTGTGGTTAGAAAATTATTTTGAATCTATTAATTATCCATATAAGACAGTAAAATTCAGGCATAATGAAATTATTACATTTGCAGGGCCTACCGTAAAATGAAAATTTCTCTTATCATTTGTACCTACATGCGTCCGCAGGCAGTTGTAAAACTGCTGAAGTCAGTTGATAATCAGACATATATTCCCAATGAGATTTTAATCATTGACGGTTCAACGGATGATGCTACTGAGATGGCAATTAAAGAAGAAGATTTTCGATTCAATGTTAGTTATTTTTTGGTTGATAGCAGTCATCGTGGACTTACCAGGCAAAGAAATTTTGGAGTAAGCAAAGTAAGTTCAGATGCTGATTTCATAGCTTTTTTGGACGATGATCTTGTCTTAGAACCCAATTACTTTGAAGAAGTTGAAAAAACATTCATCCAGTACCCAAATGCTGTTGGTGTAGGTGGGATAGATTTAAAAGATAATTCCTATAAACCTTTAGATGCAGCCAAATCATACCCAAGGTTTGAATATTATATCTTGGATGGCTGGGTGAAAAAGGAACCACTCCGGTATAAAGCCAGAAAATTTTTTGGTTTGATGCCTGAGCTCCAGCCGGATTTAATTCCTGATTATTCCCATGGGAGAAGCGGTTTTCCTCTGAATGGGAAAGTCTATGAGGTGGAGCATTTTATGGGGGGCATTGCTACGTATAAAAAAAATATTTTCGATAAAATATCATTTTCCTCTTACTTTGAGGGGTATGGTCTATATGAGGACTTTGATTTTTGCGTGAGAGCATTGTCCTATGGAAAACTTTATGTGAATACCAATGCGCAGGTTTGGCATTACCATGAACCCGGTGGAAGACCGAATAAGTACAAATACGGAAAAATGGTCGTGCGCAATGGATGGTATGTCTGGAAACAGCGCTTTCCTCAAAATTCCTTGAAAGCAAGGTTTAAATGGCATGCTACTGATTTTTTATTGGCGCAGATACGCTTATTGAACGTCATTACCGGACCTGACCGAAAAGGTGCTTTTCAGGAATATCTAGGCCGCACCATTGGATGGTTTTCTTTGTGGTTTGACCCTCCAAAAATTCAGAAATGAAGTTTTTGATTATTTCCCACGTTCTCCACAAATCTCATCAAAACCAAATTTGGGGATATGGTCCCTATATCCGGGAAATGAATCTGTGGGAAAAGCATATCGATTCATTAATCGTGGTAGCGCCAAAGGAAGTTGCAGTTCCTTCAGCAATTGATCTTGCGTATCAATCCAAACAGATAAAATTTGTCGAGGTACCTCAATTTAATCTGGTAGGTCCTAAAAATCTTTTTAAGGCATTATTAAAAACCCCCGGGATTCTATGGAAGATTTTTTCAGCCATGCGCCATGCAGATCATATCCACCTTCGTTGTCCAGGTAATATGGGTTTGTTGGGGGCGATGGTTCAGGTTTTTTTTTCCAAAAAGAAAAAAACGGCCAAGTATGCAGGCAACTGGGACTGGAACAGTCGACAGCCTTGGTCATACCGTCTCCAGCAGCGGATTTTGCGCAATACTTTTTTGACCAAAAACATGCAGGTTTTGGTCTATGGGGAATGGCCTGATCGAACCGAAAATATCAAACCCTTTTTTACAGCCTCTTATTCGGAAAAAGATAAAGTTGAGGTTTTAAAGCCAGAGATCCGTAAACAAATAAACCTGATTTTTGTAGGGAGTTTGACCGCTAATAAGCGGCCTCTATTGGCTTTGGAGGTTTTGAAGGGAATGCTTGAAAAAGGCTTAAATGCAAGTCTGGTGTTTTGCGGTGAAGGTGTTGAAAAAGAAAAGCTGGTAGCCTATTCAACCCAATATCAATTAGATGAAAGCGTACAATTTCTTGGGAATGTGGATGGGGAACGAGTTAAAAGAGAATTTCAAAAAGCCCATTTTTTGGTCTTTGGATCTCGGTCGGAAGGTTGGCCCAAAGTTGTGCCCGAAGCCATGTGGTGGGGCTGTGTTCCTGTTACCACGGCAGTAAGCTGTGTGTCTCAGATGTTAGGATATGAGACTAGAGGTCTTTTATGTGAACCTGATGCCCAAGACATGGTAGAAAGGATTCAGGAATTAGTCAATTCTCCAGAAAAACAAGCAGCCATGATCAAAGAGGGTATGGAATGGGCAAGAGAGTTTACTACAGAACGTTTTGAAACAGAAATTAAACAACTCATACGTCCTTGAGAATTATCCAATACATAGATACCCTTAATACCGGTGGTTCCGAGCGTATGGCAGTAAATATATCGTATGCGCTCAAAGCTGATGGCCAAGAAGTGATGATGATCGTCAGCAGGTCCTTAGGTGGTCTTCAGAATAAATTGTCAGGAGAAGTTGAGTTGGTGCTGTTGGAGAAAAAAGTATTTTATGATTGGCCTGCTTTTTTGAAACTTCTTCAAACCATCAAGCGGTTTCAACCGGATGTACTGCACGCCCATTCTTCGTCCATCATCTGGGGAATTTTAGCAAAAATGATCAGCAAGCATTCTTTTCAATTGGTTTTTCATGACCATTATGGCATGAGTGAACAATTAACAGATAAAGACAGAGCTCTCTTACGGCTTTTGTCCGGGAAAATTGATAAAGTGATTGCCGTCAATGAAAGATTGAAAAATTGGAATATTCAAAATTTAAATGTTTCTGAAGACCAAATTGCTTACATTCCAAATTTCCCATACTTAAGTATGCAGGGCGAAAGAACCGAAAAAGGATATATTCAGATAGTGTGTTTGGCAAATTTAAGACCACAAAAAGACCATAAAACATTAATCCAAGCATTTTCTATTCTGGTCAAATGTAATTCAGAAAAGGAATTCCGCTTGGTTTTGGCCGGAAATGCTTTGGAAGATGCTTATCAGAAAGAAATTGAACAGGAGATAGCGCATAAGGGATTGACTGGCAGGATAACCATCACAGGAGCAGTAAATGATGTGGAATCTCTTCTTTTGGAATCCGATTTAGGAGTTTTGAGTTCTATATCTGAAGGTCTTCCCGTAAGTTTGTTGGAGTATGGCTTAGCAGGTTTACCTGTTGTAGTGACCAATGTGGGGCAATGCGCCGATGTGGTAGGTCATGGAAAGTTTGGAAAAGTTATTCCTCCCCAGAATGCTGAAGCTATGGCAGAGGCTTTTGGCTACTTGATTCAGCATCCCCAAGATGCAAAAGGAATGGGATTGGCCTTTCAAAAACATGTGGAAGAGAAGTATGGAGCGAAGAAATTTCTTCAATCTTATTATGAACTGATTGCTTCCTGATGGTCAAGTCACTGCTTTATCATAAAAAGCCCTTTTTCTGGTTCCTTTTCCATATTGGATTGGGGGTGGTTTCTGCTTTTTCCCCTTTCCCATTGATTGCATTTTTTTATGCTTTTCTTTTACTTTCATCTCCTTTGCTCTTTAAAAAACAACCAGTGGATGCCCCCTTATCCTACCTGATTGTTTATTTGTCTTCCTTTGAACTGATTGCCCGAATGGCCCAAACTTCTCCTTTTATACCTTATGAATTGGGCAAGTATTTGTTGATGGCGTTATTGATTTTGGGGATACTGAAAGGCAGTAATAAGGGAATAATTGGTTTAGTGCTGCTGCTTTTACTTGTACCAGCATTATTTTATGATTTGTCTGGACAAGTTAGAGAAGTAGATATAAGGTTCAATCTTTTTGGAGCCTTTAATGTGGGATTAGCCATTTGGTATTTTTCCAAACAAAAGTTTACGCCTCAAGGATTCCATCAAATCATCATCTTGTTGACATTACCTTTGGTCAGCGCCTTGGCTTTTACGGTATTTAAAACACCTGATTTGGATAGCATAGAATTTACCTTAGGGGCGAATTTTGATACCACAGGGGGCTTTGGTTCCAATCAGGTTGCTACTGCTTTTGGTTTGGGAATGTTGTTGAGTTTTTATCTTTGGTTGAATCAAGTATCCATTGCGGGAAAGCGGTGGATAGACCTCTTTCTGGTCATGCTATTTACTTTTCAAGGCTTATTGAGTTTTTCCAGAGGAGGCATGATAGGAGGGGCCATAGGAATTGCTGTCATACTGTTTTTTATGACAAAAGTTTCCAAAAAATCTTTGGCCCATATACAATTTAGAAAGGCTCAAAAATACTTTTTGCCTGCATTACTTTTTCTAGGTCTCAGCGTAGTGATTGCCAACACTGTAACTGGAGGGAATTTATTGTTAAGATATCAAGGAGAAACTGCTGGTACGCTGAGTGGAAATAAGGAAAAAACTCTGAATACTTTAACAACGAACCGTTTTGATATTTTTTTAAGTGATTTGGAGTTAATCGAAGATTTTGGCTTTTTAGGAGTTGGCGCTGGTGCATCCAGGTACTTAAGAAAAGAACATAATGGAGTCGTCGCGCATGTGGAGATAAGCCGTCTGATTGCAGAACATGGAATTTTTGGTATTTTCTTTATTGTTGTTGTGATTGTATTGTTTTTCAAGGTTTATAAAAGCCCTAATGACAATCTATATAAAAGTATTTTATTAGCTTTTTTGGTAGTGGGCTGGTACACTACCTTTCATGCTGCCACCCGAACTTATATTACTCCACTTCTGATGGGTTTAAGCACGATTTATATTGTTTATGGTCAAGGTACTGTATCTAGGAAATAAATTTTTTGCTTACAAGAAAGTGAAAAGTGTACTAGAGACGCTAGAGCCTTTGTTAGGGGAGTTTTGTGAAGTCAAAACAGCCTCTTCTCAAAAAAATCAAGGGCTTAGGTTTGCAGATATGGTTTTCCATTTTTTTAGATATGGTTTGAGCTCGGATAAGATCATTATCGATGTGTATTCCACTTTGGCTTTCCAATACGCATTTATTTTAGGAATCCTGGCTCATATTTTTGGAAAACCTTATGTCCTGTCTTTACATGGTGGAAACTTACCCAATCGGTATCAGGTAAGCTCAAAAAAAGTTAAATGGCTTTTTAATAGAGCCTGTCATATCATCGCCCCCTCCCATTACTTGGCTGATTTTTTTAACCAACAAGGCTTTCAGGTTCAGGTAATCCCAAATATTATTCCACTCTCAGAATATCCCTATTACCAAAGGAAAAGTATCCGTCCAAGGATTTTGGCTATAAGGGGCTTTGGAAATCCGTATAATCCCCTGATGACTTTAAAAGCGGTCCATTTATTGAAAGATCAGGTTCAAGACCTGAAAGTATTGATGCTCGGCAATCCGGAGGAGCCTCATTATCCGGAAGTCATGAACTTTATTTATGGTCATGGCTTAGAAGGCATCGTAGAAGTAAGGCCCAAAATGCCCAAAAATGAATGGATCGCTTTAAGTAAGGATTATGATATCATGGTATCCAATCCTCTGATTGACAATACGCCTATCAGCCTAATTGAAGGGATGGCCTTAGGGATGTGTGTGGTCAGTACCAAGGTGGGAGGAGTGCCTTATTTGGTATCTGAAAAAGAATGTGCTTTGGTAGATTCAGATGATGCAACAGGATTAAGCCAAGCGATTTTGAGCATCCTTCAGGATGCTGGGTATGCACAGCAATTAAGTAGAAATAGTAGGGAAAAGGCTGAGGAGTTTGATTGGGAAAACATAAAGCCTCTTTGGATGAAAATATTGACTGAAAGTTAAGCAATGAACCTGTTTTTTAAAATTTTGGAATGGCAAGGTTACCCTATGGTAAAGGCTATAAATGACCTACTTTCTGTCCAATCCTTGGAAGCACCCTCATTTGACGAATGGGTAAAAGGACAAAGAGAAAAGCAATTTGATTTTTTTAAGAAAAATAATGCTTTCTATCAATCTTTCCTTTCAAGAAATGGAGGAGATAAAGCCTTCTTTAAAGCTCCAATTCTTTCCAAACGCGAGGTTCAGAGACCTTTAATGGAATTGATTTCGACACCTTTTATTGGTAAAAAATTATTTGTCAATAATACCTCAGGTTCTTCTGGTACTCCATTTTTCTTTGCCAAGGACAAATATGCCCATGCCATGACCTGGGCCTTGATCAGGGACCGCTATCGTTGGCATGGAATAGAATATGGAAAATCCCTTCAAGCCCGATTCTATGGGATTCCTTTAAAAGGAAAAAAATATTATATAGAGAAGATAAAAGACTTGATCGCCACTCGGGTCCGCTTCCCTGTGTTTGACTTGTCCGAAGAAAAGCTTTGGGAATTTATTGAACGCTTTAAAAAGCTGCCATTTGAATACCTCAATGGATACACCAGTTCCCTGGTCTATTTTGCGGAATTCTGCATCGAAAATAAGATTGTCTTAAAAGACATATGCCCTACCTTGAAAGTCTGCTTTCCTACCTCTGAAATGTGTTCTCCGCAGGATAGGAAAATTATGGAAAAAGGTTTTGGAGTGAGGGTAGCTGTTGAATATGGGGCTGCTGAAATGGATGTTATCGCTTATGAAGACCAAGACGGTGATTGGATTGTTTCAAATGAAAATGTATTTCTGGAAATCGTTGATGACAATGGGAATCCTGTTCCTAACGGACAAGAGGGAAGGATTATATTAACCTCCCTGTATAACCAAGCCATTCCATTGTACAGATATGAAGTAGGGGATATTGGCATTATCCGACCAGAAAGAAAGGGGAAATATCAAGTATTGGAAAAATTGATCGGTAGAACCAATGAATTTGCAATCCTTCCCAGTGGAAGGAAGGTACCTGCCTTAACATTCTATTACATTACCAAGACTTTGATTCAGGAGCAGTTTAAAATCAAGGAATTTGTGATCAGGCAGACTGGTCAGGATACCTATACCTATGAATATGTGGCGGATAAGGAACTCACATCAGCGGTAAAAGAAAGTATTTTGGAAGCAATGAACACCTATCTAGAAACTGGTTTGAAAGCCAAATTCGAAAAAAGAGATTTTATCGAAAGAGGCAGAACAGGGAAGTTGAAACAGTTTTTTAGGGAGTTTTAAATGAAAATCCTCTATTTCTACCAATATTTTTCTACCCCCAAAGGTTCCTGGGGTACACGCGTATATGAGTTTGCCAAGGAGTGGGTGGCACAGGGTCATGAAGTGACCGTTGTCAGCAGCATCTATTCCAAGTCGGATCTTAGGGCTGAAAAATGGGTGGAGGATCAAGTGTTTGATGGAATTCGGGTTAAGGTTTTGAATGTACGGATAGATAATAAGCAATCTTTTCTCAAAAGAATCTGGTCCTTTGTAGCCTATGCTTTGCTATCTTCCTATTATGCATTGACAATTAAGGCAGATGTTGTGGTCGCTTCTTCAGGTCCGATTACGGCGTGGTTACCGGGTTTGTTAGCGAGATTTCTCAGAGGACGAAAATTAATTTTGGAAGCCAGGGATTTATGGCCGGAAGGGGCTATAGAATTGGGTATCATAAAAAACCCCATAGTTAAAAGGTTAGCTTATGCCTTTGAAAATTTTTCCTATCAAGCAGCAAATGGGATTGTAGGCTTATCTCCAGGCATGCAATCCCATATTGCTGCTAAGGCACCCCAAAGGCCTGTGATTTCAGTAACCAATGCCGCAAATATTAAACTCTTTGCATCCAAACAGAATTTCCAGCATCCCTATTTGATTCCTGAAAAATATGCTATCTACACGGGTAACATTGGAGAAGTCAATAATTCCCGCTGGTTGTTGGAAGCGGCCAAAGTTTTACAATCCAAAGGAAGATCCGATATCAAAATAGTGCTGATTGGTGAAGGACAACAAAGGGAAGTATTGGTGGATGAGGCTAAATCTTTAGGTTTAACCAATTTTATTCATATTGGATTGATGCCCAAGTCTGAATTGGTTTCTTTGGTGCAACATGCCATGGCTTCTTTGGTTCCTCTGAAAGGAACGCCTGTTTTGGATACCTCCTCCCCCAATAAGTTTTTTGAGTCCTTGGCAGCTGGAGTACCGGTAATCCAAAATACCAAAGGCTGGATGAAGGATTTTCTGGAGATAAATCAAGTAGGGTTTACTCTTGACCCGAATAATTCAGAAGCATTAGCAAACCTCCTGATCGAACTGGATGCCAAGAAGTCCCTTAAAGTTTCTCTTGGCGAAAGGGCCAAAAGTCTTGCAGCGGAGCAGTTTGATAAAAAAATCCTAGCAAAGGAAATGTTGGATTTTATTATTGACCCAAAATGTGTGTACTCCTCACCGGTTACTCCGGCTTCCTCGGAAAAATCATCTTTGAACAATTGAAGAGCACTTCTATTCCCGTTCAGACCTTGGGAAAGGGAAAGGAAGTTGATTTTCAGGCCGATTTGAGCGAATCCATTCCTGAATTACCTCCTTTTGATCGGGTGATCCATGTGGCAGGGAAGGCGCATATCTATCCGAAAACAGAAGCGGAGAAGCAGGGGTTTTTTACTGTCAATGAAAAGGGAACCATCCATCTTTGTCAGGCCCTGGAGAAATCGGGGGCTTTGCCAAAACAGTTCGTGTTTATCTCTACGGTCGCGGTGTATGGAAGGGAGTTTGGAATAAGAATAACAGAGGAGGAACCCTTATTGGGAGATACGCCTTATGCCCTGAGCAAGATCCGTGCGGAGGAATTTCTGCAAGCCTGGGGCAAGCAGCATGGGGTGAAAATTCTGATCTTGCGTTTGCCCCTGATCGCAGGGCCCAATCCTCCCGGAAATCTGGGAAAGATGATGCAGGCCATTCCCAAGGGCAGGTACCTGAGTATTGGTGGAGGGAAGGCCAGGAAAAGTATGGTGTTGGCGTCCGATGTGGCGGAATTGATTGTGAAGTCGGAGGAGGCAGAGGGAATTTATAATCTGACGGATGGAATTCATCCATCTTTCCGTGAACTGGAGGAGCTTATTTGTCGCCATTACCAAGTAGCCTTACCGAAAATTTTGCCTTTGGGGGTGGCGAAGGTGCTGGGAAGGGTGGGAGATTTCCTGCCTTTTTCGCCTGTAAATAGCAGCACCATTGATAAAATGACCCTGGATCTGACTTTTGATGACAGCAAGGCGAGGAGGGAGTTAGGATGGAGACCACGGAGCGTCTTGGACCACCTTTTTGAATGATTTTAACCACAAAGCGCAAAGAAGACTCAAGATACAAGAACCAAGAATCAAGACACAAACGAGAAGCGAGAGACGAGACAAGGACACAGGAAGAAAGACTAGTTAACGGAGTATCTTTGAGCCAGTACACAACTTGTCTGGTATATACGGAAATCAAACTTGCTGCTCTTTGTACCTTTCGAGGTAAAATAAAAAAACCACGAATTACACTAATTTCACAAACTATATAGGCTCAACAGCTGTAAATTCTCTTGATGTTTTTTCATTATTTTAGGCAGCTGTGGGAAAAAGATTTGGCGCGGAGCTTTCGAATTTTCACGAACCCCAAATAGAAGAGAGAGGCAAGACTCAAGAGGCATAAATAGTTTCCGTAACAATCTTTTACGTTTTCCTTTCCACTAATAAAAAAACAAGAAGCTATTACCGAGTCTTCAATTAAACTATTGGAACGATAAATATCTAAGAAGGCAGGGGGGAATGACGACGGACCGGGCCGGCTCCGGCCTTGCGCGCTGATAGGATTCCGTCGTCTTGACTTTTTTGGTTACTTTTTGTGTCAAGACAAAAAGTGACTGAAGGGAAAAAGAAAAAATTACCTCTGACGAGTTAAAATTTATTATCTGTTGAAAAATAAATAGTTGTTCTTTGAGAAAAATTTTTAGTGTTCTTAGTGCCCTTCGTGGTTAATAAATAATACATGAATTATATACAGATCTTCCGGCGTACCACCAATTCCAAAAATTTCGTCGCGGAAATTGACGGGCTACGGTTTTTTGCCATTATCACGGTGATACTTTTCCACCTGAACACTGCCTATGTGAAGGAACTGGGCATGAGCATGGGGGAATGGTCAGCCATGGTAGGTACCAAATCCATTACCGATCTGGGTTGGTGGATGATACGTCTGGACCTGGGGGTGAAGGTGTTCTTCTCCATCTCTGGCTTTATCCTTGCCATCCCTTTTATTAATCAATACTATTTCCAGGGCAGGAAAGTGGATATTGGGGATTACCTTTACCGCCGATTGACCAGACTGGAACCTCCATTCATTGTATCCTTAGTGATTTTCTTTATTGCCCAGTTAATCCTCTGGCAACAGGATTTGTTGGAAATGCTGCCGCATTTTCTCTCTGGATTGCTTTACCTGCATGTCTTCAGTTACGGTTACCCCAATCTCATTAATCCTGTTACCTGGAGCTTGGAGACAGAAGCACAGTTTTATTTGATCCTTCCCTTATTGGTTTTGCTGATTTTTAGGTTGAAAAGTCAAGTCGGAAGGACATTGTTGTTTATGAGCTTTATGGCGGTATCCATATTCTTTAGGGGATACACCTTATCTGCCGGGTTGAGCCATATCGGCAGTTCCATTTTGGTGTATTTTGTGAATTTTGGAACAGGGATCATTTTTGCCTTGATCTACATGCATTACAGGGACTTTTTTTCGAAGCAAAGGCATTTGTTGTATGACCTAGTGACGGTCTTAGCCATTTTGGGTGTATTCTGGTTCTACAAGCCGCAGGCTTATTGGTTGAACAACCTGGTTTTTAACCTGTCTGTATTGGCTTTGTTTGTGGGGGTGTTTAAGGGCACGGTGTCGAATTGGCTCTTTACAAGGCCCATAATTTACCTGATTGGTGGGATGTGTTATACCATTTACCTGCTACACTATGCCTTTTTTCATGTATTGGTTAAGTTTTCTGTAGGAATCAGTACGGGTGTGGGCTATTGGGCGGATTTTGGGGTACAGTTTCTGTTTTTGTTTCCGGTGATGTTGTTAGTGTCGGCTGTTTTTTACCTCCTAATCGAAAAGCCCTGTATGGATAAGTCCTGGCCTTCGAGGTTGTATGCTTATTTGAACCACAAAGCGCACGAAGGAACACGAAGAAGCGAGAGATGAGAAGCTGGAGATGAGCTGCGGGAAGCGAGAGACAAGAGAAAGATACAAGACTAGTTCACAGAATATCCTTGAGTCTCTCCACAATTTGCCTGGTAAATACAGGGATCAAACTTGGTATTCTTGGTGGCCTTAGTGGTAATAAACCTCTCAATTAATGAATATGGTAGATCAGGAAATCATTTTTAAGAAAGTCTTAGATGCTGGCTATAAGGTTGACATTTTGGTAGAGGAGTCAATTATTCTCGAACTTAAAGTAGTGGATGAATTTAATCCTGTCCACATGGCTCAAATTTTAACATACCTCAAACTTTCAGGTAACAGATTAGGCTTGTTGGTCAATTTTAATGTCAAATTACTTAAATACGGCCTTAAAAGAGTTGTTCTATGAAAAAGATCTTCGTGCTCTTGGTGCACTTTGTGGTAGAAATTTTTTAAACCACAAAGCACACGAAGGAACACGAAGAAGCGAGAGACGAGAAGCTGGAGATGAGCTGCGGGAAGCGAGAGACGAGAAGCGAGAGACAAGAGAAAGATACAAGACTAGTTCACAGAATATCCTTGAGTCTCTCCACAATTTGCCTGGTAAATACAGGGATCAAACTTGGTATTCTTGGTGGCCTTAGTGGTAATAAACCTCTCAATTAATGAATATGGTAGATCAGGAAATCATTTTTAAGAAAGTCTTAGATGCTGGCTATAAGGTTGACATTTTGGTAGAGGAGTCAATTATTCTCGAACTTAAAGTAGTGGATGAATTTAATCCTGTCCACATGGCTCAAATTTTAACATACCTCAAACTTTCAGGTAACAGATTAGGCTTGTTGGTCAATTTTAATGTCAAATTACTTAAATACGGCCTTAAAAGAGTTGTTCTATGAAAAAGATCTTCGTGCTCTTGGTGCACTTTGTGGTAGAAATTTTTTAAACCACAAAGCACACGAAGGAACACGAAGAAGCGAGAGACAAGAGAAAGATACAAGACTTAAGACACAAGAAGCAAAACTAGTCACGGAACATCCTTGAGCCTGTATGCAAATACTGAAATCAAACTTGGTGGCCTTGTTGGTAAAATTAAAAAACCTCGAATTTCACAAATTATCTTTATTCGAAGCTGTTTATAACCCATGATGTTTTTTTGTTGATTTTGTGCAGCTGAATTGAGAAAATTTTAGCTCGAAGCTTTCGGATTTTCACGAATCCCTAGTACTAGAGAGCAGGAAGTGTGAACCACTATGGAGTTAAGATTTTTAAGGATTTAATTAAAAAGATAAGAGAAGCAAGACGCAAAAGAGGTCTCGTAACCACCTTTTCCCTCATAATCCCTGAACATATCTTGTTTAATTTTTCAAAGTTCAAACGTTCACAATCTTGAACATTGAACGCTTAACCCTGAACAAATTAACATTGAACATTTAAAGATTAACCATTTCGATTCCCCAATGATCAACCTTGCCCTAGTATTACTCCCTCTTTACTTTTTGCTTTTCGAGCTCTACCTGCGTGTGGCTAAGCGCTGTGACATCACCGATGTGCCCAATCAGCGCAGTTCCCATACCAAGGTGACCGTCCGGGGCGGAGGGATAATTTTTGTGGTGGGGGCATTTACAGCATTTGTCTTGGGTTATATCGGTATTTGGCCATTATTGGGGCTGATCATCAGTGCCCTGGCTGGTTTTGTGGATGATTTACACCCTCTGCCTACCTGGCCCAGGTTACTGGCACACTTTTCCGCTTTGTTACTATTACTCTGGGGAGGAGGGCTTTTTATATTGCCCTGGTGGCTGATCATTATCATTATGATCATTTTCACCGGTTGGGTCAATGTGTTTAATTTTATGGATGGAATCAATGGAATTACGGTACTATATTCTTTAGTGGCATTAGGCACTTTTTATTTTCTCCCAGAAGTAAAAGAGTACAAGGATCTCATTGTCGTAATGGGATTGGCACTCATCGTTTTTGCATTTTATAATTTCAGGAAAAAAGCAATTGCCTTTGCAGGGGATGTAGGTTCCATCAGTCTTGCATTTTTGATTGGTTTTTTATGGATGGATCTGATTTTTTTATCTGATAGATTTTATTATATCCTCTTTTTGTCTGTGTATCTTCTGGATGCACTATTTACCATTTTGATCCGATTGCTAAACAGAGAAAATATTCTCAAGCCCCATAGAAAACACCTCTATCAATACCTCGCCAATGAGTTGGGTCAGCCTCATTTAAAAATCTCACTTTTTTATGTGCTTATCCAACTTTTTATTAATACCTCTCTAATTTATTGGTCCAAAAAGCAGGAAATCAGCATTTCTCAAACTTTGATGGTGCTGTTATTTTTAGCCCTCTCTTATCTTGCTGTCCGTTATATGGTTTGGCAAAAAATCCTCAAAATGCAGCATCGCGAGATGCAGAAATAGAGCGCGGATAGTTCCGTACTAGCCCTGAATTGACGTTCCTTTAGACCTCCGAGAGCAGCTGGGATAGCTTTGGTCCGGGTGATAGTACTTTAAAAATCAGTGCCCTGGACTAATTTGGAGAAGAGCCTGAATGCAGGGTGGTGAATAAAATCCAAAGTAAAATATTACCCCAAAGAACTTCCTGAAGCAAAGGCAAAAAAGAGTCTCCCCGCCAACACCGCTTTACCTGTACTGAGCAAAACCGAAGCATCTGCGGTCACTTCAAAACTTTCATTTATACCTGAATTTGTCAAAAACCAATACAAACGAAAAATATAATCTATTTCCCTACTGAGAACCAAGGTCTTATCTGCAATAAAAAGTAAGCCAAAAGTCTATTTTTAGGTATTAAAAAATACTTTTCCTATATTTTGACTCCTAGGAAAAAAATAACTTAATTTCATTTTTTTTAATGACCCTTAAAAATGAACAATAACAAAATTTGGCTTTCTTCTCCACATATGGGGGGAAATGAGAAGAAGTATATCAATGAGGCTTTTGAATTGAATTGGATTGCACCGGTTGGACATAACTTGAATCAATTTGAAAAGGCATTGGAAGATTATACCCAATGCGGTCATGCCCTGGCTCTCAATTCCGGAACAGCAGCTTTACATCTTAGTATGATCTTGTTGGGCGTTCAGCCAGGTGATTATGTGATCTGTCAGTCTCTTACTTTTTGTGCTTCTGCCAATCCGGTAAAGTATTTGGGGGGGATTCCTGTTTTTGTGGATTCTGAAAAAGACACTTGGAACATGTGTCCTGAGGCTATGGAAAAGGCTATACAGGCCTGTTTGGATGGAAGTATCGCAGATAGTTTTCCTTCTGTCAAAGAGTTAACCAAGACTTTTGCTAGAAAGCCTAAAGCCATTATTCCTGTTCATCTGTATGGAATGCCGGCTAAGATGAAAGAGATCAAGGCGATTGCTGATAAGTATGGCATTCCGGTGCTGGAAGATGCAGCGGAAGCGGTCGGCTCGGAACTGTATGGAGAGAAGTGTGGCACTTTTGGGGAAATAGGTGTGCTTTCATTTAATGGCAATAAAATCATTACCACTTCAGGTGGAGGTGCGATATTGTCCCAAAATAAGGCCTATATAGAGCGTGCCAAGTTTCTGGCCACCCAGGCTAAGGAAAACACCCCGCACTATGAGCATAAGGAGATCGGATTCAATTACAGATTGAGCAATGTACTGGCGGGAATAGGCAGGGGACAGTTGGAGGTCTTACCGGAACGCATCCAGAGAAGAAGGAAAGTCCATGATTTTTATTTGGATGCTTTGGGCGGAATGGAAGGCATTACTTTTTTGAAGGAACCCTATGGCTACTTGAGTAACCGCTGGCTGACCTGTGTCTTAGTGGATCGAGAAAAAACCGGAGGCGTTGGACCCCAGGAAATCATACAGTATTTAGCTGCTGACCAGATAGAGGCCAGGCCATTATGGAAGCCTATGCATCTACAGGAGTCATTTGAAGGTGCTCCCTTTTTTGGTGGGTATATTGCTGAACAACTTTTTGATCAGGGTTTATGTCTGCCCAGCGGGTCGAATATGACAGATGAGGATTTGGAAAGGGTGGTTTTCAGGGTAAAGGAATGTTTGGATGTGAAATTGAAGAAGGCAGTCTAGCTTACAAATTGAGGAATTTTAAATGTATGATTGTTTATTGACATAGGAAAGAAGCTAATGTCAATAGCTTATTCTTTTCATGTTCTTGACTATGGTAGGTACAAAGGAGAGATCAATAAAAATCAGTGTATAAAACCATTCTCCGGAAAATTTGCAAATTCATAAATAGATTAAGGTGATTTCCTTCCCCAGACCTTGAAACAGGGAGCAACAGATATAAAAGCTTTGCTTTTGGATTTTAACCAAGGATCAGCATAGCCAAAATCGGATTTTTTATGGGCAATTATTTTTTTGGACACTTCTGAATGATCCCAGCCTGAACTTAATGCGTTATTCCAGCCATAAAAAAATGGGAAAATGGTCTAATCTGGCTTTCCAACCCCCACAATCAGAGAATTTTACAACAAATACTTAATCAGCTAACCTTTCCCCTTTAGAAAGATTAAGGTTGAACAATTAACAATTCACACTCCCCAGCCTCTTCTCTCCCTCCTTCCATTTTCACCTAACTTCCAAACCCACCTGGTTCATTAGCCCTCCTTAACTATTAAAAAGCCCCACTTACCTTTAATTTACAAATAAATACATATAAAAATCTTTCATATACACGAAAACGGATTTAAAAATTAGAATTTTTAAATTTAATTAAAATTTTAATTGACATCACATGTTTAAGTGTTTTAGAAATTTTCTGCCAATCGCAGTTCTATTTTTGGTATCTGTAGTTTTTCAATGTACAATCAAGGTTGAGGAAGACTTTCTTCCCCAAGATTTCATTTCTAAAAAATTTGAAGGCTTGGAGAAGTTGCCAGAAGTGCCCTTTAGCGATTTCAATCCTCTATCCCCCGAAATGCCTCTTATTATGCGTGAGTCTTCTCCTTTTGAAGTGTTTGAAAAGGATGTTGCAGGTGTTGAACCTGGTGAAAGTGGAATTTCAAGCTCCTCTTTTGGCTTGAAAAATTTTATTTCAAAGTATTTTCCTGAATTGGAAATGGAAGTTTTAGTAGCTTCTCAGCAATTGGATATGGAGATGTTGGAAATGATTTTGCAGGGAAAGGGAAGTACTGGGAAATCAATGGAAGAGGTCTTGTTGGAAGTTAACAAGCAAGAGCGATATAGAGAATTTTTTCCAAGGGTAATGGTTCCCGATACAAGTGCAGCTGTCTTTTTCCAAAGTAGGGTAAATGGAATGTCTCCTAAGGATAATACGGCTAATGCGAATTCTGGGAATGGGAATAATGGTAAAGCTAATTCCGGACAAGGAAAATGTGCGGATGAGGCCAAAATTGCCCTTGATACTGCCATAAAAAAATTGAAGGAAAATAAAGAGATGCAATTGGCTGCCATAAATGAGACTTATGATTCCTGGCTCTTAGAAGCTGAAAAAGAATTTGAATTGAGAAACAGGAATGCAGAGGGTGCTTTGGCCGAAAGGTTGAAGGATGCGAAATCCGAAGGAGAAAATTTCCTCAAATTGGCAGCGGAGATAGCGGAAAGTTTCCCTCAACTGGCTCAAGAGGTACGTATTTTTGCCCTTTTGAATGCACATGCATGGCAGCGATCTGCCCAAAACGCACACAATCTTTCCAAAAGTATCAACCAGCTCGCGAAGCGATCAGATATGGCGAAAGCCGTTTCCCAAAAGGAAGATTTGAATGAAACGGTAATGCGCAATTATCATCAAGCTTTGGATAATGCTATTCAGGTATTGAAAAGTGTGCTTGCCAAATGCCATAATCAAGGATCTGGTAACTAAGAGTTGCACGTTACTGTAATTAAATAGTTTCACGAGGGGATTAAGGTAAATGGAATGTTGGTTTTGAGGCATAATGAGGAATTTTTCAGGGGCAGGTTCCTCATTTTGTTCTTTAGCTTTATGTTATATTTTTTGGTTCAGGAAGTAAGCGCCCAAGTCAATGTCCTGGGGAAGCAGGGTTACCTGATGACTCCGGCGAGCAGATGGGATAATCAAAAAAGAGATGTAGTACTGGGTATGGCTTATATTCCGGAACATTTTGCTATCAATTATTTCATGAAAAAGCCCTATCGAGAACTTATGGTTCATGGGGACATAGAAGTTTTTGATTTTCTCCGGGTAGGTATCAACCTTACTTATCTTCCTGAAATTCCTCAAAGGGTTGGAGTAGGGGACCGTCATATTGATTTTAGCCTTCGTGTTTGGAAAGAAAAAAAGTGGAGGCCTTCCTTGATGTTGATCCTGACACCGCCTGCGGGACTCTCTGATTATTTGAACCATAATGCAGTGGTGATGAGCAAAACCATCTCATGGAATTCCATGGATCGATTTGAATTTTCAATAGGCTTTGGTATGGATAAGTCTTTATACCAAAGGAAACTTAATTCACAGGGCCGGAGATTTGATTTGATTTCGCGAAGGAAATTGGGCAACCGCTATCTGAACGGTTTTTTTTCAGGAATGAAATATAATCCAAGTAATTGGCTGAGTCTGATGCTAGAGTATGACAGCAGCGATTTTCATGCTGGGGCCAATGTAATAATTTGGAAAAGATTATCCATGCAGGTTGCCTTTTATGGTTTTGAAAAATGGGGAGGCATGCTGCATTACCGATTTCCCTTGGAAATAAAGCCCCGAGAATTAAGGCGATATGAGAAAAAGTTATAGCTTTTTGCTTCTGACCTTGTTTTTTTCGATGAATTTATTGGCCCAGTCTGCCATTCAAAATGCATTGAGTTCACATGGGTTTGAAAAGGTGCTGATTGAAGAAGAAGCAGAACTTATCTGGGTTTTTTTTGAGCACAGAAACTTCAGAAATCCAGCGGAGAGTATGGCTTTTGCTTCAAAAATCATTAGAGCCCATACTGACAAATTTTTGGTGTTTATTCCGGTTTTTCATAACCGGCCTATGGGTAAATATTTTGGAAAAGAGTTCTTATTTAAGGAAATAGATAAAAGTGACCGTCAGTTATTTTTCCAAGGAACAGCAACACCCTACCGCTTCAATTTGAGGTTGATGCCTGATATTACAGCTCAATTTGGGTTTTTGGAAAACCCATTGGCCACCAGGACTAATTTGATTGTGGATACGAGAATCTATTTGGCCAGAGGATTGGCACTGCATACAGGAATGACAGTTCCTTTGGTTAATAGTTTGGATAAAAGAGATGTAAGACCCCATCTTTCCCCAACACACTTTTCTTACTTTTTGTCATTTAATTCCCGGCACTTTTTTTTACTTCAGGCGGGAACTTTCTTCTCAGACCGGTATGGAGGAGATTTTCAGTACAGGTATAGTCCATTGTCTTCTGCTTTCAGTATGGGAGTTTCCACATCTCTTACTGGGTATTATCTACAATCATGGAATGCCCTGAGGATCGGTGGTATCAAACTCCCGACTTGGAATTTTGATATTTCCTATGCCATTGGGCGATTAGGTTTGGATATTCAATTGCGAGTTGGGCAGTTTTTATATGGGGACAAGGGGGGGCGGCTGGACTTAATCAGGCAATATGGTAATGTGGATTTTGGATTACATTATTCTTATACCACATTAGATCAAGGCATAGGTGCTCAAGTTGCCTTTCCATTGTTTCCGGGAAAGCTATTTCGCTCAAAACATGTTGAACTCCGCGCCACAGAAGAATTCAGATGGGAGTACCAATATAGACCAAATTATCCTAAAGCTGCCAAAGACTTTAGGACAGGGACTCCTCGGTTGGATAATGTCTTGAGGCAGTATAGGTCAGCCTTTATTCAAGGGATAAGATGATAAGGTCAAATTTGTTGTTTATCTATATTCCTAAAAAATTAAGACTTGCTATTTGACTGTTTTTACAAAAATTAATGCAATGAAATGAATAAAAAAAGAAATAAAATGAAGTGCGGAATCTATACAAAATTTCACTGTTTGTGTCTAATATTTTGTTTAAATAGTAATGATGGGTGATTGATTGCATAATATTCTGCAAAAAATAAATTATTCAGAATTTTATTATTAATTATTTTTTTTCATATTTGATATGAAAATCCTTTATGTTTTATTTATTTAGAACCCGAATTAATATTTTGTTATGTACATATATGGAGCTTCCGGACATGGGCGGGTGATTATAGATCTAATAGAATCCTACGAAAAAATCCATGGTATTTTTGATGACAATCCGGAAAAAAAAGAAATTTTAGGTTATCCTGTATTAGGGGCTATTCCGGATCATTTTATCTTTAACAGCAGTCTTTTTATTGCCATTGGAGATAATTTGACAAGAAGTCGATTAGCTCAGAAACTTTCTTCAAGGGTTAGTTTTACCAACATCATTCATGACTCAGCCATTTTTTCTAAACGGGCGTATTTGGGTTCTGGTTGCGTCGTTATGGAAGGAGCGATCATTAAAGTGAACTGTATACTGGGAGATCAGGTGATAGTCAATACAGGAGCTTCAATTGACCATGATTGTCTTATAGGTGATTATGTCCATATTGCTCCCCAGGCCACCCTTTGTGGAGGGATTCAGATAGGAGAAGGAAGCCTGATCGGTGCCAATGCCACGATTTTGCCCGGTGTGCAGATTGGGAAATGGTGTACAGTAGGAGCGGGGAGCATTGTACACCAAGATGTCCCAGATGGACATAAGTGGATCGGGAATAAAATCTTTGCTCAGCCTGTTCCGATGGTTGTAGAGAAATAAAATCTCTGCAGTTGGTATACAAAAAAATACTTGCCGGTTGGGTTTCTGGGTTGGGGGTTGTACATTGTTTTTCAGAATAGTAAATTTCTTGGTTTTGCCCTAGTAAACCATAGGTTTGATTGATTTGAAATGGAGTTTTTTAAAAATTTGAAAGTAGTACCTCGATGGTTGATTATGCTTATTGACAGCGTGATCATCTTTCAGGCTACCTTCTTCGCATTTTTTATAAGGTTCAATTTCAATTTTGAACAGGTTGATCGATTTGAGGTACTTCCAGCAGTTTTTGTTTTTTCTGGTTTGACACTTTTGGCAATGGCATTGACAGGCTCATATGTGGGCATTGTCAGGCATACCAATCTGAATGACCTGATGAATATGATGAAGATGTTGGGTTTAACCCACATTTTTCTCTTTTCAATAAAACAGGTCAATTTGATCTATGGCATTGTTGATGATTTGCTTTTGTTGCCATTTTCTGTCGGGTTAATAGGCTCATTATTGGCTTTTCCAATTTTAATGATTTACCGATTGATAATCAAGCAGATATATTCCTATACCCAATATTTGAGCAACAAAGAGCGTATCAAGAAAGTCGCCATTTATGGGGCGGGTGAAGCCGGAATTTTAACATTCCAAACCCTTTCTGGCAACAGAGGGTCTCGTTGGATGCCTGTGGCTTTTGTTGACGATGATCCAAATAAAGAAGGAAAACTGTTACAGGGTAAAAAGATTTATCTTGGAATCGAAGGATTGAAGAAGGTAGTGGAAAAACTGGAGGTGCAGGAGGTGGTGATTGCTGTCAATTCCATCAGCCCTGCAAGAAAGCGGATTATTGTGGATGCCTGTTTGGAAATGGATGTTCCAGTCAAAATCATACCTCCTGCGAAGGAATGGTTTGATACGGGGCTGAAATCTAAAGATATCCGGGATATCAAAATCGAAGACCTATTGAGCAGAGAGGAGATCGTACTGGATAAGGAATTAATCTGTGAGTCTATTTTTGGAAAAGTAGTTTTGGTTACTGGTGCGGCGGGATCCATCGGCGCAGAATTGTGCAGGCAATTGCTGTACTGCAAACCGGCTAAATTATTGATGCTGGACCAGGCCGAATCCCCACTTTTTGAAATTGAACAGGAGCTTACTTCTGTTTACAAAGAAGTTAAAAGGAAGGCAATTCTAGCTGATATCAGAAACAAGAGCAGGATGATGGAAATTTTTGCCACTTACCAGCCGCAAATTGTATTTCATGCAGCAGCTTACAAGCATGTGCCACTTATTGAAACATATCCAGAAGAGGCCATTAGAACAAACCTTTTTGGTACAAAAATTTTGGCTGATGTCGCCTGCTTTTTTAAGGTAGATAAATTTGTCATGATCAGTACAGACAAAGCCGTCAATCCAACCAATGTCATGGGTGCAAGCAAAAGAGCGGCAGAGATGTATGTACAGGCTCTTGATAAGCATGAGAGACAGAGAAAATACAAAAAACATACAAAGTTCATTACCACACGTTTTGGGAATGTTTTGGGATCCAATGGGTCTGTAATTCCTATATTCAAAAAACAAATACTAAATGGTGGACCTGTAAAAGTAACCCATCCGGATGTTACCAGGTATTTTATGACCATTCCTGAAGCTTGCCAGCTTGTATTGGAGGCTGGAGCTATGGGAAATGGAGGAGAGATTTTTGTGTTTGATATGGGGCAACCTGTAAGGATTGTTGATCTTGCCCAAAAAATGATACAACTGAGTGGGAAGAAACTTAGTCAGGATATCCAAATTGAATTTTCAGGTTTAAGGCCGGGAGAAAAGTTATTTGAGGAATTGCTTAACCATTTTGAACTGGTTAAAGAGACCTATCATCCAAAAATTAAAGTAGCCCAAGTTAATCCTTCCGATTTTGAAAGGGTCAATTCTGAAGTGAGAATTTTTAAAAATCTTTTGGAAAATGGCTCGGAAATGGAAGTAGTAAAACATCTTAAAAACATGGTACCTGAGTTTATTAGTAATTTTTCAAGATTTGAAAAATTAGACGGGCAAGGAAAATTCCTTAATTAATTTGCTAATTAACTCGATATATGCTTGCTTTGTTTTAAAATTTACTTTTATGGTTATTTTGTTGACTTTAATCACAGCCTTTTTAATCGGCTTTTTGGCAATGCCTGTACTCATATCGGCATTTAAGAAAATGCAAGTAGTCGATAAGCCAGGAGGAAGAAAAATCCACAAAAATGAGACGCCTTCCATGGGAGGAGTAGTTATCGTATTGTCCGTATTATTAACTGCCTTCCTTTGGCTGGATGTATATAATCTTGTGACTATAAGGTATTTGATTGCCGCTTTTGCTCTAATGTTTTTTGTAGGTTTGAGGGATGATTTAGTCGAACTTTCTCCTTTTCAAAAACTGGGAGGTCAGTCTGTTGCGGCCTTTATGGTTGTATTTATGTCTGATATAAGGATTTCTGGTTTTTATGGCTTTTTGGGAATTTATGAATTGCCGCTCATCCTAAGTTATGCTATTACATTTATTACAATTATAGGCCTCACCAACGCATTTAATTTGATTGACGGTTTAGATGGTTTGGCAGGTACTATCAGTATTTTGACATTTGGTTTTTTAGCCTGGTGGTTCAATGTGGTAGGAATGCCGGCTTTTGGTATGTTTTCCCTTATTCTTGCAGGTTCTGTGCTGGGATTTTTGGTATTCAATTGGCATCCTGCCAAAATATTCATGGGAGATACAGGGTCCTTGAGTTTGGGCTTCGCGCTCTCAGTATTGACAATTTTATTTATTGATACAAATGGTACCATGGCTTCTGTTACACCATGGAAATTTAATGCACCCATTGCCTCTGGAATGGCTTTGATGATTGTTCCTTTGTATGATACGACAAGGATTTTTTCAAGAAGACTCAGAAGAGGAAGATCTCCATTTATGCCCGACAAGAACCATGTTCACCATTTTTTGATGAGAATGGGTTTGACCCATGATAAAGTGGCATTGACACTTGGTCTGATTAAGCTCTTATTTATTACCCTTATTTTTATAGGTGCTGCTTATTCCGATTACGTGATGCTTCCGGTTATTTTACTTACTGCCCTGCTATTAGGAGCTCGGCTTGATGCGTTGACTTTAAAAAGAGTCAAAGAAAAAGTTCGGAATTCACCACCGATATTGCAGAAAAAGTATAACGTTGCGAAGAATAAGCCCATGCTTGAAGAACAATTTACAAGTCATTATCATATCTCCGATAATTAAAATATTTAACCACGGTCCTTCGCCCGTGGTTTTTTGATTTTTTGGCCAGTTCCTTCATCCCCGGAAATTCCTAAACTTCAATCCTCGCTTCTGAATCCTATTTTCCCTACCTTTGCAGCCAAATCCGGAAGAGAGTGAAAGCGAGAACATTAAAAAAAGACAAAGTCAATATCATTACCATGGGTTGCTCCAAAAACCTGGTAGACTCAGAGGTTTTATTGACCCAATTAAAAGGGAATGGCATTGATGCAAGCCACGAATCCAATACCAAGGATAATAATATTATCATCATCAATACCTGTGGCTTTATAGACAATGCCAAGCAGGAATCTATAGACACCATCCTCCAATATGTGGATGCAAAAGAAAAAGGATTGGTGGATAAGGTATATGTGACAGGATGCCTTTCCCAGCGTTACAAAGATGACCTGGAGAAAGAAATTCCTCAGGTTGATGCTTATTTTGGCACCCGGGATTTGCCTGCACTTTTAAAGAAATTCAAAGCTGACTATAAGCATGAACTGGTAGGGGAGCGCTTACTTACCCACAATGCCCATTATGCCTACATGAAAATTTCTGAAGGCTGTGACCGTCCCTGTTCATTTTGTGCCATTCCTTTAATGCGTGGAGGCCATATTTCCAGGTCCATTGAGGAACTTGTAAAGGAAGCCCAACATAAGGCAGCCAATGGGACCAAAGAATTGCTTTTGATTGCACAGGATTCCACCTATTATGGTTTGGATCTTTACAAAAAAAGGAGATTGGCTGACCTGATGCGTGCGCTTTCGGATGTGGATGGAATAGAATGGATCCGCTTGCATTATGCGTACCCAACAGGATTTCCCATGGATGTCATTGAAGTTATGAAAGAACGGCCTAATATCTGTAAGTACCTGGATATCCCTTTACAACATGGTTCGACTTCCGTTTTGAAAACCATGAGGAGAGGGACTACCAGAGAGAAACAGGAAGAATTGATCCATTCAATCCGTGATTTGATCCCTGGAATAGCCATTAGAACTACTTTGATTACTGGCCATCCAGGAGAGGGTGAAGCAGAATTCCAAGAAATGGTGGATTTTGTAGATAGAATGAAGTTTGAAAGATTGGGGGTTTTTACATACTCCCACGAGGAAAATACCCATGCTTTTACCATGGAGGACAATACTCCAGATGAGGTGAAGCAGGAAAGAGCCAATCATTTGATGGAAATCCAGGAGCAGATATCCTTTGACCTTAACCAGCAAAAGATAGGTAAGGAATTCAAAGTGCTTATTGACAAAAAAGAAAACGGATACTTTGTTGGACGGACAGAGTATGATTCAGTAGAGGTAGATAATGAAGTGCTCATCGATGCTTCCAAGCATTATTGCAGGGTTGGGGATTTTGTTCAGGCAAAAATTACCGATGCAACGGAGTTTGACCTGTATGCTGAAGTGCTTTGATCTAGGGGATTGAGAATTAGGGGTTGGAAGTAATGGACAAGGTGTGATTAACGGCAAGTGACAAGGGTTGTGTAATCAATTAGTAACCAGGGCAATAACCTGGTTTTATGAATTTTAAAATCATAAAGTTTGCCTAGTTGGAATTTCCCTCCTACAAAATGATTGGATTTTAGGTTCACCATGCGAAATCCTTTCCTTCCATTGTGATTAAAAAAAAGAGCCTTAATTTCACAGAACATACAAAGTTTTACGTAGCATGAAACCTAGACTCTCAATCATCTTTTTTTTGTTTTTTTCCATGAATATTCAAGCCCAATTTAATTATGACCTACAGGGTCATAGAGGAGCCAGAGGTATAATGCCTGAAAATACCATTCCGGCTATGATCAAGGCACTGGATCTTGGGGTGACTACATTAGAATTGGATTTGGCAATTACCAAGGATGGGGTACTGGTTGTGTCCCATGAACCTTGGATGAATCCTGTGATCTGTTTGGATCCTGATGGTAAAGAAATCGGCAACAATGACAAAAGCCACAATATTTTTCAGATGAATTATGAGGATGTACTACAATATGATTGTGGATCCAAATTCCATGCTGGTTTTCCAAACCAAGTAAAATTTCATGTTTCCAAGCCCAAGTTGGAGGATCTGATAGTTATGGTAGAAAAATATGTGGAAGATTATGGTCTACCTTTGCCTAACTATAATGTAGAAATCAAAAGTTCTCCAGATGGTGATGGGACTTATCACCCCGGTCCGGCAGAATTTTCGGAAAGGGTAGTGTCCTTGTTGCTGGAAAAATTACCCATTGAGAGGTTCAATATCCAATCTTTTGATTTCCGGATATTACAATATATCCATAAAAAGTATCCTCAGATTACTTTAGCCATGCTGGTGGAGGATGCAGCCAAATCAGAGGATCAGTTGAACATGCTTGGATTTCGTCCTGCAATCTATTCACCTTATTTTATAGCCCTTTCCAAAGAAATAGTGGATTCAATCCATGATAAAGGCATGAAAATAATCCCTTGGACAGTGAACAACAAGGAGCAGATGGAAAGACTTCTGGAAATGGGGGTAGATGGCATCATCACGGATTACCCAAATCTGGCTCCTGTTCGATGAGTAATTTGAGGGGATTTCAATTTTGATTCAGGGCTATCCATATTGAATATAGATCTATATGGGAATATTGATGAAATTTGATATTGATAAACCATCCTTCCCCATTCTTCATCCAATTCACCCTACCTTCCCTTTCACCCTTCATTTCCAAAATAAAATTTCTATTTTTACCCGCCGAAAAAATTGGATCAGATGACAATAGTGGAAGTTACTACTCCTGCCTTGGAAAAGGAATTTTTGGAAATGGCCGTAAGGCTTTACAGAAAGGAAAAAAACTGGATCAGGCCCTTAGATCAGGATATTCAGGGGATATTTAACCCCAAGAGCAATAAGCTGTTCAAGCTTGGAGGTAAAGCCAAACGCTGGTTGCTATTAGACGGAAAAAATGAAATTATTGGAAGGATTGCGGCATTTCTTCATCCCAAATGGAAGGAAAAACTACCCACTGGAGGGGTAGGATTTTTTGAATGTATAAGTGATCAGGAGGCTGCGTTTATGCTTTTTGATACTGCAAAAGATTGGCTTCAGAAAGAAGGTATGGAAGCCATGGATGGACCTGTAAATTTTGGGGAACGTGATAAGTGGTGGGGACTTTTGGTAGAGGGCTTTTCTCCTCCCAACTATAACATGCCCTGGAATTTCCCCTACTACAAAGATTTCTTTGAGGCTTATGGCTTTCAGGTGTATTTTAAACAATTCACTTACATGAGACCCGTGCAGGGAGTGGGCTTTGATCCTAAAATGATTGCCAGAGCCAAAGAGTTACTTAAAAATCCCGATTTTGAATTTAGGCATATCCAGGGAAAAGAACTGAGAGACAAAGCCCCACAATATTTTATGGAGGTGTACAATAAAGCATGGTCCCGCCATATGGGGAAAACCCTGACGCTGAAAGAAACCCAATTGATGTTCGGAAAGATGAAACCCATCATGGATGCCCGCTTGATTTATTTTGGGTTTTACAAAGGGGAACCTGTTTCTTTTTTTATCAATATCCCGGAAATCAACCAATTGTTCAAATACGTAGATGGTAGATTAGATTTATGGGGAAAGATGAAATTTTTGTACAATAAGATTTTCAATCCTCCCAACAAAATGCTGGGATTGGTTTTTGGTGTAATCCCTGATTTTCAGGGTAAAGGAGTGGATTCTGCAATGATTATGGCTTATAATGAGAAATTTGCAAGACACGATTCCTTCCCTTATAAGACCATCGAGATGAACTGGATTGGGGATTTCAATCCCAAAATGATGCGTGTTTGTGAGCAATTGAACGCTACAATTTATAAAACCCATCATACTTATAGATACCTCTTTGATAGGGAAAAGCCATTTGAAAGACATCCGATTTTTGATTGAAAGTGCTCTAGACAATGGACCAAGTTCAAAGTACGATGTATAAAGAATATTGTACCATGTGCCAAGTTTAAGAGAGTAGGGGATGGAATAGAAAATTGATTGTTAAGAAAGTTTTTCTGATCAATTTCAAACCCTTTAAAGGGAAAAAATTAAACCAACTTGTAACAAAAACAAAGAATAATACATGAAAAAATACGATGTGACGGGTATAGGCAATGCTCTGGTGGACATAGAATTTAAAGTGACAGATCAGTTTTTTTGGGACAATAAAGTAGAAAAAGGACTGATGACCTTGGTGGATGAGCAGCGGCAAGATGCTCTGATGAAAGTAATCAATACGGAGGAGGCTAAGAAACAGTGTGGTGGATCTGCTGCAAATACGGTCATTGCCGTGAGTCAGTTTGGGGGGAGTTCTTATTACTGCTGTAAGGTAGCCAATGATGAACTTGGATATTTTTATTTGGAGGACCTCAAGAATTCAGGTGTGGACAATAGCCTGGAAGGCAAAATCCCTGAAGAAGGAATTACCGGTAAATGCCTCGTAATGGTAACAGAAGATTCCGAAAGGACCATGAATACCTTTTTGGGCATTACCCAGAATTTCTCTGTGAAGGATATCAATGAATGGGCCATCAAAGATTCTAAGTATCTTTTTATCGAAGGTTACCTGGTCACTTCTCCGAATGGAAAAGAAGCCATGTTACATGCCAAAAAAATTGCTGAAAATGCGGGCACCAAGGTTGCATTAACCTTTTCCGACCCTTCTATGGTCAAGTATTTCAAGTCAGGATTTGAGGATGTAATCGGTCCAAGTGTAGATCTTCTTTTCGCCAATGAGGAAGAGGCCATGCTGTTTACCGGAAAAGATAACCTCGCTGAAGCAAGAGAGGAAATGAAAAAGGCCGCCAAACATTTTGTGATCACTCAAGGTAAAAACGGAGCCATGATTTTTGATGGAGATACCTTCATTGATATAGAGCCTTACAAAACAGTTGCCATTGACAGCAATGGGGCAGGAGATATGTTTGCCGGGGCTTTTATGTATGGTATCACCAACGGTCACAGCTATGCATCAAGTGGAAAATTGGCCTCTATGGCAAGTTCAAAAATCGTAAGCCAATTTGGTCCAAGACTGAAGTGGCATGAGGCTAAGGAAATCCTGGCAAAGCTAAATCCATAAATAAATCTGAAATTATCCAGCAGTATTTTGGGGACTCCCAAGCAATTGGGAGCCCCACTGATCTCGATGCCTACTTGGAAGGGACAGATTATCACCTTCTCAGGCTCGGATTACCAATGACAAATAGCAATTTCTCACGGCGATCACAGGGACTTCGATGCGCCCGCTGCGTGAATCCTTTTGTGATTTTATGATCTGTAAATGCCAAATTTTAAGACTAAGGAAGAGTCTTCCAATTTAGAGGAGATGCTTCACTGGGTTCAGCATGACGCGTTATCTTGTCATTACCCCTTCCGTAATTTATCCAAAATGTTAAAATCTTAGAATGACAACGGAGTATTTGGAGTTCTAATTTCTGACCGTCTCACCAATATTGAAGATTCAGGCTGCCAGTCTTGCGTTCTATCAAAAGCACAAAGTGCATTTGGATAAACTTATCCGATTAATTTCAAGTGGAAATTTGATTTTTAAAGAATCCTGTTTTTTATTGTGGTGTTGTTTAGTTTTTGTTCAATTTAAACCTTTTAGGATATGGGGCTATTGAAAAATAAATTTACACTGGGTTTATTAATCATCTTTTTTTGTATTGGGATTTACTTAGGGCTGAACTGGTCAGAATTTGTTGAAGGGTTTATGGATGGCTGGAACAACGGTAGATGTAACTGTCCTTGATGAATAATAGATAGATTCTTTAAAAATTTCCAATGAAATATAGCACGCTATTTTTCCACGGTCAGAAAATTGAGGTTTTCAATTCCTGGCTGGGAAAGGAAATCATCAAAATCAATGGAGAAGTTAAGTCAAGCAAATACTCCGTGTTTGGGACAACGCATCATTTCCAATTTGAAGATGCAAAAGGGGATTCCCATGAGTTTCAATTAAGTTTCAGGATAAATTTTACTGGAATAGTTTTGGATGTCTATTTGGATAAGCAGCCTGTAATTGTATCTCCGAACAATTCAAATTGGGCGACACTCTTTCTTTTCGCGGTCTCAGCCGGGGTGGTCATGTTCCTCTTTGGGTTTTTCAAGAATACATGTTAAGATAATTTGGAATTTGCACCTATCTTCAGGCTGAATTTTCCAAAGAGGGATTCCGCTTATATCAAAGTACAGGACAAAAGCTTGTGTTTATTTTGGGAATAAGGATTGAAAACAAAAACATTTTAAGTCAATTTGAGTAGAATATTTAAAACTAATTTAATCTGGATTATGAGAAAGTTTACCTTTTCGCTGATGCTGGGTCTCTTCCTGGCCATTTCAGTTTCAGCTCAAAACAAAATTGAATTCAGGGAATTCACTCTGGACAATGGCCTCCATGTAATTATGCATCAGGACAACAGTACTCCTATCGTGGCAGTTTCGGTACTGTATCATGTAGGATCCAAAAATGAAAGGCCAGACAGAACAGGATTTGCCCACTTTTTTGAGCACCTTCTTTTTGAAGGGACAGAAAATATTCCTAGAGGGGAATATATGAATAAAATTCAGGCTATTGGAGGGACACTCAATGCATTTACCTCAAATGATATTACTTACTACTATGAAATTGTGCCTTCCAATCAATTGGAGACAGCATTGTACATGGAGTCCGAAAGGATGTTGCACCCTAAAATAGATCAGGTAGGTGTTGATACCCAAAGGGAAGTAATTAAGGAGGAAAAAAGGCAGTCATATGATAACCGACCTTATGGTACCATTTTGTTGGAAACAATGAAACGCTCTTATTCAAAGCATCCCTATATGTGGCCTGTCATCGGCTCTATGGAGCACTTGGATGCGGCGCAATTGCAGGAATTTATGGATTTCCATAAGTCTTACTATGTGCCAAACAATGCTACTTTAACAATTGCAGGTGATATTGATTATGAACAAGCAGAAAAATGGGCTAGGGCTTATTTTGAAGAAATCCCAAAAGGACCTTCAGATTTTTATAGACCCAATATAACAGAACCAAAGAAGACTGCTGAAATCAGAGATATCGTTTATGACAACATTCAGATACCTGCAATCATCCAGGCCTACAATCTTCCTCCCAAAACCCATTCGGATTCTTATGCTATGTCTATGCTTTCGACTTATCTGACAGGTGGCAATTCCTCTCTGATGACAAAAGAATTGGTTGACAGGCAGCAAAAAGCCTTGGGAGTTGCGGCAATTCCATTGGATCTGGAAGACGGGGGGATTTTCCTGATGTATGGTATTGCCAATATGGGTGTTGAACCCAAAGATCTTGAAAGTGAAATGGATGTTCTTTTAAAGAGAGTACAACAGGAAGGTATATCTGAGCGTGATTTCCAAAAATTGCAGAACATTATCGAAAATAATCTGGTAAGCAAAAACAGCTCCATGGCAGGAATCGCCCAAAATCTGTCACAAGCAAAGGTTTTCTATGGTGATACCAATTATATTAATCAAGAACTTGGTTATTATAGAAAAGTTACAAGAGAAGACCTTCAGCGTGTTGCCAATGAATACTTAAATTTAGACGGAAGGGTGGTCTTGTATTATCTTCCAAAATCTGCCCAAGCTTCAGAGTAATTTTTCAACACAAAAAGATATTTATATGAAAAAGATATTCATTTATATACTTACGGTATTTATTGTTCAGGCTGGATTTGCTCAAGTGGACAGATCCAAATACCCTGACCCTTCACCGGCAAGAGAGATTAAATTAGGAAACGCCGATTCTTTTGTTTTACCCAATGGACTTAAAGTTTTTGTGGTTGAAAACAGAAAACTCCCACGTGTTGCTTTTTCCTTGGTATTAGAAAGGGATCCGATATTGGAAGGAGAAAAAGCCGGGATGTTGGGAATGGTTGGAGAGATGTTGACTGGAGGAACTACCAACAGGACCAAAGATCAGCTGGATGAGGAAGTGGATTTTATAGGAGCTTCCTTGAGCGCAAGCTCAACTTCGGTGTTTGCTTCATCATTAAAAAAACACCAGGAAACTATCCTACAGTTGATGACAGATGTGCTTTACAATCCTGTTTTTCCCCAGGAAGAATTGGATAAGCTGAAAAAGCAAGCCGTTTCAGGTTTAGCAGCAAGTAAGGATGATCCAAATGCCATTTCTTCCAGATTGGCTTCAGCCATGAACTTTGGTAAAAACCATCCCTATGGGGAAATGCAGTCTGAAGCCAGTATAAACAATATCAGTGTGGAGGACATTAAAGGGTATTATCAGACCTATTTCAAGCCGAATATCGCCTATCTTGCCATAGTAGGAGATATTACTAAAGCTGAGGCCCAGGCATTGGCGAATAAATATTTTGCTTCTTGGAAAAGGGGAGATGTACCTACCAAAACATTCCCTTTACCTCAGGCACCATCCCAAAACAAAGTAGCATTGGTAGATCGCTCAGCTTCTGTTCAATCGGTGGTGAATATTACTTACCCAATGGAAATGAGCCTTTCACATCCGGATTATCTAGCTACACGTGTGCTGAATTATATTTTGGGTGGAGGCTCTTCTTCGAGATTATTTATGAACCTTAGAGAAGACAAAGGTTATACCTATGGGGCATATTCGTCTATTGGTTCAGATAAATTGGTAACTACTTTTAGGGCATCAGCAAGTGTCAAGCAAACCGCTACTGATTCCGCTATCAATGAGATGATTTACGAAATCAGGAACTTAAGGGACAATGGAGTTACTGCCAAAGAGCTTGAAGATGCAAAAGCAAATTTGAGTGGTTCCTTTGGGAGGTCATTGGAGAGTCCATCCACCATTGCCAACTTTGCGATCAATATGGAAAGATATAATCTGCCCGCAGATTTCTATGCCACTTACCTGCAGCGCTTGAATGCCCTGACTGTTGAGGATATCAATGCTTCTGCCAAAAAGTTTTTGAAACCTGATAATATGTACATCACTGTAGTCGGCAATGGATCGGTAATCCAAGAGAGTCTTATGGCATTTGGGGAAGTACAAAGATTCACCAATATGGCTGACGAAGAGCGTCAGATTGCGATTAGCTCAGACATTACTGCCGCAGGTGTAATTTCAAGGTATATCAATAGTATTGGTGGTGAGGATAAAGTGAAAGCAATAAAAACCTCTAAATTGGATGCAGTAGCTGAAATTCAGGGTATGAAGCTGAACATGTTGTATGTGTATGATGAAAATCAGGAAGCTTTTTCCAACAAAATTATGATGATGGGCAATGTGGCCAGCAATACAGTAATCAAAAATGGAAAAGCAACCATTACAGCAATGGGGCAGAAACAAGAATTGACAGATGAACAGTATGAGTCCTTAAAAATGAGTATGTTCATTTTTCCAGAGCTGCATTTTGAAGATTTAGGTTATTCTGTGGAATTGGACGGTGTCAAGGATGTTGATGGGAAAAATGCTTACAAAGTGGTAATTTCTAATCCGACCGGATCTACTCAGGCTTATTACTATAGCGTAGATTCTGGATTGAAAATAAAGAGTGAAAGTGCAGAAGCCGGTGAAACTTTTTATAATGATTATCAAGATGTGGACGGGGTACTTTATCCTATGTCAATGTTGGTAAAATCACCTGCTATTCCTATGCCACTTGAATCAAAAGTAGAAAAAATCAAATTTAATGTAGAAATTTCCGAAGAGGATTTTAGATAATTATAGTTAAAAGGGAGAATTTCTCCCTTTTCTTTTTACATTTAAGGAATTTAAATCAAAGCATATGAAAAAATTTTTCTCATTTATGGTTTCTCTATTGTTAGGGATAGTGATTTCTGTCCAGGCCAATTATGGCCTGACTAATACTCCAACTGAAGACAACGACCCTCAGGAAGTAATTGCAAGGTATATCGAAGCGATTGGTGGCAGAGAAAATGTAGCTAAAATTAAAAACTCAGTGATGGTAATGGAAGCTGAAGTGCAGGGAATGAAGATTGAGATTAAGGGAATTGCAGATCAGGAAAATGGACGATTTGTCCAGGAGACTTCCGTAATGGGAAATGTGGCATCCAGGACTGTCTTGGCCAATGGCAAAGGTAAAATGGTAGCTATGGGCCAGGAACAACAAATTCCAGAGGAAATGATTACACTGATGAAAACCCAGACTTATGTTTTTCCTGAGGAGCATTACAGTGCTTTGGGATTTAATTTGGAATTGCAGGGTACGGAAGACATAGACGGAGAGCAGGCCCATAAATTGATCATTACTGCTCCCAATGGAATCAAAACTGTAGAATACTACTCTGTGAAATCAAACCTCAAGTTAAGAACAAGTTCTGAGGCTACAGGTGACATCACCTATAGCGACTATCAGGTAGTGGACGGTGTAAAGGTTCCTAAAAGGATGACCATTAAAAATCCAATGATGCCTATGGCTTTGGAAGCGAATGTTATTTCCATAAGTTTCAATCAATCACTAACTGATGAACAATTTAAATGATTCTATTAGTTGGATAGCCGCAATGATTCCAGTAATCATTATAAAGACGGTTTTTATCCAGACTGATAATTATTGATATTGGATATGCCTCGTCAGACAAGTTTTACATGGATATTGATCCTAATTTAAAGGTAAATTCCATGAAATTCAGTTAGTGGTATGATGGCAAAAAATCATATTCAATTCTTAAATATTTGCAAAGGAGTCCAAGGTCTTTCAAATCTTGGACTCTTACTTTTTGGGTATAATCCCAGTTAAATGTTTTGATTCCCCATCCATTTTTCTCTTAAAAAAGTTGATGTTGTAATTAGCAGATTTACTATTGGATAAAATGGGGCTGATGGGTCTTTCTGAAGATTAATGATAAGTTCTCTGCCAAAACGGTCAACTCTTATAATTAAGCATTCTTCAACTTGAAGCGCTTCTGGGGAAAATGGTTTTTGGTTTATGCTCAGAATTTTATCGCCTATCATCATTGAAAAATATGCCATGGACTCAGGATGGATATGTGTGACTTTCCCCTCCTGTTCACACCTTATGCCCCAATGATGCAATAATGGCCCGGAGGTATAATCAAATGTAAGCGCTATGCCCATCCATGCCAATTGTTTCTGCAGTTCTGGAAGGAGATCCTTGCCGGGGCTGGAAAACAATTCAATAAAATCTTTCATTTCTTGGGAATGGCCGCTTTCAGTTTTCAAAAGTCCATAAAAATCTGTCATGGAATACCCTGAACCGGATTTCCCAAACCTTTCCCACATGAATTTCATTACTCGGGATAGGGAAGATCCATTTTTATGTAAAATCAGATCAAGGCATAGAGAAATCAGTACACCTCGATTGTAGATATTCACTTTTTTATCCGGTATGCCAGCTTTATACCCATCCAGCCAAAGATCCAAACTTGAGTCAAGAATGGATTGATTTCTCCAGCCAAATTGATCTATTTCTTTTTGTGTCTGCTTTTGAAGTATTTTCAGGTAATCTTCCAATGCAAAATATCCTGATTTTAACAGAAACAAATCTCCCATGTAGGTGGTAACTCCTTCTAGGACCAAACCTGAATCCAAATATGTTTCCTTGGAAAGATCATAAGGCCTCATTTCCTTTGGGCGAATCCTGCAGACATTCCAAAAGTGATACAATTCATGAGAACTTACTCCAATTAGTTCGTCCAATTCTTTTTTCTCCTTCAAAGACTTGGCCGGACCAAAAGTAATGACGGTAGAGAATGCATGCTCCACACCATGATAATGCTTATATGGCAATAGTTGGAAAATAAAGTGATAATTTTCTGCTGGAAATTCTCCAAATGCCTGGATTTGTTTTTCGGTAAATTTTCTGAACACGTTAATAAAATAATCCACCTCAAAATGGATCTCTCCATTAAACCAAAGGTGGAAAGTGCTGTTCTTTACCTGGTAGGAATGATGCTTTAGATCGATAGATGCCAATAATGGACTATCCATTAAAGACTGGTAGTTTTGGGCATTCCAGGAATTTTTCCCTGTTTTTTCCATGGAAGTTGCTACTTGGTAAGTTTCAGGGATTTTGATTTCTATGTTTATTTTTTCATCTTGAATCTCCAAAACATCAAAAGCAAAATTGCTGAAATTAAGGTACAGCTGGGTGTCATCTGACCATGATCCACCGGCATCCATCTGATTGCAATAAAATTGATATTTGATTTGGTATGTACCTGCTTCAATAGCCTGAAAGAGCCATAAGTCTTTAGATTTCTTGGACCAACCGATTGGTTTGCCTTCAAAACTCACATTAAAACCTCTTATTTTCTGGGCATAATTGGCCAATTCATATCTTCCCGGTCTCCAAGCCGCCAGTTGAAGATGAACAACCTGATCGGCATAACAGTTGATTTCAAGGCAGATGTCAATATATTGGGAGCAATTTGATTGACGGGAGATTTGATAATGCATTTTCTTTTCTCTTGATCCAAAACAAAAGTAATTGTCCCGTTTGTAAATAAAAAAAAGGTGTCTATCTTTGCAGTCCTTTTGTAGGAAATCCTCTGGGGAATGAATTAGGAAAGCATCAAGATTTAAAAGCATAGCGTCATGAAAAGAACATTTCAGCCTTCTCGTAGAAAAAGAAGAAACAAACACGGTTTCAGACTTAGAATGTCTACTGCCAATGGTAGAAGAGTATTGAAATCCAGAAGAGCAAAAGGAAGACATAAGCTTACTGTTTCTTCTGAGAAAACATTGAAGAAGTAATCCTTGCAGGTTCGCTTTCGTATTGTTAATATACGTCAAAGAAAATGCAATGAATTTCAGACTTCCAAAGAATGAAAGATTACATTCTAAAAAGTTAATAAAGGAACTTTTTGACAAAGGTTCCTCTTTTTTTTTATATCCTATCAAGGTTCTGATATTGGATGCCCCTCAAGATGTTCAGGAAACCCATCAGGTACTTTTTTCCGTTTCAAAGAAAAAGATCAAAAAAGCTATTGACCGGAATCTAGTCAAAAGGAGGTTGAAAGAAGCCTACCGGCTCAATAAGTCTGAAATTTTGGCAAATATCGAGACAAAGAAATTAATTGGTCTGATTTATGTATCCCCTGAAATTGCTACATTTCAGGTGATAGAACAAAAAATGAAAAAAGTTCTCTACAAAATTGCAGAGACCCAGCAATCCTCAAATACCGATTCATGAAATTTAACCAAAGAAAACCGCTTCTGATTGTGCTTGCTGTGCTGATTTCAGCAGGCCTGCTCTTTTCTTTTGTCAACAAGAATGACAGGCTTTTTGCTATAGCTAAAAATCTGGACATTTTTGCTTCTCTAATAAGGGAATTGGATTCTTATTATGTCGATGAAATTGACCCAGATCATCTGGTAAGCATTGGAATCAATGCCATGCTTGAGGAGTTGGATCCGTATACAGAATTTATACCTGAGGAAAATTCTGATGATTTTAGGTTGCTTACAACTGGGGAATACGGTGGAGTAGGTGCATTGATTGGCAACAGGACTGGGGTAAATATGATCCTTATGCCATATAAAGGATTTCCTGCCCAGGCAGGTGGTCTTAGGATTGGTGATGAATTTTTGAAAGTAGATACTGTTGATGTAAGGAAAAAGGAAACTTCTGAAATTTCAAGGCTATTGAAAGGCCCGGCCAATACACCTGTATTTGTACAGGTTAAAAGAGGTGAAGATACCATATCGGTGAATCTTACCAGAAGGAAAATTGTCATCAGCAATGTTCCTTATTATGGAAAAATTAATAACCATACCGGTTATATCAAACTTACCGATTTTACTACCAATGCTGCCGCCGATGTCAGAAGGGCTTTTCTGGATTTAAAATCTCAGGGTATTACCAGTTTGGTACTAGATGTGAGAGACAATCCAGGGGGAATTCTTAAAGAAGCAGTTGAGATCGTCAACCTTTTTATTCCCAAAGGGAAAGAGGTAGTAAGAACAATCGGAAAAATCGAGAATGTGAATGTGGTTTATAAAACCACCAAATCTCCTGTAGATAAGGATATCCCTATTGTAGTTTTGATCAATGAAAGGAGTGCATCAGCAGCTGAAATTGTGGCAGGTGCACTTCAGGATTATGACAGAGCAGTATTGATAGGTAGAAAGACTTTTGGAAAAGGGCTGGTACAGACTACAGTTCCGCTTTCTTACAATTCCCAGGTGAAAGTCACTACCGCAAAATATTACATTCCTAGCGGAAGGTGTATACAGGCTATAGACTATAGCAAAAAAGACGAGAATGGTAATTCCAATTCAGTACCGGATTCTTTGAGAAATGAATTCAAGACAAAAAACGGAAGGATAGTCCTTGATGGGGCAGGTATAGAACCGGATTTGAAGGTGGATTCGAAATCATTTGCCCCGATTACCTTTAGCTTGGTGGCAAGAAATCTGATTTTTAGCTTTGGCAACGAGTACTTTCGGAAAAATGATCAAATACCATCTCCGAGGGAATTTGATGTAGATGATAACCTATATAAGGAATTTGTGACCTGGCTCGAGGGTAAAGAATACGATTATACTACTTATACAGAGAAAAGTTTAGAGGATTTGGTAAAATATGCCAAAAGAGAGCCGTATTACGAAGATGTCAAAAGTCTAATAGAAGAACTGGAGAAGAAGGTCAACCATAGTAAGGAGAAGGATCTGATTACCCATCAATCTGAGATTAAGGAGGCATTGAGAGAAGAATTGATATCTAGGTATTACTATCAGGAGGGGATCGTGGAGGCATCTCTTAAGAATGATGAGGAAATTAAGAAAGCCATTGGTGTTTTATCCAATCAACAAGAGATTCAGAAAATTTTGACTGCCTCTGTAAAGAAGTAATTTCATATGGCTTTGATTTTATCCATAGAAACCTCGACATCGGTTTGCTCTGTAGCCTTACATGATTCAGGGAATTTAGTTGGTGTTGTTGAACTTCATCAGGATAATGTTCATTCACAAAAGCTCATGTTACTGATAGAGGATTTGATGAATAGATCAGGATTTAAGTCTGAGAACTTAAAAGCTGTGGCAGTATCATCAGGTCCTGGTTCCTACACTGGATTAAGAATCGGTGTTTCTGTGGCAAAAGGTTTCGCTTTTGCCCATGATATACCTTTGATCGCGGTGGATACGCTGTTGGCCCTGGCCAAAAGAGTTGTCCCATTGGTAAATAGTTCTGGAAAAATTGTACCTATGCTGGATGCCAGAAGGATGGAGGTTTACACTGCAGTTTATGATTATCAATTGAATACAATAGAAAAACTTTCTCCACGGGTAATTGAGGAGGGAAATCCTTTCTTAGATTACTTAAATCAGGGGCAAGTTTATTTTTTGGGAGACGGAGTTGAAAAATTAAGGTCACTATTGGAACATCCCTCTTCAGTACTTTTAAAATGGGGACCCTCAGCCCTTACTTTGGGTGAATTGGCATTTGACAAATATCAAAGGGAGGAATTTGAAGATTTGGCCTATTTCGAGCCGAACTACTTGAAGGATTTTAGAGTTATTAGCTCAAAGAAAAACCTTTTATTGTCATGAGTGAAATCATCAATCGGGTGGCAAACAGTCCGATTATAACTTTGAACTTGGAAGATTATTACAGGGAAGAAGAACGTATAGTGTTTGATTTAAAGGATTTTTTGTTTCAGGGTTTGATTCTGAAAGAGAAAGATTTTAGAGAGGCACTCAAGGATTTGGACTGGGGTAGGTATGAAGGCAAGCTAGTAGCAGTCACCTGTACTGCTGATGCCATTGTGCCCAATTGGGCTTTTTTGCTTGTTGGAACATATTTGGGAAAATTCGGAGTGGAATATGTTATCGGTGATTTGAATGTATTGGAGCAATATCTTTTTGAGCAAGCTTTGTCAAAAATCCAGTTAGAAGATTTCAAGAATAGGCCCGTAGTGATCAAAGGATGCAGTAAATTTCCTGTCCCTTTGTTTGCATATGGTAGGGTAATGGCGTTATTACAATGTCATGCTAAGTCTATTATGTACGGGGAACCTTGCAGTACTGTTCCTTTGTATAAAGCCCCTAAGTAAAATATTTTTCTTGTTTACAGCTACTTATCATTTAATGGTATAATATTTTATGTTTCCTGTTTGGTAAATATGATGAAGACAGCTAAGTTTGCATTCCCGTTTGAGAGGAACACTCCTGAAAAAGTCAGGAAAGACAACTTGAAACAATGAGCAAATCGAATCAAGAAAATTAAATTTAAAAAAAATTAAGCTTGGTTTTGGAAGTTAAATATTAACTCCGATATTTGCACTCGCTTTTAGGGGAACGGCCCTAAACAATCCCTAAATGAGGGGAAAAGTTCATTGAAAGATTGGAATACGAAACGACACAATAACAGGTAAAGACGAATGTTTTTACTCCCTGAAGTCCGGAAATAATGGATCTGCCGTAAAGGCGGATCCGGAAAAAACTTTACAATGGAGAGTTTG
>NZ_PYGF01000007.1 GCF_003014575.1 Cecembia rubra
CTTTTTTCATTTTTGCAATCTGTGTGTTAAAGGTAAGAAATTGTCTGCACACAGATCGGGTATTCGCCTACCGCGGGTTCCTCAAATTCCCCGTGCGATTTCTTCTAAATCACACAGAGAATTTCGAGGTATAACTTTAACTTCGTAAGTAGTGAAACCAACTTACACAGTTTTTGTCATAGTCCCTTTTTATTGAAAAAGGAACAGGTCATCAACCTGCTCCTTTAATTTGTCTGGCTGTCTGCTTTAGACAGCCCATCACTAAACTTACTATCACGCTTACTCTTTTATCTTAGGCTTATTGCTTTCTCAATTAATCCTGAAGTGTTCCTTCTTCAATTTCATAATATCCTTCATCTTTTCTAGGAAGGTTGGATTCTCCCATTAGGAATTCGTCCACTTTGACTGCTGCTTCTCTTCCTTCTGAAATAGCCCAAACTACCAATGACTGGCCTCTTCTCATGTCACCTGCCAGAAACACTTTCTTATTGGTACTTTGGTATTCTTTTGACTTGGGAAGTGAATTTTCCATTTTTTGCACCCCAAATGCTTCCAAAAGGCCATTTTGGGCAGGACCGGTATAACCAATTGCAATAAAGGCAAGGTCACAGGGAACAGTCCTTTCCGAACCAGGAACTTCTACAAATTGCATCCTTCCATTTTCTTCCTTCCACTCCAAGTCCACCAAAACCAAACCGCTTACCTCTCCATTCTTATTGCCAACAAACTCCTTGGTAAGGACAGAAAATACCCTTTCTGCTCCTTCTTCATGGGAACTGGAAGTTTTAAGCGTCATAGGCCATTCTGGCCATGGATTGAGAACAGTTCTTTGCTTTGGTGGTTTTGGTAACAATTCAAGTTGTATGATACTTTTTGCACCATGGCGGTTAGATGTTCCTATACAGTCGGAACCAGTATCCCCTCCACCGATTACAATTACATGTTTATCTTTTGCTGAAATGGGATTTTCCTTGATTTCACCACCGATTACCTGATTTTGCTTCCCAAGGAATTCCATGGCAAAATGAACACCCTTGAGGTCTGAACCCTTGATTTTAAGTTCACGAGGTTGTTGCGCACCGGTAGCCAATACTACAGCATCGAAATTCCTGAGTATATTTTCAGCCTTGATATTAAACCCAACGTCAGTTCCAGTAGTGAAAATCACTCCCTCCTGCTCCATGACTTCGATCCTTCTATCAATAACCCATTTCTCCAATTTGAAATCAGGAATTCCATATCGCAAGAGTCCTCCGGCTTTATTGTCTTTTTCAAAAACCGTCACTTCATGACCGGCCTGATTGAGTTGATCTGCTGCCGCCAAACCGGCTGGACCTGAACCAATTACCGCCACAGATTTACCGGAACGCTGCTTGGGAGCCTTGGGGACCACGAGGCCCAACTCATAGGCTTTTTCTGCTATACTTTTTTCAATCAGTTCAATCGCCACCGGATCTTTGTTGATCCCAAGTACGCAGGAAGCCTCACAGGGCGCTGGGCAAATCCTCCCGGTAAATTCAGGAAAGTTGTTAGTGCTTCGGAGAATATAAAATGCTTCCTCCCAGTCATTCCTGTATACTGCATCGTTAAACTCCGGTATGATATTGCCCAGCGGACATCCCTGGTGACAGAATGGTACGCCGCAATCCATGCAGCGGGCAGCCTGTTGGTTTAGCTTTTTAGCATCAAAAGGCTTATAAATTTCCTTGTAATCATGGATCCTTTCTTCAGGATTGCGGGAATCTGGCAATTCCCGGTTGAATTGTAAAAACCCTTCTTTCGCTCCCATATTAAGATATCAATGTTTTTGACTGTTCTACTGCTCTTTTTCTCAATACTTCCTTGTAATCTCTAGGAATTACTTTTATGAATTTATGACGGTACTCATCCCATTGCTCAAGAAACTCTCCTGCCAAGACACTATGGGTTAAGGCAACATGCTTGATAAGCTCTTCTTTGATGCATACAAAATCATCTTCATTCAATGGATCCAAATCCACCATTTCCTGATTGATCAAGTGGATATAATCCTTAAGGATGTAAGCAATACCACCACTCATTCCAGCTGCAAAATTTCTTCCTATTTCTCCAAGGTTGATCACAAGTCCACCAGTCATATATTCACAGCCATGGTCTCCAATTCCCTCTACAACGGCCTTCAAACCAGAGTTTCGGACGCAGAAGCGCTCCCCTCCTTTTCCATTGATATAGGCTGATCCGGAAGTTGCTCCATAGAAGGCCACATTGCCGATGATGATGTTTTCATGTGCGACAAACTGGGCATTGCGGCTTGGGTAAATGATCAGTTTACCTCCGGACAAACCTTTTCCAAAGTAATCATTGGATTCACCCTCCAACTCAAAGGTTACTCCTTTTGTCAGGAATCCCCCGAAAGTCTGACCTGCTGAACCACTGAATTTGTAATGTATGGTGTCTTCAGGAAGACCAGGACTGCCATAAATTTTCGAAATTTCATTCGACAGCATCGCCCCTACTGATCTATCTGTATTATTTATTTTGAACTCTTCCTTAACCGCATTTGCCTGCTCCAATGCAGGAATCGCTGATTGGATAAGCTTACGGTCCAAGACATTTTTAAGATCAAACTCCTGATCAATTTGTTTGGATATACCTACATGGTCAGGAACCTCTACTTTATGGAAAATCGGAGAAAGGTCTACCTTATCCCACTTCCAATGATCCAGGTGTCCTGATGCCTTGAGTACATCGCTTTGGCCAACCATTTCATCAATGGTAGCAAATCCCAAAGAAGCCATAATCTCCCTAAGATCCTGCGCCAAAAACATGAAATAATTTACAACGTGGTCAGGATCCCCTGTGAACAACTTCCTGAGTTCAGGATTTTGGGTAGCGATACCGACAGGACAGGTATTGAGGTGGCATTTTCTCATCATGATACAACCCTCTACCACAAGGGCACCTGTAGAAATCCCCCATTCTTCTGCACCCAAAAGGGTCGCAATGGCAATGTCCCTTCCTGTTCTCAATTGACCATCTGTCTGGAGCACTACCCTGCTTCTCAAATTATTCTTGACCAAGGTCTGATGGGCTTCTGATAATCCCAATTCCCAAGGTAAACCTGCATGCCGGATCGAACTCAATGGGGAGGCACCTGTACCTCCATCAGCACCGGATATTAAGATGACATCAGACATGGCCTTGGCCACACCAGCGGCTACAGTTCCTACTCCCGCCTGAGACACCAACTTGACATTAATCCTTGCCTTTCTGTTGGCATTTTTGAGGTCAAAAATCAATTGGGCCAAGTCTTCTATAGAATATATATCGTGATGTGGAGGAGGTGAAATCAATCCCACTCCAGGAGTAGAATGCCTTACCCTACCGATCCAATCGTCTACTTTATGACCTGGAAGTTGGCCTCCTTCCCCAGGCTTGGCACCCTGGGCCATTTTGATCTGTAATTCTTCAGCGTGGGTCAGGTAATTACTAGTCACCCCAAAACGTCCCGAAGCTACCTGCTTAATGGCAGACCTTTCCCAGTCTCCATTAGGTTTTCTTTCAAATCGGATTTCATCCTCTCCACCTTCTCCACTGTTACTTTTAGCACCAATCCTGTTCATGGCAATAGCCAAAGTGGTATGGGCCTCATGAGAAATGGATCCAAAAGACATAGCTCCCGTAGCAAAACGCTTAAGAATAGATTCTACAGGTTCTACTTCTTCAATAGGGATGGATATTCTTTTCTTGAATTCAAAAAGGCCTCTCAGCGTAAGGGCATCCCTGCTTTGATCATTGATCTTTTGGGCAAATTTCTTATAGAGCTGATAGTCGTTGAGCCTAGTGGATTTCTGAAGCAAGTGGATGGTTTCTGGGTTAAACAAGTGCTTCTCGCCTCTTCTCTTCCATTGATAGACCCCTCCAGTCTCTAATATGGGGCGCTCAGTATGGTATGCCGCCCGGTGTCGGATCAATACCTCTTCAGCAAGTTCATCAAATGAAATACCGGATATCCTGCTAATGGTACCCTTGAAACAACGGTCAATTACTTCCGGCCCCAGTCCGATGGCTTCAAATATCTGTGCGCCTTGGTAAGATTGAAGGGTACTGATCCCCATTTTGGAAAGCACCTTCAACAACCCTTTGCCTATGGCGTTTTGGTAGTTCAAAAACAACTGCTTTTGGCTGATTTCTTTTCCAAAAGCTCCTTCTTCATTCAAATGCAGCAAAGATTCCAAGGCCAGATATGGATTTATGGCTGATGCACCGTAACCGATCACTGTTGCAAAATGATGCACTTCACGGATATCTCCTGCTTCTACTACCAAACCTGCCCTGGTTCGGATTTTCTTTTTTACCAAATGGTGATGAACTGCGCCGATCGCCAAAAGGGAAGGAATGGGAGCCTTATTTTCATCACTGTTTCGGTCTGACAGGATAATGATGTTCTTTCCTGCATATACTGCCCCTTCTGCTTCCCTGCACAATTGGTTAAGGGCCTCCAAAAGGCTACCTGGTTTGTGAACCGCTTCAAAGTGTGCATATAGGGTAACTGTTCTGTAACCTTGGTCTTCCAAATGCTTTATTTTTTCCAAATCCTCATTCAACAGCACAGGCTGGGATATATGGATCTGTCGGGTATGCCTTGGGCTTTCAGCCAGAATGTTATGGCTTTCCCCAATCCTGGTAAAAAGTGACATTACCAGCCTTTCCCTTATAGGGTCAATTGGCGGATTACTTACCTGAGCAAATAACTGCTTGAAATAATTGGAAATATGTTGGCTTTGCTTGGACAGAACTGCCAATGGTGTATCTGCTCCCATTGAACCTACTGCTTCATAGCCGCTTTCTCCCATTGGAGCTAGGATAACTTTAATTTCCTCAGAGGTATATCCAAAAATTGTCTGCCTTTTTTTGATTTCCTCAGTCGAATATGGATATTCCAGTTTTTCCGGATCAGGCATCATACGCAATTTCAGCCTTTCTTCCCGGACCCATTTGTCATAAGGTTTATTATCACAAACAGCCGATTTGATCTCCTCATCAAATGAAATTTTTCCCTTTTCCAGGTCTGCCAATAACATCCTTCCGGGACTAATACGCCCTTTCTCCAAAATTGTGGCTTCCCTGATCGGTAATGCTCCTGCCTCTGAAGAGAGAATGAGGCGATCATCATTGGTAATAAAGTACCGCAATGGGCGAAGGCCGTTCCTATCCAAAGTAGCACCTATGGATTTTCCATCCGTGAATATCAGTGCTGCCGGTCCATCCCAGGGCTCCATAAGGGCTGCATGGAATTTATAAAAGGCCTTACGGTCTTTGTCCATCATGTGATTATCCTGCCAGGCTTCAGGCACTAACATCATCATCACGTGAGGAAGTGGTCTTCCACTTAATGTCAATAGCTCCACCAATGCATCCAAATTGGCTGAATCAGAATTATGCTTGTTGGTCACCGGCATTACCATGGCAAGTTCCTGATCGGTAAAATGCACAGACCGCATTAGAGTCTGCTTGGATTTCATCTTGTTAAGGTTGCCCCGGATGGTATTGATTTCTCCATTATGCGCCAAATAGCGAAATGGCTGGGCAAGTCTCCAATTTGGGAAGGTATTTGTAGAAAACCTGGAATGGACGATGGCCAATCCTGAGGTGATTTTGTTGTTCTGAAGGTCTTTGTAAAATGGAAGTACCTGATCAGTCCTTAACTGACCTTTATATATAAGTGTGAATGCTGAAAAACTGGCAAAATAAAATGCAGAATTGACACCTGGTATCGAACTGTTGATGGTTCGGGAAGCATAATTGCGTAAAACATAAAGCTTCCTTTCCAGATCGATTCCTGTAAGTCCATCCTTATGACTTACAAACACCATTTCGATATTAGGCATTACTTCCAGGGCACCGGAACCAGGCACAGTTTCATCTACAGGTACATTCCTGTAACCCAATAGCCTAAATCCCAACTCTTCTATAATAGCATTGAGCTGAGCTTTGGATTTTTTATAGAGTTGCTTGTTTCTGGGGAAAAAGGTCATGCCCACTCCATAACTTCCCTCTTCTGGTATTTCAAAACCAGCCCGCAGGGTAATTTCTTTTAGAAATAGATGGGGAATTTGAATGAGAATACCTGCTCCATCTCCTGTCTTAGGATCAGCACCACGACCACCCCTGTGCTCCATGTTGCTGAGCATGTTCAAAGCATCACTGATGGTCTCATGACTTTTTACTCCTTTGACATTTACTACGGCTCCAATCCCACAGGAATCGTGTTCAAAAGCATCACGATAAAGTCCTTGATTCATTATGAGTAAGTTTAATAGGTTTATCAATTTTGGTTGCAAAAATTACAAAAAAATTTCCTTTTTTTAAAATTGAAGCAATAAACAAGCGCTTTAGGTGAATAGTTTACATATAAAAGGATGCTATTTTGATTTTTAGAAAAATTAAGTGCTGCTTGATTTTTAAAGCATTTTTCTCAAATTGTATGAAATTATTTGAAAATGAGGTTTAGAATAAAACCAAAAATTACAAGAAATGCATGATTTGTAGATAATCCAGTTTCTGGAAAATTTTTTCTATTCTTGGTTAATTTTTTTTGAAGGTGGGGAAAAATTTTTCAAAAAATCGATTTCAGCTCTTCAATTTACAAAAATCAGTGTTTTGTAAAATGTTGCATTTACAGAATTTTATTCTGTGACAAAAAACAATCAATCTTCATTATGGCCAGGTATTTCCTCCTTGTCAGAAAGGAGGTGGACCTTCACTTTTTTGATCCTCCTGGCATCTACCGCTAGGATAGTAAATTCAAAATTCTGGTACCTGATTTTGGAGCCATTCTTTGGAAGATTGGAATTGATTTCCAAAAGCAACCCTCCAAGAGATTCACTTTCACCTTTGACTTCATCAAAAATCTGTTGGTCAATATCCAATCTTTTACAAAAATCATTCAGGGAAACCTTGCCCTCAAACACAAATGTCCTATCATCGATTTCTTTGAAAAAGTAATCATCCGCATCATCAAATTCATCATTGATTTCACCTATGATTTCTTCAATCAAATCTTCCAGTGTCACCAGACCAGAAGTCCCACCATATTCATCGACCACAATGGCCATATGCACACGCCTTTTCTGAAAATCTTTCAATAGGGTATCAATCTTTTTGTATTCAGGAACGAAGAAGCCCTTACGGATAAGATTTTGCCATTCGAAATTTTCATCCTGATCGATAAATGGCAAAAGGTCTTTGATGTAGAGTATTCCCTCTATATGATCTATAGTTTCTTTATAAACAGGGATTCTGGAATAACCACTCTTATTAATTCTGTCCATAAGTTCGTGGAAATCTGTTTCATACTCCACTGCGGTTATGTCCATTCTGGACTGCATCACTTGCCTCACCGACAAGGTTCCAAAATTTACAATTCCTTTTAGAATGTCTTTTTCTTCTTCAGTGGTATCCTCTGTAGTGATTTCCAATGCTTGGTGCAATTCATCCACTGAAAGGGAATATCCCCTTTTCTCTATCCTTTTTTCAATCACATTGCTTATAGACATCAAAAAGTAAGAAAGAGGTTTTAAAAGCAATGAAAAGAAATAGATAATAGGGGCCATCAAAAGCGAAAATTCAACCTTTGCTTTGGTGGCATAAACCTTAGGAACAATCTCTCCAAAAAAAACAATGGCAAAGGTAACTCCTATGGTCTGTGCCAAAATGATAAGGATGCCTGTAGCATTCAAACCAAAAATACTCCAGGTAAAAAATGTGGTCAGGGTGACAATGGCTATATTGATCAGGTTATTTAGGATCAACACTGTACTCAGAAGGTTCTTGGGAGATTCCACCAATTGAATAGCTTTTGCCGCCCTCTTATCTCCCCTATCATCCATTTGGGAAAGATCCTCGGCATTAAGGGAAAAAAATGCAACCTCAGAGCCTGAAACCATACCTGAGGCCAGTAGCAGGAAAACAAAAATCAATATGTTGGCAATAATATAGCCAGCCGAAACCTGATTGATTTCGGCCAGCATCATAAGGCTCGGGTAGGGATCGTCCATCAATTTTTGAGATGATGATTACAAAATTAATGAATTCCTGAGCATTTTATCAAAATTTATGATCAGAAGGGCAAATCATCCTCTTCACCAGGGCTGTCCATCACTGGAACGGCAGCAGGCTTGGGTGAGTTGCCGGAATAAGCAGATGTGCCTTGAGAAGGTGACCCTGCACCTTCAGGTCTTCCACCCAACATTGTAAAATTAATTACCCTGATTTTGACTCTTTTCCTGTTGTTACCTTGTTCGTCTTGCCAGGAATCTGATTTGATCTTTCCCTCCACATACAACTGCATACCCTTTTTCAGATACTGCTCCGCAATTTTTGCTTGTCCGTCCCAAAGCTCAAGATCATGCCATTCGGTATTTTCAACCCTATTGCCGTTTCTGTCCTTGTAAGCCTCAGTAGTTGCCAATCTCAAATTAGCGACCACCTTATCGCCTTCCAAATGCTTTACCTCAGGGTCAGCGCCCAAATTTCCTACTAATATTACCTTATTTACTCCGGCCATAATCTGTAATGTTTAAATGTTTGACAAAAAGTTTACGATTAAATTTAAGGATTATTTTTCTTCGTTCAAATATTTCAAAATCAACCGGGGTTTGGCAAGTGCTTCTAGTTTTTCAGCATCTACCAATTGATATCCTCTGCTGGAAACCCAAGCTTCCAATTCAGTTCTGGCTGACTCTTTCACTTCGAACCTTACAAATTTGGCAAAAATTCTTTGATGTGTCAGTATATGTTTAAATGTATGCTGATCTATTACGACATCAATTGTCCCAATTTTATCCAATTCCTCAAAAAACAGATGATTTCCCTCTTCCAGTTCTCTGTTTTCACTGTATTCCACTAATGGAAAATCAAATAACCCTTGCCATATATCTCCTTCTCCACGCTGTCTTATTACGGTATCTCCACCACAAATAATATGGGCATATTGAAAATACCGCTCTTTTACTTTAACCTTTTTACTTTTGAAGGGAAGTACGGCAACCATACCTTTATTAGATGCAAAGCAGGATTGGTTGAGGGGACAAGAAGCGCAATCGGGGCTTTTGGGAATACACTGCAGGGCACCAAATTCCATAATCGCCTGATTGTATTCACCTGGATTTTGTTTTGGTATCAACCCATTGGCGAAATTTTCAAAAATCTTCTTCCCGCCTGTACTGGCAATATCCTCAGCAATACCAAATACCCTGCTCAAAACCCTAAATACATTTCCGTCCACTACAGCCACGGGTTCTCCAAAAGCAAAGGAGGCGATGGCAGCAGCTGTATAATTTCCCACGCCCTTGAGCTTGACAAGCTCCTGAAAACTTTCTGGAAACACTCCTCCATAAATAAAGTGAATATCCTTTGCACAGGCATGGAGGTTTCTCGCCCTACTGTAATAACCTAGGCCTTGCCATAATCTCATGATTTCTTCTTCAGGAGCCAGGGCCATATCCTGTATGCTGGGATAATTTTCCAAATATCTTTCGAAATAAGGCAGGCCCTGGGCCACTCTGGTCTGCTGCAGAATGATTTCTGAAAGCCAAATGATATATGGGTTTTGGGTATTTCTCCAAGGCAAATCCCTTTTATGGAGGCTATACCACTCTAATATTCTATCGGAAAATACTTCAGGACTCAAAATCTACGTTAATTCTAAGGTTAAGACAATGTTAAACATTTCAATCTAATTTTGGGCATTTTGTTTTTATATTGAATTGCTTCGTATAAATTTGCAGTCCCAAAAATAGTTGGTTAATAGGTCGTTAAGCTTATTCGATAATAATTTAAATTCATCAAACAGTGACTAAAGCAGAAGTAATCACCAAGATTTCGGAAAAAACTGGAATCCAGAAAGACGATGTAACTCAAACCATTGAGGCATTCTTCAAAGTGGTAAAAGATTCCATGGCGGAGGGAGAGAATATTTATGTAAGAGGTTTTGGCAGCTTCATCAACAAAAAGAGAGCTAAGAAAATCGCTAGAAACATCTCCAAAAACACGGCTATTGTGATTGACGAGCACTATGTGCCGGCATTCAAACCATCTAAAGTGTTTATTGAGAAAATCAAAAACAGCAAAAAAATTAAAGATTTGGCGCCTCAGGATTAATCCTGAGTGCCTTTTTTTTGTATGAAAAAATCCCAGATCATCGTTCTTGTACTTGCTGTGGCCGTCATTGGCCTCCTGTATTTACTTCCACGAGTTGTCGTAGACAATGAGGAAGGAAGTTCAGGAATCGCGGATGAAGCTGTTAAGACAGCTCCTGCTGTAGAAGAAATGCATGATGCCCCAATTTCAGCTGAAGCTAGAGAAACTTTAAATTCTATTGCTTTAAGGTTGAAAAATGAGGTAGATAGGGAAAAATTCGTAGCTTTGGCAGATACCTTAGCAGCACTCTATACTCAGGCAGGTAGATTCGACTCTGCTGCCTATTTTATGGAGCAAGCTGCCTTAAAGGTTGAAACAATTGAGAGATGGGAAAAAGCGGGTATTGCTTATTATGAGGCGTATACCTTTGCCATGAGCGAACAAAAAGTAGCTTTTCTGGCCGATAAAACCAGGAGTTACCTTAACAAAGTTTTGGAAAAAGATCCAAAACGACTGGATTTGAAAACCAAAGTGGCCATGACCTATGTGTCATCTTCCAACCCCATGCAGGGAATAACGATGCTGAGGGAGATTTTGGAGGAAGACCCAACCAACGAGGATGCCTTGTTCAACATGGGCGTTTTGTCCATGCAGTCCGGTCAATACAAAAGGGCTGCAGAACGGTTCGAAGAATTGGTTCGGTATTATCCGGAAAATCTTCAAGGTCAGTTTTACTTAGGGGTAAGTTATTTCGAGTCCAAACAAAACAACAAAGCCAAAAAGCAGTTTCAGCAAGTTCAAAGCATGACAACAGACCCGATGGTTCTGGCAAGTGTAGAGAGCTATCTGGAAAGGCTGTAAATAATTGTTCCACTTTAAATCTTTAAAACTATGCCTTGCGGTAAGAAAAGAAAAAGACATAAGATCGCTACGCACAAGCGTAAAAAAAGACTTAGAAAAAACAGACATAAGAAGAAGTAATTCACTTCTTCTTTTTGAGTTTTTTCACCAAACGTTCATTTAAATAATAAAACCAGACACGATTGAGCACAGAATTAGTTATTGATTCTGCTCAAAATGGTAGCCGGATTGCCCTACTGAGAGATAAAAACCTGGTAGAACTCCATTCTGAAGGAGGAGAAAACCAGTTTAAAGTCGGTGATATTTATTTAGGTACGGTCAAGAAGATAGTCAATGGGCTCAATGCAGCATTCATTGATGTAGGCTATGAAAAGGATGCCTTCCTGCATTATCAGGACCTAGGACCCCAGATCAATAGCCTTAACAAGTACATCAAACTGATCCGTAACAATAACTATCAGAGCTTTAATCTTAAGGGCTTTGAAAAGGAAGGAGACATTGAAAAACTTGGAAAAATTTCCAATGTCCTTGCCAAAAACAACCAAGTCTTGGTGCAGGTGGTCAAAGAGCCCATCTCCACCAAAGGCCCCCGGTTATCCTGTGAGCTCTCCATAGCCGGTCGCTACCTGGTCTTGGTGCCTTTTGCAGACTCTGTAAGCGTGTCCAAAAAGATACGCAGTGCAGAAGAAAGGAAAAGGCTAGTTCGCTTAATTACCTCCATCAAGCCTGCCAATTTTGGAGTTATCATCAGAACTGTTGCTGAGGGTCAGTCCGTCACAGAACTGGACAAAGATCTACGCAATCTGATGACCTCCTGGGAAGATGGCATGAAAAAACTGAACAAAGCCAAGGGTCGCGACAAAGTTATCGGAGAAATGAGTATGGCCTCCTCGATTATCAGAGACCTACTCAATGAATCATTCGACGCAATCACCGTAGAGGATGAATTGATCTATGATCAAATCAGGTCTTACATCAGATCTATTGCCCCTGAAAAGGAAAAAATTGTTAAGCTTTACAACGGAAAAGCGAAGCTCTTTGAAAATTTTGGAATCGAAAAGCAAATCAAAAGCTTGTTTGGACAGACGATTAGTCTTCCGCAGGGAGGTTATGTGATAATTGAGCATACTGAAGCCCTCCACGTCATCGACGTAAATAGTGGAAACAAGTCCAATCAGGAAAGTGACCAGGAAAACACTGCATTGAAAACCAACCTGGTTGCAGTAAAAGAAATTGCAAGACAACTTCGCCTCCGTGACATGGGAGGTATCATCGTCATTGACTTCATCGACATGAAAAAAGCCGATAACAAAAAGGTCGTATATGATGCGATGCGAGATGCGATGAAAGATGACAGGTCCAAACATACCGTCCTGCCGTTGACCAAATTCGGTCTTATGCAGATAACGAGGCAGCGCGTGAGACCTGAGGTCAACATTGTCACGAAAGAAACCTGTCCATCCTGTGGTGGTACAGGCAAAATTCAGGCCTCCATTTTAGTGGCCGACCAGTTAGAGAAAGATCTCGACCATATTGCTACGATCCAAAACGTTTCAAAAATCCACATCGGATTACACCCTTATCTCTATGCCTACTTCACACATGGCATCATTTCAAAACGGGTAAGGTGGTTTTTCAAATACTTTAAGTGGGTAAGACTGATCAAAGATTCCTCCCTCCCGGTGACGGAGTACAAATTCCTGGACGACACAGGAGAAGAAATAGAACTTCAAGTTAAAAGCGAGACCGAATAGGTCCCGCTTTTTTTTTGGTTTAAAGGGTATATTGTTTTTAGTAAATTAGTTATATTTTTAAATAATCTCTCATCAGCCAACACTATGGAACACGTTTTTACAGATGGTAGAAATAGTGCAAAGGCCGCTCAGAGAATATTATGAACTCGATAATTATTACTTTTCCAATCTATTAAATGAACAAAATCGATAGAAATAGCAACAAATTCCCAAATGAAAATTCAAATGAAGAAGCTATTGAACAAGTAAATAAGCAATTCGAAGAATATACCATGGAAATGGGAAAAGCTAACTGGATTGCTATTCTTTTGGCTTTCCCGATTAGCCTATTGCTACTAATACCCTTTGTCCTCATTTGGGATTTTGACACCTTAAGATCAGGATGGAACATGTTTACAAGCAATTACTTCCTCTTCTTGATTAGTGGAGTAATCATCCATGAATTGTTGCATGGTTTAACATGGGCATATTTTGTTCCCAATAAATTTAGATCCATAAAATTTGGCTTCAAATGGAAATACTTAACGCCTTATTATCATTGCAAAGGAGCATTAAAAGTCAAACATTACAGAATTGGTGGCGCCATGCCCCTTATTGTAATGGGAATTATCCCCGCCATCATCGGTTTAATCATGGGTGATGGAGGTATTTTGAGTTATGGACTGTTTTTTACCTGTGCAGGAGGTGGAGATATTATCGCTCTTTATATGCTCAGGAAATTTAATGATGATGATTACCTCTATGACCATCCCGAAAAACTGGGATTTTTAAAGGAAATAGCATAACTATTGCCTATACGCTTAGGTCCTTATACCTTCGACAAAAGCCTTAACTATGAAGGAACGTGAACAACTTATCCAGAACTATATTCAGGCCTACAACAACATGGACCTTGAAGAGATGTTGGCAACATTGACTGAAGATATCGTCTTTGAAAATATCCAAAATGGTGAAATTTCCATGAAACTGGAGGGAAAGGCATCATTTCGGGAACAAGCTTTACTGGCCATTTCCTACTTTTCAGAGAGAAAACAAACCATCACTCATATTTCCCATTTGGAAGAAACAAGTGAAACTGAAATTCAATACTGGGCTGTACTGGCCATGGATTTTCCGAATGGATTGAAAAAGGGCCAGACAATCGAACTGCTGGGGAAATCAGTTTTTGAATTCAAGGAAGGAAGAATATGCCGGCTAACAGATATAAACTATTAGAAAATGGAATGTTTTTTTGATTAAAAAAGCTAACTTGTCTATCTCCCCAAGTCCTCAAATCTAGAAATGGTAAAGCCTTACAACATAGATACCTATATTCAATCCTTTCCTGAAATAGCTCAGGAAAAACTGAGTGAAATCCGGGAAATATTGAAGTCTGTTGCGCCTAATGCTACAGAAGAACTCAAATGGGGAAAGCCGGTGATGATTGAAAAAAGAATTCTTTTTTCCTATTCTGCCTATAAAAATTTCATCAGCTTTATGCCCACTGGCCCAACATTGGCACATTTCAAGGAAGAATTAAAGGATTTCAAAATCGGTAAGGACACGGTTCAGTTTCCCTATGATCAAGACTTGCCCAAAGACCTTATCCAAAAGATTGCCCGGCAGAGGTACAGGGATGTTATGGAAAATGACGCAAAATGGATGTATTGAGGCAACCCTAATAAGCTAAGCCCCTTTCATCAAGTTTTTTGCTAAAGGATTTAAATTCGGAATAATGGCTTCAATTGATATTGTAAAAGTTGACATCAAAGACCTTAATACTTTGCAAACTATTGCAAAGCAGACATTTATTGATGCCTTCGAAAAAGACAATTCACCGGAGCACTTCCAAAAATATTTGGATCGAGCTTTTTCCTTAGAAAAATTAACGACAGAGTTACTTGAACCTAGGAGTGAATTTTATTTTGCCAAAAATGGAGAACATGTTTTGGCTTACCTTAAACTCAATTTCGGGTCAGCCAAAAATGAGTTACAAGATGGGGATGCGGTAGAAATAGAAAGAATTTATGTGTCCCAAGCTTTCCAAGCTCAAAAAATCGGTGAATTACTTTTACAAAAATCTATTCAAATCGCAAAGGAAAGAATGACTGCTTATCTTTGGCTGGGGGTTTGGAGTGAAAACCCAAATGCCATCCGTTTTTACAAAAAACATGGATTTGTGCCTTTCGGTGAACATATTTTCCAATTGGGGGATGATGCCCAAACTGACATACTTATGAAGTTGGAATTGAAAGATTGATCTTTAATTTAAGCCATGAGCCAAAACAAAATGCTTACAACCGAGGAAAAGGAGGGTTTGCTGGAAATCCTTGAAAGCCGCTTTCTGAAAAACATGAACCGACATCCCAATTTGGTCTGGGAAAATATTGCTCTAAGGTTAAAGCATTCTACTCCGAAATTATTTTCCCTTTATGCTATGGAATCAACAGGTGGAGAACCCGATGTGGTAAGCTTCAATGAAGAAACAAAGGAATACCTTTTTATGGACTGCTCAGCCGAAACTCCCACCGGCCGGAGAAGCGTTTGTTATGACCAAGAAGCCCTAGATTCCAGAAAAGCCAATAAACCACATAACAGTGCCCAAGGAATGGCTGAATCCATGGGGGTAAAACTATTGACAGAAGAAGAGTATTTTAGCTTACAGACATTAGGAGACTTCGATACAAAGACCTCTTCCTGGCTGGATACCCCTGCGGACATTAGGAAAAAAGGAGGCGCTATCTTTGGGGACAAGCGCTTTGGAAGAACTTTTATCTATCATAATGGTGCGGACTCGTATTATGCCGTAAGAGGTTTTCGCTGCTATTTATGGGTTTGAGGCAACCGTTAGAGTACAATTCGGATTTAATTAAAAATCTTTTTGAATCATTTGATTCTTCTTACTGACCAAGATGGGCTGATTTTCTCAAAATCGTGCCGATTAAACAATTGATCTCTGTCTTGTCAACTTCAATGCTGATTTTTCAATTTTTATTGAGTAATTTTTACAAGATTAACCAAACCTAATAACCTATGATCCAAAGAATTTGCATCCAATTGTATGTTGGAATTTTCCTTGTTTTCCTGCTCTCAAGTTGTTCTCCTTCGGGAAATGAGTGGGAAAAGAAGAACCGCGAACTGATCAAAAAATATGGACTTTCCGAAAGAACAATTGAGGGACTTCCAGCCGAAACCGTAAAACCTAACCTAGAACCGGGCCAGATTAAAAACCTCTCCTCTTTCGAACCTGTAGCTTTACATCCTGGAGTAATGGCAAGGATTCTGTGGGCTAAAGGTGCCATGATGGCAATTCTTGAACTCCGGCCGGATGCCTCCATTCCAGAAGAGGTGCTCGGAGAAGAATGTTTTTTATTTGTTGTAGACGGCTCACTTGTATCGGAGGTTAATGGAACCGCCTTATCCATGAGCTCCAGAAAAAGAGAACCCCAGGACGGCATTCACAGCATCACTCCCAAAATGGATTTTATTTATTTGAAAAAAGGCAGCAGGATGGGTATCCAAGCTGGTGCACAAGGAGCAAAAATTTATCAGATTTTTAGCCCACAAAAGTTGGATTATATCCGCAAAACAAATTTTGACAATCCAAGCTCCGGATTAAAAGAAACCTGGCCATTACATGCTCCAAATATTGAACCGAATAAGGTTTATGATCTTTATGATATCCCATTGTCAGAACTTGCCCCTGGGGCTTTTACAAGGATAATTAGTGGCAGCAATTTGTTGTTGAGTTTTATTGCTATGCCGCCCAATTCCTCTTTTGACCTTCATATCCATCCAGAAGAACAAATTTTGCTCACACTTCGTGGATCTTTGGAAGCAATTCTTCTGGAGGATTCAAAACCTATGAAAAGCAATGATTTGGTCCTCATTCCCGGAAATTTTGTTCATGGGGTAAAAATTGGGGAATTAGGTGCTGATGCCTTGGATATATTTTGGCCTTCACGGTCTGATTATTTGGACAAGTCGGCTCAAAGTCTATCAAGATTCCATGAATTTATTCCCCAAGATGCCAAATTGGAACTGCTGATCGATGGAAAAAAAACCCAACCAGAACTCTTTTTCAGTGAGGGTCCGAAATGGATGAATGGCAAACTCTATTTTTCAAACATGTACTTTGATCAGGATTGGAATGGTGATCCTCAAAGGAGTTCAATAGTAGAAATGCTTCCTGATGGAAGTTACAGGAATATTACTCAAGGAAAAATGCAGGCCAATGGACTTTATCCTTATAAAAACAACAACCTGATTGTATGTGACATGATGGGGCATCGCGTTGTGGAAATGACAACTTCAGGTCAAGTACTTAGGGTACTAGCAGACCAGTATGAAGGAAAACCCATTGATGGACCTAATGATATCATCACTGACACAAAAGGAGGATTCTATTTTACCGACCCCCAGTTTACCATGGAGGCAGAAAAATTCCAACCGGGAAGAGCAGTCTACTATGTTTCAGCCCAAGGTAAAATCACAAGAATTACTGAACCCAATGAATTTGCCATGCCAAATGGAATACTTTTATCACCGGATGGCAAGACCCTTTATATCAACAATTGTTTTGATAAAGAAACTTGGTATCCTGTGCAGAGCAATAAGGAAAATTATATCTGGGCCTATGATGTCAATGAAGACGGTACAATCAGCAATGGGCGTCAGTTTGCCCAAGTATTGTTGACAGAGGATGTACTGGAGAGAGGGGGCCGATCTTCAGGAGCAGATGGTATGGCAATTGACAAAGAAGGGAATATCTATGTAGCCACCTATTACGGAGTACAGATATTTGACAATAAAGGAAAGTTTGTGGGAATGATCAACTTACCTTCCTTCCCGGTCAGCCTTTGTTTTGGGGATCAGGATATGAAATCCCTTTATATCGTGAGCTACAGCAAAGTCTTTAAAATTAGAACCAATAAAGAAGGCTACGTGAATTATTTGTAGCGTAAACATGTGGGTTGGTATCGGGGCGGTTTGCCCCGATACCATTCAATTCTACTTTGCCCGAGATATTCCTTAGAAATTTTACACCAAAGCCCTCATTTTTCACGAACTCAAAACACCCAACAATCAATAAACGAATCGCCTAAAACTACCAGGTCCTCTTACTCATGATCTGATCCAGTTCCTGTCTTGTCATGGTACCAAGCTCAGGATGTTTTTCCAGCCATTTGAGAAAGGCAGTTTTGATTTCATCTGTCCATTGGCTGTCAATTTCGCCGGTGCTGTAAATGTTATTTCTCACCATTTCAAAGCCAAATTTGTCTTTGCGCACCACAAATTCAGCAACTGAGATAACTTGCTCAGCCAAATGTGCCGGAACAAAAAGTACCCCTTCGATGGTAGCAATCACCAAATCACCCGGAAGCACTATCGCACCACCTATCCGGATTGGTGTATTAAGTCCCATTAGGACCATTTCTTCGGTAAAAGAAGGGTGAAAATCCCGAACAAAGGCGTTGAACCCCGGCATATTCCTGATTTCCTGTAAATCTCTGGCTGCTCCGTCGAAAACAACCCCATTTCCTGATTTGCTGAATATGGAATTGGCTAAAGTAGATCCCATGATGGGTCCTCCAGCAATTTTGCCAAAAGCATCGGCTACATACAGGTCTCCTTCCACAAGGGTATCTATGGGCCAGGAATTGGTATTGCCTTTTCGGCCTTCTTTGGCACCCCTTTCTTTAATCTTTTGCTCCACATCCGGTCTGCTGGGCAAATACATGGCAGTGACAGCACGTCCTGTCATTAAGGTTTCATTTACCATTTTCCACCCACTTTCGTATTGATTGTGATACCCCTCATTTCTAAGTGCATTCCAGGCATCATCGATCATGATGTGTTTGGCCCTCTCCAATAGATCATCAGGAATTCTAGGCCTCCCGTCAGGGAAACGCTCCCCTTTCCACTCTGAGGTCAGGAAAATCATTTCTTCCCTGGAAATGGTTTGGGCAGAAAGCCAACCTGTTAATAAAACAAGATTGAAAATCAGGACAAATACTTTAGTGTTCATGTTTTTGAAGTTCTATTTTTAAAAGTTTGGGTCAATTTTGATTATCATCCCCCATTACATCATAACCTTTCCATTTGAATTCCCTGGCAAGCCCTGAGGCGGCGGGCCAGGCTATATCATGTTGCTTGCTTGCTACCCACTTCCTTCTGTTTTCTTCAGTATCAAAAGAAATCATGATCTGATAGTTGTAGGTGGTAGGTTCAGCCTGAATTTCCTTGGACAGATTTTCAGGGAACAAGCGTAGCAACTTGGAACCCAGGTACCCTTGCTGCACCACCATTGCAGGGACATATATGGAATAATACATTTCCTCAAAAGCCTTCGCATTTTCTTTATCCACCACAAACTCCATCTGAAGCACCATAGCTTTGGGTTCTATCAAAGGCTTTGTTATGGCAAGACTTTTTTGTTGAGGTGCCGCAATCCCTATTACCAAAACTTCAAGATCCTCGTTTCCATCGGTGGAAAAGCTTAAGGTTTCTCCTAATGCTCCCCAGAAAGCATCATGGGCTTTAAAATTTAAGGTTTCCTGCCCTATACTGAGCACTCCTTTTCCTTTGGTAACGTAATAGACCTCTTCGAATCCCTCAAGTTTCCGGGTGATACCTTTCCCTCCGACGGGAATGACAACATGGTCAACATGATTCCAATCGGTTTGAAACACCTCAGGTCCCAGAATCCTGCGGTACAAAACCCCCTCTCCAGAATATGCAGGATTACCGGTCCTTAACTTTTCTTTTTCCAACCTGCCATTGACAAAGGTAGGTACAGGGTCAAGGCTAACCCCGACACGGGCATCACCCAAATCAAAAGCATCAGTTCTTCCTTTGGTGCGGCTTACCGCGAAGTTGAGCCAGGTCAGACTTGCATCTGATGGGTTGAAAATGGCATGGGAATCTCCCATTTTGCAGGGAACCACAGCAGGTCCTTTGATTTTAGCAGTACGTCCATTGACTGTAAATTCTGCCTCTCCATCCAGGATAACAAACATTTCCTCGATGGAATGGTGAAAATGATGACCTATCCCAGACTTCCCCTGAATTTGGCCGGCATGAAGGTAAAGAAAGTTGGTGGCCAAATCATTTCGTCCTATCAGTTGGGTAAAACCCATTTTACCAGCGCCTTCATGGACCGCAGATAATTCTCTATATTTTGCCGGGTCATTGGAAATGATCCTTTCCTTTATGGTTTGGGCTGTTGACTGGACTGCCAAGGCCATGATCAGTAAAATGAATAGCTTTTTCATAGGTTCTATGGGTTTGGTTTAATTTATCAAAATTCCAAGACTTATCAATGGGATTATGGAATGGGCTTCGCTTAGACTTCTTTACTTGAGAAGAACTTATTATTTACGTTCTGGCAAAGCATAAACCACATATCCTTTAGGCAAGGCTCCTGGTTTTTTGGAATGATTGTAACTGTCTCTTGCAAAATTAGATGTGGCGTTGATGACCAGGTATTGCCTGCCGTCCAATACATACATACTCGGTTGTGCATTGACCTCATGGCTAAGGGTTTCCTCCCATAATATCTCGCCATTATCCGCATCAATAGCATATAATTTCCCGCCTTTTGCAGTAGAAAATACTATTCCCGTGGAAGTAACAATCATCCCCTTCCTTAGAACACCACCTGGAGCCCCCTTGCTTTGATCTCCCTGCACATAAAGCGAATCCTGTCCAACAGGTCTTCTCCATGCAATGGTTCCTTCATTCAAGTCATAAGCGACTAGAGAAGACCATGGCGGTGCAGCCAATCCCGGCCAATCCAGCCCATAGTCAGTGGTGTATCTAACCGGAGGATGGTCCACTCCCTCAGGGTAATCGGACATGGGAGCTACCTTGCTTTCATCAGGTATAATAGTGGCACCTCCCGATGCTACAACCGGTCCATCTGGCATTCTAGGTTCCAGGTTTCTCCGGAAATTCATTGTCGCTGGATTACCGCCAATGTACCGGTACATCGCTTTCAAAATTTCTTCGTCCACATGGACAAATCCAGGCATTTGGCCCTTGCCATTGATCACTGTGTTTCTGAATTCATCATAAAACAAGTATTGTCCTGCATTTCGAAGGGCCGGTGCAGATCCACCTGCCATATCTTTACCATGACAAGTCTGACAGGTTGAATTATATAACGTGTGCACCCTTTGAAGGTCATTGGAAGACAAATCAATTTTTGGCGGCTCAACTTTATTAAGTCTGTATATAGATGCATGTTCCTGCGTCAGGATGTACATCATGCCATTTGTCGGGTTGGAAGCTGTATTTCCATAATTTGCACCTCCCAATGCCCCTGGCATGGTAATGTTTTCATGTTTATCGGATAAAGGAGTATAAAGACCTGATTTTGCTTCATCCACTCTTTTGTACCAAAACTGTTTGATGCTGTCCGGGAAATAGGGGTTCAGGGTTTCTTTGGTCACTTCGTTTCTCGTGAATGTGGGAAGTGAAGGAATGGGTTGCGTAGGCCAGGCTTCTTCTCCGGGCATTTCGCTTGGAGGGAAGGGTTTTTCTTCTATTGGGAAAAGAGGTTCTCCAGTGACCCGGTCAAATACAAAAACAAATCCATGTTTAGTGGCTACGGCCACTGCATCAATTTTCTTCCCCTTATGCTTAACCGTCAACAACTGTGGAGCAGAAGCCAGGTCATAATCCCACAAATCATGGTGAACAGTCTGAAAATGCCAAAGTCTTTTTCCCGTTCTTGCATCTACCGCAACTAAGGAGTTACCAAATAGGTTACTTCCTATCCTGTCCGCACCATAGTAATCATAAGTGGGGGAACCTACGGGCAAGTAGGCAATCCCTCTTTTACTGTCCACAGAAATTTCACTCCATACATTTACACCTCCTACATATTGATAGGCATCTTTCGGCCAAGTTTCATATCCGAATTCCCCAGGCTGGGGCAGGGTATGAAATATCCATTCCATCTTTCCCGTTACCACATTGTATGCCCTCACATGACCTGGGGCAGAGAAGTAATTCTCTCCCGGTGCAGATCCAATAATCAGAAGGTCCTCAAATATAACCCCAGGCATCATGGGCTGGATTCTACGGATGGAACTTGGTTCACGTCCAACTCCTTCCCTCAAATCTACATAGCCATTCCTTCCAAAACTTAGTATAGATTCCCCTGTTTCGGCATTGATGGCCTGAATGGTATTATTGATGGTAAAGATCAGGCGCTTGTCTTTTTTGTCTTTGCTTTCCCAGTAATTGATACCTCTTCTGGTCAATCCGTTCAAATTGGCATGAATCCAAATTTCTTTACCGTTCCGGACATTTACAGCAATCAAAGAGGAGTTTTTGCCCATCACATACATCACCGTATCTACAATAATAGGACTGAAAAAATAGGGCGTTTCGTCTTCAGTAGGATATATCCACGCTACTTCCAACTGATTTACATTCTCCTTGGTAATATAATTTGCCTCAAAATATCTAGACTGTTCGGGGGAGCCCCCATAATGTGTCCAAGTGGAAAACCCGGAATCTGGACTTCCTTTTTGGCAGGAAGTAAGCAAAAAGATAATTACTAAAGCATTTAAATTTCCAACAAAGGGTAGTTGCAATGCTTTTAAAAATAGGTTCATTAGGTAAGGGGTTTAGTAGGTTCTGGCTTCTTAATCCCAAGACCGAATGACAGCTTTTGAAATTTGGTTTCAATTCCAGGACATTCAGAATAGGCAGGTCTGGGGAAAAATCAACTGCATGAATTTATACCCATGCCCCTTTTTTTACAATAAAATCGCATGGTAAATCAACCACTCATAAATTTTTATTCTAAAACTTACCTTATTTTTAGAATAATTGTGGGGTGAAGCAGAAAAAATCTGCCATCAGAAAACAACATCAGGTCAACTGTACTGCCAAATTGGAGAATTGTAATTGTAAGGCTCAATCAAATTTTTTAACAAAACCTAGTATAAAAATATAATTATTGAGCCTATCTGTCAGCAATTGGTCCTATTCAGTGCAATCTTTATCGCTCACCAAATCCAGCCGGTCAAGCAGGCTGTGTCTTCCAACGTTCATGCATCCAAACCCATTGGGTGGGATCGGCTTCAATCAACCTTTCAGTAGCTTTGGAAAGAGTCTGTGTATTTACCAATATATCTTCCTGCTCATTACCAGTATCCAAAATAGATACCTCAGGGTAGACTCTTAACTGCTGAACATGATTTTCATCAAGATGGATTCCCACAGGCACTACCTTAGCTCCGGTGCGAAGGGCAAAAAGTGCTGCACCTATAGGAGTAGAGGCAGGAATGCCCATAAAATCCACAAAAACGCTTTTTACCTTGGTATCCTGATCAATAAGCATGGCCACTACCCCGCCGGATTTAAGGTTACGAACAACCTTAAGGGTATCCTTTCCCCTTTCAATTGCTTCAGCACCTCTTCTACGTCGGTTTTCCATCATCAATTGGTTTAATCGGGGATCTTTCTGCTGGGTTCCAATTATTTGAGGCTTATAATCCATCAAAGCCAAATATGTCCCTACCAATTCAAAGGCACCAACATGTGCAGTCAGGACAATCACGCCCTGCTGGGCCCTGAGTGCTTCTTCCAGGTGTTCCTGACCTGAGATTTGCACTACTTTTTTAAAGTCCTCTATTTCAAACATGTTCACGGATCTAAAAATATCTGCAGCATTTTTTCCGATCATGACAAATACTCTTTTGGCCATTTTTTCGATTTCCTTTTCGGAAATACTGCCTCCGTACACCAATTGAAGATGCCTAAGGGTCTTCTTTCTGGCATCTCCTACCAGGTAATAGGCCATTTTACCTAAAAATCCACAATTAGAAAGCATCAGTCTTCTAGGTGTGATGCTACAGAAAAATAGCAAAGCTTTCACCAGACGATAAAGCAAATAATACTTGATCTTTTTAAAAATTGGCCTCTTTTTGGACATCGTTAGTAAATTATTTAAACAAAAATAATGGGATTTTTGAATTTCCGGCCTGAGATATGGAAACTGCATACTTCCAGATATGGAAAATGACGCAAAATTCGGGTACAATGGAAGTATTCTTTAAAAAACATATTTTAAAATTGGGTCGGAATGAAATGAATTCTATTGAAAATAAAGCGAGAAGTTTCGAATATTCCAGTATTTAGTCAAATTCGCCTCAATGATATGAGTTATTAAAAAGTATGAAAACTCCAAATTGGAAAAATGAATTGCCTATAAAACCTATTTCTAAAAATCAGGTGGATATCTGCCGCGGGCCTTTATCATTGAGCGAAAAAGAAAGAGATTTATTTTTGGAAATACTCTCACCAGAAGAGAAAGAGAAGGCATTTAGATTCCATTTTGAAAAAGATAGAACCGCTTATATTGCCTCAAGAGGAATGTTACGGCTATTTCTCTCTCATTACATGGAAGAAAAACCTGAATCCATCCAATTTGAGTACAATGACTTTGGAAAACCTTTTTTGAAGAATGGCATTTATGACAAAAAACTTCATTTTAACCTTGCCCATGCTGGAAATCTCGTGTTATTTGCTTTTACTTCCGATCAGGAAATAGGCATAGATGTAGAATTTATAAGGGAGGATTTTTCTATAGATACAATTGTAAATAATTACTTTTGTTCCCAAGAAATACAAGAAATTCAAAAACTAGATCCCTCGGCTGCATTCACATTATTTTTTAAATTTTGGGCAAGAAAAGAAGCCATTCTCAAAGCGATGGGAAAAGGATTATCCTTCCCTTTGGAAAAATGTAATGTATCCCTTGTCCGAGGCCTTGATTTTTCAAGGGTCATCCTTACAGATACTCAAGAGGTTGATAAAGTCTGGTATGTAATGGATCTTTTATATGAAGATAAATATACAGCTGCATTGGCATTAAAAAAGCCCGAGGTGGAACTTTCATTTTGGGATTTTCCAATGGGAATGTGACAAAAAAGAGGCTGTATCATAAGCCAAATGAAGGCCCTGAAAATTGGCTATATGAAATTAGATCCAGATACTTACCAGAATAAAAAAGGGGCATATCAATCATGATGTGCCCTTTTTTAATTACAAACTCCAGGTATTACCGATTTCTGAAAGGGGAACACAGCCTCTATACTCTCCTGGAACAGGATCATAATTGAGGTGCTTCACACCGATTTCTTCTGAGGAAAAATAACCCCATAAAGTCATGGATTTCAAACTTCGGTAAAATCCAACGGGTTTTTGCTCTCCAACGGCTGTTCCCCAAACTTTGGGATTGAACTTGGGAGACTCAGCCTCCTTATTTTTAAAAACAGCCATTCTTTCTTCCATATTCAAATCTGCAAAGACTTTGCCATGGCGCTGTTTACACTCCTCATTGAATTTTTTAATCTCATTCACCACATTTTCCTGCGCTTTGGTATCATAGGTCTTGGCAAAAACCAAATCCAAAAAGATATCTGTCTTCACATCCAAAGCCCCTGGGGTTTCTGTTCTTGGCAACAAAGTATCCACAAAGGCAGAAATAAACTTAGCCTGATCTTCACTTAGAAAAACAGGCGCCCAATCCAAGCGGTTTTGTTGCTTACAGGATTGTAAAAGAGAGAAAAGTGAAGGCACTGCAATTGCAGATCCAGCTAAGAGGGCTGACTTTTTTAATGCGTTTCTCCTATTCATAGCATCAAAGGTTAAATTTTTTCAATTCAGTAACAGCATGATGAGCTGCCCTGGCAGTCAAAGCCATATAAGTCAAAGATGGATTGACACAGGAAGAGGATGTCATACAGGCGCCATCAGTAACAAATACATTTTTACAGGCATGCACCTGGTTGGTGCCATTCAAAACAGAAGTTTTGGGATCTCTTCCCATTCTGGCTGTACCCATCTCATGGATACCATATCCTGGCTCATGCTGGTTGTCGAAATCCACAATATCCTTTAAGCCGACCCTTTCCAACATTTCTTTGGCATCTTCTCTGATCTGCTTATTGAGCGCTTTTTCATTTTCCTTCCATTCACAGTCAATGGAAAGTGTGGGTTGCCCCCATTTGTCCAGAACATCTTTATTGAGATAAACCTTGTTGTCATGATAAGGTAGACATTCAGCAAAGCCTGTGATAAAAAATTCCCAAGGTCCTGGCTTCATCAAACTGTCTTTGAAGTCTCCTCCAAAGTTCTCCAAATTGGCTCCTGCACCCCATCCACTTCTTCCACCTCCTCCTTGGAATCCAAAGCCACGGACAAATTTATCCGACCTGGTTTTTTCATCCAGATTGACATAACGCGGGATATAGATACCGTTGGGTCGTCTTCCTTTGAAATATTGATCCTCAAAACCATCCACTACCCCCATGGCTCCAATACGGTAAGTATGATCCATCAGGTTATGGCCCAGCTCACCGCTGTCATTCCCTAGTCCATTTGGGAAGCGGCCAGAAGTAGAGTTAAGCAAAATTTGGGTAGAACTCAGTGCTGAAGCATTGCAAAAGATAATACGGGCAAAATATTCCATTACCTCATTGGTCTCTGCATCTATGATTCTTACACCGATAGCCTTTCCTTTTTCCTCATCGTAAATGATAGATTGTACGATTGAAAAAGGCCTGATTGTCAAATTGCCTGTGGCATTGGCTGCGGGTAAGGTAACCGCATTGCTACTGAAATAAGCCCCGTAAGGACATCCCCGGTCACAGCGGTTGCGGTATTGGCACTTCCCTCTTCCATTCAAGGGCTCGGTCAAATGTGCCACCCTACCAATAATCAGATGTCTACCGGGATATTCTTTTTCCAATCTGCCTTTGACATGTTTTTCCACACAATTCAATTCCATTGCAGGTAAGAAATGACTATCCGGCAAATGAGAGAGACCTAAAGACTCCCCACTGATTCCGGCAAATTTTTCAACATAGGTATACCAAGGCTCTATGTCTTTATATCGTATGGGCCAATCCACACCATGTCCGTCTTTGGCATTTGCCTCAAAGTCTAGGTCTGACCATCTGTAACATTGCTTTCCCCAAAGAATAGACCTTCCACCCATTTGGTGTGCCCTCACCCACATGAATGGCTTGACTTCGGTGTAGGGGTTTTCCAAGTCATTGGCATGGAAATGCTCGTTGGTTTCACCAATAAATCCGGATCTACCTCCTTTATAATGCTTCTTTTGGAGCTCAGGAGAAATGCCACCCCTCAATTCCATATCCCAAGGATCAAGGTTCATTGTGGGATAATCTTTGACATGCTCAACCAAGCGCCCTCTTTCCAGAACTAGTGTTTTTAAGCCGTTTTCACAAAGCTCTTTCGCCGCCCAGCCACCGCTGATGCCTGATCCTATGACAATGGCATCATAGGTCATATTTTGTTTTGCATCAATATTAAAATTGGCCATATTGTTTTACGTTTAAGGCAATTAATATAAGTATATAGCAGTGAAATAGCATGGGACAGTATCAAAAAATGGATGAAAATTTAGCAAGGAGAAAATTCTTGATTCAAACGGCCGTTATAATGGGAGCTGTAACTGCCCCTGTATTCCCTACTTTAGCTTCCATTAGATTGGAAAATAAAGACCTGACCATCAAAGAAGTGATTGAAATACTGATCAAGGATATTCCCGGAGCACCTTTTGAAAGAACGGTGGATCAGTTAAGATCAGGAAACATGGATCAAAAGGTCACCGGAATTGTCACTACCATGTTCCCTACCTTAGATGTAATTGAGCAGACGGCCAAAATAGGGGCTAACCTCATTGTGGCACATGAAACTCTCTACTATAATCACCAGGATGATACAGATTGGCTGGAAGAGGATGAAGTATTTCAACTCAAAAAAGCGCTTATCGAAAAAAACCAAATTGCCATCTGGCGCTTCCATGATTATTGGCATAGAAGAAGGCCTGACGGAATAGCAGAAGGTAATCTCAAAAAATTGGGCTGGGAAAAATATTACAATCCCGAATCACCAAGGCTTTTAAACTTACCGCAGCCTCAGCCTTTAAGAGACATTCTTGCGCACATCAAACAACAGTTTGAGATCCCTCAGGTACGTCTCGTGGGAGATCTGGACCAAGTTTGCAAAAGCATTTATCTGGCCTTTGGGGCAATAGACAGCAGGATGATCATTGCTGCCATACAAGAATACCAGCCTGACCTGATCCTCAGTGGTGAAACAAGGGAATGGGAAACCGTGGAAAGGGTCCGGGATGGCAGGCTGTTGGGAAAAAATACCGCCTTGATGATTTTGGGACATGAACTCAGTGAAGCCCGCGGAATGGAATTTGCAGCAGAATGGATTCAAGAGAAAATACCGAACATCAAAGTAAGTTATATTGCTTCTGGAAATCCTTTTCAGTTTGTTTGAGGCAATTTGCATTAATTCCGTCAGGTTTTTTCAGTAAATTCATTGAAACCATTTTTAGCCTTTTTGCATTTTAATAGCATTAGCTTAAACTGAAACAATCTTTATGGAAAAGCCTGATTTCAATATTGAAGAAGTCAATAAAATTATCCGTGGACGCAGGTCCATGTTTGTGGCACAATTCAAAGAAAACGACCCTGTAGATGATACCATCATTGAGGAAATATTGGAAAATGCCAACTGGGCACCTACCCATAAACTAACAGAACCTTGGAGATTTACTGTTTTCACAGGAGAAGGCCTGAAAAAACTGGGTGATTTCCAAGCTGAACTGTACAAAGAAAGGGCCACTAAAAGCGGCAACTTCATGGAGGCCACTTACCAAAAACTCAAAGAAAATCCGCTAAAAGCCTCCCATGTAATCCTGATCAAAATGAAAAGAGATCTGAAGGCCAATCTTCCGGTGATGGAAGAAATAGCAGCGGTAGCCATGGCAGTACAAAACATGTACCTGACAGCCACTGCCCACGGATTAGCCTGCTATTGGGGTACAGGAGGCATGACCTTTTGGCCTGAAGCTAAAGAATGGTTGGAATTAGGTGAAGAAGACTTGATGATGGGATATTTCTATGTGGCCAAACCTGCCACTGAAAGATGGCCCGAGGGAAGGAGAAAACCTGTTGAAGAAAAAACCCAATGGGTGAGATAACCTAAATATTAAAAAACATCAGGCATTGGGTCAAACCATTGCCTGATGTTTTCTGTTAATTACGATTACATTGCCCTGAATCTTGGAGGCTCAATACCATGAGAACGCATATAAGAAATGGCCGCACCACGGTGATGGGTAACATGGTCATCAATCAAAGCAACTACCTGTCTTCTTGTCCCTCTCATACCAAAAATATCTATAGTTTCTGCTAGCTGTTGTGCAGACAAAGCGGCAACTGTAGATCTGGTATAATCATAACAAGCAGTTACAAATGATTTCAGTTCGGCTTTGCTTACCGGTTTTGCACCCAAATCAAAGGTAGGCTGGGCTCCATTTAGAAAATTTTGGCTGATGCCTGCCGAAGCAGATGCCAAGTGAATAATTTGCTCTCTAAAACTCATTGCTGATTCATGAGGTTTAAAATCCAATAAATCATCTGGCATTTTATCCACAACTTCAAGAGTGAACTGTTTTCCGTTTTCCCATTTAGCAGAAAACTCTTCCATGGTAGTTTGGGCAGATAAATTTGCCTGAAGACCCAGACCAATCATTAACACAAAAGCTAATGTGAATACTTTTCTAATCTTTTCCATAATAAATTGATTTTGAGGTTCTTTTATAAATATCCAATTTCTAAGCCTCAATTCAAACGATTTTGATAAATTTGAGACCATGTCAATGCATTCTAACAAGTTTATTTTCATTTTGTTCCTCCTTACTTCCTGTACAGGAGACTTTCTTCCTAAACCCTTGGGATACAATAGGATTGATTTGCCGGAAAGAGTATTTGTTGATTTAGAGGAAGGCAAGCCCTATTCTTTTCAGCATTCCATTCATGCTTTGGTGGAGGCAGACTCATTCAATCTTCAGGAAACATCCTGGATCAATCTCAATTACCAAGGCCTTGGAGGAAAAGTACATTTCACCTACCTAGAACTGGACACAAAAGGGAAAGACATCAAAATTGTTGTAAATGATGCCATTAACTTAACTGCAAAACACCAAATTAAAGCATATGGCATTGAAGAATCAATACTTAGGACACCAAAAGGTTACACTGGGGTAGTGGCTGAACTGAGCGGAGAAGTTCCTACACAGTTCCAGTTTTTTGTAACAGATTCAACCAAACACTTTCTAAGGGGAGCGCTCTATTTCGACACTGCTATGAAAAACGACTCCCTGGCTCCTGTCATAGAATATATCAAAGTAGACATGGCGCACCTGATCAACACCTTAGAATTTAAAAATTAAGGGCTTTGTGGAACCTGCCTATAAAATAAAACCTACCAGAAAATTACCCAATTGGATTAATTTCCTGGTAGGCTTTGAATATATACTAAATTGGCACCTAAATACTGAATTTAACTTTAACTCATTTTAAGTTTTTTCCAGTTTCGGATAATAATCCATCCCCCTGCCAAAGCTACAAGACTGGCAATACCTGCTGAAAGTAATTGGTCATATATCCAGAATCCTACCGAAAACAAAGCGGCGTAAACCATAATCGATCCTGTCAACATCATTCCGATTTCCATTGGCAGCTGACCTTGCTCCTGTTGTTCTTCAGGATATTTGTTCAATAGATTTTTCCATCCAATAGCTGCCGGTTTGACTTTTCTGTAGAAAGACAACAGAATTTCTTCCTTCTCAGGCTTGGTCATTAGGGTCACCAAAATCCAACCCACGGTAGTAATACCTACTCCGTAAAGTAGCTTTAAATAGGATAGGTGTTCTGGAATATCGATTATGCCGAACCTTGGATTGATACTTTCAAAGAAAACTGCTACAATAAATGAAATAATCATCGCGGCGATTTCAGTATAAGCGTTGATCCTCCACCAAAACCACCTAAGAATAAATATCAGGCCCGTTCCGGCACCTATCTGTAAAAGTATATTGAAAGCTTCCAAAGCAGATGAAAGAGCCAAGGCCAATACTGCCGCAAAAACCATCAACAAGACAGTGGATATCCTTCCAACGGCCACCAATTCTTTATCACTTGCATCAGGTTTCAGAAATCTTAAATAAAAATCATTCACCACATAAGAAGATCCCCAATTCAGATGTGTGGACAAGGTAGACATTACAGCAGCTATCAGGGAAGCCAAAACTATGCCGATCAATCCGGTTGGCAAGAAAGTAAGCATGGCAGAGTATGCCAGGTCATTGCCTAATTTATCTACAGGAATATGCGGAAAGGCTTCTTGCATATCCGAAACCTGTGGAAAAATGATCAAAGAAGAAAGTGCAATGATAATCCAAGGCCAAGGCCTCATGGCATAATGTGCAATATTGAAGAACAAAGTTGCTCCCATGGCATTCTTTTCATCTTTGGCCGAAAGCATCCTTTGGGCGATATAGCCTCCACCTCCTGGCTCTGCCCCTGGATACCAAGTAGCCCACCATTGAATTGCCAAAGGCATGATCAATAAAGGAATTACCAGATTCCAATCATTGAAATCAGGAAACAGGTTGAGTTTGTCAGCAACATTGGGGTGAGTCAGCAAATTGTTCAATGAACCTATTTCCGGCATGTCTAACACATATATGGCCGCACCGATCGCACCAGCCATTGCTATAAAAAACTGAAAGAAATCCGTTAGCAAAACTCCCTTTAAACCTCCCAAGGAACTATAAATAACAGTTACCACCGAAGCCAAAAGTAAGGTTTCATAGGGCTTCAATCCCAACATCACCCCTCCGATTTTGATAGCTGCCAAGGAAACTGTTGCCATAATGACCACATTGAAAAACACCCCAAGGTAAATCGCTCTAAAGGCCCTTAAAAAGGCCGCAGGTCTGCCTCCATACCTTAATTCGTAAAATTCCAGATCTGTGGTCACCTCAGACCTCCTCCAGAGTTTGGCATAGACGAATACCGTCAACATACCAGTCAATAGGAAAGCCCACCAAACCCAGTTGCCTGATACCCCATTGGTCCTCACTATATCAGTCACCAAGTTTGGAGTATCTGCTGAGAAGGTCGTTGCAACCATAGAAACCCCTAATAACCACCAGGGCATATTGCGGCCTGAAAGAAAGAATTCCTTTGCCGAAGATCCTGCCTTTCGGGAAGTCAACACCCCTATCAGCATGGAAATCACGAAGAATGCCAAAATAATGGCCCAATCAATTAGGGAAATATGCATAGGTATTTGGGTTAGTACTAGATGTAAAGTTTTTTAAATTTTTTAATTTACTCCATGTAACTTGTTGAATAAATTTTTCTAAAGTAAATAATTATTCAAGAATTGCAAAACAGGACTTACCAAAATCAAAACATTTGCATTTAGATGAAAAAATGCTTGGGAACCTAATTCCAAGTATTATGCTAGATTTACGGGAATTTTGAGAAGGCTTTTATGCAACTATTAAATTGGTTAGAAAAAATTAAACTCCTTTATGGACTTGAAATCCAAGAGAACCAAATCAGACCGTTTGGTGATGGCCATATCCATCAAACATATCTGGTTGATTTAGGAGATAAAAAATTGATCTTGCAGCGCTTTAATTATCAGGTTTTTCAATATCCTGAAAGGATTTCTCATAATCATGACATCCTGATACGGGAAATTGATCCGCAGAAATTGCCTTTCATTTTGCCACTTCCCATACCCAATATTCATAGCGAATTATTTTCTGTGATCGAAGGGCATTATTTCAGGTTAGCCCCATATGTAGAAGGCAAATGTGTGAATGAGGTAAATTCCGCCCATCAAGCCTATTTGGCGGCAAAAGCTTTTGCTCAGTTTATCGTAGCTGGAATACATATCAAGTCCTCCTTACTGCAAGAATCCATACCCAATTTCCACGATCTTCAATTGCGTTATCAGCAACTTTTGCAAGCAGTGAGCAGCACCCAAAGACAGGTAACAGGTGAGCTAAAGGAATTGGTAGATTTTTATCTCGGTCAAAAACCTCTTGTCGAGGAATACAATTTTTGGAAAAGTCTTCTTCCTCTTAGAATGACCCATAGTGATACCAAAATCAATAATCTGATTTATTCTGATGATTTTTCCAAAGTCAATGCCGTCATTGACCTGGATACCATCATGGCCGGTTATGTGTATTACGATTTCGGGGATTTGGTACGGACTGTAGCCTGTACAGAAGGCGAATCCTCGCAAAATTGGGAAAATATCAAGGTGGACATGCCCAAATATGCAGCCTTATTACAAGGGTTTCAGGAAGTAGGAGATGGTGTTTTTACTTCAGAAGAAATACAATCCCTTCCTTTTGGCGGCCAAATGATGACCTGCATCATGGGCTTCCGTTTTTTGGCCGATTACCTTAATGGTAATATCTATTACACCATCCACTATGAAGAGCAGAACCTTCACCGGGCCAAAAATCAGATGCTGTTACTGAAAGCCTTGCAGGATATGTAATCCGGACTGTCAAATGATTTCTAGTTCTTAACGGCATTTGACAGACATTTTAGGTGTTATCTCAAGAATTTAGAAATTAACACTTACAAAGCAGGAAATGACATCTTGTGTACTGCATCATTCTGAGACGAAACCTGCGGAGTCAAAGTATCTCACATATGATAGGAGACTCCCCGAAAAAATCGGGACAGGCTTTCTCTTCACTCAGAGTGACGAACATTTCTGTCATTGCCTATTGCAAACAGGCAATTGATTCCGGATTTCTTACCAAAACTTACCTTCTTCCGAACTCTGCCTTCGCCTCTTCGAGGAAATTCACAAAGTTTTGGATATTGGTATCATAAGCTTTGGGTCTGACCAATAACTCTTCATTATGATCCAAAATCACATAGTAAGGCTGCGCATTGTTGTTGAATCTTGTAATCTGGAAATCTGCATTCTGCTTACCGATGGTAGATTTTACTTTTCCATCATAGTCAGAAGTGTACCACTCAGATTCAGGAAGTTCATGGCGCTCATCTATATATAGGGCCACCATCACAAAGTCTTCCTTCAAACGCTGCAAGACCTGTGAATCCGACCACACTCTTGCTTCCATTTCTCTACAGTTCACACAACCATGTCCAGTGAAATCAATAAATAAGGGCTTGCCAGCTCTCTTGGCTGCTGCCAAAGCCTGATCATAATCAAAGTACCCTTGAATCCCATGTGGAAAATGCAGGAAATCGGCATATTTCGGTACATCATCCAATTGGTTTTCAGAAGAAGCTACAGAATACCTGTTTTCAAAAATATTGAAATCATGTGTAGACATTGGAGGCAGGTAACCACTCAAAGCTTTCAATGGCGCTCCCCACAAACCAGGAATCAAATACACTACAAATACAAATGTGGTTATGGCCAGCATCAATCTTGGCACACCGATATGTTGCATAGGTGAATCATGGGGCAACCTGATTTTGCCCAATAAGTAGAAGCCAAGCAAGGTAAAAATCACCACCCAAATGGCGATATAAATATCCCTGTCCAACAAGCCCCAATGGTAAACCTGATCAGCTACAGATAGGAATTTGAAGGCCAATGCCAGTTCGAGGAAACCCAAGACCACTTTTACAGAATTCAGCCAGCCTCCGGACTTAGGAAGCGAATTCAGCCATTCCGGGAAAATAGCAAATAGAGTAAAGGGAATAGCAAATGCCAAAGAAAAGGCAAACATTCCCAAAATTGGTTTCACCAAAGCACCACCTGCCGAACTGATCAGAATCGATCCTACAATAGGGCCCGTACAGGAAAATGACACCAAAACCAAAGTGAAAGCCATGAAGAAAATTCCCGTCATGCCACCCTTGTCTGCTTTCGCATCCATTTTATTGACAAAGCCACTTGGCAAGGTCAGTTCAAACATTCCCAGGAAGGCAAAGGCAAAGAAGATAAAGATCAGAAAGAAAAAGACATTTGGAAGCCAATGGGTTGAAAGCCAATTGGCAAACTCAGGGCCCTGAATGGCAGCTACTGCCGTACCGGCTATGGTGTAAATACCGATAATGGAAAAACCATAAATAAATGCATTTCTAATTCCACTGATCCTCGATTTTGCCCTTCCGGTAAAAAAGGTAACGGTCATTGGGATCATAGGAAAAACACAAGGGGTCAGCAAAGCCGCCAAACCCGCAAGGAACGCAATCAGCATAAAACCGATCAGGCCCCCTTGCTCTCCCTCTTCATCCAAGCTGATATAACTTCTTTCTGAGGCGGATGCTTCTTCTGCTACTTCCTCTTCTCCGCTTTCATTTTCAATGTTTTGTATTTCTTCAGCAGGTACTTCGCCAGCTGATTCACCAGCTGCTGTGGTCCCAGGTAATGCTTGAGCTGCTAATGAAAAATCTTCCTCAAAAGGAATACATTTACCATCTATATCTGTACACATTTGATAATTTACAGATCCCTTTGCGAGGATAGTTTCAGCTGTTATCCTGATGGTCTGTTCAAAAGTACCCGTGCCCACAAAATAGGTCACTTCCCCTTCCCAAATTTCATCAAATTTCTTTTTGGAATTTATGGCTTTTAAGCCCCCTACCAGGACAAATCCTTCTTTCTCTTTCAACTCCAATTCGGTCAACATCGGACCCAAATCCGGATCAAAATCATTGGAATAAATGTACCAATCCCTGGGTACTTGTGCTTTAAAAATGATCTTAACCTCATCCCCTACCTTTAAGTTCTTTTCTGATAATTGAATAGTCCACTTGGGCGGTGCTATTATCTGAGCAAAAGTCAGATTAGAGAAAAGAATTAACAGAGAAAGGATAACACTGATTTTGAAGTATTTTGACATCTTGGTGATCGGCTTAACTAATTTGTAATAATCGAACTTTTTGAAAAATAGTTCAGTAATACCGGTTACACAAAAGAAAACCGAGGCCTAAAAACTTTTTAATCTGTTTTTGGCCTCGGCCCTTCCATGATTATTGTGCTAATTCATTTTTAAAGTGCTTGAAGAACAAAGCGATGGTCTCGATGCCCATAAGATAGTTCTTCACCCCATAATGCTCATTGGGCGAGTGGAGCGCATCCGTATCAAGTCCAAAGCCCAAGAGGATAGGATCCAATCCCAATTCCTGCTGAAACAGGGCGCAGATCGGAATGGAACCACCTTCTCTGGTTGGGATGGCTTTTTTACCGAAAGCCTCCTGAATAGCCAAATCAGCTGCTCTGTATCCCGGAGTTTCAGTAGAAACTACCGCCGCTGCACCGCCATGGTGAGGGGTCACTTTCACTTTCACGGATTTTGGTGCAATGGCTTTGAAATGATCCTCGAATAACTTAGCGATCTCCCTGTGGTCTTGATTAGGTACCAATCTCATGGATATTTTGGCGTGGGCCTTGGAAGGCAATACCGTTTTGGCACCTTCGCCGGTGTAACCTCCCCAGATGCCGTTGACATCCAAAGTCGGACGGATACCTACTCTCTCAATGGTGCTGTAACCTGCCTCTCCATGCACATCGGCAATGTCCAATTCTTTTTTGTAGGCCTCAAGGTCAAAAGGCGCTTTGTTAAGGTTGTCTCTGTATGCTTTGGAGTACTCCTCCACCTTGTCATAGAATCCCGGAATGGTGATGTGATTGTTTTCATCATGCAATGAAGCAATCATCTTGCAAAGGATATTGATCGGATTGGCCACTGCACCTCCATAGGTACCGGAATGTAGGTCTCTGTTTGGTCCGGTCACTTCAACCTCCATATAGGCCAAACCTCTCAGGCCAACAGTCACGGAAGGATGCTCCAAGGAAATCATATGGGTATCGGAAACCACCACCACGTCTGCTTTTAGCTTTTCCTTATTTTCCTTTACGAAGATGTCCAGGTTGGCAGAACCTACTTCCTCTTCCCCCTCGATCATGAACTTCACGTTGCAGGGCATGGCATTTTCAGCCATCATGGCTTCAAAAGCCTTCACATGCATGTAAAACTGTCCTTTGTCATCGGCAGAGCCACGGGCAAATATAGCCCCTTCAGGATGTCTTGGAGTCTTTTTGATCACCGGTTCAAAAGGCGGGGAGTCCCAAAGCTCATAAGGGTCCGCAGGTTGCACATCATAATGCCCATAAACCAAAACAGTTGGCAAAGAAGGATCGATGATTTTTTCACCATAGACGATGGGGTATCCAGCTGTTTGGCAAAGCTCCACTTTATCCGCTCCGGCCTTTTCCAGACTTTCCTTGACAAAGTCCGCAGCAGCAAAAACATCGTTTTTGAATTTGGGGTCCGCACTGACGGAAGGAATACGCAACAAGTCAAAAAGTTCGTTCAGGAATTTTTCCTGATTGTCCTGAATATATTGTTTTACTGACATATATGGGTTAATTCTGTTTTTTTTAAGATGGGGTTAAAATTACGTTATATCTCAAGAATTGCCTATTTTACCGAAAACTTTTATCCATGAAAGCCATTCTTTGTACCGAATACGGAGGCCCTGAACTCCTCAAATATACCGAAACCGAAGATCCTTCCCTTGGTGAAAAAGAGGTGCTCATAGAGGTGGCGGCCTGTGCTGTCAACTTCCCTGATGTGCTCATCATTCAGAACAAGTACCAGTTTAAGCCCGATCTCCCTTTTTCTCCGGGTGGTGAAGTAGCCGGTGTAATTGCCTCGGTTGGCCCTGGGGTAAAGCATCTTCAGATAGGACAACGCGTTTTAGCACTTTGTGGTTGGGGAGGATTTGCCGAAAAAGTGAAAGTATCCGCTGATCGGGTATTTCCTGTTCCCTCTTTTATGGATGATATTACCGCCGCATCTACCCTATATACGTTTGGAACGGCATACCATGCCCTTAAAGACAGGGCAGAACTCAAAGTAGGTGAAACCCTCTTGGTGCTTGGTGCCTCTGGTGGCGTGGGATTGGCAGCCGTGGAACTCGGAAAAGTGATGGGTGCCAAGGTGATCGCAGCGGCCTCGACGGCCGAAAAACTGGCCATCTGCCAAGAAAAGGGTGCTGAACACCTGATCAATTATGAAACAGAAGACCTCAAGAAGAAAATCAAGGAAATCACTGCTGGCAAAGGCGTGGATGTGATCCTGGATGTGGTGGGCGACAAATATGCCGAACCTGCCTTAAGAAGTATGGCATGGAAAGGGCGCTACCTGGTGGTAGGTTTTGCTGCAGGGGAAATTCCCAAGTTGCCCTTCAACCTGGCCCTGCTGAAAGGCTGTTCCGTGATGGGCGTATTTTGGGGCAGGTTTTCTTCTGAAGAACCTAAACTAAGTCAACAAAACCTGATGGAGTTGGTGGGCATGATCCAAGCAGGAAAAATCAAGCAGCACATCTATAAAACCTACAGTCTGGAAGAAACCTCTCAGGCCCTCAAGGACATGATGGAAAGGAAAGTGATGGGGAAAGCGGTAGTGGTAGTCAAAGAGAGGCGAGAGACGAGAGACGAGAGAGTAGAAAGAGGGATTTCGGAGGGCGGATTTCGGAAAGGGGAAGGCGGAAGTGGAAAAGTAGTATTTAGGTCAGTGGATGATTTGAAGGCCTATGTAGGGAAGAGTTTGGGAACGAGTTCCTGGACTAGGGTCAGTCAGGAGGTGATCCAAAAATTTGCAGAGACCACAGAGGATTACCAGTGGATCCATGTCGATACTGAAAAGGCCAAGGCCCTGATACCAGGAGGAAAAAACCTGGCCCATGGGTATTTGACCTTGTCTTTGGCCCCAAAACTCCTGTATGAAATTTTACCTTTGGAAGGGGTGCAAATGGCATTGAATTATGGTGTCAACAAAGTACGTTTTCCAGCTCCGGTTTTTTCAGGTGATCAGGTAAGGCTGAAAGCCCGTTTGACCAATTTAGAAGATAACCCGGATGGAAGCATTAAGTTGTATATCGAGGCAGAAATGGAATCGAATGCCAGTAACAAACCCGTATGTGTGGCCGAAATGATCTCTATGGTGAGATTTTGATGATTTTCATTAAATTTAAGGTATGAAAACGCTTCAGGAGATAAACCACATTTTAGAAAAAGAGAAAACCTTACTTTTCAAAAAGTATCCAATTAAAAGCTTGGGGATTTTTGGCTCTTTTGTCAGAAATGAGCAAACTCCTTTAAGTGATGTTGACCTTCTAGTAGAATTTAATGCAACTATTGGAAGCAAGTTTATTGATTTAGCTGACGAATTAGAAGATTGTCTTGGCATCAAGGTTGATCTTGTTTCAAAAAATGGGATAAAAGAAAAGTATTTTTTGGCCATCAAAGATGAGTTGGCCTATGTCTAAAAGAGATGACAAACTTCTCCTTGGAGATATCTTGGAGGCAGCTACCAAAATTTTGAAGTATACTCAGGGAATGAATTATGATACTTTCATAAAGGATGAGAAAACGATTGATGCCGTAATAAGGAATTTTGAAATTATTGGTGAAGCTTCATCAATGCTTAGTGATAGTCATAAACAATCAAAAAACACCATCCCTTGGAATAGACTTAAAGGATTTCGTAACAGATTGATCCATTAATACTTTGGCGTCGATTACTTGATTTTGTGGACTATTGTGCAAGATGAACTTGAGATTTTACTAAAAGCAATCAAAAGAGAAAATCCAAATGAATAAAATCCTTATTGCCCTACTTTTTATGCTTAGCCTGCCATCCTTAGCCCAACATAAGCCTTGGATGATGGGGCCTTTTGAAAGGCCAAAGGATGCAAAACCTATTATTTCTCCAACAGATCAAACTTCTTGGGAGGACCCCATGAGTGGAAGAAGCGTCTTTTGGGAATCTATGGCCACTTTCAATCCAGCGGCCATTGTCAGGGATGGAAAAATCCATGTGTTGTACAGGGCAGAAGAAAAACTGGGTGAAAAGGAAATCGGAGGGCATACCTCCCGCTTGGGTTTGGCCATCTCTGAAGAGGGGAAAACCTTTCATCGGCTTACAGAACCCATATTTTTCCCTGATCACGACAGTCAAAAAGAGTTTGAATGGCCGGGAGGGACAGAAGACCCAAGGATAGTGGAAACTGCTGATGGATTATACGTACTTACCTATACGCAATGGAACAGGGAATATCCCCGCTTGGCAGTCGCCACTTCCCGTGACCTGAAAAATTGGGAAAAGCATGGCCCAATTTTTAAGGATTTTAAAGATGGAAAATACCACAATCAGGAAACCAAATCAGGAGCAATAGTGACAGAATTTAGGGATGGGAAACTGGTGGCAGCCAAGCTCCATGGCAAATATTGGATGTATTTTGGAGTGCCCCATATCTGGTTGGCCACTTCGGATGACCTTATACACTGGGAACCCATAGAAACCATAGATGGGAATCTTGCTCCTGTACTGAGTCCCCGACCTGGTTATTTTGATTCTTGGTTGGTTGAAGCAGGACCACCGCCTTTATTGACAAAAGATGGGATTGTGGTTCTTTACAATGCCGGGAATCAGCAGCACATTGGCGTAAAAAATCTTGGTAACCGTCTCTACACTGCTGGACAGGCCTTGTTCAGTAAAGAGGAACCTTGGAAACTTTTGGACCGTACGGATGAACCTTTCTTAAAACCGGAATTGCCTTTTGAAAAATCAGGGCAATATGTGGACGGAACTACCTTCGTGGAAGGACTTGTGTTTTTTGAAGGAAACTGGTACCTATTCTATGGAACGGCAGATTCTATGGTGGGAGTAGTGGTTTGGAAACCTTAAGTGAAAAATAAATTCTGCCACAAATTCAAATCGATAAAACAAAAAGATTACCGTCTGTCAGCTAAGCTCCTGTACTTTAATAAAAGCAAGTAAGATCACTTTTTTTGGATTGCATTTTTCGCTAGCTTTTAACCTCTTAAGATCGATTAACCTAATTAAACCCAATTTCAATGAGTAACCTCAACATCAAAGCGGTCGCAGAAAATACCTATGATGCCATCGTAGTAGGTTCAGGGATTTCCGGTGGATTTGCAGCCAAGGAACTCTGCCAAAAAGGCCTCAAAACCCTAGTTCTTGAACGTGGCCGATTGGTCACCCACATTCAGGACTATCCCACCATGAACATGGATCCTTGGGATTTTGAAAACCGGGGCAAACTAACCCATTCCGAGCGGGAAGATTTTTATGTTCAGGCCCGTTCAGGATTTGTCAATGAAGACAATAAACATTTTTACCACAATGATAAAGCAGATCCCTATATCGAAGAGCAACAGTTTGACTGGATCCGTGCAGATGTAACAGGAGGTCGTTCTTTGCTTTGGGGAAGACAATGCTACCGCTGGTCAGATCTCGATTTTGAAGCCAATGCCAAGGAAGGCATAGGGATAGACTGGCCTATCAGATACAAGGATATTGCACCCTGGTATGATTATGCAGAGCGCTATGTAGGGGTTTCAGGCGAAAAAATGGGGCTCCCTCATTTACCTGATGGACAGTTTTTACCACCCATGGAAATGAACTGTTTGGAAAAACATGTCAAGAAAGAAATTGAATCCAAGTTCCCTTTCAGATACATGACCATTGGTCGTGTGGCCAACCTTACTGTTGAACATAATGGAAGAGGTGCCTGTCAGTCTCGAAACCGCTGCCATAGAGGCTGTCCTTATGGCGCATACTTCAGCTCGATTTCTGTCTCCCTTCCCGATGCTGCCAAAACAGGAAACCTAACCCTAAGACCTAACTCAGTGGTGCATTCCGTCATATATGATGAAACAAGCGGAAAGGCAAAAGGAGTAAGGGTAATCGATAGAGAAAGCAAAGAAATGATTGAATATTATGCAAGAATCATTTTCCTGAATGCCTCTGCACCGGCCACGGCCGCCATCATGTTGAATTCTATTTCCGATCGCTTTCCAACAGGAATTGGAAATGACTCGGGTGAATTGGGCCATAATATCATGGACCATCATTACCGCTTAGGTGCAATCGGAACTTATGAGGGTATGGAAGATGATTATTACAAAGGCCGTAGGCCTAATGGAATTTACATCCCAAGATTCCGAAATATAAACGAACAAACCAAGACAGATGCCTTCCTGAGAGGCTATGGATATCAAGGAGGTGCTACCCGTGCCAATTGGAGCAGAGGAGTCAACAATAAAGAATTCGGAGCTGAATTCAAGGACAGCATGATGCAGGCCGGACAATGGTCTTTTAGAATCGGTGGCTTTGGAGAAGTGCTGCCTTACCATGAGAACAGAATGTATCTACATTCCAGCGAAAAAGATGAATGGGGCATTCCCAAAATGGTCTTTGACGCAGGATATAAAGAAAACGAGTTAACCATGCGTAAGTATATAATGTCAGATGCAGCGGAAATGCTGGAAGCTGCGGGATTGAAAAACGTACAAACATTTGACAACGGTGGCGCATTGGGAATAGGCGTTCATGAAATGGGAACTGCAAGAATGGGACGTGATCCCAAAACCTCTGTCCTTAACGCATATAATCAAATCCACTCTGTGAAAAATGTATTTGTTACGGACGGGGCATGCATGACTTCTTCAGGAACACAAAATCCATCCATTACTTACATGGCTTTGACTGCCAGAGCGGTGGATCATGCCATGAAAGAAATCAACCGTGGAAATCTTTAAATCTTAGAACCATGAACAGAAGAGACGCCTTAAAAAGCACCGCTATGATATTGGGTTATGCGATTACCGGTTCTGCGGTAACTGCCCTGATGCAATCCTGTGGAAGGGGAGAAAAACTCTCCTGGACACCACAATTACTTAGTCAGGATCAGGCTAAAATACTCGCTGCTTTAGTAGATAGAATTCTTCCCCGTACGGATACGCCTGGGGCACTGGACGTGGGAACCGATGAATTTATCGATAAAATCCTTGTTTCTGCCTTTCCCGAGAAAATCCAAAAAGGTTTTGCCTCAGGTTTGGATTCCTTCAACACCACTGCCAAATCCTTGCTGGGAAAAGACTTTACCAAACTGGATAACAGCAAAAAAGATGAAGTCATCAAGCATTTTGAAGAAAAATCAGAAGCCCTTCCTGGTGCACTTTGGGCATATAACTTTGCCGAAGGAGATGAATTTCCTTTTTACCGAATGATGAAAGAACTGGCTCTGCTGGGATATTTTCATTCTGAAAAAATAGGTAAAGCTTACCTGGCTTATGATCCGATTCCCGGACCTTTCAAAGGGTGCATTGATTATAGTGATGTTGGAAAGGCTTGGACAGAGTAGGTCCTAATCCCAAAGTAAAATATTTTGATTTCAGAATTTGCTCTTTCTTCCTTTAGCCACTTCAGATAAGAAATTTGAAATCTCTTTTCTGAAGTGGCAGGGCCTTATTTCCGGGCTTCTTTGTAGATGGCATCCAAAAGACTTCCTGGTTCCTTGGTGTCGTTCCCTAATTCCCAGAACATAATTCCTCCAAGTTGCTTATTAATGGCGTATCTGGTCTTAAGAGCTACAGAAACAGTATCATCATAGGATACCAATAAACTATCTACTGCCTGATACATATAGGGGGCTTTAGCTTTCTCATCCCAAAATCTGATAAAATTGCTATCTGCTTCGTATCTATCGCGGATCTGATGGTAGGCCAACCAGCCAGTGTGGATTTCACTGCTCCGCTGATATAAACCTTGGTTGGTAGGAGGCACTCCTTTCCAAACCCTTCCATAAAAAGCCGAGCCAATTACAATTTGAGCTGGGTTTACACCTTTGCCAATAAGAAAATCTACAATCTTTTCCACAGACTCTGGATCATTATCTGGGGCAGCATTGGTTGCAAAGAGACTATCCAGATGGGATTGGAAGGGTGTGCCTTCAATGTCCTTGTTGCTCACATACCCTAAAGGTGTATGATGCCCTGTATATATGGATTCCCCTGAAACTTGGTCATAAGTCATCACATTCATATAATCTGCATATTTCATGACTTCGTCCACTTCGATAAAGTCATAATACCTTTTCCAACCTGCGGAAGCAAAGGTCAGGATTTTTGGACTATCGAAAGTATCCAACATCTCCCTAAGCCCTTTCATCAAAGCAGTAAAATTCTCCGTATCCTCTGGCCTGGCCATGGTACCTGCTCCAGAAATCCCTGGGTACTCCCAGTCCATATCCATGCCATCCAATTGATATTGCTCAATGAAGCTTTTTGCACTTTGAATGAATTTAGCACGGCCTTCCTCTGTAAGGGCCATATCAGAAAAACCATCTGCCCCCCAGCCTCCGCAGGCAATCATTACCTTCAAATTTGGATTTCTTGACTTCTGTCTGACTAATGCCTCCAACTTCGGGCCTGCCACATCAGGATTTCTAAACCTCATCTCCCCTTCAATGACTACAGTAAAGGAATAAATGATATGACTGAGTTTTTCAACTGGGATTTTCTCTGGCTGATAATCCCTTTCTGCTACGTAATAGGCCATTATGACCGGTTTTTGCTGATCATCCAATGAGGGTGAATTACAGGCCATCAAAAATGGAAAACTTATGGCGACCAATAAGAGGTGCTTTATTTTTAAAGGAATAGTAGCAAACATGTTGTTTAAATTTTTATGGAAACCAGAAATACTTATTAAAAAAAATACAAAATACCGGAAAAACAAATATTTTTATCACTTATGATGGCCAACTGATTTGATTTAACAATCAGCTGGTTATTAGGGGGCAATTAAAGAAAACACTCGTCCCAAACTAGATGACCTACCCATCTGTTAAATTACAAACGCAAATGATCAATAAAATTCTCAAAAAAAACTGTTTCGAATTTATAGGCACTTTAAAATCAACATTCATCATTTTTACATTTTTAATTTGTCTTAAGACAGCTTGTCAATCACCACAACAGTCTCCATTTGATATTTCTCCCGCAGATTCGATGGATCCGAAACGGCTTGTAGCCCCATATCCATCCATAAGCATTCCCGAAGGTGCTGACCTTGAATCCAAAATTTGGAAAGGCATAGATTTAAGTCCAAAGCCCCCCATAGTACCTGTCTCAGCAAATGAACAAAAGAAGACATTTGTACTTAAACCTGGATACAAAATGGAACCAGTGCTTTCTGAACCCCAAATCCGTGAACCGGCAGCAATTAGTTTTGATGGAAATGGGCGTATGTATGTGCTAGAACTAAGGACTTACATGCAAGATTTGGATGCAAAGGGAGAATTATTGCCCACTTCGAGAATTTCCCGTTGGGAGGATCTGGATGGGGATGGTGTCTATGAGACTGGAACTGTGTTTTTGGATAATCTGGTGTTTCCTAGGTATGTAGTACCTTTTGGCCCAAATAGCATCCTGTCCATGGAATCCAATGAGGATCATGTCTATCGATATACTGATACCAATGGTGACGGTAAAGCGGATAAGAAGGAATTGTTTGCCTCAGGTCTTGGTAGATCTGGTAATGTGGAGCATCAGACAAGTTTTTTGACCTGGACCATGGACAATTGGATGTACAGTACTTATAACAACAAACGGATACGTTGGACGCCAACAGGTGTCATACAGGAAGAAAGTGGCAACCCTTGGGGTCAATGGGGTGTTACCCAGGATAATTACGGAACCATTTTTTTCCAAGATGGAGCAGGAGGAGTGCCTCAAGGCTTCCAATTCCCAATTGTTTATGGAAATTTTCAGGTCAAAGGAGCCCTGAAAGAGGGCTTTCGTGTACCATATAGTCTTGTGAAATTAGCAGATTTTCAGCCTGGAATGCAGGAAACCAAACCTGATGGTTCCTTGTCCAATGTAACAGGAGCTGCTGGAAATGATGTATTCCGGGGAGACCGTCTTCCTCAGGATTTGGTAGGTGATTATATCTATGGGGAACCTGTAGGAAGAATTGTCAGAAGGGTGGTAACAGAAAAAATAGAAGGGTTGTCCTACCTTCAAAATAAGTATATCAACGAAGGTTCAGAATTTATTCAATCTACTGATCCCTTATTCCGTCCTGTAGATATGGCAACTGCTCCGGATGGCACTTTGTATATCGTGGACATGTATAGAGGTATTATTCAGCAGGGGGAATGGACACAGGAGGGAAGCTACCTGAGGACAAAGATCCAACAATATCAAATGGATGATATCGTAGGTAATGGTAGAATTTGGCGGCTATCTTATGAGGGTTTACCCCGAAATACCAAAAAACCAAAAATGTATGAGGAATCTGCAGAGGAATTGATCAAGCACTTGGAACATCCTAATGGCTGGTGGAGGGATATGGCCCAGCAAACCTTGATTCTTAATCAGGATAAAAGTATAGTCCCTGAACTGACCAAATTGGCAAGCAGTTCTTCCAATGAGTTGACTAGAATCCATGCACTTTGGACACTGGAAGGGCTGGGTGAACTTAAGGTTGACCTGGTCAAAAAATTCACACAAGACCCCAATCCGAACATTAAAATACAAGGATTGCGGGCTGCTGAAACCCTATATAAATACGGAGAAAAAAGTTTGACTGAGATTTATTTCGAAGCTGCCGCTGACAACAACCATGATGTGGCACTACAGGCATTGCTCAGTGCCCATGTTCTGAAAATGGATAAGATAGAAAAACTGATTTCAGATACCATGAATAAAAATCCATCTCAAGGAATTCAGGTAATTGGCAGGCAATTGTTAGATAGATTGGAGGAGGCTAAAAACTCATCTTCTAAACGGTTCGAAGAAACTGAGAGGAGGCTTTTCGTAAGGGGAAAGGCTATATTTGATAACTATTGTTCCACTTGTCATGGTCCAAAAGGCCTAGGTTCACCTACTGGGGATGGAAGGTTGATCGCCCCGGCATTTTCTGGTTCTCCTAGAATCCTAGGCCATCCGGAATATGCGGTGAAAGTGATGCTGCATGGATTGCAAGGGGCTGTTGATGCTCAGGAGTACGAAGGAATTATGATACCAATGAATGCCAATGATGATGAATATATCGCATCTGTGCTTTCCTATATCCGAAATGATTTTGGGAATAGTGGTAGCTTCATAAAACCAGATTATGTAGCCAAAATCAGGAAGGATACCGAAACGCGAAAATCCGTTTTCACCTTTGATGAGCTGATAGGTGAAGTTCCAAAAGCCCTGACTTTTCAGGACAACTGGAAAGTAAAAGCGAGCAGCACTGCCCTTCTGGGGGTAGGTTCTGAAAAGGATCCTGGATACGCTTTTTCTTATAAGGGTTGGAAATCAGACGTGTCCCAAGAACCTGGTATGTGGTTTATGGTACAATTGCCAATTCCACAAATGTTAACTGAGGTCCAATTTGATTCTGGAAAAGATGAATTTCCAAACCAATTTTCCATTTTAGTTTCTGATGATGGAAAGTCATGGAAAAAAGTAGCGAATGCTGAAGGCGTACCAGGTGTAAATACAGTGGCTTGGAAAGCCCAGAGAAAATCATCTTTTTTGAAAATAGAAATAGAATCTAAAGCTGAAAAAGCCTGGTCAATGAAAAAACTAACTCTGTTTTCAAGGTAAATCAGTCTCATCAAAGGCTTAATTCTAAGTTTGAAAAAATAAGCAGAATGCAAGGCAAGGTTTTTGATATAGCAGTCATTGGGTTGGGAGCCTTAGGTTGTTCCACACTATGGCAATTGAGCAAATCCGGAAAAAGGATTTTGGGAATTGACCAATTCGCTCCTCCACATACCATGGGATCTTCCCATGGAGAATCCCGTATCACGCGGCTTGCGGTAGGAGAAGGGATGGATTTTGTTCCTGTTGTCATGCGCTCTCATGAAATTTGGAGGGAAATTGAAAAAATAAGCGGGAAGGAAATTATGACTTCCACAGGAGGCTTACTCTTTGACTCAGGGGGAAAAAGTTGGTCCAAACATGGGTCAGAGGGTTTTTTCAAAAGAACGGTCCATTTTGCCCAAGAGGCAGGAATTCCCCACGAGCTTTTTGATGCCAATGAGCTTAGAAAAAGGCATCCTGAATTCAATTTAGAAGAAAGTGGGATGGTTTATTATGAACCGAGCGCTGGGTTTCTTAGGCCTGAACTGGCCATATCCACCCAACTCCAATTGGCTGAGCAAAATGGGGCTATCATTAAAACCCACACCAGGGTATTGGGGATTACTCCCCTTTCAAGTGGCGCTGTATTGGTCAGAACCAATCAGGGAGAATTTGAAGCTGGAAGGGCAGTCATCAGTGCAGGGGCTTGGGTTAAGGACTTTCTGCCCGGGATGGTAAAATCCCACTTTAAAATCTGCCGTCAGATTTTGCACTGGCTACCAGTTAAAAATCAAGCTTTCGCTCTGGGAAATACACCGGTATACATGTGGGGATTTGGGCCTGATGCAGAAGATTTTATTTATGGATTCCCTTCCTTGGACGGCCAATCGGTTAAAATGGCCTCTGAGTCATTTGTTGAAAGATTTCATCCGGATACTTTATCTCGGGATGTTGGCCAAGAAGAACAACTGGAGTTTATAAAAGAGAAAATTGCAGGACGTTTCAACCATTTGGAGCAACAGGTTATCCAGTCCAAAGTTTGCATCTACACTGTAACCCCTGATTCCTATTTTGTGGTAGATGAAATCCCTGATTTTCCGGAGGTGATAGTCGCTTCAGCATGCAGTGGCCATGGATTTAAGCATTCAGCTGGATTGGGTGAGGCAATAGCAGCAAATATCCTTGGTAATGAAACAATATTTGACCTTAAACCCTTTGCATGGAAATAAAAAAACTAAGGTTGCTGAAATCTCAAAATTTCTATTTTATCATCATTCCTAATGAAGAGAGTCCATAATTCTTCCTTTACTTTGAGTTGAAGAATATGCTTGATTTGTCCGTAAATTCCTAAAGATCCTCTTTGGAACGGTACAAAATTCCCTTTCCCGTCCCCTTTGAACAAATTTCCCCAACTTCCCAGATAAGCTCCAAAGTAAGGTGCCGTTTCGATAAAATTTCCTCCAGTAATCAAATCCAACAAACCATCTCCATCCAGGTCTTGGACATGGATGGCTTGAATCGGGGCAAATTGGGCCTGAATAGGCAGGTTTATTATTTCAAATTTGCCATTCATGTTTAACCAAACTTGGGAGGAAAATTCTTTTGCTTCAAAATAAGCCCCCCCGTCCAAAGGAGTTTTTTTGAATACTTGTTCAATAGTTTTTCCGGCAAAATGAGAGTTTCTCACAAACTCTTTCTTCATTGCTGGTAACCTTTTCACCAATTCATCTCTGTTTGCCAAGGGAAAATATTGGTGATTCAAAGGATAAGCAATCACTTGGTCTAAACTTCCGTTATTGTCCAAATCTTTAACCCACATTTTAAGAGGACTCAAAGCATCAGATTTTAAGCGGGTGTTTTTCCCAATATTTCCAAGGATAAAGTCAGGAAACCCGTTTTTATCAATATCATGGACTCGTATGGTATTCCACCAGCCGTTTGTGTTTTCCAAGCCATAAAGGTGAGTTTGGTCAACTAGTTTAATGCCTTCAAATCCATAAATCTTCACTGGCATCCATTCTCCAATTACGATTAATTTTTTACTCCCGTCTTGATTTAAATCTACCCAAGAGGCGTCTTTTACCATCCCAGAAAATTGGATTTCAGGACCCCAAATTTTTGTCCAATCCTCAAATAGCCCATTCCCTATATTTTTCAATAGATAACTTTGAGGGACTTCCCCATATCTCCCAGCCCAATTCCTACCTCCCACAAAAAGATCCAAAAGCCCATCCTGATCAATATCCATAGGAATAAACTTTGCGACCTGAAGATTAGGATCAAGCGGTAAACTGATTCCTTTAGCCAATTCCCCATTGCCCAAATTCCTGTAAAATTTAGAATGTGAATTTGGAGATGAATTATGTATATTTCCCCCTCTGCCTACAATTAAATCGGGTAAACCATCCTGATCAAAATCCTCCCAAATGACAGTAATATCCTCAAAATCTGCATCCCGAGACAATTCCTCCGGGCATAAACCTTTGAACCTGCCATTTTTGTTTTGTAGATAAATCATTGGTTCTTGGCCACTTGCTCCCCCCAGAAACACATCTTCAAGACCATCTCCATTAAAATCAAAAATTAGTGCGGCTGGGCCTTCTCTTGATATTTTGTGGGGAAGAAGCGATTCTAGATTAAAATCATTATAATCATCTTCCTCGTGTACGAAGTCTAATCCTGATTCCTCGGTACTAATAATTTCCCAATTAACGGGTTTATTCAATTGGGTAAACTTAAAATTCCCATATGCATCAAATTGATTTAAAGTGAGGGTTTGATTGGCTTTGATTTTTTCCAATTTTTGGAAAGATTGGTCCGGCCAAATCACAACAAGAGAATCCAAAGTCTTTATTTGACCTAATCCTATATGGATTTCTGGGGCAGTGCTGGATTGGAATCCCCGGCTGGTATAATTTTCTTGGTATATACTTAAGTCACCGCTGTAAGCAATCACTTTGGCCCCTATTCCAAAAACATTGAGCCCATTTCCAGAAAATCTGACTTTAATGAAATTGCTGCCATTTCCCCAATCCATTTCTATGGTTTGGTTCTTAAAAATTTCCGCTTTTTTGTTGATATGATTGACAATCAGATCAAGGTCTCCGTCATTGTCCAAGTCAGCATACACTGCCCCATTTGAGATAGTCTTTTGGGAAATGCCCCAATTTTTGGATACATCCTGAAATTGCAGGTTACCAGAATTTTTAAAAAAATAATTCGGTACAAGGCCTTCAGGCATTTTTGCTGCAAGGTCTAAATTTTTTATCTGGTCGAGAGAGGTTGCCCCAGTTATAAAATTGATGTAATCCACATCATTGGGCCTGAGCTTTATTCCATTTGAAATAAAAACATCCTTTAGACCATCGTTGTCAAAGTCTGCTAACAAAACTGCCCAACTCCAATCTGTAGCATAAAGACCTGCCAATTGGGCTATTTCAGAATATGTCCCATCCGCATTGTTCAGTTGAAGCATATTCCTTGAAGCTTGCCTTTCATATCCAAAATTGAGCTTTAATTTAAAAATTTCATATGGATCTTCTCCAACGGACATTTTTTGGGTTTTTTCATCTTCGGGCAACATATCCAAGGTCATAATATCTATCCAAGTGTCATTGTTAATATCGGCGAGATCATTCCCCATGGAAAAGCGGCTTGAATAAGTTAGTGACTTGGATATGCTTTCTTTAAAAGTACCATCTTTTTGATTGATATACAGGTAGTCATTTTCATTGAAATCATTGGAAACATAAATATCAGGCCATCCATCCTTATTAAGGTCAGCTATACCTATTCCTAAACCATACCCGACTTGGCTAGAGAAAATACCGGCTTCATTGCTTACTGCTGAGAACTTTATTTCACCCTTATCCAGGTTATTCCGATAAAGTTTATCACCAGCTTGACCATTATCAATATACCTAAGTGCAGCCCGGCCAAAACTCCTTTCAGTATGGACTGCATGATTCAACAAATACATATCTAAATCACCATCTCCATCATAATCAAAAAAAGCAGCTTGGGTACTGAAACCTTTGAAATCAAGCCCGTAAAGTTCTGCGCTTTCTGTAAATGTCAAGTCTCCATTGTTGATATATAGTTCATTCTTACCCTCAAGTCCTTTATATCCGCTAACCCTACAGAGATAAATATCCAAAAATCCATCTCCATTGATATCCACCATGCTTACTCCGGTTTTCCAAGGACCAGGTGAAACAAGACCTGCTTTTTCAGTAATGTCTTCAAACTGAAGGTTTCCTTTGTTAAGATAAAGTTGATTGCCCTGTTGATTAGATGAAAAATAAATGTCCAATAAACCATCGTTATTGATATCTCCTACTGCTATTCCTGCACCATTATAGAAATAAAGGTATTCTATTATATTAAAAGATTCCTCTTCTACCAGTTCATTGGAAAAATCTACTCCTGAATAAGAAGGCTTTATCGATGTGAAAAGAGTTTCCTCTGTACTATCCACATTCTTTGAATGGCAGGCCCATAAAACCATCCCAATAAAAAAAGGGTTAATGTAAAGTTTTGCCTTATACTTGCTTCGTTCCAAGCTTTGGTTCAGTTTTGATTATAATCAGGACTTATGCTCTTTTCGTATTCGGATTTAAGTCTTTTTTCCACTTCTAGGTCTGTGAATACAGCCTGAACAAATTGCTCATCTTTGACAAATAAATTGATTCTTCTTTTGCCATCAATTTTATAATATACTTTGCCTTGAGTAGGGTGATTGATGAGTTTAAAATCTTCTCCATAATCTTTTTTATACTCTTCGAGAATCTCTTCCAACAGATTTTCTGCCCAATATTGACGGTTCCATGGTGCCCAGGCAATAAAAGAATAAGTTACAGGCATTTCAAATATCTTATAGTCAATGAAGGTGGGGAAAAAGCGCATACTTACTTCACTTGAAAATTTATCCTTGATCCTATGCTCTACACTGGTGGTACCCCCCGGGCCTTGTGTTATGATTTGTTCTTTGTTTAATTCGGTACAATGGTCAAAAAAATCTTGTTGTTTCATTCCCAAATAAAACCCAAAAAACAATTGATCATTTTCTGTTGTATTCTTTTGAATAATATTACAGGCTGTTAAGCTAAGCAAAAAAAGGAACACTATACTCTTATTTATTGGATTCATAGCAATGGAAATGGGTGGGCTGATGACTACAAGTGATTATTAACTTCCAAACTTAAATATTACGATTTTCTGTTGATTAGCACAAATTTCACCAAATTGTTTGACAAAAAAAGCAGGCTTAAACCAAAGTTTATTGCCTGCCTTTAATAAAATCAAACCCTATTTAATTAATTGTATCCTGGATTCTGTTTTAGCCTTGGGTTGGCTAGAAGTTGTGGCTCTGGAATTGGGAAAAGCTCCAAATGACTTCCAGGCTGATGAACTCTTTTTGGTCTATTCATTCCCTGGAATGGCCACCAAGCCTGACCATATTTCTTGAACCTGATAAGATCCTGCCTTCTGGTCATTTCTACAAACATTTCCCTCCCTCTTTCTGCTAATAAATTTTCCTCTGTCAAAGTGGTAAATGGATCGAGATTGCCGGCTCTTGCTCTAATCTGATTGACCAAAGCCAATGCTTGGCTTGTATTACCTAGTCTAAATCTTGCTTCAGCCAAGGAAAGTATGACATCTGATAACCTAAATATGACAAAATCATTACTCATATTATTGGTTCCGCCCATCTCAAATTCATATTTGCCAATCCTTGCTCCTGCCTGTCTTAATCCCTGTGGCCAAATTTCATTCAAGTATGGCATAAATGTCAATGGCGGTCCATCAGGGTCACCGTTTCTACCTGTAGCATCAAATGGTTCAACGCCAGGATCTACCAACCTACTTCCATCTGACCTGAACTGAGGACCTACCAGGAAGTTGCTTAACCTACCATCAATGGTTCCAACAGATTGTGACAATGCGAGACCCTTCCAAACAGGACCTTGAACTCCGGGGTTCTTTGAAGGGTCTATGTAAGAATTGTAAAATTCTTCAACAGTTTGGTATCCGTTCCAAGGTTGCTGGGTAAGATTATATGTCGACTGGCTGGCAATGTGTAATGTCATCATGACCCAGTTAAACCCTCCGGCAAAGACCTTGTCATATGGATATACAAAGATATTTTCTGTAGAACCGGCATTGTTGATAAGGAAATTGTCTTTATAACTAGGCATCAAGCTATATGGACCACTATTGATAATTTCCTCAGCATCAGCAGCTGCCAAAGCCCATTGTGGAGTACCTGTATACACCTCAGCATTGAGATAAAGCTTCATCCTGATAGTCAATGCCGCCCATTTGGTCATTCTTCCATAAGTAGTCCCGTCTTTTGCTGTCGGGAGCAATGGAATTACCTCATTCAATTCGGAAAGGATAAAATCGTAGGCTTCCTTCCTAGTCTTTGTACCTGGAGATTCCAAAGCGGTAAAGTCAGTTACCAAAGGAATATTGCCAAATGCATCCATTGCCCAATAGTAAAATAAAGCTCTCAGGGCTCTCAGCTCACCAATAAACGCAGCTGAATTGGGGTTATCCAATGACTGGAAAGAAAATATCAGACGATTGCAGGTATTAATGCCACCAAAAAGGAAATTCCAAGAATTCTGGAAAAAGGGATTATCAGGTAAAAATTCATGTTGGTGCAACTGTAACAATACCCCTCCATCAAACCAATCACCTCCTTTGGTTGAAATAACGATTTCATCAGAAGCGAGCTCATTGATGGACCAAAGACCAGAGTGGTTACCCAATCCCCCCAAAGAACTATAAGCCGCTCCAAGTGCAGAAATAAACTCTTCATTTGTTCTGAAGAAATTGTCTGCAGTAACCTGGCTGTAAACCTGTTCCTCAAGATCGACACAGGACGTGGTTGTTAAGCAACTTAATCCTAAGCCAATCAAGATGGTTTTTATGTTCAATAATTTTTTCATATCAACTTAATTTTTTGCTTAGAAACTTAAATTAACACCGATTGTAGTGATGGTAGTCGTGAAGTAAGTAGCTCTTCTTTCTATACCTGGTGCCAGTGGATCATTGGTCTCTGTATCTAGGTACCTAACCTCTGGATCTACACCTGTATAACCTGTAAACATAAATGGACTCTGAACTGATAGAAAAGCCCTAAGTCTAGTCACATTTCGGCCGGGACCGAGTAGAAAATTATAGCCTAAGGTAGCATTGTCCAATATGACAAAGTCCGCTTTTTCTACATGGCTACTGTTATATTCAGCTTTGGTAATCCTTGGATCATAATACTTGGTTTTGACAACATTGTAATTCTGAACAGTTGTACCTTCCAAGTTCTCATAGAATCCTCTGTAGCTATTAATTAAGTAGTGGCCCACTGAACCCCTAAAGAAGAAATTCAAATCCCATTGTTTATAAGAGAATGAATTGTTGATACCAAAGTTGAAAGTAGGATAAGCTGTGCCTAACTGTGCCCTGTCCTCATTACAATTACAGTATCCTCCACTGCCGTTTAAATCTTTCATTCTTGGGCTTCCATCTTCATTGACTCCATCAAAAATTGGCCCCCAAATCTGTCCTAGAGGTCCACCTTCCTGAATTCTAATCAATTGGGTCAAGTTTTGGCCTGGAGATCCAAAATTAGAGCGATAATTTACTTCTCCGAAACTCAGATCCCCGGAGGAAAGGCTTCTCAGGTTTGTACTCAAAGTAGAAAAGTTGACACCTGTAGTCCACCTGAAAAAGGATTTCTGGACAGCATTGTAATTAAGGGTGACTTCAAGACCTGAGTTCTGGATTTCCCCTATGTTCAAAACTGTAGTTGGAAACAAATTTGGTGGTACCGGCACATTGATAGGTAAAAGCATACCTGTAGTAACCCTTGTGTAATAATCAATAGCTCCATCCAACTTATTGTTGAAAATTACAAAATCAAGACCTACGTTATATTCATCTTTTGTTTCCCAGGCCAAATCCGGGTTGGGGTTTGAAATTGGACCAAATGAAGGTACAAACTGCCCGTTGTAGAAGAAGTTGCCCTGCCGGCCAAATCTAAGTAATGAAAGATAGGATTGATTAGGTTGCGTACCTGTTCTACCATAACTGGCTCTGAATTTCAATGCCGTAACTCCGGTAATATCCACTAAGTTGGCAATATTTACACCTGCGCTCACAGCAGGGAATAGACCCCATTTGTTATTGGCCCCAAAACGTGATGAGCCTTCATACCTTGCACTAATGGAAAGTAAATAAGTATCTTGATAGTTAAAGTTTGCTCTGCCAAAAAAAGCAACAAGTCTATTTTTATCAGCATAACTTCTGACCTCAGCAAGTCCGTTAGCAAAATCCAAAGCAGCTCCGATATTATTATATGTAAATGCATCGGTCAAGAAATTACCTGCTTGCATCCAACTGCCCTGATTGAAGAATTCCTGGAATGAATAACCACCAAGTAAAGCCATATTGACCTTGCCCAAATCCTGACCATAATTTACGGTAGTTTCAAAAAGGTCATTCAGTCTTGTGTCATTTTGGATAGTGGCCAATCCATTCCTTCCAAAACCACCTCCAAACTTAGCTGTCTTAGGGGAATAAGAACCTCTCCAATCTGTTTCCCTCTGAGTAGCATAAAATACAGCAGCAGAAAAGTTGGATGTAAAATTGTATTCACCTCTCAAGCTTGCCAAAATCCTACTGTCTCTACCATCAGCAATATTTTGTTCTGCTATAGATACTGGGTTGAACCAGTCAAAAATGTCTCTTTCGGTGTATGCTCCAAATCTTGCATCTTGTGGCAATGAACTTCTAACTGGCACAGTCGGGTTACTTACTATAGCATACCTGAATGAGTTTTCATTACCTAGCTCTCTATCGATGGAAGTAGTGGAGATATTGGTTGAAAATATAGCTTTATTTTTTAAGGCCCTCTGAGTCAAATTCAATCTGGCATTAAATTGGTTGAAGCCAGAATTGATCCCTACTCCTTGGGCATTACGTGAATTTACAGATACCCTATATGTAGTGGATTCAGTTCCACCTCCTAATGATAAATTGTGTACATGGGTATAAGCTGTTCTTGTGACTTCCTCTAGCCAGTTGGTATTCCCACCTAAGTCTACTGAATTTGGAACCCTCTTATACTCCTCTGCTGACATTACAGGGATTGTTCTTGCCACATTTTCTACTGCACCACTACCATTGTACTCGACTACAGTTCTTCCTGCTCTTCCGGATTTTGTCGTTACCAAAATAACACCGGCAGAACCCCTTGTACCATAGATCGCGGCAGCAGAACCGTCCTTCAATACATCTATAGACTCGATATCATTCGGATCCACTGTTGCCAATGATCCACCTATCACACCATCAATTACCACTAATGGTTCCGCATTTTCACCTACTGTGGATATACCTCTCAACCTTACGTTAAACCCTCTATTAGGATTACCTCCTGGCCTAGCAATATTCAAACCTGCTACTTTTCCTTGTAGCAATTGTCTAGGATCATTGACTGTACCTTGGTTAAAATTTTCAGCTTTGACACTTGTAACCGCGCTGGTAATTTCTTTACGCTCTTGGGTACCATAACCCACTACAATAATTTCATTAAGTGCCTGTACTGATTGAGCAAGATTCAGATTAATTACAGACCTATTGCCAACAACTTCTTCAATGGTTTGATATCCAATAAAAGAAATCACTAGTACATCGGCCGTGGAAGCCATGATGGAATAGTTGCCATCTATATCAGTAATAGTACCTCTTGTAGTACCCTTCACCAACACACTGACTCCAGGGATCCCTTCACCCGAATCTGAATCAGTAATCCTTCCTGTTATTTGTCCCTGTTGGGCAAAGGCAGCGCCTAGGCTAAAACTCAACAGGAAAAACAACAGGAACATAAAATTCCATAATTGTTTTTTCATAGGTTTAATGGGTTTAAATGTTAATAATATTTTGCTTTATCCCGCCAGAACAAAATAGGTAGCGTATCGAAAAATAATACTAAAAACAATATTTTCAAAATAAAATTTTTTCACAAAGGCTTTAAAAGATTATTACTTTCATTTTTTACATATTTTGTAAATTAAATGCGATATATTCGAAACAAAAATCAATAATTCAATTCAAAATATAATTTTGCATATAATTTGATTTACAGAATTTGTTTAACAAAGAAAATTCACTTCAAAAAAAAGATGTAGAGTGTTCCAAATTTTTAACAAAACCAGTAAAAAAAATGGATCTAGGCACTCTTTTGTTGTCCAAGCTGGCGAAATATTAAAATTTTTATATGGATGTGAAAAAACAAAGGAAATTTCAAAATTTCATTTAATGTAAATTATTAACATTTGGAAATCAAAATCTCACTTAATCGTCTAACATTTAATAAGATAAAATAAGCTTCAATTAAATCCAACCTGCTTACTTGAAGAGATGTACAAAGCTAAATCTGGAAAAAAGTAATAAGCTAGGCCAACTAATATGGGTGAGAACTCTGGAAAGAAGAAAACTACACTGTATGATTTTTAGGTCTAAGAATAAGACTTCCCCATCCAAGAGAAAAATAGACATTCATTGATAATTTGATTAATTTGATTTATCATTGTGTATATAATACACAATAAACACCAAACAACTATTCCAATGACAAAAGTCTTCCTTTCCTTTGGGTTTTTCCTATTTACACTCGCTTTGGTACTGGCACAAGGCAAAGATGGATTTCCCGTTCAGGCAAAAATCAAAAACGGAACCATTGAAGGGTTTTATGATACAAAAAGCGGAATTCAAAAGTATTTCGGAATACCATTTGCCAAACCGCCAATAGGAGACCTTAGGTGGAAGGCACCCCAACCAATTGAAAATTGGATAGGGGTAAAAGAAACAAAAGAATTTGGGCCAAGGCCAGTTCAGAAACTTATTTGGGGAGATATGAATTCCCGGTCAAATGGCGTAAGTGAGGATTGTCTATACCTCAATGTCTGGTCACCAGCTTCCAGAAATTCCAAAAACCTGCCTGTTTTGGTTTACTTCTTTGGTGGCGGATTCGTTGCGGGTGATGGTTCGGAACCACGCTATGATGGTGAAAACATGGCCAAAGAAGGAATTGTGGTAGTAACTATCAATTATAGATTGGGGGTATTTGGCTTTCTGGCCCATCCTGAACTCAGTGCAGAAGCTCCTTATAAAGCCTCTGGCAACTATGGTCTATTGGACCAAGCACTGGCACTCCAATGGGTACAGGAAAACATTGCTGCTTTTGGTGGAGACCCTAAGAAAGTAACCATCGCCGGAGAATCTGCCGGTTCCATTTCAGTCAGCTATCAAATGGCCTCTCCTCTATCCAAAAATCTCATCGCTGCGGCCATTGGTGAGAGTGGAGCCGGTATTACTGCCCTTGCACCGACATCCTTGAAAGAAGCGGAACAAGTAGGTATGGAATTTTTTGAGAAGTTTGGCATCAAAAGTATTGCAGAAGCTAGAAAACTCCCAACAAGGGATATTTATGAAATGTATAATGAATCAGGAAGGTTTGGCTTCCCTGTTGTACTGGATGGCTATTTATTGCCAAAAACACTGACAGAAATCTTCAATGCCGGAGAACAGGCCCAAGTACCTTTACTCCTAGGTTGGAATACTCAGGAAAACCCAGGTGCAGCATTTATGCAGGGTTTGTCTCTTTCAAAGGAAAACTTCATTATCAAAGTAAAACAGGCTTATCCAAATGACTATACGGAAGTTTTAAACTTATATCCCCATGAAACCGAAGAACAGGTCGCTTTTTCTGCGATGGATCTTGCTGGGGACAGGTTTATTTCTTATAGCACATGGAAATGGTTTGACCTGCATCGCAAAAATTCAGGCCAACCTGTATACCGCTACCTTTATGCTAAATTAAGACCCCCGCTAGTGGATGAAACTTTGGAAGCAGGATTGGCTGGAGGTACCTCCAGAAGGGCAAGCGATGCACCGCACAGACCCAAAGATCTTGGTGCACCTCATGCAGCAGAAATAGAATATGCCATGGGCAATTTGGACCGGATCAAAGAATTTGCCTGGACAGCTGATGATTACAAAACTTCTGAAACCATGTTTAAGTACTTCGCCAACTTTATCAAAACACACAATCCAAATGGCGTAGGACTTCCGGAATGGCCAAAGGCCTCAGCCAATGACGAAAATCCTCCTGTAATGGTGATCGATACAGCATCCAAAGCGATAAAAGCCCAAAACGATGCCAGATACAAGTTCCATGACCGTTTTTATGGGAATAATAAGTAAACGGATTTAATCCAGTGGATTTTAGAATGGGGTAGTAATACCCCATTTTTTGTTAATTACGCCAATAGATTAGCCTAATTTATATTAATTGCGCTATTTTATTAGCCTATAGTAATGTAAAAGGGGCTGATATAATTTTTAAATTGTTAAAATTACTGGCATGGCAGGTAGGATCTCAGGTAAGTACGGTAGAATTGGGAAACAGTCTCCATATCAGCAAGGATACTGTGGAACGCTATTTGGATTTGCTTTCCAAGGTATTTGTCATTTTTCCTCTAAGCGGATATAGTCAGAATCTCCGTAAAGAAGTCACCAAAAGTAAAAAATGGTACTTTCATGATAATGGTATCAGGAATGCCCTGATCAATAATTTTAGTCCCGTAGAATTAAGAAATGATTTGGGATTACTTTGGGAACAGTTTATTATCACTGAAAGGATAAAGAGAAACTCTTCCAAAGTGTATTATCCCCAATATTATTTCTGGAGAACTTACGATGGACAGGAAATTGATTTGTTGGAAATCAACAGCCATCAAGAAATTCAGGCTTTTGAATGCAAGTGGAGTGAAAAAAAAGCCAAAATCCCAGTTGCCTTTGAAAAAGCCTACCCCAATGCCAAATGGCAGGAAATCAACAAAACCAATTATTTGGATTGGATTGAATGACAAAAACTTAATTTGAAATCATTCCCAAAAATTCCCTAACCCCCTTCAAAGTTGCTCTTTTATTGTCATTTAAGGTGCTGTGGGCTGCATCCGGTATAACTTCAAATTTGGAATTGGGAACCAAACTGGCATAATGTTGTACTGTACTTGGTCTAGCTTCATCGTATTCACCTGTCAACATCAAGACAGGCACACTGATTGTAGGCAAGAATTCAAGCCGGTCATAATTTCTCAAGGTTCCAGTAGAGGTAAATTCACTTGGACCCCACATATAGAGGTATACATTCGCTCCTGATACCAAGTTGAGATGGCTCCTATCCACCTTCGGTCTTTCTTTACGGGTGACATAGAGGCTGTAATATAAATTTGTTGCCTCCTGATATTCCAGGGCATCATAGGTACCCATTGACTCATGGTAACGGATTACGCGTTGAACAGAATCCGGCAAAGTAGCAATAAGAGTATCTGCATCTGCGATCCAAAGATTTGTACTGAAAAGAGGGCTACTGAAAATGATGGCTTTTACCTCTTCCGGATATCTCAGGTAATAATCCATGCCCAGCATGGTCCCCCAAGAATGTCCATAAAGTACAAAGTCCTGCAAATTCAAGTGTTTTCTCAATCTTTCTACCTGATCTACATAATTCTCAATGGTCATCAAAGTAGTGTCAAGCAAAGTGTCGGATCTTCCCGACCCCAATTGATCCCAAAAAATAATCGGTCCATCATAGTTCAGTTCTTTCAAAGGCTCAAAACCTAAGCTGGTTCCTCCAGGTCCACCATGAAGTAAAAGAATAGGAGGCTTAGGGCCCGAACCAAATACCTCATACCAGATTCTTCCACCATTGACCTCGACAAAGCCTTCTTTGGAATCAATAATTTGCTTAGGAGAACATGAAAAAAACAGAATAAACAGGGCGATGATTATGTAGCTACTTTTCATGTTATACCATAAGGGATCCTGTGTAAAATTAAACTTTAACTCGCTCTTTTTCTTTAAATTTAGCTTTCATTTCCTGGAGCTCACTTGGCCTGGTAAATACCATCGCAAAGGCCTCCTTTAATGAACTGGAGTTTTTGACATCTCTGAATATATCTGCCCATTCGTGAAAATTTAGAGTAAGCGGATTGTAGGATTTCACCTGCTTGGTCAGTCCATAGGCTGGCCTTTCTTCCTCAGGCATAAAAGTCCCAAACATCCTGTCCCAAATGATGAACGTTGAACCATAATTCTTGTCCAAATATTTTTCATTGGAAGCATGATGAACCCGATGGTGTGAAGGTGTAGTAAATATATACTCTATCGGCCTGGGCAATTTATCAATATATTCCGTATGGATCCAAAATTGGTATAAAACCGCCAACTGATGAACTATAAAAAACATCACTGGGTGAAAACCGGCCAATGCCACCGGAATAAAGAAAATAATTTTAATATGCTGTGTCCAGCTCAAGCGAAAGGAAACTGACCAATTATATTTTTCAGAATTGTGGTGAGTGACATGGGTGGCCCACCAAAACCTGTTTTCATGTGAAATTCTGTGCGCCCAATACCTCCAAAAATCTAACCAAAATAAACAGACTACAAATGACCACCAAGTATTTGGAAAAGACCAGGGAACAAGGTTATAGAAAAATAAAATGACTCCAAATGTAATTACCTTTAATCCTGCACTCATGGCCACGTTTACCAAACCGATGACAGTAGCCGCTATAGTATCCTTGCCATCATAATAATCTTTCTTTTCCTTGTAAGATAGAAACCATTCCAAAGCAACCAGTCCGATCATTACCGGTGCAGCAAACAAAATGATATTGGGTAAATCGAGGGATAAGACTTGATCAAGGGTTAATTTTTCTTTTGACATATTGATTAATGAGTGACAAAAATTTTTTCGTAATCTTCCAATATACAGAAAATTTTAGGAGATTTAAAGGAAATCTTACATTTTATTCAGCTTTAATTGACCAAAAGAAATCCTTAAATTGTAAACATACCTTTCAATCCTACTCCTATGAGCACCAAAAACAGAAGAGACGCAATCAAAACCATGGCCTTGGGAGCTGGCCTGAGTTTGGTTTCACCTTTTAGCCTAATGGCTTGTAAATCTGAAGAAAAGAAAAAAGACAAGTTAGGTGTCGCTTTAGTCGGCCTGGGCTATTATAGCACTGACCTCTTGGCACCTGCCCTCCAACAAACGGAACATTGTTACCTGGCAGGAATTGTTACCGGGACTCCTTCCAAAGCAGAGGCGTGGAAAGCCAAATACAATATCCCGGACAAAAACATCTACAATTACGAGCAATTTGACCGCATCAAGGACAATCCCGATATCGATGTGGTCTATATAGTGCTACCCCCCTCTATGCACATGGAGTATACCATTAGAGCTGCTAAAGCAGGAAAACATGTTTGGTGCGAAAAACCCATGGCTGTTTCGGTAGAAGAATGTCAGGCCATGATCGATACCTGCAAGGCAAATAATGTTACTTTATCTATTGGCTACCGCCTCCAACATGAACCCAATACCCAGGCATTCCAGGAAATTGTAAAGAATGAAAAGCTGGGCAAGGTACTGGGACTTGATTGTGCAGCGGGGTACAGGGAAAACCGTACAGACCATTGGAAACAGAAAAGAGAAATGGGAGGTGGGGTAATCTATGATATGGGTGTATACTCCATTCAAGGAGCAAGGCTAGGCGCAAACATGGAACCCGTAGCAGTAACTTATGCAAAAGTCTATACAGAAAGACCTGAAATATACAAAGACGGATTAGGTGAAGTAGTAGAGGCAGTACTAGAGTTTCCAAATGGAGCCATAGGCAATATCAAAACCACCTTTTATGAAAATGTCAATTTCCTCAATATCCGTTGCGAAGATGGAACCATAGAATTGGCTCCCTTTCAGGCCTATGCTGGAAATAAAGGGAAAAGCCCGCTTGGTGAAATCAATTTCCCTTATCAAGTCCCTTGGCAACAGGCCAACCAAATGGATCAGGATGCCATGGCCATAATGGAAAACAGACCTTTGCTGGTACCAGGGGAAGAAGGCTTAAGGGATATCCGAATTGTTGAAGCCATTTTGGAATCTGCTGAAACAGGACAGCGGGTGGTGATTTAAGTGAAAGACCTTTCAGATTCCAATAACCTGAAAGGTCTTTTAAAATTATGAAATCCTGCTCCAATTGATTTCATGCTTTTTCTGTGCCCTGATTTGACGGACTACCATGGCATGTTCGGGCCGGACAAGTTCCGGATCATCCTGAAGCAATTGTTCTGCTGCATCTCTTGCCAAGGTGAGTATAGGAGCATCTTTGCTCAAATCTGCAATCAACAAATCCGCTAAACCACTCTGCTGCGTACCCATCAGGTCACCTGGGCCACGGAGTTTCAGATCCACATCCGCTATTTCAAATCCGTTGTTGGTTCTTACCATGGTTTCTAACCTCACCCTACTGTCTTTGGACAGTTCATATTTGGTCATGAGGATGCAATACGACTGATCTGCCCCACGGCCTACCCTTCCCCGTAGCTGATGCAATTGGGACAAACCAAAACGCTCTGCATTTTCTACAATCATCACAGAGGCATTGGGAACATTCACACCCACCTCGATCACAGTAGTCGCCACCATGATCTTGGTCTCTCCCTTGACAAAACGCTGCATCTCGAAATCCTTATCCCCTGCCTTCATATCGCCATGCACAATACTTACAGGATATTCAGGAAAAGCCCTACAAATACTTTCATACCCATCCATGAGGTTTTTAAGATCCATAGTCTCTGATTCCTGGATCAATGGATAGACCACATATACTTGTCTTCCTTCATGAATTTGCTTGCGCATAAAGCCAAAGACTTTCAATCGGTCTTTGTCATAACGGTGTACAGTTTGAATTGGCTTCCTTCCTGCCGGTAATTCATCTATTACCGAAATGTCCAAATCTCCATACAAAGTCATCGCCAAAGTCCTTGGAATCGGCGTGGCGGTCATAACCAACACGTGTGGATAAAAATGCTCATTCTTCGCCCAAAGCTTGGCGCGCTGGGCGACGCCGAAACGATGCTGCTCATCTACTATAGCCAAACCTAGGTTTCTAAACTGTACCACATCTTCCAAAAGGGCATGGGTACCAATGATGATGTGCAGGTCTCCTGAACGCAACATTTCATGGATTACATTTCTGGCAGATTTCTTTGTGGATCCAGTAAGCAGAGCAATATTTAAGCCCATCAGGTCTGCATATACCTTCAAACCTTCATAGTGTTGATTGGCGAGAATTTCCGTAGGGGCCATGAGACAAGCTTGAGCACCTGAACTGATAGCAATCAAAATACAGATAAAGGCTACCATGGTTTTTCCGCTTCCCACATCACCCTGGATCAGCCTGTTCATTTGTTTACCAGACTTCATGTCCCCATAGGCTTCCCTTACTACCCGTTTCTGGGCTTCGGTAAGTTGGAATGGCAAATGTTCTTTATAAAACTTCGTCAACAGCTCTGTTTGATTCAGTACCTGCCCATGGGATTTTTCGGTACGGGTCAGTTTGAGCTTCAATAGCCTGAGCTGAACGAAAAAGAACTCCTCAAACTTCAACCTGAACCGTGCTTTTTTTAGGATTTCAGGATTGTCCGGGAAATGGATCTGTTTGAGCGCATCCCGTTTAGGAATCAGGTTAAAACGATGCAAAATATCTAAAGGCAAAGTTTCCTGAATCTGTGGATAGGAAACATGTACCAAGCCTTCCATAATTTTGGAAATGCCTTTGGAGTCCAGGTATTTGGACCTTAATTTCTCCGTGGTTGAATAAACCGGCTGGAAAAAACTTTTTTCTTCCTGAACCTGGGAAAGAGGTTCCATTTCCGGGTGGGCAATACTGAATTTCCGCCCATAGCGGTTGGGTTTGCCATAAAATACAAATGGCACAGCCACCAGTAACTTTTTTTCTACCCATTGTAGCCCTTTAAACCAGGTGAGCTCCATTTCCCCTGTATCATCATAAATATGGGCTACCAATCTCTTCCTTCTGCCATCTCCTATGGTTTCTACCGAACGGATTTTGGCAATTACCTGCACATTTTCCAGGTCTTCGGTGATTTCCCGGATTTTATAAAACTTGGTCCTGTCTTCGTAGCGGAAGGGATAATGTTGGATCAGCTCCCCATAGGTAAAAATATTCAGCTCCTTGTTGATCAAAGCTGCTTTTTGGGGACCTACACCGCGGAGGTAATCAATTTTGGTATCAAAAAAACCGGACAAGAGGAATGATTTAAAATTCTGACAACATCAATTAAACCTTCATTTTCATAAAAGTAATAAATCAGACGAATGCAGCTTCAAAAAAAATAGATTTGAACACATTATTTAACCATCACATCTAGCTGCCTTCCCTCTTCCTTGGCTTTTTCATCTTGGGAAGTCCCCAAAGCAATGCCTATTGCCAAACCTAATGGAATGCCTATACCGATGAAGGCCATATTCCCGAAAGCAGCTCCAAAAACCACCCCAAAAGGAATCCCAAATACAGCCATTCCCAAGACCATCCACTTTTTTTGGTAGAAGCCTTTAGGAACTATTTTAGCTTCCTTTTCGACCAAATTTAAGATCATGGACTTTGCTTTCTGAAGCTTAAACAAAAACTGCTTTTCGTCTTTCTCTTGATTACAATTTCTGATTTCAGCATTGATCTGTTCAATAAGCGATTGATTTATTACCATCTTTTCCATGGCGACCAAATATGCAGACAGTGAACTCACATGCTGATTATCCTGAAGCGCTTGTGGGATATTCAATTTTTCAAATTTCATCTTTTCAATTTATATAAAATCCTTTCCATTTCCTCTACTACCTTCAAAGCATTCTCCTTTGTGAAAATCAAAGGGGGTTTGGTCTTCAAGACACTGTCCTTAGGACCATCTGTACTGATCAGGATATACTTTTCCCGAAGCTGGTTTTTGATCAATTTTGCCAACTGTTCATCTTCCTCCTTTGTTCCGGGTTTGACCAAGTCAACCCCCAAAAACAAACCCGAACCCCTGACATCTCCTATACAAGCATATTGTTGCTGCAATTGCACAAAAAGAGATTTATAATAGTTGCCCACTTCCAATGCATTTTCCTGCAATCCTTCCTCTTCCATAACCTCCAACACAGCCAAACCCATAGCACAGGAAACGGGATTCCCACCAAAGGAACTGAAAAACTCAACCCCTTTTTCAAATGAGTCCGCAATTTCCTGGGTACAGACCACTGCACCCATAGGGTGTCCATTGCCCATGGGTTTGCCTAATATCACCATGTCCGGCACTATCCCATGCTGCTCAAATCCCCAAAAATGATCCCCAACCCTTCCAAATCCTGTCTGTACCTCATCGGAAATACAAAGACCCCCATGTGCCCGAATTGCCGGATAAAGCTCCTGAAGATACCCTGGAGCCAAGGGTACCTGCCCTCCGCAGCCTACAATAGGTTCAGCAATGAATGCAGCGATAGGGTACTTAAATTGATTCACCAACTCTACTGCTTCGGTCGCATATTTCTTCCCTTGATTTCCAGGGTCATAGCTGTATTTTCCACGGAAGGCATCCGGAATAGGAACTTTCAGAATATAGTCCTTTTGGCCCTGTCCTTTTGGATTGCTGAATTTGTAATCCGAGATATCAATAGAGATCTGCGTATTGCCATGGTAACCATGTTCCATAATCATAATACCTTCCCTATTGGTATGCCACTTGGCCATGCGGATGGCAAGATCAGAAGCCGCACTGCCTGAATTCACAAAAAATACCCGGTTTAAGGAAGATGGGAATTTAGCCAAAAGCTTCTCTGCATATTGTGGCAATAAATCGTAAAGGTAGCGGGTATTGGTGTTCAGCTTAGCCATTTGCCTCTGTCCTGCTTCCACTACTTTGGGATGGGAATGGCCCACATGGGGAATATTGTTATAGGCATCCAAAAAGGTGTTTCCTTTGACATCATACATGTACTGAAAAGCAGCCCTTTCCATTTGGATGGGTTTAGAATAACTTACTGATAGGATTTTACTTAGGTATTGATAGCGATAGGACAGACTTTCATCTAAAGTTTTTACCGGTCGTGGGTTAAGACCTACTGCCAACCTAAATGCATTCTCTGCTCCTATTGGGTTAATCTTGAGCCAGGCATACAACATTTTCCAGGCATTGTCCTCGCTGATAGAAGCATATGCATTTTCCGGATCAACTCTCCGGGCATGTGCCGAATTGCATGCACTGATACAAAGCCGGCCTGCTATCAGGTAATACAATAATGCAAGCTCTTGTTCAGTCAGGGCAAGTTTGGAATGGTATCCTTTGAGCAATTCCAAGCACCAATCCAGGTAATTTTCCTTTTCATAAGCTGCGTAAGTCATGGCTACCGCAAGCTCATTGATCAGGGGAGAATAGGCCAAATCCCCAAAATCAATCAGGGAAATTTGCTGATCCTTATTTAAAAGGATATTCCATTCATTGGCATCATTGTAAATGATGGATTTCCGCAAATGGGGCAGCAATGGCCTGACTACTTCTTCATGTTGTTGCAAAAAGTACTTAACCGTATTTCGGTCTTTCGCAGAGGGAATATCCTCAAGGTATTTTTGGATGAGTTCAAGGTATTGTAGGTCCCATTCCCACTTTCTGGACGCGAGGACATAACTGCTTTTTTTGCCCAATTCAAGATCCAAATCGGCTAAAAATCTACCTAGGTCCTGATAATCCGCTGCTTCAGGGTTTAGGTTTCCAAAAAACTCCCCTTCCAGAAAAGTCAGCAATCTTCCGAGGAGTTTTTGGCCATCCCATTCCATCAATTTCACATACAGGCCATCTTCAAAAGGTACAGGATGGGGGACCCTACCCTTAAATTGATGTTGTAAGCTATGTAGAATATCAGTTTCTGTTTGGAGCAGATCAAATGTCTTTTCTGAATAAGGATAGGTTTTGAAAATCAACTTCCCCTCTTTGGTTTCGACCAGGTAGTTGGCATTGTCATAACCATTCAGCTTTTTGAAATTGAGAATTTCAACATTCAGGTAAGTTTTAATCAATCCAAGCATAGTAGGAATTTAGAATATTCTTCCAGCAATTTCCAAAAAATGTGAGTTCTTTGAAACATATTATTTCGATAGTTTTTTTGTACAAAATTTGGATGCAATAAATTAGTTAGCTTAAAAAAAGAGGTTTTCTTTTGAAAACCTCTAGAATTGAAATTGTTCTTTATTCCAATGATTTATGAAATTTCGTTTTATTTTCTAATTTCATTTAAAATATCTTTGGCACCATCCACACTGGAATGCAGGGCAGACTTGACTGATTCTACTGTTTCTCCTCCTATATCTTTAGCAGCATCTAAGGCAGCCACCACAGCATCTTTAGCCGCACCAATTGTATCCCCCCCTACTTGTTTGACACCATTAACAGCTCCTTTAACTGCTTCTACTGCCACTTCGGCAACATCTTCTCCTAGATCTTTTGCGGATTCAATAGCTTGTTTCACACTACCTTCAACAGCATCCTTTTGATTGACTCCAGAATCCATAGCACCTTGAATAGTTCCATTGACAATTCCTTTGGCGGAATTAACTACTGAAACACCAATATCTGCTACCCCCTGAAAAGCGCCAGAGACAATAGAAGCAGGCACTTGAATTCCCTTTACAGCGAGCTCTCCTGTGCCTTTAATCGTTGTAACAGCAAGGTTCTTTACGGAATTTGCCAATACACTACCAGTATCAGCCGTACCTTTGAAGGTTGCTTTAACTCCACCCTTAATTCCGTTAACTACATTTGAAATAATAGGTATACCCATAAAATATTATATTTTTGGTTTATAGATATTGGTAATATCTTAAAATAAAACGGAAAAGTCAAATTATTTGCGTCAAACATTATTGATTCAATTCAACTAAAAATACGAACCACTATTTATTGTATTTGAAAAATGTTTTTTTGTAAGCTAAATATTTCAACTATGTCTCAATCGCAAGTAAAGTCCCGAAAGCACCAAAACACTTACCGTCAACATGGCCAGAGATAGGCTAATTAGCATGAATGTCACCAAACCTTCAACCAATGCAGGGCCTTCTTTGCCTCCTGCCAAAGGCATCATTCTACCTGAACCAGTTGCCGCTGCTATAAGCACTACCAAATAATTGGCAAAAGAACCATAAATGGTTAACCAAAAAGTCAGATTAAGCATTCTTTGAGATAAATTTATTTTTGGCCAAATGATCCCCAAAACCAAAAGGAAAATCCCATTCATAATGCCTTCTAGGTGGGAGGATAATCCCATTCTGGGGTTTTCAAGGATTGGAACAAAAAGGCCTACAACCAAACCTAGAAAAAACAATAGACTTCCAAAAAACAGTAAACGGTTGGACTGTAAATGTACTTTAGGGGAAATGCTCATAATCAAAGGGTTATCAGGGTGGAACAAATATTCATTTTTTGTAAATAAAGTTACAAAAAATACTGTAAATCACTAATGATCAGAATTATATGGTTTTAAAGAAGGAAGAGTCAATAACGCATAGTTTTTGGCGATCTATGCAAAAAAATATACGGCCCGGACCCTTAAATACCTACTTTTGAATTTCTCTCCTTAGCAAAACCATTTTGATCGAAAGGTTTGGACTGCCAATCATTAGCCTTTAACTTCATTAATTCCTTAAAGCCTAACTCCATCAATAGTTGTGCTTTATTTCCATATTCCCCGATTATATCCTTAGGATGGTGACAATCGGAATGGAGACTAATTGGGACTTTCAATTCCTTTAGGTTTTTTAAACCAAACTTACCCGGATAAGTTTGGAAGCCATTTTCTAGTAAAGCCCTCGGGTATTTATTTCGACAATTTTCCCTGCCGGGGCTGTAACTTCCAATGTTTGAGGCATATAATTCAGATTTCAAGAAGCCTGCTTATCAAAGAAGAATTTGCTGTGGTTTTACATTTTGATTTTGGCCAAGTGCCTGAGGATTCTGGGACAATCATACCCCAGCATATGTAATATAATTTCAAAATACCTCCTAAGGGCTTTTTGAATGTTATTGCAAAAAAATTCATGAATCCCTTTTTCAAAAACCAATTGAGGACCATCAATCTCCCAGGGTTGTCCATCCTAAAAAAACCCACAAAATGAATAGATCCAAGGGGATAGTCTAAACTTAACTCGGTCTCAAAATTCTGGATAAGCCCAGACTTTTCTGGAAAATAGTCAATTCCCAAACTTTTATAGATTTCAATTTGTCCCGCATATTTGGCCTTTGCGTGGTCAACCGCCTTTTGGTAGACAGGCAAATCATTTTATCTATAGACCTCTTGTTCTCAATGTGAACAGGGTAATGGGAAGTAAAGCAAATGCGATAAATGTCAAAGGCTATGGTTTGTTTGATGTGTTGCTCGATTTCATCGACACCATCCCAATATTTCAAATGGCTGTGGTAATTGGTCTAGGTTATAAAGAATGATTCATGTTATGTTCATTAAATATTAATCCTTTGATCAGGATATATTTAATATCCTTGCTGATTGAATGCGCTTATCATTTTGAAAAAGTGAAAACCACCTTAAATGGCATAACCTGCAAAAAGTTCAAGGTCTTTATGCCCAGGACCAATAAAATATTGGAAATTCCTGTCAAAACCTTGCCCCAAGCCCTGCCTCACACAGGCAATAAGTGCATATTATCCGATAAGTACCAAAAGACAATTATAAGAATTTAAGATCCATAGATTTCTTCCAAAACCAGAGCGAGACGGATTCCGGCAGCAATCAACCTTTCCTCAACATGATGGTAATGCTTGTAAATATACTCATAACCAATTCTTCCGTTTGCCGGAATATCATACATGGCTGGCCTGATTGCAACTGCCTCTCTTAACCAGTCTGCAGGTGTTTTTGAGTTATAATGGCCAACCAATTCCGGACTGATTCTTTTTTGAAGCTCTGTAGCAATCTCTGAGTAACTCATCTTCTTGTTTTCGATGAGATCGGAATCCCAGACTGAATGGATATTGGTCTCCTTGTTGAAATAGCTTACTTTGACATCATTTCCTCCGCGGTCTCCTGGTTTGCCTACATGAAAAGGTTGATGTAAGTCTCCTACTATATGGATCAACATTCGAAGCTGATCCCTTTCTTCTTCGGCACTCAATCCCCCCTTTTTCAAGGTTTCTTTTATTTTTAGGAATGCAGAATAGGCATCTCCAGTGGGCTCTTGAATGGAAGGATCATATTCCCCATTTGCTGTAGTCACCCAATGCCAGGTGTAGGTATATTCATATTTTTTATCAGAGCGAATATTATCCATCCAAACACCCACACCTGAAATGGACTCTTTATTCAAAATGGCTTCAACTTTCTCTACAGTTTGTGGTTTCATCTGCCATTCTGCCAGTTTTCCAATTACATAGTGACCGATTGCTCCCCATGCAAAAGAACTGGACTGAGTACTAATGACCAATAAAATGGCCAATGTCAATTGTTTGGTAGTTTTCATATGTTGATAGATATAAGCTTGAAATACAGTGGAAATAAATTGAAACATTAAAGAAACAGGTACTATCCCCAATTATTACGCATTAGCATATTTCCACCTTATTTCACGCAAGTATATTTCATTAAGATTTTAATTCATTCACGGCAATGTAGGCCATCAAACCCGCCCCAATCTCCAAAGCATCTTCATCTATATCAAAAGTCGGAGTATGTACTCCAGATACGATTCCCTTGGCTTCATTTCTTGTTCCCAGGCGGTAAAAACAACCATCAATCTCTTGGGTGTAATAAGAAAAATCCTCAGCGGCCATCCAGATATCCAAATCCACAACATTATCAGCCCCTAGGTATTCTACAGCTGCATGCTGTGCCCTTTGTGTCAATTCTTCCGCATTCTTTAAGAAAGGGTATCCTTTTCTCACTTCAAAATCAATTTCACCCCCCATACCCTCAACAATTCCTTTGGCTATTTGTACCATATGTTTATGGGCTTTGGCTCTCCACTCTTCGTTAAGGGTACGGAAGGTCCCTTGGATTTTAACTTCGTTGGGAATGACATTAGTAGCACCCAAAGCTTCCACCCTTCCAAAAGACAATACAGATGGAATCTTAGGCGAGGCATTTCTGCTTACTACCTGCTGCAAGGCTACAATCATATGGGAAGCAATCAATACCGGATCCACCAAAGTTTCTGGCATTGCACCATGTCCCCCCTTGCCTTTCACTGTGATATAAAGTTCATCTGCGCTGGCCATATACATGCCCTTTCTGAAACCTACTTTTCCAACAGGAATCAATGGCATTACATGTTGACCAATAATACCTGAAGGTCTGGGGTTTTCCAATGCTTTATCTTTGATCATCAAAGATGCTCCACCGGGAATCAGTTCTTCCCCTGGTTGAAAAATGAGCTTGACTGTACCCTCAAATTCACCCTTAATTTCATATAGGATTTTGGCAGCGCCCAATAAAGATGCGGTGTGCACATCATGTCCACAGGCGTGCATCACTCCGGGATTTGTAGATTTATAAGGAACTTCATTTTGCTCAACTATGGGAAGGGCATCCATATCTCCTCGTAAAGCAATGGTTTTGATCTTGGGATTTTTTCCCTCTATAAGCGCTACCCAGCCTGTATCGGCTTTTTTCTCAATTTGGGTAATTCCGATACTTTTGAGTTTTTCCTCCACAAAAGCAGCTGTCCGGAACTCTTGAAAAGAAAGCTCAGGGTGGGCATGTAGATGCCTTCTATTGGCAATAAATTCGGATTTGTATGCTTTGGCTAATGCCTTGATTTTATCTTTCACCATCCTGTATCGGGTCTGGATTGACATAACCTTCTCTTTGGAACCTATCCTGAATGATCCTTGAAGCTGGGAATTGTGATCTCAATTGGTGATAATAAGACTGGGCCTCTATACGGTTGATGAATTTACCTACTTTGACCAAATACCTTGGTTGCTGATACTGCATATCCACTTTCATTTCTGGAAAAGCGGTGTAAAGTTCGTTTCTGGTCTTGAATGCCAAATCCCTATCCACCCCGCTATAAACCAATACAGTAAAGCCGCTCCAAGTCCTTTCAGAGCGGTTACCATCCCTAAACTTGTCCAATGCAACCCGCAAATCTGCATCAACTGCCAATTGGCTATCACCAGAAGTAGAGGTAACCTGACTACTTGTTTGCTCTCTTAAATCCGGAAAAGTAATGAGCGTTTCACTGAGGTCTTCCCGGTAATTGGCAAAGGAATCAGGTCCGGAACCCGATTTTCTCAATGGGGCACAGGAACTTATTAATAGTACCAATACAAGAATGCCCAGCAGTGTACTTTTCATTATCTCTTGTTTAATTCTCTATTATCACACATTTTCCAGACTCCACATCCTGCTCTACGCTTTTGTATTTCACATCTTTCAGAAGCTTACCATCTGCATACTGAACAGAAACTTTATCGTTTCTACCATAAGTCTTTTCAGATTTTCTTGGAGCCACTGCCTGTGGGGCTACTGTCCTGTTGGCTACTGCTGCGGCAGCCTGTCTGCTGGCACCAGGGTTCAGTGAACTTCCCACTTCTTCTTTGGAAGCACGGACATTGTTCTCTTCTCTCCTTTGGGTCTGGGCAGCCCTTACCTGACTTGGATCCTGGGTAGGAAGTTCTGCTTTTGATAGGAAAGAAATGGTATCCTCATTCAGCCTTCCAATAAAGCGCTTGAACATTTCAAAGGCCTCAAATTTATAGATCAACAAAGGATCTTTTTGTTCATAGACCGCATTCTGAACAGATTGCTTCAGGTCATCCATATCCCTTAGATGCTCTTTCCAGTTTTGGTCAATGATGGCCAAAGTGACATTTTTTTCAATGGCCCTGATAAGATCCCTACCTTCATTTTTGACTGTAGATTCCAGGTTGATTACCACACCGATCTGCTTAATTCCATCTGTGATGGGAACCATGATCTCTTTCACAGTAGCACCTCTCTGGGCATAAACATCTTTCAAAACCGGAAGTGCTTTGGTCAGGATGCGCTCATTTTTACTTACATAATTTTTATAAGCCGCATCAAAGAGCTCCTGTGTCAAAACCAGGGCGTCTTTGCTCTTAAAGTGATCTTCTGTAAACTGATGGTCAATCCCCAAAGAACTGTAGATATTCATCCTGAGGTTGTCCAGATCCTCGGTAGATTTGCCCATTTCAATAATGCCTTCACAGACATCATACATTACATTGAGAATATCCAGTTCCAATCTCTCTCCGAGAAGGGCATTCTTCCTCCTCTTATAGACTACCTCCCTTTGGGAGTTCATGACATCATCATATTCAAGAAGCCTCTTCCTGACCCCGAAATTGTTTTCTTCTACTTTCCTTTGTGCCCTTTCAATAGATTTGGTGATCATGGAATGCTGGATTACCTCCCCTTCTTCCAATCCCATACGGTCCATCAGCTTGGCAATCCTATCAGAACCAAACAATCGCATCAAATTATCCTCCAAGGATACAAAAAACTGGGAAGATCCCACGTCCCCCTGACGTCCCGAACGACCTCTCAACTGTCTGTCGACCCTTCGGGATTCATGACGCTCTGTACCGATAATTGCCAAACCACCCGCTGCTCTGGATTCAGCTGTCAATTTGATGTCTGTACCCCTACCGGCCATGTTGGTAGCAATAGTGACTGTTCCTGATTTTCCGGCCTCAGCGACAACATCCGCTTCTTTGGCATGTTGCTTAGCGTTCAACACCTGATGCTTGATCTTGCGGATTGTGAGCATCCTGCTCAAAACTTCCGATATTTCAACCGAAGTTGTACCCACCAGTACTGGCCTACCGGCATTGGTCAATTCTACAATTTCATCAGCCACAGCATTGAATTTCTCACGTACTGTTTTATATACTTTGTCTTCCCTGTCTTCCCTGATTATGGGTTTATTGGTAGGGATGACAACCACATCCAATTTGTAAATCTGCCAAAATTCCCCGGCTTCAGTCTCCGCTGTACCGGTCATACCAGCCAATTTGTGGTACATCCTGAAGTAATTCTGAAGGGTAATGGTCGCATAGGTCTGTGTAGCATCCTCTACCTTAACATTTTCCTTGGCTTCGATCGCCTGATGCAAACCGTCAGAATACCTCCTACCTTCCATCACACGGCCGGTCTGCTCATCTACAATTTTCACTTTTCCATCTACAATGATGTACTCCGTGTCCTTTTCAAACATACAGTAGGCCTTGAGCAACTGGTTGACGGTATGGATTCTTTGGGCCTTAACCCCATAATCCTTGATGATCTCCTCTTTTCGGATCAGTTTTTCTTTGTCATCCAAATCCGGATTTTTCTCCATTTCTGCAATGGCCATACCTATATCCGGAAGGATAAAGAAATTAGGATCCTCATTCTTCTGGGTAATGGCTTCAATACCTCTATCGGTCAGTTCTACAGAATTGGATTTTTCATCAATGGTAAACAACAAAGGCTCATCTGCCTCAGGCATCATTCGCTTGTTGTCCTGTAAGTAATAATTTTCAGTTTTTTGAAGGACAACCCTAATTCCAGGTTCGGAAAGGTATTTGATCAAAGGCTTATATTTAGGAATACCTCTGTAAGCCCTGAAAAGTGCCAGTCCGCCTTCTTTCTCATTTCCTTCAGAAATCAGTTTTTTAGCGGTAGTAAGGTATCCTTGGATCAATTTTCTCTGTTCATCCACCAAAGTTGATACCCTTGGTTTCATATCCATAAACTCATGCTCATCGCCTCTTGGCACTGGGCCTGAAATGATCAAAGGGGTTCTGGCATCATCTATTAATACGGAATCCACTTCGTCTATCATAGCAAAATGGTGCTTACCCTGAACCAGGTCGCCGGCATCCCTAGCCATATTATCCCTTAAGTAGTCGAAGCCAAACTCATTATTGGTGCCATAGATGATGTCGCAGGCATATGCCTTTCTTCTCTGATCTGAGTTAGGCGGATATTTATCGATACAATCTACCTTGAGACCATGGAATTCAAAAAGAGGGGCATTCCATTCGGAGTCCCTTTTGGCGAGGTAGTCATTGACAGTTACCACATGCACTCCCCTTCCGGAAAGGGCATTGAGATATGCTGGCAGGGTGGACACCAAGGTTTTACCTTCACCAGTGGCCATTTCAGCAATTTTCCCCTTGTGGAGCACCATACCACCAATTAACTGGACATCATAATGGACCATGTCCCATACAACTTCATTTCCTGCTGCTATCCAGCGGTTGTGCCAAATTGCTTTTTCCCCTTGAATCACCACATTGGGTTTTTTGGCAGCTAGTTCTTTGTCCCAGATTGTGGCTGTTACCTCCAACTGTCCATTTTCTTTGAACCTTCTGGCTGTTTCCTTGACCACTGCAAAGGCTTCAACCATCACTTTCTCAAGAACTACTTCCAAAGCTTCATCTCTTGACTTTTCTGTTTTATCAATTTCGTTGAAAAGTGCATCCTTTTCATGGACTTTTTCAGGATCTAAAGCATTGATCTGCTCCCTAAGTGAAGCTATTTTGTCATCAAAAGACTTCAGGTCAGCATTGATGAGGGATTTGATTTCTTCGGTTTTCGCCCTCAGCTGATCATCACTGAGTTCTTTTAACTTACTGAAGGCCTCATTGATCAAACCTACTTTTGGGGATAATTCCTTTATATCTCTATCGGATTTGGTTCCGAATATTTTGGCCAATCCTTTGGCAAGAATATCTAACATAAATTTATACAGTAAATAGGGCCTTAAAATTACGGCCTTTTTGTTAATTATAGTAATTCAACGGAAGATATGACAAACAGTACCTGGTTAAATCCGCTATTCTCTCCCAATTTTTAAATTTCAGCATGAATAATTCCCTTGAAAACCTGTTCTGCGGGTCCTACCAATACAATATTTTGAAAACTTCCATCTGCACTTTCCGAAAACCTTACTTTAAGATTTCCTCCAGGGGTTTTGATTTTCACTTCGTGAAGCTCATTCTGATAGCCAAATACCAAGGCACAGGCGGTCACTCCGGTACCACATGAAAGTGTCTCGGCTTCCACGCCACGTTCGTAAGTACGCACATAGATTTCATCAGAAGCTATTGGAGTAACAAAATTCACATTGGTACCTTTAGGTGCATAGGTCTCCGAATAGCGTATTTCTGCGCCTTCTTTTACCACAGGATAACTGGTCACATCCTCCACAAAACGCACATGGTGAGGTGAGCCTGTATTTACAAAGTAATCCTTGCCTGCATTGGCCAAACTGGTAACGGGACTCATGCCCAGTTCTATCCAATCTCCGGCCACTTTGGCATCATGTGGACCATCGATGGCCAGAAAATACGTTTCGTTTTCAATAATTCCTAAAAACCTCGAAAAGGCTACTGCACAGCGGGCACCATTGCCACACATGCTTTGTGAACCATCCGCATTGAAATAAATCATTTCAAAATCAAATCCTGATTTATTCCGGATTAAGATCAAGCCGTCTGCTCCAATGCCAAACCTGCGGTCACATAGATTTTGGACCAATCCCAGGTTGTGGACCGGAAAATTCTCAGCCCTGTCATCTATCATGACAAAATCATTGCCCGTCCCCTGATATTTGTAAAAAGCTATTTCCATATTGTCATAAGAGATCTCGATTTTATGCGGTTCAAAAACCAAACCAAGTTTAAATCGTTATGCAAACATAAACATCTTGTCAGGATTTCAGACTTATTGTCTGATATTCGGTTTCATAATCAGGATGAATTGGCTAACTTGGGGATTCTTGTGATAGATCAACCAAACAAACAACGGAAATCTACAACCTTATGAAAAAATCATCTTTTGATGTTTCCAGAAGAATATTCCTGGGTCAAAGCACTAAAGTAAGCTTGGCAGTAGGAATTGGAAGCAGTGTACTCGGGTCTGCTTTCTTGAGCGCTTGTGCTGGAGAAAAATCCAGTGAGGGGAAGGAAACTGGCAAGATCTTGTTGAGCACAGGTTTTGAACAAATGCCTTTGGCTTATGCTTTTGATGCCCTTGAACCCCACATTGATGCGATGACAATGGAAATTCACTACACCAAGCATGCAGCAGCCTACGCCAAAAACATGGCCGAAGCAGCCTCAGAAGAGGGTGTAGACGTAAGCAGGCCCTTGGAGGAAGTATTGATGAACATCTCTCAGTATTCCACCAAAATGAGAAATAACGGAGGAGGTCATTATAACCATGAGCTGTTTTGGAAAACCATGTCACCAAATGGAGGAGGACAACCTGGGGGAGACCTTGCAGAAGCCATCAATGGCGCTTTTGGTAGTTTTGAAGAATTTCAGAAGCAGTTTGAGGATGCCGCCAAAGGTAGGTTCGGCTCAGGCTGGGGGTGGCTCGTCTTGGATAAAAACAATCTCCTTAAAATAGGCTCTACTCCAAATCAGGACAATCCATTGATGGATGTTTCTGATTTGCAAGGCATTCCACTTTTGGGGATTGATGTGTGGGAACATGCCTATTACCTCAATTATCAAAACAGAAGACCTGATTATGTCTCTGCATTTTGGAACGTGGTCAATTGGGCAGAAGTCGAAAATCGATATGAAACCTTGATGAAAGGTTAATCGAAGCGGGGACTTGTCCCCGTTTTTTTTTTGTCTGATTAAAACTTCATTTTTTCTTCATAATCCCCCTCTTTATTTGGAGAGTAATCAAATTTTAAGATCGATGAAAACCATAAAAAGATTATTCGGATTGACGGGAGCATGCTTTGCCTTGTTAACTTTTGGCCTTATTTCCTGCTCCAATGATGATGCTATCAATGGTAAGGGACAAATAAAATTAAACATTACAGATGCTCCTATTGATCAAGAAGGAATCACAGGGGTATTTATTACTTTTATAGGTATAGAATTCCAAAAAGATGGAGGCCCTTGGCAAACTGCAGAGGAGTTTGAAGGACCAGTTACCATTAATCTTTTGGAACTTCAAAATGGAAGAACTGAATTGATGGGAGATTTTTCAGCCGGAGCAGGAGATTACTCAGGCCTTCGATTCATGTTGGATGCGACGGAAAGAGGTAAAAATGCTTCTAATCCCGGGTGCTACATTGAGTATGAAGATGGAAGGATAGAACCATTATTTGTTCCCAGCGGCGCGCAAACAGGTTACAAAGCTATAGGAGAGTTCTCTGTTCCTTTAAACGGGACGGTTGAAATCACAGCAGATTTTGACCTAAGAAAATCTGTCGTAAAAGCTGGTGCTTCTGGGCTATATTTATTGAAGCCAACCATCAAGGTCATTGTGAACAATCAAGCTGGTGGCATCAAGGGAAATATTACGAACAGGGACACAGAAAGCAATTATGTGGTTTACGCCTATGAATCAGGCACCTATACAGAGGCTGAAAGTGCCGATCCTGTAGGAGAAGATGTGAGATTTCCTAACGCAAAAAGCAATACAGGTGCCGAGGAAAACGGAGATTATATGTTGGCCTTTTTGGCACCAATGAATTACGACCTGATTGTCGTTGCAGTAAATTCTGAAGGGACTCCTACAGTAGTAAAAATTGTGCCTGACATCACTGTCAATAGCAGGGAGGTTACTATAGTTGATATTACTTTGGAAGAATAAATCAATTTAGAATCTATATTTTTTAAGGCCCAGATGAATTTTCTGGGCTTTTTTTATGTCCAAAGGATGGGTAAGCCTTTTTCCTTTTCCCATGAAATACATTTTATTTGTATAAACAATCCAAACCAATCAACATGCAAGATCCCAAAAGTCTTACGTCTGTAGCGGAATTCCACAAAACTTTCCAGCACCCCATTTTACCCCATCCCCAGGTACCAGATCCAAAAAGGTGTGAGTTACGGGTTTCTTTGATTGCCGAAGAGCTAAAGGAATTGGAAGAAGGCATTCACAATGGAGATATTGTAGAAATTGCGGATGCACTTTGTGACATTCAATATGTATTGGCCGGAGCAGTGCTGGAATTTGGACTGGCAGATAAGTTCAAAGCCCTATTTGATGAGGTTCAGCGCTCCAACATGAGTAAAGCCTGCAAAACTGAAGAGGAAGCCAAAGCTACTGTAAGCCACTACCAAAACCAGGGTGTGGATTGTTTCTATGAGCAAGTCGAAGAGCTTTTTTTGGTTTACCGCTCCGGTGACAGAAAAACCCTAAAATCCATTTTTTATTCTCCGGCAGATCTCAAAGGCATACTCTCCAAATAAGTTTAAATTATCATGTCCAAATTGCAGCTGGCCATATTGCTCTTTGATGATGTAGAGGTTCTGGACTTCGCAGGACCTTTTGAGGTTTTTTCTGTTACTTCCCAACTCTCAGGCTATCAAAGCCTGGAAGTAAAAACAGTGGCTAAAACCAAATCACTCGTCCAGGCTAAAAACGGGCTTAAGGTAATGCCGGATTTAGGAATAGATGAACTTATCCAAGTGGATATTTTGGTCATTCCTGGAGGTGATGGGAGCCGGGCAGTTATACAAGATGAAGAGCTGATGGGAAGGATCAATAGGATTATTGAAAATGCCAAAACAGTTTTTTCTGTTTGTAGCGGAGCCCGAATCTTAGCCAAACTGGGCTATTTGCAAGGACAACGCTTTACTACACACCATGAAGTATTCGAGGATATTTTAGCTTTGGAGCAAAGTGCTATACCAGAAAGAGATGCAAGGTTTGTGGATAAGGGAAAGTTTATGACTGCGGCAGGTGTAGCCGCTGGAATTGATCTTTCACTTTATGTGGTGGAAAAATACTTTGGCGAAAAGGCAAAGAAAAAAACAGCCCGGTATATGGAATATGGGGAGCAGTGAAAAAGGAAAGACGGATTTCGAAAATTAACTTTGTTTGTAAATGTTTTTTGTTTCAAAAATCCTCCTTCCGGATATTGTGGTTCAAAACCCACATAGCCTCCACTTTCGATCTTCACCTTTAGACATCTCCCTTATTTACTAACTTCTCAATCGGCAAAATTAACCACGCTCACTTTTTCCCAAAACCCAACAACTGCTTCATCCCCGAAAAGACAAAGGGGAATTGAGGAACACTGTTCCTGATTTTAAATTCTTCCCAAAACCCACTTTCATTGGCCAAAAATGCCAAGATCCTCTCAGGCTCTACCTGCTTGAAAAGACTGGAAAAAATCTGTTCACCGCCCAGGCTTTTGGTCAATAAGACGTCCAATAAAGTCCTGTCGTACCATTCAAACATTCTTTCCCTAAAGGAAGGAATGCAGACAGGGGGATGGTTTTGCTTGAGTCGTTCAATGATCAGCCCAATGTGTTTCTGCACAAACTGAAAGGTATATCCCGTACTGGGTTTGGTGTAACCTCCTGCTGTACCAATATTGACGATACGTTTATTTTTTCCCACATGTGCAGGAAAGCGGGCCAGTGACATGGGTATCACCCCAAATTCAGAGTGGGTAATTTCATATTCATTAATGCCCAATTTCTCCTGGATATAACTTTTAAGTGCTGATTCATAGGCTTCTTCTTGTAATACCCTTTCTGTGAATAAGGTATATTCCACCAAAGCGAGATTTTCGGAAGTTGGCAAAACGTACATAAAAGTAGTTCCATGAGTCTGTGGTAATGTAAAGTCCATAAGAGTCCCCACTTGTGGAATAAAAACAGGTTCTTTCGTCTTAATATACCAGCCCATAAAATGTTGCAACAAGGTATTTTCCTCAGTCATCCTGGGGTAAAAAAGTGAAGTCGAGTTGAATACATAATCCGCCAAATAGTTCCCCTTATCTGTCTTAACCTGTGCCCTTTCTTCCCGCTCGGTGATTTCCAAAATCTGCTCCTGCAAAAAACTGACATTGGCAAAGCCTTTGACAAATTCCAATATATGGGCGTAAAAATCACCAGACTGTATCATTTTATATCGGTAATCCTTCATCTTAAATTCCTTGGAAACCTGAGGGGAAAAAAACTGCAATGTTCCCCACTGATGGCAGACCAAAGATTCAAATGGCCCTTCTTCTTTTTCCCAAAAGCACCAGGTTCGGTCATTCTGGGACTTATTGGCAATATCGATTATAAGTATGTTTTTGTGTTTTAAGCTCTCTTCCTTCAAAAGGCGGTATAAGAAACTCAGTCCCGCCATTCCGGAACCTGCCACTATATAATCGTATGTATTGGACATGCTCTTTGGTAATAATTATAGTTTATAAATCAGCAATGAAAACTAGTTACTTTAAACACATTATAAATTTGCCTATAGTGACAAATCCCATCCAATAATACCATAAAAGAGACAGAGTGTTTAAATCCTCTTCCGATTATCTCCTCTGAAGAAATCCCAGAAAGTATTTCTATAATGCCCAGCACGCATTAATCTTCAAAGGATCAATCCTCGATATTTTTTATATAGCGGAACCTAATCCCCTTCTTCCAACTCAAAAATGGATTCCAGATTGACTTGGAAGACTTTGCAGATTTTTAAGGCCAAAACCGTGGATGGCACATATTTCCCCGCTTCAATAGAGTTGATGGTCTGTCGGGAAACGCCGACTTTTTCCGCAAGTTCTTGTTGGGTAAGGTCAAGTTTTGCACGTTCCACTTTTATACTATTCTTCATGGTTTGGAAACTTTCCACAGTTGATATCTGAAAGCAAGGTAGATGTAGGCACTTAATAAAAACATTACCAATGCTGCGGTGATGGGCGGACCCGAGATCATCTGTACTCCAAAATTCCCAATTAAATGAATCAATATGATGGCACCTAAACCCCACATTAACCAATAGAATCCGGTCTGAAAGGATTGGAGTCTAATCGTATTGATCATTTCGTCTTCTTCCTTCTCCTTGGTATTGATCAGAATTATCAATCCGATAGCCCAACTTGCGTAACAAAGATCAGCCACTAATTCCCCCTGAATCTTTATCTCTCCTTTAGACACCAAATCAGCGGTGACAAGCACTGCGATCAATAAAATGGGTAATGGGAAAAAAAGATATGCGACTTTTTTCCAAACAGTCCCAAAAAGTGGGACTTTGATGATATTCTCATTTTTCATGTTTGTAAAATTTAATTTACCAAATGTAAAGATTATTTTACATTTTGTCGCAAATAGTTGTCATTATTTTTCAACACCGCACATTGTTATTGAATTAAGTATTCCCTAAAAATATTTTATGTATATCCGCAATTAGACCAGTAACCAATTTAAATTGGGTCTTAAATCAACCTGATATTAATAGATATTGGATCCGCCTCGGGGGACAAGTTATTCATTGATATCGGTTTGAAATCTTAGGTTTATTCTATTGTGATTATTCTACTGGTATGAAAGCGGACAATCATAAAATCTTTAATAAAAAACAGGAAACTCAATTTCATTCTACATATTTCCTCCAATTATGCTGCTCTTTAAAGCCCAGGACTTCCTTGATTTTTCGGTTTGAATAAAGGGCCTCATGACCTTCCAATTCGCGGGTAAGCGGTACGCCTGGGAAATACCTTTCTGCCAATTCCTTTGCAGAAATAGTAGCTACATTGTGATCATTGGCAGCATTGAATACCTGATATCCCAAGCCATCTTTTTTCAAACAAAGATCCACTATTTGACCCAGGTCCCTTGCATCGATATAGTTAAAAATCATCCTTCGCCGAACTCCGGGATTTTCTATAAAAAATGGAAAAGATTCCGCGTATTCATGGGGTTCTATCACATTCCCTATCCTTAAAGCATAAATATCCACACCCGAACGGCGTTGGAAGCTCCGTGCTGTTTTTTCATTTAAGACCTTGGATAATGCATAACTGTCCATTGGGTTGACATCATATTCTTCTTCTATCGGTAGAAAATCAGGATTGGTTTTACCGTCTGAAAAGCAAACCCCATAGGTCGTCTCGGAAGATGCAATAATGATTTTTTTGATTCCCAATTTGACAGCAGCTTCTATGACATTGTAGGTACCAAGGGTATTGACCCGAAAAGTCTCATTATCAGGCTGAATCAATATCCTAGGTATAGCTGCAAAATGTACCACTGCATCAAATTTTGGCACTCCGGTACCCGGTTCCAATTCGTCAAACCCAGCATAAGAAGTCATGGCATTGAACATCTGTCCAGAATCTGTGATGTCTGCAATCAGATTATCCACTCCTGGATAATCCAGTGGCTTCAGGTCCACATTCATTACCCTATGTCCCTGGTCAAGGAGGTAGGGGACGACATGCTTGCCGGCTTTACCTGATCCCCCCGTAAAGAATATCCTCATGATTTCTTAGATTTTAATGTTTGAATTGTTTATGGCAAAGTTGTTCAATGCTTAAAAATAAGGAGATAATGCCTACAAAAAAAGCCGCTTTTTTGCGGCTTTCTAGTTAGTTCGATGTTAAAATCTTCATAAGTTCATCCAACTTTGGAGATAAGATAATTTCCGTCCGTCTATTGAGTGCCCTTCCATCAGCAGTATCGTTGGAAGCCCGAGGCATAAACTCACCTTTTCCTGATGCAGTGACTCTAGTAGGGGAGATTCCATGTTCATCAGTAAGAATACGGACAATAGAAGTAGCCCTGACCACACTCAAGTCCCAGTTGTCTCTAAATCGAGATGTCCTGATGGGTACATTATCCGTATGTCCCTCGACTAATACATCAATATCGGGATTTTTGGTCAGGACATCACCCAAAACCCGAATGGCCTGTTTACCTTTTTGCTCCACATCAGCACTTCCAGATCTGAACAAAAGTTTATCTGACATGGACACATATACTTTCCCGTTTCTAATTTCTACTGTCAGTTCATCTGAATTAAAACCAAGCAAAGCATTTCTCACTATTTCATTTAACCTTCTGGTTATGGAATCCTGCCGGGCTATGATCTGTTGCATTTCCCGCAGGGACTTTTCCCGCTCAGCCAATAATCTCTCTTTCTCATTCAGCTCAGCAGATTTTTGCTGTAAAGCTGTGTTGAATTGCTGGGCCTGGGACATGTTTTCATCAATCAACTTGTCATATTTTCCCTTCAATTCATCATATTCCCGCTGTAAAGCTTGATTTTGCCGGCTACTTTCATTGAGCCGTGAAGTAAGGTCTGCATTTTCGGATTCACTGATTTCCAGATTCGTACAAAGTTCATCTCTCTCAATGACCACTGCCTGTAATCTTTTTCCCTTGGGAAGTTTATCAGGAATTCGATCGCCACATCTGTAAATGGGAGCACATGAAGATACGGCCAACAAAAGCAAGCCGCCAATAAGTGCAAGGACTTTAAAATTGCTCATGGTAACGGTTGTTTTCAGGGGGAATTTCACAAGAATTACAAACGCAAATGCATGAATGCCTTAGGGAGTCTTATATCAGATCAAAGATTTTGATTTCTTTTTGGGTTCATTCATGCTCATCCGGGCCATTGAAATCCGGAATTTTGACAAATTTTCAATCTTTGGCCAAAACCATTTCCCTAATATACGTTCCCAAATAGATAAAGTTTTATGAGAGGAAACCATTGGATTGGGGCCGAAATGGTTTTACTAATGTCCGATTTTGAGGGAGGTCATCGTCAGAGAACCGGCAACAGCTTTGTCATTGAAAAATTGTACCTTTTCCTTTTCATCTTTCAATGCCAAAGTATAAAGTAAGGGTATATAATGTTCGGGAGTGGGGATTGCCAAATCAAATGCTTTTCCCTGTGACCTAAAATTGATTAACTCTTGGTGATTTCCATCAAGAATGAAAGATTTCATTTTGTCATTGGCCTCAATAGCCCAGTCAAACCCGAAAGTTTCATTCAGCCTTCTCCATTCCACCATTCTAAGGTTATGTACCATGTTGCCACTTCCTATTACCAAAACTCCTTTTTCTCGAAGGGATTTTATTTCCCGGGCAAGCTCATAATGGTACTGGGGCTTCTGACGGTAATCTATGCTCATTTGAATTACCGGTATATCTGCTTGGGGATATAAATGCTTGATGACTGACCAGGCCCCATGGTCCAACCCCCATTTATCATCCAGCCCAACTTCGGTTTTGCTGATCAAGGATTTGGTTTCCCTTGCCAATTCAGGACTGCCGGGCGCGGGATACTGAACGGCAAAAAGTTCTCTGGGAAATCCCCCAAAATCATGAATGGTAGGAGGATTTTGCATGGCTGTTACAAAGGTCCCTTTGGTTTCCCAATGGGCAGAAACACATAGAACGGCATTGGGCTTGGGGATATCTTTGGCTATATTCCTGAACCCTGCTACAAATTCATTTTCTTCGATGGCATTCATGGGACTACCGTGTCCCAAAAACAGCAGAGGCATTTTTGGGGTTTTGCCCATTGGGGCTATCATGCTATTCAATTCTTGAAGTTTCATGGCGGCTAGAGTTAATGGACCCGATGCAATGAGCGGGACCAGTTTTTTAAGAAATGATTTTCAGTTCATTAAAGGCTATTTTGTTGTCTATCGCCAGAAGGAACCGTTTTTAAAGCTGCACTTTTCGGTTTACCATTGGTAGGCAATTAACCTAACATTAGTTCACTTTCAAACCCGTGACGTAATTGCACGGTCCGTAAATACTTAGACTGTTGTAGTGTGTAATTTAGGAAATAAAGACTCCCTTTTTTTTGATATTCCTTTTTGCTTACTTCTGAGCCTAGTTTCAATGCTACATTTTCAAAAAAAGCATCCAGCTTGGTCCCATATACACATTCCGGTTTCAATGGTGGATTAAATTGACCTTGCATTTTTAACCCTTTTTAAATTTTGTGGTAGTAGCTGCTCAACAACAACCATTCCTTCCCCATTCTTTCAAAGAATTTTAAGTGCCACCCTGATGGGTGGCACCCGAAGTGGTAAGTTCTTTAATTCCTGTCAGGAATTACCATAAATATTAGATTCACCCCCATCTATGGCAATGGTCTGACCGCTGATATAACCATTGTCCTCGCTGAGAAGGAAGGCGACCAACTTGGCCACTTCTTCCGGCTGTCCCAACCGTTTGGTTGGGTTACGTTGCGCATATTCAGTTTCTGCAGCTTTTGGATCAGTTGGATTTACCTGTTTGAAGGCTTCGGCTACCATAGGTGTCAAGATTGCACCTGGGGCAATTGCGTTGGTAAGAATTCCGTCCCGACCAAATTCCAATGCTGCGTTTTTGGTCATTCCCGAAACAGCATGCTTGCTTGCTACATATGCCGTTTGGTTGAGTACACCTCGTATTCCGCCTACTGAAGCCACATTTACAATACGTCCAAATTTTTGCTTTTGCATGACAGGAATCACATAGCGCATCCCATAATAGACTCCCATCAGGTTGATATCAATTACCTTTTTAAATATGTTGATATCGTATTCGGTGATGCTCGCCTGCTTGCCTTCTATTCCGGCATTATTGTATAATCCATCAATTCTGCCAAAAGTTTTGACAGCTTCATCCACATAGTTTTTTACTGCTTCTTCGCTGGAAACATCTGCTAGTACTGTGATGATTTTTACTTCCGGAAAGTCTTTTTCGATCTCATTTTTGGTATCGATCAAACTTTTTTCATTGTAGTCTACCAAAACCAGATTTGCACCTTTTGATGCCAATTCTTTGGCTGCGGAATATCCAAGTCCCATTCCGGCACCTGTGATAATTATAACTTTGTTTTTCATTGCCTTAATTATTTATTCTGAGAAATAAATTGACAATACAAAGTTCTTTTAATTGATCAGGGAACGGGTAACAGTTTTTGGAAGAAGTGTTGTAAAATCAGGAAAGGAGTTTTTTCATCTCCTCCCTGAACTCTGAAGGAGTTTGGCCCGTACGTTTTTTAAATACATTCGTGAAGTAAGCCTTCTCATTATATCCAAGGTCAAAGCCGATTTCGGAAATGTTTTTTTCAGAATAGGTCAGCTGGTTTTTGGCTTCAATGAGTTTTCTGGTTTCAATAATTTCACTGACTGTTTGCTGAAGGATGTTTTTACAGATCAGATTGAGGTTTCTGGCAGACATAAACAGTTTTTCAGCATAAAATTCCACTCCAACCGGTCTATGATAATTTTCTTCCAAAATTTGTAAAAAGCTCTGCAAGGTAGAGTTCTTGGAATGATTCAAGCTGTTCTCATGAGGGTAAGTTTTGTTTCTTTCTGATTCAATCATAATGAACAGCGCTGCAAGCAAATGCCTTACCACACTTAAGTCTGGGTTTTCTTGCAGCATTTCCCCCTCGATGATCTCACAGATAGTGGTCAAGCGCTTGAAGCAATAGTTATCTGCCAGTTTGAGCATCGCATGGTTGTGATAATTGGCATAAAGCTGAAAGGTAATTTCGGGAATAAACTCACTTTTGAAGCGTAGCACCCACATATCACATTTTCCATTTATTAACTTTGGAATAGCCCGATGGACCTTTCCCTTGGTCACAAAACTGACAAGAGGGGCATCAAGGACAGTATTTTTAAAATCTATGAAATGTTCCAATTGGCCTTCTATCCCTATGACCAATTCCTCATAGTCATGTTGATGAGGCTCATCAGGAGAAGCACTTATTTTAGCGGCATCTCCACTGCCAACTTTAAAAATTTGGAAGAGCTGATTCATATCCCCAAGGTAGAGAAAAAACCTTTACTCACCCACTGGTGAATTCCGGTAAAAAATACTGCAAATATTCTGGTTATATTTCCATTAAACACTTTCCTTTAGAATTAATGTAGATGGAATATCAGAAAGCCAAAGGGTTTTTGAGTCAACCAGCTTCTTCCAGGTATCTATGCTTACCATCATCAGGTTTTGATTTAGCAGAAAGTCTTTATCTATAACTTTTTGTTGGATCAAATTGATGTGATTGGGTGCCTTATGCTCAATGGCACGGATTCTTTCTTTTAATTCTGGATTGTTTTTAATCTTTCCTTCCTGGTCCAAGATTGTAATTTGAGAGCCTGAATTACTAATGAGTTTTTGGGCAAAAAGAACTAGAAAAGCATCATTTTCGGTAAAAACAGGAATAAAAACCCTATCTGCACTAGAAAAATCTTTGTCAATTAACACGCCTATTGGGACTTTACTTTTACTGATTATATTTCGGGTTCTTTCATCAAAGGGGGAGTTTTCAAATAAACTTTCTTTTCCGGTTACCTGATTCAATAATTTTTCAGGATTGATAAATCGGGTTGTAAAGCCTAAAATTTTCCCCAACAAACTTCCTTCAAAAATTGATTGGCCCAAGCCAATAAGCAGTAAGTCATAATCACCTTTATTTGCCACTTCTGTGATATCAGAATCAATGTCATTGGAGGCCTTAAATAAGGTAGTAATTTTCTGATTTAGATTTTCTGATTCTTCTATAACCGGAGTAAAGCTTTCTTTTTCATACTCTCCCACATTATAATGATGCAGTTCATTTGTTGGAGTAAGGTGCATTGCGGTAACTGCGGCGTTTCCATTAAGTTTTTTGATAAAACTGTTAGCCAATCTCAATAGTGACCTGCCCCGCTCGGGATTGCCAAAGGAAATCAAAACTTTGAACTTGTTTATTTCACTAATTTCCTGAGGAATTTCAGGTGTTTTAGTTTTGAATGCCCAGTTAATCAAATCCAGAGCAGGCCCTGTCATAAAGGTAGTTACCAAGGCCATTATTACCATCATTGCAAAAATTTCAGGGGACAAAACCCCCAGGTCATAACCAATATTCAGAACAACCAATTCCATCAAACCCCTTGTATTCATCAATGCCCCAATAGTTAAGCTGTCTTTCCAATTTTGGCCGACAAACTTTGCCGCTATGGCACTGCCTATAAATTTTCCGACTATAGCTATCAGGATGATCAATCCGGTGACTTTCCACAAGTAGGGATCATTCAGTAATCCTATTTCTGTCCGTAAACCTGTAAAAACAAAGAACAAAGGTAAGAGCAGGACCAATGCAACATCCTCAACTTTTTCAATGAAGATGGTCCTGAATTTGATATTATCGGGCATAATAGCCCCTGCCATAAATGCTCCAAAAAGTGCATGAATCCCGATCACTTCAGTAGCATATGCGGAGATGATAAGAGTAAGAAAGAAAATGGCGACTATGGGTTTGCTTAGACTTTCTTTAGTCTGATATAGATTACCGATCCTGGACAAGAAAGGACGGACCACTTTTATCATCAAATAAACATACAATGCTGCCAGTGCGATAATGTACAAAGCACTCAAAAACGACCCTGCTTTTACAATGGCTATAACCGCCGCCAATAAACACCAAGCAGTAATGTCGTCAGCTGCAGCACAGGTAATTACCACCGTGCCCAGTCTGGTTTTATGTAATCCCCTTTCCTGGACAATTCTTGCCAGAACCGGAAATGCAGTGATGCTCATGGCAATTCCCAAAAACAAGGCAAATGAGATAAATTGAACCCCAATGGGTGCAAAGGACTGATAAATAAAATACGCAAATCCCATTCCCAGCGCAAAGGGAATAATTATACTCGCATGACTGATAACCACAGCATCGTGTGCTTTATTTTTCAGAACTTTAAGGTCCAGCTCCATCCCAATGACGAACATAAATAGGATCAAGCCTATCTGGCTCAGAAATTGTAAATTCCCCAAGGATTCTGTAGGAAAAAGCGTTGACGAAAATTCAGGAAAATGCATTCCGATCAATGAGGGCCCCAAAACAATTCCAGCTATTATTTCCCCGATAACTGTGGGCTGACCTATCTTTTTGCAAATCCAGCCAAAAAAACGGGCAACAACAATAATGGTCACAATTTGGGCCAAAAGAATAGATAGGGGATGTTCTAAATTGTAAATGAGTGAATCAATAAATTCTTGCCACTGGGTTTTTCCGGTCTCTGGAAGAACTATCCTTCTACCTTGCTCCAATTTTGCCCCCAACAATACAATCCAATACATCAGTGCAGTGAATCCGCCAATAACACCCACATAAAAAATACTATTTCTCAATCTTTGCATCATACATTCATTTGGATTTGTCTAAAACTGGTCTCCTAAGGTCAATGCAATTCCCAAATTTCTTTTCCCATGCTACATGGACCATAGCCGTATTGGGCTCCATTTTCCTAGATTGTCGGAAGTAAAGTTCAGAACTATTTTGAACTGATTCATTGATATGAAAAAAAGATTGTGAAAAATGTAACAAGCCGGAAAAAACTTGTAATGAATTAGATTTTGACCTTTAGAAGAAACTCATTTCTAAAATTTTCACCCAAAGTAAATCTCATTTCTCTGCCCTGTTCATTCGTCAGATTGCTGGTAATTTCGTCAAATGAAAAAAACTGAACTGCTTTGATGGAAAGGATTTCTCTCTTATTTATCCTACAAAAGCTGTTTTTAGGCAATATTTCTGTGAGTTTTTCAAATGTGATGTTTTTTATCAAAATTTCATTCCCATCAAAAAGCCTTGCGATCTTGTCTCGGCTGTCGATTTCAGAGGTTTTGATATAAGCTATTTTATCGAAATAAAGCAGTGCTTTACCCTTGTCGGTGTTTAACTGAATATAGGTCTTGGACTTTTGATCCAAAGGTATTGCCAGTTGCTTTTTTGCTTTGTCAATAGCCTGTTTTAAACGTTCTATATGAATAGGCTTTCTTATATAGTCTATGGCATTCAAGTCAAATGCCTCTGCCGCATAGTCTTTATAGGCTGTCGCAAAAATGACAGGTTTACCATCTAAAAGATTGGCAATCTGCAAGCCGTTCATTTCAGGCATTTCAATGTCCAAAATGCAAATGTCAAAGTCCATTTTGGGTACTTCCTTTAGGAAAATTTTTGGGTCATTGAATGCCTTGATCACTTCAAGGTCCGGAATTTGCTCGCATAGCATTTTCAGATAAGTAAGTCCGGGCAACTCGTCATCGAGCAGCAAGCATTTTAGCTTTGTGTTCAAGTAGATTAATTTTTAGATGTGCTATATATACGTCACCTTCAGTAAAACGGTCCAATTTGAAATTCTCTGAATAAATAATTTTCAGACGTTGTTCCAAGGTTTCTGCACCAATTCCCCCTTTCTCTTTTTTCATAGGACTTTTAGCTGATATTTTATTGGCAACTGTCAAAGAAAAAACACTTTCTCTGAACTCAAAAGTAACTGCAATGAAAGCATCAGAACTTTGCAAATCAGCATGTTTGAATGCATTTTCGATGAGATCAATAGAAATAAGGGGAGCCAAAAGCCTCTGTTCGAGCAAAGGTTCTGATTCATGGATTTTAGTTTTCACTTTCAATTCAAACAGTGGGCTGACCTTTATTTTATTTATTTCAATCAGGTTCAATGCAAAATCTATTTCTTCCTTGGGAGTTACAAATTTATTCCGGCTCTCATACAAGATGTAATCGAGGACGTTTGCCAATTTGTCGAGGGCATAATAGGTCTGGTAAGCATGGGACTGTATAGAGTTTAAAATATTTTTAAAAAGATGTGGATTAAGCTTGGATTCAAGGGTCTGCAATTCCAGTTTGTTTATTTTGCTTTCCAATAGCTGGAACCTGGCCTCTGACTCAATTCTCTTTTTTTCGGAAATCCTTAGCCGAATAAGCAGGTAAACCGCTGCAAACAGGAATATAACCACAAATATTGAGAGGATCAATTCAAAAGATATTTCTGTCAGGTCAGTCATCCATTTATTATTTTGTCTTCAATCAGCTGTTTGAAACTGAGAGCAACTTCTTTGTTTTTGTGGCTTTTCAAATGAAGTTCATCATACCAGTCCAGTTGAGATTTCGGGATATCCCTACAATCAATATGATAAACCTTATCAAATTTATTGGCTACAGCTATGAGCATCTCATTGTATTCGTAAATAAAAGTCATAACAATAGCCCGCTGAAGCTGGGGGTCCAGAATTCCTTTGATCATTAATGGCCTGAACAACCATTTACCAGAACCAAGTAAAGCATTGACAATAGGCTGAAGGGGATACCTCCAAGAGAAATTGTTCCCCTTTTTGGGATAAGGATACGCATAGCCATGTGTGATGCTTATCATATCTTTGAACTTGGTTGTATTCTCGTATAAGCCTTTAAACAACATCGTGTACTGTGCCTTCATGGTCCAGATAAACGCATAAAATTCCTTGTTGATGTATTTCTGAGCAGACAAAATAAGATTACTTTTTTCAACGTCGATTTCTTTAGGCAGTGTTTCCACAGTATACTTTTCCTGTTGATTGTCTTTATTGCTAACCATTACCGCCATCCTTTCATTTCCTACCAAATCATTGCCGCCTCCACTTATCAAGAAAACATCAGGGGCATGAATCGTCAGTCCTTCAACATATTGTCCTTCATAAATAATATTTGTAATCCAGTCTCCTCCAAAAGCATCTGAGAATATTAAATAATTGTCATTTTTCTTGAGCCAATCAATGATGTCTTTGACAAAAGTTGGGAAAAGAAACCAGGAATCACCTTCTGCATAAATTCTGATGTATTTTTTATCTGGTATTTGGTTTTCTACCCGCTTAAAATATTTCTTTTGCCGGATTTGGGTGCTTCTTCTGTTCAGTTTGCCTAACATGCCCGAATTAGCATTAGAGGTATCTAAAAGTCTGTCTTCATTTAAGTCATAAATGAGCCGGACACATTCACGAAAATCCCTGAAGGCTTCTTGTACATGATACTTGTTGTTTGATGATTTGTATGATTCTATCAATTCATCAAAATCTGTTGAATTAAACTCCAGTGGTTTATTCAACATTTTCTTTATTAAAGGTTTGTTAGCCGCATTCATGTCCTGATATTTTTAGCCCAATAACCATTGCCCGCTATGGGCAGACTGTGAATAATCCCATCTGTTTCAATCTCTCGGAATCCAGAATCATTTAAAGTTAAGGATAATAGCTTAAAAAGTATTCTGGCCGGAAGCTAATTTCAAAGTACCCCATTGGTGGGACTGACCCGATTCAAAATTCCAATTTGATTTCAATTATCAGATGATCCCAAAAAAACCTTCTTTTTTATGCACATCATTGGCTATACTGCAGCAGGCTGTGGAAAAGTGAAAATCCCATCTACCTTGTAACAAGTCAATGGGATTTTTCTATATCAAAAGGAAATAATCACTTAAATGGGTTGTTTAAGCAGGGGGGGGTTGATGGGTGAGCATGTGGGTGATTACAATAGGTCCCTTATTTCAGCCGTCTTGTCAAAAACACTTTTGGCATAAGGACAGAGCGGGATAATTTTTAAGTTGTTTTCCCTGGCAAAGTTCACTGCAGCCATCACCAATTGTTTGCCTACATTTTTGCCCTTAAATTCCGGATTAACCTCTGTGTGGTCAATAATAAATCTGTTTTCTCCGGCCCAAGAATAGGTCATTCTGCCTGCCTCCCTGTCCTCCTCAATGGCTTTAAAAAAGCCTTTACTTTCTCTGTTGAATTGTTCAATTTTCATGTCATGCTTTAGGGTAAGGTACAAAATCCACTTCTCCAGGAACCTTTGGGAAACGTTGGTTCAGCCAGTCTACTTTTGCTTGTTTCAAACGTTCCTTATCCGAAGAGACAAAATTCCAATCAATAAACCTTTGTTCAGGAAATGGCTGACCTCCAAAAATGTAAACTGTGGAGTTTTCGGCCATTTCGAAGGCACATAGTTTGGTGTCCTTAGCTATTAAGATTTGCTTGGGTCCATAGTTGTTTCCATCACTGAATATTGAGCCTTCCAAGATGTATAAGGCGCTTTCTCCGTACAGCATATCCCCTATTTCAATATCTTGGGGGTGGGTATTCTTGATTTCGATGAAATAAAGGGGGCTATGAACCGGCACCGGAGATTTTTTTCCAAATGCTTCCCCTGCGATAAGTTTGAAATGTATGCCGTTTTCCTCCCAACGGGGAATTTCATCTTCAGCAATATGGGTGAATGCAGGTTCAGTTTCTTCAAGTTCCTTTGGCAAGGCAACCCAGATTTGTAAACCATGTAAGATTTTTTCTGAATTTCTAAGGTAGTCAGGTGTTCTTTCAGAATGAACCACTCCTTTTCCAGCTGTCATCCAATTGATTGCCCCAGGTTTGATTTCTATTTCACTCCCTATACTGTCACGGTGCATAATGGATCCTTCAAACAAATAGGTCAAAGTAGAGAGCCCTATATGTGGATGCGGCAATACATCCATATTCTCCCGGTCATTTAATTTAACCGGTCCCATATGGTCTATAAATACAAAAGGACCTACTGCTCTCTTTTGTCTGAAAGGGAGCAATCGCCCAACCATAAAGTTGCCAATATTTGCTGCCCTCTCTTCGATGATTAATTCCACATTTGACATAGTATCTCCATATTTGGTTTGAATGCTGTTTGCCTGTTATTTACTCTTCCAGAAATCCGAATTTGCCAGCGTTAAAATCATCAATGGCCTGAGCGATCTCCTGCTGCGTATTCATTACAAACGGACCATAGGCTGCAATAGGTTCGTTGAGGGGTTCTCCACTTAGAACCAGGACCACAGATTTTTCCTTGGCCTCGATGAAGAAATCCGAGGCGTTGTTTTCAAAAAGGACGAAATGGTTGGTCGGAACTTTTTGCTGGTTATTGACCAAGATACTTCCTTCAATTACCAACAAACCGGTATTGTAATGGTCCGGAAAAGAAAACCCGGCTTTTCCATTCTCTTCTAATTTGGCATTCATCATATTAACAGGAGAAAAGGTGCTTGCACTTCCTTTAAGTCCCTGATATTCTCCGGCAATTATTTCAATTAGACCGGAGTTTTCCGGCAATTTAAACTTGCTAATTTGTCCATTGGATATTCCCTGGTACTTCGGTTTGGACATTTTATCCTTGGCAGGTAGATTCACCCATAACTGGACCATTTGAAATTCTCCACCCTCTTTGCTAAAATTTTCTTCATGGTATTCTTTATGTAATACCCCTGAAGCAGCTGTCATCCACTGCACATCCCCTTCTCCGATAATGCCCCCTCCGCCACTACTATCATGATGGGCCACTTTGCCTTTGTAGGCCACAGTAACCGTCTCAAAGCCCCTGTGGGGATGCACACTAACCCCTTTGGGTTTGTCAGATGGTGGAAAGTAAAATTTTGAATTGTAGTCCAACATGATAAAAGGATCCATCCTCTTCATGTCCAGGCGGTATGCACTCGGAATAAAGTTGTGTACCCTGAAACCGTCACCTACATAATGGGGTTCTCTTGGAGGGACTATTATTTCAATATTTCTTGTTGCCATAATTTCATGTATTTAAAATCTATGAAACAAAATTAAGAGATCCAGAAGCCCTGAACATTGATGTATGGTAAGAAATTACTGCTACCTCGAATTATGGCCGGCTAAGCCTTTCCTTACCCTACTTAGGCTCTCGGGGGTAATGCCCAAATAGGAGGCAATCATCCATTGAGGAATCCTGTGGCTCAGATCAGGGAATAGTGCTATAAAATCCATATACCTTGTTTCAGCACTGGACCCAATTAAAGCATTAATCCTTTTTTGCAATTGCCGGATATGGTTCTGTAATAAATAATCATTATACATTCTGAATTCCGAACTGATTTCGGAAGCCTGCTCAATAAATTTCTGGTCAAAAACCACGACAGTTGTATCTTCCAGTGCATCAATAAAAAATTCTGAAGGGTTGCCAAAATACAAACTTTCCCTTTCGCTCAAAAACCAGTTTTCAGATGCAAATTGGAGAATGTGCTCCTTGCCTGAACTGTCAATAGAATATAACCTCAATAAACCGCTTTCTACAAAAAACATATGCTTACAACTCTCTCCTGCTGCCAATAAAACTTCATTTTTTTTAAGATGCATTCTGGAAATCAGTTTCATTAAAATTTCGAGATGCTCCACTTTAACCAAAGCCTTGTTTTTCAGATAATTATAAAATTGATCTTCCATAGCTGTTCTGTTTTTTTAGTAATTTGGCAAATTCAAATGGCAAGAGCCAAATTGGGAGAATAAAAGCATGGGTTCACATTCCCCCAGGATAATTTAAGACTGTTTCAATGAAATGATTGGGACAAAATTTTACACGCTGCCCACATGTCTATATGATTGTCCCGGGAGGTGGATTTCCCAGTCAAAAAAAACTGGAAAAATTCACAATCAAGGGTTGAATTCCTGTACTTAATCAAAGCATTGGCTTTCTTCTTCCGCTCAAAGATCAAAGTCCTTCATCTTTTAACAGTCACTTGAAAAATGAAAAGCATTCATAGCATGACCAGTTTCAGTAGATTCCAATAAATAACAAACCAACATCTAAAAAAACCCTGATAAATTTTCACATTAATCAGGGCTTTTACTTAGTGGTCTTATTGTTAGTGGTATTTTTTATCTTTTCTCCAATGTAATTTAATGCTTTATCGTAAGTTTCTATTCCGTGCCCTACGTTCTTGTAAATTTTTACTTCATTCAATGTCTTTATTTGTCTTTTTGCATTATCAACTGATTTTTGATAAGGGAATAAAAGGTCTTTGTCGCCAACAAGCAAATAAGTTTCTACATTTACTTCTTCAAGTTGTTTGCCCATATAATACGGTTTTTGTGCCTTGTCTTTATATCGGCGAATTGCGAAAACCTCATAGTCCACAAGCATTTTTTCTGAAATGCCAGATAGCTTATGGTTTGGTTTTGAAAAGACTGCTTTGTCAAGAAATTTCAAAACATTTTTTTGCGTGGGTCTGATAATTGGCAAAAGATTAAAATATAGATTTTTTAAGCTCAGAGAGAAAGGTTGTAAGCAACCGGGATTTAATAAAAATGCTGCCTTAATCCTTTCAGGACTTACTATTCCTAATTTCATACAAACAAGTCCGCCAAATGATGCCCCTGCAACATAGGCCTTATCGATTTTTAGCTTATCAAAAACCTCAGTCGCCCATATTCCATAGTCCAAGGATTTAATGTCAGGTGTACAACCATCACTTAAATTTGGAAGCCCATTAGTTTCTACCATAAAAATTTTCATTTTATGATTTAAGTTGTCAAGTCCTTTGTCAAAGTCCCAAAATAATACGGTAGTTCTTGCTCCTGGAAAAATAACAAGGGTATCTAACTGCTCGTCTTTTGTGTTAAGTCCCCAGATGTGAGTCTTTCCGAGCGAGGTTTCAATTTCATATTGTTCATATTGTCTGCCGTTATTTAATTCCAATTGTGACGTCCAATTGATTAAATAGTTATGGTCAGCTGTTTTGTCTTTAAATTCTGATCTGCTGTATATTTTCATTTCTTTCTCTGTCGTAATTTAAAATGGACCATAACCGGATTCAGCTTGGAGATACCCGGGTAATCAGAACTATCCGTAACCTACTACCTCCTAACTTAAAGATAGTAAACATTTTGCTTACAATGAACTGCTCGATACATCCACCATGATGTTAGGCACATTTAAAATTGAATTGCTTTGTAGGCTATGTATAGCTCCTAATTAAAAAATACAAAAAGCCTTCCCTTGGCACAAAATTTATAAAATCCTCCAGTTTTTTAGCCCTTCAGAAACCATTAGAGTCTCGCTTCCCAAGCAGGTGCCGGGTAGCAATTCCTTACAAAAAATTAGGGATGCCCCTAAGAAGCATCCCTGGTAAAAAAATAAAATCAGCAACAAATTTACCTCGCAAACAAGCCCAAAATCAGATAGGTCGTCAAATCAGTCGTGCTGATGTCCTGGGTTGGATCATGAACTACAAGGAAACCCTCGTAGTTATTCACTATCTGATCGAATGAAAGGGTAGCTTGATGCTCAACCACTGCGGAACTCCCTTGTGCCATGACCATAGCCGACAAAACGTTGGCGTTAGGTGCTTCATTATAAGGAGTACCATTGGGCGTGTTCGCAGGATTTGCCGCATCATGAGCATGAATCATATACATTCTACCGGACAAGGTGTTGTTAAGGGTTATCGTAATTTTTGACATCCCATTAGGTTGCTCCTCTACAAGCATCCTTGCAGTCAAATTTCTGGGATGCTCTCCAACATAGGCCGTGGCTGGCCCTACCAATTGACCTTCGTTGAAACTATACTCAAAGGTTTTCATTCTTAGCATGGGTTGCTGATCATCCGAATCTTTGCAGGAGATCAGAAGTACCGTCATGCACAATAAAGCATACAGAGAAAGTTTTAAATTTTTCATAATGTTTTTTTTTAATTCGTTGGAGGGATATACGACCTCATCTGGCTCGTTGGATCTTCTGGATTGGAAAGTTTTTTATATTTTTTTGGGAAAACCCATAATTTTCTGATAATCAGGGGATAATGGTGTTGTTTTTATATTGGACAGGATTTAGATTATCGGTGCATGGTGGTTTCTTAAAGCCGCCTATATCATAGAATGGACAATAATTGAGTGAGGTTTCTCTTAAGTAATTCCAGATGTGAAACCATCAATTCCAAATTTCTGGTAAAAATTAGCCCTCCTTTTAACCGAAGGCTGATGTATCAAAAATTCCCACCAAATGCGGTATATGGAATATCCGCCATTGAAAATTTTCAAACCACATGTAAACCAAATTAAAAATCATGGAATTGTTTTACACATAAAAATGCCCCCATAATTGTCCAACTTTATGGGGGCGGTTAACTCACCAAACATACAAAACAAAAAAATATTCAAATAGCCAAGAGATCATCTTGTCCTCTAGGACAATAGGTTGGCTAAATTGGCCGAACCTGATCTTCATTGATACAATGGATATCTACCTTCCCATATGAAAAAGCCTGTTTACATTGAAGCCCAAGCGGAATTTTTCCCCTACGCGACCATTGCCACCCGCAAGCAGGTACTGATCGCTCAAGGCCGGGCTTGTGACAAAATACATTTGGAAGACATGGCCTCCTGCTTCCACATCTATCCCTAGCCCAACATTGTTGGTCAGGCCGTTGTTAAGATTAGGGATCCATTGCCCAGTAAGAGAGGTCTTGCCGGTCATTTTATATTTACTGCTCAGTCCCAAAGCCAAATAGCTTTTCTGGGTCCCTTCTATCTGGTAAACAGGCAGCGGGCTGTTAAAATAAACCCACATAGGGCTCAACTGTAGGCTAAGTTTTTCGGAAAATTTCCTGGCAACCATTACCTGCGCAACATAGGAAAACCTTTCTTGCAATTGGACACCTGGATCTGGAAGGAAATCATAATCGGAAGTATTGAGGCCCATTCCAGCCATTAGGGAGAGGGAAAAGGGCATGCGGTTGTTTTGTGTTTGCCTCAGGACATGATGGCGAAAGTACAGGTTATAGAACTTGTCCATACTTTGCCTGGAAAGGCCCAGGGAAAACCTATCTGTCAAGCCATACTCAAAGTTCAAGAGAATATTCGCTCCGTTGTCCAGTCCCCATAAATTCCTGGGACCATTATCCACTGTACCAAAGGTGTGCATGATGGCAAAATGCAGGGTGTTCTTCTCCAGCGCCTCCACAGTAGCCAAATTGATGTGGCGGGGAGCGTGGAAAATAAGTTCCTCCTCCATCTCCTCTTCTAAAAGTTTCCGTTCCAGTTGCGCATAAAGTGTCTTCACGCAACCAAACCATACCAGCAAAAGCATCAAAATATGTCTAATTGTATTCATTTTTTAGGATTGCTTTAATTTTCACATTTTGTGCCTCGGAAAGCTCATAAAAAAGCACTCCCGGAACTTCAATTCCATAATCGCTAAGCTTGAGGACAAACTCGGCCTCCAGCTTCAATTCCTTTCCGTCTTCGGATAATTGTAGCTTACCCGGTACCTTGATGGCCCTTTTGTGGCCATGGATTTTAAAATCCCCCATGGCCTGCACGGCTTGCCCATTCTTCAGTTTACGCAGATCTGTTTGGCTAAGGCTACCTGTAAATTCAGCAAAAGGGTACTTCTTTGTTTCCAGATAATTTTCCCGCATGTGTCTATCCCGTAGCTTGATTCCAGTTGTAAGTGTGTTGAGGTCCACATAGAAATCAAGGGAATTATCATCCAAATCGACCAATCCGTGTAGGTGATTGGAAGTACCTACAAATTCATTCAAAGACGCCTTGGAGTGGAATTCCACGGTCCCATTTTTTGTTAAGAACCGCTGTGCAATGGCTTGGGGGGGATGGATGCAAACAAGGCCCAAAACCAGCAACCAAACTGTAAGTTTACCTGGTGACAACAAGTACATTACCTTCAATTTTTGTGGCAAAAGTGGACAAAGGTCGGGTTGCCGGGCCGTTGAGTACATTGCCTTGCAGGTCAAACCTAGATCCATGGCAGGAGCATATGAATTGGTTTTGGTTCAGGGCCCAATTTCTGTCACATCCGCTATGTGTACATACAGAAGTTAGAGCACTGAAGCTGTTGCCATCGACATTGACCACCAACATCCTTGCCTCAAGCAGCAGGATCCACCCCCCCGCACTTTTCAATTGGTTTTGCTTCTCCAAATCAATGGTTACCTTCTCTTCTGTTACATTGATACCATTTCCTAAATTTTGGTCCTGATCCGGTCCCATGTCTTCCTCGCTGCTACAAGACGCAAAAAACGACATGCCAAAACTAGACATCACTGCCAAGGCTCCCATTTTCTGAAGAAATACCCTTCTTCCTTTTGGAAGCATTCCTCCCTTCATTTTTTCATGGTCTTTCATAAATGTAGAATTTGAAGTACATACGCAGTCCACCTTCAGTTTGGATTTTGAGCACAAAAAAAAAAGCTACCATAGGTAGCTTAAGTGAAAATTGAAATGATAATTGGATACAAATGCTTAGGCCACTTCACCCAAAGCCACGAGTTTTTCAAGAGTAGGGGAAAGGCTGCCACCTTTGGGTTCGATGGTGATGGCGAAGGCTCCAGCTGCTACGACTGCGTCCATCTTCTGCAAAATATTTTTGTCCTGTGGGTTAATTAGTCCTATTCCTATAGGTCCATCCTCTCCAATCGCCCAGAGTTGATAGTCTTGGTCAGCTCCCAGTAGTGCAAGATTTTGCACAGTCACGTATACCAAAGCTTTATCGGGGTTCCAAAAAACATTCAGCTTGGCATCTTCCTGGATTTCAAACGCCGTTCCCGATAAAGAAACCCTTTCGAAATCTCCTGCAAGCACTTCCTCCACTTGCTCAAATCGGGTCTGTTTGATATCCAGTTCTTCAGCCAAAACCGATCGCTCCATCATTAAGGCCAAGTAATCCTCCTGTGACTGATAATACCTTGTCGCAAAATATAGGGCGGCTGCCGAAGCTATCAATGCTGCCAAAGATGCTGCTACCGCCCAAATTTTCCAAGGAAAGCTGATATTCCGGTGGATGCCGCCGTCTGTAGTGGCATTCCTTTCCTTTTCTGCTGCGGGTAGTGCGGCGTCTGTTGGCTGCTCTCCAGCATAGAGCGTCTCCATGATCCGGTTCTTTACCCCTTCTGAGGGGTTTATTCCTGACCGATGATCAAAGGCGAACATGGATTGTTCCAGTTCCTCCAGCTCCTTCTGGATGGCAGGATAACGGGCGGCCATTTCCATGACTTCCTGTTGCTCCCTCTCATTGAGCTCTCCTAACAAGAACAGCTCTAATTTTCCGGACGATATGTATGCTTGAATATCCACTAAATCTTCTCTAATTTATTTTTCAACACGGCTAGTGAAGCACGAAGACGGGATTTGACCGTACCAAGGGGTATTCCAAATTCCTCAGAGATCTCAGAATGGGTATATCCCTTGAAATAGATGTACTTGATAACAAAGCGTTGGTCCTCATTGAGGTTATTCAACAGTTCCTTTACACCAATTCCTTCCACATAATCGGCTGTTCCTGCCTGATCTTCATAGGCATTTACGTAATCTTCGATTGGATTGGTCTTTTTGGAATTGGAAAATTCTTTTGAACGGGTTTTATCTATGGCTGCATTTCTGCAGATATTGGACATCCAAGTATAAATCCTGCCCTTTTCCACTTGATAGCCATCAATCTTGCGGATAATTTTGACAAAAGCATCATGAAATACCTCCTCTGCAATATCTCTGTCTGGAATTATTCTAAGGATTACCCCTAAAAGCGCACGGGAATATTTTTCATAAACATATTCTACCGTTGCCTTGTCATTGGCCCTTAGCCCTGAAACGATCTGGTCCTCTCTCAAATATTTCGAATTGATGGATAGAATGGCTTAAAGTCAAAAGTAACACCTTGGCATCAAAGTAACAACTGAAATAAAATCATTACAGGAAAAGAATTTTGTTTATTTCTCAAGGGGAGAATTTGGACTATTTGTTTCATTCTCCCTCAGGTAAAAAATTAGCCCCGAGGATGATTAATACCTGGGAATATAACATTTTGGGTTTGTTTTGTGGCGGTTTAATCCTCAGGATTTTTCCACTTACACGGAATATAAACCAACTTGCTGACAATACTGGCAACTGTGTCGCCTGCCACTGAACAAACCCGGTGTAAGCAGCTGGTATTTTCAAACTACTGCTTCTTTAAGAAGTCTCTAACGGTTTTGTTAAATCTCTTTGGGTCTTCAATGTAGGGGAAATGACCCACATCTTTCAGAATAACAAGTGTAGAGTTTCGTATCATTCTTTCAATTTCTTTCGCCCCATCAATTGAAAGTACACTGAAGTCACCATGCATGATAAGTGTAGGAGAATTGATATTCTTTAACTGTTCATGGATGTCGTAACGTCCTAAGCTATTCCAAACCATATCATTTGTTACATTAAAGTTTGAGCTCCAATTTTTATCAATACCAAGGGAAAGATGTTGACTAAGTGAAGAATTTTTAAAAAATGGTTTAAAGTAGATTTTTAAATAACGGTCCATAATTTCAGGATTGGTTTCAAAATCAATTTTTGAATTGAGATTTGAAAGTTCCTGACGGTCAAGTTCAGTTTGTCTTTCGGAAATTGTTTTCCTGAAGTAGGGAAAGTTGAGTTCCCAGCTGGCTGGAGCGGTGTCTATTAGTAGTAGTTTATTGACATTATCCGGGTAAGATACAGCATAGTACATTGCCAGAAGGCCTCCGAAAGAATGACCTAATAAGTTTAATCGATTGATTTCGAGTTGCTGACGTAGTATATCAAGGTCATTGACAAATTGAGAAATTGTTAGTCGGGTTGTATCCTCCACTCCTGAAGAACGTCCGCTGGCTCGTTGGTCATAGAATATTAATTGATAATCCTTAGCCAAAAGGTCAATTAATTGAGGCGCCAAATAATCATGGCTCATACCAGGTCCACCATGGATAATTATTAGCGGCTCGCCGGAACCAACCAATCGAACAAAAAGCCTTGCTCCATCCACATCAATATATTTGCTTTTATCTTGTAACCTTGATTGTCCAAATGAACAGATGATGGTGGAGAGTATAAGTCCTAAAATAAAAGTCGTTTTAAGGAGGTATTTTTTCATAATGCTGAGTTTTAATTGGGACTAACTTTCTTCAATGATGCTTGGAGCTATCGGCGTTTTCAGGCTTTGCATTCGGGCGGGTTTCGGAGCACAACCTGTCCCGCCTTAGCGGGAAAACTGGCAACCAGCACTGAACTTGAATAGAAGCACAAAGTTCCAGGTTTGAACAGCATGCCCCAGCATCTCGGGATCACACCGCCTGACACAAAACCCGTCTTATGCGGTCGGTTTTCCTTTCTCTTGTTCAATGTTCGTGTCATGATGTACCTTGTCAACCTTGTTGGTTATTATTGTTTAAATATTTCAAGACAACTCCACCTGTCGTAAGTGGCTGTGTGGAAACCAGTGTTAAATTGTTAGAAGCAATACCTTGTCTGAAAAGTGGTCGTCCATTACCTAAAATAACTGGAGCAATACCTATGCGATATTCGTCAAATATGTTGTCATTTATAAATGTCTCTGATAGGTTTGCGCTTCCGAAAACATAAATGTCTTTTCCGCCTTGCTCTTTTAGTTTGAGGATTTCATCTGAAGCGTTTTCACGAATAATTGTGGTGTTGTTCCAATCAGCCGATTTTAAGGTCTTAGAAAAAACTATTTTTGGTATACTGTTCATTAGTTTAGCAACTTCATGTTCCTCAGTTTCGGCTTCTGCTTTTGTCCAATAAGCAGCCATTCCTTCATATGTCACTCGTCCAAAAACGAGATAGTCAGCTGATTGAAGTTGATCAATGCTTAATTTTTCAAGTTCTTTTCCCCAAATAAGATTATGAAATGATAAGTCCCAATTTTGATTACCTTCAAAATAACCATCAAGGGTCATTACATTCCACATTATAAGTTTTCTCATTCGATTTTTAGCCATTGTTTTTGTCGTCTTTAAGCTTCTGACTAATGTATCTGTATATAATTGAAAATAAGTTAATTATAAAAATTTCATTTTCGCAATTTCTTCTTGTAATTCCGCCAATCCCTTAGCATACAAAATCAACTTTTTTTAAAGTAGGGGGAATGCCGCATAACGTTTGAGTTTGTGCAGTGGCGGGCATAGGAGGTCTTAGCAATGGATCGAAGCGGAATGCTAAGACCGATCCAGTTGCGCCCTGTCCCACGACACAGTTTAAGTTAAGAAACCGAAAAGTATTGAGACAGCTAACCCCGCCATTGCACAAACATTTTGCAGTAGCCAGTGCGCATCACCACCTACTCCTTTGTCTTAAATTTATCTGGTAACATTTGCTGGATGCATTCACTATTTGGTCTCGTGTAGGGCTTGTTAAAAAAGTCGACAACCATTTTGTCAAAACACTCGGGATTGCTTAATCCATCAAATGTGTGCGACATGGTTGGAATTGTAATAAGATAACCATTTGTTAATGTTTGCACAATTTGCTTTGCCATTGAAGGTGGTGTGACTGGGTCGAAATACCCGGACACTACCATGGTTGGAATATCAGATGTGAGGGGCTCAAAGAATTTATCTGGAATAATTCCCTTTGTCCAATTGCTACAGGCGTTCTTTTGTTGTTGGATTCGGTAGTCACCCATAAATGTCCCAACTGATAAGGAGTCTGCTTCTTCTTTTGTAATGTAAGGCACGTCTTCTGTACAGGTTATACACAGGTAAAGCCCTTCAGCGATAAAGTCATCGTATGAACTTTCACTTGGAAAGAGAGATATGAAGGGCTGCCAATTTCCTAAATATGATTGATGAATAATAAATGGAACTTGTCTCAGTCCAAGTGGTGTGTACATCAGTGAACGAATCTTTGTATGAAAAGAATACCAGGGAATGGTAATATTTTTGACTTCATCATTTTGACTTGTGAATTTATACTCAAAGAACTTTCCTTTTCCTCTTTCCATCAAGTCCTTGAATTCCGCCTTAAGGTTAGGGAAAGTCAGGTTGCATAAGGAATCGTGTTTACAATCTTCAAATAGATTATTGAGACTTGCGTCTGCATCCTGAGCAAAATAAAGTGGCATTCTTGAATATGTTGTTGTAGGAGACCACAGGACAGCACTTTCCACTGAATTTGGGAACAATTTCATGTACACTTGAGCCAACCGTCCACCGAATGACAAACCAAATAAACTTATCTTGTTGTATCCTAGCCACTTCCTTATTTCTTCAATGTCAATTGCCATATTTGTTGTCGTGTACTGAGTTAAATCAGCCAATCTCGATAAGGAATCATAGCAATCCTTTACATCTTCTATGGGGTACATTTCTGTAAACTGTTCCTCAAGACTCTCATTAAATTGTAACTGTCGGCAATGCAATGGATTTGAATCACCAGTCCCCCTTACATCAATTAAAACTATATCATGCTCCAGTCGATAGTAATTAATGCTATCAGCATAGAATGACGCACTGCTTGTTGCTGCCACCCCAGGTCCACCTTCAAAGTAAAAGATTGGTGATTTTGAATGACCTTTGTGAATCGCTGGAATCACAATAATATTCAAATCAATTTTTCTTCCAGAATTAGTCTGTCTGTTTTCGAAAACCGAAAATGTCCCACATAAAATTGTTGAGTCTAGATCACTGGAATTGCATCCTTTTAGTCTTTCATTGTTGTCACTTGAACAACTATAACACAGTATTGTGGTTAATAGAAAAGATATTAGTTCGATAATCTTCATCGCCTTTTATTTCGGAATTGAATATTTACCGCGCTTGGCTACAACGGGCAAGCATATGGCTTGTGGCGGTTTTAAGGGCAGTTACCTGTCTGCCTAAGATGAAGTTTAAAGAATACAGGAAAGCCTGAATTACAAACTCACCCGCCATAAGCTATATGCAGTGTTTGCATTCGTTGCTTTCTATTGTTTCTGTTAGGCTACCTTAATCTTCAGGCTCACCGTTTTCCTGTTCTTCGATGTTGTCAATAGTGTAAACGATATCTTCGGGATCTTTTTGCTCCTCTTTATAGAAATTGTGAATCCCAATCATATAGGCTACAATAATTGCCCATGTTTTTCTTTTGAGGTATAAGGCAATTTGACTGTATGTTGGTCTAGTACTAGGTTGAAAATGATATAAGACGATTAAAATAACAATCCCCTGAACAATTAAGATTAGAACGTTCCACTCATCTTTTGTGATCAAAACAACTTGATTAAATAGAACAAGAGCGGAGTATATATATAGTCCCCACTTTTTTGTTCGCCATAACCCTACCATACAAATTAAGCTCACGGTTGTTGTAAAACCTGCGTATGGAGGAAACCAAGTACCAATTTGGTTAGCAATTTCTGAGAAAATCATCGGAATCGACAACCCCACTCCAATGAACCCAAGAATACATATGACAGTAATTGCAGTTGGTCTTTTTATTATTCCGTTGTTGGGCTGATCTAAAATTCCTATCTGATTCATAATTTTCTTTTATTTGTTAATGTTCGCTTAGCAGCTATGAAGGCCAACGTTTAAGTGTAGCTGCCGTGCGGGCTTTGATACAATTCGCTGTCCGCCAGCACAAAATAAGCAAAGAAATACAACCGCTCAAGTTTGCACATCTTCCCGCATGGAAGCTACACAATGTTGGCAACCGTTACGATCTAATCTTTAATTTCTATATTGCCCCGTACCCATGGGTTTCCTGGTAAGTAGAAATTCATTCCCGTGCGTTGTTCAACATCCACCAGTTTATTTCTGACCTCTATAGGCCTCAGTCCAATAATTTGCCTGAGCTCATTGGTTACTGATAACGATGTCTTAGTAGGTGCAATCAAAAATCCATAGCCCGGCTCTTTTCGATCAGAAACAACTGTCCTGTGCCAATCATCAATCGTTGCGTATTCGTAAGGTGACATCTGACCATTTCTTAGAGCTTCAAATAATCTCGGTTTTAAAAATGTATAGAGAGTATCTTTCTTAACATATTCTGTAGATATGGAATTGTGATGACTTAGAATAGTTGATATCCAATAGCGATTTCCAATAAGTTTTTCTCCCGGATAACCTGCTGATTCTAAAATTTCTATGAGTTCAAATACTTGTCTTTCACTATGAGGGGCAAATTTCCTTTCGGCATACTTTTGTTGGGCTTTGTCTCCTATCTTCAATAAAGCCCCGAATGCTTTCCTTTGGTCTTTGGAAAACATTTTCTTTGCCTTATTCCGAATAGGCTGATTAAGACTTTCATTATGAACCTTTCGAAGACTGTCATAATCATTTACTATAGATTTCCATTCAGGCTCGTTATTTAACTGAGATAGATACTTATTCTTCTTAATCGCTTTCAATTCCCACCCGGCCGAAATTCCTTCTTTTACATAATGTAGGGCTTTCTGTTTATCATTTAAAAATAATGCAAGTTGAGCTGCAACCTGATAATCTCTCAAAAAGACAAATTCATAAGTATCAAATACATTTTCGTACTGGCTTAAAGCGGCTTTAAAGTTTTCTTCACCAATCAACTTTTCCGCTTCAATAATTTGCTTATGATATTGAAGGTAGTCTTTGGTTTCATCAATCTGTGCACTTTTAAGATTTGTGGACAAAAGAAGAATCAAATATGTTAAGATAAATGTCTTCATGGTTTTGTAATGGTTGCCAACGTGATTCAGCTTGGAGACGGCGGGCATTCGGAGCCGTTCGCTTCCAACCTACTTCTACCTTCATCAAGATACTGATTTTTATAGTTACTCGGAACCACCCGATGTATCCAAGGTGATGTTGTGGTCTTCCCGTTTAAGCGGGACAGGCTGTGATTTTTTATTCTTGAGAAATGAATTCAGTCCAAGAAACTATTCTTGTCTTTTCTATCTCCCCTAATACTAATAAATCAGAATCTCCTGTTACTAAGAAATCTGCTTTACCATCAATCGAAAGACTCAATAAGAAATTATCTTTTGGATCTCTACATTCATTGATTTTTGATTCCACCTTTATTAATTCCCCAAAAGTTTCAATTTGGGTCAAAAGTGTTTTGATATCTGATTTTTTAAAAAATCTTTTGAATTTGGGCCTTTCTGAAACCTCTAAAAACTCTTCAAGCAATTCTTGGGAAAATATCAGGGTTACTGCTCCAGATTCAAGAAGGACATCCAATTCCTTTTGTCTTTTGGAGATCAAAAAACTTATCCACAGATTAGTATCTAGAATTACCCTTCTATTTTTCATACCGGGCTTTGCGGACTGCTTCGACCTCTTTAGTAATTTCTTCTAAACTTGGGGCTTCATCTGACCTACTCCTGAATTTTTTCAATACTTCAGAAAAAGCATTCTCAGAATCCTCTTTCCTAATCCTTATCAAGTCCAAATTTGCCAAGTCTTTCAAAAGGGCTTTGGCTTTGGGATTCAAAATATCAATTCTAATAGTTTCCATTTTTTTTCAATCTTTCTTAAAGATACGAATATTTTAAATCGGAGATCGTTTTATCATGCACCACAACGTGATTCAGCTTGGAGACGGCGGGCATTCGAAGCCGTTCTCTTCCAGCCTACTTCTACCTTCTTAAAGATACTAAACTTTCTATTTACTCTGAACCGCCCGCTGGATCCAAGGTGATGTTGGACTCAGTTCTTTATTAGGTTTACTATCAGTTTAATCATCAAATCCATTTGCTCAGGTAAACTTTGCGCTACTGCCAATGCAAGAGCCACCAATGTATTTTCATTTATTTTTCTAATTCCTCTTTCATCCAAGTGATAATTGTTCTGCTCTAAGAACCAAACAAACAGAAATGAACCTATTCTCTTGTTTCCATCGCTAAAAGCATGTCCTTTGATGACAGAATATAACAACTGTGCCGCCTGCTCTTCAATAGTTGGATATGCCAATTCTCCAAATACTGTTTGGGAGATACTTCCCAATATTCCCCGGAATGAATCATCTTTCTCGTTTCCGAAAAGCTCTCCGGCTTCTCCTTTCTGAATCAATTCCCTTTTTAACTGGTATAAGGCTTTCTTGACATCATCATAATTGATAACATAAATGATTTCTTTTGAAAGGTTGTCAAGCTGAAGATCTTCTGAATCATACCTATTGAGCAATTCAAAAGATTTAGAATACTTTGAAATAATATCCAAAAATCCCTCAGTCAATACTTTTTGTGATTCGAAGGTTCTTTCTCTTAAAATATCAAGCTGATTTTCTAGCTGAATTATTTTTTGACCTTGCTTGCTCAATAATTCGCTGTTGATGGCATAACCCTGCACTAAGTAATCTTTCAATCTTTGGGTTGCCCATTTTCTGAATTCAATCCCAACTGGTGATTTTACCCGATATCCAACTGAGATCACTACATCCAAATTGTAAGCTGAAACTGCCCTTTTTACTTTTCTTTCCCCTTCTTTTTGAACTTGGCGGAAATTCCGCCAAGTTGACTCTTTTTCCAATTCTCCTTCTTTGTAAATATTTCGGATATGCTCACCAATCGTTCTTCTAGCTTTACCAAATAATTCAACAAGCTGCTGTTCGGTAACCCAAACCGTATCATGCTCCCCATCCAATATGATTTCAAATTCATTGCTACCTTGGGATGGTTTGAAAACCACTATTTCAGAATTGAAGTCAACTGTTTCCATATAGGAAGATAATGGATTTTGATAAAAATATTAGTTCATTGTTTCAAAAAACCTTTGATTTCAAAATTGCCAGGATCTTTAACAGCATATTCTATTAACACCTTTGATCCAATTTCCTTTTTATCGATTCTCTGCGAAAGTTTTTTCTTCTGAACATAAAACGAATCATCAACCTGATAGGATATCGTAATGATTTGGGTAAATCCCATTCCTTTAGGACCATACCCAAGTGCATTTTCTGTAATCACTGCTTTGGCCTCAGCCGTTTTTGTCCATGGAGCAAATGGCATTTCAAAATTATTCCATGCCAGGTATAGAAAAAATCCAAACCCCAATATTCCGATTATCCAAGGATTTTGCTTTGCCATTTTAGAATTGAGTCCAACGTTTTGGCACTTGGCGCAGTGGCGGATTTCGGAGCACAAAACTGTCAATACACCACAAAAGCTGATGCGAGGTAGAATGTTCAATTAACCACATAACCCGCCATTGAGCCAAACGCCTGTTATGCGGTCGGCTTTCTTGTCTTTCGTTGTTCATATTCACTTAAAAGTCTGTTTAGTATTCCTATTTTTTCATTGTCAACTGGTTCGGTTTGGCAAAGTTGGTCAACCATCATATTGATGTAGTAAAATTGATTGTCGGTTGTAATTTTTCCTTTCTCAATTACTTTGTCTATACGTTGGAAATAGGATTTAAAAATGTCTGTGTCATACTTGGTTTTGTCTTGCAGATACTTGTTGAATTTCAAGTCGCCCGTTTCTACCTGCATTTCTGTCAAGTCCCGAAACCATTGTTTTAGTCGTGTTAGTCGCCCTTTTTGATAATGTTCTTCAGTTTGTATTTTAAGTCCTTTATAGTGTTCTTAAGAGTCAAAGTCAGCAGTCTTGATTTGCAATCCCTTGTTGCCAAGGTAATAATCAAGTGTCGCCAATACCAAGTCTCGATACTTTGAAAGTTCCGCCTGTTTTTCGTCTTTATTGAGTTTTCCTTCCTTCATTTTCGTGCTTGGTCTTTATATTGTTCAACAAATTCCTTAGCGTCTCGAAGATTGTCAGGATACTTCGCATAATTCTGATAGTTCGTCACTCCATTTTTGGCTTCAACTATTTCGTATATATGTTGATAATAAAATCCATTTTCAATTAGAAACTTAACTGTTTCCCATTTTTTGTCTTCTGTCTTTTTAGGTGGTCTAAATCGGTGAGGCAAAAGTGTCATAGATTTTCCGCATTCAGGGCAAGGATATGTTTGTTCAGAACCACTGTCAAATGGTCTGTTAAGTGTTAATATACATTCTAAACAAACTTTTTTATGTCCCATTACTTTCTGTTGTTGTGTAGTCCTTTAAGCTGCCGCATAACGTTTTGCCGCTTGGCGCAGTGGAGGATCTTAGCACTAAAGTTCATACGAAGTAAAAATGTTTGTTTTAGCACAAATGTTCATACGAAGAACGTCAGCCGCCATTACGCCAAACTCTTGTTAGCGGCTGGCATTCGTGATGTCTGCCTTTAAATATTTTTGTTTTGTTCTGTTGTCCAATTTTTCTACTGCATATCGTAAACATTTTCTGTTCATTATTGAAGCAAATTTGTCAAGAAATTTTATTAAATATGTGCTGTTTTTTTTACCTGCTTCCCTAATCCAACTTCCAACTGCCATTTGCACATATTCGTCCTGGTCATTCACAAGAATTTCAGCAATTTTAAATGTGTCTTCAATATCGTTTTGTCTGATGAAGTAATAAGTACTTACAATTGCTGTCCTTCTTTCCATTGGCAGTTTTGACTTAGCTAATTTGTAAAGTGGTTTTCTGTCTTTGTTATGTAAATAGCCGCCAATTACGTAAGGCGCTGCTCTGTCAACAAGTCCCCAATCGTTAATCCATTTATGGTTTTCAATATAGGCGTTGTAAATTTCTTCTTTTTCCTTCTCTGTGATTTTTGTATTTCTTGCTTTCCAATCTAAAATTGAAACAGCTCCCAATCGTTGGTCATAATCACTATTTCTCAAAAGTTTAATCGCTTCTATTGTCGGCATATCCTTATGCTCCTTTGCTAAATCAAAAATTTGCTTTTTTGCTACCAAAGAATTTTCCCTTCTTAATTTTTTAAGCTTCTCTATGAATTCTCCGCTGTTCATAATCATTATATATTAACGAAAAAATGAAAAAGCGTTGGCGAAAAACCATTCGCCAACGCTTTTGGCTTTACGCATTTTCAAGTGCTTTAATGTCAAACTTTTTCATTCCCATATACACTTCCATTACTTTCTGTGCTTTTGTCGGGTCGCTTAGAAGTTTAGGAAGAACTGTTGGAACAATTTGCCAAGAAATTCCAAACTTGTCTTTCAACCAACCACAGTTGCTTTCTTGCCCACCGTCAGCAGTTAAGCTATTCCAGTAGTGGTCTATTTCTTCTTGTGTTTCGCAGTCCACCACAAATGAAACCGCTTCGTTGAATTTAAAGTTTGGTCCGCCATTTAGCCCCATAAACTTTTTGCCGTCCAACTCAAAGGTTACTACCATTTGATTGTCTGATGTGATTTTTGAGTTCTTAAAGATTGTGCAGTAGAACTTTGCTGCTGCTTGGGCTTGACCGTCAAACCACAAGCAAGGATAAATCCTATTTGTCATTACTTTGTTTTTTTATGTTAACCCTGAATTGAATTAACGATACAAAACTACTGTCACGGTCTGCCCTAAAATAGAACGAAACCGACAAAACGGTTTTATTCGCCTTTACCCAATTTTAAGTATTCTTTTGGTGTCATATTCGTAAATTCTTTAAATGCCCTTATAAAATGGCTTTGGTCGGCATAGACATTGTTAAAGGCTATATCAGAAAAAAGTTTGAATTGATGTTGGTTTAATTGTTGAAATGCAGAGTTAAATTGGGCAATACGTCTATATTGATTTGGCGAAAGGCCAACTTTATCTTCAAACATTCTTTGAAATGTCCGTTCAGTTACATAAAGCTCGTCTTGAACTTTCTTGAGAATTTCTTTTGATGGATTTTCGGCAATAAGATTGGTTGCGTATTTAATCAGCTTGTTGTCTGTTTTAATTTTTGTAGTTAGTGTAAATATGAAATCATCCAATATGGCAACCATTTCGTCAACTGTCTTGGAGTTAAGAAGTTTTTCCTGTAACAAGCTGGCATTTGGGGGCTGAATGAGATTTAGGTTTATGGGGTTGTCAGTAAGGTCTTGTGCTGAAAAGCCGAAAAGCGTTGTCAAAGCAAATGGCTTAAAGAAAAATGCTATGAGAGTAAAGTTTTCAGCGAATGTTATTTGTTCAGGAAGAATAGTCTGCCCAAAAAGTGTTAGATAGTTGGAACTGCTTTTTATTGTTCCTTTAGTCGTTTGAAAAAGTAAGGTCGGTTTGCCATTTGCAAAAAGAGGAAGCGAAAAAGGTTTTTTTACATCATTGTTCTCAACAACTAGAATACTGTCCACAAAGTCAGCAATTTTTTCTGTCGGTATGTAATTTTTTCCTGTCATTACGGAGTGTCTGTTATGCTTGCCGCTAACGGGATTCAGCTTGGAGACGGCGGGCTTCACGGAGCCATTCTCTTCAAACCTACTCCTAATTTTTTAAAGATACTGACTTTTATAGTTAATCGGAACCGCCCGCTGTATCCAAGGTGATGTTAGCGAAAGTTGTTTCTTATCTGGTAACCCAGTTTTCTAACCTAATACCAGAGATTCTTTGAAACTCTTTCAAGTTTTCTGTCACCATTATGAGGTCTTTTTCTATTGCTGTGCAACCAATCAAGAGGTCAAAATCACTAATCTGCAAGCCTATAGATCTTAATCGGGCTTTCTCTTTTCCATACAGGTAAATAACTCCAAAAATCGGAAGAACAACAACTTGATTAGCAAACACTTCAATTAAATCAAGATTCTTTTGAGGGTTTTTACTGTTTTCAGCTCCAAAAACTAATTCTGCCAAAGTAATTTCTGAAATAGCAAAACTCTCAGTACCTAGCTGTTCAAACTTTTCGATCAATCCATATTTCCCCCTTAAAAAATGGACGCAGATATTAGTGTCTAAAAGATACTTCATTCGAAACCAGGATTTTCTGTTTTTTCTATTCTGGATTCTCTAATTTCTTTAATGATTTCATCCGAATCTTTATCATCTTCCCATGCGCCAAAAAGCGTCCGAATTTCCACCTTCTCTTCTTTTACATCAAGAGACTCGGTCAACTTAATGATCAGTTTTTTCTTGGAAAGATTATCCAAACCTTTCAATAGACCAAAATACTTTTCTAATGTCTTGTTGTTTAAAGTGAGGTTTGCCATGATTTTTTTCTTCAATTTACGAAATTAATGGTTTGGTGGTCAAAAGATTTGGATAATTAAATACCCAACTCTCTTTTCTTTTTCTGAATCAAGTCTCCCATGTCACTCAAATCTTTTACAAAACCAGATGCTTTTATAAATTCATTTTCCGTATTAAACCAATAGACTTTTTCATCCCCTTTAACTTTTAATTTATACAAAGGAGGGTAAACAAACTGTATGAGAGAAAGGGATTCCACCTCCATCCAATTTATTTTTCTTTCGTTCTCACCATTTTTAATGGTTACATTTTGGCCTCCTAATTTTACTACCACAAATTTATCCTTAATAGCAATAAATAGTGGGAAGGAAATTATTCCTATCATTCCAAAAAATAATGTGGTAACGATATTTTGTTCCATTTTTTCACCATTTATCCAGAATAACTCCGGAAAGAACCAAGACAAAATGGACGTAATTGACATTATTATTCCCAAACCAAGAAATAGGTATTTCAGAAAGTAGTGAAATAGATTATTGCTTTCCATGGTTTTTCAATTTTCGCTAACGGTTTCGGGCTTGGCGAAGGTGGCGATTTACACCACAAATGTTGATGCGGAGAACCAATGTTTGATTAACCACAAATGTGTCTGCGGAGCACTGAACCGCCACTTTTGCCAAACCCGTGTTATCGGCTGTGGCTTTGTCTTTCGTTCTGCTATTTGTGTATTCTGTCCTGTGTGTCAATATTATCTCTTTTATGGATTACAACAGTCGCAATACGTTGGGTCTTCGGTTGTTTTTTTATTTGGATACATTTCTTCTTTTGTGAATTTGCACTGTTGGCAGACATAAATATAGCTTAGTGTTGAGTTTGTCGGTGAAATACATAAGCTACATTCAAGACCCTTTTTAGCATCTGTTATTCCAAAACCCGGTGTTTGACATTGAGGGCAAGTTGATTTAATTTTTTGCACCAGTTTTTGTGTTGCTTGTTCAATCACACTCATTCGTGTAGGGTTATACATAGCTCTCATATCCGTTTCTGCATAAACTGAATTGTATTTCGAGAAAAAATAGTTAAATGATTTCTGCAAAATTTCACTTTCGGTTATCCCTTTATAAATATCCGTATTTTCATCTTTTGATTTTCTAAGAATTAAACCGTGTGCTGGAAAACCAACCTGTTCTGCAAACTCAAAAAGTTCTTTTTGAGTTTGGATTTGTCTACCATTAAAATTAGTTGAAGTGCTTAATTCTCGAGCGATTACTTCTATGTTATTTTTTGTGTCAATAAAAATTAAAAATTCATCGTCAGCACTTATAAAAAACATAGATGGGTGTGGGCCAAATGAACCCTCACTTGCAATTCCTAAATCACAGTTGTTTGCTTTCATTGCCCGCAGACATTTTTCTCTTGCCGTTGAAATTGGGTCAAGTTCTCTCTCTACTTCACCTGTAAATGTTCCCAAAGCATCCGTATCAAAAGTTTCATCTGTAAAGCAATTTACACCCAATTCTTTTTCGAGAATAGGTGCAATCACTTGCTCTTTGTGGTGCTTGGTTGCGATGATTATTTTTCTGTTTTGAAACATTTCATTCCCAATTAATTTGATTTTGATAGTGATAATCCTCTTTTCGTTTCGTCAAAATTCCCCTTGTCATAAGTTAAATTACCATTTACAAATGTATGGGTCACTTTGGTTTGAAAAGTTGTTCCTTCTAATGGTGACCAACCGCATTTAGATAAAATGTTATTCTTGTCAACTGTCCAGCTTGAATTTAAGTCAACAATAGTGAGGTCTGCATAGTAACCTTCTCGTATGAAACCTCGGTTTTCAATGCCGTAAAGTATCGCTGGATTATGACACATTTTTTCGGCAATTTTTTCCAATGATATTAGTCCTTGTTTGAAAAACTCTAACATAATATTCAATGAATGCTGAATTATCGGTGCACCCGACATTGATTGAAAATATGATTTTTGTTTTTCGTCTAATGTATGGGGTGCGTGGTCTGTAGTTACGATGTCTATTCTATCGTCTAACAAAGCTTTTAAAAGTCCTTTTTTGTCCTTTTCAGTTTTTATCGCTGGGTTCCATTTTATTAAAGTTCCCAAACGCTTGTAGTCTTTGTCAGAAAACCACAAATGATGAACCGAAACTTCGGTTGTTACATTTTTCTCTTTTAGAGGAATGTCATTTCTAAATAAATGTGTTTCTGCTTCAGTCGTCAGGTGCAGAATGTGAAGTCGAGCTTTAAGTTTGTTAGCTATGTCAATTGCTCTTTTGGTTGCTTCATAACAAGCTTTTTCGCTTCTAATAATTGGATGAAATTCAATAGGCACATTTTCTCCATATTTTTCACGATATATGTTTTCGTTCTCTTCAACTATTTGTTCTTTTTCAGAATGAATGGCAATAATGGATTTGCAGTTCGCAAACAGTTTTTCCATTGTTTCTGGATTATCAGCAAGTAGGTTGCCTTTTTTTGTAAAGTAAAGTCCGTCATCTGAAACGCCTAACAGTTTTGATGTCTCGAGCTTAATTATTTCATCAAGGTTGTCTCCATTTACACCTAAAAGGAAGCCAAAATTGGCCAAAGATTTTTTAGATGCTATTTGATATTTTTCATTTAAGATGTCAATGGTTAATACATTCGGTAACGTATTTGGCATATCAATAAATGAAGTCACGCCACCAGCAATAGCGGCTTTACTTTCTGTGTAAAGGTCGCCTTTGTGTGTTAGTCCAGGCTCACGAAAATGAACTTGTCCGTCTATAATACCTGGAAATAAATACTTGCCTGTCCCGTCAACTATTTTTACATTTTTGTGGTCGATTAGTTGTCCGATTGAATGAATTAAACCATTCTCAATAAATAGGTCAGCAACGGTTATTTGTCCCTCATTTACTATGCTTATATTTTTGATTAGAGTTTTTTCTGTCATTGTAAATTGTCTGTCTGTTTCGGGTCTTGCCATTGCCGATAACGGTTCTCAGCTATACGCAGGCAGGGATTTTTACCACTAAACTACCTACGAAGAACTGAACTTTAATTTTACTACTTTCCTGTCCTACGAAGCACGAAACCCCTGCTTGCGTATAGGTGATGTTATCGCTTCGGTGTTCTTTTTCGTCCGCTGATTTGTCGGTCGTTTTGGTCGTGCGGTTGGGCAGACACACTCTTTGCCAAGTTTTGGTTTGCGTGTCGGCTGGTGCGACTTGGCAATGTGTGTGGCTGTGAAGCGTTGGCATCTTTGTCAGTTTATTTTTTCGGTGGTGTCCGTTTATGTGGTTCAACTGGAACTGTCTTTGGTCCTGGTTTTGGTGCATCAGGATTTTTTCTTGGTGTGGGTGATGGTGTTGACCTTTTGTGAGGTTTAACCGGAACTGTCTTGGTTGCCATAATTTTAAATTTTAGATTGTTTACTGATACTGTTAATGTAAGATTTTAAGTCTGTGTCGTCATAAAAAACTCTTTTCTCAAAGTTCTTTTTAATTCTTAAAAGTTTATCAAGGTTGATGTTTGCAATTCTTAATATTAGCTTCTTCGTTTCTTTTACTTTGTCTTTCTTGATGGTCATAAAGTCAAGATGAATGAAATAGCTTTCGTATGTGCTGTATAATGCCAAGAAGTAAACAAATGGTATGAATAAAATTGTGATTGTGCTTGGTAAAAGGAATGAAACAAGATTTTGAAAAGTTAAAACAGCATCAAAGTTTATAACGGTTTTATAGAGTGAATAGGAGAATATTGAAAGTCCTGCTATTGCGATAATATTTTGCAAAAACTTTGAAACAACTTTATGCTTTTCGTCCATTTCTGCAACTGCTTGTGTTAAGGCTAAAAAAACTAATACTGGCAAAATGATTATTTCGGTAAACAGACTGAAACTATAAAGGTTAACTACAAATTCAAGGACAATTGTCCATTTGATTGCTGAAAGGAAAATACCTTTAAAATATGAGTTGCTTTTAGCATCATTGATTTTGAAAACTAAGATTAAACCAACTGTAAAAAGCCAAAATAAAACATCTTTTAAATTGGAGTTTTGCCAAACTTCAAGATTTTTAAAGAGAATAATTATCCCGAACAAGTAAGCTCCGATTAAAGAAAAAATAATCAAAAACAAACGCTTTGTAAGGATTTGAATTATTGGAAAAAGTGATTTTCTGAGTTTAGAAAGCAATACAGCCAAAACAATTACAGCAATCCAAAGCAGAAGTGCTATTTCTCTGTTGTTGAATATCGCTTGTATATCAGCCCAAAAATTCATTGTTTATTTTCCCTTAATTTACTAAGCCATTGATTTTATCATACTTTCGATAAACTCAATTTCCTCCTTTGTTAATTTATACTTTGTGTACAATTGATTGTCAATTTCAACTGTCGATTTACTCCAGTCTATATCTGAATTATCAGTGAAGTTTTGAGTAGGCACAAAACGGAAAGTTTTAGAAGTCGCATCTTGACTTGCTTTTCCTAGACTGTGTTGAAATCTTGCAAATTTTGTAGTTAAGTATTTGCAAAGGTTTGTTGCAGATGATTGATTTAACTCTAGGTCAACACCAATTACTAAATAGGATTCCGTACAAATTGTATTTGGAACACCAACAAATGAATTAAGATTATCGTCATTTAATTCTGTTCCAATATTATTTGCTCTCGGAGTATAAACTTTGAATCTGTCTATCCATTCAGTATTTTTAGAAATCTCATCTCGTTCTATGTATCCAACTTGCTTACCTTTTCCATAACAAATAACAGGATTGGTTAATCCATTTTTTGATTCACGGAATTTTTCATCTTTGGTAAAATAACCTCTAAAGCCAAAAGGTCTTAATGATGAAATATGAGATTCAAAGGATTCAAAATCTTTATGAGAATTGATTTTATTAATCATTTCAATGCCAATACTATGACGAATTAGAATATCAGAATCTTCTGTTTTCAAGCTACGATTGTTCATTTTTGGAATTAAATCATCCCTGTAAGTAAAGACTTTTGTTAATTCTTTTGTGTTATCATAAGCTTTGTCCCAAAGGAAATAACAGATGCCTCCTCTCAGGTTTATGTTTTGAAAGATTAATTCTGGTTTCAGGAAATCGTGTAGTTCCGAAATGTGAGTATCATTCAGCATTTGGTCTCTAAATTCATTTAAACCTCGTCCTCCTGCAAACCATCTTGTAGGCATAATCATAGCAATATTGCTTGGGCTTAATTGCTTTGCTACATCTACAAAGAGATTGTAAATTGGTTTGGCACTTGCTTGAGCACCACCGTCACTTTGCTGATAAGGCGGATTGCCTACTATTACATTGAACTTCATTTTCTTGTTGTTTATTTTAATGGTTTCTTTTTCAATGAATTTGTTTTCACTGATTAAATCGTAAGAGGTGTAGTTCGTTTCAATTAGTTTTACATCTAATTCAAGCAACTTGTACACTTTTCTAGTAAACTCATACGCAATTTTTGATGTTGGTATTGAGTAGAATTTGTTAGCTACTTCTTTGCCAAACTTTTTATATACGGCATATACAAACTCGCCTTGTTTGGAAGCAATATCTAAAAGCATTGTATTCTTGTCAATGGCTTTGGCTGGCAAACCGTTTATGATTTTGTCGGTAACAAATTCGGGGGTTACAATTTCTGAATCTGACAAGCGACTAAATTTTTTCATTGCATTACTCGCTCTTTCTATTGGAGAAATTGCGGAATCATTGGCTAATGAATTAATGTTGTGAATTTTATAATCTAGTTCGCTTAAAATAAATGGGTTGATGTGCTTTTGAAACAAATCAAGTATGATGATTTCAAGGCTCAAATTTGAAGCTATTCGCAAATTATCAGCATTCCCTTTGATGTGGTTAATGGTTTCTTGTAAAGATTTAACTCTTGAATCTGTCAAAAATGCAAAGAATAAAATCCTTGCATAATACATAGCAAATTGACCTTTGTAATCATTTACTTCTTCATCATCTTTTGATTTGGATTTTGCATTTTCTTCATTTTCGTCCTCATCATTATCGGAAGTATCATCTATATCAATTTCGTCTCCTTCGCCTTTTGCTGGTGGAATTTCTAATCCTTGACGAGAACCAATTTTTCCTTGTCTTTCAATTTCAGCTTTGATTGCTTCAATATGCAATAAAGAATAATCAATTGAAATAGTTGTAGCTTCATCAAATACACTTCTACTACTTGAATATTTACGAACAGCATCCAAAATATCAGATGGCTCTATCTGTACAATTTTATTGTTATGCAAAACAATTATAGGGGATATTTCAAGTTCTTTTCGGATTCTGTCCTCTAACTTGCTGTTTCCGTTAGATTCAGTATTTACATTGTAAATCTGTGATTTATGTTCCTGCATTTGGAACATTCTATTTGGGTTAAAGTCAACCAACAAAGTTTGTGGTTTCATATTGAATTTGACCACATCACCATTCGGCTCTTTGAATATTTTTATGAACTGATTTTGTAAACGAAAAATTGCCTGATCATATTCTTGTGGTGAAGTTGTATCTTTTAGGTACAGCATAGTGTCCCATTCAGGAACGGTACTACCTGTAAGCATTCTGTTTACTGTCAATGTGATTGTTTTTACATTCTCACTTTCACATTTTTTAATTTTGGCTTGAACTGCTTGTGTGTCTTTGAAGTTTTTTTCGTTCTCAACTCCAGAGATATTTATGATTTCGTAATTGCTAAGATGTTTAAACTTGTTGTTATTGATTAATTCCTCCAATGCGTCACAAGATGCTCTGTAAGGCAAAACACAAACGATATGACGGCACATTTTGCCGTCTTTCAGTTTGTCGTAGTCCAAGAAACTCAATAAATTTTCATCTGTTTCTGAACCGTCTATAACTTTTAGCAAGTCAAGAATTTCCTTTTCGTACTTGAATTTTTTATGTAGTTTATTTTCCTTGTCTATGGTTATTGATTGTGGTCTGAAAAGTTCTGAAAAAGCATAGGTTACACCTTTCTTTTTCATTTCTTCCATTTTTTTACGGGAAGATTCATTGGGATTAAATGCAAAACGAATCATTTGGGGAAAGCCATAATAAGGATTATCCCATTCTTTGATTTCATCTTTATTTAGATTTTCTAAATCCCATTTTTCTTGGTCTTCTGCAATGTTTGTGAATTGATAGAATGCAATAATATCATCATTCGTGAACTCGCTATTCATCAAAATACGATAAGGAGTTCCAGAAAGATGAATGCGAATTTTTGCATTAAAAACTTTATTGGTAATTTCTAAATCGTCTAAAGTATTGTCATTGAGCTTTAATTCGCTTTTTATTTCTTTAGCACTTAAATTTTCCTCTTTTAAGACTTTTCCATATTCAGTTGCTCTTGCTCCAAAATGTGTTTCGTCAATAAGCAATAAGTCAATTTGATTTTCAAATATTTCTTTATGTTTTGATTTTATTTCGTCTCCTTGCAAGTCTTGTAAGGTCAGAAATAAAACGATTTTTTCTTTTGCCTTTTGTTTTTCGGCAATAATCGTATCGCTTGTTAGGAGAGAAGTACTATCTAAAAAACAATAGCCATCAAATTTAATATGGCTTTCAACCGTTTTTTTCCATTCTTCTTTTACATCAGCTTTTGCAGAAACTACAACCACAAGTTTAGCTCCCATTTCAACAGCACAACACATTGAGGTAAATGATTTGCCAAAACGCATTACTGCATACATCAACAAATTGGCTCTGCCTTTATTTAAAGCTTTTCGAAAATTATCTACTGTTTTTTGTTGATTGGGTCTTAGTGGATATTCTTCTATTCTTGTGTACGTATGTGTAATTGGAATATGACTTTCGTCAAAGCGATAATATTGATATTTTGATTCGTTGTTTTGATGTCCGCTTTTTATGTCTTCTATCGCTTCTTTTAGGTCTTCCTCTGTTGCGTTTTCAAAAAACTCATTTGAGTAGTATGGGATTCCTTTTAAAGCGTTAGGCTTTAATCGGCTTCTTTTTAATTCGTTTTCAAGAAAAAAATGAACTGCATAATCTCTGAAAAAAGTTTCGTCATCAACTTTTGCAACATCTCCAAATTTCTTTTCAAGGTTAGGGAAGTATTTACGCCATTCATTCAATCGCATTTCAATTGGTCGGTAGGTATCGCCAACTTTTAGATAATTCGGTATTGTTTCGGTTGTAAAAGCATAAATTTGGGGCTCTACTCTTCCAATGATTAAGTCATCAAGTATATCTACATTTATATTGTTTGTTTCTGGCATAGTTTACTTTTCTAAAAGAGATATAAATTTTATCGGCTTTTCTATATCCCAATCCATAATGTTGCAATAAATGCCATTGTGTGATTTTATATTTTGAGTTTCACAACCTTTGCATTTCTTTATTTCTGTTCTAGTTTCAAAAAAATCTGGAATTTCTATTGTTTCATCTTTACAACTGTTCGGAATAACACCTTTTAGACCGTCCATTTGCCAAATATTCCAAGAAATAATTTGTGCAATATTTTGAATGGTCTCAAGTGATGGTTCAGTCTCAAATTTATGTGTAAAGTTTTCAATGAATGTTATTAGTAATGCTTCACGAGCCAAAAGCAAACTATCTCCTTGCCATTCAAAACCGTATGTGTTTTTATATGCGGTTTCAACCGCTTTTAACCATTCATTTATTGAGTCCAAATTTTCATTTACCACTCTTAATTTTCTGTCTAAAATCCCGATTCTGTTCTCGATTTTAATAAACTCTCCTGTTGTCGTGTCATATCTGCTAACAAGATAAGGTGCTTCTCCGCAAGAAATCTCTAGACGTGTATCACGAACATAGTCTTGCCAAGTTTTACCTTTTGGAAAAACTATTTTTTCTTTTGTTGTTTCCCAAGATTTAGTTCCATTCTTCAACAAGATTTCTTTATTGAAAACATCATCTTTTCCAAACCAAGAATTGTCAACTAAGTTATTTTGTGCGTTACATATCCAAGAAGGCGTAAAAACTTCTGCCATTTCTTTGGAGCGAGATAATTGTAGAATTTTGTCTTTATGAACCCTAGGCATTATTACATTGCCTTTTTCTCCTGTGATTAATTCAGGTAATATTTCAGAATTGAATCTGTATGAATCTCCGAAGTGTTCGTAATTGTCTGTCGCCCAAAAAATATTTTTTTGAGTGGTCTGGTCACGAAGTAGTATTCCGAGAATGTCAGGATACTTCTCGATTAACTCATTTTCTAATATGTCGATAACTACTTGCACTTGTATACTTCTTCGTTAGTTTTTAAAAGGTCTTTTACATCAATATTTAGAATGTTCGCTATTTCATAGAGTACTTCAAGTCTTGGTTGTTGTCGATTTTGCACGTAACCGTTTACCATATTGTAGCTTTTGCCTAGCTGTTCGGCTAACCAAGTTTGCTTAATTCCTTTTTCTTCAAGTACTTCTTTAATTCTGTTCATTATTGTCTAAAGATGTCAAGTCACAAATTTAGTTTTTATTTTTTAATATCTCGTTTTTCAAGATAAAAAATGTTTGAATAATTGTCTAGTTGTCCTGTCTGTGCGTTGGCAAAAAATGGCTCTTTTGGTTTTTTTAGCGTTGGCTTGAGTGTCGGAAAAAACCAAATGTGCCATTTGCGGGTCGGCTTTTTACACTGAGCGATAACGGTTTGCAGCTACAAGAAGTTGGCGATTTCGGAGCACAAAACTGTCAACCTACCACTCACTTTATTAGATGCACAAAGTTACAATTTACCACTGAACCGCCAATTTCTTGTAGGTGCTGTTAGTGGCTGCCCTTCTTTTTTCTGTGTCGTGTCATTAAGGATTGGTCTGTCGTGTGTGCGGTGGCTTGCACTCTCTTTTGCTTTTGCTCTTCCATCAAAAAAATAAAAATGAGCAAAAGCAAATGTGAGTGCAACTGGGTTGGCATTAATAGCAGGGTCTGTCGGGTGTGCAGTAGGTTGTCTCCAGAAGCTAATGAACCCCTATCTCATTTCCTGCTTGCAAAGGAGGTGGATATTTATCAAGTCCGAAACTTTAGTCATATTACTCACTCGGTACAGCCGAGCGAGTGGGGGAAGATTCTTAATCCTTAAAGTGACCTCTAGCAAATTGATATGATCGGAAAATTATTTTTTTTATTACTAATACCTCTTCTTCATTTCTTGGTGCATAAACCATGATAAAATTTAATGGCAAATAACCCCTTTTAGCAATTGGATGCAACTCTCCCCAACCTTTTTCAATCACATATTTTGCATCATTTAACGGTAAACCAAGATGTATACTGCCATCAGGCACTGGATGAAAATGAGCAAATTCATTTTCAATCATAAAAGCATTACAATGGTTACACATTTTATCTTCTGACAGACACATCGCCTGTGCACCAGGTACCGATATCTTGCTATTTGCTTGTGCTATGTCCGGTAGAGAAAATGCCCAATTCATAAGCTCGTTCACAAGTTTTCTATCAGTCGGTTGTTGGTCTAATTGCATATGTGGGTTGCTCGGTGTCGTAATTGGTTTGATTCCGATTCTTAAAGGAAGCTCAAATTCTAAGTTTAAAGGCATTTTATCAGATTGTTTAGAGGTTTGACTCATTGTTATAATTAGTGTTATTAAAAGCACACAAAAGACTTTCATAAGTTGTAAGAAAATATTTATCCTATACGAAATCCCCTGTTGCTAAATGCGGGTAATAGTTCTTCAAATGTGTGTTCAATGTTTTCGTTTTCATCCATCAGGGCTAAACTGTATATCAAAGGCACATAATGGTCGGGGGTGGGTGCTGCCATTAATCCTAATTTTTGCTTTTCGTAATTCACTATGCTTTGAACGTCCCGTTTGTCCAACTGTTGTTTTATCCATTTGTCAAATTCTATATCCCATCCATAGGGTGTCATATTACCATTAAAAAAACGCTTACCTGCTTCTTTTATATTATGCACTACTGCTCCGCTTCCGATTACTAAAACTCCTTTATCCCTAAGTGGCTTGAGTTGTTTTGCTAAATCAAAATGGTATTGTGCAGATTGGTAGTAATCAATGCTCATTTCAAACACAGGCACATCGGCTTTTGGGAACATGTGTTTAAGCATGGGCCATGCTCCGTGGTCTAATCCCCACTCGGTTGTTTCTTTAACTTTCGGAATAAGTTTGGTTACTTCTTTTGCCGTTTCGGGCGAACCTGGGGCAGGATATTTTTGGGTATAATATTCGGGCGGAAAACCGTAATAATCATAAATGGTTTCGGGTGCGGTGCTCACATTTACAAGCGTTCCTTTGGTGCACCAATGGGCTGACACGACTAAGACGGCTTTTATCTCGTGCTCTTTCCTGATTTTTTCTCCTACTTGTGTCAAACTTGTTAAAAATGGATTTGCATTCAACCCAAGCGGTATGTCCATCGGGTTACCATGTGAAGTAAAAAGCACAGGCATTTTTTTTGTCGCAGGTAATGAATCAGTGATTTTAGAAAATGCTTGTAGTTTCATGGTTTGAGCGGCTAATGGGGCTAACGCTAAAAGTTTTAAAAAATCTTTTCGCTGCATGAAATTATTTTTTTGTGAATGAAGCGAGCATTTCAGGATTACGCAAATAGTTGGCAACCCATACCAATAACAGCATTATTGCTTGTGGAATGAACATTTCTCCGTGCTCCATGTGTGTAGTTATTGCACCACCGAGATGAGCAGAGAGCAAGAGAACTCCCAAAGAGGATGTTCGGGGAATCAGAAACAAAATTGCTGCGATGAGTTCGCCCATTCCTATTAGCATAAGTTTACCGTCCAAACCCCATTTAACAAAGTTCTTGGCAATTTCTGCGTCTGCACCTGCCATTAGTTTCATGGTTGCACTCATAATGAATAATGCGGACATGATCCCGACAAATATCCAGTTTATGACTTTTCTTTTTTTTGACATTGTTTTTGTTTCCATAATTGTTTTGTTTAGATATTAATTGATTTTAAAAAGGTAAATAATAAAAAACCGTAGCTGCAATTATGCCTGCCACTATTCCTGTGTTTATCATCTGCCACGCTTTTGCACGGTCTTTTTTTCTGAATTCGGCTTGTTGTATGGTATCGCTTTTTCCGAGATTGCCGAAATTAAAAATACCCTTTATTCCAAATGCAACGCAGAAACGGAAATACCACTGCTGAAAACTAACTGCGAAAGATGTAACTGGAACAAACAGTGTTAATCTCCACAGTCGGTTTTCAGGCAGCAGCAATAAGACCACTATGAGAATAATCGTAACTGCCAGCGATGACAAGGCAGCAATTTTTCGTCTTTTCATTTCGTCTTTTCCGATGTTGCAAACTCCGGGGATGTAATGATTATTCGTTTCATCGTTAGGATTGATGTTACTCCCAAACTCTGTCATAGAAAGAATTTGAGGATTTAGTGCAATTGTTTTCATAGTTCTTTTTATTTAGGTGAATTGTAATAAAACCGTTCGTGAATTATTTTTCCATCCTTCCATCTTTGAACTGCAACTTGTTCCATTTTTGAACGGTTTCCGCCTTTGTAGGTCATATCAAATGACCATTCCACCATTGTAGTATTGTCGCCAATTGCAACTGCTTTTACTTCGGCTCCATGAAACTGTTCAATTGATGCCATCATCTGTTCCTGTGCTTTTTTCTCGCGTTCTCGGTTAGCTGTTTTTCCCTCGCAGATAGGGTTTGCGTTTTCCTGCATTACCACATCATCATGGTAGTATTTTTCAAATGCTTCCATGTTCTGACCGCTCATTATCATGCGGTTCATTTCTTCTACTGTTTCTTTAAGGTTCATAACAATGTTGATTTTTTAGGTTAGTATTTCATTTATTTGAGTGCAAATATAATTGATATATTGAAATGTGTCTATATTATTATTAAAAAAATTATTTAACCAATTCCATTTTAAGTGTTTCAAAGTATTTTTCCAGCATTTTCTTGTTAACTGATAATAAGGAATGCTGTCCGTCTTTTTTAACACTGACTAACTCACAATCGTAAAGTATTTTAAGGTGGTGTGAAATGGTGGGTTGGGATAGGGTAAAATGGTCTTCCAGTTCACCGCAGCTTATTTCACCATTAGCCATAAGGATTTTTAATATTTTGTAGCGAGTGCCGTCAGCTAATGCTTTTGAAATTTTGAGGAGGTTCATCGTTTATATTTTTTGACAAAGATAAGTTTTAAAGCACTAAGTTGTCTATGGAGAACGGATTTTGTGCGTTTGGGCAAAAGCAAATGTGGTGCATACCAAAATAAAAAATAAAAAAGAATGCACCTCTTTTGCTTTTGCAGAAGGGATAGCCAAACGGCTTTGCCGAAATTTGTCCTGCTTTTTTGTCTGTCTGCCTGTCAAGTTACTGCGTCATTGTCTACGGAGAACGGTCGTTTTTTAGGGTTGCCACTAACGTTTTGCGTGTATGAGAAGTAGCGGATTAAAAAGCACTTCACTTTCAGTTTGGCACTGATTTTTCTTAGAAGCACTTACCTTTGATTTATCACTAAACCCGCTATTTCTTATACACGCTGTTAGCGGTTCGGGCTTATTTTTTTCCGAGTATTCCGCCCAACTTGTCAGTCAAGCCACCCAATGGGTTTGATGATTTTGCGGAACTATTATCACCCAATAGACTGTCTATCTGACTGCCTACTCCGGCAGGTAATTTGCTTTTGAGTTGAGATACGACAACATCCACAGCTATTTTAGCCACAGATTCTGACATTCCGGTTTTGGATGCCACCATTTTGATGATTTCGTTCATAGTAATACTTGTTTTAATTGTTAATTAAATTGTTTAAGAGTGATGATTTATCTTTTTACCTCAAAAGTGATTTTGACATTTGTGCGATATTCCACAATTTTTCCGTCATTAACCACTGCACTTTGTTCTTGCACGTAAAGAGAAGCAATGTTTTTAATACTTTTTGACGCTTCTTTTACCGCATTGTTTGCGGCATCTTCCCAACCCACTTTTGAGTTGGCAAGAATTTCTACTACTTTTAATACTGCCATAATTTTGTTTTTTTAAATGTTTGTAAGTTTTATTGTTGGTTGGTATTTTCTAACACATCTTCAACTTCCTTTAATTCGTTTGTAGAATTTACTCCTTGTTCTTTAGCTGCTTTGTTTTCGCAAAACTTACAGAGTTCGCTGATATTTTTCAGTTCTCTTGCTTTGGCAACACTTCCCTCAAAAATTTCGGTTGTCGCATCCTTATTTATTGAATGGCAGTTGTCGTAGAGATGATATTTGGTCCCGGATTTTGTCCAGTAAACCAAATTGTTACCCGTTAATTCTTCAACTCTTGCCGTTTGCTCGGTATATTGTTCAACAGAGGGTGGATTGAAATCTACCCCTGTAATACCCGCTATTATTAAAGCCACCCCGGCAATGCCACCTAAAATTCCTTTTTGTTTGGCATCTAAATTTTTATTTGTCAGTATAAAAATGATGAGTGGCAAAAAGGCAATGATGGCTACCACCAGCCCTAACTGACTTTGCATAAAAAACATTAATTTGTTTTTCTCTGAAGGAGGATCCAAGCGATTTGATTTTTTCCAGAGAATAGAACCTGTAACAGCCAATGCCAAATCTATCACTATCAAAATGATAATCCACGTCATATTAACGGGTTGCTTGAACAGCATAGAAATGGCCACAATTTGTGCACCAATAGCGAGCAACCACAGAATAGCTGCAATTACACGAAACCGTGTGGCTTTACCTTTGCTTTCCGCAGTAGGGACGAATGTGCTTGTTACCTGGGTAGAAGGAGGAATGTCTCCTCCTACCTTGGTAATTTTTTTCTTTTCCATTTTCAAAAAGGATTAATTTAATATTCTAATTCTCTGGGAAGTGACTTTGCTTCGGCTATCCATTTTTCCACTTCTTTTAAAGAGGGAGTTCTGCGGGTTAATTTTTTCGCTTCGTTTACTTCTTCCATTTTAGCAGTAAGGTTTTCTGCATTTCTTTGTGCAAGTTCCGGCACAGTATCAACGCCAGCTGCTTCCAGCAGTTCTGCAAATTCCTGTCCTACACCGCTTATCCTGAAAAGGTCAGCCATATTTGCAAATTTGAGGATTTGCTTTTCAGAAATTCCCGTAGCATCAGCCAGTTCCTTTCTTTGTTTTTTACTTTTTGTGCCGGCTAATAGTTTGTCGGTGTTTGTAATGCCGGCATTACGGAGTTTTTCGCCTAAAGCCGGTCCAATTCCTTCGATTTCTTCAATTTTGTAGTTTGCCATTTCTTTGTTTTTTAGTTAAAATAAATCCTACTCATCTGGCTTTTCGGTTTCGCCCCGTTTTTTGAAATGGTTACTGGCCTCCATTTTTCTACTCAGCTAATATAGAAAAAATATTTTGCTGTCTTTCTCTATATAGTCGGGTTGGTTTCATCCTAGCCTGACCGCTAACGTTTTCGGGCTTTGCGTTCGGGCGGGTTTCGGAGCACAAAACTGTCTGCCAGCACTGAACTTGAATAGAAGCACAAAACTCCAAGTTTGCACGTCACCCCGCCTGACGCAAAACCCGTGTTAGCGGTTCGGGCTTCTTTGTTCTCCGTATATTTAATTGTCAAAATCATTCAAGTTTCATTGAAGTCTTAGATTTTATTTCGTCTGCAATGTCTGGTCTGTATGGCTTAATCCATTTGTCAAATGTCTTTTGAATAAATGGCGAAACCCAATATTGTGAACCTTCTTCTGGTGTCATACCTACGTCAAGATAGTCAACATAGTCCGTTGACATCATATAATGGTCGTTTAAATAAAAGAGATAAGCAAAATGTTGAACAAAAACGGCTGTCAAGTCAGCAGAGAAAGTGTCTAACGCTTTAACTCTATTCGGTAAATAAATTTCATTGTCATTGAGCAACAAGTTGTAATAGTAGTTGTAATGTGTATGGTCGTTGCACCTGTCACGAACGTTTTTATAAAGTTTGTCCTTTAAGAGTAGGTCTGTAATTGGTTTTAGTTTAGCAGAGTCCTTTATGTATTTTGAAATCACCCGATATTCAGGGATTGTCTCTGTGCCTTTTCTCCAATTGTCAATATGCTCAACGATAAAATTGTCAATATTGAAATGGTCGTTCAAATATAGATTGGTATAAACATTTATTATAGTTGAGTCATAGTATTTTCTGAGTAAAGCGTAAGAGTCATTTATTCTTCCGTTTGATAAAATTTCTCTTATTGAATCAAGTGTTCCTATTACTGAACTAAATACGTAAGTGTCCAAATTCAATATTGCTTTTGTTCCTTGGCTCATAAATCCCATTGTCGTGTGAGCCAAAGAGTCATAAAAGTCCGCAAACTCTGAAAGTTGTCCGAATACTTTATGGTCTATATATTCTTTTCCTAAACGTTCCACTTTGTCCATTGTTTGTCGTCTTATAGCCTGACCGCTAACGTTTTGCCGCTTGCCGCAGTGGGGGATTTCGGAGCACTTCACTGTCAACCAAGACAAATGTTGATAGAAGCACTACACTTGATTTAACCACGTCAGCCCCCATTGCGGCAAACGGCTGTTAGCGGTAGTTATTCTATCCATTCTCAAGTTCTTCAATTGCTTTTTTTATGGGTGTCGTGTCAAATAAGGGTGAACCAATTTCAATCGCTCTCTTGTAAAACGGAAGAATGAATTTTGGAAAACTCTTTTTCTTAAATGGATTTTGTTCTTGCTCCATTTTCTTGTGTCGTAAACCACCAAACTTTAATAGCAAATTTGTAGCTCTGGCTATTTCATTCGGTTGTTTGCGGTCTGAAATTTTCTCCATTAAGTTGTGAAACTCAACATCACTTTGATGAATATCGTCTTTATTCTCGTATCGTTTAAGTTGGTCATCAATTTCTACGGTCTCAACATTAGGCATATTGAAAGTAATGTTATGTCCTGCATACATATCATACTGCTCGTCATACCAAATTCCTGAGTCGTGCCATTGTCCGTAAAACTGAACTGAATTTTTAATCTTGAAACCTTTTAGTCCGTCCACTGCACCTAAAATGGTAATGTCACAAAGATTTGGGAAATATCCCTTGACTACTTTGTCTGCCCTGTAACTTGCGAAAGAACTAAGGTAAAGGTCTTTAAATGTGCTGAAAAATATAATTACATTGTCAACTTTTGGATAGAAAAAGGTTTCTACGTTAAAAGAAGATTGTCCAAGACCTTCAATATAGATTGGTTCTGTGTCGTGTAGTATATACTCGTCTGCACTTAAAGCATATGCAGAATGAGAAAATGTATTTCTAATTTCTTTGAAATGGTTTTGCTTAAAGAAGTCAACAATGTTTGGCTTTCCTGCATCGTGTAGAAGTTCTAAAATACTGTCTTGTTTTTCTCCAATACCGAGTAGTCTGTCATACTTCTTTGTTTTCCAAAATAGGTATGATGAGCCTTTATAGCCTGTTTTGACTTTGCAAAGACTTCCAATGATGTTGTAGAAGTCGCTGTTTTCAAAAAAGGTCGAATAAAGTAAAGCAGCAATTCTTGTTTTCTCTTTGCCTGTGTGTCCTTGGTATAAATTTTTGTAAAACTCAATTGCGTCAAACCACTCATAAAGATTGGTCATTAACTTATGTGTCCCCATACCCCTATAATTTATTAAAGTCAAAACAAAGTCAAACTCGCTTCTTTGTTTCGCTTCGTCAAATAGGGTTTTAAGGTCGTTTGTTACATTTTCCATATGATGCACTGTCGTCTTTTTATAATTACCGCTAACGTTTTGCGGCTTGGCGTAGTGGCGGATTTTTAGCACAAAAGTTCAATCGAAGAACTGCACTTGAACCTACCAAAAAACTGTCATACGAAGCACTGCACCCGCCATTACGCCAAACCGCTGTTATGCCCAGTGTTTCTTTTAATCTGTTCATATTCTGATAGTTGTCTTGAGTTTAGTTTGCTTTTATAATTGTCAATAAAGTCCTGAACTTCTAAAAAGCCTGTTCCTTTTATTAGTTTTTCTTTATGACTGAGAGAATGACAAAGCAAGCAAAGTGCTTGGAAGTTTCCTTGTCTATTGTCTTTTGTGTTTCCGTTCTTATGATGTGTGTGTAGCCATTTTTTATCTTCTTGATTTGATAAGTCTATGTGGCAAGATTCACATTTAAAACCTACACTTTCTCTATATGCTTCGCTTATTTGATTCCACATCGAATGATAACCGTCTGATTTGAATAAGGAATTGTCTTGGTGTTCGAGATATTTTAAAACTGCTTCATACCAAGGTTGATTAGTGCCCCACCAAGATTTAAAAACTTGTTTACTACAGTTCTTACAGAGTTCCAATTTTTCAAGTGTTGTCTGATGATTTTCTCTTGATGTAACTTTTACAGGCATTTTATTGGCAAATACAAAGCCACCATATTCTTGACGAGTTTCACAATGAACAATGTGATACTTGGGTAGTTTCCTGCTACCTGTCCAATTTGTATAGAAAAATTGTTTGTAATAAAAAAGAAGCATTCTTTCTTCACCGTTTTTGTAAACAGCAAAACCATTTTCATCAATTTCAATTTTTGATGGGTCGTATTTTATTCCATCAATTTGAATTAGTTCAACATTTCTAAACATTTCAAACGTTAGTTTTCTAACTTTTGAAAGAAACTGTGCTGTTTTACCTTTTGTAAAGTCGTGAAGTTTAATCATTCGTTCACTTTATTAATTGCTTCAATTAACTTTTCGTTTGAGGTTACAATTCTAAATTCAACTCGTCTTGATAAATTATCATTTACAACTTTGTTGCTGTCAAGATGTACATAGTTTTTTTCTTCATTTAATGCTCTTGAGTAAGAGAATCCAATTGATGTGAAGAGGAAGTCCATTCTACTTTTTTCTTTTTCACTTGCTTCTTTATATACAGGTTGCTCCCTTAAATACTTCAACACTGAAGCGGCCCTTCTTGATGATAAATCAAGGTTGTATAAATAACTGTCCCCACCGTTTTTGGGAGGTTTTGTGTCTGCGTGGCCTTCAATTCTAATTTCCTTGATGTAGTCGAAATAAGTTGTGTCAGAAGTCAAAACATCCCAATACTTTGGGATGAAACTTGACAAAGATATTTTAAAACCTTGTGTTAGTTTATCATCATTTGTTTCAAACAAATTGTCTGAATTTGGTGAGTTAAATCTTATCGTTCCATCAGGTCCAAGTTCAATTTCGTGTTTCTCAATTTCTTCATTAAACACTTCTTGAAGTTTGTTGTATATCTCATCTTGAACAAATGTGTGTTCAATTACCTGCATAATATAGTTAATGGCAATAAACATAAATATTACCATTAATGCAGTCATCATATCTGCAATTGAAATCCAATTAGAATCGTCTTTTTTTCTCCCAAGCATTTTTTTCTATCACTTTTTGTTTAGACGATTTTCGATGTCCTTTATATATTCAAGGAATAGGGCATCCATACTAGCTAACATTTTGTTTAAACTTTCAACATCTATTGACCTTAATGTTCTTACGCTCTCAACAATGTTAGAAGCTGAATTTGAAACTGATTCAACACTTGTAGTCCATTTAGTGACATTTTCTCCAGTCATTTTTATAGAATCAGTAGTCTCATTCATTTTAGTAGAAAGCTTATTAAAGTTCTCAGTGACTTTCATAAGTTCAGAAGTTGCTCCTTGAACATCTTTCAAAACTTTTGAAAGATTTCCATTCTCATTAAATGCCGAATTAAACTCGTCAATCACCTTTTGAAGCTTACTTGATTGACCTGATATTTCATCTAATTTCGATACCCAGACTACAGTAGTGTCTGCAAATTTTTGATGTTGAGTAACAAGACTTTTATATGCTGTTTTTAATGCTTCAACATCTTCTTTGTGCTCTCTCTGCCAAGTAGAAAGTTCGTTTATAGTTTGAGTTAATTCTTCAAAGTTACTTTGGACTAAGTCTTCTATAAAAATTTTGAAAACATCATTAAAGTTGGTGATGACTTCTCTGAATGCGTCTACTATTGCATTGTATTGAGTTGTAGAAATTGCATTCTTAAATTCTTCAAAGTTTTGATTTAGATTTCTAAGTTCTATAAGTTCTGGGCTTTCAGGTTCAGCGATGTATTTAGTGTTAATGAAAATTTTAATAATCTTCGAGAATATTAGTGATAGCAATATGCCTACTATTGACGTGAACATTGCTGACTTTAAACCGTCAAGCAATAATTTAATACTGTCCTTTATATGGTCGGGAGTTGTATCAAAATTTAATAGTCCGTAAGCTATTCCGGTAAAAGTACCAAACAGTCCAAGTGTCACGAAAACATTTGGAATTGACTCTATAATGTAGAAGTTTGAAATGTGTTTGCGTATTGGTCTAAAAAATACACTTAGGATTGAGTAAACTGTCCAAAAGCCAATAAGCCACCAAGGAAGTTGTTTTAAAAGAAATTCAATTATTTCAGGTCTAATTAGTTGTTCCATTTATTCGGTTGTTGTCGTTTTTAACATTGGGCATAACGTTTTCGGGCTTTGCGTTCGGGCGGGAATACGAAGCCGTTTGGTTTTTGTCACGGCTAAAGTAACTTAAAAGTGATAAAGTTTGATTACAAACGTCCACCCGCCTGACGCAAAACCCGTGTTAGCACCAGTATTTTTTCTTTGTCTAAGGAATTGTCTCAATACCTGCAAACTTATAATCGTCTTTCACTTTTTTGAAATAAATTCCTAATTGCCCGCCTTCATGTCCAGGTGCTAATTCGTCTCGTTGATAAATGGTAAATAAAACTGTAATATCAGTCATTTTAGCGTTTTCTTTAATGAGTTTTACTGTACTTGACTTTGTCGCCCGAATAAAATTGTCTGATGAGTTTATTGATGTCAAATGATTGTCAAAAAATGACTTTCTGCTAAATATATAGGGTTCCTCAACTGATTTTTGTTGGTCTGAACAAATAATACAATATATTTCGTCTGTTGATATTTTCTTAAAGTCTGAGTAGTTAGGCTGATTAAATAATTTAAAAATATTCTTTACCTTTTTCATTAACTTCAGACTGTCAACTTCAGCTACAGATTGTCCCCAAATATTTGAAGTTAACAATAGTAAAGTTGCAGTTGTCATTATTTGTCGTGCTGTCATAATATTGGTGCTAACTTACTTATTACAACGTATTTATACCACCAAGCCTTCAATTCTTGCTGGCTTGATACTACAATTGCATTGTTTATTAAAACTAATGTTTTTTTATAAATCATCAAAAGGAGATCTTATTTCTGAGATTTTTTTCTTACTGACATGAGTATAGATCTCAGTAGTCCTACTGCTATTGTGACCAAGCAACTCTTGGATATACCTTAAATCTGTTCCATTTTCCAATAAATGAGTAGCATAACTATGTCTAAGCCAATGTAGAGTTGCCGGCTTATTTACCCTTGCTTTTTTTACAGCATATTTTAGCACCTGCTGTAAACTGCTGGCACTGTATTGGGCTCCTACTTTTTCTCCTTCAAATAAATATACTATTGGACGCTCGGCTTTATAATAGGACCTTAATAATTCTAAAAGTTTGTCAGATAGAGGAACCACTCTGTCCTTTTTACCCTTGCCTTGTTGGATAAAAAGCAACTTTCTATTTGGATCAATATGTTTCAATTGAATATTCAAAAGCTCAGTCCTCCTTAATCCGCACGCATATATCAGACTGATCATAGACTTATGTTTAATATTTGTAATGGAATCCAAAATCTTTTTCACCTCTTCCTTACTCAATACATTTGGCAAAACCTTTTCCTTTTTAGGCCTGTAAATAATATCTGGATTGATTTTTATCCCTTTTCGGTTGGCAAAAAATAATTTGATGGCATTGACAAATTGGTTTTGATAAGAACTGGAATAGGAATTTGCAAGGATATATTCAGAATTGAACTTTTCTAGATCTGAATTTTCTATCTCTTCTAATGGCTTGTTGTCTAAAAACCTAAAAAATACAGAAATAGCTTCCCTGTAGGTTTTGATGCTGTTTTCACTGTAACGCTTATTCCTCATCCATAGCTCAAAAAGTTGGATTTCTTTGGAATTAACCGCTGAAAGATTTGGTAATACTACGCTTACTTTATCCTGGGGTATCTCTACCTTCTTTAACCCACTGTAATCTAACCAGGCTTTTCCTTTAAAAAACTGAAGCATTTCTGACAACTTGCCTTCTTCATAAGCTACCCACCATACTTTCTTCTTGGTATCCCAAGTACATCCCGGAAATTGCTTGACCATTTCTTTTAATTCGAATTCGTAGGTAAACTCAATCCTGATCACAGGATTTTTGCCTATCCAGTCATTTTTCAAAACCAGCTTCCTCATAAAAATTCGATGCAAAAAATCTGGATGAATTTAACCTTTGATCGACTACCTTAAAAGTTCCCAAATAAACTTATCCGATTATTTTTCCTGCCGAAAAAGAAAAACCCCCGATTGCTCAGGGGCTTTTCTAAGAAATTAATGTTTCAGAAATATACCTTGAATCTTCAATGTCCTCTTATTCCGAAATCTTCCTTTCGCCTTCCGACTTCCTTGAGGCGTTATTACCTTTGCGACCGCTACGAGAAATAATCCAACTTAATGAAAACCTAAATGCCTTAACTTCTCAATGGTTCCAAACCTGACTTCTTCACTTGTCCCTTCTATCATCAAGAAAACGGATACTTTCCTTTTTCAATCATGTAGTCAGCGACTTGTCTTCTCAGCTCTTTGGTATTCACCAACTCGCCTTTGGTAAAGCGCTTCAAACCCATCAACATCACCTTCTGCTCGTCACCTTTTGCAAAAGCAGCAATGGCTTCCTTGGCAGCTGTCTGGATTTTTTCCACCGCCTCAAACAAATACACCTGGGCCATAGCAATCTGGTGTTTGCAAGCATCTTCTCCTCTTATGCTTACCAATTTCTCTGTTCTAAGAATGGCTGACTCAGCTGCGTAGATCTCAATCATGATATCGGCCAGGTTCATCATTACCTCCTGTTCTGACTCGATCTTATCTGCCAAAGCCATGGCTGCTTTACCGCCTACCATCAGGAATACTTTTTTCAGCTTTTTGATCACATCCTTCTCCGAAGCAAACAACTCTGAAGTATCAATGGTCTCAAAGCTCGGTACTGCAGTCAGCTCATTGGCTACGGCCATTGCAGGTTCGAAAAGATTAATCTCTCCCTTCATTGCTCGTTTCAAAAGCATGCCTACCATAAGCATACGGTTGATTTCATTGGTTCCTTCATAAATCCTGGAAATCCTGGCATCCCTATAAGCCTTTTCCATAGGGGCATCGGCAGAGTAACCCATACCGCCATATACCTGCACTCCCTGATCTACCACATAATCCAATACCTCCGAACCATGCACTTTGGCAATGGCAGCCTCAATGGCAAACTGCTCCAATGCTTTCAACTTGGCTTCAGCATCAGGCATTCCTTCTGAGGCCAATGCAGCCATCCTGTCTTCGATATCTTGACCGGCCCTGTAACACAATGCTTCACATGCATAGGTCCTCACTGCCATCTCGGCCAGCTTTTGCTTGATGGCGCCAAAGGTATTGATGGCTACGCCAAACTGTTTCCTTTCTCCTGCATATTTGATCGCCAGTGTGGCTACAGACCTACATCCTCCTAATACACCTGCTCCTAACTTGATTCGGCCAATATTTAGGATGTTCACCGCTATTTTGAATCCATTTCCCCTTTCTGAAAGCATGTTTTCTACCGGAACCTTGCAGTCGTTGAAGAATACCTGACGGGTGGATGATCCTTTGATCCCCATCTTTTTCTCTTCTTCATTCATGGTAATACCGCCAAAGGTTTTTTCCACTATAAAGGCAGTAAGATTTTTGTCATCGTCAATTTTGGCAAATACGATGAAGAGATCCGCAAAACCTGCATTTGAAATCCACATCTTCTGTCCATTGATCAGATAATATTTGCCATCTGCTGACAATACTGCTTTTGTCTTGCCGCTATTGGCATCCGAACCCGCATCCGGCTCGGTCAAGCAATAGCAGGCTGCCCATTCTCCGGTAGCCAGTTTAGGGAGGTACTTGTTCTTCTGAGCCTCATTGCCATAATACAGTATAGGCAAAGTACCGATGCCTGTATGTGCACCATAAGTGGTAGAGAAGGAACCTGCTGCACCGATGATGTCAGCAATCAGCATGGAGGTGTTGAAACTCATGCCCATGCCGCCAAACTCCTCCGGTACAGAAATACCCAAAAGGCCAAGTTCGCCAGCTTTCTTAAAAATACCGGGCACCAGATCAGGATGCTTCATGCTGTCTATTTCCTCGCTCTTGGGAGTAATCTCCGTATCGATGAAATCCTGACAGGCCTGAGCCATCATTTTTTGCTCTTCATTGAACTCTTCAAAGATGAAGATATCCTTGGCTTCCGTTTCCTTGATCAGAAACTCGCCTCCGTTGATTGATTTTTTTGTTGCAGTGTTCATATTTTTAGACTTTAGACACAAGACGCAAGACAAAAGACAAGCTCCATCCTACAGACTTGCGATTATTTTTTTTCAAATTTTTGGATTAGAGAATAAAGCATTTTTTGAATTTCTGTAAGCTCTGACGTGACATCATTAAATTTTTGTTCTTCTATATATCCTAATTCAAAAGCTACATAAAGCTGCGTTTCCAATTCGCAAATTGATCCATGGGCAATGCCCAAGAAATTTACAAACTCACCATCCGTTCTCCTTCCAGCACCTTCAGCGACATTGGAAGGAACCGAAACTGCGCTTCTTCTCATTTGAGAAGTAAGTCCGAATCTCTCTTCATTGGGAAAAATTTGAGAAATCTTGTAAATCTCAGTTGTTAACTTGATACCCCTTTTCCAAACATTTAGCTCTTTGTAGTTATGCATATTTAGAAAATTTAGGATAAACAAAAACTTTTAGAACCAGTCTCTTAATTCATGATTTACGCTAGACACAAAATGAAGCTAGATACAAGACTTTTGACGGAAGAGAATCTATCTTACATCTTGTGTCTAGCGTCTTGTGTCTATTTCAGAAGCTCAAATATCCCAGCAACTCCCTGTCCTCCTCCGACGCAAGCGGTCACCATGCCGTATTTCTTGTTCTGCCTGCGGAGTTCATTGAATAGTTGGACGGAGAGTTTGGCTCCTGTACATCCAAGTGGGTGCCCAAGGGCTACCGCACCACCGTTGACGTTTACTTTGTCGATATCTATATCGAGAGACTTGATCACCGCCAAAGCCTGCGCCGCGAAAGCCTCGTTCAGTTCGATCAGATCGATCTTGTCCAAGGTCAACCCTGCCTGCTTCAATGCCTTTGGCACAGCTTCCTTAGGACCTATACCCATGATGCGTGGCTCCACCCCGGCTACGGAGTAGGACATCATGCGGGCCACCGGCTCCAGGTTGAGCTGCTTTACCAAACGCTCAGACATCACCACCACAAATGCAGCTCCGTCTGAGGTCTGAGAAGAGTTACCTGCCGTCACCTGTCCACCCATCTTGAAAGCTGGCTTCAGGGATGCCAATCCTTCCAGGGAGGTTCCTGCTCGTGGCCCCTCATCGGTATCCACAACAAATTTTCTGGTCTTCCTTTTTCCCTTCTCATCCAGGTAGGTTTCTTCCACTTCTACTGGAACGATCTCCTCCTTGAACTTACCAGCAGCGATCGCAGCCAAAGCCCTGTCATGGGACCTCACGGAAAATTCATCTGCCTGCTCACGGGTGATTTCGTAATCCTTGGACAATTCCTCAGCAGTCAAACCCATGCTCAAATAGTAGTCAGGCGTCTGGGAGACAATCTTCCAGTTGAGTGCTGTTTTGTAGCCCATCATCGGCAAGAGGGACATGGACTCCGTACCACCGGCAATGATACAGTCGGCCATTCCTGCTTTGATTTTACCTACTGCCAAAGCGATGGCTTCCAGTCCTGAACCGCAGTAGCGGTTGATGATAAAACCAGGGTTTTCGATACCCAAAGCAAGGAGTGAAATCATCCTTCCCATCTGCATGCCCTGTTCCGCTTCCGGGATGGCATTGCCTACGATGAGGTCATCCACCATTTTGGCCTCCAGGCCAGGGGTGTTGGCCACCAGATGCTTGATCACATCTGCTGCCAGGTCATCCGGACGGTAGAACCTAAAGCCACCTTTTTTAGCCTTACCTACCGCCGATCTATATCCGTTTACTATGTATGCTTCCATGTTAATTTTTTCGTTTGAATGTTATTGATTGAAAAGAACCAAGAATCAAGAGCCAAGAATCAAGACCCGATTCTAGTAGGGGTTAGATTCCAGCGTTTGCATGAAACCATGGATCATTCTTTGGACTTCAGAGAGATCACCCTCCAGTTCGTCAAAAGTTTTTTGATCCAAAAGACCTACCCTATGGGCAATGATAGCCTGGGCTTCAAGTTCGAAGCTTTCACCTAAACTAATATCCAATGAGTTTAAAACAGCTTTAGAGGTATTTTTTGCTGTTCCCTCTGCAATGTTTGAAGGAATGGATACACTTGATCTCCTCATTTGTGAAGTAATTCCAAATTTTTCTTCATTCGGAAACTCAGTCGTGACCTGGTAAACCTTTACAGCCAAATCCACTGACTTTTCCCAAACTTTCAAATTTTTAAAATTATGCTTCCTTCTCATTTTTTTTAGTTTTTAGGTTACACTTTTTATTTACTCAAATCTGTCTTATCTCTTGTTTCTTGTCTCTTGCTTCTCATTTCTCGTCTCTCGCTTCTCGCTTCTCGCTTCTCGCCTCTAATTTCTCAACGGTTTTCCCTTAAACAGAATACTGTGTATCCTCTCAAGGGTCTTTTTCTCGCCGGTCAAGCTTAGGAAGGCTTCGCGCTCCAGGTCAAGTAGGTACTGTTCGCTGACTTCTGTAGGGGAAGAAAGGTCACCACCTGACATCACCCATGCCAGTTTTCTGGCGATTTTGGCATCATGCTCTGAAATGTACTTGCCGTACAGCATGCCTGTAATACCTGCTTCGAACAAAGCCAAGGAGGATTTTCCCAAAACTTTGATATTGGTCTGCTCCAAGGGCTGGGTATATCCTGCCTCATGTAGGGCCAAAACCTTCGCTTTGGCATCGGCCAAGAGGCGCTTACGGTTCAGAGTAATAGAGTCCTTGGTCTGCAGGTAACCTAAACCTCTGGCTTCGGCAGCGGAGGTAGAAACTTTGGCAGTAGCAATATTCATGAAGTACTCCTGCAACCTGTTCAGCTCCACGTCACCGGCTTTGATTTCATTGGAGAACCTGAGGGTCATTTCTTTGGTACCGCCACCAGCAGGAATCAGACCCACACCAAATTCCACCAAGCCCATATACAGTTCGGCATGTGCCTGCACCGCATCGGCATGTAAAGAAAGTTCGCAGCCACCACCAAGTGCCATATTATGCGGTGCGACCACCACAGGAATGGAAGAGTAGCGTGCACGCATCATGGTTCTTTGGAAACCTGCGATCATCAGGTTGATTTCATCGAATTCCTGATCACCGGCAAACATGAAGAGCATAGCCAGGTTGGCACCTGCAGAAAAATTACCTCCCTCATTGCCTATTACCAGACCTTTGTAAGATTTTTCTGCCATGCTGATAGCGGTATTGATGCCTTCGATCACTTCCTGACCGATGGAGTTCATCTTGGTGTGGAATTCCAGGCCAAGCACATCGTCTCCCATGTCGTAAATGGTCGTGCCGGCATTGCCCCATACTTTTTTGTTAGCCGCCTTCAGCGTATCGAGTATGATGAATTCCCCTGTACCAGGGATGGCTTTGTAGGATTTGCTAGGAATGTCATAATACTTTTTCTGACCTCCTTCTACCTTGTAGAAGTTCTCATGGCCTCCAGCCAGCATATCATGTACCCAAGCTGCGGCTTTTTCACCGGCTGCCTCCATTTTCTGAACCGTTTCCTTTACACCCAGGATATCCCAGGTTTCGAAAGGACCCAATTCCCAACCGAAACCTGCGGAAACTGCCTGATCGATTCTGTAGAGTTCGTCAGCGATTTCAGGAATCCGGTGGGACACATATTTGAACAGGTCATAAAAAGAAGCCCTGTAAAATTCTCCTGCTTTGTCATTAAAGTTGGCGAGGAACTTGATGCGCTGCTTGAGGTCATCGATTTCCTTGGAAGCTTCCAGAGCTTTGAATTTTGGCTTTTCGGCATCCTTGTATTCAAAAGTTTTGAGATCCAGTTCCTTCAATTCTTTAGAGCCATCCTTATGACGGATCATCTTGAAGTAGCCCTGTCCGGTCTTGTCTCCCCACCATTTGTTGTCGTAGAGCACCTTTACGATATTCGGCAACTGGAACTTATCGCGGGATTCGTCGTGGGTAAGTGTTTTGTAGAGGTTATTGGCCACATTCACGGTAGTGTCCAGACCTACCACATCCATGGTACGGAAAGTTGCAGATTTAGCGCGGCCGATAACCGTCCCGGTAAGTTTGTCCACTTCGGAAACGCTCAAGCCCATTTTCTCAATGGCATGCATGCCGGAGATGATGGCATAAACCCCGATACGGTTGGCGATAAATGCAGGAGTATCCTTACACAATACTGTTTCTTTGCCCAGGTACCTGTCCCCATAGTCCATGAGGAAATCGATGATTTCCGGATTGGTCTTCGGACCTGGAATGATTTCCAAGAGGCGCAGGTATCTTGGAGGGTTAAAAAAGTGGGTACCCGCAAAATGGGTTTGGAAGTCTTCAGATCTTCCTTCGCACATGAGGTGCATAGGAATACCTGAGGTATTGGAAGTGATCAGCGTACCTGGCTTACGGTACTGCTCCACTTTGTCAAAAAGGGATTTTTTGATGTCCAATCGCTCCACCACCACTTCGATCACCCAATCGTAATCTTTGATTTTGGGGAGATCATCATCAAAATTTCCAACAGTAATCCTGGAAACGGAAGAAGCATCATAGAGGGATGCCGGCTTTGCCTTCAGCGTGTTTTGCAGGGCAGTGTTGACGATTCGGTTTTTAACCGCTTTGTCCGTCAGGGAAAGGCCCTTCTTCATTTCCTCCTCATTGAGTTCGGCAGGTGCAATATCCAAGAGCAGAACCTGCACGCCGATATTGGCAAAATGGCAGGCGATTCTTGAACCCATGACCCCCGAACCTAATACGGCTACTTTCTTAATGGATCTTTTCATAAAATGTATTTTGGTTTTTTAAAGTCCGTACAACTCTTCGTTGTACGTATTTGGATGTATTGTTTCGGATTGCAAATTTTCTATCACGGTGTTGATTTTCTGGAATACCCTGAAAAAGAGATCCAGTTCTTCCTCTGTCACCTGTTCCCTGACCAGCAAATTGAATTCTTTGATGGTCTGCACAGATATTTCCTTTTTCCGCTTCCCTGTGGGGGTAAGGAAAATCCTTACGGAGCGCTTATCTATGGGATCGGGTTTCCGGAAAATCAGGCCCTTTTCCTCCATACTTTTAAGCATTCTGGTAAGGCTTCTCGCCTCCAAACCCATCAGCGGAGCTATTTTGGTTGCAGGAGTTCCCTCCTTTGAGTTGATATTGATCAGCACAAAACCAATAGCAGTGGTAAAATCGTGCTGCGCAGCCTTTTGGTTGTACATACGCGATATGGCATGCCAGGCACTCTTGATATGGTAATCGACTGTTTCTTCGCGTTTCATAGGTTTTCAAAAATGATACGCACAATTTAAGAAAAAGATTGTATGCATGCATACTATTTTCAAAAAAAGTTATGCATGCAGAGTAAATTTAAAATGGAGATAAGAAAGAATAAAAAATTTTATTTTAAGTAAAGAAATTTTTCGCCTATTTATGGAAATAAATTGGATAAAATACAGGTTTTATGAAAGAATATTTTTTGGACATTCTCTTATTCGAAAGGAATACGGATAAGGCAGATTTAGGCATCGTGAATAGTCAGCCGAATTTTTGCAGCTATTACTGCAGCTGTCGTGTACACTGCTGGATTAGCAGCAGGTGCAATAAAAATGGGAAGTGTTGCTGCAGGTCATAAAGCAGGTATCGCAGCACTAACCACAAAAACAACAATATTAGGTGGAAAAATGTATAGTGCTCTTTTTTACGGGTTAGGAAAGGGAATGATTGGAGCTGTAAAAAAATGGAATGAAAAATGGAAAGGATGAGGTCAAGAATCGATTTATGCTGCTGTAAAAGTTGCTTGGTAAAAATGAGAACATTAACAATGCTATTAGTTTTACAAATGTTTTTGAGTCAACTTATTGCTCAAACAAGCTTTCTGGAAAATGGAAATGATGTTAAAATGTTCGATAGAGGAGCGAGCCTAACATTAATTTTCCCTTCGTTTAATAGCTCAGGTTATAGTAATCTGAACCAGTTAGTCGTAGAAAATGGATATCCATTTATTCCAAAAGGAAATTTGAACTACGGTATTGGAGTTAGTTACAGATTAAAAAGATTGGAACCGGGTATTAATGGTCTCATTGGCTACCAATCGAGAACCAATGAAATGCTAAATTCTAGAATGTCTAGAACGCCTCTTACTGGTAATATATTATTACGTTATCACTTAGTAAGAAAAGGTTCATTTACTTTCTATCCATTAATCGGATATTCATTTACTGACACCAACTTGATTTTATCAAAAGAATCTTCATCTAATGATTTAGATAATTTATTGCGAAATCCAGGGACATCCGTAAATCTTTGGCATTCATCAGAAGGCTTACTAGTCGGATTTGGTGCCGATATTGCTGAACATTGGGTGGAATCTTCGGGAATATTTAGACTAAAATTTGCATATAGAATACCTTCTGGATCCTATCAATGGGAATCTGATTTTGCTAATCTAACAACTAACCTGAGGAAGGATTCATTCCCATACTTCTTTATTCAGTTGGAATTTGGCAAATTGGAAAAAAGGAGATCCATGGATGAATAAATATTGAAATCTATAAATAATTAAAAGGCTGGTAGTAATAATTGCCAGCCTTTTAAATACCCTCTAATTTAAATTGTTCAGTATGACGGATCAATTAAACTATGCATACATCTCCTCTATTTCCTTTGCATATTTTTCATGGATCACTTTACGCTTGAGCTTCATGGTAGGAGTAAGTTCTCCAGTTTCAACCCCCCAAGTAGTATTGAGCACCTTGAATTTCTTTATCTGTTCCCATTTACCAAAGTACTTATTCTGATTGTCCACCTCTCTCTGGAATTTTTCCTGTATTTCTGGTTTTTTAAGCATATCCGAATCCGTGGTGTATGGAATATCTTTGTGATTGCACCAATCCTTCAATCCCTGGAAACTCGGTACAATCAAAGCAGATGGGAAATTTCTGTTTTCTCCAACTACAATAATCTGTTCAATGATTGTAGACTCTTTGAATTTGTTTTCCATCGGCTGTGGTGCTATGTACTTACCTCCAGAGGTCTTGAACATTTCCTTTTTACGGTCGGTAATCTTGAGGTAATGGCCCTCATGCAGCTCTCCGATATCACCGGTATGGAACCATCCTTCACTATCGATCACTTCCGCTGTTAATTCCGGCTGCTTGTAATAGCCCTTCATAACATTGGGCCCTTTTACCAAAATTTCTCCATCAGCGGCAATTTTTACTTGGACATCCTTTACTATACGGCCTACCATGCCCATTCGTATGTCCCGATGGTTACAAATAGAAGCAGAAACTACAGGGGAAGTTTCAGTCAAACCATATCCCTCACATACCGGAATACCTGCTGCCCAGAATACCCTGGCCAGTCTTGGTTGCAGGGCAGATGCGCCGGAATTGATCTGCATCACATTACCGCCCAAGGCCTCCCTCCATTTACTGAAAATGATCTTATTGGCCATCTTCAATTGGAAATTGTACCAACCTCCCTGATTTTTATTCGGTTCGTATTTCAGACCTAAATTCAAAGCCCAAAAGAAAAGGGATTTCTTTACTCCGGTCAGTTCATAGCCTTTGGAAACAATTTTATCATACACCTTTTCCAATAGCCTAGGAACAGTATTGAAAACATGGGGTTGGATTTCCTTCAGGTTATCCCCAATGGTTTCCATGCTTTCGGCATAATAAATTGAAATACCCATGTAGATAAAACAAAAAGATCCTACCCTTTCATAGATGTGACAAAGTGGTAAAAAACTCAATGCTTTTCCCATTCCCTTTGGGGCAATAATTCTATCTTCAATAGCAAATAGGTTACTGATTACATTATTATGCGTAAGCATCACCCCCTTGGGTCTTCCAGTCGTCCCTGATGTGTAAATGATTGTAAAAAGATCATCTGATTTAACTTGCTCTTTTTTACTGTCCAAATCTGCCAGGTTGGCTCCTTCACCTTTGGCCATAAAGTCTTCCCAATAATCACATCCATCAATTTTATCAAAGGATAAAATCTGAACATCCATATCTTTGGATCCCTCAACCGCTTTTCCGAAAATCTCCTTGTCTCCAACAAATATTTTCTTTACTTCTGCATGGCGAAAAATATAATTGTAATCATCTGCGGAAATGGTTGGATACATTGGAACTGATATAGCTCCTATCTGTTGCAATGCCAAGTCTATAAAATTCCACTCGGGTCTGTTGTTAGATATAATAGCAACTTTATCATCCTTATCAATTCCAGAAGCCAAAAAAGCTAAACTTAAGTTGTCAACTATCTTTTTTAATTCTCTGGAAGAATAAGTTTTCCAATTCCCATTTATTTTTTGCGCCAAAGAAACATCCTTGTCATAGGTGGCTATTTGGTGGTTAATGAGATCAAATAATCTGGTGATTTGCATATTATTTCGGGTTAGGCCAATCAAAATATGAAAAAGCTTTCATTAATGCAAAACCCTCTTTTTTCAAGTAATCCACAACGCTATAACATTATTATTTTATTTAATTAAATAAAACTATAGAAGTTATTATGCTGTGGATTTGTTGATAAATATCCGATAAATAATGGTTCACACAGTTATCCCATTTTAATTTCTGACTATTCACTTTTTGTTCACAGTGCTTATGTATTGTAAAGTGTTGTAAATGAGATTTTTTTTGTTTCTAGTTTAAAATTTGTTCACAGTTAACAAAAAGTTATTTGTCTATAACTTAGCGGTGAATTGAATGTGCATAGTTGTGGAGTATTATAGACTTATCCTTTCTGTACTCTGAACAATTGCTAATTTTGATGTATGTCTGGGCATAAGTCTATTTTTATGCCCAAGTTATTGACCCTTTTCCACAAAATTTATCTTACTTATCTACAGATAAATTTTCTGTTTTATTATTTTCTGTGGCTTCTTTTTTATCAGAATTGGCTTTGATATTTATGCCTTGTTCTTTACGGGGATCTATTTCCAGTTCTAATGCCCAGCCTCCTCTTACAATTACATCTTTGCTGTTTTCAGCATTAGGATTCTCTGCATAGTAAACTGGCTCTGGATATAACCATTGCTTTAAATTTGATGTATCCCAACGTCTGTTTTTGTTTCTATCTATTATTGCCCTTATATAATAGGTTCCAGGCTCAATATTTTCAAATGAAGCCTCATTTTTATCAATTAGGTACCTTTCAGCAATAACTTCTTCCTTCTTGTCTGTTATCTGTACTATAATTGGAAATTCACTGCTATTTACTTTTACTTTGACTTCATCAGATAAAGTTTCTTTTTTTAATCTTTTGAACGTTGATTCCATTTTGTCTTCATTGAACTGTGATTCTATATCTATAAAAGTAGAATCTCCAGCATATACAATGAATGATTCGCTTTTGATGCTGTCGGGTAAAACCCAATTTAATGTCAATGATGTCCTGTCTGTACTGTCTTTAAAAAAGACCCAGTTCTTCTCAACTTTTATTATACTGGATGTATCATATTTGATGAGTAAAGAATCATAAATAATGCTTTGAATGGGTTTATTGAACTTAAAATTTGTTCTTAAAACATTGACAAAGTTTTTTTTGCCTTCTGTTTTTACCTCTAATGCTTCTTTTTTTCTATCGCTTTCTAAAAATTTTGCATAGAGGGTTGTATCTAAAACAAAGCCTACGGAATCTTTTAATTGTAATCTGACAGATGTACTGTCATTGAGAAGATGGGTATGGTATAGTCTTAATGTTTTATCATTTTGTCTGTAAAAAAGTGTTTTGTTGATATCATCGCTTTCAATGGATATTTCCAATGGATATTTACTCAGTATTATATCGAAGTTTGATCCTATTGTAGTCGTTCTATTGACCTTGAAATCTGACAAATCTGCTTTTGATAAGTAAAACTGTGCCCCTTCAATATTTTGGTTGATGTTTATGGTATCAGTTAAAAATGCGTATGCTTCTTGTTTTTCTTCTGCCTTCAGAGAGTTATTGGCATCATGCCATGCATACGCCAGATACTTTCCTTCTTTGATATTGGTCAATTTGAAGTTTCCAAGTGAATCAGCTGGTCCAATATAATATGGTGGAGCGGATAGGACATCTGTCGTATCGTTTACCTCATATAAGCCTACATAGACGTCTTTCATTAAAGTTTCTCTTTGCATAAAAAGATGCTCTACCTTGCCAGAAAAAGTGAGGCTGTCTATGTCCGGACCTGTTGAAAATACCAATCGTAAATTTTCTGGGGCATTTCCCTCTGTTATGTCTTTGATGGTTTTTTGGAAGTTGAATACATATGTTGTACTGTCCTCCAATTCCTGATTCAATTTGATTATAACCCTGTTTCTATTGGTGCTGACCTCCATTTCTTGTTTGTTGATCCTTGGGGTTACAATGATCTGCTTATTTGGATTTTCAACCTTGATGTATTCATTGAATTCTAATTCTATTATGCTTGGTTTTATATTGATTGACTCGTTTTCCGGAGTCATCAAAACTAATTTAGGTGGTTCTTCGTCTTTGGGTCCACCCATTGGTGTACTTTGTTTTGCGCAAGAATACAATGTAATAGTTAAAATAACTGATAATATTATGGGTAAATATTTCATGATTTCTTTAAAATGAACAATAAACTAGAATAATTATTGTTGTTTTCTTTTGCCCACTTATTTGATTGGAGACCATTTTTAAATCCTTTTATCAACTGGCTCAAAAAGGATTGTTGAGGTCTTACATACTTTTCTGAAAGCAAAGAAACATAATAGCTGTCAAATTTCATGGGGAGTATTTTTTCAATCCTTAGATTAAATTCCTTTGCCAGGTAATCTATACTATTTTGATTGAAATGGTATAAATGCCTTGGAACATCCCAGCCTGCCCAATATTCTCCATAAAGTAATGCATCTGAAGAATTATGATTTGGGACGGCTATTATTAGGCATCCATTTTCATCGAGGAGATGTATTAATTTTTTGATTGTTTTCCTCAGTTGATGGACATGTTCGAGTACATGAAACATACTGATGCAGGTATATAACTGATCACTGTTAAGTTTATCAATATCCGGGTATACTTTTAGGCCTTTGTTTTTTGCAATTTTCCTAGCAGTTTTATTCGGTTCTATTCCTGTGACTGTCCATCCGTTATTTTTGGCCGCATTTAAAAAATAGCCAGTTCCACATCCAATATCTAAAAGGTTACCTTTTTGTTCGCTGTATTTGTTTAGCCACTTGACCTTTTGCCTGATGGTGTATAGCCTGACAGATTTATAAATTAAACCGGTCAGGTTATTGGTTTTGTCCTGATGTGAAATGTAGTCATTTGATTCGTAGTAAGACTGGATATGGTTTTGGTCTGGTCTTGGGTTTGTAAAAATCAGTTCACAATTGCTGCACTGGCAAAGCCTGAATTTTTCTTTGCTGATGGAGTGATCTGTGATATCTGTTAGATTAAGAAAAAGCCCACTTTTACAAAGTGGGCATTTGGTCAATCTTTCTTTATGCTGCATTATCTCCCTAAATAGACGGTTAATATGGATAAGTCTGCGGGTGATACTCCGCTGATTCTTGAAGCTTGTCCTAGAGTTTCTGGTCTTATTTTATGAAGTTTTTGTTTTCCTTCTGATGAAAGAGCAGGTATGGCAAGGTAATCGAAATGCACTGGAATTTGGAAATTCTCCATACTGTTTAATTTCTCTACCATTTGTTGTTCTTTTTCTATATAGCTTTTGTATTTGATCTGTACTTCTGCCTGTTCCAGTACTTCCTTGGAATATTTGGATAAGTAAGCTTTGAGTTCTTCATCCAGTGCCATGATTTCCTTTAATCCCAATTGAGGTCTTTTCAGTAATTTCTCTACACTTATTTTTTCCTTTACCGTAGCAGTTTCGAATTCATCCAGTCCTTCATTGATGATATCAGGGGAAAGTCTCTTTTGTTTGAGATCATTGATTAGCTTAGCAGTATTAGATTTTTTATCAAGCATCTTTTCCAATCTTGTATCATCTGCCAGACCTATTTTATGGCCTAATTGGGTCAATCTCAAGTCTGCATTATCCTGCCTTAGTAACAACCTAAATTCTGCTCTTGAGGTGAACATCCTGTATGGTTCTTCAGTACCCTTGTTGATCAGGTCATCTATCAATACACCTATGTAGGCATCTGATCTTTTGAGTATGAATGGATCTTCTTCTTTTACTTTTAACGCTGCATTGATACCTGCAATTAAACCTTGGGAAGCAGCTTCTTCATAGCCAGTAGTACCATTGATTTGTCCGGCAAAGTAAAGGTTTTCTACCAAATGCGTTTCCAAAGTCAATTTCAATTGGGTAGGTGGAAAGAAATCGTATTCAATGGCATATCCAGGTCTGAACATTTTGGCATTTTCAAAACCTGGTATTTTCCTCATGGCCTTGTATTGTACATCTTCTGGTAGTGAAGTAGAAAAGCCATTTACGTAGATTTCAACCGTATTCCAACCTTCAGGTTCTACGAATATCTGATGTCTTTCTCTTTCTGCAAAACGGTTGATTTTATCTTCAATAGAAGGACAATACCTTGGTCCAAGTCCCTGAATTCTTCCATTGAACATGGGAGAGCGATCAAATCCCGTCTCTAAAGTTTCATGGACTTCCTTATTGGTATAAGTTATCCAGCAGTTTCTCTGTTCTGTTAATGGTCTTGTTTCATCGGAATAGGAGAATTTCTCTGGTACTTCGTCACCTTCCTGAATTTCCATTTTGGTATAATCCAGAGATCTGCCATCTACCCTTGGAGGTGTGCCTGTTTTCATCCTACCGGCTTCAAAACCCAATGAAACGAGTTGTTCTGTGATCCCTTTGGCGGCTGACTCTCCTGTTCTTCCTCCTCCAAATTGTTTTTCGCCTATGTGTATAATACCGTTTAGGAATGTGCCGTTGGTTAAAACCACACTTTTTCCTTGGATTTCTAAACCTATTCCGGTTTTCACCCCCACTACCCTGTTGTCTTTAACAACAATTCCATTGACCATTTCCTGCCAAAAATCCACATTGGGTGTTTGTTCCAATGCCAATCTCCATTCCTCTGCAAAACGCATTCTATCATTCTGTGATCTTGGAGACCACATTGCTGGACCCTTGGACCTGTTCAGCATTCTGAATTGTATCATGGATTTGTCTGATATGATACCTGATAATCCTCCAAGTGCATCGATTTCTCTAACTATTTGACCTTTTGCCACACCACCCATGGCTGGGTTGCAGGACATCTGAGCAATGGTATTCATATTCATGGTACAAAGCAGAACTTTTGCTCCCATTTTTGCTGCCGCATGTGCAGCTTCGCAGCCTGCATGCCCAGCCCCTACCACAATGACGTCATATTCTGGAAACATATATTTTCCTGTTTATAGTAGTGTTTCACGTGGAACACTGCTTGGCTTGATTAATTTTTGTTTAGGTACTTTTTAATGTTCCACGTGGAACATTAAGAATAATACGCCAATATGGACTGATCCTCCATTAGACGCATGATTTTTTTATCCTCTTCTTTTTTATCCTTATATCCCATTAGATGCAGGAGTCCATGACTCATTACTCTGAGCAGTTCCTTATCAAATGGAATATTTTCTTTTTCTGCATTTTCCCTTACCCTTTCTATGCTGATGAAAATATCTCCTTCAATTATCTTTCCATTTTCTGAATTATCAAAGGTGATGATATCTGTATAGGTCTTATGGTTGAGGTATTCTACATTTATCTGGTAGAGGTATTCATCTGAACAGAATACATAATTTAAATCTCCTATTTTCAGAGATTGCTTTAAAGCAATATTTCTCAACCAGTTTTTATGTTTTGTTTTATCCTTCAGGTTGAACTTTATGCCTTCTTCAAAAAAAGATATGGCCATATCAGAGGTAAAATGTTAAAATGACTATTCTTCCATCATCATCAAACTTAACCTCATCTGTAAGGTGCCGCATGATAAAAATCCCTCTTCCACCGGATTTCTCCAAATTCTCCGGAGCTGTAGGATCTGCCAAGTGCTCATAATCAAAACCACTTCCTTCATCTTTGATGACAAATTGTACCTGATTGTCATCCAGGTGCAATTCTAAATCCACGATTTTATTTCCATCCAACTTGTTTCCGTGTACAATTGCATTGGTTACACATTCTGTTACAGAAATCATGATATTTCCATAGATATCATCATTGATTGCGTACTTTTCTCTGGCATTGTCAATGAAACTTTCTATGATTTTAATGTTTTCTATCAGAGAAGGTATAGAAATTTTAATAGATTTCATCAAAATTTTATGGATATTTTGTTATTTAATTTTCCTTTTTATGGTCTATTTCTATCATGATCGGACAATGATCTGAATGGTGGACATCCGGATAAATGACCGAATTCTTAATCTTCTCCTTCATCGGTGAGGTGCTCATATGATAATCAATCCGCCATCCCAGATTTTTAGCCCTTGACCCCGCCCTGTAACTCCACCAAGTGTACTGATGGGCCTGCTGATTGAAAAGCCTGAAACTGTCATCAAACCCTGAAGCTGTGAACTTGTCCATCCAAGCCCTTTCTTCCGGTAGAAATCCTGAAGAATTTTTGTTTGCTACTGGATTATGGATATCTATCGGTTTATGACAAATGTTGTAATCCCCACTTAGAATCAGATTTGGAAATTCTTTGATCAAATCCTGGCTGAATCCATATACGTCATCCAGAAATTGATATTTGAAATCCTGTCTCACATCACCTGTAGTCCCTGAGGGAAAATATGCCGAAATGAAAGAAAAGTCTCCATAATCAGCACGAATGATCCTCCCTTCATCATCATATACCTGTAAACCCATACCGTATGCCACATGTTTGGGTTTTTCTTTGCTCAAAATCGCCACTCCGCTGTATCCTTTTTTTACTGCAGGATACCAGAAAACCTGATAACCCAAATCTTCAAAAATGGATTTATCAATCTGATTTTCCAAAGCTTTTACTTCTTGCAACCCAATAATATCTGGATCTACATCTCTCAACCATTCCGCAAATCCCTTATTCATTGCAGCCCTAATACCATTGACATTATAGGATACGATTTTCATCTGTTTTTGATGCTTTTCTTTTCTTTTTAATTCGTTTATTTGATTTCTATATCAAATTCTTTTTCGAAATATTCCAAAACCTGGATTTTTAATAGTTTTTCCTGCTCCAGGATATCAAAATGAGGCAATTTTTTTACGAGTTTCCAATGGGGCCATCCATCCTGATCGATAAAATCCAGTTTGTAAAAACCCGCATAACTTAGCACTTTGCAGATGGCAATGTGCATTAGGTCCTGCTTTTGCTCCTTGGAAAAATTCTTATTGCCCTGACCCAATTCCTGAACACCTATCAGAAATAGGACCCCATTAAGGTCATTTGGTTTTTTTCCTATCAGTTCCTCTATCCCCAGAAGTAATTTGCTCCAGCGCTTTTCCAGGTCAAGATCTTTTTTAAACATCTTTATTTCCTTCTTTTTCGAGTAAATCCCAATATTCTACAGCTCTTCTCAAATGGGGAATCACAATGGATCCACCTATGATAGTGGCTATGGAAAATACCTCAAATACCTCTTCCCTGTTCATTCCTGCCTCATATGACTTTCCCAAATGGTATTTGATACAATCATCACATCTTAAAACCATAGAACAGGCAAGACCGATCATTTCCTTGGTTTTTACATCAATAGCACCCTCCGCATAGGTATTGGTGTCCAAATTAAAAAACCTCTTAATGACCTTATTGTCGGAAGCCATGATCTTTTCGTTCATTTGGCTTCGGTAAGTATTGAATTCTTCTATTAAATTCATTAATTTTTAAGATCTTAATTTAACCTGCAAATATAGCAGGTATTTTCCTGTCATTCAGTTCTAACAAGCCTTTTTGAAAATGCGTTTCAGGATTTTTGAAGATTTTTTGTCACTGGTTTTTCCAAAAACCTGCTGCCTTTGCAAAAGAAGCCTCTTTGACTTCGAAAATGTACTCTGCAGATGGTGTGCTGCCAATCTTCCAATTGCCAATTATCACCTTAGACCTCAAAATAATGATTTATCTGTAAAAATCATGGGATTGACCAAAACCAATCTGGTTTTTGCATTTTTGAGGTTTACCAAAAAAGGCGAAAGCCAAAAACTTCTGCACTTTCTGAAATACCGCAATAAACCCGAAATAGGCGTGGAATTGGGGAAAATTTATGGCAATCTGCTCAAAAATCATGGCTTCATTTCTGCCTGGGACCAAATTACCCCAGTGCCACTTCATCCTGTCAAACAGAAAAGAAGGGGTTATAACCAAAGTGAACAATTTGCCATCGGACTGGCTGAAGCATTGGAAATTCCTGTCCGAAATGACCTGGAAAGGATTCATTTTACCGAAACCCAAACAAGGAAAAGCAGGTTGCAACGGTTGGACAATGTGGCGGAAGTTTTCCAGATTAAAAACAAAAATTTGGTCCATGGGAAAAGAGTGTTGTTGGTCGATGATGTGATGACCACAGGTGCTACACTTTCCACTTGTGCCAATGTCTTATGGGAGGCTCAGGCAAAGACAGTGGATTTGGCAGTCTTGGCAGCAGGTAAAAATTAAAAGTTTTGTAAACGATTATTTTGTTTACAAATAAAAAATGACCCATATTCCCCTAGAATCGACGATTTTATTTGGAACTTTTCTGAGTGAAAAGAATTGATTATCTTTTACTTGCTTTAGAAAATCCCCATACTATGAACCATTCAAGAAGAGAATTCCTGAAGAAATCTACTTTGATTTCTGCCGGTTTGGCCACAGCCCCACTCGCTGTAAAAAGTCTGAATGTTGACCTGGTTCAGAATGCCCTGCCTTATTGGAGAGGATTCAATCTCTTGGACTTTTTTTCACCTGAGATGGAAAAAGGCAGAAAGAATCCTCCTGAATTTTTGACCTGGATGGCAGATTGGGGATTTAATTTCGTACGGATACCGATTTCTTATCCCTCCTACTTGAATTTTGACAGATCTAAGCCCATACTGGCCTCTGATGTTATGAACTTTGATGAAGGGAAAATAGAGCAAATTGATCAGCTGGTAAATTTGGCGCATAAAAATGGTCTTCACGTCAGTCTAAATTTGCACCGGGCGCCAGGCTTTTGTATCAATGCAGGATTTATTGAGCCATATAACCTTTGGAAGGATCAAGAAGCATTGGATGCATTTTGTGCCCATTGGGAAATGTGGTCCAAAAGGTATAAAAATATAAATTCTGATAAACTCAGCTTTGACTTGGTCAATGAACCTTTTATGCGGGAAGATCCCAATGATCAGCATTCTCCGGGCGGTCCGGTACCAGTGGAAGATTATTACCGGGTGGCCAAAGCGGCTTTAAATACCATTAAATCCATCAGTCCTGAGCGATTGGTGATCGCAAATGGTAATGGAGGAGGCGGAATTGCAGTCCCTGAATTGGCAGATCTTGATTTGGGGCAGAGTTGTAGGGGTTACCATCCTATGAGCATTTCCCATCACAAAGCCTCTTGGGTATACAAAGAACCAGATTTGCTTCCAGATCCAATTTGGCCAGGAGAATTCAATGGTCGATATCATGGAAGGGAAATGATTGAACAATATTATGCACCTTGGGTTGAATTGCTTCAAAAAGGGGTGGGTGTGCATTGTGGGGAATGTGGGGCTTACAATAAAACACCCCATGCAGTTTTCCTACGTTGGTTTGAAGATGTATTGGATTTTCTAAATGAAAAACGGATTGGTTTCGGAATTTGGGAATTTTCCGGGGCTTTCGGAATACTGAACTCAGGAAGGACTGATGTTGACTATGAAGATTGGTATGGCCAAAAACTGGACAGGAAATACCTGAACCTGCTCATGAAGTATGCCTAAAACCTTACCAGCTTCCGCCGGCACCCCCACCTCCAAAAGATCCGCCACCAAAACCTCCGAAACCACCACCACTAAAACCTCCTCCTCCAAATCCACCAAAGGAGCCTTTTCCTGATCGGAAATCCCCATATTTACCCTTACTGCTTCCTTTGAGCATATTGGCCAGCATGATTGTGGTCCAAAGGTCAATTCCTCCTCCTTTTCCACCCATATGGTTGTCATTGTCTTTCCTGTTTTTGAGTAGGGGAAGAATTACAAATAGAAATATAAATAGCAGGAAAAAAACCAGTGCACCCCCATGTTCTCCTGAAGAAGATACTTTATCTGCCTTATATTCTCCTGAGGCCAATTTGAAAATCATGTCCGTGGATTTGTCCAGACCCTCATAATATTGACCCATTTTAAAATTGGGTACAATTAATTGGTTTACAATTCTTTTGGCGAGAATATCTGGTAATACCCCCTCCATACCATATCCTGTGGCAATAAAAACCTTCCTGTCCTCCATGGCGGCCAGTATAAGTACGCCGTTGTCCCTGTCTTTTTGGCCTATGCCCCATTTGTCTCCTAGCTGAAATGCATAGTCACTTATGTCATAGGGTCCAAGAGATCTTATCAACACAACGGTCACTTGGGAAGAAGTGGAGTCGTTGTAGGCAACCAACTTTCTTTCCAGTCTCTCTCTTTCATTGGCAGTAAGGGTATTGGAAAAATCATTGACCAATCTGGGAGGATTGGGCACTGGTGGAAAATCCCCCTGTGCCCAAAGACTCATGGTTATTAGGAAGCTGATAAGTAATGGAAGCAGGAATTTATTGTTCATGAAGGATTATCCAAAGGAGATTTCGTCAGGCAATTCATTGATGTCTCCATTTTCATCAAATGGAAAATGGGTTTTGAGCTGTTGTCCGCAAAGTGATATGCCTCTGCAAAGTCCCTCAGTAAAAGCTTGAACTTTGAAGTGCTGCAACATTTCTTCTTTGATTTGCTCCCAAAAATTTTCAGGAACAAGCCTATTGATACCATAATCTCCTAAAATAGCAAATTTGTGGTCTTCTACAGCCAAATAGAACAATACGGCATTTCTTTCCTGGGTTTTATGCATCTTAAGCATTTCGAAAACTTCCGCGGCCCTGTCCATTATATCTTCACCGCAATGGCTTTCGATATGGACCTGGATTTCCCCGGAAGTTTCCTTTTCGGCCAATTGTATCGCTTCTATTATTTTTTTTCTGTCAGTTTCGGAAAATAATCGTTCTGCCATGCCGTTTAGAATTGGACGCTTGGTGCATTTTCTGCCCCCTGTGCTGCTTCAAAGTATCCTTTTCTTTCAAATCCGTACCATCCCGCAAAGATGTTGTTTGGAAAAGTTCTTAAGGTAGAATTGTAAGTCTGAACCGACTGGTTGAAGTTTCTCCTTGCTACTGCGATGCGGTTTTCTGTTCCTTCAAGTTGTGCTTGAAGTTCAAGGAAGTTTTGATTGGCCTTCAGATCCGGATACCTTTCCACAGCTACCAATAACCTGCTCAGGGCACCGCTCAATTGATCCTGGGCCTGCTGGAATTGGGCAATTTTCTCAGGACTAAGTTCTTCCACACTCAGATTGATGGAAGTAGCCTTTGCCCTGGCCTCAATCACTCCTGTTAGGGTTTCCTGCTCAAAATCTGCATAGCCTTTTACAGTATTCACCAGGTTTGGGATCAGATCTGCCCTTCTCTGGTACTGTGTTTCTACCTCTGCCCAGTTACCATTGATTGTCTCTTCATTCTGGACAAACATGTTGTACACGCCTACAGCTTTTACATAAATGAAAAGGCCTATCAAGGCAATTACCAAAATGGGAATAAGTGCTTTTTTCATATCCAGGTTGTGTTCGATTAGTTATTGCAAAATTAAATGGTTTCAAATTTTTACGTAGGATTTCCATTTAGGATATCGCCTACATTTTCCAATGGTGAAATCAGGTTTCTCAAATAAATTTTGAATGTAGTGCCTTCTCCAACGGTACTTTCGACTTTCAGGTTACCATCATGTGCCCTTATTTGTTCGCGCACAAGATATAGACCTAGTCCTTTACCCTCTACATGTGAATGGAACCTTTGGTACAAACCAAAAAGTCTGTCTCCATACCGCTCAAGGTCAATTCCAATTCCGTTGTCCTTGAAAGTCAGTACAATAAAATTGTCTTCTTCCTCTGTACTGATATGTATAATAGGTCTTCTATCTGGATGTTTGTACTTGATTGCATTGGTAGTCAGGTTGATAAGGAAATTTTCCAAATGCGAATAAATGTAGTTGATCTCCGGAACTTTGGAGAATTCCTTGTGAATAATGGCTCGAGAATCCGCAATTTGCTTCGAAAGACTCTTCTCTACATTTGCTGTAAGTAGTTTGAAATTGATTTTTTCTACTTTTGGAATTTTGTTCTTTTTGATCGAAACTACTTCAATCAAATCTTCTAAAGTACTGTTTAATATAGAAGTTGAAACCTTTAGATTATCTATAACCTCTTTGTTTTCAGGGTTTTCAGGTTTAAATACGTCATATAACTCCAATAGGGAAGAAATATTTACAATAGGCGCCCTGAGGTTATGTGAAGTGATGTAAGCAAATCTTTGTAATTCTTCATTTTGGGATTTTAGGTCCCGGATCAACTGTTCCCTCTCTTCCTCTGCCAGTTTGGTTTCTGTAATGTTTTGGGTTACCAATAAGATTCTGTCTATTTCTCCTTGATCATTGAACAAAGGGACCCCGCTTTTAAGATAAAACTGCTTATCGGTAATCACCTCAAACATCACGGATTCCCCTTGAAACACTTTATCAAGATGTTTCCGTACCTCATTAGAAATATAACTTCCATATTTGGAAAGATGAGGGCTTCCTATCAGTTCTTTAGGGTTAATTCCCTTATCATGAAACTCTTTGCCTTCGGCATATACATATTTTAAATTTTTGTCCAATACTTCAACGGTACCTTTCGGAAAATTTTCCGCGATACTTCGGAAAAGCTGCTCGGAAGCAATCAGTCTTTTTTCATAATTGATCCTACCCATTTCTGCGCCTATCCTATCAGCAAGGACTTTCAGTAAACTGGACATATTGGTATTGTAGGGTCTGTCATTTTCATCCATTAAAACCAAAATACCCAATTTTGTACCATCCAAATCCGTAATGGGAACTCCAATGTAGCAGGAGATTTCTTTATCTTGAAGTGCAATATCTTTTGGATATAGGGTTTTTGCTCCAGATAGGATTATATGGGGCTCATCTTTATGAATGCAATCCAGACAAGGGCTGTTTTTTAATTCATAGATAAAAGGGTTCCCTTTTTTTCCTTTCTTATGGTATGAAATTACTTTTCCCTTGCCCAGTTCAAGATCCATTTCAGCAATAAAACAATAAGACATTTGCAGCTTAGTGGCCAAAAGTTCAGTTAATTCATCAAAAAATTCGAGACCGCTTAGTCTGGAAGTTTTTTCTGTCAATTGGGAAATAATGCTTTGTAAAAATTCCTGTTCACTGATATCCTCCAAAATCGCCTGAAAAGTTTTTCCACCATCCAGGGTTTTGGCGGTCATCCTCAAATGGAAAAGTTTGTTGTTGAAATGGCTCACATACGGGCCTTCATAATATCCTTCACCTTTGATCAAACTATCCTTATAGGCATTTCTTATAGGATTCAAACCTATGAAATCGAATAAATTTTTTCCGACCAAGAGACTTTTATCCTGGAGATCAATTTTTTCTAAAAAGCTCCTGTTTACCTCGAGTATGACACCATTGTGATCATACTGAAAAATCGGTAAGGGGTTTTCTTCAAACAAGGTCTTGTACCATTTCAGATTTAGAGATGATTCAAGTTCTTTGTTTTTGGTGTAAGTAAAATCAATAAAAAATCCTGCCCATATGGATTCATTCTGGTATTGCTTTAAGCGATTGGACGCACCATAAACCCATTTTTCTTTCCCGCTAGGAGTGGTTAGCCTAAAATAGGATTCAAATTTTTTATCCTGTAAATAGGCCTCCCTGTCCGCAGCATCCAAGAAATCCTTGTCCTCAGGATGAATGAGCGCAGCTAAGGACTTTTCATCTTTAATCACTTCTTCTGGTTCCAATTCCGTAAGTGCCCTGCACCCTTCGCTGACAAATAGGAACTGATGGCTGTGATCAGGAAAAGCCTTCATCAGGTACACCATACCTGGTACCACTCCGGTAAGTTGCTCTAAAACAGATTTTTTGGCCAATAAATCTTTTTCAATCTCCTTGAGTGCGGTCACATCTGAAATTACACCCAACCAAACCTTTCCCTGTTCCTCAATTTTTGAAATCTCCTCTTCAACAAAAATGTAATAATCATTTTTGTGAAGAATACGGTAAGTGAATTTCCCTAATTTTTCAAAATGGCTCCTATAAATATGCAGGTCTTCAGGGTGGATCAGATTTTCCCACTTTTCATGGGCCTTTTCTTTAAAAAATGATGGAAGATGACCGGTAATTTTTTCTAATGCCCCCCAAATTTCCAGTTTGTCTTCTTCCCTGTAGTACTCATAGTAAATTAAATCCTCTGGCTTTTCTAAAACTTCAGAATCGATTTCAACTTCTGAAGACACATTTAAGACTTCTATCAGAAAATAACTGCCATTGAGTGACTGCTTAGTAAGGTATAAATGCTTAGGGAAAATGGGCATTACCTCAGAACCAGCTTTTTGAAAGAACTGCTCAAGCAATTCCGGCTTAATGAAATCAAATTTTTTAGATAAGTAGTCCAATAATTCCTGACTGTTATGCAATTCCTTTTCAGGGCTAATTCCAGAATAAATCACTCCATTCTGCTCATTGACTAGCCAGGAAAACCGGATATTGTTTTTCCAATCTACCGGGGATAACAACGCATTGATCAAGTAGGAACTATCTTCTTGGGAAATCACATATCCTTCAATCTGTACCAATTTAAAAGTCTTGTCCTTTAAAACTATCGGGCAGATAATTTTGTCACCAGTTCCAAGTGCCTGAAACAAGTATTCAAATAATTCCGTAGGAAGTGTAGGAAGGATAGTGTTGAAAAAAGATTGCTCATAGAATTTATCTCCTCTTCCAAGAATATTTCTAATTTCGGATGAAATGTACAAAAGTTCAAAATTGCCATCTTGATACTTTTTGACCGTGAGCAGGATGTTTTGAAAATATTGATTTGAATTTCGGGACATATAAGAACTGCATCCTGATTAAAAACTGAATTAGAATTGAATAAGCCTTAATTCTACATTCCAAATATAGTGAATACTTAGAAAATCTGTGATTAAAAAATTTACCTAGTTTCTATGGGATGTCAAAGGATATCAAATCTGTCTTTTCAGTTTAAAATTAGTCTCAATCACCTCAAAATCATCAGGATTATTGCTCCTGTATCTTTTCATTTTCAAGTTGATATTCCGGTCTTCCTCTGACCTGAACAGTTTGATCAGATCGGATAACTCCCAAAAATCCGATGGTATTTTGTTGATTTCCAAGAATTCATCTTCTTTTTGGATGCCTGCTTTTTCAGCAGGAGAATTTTTTCTCAAATTACCAACGACAAATACTTTGTTTTCTGTGGGCAACATTTTGGGAGTAATTCCGCTCATATCAAATTCAAAAGGCTTTGAAAATGTCGACCCTTTTTTGAAAAATAACCTGTTTCTACGGTAATCCATGACGATTTTGGTTCTGCTAAGTAACTCGGAGCCTATGCTTCCCTGCCTCCCGCTTTCTTTGATTACATAACTGAACTCTGTTTCCTCCGGAAAAGAAGTAATGATATCGTTGAATTTCTGACCACCAAACTTTAAGGATTTTACTCTGCCCACGTATCCAAAGAGTTCTCCTCCTAAAGACCTTCCCAGATCACTTTCAATATATTTGGGTGGAAGTTTAATCTTATCAGAGGTTTCCATATTGAGCAGCAATCCATGATTGGCTCCTAAGTCAATCAGTAATTTTGCATCCAGTTCTTCTCCCAGCAATTGTTTAACTTTTCCAGTGATATAAGGTTTGCTGTTTTCGATTTTCATATTTGCTTTCCGGTAGCCAAATGGACGCCATTTCATTCCATCTGTTTCGTAGAAAGTAAGGATACTTTTGTCATAATCTACCTTAACGGGATTGTACTTGAAAAACTCATACCCAATTACCCCAAATACAGGTACACCTATGACCATTTCGAGTTCAAAAAAATCATCATCCAAAACCAATACTGTCTGCATTACCCCTTCCAGTAAACCCAGATCAAGGTAATTATTGGGAGACACATTGGCAGTAAGCACTGTACTTCCATCTGCGCCAACCAAATCCAGTTTACGGGTATAATTCATATTCAATTGGTCACCGATAGTCTTGCTGAAAAGGATATTGGTTTTAACTCCCGTATCTACCAAAAAATTTACCGATGGACCATTATTGATAGAGACAGGAAGAATAATGAGATTGTTGGAGGCATAAAAAGGGACTTCCAATTTTTTCTTGGGTTCCTTCATATAAAAACCCGGAACTTGTCCTTGCGCTACCAAGCACAACAGTAAAGAGAAGATAAATCCAGCTAACAATGACTTTGACACCATGAATGAAAGCTTTTTGAAGTTTGATTAGGGAATATAACAATAAAATCGATGAAACATATTCCTAATACTACATGAAGCCCTGACTTGTTGGCAAAATTTAAAAATAATTATCCTCTAAGCTTTATTTATCAGGAAAAGGGTCAAGCAAAATCATATTTTTTGAAAAAATCTAAAAATCCTGCATATTTAATTTTTGATTCCAACAATTATGGCAGAAAAATCAGTTGTAGAAAAAGCGAAAAAGATTTTTGAGAATTTCCTTGCCAGGCAGGGAAGCAGGAAAACTCCTGAGCGATTTTCTGTAATAGATGAACTCTATGCCCTGCCACAAGATGAGCATATAGATGTGGAGGGCCTGTTTTTGTTGATGAGAAACAAAGGTTATTCCATAAGCAGGGCAACCATTTACAATACCCTGGATTTGTTGGTAGAATGCGGTCTGGCAGTCAAGCATCAGTTCAAAGATAAGGTGGCATTGTATGAACAAGCCTTAACTTATAAACACCATGACCATCATGTTTGTAACCAATGCAGAAAAATCAGGGAATTTTCTGATGAACGAATAAATCTTATCAAGGAAGCCATGGGTAGAGAATTTCAATCTTCAATTACCAGCCATTCCTTGGTATTGTATGGAGATTGTAAGATTCCTGATTGCGAGAATTTAAGGATTATTTGATCCTGAAGATTTTTTTATATATGGGTTTTCTGTACAGGAACTGAAGATAAAGCACAGGGTACAAAAGAAGGGTCGTAATCCCAAAATGTCCTTCATATTCAATTTCATCTCTGATGAGGCTCTGCTTACCTTTCCGGATAATACGGTGCTTGTGTTTCCATTTTTTCAGGAAAAATGGCAATTCAATTCCTTCGTCGACAAAGTAAAACTCATTTCCGTTCGTTTGCTCAGCTGTAATTTCTGAAACCCATTTTTGTCTTGTAAATAAAAAATTCAATTCCAGAATAACCAGATCCCCCTTTGATGAACCATCAAAACGGAGCAACTTCACCGGTGGAAAAGGTGGACTGAGCTTAAGGAACAGGTTTTCATTGAACCCTTCTTTAACAGAAAGGTAATCTTGTTGGACCTGGGTGGAAATATTAATTTTCATTTGAATGAATTAACCCTGGAAGGTTCAGAATGTTAGAACGAAAATTAAAAAAAGCAAAAGCCATATAAGGTCCATAAAATGCCAATAAGTAGTGAAAAGTGAAATTCTCATTCTTTCATAGGGATTGGTCAACAGAATAAGATGCTGAATATCATCTTTTTCAGTGCGGCTATATCTGATCAACAAGATCAGTCCAAATACCATAGCTCCGATCAAATGGAAAATATGGATTCCGCTAAGGACATAAAGAAAACTTCCACTTGGAAGTCCCCGAAAATCAATGCCCATCATACCTAGCTCCCTCCAACCCCAGAATTGAAGCAGGGTAAACAGGATACCCAGTAAAAAGGTACTTAATAGACTGTTTTTAAGCTTGTTCAAAGATTCTTCTTTGAAATGTAGCAACATTTTGGAAACGGTATACCCGCTTATCAATATGACTAAAGTACTGATGATAAAAGATTTGGGCATTTTGAATCCTATTCCTTCAAGATTTCCTGTCTCAGTAGCTAAGAAAGCAACTGTCAAAAACAGAAAAATCAGTCCACTCCCAAACATTCCCAAGTACATAAGGGTTTGGTAGGGGTGCATTCTTTCGATTTTTTGAAACCAGGTTGTTTTGGTTTTTTCCATTTGGCAAAAATCCTTTAATCTGTAAACATATTAGAATGGACTAGGTTCAGGATTTTACTGACAATTTCATCATTTCTCAAAAAACAAGGAAACAAAATCATTTTCCTAAATTTACAGCCTGAAAAATTCATCTATCAACCGTTTTGGAAAAATCCGATTTCTTATCCCTCTATATCAACGACCCCTTTGTCAAGAACATAACGGAAAATCTGCAGCTTGTTGGCCAAAAGAAATTTCAGATCAAGGGCCTTTCTGGAAGTTTGGACATGATCATGTTCAGCGCAGTAGTCAAAGCTTTAGGTGGTTATCATTTGATAATCGCGCATGACAAAGAGGAGGCGGCTTACCTGAGCAATGACCTTCAGGAGCTGTTTAATGGACATGAAGTTTTGCTTTTCCCTTCTTCTTACAAAAGACCTTATCAGTATGATGAGGTGGAAAACGCCAATATCCTGATGAGGGCAGAAATCCTCAACAGGATCCTAGCAAAGGAAAAAGACCAAGAGATTGTAGTGAGCTATGCCGAGGCGCTTTACGAAAAAGTAATCAACAAGAGAGCCCTGAAGGACAATACCTTCAAAGCCAAAGTTGGAGAAAAAGTGGACCTTGAATTCATCGCCGAACTCCTTTCAACTTATGATTTTGAAAGAACTGATTTTGTCTTTGAACCAGGCCAATTTTCTATTCGGGGAGGGATTGTGGATATCTTTTCTTATGCCAATGACCTACCTTTCCGTTTGGAGCTCTTTGGAAAAGAAATAGAAAGTATAAGGACCTTTGATCCGGAAAGTCAGCTATCTGTAGAAAGCATCGACCATATCAGTATTATCCCCAACGTTCAGACCAAACTGCTTCAGGAAGTGAGGCAGTCATTTCTTGAATTTTTGCCAGAGGGCACCTTTATCTGGTTCAAAGATTATCATTATACATTGGACAGTCTGGACGAGAGTTTTCAAAAGGCAGAAAAGCAATTTTATCAGATTGTCAGAACCACTGAAAATGAAAAACTTCTGATCAAACCAAAGGATCTGTTTGATGATTCAGAAACTTTCTTGGGCATTATTGCCAATTATCCACAAATAGAGTTTGGGCATAAATTTTATTTCAAAAATGCAAAATCATTCCAATTTGAATCTCAGCCCCAGCCATCCTTCAACAAGAATTTTGAACTCTTGGTACAAAACCTGGTGGATAATGAGAAAAAAGGCTGGATGAATGTCATATGTTCTGAAAGTGACAAACAGATCAACAGACTGGAAAATATTTTTCAAGAACTCGATCCAACCCTTAAAGTGCAATCCATGCTTATCGGATTGAGGGAGGGTTTTGTGGATAAAAACCTGGAATTAGCCTGTTACACGGACCATCAGATTTTTGAGAGGTTTCACCGGTACAAAACCAAGCAAAAAGCAAGTAAAAGCAAAGCCCTGACCCTTAGGGAACTCAAGACACTTAACCCAGGGGATTTTGTGGTACATTTGGATTATGGGGTGGGCCGCTTTGCCGGACTTGAAAAAGTCGATGTAGCAGGAAATATGCAGGAAGCTGTTCGCTTGGTTTTCAGGGATGATGACCTACTTTATGTGAATATCCATGCCCTGCACAAAATTTCCAAATATTCCGGTCAGGAGGGTTCGGCCCCTGTGATGTCCAAATTGGGTTCACCGGAATGGGAAAACAAAAAGAAAAAGGTTAAAAGCAAAGTCAAGGATATTGCCAAGGAGCTTATTTCTCTCTATGCCAAGAGAAGAACTGCTCCTGGATTTGGATTTTCCCCTGACTCGGTTTTGCAGGTAGAATTGGAAAGTTCCTTTGTATTTGAAGATACACCGGATCAGGCATCAGCTACTGCGGAAGTCAAAAATGACATGGAAAAACCCTATCCTATGGACCGGTTGGTCTGTGGGGATGTGGGCTTTGGTAAAACAGAAGTTGCCATCCGGGCTGCATTCAAGGCCTTGAATGACAGAAAGCAGGTGGCGGTTTTAGTTCCTACCACCATTTTGGCTCTACAGCATTATCAGACTTTTATGGAAAGGCTAAAGGATTTTCCGGTAAAAGTGGATTACATCAACCGCTTCCGTACAAGCAAAGAAATCAAAGAAATCACCAAACAGGTAAGTACCGGTGAAATAGACATCCTTGTTGGAACCCATAGGATTGTGAATAAAGATGTAAAATTCAGGGATTTGGGTCTCTTGATCATCGATGAGGAGCAAAAATTTGGGGTGAAGGTCAAAGATCAACTCAAAGAACTCAAGGTAAATGTGGATGTGCTTACATTGACAGCTACTCCGATTCCCAGGACCCTTCATTTTTCCCTCATGGGAGCAAGGGATCTGTCTGTAATTGCTACTCCGCCACCAAACAGGCAACCGGTAACTACAGAAATACACACATTCAATGAGGAAATCATCCGGGATGCCATTGCTTTTGAGCTGCGCCGGGGCGGACAGGTGTTTTTTGTGCATAACCGGGTAGGAGAAATCGACTCCATTGCCAACTTGATCATGAGGTTGGTACCTGATGCCCGTGTGGCAGGCGCCCATGGACAAATGGACGGCAAAAAGCTCGAAAAGATCATGGTCAAGTTCATCGAAGGGGAATATGATGTGTTGGTTTCTACCAACATCATAGAATCCGGCCTCGATATTCCCAATGCCAACACCATAATCATCAACCGGGCACATATGTTTGGTTTAAGTGATCTGCATCAGATGCGGGGAAGGGTCGGCCGCAGTAATAAAAAGGCTTTTTGCTATTTGTTGACTACTCCTACTTCGGGATTGACTGCTGAGGCAAGAAAAAGATTACAGACCTTGGAGGAATTTTCGGATTTGGGAGATGGATTCAAAGTGGCCATGCGGGATTTGGACATCAGAGGTGCAGGCAACCTGTTGGGTGCAGAGCAGAGTGGCTTCATCACAGATCTGGGCTTTGATATGTACCATAAAATTCTGGATGAAGCAGTTCAGGAACTTAAGGAAAATGAATTTGCTGATTTGTTTGAGGTGGATCTTAAGGAAAAAGTTCAGGTATTGGTACAGGATTGCGTGATAGAAACGGACTTTGAATTATTGATACCTGAAAAATACGTTTCAAATATTTCTGAACGCCTCAATCTATACTCCAAATTGGACAATATCAAGATAGAAGAGGAGCTCCAACAATTTGCAAATTCGATTCAGGATAGGTTTGGTCCGGTGCCTGAAGTGGTCAATGACCTTTTCGAAACGGTGAGGTTACGATGGCTTGCAGAGCAACTTGGATTTGAAAAACTTTCCCTGAAGAGTGAATTCATGAAGTGTTATTTTGTGCCATCTACCAAAGAAAGTTATTATAAGTCAGATACTTTTGGAAAGATTCTTCGTTATATACAAACCCAGCCAAAATTCTGCAAAATCAAGGAGGTAAAGGGTAGACTGATCTTGAACATTTCAGGAGTGAAAAGCATTCAAACTGCTAAAAAATGGCTTCAGGACATTAAAAATTCATAGAAATTTAAAAAAAATTAATGTCGTGATAATTGCTTTTCCTGAAGACATATTTGTATTATTCTGGCTAAATCTGCAAAAAAGCCCTTTTTGTACGAATGGCCCAAAAAAAATTTTATTGGAAAAGAGATATGAATACATATATATTAGCGTTCTAAACGTGCACAAAAAAAGTATTGTTCAATGGTTTTTGGAAAAGGAAAATTAGGATTGATCGCAGCTATTTTGCTGATTGTTGGCGGAGCCATCCTTTCATCCTGTAACAAACAGACCGGTTACGGTAGGAGAACTGCGGCTAAGCCGGGTAAAGTGAGTCCTACAACCGGGGCAGCTTTTAGTTTTAACGACAAGGATACCACCAGTTTTAGGGTAACCAGAGTGGCCAAGCAGATTATTGGGCCTAACCTGAAATATATCCAAGGTGGTAGAGCCGTTTTGGGTTCCCAAGAGCAAGACGTTATGGCTTTTAGAGACAATGTAGAAAGAACAGTTACACTTGCTTCTTTCTACATGGATGAAACTGAAATCTCCAATAACGACTACAGGGAGTTTATTTTTAACATGAGGAAGAAAGTGAGCGCCGACTCCATTCTGAAGTTGGAACCATCCGAAAAAGTTTGGGCAGGTTCACTTTCCTACAATGATGTGTATGATACTTATTACTACAGGTTCCCAGGATTTAATTTTTATCCTGTCGTAGGCGTTACTTGGTCTCAGGCTACTGCTTATGCCAAATGGAGAACTGAGTATGTAAGTGATCTCATGCGTGAGAAAAACAAAATCGATTCAGCGCTCAACAAAAATCAGCTGATCGAGAGAGGTGTTTCTCTTCCTGAATACCGTCTGCCTTCAGAAGCAGAATGGGAATATGCTGCCAAAGCCATGATCGGTACCCAGTATATGGATGAGAACCAAGAATCTGGCAGGATTTATCCTTGGGATGGAAGGGGTGTCAGAAATCCTTACAATATCAAGAGAAAAGGCAGACAAGGTGACTTCTTGGCCAACTTCAAGAGAGGTAGAGGTGACTATGCTGGTATTGCAGGATCTGTGTCCAACGACGGCGACATCATCCCTGCCAACGTGTATGACTATCCACCAAATGACTTCGGATTGTACAATATGGCCGGAAATGTCAACGAATGGGTAAATGACGTCTACAGGCCATTGTCTTTTCAGGATTTTGATGATCTTAATCCTCTTAGGAAAGACGGTATTTTTGATGAATCAGAAACCTATTCCACCACGATGATAACGGATGAATTCCGTGTGTACAAAGGAGGATCTTGGAGAGACGTGACCTATTGGTTGGCTCCAGGTACAAGGAGATTCATGCACCAAGATTCTGCTACTAACCACATTGGTTTCAGATGTGCGATGATCGCTATCGGTCAGCAAGGTAAATAATCACCCAATTATAGAAATATTACAAGGGGCCTGGAATGGCCCTTTTTTTTTTTGGTGTATTTTGATAAAAATTCCTTGATTTCCTAAGGAAGGACAAAGGTTTTTCCAATTACCCACAACAATTTTTTAATGAAAACTTAAAAAAACCATTCATGCTTTAAGGGTTTCGGTTGGTTTAAATGGCTTCCGGGATCAATTTGTTTTTGGGATAGCCTCTTGCTTGAATCAGCCTTTTGGCCTGATTTCTTAACGCTCAGTCCTGAAGCCCGCCTTCTTTATTAACAGACCACTGAGCAGTTTTTTAGACCAAATAGCTAAAAATTGGGTTCACTTTTTTAAATAACCCTTAAATTACCATGAAACTAAATTACTATTACCTTATGATGAGAAAGTCATATTCCATATCCATTCTGGCTTGTGTGTTTTCTTTGTTGGTCTATATTCCAGCAAAGGCGCAGGAAGCTCTGGGCTACCAAACACCACCAAAAGCAATTGCAGATTTGGTCAATGCAGCCCCTACCCCACTGGTAAGCTTCAGCCGCTCAGGTGATTTTATGCTCGTACTGGAAAGGTCCGGCAATCCTTCCATTGAAGACTTGGCCCAGCCTGAACTGAGAATCGGTGGTATCCGAATCAATCCTTCAAGCAATGGTCCCAGCCGTACGGGTTCTTTTGAAAATGTTAAACTTAAAAACACCCGCAATGGACAAGAACAAGAATTCAAAGGTTTGCCTTCCAATCCAAGATTAGGAAGTTTTTCACTTTCCCGTGATGAAAAGTTCGTAGCCTTTACCAATACAAGTAATACAGGTATCAGCCTCTGGGTAGTTGACTTATCCACATTGGAAGCTAAGAAACTTACGGATAATATAGTCAATGGGGTTTATGGATCAAACATTACGTGGACGCCGGATAACCAAATTCTTTTCACCGCAATCAATCCCAAAAGAGGAGAAATGCCAAAGGCACCTCTTGCTCCAAAGGGACCCACTGTGCAGGAGACTTCGGGAAATGCTGCTCCTTCCAGGACTTATCAGGACCTTCTGACCAACCCTCATGATGAAGCACTATTGGAATATTTCATGGATTCCCAATTGATGCTTGTCAACCTGCAGGGTAATGTAAAACCAATAGGTAAATCAGGCTTGATCAAATCTATGGACCTTTCTCCAGATGGGCAGTACATAACCGTAGAGTTAGTTCAAAAGCCTTTTTCTTATCTGGTTCCTGCCTCAAGGTTTCCTTATGATGTAGAAATTTGGGATATCAATGGCAACCTTATCAAAACGCTTGCCCAGATTCCATTGGATGAAGTAAGACCAACTGGTTTTGATGCTACAGTGACAGGACCACGCTCCATCAATTGGAGGGCAGACAAGCCTGCCACCTTGTATTGGGTAGAGGCTCAGGATGGCGGAGATCCAAGAGTTAAAATAGAAGAAAGAGAAATCATTTACACTTTGGATGCCCCATTTACTGCACAGCCAAGCAAATTAGCCGGTATAGGTTACAGATTCAGAGGAATATATTGGTCTGATGATAATTTTGCATTATTGAATGAAGGGTGGTTTGCTTCCCGTCAACAAAAAGTGACCCGCTTCAATCCTTCAAGACCAACCGAAAAAGGCACTGTTATCATTGAGCGCTCTTCAGATGACATCTACAATGATCCGGGATCCCCGGTTTTCACTACAAATGCCTATGGAAGATCTGTACTTTTGAGAAAAGGGGATGAAGTCTTCATGACCTCAGAAGGGGGCAGCCCGGAAGGAAGCATGCCATATCTTTCTGCTTTTAACACCAAATCCAAAACAGAAAGAATCCTTTGGAGATCGCAGGCTCCTTATTATGAACGAGTGGCCAAAGTCTTGAATGCGGATGCAACAGAATTTGTCACCATAAAAGAAAGTACTGATATCCAGCCAAACTATTGGTTGGTCAATACACGTAGACGCATTGCTCCTATTCAGATTACCCAATTTGCCCATCCCTATGAATCCATCAAGGGTATCAAAAAGGAATTGGTGAAATACAAGAGAAATGATGGCCTTGACCTATCTGCAATTCTGTATACTCCTGAAGGTTATGACCCGTCAAAAGATGGTAGGTTGCCTGTCTTAATGTGGGCCTATCCAAGAGAATACAAATCCGCAGCAGTGGCCGCTCAGGTTAGGGGCTCGAAATATACCTTTACCAGGTTGAGTTGGGGATCTCCTATCTATTGGGTGACACAGGGCTATGCCATTATGGATCAGACTGAAATGCCTATAGTTGGTGAAGGAGATGAAGAACCCAATGATTCTTTTGTGGTGCAGCTGGTAGCCAATGCAGAAGCAGCGATAGACTACATTGTGGAGGCTGGTATCGGTGACAGAAACAGAATGGCCGTTGGAGGACATTCTTATGGGGCCTTTATGACGGCTAATTTGCTGTCCCACTCCAATTTGTTTGCAGCAGGTATCGCAAGAAGCGGTGCTTACAACAGGACTTTGACTCCGTTTGGGTTTCAGTACGAACAGAGAACTTACTGGGAAGCGCCTGAAGTATACAATACCATGTCTCCATTTATGAATGCCCATAAGGTGAAAACACCTATCCTTTTGATCCATGGAGAAGCAGACAACAATTCCGGAACTTTCCCTATTCAATCTGAGCGCTATTATAATGCCTTGAAGGGTCATGGGGCTACAACCCGCTTGGTATTCCTGCCTCATGAAAGCCATGGATATGCTGCCAAGGAATCAATCCTGCATACTTTGTATGAACAGCATGAGTGGTTGGAAAAGTGGGTGAAGAATAGACAATGAGAGGCGAGAGATTAGAAACAAGACGATAGACACAAGATGCAAGACTCAAGACCTTTGGATTCGTATCTGCAAATCCGAAGGTCTTTTTACTTCCTTTTATTCTTTTCGACAGTGATAAAAGTTATCCACATTTTTTTTGCTAAAGTCTTGGCTTTCTTCCCGTTGTGGACTTTGCGTGAAATATTACTCTTTGGTTCACGCAGCGGATGCCACGAACACGCAACGAACGCAACTTATCCACATAACAGCTCAGATTTGTCATGGCCTAAAAATCTGCTTTAAGCCTCATTTATCAGTGCTTGAAAAAACTATAAAGCAATTTTTTAAACCGCATAATATCATAGCACACCTAGTAGGGTTCTTGCAAATTACCCGGTTAATTAAGTCATGCTGATCCAAAATCAAAAAGTACTTCAATAGTGGTTAAACTTAATTCTACTATGTTTTAAAAGTCATTGTATTACTCTACACTTTTTGCCGTTTCCCGCAAAACTGATTTTTTACATATTAAGGATCAGGTTTTCTAATGACTGTTCATTTTCCAGATTCAATTTGGTACGAAGTCGATAGCGGGCTTTATAAACAGAGTCAGTAGAAACGCCAAGGATGTCTGCCATCTCTTTTGCAGAGTATTGCATTTTGAGGAGGGTAGCCAATCTTAATTCTGCTGTAGTAATGCCTGGAATGGATTGTTTAAGTTGGGTCATAAACCCTGGGTGTAACCTTTCAAATAACTTTCGGAAAGCAGTCCAATCTTCTTCTGTTAAGATTTTCATTTCATTGATCCGCTCCAGGTCATCCTGCACATCCACCCGGTTTTGAATTACTGACAATCGATTTTCAAACTCCTGTAACATTCTTGATTTTTCCATTAGGCTGGATTTGAGCATATCCAATTGGGCTTCAATGGCATTTTTTTCAGCCACCAATCGCTTACTTTCAGCCTCGGCAGAAAGTCGTTGTGCCTTCATTCTGTTTCTTGCTATTAAAAGAAAGCTTCCGATGATTGTAAATAATGAAATAACAATCATTAATAGGATATTCCTTCGCTGTATGATACTTTCTTTTTCTAATTCCGCCACACTTAGCTCCCATGAAGCTTTTTCATTATCCATCCGTAACCGGGTGATATTTTGACTGCTCAATATTGAAATATACCGGATCGCATCATTCAGTTCTTTATACTTTTCAAAGTATTCATTGGCAAGCCTATTGTCCAAATAAACCCGATAAAAATCAGATAGACTTCTGTAAGTTTCCAACAAGTAAAACTGTGTTTGCAGCAAATATTTGTTTTGCGAATTCAATAATAACTGTTCTGCTTGTTCAAGATAAAACAAAGACTCCTGTTTCATACCTTTGTTCAGGTACAACCTTCCAAGGTAATTGGATGCATATGAGGCCACATTGCGTTCCGTATTGAGGCAGGTTTCAATCGCATTTTTCAAAAGTTGCTCTGCTGCATCTGTCTCTCCTAATGCCAGGTACACATGGCCCAAGTAAGCATTATTAATTCCCCGCCACAAATCATCTTGGTACAAGGAAATTTTTTCATTGGCCAGCACAAGGTATTCCTTTGCCTCAGAGAAACTACTTTTTCTCAAAAATGCCTGCCCTATACCATTGGTGGCAACAATTTTTCTTCGTTTATCAATTTCAGACACTTCCAATTTGTATTCCAAAAACAATTTATAATAGCCTATAGTGGCATCATAATCGACTACTTGAAAGGCCATCTCACCCAAAAATTCATATTTGTCCGCCAATTTTATTCTCGGGATATATTCTTCCATCACTTCTATAGCATCTATACAATTTCCTAATGCTAGATCAATTTTAAAGAAGTCATGTAAAAGAAAGCCACTGTACCACCTAGCGTGGGCCAACAATAAGCGATCTCCAGATCGTAATCCATTTTCTTTTAGGGCAGAAACAGTCTGATCCAGGTTCATCAATTCAGATTTATCAAAGGTCCTATTTACCATGACTTCAAAAATCAGGAATCTTGTCCTTAGCCAGTGCTCATTTGGTTTTATCTGTGGACTTATGGTTTGGAGCAAATCTTCAAAAAATTCAAAGCCCATGTATTCATGGGTTTTAATTTTGTTTCTCATCAAATCCAAAAAAGGATCTTCTTTGGAAGATATGGCTTCGAAAAAATCGCTGGGAGCACTTTTTACACTGTTGCTCAAGAAAAAAAGTAACATTAAAACCAATAGGGCCTTCAATCTTTTACGCATTTCTCAATAAATGGTAATTCCTGTCTAAATTATATAAAAAAAGTTTGATAATGGCCAGAAATTTACCTGATAAATATAGAACCACTTTTCCGGCCACTATATCCATATTAAAAAATAGAAATAAAAAACTACCTGTTGACCCAACAGGTAGTTAGTAATTCACTTATGCAAAATATCATTTGTTATTTCAGACTGAATCTGATGGGTAATTGGTAGTATGTTTCAATTGTATTATTCCCTTGTGTAGCAGGGTTCCATTGTGGCATTCCTTTGATTAAATCCAAAGCAGCCTCGTCTAAAATGGGTTTAAAGCTCTTTTTAATGATGGCATCCATAATTTTCCCTTCTGAAGTAATTTTGAACATAACAACCACTGTTCCTTCCAAACCCTGCCGGATGGCTAGAGGAGGGTACTTTAAATTATCCGATATATAAGCTTCCAAGGCTTCCTGACCTCCAATAAATCCTGGAGGTACCATTTCCAAAAAGATAGATTCCTTAAATGGATCTGATTCAAGCATGGTTATCATTTTCTCTTCCCATTGGGCATTGACACTAAATGATAGCATAAATGTCAATAAAACAGCAGTAGTAAATTTGATGGTTTTCATATGGCATTGGTTTGTTTAAAAAAGAATTTTACATCTGATTAATTGCATTTTGTAAAATTACTTTTCCGCTTCCCCGAAGCCTAATTTTCCATTTGGACAAAAATCAGACATCTTGCCAAATGATAAAAAATGTGGATATGGACAAAATCTGGACAGGAATGAAAAAAAATGTGGGCTTTTTATAACCGACTTTTGAATACGCAGTGCCACACCCAAAGGAATTTTTTTGTTCCCTGCAACGAATGGCATGGAGTATACAATGATTCTTTCTGCCTTTGTGTCTTTGGGGCGATCCTATTCAACCACAACTTGTCCTGAAAGCTGGAATATTGACAAGAGAAAACAAAAGTAGTCCTCATGAAGAAAAAAATAGTCCAACATACGTTTATATTTAGTTGATTTTTAATATATTGTAGTATCTTTTTTTCAAAACATTTTATTTCCACCATTTAAAATTTTGACTTATGGAAAAGTTCAATCATTTTAATATCCAGCAAATTGCCCTGTTTTTTACGCTAATCATTCTAGTTTCCTGTACAAAGGATAATCCAGATTTTGATCCTCAGATTAGAACAGGTGAATTGGTTCATGGAGTTTATATCGTGGAATCAACTCCAATTACCACTAAGTTTAGAATAGATATAGGAGAAAAGGCAATTTTTTACCCTTCAGGAAGCCTGGGAGGCATTAATGTTTCTAAAAATGGAGTAATTGAACTCCAAAATCCGTTTGTAGGGATATTGTGGGTGGAGGTTGAAAGGAATGGAAATACTCAGAGAACAAACCTGCCCATTTATGTCGCTCAAAATGAAAAATTGGCAAAGGATGTAATTAACAATATGGTAAATTACCAAAACCAATCCCTTGTTTTTATAGCAAGACATGCCGATGCTTCAATTGGTCAGGATGCATTTGACCCTGAAAAAGAGGATTGGTGGAAATCCTGTGACCCTGGTCTGGCGAGGCAAATTGACGATGCCGGAGTACTTCAGGCAAGGAGAATAGGTCAAGGGATCAAAGCATTAAACATTCCGGTTAGACAAGGGATTAGCAGTGAATTTTGCAGGGCTTACCAAACCCTTGAGATGATGGACTTGCCCATCGAAATTTCCAAAAAAGCTGAACTAAACCTTCATTTGGAAAGTGTTGAAAACCCGTTAGATGTTCCGGAGATTTGGCCTGAAGTAAAGGCTATGATCGAGGAACAGGAAATATCCAATGAAATTCTGGTTGTAGTTTCCCATTGCAATTTGTTTGATAGAAATCCTTTCAATGAACAGATAGGCTGGAGTTCATTGCAGGGAGATGGATTTTTAATGGCGAAGAATTCTAATGGAAGTCTGGATTTCATAGGGCCAGTTCCAAATTTTCTTTGGACTGCTTTTCCCAATATGCCCAACCTATAACCTAAACTTAAAAGAGAAAAGAATGAAATCAAAAGTTATCCACAATATAACTTCAAGTGAAAAGGAATCTGCTCCAATATCCAAATTAATTTTTGTCTAAAATCTCGCTTCTCGCCATGTTGTCAAAATCATTCCCTTCTTCAAACCTTTGAGTATTTGAGCCTTTGTGGCCATGTAACTGAACCACAAAAGATACAAAAGAGAACAAAAGTTATCCACAATACAATTCTGAGCTGTAATTGCCTAAATATCTGCGTTTAACCTCATTCATCATTGGGTAATTTCTTTAACTTGAATAAAAAAGTTATCCATGATAATCTTACAAACTTTTGTACATGATGTAGGCATCCACCAATCCCAACTTTTGATGTCTGAAGGCTTGGGGAATAGTGCCGATGATGGAGAAACCAAAACTTTTCCAAAGCTTGACGGCAGATGTATTGGTACTGACGACTATGTTGAACTGCATGCCCAAGTATCCCTTTGCCCTGGCAAAATCAATGGAGTGTTCACATAAAAGTCTGCCTATGCCTTTTCCTTTTTCTTCAGGATGGACCATGTAGCCTGCATTGGCAATATGGCTTCCCAAGCCAGGTTGGTTTGGCTTGATGTAATAGCTTCCAACTATCTTTCCTGACTTATCCACAGCCACAAAAGTATCCATAATGTCGGCAAACCAAAGTTTTTTCAGGTCGCACTTGGGAGTTTCGGGCACAAATGAAAAGGCATCCCCTCCGGCAATCACATCTGAAAAAATCTCCCAAACCCCATCATAGTCTCTTTCAATATCTGCTTTTTTAATTTCCATTCTAATTCATCCAATTTCCAATATCCATCAATATCTCTCAATATCTCTACCTATTTCAAATTATTTCCATCTATTTCAAGTGATCCCGATCGGGTTCAGTTTATCCTCCAATATCCAATATCCATCAATATCCATCAATATCCATCAATATCCATCAATATCCATCAATATCCATCAATATCTATCAATATCTATCAATATCTCTACCTATTTCAAATTATTTCTATCTATTTCAAGTGATCCCCATCTGGTTCAGTTTATCCTCCAATATCCAATATCCATCAATATCTATCAATATCTCTACCTATTTCAAATTATTTCTATCTATTTCAGGTGATCCCCATAGGGTTCAGTTTATCCTCCAATATCCAATATCCATCAATATCTATCAATATCTCTACCTATTTCAAATTATTTCTATCTATTTCAGGTGATCCCGATCTGGTTCAGTTTATCCTCCAATATCCAATATCCATCAATATCTATCAATATCTCTACCTATTTCAAATTATTTCCATCTATTTCAAGTGATCCCCATCTGGTTCAGTTTATCCTCCAATATCCAATATCCATCAATATCTCAACCTATTTCAAATCTATTTTCAAAATATAATCATCCGCTGTCATAAAGAAAGTCTTTTCATCTGTGGAAAAGGCACAATTGGAAGTAGCCTCACCTGTCCTCAGTCTGGCCAGGACTTTTCCATTGGGATCAAAAACCCAAACCCCTCCGGGCCCTGTGGCGAAGATGGTTCCCGACCTGTTGATTTTCATCCCATCCGGAAGGCCTTTGAAACCTTCTTTTCCTACAAATTCGGTGGCATCAAAAAACAATGTCTTATTGTGGATAAGTCCATCTTCCAGTACTTCATACCTGTACCAAACTGCCATTTTTGGATCAGAATTGGCCACATATAGGTATTTTTCATCCCGACTGAATGCCAGTCCATTGGGACGGGAGATGGTATCGAGCAGCACCAACTCCCCGGAGGTTTTCAGGCAATAGATTCCCTGAAAGTCCAGTTCCTTTGCAGGGTCATTCATATTGAATTCCAGTCCATAAGGAGGGTCTGTGAAATACATATTTCCGGCTTTGTCAAAAACCACATCATTGGGGCTATTGAAACGTTTGCCCTCATACTTATCCACAAGGGTAATGAATTCGGATTTTGGCTGATCAAGGGGGCTGTCCATACGTGCCATGCGCCGGTCTCCATGTTGACAAAGTACCAAGCGGCCCTGTGGATCCAAGGTCAGACCATTGGCCCCTACTTCGCCACCACGAGGGGTATCGTCTGTATATCCCGAGGGTTTGAGGTAGAGACTGAGTTCGCCTTTGGCGTCAATGCGGAAGATAGAATTGTTGGGGATATCTGTGAATATCAGGCTTTGCTGTTCTTCCAGCCACAACGGTCCTTCCGTCCAAGCAAATCCCTGTGCCATGATATGATAAGGCGCTTCAGGATGGATCAAATCCAGGATCTGATCATCCAGGATTTCTATAAAAGCATCATTTTTCATGGAGCTGGGTTTGGAGGTGCAGGAGAGCAAGAACAGATTTATCCACAAGCTGACAATTACCAATCTTATCATGGTCGGAGGTGGTTTTTAGTGATGATTTCACCTAAATTAAATATAATTGTGTAAACAGTAAATATTTTAGAATTAGTTTAAACTCGAATTCTAAGACATTTAAAAAGTAACGTTAATTAGCGAACTTGAGATAAATGATAAAAAGTTGTTGGTTAAAAATCGTGATATATTGAAAACGAAATCGTCTAAGTAGTGCGGGGAGGAATGAATTTCGTCCGGGCCGGCGCTGGCCTTGCGGGGAGAAGGATTCGAAATTCTTGATTTTTTTGGTTACTTTTTTTATCAAGAAAAAAAGTGACAAAAAGAAAACGTTAAAATCCAGTCATTCAGGTTTAATTGTAATTTATGTTTTGATCCCAAATATGGGTAAGTTAAATAGAAATATGCATTAGGTTTTCTACGCCAAGGCGCACAAGTTGTTACGAGTTCTAATGCAAATTCCGGGTTTATGGATAATTTGAAGTACTCATGAAAGATCCCAATCAAAACATTTGCTTTTTAGACCTTGAGGAAGACCCTCAAAGTGGAAAATTGTTGGATTTCGGTGCTGTGAAGACCGATGGGGGTACTTTTCATGGAACCAACCTTAAAAAATTTGAAGAGTTTTTAGGCAGCTCACCCTTTGTATGTGGACATAATCTTTTTGGACATGACCTCCCCCTTCTCCAGAAAAAAGGGATCCGCTTCCCTGCTGTTATCGACACCTTGTTTTTATCTCCTCTGATATTCCCAAAGAAGCCTTATCACCATTTGGTAAAAGATGACAAACTTCAGAGCGATAGCCTCAGCAACCCACTCAATGATGCTATCAAAGCCAAGGACCTGTTCTTCGATGAGCTGAGTGCTTTTTTGGATTTGGATAAAGCATTACAGAAAATTTTTCATGGCCTACTGTCTCAAACAGAAGCATTCAAAGACTTTTTCAAATATTTGGGATTTAATCTTGCTGTGGAAAATCTTCCGCAACTTATCCATGGTCATTTTGCAGGAAAAATATGTGCGGGAGCGGATGTGGATAAGTATGTCCGAGAGCAACCTATTGCCCTTGCCTATGCGCTTTCACTGATCAATTGCGGGGACAGGTTTAGCATTACCCCTCCATGGGTATTGCAACGCTTTCCCGATACGGACAGGTTAATGACCATGCTTAGGGGAAGACCCTGTATCTCCGGTTGTGCTTACTGCTCACAAACATTTGACATACATTCAGGACTGAAGAGGATTTTTGGTTTCGGGCAATTCAGAACCTATGGAAATGAGCCTTTGCAGGAAAAGGCCGTAAAAGCGGCGGTAGATGGAAAATCCCTACTCTGCATCTTTCCCACAGGAGGAGGGAAGTCCATTACTTTTCAGCTGCCGGCCCTTATGTCGGGAGAAAGAGAAAAAGCCCTTACCCTTGTGATTTCACCCTTGCAATCCTTGATGAAGGACCAAGTGGATAACCTGGAAAAGATGGGCATCACAGAGGCCGTTACCATCAATGGACTTTTAGACCCTATCGAAAGGTCCAAGTCTTTTGAAAGGGTAGAAGACGGTTCGGCTTCTTTACTCTACATTTCACCGGAATCTCTGCGCTCCAAAAGCATTGAAAGGCTACTCTTAGGAAGAAAAATCGATAGGGTGGTGATCGATGAGGCCCATTGTTTATCTTCCTGGGGACAGGATTTCAGGATTGATTACCTCTACATTGCTGATTTTATCCGGAAACTTCAGGAAACCAAAAACCTTTCTGAACCCATCCCGGTCTCTTGCTTTACAGCCACTGCGAAGCAAAAAGTTATTGAAGATATCCGCAATTACTTCCGCGAAAAACTTTCCCTCAACCTGGAAATTTTCCGGTCGGGTGTGTCCAGGACCAATCTGCGCTTTGAAGTGGTCGAAAGGAATAAGGAAGAGGAAAAATATCTCGCACTCCGCGACTTGCTGGAGGCCAAAGCCTGCCCCAGCATCATCTATGTTTCACGGACCAGAAAGGCATTTGACTTAGCGCAAAGGCTGAACAAAGACGGTTTTCCTGCACGTGCCTACCATGGCAAGATTGACAAAACCGAAAAAAGCCAAAACCAGGATGCCTTTATTTCAGGAGAAGTCAACATCATGGTGGCCACCTCTGCTTTTGGTATGGGTGTGGATAAAAAGGATGTGGGTTTGGTGGTGCATTATGAAATCTCAGATTCCCTGGAAAACTATGTGCAGGAAGCCGGACGTGCAGGAAGGGATGAAAATATCGAAGCGGAATGTTTTGTCCTTTTTGATGAAGAGGACCTCAGCAAGCATTTTATCCTGCTGAACCAAAGCAAAATTACCCTCAAAGAAATCCAACAGGTCTGGAAAGCGATCAAAAATCTCACCCGTTACAGAAGTCAGGTGTCAAACTCTGCCCTGGAAATTGCCCGTCAGGCAGGTTGGGATGACTCCATGCGGGAAATCGAGACAAGGGTGACCACAGCAATTGCCGCCTTGGAGGATGCCGGATACCTCAAACGTGGACAAAACATGCCCAAAATCTTCGCCAGCAGCATTCAGGTCGCCAATGCACAGGATGCCATTCTAACAATAGAAAGCTCTCCGAGATTTTCCCAAAACCAGAAAGTCCAGGCTGTCCGAATCATCAAAAAGCTATTTTCTTCCAAAAGCAGACAAAAACAACTAGAGGATGAAGCAGAGGCAAGGATTGACTATATCGCTGACCACTTGGCTATGGTCAAAGAAGAGGTGATTGAAATCATTCACCTGTTGAGAGAGGAAAAAATCCTGGCCGATTCCAAAGACCTACAGGCATACATCCGAAGATCAGATGCCATCCAAAAGCCCATGGACATTGTGGAAAACATTGGATTGCTGGAAAATTACCTTTTGGGCCAAATCCAGGCAGAAGCCCGGATTTTCCAGGTCAAAAGCCTCAATGAAGGTGCCGCGCTGGAGGGTTTAAGGGGGATAACACCCACCAAAATACGCAGCGTAATCAATTACTGGGCCATCAAAAACTGGGTAAGCAAGCAGTTTTCCACATCCTCCAAAAACCATGTGGAGCTGAAAGCCAACTTATCCACAGAAGTGCTGAAAGAAAAATTCCGCAAAAGGCATGACCTGGCCCGCTTTATTGTGGATTATCTGTACCGAAAGGCGGCATTGGCAGCACCTGACCTACCATTGTTTTCCTGGGAGATGCCTGTGGATTTCTCCGTACTGGAACTGAAAGAAGCCTTCGCCTCTGAAGCAGGACTCTTTGAAAGGAGCTGTAGTCCCGCCGAAGTGGAAGATGCCCTTTTCTACCTTTCCAGGATGGATGCCCTCAAAATCGAAGGGGGCTTTTTGGTGCTCTACAACCGCCTGACCATAGAGCGCACCGAGAGGGACAATAAGGCCCGGTACAAGCAGGAAGATTACCAGAAGCTAGAACGGTTTTATGAAAACAAGGTGCAGCAGATCCACATTGTTGGGGAATATGCCAAAAAGATGATTTCGGACTATCGGGATGCACTCCAATTTGTAGAGGATTACTTTCAGATGAATTACCCGGCTTTTCTCAATAAATATTTCAAGGGCAATCGCCAAAAGGAAATCAGCCGTAATATTACTCCTGCCAAATTCAGGAGGCTTTTTGGGGACTTATCCCCAGCCCAACTGAAGATCATCAACGACCAACAATCCAAGAATATCGTAGTAGCTGCCGGACCTGGAAGTGGAAAAACCAGGATACTTGTCCACAAATTGGCCGCACTCTTGCTTATGGAGGATGTCAAGCATGAACAATTGTTGATGTTGACCTTCTCTAGGGCTTCGGCCACGGAGTTCAAAAAGCGGTTGATGGGACTGATAGGAAATGCCGCCCTTTTTGTGGATATCAAAACTTTCCATGGCTATTGTTTTGATATCTTGGGGAAGGTGGGCAGTCTGGACAAAACCAAAGATGTCATCGTGCAGGCTACCCAAATGATCCGGGAAAATAAAACCGAGCCTAAGGAAGTCACCCGCACCGTCCTGGTCATTGATGAGGCACAGGACATCAGCGGGGAAGAGTTTGCCTTGATTGAGGCACTGATGGAACAGAACGAAGACATGCGGGTCATTGCTGTGGGGGATGATGACCAGAACATCTATGAATTCCGGGGTTCAAGTGCAGTGTACCTTGAAAAATTCATCACTGAAAAGCAGGCCCTCAAATATGAGTTGGTGGAAAACTACAGGAGCAAATCCAACCTGGTCGATTTCTCCAATCAATGGGTAGCAACCATAAGCCAAAGGTTGAAAAACACCCCCATCATGGCCCATCAGACTGAACTTGGTGTTATCAGGTTACAGCAGCACCAAGGCAGCCACATGATCTGCCCTTTGGTAGATGACCTGATTTCCAGTTCACTTAAGGGCAGTGTAGGCGTTCTGTGCAGAACCAATGAGGAGGCATTAGGCATCCTTAGCCGTCTTTTGCAAAAAAACATTTCCGCCAAGCTGATTCAAAGCCATGAGCAATTCCATTTGCTGCAACTCTTTGAAATCCGATTTTTCTTCAATTCATTATCCCTAGGACCCGGTCAGTTTACGATCCCGGAAGAGAAATGGAAAAGGTCCAGGCAGCAGCTGGAAACTGCTTTTGGCCATAGTCAAAAATGGGAATTGGTCAATCGACTTTTGGCTGATTTTGAACAGATTTTTCCCAAAACCAGGTACCGGACAGACCTGGAAGAATTTATCCGGGAGTCCAAAATAGAGGATTTTACCGATCAGGAATATGGTACTGTTTTGGTTTCTACGATCCACAAAGCCAAGGGCAAGGAGTTTGACCAGGTGTATATGATGCTCAACCAATCCGATTGCCGGGATGACCAAGAGCGCCGCCTTTTGTATGTGGGAATGACCCGGGCCAAGTCGCTACTGTCCATTCATTACCGTGGAAATTACCTGGATGGCCTCACAGCGGATGCAATGGAAAGGATTGAGGCTCCAGCAATTACCAAGGATCAAGGCCCTTTGATATTGCAACTTGGGATGAAGGATATTAATTTGGGTTTTTGTGCCTTTCGACAAAAACTTATTCACAGCCTAAGGACTGGGGGCTTGTTAAGTTTGGAAGGAAATGATTGCTTGAATGATCAGGGTCAACCTGTTCTTCGTTTTTCCCAGGCTTTTCAGCAGACTTTGGCCCAGTATATAGAAAAAGGCTATACCGTACAGCAGGTATCCGTCAATTGGCTGGTCTATTGGCACAATCCGGAGACCGAAAAAGATGTTTTGGTGCTGATGCCGGAGTTGGTGCTGCATAAAGAAAACACGAAACAGATTTAATTAGATATCCTAGTTAATTAAAGATAAGGCTAAAGGCCATCCTGCTTTTTGATTTTGAACCTTGAATATCAGTATTCAGTATACCTTATTAAACCAACCTATAACCCATGATCCATTCAGATTTTATCCATCATAACCCCAAGCTCCATATTTTTCTTCCACTTTACTATACGCTCTGGGCTGATAGTATCCTGACACCCACTGAAATCAAAGAAATGGAAGCCTTGATAGAAAGGCAGGAATGGTTGGGTGTAGAAGAAAAGGCTTGGCTGCTGGAGAAATTGAACCCCACGCAACCGCCCAAGCCCAAAGTCCTTAAAGCGATCCGAAAAGAGATCCAGTCTTTGGAAATCAAAGAACTGGAAAGTCTCAGCAGCATTGGAATAGCACTTGTCCGTAAGTATGATCCAAAGCTAGCATTCAGCCAAAAAACAGTACTTGATTTTCAGAATACCGAACGTGCTCTCGGTCTCCTAGGAAAGGAAGCCGGCTATGCTTTCAAATCGGGCCATCAGACTATTACCACAAGCCATGTAGCGGAACAAAACTTTGACATCAATGAGATGGCCAAAATTCTGGATGGCAAGCAGGCAGTGTTGATCCGAAAAGTAAAAACCATCATTGCTGATCCAACTTTTGCTTACAGGGAGTTTGACAGCCTAAAGGAACAGCGGGAACAAACGCTGGTTTGGTGTCAGGAACTTGCCAAACAGGGCTTTGGGGCATGGGCTTTTCCCAAATTTGCTGGAGGTAAGCAAGACATGGAGGGTTACTTTACCATCATGGAAACCCTCTCTTACCATGACCTGAGCATGGTCATCAAATTTGGGGTGCAGTTTGGACTATGGGGTATGAGTATCTTTTTCCTAGGCACGGACAAACACCATCAAAAATACCTCAAAGATGTGGGCAGTCTAAAATTGCCCGGCTGTTTTGCCATGACGGAAACCGGACACGGATCCAATGTGAGAGGCCTGGAGACTACAGCCATCTACAATCACAGCAAAAAGACCTTCACCATCCATACCCCCAATCCGGATGCCAGAAAGGAATACATCGGAAATGCTGCCATGCACGGTCAAATGGCAACCGTTTTTGCCAAGTTGATGATCGATGGCGAGGACTTTGGGGTAAATGCTTTCATTGTTCCTCTAAGAGATTCCCAAGGTAATATGGAGCCCGGTGTAAGCATAGAAGACTGTGGCCGGAAGATGGGACTTAATGGGGTTGACAATGGAGTGATTTATTTTGATCAGGTAGAAATTCCAAAGGAAAATATGCTGGACAGGTTCTCCTTTGTCAATGAAGCAGGTGAATTTGAAAGCCCCATCAGTTCTGACAACAGGAGATTTTTTACTATGCTCGGTACTTTGGTGGGGGGTAGGATAGGGATACCAAGGTCTGCCCTATCTGCTTCCAAAACAGGGTTGACCATTGCTATCCGACATGGGGAGAAGCGAAGGCAGTTTGGTCCTGAAGGAGGGGAAGAGGTACCTATCTTGAATTACAGAATGCATCAAAGGAGATTGATGCCGCCATTGGCAAGCAGTTATGCACTCCACTTTGCTTTGCGCTACCTCACTGAGCGGTTTTTAAACAGAACAGAGGAAGATGCCCAGGAGATTGAGGCTTTGGCTGCGGGGTTAAAGGCCTACACGACCTGGTTTACAACAGCGACTTTGCAGGAATGCCGGGAAGCCTGCGGAGGAAAAGGATACCTCTCAGAAAACAGAATCGATGCTCTCAAAAATGATACAGATGTATATACCACTTTCGAAGGAGATAATGTAGTCTTGATGCAGTTGGTGGCTAAAAATAGACTCACGGAATTCAAGCAGGAATTTGGTGACATCAACATGTTTACCATCTTTAATTATGTCGTTAGTCAGGCCAAAACCTCAATTACGGAAAAGAATCCTTTGATCGTAAGAAATACAGATCAGGCCCACCTCTTGGACATGGACTTCCACCTGAATGCCTTCAAATACAGGGAGAGAGCTATCTTGGCGAGTGCAGCACAAAGGATCAAAAGGCATATTGACAATGGAATGGATTCCTTTGATGCCTTCAATGTAGTCCAGCACCATTTGGTCAATGTAGGGCAGGCTTATATTGAAAGAATCATCTTGGAAGAATTCCAAAAAGCAGTAAGAGAAGCTGCCGGCAAAGGTGTGCAGGATGCACTGACCCAACTTTGCCAGTTGTATGCTTTGCATACGATAGAGAAAAATAGCGGTTGGTACCTGGAACAAGGGTATATGGAAGGTGTCAAAACCAAGGCGATCAGAAAAGAAGTCAATCAACTCTGTTGGGAAATCAGAAAAAATGCTTTGGCTCTTACCGATGCTTTTGATATTCCTGAAAGCTGCATTGCCGCGCCCATAGCCAAGAGAAATTGATCTGCCAATAATCCATGATATCGACTCTTCTCCTCCTGCAAATGTGCCAGGAGAGGTAGCGTTATCCGGGGAAAATGCCTTTATTCCCCACAGGCCCCTTCTTCAAACTTCAAAATACCTTTGGCACCGGCTTCACAAGCATTGCCGTAGGTTTTTCCATCGCAGCCACAGACGGGTTGATAGATGGCTGGACACATGATATCTTCCCTTATTTTACTGCTATCAAAGCAGTCTTTGGCCAATAACACCTCTGGTTCAGTTTGTACATTTTCACACATAAAAGCTGAGGAAAAAAGGAATGGAAGAACAAATAGAAGGTTCAGTGTTTTTTTCATGGTCTTGGTATTTTCTGTAAGACGAATAAAAGGGCTTAAGGTGCTACAGGCAATAGGTTATTTTTTTCTTAAAATTATCCGATTAAAATTAGTTGTGGGGTTGGGGAATGATTTGACAATTAGTATTTTCAAAGAAATGAAAATGAATAATGGAATTTCCCAAGGATTCAAACCTTCCTACTCATCTATTAGCTTCTTGTTTTGATAGCACATCTGCTACCTATAAGTACTATTGGTTTTTGAGTATTCTAGATTGTCTTAATGGTGGAATAAGGATAATTGAAAAAAGAGAACTCTTCGCTCGGATGGTTGCCATACCTTGGTATACAGTGAATTATTTTCAGGTTTCTTTTGGTAAGCAGGACGTGATTCATAGAGCAGTAGAGAATATAAAAAGAATTGAAAATATTTCCATTGAGGAGCACAAAAATGTAATTGTAGAGAAGTTAGTTCAATCTCAAAATCAAGAAACTCAAAAGACACTGAATCATTTTAATAATCAAGTTCCCCATTGGTTTTTGGCTCCTTGGTTAAAAGGAGAAAAATTGATATCAAGAATATACTCTAGATCTCAAGGCTTTGAAAATGATTGTTTATATGCACTTTACCCAAATCATGTTGAAATAAACTCGAATTGGATACCTTACTTAATCCAAAATATACGCTTTTTAAGAGACTTTTGCTTTTGGAATCTCGCCATTTTCTTACAAAAAAGGAATCCTGGCTTACCTGATGTTCCAAGTAAACTTATAAAGCCTCCTTCAAGAATCCCATTAACCAATCAAAGGAAGAACTTTTGGAATCTTTTCTTTGATGAAGTTGGAACAATGAAGTGTATTTATACTGGCGAAAATCTAAATAAGTCAAATTACGTAGTCGAACATTTTATTCCTCACAGATATGTTTGTCATGATCTTATTTGGAATCTTGTACCGGCAGATTCAACATTTAACTCCACCAAAAGTGACAAAATACCTGTGTTAGAAGACTTCTTTGATGATTTTTATGAAATTCATAGAAAGGCCATTGAAATTGTATCTGTAAAAGATCCCAAATCAAATTACCTTTTTGAATACTTAGATATTTTTCAAGGTGTCCAGGATATAAAAAAATTATCAGAATCATTTGAAAAAGAAAAATTCAGAAAAACTTTTAATCCAATGGTTTTAATGGCAATTAATAATGGGTTTCAATCTTTAGCCAAATCATGAAAAATAAATTTTCCCATCTCACTGCTAAAGAAAGAGAAAAACTTTCTTATCCAGCAAGATTGCTTTTGGATAAGACGTTGCTTAGGGGAAAGATCCTAGATTTTGGTTGTGGTTTTGGAAAGGATGTGGAAATTCTCCAATCCAAGGGTTTGGATATCCAAGGGTATGACAGGCATTATTTTCCAACTTATCCACAAGGTAAATTTGATACCATCATCTGTTTTTATGTTCTGAATGTGTTGATGCTGGAAGAACAAACCAAGGTTTTATTGGAAATTTCGCAAATATTAAAACCAGGAGGAATAGCCTATTTTGCTGTCAGAAGGGATGTGAAAAAATCAGGTTTCAGAAACCACAAAATACACCAAAAACCCACTTATCAATGTAACGTCATACTTCCATTTCAATCTGTTTTTCGAAATGAAAACTGTGAAATTTATGAATATCAACATATTAATCATCTGATTCATGAAGATGGTCAGTCGTGTATTTTTTGTAACCCTTCGAAGGATATGGAATTGATTGCAGAATCGGCATCAGTTTATGCTATCTATGACAAATATCCAGTTGGTAATGGCCATGCTTTGATTATTCCCAAGAGACATGTGGAAAACTTTTTCGATTTAAGCTTGAAAGAACATGCAGCTTTGTTTTTTGTGCTTAACCATATAAAAACCCAACTTCAAAACCTTTTTAATCCAGATGGATTCAATGTGGGAATCAACATAGGAGAAAAAGCCGGTCAAACCATCCCCCATGTGCATATTCATTTAATTCCAAGGTATGCAGGGGATATTGATGATCCTGAAGGAGGTGTCAGGGGGGTTATTCCTCAAAGAAGGAAGTATAAGTAAATTTAATAGTGTCAATTTTTTGTTTCTTTAAAGCCACAACCCCACACCTAAAAAATCAGTATAACACACTATGAAGAAATTTTTGATATTTTCTCTTTTTGCCCTGTTGATACAGTCCTGTATCACTTCTCGCATCAACTCTCACAAACTCGTAGACCAAGCCGAACGCTATAATAAACTACTTTTGCTGATCACTGACTCTGAGCAGGATTTCTATGAATGGAATCAGGAAAACTTTGACTATGTGATCTACAGTAGGTTCAACCACCTAGATACCGATTATGAAAGGAAAGTCATTGGCAATGCCCTGCAAAGGAACATAAGACCTACCATCATCGTCCCTGCCGACAAAGCCTTCACGATCCATAGTGAGGTGAGCTATGCAGACTTTATGAACACCCTCAATTACTTAGAATATGATGCGGTATTGTTGGTTCAGATCAAGGGCTTATGGAAGGAGCAAAGAATCAGAGAAGGGGACAGTTATTTTGTACCACGATCAGAATTTCATGTATTTCTAATAGATAAACAACGCTTCAAAAATCAATACCTCGCCAAAATAAATGTGGATGGTGGAAGCGGATGGAATAATTTTGAAGAGATATTCAGCCGCTTTTCCAGAGAACTCGCCAAGGACCTCAGCGACAAAGGATTTATCCTAAGACCTGCTGTATTGTGATCCAAGGATTCATTCCTGATTTAAATACCACAGCATCAATCTGGCAATGCTTCACGACTTTTACATCGCTACAAAAAATTTATGCCTGATTTTGCAAATTGTATTTTACAATTTGTAAAATCAAATCTTCAAATAATGAATCCAACAAGTCCTTTTCCCACTACAGGCTATTATGGTCCCAAGTACTTTTGTAACAGGAAAATTGAAACCCAAAATATCCTATCCATGTTGACTGGTGGTGAATCTAGTCTTTTGCTTGGTTTCAGAAGACTTGGGAAAACAGCCTTGATACGTCATGTTATGGGAAAAATTACCCAAAGGTTGGATAGGAATTTACCTTAATATCTTATACAGAAAATGAAAAGGAATTTTTGAATTCGCTTGCTTCAGGTCTTTTACAGTCCATACCTGAAAAAAGTCCGTTTGGAAAAAATGTTTGGAACTTCATCAAATCCCTAAGGCCAACGATTAGTTTTGATGCACTTTCTGGTATCCCATAAGTCGGATTGGATGTAAAAGACACCCCAAAACAAGTAAAGGACATCTTTCAGTTTTTGGTTCAACAGGATATCCCAATAGTAGTTGCCATTGATGAATTTCAGCAGACAGGTAACTATCCCGGAAAAACACGGATGCCTGGCTTAGGGGATTGATATAGTCACTACCCAACGTGCGTTTCATTTTTGCTGGCAGTCAGCAACATTCCTGCTGGAATTTAATTTTTTAGGAAAGCAAATGGCCTCGGTAAATCAGAATTTTTGGGAATGGGACTTCAGACTTTCCAAGAGTTTGTTCATCAGCTGTTCCAGTTTGCTTTTGTCCTTTTCGGCCCAATTCGCAAAGACGGCATCCAAACTGGATGAAATCAAAGAAGCCTTGGACTGTAATGATTTTCCCGGATAGGTCAATTGAATCCCCACCTTGCGTTCATCTTTCTCACTTCTTTCCCTTTTGACCAAGTTCATTGCCTCTAAGCGCTTCAATAAAGGTGTAAGTGTTCCCGAATCCAAAGAGAGTCTCTCTCCTATTTGGGATACCATTAGCCCATCCTCTTCCCAAAGACAAAGCATGACGAGGTATTGTGGATAGGTCAAGCTCAAGGACTCCAAAGGTTCCCGGTAAGCTTGCGAAATCAGTCTGGATACTACATAGAATGGAAATCCAGGTTCTTTCTCTAGATTGGCCATAATTTTTGATTGTAAACAATTAAATTTATGAAAATTTATATTCGAAAACAAGGGAATTAATACCTCATTTGTTGATTTTTCTCAGGAACAAGGTTTGCTTTCAATTTTAGTTGTAGATAAGGATAAAATCATTTAGCTTTAAAAGTTTACACAAAGTTTAAAATGAGACAGATCCTAACATTATTTTTCTTATTAAGTATACTCCTTTTGGGTTGTGAAAATGAATATGATGATCCTAAAAAAGACCCAACCATCAAGACATTGGAAGCCGAAGTAAACGCAGCTGGGTCTGTTATGCTTAAAGGTGAATTGACTAGTCCATCCAATATCAGAGAACATGGCTTCCTTGTATCTGAAGATAGCGATTCATGGATAAACCCTATCAATAATATAAGGTTGGGAAAACCGAAGAAATCGGGTCCCTATCAGTACGAATTGGGAAGGACAAGTCAAGCAAATAGAACTTACTATTACAAAGCTTATGTAGAAACTGATATACAAATTATATATGGAAGTGTAGTATCATTTGTTTCACGTGGTCTCAAGGACCCCGTAATCACCAGAGTGTCGCCAGAAAAAGGTCATTTGGAGGACTGGATCAATATTTATGGTAGAAATTTTGGAGATGATCCTTCAAAAACCTTAGTGCGTTTTGGAGAAGTCGCTACATTTTATTGGTTAGTGGTCTCAGACACCTTTGTCAAAGCCCAGATTCCCGCAAATGTCAAATCTGCGGACTTTAATGTCAACGTAATCAATATTTCTTATGGAACTGATAAAATTGCAACTTACCCATATTCACTTTATAAACCTGAAATCCATGAGGTGGATCCTAAAATTGTAAAAATAGGTGAGCCTTTTAAAATCATTGGAAACCATTTTGATTCAATACCTCAAAGAAATACTGTCTTTGTTGGTAATATGAAATTAGAAATCTTGGGCGCAAGAAGGAAGGAATTAACAGTAAGCTTACCCAAAGAGCTGAAAACGAGCGATCACCCAATTCGGATAGAGGCACAATTACAAGAAGCACTATCAACTTTTAATTTAAGCTTGGCTGAACCCATTATCACAGAAATCCCGGATTGTGCAGTAACTTGGGATGAAATTTTAATAAAAGGTGAAAATTTTAATCCTGATGTGTTTTGGAATCATGTAAGTATTGAAGGTCAAGAAGCGCAAATTATAGGTGGCAATGAGAAAGAAATTCTGGTAAGGGTTCCAAGGGGTCCTTTTCCCAATGGTAATGCTAGGATTACTGTGAAGGTAGCGGACAAATTAAATACTTTTTCCAAACCAATGTGCATTAATGACGACTGGTTGATGGTTTCCAATAAACTTCCTTTTCATTTTTATGGGAATGCAGGAGCATTTTCACTTAACCAAAAAGGTTACGTTATTTCCAAATCCGCAGATTTCAATGACCCAAAGGATTACCTTTGGGAATATAATCCAAGCAATGGTTCCTGGATCAAAAGCAGTCCGCCTTTTGAAAAGGCCTATACCGGTAATGTAACAACAAGCAATGGGAAGGCGTTTCTTTATACAGGCCAAGATGCGGACAACTTTTGGGAATTTGAACCTTCAACTAAAACATGGACCAAAAAGGCAAACTTCCCTGGTGAAAAAAGGGCTGCGCCAAGTATGTTCGCATTCTCAGGAAGAGTTTTTCTAGGACTGGGAAGCTACTCGGAAGGCTTGAACAATATCGACTATTTGGATCTTTATGAATACAATACAAGCACTAATTCATGGCTAAAATTGACAAATCCTCCAGCTGGTTTGACAGGAAGTAACAAGGCCTCAGCAGTTACTTTGGATGGATTTGTGTATATTTTTGGAGGGGCAAAAGACACAGGAATGAACAAACTTTTTAGATATGACCCATCAAATAATAGCTGGACCAATCTCGCGGCTTTACCTCAAGCAATCAATATGCAGACTGGATTTGCTTTCAAAGGTAAAATATATTGTGCAACCGGAACTCCAATTGGTGGAGGAGCAACCCCGGATGTTTGGATTTATGATCCATCAAACAATACCTGGCAAGCAGGCCCCATTGTAGGGAAAATTGGGAGATACCGGGCATTTTCTTTCGTAATCAACGATGAAGTATTTTTGGGCGGTGGAGATGGAAATGGGTTTAATGAATCATTCATTGAAGAATTTTTTAAATTGAAGAACTAGTCTTTCTCCAACATTTAAAAAAAAACCGCTGAGTTCAATTCATGCTCAGCGGTTTATAATACCCATAGCCTTCGTTAAAAAAAGGCACATGGACAGAATTTTTTCCTGATTAATAATACCTTCCAATCATAGGATGGTCCACAATGGCCCGGCGAAGCTCCAAGTTTTTGATGGTTCCAGGTACTTTGTATGCCACATTTCCTCCAGGCTCAATCAATAGGGTCAAAGGTAAACTTCCATCCCATCCATTTTTTACCACATCGATTACGGCATATTTATCATCTGTATCAATGAGGTAATTGCTCACTGCAGAATATTTGGACTTGAGAAATTTGAGGACTTTTTCTTCTTGGTCGGGATTGTCCATACTCAATGAAACAAATCGGAAATCCCTTGCCCCATACATGCGCTGAATTTCAATGAAATCAGGATATTCCACCACACAAGGTCCACACCAAGTTGCCCAAAAATTGATTAGCAATAATTGGTCTGTATCGTTATGCAGCAATTCCGATAATCCTGTGGTAGAGATCTTTTCAACTGTGACAGGTTTCTTTTTCCATTCTTCATTGGTTTTGATGGCATACTCATTTTTCCATGCCCACTTGGTAGAACATCCGAAAGCAGGTGTGATGGCCTTATCAGCTTCCAATGCCTCTCCTGCCAATGTCCTGTCAATTGCATTTCTGATATCCTCTGCATTGGCAGTTCCCGGTTTTTCAGAACTGTCCATCCTGCCCGAATAAGTCAGCTTCCTTTCCTTGTCAAAAACAAAAACTTGCGGAGTTACCGCAGGACCATATGCCAAAGAATATTCATGTGTGTCGCCATCATAAAGATAAGGGAAGTTATAATCCATGTCTCTATATCGGATCTGCATGCTGTGGTAATCATCATTCAAGTCGGTGTAGCCTAATTCTTCCGGTAAAATTCCGATGGGACTATTTGCAGAAATGGCTACAAATGCCACTCCCTTGTTGCTGTAATCATTGACCACTTGTTTAAATCGCTCTTCATAGGCCTGGGCTGTTGGGCAGTGATTACAGGTAAAATTGATCACTAATACATCTGCATCTTTGAAGTCATCAATGGATACATATTTTCCATCCACATTGGGAAGGTTGAAATAGGGCGCCTTGTCCCCTATAGCCAATTTTCCTACAGGCTGTTCTGACATTTCCTGTGGATTTGGAATAAATTCTCCGTTAGGTTTTGCCCCTTCCATACTTTGCTGGGGGCCACAGGATGCCAGAATAAGTATTCCTGCCATCATTAGTGTGGATAAATAATTTATTTTCATAGTGTTGGGTGTTTGTTTACCAAATGATAGTATCCATGCCGATACTTTGCTGTATCATTAATTTCGTTCCAAGATTACTTTGTGGTCCATTTTTGTAGATCAGCTAAGCTGTTGTTTAGTTATCCAGAGCTATTAGTGATTTTTAACAACTTTCCGATTATTTATTTTACATAAGCAGCAGAATTCAGGAAATCAAAACTCCTTTTCACACTTTCAATAGGCTCGAAATTGTACCTTTCTACTTCAACATAATAATCCTTCATGCCCTGCTTGTATGCTGCTTTGAAAATAGCCTCAAAATCCATAGTTCCGCTGGCCCCGATTTCCTCTTCATCTTTGATATGTAGTACTGGGAATCTTCCTCCATACCTTTCCAAGTAAGCAACAGGGTCCTGACCTCCTTTTTGGCTCCAGTAAACATCCAGTTCAAAGCAGACCAGTTTGGGATCTGTATTTTCTATCATATAATCCATCATGATTTTTCCTTCGATGGCTTCAAACTCCCTGGCATGGTTATGAAAGCCAAAAAGCATTCCTGACTTTTTGGCGATTTCCCCAATGCTATTGTAATAATCAATCCAGGTGTCCAGTTCTTTTAAAGTGGTAGGTATGGGCATAGAGGGCTTGATTAGGTATTTGGCGCCCATGGTCTTATGGTCTTCCACTGCTTTTTTCCACCAGTCCAAAGCCTCTCCCTTTTTGGCGGGATCATAGGTTCTTGGGCCACCAACATGGGCTGACTTTAATTTCATGCCAAGGTTTTCTATGTATTTCCTGAAAAATACAGGATCCATACCATAGACCTTTCCTTCTGAATAACTTGCTGTTTCCAGGTTTTTATACCCTATAGATGACACATACCTTAAGGTATTTTGCGGGTCATCTCTCATGGCCTCCCTTAAAGAATAGAGCTGTATCCCTATGGGTTTTTTGGCCATTTTCTCTGCCCATAATGACTGGGGTTTCAATAGGGTTCCCAAAGCAAGGGCGCTTGATATTTTCAGAAAATCTCTACGATTGTTCATAGTATGCCAGGTTTAAAGTGAATATCCGTTTTCATAGTTGTAATGCAGGAGTTCAAGGGCCTGCTTGTCATTTGGGAAAGTCTGTTTGACAGGATCCCAGTCCAAAGGCCTTCCCAGTTCGTGGGCTATATTTCCAATAGTACAGATCACACAGGTGCTATGGCCTACTTCTACCGGAACGATTGGATCCTTCCTTTTGATAACTGAATCGATGAAATCCCAATAATGGGGAGGATAACCCAAATTAGGCCTTTCCATTGTAGGATTAAGGGCCAGATCCGAAGCTTCAAACTGTCCCCTGGATACCTTAATCCAGCCTTTATCTCCAATAAATTTAACACCTTGCCTGCCTTCATCAAAGGGGCCGACCACCATTTCTACACCATTGGCATAATGAAACGTAAGTGGATGGGTTCCATTTCCCGGTACCACCTTGACCGGACCACTTCTGTCCATTCCCAAACCCCATTGGGCAATGTCAAACATATGTGCTCCCCAGTCGGTCATATACCCTCCACCTGTTTCCTTGAATTGCCTCCAAGCACCCCATAATTTTTCATTTTCTTCAGGTACAAGTGAAATGCCTGGATTCAATTGTTCATTATAGTGAAGGTATGGCAACGGCCCCAACCAGGCCTGCCAGTCCAATCCTTTTGGAACTTCCTGTTTGTCGAGATCATAAGCCCGAGGGTGTTCAGGTTGACCCACATGCACCAGGACTTTTTGGACTTTTCCGATTTTGCCTTTTAGTACCATCCTTGCTGCATGCTGGAAATTCAGGTCAGAGCGCTGTTGACTTCCTACCGCCAAGACTGTTCCATTGGACCTAACTGCCTCTACCAGCTTCTGCCCTTCATAGATGGTTAAAGTCAATGGTTTTTCCAGATAAATATCCTTTCCTGCCTTGCAGGCATCTATGGCCATTAAGGCATGCCAGTGGTCAGGTGAAGCAATTACCACAGCATCTATATCTGCTCTTGTCAAAAGCTTCTTATAATCTGAATAAACATCAATGTTTGAATTCTTTTTGCCCCATTCTTCTGCAAGCCGCTTTGCCCGGATCTGAAACCTTTCCCTTTTTATTTCATAAACATCCGCACATGCCAACACTTCCACTCCGGGAATCCGCATCATCCCGTTCAATATGCCCATAGCCTGTCTTCCTACGCCTATAAATCCCAGCCTAATTTGGTGGATATCTTCAGCTCCTGAAAAGGAATTGGTTTTTGCTGAGCTCAGGCCGGGAATAAATGATAGGCCCGCTGCACTGAGCAAACTGGTTCCAAGAAATTTTCTTCTTGAAAATGTAGGGTTATCTTTTTTCATTCTACAATGGGTTTATGGTCAATTTCATCCAAAGGAACTTTAAACCGTTAATCCGCTGATTATTTGTTTCTTTTGAATAATATCAGTATAATATTACTCGAAATTGGCCTTTCTTGAAAATTTCAAATCGTAAAAATCAGGATTCATGGCGCTTAGTTTGATAAAAGGCAGGTAAGGCAGATATAAGGTATGCAGGCAAAACCTAAAATTTTGGTAATTGGCAGCGCCAACATGGATATGGTCATCCAATCCGATCACTTTCCCGTTCCCGGGGAGACGATCATAGGCGGAGAATTCTCTCTGGTCCCGGGTGGAAAAGGAGCCAATCAAGCTGTTGCCGCGGCAAGACTTGGTGGTGATGTCTGTTTCATAACCCGATTAGGGAATGATATTTTTGGAAGTCAGAACCTGCTCAATTACCAAAAGGAGGGAATCGATACCAGTCATATCCAACAAATCCCGAATGTTCCATCAGGAGTAGCATTGATTACAGTAGATAAGTCCGGGGAAAATACCATCATATTGGCTCCAGGAGCCAACAGTCAGCTTTCTCCTTATGACATTATTGCATCCCAACAAAAATTTGAAGAAGCCGATTTGATACTACTTCAATTGGAAGTCCCTATAGAAACTGTCTGTGCTGCAGCGGAACTGGCAAAAAAATTGGATAAAAAAGTAGTCCTCAACCCTGCCCCTGCCCTAGGTTTACCTGATTCCCTCTATGAAAATTTGTTCTTAGTTACACCCAATGAAACGGAAGCAGAATATTTGACAGGAATAGCAGTTAAAGATGAAAAATCAGCGAAAAAGGCGGCCAGATATTTTCTTGAAAAAGGGGTTAAGGAAATTATAATCACACTTGGTGCCAAAGGGGCCTACCTCTATACCTCTGATTTCAAAGGGATTTTGCCAACAGTCAAAGTACAGACTAAGGACACGACTGCGGCAGGGGATACTTTCAACGGAGGACTTGCCGTCGCCCTTGGAAATAGCCTCCCACTTAAAGATGCAGTAAAATTTGCTATGAAAGCTGCGACGCTTTCTGTACAAAGAATGGGGGCCCAGACTTCTATTCCTTTTTTACATGAGTTGCCCATGACATGATATCATCCTATCCCAATCAAATATGAAATCAAGCCTTTTCCTTACATTCATCATTGCCGCTTCCTTGTGGTTAAATTCATGTCAGAAGTCCCAACCCTCATATGAATTATATGAAGAGGGACAGGAAATTTCCATACCTAAGGCAAAACTTCAGGACAAGATAAAAGGAGGTTGGGCCGGTCAGGTGATCGGCTGTACCTATGGTGGTCCTACCGAGTTCAGGTTCAACGGCACCATGATTGGAGATCATATTCCTATCCCTTGGGATGAAAATCAAATGCTGTGGTGGTATGAAAATGTGCCCGGACTCTATGATGATGTATACATGGACTTGACCTTTGTGGATATTTTTGAAAAGTATGGATTGGATGCCCCTGATTCCCTTCATGCCCTTGCTTTTGCACATGCAGAATACCAATTGTGGCATGCCAATCAGGCGGCCAGGTATAATATTTTGAACGGTATGATGCCTCCTGCTTCGGGGTTTTGGAAGAACAACCCCCATTCCGATGATATCGATTTTCAGATTGAAGCTGATTTTGCCGGTTTGATGGCCCCAGGAATGGTCAATGCTGCAGCTGATATCGGTAACCGTATCGGACATATCATGAATTATGGGGATGGGGTATATGGGGGTATTTATGTAGCTGCCATGTATGCCCTGGCTTTTGTTCATGATGATATGGAGTTTATTGTCGAGGAAGCATTGAAAACCATACCCAAGGAGAGCGAATTCCACCAATGCATAACAGATGTGATCCAATGGTACCGCCAATATCCTGATGATTGGAAACGTAACTGGTTTGAAGTGCAGAAAAAATGGAGTTTCGACAGAGGTTGCCCGGATGGGGTTTTCAAAGCCTTCAACATCGATGCAAAAATCAATGCAGCATACATCGTTATTGGCTTGCTTTACGGAAAAGGGGATTATGGGAAGACAATTGATATAGCGACCCGCTGTGGGCAGGACTCAGATTGTAATCCTGCCAATGCTGGTGGTATTTTGGGGACCATGATAGGGTATAGTAATATCCCGGATTATTGGAAACAGGGAATTGACAAAGTGGAGGACATGAATTTCAAATTTACTGACATGTCCCTTAACAAGGTTTATGAGGTAGGGATGAAGCACGCCCTTGAGATGGCATCCCGAAACGGAGGAAGAGTTGAAGGTGACAATGTTGTTCTTCCTTACCAAAAACCCAAAACGATGCCATTGGAAATAGGTTTTGAAGGAATTTATCCTACCAGAAGGATGAATCTTTCCAAAAACCTCAATACGGCTAATCAGGAAATTGCTTTCAAAATCAAAGGTAAGGGCCTTGTAATTACAGGAGAGGCAGTCAAAGATGCTTCTAAGGAACATGATAACCTTTTAATAAATGTCTGGATAGATGGAAAACTTCATGAAGAAGTGAAGATGCCTACGAGTTTTCAAAGCAGAAAACATGAAATTTTCTGGTTTTATGATCTTGGGGAAGGAGAGCATGAAATAAGGCTTGAAGCTAAATATATCCCCCAAGGCTATCAGGTCAATGTCAGGGAAGCATTGTTATATTCTTCTATCAATCCTGGGAATCAAAATTATTAAGTAAGATATGAGACAGAATAACATGTATTTTTCAATTACTCTTGGCCTCTTTCTGGGATTGTCATGCACATCCCCCAAACAAGAATCAGGACTTGAACAAATCGTGGAAAATCCAAAAATCAGATTGATCTATGATACTGATGCCAATAATGAGTTGGATGACCAATTCGCTTTGATGTACCTTCTGGTCAATGGTCCCACCTTTGACTTGGTAGGTGTAACCGTAAATGCCACAAAAAGTGGTGGTAATATTGATCAGCATTATGAAGAAGCCAAGCGTATTCTTCAACTGGGACAACGTTTTGGGCAAATTCCGCTCTTGAAAGGTGCCGATGCTTCCTTTGAAACAATTCGGATGCATGTGAAAGAGACTGATTTTGATGGAAAAGAAGGAGTTGATTTTATAATTGAACAAGCCAATAAATCCCATGAACAGGAATTGATCCTTCTCGCTGTGGGCAAATTGACCAATGTGGCTTTGGCCTTGGAAAAGGACCCCTCCATTGCATCCAAAATTCGGGTGGTATGGTTAGGTTCCAATTATCCCAAACCTGGAGAATACAATCAGGACAATGACACAGTTTCTATGAATTATGTGCTGAATTCTAAAGTTCCTTTCGAAATGGTAACCGTAAGGTATGGGGAGCCTAGTGGTACCGATGCGGTAAAGGTTACACAAATAGAGATCAACGAAAAAATGCCGGGGATGGGACCTCAGATAGAATTGCCAATTGTAGGGCGTCACGGAGGTGAGTTTTTCAATTTTGGAGATTATGCGGTAAGCCTCTTTGAGCATATAGACTATTACTCAGATCCACCTGCCAGGGCACTTTTTGATATGGTGGCAGCAGCAGTTCTAAAAAATCCGAAATGGGGAGATAGTCGAGAAATCCCTGCCCCTATCCTTATCGATAACCAATGGGTAGAAAGGCCAGTCAATCTAAGAAAAATCACCGTTTGGGAAAACTTTGACCGGGACGCAGTCATTCAGGATTTTTATCATACCCTCGAAAATTATCAATTGGTCAACCCTAAATAAACCTCAACATGTATATCATTGAATCCTATTCCCTTGCGGTTCTGTTCTGTATCATCACCATGTTTTGTTGGGGATCTTGGGCCAATACCCAAAAGTTGGCAGGAACCCAATGGCGCTTTGAGCTCTTTTATTGGGATTATGTCATAGGAATTGTTCTCTTGTCTCTCTTGTTTGGTTACACCTTGGGAAGTACAGGGGATGGAGGAAGAAGCTTTGCAGAAGACCTATTTCAGGCCGACCGTAAAAGTTATTCTTTAGCCTTTATCGGAGGGGTCATATTCAACCTGGCCAATATTCTGATTGTAGCTGCCATTGCCTATGCGGGCATGTCTGTAGCCTTTCCTGTAGGCATAGGATTGGCATTGGTCCTTGGGGTTATTGTCAATTATGTTTCTACCCAAAAGGGAGATCCAGTATTGTTGTTTACCGGTGTTACCCTGGTAGTCATTGCAATTGTCATGGATGCTTTGGCATATAGGAAATTGGCAGGTACCGAACGAAAAAATCCCAAAGTAGGCTTAATGTTGGCTTTGGTTGGAGGATTCTTGATGTCCTTTTTCTACTTTTTTGTGGCCCAGTCTATGTCTCTGGATTTTTCCAATCCTGAGGGAGGAAAATTCACACCCTATGGAGCGGTATTTGTATTTGCTATCGGGATATTGATGAGCAACTTTGTTTTCAATACCATCTTGATGAAAAAGCCCATTGAAGGATCAAAGCTTTACGGCGCAGATTATTTCAAAGGTAGCCTTCCGGTCCATTTGGTTGGGATTTTGGGAGGGATAATCTGGTGTTTGGGAATGTCTTTCAGCATCATTGCGGCCGAAAAAGCGGGCCCTGCTATCTCTTATGGCTTGGGTCAGGGCGCGACCATGGTGGCTGCTTTCTGGGGAGTGTTTATCTGGCGTGAATTCAAAAATGCCCCAAAAGGCACGAACCTGTTGCTGGCAGGGATGTTTGTCCTATTCATTCTCGGATTGGGAATGATTGTGTATGCTGGGGTATAATCCTGAAATGTCGATCGTTTAGAGCCTGATTAAAAATAAAACTTCTCACCCCAAAGCAATAGATGCCTCATGATTTCGGCATGACAAAGAGATGCCCCAGCCAATCGTGACCAGAAATCAAAAGAAATCGAATCCTAAGGAAAATCTTTATTCCAAAAAATTAATCGTTCAATTCCCTATTTCGAAATTGTACTGGATTTGGCCCTGAGTACTCGTCTCTCGCTTCTTATCTCTTGTGTCTTGTTTCTAGAGTCTCGTTTCTAAACTCTCGCCTCTAAAAAGCTTCTTCCACATCATACTTCCACAGGTAGAAACAAGCCCGGTCAATGCCGTCAAATGATCGTCCCGGATTGGTCCGGATGGTGACTCTTTGTCCTTCATCATCCGCCAACTTGACCATCTGATGACTTCCGAAATAGGAAATTTTTACGATTTTACCTGTCAACTGCTGCCCATCTCTCTGAACTACTTCCCCATGTTCAGGCCTAAAAAGGAGTTTTACTTTTCCTTTGAATTTTTTTGCTTCTGGATCTGTGATAAAACCAAAGGATGTATGAAATCCCTCTTCTGTCGGGATCGCCATCATTTCATTCCTCTTTCCAAAAAAATTGGCTACGTAGGGGTTGACAGGATTTTCATAGAGCACTTTGGGAATATCAATCTGCTGGAGATAACCTTTGTGTAAAATGGCAATCCTGTCAGCAGTGGATAAAGCATCTTTGGTATCGTGGGTTACAAAGATGGCCGTGATGCCGGTTTTCTTGATGATCTGCCTGATTTCTTCCCTTACCTGATCTTTCAGCATGGCGTCCAGGTTACTAAAAGGCTCGTCCATCAACAGGATTTTCGGATTTGGAGCTATAGCCCTGGCCAAGGCCACCCGCTGCTGCTGTCCACCGGATAATTGATGTGGATATTTGCTGAAATCTTCCTTCAGACCGACCAATTTTAGGGTTTCTCGAGAGGTACTGTCTACTTCTTCTTTCGATCCTTTCAGGCCAAATTTCACATTTTCCAAAATGGTTAAATGGGGAAATAATGCATAATCCTGAAATACCATTCCCACCTGTCTCTCATGGGCAGGAACGGACTTTTTACCTTCTACAATTTTCTGTCCTGAAAGGGAAATGATTCCCGAATCGGGGTGCTCCAACCCTGCAATCAACCTAAGCAAGGTAGTTTTTCCAGAACCACTTTCTCCAACTAAAGCCAGGATTTCACCTTCTTTTACATCAAAGGACACACCCTTGATGGCAAATTCCATGGCCTGGTTGTATTTCTTATTGACGTTTTGGAGTGTTAGGATACTCATCAGGTCGATTTCTTGTGCTTTAATTATCTTTTTTCAATCAGCTTGTTAAGGAAGATAATGGGTATGATTCCTGTCAGAATGATGATCAGTGCAGCATTGGACGATTCCGCAATCATCTCGTTAGTCGCCATGTCAAATGCCTTGGTCGCCAAAGTCTGATAGTTGAACGGACGGAGGATCAAAGTTAAAGGTAATTCCTTTAATACGTCCACAAACACCAGTATAATCCCCGATACCAAGCTGGTTTTGATCAGGGGTAGATCTATTTTCCAAAGTGTTTTGGTGCTTCTGATTCCCAAAAGCCGGCTGGCTTCATTGACATGGATACCGATTTTCTGGAATCCTGCCTCCACAGGATTATAGCCTACAGCCATGAACCTGACTATGTAAGCAAAGACCAGGGCAAATAAAGTTCCCGAGAAAAACAGTCCCGCAGTTTTTGAGCTAAAGAGCGTGCCATAAATCCATTTGTCCAACCCGATAAATGGAATCATGATACCTACTGCAATTACGGCACCCGGTATAGCATAACCTAATGTAGCTACTTTGGTAATATTTTTTACCCATTTGAAAGGACTTAGCCTTAGGGCATACAACATAATCACAGAGAAAACCACAATCAATAATCCACTTACTGCGGCCAATCCAAAACTCCTGTAAATCAATAAGAAAAAATCCTTATTGACGACTTTATCCCAAGTCATACTGACCCAATTGAGCAATTGTAAAAAGGGAATGAAGAAACTCAACAAGAAAATGCTAAGGCAAATCCCCGAATAGAGAATTTTCTTACCGATAGTGGGATGGATCCTTGCTGTAGGTTTTTGCAAGCCATTGACCGCAGCATATTGTCTATTGCCTCTTTGAATAGATTCCAAGAATAAAATCACAAAAACAAAGACCATCAGAATGGCTGCCAGGTAAATAGCAGTATTGGAATCACCCATAGAAAACCAAGCACGGAAAATGCCCGTCGTAAATGTATTTACACCAAAGTATTTCACAGTTCCATAATCATTGAGAACTTCCATGGATGCCAAAGCAATTCCGGCCACAATAGCTGGACGTGCCATGGGGAGGGCTACTTTGATAAATGTCTTCAGTCTATTGGCCCCCAGTAAAAAGGAGGCTTCCTGTAAGGTTTTGGATTGCTGCAAAAATGAAGAACGTGTAATGAGAAAAACATATGGGAAAAGGGTAATGGACAAAATGAAAATAGCTCCCGGAAGGTTCATGATGTCAATCAGGCTTCCTTTGAAATGAATGTCAAAAGTGTTGCGAAGGAAAACCTGTATAGGTCCGGTGTAATCAAGGATACCCACATAGGTATAGGCCATGATATAACCAGGGAACCCTAAAGGAAGGATCAATAGCCATTCGAAATATTTTCTGCCTGGGAATTCATAATTGGAGACAAGCCATGCCGTGCTGACACCCAGTAAAAAAGTTAGGGCTGCAACACCTAAAAGCAAAAATATAGTATTCTGAAAATAGCCAAAAAGGAGGGTGTTGGCAATATGTGACCAACTCCCTCCCGGGCTATCAAATAATTTAATCAAAATGGTGATTAAGGGAGTAGCTACCAATAATAATATCAATAACGAGTAGCCTGTCCACTTATTCCACCAGTAATAACTGCGTTTGACTGCTTTCAAGATTATTTATTATTTCCAGCCTACCTTGTCAAAGATGACTACAGCATCGCTGTTGTTTTCGCCCAAAACGGAAAGATGAATATCATCTGCTTTGAAATTTCCCCACTTTTTCAGTAGATCCGAGAATTCAGCATTTGGGTTGACCGGATATTCAAAGTTGATATTTGCCAGGAATTCCTGGGCTTGAGCGGAAGAAAGAAATTCCAGCAATTTGACAGCATTGTCTTTATTTGGTGCATATTTTGTTACACCCGCGCCGGAAATGTTGATATGTGTACCTCTGTCTTCTTGGTTAGGGAAGAATATGGCGATTTTTTCTGCTGCCTTTCTCTCCTCTTCATTGGCATCATTCAACATAATTCCAATATAATACGTGTTGACAATTGCCACATCACCTTCCCCTGCAGCCACAGCTTTCACTTGGTCTCTGTCAGATCCTTTAGGTTCTCTAGCCATGTTGGACAAAAGACCCGCAGCCCAAGTTTCTGCACCTTCTTTTCCATGATGGGCAATAATGGATGCCAAAAGAGATTGGTTATAGATGTTTTCAGAAGACCTGGTTAGTACCCTTCCCTTCCACTGGGGTTCTGTAAGAGACTCATAACTGTTCAATTCCTCAGGGTTCACCCTTTCCGTGCTGTAAGCTAAAATCCTTGCCCGGTAGGTCAATCCAAACCAGTATCCTTCCGGATTGCGGAATTTTGAAGGAATATTATTGTTTAAAGTTTCAGAGTTGATGGATTGCAACAATCCTTTGGTCTCTGCTCTGTACAGTCGGCCTGCATCTACAGTGATCAAAACATCAGCAGGAGAGTTTGCTCCTTCCAGTTCCAATTTTTGGATCAATTCGTCAGCTGATGCGGATACCACATTTACCTTAATACCGGTAGCTTCCGTAAACATGTCAAATAGTTTTTGGTCAGCTTCGTAATGTCTATGGGTATAAACATTGACTACTTCTTCTTTTTCTCCTGAGCCACAGGAAAACAAAATCAAGCCAGTAATGGCCAATAGGGCGGATTTGAGAATGTTTTTAAACATATCAAAGTTGTTTTAGACGGGCGAAATTAGGCATTATTTAAATCAAATCTAAATAAAAAGAAAAAGATTTTTATCTTTGTAACCTAAGGCACATGTTGGGTCGCCTGTAATTCCGAAATTTGTTTTTTTAAGGATAATAATGACCATTCAGCAATTAGAATATATCATTGCAGTTGATAAATTCAGGCATTTCGGGCAGGCAGCCGAATCCTGCTTTGTCACTCAACCTACCTTAAGCGCTCAAGTGAGCAAGCTGGAAAAAGAACTGGAAGTCATTCTCTTTGATCGCTCCAAAATGCCTGTAATCCCTACAGAAATTGGGGCACAGATCATAGATCAGGCCAAAAAGGTGGTTTCAGAAAGCAAAGGAATTTTTGAGCTGGTAGCCCAATTGAAAGGGGATGTCAGTGGTGTTATCAAAATAGGGATCATTCCTACTTTGGCCCCATACCTCTTGCACCGCTTTATAAAGAGTTTTTTGGAAAAATACCCCAATGTCAAATTGCAGGTTGAAGAAACCGTGACTGAGGAGATCCTTAGAAAATTGAAAAATGATGAGCTGGACTTGGGGATTGTAGTGACTCCCCTTAACGAAAACGGAATTTTGGAGAAACCAATTTTCTATGAGAAGTTTTTTGCTTATATGTCCAAAAACCATCCTTTGCTCAAAAAAGAAAAAATAAAAGTTAATGACCTCAATACAGAAGATTTGTGGATGTTGCAACAGGGCCATTGTTTTAGGGACCAAGTGCTCAACATCTGCAACCAATCCAAATTTGAACGAATGAATTTTCACTATGAAAGCGGTTCTCTTGAAGGACTCCGCAACATGGTCAATGAATATACAGGAATTACGCTTTTACCCGAACTTGCAACAATGGACTTGAGGGACGAAGAAAAATCAAGGTTGAGAAGGTTTGATGGTGTAGAACCCATTCGGGAAGTCAGTATAGTTTTGACCAGGAGTTTCCTTAAAAAGAAATTGGTGGAGCTGCTTTTCAAAGAAATAAGTGAATCCATTCCCCATGAAATGACATCCAGGGCACACGGAAAGGTGGTCAGGTTCAAATAATTTTTTGGTTTGATCCAAACAATTTGGATAGGTGAATTGATTATTTTCGTAGCTGTCTAAAAATTGCATGATCAAAAGGCTTTTGTTTGTTTTTTTGATGCTGGTGACGCATCAAGGTTTTTCACAGGGTTTTGTAAAGAAATACCTCAATGGGATTTTTAATGATACAACAGATATCTCACGTCCCCAATTCCTAATTTATCCTACATTGGCCTATGCGCCTGAAACGAGCTGGGAGATTGGTTTTTCATCACTTTATGTTTACTATGCCAATAGAGATACCTCCAACCGATTGAGTGAAATCAATGGATTTACTTTTGTCACTTTGGAAAACCAGTTTGGTATCTGGTTTGACCATGCTATTTATTCAGACCTAAACAAATGGTTTTTTCTCGGCAGGATCAGGTTACAGAGTTTTCCGCTCAAATACCATGGTATCGGAATGGGAACTTCCAAGGATTATCTGGCATTGGTGGACGCCAATCAGGTGATTATAAAAGAAAGAATTCTTAGAGAAATCAAACCCAATTTCTATGCAGGAATAGAGATGGATTTTCAGAAGATGTCAAGGGTCACCTTTAAACCGGGAGTGAATGATCCTGTTTTTGAATTGCCATTGGGCAATGAAGGCTCTACCAATTTTGGACTGGGATTGGGTGCCGTATATGATGACAGGCACAATGTGCTGAATGTGAGAAAAGGAAACTTTGCCGAACTTGCTTTTCTGCATTACCCGTTAGGCTTGAGCACCTTTGAATTCAATACGCTTGTCCTAGATACCAGGTTTTTCAGGCCTTTGGGAAAAAACAATGTCCTGGCCTGGCAACTTTTAGGCGAATTCAACTCTGGAGATGTACCTTTCAATCAATTGGGTTTGCTTGGGGGAGATGCCATGATGAGAGGTTACTATATGGGTAGGTTTAGAGACAAAAATCTCTTGGCAACACAGTTGGAATTCAGAATGCTGCCCCTTCCCTTCAACTTTACTAATAGAATTGGTGCAAGTATTTTTGCCGGGAGCGGAACTGTTTTTCCGGATTTTTCCAAAGCAAGCATACATAGGGCTGTATTTGCCGGTGGCGGGGGACTTAGGTTTTTATTGTTCCCCAAAAAAGATATTTATACCAGATTTGATGTCGCTTTCACAAAAGAAGGAAGCGGGTTTTATTTGTTTATTGGAGAAGCTTTCTGATTGAGATTTCGAAAGGCCGATTTCGGAATTTTGAGTAATGAACCCGAATTTTGAATTTAAATAATTAGGTCAATTCGTTTTTTAGTTTTATTTTGGGTTGACAAGTTGCTGTTTGATTTTTAGTTCAAAAATTTTTGAGAAATGATAAGACAAAATTCGAGCCTTAAACAAGTCATTCCAGTTGCTTTACTGGCATTTTCCATTTGGGCATGTTCCGGAAAAGAGTCACAGGAACAAGCTGGAAAATATTCCGAATTGAAGTTTGCTCTCGATACAGTAATGATCGACCCAGGGGAGGAGATCCTGCACATTCAGGACAATTTATGGGTTTCTGATATTTCCAAAGACAGCAAGTACCTCTTCAATTACAACAGGAAGGATGCCGTAATGGAAAAAATAGACTTGGATAAACTGATTCTGGTTGAGAAAATAAAATTTGAGAAAGAGGGACCTGATGGGCTAGGTAATTTCATATCTAAATTTACTGTTGATGCCGAAGAGCACTTTACAGTATGGTCCTATGGCTTAAGCAAGGTTTTTGACCAAAATGCTAAATTGGTCAAGGACATGAAAATCGAAAAAATATTGGAAGGGACTTTCTCCACATACGATGCACAACCTTTGGATTTTTTTAAGATTCCGGGGGACTCCAATCGCCTGATAGGCTTTTACATCAAATGGGATGATAAAAGTTATTTGATTGTTGACATAGACCTGAAGGAAGAAAACTTCAGTATAATCGGGCTTCCTGAATTGAAAAGAATTCAAGATTTCTCTACAGATCTCCTATACGATGGTCAATGGGCCGGAGCCATGGGTACAGGAGCATTTTCATTGGCCAATGGGAAAAAAATATTAGTTTCTAACAATTCCTTCAATGAAGTATACATCTATGATTCCGCAGAGGACAGTCTATACTTAAAGGAACTTGAAGGGCAATTGTTAGGAATTAAAAAATCATACATCCCTCCTAAGCAGGTAGAAGTCTCCTCCAGTCAACATTGGGAGGTAGATAAAAAACAAAGAGAGGATATTTATTTTGGAAGGATCCTCTGGGATGCTAAAAACCAACGTTACCTAAGGTTATCCTTCAAAGAAAAGTTTGGAGAGGAGATCTTTGAGAATCGGGGCTACCTGGCGATCGGAGCAGAAGTTTTCTTAAGTGTATTTGATAAGGATTTCAATTTATTGGCTGAATCTGCTGTACCACAGTTGAACAAAAAGCCAGGTCGGCATTTTGTCAAAAACGGGCAAATCTGGATTTTCGAAAATATTGACGATGAAATGGCTTTCTTGAGGCTTCAAATTTTGGACAGGTAAATTAAGTATGGATACACCCATTCTTCATTCATCACCCTTCATTCTACATAATTTATCAAGAAGAACCGCTCCAATCCCCTTGCTCTCTGGGAATCTAACCTCACCGGGACTAATTTCTACACCAATTGCTATATCTTTTGACAAAAGCATCGCCCCATCCATATCCACATAATCCAGCAAGGGAGCAATATGTGCGATGGCCGTAATACCCACAGAAGATTCTGTCATGCAGCCAACCATCGTTTTCATGCCCAATGACTTGGCTTCATGGATCATCCTTAATCCTGGTGTAATACCTCCAGCCTTGACCAATTTCACGTTGATACCATGGAATAGACCATGACATTTCTTCACATCTGACTCCACGATACAGCTTTCATCAGCGATCACAGGAAGTTTGGAATATTGATATACTTCCTTCATCCCTTCCAGGTCATCCTTACCCAAGGGCTGTTCCATAAATTCCACATTCAGTTTGGCCAATTCTTCTGAATATCGGATAGCCTGTTCCGCTGTCCAAGCACAGTTGGCATCTATCCTGAAGGTTGAAGACGTGTGTTTTCTAAGTTCTCGGATGATCTCCAGGTCATGTTCGGTGCCTAATTTAATTTTGTACAGGGGCCAGTCCACTTCCTTCATCTTGGCCACCATTTTCTCTATGGAATCTATGCCTATGGTAAAATTAGTAAGTGGAATATTTTTAGGATTCAGTCCCAGGTATTCATATAGTTTCTTACCCTGTTTTTTGGTGAAAATATCCCAGGCTGCCATGTCCAGGGCACATTGTGCAAAAGGATTGTCTTCAAAAATTCCCTTTCCCAAATCCCATAGTTCTTCCGGGCTATGCCAGCCCCCTTTTTCCACCAAATCTGTAGCTGATTCCAGCTTGTTGCAGATATTCTCAGCAGTCATACCGTAGAAGGGGTTGGTGGTGGTTTCCCCCAATCCAAAATAGCCATTCTCCTCCAACTTCACAATGATCGTATCCTGCACATCACGGCTTTGATGGGCAATAGTGAAAGTGTGCTTTAAAGGTAAATCAAGGACAGAAAAGGACAGCTTCATGGAGATTATTATAGTTTTGGTACAAAAGTAAATTTATTTTTTTGTTGAAGTTCCTAACTTAGACGGATAATTTATATCCACAACCAAAACATGAAAAGACTGATCCCTTCTATTTTCCTAGCCACCGTCTTCGGTATATTTTTCATTTTGGTATCCTGTCAGCCCAAATCCTCAACACCTGTAGCGGAAGTGGCCGAATTGGAAAAAGCCTATGACTTGTACAAAGAGCAATCCATAGATCATAGGAGGTTTAAATACAATGATGTAATCCATCTGGTTACCAAAAGGAAGCAGGGTTTTCTGGTGGAGGAAATAGGAAGGTCCGTAGAAGGGAAGTCCATCTATCAGATGACCTTAGGCCAAGGTCCAACAAAAGTTTTGCTATGGTCGCAGATGCATGGCAATGAAAGCACTGCTACCATGGCATTGTTTGACCTGTTCAATTTCCTTGAAGGGGAAAATGACGGCTTTGAACCTATCCGTGAAAAGCTTTTGGAGAGACTGACCCTACGCTTTATTCCTATGGTCAATCCTGATGGCATGGACCAATGGATCAGGCGAAACTCATTGGATATTGACCTGAACCGCGATGCCATCGCATTGGCTTCCCCTGAAGCGGTCATTTTGAAAAATGCCAGGGACTTTTTCTCTCCGGATTTTGGGTTTAACCTTCATGACCAGCAAATCTACTATACCGCTGGAGAGACCTCTACTCCAGCCACCATTTCTGTCCTCGCTCCTGCCTATAATTACGAGACGGAAGTAAATGATATCAGAAAGCGGGCCATGCAAGTCATAGTAGGGATGAACAAAGTCATACAGCAAATAGCGCCAGGACATGTGGGCAAGTATGATGATGCCTTTGAACCGAGGGCTTTTGGGGATAATTTCCAAAAATGGGGCACCAGCACCATCCTGATTGAGTCTGGAGGCTATCCCAATGACCCTGAAAAGCAGGAAATCCGCAGGCTGAATTTCATCATCATGCTGCATGCCCTTTTGGAAATTGCAGAGGTCCAATACACCCAATACAGTTTGGACGACTATTACAGCATTCCTGATAATTCCATCCGCTTGATGGATCTTGTTGTCCGGAATATTTCCCAAAGCAAAGAGCAGCATGCGTATGAAATTGATCTAGGAATCAGAAGAAGGGAATCAGATGCCCATGGGTCTTTCTTTGTAAGTGGGGTGGTAGATGACCTGGGTGATTTATCCATATTCTATGGTTTTGAAGAACTGGATGCCAAAGGCTTGGAAGTAGTAGAAGGCAAAGTATATGAAACACCTTTTGCCAACGTTAGGGAAATTACTTGGGACAAGGCAATGGGACTTCTCCGTGAAGGCTACCTGGGCGCAAAAGTACAAGAAGCTGTGGACAGGGAACTGCATAGTTTGCCGCTGATAGTATTGAAAAATGGAAACTCGATTTCTATGGGCATCCGAACAGGAGGCAATCCCAATTTCTTCCTGGCCCAGGGTGGTAACCTTCGCTATGCCATTGTCAATGGCTACCTGATTGATCTGAATGACAATAGCCCCCAAAAACTGATGCAAAGGGTGCAATAAGATGCAGGTTTTTGATCAATTTATTGTTGCTTTGCAATTGAATTGCTGAGAATTACACTGAACCCAAGAATAATAGAAATTTCTTTCAGATGCAGCAGGATTTTTGTTACATTTAGAAAAGTTAAAACCTCTACTTTTAAGCTAAATTAACTATGAAGAAAAATCTTACAGCGGTCATTTTTTCTTTGGCTATTGTAATTGCTGCTGCCATTTTGGGCAGTGCTTTTCTGAACAGAAATAAAAAATCCGGCACCGTAGATGTTACAGGTTTGGGACAGAAAAATTTTACTTCCGATCTCGTGGTTTGGGAGGGGAATTTCAGCCGGGAAAATCTGGATATCAAGGTGGCATATGCGGAACTTGAAAAGGATAGAAAAGCGGTAACGGATTATCTGGTGGCCAAAGGTATTCCAAAAGATCAGATCATTTTTCGCGCCGTTAATACCAATCCCCTTTACAGACAAAATTACAGCAGCGCGGGTAATTATATGGGACAGACTTTTTTGGGTTATGAACTTAACCAAAGTCTTCAGATCGATTCCAAGGAGGTGGATAAGATTGACCAGATTTCAAGAGAAATCACAGAGTTATTGTTGCAGGGGGTAAAATTTTATTCCCAACCTCCGAGGTATTATTATACCGAACTGGAAAGTCTAAAAATAGAAATGATATCCAGGGCAACTGAAGATGCAAGGTTGAGGGCAGAAAAAATTGCTGAGAATTCGGGTGCTAAGCTGGGGAAACTGATTGCCGCAAATATGGGGATATTCCAGATTACCGGTCAACATTCTACAGAGGATTATTCTTGGGGAGGTACTTTCAATACTACCTCCAAAGAAAAGACGGCCTCCATTACCATGAGGTTGAGTTATTCCGTAAGATGATTTTGAAGTATCAAGAAAAACAAAAACCCGCTTTTTATACTGCGGGTTTTTTTATGTCTATAAGAGAAGGAATTATCTTACCCTGTCAAATTGGTTGAAATAGAAGTTTCCTTCAATTTCAGCATTCTCATCAGAGTCTGAACCATGAACAGCATTTGCTTCGATGGATGTAGCGAAGATTTTTCTGATGGTTCCTTCAGCAGCATTTGCAGGATTGGTAGCACCGATCAAAGTTCTGAAATCTTCTACCGCATTGTCTTTCTCCAGGATAGCTGCAATGATCGGTCCAGAGGACATATACTTGCAAAGATCTGCATAGAAAGGTCTTTCCTTATGTACTGCATAGAATTTTCCTGCGAGCTCAGGAGTAAGCTGGGTCGCCTTGATGGCTACAATCTTAAAGCCTGCTTCCTCGATCATTTTCAAAATTGCTCCTGAGTTGCCTGCAGCAAAAGCATCAGGCTTGATCATGGTGAATGTTCTGTTTCCTGCCATTTCTTTGGAATTTATATCTGTTTTTTAATTTGGCTGCAAAAATAGGGGAATTCATTTAAAGTCCATAGAAAGGTATGGAATTCTCTCTTATCTCTTTCAAAATTAGCTGATTAACCAAATTGGGAAAATTCAAAAATATTATAGACATTTGCAGACTATATTCCTTTCAGGGGAATGTACAAAAGCAACCAAATGCAGGAATTAGAGTTATTTAAAGATAGATTATCATCCCCCCACAAAGTTGTCATTACCACCCATCATAAGCCAGATGCAGATGCATTGGGATCTTCTTTGGGAATGGCCAACTACCTCAAAAAAAAGGGACATGATGTCACGGTAATTACACCTTCAGATTATCCCCAATTCCTTTCTTGGATGAAGGGAAATGACCAAGTCCTCAACTTTGAAAATCCAGAGCACAGGGAAAAAGCAATTGAAATGGTGATGAATGCTGATACCATTTTCTGTCTTGATTTTTCCTGTCTCAAAAGACTTCATGAACTTGCATCCTTTGTAACCAAGTCCAAGGCTTTCATTGTAAACATTGACCATCATCAGGACCCAAAGGACTTTGCTGATTTTAGGTATTGGAGTACAAAAGCTGCAGCTACCTGTGAACTGGTCTATGAACTCATTGTAGCCCTAGGGGACCAATATTACATAGATAAAGATATTGCAGATTGTCTTTATGCAGGTATCATGACGGATACAGGAGGTTTTAGGCATCCAAATACCACCAAAAATGTTCACCTTATTACCGCAGAACTCATTGAATTGGGTGCGGACAACACAAGGATATCCAGATTGATTTATGATACCAATTCGGTTAACCGTCTGAAGTTTATTGGATTTGCCATTACCAGAAGGCTGACTATTTTGGAGGATTTAAAGACGGCCTATTTTTCTATAGGAAAAAAGGACCTCAAGAAATACCAATCCCAGACCGGAGATACAGAAGGGCTAGTCAATTATGCCCTTTCCTTGGATGGTATAAAAATTGCCGCACTCTTTACAGAAAGGGAGGACGGAGTAAAAATTTCTTTCCGTTCCACTGAGGAAATAGCTGTTAATAAGTTTGCGGCGGACTACTTTGATGGAGGAGGGCACAAAAATGCATCCGGCGGAAGATCTTCTCTTCCTTTAAAGGAAACAACCGAAAAATTCGAAAAATTAATAAAAGAAAATCAAAAAACGCTTTTCAATCAATTAGAACCCATCCATGAAAAAAATTAAATCACTATTATTTGCGGTTGCCCTTATGGTCATTGCATTCAGTGCCATGTCATGCAACAAAACCAAGACCACTTCTGATGGTATAGAATATACTTACATCAAAGAGGGTAGCCAGGCACCAAAAAACGGAGAATTTGTATTGTATCATTTGATTGTTAAAACTGACAAAGATTCAACATTCATCTCAACCTATGACCAAATGATGCCTGCATATCTGCAGTTCAATGACTCCATCCCTAGGAAATCGGGTATGGATGAAATATTTCTTGGATTGAAGAAAGGTGACAGTATAGCATTTGAGACGACCGCCAAAAAAATATTTGCTGAAAATATTCCGTTTTTCCTGAAGGATGAACAAAAAATTAAAGTAAGAATTGGCGTATTAGATGTTCTTGATTATCAGGGAGTCGAGGCCTATTTCAATTCACTACAGGAAGCAGAAATGAAAAGACAGGCAGAAGGAGCAGTAAAGCAGTTGGAAATCGATACCCAAATCATCCAAGATTACATCGCTGAAAAAAATATCAATGCCATCAGGACAGAGTCAGGTCTATATTACGTCATAGAATCAGCAGGATCAGGACCGCAAATTGAAGAAGGTGATTTGGCCTTTGTTCATTATGCGGGATATTTGTTGGACGGTACTCTATTTGATACAAGCATCAAATCACTTGCTATGGCAAATGGTGTTTATAATGAACAAAGAGACCAATATAATGGATATGCTCCTTTGGAAGTAAGGGTAGCTATGGGCCAGGTAATCAAGGGATGGGACGAAGGTCTTGCCTTATTGAAAAAAGGCGATAAAGCAAAATTTATCATTCCGTCTCCATTGGCATATGGGGACAGAGATTCAGGTGGCCCAATTCCGGCAAACTCTATTCTGATCTTTGACGTAGAAGTCACTGATGTTCAAAAATAATCTATACCAATGAAGTACTTAAATTTTGGGATTTTAGCTTTATCGTTATTCTTATCTTCATGTATTTCCGACAGTGAAAATACCCAAATCATCTTTGAGAGAGATCTTCAAAGAATCGAGGAGTTTGTACGTGAAAATCCTATCCCTTCTGTGAAGGAGTTTTCTGATCCTGGTTTGGGAATCCGGATCTTCTGGCAAGAGGTTTCCAACAGTGGAAGAAAAGCATTTCTAGGTGATACAGTGGTGGTGGACTATGTCGGTAAATTGTTGAACGGCAATGTGTTTGACACCTCAATTGAAAGTGTTGCAAGGGAGAATAACATATTCAACCCAAATAGGCCTTATGGGCCATTTAGATTTGCATTCGGACTTGAACCGGTAATCCAAGGTTTTCTCTTTGGTATTTCCCAAATGGAAGAAGGGGATAAAGCTACTGTAATTATGCCCTCCCTTTATGGATATGGTCGTGATGCAGCACAGGGTATCCCTAGTATTTCTGTATTAATGTTCGAGTTGGATTATATCAAACTCAAAACTCCTGAAGACGAGGAATAATGAAAAGATTAAGTACTTTATTTTTGGTATTGGTAGCCATTATCGGGTTATCTTGTGAACCCCGCAATCCCTTTGGACCAACCTATGATCTAGAAGGAAATCTCGCCAGGGACGGCAAAATCATCGATGAGTTCTTGAAGACTGCTCAGATTGACAGCATAAGAAGGATTCATGATCAAAATGGCGTAATTATAATCGTACAAGAAGAAGGGACTGGTTCAAAGCCTGGAGAATTCCGCTTGATCTATACCAATTATATTGGAAGATTGCTGGATGGTACCGTGTTCGATACCAACCTGGAATCAGTAGCCAAGGCCAACGATGTTTGGGATGAAAACCGTATTTACAGGACTTTCCAGTTTACCTTAGGTTCTGGGGAAGCTATACAAGGTTTCAATATTGGGTTCAGGCAGTTAAGAAGCGGATCTAAGGCCGTTTTGATCATTCCTTCTCCATGGGCTTATAGGGATCAGGAAAGGGATGGTATTCCAGCAAATTCCATTTTGATGTTTGAAGTTGAATTTCTGGGAATTGAGTGAGCAGGGTAGTTTAGAAGATCCTGTATATAGCATTCACTTCTTTTTGATAAATTAAATACAAAAGAGGCTGCCATCATTTTATAAGGCAGCCTCTTTTCTTTGATGTTTATTCAAGCTTTTGATTCTCTTCACAGAATAAACGTCATAAGTCTTTGAAATATACAATATTAATCCGGGTTGAAATCCATGGACTGAAATGTCCTGATTCTAAGGATTTAACATTTAGGAAAATGTTAAGAAAAAGAGTTGATATTTATTAAAAGGACATCCTGAACCGGAGCTGTGGAGGTGAAGGATCTCCTAAACAATAGGTGTATTTCTCAGCTGGATCTGGTCAACGTGGTGCGCAATATTGTAGTGTCCTACCTGTTCATAACCTTAAATGTTGAGACCTCAGAATGAGGCGGCATTAGAGATATTATTTTTCTGGAGACAAATAATTTAAAATCTGCCAAAGAGGCAAAACCTTTGAATAATTAAGCTCTCAATTTCCTTGGGATTAATGACGGAACTTCATTTTTATACTGGGTATAACTTTTACCATAAAGTTGAGTAAGCTTTTTTTCTTCAAAATAAATTCCAAAAGGCAAATAAGTCAGCAAGCAGAGAAGATGCATAAAGGATGAAAGCAAAGGTTGGTAAAAGAAAAACCCTAGAAAGATCAAAACCAATCCTGCATATAATGGATGCCTAATGTATTGATATAAGCCCTTTTGAATAAACTCTTGTTTTTCAATGAGGTCATCATTGGGGCGGAATCCTATAAATGAACTCAGGGAAAAATGCCTGAATGATTTTACACAGATAATTGTGCCAAAAGCAGCAAACATATAGCCCAAATAAGTGGTAAAATCAGTAACGGCCATGAGGGAACTTTTTTCTATTGTTGCACCGTAAACCAGAATGGCCAATAAACCGACAACAGATAATAGAGAATATAATAAGCGGTACCAAACATAGGATTTACCTATTTTATTTTTTAGCCATTGTTTGAAAAAAAGGCTTGCCAAAAGGGTATGTAAGCTGTAATATAATCCCCAAAAGAGGACAAGAAGTAGGTAGGGCATTTTGGAATATGTTTTTAGGTTTACCTTTACATACCACAAAGTAAACAAGTCTTGTTTAAAGGGATTACTTTTATGCTCAGGAGTTTTTTGATTGCTTGTCTTTTTCTAATTTGACAGTTCAAACCCAAAGTAATGAAAATAGGATTAATAAGAGAGGGTAAAATCCCTCCTGATAAGAGAGTGCCCTTTACTCCTGAGCAGGTAAGGAGACTTTTAGAGCTACATCCCAATGAACTGGAATTCAAAGTGGAGGCGAGCCCTATCAGATGTTATTCCGATGCTGAATTTTCAGACTTGAATATTGAAGTCGCTCAGGATATGTCTGATTGTGATGTGCTTATGGGGATTAAGGAGGTGCCTATAAATCTACTTATTCCTGACAAAACATATATCTTTTTCTCCCATACGATTAAGAAGCAAGCCTACAACAGGAAACTTTTACAGGAAGTACTCCGAAATAACATCAAACTCATTGATTATGAGGTATTGAAAAATGAAAAGGGAGAGCGTACTGTAGCTTTTGGAAGATGGGCAGGAATAGTAGGTGCCTATAACGGTCTTTGGACCTATGGTAAAAAAACAGGTCTCTATGATATCAAAAGGGCTTTTGAATGTTTTGATAGGGATGAATTGGACATTGAACTCAAAAAAGTTCAGCTTCCACCAATTAAAATTGTAGTGACAGGAACGGGAAGGGTCGGCAAAGGGGTTTTGGAAGTACTTGAATCTGTAGGTATCAGACAAGTTGGTCCTAAGGATTTTTTACACCAATATTTTGATGAAGCGGTGTTTACGGTTTTATCTTCATCGGATTTCAATAGAAGAAAGACGGATGGTGGCTTCGACAGAGAGGAATTTTTCACATGTCCTGAAAAATATGAAAGCCACTTTTTGAAGTATGCAGAAGTCAGTGACATCCTATTGGCTGCCGCTTATTGGGACAGCCGGGCACCAAGATTATTCGAAATAGAGGACATTAGCTCAGAAGATTTCAATATTTCAGTAATTGCAGATATTACCTGTGATATCAATGGTTCAGTTCCTACCACAGTCAAGGCTTCAAATATTCAGCAACCCGTTTTTGATGTAGATAGAGAAAATTTTGAAATCTTGCAGGCTTTTGGAAAGCAGAACAGTATTTCTGTAATGGCCATAGACAATTTGCCGACTGAGCTGCCGAGAAATGCTTCTGAGGAATTTGGACGGCAATTGATAGAACATCTTATCCCGGAACTTTTGAAGCCAAGTTCAAAAATTTTGGATAAAGCAACCATAACCAAGGATGGGGATTTAACTTTGGAGTTTATGTATTTAAAGGATTTTGTGAATGAAACAGTAGAATAAGTATGAAAAATATTGAAAGGTATATAGAGCAGACGATTTTGAAGCCTCTGACCGTCGATGCTGATATTGAAGGTTTGGTTCAGGATGCCAAAAAATTCGGGTTTGTGGGTATTTGTGTGCCTCCATTTTGGGTGAAAAAAGCCAAAAGGGAAATAGGAGACGCTCCTATACAATTGGTGACAGTGGTAGGCTTTCCCCTAGGCTATAACATGACAGAGACCAAAGTTTATGAAACCGAGCAAGCCATAAAGGACGGTGCAGATGAGATTGATGTAGTTTGGTCCATCACTGCATTTAAGGCAGGGATGAACTGGCCAAAAATTGAATTGGCGAGGTTGGCCAAGCTTTGTCATGAACATGAGCGTATCCTGAAAGTAATAATAGAGACGGCGTACCTTAACGAGGAAGAGATCATCCAAGCCTGTAAAATCTGTGCTGAAGCGGGGGTAGATTATGTTAAGACTTCTACCGGGTTTGCTCCGGAAGGGGCTCAGGAAGGCCATATCAAACTGATGAGAGAAAATTTGCCCAGCAGTGTAGGTATCAAGGCAAGTGGCGGTATCAAAACTTATGAACAGGCGGTGAGAATGATCAAGGCTGGCGCTGATAGGATAGGGACCAGCTCGGGGGTACAGATTGTAGAAGCATCAAGGGAGGGTTAAACACTCCCTTTTATTTTTTGATTTCAGTTTTTTGATACCGATCTGCATGGCCCATTTCCCTGATGTCCTCATTTTTATTGAAATAGATCAATAAGAATGGAATGATGAAAAATGTCAATAGAATGTAGGCAAAACCCACTAATCTTGTTCGAGTAGACTCATTTCCCAGGTAGGTGGCAATTTTTACGGGGATATTCCTAATTGATGGAAATGGCATAAAGAGCATTGCGCCTATCATATTGAAAAGGAAATGTACCACAGCTAAACTGATAGCAGCATCTGTTTTATAAATCGCAGCTATGGCAGCTGTAATGGTAGTTCCGATATTTGCACCTATGATAAAAGGAAAAGCTTTCACCAGAGATACTTTCCTATTGGCCACAGCAGGCACTATGATGGAAGTAGTCACTGTACTGGATTGAACAGCGGCAGTGAAGAATGCCCCATACAAAAAGGAGAAGAAGGGTTTTTGAAAAATGTGCTTGTTGATTTTATTCACATTGGCAGACATAAATGACTTCAACACAAACTTGGAAAGCAGCTTGATAGAGGTAAATACCATTATTACTGCAAACAGCAGCAATAGAAATGGTTGGCCAATTAGGTTGGCAATCCACAATGTCAATGGTCTAGTAAAGAGCACATTATACTGGTAGTTACCGTCATATTCTCCCCCACTATCAAAAAATGTAGCGGTAATAAAGGAAGCTGTTTCACTTAGGAAACCAAAATAAACTTCCAAGGGAAATAGGATTAATACAGTAAGGATATTGAAAATATCATGGAGCACCCCTGCGGCCAAAGCTTTTTTGAACACATTTCTCTTCATAATAAAAGAAAATGCAACCAAAGTACTGGTAATCGTTGTACCAATATTTGCTCCCATCACCAAGGGAACAGCTTGCCCTAATGTCAATGAACCTGATGCGACCACAGCGACAATCATTGCAGTTACTGTAGAACTGCTTTGGATCAAAGCAGTCATCAATAATCCCACAAAAAGACCGATGAATGGATTGTTTGTTGCCCGGAAGAGAGAGGAGGCAAAATCACTGTTGAGACGGATCATGCTCACCGTTAATAAATCAATGGAGAGCATAAATAGCAATAGCCCCAAAACTGTAATTAAGACTGAAAATAACCTGTTGGGGCCTTTTGGGCCTGTTTTACTACTGCTCATCTATGCCAGATCACATGCATGGGAATAATGCCTGTCTTTTATACTGCAAAATAAATGTACAGCAGCTGAATTAACAGTCCTTAAATGTGAAGATTTTGTTAACATTAGCTGCATTGATTGGGGCTTTTTTTCTCTCTTGTGTCAAAAAATGAAAAAAAATCGACCATTTTTGCCTAAATTTGATTGGTATTTATGGCAAATGCTTGCTTTTTTCTCTTAAAAACGAAGAAATGGCAGGTTTTATTTTCTAATTAACAATTTGTTAACATTAAAACGGATTAATCTTCTTTAACTTTGCATCGGCTTTAGCTAAGAAACTTACCTCCCTTTATGGCCAAACTTAAAGACCAAAACATCAATCAGGACGCACTGTCCAAAGTTGCCTATTCACTTTTTGATTTTACCAAAAAAGAAAAATCCTTTCTCGTAGTTATCTGTATTTTGATTTCGATTGCAGGTATAATCAGTCCATTTACCTATTTGGCAATGTGGTTCGGGTTTGCCCTGGCGGCTTACTCTGCGATAGCCAATGACAGTATTCAGACCATCGGAACATTTATCGCCTCCAATTCGAGAACCAGATGGTATTGGCTGTGGTTGTTTATGGGCTTGATATTCGTAGCTACGGTGACCTATAGCTGGTTTATTTACAATGGTGATGTGAGTTACCAAAGGTTACAGGTTCCTGGTTTGGACAAATCTCCTGACAACTTTGTGTTTCTACAGCTAGCAGCACCAATTGTCTTGCTTGTAATGACAAGGCTCAGAATGCCTGTTTCTACGACATTTCTATTATTGAATGTATTTACCTACAAAGCAAATACCATATTAGATGTGATGAAAAAAAGCTTTATGGGCTACCTTTTGGCTTTTTTCATTGCGATCATAGTTTGGTTCGCTATCGAAAAATTGGTGAAGAATTTTTTGAAAGGAAAGGCAAAACCACATTGGTATGTCTTTCAATGGTTCACCTCTGGAACACTTTGGGCTGTTTGGATAATGCAAGATGCAGCTAACATTGCTGTTTTTCTTCCACGTCAATTGAGTGTCTGGGAATTCTTAGGTTATGCAGGTTTTATTTTCATTGGACTAGGTTTCTTGTTCTACATGAAAGGAGATAGGATACAGTCAATTGTCAATGAAAAAACCCGTGTGACTGATGTTAGGGCCGCTACATTGGTGGACTTTGTATATGCAATTATCCTGTTCTATTTCAAGATGCTTAACAATGTACCCATGAGTACCACTTGGGTGTTTATCGGTTTGTTAGGTGGTAGAGAATTGGCTATAGCGCTTTCTAAATCCAAAAAATTGAGCAAGAGAAAAGCAAGAATTTACCGTGCATATACATTGGCAAGAAAGGACATTTTTAAAGCCACCATTGGCCTTATAGTTTCCCTAATCCTGGCTTTGATTATCAATGAAGGAGTCAGAAATGAAATTTTTGATCTTTTCAGATAATATATAAACCAACCCCATGCCTCTCAAGCATGGGGTTTTTATTTTCTGAAATCCGTCTTTTGACTTCTGCCTTCGAATCGATCCTTCCAACCTTTCTTGCTTATCTACAAGAAATAAGACCAGTCAACATAGGCTTCCGCTTCCAGAACATCCCCTAAATCCCAACAAGCAATCGAGTCTTGTCTCTTGCTGTCTCTTATTTCTGAAATTAGGATTTCCCACTTGACAGAAATGCAGTCCAATCTCAAGCTTCTCTTCTCTCGCTTCTCCTTTTTTGCTATTTTTGAACAAAATACTTTCCATGGAACTCTTTTCTGATGCCTACTTTATGAACGAGGCCTTTAAACAGGCCAAACTGGCTTTTGAGGAAGAAGAGATTCCTGTAGGAGCGGTAATTGTATGCAGAAATAAAATAATTGCCCGGGCTTATAACCAAACAGAAAAGCTCACTGATGCCACAGCCCATGCTGAAATGATTGCTATCACCGCAGCAGCCAATGCCCTAGGAGCAAAATACCTTCCTGAATGTAAGCTATATGTCACCCTCGAACCCTGTGTCATGTGTGCCGGAGCCAGTTTCTGGTCACAGTTGGGAGAGCTACATTATGGTGCCTCAGATCCCAAAAGAGGGTTTTCGCTTATACAGGAGAGAATATTACATCCTAAAACCAAAGTGACAAAAGGATTAATGGCCAAAGAATCCAAGAATTTATTGGATGAATTCTTTAAAAAGTTAAGAAATTAAATCCTTTTTGCAGGATACAGAACCATTTTCCCACCAATTGGGTTAATTATTTGTAAATTCTTTCGGAATTTTAATTTTCATGTTTCACCATAAACGCAAAAGATAAAAATGGCTTTTGAACTACCAAAACTACCTTATGATTTTAATGCGCTTGAACCACATATAGATGCGCGCACAATGGAAATCCATCATGGAAAGCACCACAATGCTTACGTTACCAATCTGAACAATGCCATTGCCGGGACAGATTTGGAAAACAAAAGTTTGGAAGAATTAATGCTTGTCGCTGGCTCTAATACCGCAGTAAGAAATAACGGTGGAGGTCATTATAACCATAACCTATTCTGGACTATCCTTTCTCCTAATGGTGGAGGAGCTCCGACCGGGGAATTGGCAGATGCCATCAATGCCAAATTCGGCACTTTTGAAGCATTCAAAGAGGAGTTCAATAAAGCAGCTGCTACCAGATTCGGTTCTGGTTGGGCATGGCTATCGGTGACAGCCAATGGTTTGGCCGTAAGCTCTACTCCAAATCAAGATAATCCTTTGATGGATGTAGTTGAAGTAAAAGGTACCCCTATCTTGGGCCTTGATGTATGGGAGCATGCTTACTACCTACATTATCAAAACAGAAGACCGGATTATATCGGGGCTTTCTGGAACGTGATCAATTGGGCTGAAGTTAGCAAAAGATACGCTGCTGCTAAGTAAGCTATACAACAGAAACAGTAACGATACAGGCCTTGGGGATTTTTTCCCAAGGCTTTTTTTGTACGCATAGCGTACGATTCATGTGTTCGTAAATGATACACCTATGAAATAGATCATTATTATAAAACCCAGTAAATCAGTTAATTATAATGAATTTTTTGAACTGGCACTGGATTTTCATAGGAGTTGGCACAGAACATTGAAATCTAAACCAACTATTTTATGAAAATCTCAACCCAAGTATTTGTAGTGCTTTTGACCTTCTTTTTAGGAATGAGCAACTTGGCAGCTAAGGAGTTTTCCCAGATTACAGGCCGGGTAGCAGACGGGAAGGGTGATTTCCTTCCTTTTGCCAATGTAGCATTGGTCGAAACCGAGTCTGGTATATTACTGACCGGTGCTGTAACTGGAGATGACGGAAAGTTTCATATAGAATCAGCTAGGTCAGGAAAAGTTCATCTGGTAGTTTCTTCAATAGGATTTGAAACCTTCAAGACGGAGCCTTTTGATATCAAACCGGGAACCAATAAGGATTTTGGGATGATTACCATCAAAGAAGAAGCAGGGAAACTTTCAGAAGTAACTGTAAGAGCGACAAGACCGGAGATCATCGTAGAGGCGGACAAAACCATCGTGAATGTCGAAGGCTCTGTTTTGGCAGATGGCAATACAGCATTGGAAGTGATAGGAAGGTCCCCAGGAGTATATGTAGATGAAAATGATCAGATCAATTTGAATGGAAGACCTGGTGTAACCGTGATGATCAATGACCGGCAGACTTACATGAGTGCTGCTGACCTTGCTCAATTTTTAAGGTCTATTCCTGCTGAAAACATAAAAAGTATTGAAATCATAAACAACCCTCCATCCCGGTTTGATGCGGAAGGAGGTGCTGGTATTATTAACCTTAGGTTAAAAAAGAACAATATTGACGGCATGTTTGGCAATGTGAGTTTGGGGGGTATTTACAATGGAATTTTTGGACCTAATGCAGGCTTGTCCCTTAACGTCAAGAAAGGCAAATGGACCAATCAGGCCAGTCTGAACTACAATGAATTCAATTTTGTAAATGAACTTGATATCAGCAGGAATTTTCAATTAGAACAGGGAGTATCCAATTTCCACCAAAATGGTAATATTACAACCTACAATAAGAGCTTATTTTTCAATGGTGGAAGTGATTACGAAATCAATTCAAACCACAGCGTGGGTATAACTGTCCAGGCATCTGAATATAATGGGGAAAACATTGGTAGGTCCCTTACAGAAATCAATAATCCAGGAACGGAAGATGTGTTTTTCTTGAGATCCCGCAATGATTCTGATTCAAGAAACAGAAGGGTATTCGGAAATTTCCATTATGTGGGTGTACTGGATTCATTGGGTACCAAGTTGACATCAGATTTGGATTATACCAGGATGGTTTCTTCTTCTAATTCGCTTTTGACAAATAACAATTGGGTCAATGAGAATGAGCCACTTTCCACGAGAGACTTTATCCTCACATTAAATGATATGGACTATTCCATTTTCACAGCGAAAGTTGACTTTATTAGACCATTAGGTAAAGGAAGGGTGTTTGAAAGTGGGCTTAAAGGAAGTTGGGTAAAATCAGACAACAATCTGGATTTGAGTAAGGCGGTTGAAGACGAACCTTTCCAGCCTGATCCCAATAGCAACAGGTTCATCTATGAAGAAAATGTATTGGCAGCTTATGCTTCCTACAAAAGTAAGTTTGCTGAGAATGTAAGCTTTCAGGCAGGATTGAGGACAGAGTACTCCGATATTACCGGTAATTCTGTTACTTTGGATCAGGTAAATAAGCAAAATTACATCGACCTTTTCCCGAGTTTAAGTGTTCAGCAAAAAGTCAGCAAGGATTATCAAATTATCTACAATGCCAATAGGAGAATTACAAGACCCAACTACAGACTGTTGAACCCATTTGTGTATTACATAGATCCATTGACCACTGAAGAAGGAAATCCCAATCTCCGTCCTCAATATGCCCATAACCTTGAAATGAACCATGTAGTAAAAGGTGCGTATCAGTTCACCGTTGGTTATTCCCTGACCAATGATGTATTCCAGCAAATTTTTACCCAAGATGAAGAGTCCAGAACCACTACTACTTATACTGCGAATTTGGATAGAGCGAAGACCTGGAATTTTAGGGCCATGATTCCTGTGGAAATCCGCTCTTGGTGGAATACCAGCAACATGGTTCAAGTTACCAATTCTGCTTGGAAATCCCAGATTGGAGATGCCCTGTTGGATGTTTCCCAGACCTCTTACACGTTGAGAACCCAGCATAACTTCAATTTACCGGCCGGATTCAGGGCAGAATTGATGGGGATGTATATCGGTCCTGCACAATACGGACAGGCCACAATTAAAGGTTTTGGATGGGTAGATTTGGGAATCACCAAAAGCTTGATGAAAGACAAGATGACCCTTACTTTAAATGGAACAGATTTGTTTGCCAGTCAGGTTATCCGAGCCAATGTGCAGTTTGATAATATTGATACCCAGTTCAGACAATATCGAAATACTCAAGGGGTAAGATTCACCCTCAGGTATAAGTTTGCCAAAGGAGAAAGCTTCAGGGTATCCAATAGAAGTGGAAGTACTGAAGAAAGAAACAGGTTGGATTAAACTAAGGACTCCTCCCAAAAATCGGGAGGAGTTTTTAGCTTTGTAGGATTGGAGCTAAATTTACTTTTATGAAAAAGGCGATTGTAATGTTTACCCTAATTGGAGTCACTATGGCTTCAGTTATTGCACAAGACTTTAATAGGGCCAAATTGGATGAGTTTTTTGATGTTTTGGAAGCCAATGACAGAGTGATGGGCTCGGTGTTACTTTATTATCGTGGGGAGCCCATTTACCAGAAGTCCTTTGGTTACGCAGATCGTAGCGAAAAAATTCCCTTAACCAAAGAAAGTAAATTTAGGGTAGGCTCTATTTCCAAAACCTTTACCTCTGTACTTGTTTTCAAGGCCATAGAAGAGGGAAGGCTCAATTTGGTACAAAGTATTGAAGGCTTTTTCCCAGAGTTGCCCAATGCCGAAAAAATAACATTGAGTGATCTGCTAAGCCACAGGAGTGGTATTTATAGCTTTACCTCAAGCCAGGATTACCTGACCTGGAACACAGTCCCTAAGTCAAGAGAAGAATTGTATCAGATAATACTTGCAGGAAAGAGTGAATTTGAACCTGGCACAAAAGCCAATTATTCTAATCCGAACTATGTGCTTTTGACCTGGATTTTGGAGGATACCTATCAGGAGTCTTACCCCTATTTATTGCAAAAGTATGTTTTAGGTCCCCTTGGTCTGAACAACACCTACATCGGTGAGGAATTTTCACCTGACCAAGGGGAGGTTTTATCTTACAGATTTTTGGGAGAGTGGCAACAGGAAAGCATTACTGATATGTCCATCCCTTTAGGTGCCGGAGCACTTGTTTCCACGCCCGGAGATTTGACGGTTTTTATTAGAGCATTATTTGAAGGGAAATTAATCAGTGAGGCCAGTCTCTCCCAAATGACAGAATTGAGGGACAATTACGGACGCGGAATATTTAAATTTCCTTTTTATGATCATTTTGCCTATGGCCATGATGGGGGCATAGATGGGTTCATGGCTTCTTTAAGTTACTTTCCAGAGAAAGACCTCGCATATTCACTGACCTTGAACGGGGCCAATATGGATCCTAATCAGATTTCTATTGCTGTGTTGAGCGCATTTTTTGGAAAGGATTTTGACATTCCACAATTCTCCGATGATTCCTTTACGGAAGAGGAATTGGATGCTTTTGTCGGGGTTTACGGGGCTCCCGGTTTTCCTTTGGATATTACCATCAGAAGACAGAAGCTGGCACTCATGGCACAGGCCACCGGCCAACCTGAATTTTTATTGGAGCATGATGAGGGAACTACTTTTGTTTTCCGATTGGCCAATCTTTCTATTGAATTTCAGCCGGAAAATGATCAGCTGACTTTGTCCCAATCGGGGATGAAATTCGTATTGAAGAAGAAATGATTATTTGAAAATATAGCTAATTCCTACAGTAGCAACGAAGTTTTTTCTATCCAGTCCCGGAACAAAATACTGGTCGGGCTGATTTTCCAAAAACCACTTGTAATTTAGGGTATTGACATACTGGAAGTTGACATGAGCGAGAAGGTTTCCAAATCTCCAATCTGCCACCAAAGAAGGTACAAGGTCAACATATTTATTTCTCCAGTCTTTGGATTCCTCATAGCGGAAATAATAGAAATCATTGTTATACACTATTCTTTCAAAATGAAAAGCTATTCGACTGAAATCCTTTACCCAAGCCAATTCCACCCAGTTGACATTAGCAGCAGGTCCGTACCCTACTCCAAGTACCTGTCCATTGTGGGTATATCCGTGACGGACATGGTTATGTATATACCATGTGTCCAGGTTTCTTATACTTTCCCTTATGGTTTGTCCTGTTTGGGTCATTTCTGCACTGATTTGCAGGAATTGTCTATCCTTTTTTAGTGGCATCAAGTTGCTGAAACCAAAAGTAAATCCTCTGTTTCTCTCAGGGGTGATAATAAAATCTGAGAACCTTCTGCTGTTTCCATTGGTTCCATATTCACCGTAAAATTCAAAATGTCCTTCTGGGCTAATCCATCTAAAAAAGCCAGAACTGAATTGTTGTCTTTTATCCCTAACAGGATTGCGTACATTGTTTAATCCTTTCTGGCCATTGAAGAAAGGCACATAATCACCGAACCTGTCCATATCTTCTAAATAGACATTATTGGTAGCGGCATAACCAAGAAAAAGTCCAGGGACCCATTTGGGTTTGTAACTCATTATAAATCCGGAAAGAAATCGTTGACCATTTTCCCGTTTGGGTATCAAAACATGATTTCCCTGAATATGATAACCTGGATGTGGAGGCAAAAAGCCAGAGGCATTTAATAAGCCACCAATCAACTGTCCCTCGAAGTGACCTATAGGACTTTCTATAGGCTTAAGCGTATTGGCTGTAAAGTGAAGGAATCCTTGGGCATTATTACTTAGTATAAGTGAATTGCGCCGGGAAGGGCCCCACCAGAGGTTTTCCGTGGAAACCCCAATAGAGAAACCACCAGGATTAAATCGGATACTGGATTGACCTGCAAGAATGCGGGTGTAAGGTCCCGTTCCAAATCGCTCAGGCATATCAATCCGGTTCATATATTCATAGTAATATAGGATTGTGGCTTGGTGTTCTATGGGGAAACCCAGATATTCTTTGTTTTGGGCATAGAGAATTTCGGGTTGCAATTGAACCGTAAGCTTGCCTTCCTTTAAAAATATTCCTGCACTGACCAAACTCTGGAAGCCTCTATTTGGGATCATTGCCCCATTGTTCAAGCCGAATGCATAATCAGAATTATACTGGGTACGGATGGAGACGGGCATTACGATTAGATGGTCTTTTTTGTTTTTGCCAAATACCTGATGCACCTCAGAATGTGCTAAATCCGTAAAAGTACTGTCCAAATCCAATCCATTTTCTCGGTCAAATGCATATGCAGGATGCAAGGGCCTGATGGCAAAGGAAGCATGTTCATTAAGCCTGCCCAATAATTGTTGCCTTCTCATGTATTCTTCCAAGACCGGGGTATTGAGTGGAACTGTCTGTGCATCTAGGCGATTGCTTAAAATCAGCAAGATGATTGTGAAGATAATATGGAGATTTGTTGATTTCATTTTCCTGCTCATATCACTACCATTGCTGTTACTTCAATTTTTCCTACTGACCAGCTTTCATCGCAAAGTGGGTCAGGGCTATTCACCTGTTTGAGTTCATCACCCAAAGTGATCTGCACACTGTTATTGAAATGAGAAATCAAGCGGCTTATCCTGTACACGGTCGTATAGTTCTGAAATGCTCCAAAAAGACAAAGGCCAGGAAGATCAGTTCGTATGGCTCCGGTTTTTGGGAAGTTCTGCCTAAAATAATCCTGTGGAAATGATTGCCTCAAGCAAAAAGTAGATTCACAGGGCGAGTTGGAGAAAGTCGTCCGGAAAACCTCATCCTGATCTACCTTCAAGTACCAAAAATCAGGTCCGCTTATTCCATCATCAGGATTTCCATCCCAACTATCATGCACAAAAAGTTCTACTTCAATTTTTAAAATGTTGTGATTGGGTAAATCGGGAATAGTCACCGAAACTTCCTCATTGTTATAAAAACCTAATAATGTATCGCCATAGAAAATAAAAAGTCTTCCGTTTTCAAAGCCAGCAAGATCTAACTGGCCAAAATTATTGGAATAAACCACTACTTGGGATTCTATTTCATCAGAGCAGGATGAATAGATTAATACAGTACATGAAAAGATCAGAACAAACAATAAATTCCTTAAATAACTGAAAAGCATTGCGATGATACTTAAATAACCAATAAATATATGAGCCAAAACTACCTAATCTCTACAAATAAACGAAATTATCTGAGAAAATGCCCAGGATGTTGATCATGGGAATAATTGGCTATCCTGATTGGAATGTGTAACTTGCCGTAGTTTTAATTAAGACTTTTCCATGATAAAGATCACTTTGGTGGCTGGTGCCCGCCCAAATTTCATGAAAATTGCTCCCATTGTCCACGCAGTTCAGTCCAAACAAAAAGAAGGCTTCCCTATTTCATACAGGCTTGTTCATACAGGACAACATTATGATAAAAAAATGTCCGGGGATTTCTTTGAGCAGCTGAATATCCCTGAACCAGATGCCAATCTTGGAGGAGGCGGTGGCACCCAAGCTGAGCAAACCGCGTCCATTATGGTAGCATTTGAAAAAGAATTGATGGCCAACAGGCCTGATTTGGTGATAGTGGTCGGTGATGTGACCTCCACTTTGGCATGTTCGATTGCAGCAAAAAAACTGGTGATTGATGTAGCCCATGTAGAAGGAGGCATCCGATCAGGGGATTTAAGCATGCCTGAAGAGATCAACAGAATGGTAACAGACAGCATTACGGATCACTTCTTTACAACTTCTGAGATAGCCAATAATAACCTGAGAAAACTAGGGTTTTCTGAAAATCAAATCCATTTTGTAGGAAATACTATGATTGATACCCTCATGGCCAATATGGAAAAATTAAAAAGGCCTGAAGGGGAAGTCTTTGATGGATTAATTCCTGGCCAATACTTTGTAATGACCATGCACAGACCTGCCAATGTAGATCAGGAAGAAAAATTAAAGGAAATGATCAATGCCATTATGGAAGGCACCCAAGGTCTTCCGGTCATTTTCCCGGTTCATCCAAGGACTGCCAAAAATCTCCAGAATTTGGGTATAAATGACCCTAAATTGTACATGACAGAACCGCTGCCCTACCTGGAGTTTAATTATTTGGTTAAACATGCCAAGGGGGTAATTACCGATTCGGGAGGGATAACCGAAGAAGCTTCTGTCATGGATGTACCCTGCATTACCCTTAGGAATAATACTGAAAGAGCGGAAACAATTGAATTGGGCACAAATGAATTGGTAGGTACCAATCCCCAAAATCTTCAACCCTATTTGGAAAAGCTGATGCGTGATGAATGGAAAAAGTACAAAGGTATTCCTTATTGGGATGGAAAGACGGCTGAAAGAATTGTGGATAAAATCATTGAAATTTATAGCTAATGCACAAGAGGATAAAAGAATTGGTGGAGCAACTTCAGTTGAAACCCCATCCAGAGGGGGGTTATTATGCTGAAACTTACAGGTCTGAATGGGAAGTTTCTACAGATCATGGAGGCAGGAGCCTGATGACCTGTATCTATTTTTTGTTGACCTCCGATAACTCCTCCAAATTCCATCAGATCAAAAGTGATGAAATGTGGTTTTTCCATGAGGGAAGCCCCCTTACCGTTCATGTGCTTTCTGACAATGGCTATGAAAAACTATTGGTCGGGCCATCCGATAAGGAGGGTCACCTGCCCTATCAATTGGTAAAATCGGGAGTCATTTTTGGTTCCACAGTGGATAAGGAGGAAAGCTACAGTTTGGTTTCCTGTGTGGTAGCCCCTGGGTTTGATTTCGAAGATTTCAAATTGTTTACGGCTGAGGATCTTTTGGAGAAATGGCCGGAAGAGGCGGACATTATCTATAAATTGACTTAATTGGATTACATCCGCAGCCAGAACCCTATGTCCAGAGCACAGATTTTACTGATTGAAGATGACGAGAGGTTATCCACAGTCCTTAAAAAAGGTCTGGAGGAGAAGGGATATGCAGTGACCCAAGCTTTTGATGGGGAGATGGGGCTCCGATTGTATGAAAAGGGAGGTTTTGAACTGGTCATTACAGATCTGATATTGCCCAAAGTCAATGGCCTGGATGTCTCCAAATCCATCAGGCAGAAAGATACCCATATTCCTATCATCATGTTGACGGCTTTAGGAGCTACAGACGATAAGGTAGAGGGTTTTGATGCAGGGGCCGACGATTACCTGGTAAAGCCTTTTGACTTTAGGGAATTGCATGCCCGTATCAAAACCTTGCTGAAAAGATCTGGTAGGGTTGCAGCCAAAGATGAAAAATCCACCTATGTTTATGCTGATCTGGAAATAGACAGCCAATTGAAAATGGCCAGCCGTGCAGGAATCAGCCTGAACCTGACGCCCAAAGAGTACAGTCTTTTGGAGTACATGGTAAAAAACCCGGAGAGGGTTCTTTCCAGGGAGGAGATTGCCAGGGAGGTCTGGGGGGTTAATTTCGATACCGGTACGAACTTCATTGATGTCTACATCAACTATATCCGAAAAAAGGTGGATAAACCTTTTGAGGATAAGTTGATACACACAAGGCCAGGGATGGGCTTTTTATTACAGAAAACATGAGGATACAACAGCAGATATCGCTCATGTTTACAGCGCTGGCAGCGGGAATTCTTCTGGTATTTATGGGCATTGTCTATTTTTCGGCTTACACCAATAGAATCAATGAATTCTATAACATATTGGAGAAAGAGGCCATTACAAAGGCGAATCTTTTATTGGAAACCCAGTTGGATGCTGGTACCCTTCAGACCATTTACCGAAACAACAGAGAAATTCTCTATGAAGTGGAGGTGGCCATTTATGACGCAGGTCAGAAGCTTATCTATCACGATGCGGTGGATATTGATTTTGTGAAAGAAACCCCTGAAATGCTTCTGGAGATTGGGAGAAAAAAGAAAATAAATTTCATCCAGGACAAATGGCAGGTCATTGGTTTTGTATATCAGCAGGCAGAGCAGCAGTATTTCATTACTGCTGCAGCCTATGATTTTTATGGTTTTAGTAAGTTGGAAAACTTGAGAGACACCATGTTGGTGAGTTTTTTCTTCGGCCTTGCTATCATTTTCCTGATAGGGAAGTATTTTTCAAGAAAAACATTAGCCCCTATAGCAGGGATTATCAAGGAAGCCCAAAATATATCTGCCTCTAACCTTGATCTTAGGATCCAGGAATACAATTCAAAGGATGAACTAGGACAATTGGCTCAAACTTTTAACCAAATGCTGGAAAGACTGGAAAAGTCTTTTGATTCCCAAAAGCAATTTGTGTCCTATGTGGCCCATGAATTGAGAACCCCACTTTCGGCTATTATTGCCGATCTAGAATTAAGTCTGGATAAGGAAAGGACTGCACAAGAGTATCAGGCAACCATAAAGGACGTCTTATCGGACAGCCAAAAAGTGGCAAGATTGGCCAGTACCTTATTGGACTTTGCCAAAGCGAGTTATGACAGGACGGAAATTACTTTTAAACCTGTAAGAGTAGATGAGATTCTTTTGGAAGCGAGCCATCAATTGCAGGCAAAAAACCCCGGATATAAAATCCAACTCGACTTTGTAGGTGATTTGGAGGAAGAGGACATTACGGTGAAGGGCAATAATTATCTTCTTGGAATAGCTTTCTCCAATCTGATGGAAAATGCCTGTAAGTTTTCAGAGGATAAATGCTGTGATGTTTCCATTTCTTCATTCCTTTCCGGTGTCATGATCAAATTCAAGGACAGAGGCATTGGAATTTCTGAAGAGGATCAGGAAGAAATTTTCAATCCTTTTTTCAGGGGAAAAAACAAAGACTATTCTAATGGAACCGGAATCGGACTTACCTTAGTACAGAAGATTATCCATCAGCATGATGGAGAGATAAGATTAGATTCTAAAACAGGACAGGGCTCAATTTTTTCCATTATTCTGCCCAAGGCGGAACAGCCAATCTAATGGTTTTCTAATTTTTTTCTAAGAACATTCTAAAATCAGGAGGCTCTCTGGTCCTCTACCTTTGTACCCATAAAGAAAATGCTTATGGATTATTGTCCCTATGGTTATTTATCCACAATCTGATTTTTACCATGACCTTTCCAGGCGATGGTAAAATCATCACCAACTATTAAGAAAGGAGTTGTCATGAAAAAATTACTGGTTCTTTTTATAACTGTTATTATCCATAGTTTCCTTTTGGCTCAGACAGATGGCTTAAAAAATGCTGATAGACTGGCCATTTTGGACACAATTTCCCTGCCCTTCGAAATTTCAGAAGAAAAAAGACTCTCCAAAGAAGACATCCTTACAAAGAAAGAAGGTTTTTTTGTCACCGGTCTTCCCAGGTTCGAGTTTGACCCTATCCGAGGATTTGGTGTGGGTGGAAATGTGTTCTTTTTTCAAAATAAGACCAAAGAAGATCCTTTCTTCTATTATACCCCTTACCGCTACAGTGTCAATACGGAGTTTTTTGTCTTCCAAAACGGCAGGGTGAAAGCAGCCATCAACTTAGACGTGCCCTATGTCTTCAATTCCAAATGGAGATTCAGGGCAGATGCGGTTTTCTGGGAGGATCCCAATGCACAATACTGGGGTATTGGAAGGCAATTCTTAGATAGGTTGAGTTTCGCAGACAAGTCAGAAGAACAGGATGGCCCGGTCCGTCAGTTCAACAGGGTGAATGCATACGAGGACAATCTTAAAATAGCCGTTCCAGGTAATGGCGGAAGATTGCAGACAGACACCCATTTCAACCAGTTTATCCAGAGGGAAAAGCTGTTCAATTTCTTGGGAGAACGTGTGGAGATGGGAGGAAAACTGAGACTGATGTTCGGTTATGAAATGTTATTTACTGCCTTTGAGGACTACACAGGAAGAATAGCAGAGACGGCATTTCTGCCCAACGGAACAGAGGTAGAGGCTGTCCAAAGGGAAACACTGGTCAACCGTCAAAAAAATGATGGTACCTGGGACCGTTTCAATTTGGCGGGCTTTGAAGACAGGTTCCAGTTTACCAGCATGCTTGCCGGTGCCATCATCTATGACACCAGAGACCTGGAACCTGATCCTTCAAAAGGAGTCTTCCTACAATATTCCCATGAATATTCAGCTCCTTGGCTGGGGTCCCAGTTCAATTTCAACAAATTTATGCTGCAGGGCCAGTTTATCCACACCTTTCACCGATGGAAAAATGACCGCAACAGACTGACTTTTGCAGGACTGGCAGCTTTTGGGCATATCTTCGGTTCCAGGATTAACTTTATTGAAATGTGGGATCTGTCTTCTCAGGCCGAGGCTGGTGGTATCCTGGTGCTGGGAGGAGGGAGATCTGTACGTGGATTCAGGGAGGCCAGGTTTCTGGCGCCCACCGTCGGATTGGTCAATTTGGAAATGCGTGCTAGGCTCCATGATTTCAATGCCTTCAACCAGCACTTTGCCCTTGGTCTTACGCCCTTCTATGATTTTGGTACCGTATGGGAAGGTTTAAGAGATGTGCAACTGAACAATTTCAGAGGTGCACCAGGAATCGGAGGTAGGATTGCCTGGAACCAGTCCACCATTTTGAGACTGGATTATGCCCAGAGTAGGGAAGGTGGACAGTTCTTCTTCGGATTTGGGCATATTTTCTAAAAACATAACAAGGTTTTTTTCATGGGAAGTCCAAATATGGGTACCTTAGTACATGCTATTTATCCTCCATGGACTCCCAACCTGATTTAGATTATATCAAAGCACAAATCATGCACTTGGAAAGTAGCATGAATGAATTTGTTGACTCCAAAGCAAGTCTCTTGAAAGCCTTGCACGAGGAACAGGTTGTTTCCGCAAGAAACCTTTTATCCTACCTTGCCCTTCGCAATCAGGACATCAGGGAATTGCAGGACCTGCTGCATATCTATGGGCTTTCTTCTTTGGCAAGTTCAGAAGGACATGTCCTGAGACAGGTTCAGGCCATAAGGGAGAGGTTGGGTCATATTTACCAAAAGGAAGAACTGGATCATTGTACTTTTGCCTTCAGCAAACTGAAAATGGGAGAGAAAAGCCGTCTGCTTTTTGGACAAAAGGCCGAAGCCAATATGCCCTATCTGATGGTCACTTTTGATGCCGAATTTGCAGATGATTATGCCAAGGTGAAAAGTCTCCTCCAAAACGGGATGAATGTGGCCAGAATCAATTGTGCCCATGATGATGAGGATACATGGTCCAGAATGATCAATCAGGTACGAATTGCTTCTGAGCAGACGGGGATTCCCTGCAAGATTTATATGGACCTCGCAGGGCCAAAAATCAGGACCCAGATTCTTGGCAAAGGCAGGGATAAGGGTAAAGTGAAAATCAGGGAAGGGCAGCTCATTTGGATGATTGAAGATGATTTGGATGTGGATAAATCCGAGACGGTCATCAGTCCCAATGAGTCAGGAATTATCCAACAGTTAAGAAAGGGTGACCGGGTTTTTATAGACGATGGGGCAATCCGATGCATTGTGGAAAAAGTTAAGAAGGAAAAAATTGGGTTAAGAATAGTAAGGATTTCTTCCAAAAAGGATTTGCTGAAAGAAGGGAAGGGGATCAATTTTCCTGATTCTTTTTTACAGGTTCCATCTCTGACAGATTTTGACAGAGCGTGCCTTCCGTTTATCTGTGAAAATGCCGATTTGGTGGGATATTCATTTGTCAAAACAGCAGGGGATATTGCAGTCCTACGGCAGGCACTTCAGGAAAAATCCGAAAGTTATCCACAGTTGATAATTAAAATAGAGACATTGGAGGCTGTGGAAAACCTCCCTTCCCTATTGCTTGAGGGCATGAAGGAACAGGCATTCGGTGTGATGATTGCAAGGGGAGATCTGGCTGTGGAAATCGGTTTTGAGCGATTGGGAGAAATACAGGAGGAAATCTTGTGGATATGTGAATCGGGGCATGTGCCTGTAGTATGGGCTACCCAGGTTTTGGAGACTTTGCATAAATCCGGGATGGCTACCCGATCGGAGATCACAGATGCAGGACATGCGGCTATGGCAGAATGTGTCATGATCAATAAGGGTGATTATACCATAGAGGTCATGGAAACCCTTCGTGATGTTATCCATAGGACCTCCACGCATAGGGTCAAAAAGCGTTTTACCCTGAGGCCATTGAAAATTGCCCAAAAGTTTCTTTTAGGTTGAAATATTCACAATTTGCAATATTAGTACTTTCATGAATTTTTTGGAAAATCAACCCTTGTCATAAGGGATGAGCTGAAGGAGCTGTCTTGCTGCTTCTATCATTTCCTCTTCTCTTTTCTCTTTATTGATTTCTATCCAAGGTGTCAATTCGGTATGGGTGTGGGCAATCATTTTCTCCTTGTAGGATTTATAATCTGCCCATAGTTCTTTGGATTGTTCGTCAAATGGGGTCATTTTCCATTTGGTCAATGGACTTGATTTGACATCTTCTAATCTTTTGGTCTGTTCCTTCATGCTGATATTCAGGTAAAATTTGATCAACTGAATCCCTGACTCATGAAGCATTCTTTCAAAATCATTGACCTGACCCATAAATTGATCATATTCTTCCTGGGTGCATAGACCATGCACAGGCTCAATGATGGCCCTGTTGTACCAGCTTCTGTCCCAAAATACCATTTCTCCCCCTTGGGGAAGTTTTTCCACAAATTTTTTAAAATACCACTCCCCATTGTTGCTGCTTTCCTGATGGGGAAGATTCACTTCAACCCTGTAATGTCTTGGGTTGTTATGAGAAAGGATTTTTCGGATGACCCCACTCTTTTCAGAGGAATCGCCCCCATGGAAGAGCACCATTACTTTTTTTTGGTTTGCAATTATCCACAATTGCATTTTGACCAATTCAGCCTGGATTTCCCTCAAGGCCAATTCGTACTTTGCCCCCGACAGGGCTTTTTCCAGGTTGATTTTTTTATGGGCAAGCAAGTGCTTGAGGCCTATATTCGAGTTTAAAATTTTCAGATCTTCTTTGGAGAGTTCCATGGCTACAGGTCAAGGTTTTTGTTCTTTCTAAAATAACGGTAGACCACATTTGGGTCGGTGTGTAGATTGGCCCCTGAACTCCCCTTTCCTTCATAATCAAATTGAGAAAGGACGTGCCGGAGACTTTCCAGCCTGGCAGTTTCTTTATCATTCGTTTCTACGATAATCCAAGGGCAAAAAGCAGTGTGGGTATTAGTAAACATTTTTTCCTTGTACTTGGTATTATCTTCCCACATTTCCTGGGCCTTCATGTCTACAGGGCTGAATTTCCACTCTTTAAGAGGATTATTTTTTCTGGCATCAAAACGCTTCCTCTGTTCTTCTTTGGTGATGTCAAACCAAAACTTGATGATTTGTATTCCGTCCTCGTACAGCATATGCTCAAAATTGGGAACCTGAGCCATAAATGTATTATACTGATGAGTGGTACAAAATCCCATCACAGGTTCCACCACAGCTCTATTGTACCAGCTCCTATCAAAAAATCTGATTTCTCCTCTATTTGGAAGAACCTCAATATACCTTTGAAAATACCACTGCCCGCGTTCTACTTCAGTGGGCTTGTTAAGTGCTACCACTGCGGAAGTATGGGGGTTTAGGTGCTCTACAAAGCGCTTTATGGATCCTCCCTTTCCCGCTGCATCTCTTCCTTCAAAAAGAATGGCCACCCTTAATTGATTTTTTTCAATATGCTTTTGAAGGTAAGCCAATTCGATTTGAAGCAGCTTCAATTCATCTTCATATTCAGCTCTTTTGATGGATTTTTTGATTTTTATTTTTTTCTTTTTGGCCAGAGCCACCAGTTCCTTTCTGGTCTGTACTTGTAAGAGGTCTTCTTTGGTAAACATGGGCTTTTAATAAAGCGAAAAACAAAATTCAATTCCTTTTTAAGTTAAGGATTTAGCCAATATGAAGTGTAGTAAATAGAAAAATTTTAAGCAAAACCCCGTTTTATAATTTTATTTTGATGTTTTGAAATTCTTTTGGGTATAAAACTTGTTTAAGTTATTATTGAATTAACTTTGTATTGTATTTGACATCAAAATGAATGATCAATCCAGATTTCTGATGAATAGGCAGATTGTCCAAATGTTCATTTTGGTACTTTTTTTCTCCTATAATTATTTATCTGCTCCAAACAATGAGCTCTTTACTCAGGTCTTTTTTGGATCTGATACCAAGATCGATATACCACATCATGATTTTTTAAAGGATTTTGCACCATCCAACGCCCTGATTACAGAGGAGGTTAAAGAAACTGAGGAAAAATCAGATTTTCCAAGCAGCCCTGGATTCCAAAAAAGCGCAGCAAATCCTTTATCAAATGGCTTATGCCTTCCTATTTCAGTTCCATCTTTTGAAGTTTTCTTTCAAAAAGTCCCGGGTTTTATTTTGTACCATAACCTGAAAATACCCCTTTCTATTTAATATTTCCCCTATATCTCCTCTAGTCCTCTCCGGAGAACAAGAATAGATATGGGCTGATTTCCTGAAAGATTGAGCCTTCAGGATAAAATTCATAATGGGCTTCCATTAATGTCCCAACTAGAATTTTGGATTTATTAAATGAAACATACAATGATTAGCATATATAACATCTCTCTTAAAAAATACCTTGAGAATATAAAAGAGAAAAGCCTGTTATTGATACTCGAAGATCAAAATGGGTTTAGTCTACCAATCAAAAACCGAAACCTTGTCCTAACACGTGAAAAAATTGCCATTGACTTGGTTCTTTGCAATGAGTTCTTAAACAGAATTGCCCTGGGTATTGAAATATTTAAGTACGACTCTTTGGTGATTTATCCAGCGTTTTTTTATTCAAGGGCGTTCCCTTTACCTGATAAAAATTCTTCTAAAGTCAGGGAAGAAATGGTTGAAATAGGAAAAGAGTTGATATTCCAGGTAAGGAAATACCTTGAGTCCTATAGTCCCCAATTTATATTTAATCTTCCTGAAGTAATGGCCGTATTTGAAGATCCATCAGGAAAGTTAACGGAATTGAAGAAGCTTACTGTTGATTTTAGTCTAAACTGAACACTTCTAAGCGGTAAGCATCATGAGGAGTAATTCCACTGATGACAGTATTCATGTTGTTTTGCATGAACTGTCACATTATTTGCCTGCACAGTCTCCTTTGAAGGATTTTGTGCACCACAATACGCTACATGCTTTTCAACACATGCCGTTTCATGAGGCATTGCAACAGGCATCCGAAAATTTCGGTTACAAAGTTTACTGGAACCTCCAAACCTTCAGAGGTCTTTACCACCAGAAAAAAATCAACTCTGACATCCTGGAGAGGGTCATTGATGAACATAAGGGAACAGAGCAACGCGCTTATTGGAAAAGCTTGCTTTTGGATCTTCCCATAGAGGATTATCCAGAACCAAAGATCGGGCATATCCGAAAGCTTTGGAGAAAAGCATACAACCTTAACTTGGACAAGGAAGTGCACCAAACACTTTTCCGTCTGATCTCTGCCTACTTGGACCAAGGGATAGCTATCTGGAAATTTCCTTTAGAGGGCAAAGGCATACTGAGCAGCCTTAGGACCTTGGAAAAAAACAGTTTCAGCACCCTGATCAAAAGCGAAAGGGCAAGAGAACTTCTGATGGATAAATCCACCTTTTTGGAAGACCTGCTCCAATTATTGGTAGGAGACCCCAAATGGTACGGGCAATACCTCTTTGACCAGCAATTTGCCCATCCGGGTTGGTCGGGCATGGTCGCTGTCCTCGAGCATCAGGAAGTTTCGCTGCTCGACAAGAGAAAGGTCTCCCTTCATGACCTGGTCTTTGTGGAATGTATCCTGGAGATCGATGCCTTGGACCGCAGAAGGGATGGCAACTGGTCTGCATTGGCGCCCCATATTCCAGCTGATCTTCCACGACTCTTGGAGCAAAGCAGCTATTCGCAATGGTTTGACATCCATCGTCTCTGGCAGGAAGCCATGGAATGGACCTATTACGATCAGGTGGTCAGGGGGCTTCAACTCAGCCATGCAGAGGACTTTAGCAAAAGAAGGCCCTCTTTCCAGGCCATGTTTTGTATTGATGACCGTTCCTGTTCCATCCGCCGCTATGTAGAGCGTTTTGCGCCGGATGCACAGACCTTTGGTACTGCAGGCTTTTTCAACCTCCCCTTCTATTTCCAACCTGAGCATGGGAAGTTTATGACCAAAGTATGTCCCGCTCCTGTTACGCCCAAGCATGTGATCAAAGAGACGGAATCCAAAATCAGACATGAAAAAGATGCCCATTTCAGCAAGCACAGCAAAGGCGTATTTAGGGCTTGGGCCATCTCCCAGACCATGGGCTTTTGGTCTGCACTGAAAATGGCCAAGAGCATTTTCTACCCCTCCGAAACCCCTGCCATGGTGTCTTCCTTCAAGCACATGGATCCCAAGGGAAAATTGAGCATTGTCTGTCACCATCCGGAGCATACGCATCATGGTCTTCAGGTTGGCTTTACCCTGACCGAGATGGCCGATGCGATGGAGGGTTTGCTGAAAAGTATCGGGCTTGTCAAAGACTTTGCTCCTTTGGTCTATGTCCTGGGTCATGGGGCAAGCTCGGTGAATAATACCCACTACGCGGGCTATGACTGCGGAGCCTGCAGTGGACGTTCGGGTTCAGTCAATGCCCGTGTGGCAGCATCCATAGCCAACAATCCTGAAGTCCGCCAATTGCTGTCCGGGCGAGGGCTGCCCATTCCGGCAGACACCCATTTCGTGGGAGGCCTCCACGATACTACCCGGGATGAGATGGAGTTTTACGACCTGGACCAACTGGATGAGTCCCATCGCCTGCTGCATGAAAGGAATGTGCAGACCTTTGAAATTGCCCTGGCTTACAATGCCAAAGAGAGATCCAGAAGGTTCCACACCATTGATTCCTGCCAAGAGCCGCAGAAGGTCCATGAGCAGATCAAAAAAAGGGCACTGTCCCTTTTCGTGACGCGTCCCGAATGGAACCATGCCACCAATGCGCTTTGCGTCGTGGGCAAAAGGGAAAACAACAGACACCTTTTCTTGGACAAGAGGGCTTTTCTCAATTCCTATGATTACAGCATAGATCCTGACGGCAGATACCTCTTTGGCATCCTAAAAGCAGTAGCGCCTGTCTGTGGAGGGATCAATTTGGAGTACTATTTCTCCAAAGTGGACAATGACCGCCTGGGTGCGGGAAGTAAATTGCCCCATAATGTCATGGGCCTGATCGGGGTAGCCAATGGAATGGACGGAGACCTGCGTACCGGACTGCCCTTGCAGATGGTGAATATCCATGACCCTTTGCGCATCCTGATTACAGTGGAACATTATCCAGAGGTGGTCCTGCAGACCATACAGTCCCATGCACCAACTTACGAATGGTTTGCAAATGATTGGGTGAAACTGGTCTGTATCCATCCCGAAAATAAGGAGGCTTATGTTTTTAAGCAGGGATCTTTTATGCCTTATGTGCCACTGACAAGGCATATCGAGTACGTGCATAACCTGGAGGCCATCTTGGAGGCCAGTTCAGAAAATCTACCCGTTTACATCATTGCTTAAGCCATGGGAAATCAATTGATCATCAGTGCTTTCGTCCTTTTGCCTTTCCTGGCTTTTGCAATTTCCCTGCTGCTTCCCGAAAAAAAGGAGACAGGTTTTTCCAACCTGGCCTTTGGGACAGCCACTGTGCAATTGCTGGCCATCACAGGCTTTATTGGGTATTGGATATGGGAAGGGATGAACCCCCTCAACATCCCCGAACTGGAAATCTACAACAATAGACATTACCGGTTTCTGCTGGATTTCTATTTCGACAAAACAACAGCCGTTTTTCTCTGGGTGGGAGCCTTTGTGACCTTCCTGATCACCCGCTACAGCAGGTTTTACATGCATATGGAGGAGGGCTATAAGCGATTCTTCAATACCTTGCTGTTCTTCTTTCTGGCCTATAACCTGACAGTATTGGCAGGTAATTTCGAAACCCTTTTTCTGGGCTGGGAGATGTTGGGGATTTCCTCTTTCCTCCTTATCGCCTTTTACAGGGAAAGGTATCTTCCTGTGAGAAATGCTGTGAAGGTATTTACCGTGTACCGTATTGGGGATATCGGGATTATCCTTGCCATGTGGGCGAGCCATCATCTCTGGCATGAAAACATTACATTCATCAAGCTGTTGGATGAGCAACTGGTATCTGAACAATTGGCAAGCCATAGCGGAATAGGGCTGTTCATTGCCATCAGTCTACTGATTGCAGCAGCTGCCAAATCCGCCCAGTTGCCCTTCTCCTCCTGGCTACCCCGTGCCATGGAAGGGCCTACTCCTTCCTCGGCCATCTTCTACGGTTCCCTATCGGTGCATTTCGGGGTATTTCTCTTGCTGAGGACCTATCCCTTTTGGGAGCATCAGCTGGCGGCCAGGATCTTGATAGGTTTGACAGGTATGTTGACCGTGTTGATCGCTTATCCTATCGCCCGGGTACAGTCCACGATCAAGACGCAGATAGCCTACGCTTCCATCGCACAGATAGGCATCATGTTCATCGAAGTGGCCTTGGGCCTGGAGACCTTGGCCCTGATACATTTTGCAGGCAATGCCTTCTTGAGGACATACCAGCTTTTGGTTTCCCCATCGGTGGTGGCCTACATGATCCGGGACCAGTTTTACCACTTCAAACCCCAGCAGGTGACGGTGGAGGATACCCTGCCCAAGCGATTGGAATATAGCCTGTACCTGCTTTCCCTGAAAGAATGGAACACGGATTATTTCCTCAACAGGTATGTCTTCCATCCTATCAAAAAGCTGGGCAGAAAGCTGGATTTCCTTACCCCAAAAAACCTTTTGCTTTACTTCCTTCCTGTGTATGCTTTGGGGCTTTACCTGTATTTTCAGCAGGAACTGATTCCTGAAGGACTAAAGGAATGGCTGCCCGAGATATTTGGTTTGATGGGCCTGCTCATGGTATTCAAGGCATTTTCTGAAAGGATTTACCCAAGATTGGCGCTGATGCTGGTCATGGCCAACCATTTCTGGATTGCTTTGGCAGTATCTTTCAATGAGACCTTTGATTACAGCGAAACGCTCATCTACTTGAGTGGGGTGTCGGTCGCAGGGATTATCGGATATGCGGTTTTGGAGCGTTTGAGAAGGAGGGAACCTGCTTTTTTCGACCTGAACAAATACTATGGACATGTCTATGAGCATCCCAGGTTGGCCATGATATTCCTCTTGGCAGCATTAGGGGTGATGGGATTTCCTATTTCTCCCACCTTTATTGGGGTGGATCTCCTCTTCAGCCATATCCATGAGGACCAATACTTGCTTGCAGCATTTAATGCCATCAGTTTCATTTTCAGGGGCATTGCCCTTATCAGAATCTATGCGAGGCTTTTCTTGGGCCCCCATATAAAAAATTATCATCCTACTGCTATACAATCTTCTTAATCATAACTGGATTATGAAAACAAAAAAAATTGAAGTTCCACAGGCTGGCCTGTCCGGACTTCGACAATACTGGAAAGCTGATCTTATTTCCGGCTTTTTGGTATTCCTTATCGCCCTTCCTTTATGTCTCGGTATATCTATGGCCTCAGGCTTCCCGCCTGTGGCAGGAATTTTCACAGCCATTATTGGCGGAATAGTGGTGAGTTTCTTTGGAGGGTCCCAATTGACCATTAAGGGTCCGGCGGCAGGTCTAATTGTGATCGCTTTAGGGGCAGTGACCGAATTGGGCCAAGGTGATCCTATGTTGGGTTATAAACTGACTTTGGCGGTGATTGTGGTTGCAGGTATTCTGCAGATGATCTTTGGCTGGGTAAAGTCCGGAATCTTGGCCGATTTCTTTCCTTCCGCTGCTGTGCATGGGATGTTGGCGGCCATTGGGGTCATCATTGCCGCCAAGCAGTTGTTTACGCTTATAGGGGTTAAACCTGAGGCCCATGAGACCTTGGATCTATTGGCGGAACTCCCTTCAGGATTTGCCCAGCTCAATCCGGAGATTGCTTTGATCGGGCTGATCAGTTTGCTGATCATGTTCAGCTTTCCGCTAATCAAGCATCCTTTGTTAAAAAAAATACCTGCTCCCTTGGTGGTTATTTTGGTAGCCATTCCATTGGGTAGGATCTTTGACCTGGAGCATGAACATACTTATTTGTTTTTGGACGGACATGAATACAGCATTGGGCCCAAATTTCTGGTGACTTTGCCCGACAGCTTGTTGGCTGCGGTTACTTTCCCAGATTTTTCCCAGCTGTTTTCTGGTACCTCTATCAAATACATCATCATGTTTGCGTTGGTGGGAAGCCTGGAATCGCTATTAAGTTCCAAGGCTATTGATTCCCTGGATCCTTACAAAAGAAAATCCAATATGAACAGGGATCTCTTGGGTGTAGGTGTCGGCAATACATTAGCAGGCTTGATTGGTGGGCTTCCGATGATTTCAGAAATCGTGAGGAGCTCTTCCAATATCAACAACGGCGGGAAAACCTGGTGGTCCAATGTCTTCCATGGCCTGTTTCTTTTGATTTTCGTGGCTTTCTTCCCTTTTCTGATACATCAGATTCCGTTAGCTGCTTTGGCCGCTATGTTGATTTATACTGGCTACAGGTTGGCCTCGCCCAAGGAGTTTTATAAAACTTACCAGATCGGGAAAGAGCAGTTGGCCATTTTCCTGATCACCATTGTCGTCACTTTGGGAACTGACCTGCTGTTAGGCATTGCTGCGGGGATCCTTACAAAAATTATCATGCATCTCAAAAATGGTCTGCCCTTGAAAAACATCTTTAAGCCTCTTTTCACAGTAACGGTAGAAGGTGATTCTTATGTGGTAGATGTTTTTCACTCCGCAGTTTTCAGCAATTACATTTTGCTGAAAAAATCCCTTGATGCTTTACCGCGTGGCAAGCACCTGATCTTGGATTTTACCAATGCCAACCTGGTGGACCATACGGTGATGGAAAACCTTCACCATTACCAACACGATTATGAACATGAGGGAGGGAAATTTGATATGAGGGGTATGGAGCACCTGGAGAAGCGGAGCAGCCATATTTTGGCTGCAAGAAAAGCCAAGAAAACCGCTTAAGCACACGTGCCAGTATAAGTTTGTAATAAAGCAATGGTCCCCGATTCGGGAACCATTGCTGCTTTTTCAAAGGGCTGGTCAGCATGTAGGGGTTCATCTGCTGCAAACCGCTCATTACCTTCCAGCAAAAAGTCCAACACATATTCTTGGGGCACTTCTTCAGCCGATGGAACTACAGACGCTTTTTTGTATCCAAACAGGAAAATGAGTAGCCCGATAGGTATCAACCAGATCAATTGGGTGTATTTTTTGGTATACCTGATCATTAGGGTGCAGTTTATTATAAAACTGTCCATTTCATTAAGGAAATCTTCGGGAGAAATATCAATTGGGGTTACATTTTGGAGAAATTTAGATAAAGGCCTATCAGTAATGCTACAGTTCCTGAAACCAAAAATAAAAACTCCGGACCAAGACTGTACCAGACAAATCCGGCAAAGGAGCTGGCCATCAATGCCGCTATACTTTGGAAGGCTGTGTAGGTTCCTATGGCGGTTGCAGTGTCTTTTGGCTGACTGATATTGGTAACCCAGGCTTTAGCCACCCCTTCGGTTGCCGCTGAAAACAAACCGTACAAGAGAAACAATGCGATAAACATCCAGAAATGGTCCGCGTAACCCATCCCCAAATACACCGCTGCAAAGATGAATAGACCAAAAGCAAAGACCCTTTTCATCCCCCATCTGTCGGCCAATGAACCCAAGGGATAAGCAAACAGCGCATACACCAAATTGAAAAAAATATAAAGACCGATGACATGGGTATCCCCCAGACCCGCTTCTTTAAGCTTGAGCAAAAGAAAAACATCAGAATGGTTGAAAAGTGAAAATATCAGCAGGGGAACAAGCAGTTTCCTATAGGCAGCAGGACTTTCTTTCCAATACCGGATAAAATCAAGAAAACTTGTTTTTGAGATTTGCTGTGGTTTTTCCCGCTTCTTTTCCCGGATAATAAATGTAAAACTTATGGCCAGAATGCCTGGAAGAAAAGCCAGCAGGAACAGCATTTTATAATCCTCGGGACGATAGGCTAAGTACAGCAACGCCAACAAGGGACCTACCACAGCCCCTAGGGTATCCATAGCCCTGTGAAATCCAAAGACACGGCCTTTGGTAGCATTAGTGGCTTCATCGGACAAAAGCGCATCCCGGGCACCTGTTCTTAGTCCTTTACCAAACCTGTCCAAAGTCCTTGCAAAAAACACCCAAAGCGGAAAAACATAGGCCACCAACAAGGGTTTGGAAATAGCGCTGAGCGTATAGCCCAACTGAACAAAAGGCAACCGCTTTCCTTGATTGTCACTGAGTTTGCCAAAGTATCCCTTGCTCATACCTGCTGTTGCTTCAGCCACCCCCTCTAGGATCCCTATCAAAAGGACAGAAAATCCTATACTGCTCAAATAAATCGGCATGACCGGATACAGCATCTCACTGGCCACATCTGTGAAGAAACTGACCAAGGAGAGGATGATAACGTTTTTTGTCAGGAGGGAGGATTTCATTTGAAACAACCTAAAGATTACTGTCCAAAATCTCTTAACTATTTACCGGCTTCTGTCTGATTATTTTTATTAATTCCAATAAGATAAGCATCAATACTCCCCCAAGTAATGAAGGTATAAAATGATAGTAACCAGGGAAATCAAAACTGAAAATCTTTTGCAACCAGGTAATCTTAATGGTCAACAACAACATGGTAAATGCAGTCAGTGAAATGATCCAGATTGCCACATTTTTTTCAAAAATTACGGACAAAAAGTTCCTCGAATCAGACAATGAAGTAAGTATCAGAAACACATTTCCCATAATCAACAAAGAAAAAGCGATGGCCCTTACCTCTCCGTCGGAATGCCCTTCGTTGATGGAAAAAAAATAAACAATGACTACCATAGCCAAGAGTAATAAACCTTTGAGCAAACTGAATAATATTTTTCCCCATCCGAAAAACAGTTCATCTGGATTTCTTGGTGGCCGATTCATGATTCCTTTCTCTTCCTGCTCTGATTCAAAAGCAATAGAACATACCGGATCAATGATTAACTCCATAAATACTATATGAATAGGCATCAAAAGAATGGGTAGGGAAGGGAAAAAGGCAGGGAGAAGGACCAGGCCAATGATTGGAATATGAATAGCAATGATATATGACATTGCTTTTTGCAGATTGTCAAAAATCTTTCTTCCCAAACGTATTGCGCTTACTATTGAAGCAAAATTATCATCAAGCAATACTAAAGATGATGCTTCGCGGGCTACATCTGTGCCCTTTAAGCCCATGGCTACGCCAATATCCGCTGCCTTGAGGGCAGGGGCATCATTGACCCCATCTCCTGTCATAGCGACTATTTCGCCATTTGCTTTAAGAGCCTGAACAATTTGTAGTTTTTGCTCGGGAACAATTCTCGCAAATACGCTGGTATGTTTTATTCTTTCTTTTAACTCAGCCGTATCCATATCCCGCAGTTCCGTACCCGTTAACACATTATCATTATGAATTAAACCTATTTGGCTGGCAATGCTTTTTGCAGTTGCCGGATAATCACCGGTAATCATGATGACTTTTATCCCTGCTTCATTACAATCTTTGATGGCTTGTGGAACCTCAGGGCGTATGGGGTCCTCAAAGGCTACTAAACCGGTAAATTCAAAATCAAAACCGCTCTGCTTGTCAGGTAAGGCAGCACCTGAAGAACAAATGCTTCTTGCTGCAGCAAGAACCCTATACCCCTTTTCGGCCAGTTTTTGTACAAGTTGTTTTTTTCCGGCCGTTACAGCCTCTGAAAATCCGCACAATTGAAAAACCGTTTCGGGAGCCCCTTTGCAATAAGCCGTAACAATCTGGTTATTTTCAGACCCCAAGACCCTTGTCATGGCAATAAACTCTTTGGATATTGGATATTCTTTCAAAATTTTACCTTCATCCAAATGGATTTCCAAATCATTCAAAGTGCTGTTGATCGCTTTTTCCATCGGGTCAATGGAGTTGCTGGGTGAAGCGAGATACAGGATCCTTAATAATTCTTCGATTTCTTTTCCTTGGGTCTTAAAATCTGGTTTATAAGAGATAATATCATTATAGGCCAAAGCTGCTATTTCCATTTTGTTCTGTGTAATGGTACCCGTTTTGTCCGAGCATAATACTGTGGCAGAACCGAGGGTTTCAATGGCCGATGGTTTTCTGGTCAGTACTTTATTTTTCGATAAACGCCATCCCCCTAAAGCAAGAAAAATAGTCAGTACTACAGGAAACTCTTCTGGCAGCAAAGCCATGGCAGCGGCAAGTCCATTGAGAAGTGAGAATAAAAAATTGCCTCTTGTAAAGTAAAATGCCAAAATCACTCCAGCACTGATGATTGCACCTCCTAAAAATAGGTTTCGGATCAGTGTTTTCATCTCCCGCTGTAAACGTGTGCTTTCTTGCTGAATAGTCTGTAAAGAAACGCCGATTTTCCCAAACTGGGTTTTGGTTCCGGTAAGGACCACTTTGGCAACTCCTGTTCCCTGAACCACTAATGAGCCACTAAAAACCTGAGTATCGGAATGCTCAGTCTTAATGACGGGAATAGATTCCCCGGTTAATAGTGATTCGTCTACAGTTAGGTTGTTGCTTTCAATAACCAAAGCATCTGCAGGAACCCGGTCTCCTTCATGAAGGATAACGATGTCCTCTAGTACCACCTCCCTGCCTGCAATACGGATCTCTATTCCATCGCGGATCACTAAAGCACGGGGAGAGGAAAGCTGCCTCAATGCCGCTAAAGATTTTTCAGTCTTCCGGTGTTGGTAGAAAGTGATAAAAATGATGATGAATACCCAACAAAAAAGTATTGTCCCCTCAGAATAGTCCCCTAAAACAAAGTAAACCAAACTACAACTGATCAGTAAAAGAAACAAGGGCTCTCTGATTACCTCAAGGGCAATCTGCCAAACATTTTTCGGCTTAGCAGAGGGCAATTCGTTGTAGCCGTGATTTTTAAGTTTTTCAGAAGCTTCTGCACTTGTTAATCCTTTTACCATTTTGCTTTACACGCTTACCCCAAACAGATATCCGACCAGTCCGGAAAGCACCATGGCTATAGTTCCCCAAACGGTAATTCTTAGGATAGCTTTTTTGATGCCCGAGCCACCTGTCCTGGCGGAAACAGCTCCCAAAATGACAAGGAAAAGGATAGTGAATCCATAAAGGAAATACTCCAGGTTGGTCACAGGGAGCAGCAGGATCACCAAGAGTGGTAAAATCCCTCCGGCAGTGAATGCGGCTCCAGAAGCCAGTGCTGCCTGAATGGGGTTGGCCTGACTGATTTCATTGATACCCAACTCATCCCTTATATGGGTCCCCAGGGCATCTGCCGCCGTGAGCTCTTTGGCTACCTGCTTGGCAGTGGCTTTGGTCAGGCCCCTTTTTTGATAGATCTGTGCCAGGATTTTTTCCTCTTCCTCAGGCATATCCTGAAGTTCCTGTATCTCCCTTTCTATGTCGGACTTTTCAATATCCGTCTGGGAACTTACCGACACGTATTCTCCTGCCGCCATGGATAATGCCCCTGCTACTAAGCCTGCCACCGTAGCCAAAACGATGGGGTCTTTGGTAGTACTGGCGGCAGTGACACCTATGGCAAGGCTGGAAATGGAAATAATACCATCATTGGCGCCCAATACCGCTGCCCTTAGCCAATTGCTGCGGTGGATATAGTGGCTTTCCAAATAGTTTTCTATGGTGAGCTTTTTGTTATTTTCCATGGAGAATGAGGTCTTGTGGTTTATTGGTTTTTAAATGTTTTTATCGAATACAGCATTTTTACTTGACAATCTGAAAGCCTCCTTTGGAGAGGAATTGACTTCCTTTGGGGAATTTTTCGGGATTGGCAATGGCAGACATTCCCTCATCCTGTGAAAGTAACTCTACTTCCATTTTCCTGAAATGGTAGGTATCTGCTTCTTTTTTCTCCAGAAGGAGTACATAGTTTTTACTGTCCGCATTGAGAACTGCAGTGTTGGGAAGGGCTGATTGGGTACTGGAAGTCTGCCCGATTTTGGCTTCCACAAACATTCCCGGCACTAGTGCCTGTCCTTCCTTTTCATCTTTCAAATGGACATGGATTGCCAACATTCTCTTTTCGTTGATGGATTGCCCAAGAAGGAAAATCTCTCCCTCAAAGACTTTCGACTTGTTGTCGGGCAGGTAGAAGGTCACGGGCTGCCCGATTTCCAGGGCAATGGCATCTTTTTCAAATACGTTCAGCTCGATGTGCAGATGGGCTTTGTTCACCAGGGTCAAAGCTACATCCGATGCATTGAGGTAGGTGCCCTGATTGACTTTGATGGATTCTATATAGCCGGAAATCGGTGCAAAAACAGCCGCTTTGGAACTGATGTTGGAAGCCGTGGTTTTGTCAGCAGCGATATTGATCAAGGCCAGCTTTTTTTTCAAACTCTCCGCTTTGGCCAACATGCTTTTGTAATCGGATTCTGCTTTCAGAAAATTCTTCTGAGAAGTGACATTTTCCTCATATAGGGCCTTTTGCCTTTCATAATCGGATTTCAGATAGCTAAGTTGGCTTGAAGCGTCCAGATAGTCCTGCTGCATCTGCACGAATTCCGGGTTTTCCATGACAAAAAGAACCTGCCCCTTGTTGACTTTCTGTCCTACCAAAAGATCAAATTGGACAATATTGCCCCCGAAATAGCAGCTTACTTCAAAGCGTCCTTCTGCAGGGATGTTGACAATTCCATTGGAAAGGATGAAGGTGGTAAAAGGATACTCCTGAAGACTTGTCATTTCCATATTGGATTTGTCGTACTGCTCCTGTGTGATGAGGATGACATCAACATCAGCTGCTTCCTCATTGCGCTGTGTCTTTTGTTCTTTGGAGCCACAAGCCACAAAAATTCCCAAGAGGACAATCGAAAGGATATAGGATAGTATTTTCATAATCAGGGTTGGATCAGGTAATTGATTTCCAGGACAGTCATGTTGTAACCTTGTAAATTGAACAGGTAGTCCAACTCGATATTTCTGGAACTTTCAATCAGGAGTACATATTGAAGGAAGTCTATTTCCCCGTTCTGAAATGCCAAGGTTCCCTGGTTGATCAGCTGACGGCTGAGGTTCTTTCCCTCGTTTTGATAGAATGAAATGGCTTCTTGGAATTTTTGTAACTCTATTTCCAATTGATGCCTTCTGTTCTCCAGCTGGAAACTGTAGTTTTCCAACGCAAAGGTTGCTTGGTTCCACTCAAGTCTGGAGGCCTGGATTTTGGCTTTCTGCGGCGCAAACCACAGGGGAACCGCTACACCAAACTGTACACCGGGATATACTTTTGCATTCATACCATTGTTTGTTCCTCTGAACACCTCTGCGCTCAGATCGGGCAGCAAGCGGTTTTTTTCCAGTTGCATGTTGTCTTTCCTCAGCTCCAGGTTCTTTTGGAAAAGGCCTAACCCTGGATGATTGGTCCAGATGGCATCCTGAACAGGCAAAGGCTCCAAGGGAATGCGTTTGATCACAAAATTGCTTTCGGTCTGTATAAGCTGTTCCAGTCTTTGGTAGGTCTGTCTCTTACTTTCTGAAGCTTGGGCCAACTTGACGGCCATTTCCCTTTTTTTGGTTTCTGCGGTAACCTTTTCGAGGTAGTTGGTCTCTCCTGTCGTAAACCTGAGATTGGCTGCTTTGGAAAACTGGGCATATAGGCTGTCCAGAAAGCGGAAGTTATTTTCCATTTCTTCCCAATAGAGGATGGTATAATAGGTTTGGGAAACTTCCTTGAGCAACTGGGTTTTTTCCATTTCAAATTCCTGATAGCGGACTTCAGATATATCACTTAGTACCCGCTTTTGAAGTCCATAAACGGTTGGGAACTGCGCACTTTGGCTCAGGCCCCATACCCTGTTGGAAATGCCGTTTTCAGCAATGTCATTTTGATCATGCCGGTAAAAAACCTGTGTTTTTTCAATGTTGACTCCCGCACCCACCATAGCACGGGTAGCTTCCAGGTTTTGGTAGGAGGCTTTCAGCCCGCGGTTGTTTTCTATGGCAGCCTGCATGGCGGTTTCCAGATCGATGACTGTTGTCTGAGACTTTCCCACCAAAGGGAAAAGACCGATAAAGGCGATAAGTATCCCTATTTTAAGGATATTATTCATGGGAACTTGATTTAGAATGGAACATGCTGTACAGGACAGGCAAAACCACCAGGGTCAATAAGGTAGCAGATACCAATCCTCCGACCACTACTGTGGCCAAAGGCCTTTGCACTTCCGCACCGGCAGAGGTAGAGATGGCCATGGGCAAAAAGCCCAGTGCTGCAGCGGCAGCGGTAAGCAATACCGGCCTCAGCCGTTCTTTTGTGCCTTTTAAAATCAGGGACTGAAGATCACCAGTGTGTATGTGTTTTAGCTCTTTGAAGTGCTCAATCAAAACGATCCCGTTGAGAACTGCGATACCAAAAAGTGCAATGAAGCCTACTCCTGCCGAGATACTGAAGGGCATGCCTCGGATAAACAGCAACAGAATACCGCCTACTGCAGAAAAAGGAATGGCCGTATAGATCATCAGGGCTTCCTTGATGGAGGAAAGGGCAAAAAAGAGCAAGAGGAAAATCAGGGCCAGGGCAATAGGAACAGCGATCATCAGCCTGGCCTTGGCCATGTTCAGGTTTTCAAATTGGCCCCCGTAATCCAGGTAGTAGCCTTCGGGGAGTTTGACTTTTTCGGTCAATCTGGTCTGAATGTCATCTACCACGGATTGAAGATCCCTGTTTCTGACATTGACCCCGATCACCACCCTCCGTTTGGAAGCGTCCCTGGATATTTTGGCAGGTCCACGGTCCATGTAAATTTCCGCAAATTCACTTAATGGAAGGGAGCTCCCATCCGGTAGACCTACAGCGGCCAAGCGTATATTGTCCAAGTTGACCCGGTATTCTTTATCAAAACGGATGACCAGGTCAAACTGCTTTTCACCTTCGAATACGACTCCTGTTTTCATTCCTGCAAAACCCATGGTGATGATGTCGTTCAAAGTAGAAATGTTGACCCCGTATTTGGCTATTTTCTCCCTGTCATAGCGGATTTTCATTTGGGGGAGTCCGGCGGTTTTTTCCACAATGATATCAGCTGCCCCTTCCACTCCTTGGATGGCCGCCTCAATTTCCCTGGCTTTTTGGTTGAGGATCTCCAGGTCCTCACCGAACAGCTTGATGGCCAGATCTGCACGTACCCCGGTTATCAGTTCGTTGAAACGCATTTCTATGGGCTGGGTAAATTCAAACTCCAGTCCGGGGATCACAGAAAGCGCCTTTTTGAAAGCATCCGCCAGTTCATCTTTTGTGCTGACCGTCTGCCATTCTTTGGGAGGCTTCAAGGTTACGATGATATCACTTTCCTCCATGGACATGGGATCAGTGGGTATTTCAGCCGCACCAATCCTACTCACTACCTGATCCACTTCCGGGAATCCAATGAGGATTTTTTCGATCTCTGTGGTCATTTCTATGGTATTACTCAAGGTGGTACCTGTTTTTAGGACGGGCTGGATCACAAAGTCACCCTCGTCCAGGGTGGGAATAAACTCTGCACCCATTCTGGAAAATATTCCGAAAGCGAAAATCAGAATTCCCACAGCAAGTCCGAGCACTGTTTTTTTATGTTCTAGGGCCCATTGGAGTGTAGGTTGATAAAAGCTGTAGATAGCATCAAGTAAGCGGGAGGTAATGTTTTTCTTTTCAGGATCTGTGGCTTTTAGAAACAGGGAGGAGACTACAGGCACATAGGTTAATCCAAGGATCATGGTGCCGATTAGCGCAAAGCTGAACACCTGGGCCATGGGCCGGAACATTTTGCCTTCCACACCTGATAGGGAAAGTATGGGAATAAATACGATAATGATGATGATCTGTCCAAAGACAGCGGAATGCATCATTTTGGAGGCGGCATCAATGGCAATATGGTCCCTCTTCTCTTTTATCTGGGTTTTGGATAGCCCGGAAAACTCGGTGAATCCTTTGGACAACTGAAAAGCGATGAATTCTACAATAATCACCGCTCCGTCGATGATGATACCGAAGTCGATTGCACCTAAACTCATCAGGTTGGCATCCACCCCAAAAATGTTCATCATGGAAAGGGCAAATAGCAAGCTTAAGGGAATCACCGAAGACACCACGAGGCCTGATCTGATATTTCCCAAAAGCAAGACCACCACAAATATCACGATCAAACAACCCAAAATCAGGTTTTCGGCAATGGTGAAAGTGGTCTTTCCGATCAGGTCGCTTCTGTCCAAAAAGCCGTTGATGACAATTCCTTCAGGTAAGGTGGGTTCGATTTGGGCCAGTTTTTCCTTGACTCGGTCTATAGTGGCTTTGGAATCTGCCCCTCTCAGCATCATGACCTGGCCCAACACTTTTTCGCCTTGTCCATTGGCGGTGATGGCGCCAAAGCGGTTGGCATGGCCAAATCCCACCGTGCCCAAATCCCGCACATAAATGGGCGTTCCCTGCCTGACATCCACCACTATGTAGCCAATCTCTTCCAAGGTTTTGACCTGTCCTTCTGCGCGGATGAAATAGGATTCATCGGTCTTTTCTATGTAGCCTCCCCCGGCGATGGAGTTGTTTTCTTCAAGAGCACGGTACACTTGACTTAGATCAATTTGTAGGGATTTGAGGCGCTCGGGGTTGACCGCTACTTCATATTGTTTCAAAAATCCTCCCCAGGTATTGACCTCCACCACTCCCTGAATTCCAGACAACTGTCTTTTGACTAGCCAATCCTGGATCGTTCTCAGGTCGGTCAGGCTGTATTTGTCCTCATAACCGGGTTTGACATCGATGATGTACTGGAATATTTCTCCCAGTCCAGTGGTGATAGGACCCATAAATGGGGAACCAAAGCCTTGGGGGATATTTTCCTGTGCACTTTGGATTTTCTCAGCGATCAGTTGCCTGGGCAGGAAGGAACCCATGTTGTCCTCAAAGACAATGGTGACTACAGAAAGCCCAAACTTGGAGACCGAGCGGATTTCTTTCACACCGGGTAAGTTGACCATCTCAAGTTCAATAGGGTAGGTCAGGTACCTTTCCACATCTTCTGTGGAAAGGTTTCTGGAGGTGGTGATTACCTGCACCTGATTGTTGGTGACATCAGGAACCGCCCCTATGGGAATCTGGGTAAGGGAATAAATACCATATCCAATCAGACCGATGACCAGGAGGAAAACGATGATTTTGTTTCCGACACTCCATCTGATGATTTTTTCTAACATAAGCCGGGGGAAAAATAAACTTATGGACTTGCTCGAGAAATAATGGAAACCTTAGGTTTTTTCCTGGCTTACCGTCCAGCCTCTTTGTTTATCCACACCTCCCATTGACCAAATTCATTAATGAAATTTACGCTTTTTGCAGCGCTTTTTGATTGATTTTTAAAATTATTTCCCGTCAATGCAGAAAAAATTCGGAGGAAAAATCCCAGGGTTTGCGAGGTGCTGAAATGAGTTTTGCAAACAGGGCAGACTTAGGTTTTGGGAAAGGCTTTAATGAGGAAATATTATCCGTCTCCTTTCTTTTATTTTGGTCAAAATTGAAAAAATATCCCGCTCAGTCCAGTAATAAACTGATCTCTAAACAATCTAACTGGGAGAAGATTCAATCCATATTTTTCTTGGCCACTAGCCAGCCTTTAGCTTTAGAAAGTCCTGGCGTTTTTCCGGTAAAGAGCTTCCCCGCTTTTTTGTCCTCTTTGAGTTGCCACTTATACCAGTGGGTAGCTACCCGTGCAAATTCACCTCCATAAGGCTGACCATAGGTGCCGCCATGCCCTACATCGAGATTGCCAACGAAAATGGGCACATGGTTGATCCGTTCAAAATCGTCCATGCCATTGCCATAGGCTATGTCGGACTTTCCTCCCAAAAGATAAAGTGTGGGAACTTTGATATTGCTCAGTTGCTCTTTGGTCACTTGGGGCATTCCTGGCCTTCCTTCACCCGGATTGCCCAAAACGCCACTGTTGAAAACCCCAATGGTGCTAATCCGTGGATCCCCGGCAACTTCAAGCGTTTGAAGACCACCGCAGGACATCCCGCTCACGGCTATTTTTTCAGTATCCAGTTTTCGGAAGTAAGGGCTTTTTGGATCATTGTTCTGGGCAATGGCCCAGTCAATGGCGTCCAAAAGTTTATGCGACTTAGAACGGACATCTGATTGTTTGGGCATGGTGCCGATGGCAATAACCAAAAAACCATGAGAGGCTACTTCATTTAGGAAATTGATATGCTCCCAAGGAGAATCAAAACAGGCACCATTTCCCCAAGCGATGATGGGGAGTTTATTTTTTTCGCCAAACTTGCTTAGATCCTGAGGTTTAAATACTGTATGGGTAGGAAGGCTGGTTTCAGACACCATGATAGCAGGGAATTCTCCTGTACCACCATTTTCTATGATTTCAGAGAGGGTATTCTGGAAAACCAGATTTTCCGAGAAAAAGGGAAGGGCCTTGGTTTGGATACGTTCCGCAATCCGATTCAGATGATCCCCTTCATAGCTTTCATAGAAATGTGGGATTTGGTAAGATTCCAAAAGCTCATGAAGGGATTTGGTGGCCTCACTGATTCCCCGGTCCTGTAAGCCGGCATCCAATGCGATAGCCTTTAGTTTTTTGAGATTGATGATGTATTGGTCTACAATATTGAGGGTTCTGTTGGCGATGATCTTGTTGATAACCTCCTGTCGGTGCTCCCCGTTCTTTGCAGGAAGGTCAAGATAAAAGGGAGGATTTTGGGGATTAGGAGCAAAGGCAGCTGAAGTGGCCAGCGTCGCAATTTCGAAGAAATTGGCTCCTTCCAATTGATCCGGAGTAAATTTCTCCAGTTTGGCCATCAGTTCTCCATTGGTATTGGCCCCACCATCCATGCAGCAAGGGCTGAGGGCATAAATGGCAGAAAAGACCTCGGGATACTTCATCCCCAAGCGCAAGGTGCCATAACCTCCCATAGAATGCCCGGCCAGTCCGCGGCTTCTTTTGTCAGCTAAAGTGCGGTAGTTGGTATCAATATATTCCACGAGTTCCTTGGTGACGAAAGTTTCCCAATCACCGATGGTAGCTGAATTCGCATACATACTGCCTTTGAAGCGGTTATAGGCATTGGGCATCACCACGATCATTTCTTTGGAAAGTCCTTCGGCAAGGGACTGCTCGATGACGGTTTGCAGATTGATCCAATGTTTTTCCCAACCAAACCATTGTGAGTCGGTGTCTGTAAAACCATGAAGCATGTACAGCACTGGGTAACGGTTTTCTGGGTTAGATTGGTAAGAGGTGGGCAAATAAACAGTCACATCCCTCTCTGTCGGATCTCCGATCAGGTTGCCCTCCAATGCAGCGCTGTAGACTTTGATGCGTTCCTTGCTGCCTTTTTGGGCAAATGTTGAGTTTATACTCAGGCACATTAAAAGGATTAAAAGAAGGTGCTTTTTCATAGGTCAATGGGTTTATGCATTAATTTTCAGAGGAGCGTAAATCAGTTTCAATAACCTCCTGTAGTGATCAGTGATTTGAACAGCGGATGTAATTCCCTGTTGGTAAGGGGATCTATTATCAAAAATAGGAATCTCAAATGGTAAATAGTGATGGAGGTAAAAAAAGTTTTGGCAATATCCCATGTGGATAACTCTCAGATTTAAAGTTGGGGACAGGAAAATTACTAAAAAGAAAAAGGTAGTGAAATTAAGCCTCTCACTACCTTTTATACCTGTTTTGTTGATATCCTAAATTTTTCAAGGTCCCTTATTGCTCCACCTTAAGGTGGTCCGCCTATTTTCCTGGTGCTGTGCATTGGAACAAGACCTGGAGTTGCAATCATGAATAGGACGGGTTTTTCCAAAGTAAGCATATTCAATCCTGTCTGATTCAATGCCTTTGCTTATTAAATAATCCACAACAGCTTTTGCTCTTTTTTCGGACAGGTATTCATTATAGACTTCATTTCCCCTTTGGTCTGTATGCCCTTCTATGGTAATCTTCAGATCAGGATTGTTTTTCATCTGATTGGCCACATTATCCAATTCAACCCTGTGCTGTTCTCTGATGTTGCTTTTGTCAAAATCAAAATAAAGGGTAGGTAAATCCTGGGACTTATCCACATTGATTTCCTCCGAAACAGTTGGGGCAAGTACCAGATCGCAAGGATCTGTTGTTCCCGCAGGTAACTTGTATTGTTTTTGCTGATCAGTAAATGCGGCCAGGATCAATTCACTTCTTCTGTTCATTTGATGATTTACTTCAGCGCATGGAACACCATCTCCGCAGTTGTTAACCAATCTTTCTTCTCCGAACCATTCCGTGCTGATGCGATCTGCCGCCAAGCCTAGACCTGTTAAATATTCTTTGACGGACTCGGCTCTCTTTTCGCTGAGTTTCTCATTGTATTCATTCGCACCTCTTGAATCGGTATGTGAATTGACATAAAGAACTGTATGAGGATTATCCACCATCAATGCTGCAATTTTATTGAGCGTTTGTCTTTCACTTTCCCTTATGTCCGATTTATCAAAATCATAGTAAATGTTATCCACATACATTTTGGAGTTATAAGGAATCGGAGCCAGCTTGTATGTCATCATAAGCGTATCACCTTCAAATCCAACTGTACTGAAAGACTTGTCTTCCAAATCAAAAAATCCATTTTTAGAAATTTTCAAGCGATAATCTGAATCAGGATCCAAGCTTGCATGTAAGATACCTTCCTTGGTAAGTTCTGTTTGAAGAGGATTGCCCAAGTTATCCACAATGTTAGATTCAAATTCCGTGATGGATTCTCCATACAGTCCTCCACTGTAACTTTCAACACTTTGAACATTTCCCTTAGGGTATAGATATCATCCAGGCCCATACCATCTTTTCTATCGGAAGTAAAATACCTTTTGCCGTTCTCTGCTACTACAAAAAAGAAATCATCCCGGGTACTGTTGTAGGGAGCTCCCATGTTGCGTAAGTTATCCACACGGCCATTGACGATGTCTGCTGCAAAAATGTCCATACCCCCAAAACCTACATGTCCCCTAGAGGAAAAGAATAGCTGGTTGTCGTGGATAAAGGGATGGCTTTCACTGTGTGGTGTATTGATAATTGGACCTAGGTTTACCGGTTTTGAAAAATTAAAATTGTCATCAAAAGCTGAATAGTAAAGATCAAAACCACCATGTCCACCAGGCATATCTGAGGCAAAATAGAGTCTTTTAGAAGACTTATCCACAAAAGGGTTCATGACCCCATAAGACAAGTGGTCATTGTATTTAAATGGTTTGCTATTCGTGATATTCCCCGAATCATCAATTTTGCCAAAATAAATCCCGGCATGATTGACTATGTTCTTGCTTCCTTTAACCTTTGTTTTTGCAACAAATGCTGTGTAAAAAATAATGTCCTTTTCTGAAAAATAATGCGGATCGCTGACGTGAAAGACATTTTTTAAATCGGTGTTCACTGCTGCAACTTCACCTTCGGCGTTTTTCCTGTAAATTTTGTAAAACTCACGCTCATTGTAATTGCTTTTCTCTTGGCTAAAAATCTCATTTTTGGCATCCAGCCTAAATGTTGGAATGGATTGGCTATTTCCCACAGGACCCCGGTCGCTGGAGAAAAGTAAATGGCCGTTTTTTTCAAATGTAATTCCCAATTCAGAGGCATCGGAATTAATTTCTTCAAGGGAAGCCAGCTTTAAGTTCGATTTTTTGTGCAGTTTTCTAATTCCATCAATATTCAATTCCGGGAAATCAGCTGAGACATATCCTCCCTTTTCCAAAAGGGTATCAATTTCTTCCCAATTGTGGATCTTCAGGGCAGCAATCAAATAATCTTGATAGTCCTGCTTGGTTGATTCAGAGTAAGCAATCGCTTTTTTCCGCCATTCATAGGCTTCATCGTAAGATCCAAATTTTTCTAATGTATTGGCTAATTTGACTGCTGTTTCATATTTTTCCTTCTTGTTGTAAGCCTTTTTGTAAGCATTGGCGGCTTTATAGTAATTTTCCAAATTAAATTGCGTGTCCGCATATCTCAAGATAGCACTCTGCGCCTGGGAATCGATTTGAATAAAAAGCAAACAAAGAAGAGAGAGCGCAAATAGTGTAATTGCCTTTCTGCCTGAATGAAAAATAAATGATTTAAAAAGTCCGAACTTGATCATAATCATTTTTTTAACAGCCTGTTTTTCCAGTTTTTGATAGCCATGGCACATAGTACTGATAAAATCCACTAGAGTTTTCGCAACTGCTAAGTGCTTGATGTAACTTTCCAGAAATGTGGATAACTTTATTGTTGGTGATTAATTTTTTTATTTATCGAGATTTTTCAGTCAAGAAAAACAGTAACTCTATCTTCGATGAAATGAATAACTTTACGCTTATGGCAAGCAGAATTTCACAAAATATTATACACAAAATTGGTGATATTTTGACAATTTCAAAATTTATTTGATAAAAAATTAGCAAAAACAAAACAAAAATTTATAAGATGTGTTTTTTTGCTATTGAGATGCAAAAAAATAGTGGTGCAATACTTTGGATACAGTTAGCTGTTTATTGAAAAACTTAGGCTATCAAGGAAATGATTGAAATTAATCAGTTTGAATTTGACCAAAATACTTCCCGATCAATAGAAAATGATGGTTTTATTCCCATAGGCCAGTACTTTCCTGTCCAAATGGTACTTGATGGCTTTTGACAATACGACTTTTTCCACATCCTGACCAATTTGTACCAAATCAGAAGGCGTGTTATGGTGTCTGACACGGGCCACTTCCTGTTCGATGATGGGTCCTGCATCCAATTCCTCTGTAACATAATGTGCAGTGGCCCCAATGATTTTAACGCCACGTTCATATGCCGCATGGTAAGGTTTTGCCCCTACGAAAGCAGGTAAAAAAGAATGATGAATGTTGATAACTTGATTTGGATATTGATTGATGAAGTCGCTGGACAGTATCTGCATGTACCTGGCCAAAACAATAAAATCAACATTAAACTCCTTTAATAACGCGATTTGTTGCTGTTCCACCTCCGTTTTATTTGACTTATCCACAGGCAGGTGATAGAAAGGAATATTGAACGCTTTAACTACTCCTTGCAAATCCATGTGGTTGGATATCACCAAAGGGATATCCACATCAAACTGTCCCGAATATACCCTGCTAAGGATATCAAATAAGCAGTGGGAAAGTTTTGATACAAACAGTGCCATCCTTGGTTTTGGAAAGTTGAAGTATAAATCGAATTTCATCCCGAATTTGACGGCCACTTCTTTTTCGAAGGAAGGTCTGATCTCATCTTTATGAAGTCCAAAGCTTTCCAACTCCCATGCTGCCCGCATAAAAAACATTCCGATTTCCTCGTCAACATGCTGGTCTACTTCTAAAATATTGCCCTGATATTTGTACAAAAAATCAGAAATATGGGCTACAATGCCTTTTTGGTCCGGGCATTGGATAATCAAAATTGCCTTGTTCATAGGTATATAGGTTTGATTTTAAAAATAATCCAAAAAATTGATGATTGCCAAAGGTCTTGCCGATGGAAACCATCAATTTAGGCCAGTAAAGCCTCGATATCATCTTTGCTAAGGCTCTTCATAAAGCTTTCTTCGGTACTGATCAATTCGCCTGCTAAAGCCATTTTTCTTTCCTGAAGGGCCATGATTTTTTCCTCAACTGTATTGTGGGTAATGAATTTGTAAATCATGACTTTGTTCTCCTGCCCGATACGGTGTGCCCTGTCTATGGCCTGTGCCTCAACTGCCGGGTTCCACCAAGGGTCCAAAAGGAAGACATACTCTGCCTTGGTAAGGTTAAGCCCGACTCCACCAGCCTTAAGGGAAATCAGGAAAATTTTGATCTTTTCATTTTCCTGGAAGGCCTTAACTTGAGCCTGTCGGTCTTTGGTGGTACCATCGAGGTAGGCATAAGGAATATTTTCTTCATTCAGATATTCCCTGACAATGGCCAAATGTCTTACAAATTGGCTGAAAACAAGGACTTTGTGCCCTTCACTTGCCGTAGCTTCCAGCATGTGGATAACATCCTCGAGTTTTCCTGAATCACCCGTATAATGTTTATCCACAAGCTTGGGATGGTTGGCTATCTGCCTCAACTGGGTCAGACCCCTCAATAAAGTAAACTGTTGGTTTTTTAGCCCAGGAAGGGTCATTTCACTGATAATTTTTTCCCTGTAATAGCTTTTTACCTCTTCATAGGCTTTTTCCTGTTCAGGGGTCATCGTGGCGTATTTGACACTGATTACCTTTTCAGGCAGGTCCGTTGCCACCTGACTTTTGAGTCGGCGCATGATGAAAGGTTTGATCATGGCATGCAGTTTAGCGGCCTTGTCCATATCGTTTTTCTTTTCGATAGGTTGCAAAAACTGCTTTTTGAACATGCCCTGTGTACCCAATAGCCCCTTGTTGATAAAGTTCATCTGGGACCAAAGATCCATGGTGCCGTTTTCCACAGGGGTACCTGTGAGGATCAGTTTTTGCCTGCAATTAAGCTCACAGACAGCTTTGGAAATGATACTTCCCGGATTTTTGATGGCCTGGGATTCATCCAAGATGATGTAATTAAAGTAGAATTCCTTTAAGATATCCACATCCATACGCGCAATACCATAAGAAGTGAGCACCAGGTCGTACTTAGCGAACCTGCTGCTGTCCTTGATTCTTTGGGTTCCTGTATAGGTAAGAATCTTCAATCCTGGGGTAAACTTTTTTGCTTCAAGTTCCCAGTTGTAAATCAGGGAAGTCGGCATGACCAACAATGATGTCGCTGCAGGATTGGCTTCTTTCTCATGTGCCAACAAAGCCAAGGCCTGTACGGTTTTTCCCAAACCCATATCATCTGCAAGACATCCGCCAAAGCGGTATTCATTTAGGAACCTCAGCCAATTGTAGCCCGCTTTTTGGTAAGGGCGAAGCTCTCCTTTAAAGGTAAAAGGCAAATCATAATCTTCGATCTGACTAAAATCCCGCAACTTTTCCAGTTTTCTGCTCAAGGTCAACTGTAACAGATTCCCTTCTTGGAGTTCCTGAGCAAGGGCTATGTGATGCTTTTTCAGAACCAACCCTGAAGATTTTTCATCCTCCTGCTCTTCCAGAAAAGCAAACATTTCTGAATAATCCACAAACCATGAATTCGGGATTACCGCTATCTCCCCATTTGGCAGTTCAAATTCTGATTTGCCCTGAAGCAATAATTTCCGCAGCTTATGGAAGGGTACTTCAAAGGAACCAAACTTGATTATGGCATGCACATCAAACCAGTCAATGTTTTCCTTGACCTCTACAGAGATTCTGGCATTTCCAAGAAAATATTTTTTACCTTTTATGGTACTTGTCTGGTGAATAGCGATATTCTTTGCTTCTAATGCTTCCCTATTGCTATTGATCCATCCAAAGGCCATGGATTTAAAAAGTGAATACTTCCCGGATTTGACCGGCAGATTGAGATCTTTTAGGAAGTCCCCATAATACTTTTCCTTTTCCGGATTCCTGATTACTTTATGAAAAACATAATTGTCTCCAATTATTTCCAGCTCTACATTATTGTCTCGACGGTCTTCCGAACGAAAAGAATAAGGCCCATATTGGAAATGAAGATCAAATACAATTTTTTCTTCCTCTACATCTTCTAAAAAATTACCAAAAAGATCCGTTTTGGGGGTAGATGGAAGGTCACTTAAGTAAAGAATTGCCTGTGGTTCACTTCTTTCTACTTTTATGTCAAAGCCAACAGCATAGACATCGAAAGAGGCAAGCAATTGGGTTACAAATTTACGATAGTATTGCTCCTCAACTTTTTTGGGGATAACTATGAATTTTTTATTCAGAAATGGCTGTAGCTTTTTCCCGTCTACCCCTTTTTTGAAACTATACAACCTATAATCCACAACAAGCCAGGCAGGTTCATTGCAGACCAAATAGGCATTTCTATATTGCCATTCCAGCTTTTCACCCTCATATTTGATGGTGGGAAAATAATGGGTATTCTCTTCATTCCTTCTGAAATGAAAAAGCACAGATGCTTTTTGAGGCATGATTTCTATTTCTCTCCAAATAGGATTGCCATCATTTCCCATTTCAAAAAGTCGTTTACCATGTAGGTTCTCCAAAACTTTTGACCTTAACCCTTCCAGTTTGAGTTCAATCAATTCTTGAATGGTTTTATTCTCAGTTTTTGGGTCATAGATTTTTCTGAGAAACTCTTTAGGCTTCAGCTTCTTTTGGTTGAACTTTTTAACAACCGCATCCTGCTGCATTTCATCCATCCATTTGATGAGTTTGTAATCTGTTTCATCAAGGCCAGACGCAAATTCTGGCGCATTGATGGAAGAAATGTTCTGATGGGCAAAAGAGAATCTTCCTTTTTCATCGAGTTGTACTACAAAAGATTCAAACAAAAGTCCAAGGAACTCATGGCTGAATAATGAATAAACAAGCTGAAATGGCTGTTCTGCAGAAACTTTCATGGTGCTGAAATAAATCACCAATAAAAATCAATTAGTGACTTAATTTTTGAAATCAAATTAGTTGGAAAAATACTGAAAAAAATTCTCATTAAAAAGATTGCGGAAGGGAAAATGCCCTTCCCTGTCTTTTTAGCTTCATTTTCAATGGACTTAATTGTCAATAATAAATTACCCAACCATCCAGTTCATGTTGCCTGGAAAAACGGTCTTTGGGTATTTCCACCATAGGTTTTTTCAGCCGGCTTTTCTTCACTAGTAAAACCGAAGATTCTGGACATTCATGGATAAACCATTCCGGATTTTCCTTTAAGTTGATCAGGTTTTTTTTCCAATTGTTGGTCTTTTCAAACTGGGTTTCCCTGTTCAGGTCATCCGAACCATCATAGAGTGAAATGATATTTTTATCTGACAAAAATGAAATTGAGGGCATCCTTCTGTCATATACCAATACATTTTTCCTTTCCGACAGGTTTTCATTCAAAAAGCTGACAATGTTTCTGGCATCATTGACCATTCCCGCATTGTTGATAAACACATAGCTGGAAGCTGCTGTGATTCCCATAATAAAAAGATAGGCATTGATAACAGTCCTGTCTTTCACCCTCATTGGCAAAAGCCTGATGGTTAGGATCACGGTAGTTGTCAACACCAAAACAAAGTAAAATTTATAATTTAGGACAAGATCTGGTTCTATGAAACTACTTATCCCCAGACCGATAAGGATAAGCATTTGAAAAATAAACAAAGCCTTGTCCCATTTTTCCTGAGTTTTCTTTTTCATATTCAGCCAGGTAGCCGCACCTACAATGGCAATTCCTGGATAGATTGGCAAGATGTACAACACCAATTTGGATTGACTTAAGGAAAAAAACAGCAGGGGCACTAATACCCAGCTCATGAGGCTGAGTAATTCTTTGTTTTTTTCTTGCCAAGCTTCCTTTACTTTGGAGAGAATCACTAAAAACCAAGGGAAAGCAGTGGCAATTACAATAGGGATATAAAACCAAAAAGGTTGGCTTCTTTTGAAGGTGTCAGTGGCAAAGCGCTCCAACGTATGCTTGAAGAGAAAATAATCCAAAAACTGTCTGTCTTCTAAAAATAATAAGATAAACCAGCTGAAGCCGAGAAGAAGAAACATTGAAATTCCTAAAACATGTGTGGATAACTTCCCTAAGGACAGTTTAAGGAAGGATTTTTGGGCAAGAAGCAGCACTACAGGAATAATCAGTACTACCGGTCCTTTGGTAAGGAAGCCAAGACCCAATAAAAAATAATACATTAACAGGTCCTTTTGTTGATAACTTTTCAGGTACCTGAACCAAAACAGCAATGCAGATAGAACAAAAGTCGCCAAATAGGCATCCGTAGTCAGACCTCTTCCAGCTATTATTACTGTGGGCAAAGAAGCATAGATTAAAGCAGCGTAAAATGCCCCGTTTTCCTCATTAAAGATCAATTTCCAAATCCTGAAGACCAGCCAAATCTGTAATAGAATGGCCAGCTGTAAAAAAAACCTTGCTGACCAAGGGGATATTCCAAATAATTTATAGGATAAAGCTGTGATCCAATAAGTAACTGGAGGCTTATGATAATGGTAAATGCCCATCAACTGGGGATGGAGATAATCTCCGGTTTCCAACATCTCTTTAGGGATTTGGGCGTAGCGTGCCTCGCTGCTTTCGGTAACGCCCCATCCTCCAAGGTTGAAAAAAAGGACCATTGCAGTGAAAACCAACAAGGCCGAAAGCCTGTAAGGCTTGAATTTTTGAAAAAGGGAGATGGATCTTTTCACGTTATGGTGGAAATTGAGATGGAGGTTTCTGAAATATACTACCAGTCCAAAAGACTGGCCAATAAATAATACAGCATCTTTCCTGAAAATCGCATAAACCGCGATAATCAAAGAACCTACTATACTGATATACCAGAATGAGGTAGGAAATACGGAATCTTTGATTTTTTCGGAATGGATCCATTGGACCACAAATCTGGAAGTGAAAATAAGCTGACCCAATGTGCCCCATGTCAGTAGCATACTTTCAATTTCGGGATTCTCCAGTAGCCTTTCCCAGTTGTAATCCAATCCAAAAACCAAGAAGGCAAATAAGGAAAATGGTAGTAAATAGGCAAAATACCTTAAAGCCATGGGGAGCTTATTCCATTCTCCTTTCAGCTGTAGGTTACGGATATATATCAGGTAACCGACCAATTGGCCTCCAACAATCACGATATCACTTCTGAAAAACCCGTAAAGAATCAGTAGAAGGGAGGCAAAGAGACTTAGCTGCCAAAAAACAGATGGCGATACGACCCGATTGGCTTTTTCAGACTGGAGTAGTTGGACTATAAATCGTGCCGCAAAAAGTGCTTGGGCGATAAGCCCCATTCCTATTAGCAAAAAACTATTCATTGATGAAGGGTTTATGAACTATTTCCGTTTGGAAAGGTACATTCCTTTTTTTGAGACGGTAAACCAGCAGTGTGTCCAAAAAGGGCTGCACCATGCGATTAAAAGCATTGAATTTGGATTGACCCTCTACTCTTGGATAATGGTTAATGGGTATGATTTTAATTTTTCCACCATAAATCTGGGAAAGTGCCGGGAAAAAACGGTGAAAACCATTGAAAAAGGGTAGCCTGACTGCAAAGTCCCTTTGAAAAATCTTCAATGGACATCCTGTATCTTTCACACCATCATTGAGGAAGCTGTTTCTCACCCAATTGGCAAATCCTGAGGAAATTTTTTTACCTAAACCATCCTTGCGGCCCTGCCTTTCTCCGGCAACCAATTGAAAATCCTCTATAAAAGGCTCAAATTTGAGGAAATCCATGGCTGAAGTCTGAAGATCTGCATCAATATAAGCCACCCAATCAGTCTGAGACTGGTCAAATCCTGCCTTGATTGCGGCGCTGAGACCAAAATTTCTTGAAAAAGAAATAAAACCATACCGTGAGTTTTCCTTACATACTTCCTGGATTTTTTCCAATGAACTGTCTGAGGATCCATCATTTACAAATAGGACAAACACCCTATATGCGGATTGCGCAATATATTCATCAAGTGCCTGCTTGACTCTTAAAATATTTCCCTCCTCATTGTATACAGGGACAATTACAGTAATTGACTTCATGAAATATGCTTCAAAAGTTGGGTTGCCTTTTCTGGTACTTGGATGCTCGAATATGAATTCTGAACATTATTCTTTATCACGGCTTTTGTCCTATTTGGAACCGAAATGTAAAATTGTACCAAATCAAGCTGTAAATTTAGGAATAAATAGCAATCAAAAAATTTAAGGCAATAACCTTATCCCTATGGCTGGATTTTTAAACCAACCCTATCCCTGTGAAATGCCATCATTTGGTAGAAGTTTCCAGCTTGGCTTATTCATTGGCTTCTTTATTTTTCTTTTTCTATTGGTATTTCAGCCCTTTGGATTGGAACAGATTCCCAAGTCCCAGCGTCCCTGGTTGATTTTAGGTTATGGGCTGATTACCTTTTTTTCCGTTCTTATTTTCCAACAGGGTATTCAAAAATTGTTTCCTGGCTTCTTTCAAGAAAAGTACTGGACCACAGGAAGGGAAATTGTGGAAAACTTATCTATTCTTATATTGATCGGCATAGGTAATTATTTCTACACCATCTATATTGGTGGGGCAGATTGGTCTTTATCGCGCTTTTTATTCTTATTGGGTGCTACCTTTGCTGTAGGTGTTTTCCCTATAATTGGTTTGGTTTTTTTGAACTACACAAAAAGACTGAAAGAAAACCTGAAAGTCGCCTATGAACTGGAAAGTTCCCTTTCCTTAAAACATGAAAAGCCTACAGGATACCAAAGTATGGTTACTATTCCTTCCCAATACCGGCAGGAAGACCTTCAACTTCATCTTGATGATCTGTTGTGGATCTGTTCTGCGGACAATTATGTTGAGGTTTATTTTAAACAAAAAGGACAGCTCAAAAAAACCTTAGTAAGGAACAACCTTGCCGCACTTGAGGAGGAGTTATCCACAATGGGTCTGCTTCGTACCCACCGCTCTTTTATCGCCAATTTGAAGCTTGTTTCACACATTGAGGGTAACGCTCAGGGATACCAATTGATCTTTGAAGGACTGAAAGAGGTAGTCCCTGTCTCTAGAAAATATGCGCCTCAAATCAGAAATTGGCTGAACAGTTAGCTTGTCATTTATCCCTAAACCTTGTCCAAAAGCCCTATTTCAATCATATCAAGTGGGATTCTGCTATGTTTGAAATAAAAAAGCCATGGAGAAATTTTTGCAAACCCTATTAGTTATCCACATTGCTGCGGGAAGTGCCGCATTGCTTTCAGGAATAGCGGCCATCATTTTCAAAAAAGGTAAGAAGGGCCATAACCTAAGTGGGAAAATGTATTATTGGTCGATGTTGATCATTGGTATTACTGCTTTTGGTATTGCTATACCGAAGGGAAATATGTTTCTCCTCATGATCGGTGGATTCAGTACCTATATGACTTTGACAGGATATAGGTTTTTGCAGTTCAGGAGGAATCAGGGCTTAAAGTTTGGGTTTTGGGATTATGTTTTCATTGTGACTGGATTCGTCACCCTGATTATTCCTACCCTTTATTTCACCCAGGTTGGATGGCACAAGATTGGGGGATTTGGGGTGGTATTTGTTGTTTTTGGTTTGATGTTGGCAGGTATGCTTCTTGGTGACTTGAGAATAGGCAGAAAGTTAACCACATATCCTAGGGCTTGGTTTTTGAATATGCACATCAGCAGGATGATGGGGGCATTTATAGCTACTTGTACTGCTTTTCTGGTACAAAACTGGCATACTGATCCGGTATTTATTGCCTGGCTTTTGCCTACTGTTGTTTTCACTCCTGTGATCATTTATTATCAGAGGAAGTACAAAGTAAGCTCCAGCCAATTGAAGGCGAAGACTGTGGTGGGTAAGTATTGAATGGGAAGAATCGAAGGTAAAATACCAATGCCTTTTAGATAAAAAAAATTACACTTTGAATTGACTGAAATAAATGAGATTTTGCTTGTCTGCAAATTCAAAACAGATGAGCAATTCTTCACTCAGCAGGCAATTGGGACTGATGGGCCTAATCGCAACGGGAGTTTGTTCCATGTTGGGAGCTTCCATTAATGTTGTGCCCTTTATGATCCAAAGGCACGTGCCTGGCATAGGTCCATATGTACTGCCAGCATTCGTTTTCGCCGCCATACCGGCTATTCTTGCTGCCTTGGCGTATAGTATGTTGGCCACCGCCATGCCAAGAGCCGGCGGAAGCTATATTTATGCCAGTAGGGGGCTTAATCCCTATCTGGGTTTTGTGGCAAGTTTTTCTCAATGGTTTGGTCTTTCTATTGTTATAGGGGTAGTGGCCTATGTTACAATTCCTTTTTTAAGGGATATTGCTCTTGCTTTACAATGGGAAGAGTTGGCCTTGGCAATGAATACAGGTTGGATAAGGGTGATCCTCGCATTGATCCTGGTCTGGGTTTTTGTCTGGGTCAATATTAAAGGTGCAAAATCCTATGAAAAAACAGTTATACCATTGATGATATTGATGTTTTTAATGGGAGGAGTAGTTATCATTGCTGGTTTTAATTTTACCCCAATAGATTTTGCACAAAGTGTTTTTGAGAAAACAGGGCAAGAAATTATTCCATTTGAAACGCAAACATTCAACCTAGCCACTTTTTTATCAGCCGGAGCTTTGTTATTTGCCAGCTTTATTGGTTTTGACAGTATAGCCCAAGCTGGAGGTGAAGCAAAAGAGCCCACAAAAAAACTGCCTTTAGCGATTGGTTTGACCATACTGGTTGTGGGAGGATATTATATGTTATTTACTGCGGCTGTTTACCATACTGTTCCTTGGTCATTTGTAGCTGAAGAAGCCATGAAAGGGGATATAACCGCTCCTGGACTTTTGGCTTACCTCTTACCTTCCTGGCTTACAGTGGTTATAGTAGGAGGTGCCGCGATTGCACTGATCAACGACCTTCCGGCGATGCTGCTTTCAGTTTCCCGTTTGATGTTTGCTTGGGCTGAGGATGGCATTTTTCCGAGCAGGATCACCAAAATCCACCCAAAATTCCAAACGCCTTATCTGGCCATCATCCTAAGTGGTTTTATGGCAAGTGTCGGCATTTTGGGGAGTCATTTTGCAGGAAATTTCTTTCTGGGAATTGACATTATGGTGACTTCTATGATGGTCAATTTCCTGCTAATGTGTCTTACATTATTGACTGTAGAAAAAGTAAATCCCCTCCTGGCCAACGAGATCAATATCTTTAAAAGTAGAATCATAAGACGTTTGATCGGCTATAGCGGAACTTTGGTTTTATTGTTTTTCCTCCTAATACATACCTTTAAAGACCTTCAAAGTGAAACAGATGCATGGTATTTTCACTCAACACCCATTTGGCTGATCGTCATGGCCTTGGCTTCTCTATTATTCTACAGTAAATTCAGGGCTATGAAGAAAAACGGTGTAGATACAGATAAACTTTTCCAACAATTACCTTCAGAATGAAAACAATACAATATACGGAATTGGCCCCTGGTCTAAGAATTTCAAAAGCACTTACTGGATTATGGCAGATTGCCGATATGGAAAGGGATGGAAATGAACTTGATCCGAACAAGACTGCCGAGGCAATGCTGCCTTATGTCAGGGCTGGCTTGACAACTTTTGATATGGCAGACCATTATGGTTCGGCCGAGGTCATTGCCGGCACTTTTCAAAAAAAGTTTGGATCAGATTATCCCAGTCAAATGCTGACCAAGTGGGTTCCGAAACCTGGAAGATCCAACAAGGATGAAGTCAGGGCAGCTGTTCAACATTCGCTCAGCCGGCTTCAGGCAGAAAAGCTGGATTTGCTGCAATTTCATGCCTGGAATTACCTGGATCCGGTTTGGCTGGACCAATTGTTTTGGTTGAATGAATTGAGAGAAGAAGGGCTGATCGGACATTTGGGCCTGACTAATTTTGATGCTGCGCATTTGAGGATGGTGTGTGCTTCGGGAATCCCCATAGTATCCAATCAGGTCTGCCATTCTTTGGTTGATGGCAGGGCAGCAGGAGATATGGCAGAAGTCTGTAGAGCGTTCGGTGTAAAGGTACTTGCATTCGGCACATTGGCAGGAGGCTTTCTTTCCAAAAAATGGCTAGGTAGGCCGGAACCGACCATTGATAATGGGGCCACTTGGTCGCAGATGAAGTACAAGCGTTTTATTGATGCTGCCGGAGGTTGGGATAAATTTCAGGAACTTCTGCATGATGTTGAGAAGGTTGCCAGAAAACATGGGGTTTCATTGGCCAATATTGCTACCAAGTACATCATGGATCAGGACTTTGTTGGAGGTGTTATTATTGGGGCAAGACTTGGCCAAAGCGTTCATATAGATGATACTTCGCAATTATTTTCATTTGAGTTGGATGAGGAGGATAAAAAAGTTATCCACAGTGCCTGTCAAACACTGGCCCCAATACCTGGGGATTGTGGGGATGAATACCGAAAACCCCCATTTTTGACAGCTTCAGGAGATTTAAGCCATCATTTGGATGCCATGCCCAAGCCTTATGAAGTGGTCCAAGGTCCAAATGGTTCTTTAAAAGTTTTCAGTGGGACACCCTGGGAGGGGATGGCTGGATATTGCAGGGCAGTAAGAAAAGGGAACCGCATTTCAGTATCAGGAACCACCGCCACGCATGGTAACAAAATGATAGGAGGAAATGATCCTGCATCACAGGCAACTTTTGTATTGGATAAAATCGAAGGGGCAATATTATCTTTAGGTGGAAAACTAGAGGATGTTGTGCGGACCAGAATTTTCGTCAATAATGTGGATAACTGGGAGCCTGTTGCCCGTGCACATGGAAGGCGCTTTGAAGGAATTCAGCCAGCCAATACCCTAGTGGAAGCTAAATTGGTAGGAGAAGGTTACCTGGTGGAGATTGAGGCCGAGGCAGAGCTAAGTGACAATTAAGTTTTAAATTTCTAGTCAAGAGAATAATATCGAAAAGCCATCAATAAACATACCCTTAAAGACTTATCCACATAACCATGATCAGAAAAAACATCACATTTCCCATGCTATTGGCACTATTGATATTTTGCTTCAGTGCAAAGGCTCAGGAGGAGAAAAAGGATATCCCGGAAGCGTTGGTATTTGAAACCCTTCACGAAGGAACCTTCCATGGTGTCAAACTGCGCTACAAGGCCATTGCGGGAGAGACACATCTGAAAAATGCAGATGGAGAGCCTGTAGCGTCCATTTGGTCAACTTCATACCTTAAGGAGGATCCTAATCCTTCTAGAAGGCCTGTGACTTTTATTTTTAATGGAGGACCTGGATCGGCATCCGTTTGGTTACATATGGGTGTTTTTGGTCCAAAAGTAGTCCATGTGGATTCAGATGCTCGTATAGACGATGGTGCTGCGCCTTTTGAAGTTATAGACAATGATCTGGCCTTACTGGATATTACTGACCTTGTATTTGTGGACCCGGTGGGAACAGGTTATTCCAAGGTAATCGGCAAAGGAAAGAATGAAGATTTCTGGGGTTTGACAGAAGATGCCAGATCCATTGCCCAATTTATGCGCTTGTGGATAACCCGTAACCAACGTTGGCAATCACCAAAGTATCTGGCAGGAGAAAGCTTTGGTACTACCCGGGCTGTTGCCGTAACAGCCGCTTTGGAAGGTGGGGGACAGACCATGGCATTGAATGGTTTGATCCTTATTTCCCAGGCATTGGATTACCAGGGAAGCACATCCGTACATGATAATATTGCTTCTTATTTTACCTATTTTCCCACCATGGCAGCCACCGCCTGGTATCATGGTAAAGCCGGTCAGGGTAAAAAATTAGAGGATTTTTTACAAGAAGCCAGAGAATTTGCCTACCAGATATATTTGCAGGCACTTTACCAGGGAAATCAGTTATCCACAGAGAATAAAAAAACCTTGGCAAGCAGGATTTCATACTTTCTTGGCCTTGACCCTGAATATGTGCTTTTGTCTGACAATAGAATACTTACCTCCCGCTTCAAAAAAGAGTTAATGAGAAGGGAGGGCAAAACTATCGGTACTTTGGATGGACGGTATCTGGGTGAAGAAGGAGATCAGGCTGCAGACCGGCCCACCTTGGGAGACCCTTCCAGTTATGGCATCGATGCAGCTTACACAGCGGCCTTGAATGATTATTTTGCCAGGACGCTTAAGGTGAAAATTGAACAACCATACCTTACATCCAATGGAAGTATTGGAGGCAAATGGAACTGGAGACCAGTACCAGAAGGGGCTTATTGGGAGCCCTCTTATGTGAATGTGGCAAGGAGTCTTGGAGAATCGATGAGGAGGAATAAAGACCTGAAAGTCCTTGTAGCCAATGGCTATTATGACCTGATTACCCCTTTCTTGGATGCTGAATATACCTTTGCCCGTCATGATATTCCCATGGAAAGGGTGAGAATGACTTATTACGAAGCAGGGCATATGATGTACAACCATAGGCCTGATTTTGAAAAACTTGTTAAGGATATTCGGGAGTTTATGGGAAGGTAATGGTAAGGCTGAGGTCGATTTTCGAGACAAGTGGTGGATCATATTAAAATCGCCACAAAGGCTCGAAGGTTAATTGTGGATAAAGAGCGACCCTGGCGAAAAACCTTGCGCTCTCTGCGGAAAAAACCAGGTTTTCAAGCAGAGATGATTGTACAAGCGAATTAAAAATTTGCATTATCACTTCTCGAAATTGCAAATTTCAAGAAGCCTGTGCGCCCTTAGCGAAAACCCTTTGCGCTCTTTGCGGTAAAAACAAATCAGTCAATACCACAATATCCCCATTTATCCCGCTTTGCGGAACTAGTTCAGCGGAAAAAACCAGGTTTTCAAGCAGAGATGATTGTACAAGCGAATTAAAAATCCGCTGTATCACTTCTCGAAATTGCAAATTTCAAGAAGCCTGTGCGCCCCTCGCGAAAACCCTTTGCGCTCTTTGCGGTAAAAACAAATCAGTCAATACCACAATATCCCCATTTATCCCGCTTTGAGGGACAAGTTCAGCGGAAAAAACCAGGTTTTCAAGCAGAGATGATTGTACAAGCGAATTAAAAATTTGCATTATCACTTCTCGAAATTGCAAATTTCAAGAAGCCTGTGCGCCCCTCGCGAAAACCCTTTGCGCTCTTTGCGGTAAAAACAAATCAGTCAATACCA
>NZ_PYGF01000008.1:0-79082 GCF_003014575.1 Cecembia rubra
TGAGAGCCGTCCGAAGGTGGACTGCGCAACGGGCGACTGCTCAGAGGCACAGCACCAGCAGAACAGAAGAACAGAGCTCAGAGTCAGCAATAAATGATATTATTAACTACATCAACGACTTTATTTTTTAATATTCGGTCTATTTGATTTACTAAAAAAGCTAACCGGTCTCCGGTTAGCTTTTTTCATTTTCAAACTCTCGAAGTCGAATTGGAAAGACTATATTATAATACTTCTTGATCCTTTTCAAATGGAAAAATTCCCAAGAGGAAACTCATTTGTTATAATGCAAATAAAAGGGTTGATTAAAGGGGGCAAGAATTAATTTTGGGCCACTAATTTTTCTGTTAACGGTATTGCTGAAATCTGTTGTATTTTTTCCATTTTCACCCTCTCAAACGCTTGTCTGTTTTCTGGAGAAATTGGGTCAGAAGGTGGAATTTCTTCTTTTAACCAATCCACTTGTTGACCGTTTTTCCAAAACCTGAAACACAAATGCGGACCAGTTGCTAAACCTGTACTTCCTACATAACCAATTACTTGTCCTTGCTTGACCCTTGTCCCTGGTTTCATTCCAGATGCAATTTTGGACATATGTAAATATTGGGTGGTATATGTTCCATTATGTTTGATCTTGACATAATTACCATTGGCGCTGGTAAACCTTGCTTCGATTACTGTACCATCACCAACAGTCCTGATTTCTGTACCGGTAGGAGCTGCGTAATCTGTACCCAAGTGTGGTTTATACCTTTTTTGTACAGGGTGGAACCTGTTAAGATTGTATTTGCTGCTTATTCGGGTATACTCTACTGGGTCACGAAGAAATTCTTTCTTGAAGCTATTGCCATACTGATCAAAAAATGTCAATTCACCATTTTGCTCAAAAGGTATGGCATGGTATTCCTGACCTTTGTGTTCATAATAAGCAGCTTCTAAACCATCAAATCCAACGCTGACTCCCTCAACAAATTTTTCCTTAAAAATTACCTTAAATTTGTCTCCTTTTGGGACACGTTGAAAGTCTACATTCCAACCATAAAGATCCGCAAATTTGTTGATCAGTTCATGGGAAGCACCTAAGTCCACCATATCCTGATAGAGGCTTTTTGTAATTATTCCCCCAAATTCAATGGTTTTTATTTCTACTGGCTTTTCTTCTTTGTAAACTTCAACCTCATCCAGTTTGAAAACTACATATTCCACTGGATTGGCTTCATAAATAAAGAATTGGGCTTGAGAAGAATCTTTTGGGGTTAATACAATAAATTTTTTGTTGAAGGCAATTTTTTTAACGTCAAAAATGTCAATGGATTTTCTAGCTATTTCATCGATAATCTGATACGGTACATTGAAGGGTGCGAGTATGGTTGAGAGGGTCTGGTTTTTCCCCACCACTCCTTCAATGACATCTAATTCCTTGATATTGATTCCGTAAAGAAACTCTTCCTCTTCTTCGAATTCCTCTTCAAAAATTATTTCAGTCTCATCTCCAGCACCGAGGGAAAAATTACCTCCAAGCCAGTAAAACCCTCCTGCAAGTGCAAAAACCATAACACCTGCACTGATCCATCTTTTTTTCATTTTAAGCTAAGCTTTATGGGTTGGTGAGTGAATTGTCAAATAAATTTAAATTCCGGTCAAATTCCAAATTTTTCTAAGTCAATCTAGGTTTTTTAACATTTTTCCTGCCTTTCAATAACAGTTGAAAATTTTGCGAAAAATTTGTTCGATTGATGATTTTGATCTCCAAAAGCTTCATTTATCCAATTTTTTCATTGAATCCATAACATTCTTGTCAAAAAATAAATTTTTGGAGCATTCTCTTACTATGGGAATAGCATACTCAAGAAGCTTTGTTTATCTTTGTCCACTTTAAAAAATACAAGGCGATTATCATGTTTAGAACACATACTTGCGGAGAATTAAGAATTGGACATGTCAACCAAGAGGTAACTTTGGCCGGTTGGGTACAGAGAGTTAGAAATAAGGGGGGCTTGGTCTGGGTCGATTTAAGAGATAGATATGGTGTCACCCAGTTGATTTTTGAAGAAGGTTCCACAGCTAAACACCTATTGGAAAAATCAACTACTTTGGGCCGTGAGTTTGTGGTTCAGGCCACCGGAAAAGTAGTGGAAAGGGCTTCCAAAAATGACAAATTGCCTACAGGAGAAATTGAAATCAAAGTTGAAAAGCTTGAAATCCTAAATTCAGCAAAAGTACCTCCATTTATTATAGAGGATGAGACAGATGGAGGGGACGATCTTAGGATGAAATACAGGTACCTTGATCTTAGAAGAAATGTGGTCAGAGAGAAGTTGCAGCTTCGCCATCGAATGATGCAGGAAACTAGGAAATACATGGATGCTCAAGAATTTATTGAAGTTGAGACCCCGGTATTGATCAAGTCAACTCCTGAAGGAGCAAGGGATTTTGTGGTGCCAAGCAGAGTAAATCCAGGTGAATTTTATGCGCTTCCCCAATCTCCACAGACTTTTAAACAATTGTTGATGGTCAGTGGATTTGACAGGTATTTCCAAATTGTAAAGTGCTTCAGAGATGAGGATCTGAGGGCAGATAGGCAGCCTGAATTTACCCAGATAGACTGTGAAATGTCTTTTGTAAGTCAAGAGGATATCCTTAACACTTTTGAGGGTTTGGTAAGGCATCTTTTCAGGTCTGTTAAGGGCATTGAATTGGAAGAGGTTAAAAGAATGACCTATGCGGATGCGATGAAGTTTTATGGAAACGATAAGCCTGATCTTCGTTTTGACATGAAATTTGCGGAATTGAATGAATTAGCAAAAGGAAGAGGATTTTCTATTTTTGACCAAGCAGAATTGATAGTTGGTATCTGTGCCAAAGGTGCAGGCGAATATACAAGAAAGCAATTGGATGAACTGACTGATTGGGTGAAGCGACCACAGATTGGTGCCAAAGGCTTGGTTTATGTCAGATGTAATCCGGATGGAACGTTTAAATCCTCTGTTGATAAATTTTATACCAATGACGATCTGAAAGCTTGGGCAGGCGCAATGGGTGCTGAACCCGGAGATTTATTATTGGTGCTGAGTGGAGAAGAAAGGACTACAAGAAAGCAAATGTCTGAATTACGCCTGAAGATGGGTGAGGATTTGGGTCTTAGAGACAGGACTGTATTCAAGCCACTATGGGTGATTGATTTTCCACTTTTGGAATGGGATGAAGAAACCAAACGTTTCCACGCCATGCACCATCCATTTACTTCTCCCAAAAAAGATGATATCCCATTGCTGGAAACTGATCCCGGTAAGGTTAGGGCAAATGCCTATGATTTGGTAATCAATGGTGTGGAAATTGGAGGAGGCTCAATCAGGATACATGACCGTCCGACACAACAGTTGATGTTCAGGCATTTAGGCTTTTCGGATGAAGAGGCCCAAAAACAATTTGGCTTTTTGATGGAAGCGTTTGAATATGGTGCACCTCCACATGGTGGTATAGCCTTTGGATTTGATAGGTTATGTGCGATCTTTGGAGGATCGGATTCTATTCGGGATTACATTGCCTTTCCAAAAAACAACTCCGGAAGAGATGTAATGATTGATTCTCCAAGTACGATTGCAGAGGAACAACTCAAGGAACTTTCGATTAGGGTTTCCATAGAACCAAAATCCTAATAAACAAATAACTGCTCCAAGACTGAAAACTTCTAGTTGAATAAGCGTCCAAAGGCGCTTGAAATTAATGAAGGATTGGTTTTGGAGTATTTTTTTTGGCATTCTGTCCTGATTTTCTTGCCATTCATAGGGCATTTTTTCCACTCAAAACTTTCATGGCTTTAAGATTAAACTTTTTGTTAATTCGCGCTGTCTAAGATGTTGTTATTAAATTCAATATGATGAAAATTACCTTTGTTAGATTATTTTTAACGCTATTTTTATTGGTTTATGCGATTCATTCTCAGGCACAAAGAGGAGAGGGACGGGGCCAGGAAGTTTTGTTGAAAGGGAAAGTAATTGAAGGGGAAAGTAAAATACCCATAATTGGTGCCAACGTATTGGTCAAAACAGTTACCGATTCACTTTTGGTATCCACAGTTACTGGAGCGGATGGGAGTTTTGAAGTAAGGCGCCCAATGATCCCAAGCGTAAAGTTGGAAATCACATTTTTGGGTTATCAAAAAATTACTAAAATTCATAATCGAGGCGATGCATTGGATATTGGAACCTTGATATTGGTAGAAGACAGTAAATTGCTAGGTGAAGTAATCATTGAAGGCCAGATACCTGTTGGTGAAGTCAAAGGAGACACTACCTCCTTTAATGCCAATGCTTTCAAAACAAGAGAAAACGCCGATGCTGAAGATTTGGTCCGAAAAATTCCTGGTGTAACTATACAAAATGGCGAAATTCAGGCTAAAGGAGAACAGGTCCAAAGGGTGCTGGTTGATGGTAGGGAGTTTTTTGGAAGTGACCCATTTTTGGCTTTAAGAAACTTACCCGCAGATGTCATTGACAGAGTGGAAATCTTGGACCAAAGGTCCGACCAGTCCAGATTGACAGGTTTTGATGATGGTAACTATTCAAGAACCATCAATATCGTTACCAGACCGGATAAGCGTTCGGGACAATTTGGAAGGATTTATGCAGGAGGGGGGTCTCAGAATAGATATGCCGCAGGTGGTAATTTCAATTATTTCAACGGAAATAAGCGGATTTCAATTATTGGCCTTTTCAATAATATCAACCAACAGAATTTCTCTTCTCAGGACTTGGTAGGAGTGTCTGGTGGTCAAGGCGGACCTGGTGGCAGAGGAGGTATGGGAGGCGGCCGTCCTGGTGGCGGTGGTTGGGGCGGAGGTGGAAATAACAACTTCCTAGTGGGACAGGACCAAGGGATCATTACCACAAACAGTCTGGGCCTGAACTACAGTGACAAGATTGGCAAATCCATGAACCTGACTGCGAGTTATTTCTTTAACTCAACCAACAATAACCTGTTCAGGTTGACCAATAGAGAAACTATATTGTCAGAAACAAATAGACAGTTTTATGAAGAAAGTTTACTAAACAATATAAAGAACAACAACCATAGGATAAATGGTCGGATTGAGTATGACATCAATGATAAAAACGCCATTATTGTCACTCCATCCATTAATTTTCAAAACAATACAACTTTCAATGACAGGGATGGTTTGAACCTTTCAGGAATACGGAATCCTCTAAGCAGTACCTTAACCCGTTCAGATGCAACGACAGAAGGTTACAATGTTTCCAATAATTTTGTCTACAGGTATAAGTTTGACAAAAAAGGAAGAACCCTTTCAACCACCGTTTTTACCAGCTGGAATAAAAGAGATCAGCTTTCAGAACTGATTGCAGCCAACAGGGATTTTATCAGGGATATTAGGGACACTATCAATCAGGAAACCTTTGGATTGTCAGATGGTTTCAATTATAGGGCTACCCTTCAGTTTACGGAGCCAGTTACAGAAAAATCGCTACTGACAGCATCTTATCAGGTGGGAAATAACAAGACCTCTGCTGATCAGCAGACCTTTAGTATGGTTCCTGAACTAGGCATTATGGTCTTGGATACTGCGTTAAGTAACGTTTTTGACAACAGATTTACGATACAGAGACCTAGTGTGGGGTACAGCTATAATCTGAAAAATTGGAATGTCAATGCCAATTTAGATTATCAATATGCAGTTCAGGATAATGAGAGCCTTTTTCCGCTTGAAAGGACATTTAATCAGACATTTAGCAATTTCCTACCGGGAATGAATGCTTTCTACCGTAATCAACAAAAGGGAACTTCCTTCAGGCTGCGTTACAGGACCAATACTCAAGAACCTTCGGTCAATCAATTGCAAAATGTGATTAATAACCAGAATCCACTCCAGCTTACTGTAGGTAACCCAGATTTGCAACAGGCCTTTTCACATTCAGTATTCACTAACTTCTCTAAAATCAACCTGGAGAAATCAAAAACATTCTTCTCTTTCCTATTCGTATCATTAACGGAGAACTTCATAGGAAATAGTACATTCGTTTCCCAGACTGATTCCCTGATCAATGGCGAGGTATTGTTGAGACCAGGTGCGCAAATCAGCAGACCCGAAAATCTTTCAGGGCAATTGAGATCAAGACTTTTTGTGACTTACGGTTCACCGATCAAAAAACTCAAGTCACAGTTCAATATGAACAGTAGTGTGGCTTTTAACAGGACCCCGGGCCTGATCAATGGACAGAAGAATTTCAATGACAATATTGACCTTAGCCAAGGTCTGACATTGACAAGCAATATCAGCAAGGATTTAGATTTCACCCTTTCCACTACCGGAACATATACCATTGTGAATAGCTCCCTTCAGACAAACTTGAGTAACAATTTTTATATCCAAAATTCAAATATCAGATTCTACTATTCACCTAACAATGGAAAGCTGTTTGTTTCCAATGTGGTCAACAACATGTTGTACAGAGGGCTCTCCGCTGACTTGGACCAATCTGTCTGGTTATGGAATATTGAGGCAGGCTACAGGTTCCTAAAAGACAATAAGGGAGAATTTAAGTTTACGGTTTTTGACCTCCTTAATCAAAACAATGCTATTGGGAGGACAGTCAATGATGTGACCATTGAAGACACCTTTACCAGGGTTTTGACTAGGTACGGATTGGTTTCATTCACCTATATCATAGGTAACTTCAAGCAACAGGCCAGCAATCAGTCTGGACCTCCAATGGGTAGACCAATGGGGGGCGGGGGAAGAACCTGGTAGGATTCTCTCTTCTTAAAGGAATAGGTGCCCAAAGGGTGCCTTTTTCTTTTTGTAGGATACCCTAAGAAAAAAGTGAATTTAACGTCATTTGTTTTAGATTTGTGGTTCTGAAAATGAATGAGGATATGCATCAGGAAAAAATAGAAACCATTAAGTCCGCCATTGTGTTAGCTGACGCACAAAATCAAGATGAACTTGAGGCTTACAGGTTGAAGTTTATAAGCAAGAAGAGTGTAGTTGGGGAGTTGTTTGCCGAAATAAGAAATATTCCTAATGAGCAGAAAAAGGAATATGGACAGCTTGTCAATGAGGTAAAGCAACTCGCAGATAACAAATTCCAGGAATTGATCGATAAGGTCAATGCAGCATCCAAGAAAGCAAAGTCAATGGATCTGGACCTTACATTGCCGGCTACTTATATACCCGTAGGGGGAATTCATCCATTGACAGCTACGAGACAAAGAATCATAGAGATTTTTGAACGCATAGGGTTCAACCTTTCTGAAGGTCCTGAAATTGAGGATGATTGGCATAATTTTACCGCATTGAATTTTCCTGAAAATCATCCTGCCAGAGAGATGCAGGACACTTTCTTTATAGAAAAGAACCCAGATATTGCCTTAAGGACACATACCTCCTCTGTTCAGGTGAGGGTAATGGAAAGTCATAAGCCTCCTATCAGGACCTTATCTCCTGGAAGGGTTTACAGAAATGAGGCCATTTCTGCCAGAGCACACTGCATTTTCCATCAAGTTGAAGGTTTGTATGTTGATGAAAACGTAGGATTCGCTGACCTTAAAAATACACTTTATCATTTTGCCAAGGAGATGTTTGGAAGGGAGACCAAAGTCAGGTTCAGACCTTCATTCTTTCCATTTACAGAACCAAGTGCTGAAATTGATATCAGTTGCCTGCTTTGTGGTGGAAAAGGTTGTAATGTCTGCAAAGGCAGTGGATGGGTTGAAATCGGCGGTTCCGGTATGGTTGATCCTAATGTTCTAGAAAATTGTGGCATAGATTCCAAAAAATATACCGGATTTGCTTTCGGAATGGGTATAGAAAGAATTGCCATGCTTAAATACCAGATTAAGGATCTCCGGCTATTTACGGAAAACGATGTCCGTTTTCTTAAACAGTTCAGGTCCCTACTTTAGAAATAAAACGCTTCTTAAAAGGAAGCGTTTTTAGTTTGCCATTATTCTATAAGTTTCTAGATATGAGTTTACCTCCTTTAATAAAGCGGAGGATTTTCCTGCACCATTGCCAATAACCACTAAGTCTGCACCTGCTAAAAAAGCAGCTTTCACTTTTTCAAGACTATTTAAACCTCCGCCAACAATAAGTGGTGCAGGCAATTTTTGTTTAATTGACTTAATGATTTTTGAGTTGACGGGGTTGGGTGCCCCGCTTCCTGCATCCAAATAGAAATATTGTAGTCCCAAATAATAACCTGCTAGAGCGGTGGCTACACTTAATTCCGGATGATGATTGGGCAGTGGAATGGTTTGGCTGATGTAATGTACACTGGTTTTTTCTCCACCATCGATAAGCATATATCCTGTTGGAAGCACTTCAATATTACTTTTTGCAATAATTGGTGCAACACTTACATGCTGACCGATTAATAATTCAGGATTGCGGCCTGAAATCAGTGAGAGAAATAAGATGGCATCTGCCTCTTCTGAAAATTGAATCGAACTACCTGGAAATAACACTATTGGAACTCCTGGCGCATACATTCTTATCAAACGGATAGAATCATTGATGTTATTTTTTTGAATCAAACTTCCTCCCAAAAAAATAAAGTCAATTTTTAAGGACTTTGCTTCCTGTAATCTAGAAGCTGAATTTTCATCCATATCGTCCGGATCTATAAGCCAGGCAATACCTTTTCTACCTGATCGGACAATGGACTTTAATTTTTCGCCCACCTCATTCCTCATGTTGGGCGGATTGTTTTTGTTCTTGATTTAAGCGGTTCATCAATTGTTCTTTACCATAATTGATGGCAATGGGTAAAAGGGCTGCACTTAATCTTCCAAAAAATCCAGTGTCACTTTTTTTGGTTAACTTTTTGGTGATTTCTTCATCAAGCAAACCTTCTTTTTCCAGCACTTGAAGTACTTTTTCAGTCTTCTTGTTTTTTTTGCCGGCCATCATTCTTACTGCCAGGAATGCTACAGCACCGCCAATTAATACTGCTGCCCCAACTTTTATCCAGTCTTCTGATTCTTGTTTGGCTAAGGATAGCTGCATTCCCAAGGTTTGTTCGAGTTCCTCAGCCTTTTTTTTCAAATCCTCTTTCATATATTAATCCTCCTTATTACGTCCTCTAAATACAAAGTTTTTCAAAAAGTTCTGGAATGAGCCTAAAATTCCTTTGGAATCTTTGAGGAAATAAATCAGGATGAAAATAAGCAGATATAGCAATCCGACATAAAGGAATCCTTTGTAGGTAGAGTACATTTTCTCACTTAGATAAAAAGCAAGTGAAAAGCTCACAAACAGTAAAACCATTACAGACACCGTCATCATCAAAAGAAGCAAAAAAATCCTTGCCATGATAGTGGAAATTTTTTCGTTGACTTCGTCTTTGATGAGCTGCATCCGCACCTCAATGAGCTGTTTTATTGTCTGGATAATTTCTGAAATGTTCAGCATAAATGACCCGAATTTTGATGAAATATTACCCAATATACATCAAAAAGCTGGCATCAAAAATTTTCATTGGTTTCGGGCTCCTGGTTTTCGGAATAAAACTTATAAGTTAATACCAGGTCTACGGCTTTTTTAATTGCTTGATTAATGGGGAATTGCTGTGAGGTCAGCTGAAAATCAATGTTATATAATTCACCATAAACTCCTGTGCTTGAGGGAATGGGAAGGTTATCATTTACCAATCGAGTTGCTGCTTCAAATTCCGATTTTTTACCTTCTTTTAATTTTTTGCAGGTGATGATTTCTTTTCTCCCTTCCTTATTTTTCCGGTAAGAAGAGCTAAAAAGCCTACAGATCAGCCCTCTATTGACATAATCAGAGCAAAAACCCATGGTATTGTCCATTGAAATGGATTTATATAAGATACAAAGGCTTTGCTCATCTTGGCTTTCCAGTATTTCCAATGCTTTTTCAGCTTTTCCTTTATCATAAAGATCAAAGGCCAAAGGCAAAAACTCCAATATAGAAGCGTTAACCTTTGGGTTTGAACAGCAAAAACCACAGCCTGGGATACAAGTAAGTCTACTGGCTTCCAAAAAAGCCTTGATTTCTGTATCCAACTCCTCAAATACCCTTCTGACTTCTTGGGATTTTTCCTGTAAATTCATAGATTCTTAACAAAAGCCTGCGAAGGTAAAAATAGTTAATAATCAAAGCAATAGCGCAGATCAAAATGATTTTAAGAACAAAAAGTTCCAGGATAAAAAACAACTGATTTTCAATTTACCTCGTTATTGTTTTAAATTTAGAGCGTTTGGTCAGTCCAAAGGATACTAAGTTTCTCCGTATTTAAATTATAGAAAGATGAGCAGCAGATTTGACAATTTTGAACAAAAAAGAGAAGAAAAAATCAGGAAGGCTTTTAAAGAGAGGGACTGGAATGAAATCAAGAGCAATGATTCCTGGGTAATTTTTAAGGTAATTTCAGAGTTTGTTGAAGGATTTGAAAAACTTGCCAAAATAGGCCCATGCGTTTCTGTTTTTGGATCCGCTAGGACTCATGAAGACCACCCTCATTATTTAATGGCGGAAGAAATTTCTGCCAAATTGGTAAGGCATGGCTATGGGGTAATTACAGGAGGGGGACCTGGAATCATGGAAGCAGCCAATAAGGGAGCTAGTTCAGAGAATGGTAAATCGGTCGGTTTATGTATCAAACTGCCTTTTGAAGCAAAAGGGAACATTTATATTGATCCAGACAAATTGATCAGCTTTGATTATTTTTTTGTACGAAAAGTCATGTTTACTAAGTATTCGCAGGGTTTCATCGTCTTGCCGGGAGGTTTCGGGACTTTAGACGAATTGTTTGAGGCACTTACCTTGATACAGACCATTAAAATCGGTAGGTTTCCAATAGTTCTGGTGGGAAAAGAATTTTGGGGGGGATTGATCGATTGGATCAAAACTACGCTGTTGCAGCAGCATGCCTATATCAACCCTGAAGATCTTGATCTCTTTTTTATTGTGGACGATGCGACAGAAGCCGTAAAAGTTATCGATGAATTCTATAGTAAGTATTTATTGACCCCAAATTATTGATCATGAGATCTTATCACCTATTTATCCTATATGCTCTTATCGCAATCCTGTTCGGCATCTTGATTTACCAGCATAATCTGGAAAAGAACAGGATTTCTGATCAGTTTATTTTGGAGACACCTACAGGTGATAAAGTGGAGCTCACTATACCAGAACCCAAGTTCCGGATATTTGAACTACCTGACAAAATTTCCTTTTCCGGTGAGCCGGTTCCATTGGAAAAACAGGATGTTTATGAACGGTTGGAGAGGGAGATCTATGTAAATGTATATTGGCAGTCCAATATGGTATTGTTAATGAAACGCTCCGGCAAATTTCTACCAACTATTGAAAGGATTTTGAAGGAAAATGGGATTCCTGATGATTTCAAATACCTGGTGATGGCGGAATCCGGTTTTCTGAATGTGGTGTCGCCCGCTGGCGCAAGTGGTTTTTGGCAATTGATGCCCGCCACAGCAAAAGAATATAATCTGGAGGTTAGCAATGAAGTGGATGAAAGGTACCATTTGGAAAAAGCCACTGTAGCAGCATGCAAATACCTGAAATCATCTTATGCCCGATTTGGCAATTGGACTTCTGTGGCTGCAAGTTATAATATGGGAATTACAGGCTTGAAAAAAAGAAAAGAGGAGCAGCGCTTTGAAAACTACTACGACCTTTTTCTCAATGACGAGACCAGTCGTTATATTTTTAGGGTATTGGCATTTAAGGAGATTTTTGAAAATCCCGAGAAATACGGTTTTGAACTCACCAAAAAAGATTATTACAGCCTTCCCTTACTCAGAGAACTAAAAGTAACCCAAAGCATCCCAAACCTTTCCCAATGGGCACTCAGGCATAACAGCAGTTACAAGGAATTAAAAATTCATAATCCATGGTTGAGGTCCACCAAACTCACTGTGCCAAAAAATAAAGAATATTTTATCAAACTGCCTGTTACATAAATTCAAAATACCTATTGCTGAAAAAAGTTCTTATTTTTCAATAACTTAAGTGCATAACTTAGGTGGTATGAAAAAATTTTTAATCTGGCTTTTTTTCGGAGCAGCAGTTGTCCTTTTTTTGATCCTCAGAGGTATTCCATTTTTGATTAATAGCTACCTCAATGCCAACGCAGATAGGATTGTATCAAATCTGATTACAGGAGCAAGTTTGTTTGCTGATCACCAAGTGAGTTTTGGTCATATTCTTTTGGATTATGACTATACAGGAACTTACCTAAAAATCAGTGACATTAAAGTAAAACCAACCGAAGCTTTGTCTGATGACTATATCCGGGTGGATCTGAGCATTGATCATTTGGATCTCACTGGATTTAAATGGTCAGAGTACCTTTTTAGAAATTCTATTGCTGTGGATTCTGCTTTGATCCGGAATATGGTTATTGTTTCCTCCACCCCGCCAATTGATTCGATACAGTTTATTCCTAAAAATCCCCAAAAAAGCAAGTCCAAGGATTATGAATCCGTAAGTGTCAAGTATTTTGATTTAAATGACCTTTCTATTGAATTGGTCAACAATTTATTTGACTCAGTAAGGGTTTCCCTCCAGGACATGGATTTAAAGGTTGAGGGTTTCTTGCTTTCTAAAGAAGATATACTGGATCCCAAATCATTATTTCATGTAGATAAAGTAAAGGGAAGTATAGGGGAGGCTGTGTTCCATTTTGATCAGTTTAGGCAATATGCCTTGGTCAAAAAGATTAGTCTGGATACAGACACAGAGTCTATGTCCTTTGGCTATATGGGCTTGCTCAACAAGCAGGGAAAATACCAATATACAGCGCAGTTCGATGAAATGCAGTCATGGACTGAAATCGATCATGCCAAACTGGACTTAAGAGGGGTGCATTTTGGCAATTTTCTCCGAAAAGGCATCATTGAAGTGGACACTGTATTTGCAAAGGGTTTGAGGATGGAAATATTTGTCGATAAGAGGAAACCGGAAGATAAGCTGAAAAGGCCTCAGATGGTACATCAGCTATTCAAGAATTTAGGTCAGGTGATTCATATTGACCATATCTTTGTCAGTGATGCATATCTGAAAATTGAGGAACGGCCCGACAATTTGGCCCCAAGGGCAGGATTTTTGTATTTCTCGGATATGCAGGCACACATTATCAATTTCTCGAATTTTATTGAAAGGAGGGGTGAAAACAAATTGTTAAAGTTAGATGCCAGTGGGAAATTGATGGGGCAGGGTTTAGTAAAGGTTCTTGCCCAATATGAGCTGGAAAGTGAGATTGGAGCCTTTACTTTAAATGGTACTTTAGGGCCGATGGACCTGAAAACACTTGATCCCATGATTGAACCTCAGGCAAAAGCCAGTATCAAATCCGGAAAATTAAATAGTTTGACCTTTGATATTCGGGGAAATGATTATGATGGTACAGGTAAGCTCACGATTCTTTATGAGGATTTAGAGCTGGCACTTCTCAATCCAAAGTTTGAAAAAGACAACAATATTTTCAGAAAGCTTGGTTCTTTCCTTGCCAATAAACTGGTTATCAAATCCAATAATCCCAAAAAAAACGGAGAAATCGTAAATGGTACGGTATATTATATCAGGGACACACATAAGTCAATGTTTGCCTATTGGTGGAAACTTATTTTTTCAGGATTGAAATCAACCCTGACAGGAGATGATCTGGAGGAATTGAAAAAGAAAGAGCAGGAAAGACAAACCCAATTTCAGGGTACAGGTTTAATTCAAAGTGCTCAACATGAAGATTCATCCAAGCATGAGTCAGATGGAAGCAAATTGTCCCGAAGGGAACGTAGGGAAGAGCGAAGACAACTTAAAAATGGCGATTAGTTTTTTTATAAAACCTTGCTGTTCATTTGCAGGTTTAATGATGGGTTTCTGGTAGGAATCCCTCAGTATAATTTGTAATTTTGCAGGCTTAAAGAAATGCAAATCTCCTCCATGTCAGACCATTCAGTAGAACAAAAAGAAGAGTTCATAGAAATTTTTGGGGCTAGAGAACACAACCTGAAAAATGTAGACCTTTCTATTCCCAGAAATAAGTTGGTAGTCATTACGGGCCTTAGTGGTAGTGGTAAAAGTTCTCTTGCTTTTGATACCATTTATGCAGAGGGTCAGCGTCGCTATATGGAGAGTTTTTCGGCTTATGCCCGTTCATTTTTAGGCGGGATGGAGCGTCCTGATGTGGACAAAATCAATGGTCTTTCCCCGGTTATTTCCATAGAGCAGAAAACCACCTCTAAGAACCCAAGATCTACAGTAGGCACGGTTACAGAGATCTATGACTTCATGAGGCTTTTATATGCTAGAGCAGGTGAAGCCTATTCTTACCTATCCGGACAAAAGATGATCAGGCAGACAGAAGACCAGATCATAGAACAGTTGTTTGAGAAATTCAATGGAAAAAAGCTATATATCTTAGCTCCGGTAGTTAAAGGGAGAAAAGGACATTACCGAGAGCTTTTTGAACAGATCCGCAAGATGGGTTTCTCCAAAGTCAGGGTAGATGGTGTGGTGATGGAGGTAGTTCCTAAGATGCAGCTTGACCGCTATAAAATCCATGACATTGAAATTGTTGTGGATAGGATAGTGGCAGATGTTGAGGATAGGTTCAGGATCAGCCAATCTCTGAAAACAGCCCTTCAGCATGGTAAAGGAGTAATAATGTTGAGGGATGAGGATGGCAATATCCAACATTTTTCAAAATATTTGATGGATCCCACCACTGGTTTGTCCTATGATGAGCCTGCCCCAAATACTTTTTCATTCAATAGTCCCTATGGAGCCTGCCCCAGCTGCAATGGATTGGGATTGATTGAAGAGATTACCAAAGAAAGCATTATTCCAGATCCTACGCTGAGTATTACGAGGGGTGGAATAGCTCCGCTGGGAGAATATAGAGATATCTGGATATTCAAGAAGATTGAAGCCATTCTGAAGCATTATAAATGCAGCATCAGTACACCTATAGAGAATCTCCCTGCTGAAGTGGTGGACATCTTGCTATATGGGGACAAAGTGGAAGTAGCGGTGGACTCAGTCAAATATCCAGGAACCCAATGGCATACTACCTTTGAAGGGATTGTCAATTTCCTGCAGAAACAGCAAGAAGGTGGTTCAGATAAAATTCAGGACTGGGTAAGTGAATTTACCAATACCAAAGTCTGTCCTGATTGTGAAGGCTACAGGCTCAAGAAGGAAGCATTGCATTTTAAAATTGACAATAAGCATATTGGCGAATTGGCAATGATGGATATTGCTTCTTTAGGGCTATGGTTTGATGGTCTGGAAACAAGAATTTCTGAGAGGCAACAGATTATTGCCAAAGAAGTACTCAAAGAAATCAGGAAGCGGATAGGCTTTTTATTGGATATTGGATTGGATTACCTTTCACTCAACCGACCTTTGAAAACCCTCTCCGGTGGGGAGGCACAACGTATTCGTCTTGCAACCCAAATAGGTACGCAGTTGGTTGGGGTACTTTATATCCTTGACGAACCAAGTATTGGCTTGCATCAAAGGGACAATGTAAAACTGATTAAAGCCCTTCAGGACCTTCGGGACTTAGGCAATTCTGTATTGGTCGTGGAGCATGATAAGGACATGATGATGGAAGCGGATTATGTGGTCGATATTGGTCCTGGAGCCGGAAGACACGGGGGGCAGATTGTCGCAATAGGTACTCCTCAGGAAATCCTTCAAAAAGGCAGCACAACGGCCCAATACCTTTCCGGGAAATTGAAGATTCAGATTCCTAAGGAGAGAAGAAAAGGAAGTGGAGATTTTCTTAAGTTAAATGGCGCCTCAGGACATAATTTAAAAAATGTAAACCTTAATCTTCCCCTGGGAAAAATGATCTGTGTAACCGGTGTATCAGGTTCCGGTAAGAGTTCTCTGATCCATGAGACATTGTTTCCATTACTTAACCAACATTTTTACAGGTCAAAAAGAGAACCCCTAGCCTATGGTTCTATAGAAGGGCTCCAACACTTAGATAAGGTAATTGAAGTAGATCAGTCCCCTATCGGTAGGACACCAAGATCAAATCCAGCTACCTATACGGGAGTATTTACAGATATCAGGGCATTATTTACAGAGTTACCTGAAGCCAAAATCAGAGGTTACAAAGCCGGGAGGTTCAGTTTTAATGTAAAGGGTGGACGCTGTGAAGATTGTGAGGGAGCAGGCATGAAGTTGATTGAAATGGATTTTCTCCCCGATGTCCATATTCCTTGTGAGACCTGTAAAGGCAAACGGTATAACAGAGAAACACTGGAAGTCAGATTTAAAGGCAAATCCATTTCCGATGTCCTTGATATGACTGTAGAGCAAGCGGTTGAGTTTTTTGAAAACCAACCAAAAATACTTCGAAAGATAAAGACCTTGAATGATGTAGGTCTAGGATATATCACATTGGGCCAACATGCCACTACATTGTCAGGCGGCGAAGCACAGCGGGTCAAATTGGCGACGGAGCTTTCAAAGAAAGATACCGGTAAAACCTTTTATATCCTTGATGAGCCTACTACTGGATTACATTTTCAGGATATTGAACACCTTTTGGGTGTATTGAACAAATTGGTAGATAAGGGAAATACGGTTTTGATCATCGAGCACAACCTTGATATCATTAAAGTAGCAGACCATATCATTGACCTAGGTCCTGATGGAGGGGACAAAGGGGGGCAGATAATCGCTGAGGGAATGCCAGAGGATGTGGCCAAGCATAAAAGCAGTCATACAGCCAGATTTCTTAAGCTTGAATTGGGTTAAGCACTTAGATTGACCTACCATTGCATAAATATTTCCCTGCTGTAAAAATTTGGAGGCAATATTATTTGCTTGACTATATTTGGATCAGGCATGAATAGGATTCGTTTATATTGGAGTTTACAGATTTTGGGCTGGTCGAGCTATGCTTTGATCAACCTTTTTTTTGTCTCGCTTGATAGAGGGATATCCACAGTCCAGATAGGTGCTTTTACTTCCTTGGCGGCTTTTTATCTGATTTCTACCCATATTTTCAGAAATATTGTCAAAAAGTATGACTGGCTGAATCTTACTTTCAGCAGGCTTTTGATAAATACGCTTATAGGATTGGGATTATTGAGTGTGTTCAACATGATAGCTCAGATTATCATCAATCTTATCTTTGATACTTTAGATCCCGAAGTAGACTTTCGGCCTGTAGTGATATCTGTAAATATTTTTGTCAGCTTCCTTTTTTATTCACTCTGGTCTATGCTGTATTTCCTTTTCCATTTTTTGGACAATTACAATCAGAGTTTAAAGTATCAGGCCAAAATCAATGAAATTCAACTGAACCATCTCAAAAGTCAGTTGAACCCGCACTTTATCTTTAACGCTCTGAACTCCGTTAGGGCATTGGTAGATGAAGATCCCAAAAAAGCCAAGCTGGCCATTACACAGCTTTCCAATATTCTCCGGTTTTCTTTGATGATGGACAGAAAGAGGACTATTGATTTTGAGGATGAAATCAACACGGTGAAAGATTACCTGAATTTAGAATCCATCCGATTTGAAGAAAGGCTTACCATCAAATATAATATTGAACCTGCTGCCTATGATTTCAAGGTACCTCCCATGATGTTGCAGACTATAGTGGAAAATGCCATAAAACATGGGATTTCCAATCGGGTTAAAGGAGGTGTAATTGAAGTAAAATGTTATGAAGGTATCACCGATGACCTGGTCATTCAGGTTAAAAACAGTGGGCAGCTCAAATCAAGTGTATTTACCAAAAAAAGGGATGGAGAAGGTCATGGAATCAGCAATACGATTCAACGTTTAAAGCTTATTTATGGCAATAGATCCTCTTTCAAAATTTACAATTCAGGGGATGAATTTGTAGTAACCGAAATAAAAATTCCAAAACAAAGCCTTACATTAGGTTAAAATTCCAACAAAATGAGAGCATTAGTAATCGATGATGAAAGATTGGCCAGAAAAGAGCTGATCAACCTCCTTTCCCAATTTGACCAAGTAGAAGTTGTTGGTGAAGCCAATAATGTGGATGATGCGAAAGAAAAAATCGAATCCCTATTACCGGATGTTGTTTTCTTGGATATACAGATGCCGGAGAAGACTGGGTTTGATTTACTTGAGGAGTTGGATAACGTTCCGCATGTGATTTTTACCACTGCTTATGATGAATATGCCCTTAAGGCTTTTCAGGTCAATGCATTGGATTATTTATTGAAACCGGTGGAACAAAAACGATTGGGAGAGGCCATTGAAAGACTTCAGAAAAAACTCAGTGAAACATCTGAAAGACAGGCAGAAGTTACGGCAGCCCATCAAAACAAAAAGTTGACTTTGGATGATCAGGTATTTGTAAAAGATGGAGACAGATGCTGGTTTGTCAAGCTCTCCAATGTGAGGCTTTTTGAATCGGATGGAAATTATATCAAGGTATATTTTGACAATAATAAACCGATGATCCATAAATCATTGAATGCCCTGGACGAGCGTCTTGATGAAAAATCATTTTTTAGAGCTAGTAGAAAGCATATTATCAACCTAAGTTGGGTGGAGGCAATTGAGCCTTGGTTTAATGGCGGACTCGTGGTTACTTTGAAAGGTGGGGACAGGATCGAAGTAAGTAGAAGGCAGGCTGCTAGATTTAAAGATATGATGAGTCTATAAATCACAGGATTAAAGACTTGCCAAGAAAAATAAAATGCATTTATTTGATTGTAAAAGTTAAAATTTGTAAATAGCCTATTGATAAAACAATTTTAGGGCATTTATATTTTACAGTTTCCCAAAAAAAATCTATGAAAGAGGAAAGAATTCTTATCGTTGAAGACGATGTTAACATTGCGGAGAACATTGAGGAGATTTTAGAACTTTTAGGATATGTTAACATTGATATTGCCAATTCAGCCAATCAGGCCATAAAAATAATTAAAAAGTACAAGCCTGATTTGGTATTTATGGATATCAAACTCAAAGGAGATAAGGATGGTATAGAGCTTGGAGAAATCATCAAACAGATGATTGAAGTTCCTTTGGTATATGTGACTTCCTATAGTGATCCTACTATCATTGAAAGAGCCAAAAGAATAAATCCTGCCGGTTTTATTGTAAAACCTTTCAATACCAATGATATCCATGCCATTGTAGAGATTGTGCTTTATAACAAAAGAACCAAGCCAAATATAGAGGCAGTGGCTACCAAGGCCAAAGATGATAGCCCTTATCTGGTAACTGATGCAGTGTTTATTAAAGCAGATAATGCTTATGAGAGGGTTCCATATAAAGACATTTATTATGTTGAGGCCAATGGCAATATGGTTACGATTTACACTAAAGGTAGAAACTTTACAATCCGGAAATCCATGAAAGATATGGAAGATAAATTACCTGCCCATCTTTTCCTGAGGGTTCAGAAATCTTTCATCGTACAATTGGGACAGATAGAGAGCTTTAACACAAAAGATATCACCCTGATGTCAGGGGCAGTAGTCCAAGTAGGTAGGCAATATTACAACAGCTTCCTTGCCAAACTCAATACTATTACCGAAAGTTAAAATAATGGAAAAAGAAAAAAGGTGAGCATGGCCCACCTTTTTTCTTTTTTAAAACCAAACAATCAACTAAACTGTCTTAAAGTAAGTAAAACTCATGTTTTCCTGAGGAAGTGACAAATTCACCTTTTTCAAAGAAATCCTTGAATTTAGATTCCAGATCAGATTTTTCACCATAAAACTCAGCGATCACTTCTCCATATTTGTTGATAAAAGTGACAGTGGGTTCTGTTTTTAGCTTAGAGAAGTCGATTTCTATTTGTGGTAAAAACTCCTCCTGTACTGTTTCCATTGTTTTATTCCATCCCATTGGGATAACCTCGTTGATGGTATCAACTTTCGCATCCGCTTTCGCGCTCCACATAATTGTCAATGCCATGATTAGTCCTAAAAAAGCACAGACATTTTTTTGAGTTAAAATAGTTGGTTTCATTTTCTTTTTATTTTACGTTCTTTATTTGTTTTCAATTCTTTACATCGCTACTGTGATTTAATATATGCCAAATTTTGGCCAAAATATTTAAATAACTGAAAAACAGATAGTTATGTAATTTTTGATATAATATTTATGTACGGAAACGTACACGTGTATTTTACTTTCAGTACATTTTTAAAGATGATCATCCCGCAAAAAAAGTTGCATGACTAATCTTTAAAAATGAAAAAAACCGATAGAAATCGGAATATTCTATCGGCTTTGGTAAATAAAGCTATCTTTTTCAGAAAATTATTTCATTTTGATTTAATCCAAAAGGAAGAAATGGTGATTTCCATGATTTAAGATAAACTTAGATTTTTGGAGTGTTTCTGGAAATTTTGACTCAATCTCTTCTTTGGCTCCATAAAACTGGGCAATGATTTCACCATATTTATTGATGATGGTGACAGATGGTGTGGATTTCAACTCCTGAAGTTCAAGTACCAGTTCTGGCAGGGCTTCATCTTCCATCAATTGGTCTTTGGAAATTTCTTTCATGGCAAAAACACCAGATGAAAGCAGCATAAATGCTGATAGAAACGCTACAAAAGCGTATTTTTTTACTTGGATTGAAAGATACTTTTTCATACTCATTTATCCTTTTTTATATTTTTTTCTAGAATTATTCCCTTGTTATCTTCGTTATTTGAATAAGGGATACGAGGTACGAAAAAGAAGGTTTCAAAAATAATCATAAAAAATCCGATAGATATATGAAATAATCTATCGGATCAGTAAATAAATTAACGAATTACAGAAGATCGTTTGCTAAATTGGCCAGTTCAGATCTTTCACCTTTCTCTAATTTTATGTGAGAATATAAAGGATGGTCTTTGACTCTGTCAATGAGGTAGGATAAACCGTTACTTTGGCTGTCCAAGTAAGGGGTATCTATTTGGAAGATGTCACCTGTAAATATTATTTTGGTGTTTTCTCCTGCCCTGCTGATAATTGTTTTGATTTCATGAGGGGTTAAATTTTGGGCCTCATCTACAATGAAAAAGATATTGGACAAAGATCTACCTCTGATATATGCCAATGGCTGAATAACGAGTTTCTCTTGGTTGACCAACTCTGTGATTTTTTGGTACTCTTTATCCGACTCTTTGAATTGGTTCTGAATAAATTTCAGGTTATCCCAAAGAGGTTCCATATATGGATTTAGTTTTGATTTGATATCTCCAGGTAAGTAGCCAATATCCTTGTTGCTCAATGGTACAATTGGTCTGGCAAGGTAGATTTGTTTGAAATCCCTCCTTTGTTCCAATGCGCCTGCCAAAGCCAAGAGGGTTTTGCCTGTACCTGCAACTCCTTGGATAGAAACGAGCTTTACTCTGGGATTTAATATGGCATGAAGAGCAAATGTCTGTTCAGCATTCTTTGGTTTGATATTATAAGCCAATTTCTTATCTACTCTTTCCAAAGTATTATCTTCTGAATTATAGTAGGCCAGAACGGAATTTTTATCACTCTTTAAGATATAATAAGCATTTGCCTTTCTTTTTTTATTGCCAAGCACCTTTTTGGCTTCTATCGAATGATTTTCATAAAGTTGATTGATATTCAGTGGATCCAGATCATCAAGCACATATTTTCCTGTATTCTCAATTTCAGTGATGTTTTTGATTTTACCCGTCTCATAATCTTCAGCATGAATATCCAGTGATTTTGCTTTCAGTCTCAGGTTGATATCCTTACTTACCAGAATAACCCTTCGATCAGTTTCCGTTTGCTTTAGATGAAGGGCAGCATTCAGGATTTTATGGTCATTTTTTTCTTCACCAAAAATAATGTTGGCATTAATGTTATTATCTGGGTTCATTAAAACCCTGAAGTTCCCCTTAGTCTTTCCGTTCAGAGGTGTCCAATTATGGATCATTTTATCCTTAGCCAGATTGTCGAGTAATCGGATAAACTCTCTGGCTTCGAAATTTTTGGTGTCATTTCCCTTTTTAAACTGATCGAGCTCCTCCAAAACAGTAATCGGGATGACCACATCATGTTCAGCAAAATTCATGATGGAATTGTGCTCATAAAGGATTACAGAAGTATCCAGCACAAATATTTTGCGGTCCTTATCGGATTTAGCTCTTGGCATAAACAATAAAATTTTAGTGGTTGTTAGTTAGTAATAAGTTAGAAAAATAAAATTTAGATTGCCATTTTATTAAAGGAAATTCCAAAAAATTAATAATGTCTGAATCCTATCCCTTTGAAAATCAGTTTTGTAATAGTTGAGTAGTCATCTATACCAAAGCCAATCTTCAGGATAAATCAAAGGCCACTGTTATCAAAACAGTATTGGCCTTTGAACTTATAGTTATTTTGGATTATTTGCGCTGATTAACTTCTCCTTCCAGCTCCATTAAGAAAGCATCTATGGTGCCTGGTTTTACATGGGGCATTACCACAATCTTAAACCATTCCGGCTCAAATTCATAGGAGTTGGCCACCAGGTAATATTTATGTGCGAGTTCCTTGCTGATATACTTTGCTTTGATAGCGATGATATTCAGATAAGGATTTCTGAAATATTCTACACCTATTCCTTCTAGTTTTTTACAGATCCTCTCTGTTTTATCACAAAGTGTTTCCATTTTATATTTCCATCCTTCTGAGCCATGGATTTGCAAAATCATCCACATAGAAATTGCATTGGCGCCTGATCTGCTGCCACTGATGGTATAGTCCTTTCCAGGAATATATTGAGCTTCATCTGTTTTTACATATTCAATAAACCCTTTCCTGATCAAGAACAAGCCTGTTCCGTAGGGTGTCTGAAGCATTTTATGCCCATCTGCAGTAATGGAATTCATATATGGATTTTGAAAGGTAAATCTGCTCGTAGGATTGGTAAAGGGATAAATAAATCCACCATAAGCAGCATCCACATGAATTTTGAAAGGGACATTCATATTGGTGAAAAAGTCCCCCAGCATGTCAATATCATCTACTGAACCGAACATTGTAGTCGAGAGGTTGGCGATGACGATAAAGTATTTGATACCATCTGACATGGCCTCCTTGATTTTCCTTTCAAAGGATTCTTTTTTGATCTCTCTTGTATCTGGATCTACTTCCAGGATAATGCTGCTCAGATTTAGAATATTGGCACCTTTTGGCATGGAATAATGGGAATCTTGGGAATAAACCAAGCCTATTTCACCGATTCTTGCTCCAAACTCTTTTTTGAAATAATTTCGGTAAATCCACATGGCCTGAATATTTGCTTCTGTACCACCAGTGGCCACATAACCATCCTGTCCTTTGGGGTCCCCGTTGAAAATTTCCTCTGCTACAAGTTTGATCAGTTCCTTTTCAATTTTTTGGGTACCCTCAAATACCTCTAAGACCGATTCATCACTTAGGGTATGGACGCCAATATGGTTAGGGTTCCTCACCATGGCTGACATATATGGTGCATCTTTGAGAAAAGGCGCATCAGGATAAAATTCTGTTGTGTCCAGGTAAGTTCCAGGTATGCCCAGAATTGGACGGTCCCCCCTATAATCCAGATTTTGGTCCAGGGCATTGAAAATATATTCTTTGATTTGCTCGTGAGATTTTTTCTTCCAGTACATGGTAACAATTGAATAAATGGTTCGAATTAATTCCAGATTTTCCAGGCTGCTTCGGCCTGAAGGATCAACATTTCTAAACCATTTTTTACTATTGCCCCCCTAGCTTCCAACGAACGCATCAGAAAGGTTTTTTCCGGGTTGTACACCAGGTCATAAACTTTGTGTTTCCTGGTGATAAATTCCGGATTGATTTCCGGCATTTCTTCAGTTTTTGGGAAGGTTCCCAAAGGAGTGGTATTTATAATTAGATGATTATCTGCCAGGATAGAAGCATCGGCATTTAATTCTGCATAGGTAATGCAGGATGGATCGGGGGAGTGGTTTCTAGAAACCATCATATAGCCAATACCCAAATCCTGAAGTGCCTGTGTAACTGCCTTGGAAGCACCACCAGTTCCCAGCACAAGGGCATTTGGTCTTTGACCCTGAAGCCAATTATCTAAGGAATGTTTGAAGCCGATGTAATCAGTGTTGAAACCTTTTAATTTTCCTTCATAGAACTGAATACAATTTACTGCTCCGATTTTTTTGCAGGCAGGATCCAAATCATCAAGGTAAGGGATGACCTTTTGCTTATAAGGAATAGTCACACTTAAGCCTTCGAGTTCTGGATTTTCCTGGAGGAGTTTTGGAAACAGAGAGATGTCCTCAATTTCATAAAGATCAAAGCTGCAATCGCGTATTCCTTCTTTTTCAAATTTTTCCGTGAAATATTTTTTTGAAAAAGAATGGCCTAATGGGTATCCTATCAGTCCGAATTTCCTCATTTTCTGTTAATATAATACGCTGTACGCTCTATTCCAAGGACCAGGAAAACTCCAAAAGAGAATGCTAAAGCAGCATATAATATGAGAGATTCTTGTCCCGTTAACTCCAAATAATGATGGGGAAGTATATTTTCTGTAATAAATGGCTGTTGTAATCCCTTGGAATTTAAGCGGTAAGAGATGACCTGTTTCCAAGGCCAAAGCTTATTGATTGATCCCAGCATAAAGCCGGATAGTAGCCCAATGGTGATAGCATGGTAATTTTTAAGCAACCATGATATCAGCCGACTAAATGAAAGCAACCCTAAAATACATCCCAGTGCAAATAATCCTAAAGTGATAACATCTTTTTGGTTGACTGCAAGGAGGATCTTTTCATACTGGCCCAATATTAAAAGAAGAAAACTTCCTGAAATTCCTGGAAGAATCATGGCGCAGATGGCTATAGCTCCAGCAACGAAAACAAACCAAAGCGCATCCGGTGAACCTGTAGGAGGCAGACCTGTAATCAGGTATGCTGTGCCTGTACCTATCAATAGGGCAAAAACAACACCCAAGTTCCATTTCTGAATATCTCTTAGGATAATCAAAGCGGAAATTACTATTAGGCCGCTGAAGAAGGACCACAAAGGTATGGGGTGCTCCTCCATCAAATACGAAATGATTTTAGAAAGGGTGAAAATACTGGTCAGTATGCCTATTAGAAGGGTCAGCAAAAACCGGCCATTGATGTGCTTCCAAAATGCCTTAAACTCCAATCTTTTCAGCAAACTTAATGCCTTGCCATCAATGGATTTGATACTTTCTAAAAGCTGTTCATAAATTCCCGTAATCAATGCGATAGATCCACCGGAAACACCGGGAACTAGATCGGCGGCCCCCATGGACATGCCCTTGAAAAATAGTAAAATATAATCTTTTAATTGGTGCATTCGGTCAAATAAAAAAGACTGCCAGGACAAACCCTGACAGCCTAAGTTTCAAAATATTATAATGGATGATCTCCTAAGAAATGGTCAAAGGTATCTCCTCTCAAACCAAGTCTGATTGTTTCCAAAGGGATAAGTTCATTAGGGGCAATATTGCCCAAATTTACATTAGCTCCTAAAAGCTTAACAAACCATACTTGCTGCTCTTTCTGGGGTGCTTCCCAAATTATTTTTTCTTCCGGAATCTTGGTAAGTATTTCCTCTACCAAGCCCTGACGGACTTCCCCTGAATCACGGAACAAACCTACTGTTCCCCCTTCACGTGCTTCACCAATCACTTTCCAAGAACCTGCATCCAGCTCTTTTTGCATCTGCTCTATCCATTTGTACGGAGGGATGATTTTGGCTGCATCCTTAGAGCCCACCTCAGACAATACGGTAACATCTTTGGAAAGTGTGCGGATATACTCACATTTTTTTTCATGTGGCAAGCTGATAGATCCATCGGAAACTTCAGCAAAACCCAAATCATATTTTTCCAAAACCCTCCTGTAATCATCAAACTGATCCCTGATGACAAAAGCCTCAAAGAGCGTTCCTCCAAAATAAACCGGAATGCCCGCATCTCGGTAAACTTGGATTTTTTCAGCTAGATTTTTGGTAAGATAAGAAGTGGCCCAACCCAGTTTAACAATATCGACGTAGTCGCTGTTGGCACTAATAAAATTTTCAACTTCCCTAATACTTAAACCCTTGTCCATGACCATAGTGAAGCCTGTAACACGCGGCTTTTCAGTACGTATTGGGAGATTCTTAAGAACGTAATTCATTCTGCTGGAATTTCGGATTGATTAACCATTGACTTGAGAAGACGAAGAATCTTCCCTGAATTGAGCTATAATTTTAAAGATGGCCTTTTGTTGTTTGATTTCAGGCATCAGCTCAAATAAAATTATATGCTTTTCAAAGTCCAAAGTTAATGCATTTTCCAAATAAGTAAAGGCTTCTTTGTATTTGCCAGTTTTAAGTAGGTATACAACCATCCTGTAATAAAGTTCGGCTTCTTCAGGTAATTCCTCAATGCCTTCTTTCATGACATCAATTGTCTCTTCAAAACGGTTTTGGTCAAAATAAATTATTGAAAGATTGACATAGGTCTCCATAATGCCCGGCTCAAGGTTAATGGCCTCTTCATAGGCTTCAGCACTTGCCTGCAAATTACCCAAATGGTACTCGGCATCTGCAAGTCCTACCCAGTAATTTGGATTTTCACCTGTTAATTTGATGGCTTTCTTGAAGTAATGTATGGCTTCAAAATATTTTTCTTTTTTCAACATGCACATGCCAAGCCCAAACCAGGCATCGTCATATTCCGGATCGAGCTTAGCAGACTTTTTAAAATATTTGAAAGCCATGTCGATCTGGTCCAACTTTTCATAAGCTGCACCCAGATAGCAGCAGTTTTCTGCATTGGCCCCCTCACAGTTGATAGTATTCTGATAAGCTTCCAAGGCCAAATCAAACTGTTGGGTATTCATATAGGCATTGCCCAGATTAAAATAAGCAGAAGCAAACGCATCGTCAATAATCAACGCATAATCGTATGCTTTGATAGCATCCTCATACCTGCCCAATCGGTTATACACTACACCTAAATTGTACCATGCACCTGCACTGTAAGGATCTTGGTCAATAAATTCTTGATAAAACTGAAGGATCTCATGGAAAGAACCATCTTCTTCTGTGATCATCGCCAGTTGAAAAAGGGCATCTTCATGGTTTATTCTTATCTTGACACATTCCTTATAATGTTGAATGGCATTGTTGGTGTCGTTTTCAGACCTAAACAAATTTCCAAGCATATAATGCACCTCAGCTTTATCCTCAGCCATAGGAAGAAAATCTTCCAACATTTGAATGGCTTCCTTTGAACTGTCAGCCATCATCAAGGCATTGGCATAGGCCAAAATAATGTCCTCGTTGTTTGGGGAAAGGTTATTGATGTTTTCTAATATATCCAATCCTTCATCCAATTCGTCATTGAAAATCAGACAATTAGCTTTAAGCAGTTTGATTTCGACGCTGTAGGGGAATTTCACAAGTGCATGCTCTGCGGCTTTTAGTGCTTTGACAAATTTTTGTTGGTCAAAGTAAAACCGGATAATGTTCTCAAATTCTTCCTCTTCGAAGTACAAATCCAGATTGGATTTCATGGAGTTTTCAAATCTTTCGACCAACTCTCTGTCTTCTTCCCATTCGTTTTCAAAGTCTCCGGTCATCGGCTTTAGTTTTGTTTTTTTAAGATACCAAATAAATCGGCGGCTTAAAATTTCAAGTCAATTATTTTTTAAGGATGGTGATTTTGGGCGCTATGCTGCGTAGTCTATAAAATAATCTTATTTCTCAAAAGAAACGAGAATGTTTCAATTTTCGTTCGATTTTGCCCAATCAAGGGTTTCTCCAAGTGAGGTGTATTGGAATTCTATAAGTTTGTCCACCTTGCTGTTGTCCATGACTGCCTCTAATTGGGCAAGCATTGCTGTTTGCCTGTTCAGTGGGCTTTTGTTAATTCCCAACTTTTTGCCAAGCCAGGTGAAGAACAAGGCAAAATTGATCATCCAGTCTTTGACTTCTTTGTTGGGAACCTTTTTCCCAAAGGAATAGGCCATTTCTTCAAAGAACCTTTGATAGCTTATGCCTTCCTTGTTGAGAATAAAACCTTCATTCCAAAGCTCCTTCTGGTGAATTCGGAAAACCAAATCAGCCGCATCCCTGACGTCTATATAATTGATTGTTCCTTTAGGATAGTAACTGTTTTCTTCTAACACATAATTGTAGATTTGTGTACTGCTTCTTCCGTCATCAATTTTTCCCATAAGGATGCTGGGATAAACCACTATGGCCTTTAGCCCTTCTTGAACTCCTCTCCATACTTCCAGTTCAGCATGATGTTTGGAAATAGCATAAGGGGTATTTAAGTCAGATTCTGTCCATTTGTGAGATTCATCGATTGATTTCAATTCAGGGCTTCTTCCTAAAGCAGCGACTGAAGAAATATAAATTATTTTTTCTACATTGGATGCTAACATCCCATTGATGAGATTTTCTGTTCCTTTGGCATTGACCTGCATCAATTTATCCTTGTCTTCAGACCTGAATGAAACCATTCCTCCGGAATGGATGACCAAATCTTTTCCCAAAAGGGCTTCTTCCAGCGAAACTTCATCCAGTAAATCCCCCTCGATCCAATGGATCTGGTCTGCAAAAGAACGAAGCAACCTTTTATCACTTTCAGGCCTGGCTAAAGCATAAATCTCTCCTAGGGAAGCAAATTTTCTTGTTAGATAACTTCCAAATAAACCTGTAGCTCCAGTTATTAATATCTTCATAGTTTTTGATTGAGGAGATCCAGTTCTTGGATTTTCTCATAATATTTCGATTGGGGAAGGGTTTCCAACATATCGAGATAACGCTGGTTATGACAATCTGTTCCAAATAATTTTACCCTTTTTTCATCTATCAGCATTTCGGCAAAATGCTTGGTTGGTTTTGAATAAAACCCTGTCAGTGATAATAGATTGATCTGGAAATACACCTCACGGTTCAAAAGATCATATAAGAGATCTGGATCCTTGATAAGGTAATGATATCTTTCAGGATGAGCAAGGACAGGTTTGTAGCCATTCATTTCCATTGCAAAAAATATTTCCATTAGCATTTGAGGTTTGTTCATGAACCCCGTTTCAACCAGAACAAAATTATCCTTTATGGTAAGCAACTCCTGTCCTGATTCCACTTTTTCCAGGAAAATTTCATCTATGTAATATTCAGCTGCTGCATCTACCTGAATATCGAGTTCTTCTTTTTCCAGCGCAAAGCGGATATCTTCTAAACCCAAACGGATTATTTCAGGGGTGTTTCTGAAATATTCAGTCATGATATGGGGTGTTGTGATGATTTTCCGCAAACCGTAACCTTTCAATCTTTTGATCAGAGCGATAGAATCTTCCAAAGTCTTGGCTCCATCGTCAATGCCTGGAATCAAATGGGAATGCATATCCACCTCCAGCCATTTGAGACTGAACTCACTTACTTCCTCGTACTTTTGTGTTTTGAATATGTCTAGTAATCCCATGTTCTAATCTGTTATCTGGCAGAATATTGCTCAGCAAATTCTTTGAGTGTAGGCCAGTTCTGATCTCTTTCAGAAAGTATCGGTTCTGAAATTTTCCAATCAATATTTAATCCCCTATCATTCCAAAGAATGCCTCCTTCGCTTTCTTTATTGTAATAATTGGAGCATTTATAGCTAAAGATAGCATCTTCTAGTACTGAAAACCCATGAGCAAATCCCTTAGGCACAAACAACATATTATGCTCTTTTGCATTGAGTTCCACCGTATAAACGCCACCAAAAGTCTTAGAGTTCGGCCTTAGATCCAATACAACATCCAAAACCCGCCCTTTGATAACTCTTACCAATTTGGCCTGTGCATATTCCCCTGACTGAAAGTGCAGGCCTCGGACTGTTCCAACTGTAGAAAAAGACTGGTTTTCCTGAACCCAGTTTTCCTGAATTCCGGCTTCCGCCAAAATATCCTCCCTGAAGGATTCAAAAAAGTATCCCCTATGATCCTCCCAAACTTTAGGAAAAATTTCCAAAACCCCCTCCAGTGGTGTTTCCTTTATTTTCATCTTTAGAATTTGATATTGGCTCCAAATATAACTTTATTCCAGCAAGGTTGGTAAATTTACAGCTTCTTCAAATGGAACTAATTAATTGTTCCTTTCCTTGATATAACATATGAGTAAATTTTCGAGAAAACTTCAGAAATTATACGATACTGCACCCAAGCAAGAGACAGCTGTACTGGTAGCATTGATCCATCAAGGTCAGAGCGAACAACAAGTTCAGGAATACCTTGATGAGCTGGCTTTTTTGGCAGAAACTTTAGGAGCGAAAACAGTTTATAAATTTACCCAAAAATTGGAGCGCCCCGATGTGAGGACTTTTGTGGGTACAGGTAAATTAGAGGAGATCCAAGCTTATGTGGAGCATTTTGAGGTGGATATGGTGATCTTTGACGATGACCTCAGTCCTTCCCAAATGCGAAATCTTGAGAATGAACTCAAAGTGAAAGTTTATGACCGCTCCCTGCTGATTTTGGATATTTTTCTTAAAAGGGCACAGACTGCTCAGGCAAAAACCCAGGTGGAACTTGCCAGATTTCAATACTTGCTTCCAAGGTTGACCAGAATGTGGACCCACTTGGAGAGACAAAGGGGTGGAACTGGTACCAGGGGAGGTGCCGGTGAGAAAGAAATTGAAACGGATAAAAGAGATATCCGAAATAAAATTACTTTGCTCAGGAGCAAGCTTAAGGAAATAGAGAAACAAGGAGAAACTCAAAGAAAAGGGAGGAAGGGCATTGTAAGGGTGGCTTTGGTCGGTTATACCAACGTAGGCAAAAGTACCTTGATGAACCTGATAACCAAAACCAATATTCTTGCTGAAAACAAACTATTTGCCACAGTGGATGCTACTGTCAGGAAGGTTGTTTTAGACAATATTCCATTTTTGCTTTCCGATACGGTTGGTTTCATCAGAAAGCTCCCTACCCATCTCATTGAATCTTTTAAGTCAACTCTGGACGAAATCAGAGAAGCAGACCTATTGGTGGAGGTAGTGGATATTTCACATCCAGGTTTTGAAGACCATATTACAGTGGTCAAAAATACACTGAATGAAATCGGCGCAGGGGATAAACCAATGTTGTTGGTCTTTAACAAAATTGACCTCGTTCCAAAAATGCCAAGTGAGGAAGAAAGGCAACATATGACGGAGTTAGAGCTGGAAGAGCAAAATTTTCTGGATTTCGAGAAATTATCCAAGGCATATGAGAAAAAAACAGGAATAGCTCCTGTTTTCATGGCTGCACATGACGGGACTCATGTTGAGGAATTTAGAACAGCTTTAGTAAAGGAAGTTAAAAAACAACACCTGAAAATATATCCTCACTATCTTGAAAGCGAAATCATCAATTGGTCTCAATATGATGTGGAAGAGTAATTCTCACCTCATCCGAATCCGCCATTCTTTCGGATAATTGTTATTTGTTCTTTTACCAAGGTTTTTGACCCATCCCAAAGGCAGGTTTTGGAATGTGACTAGAACCCATCCCTCAGGCATGCCTGGAATTGGAATTTCTTCTTTTCTTAAGAAATCCAGGGCTTCTTTTTTACTTAACTCAAAAGTTTTAAAGCCATGTTTGGGAAGAATGCTGACAGCCAATTCATGGGTAGGTACAAATTGCTCTTTATTGAACTTGCCCAGTTCTACTCCAAAATATTTGATGTTCAGAAAGCGGGATAGAAATTCAAAGTGCTTTTGGAATTCAGTTGGAATCCTAAAAAAACTTCCCTGAAGACTGTAAATCGAGGAATTTTCCGGAAGTCCCAATGTTTCCACCAGTTTATGGAGAATGGCTTTTCCTTCAGATTTGATAAAGGGGTGTTTAAAGTCCTTAATCCTTTGGGGCTCCTGTATGTATGTGTCTTCTGATCTTTTTAATACACACACAAAAAAACCTTCCCCCTCAACCTTGTGCGGATAAAATTTGTACCCAAAGTAAGGAATGCCTTCCAATTCTACTGTCGTTTCGACGATTCCCCAAGAGGGAACAAGTGGAATTCTAACCGGTTCATAGGAAAACTCCGAACAGATAAACCGTAACATGTCTTCATTTTCCTGCACGTTGAAGGTGCAGGTGCTATATACAAGATATCCCCCAGCTTTGACTAGCGCACCTGCCTGATCCATGATCCTTTCCTGCCTCATAGCACAAAGGTTCACGTGTTCAGGAGACCATTCATTTCTGGCATCAGGATCTTTTCTGAACATTCCTTCACCAGAGCATGGCGCATCCACGAGTACCAGATCAAAAAATCCTTCAAGATTTGAAAAGTGTTCTGGGTCATTTTGAGTCACTAATGTATTGGCAAGACCCCATTTGATAATGTTTTCCTTAAGTATAGAAGCCCTTGTTTTGATGACTTCATTTGCTATAAGAAATCCCTCCTCTCCCAGGTAACTGCTCAGCAGGGTGGATTTACCTCCCGGCGCTGCGGCCAGATCCAGAAAGACACCATTTTTTGGTACTTGAAGATGGTTTAAAATATGATCCAAAAACATGGAAGAAGCCTCTTGTACATAATATGCGCCTGCATGAAACAAGGGGTCCAAAGTAAAGCTGGGCCGGTCTACCAGATAATACCCACAAGTCGACCAGGGAACCTTGATCAAATTCGGGTATTCCGTTACATTTTTGAAAGGGTTAAGCCTAATGGAAGTTCTAGGGTCTTTTTCCATGGCGTCGTGGAATTGAGAAAACTCCTCTTCTCCAAGGTAATCTTTCATCCTCTTTTCAAACGCTTCAGGAAGTAGGATAGATGACATGGTTTTTTTTGACAAAAATAGTTCTTTATAATTAAGCTGGATGGCTGGAAATATACACTGTTTGAAGGAAGCTTTTGGTAATGGCTTTAATCTCTTTTTCTAAAGTATCCAATTCCCTTTGGATCTTTTTATCATGGTCCTTGCTTTTGGACAAGTTTTGGCTGACTAACAGATCGTGCCAAATTCCGATTTTTTCCTGCAAATTATCCAGAAATTCAAAATTGATTTTAAGGTCATGTTGCTGATTTTCAGAAAACAGGGGTTTTAAATACAGGATGAATTTAATTTCCATTCTGGCATCATGGAACATGCCTTTTCGCAATCTTTTATTGCTTTTGAATATGATACTGTTGAAGTAGGCGGATAAGAAATTGATATCAAAAGTATGATTGAATTTAGTGATCGTATCCAGAAAACCATTGAGGGTTTTTTCCCATTTTGGCAATCTTACCAAAAACTGATCAATTTTATTGGCCAGTTTCGCATTAAGGTTTCTCTCCTGCTTTCCCTTTTTTTCCTGAAATGACTCAAATTTGGTCAGGTACAACTGCATTTCCCTGATTTCACCCGCCTGTTTGAAAAGTTTCCTTATAGGTTGAAAAATCTTTTTATAATCAATATTGGGCTCTAATTGTGCAAAAAACCGAATGAGTGCTTTTATTTTTTTGATATTGACCCTCAATTGATGAATATTATCAGCCTCTTTGTTTTCATTAAACAGAGCGAGATAATGATTCACCTGATCCAGATGTTCCTTCAGATATTTGTTATAAATGGATTCAGAAGCCATTATTGGATAAAATTTTATATACATCCCCAATACACCAGTAATCATTATAAATGCGGGTATTAATCAAACTGATATTTATTGACATTGGATGTTGATTCTAATTTACTTGTAAATCCTATAAGTGGTATGATAGCAGATAATCATGTAAAATTTAAACGACAATCAATTTAGGTTTTATACAGGGAATAAAAAATCCCCGCCCAATTTAGTTGGAAGGGGATCAATTGTCTGGTAAGTTTAGGTTTAATAATCATCTTCTTCATCAAAATCTTCTTCGGAGGCATCCATATCAAACATGGAGCTGAATAAATCTTTAAATTGCATTCCAGTGTCTAGGAGTTTTTTACTTAACTGGCTGTATTCAGAAAGTCCGTGAAGCAGGAATTCCATGTAAAATTCTTTTTCTTTTTCCGGTAAGCTTTTGATCATTGCCGTAACCAAATTTTCCAATCCAGGTACTTTTTGAAGACTGCTTTTGTATTCCTTATCGCTTGTCGAGGCCAAGATATCCAAAGCATTTCCTTCCCCAAACCAAGCCAATGGGATAACATATGGATTTCCTTCTTTATCTTTTTTCTTTTGTTCAGGAGAAGGGAAATAATCAGTGAATAAGGTACGGATTGCCTTTCCGATCAGGTTATAAGCGACAAGGCCCGCGCCTTCCTGTTCTCCTTCATAAACCAATTCAACTTTACCTGTAATGGCTGGTATAACTCCGATAAGATCTGCTATCCTTATGACAGTGCTTTCTTCTTCATTGAGGTAAAGTCTCCGTTCTGCGGCAGAAATGAGGTTTTCAAAAGCCGAGATTGTCAATCTTGCAGAGACACCGCTTTTTTCATCTACATATTCACTTTTTCTGGCCTCGATGGCGATCTGTTCTATGAGATCCCGCATCAGTTCAGGAACGTGGATATTTTCTATAGGTTTGCCTTCCAATTTGGCCTCCTGAGCAGTGATTCTCTTACCAATCTCAATGGATTTTGGATAATGGGTAATGATCTGGCTTTCTATCCGGTCTTTGAGTGGAGTTACTATTGAGCCTCGATTGGTATAGTCTTCAGGGTTCGCGGTGAATACAAATTGGATATCCAAGGGCAGTCTTAATTTGAATCCTCTGATTTGAATATCTCCTTCCTGTAGGATATTAAATAGCGCTACCTGTATCCTTGCCTGAAGATCAGGAAGTTCGTTGATGACAAAAATGGACCTGTTGGACCTGGGCACCAATCCATAATGAATTACCTTTTCGTCATTATAGGATAGTTTTAGGGTAGCGGCTTTAATGGGGTCTACATCCCCAATAAGGTCAGCAACTGAGACATCAGGAGTAGCCAGTTTTTCTGTATACCTATCCTCTCTATGCCACCATGATATGGGTGTATGATCCCCCTTAGTTTTGATGAGTTCTTTGGCAAATGAAGAAAGAGGAGCCAATGGATCATCATTGAGTTCAGAACCTTCCACCACAGGTATGAATTCATCCAATAAGAGGGTCATCATCCTTGCAATACGGGTTTTGGCCTGCCCTCTAAGTCCAAGTAAGTTGATGTTGTGCATGGAAAGAATCGCCCTCTCAATATCTGGGATAACAGTATCTTCATAACCCCATATTCCTTCAAATACCTGTTCTTTTTTCTTAATTTTTTGGATCAGGTTTTTTCGAAGCTCTTCCTTAATGGAAATTGGCCTATAGCCAGAAGCTTTCAATTCCCCAAGTGTTTTTATTTTTAATAAGTCTCTGGAGGTCAATTTATGGTATTCCATGTTTAAAGTTTTTTAGTCCTGTTTCTTCTATAATCTTCAAAAATCAGATTTCCCAATCCCTTAAGACTGCTATAATAAGCATTACCATTATTGGCTTTGGTAAATTCTTTAACAAATTCCTTGAGATAAGGATCAGATGCAATCATGAAGGTAGTGATGGGGATTTTAAGTTTTCGGCATTGAGAAGCGAGTTTTAGGGTTTCGTTCAGGATTTTGCTATCAATCCCGAAAGCATTTTTGTAATATTTTATCCCAATTTTGAGACAGGTAGGTTTCCCGTCTGTAATCATAAAGATTTGTTTATTTGGGTTTTTTCTTCTTCTGAGCAAATCCATAGCAAGTTCCAGACCTGCTACGGTGTTGGTATGGTAGGGTCCCACTTGCAAGTAAGGGAGGTCTTTAATTTCTATTTGCCAGGCATCATTGCCAAAGACTATTACATCCAAAGTGTCCTTAGGATATCTGGTCTTGATCAGTTCTGCCAAAGCCATGGCCACTTTCTTGGCAGGGGTTATCCGGTCTTCACCGTACAAAATCATTGAATGACTGATGTCTATCATCAAGACAGTAGAGGTCTGGGTCCTGTACTCATTCTCCACCACCTCTAGGTCATCTTCTGTAAGAAGGTAGTCACCAGAAAAGCCATGATTGACCTGGGCATTCCTAATGGAATCTGTCAAAGCAATCTGGTCAAGGCTATCTCCAAAGCTGTATGGCCTCCTGTCAGTTCCTTTTTCATCTCCTGATCCGGATTGGGTAGTTTTATGCTGCCCGGTTTTGGATTTCTTAAGTTTGCCAAAAATTTCCTCCAGGGCATTTTTACGGATACTTTGTTCAGCTTTTGGGGTGATTTTAATTTCCCCTTTTTGGTTTTCTTCTGTTAGGTAACCTTTGCTTTTGAGTTCTTCAATAAAATCTCCTATACCATAATTTGGATTGGTAAGCTGGTATCTTTTGTCCAGATTGCTCAGCCAAGATAGGGCTTCTGCCACATCACCTCCGGTCATCGTTACCAATTGAAGGAAAATATTGAGCAGATTTTCAAAAGTGTTTTTCTCCGGGTTCTGTGGTGGAGTGAATTTGGTAAATCGGAAACCTTTCATAGCATTGTTGTAACAAAATGAAGCTTATACTGGTTTACTAAGTAAAGATAAATACTTGATAATCATGAAAAACTATTTGTTTCCTGTCTATTTGGTTACCTCATTTCTGGTTGTTTTTGTTACAGCGATTCATACCAATCTCAATACTGCATTGATATTGATTATGTTTTCAATATCGCCGATTTCTATCATCTGGATGGTTTACAGGGTCTTAAGATCAGAAGTGCTGGTAAAATCTACTTTTGAGGACCAATGGTACGAAGATTTCCCAAAGGCAAGGATGTAGCCCAAAAACTGTATATGGTTATCATTAAATCGTTGTTAATACCAAGATTTTACCTTGGTTTAATTTAATTAAATCTTTAAATAGTCAAGTTGAAAATTACCGAAATATTAATTTTTCTACTGGTAAATTGTACTAACCAAATATGTCAGAAATTCGGAAAATATTGAAACGTTTAATACATTTGTAATTGATCCACATTAATGTGATAACCCTTAAAACGAATGAACAGACGGATTAAAGTCTATGGTAAGGTTCAAGGTATATTTTTCAGAAAAAATACTCAACAAAAAGCGCTAGAATTAGACCTTAAAGGTTGGGTAAAAAATGAAGAGGACGGAACAGTATCTTTGGAAATTGAAGGAGAACTTCACTCCATATTGGCGATGCAGTCATGGCTGAGACTCGGTCCTCCTAATTCCCATGTTGAGAATTTGGAGATTACTCAAGGTGAAGAACAAGGATATCAAGATTTCCTCATTTTGCAGTAATTCAAAATAGTGAATATATAATTACCTCCTTGCCAATTTCAACTAGGAATTGGCATTTGTTTTTTCTGGCCAATTGATTTAAAGGCATCTTTTTAACCCCTCATTTTTTTGCTTTTCTCCTTTGATCGACATCATTTCTAGTTAGGCAATAGCCATTTGATATATTTTACTAATTTTGGCATTCAAAAAGAACGTGATATATGCTTGAAAAATTACAAGCACTGAAGGATAGATTTATTGAACTTGGCCAATTGATTATTCAACCTGACTCCATGTCTGATATGGGTAAGTATACCAAGCTTACCAAAGAATATAAGGAATTGGAAAAGATAGTGGGGCTGTATGATGAATATAAATTAGTCATAGATAACCTTTCCAGTACCAAGGAAATATTGGAGAAGGAAAAAGATCCGGATTTTAGGGAAATGGCGAAACAGGAGTTGGAGGAATTGAAGGTAAGGCAAGAAGAGCTGGAAGAACAACTTAAGCAGCAGCTTATTCCCAAAGATCCTAATGACTCCAAAGATTGCATTTTGGAGATCAGAGCAGGTACAGGAGGTGATGAAGCTGCAATTTTTGCAGGAGATCTTTTCAGAATGTACCAGCGATTTTGTGATAAGCAAAGCTGGAAACTGACCGTTTTGGATTTGACTTTTGGATCTTCAGGAGGGTATAAAGAGATTATCAGCACAGTCAGTGGAGCAGATGTATTTGGAATGCTGAAATATGAATCAGGTGTCCATAGGGTTCAGAGAGTGCCTGCAACCGAAACACAGGGAAGGGTCCATACCTCTGCCGCTACAGTTGCTGTATTGCCTGAAATGGATGAAGTGGAAGTGGAAATCAATATGAATGATATCCGCAAGGACACCTTTTGTTCTTCGGGTCCAGGTGGTCAGTCGGTCAACACTACTTATTCTGCTGTGAGGCTGACCCATAATCCAACTGGACTGGTCGTAACCTGTCAGGATGAAAAGTCTCAGATCAAGAACTTTGAAAAGGCCCTAAAAGTACTCCGTTCGCGCTTGTATGAAATTGAATTGGCCAAACACAATGAAGCTGTGGGAGCCCAGCGAAAGTCTATGGTGGCCAGCGGGGACAGATCTGATAAAATCAGAACCTATAATTACCCCCAAAGCAGGGTGACAGACCATAGAATCAACAAAACGGTATATAACCTCCCTGATGTTATGGATGGCAATATTGAAGAATTTATTTCTGCATTGCGATTTGCCGAAAATGTAGAAAAAATGAAAAATTCCGGAATGGAGGAGTGACGTTTTCATTCCTCTTTTCCAGTTTTTTACTGGCCAGAAATAAGTAGATTTTGGCGATTTTTTTCCATTAAGACCTAAAATTGGAATTTTTATAAAAAACTTTTGCCAACTGTACTGATTCATAATAAAGCATCTTATCTTCAAGAAAGATAATGCCGGATTGGATGAAAATTGAAGGTAAAAGAAATATAAGTTTAGTGACTTGGAATGATTCTCATTTCCATCAGTTGTACCCATTGGCCAATAATTTAAATATTGCCAAAAACCTGAGAGACAGTTTTCCAAATCCTTATACGATACATGATGCAAGGCACTGGATAGAGTACAATTATAAGTTTAATCCACCCCAAAATTTTGCCATTGAATATGCTGGAGAGCTGGCAGGTTCGATTGGTTGTGAAATTGGAAAAAATGAATTAAAGACCAATATGGAAATTGGTTTTTGGATTGGAGAACCCTTTTGGGGAAAAGGCATAGCTACGGAAGCTGTTGTACTTTTTACGGAATATGCCCTTGACAAATTTCCACAGGTTCAACGAATTTTTGCCCAGGTTTTTGACAATAATGTGCCATCAATGAAGGTGTTGGAAAATGCTGGATTCGAACCTGAAGCCATACTCAGGCATGCCTATACAAAAGATGGGGTAATTGGCGACCTGTTTCAATATGTTATTTTAAGAGAAGAAGTGGAAAAGTTTGAATAAAAAAACCGATCCAGATCAATGGATCGGTCTTTTGTTCATTAAGCTTTTTCCAGTGCTTGTTCAATATCCCAAATAATATCAGAATAATGTTCTACCCCCACGGATAATCGGATCAGTTTCTCGGTAATGCCCATAGTCCTCTTATCTTCCTCTGAAACATCACTATGGGTCATTGTTTCTGGGTGTTCTGCTAAGGACTCAGTGCTTCCCAAAGAAACAGCCAATTTGATCAATCTAAGACTGTTTAGAAATTTAAAAGCTTCTTTTTCTCCCCCTTTTATGTCAAAGGAGAGCATAGCTCCGGCACAAAATAATTGTTTTTTAAATATTGCGTGCTGGGATGTTCCTTGCTCCAAATGGCCCAAGTAATATACCTTTTCAACTTTTGGATGATTCTTCAAGAACTCAGCTACTTTGATGGCGTTTTCGGCCTGCTGGGTCATTCTTACTTTTAGCGTTTCCAAACTTCTCATCAATAGCCAACCCGTCCAAGGTCCGGCCATATTTCCTAAAAATGTCCTTAGTGTCCTTACCCGCTTCATATACTTAGAATGTCCAAGTACGGCACCGGCAATCAGGTCAGAATGGCCTCCAATGTACTTTGTCGCTGAGTAAACTACAAGGTCTGCTCCATGCTTGAGAGGATGCTGCCATAGTGGGCCCATATAGGTATTGTCGACACATACTACTACATCTTTACTTTCTGATGAAAAGGCATCAGCAACTTTTTTGCAGATTTCAAGATCAAATAAGGCATTGGTTGGATTGGCCGGTGTTTCTACATAAACCATTTTGAGTTTCTCGCCCAAACCTTTTGATTGGATTTCTTCGACTAATTCCTCTGCAGACTGATTATTGGTGAAGCCAAAACCATGAATTCCATATTCGGGTAATACTTTATTAATAAAGTGATCAGTGCCTCCATATACAGGTTTACTGTAAAGGAGTACATCCCCCGGGCGTAAAAACTCAAGCATTACAGTGGAAATTGCTGACATTCCACTTTCAAAGACAGCACATTCGTCTGCCCCGTCCCATAAGCAGAGACGCTCTTCAAGGATTTGTAAGTCAGGATTGTTCAGCCTGGAATAAATCAATCCTAACTCCTCGTTTGGTGCTTTTTCCCTCTGACCGTAAGCTACTTCAAAAAATGCTTTTCCTTCTTCTGCAGAATTGAAAACAAAAGTGGAAGTTTGAAATATTGGGCATTTAATTGCTCCTTCGGAAAGTGCAGGTTTATAGCCATATGACATCATAAGGCTTTCTGGGTGGAAATATCTGTTGTCCATTATATTTGGGTTTAATGATTACAAATCACCATAATTGGCGCTTAATTGTCAAGGACTATTAAAAAATAATATTTGGATTATTTCCTAAAAACTTGCTGTATGTTTTATATGAACAAGCTAAAATATTACAAAAATTCAATTCAACAAATAATATTTTGTTTAGTTCATTTGGGAAGCCCGCTAACATATAAAATAAGGTATTGGATGATCATCTCACCAATACCTTTTGTACAAACTCCTTGTCCCGGGTTCGGATGATTACTGTATATAGCCCTTTAGGAAGGTTCCTTACCTGATATTGATTGATGCCATCTTCTGGAATTAAATTATTCAATTCCTGTCCTAAGGCATTTATAATCCTAATTTGATGAATATTGCCAATACCAACAAGATCCATAGTAAAATCGCCTTGTGATGGATTGGGGTAAATATTGATTTTTTTATTTTCTTCTCTTTCTCTGCCAATAGAAGTAATAATGTTGACATTTACGGACATTTCTGAAGGTTCACCTTCGTTACAACCATTCATTGGCGTGACCTTTATATTAAAATCTCCTTCCCTTTCCCATCGTATGGTAATCCTATTGGTACCCTGACCTGACAGTATCCTTCCTCCTTGCCCACTGATGGTCCATTGGAAATTGACTTCAGGCACATTAGTGACGCTGTAAATTTCTTCTGTTAAACCAACCCGCTCAGGGCCGGTTATAGGTGATGGCTTTGCAGGAGGTGTAGTTACAGATATTTCCTTGATTGTTGCAGGGCCTGTTCCACATGGATTATTGGGAGTAACACGAACTGACCGGTTACCTGTATTGCTCCAGCCTACAACAATCCTGTTGGTGCCCTGTCCTTCTAGGATGTTTCCTCCATCAACCTCCCAAACAAAGACTGTTCCCAAAATATTATCTACCGAGTAGGGCTGCGATGTGCCTATGCAGACAACGCCTTCACCAAGGATGGTGTTGATTTGCCTAGGCGTATTGGAAACTATTACTTCAAGGCCTGTAGTACCACTGTTGCCACAGAAATTTTTCCCCCGTACCAGTACTGCATTTCTTCCTGGGATTTCCCATTCTACAACAATCCTGCTTGTTCCCTGCCCTTCAATGATTCTTCCTCCATCCACTCTCCACTCAAATTCCATATCCAATCCCAAGACTTCTTGTACAGTATAGGTTTGGGTACTGAGGCAGACATTGTTTTCCCCAAAGATAAGCGTTGGTTTTTCAGGTACTTGGCAATCATAAGTGAAAAAGGTGCCATTTTCTCCTACAGCAAATCCATTGCTTAATGTACCAAAGCTTATTCCTGTGAAATCTTGAAATGTTGCAGTTATAAATTTATTCCATGTCAACCCTCCGTCTTTTGTCTGAATCATCAGACCATTTTCGCCTGCGATAAACCCTACTTCCTCATCCAGATACTCCACGGCATTGAGATGTTCAGTATATGGCAAGTTAAGAGAGGTCCAGGTTGATCCTTTGTCAGTAGTTTTAAATGCAGTACCTGATTGGCCTACAATGACAGCACTGCTTTCATCCAAAATAGAGATGTCAGTAAATTTTACAGAAGTAGGCAAGTTGATTGTTCTCCATACCTCATTTTCAAGAATACTGACAAAGCCATTGCTTCCTATAAGTATTGCTGATTCTGAATTAAAAAATGCAAGTCTTTGAAAATTAATGTTATTATTACCAAGGTCTATTTTCTCCCAAGTGGTGCCTCCATCCACTGTTCTTGCCAAAAAGCCCTTGTCCCCTGCCAAAAAGCCAAGGTTGTTGTTGAAAAAATACAGTCCGTTTAGATTTTCTGTAGTTCCTGGATTGAGTGAAGTCCAATTGGACCCTGAATTAGTAGTTCTTAAAAGTATCCCCCCGTCCCCACAGACATAGCCCAGAGCATTGGTAGTAAAAAACAAGTGATTGAATTTATTGGACACAGGTCTGGACCTGTCTGTGAAAGAGGTCCCACCGTTATTGGTAAAGAAAAACCTTCCTTTTTCTCCAATTACATATCCAATACGATCAGTCCTGAATTCTGTAGCTGTGTAATCTATTTCTCGTCCCGAAAGTCTTAAAGCCCAGCTTGCACCTGCATTGGAAGATGATAGGATGAATCCGTTGGTTCCTGTGGCAAAGACCACATTTGAATTGGTCCGAAAGGCAATATCCAAGTAAGTTTCTTGGTTATTGACATTTATTCCGCCAAAATTTGAGCCTGCATTGGTAGTCCTCAAAATAGTAGCATTCTCTCCGGTGATGATTCCTATGTTTGGATTGGCCCGATTAAAACTTACTGCCCATAGATTTCTTTCTGTTCCTGAAGTTATTTGGCTCCAGGAATTTCCAGCATCATTGGTTCGGAGTATAGTGCCTCTATTTCCCACTGAATATCCAACGAGCCCATTGACAAAGTAAACATCATTTAGGCTTTGGGATTGTCCGGTAGTCCTCAGATTCCAGCTGTTTCCACCATTAAAAGTTCTGATAATTTCTCCATTTGCCGAGCTGATATATCCGGTATCAGCGTTGACAAAGTATAGCCCTCTCAGATCGGCAACCGTACCTACACTCTGTTTAACCCAGTTATTACCGGAATCCGTAGAGCGATACACTTCGCCGTTGTCTGCGATTATATATATCCGTGTTTGGGTTACATACTTAATTTTATTCAGTTGGACACTGCTTCCTATATTGAGTAATTCCCAGGAAATTCCTCCGTTGGAAGTTCTAAATATGTGCCCACTTTCTCCTACCATCATTCCAATGTTTTCATTGAAAAAATCAACCGCAAGCATTCTTGTTTTTAGAGGAGCCAGTTGTTCTACCCAGCTAAGTCCGCCATCAATACTTTTTAAAATTATCTGATTGCCGGATATATAACCCACCTCCTCATTGACCCACACTATTCCGGTGTACTGGTTGCCCCAACCTCCTAGTCTTCTCCAGGTTTGAGCTTCTGCAATTCCAAAAAATAAGACTGCAAAAAATAACAAGTATAAATGTTTCCTCATTGGTTTTCAATCAACTATGCCTTACAAAATTATAACAATTCCATTAAAATGAAACAGGAAGCGGGTCAATGTTTAGGGTGTTGCCTAAAAAAATAGGCGATCTGGATTACAAACAGCATTCATTGTTTCAGAAACTCAGATTATTATCTTAATTTTAAATCCTTAATCGGGTTCAGGGATGATAAAAAAAATTGCAATTATATTGTCCTTCTTTGTTTTTGGGGGATGTAGTTCCAATGACAGGGTAAGTAGGGAGGTTTTTGAGGAAGTCAATAAGAGTATGGAAATCAAAAAGGTCAATGAGGCCGATTTGATTAAAGAGGCCTTGAAATGGGGCAATGAAATCTCACAGGAAGCGCAGGAGCAATTGATTGCTGCGCTTCAAAATGCCATTGCTGAAAAAGGAGTCCCTGGAGCCATAGAATTTTGTAATGAGCAGGCATTTCCGATTTTGGAGGAAATGAGCACAAAGTACAATGTAAACATCCGCAGGGCATCCAATGATTACAGAAACCCCAAGGATAAGCCTTTGGATTACGAGGAAATGATCCTTGATGCTTTTGAATATAATCTTGAAAATGAACTGCCCGTCGAACCTAATATCCAAAAAATTGAAGGTGGAGAGGTGCTCCATTATGCCAAAGTCATTCAAATACCTGGCGCATTATGTTTGAATTGCCATGGAAACCCGGAAACTGAGATAAGTCCAGACACAAGAGAAAAATTGAAAGCACTCTATCCTGAAGACAAGGCAATTGGTCATAAAATCGGGGATTTAAGAGGTATATGGAGCATCAGGATTCCAAGGAAAGAAGTGGTGAAAAGAATGTAATTTACTGTAAACCCAGGCCCACAGCAATGAAATTGATTCTTTTGTTTTTATGTCTTCATACTATATCCTTTGAAAAGGATAATCATTGTCAAAGTCCTTTTGATTTGGCCGGATTTGAAAGCCAAAATCAAATTATGTTCAAATCAGCATCCGAAAATTTGGAGGAAGCTGCAACCTTTTCTGAATTTAGTACAACGGACTTTTCTCAAAAAACAAATCTTTTCGGAACACTAAAATCTGAATTCAAGACTCATCCCATGGGGTTTTTTCCAGGTTGTGGCTCCGAAATGGTCAAGCAGCTCCATGATTTGGGAATAGCTGTAAAATCATATCAGGACTTGAAAGCTGCACTGGAGGAAATAGATGCTTTAATTGGAGAGGTCTTTTGAGGGTTTAGGAAGTTAAAACAATTTTAAATTTACATTTTCTTCTTGGCTGCGAACATCTTAAGTACTTCGACCTAGGGCTGAGGTTTTCCGGAGATCTTAATTGGCCAATTTTTTAATAATCACAAGCAGCAACAATTTGCTTAAATGCATATTTTTTTGTGATAATACTTAAAGCACTTCAAAAGTTCTTTTCATTTAGATGTAATTCCCTTAATTTTCTTTTCTCTATGAAAAAGCTTACAAAACATAAGGCGATAATGAGATTTCCTAAACCTTTTCTTATTGTGTTTTTCCTGACCTTGGGCTTGTTGTTTATTTGGTCCTGGACAGCCGTTTCTTTCAATGATTTCAAACCTTATTCCCAAAAGATCCCTGATACTACTTTGACTTTTGATTTAGTACCTATACCTGGTGGTGTCTTTGAAATGGGCAGTACCAAAGCGAATGACGAAATGCCAGTGCATCAAGTTGAAATATCCCCATTTTGGATGGGAACACATGAGATTACCTGGGATATTTTTGAACTCTTCCTAGATAAAAATTTTGAACTTTCCATTTCCGAAAAACCGCTTTCTTCTCAAGTAGATGGATTGACAAGGCCGAGCATACCGTATTTGGATATGACCTTTGGAATGGGAAAGGAAAACATGCCCGCTATAGGAATGACCCAATATGGAGCGATTCAGTTCTGTAAATGGCTCTATCTTAAGACAGGCATTTTTTACAGACTTCCAACTGAAGCAGAATGGGAATATGCAGCAAAGGCTGGTTCAAATAGCCGCTATTTCTTTGCAGATGACCCTTCCGAACTTGGCAAATATGCTTGGTTTGCCGGGAATTCTAATGGTACTACACAACCGGTCGGGAAAAAGCTTCCCAATCCCTGGGGGCTGTATGACATTTTGGGAAATGTGATGGAATGGACTTCGGACCAATACCAGGATAATGCTTATCAGAGCAGAAAAGAGGGAATAACCAAAGACCCTAAATTCCCTGTCCAAAGCTTATATCCCGGAGCAATTAGAGGAGGTCATTATAAAAGTGAACCCGAGGATCTGAGAACAGCCAAAAGATTCTATTCAAAACCAGATTGGAAGCGCATTGATCCCCAAATCCCTAAAAGCCAATGGTGGTTTCCGGAGGCACCATTTCTTGGACTTAGGGTAGTAAGACCCCTTCATCAACCAAGCCAGGAAGTAATCATGGCCTACTATGATAAAGCTCCAATTGCAGATTACTAATTCCTAATTACCAATACTAATTAACCAATTAACTAACATTCATTTAACCATAAACCTATGAAAAACCCAATCAATAAACCAAGAAGGGACTTTTTGAAAGCATCTGCCCTAGTGACAGGTGGACTCATTATTCAGCCTTTCCACCTACCCGGAGCTTATGCAACAGGTTCTGATGAAATCAAATTGGCTGTAATCGGCTGTGGCGGCAGAGGTACAGGAGCGGTATTCCAGGCATTTGAAACAGGGCATAATATCAAATTGGTAGCCATGGCAGATGCTTTTCGTGATAGGATTGATAAAAGCTATGAGCCCATTTTCAATAAGTATGGAAAAGAAAAAGTTGATGTCCCAGAAGAAAGGAAATTTGTGGGATTTGATGCGTATAAAGAGGCCATCAAACTGGCCGATGTGGTAATTTTGGCAGCACCTCCAGGATTTAGACCAGATCATTTTGAAGAATCGGTCAAGCAGGGTAAGCAGATTTTTATGGAAAAACCTGTTGCTGTTGACGCCATAGGTATTAGAAGAGTGCTTGCTTCAGCTGAAGAAGCTAAAAGGAAAAAGTTGAATGTGGTAGTGGGATTACAGCGGCATTACCAAAGCAATTACAGGGAAACTATCAAGAGAATACATGATGGGGGAGTTGGAGACATTATCGGTGGACAGGTTTATTGGAATGATGGTGGAGTTTGGGTAAATGCCCGTCAGCCTGGACAAACCGAGATGGAATACCAGATGCGAAACTGGTATTACTTCAATTGGCTATGTGGTGACCATATTGTAGAGCAGCATGTACACAATCTGGACGTGGCCAATTGGGTCAAAAACAGTTATCCTGTAAAAGCTTACGGGACCGGAGGTAGACAGGTAAGGACTGGGAAAGATCATGGAGAGATATTCGATCATCACTCCGTAACCTTTACGTATTCCGATGGTACTGTTATCTTCAGTGAATGCAGGCATTTTCCGGGAGCGACCAATAGGGTAGACGAAAGATTCCAAGGAACCAAAGGAAACGCTTACCTAAGTGCTGGTAATCATGGAATTTTGACAGACTGGAAAGGAAAAGAAATATACAACCACAATAGAGAGAACAATCCCAATCCCTATCAAGTAGAACATGATGAACTCTTTGATGCTATTGTAAAAGGTGAATTTAGGTTTGCTGATGCAGAAAATGCGGCAAAAAGTACCATGACTTCCATATTGGGAAGATACGCTACCTATTCCGGAAGAGAAATAACTTGGGATGAAGCACTTAATTCCAATGTGGATCTCATGCCTGAAAGACTTGCTTGGGATGCCAGACCTAAGGTGCTGCCCAATGAAGATGGCTTTTATCCTTATGCAGTTCCTGGGAAAACAAAAGTAATCTGAGCATGGAAAGAAGGAGTTTTATCAAAAACCTAAGTTTGGGCAGTGCACTTGCCTTTACTACAACAGGGAGTACCTTTGGAAAGGTTAAAATGGCCAATAAAGCACAAGCTAGATTTAATCTTGACTATGCCCCTCATTTCGGAATGTTCAAAGGACATAGTGGCGAGGATTTGGTGGATCAGTTAAAATTTATGGCAGATCAAGGATTCCGGTCTTTGGAGGACAATGGCCTATTAGGTAGATCTGTGGAAGATCAGAACCGAATTGGCAAAACTTTAGAGCAATTAGGAATGCGGATGGGGGTATTTGTTGTAGATGGAGGAGATAACTGGAAGATTTCATTGACCACAGGTAAAATAGAATTTATTGATAATTTTGTCAATACCTGTAAGCGTTCTGTGGAAGCAGCCAAAAGGGTCAATGCCAAATGGGCGACAGTTGTACCTGGGTTTTTTGAAAGGAGATTGCCCATAGGAATTCAGACCAGTAATGTCATTGAGGCATTAAAAAGAGGAGCCGAAATTTTTGAACCACATGGTTTGGTGATGGTATTGGAGCCCTTGAGTGATACTCCTGAACTATTCTTAAGGCATTCTGATCAGACTTATGCAATTTGTAAAGCTGTCGACAGTCCTTCATGTAAAATTCTGTATGATATTTACCATATGCAAAGGAATGAAGGAAACTTAATTCTGAATATAGATGCATGCTGGGATGAAATTGCCTATATTCAAATTGGTGACAACCCTGGTAGAAAAGAGCCTGGAACAGGGGAAATCAATTATCTTAATGTTTTCAAACATATTGACAATAAAGGTTATAAAGGGATTTTAGGCATGGAGCATGGTAATGCAGGACCAGGAAAACAAGGTGAAGAAGCTTTGATTGCTGCTTACAGAAAAGTTGATCAATTTAAATAATGAGATTTGTTTATTTTCTTCTATTATTCCTTCTTTTTTCCTGTACCACTAAAGAAAAAAGACTGAAAATTGAAGCACCTAAAGGTTGGGAGGTGATGGGAACACCCGTCTCCTCCTCTTTGAGGGGGCTTTCCCCATTGACTGAAAAGATCATCTGGGCCTCTGGTTCCAAGGGTACTTGGCTTCGAACTTTAGATGGTGGGCAGTCCTGGGACCATGGGGTAATTGCCGGACTGGATTCAGTGGATTTTAGGGATATTGAAGGATTTGATGCTTCTACAGCGGTGGCCATGTCTTCTGGTCAGCCAGCAGTGATTTACAGAACGGAGGATGGTGGGAGAACCTGGTATGAGGTTTTTCGTGGCAGTGAAGCAGATTTTTTTGATGGGATGGCTTTTTATAAGAACAATGGATACGTAATAGGAGATGAAGTAGGGGGTAAATGGAGAATTTTGGTTTCCAAGGATTATGGAAAAAGTTGGGGAGTTTTGGAAACAAGTCCCAAGGCTGAGTCGGGAAGTGGCTCATTCGCAGCAAGTGGGTCAGGTATTATTGCAACTGAAGATCAAATATGGTTTGCCAGTGGCGGCAGGAAAAGCAGTGTATTTAATTCTACAGATGCAGGAATAACCTGGAAGGAATATTCCACTCCTATAATCCAGGGGGAAAGCTCCCAAGGGATATTTTCATTGACAATAGTTGATGATAATATTTTGGTAGCTGTAGGGGGCGATTTCTTGAATCCGGAACTTTCTGATAGGAATGCTGTAATTTCACTTCATAATGGAAGGGCATGGTCTTTGATAACAGGGAATTTTCCTACTGGATACCGTTCCAGTGTTGCCTATTTTCCCCTTCATCATTGGCTGATTTCAGTAGGTCCAAATGGTTCTGATTTTTGCTCCAACTCCGGAATGGATTGGGCCAAATTTTCAAATGAGGGATTCCATGCTGTGGTTTTGGATAAATCTTTCGGCAGTATTTGGGCATCAGGGCCAAATGGCAAGATTGGCCGGTTGGTATATTAAGCAATTGTCGTACTGATTCTTCTGTTTATTTATCTTAATTTTTTTAGTCAATTTGTACATAACCTGTATTCCTTTATTATATTTAATAATTCATAGAGCATAAGGGCTGAACCCTTCCATTTCGTAATTCTCAATAGCTAAATTCTTTAATATGTTTGATTTGATTCCATCCATATGGTTGATTGACGGAAAGTGTGTCCGCTTAAAAAGGGGTGATTTCACCACTCAAGAAGTAATTTCCAATAATCCATTGGAGATTGCACAGGCATTTGAAGATCATGGAATAAGATGGCTTCATTTGGTGGACCTGGATGGGGCAAGAAGAGGAGAACCAAAGAATTACCACATATTAGAGGCCATTGCTGGATATACCAATTTGAAAGTTGATTTTACAGGAGGTGTATCTACAGATGGGGATGTATTGAAATGCTTTGAGTTTGGTGCTTTTTCAATAACAGCTGCTTCTGTAGCAGCTTTGTTTCCAGAGAGATTTTCCCAATGGATCATGTCCTATGGCAGAGAGAAAATCTATATGGCAGCTGATACCAATCCTGCAGATCATAAAATCAAAGTAAGAGGATGGACCAAAAAGACTGAAATTGATCTATTTGACCATATAGAGTATTTCTATGATAGAGGTTTGAAATACATGAAATGTTCAGATGTGACAAGGGATGGGGTAATGGAAGGACCTAATTTTGAACTTTATCAGGAGATAATTGATAAGTTTCCAAATATAAGATTGGCCGCAAGTGGGGGAGTGAGGAATATTGATGATTTCAAGCGGCTCAAAGATATGGGAGTTACTGCTGTCGTTTTTGGAAGGGCTTACTTTGAAGGAATTATCTCATTAAAAGATTTGGACAAATTTATGGCTGAACATGGTCAGGAATAAATAAAGCCACCCATTAGAGTGGCTTTTTCAGTCTAATATTTTACTGCGAATTCAGATAGATCAGGTTTTTGTACTTTTTTCCTTGCCAATTCCAATTGATAAAGGTATTCTCCCAATTCTGCAAAAAATGGGAAAGCGATTTCATTGTATTCATACTGGTTGTCATTAAGGGTTTCATTGTCATTTGTATAAATGATAGCGGATACAAAAAATTCAATTCCATTATCGAAATCTACAAAATAAGATCCATCCAAAAGGTGGCCATAGGCATTTCCTGTTTTATTGAAAATCCTGAATTGGGGAGGAATTGGGTTTGTGTCTGTTCCAAACTTGAAAAATTTGGAATAACTGTCATAATATTCAGGTAATTCATATTTTGGGAAATCACTTTCTCCTGGGAGCATGGACATGTATTTCAATAAAAATTTCCGGTCTTCAGGGCTAATATTAAACCTTTGATGTGGCTCAAAATTTTCAGGAAAAATGATTCTTTCAACTGTACCGTGCAGATCAGAAAGCGCAAATTTGTTTTTATAAGTAAAGTCCATTGCTTTGTTGACCAATTCTCCTTTATTGTAGTGCGCCTTACCAATATAGGGTTGGTCTTGATTCGCATAAATACTTTTAGTTTCCCTTCCCGGTATTGTTAATAGTGTATCTCCATGCTCATTTTTAAAAATAATTGGATTGAAATGCCTGTTTTCAATTTCAGTCATAGGCATACTCAAGCGATGATTAATGACCGTATGTTGCAGCCCCTTTTCTTTCATTTTCCTGTTGATGTAATCTTGGCCCAGTAGTTCATATAATCTGTTGTAAGCGTCATTATCACTCACTAAAAGAATTTTCTTAATGTAATGGCCTATGCTTGGTAGTTTATTGGCGGAGGTACTATCAGAATTGGCGGGTAGCTGAGAACTGCGTATTGAGTCTGTCAGCATGATACTTTCTTTTTGTAGCCCCTCTATTTTTTGTTCATTTAACCATTCTAGGGCAAGTATCGCAACCGGTAATTTCACGGTTGATGCTGGATAAAAGTAAATTTCATCATTCAGCTTGAAATTAAAATCAGTAAAATTGGGTTTTCCGTTCTGGTCACGGTCAATTTGGGTATAGATGATCTGAACCCTGTATTTTGCATGATCCTGTAATACATATCCAAGGATAGGATATTCTTGAGGAATTTTGTCAAATGGTTTGTTAATTTGGGGCCGGCAAGAAATAAATGAAGAAATCACAAGCAAGGTAATCAGCTTGGGTAGGAAATGTATTTTCATAAAATGATGATTATATGTTCTCACCAATGACAAAATGATTCACCTCAAATGCTTTGGGACTGAATTTTTTTTAGGACTGTAAATAACCTATGTAAATCTGCCTCTTCGTGGCTAGCTGTAATGACAATCCTGTTGCTCCAGGGATCGGTTGGTTCCGGATATGGAAATGAGCTTACAATAATTCCTTCTTCCTCAAGCTTACTCACCCATTTTCTTGATTCAAAAGTATAAATAGGGAATCCCACAAGCCCAGCTAATCCCTCAATGCTTCTTAGCAAGGAACTAAAATAGTGTTCGTTTCTATGTAGCTTATCAAAGCTTTCTTTAAGGATTTTTTCAGCTTGGAGAAATGCCCAAATATATCCTTGTGGTGGAGGGGAAGCAGATCTAAAAATTCTTTGATTAGCTATTCCTATTATTGGTGTAATGGAGCCTAACGTTATGCCTGCCGGGATTCCCAATCCTTTGCCTAAAGATCCGGAAACCAAAAGTTCTACTGGGAGGAATTTCCATTTGTTATATGTCCCATATGGGTTTTCACCTACCGATCCAAAGGCATGGCTGTCATCTAATAAAAAAGTATATTGGTGCTTTCGGGATAAGTTTCCAATCCAGGAATAATCATGAATGGCAGGTTTTAATGGATTAACGGCATTACCAAGGATCAATACCCTTTGGGGTTTGAGTAGCTCAGTTGTTTCTTGTACATAAGCCGCCCATTCTTTGAAGGATTGTGAAGTATCCGGCGTAAGTTCATCCGGCAAAATTGCAGGATGAGTATCTGGTGCCATAAAAATATAGTCTGTATTGCCCAAAAGATAATTTAAAGTAGCATATCCAGCTAGGTATCCACTGCTCCAAAGTAAAGCTTTTTCGGCTCCGGCTTTTTCAGCAAAATAATTTTCAAATTGATCGAATATATCAAACCTTACATTGTTGATCCTGCTGAGGCCATGGTTCATTCCCAGTTTTTGGATTCCTTCTATCACTAAAGATTCAAATTCAAAGCTGGCTCCAAGTCCAAGGTAATCTGTACCACTAAAGTACAAGAACTCTTGTTCGCCTCTTTTGATAACCCTTCCTAATTTATGCTGTAATTGGAATAAACTCATTTAAAATTATCTATTGACCAAAATCACAATAAAATCAATCATATAAGCAGTTAATTAATCCAAAGGTTTGGAATTTTCCAATTTTAAAAGCAAAAATTATCGAATATTCTGTTGCCTGCTTAAAATTTGCTTGTATGTATTGCCAAACCTATCTATGACCTCCACCTCTATTTCTGAATTATCTGATTGAGCCTGAAAGAAAAAGAGGTGTGAATTCCTTTGTGCAGTGATCCAAGGATGCTTGGCTCCTTTGTCTCTATTATTGAAAGTTGAAATAGCCAATGGGTCGTAAGTTTCTACTTTTCTAATGCTATTTGAGATTTTACCATTCTCCTTCCAGGTAATCTTCCATTCCGGATCCCAGTTCCAGATATTCAAACAATAATCTTCCGGAAAATCCGGGTGACTTCCCGGAGCATATGCCCTAAACTGTAAATTTTTATCAGCTCCTATGCTTTTATAATACCAGGACAATTTCGAATTGTTTTGATACACACTGTAACCTTTTGGCGTTCCATCGTAACAAATATCAGCCGCCCACCAAGCCCCACTTATCGATGCAGTATTGTGCTCATAGATGTTTTTGTGGAAGATATTCTCATTCCAATGTACATGTCCGGAAATGATATGTGCTTTATAATCTTTTAATATTTCATATAAAGCACCATTGTTGATGACAGACTCCTTATTGAGGTCCCTTCCTTGGTTTAAAATGGCGACCTTAGATTGAGGTGGAATGTGCAAAAACAGGACTATCTCACTTCCTTTTTCTATAAAGGAAAGGTCTTTTTCCAGCCATTGCAATTGTTCCTCGTCCAGGTAACCATAGTATTGTTTGTTTCCCAAAAAGAAAACATCGTTCAATACCACATAGTGTCTATTTCCACGGTTAAAGGAATAATGACTTGGCCCATACTGGTCTGTGAAGGGATATTGGCTTGCAGAATTTGACCTGGCCAATAAGTCAATATCATGATTCCCCAAAACCTGGAAAAAAGGTATTCCTGTTGATTTTATTCCCTGATTATAATATTCAAAAAGATCAAATTCATCAAAAACGAGATCTCCAAGCCCTATTCCAAAGGTGTTGGGATCATTGATATCAGAAACGGTATTTCTGATATCTGTGCAGGACTCAGAGATAAAGGTCTCTGCCTCTTCTTTGGTTTGAATTTGTGGATCTGCAATGGTAATAAAATGATGCTTGGTTTCGGGGAAATTGTTTTTTTGGAGATTGAAATCGAGGGTATTTATTTTTTTTCCAAAATCAAGCTTTCTGAAGAAGTCTACAGATCCGTTTGGAAGAAGATTGAATTTATATCCTGATGGATAGCTAAAATAGACAAAAGGTCTGTCGGTAGGAAATTCAAATTTCCCGGATTTGTCCGAAAGGTAAATGAGTTTTCCATCTGTTATCACCACATTGGCAATACCTTTTCCATTGGAATGAATTCTCCCTTTGACTTCTGTGTAGTTGAGGGTTAATGGGTTTTGAATTTCTCCCATTGATAAGATGGGTAGACTCAATAAACCAGTTGTAATCAGGGTACTGTTATGTAGAAATTTCCTTCTGTTAATATTTTTCATTTTGGAGTGATTTCTTCTTAATTATAGTAAAAAAAAATGGCCCACAAATTTGTGGGCCATTTTTTAAATTCTATTTAGAGATTTATTAGAAGTTATATCTCAATCCAAACTGAAGTCTCCATACGTCAGAAACACCAGCTCTGTCCTGGAATGTTTGGGTGATCAATTGGTTTCCAATATTTCTAAATCTAAATTGAGGGTTACCGTTTGCATCAACACCTGCTGGAACTAAAGGCTGAGTAGATGTAAAGATTCTACCGACACCCCAATCAGAGTTCAACAAGTTTCCTACATTAAGAATATCAACTCTGAATTCAAGGTTTTGCTTATCCTTCTTGGTCAATAAAGTCTGTGATGCAGAGAAGTCAGCTTGGAAAATCATTGGCATGATCACAGCACCTCTTTCAGCTACTCTACCTCTGTTTGCACTAAGGTATTTATCCTGCTGGATGAAGGCTTCCCAAGCAGCTGCTTGCTCGGCAGGTGTGAATGTTCTTCCTGAAGCAGTGAACTGTTGGAATATCATTTCGTTGGTATTGGCATGGATGTAGATCAAGTCATTAGCTGTCCCACCGTCACCATTGAAGTCACCTCCGTATACATATGAAGCATTTCCTTGAGTTCTTCCTTCCCAGAATAGTGAAAATGAAGTTTTACCGAACTCAAACAAATCAGCAGTATAATTCATAGCAATAAAAGCTCTATGCCCCATGAAATTAGAGGAAAATCCAACTCCAGGATTATTGGCATCTCCTGCATGAGGGTTACCATTCCATGAACCGAAAGCTATTGAGCCTGGGTCAACCGTGTTTCTTGATTCACCGTAGCTATAGGCACCTTTTAAATAAAGACCATTTGCAAATGGTTTTTCCAAGGAAACAGAGGCCACCCAAGAATTGCCAACTGCTTGGTTGGTCAATACTACAGCGTTATCAATTTTTTGGTTGATTCTTCTAGCAGGGTTACCACCTACCCATCTAGGTCTTGGATCAGGTCCTGCAAATGTTTGGTTAGCAGGTGCTTGGTTGGCATTGTAATAAGCTACACCGTTTACATCTGAGTTGTAAATAAATTCTCCAGTAGCGATTACACCTCCAGGAAGTCTTTGATCGATAGCGATGTTGGTTCTCCAAATCTGAGGGAATTTGAAATCTGACTCAGTCAAAGCCAATTCGTAGTTAGCAGCCGGTTGGCCTGTTACTTGGGTTGGTTTGTAGAAATCAGGATTTGGATTGAAAGGTCTTGTATTGGTATTGTCCCTTCTTTCAAAACCAGTTAAAATTCCATTGTTACCAACTTGGTTGGAAATCCACACATAAGCAGGACGGCCAGTAAAGATACCGGAACCACCTCGGATCTGAGTTGATCTGTCACCAGAGATATCCCAGTTGAAACCAACTCTTGGAGACCAAAGGATGTTTGGATCAGGGAGTTTGTCAGTTCTGAATCTTACAGATTCACCTGAAGGATTTAAGAAATTAAATCCTTCCACTTCGGTATTTCTAAGCGCAGTTTCTCCAAAGAAAGGAACGTCAATTCTAAGCCCAACAGTGACATTTAGGTCTTTGTTTACTTGATAGTCATTTTGGCCATAGATACCAGCATAATTAACTTTCAAAGGCTGAATTGGCTTCACTTGGCCTGGGATGTTGCTGTATCTTACTTGGAAGATCCTTACATTAGAATTAGGATTTGGAGTTCCACTCAAGAAAGCATTTGCATCGGCATAGAAGTCTTCCAAAGAGTTGTACACATAAGCAGATTGAGAACCTGGGAAGAATACGTTTTCAGACTGATAATTTTCATAAGAGAAACCGGCAGTCCAAGTGCTCTTACCTTTGAAGATCTGCAGGTTGTTCTGGATCTGGAAGGTTTTGTATCTCAGTTCGTTGTTTGGAGTAAATGGTTCGAAACCAAAAGTAGTGTAAACTGCTCCATCTCTGAGAATATCTACAACTGGGAAGAAGTCGCCTCTTGAACCTCTGGACTCATCCTGATAGGTATAACCAATGATAAAGTTATTGGTCATATTGTCTCTCAACCTAGAGTTCAATTCAGCTACTATTGATCGGATATTTTCGAAAATGATGTAATTAGAGTTTTGGAAGTTCAATCCAAGTAAGTTGGATCTTCTATTTCCAAAACCTAAAGAAGAAGAGTTAGACAGTAATACATCCGTGGATGAATCCAAATGATTATACCTTACAGATAGTTTGTTTTTATCATTAATGTTATAATCTAATTTAGCTAAGAATTTTCTTGCATCAGTAGAATTGTCATAATCTTGGAATGGACCTGTCTCATATCCGAAATTATTCCTTAAGAAATTACTTAAATTGGTAAGGTCAGATGCTAAAACTCTTGTTACATTGCCTGCAATGGGTTCGTTACCCGTATTAGCTCTGAAAGTAGTACCAGGCTCAGTTAATTTTTCATTCTCAAATGAACCGAAGAAGAATAATTTGTTTTTGATTATCGGTCCACCAACTCTAAATCCGTATTGTCTATATTTAAAGTCACCAGGATTGAACGCATTTCCTTTCGCTTGGGTACCCACATTGTCAGTGCCCCTCCATAAGTAATATGCAGAACCTGTGAATTCATTGGTACCGGATCTGGTTACGGTGTTTACACCTGCACCTGTGAAGTTACCTTGTCTTACATCGTAAGGAGCAACGTTAACAGAAATCTGATCGATTGCATCTAACGAAATTGGGGATACACCAGTTCTGTCACCTGGTTGTGAACCAAGTCCAAATGAATTGTTAAAATAAGATCCGTCAACAGTTATGTTGTTCAATCTTGAATCTTGGCCTGCAAAGGAATTACCGGAAGCCTGAGGTGCTAGCCTTGTAAAATCAGAAATCCTTCTCGAGATTGTTGGAAGCCTGCTTATTGCTTCATTATCAATTGCAGTAGTGGCACCTGTTCTGTCAGAACTGAATACCGAATTTTTTTCTCCTGTTACCACGATCTCTGACAATTCTGCGCTGTCATCTCTCATGACTACATTCACATTGGCAGCAATACCCAAGCTTAAGAAAATGTTTTCTACTGATTGGGATTCATAGCCAATAAATGAAACTGTAACTGTGTATGGTCCACCTACCCTCATACCAGGAATAGTGTACCTGCCTTCGATATTGGTCACTGCGCCATACCTTGTTCCTGAAGGTACGTGAGTGGCCACCACGTTTGCACCAGGGAGAGTTTCTCCGGAGGTGTCAGTTACCCTACCAGTCATACTGGAGGTAGATACCCCTTGCGAATACGCTACGCTTGATATCAAAACAAGCATAAGAGCCGCAAAAAGATTCTTTAGTAATGGTTGCCTCATAAATTTTGCTTTTTGAATTAGGTTTTTTTTGTTCATTCCCAGTGATTTGGGTACACAAAGGTAGAGGACTTTTGTGTTTAAAGTTTTTAGTGCACATTAATTTTTTAACATTTATTCACATTTTGACTTAACAATTTCTTAACATTGAACAGTGTTTAATGACCCCCTGTTCCCAAAAAATAGTTTGAAAGACAATTTTAGAAGGTTTTGTCCTGCTATTTCCAAACAATAATTTTTATCAATTCTTTAATTTTAAGGAATGGTTAAAAAATTGTTAACAAAAGAGAATAGGTCCAAAGCCAGAAAATTCACATGATCTGGGTTGATGGTTTTTAGTTCAAATCCCTAGAAAAACAAAAGAGGCTGTCTCTCAAAAGGGACAGCCTCTATTTAGAATTAGTTTGGAATTAGTTGAAATTGTATCTCAAGCCAACCTGCATTCTCCACAAACTTCCGATACCATTTGTTGGTCTGAATGTCTCATTGATAATAGTAGTTGTACCTGGATTGGTAGTAATTCTGTATACCGGCTCACCTGCGGCATTTGTACCTCTATAGTTCAGGATAGAAGTCTGCCAAGGGAAGAATGGAACTCCCCAATTAGGATTCAACAAGTTACCAAAGTTCAGGAAGTCAAATCTTGCTTCCAGTTTGTTTTTCTTATCGTTGGTAATATTGATCCTTTGGGCCACGCTTAGATCAAAGGTGTGCACCCAAGGTTGAATACCCTCATTTCTTCCAAATACCCTGCCTCTTGCATTTCTTAAGAATCTATCCTGATCGATGAAAGCATCAAATGCTCTGGCTTGTTCTTCTGCAGTGACAGTTCTTCCAGCTAATGTGAATGGTTGGAAATTTAATTCAGATGCACTGTTTGGTACGTAAACCAATCTTGCCTGGCCATCTCCTATGTTCAACAATGTGTTCAGACCTCCACCGTTGGCAATGGTGTAACTGAATCTACCATTTGGACCACCTTCATAGAATAATGAAATGGTGGTATTTTCTGTAGTATAAGATACAGTAGAGATTATTCTATGTGGCTGATCAAAGTTTGCAAAGCTCAAAGTTGGTTTATTTCTGTTTTCAGCAACCACAGTAGGTACCAAAGACTGTGCTTGAGAACCTCCAGTTGCATCCAAGTCTCTGGCTCTGGACATGGTATATGCAGCCATTATATCGAAACCATTGTTAAAGGATTTTGACAATGAAACTGTTCCTGAAATATAATCAGGATTGGCATCTGCATTGGTCAGGTAGAATACTTGTCTGAAGAATGGATCGCTGGAAGGACCGAAGAAACCTGGGGTAGGTACCCAGATAGGTCTTTGATCTGGGCCATTCCAATTTCTGTCAGGTTCTCTGTTTACAATATTCTGAGCAACTGGCGCAGAAAGATCCCTTGAATAAATAAAGTCAAATGAACCTACAATTCCGAAAGGCAATTGCTTGTCCACTCCGAAGCTGGTTCTCCAAGTCTGAGGTAATCTGAAATTCCTATCAGTCAATGCCAATTCAGTACCTAAAGTTTGACTTGGATTTGTTGGATTGTAAGCAGTTACATCAGGATTGAATATAATTCCCTGATTTATTACCTGCTGTCCCTCAAATCCCTGTATACCTCTGATGACACCAGACCCATTCACTTGGTTGGACAGCCAAACGAAAGGAAGACGTCCGGAGAATACCCCGGTACCACCTCTTAATACAAATGACCTGTCACCATTGACATCATAGTTGAATCCAATTCTTGGTGAAAATAACGGGTTCACTTTAGGGAATACTGAAACGTCAGGAATAAGGGTCTCTCCATTTGGCAAAGTGAAAGTTGTACCTCTTGCTTCCAATAATTCATTTCTTGGTATACTGATTGGGTAGAATGGAAGATCCACTCTCAAGCCTCCGGTAACTTTCAATTTTGAGTTAACTTGATATTCATCTTGAACATAGAAGCCAAGTTGACCAAATCGTGTACGGTCAGTTGGAGGAGTAGTTGATCCATCCAATGCAAAGCTTTTGGCAAAAGCATCAGGGAATACGTTTGGATTTCTATTGATTACAGCGTCAACAAATCTATCGTATCCGATGAATCTATAGTGACCATTGAATACAGGGTTAAAGGCATTGTCGAAAGTAAAGAATTCGAAATTGCCCCCAAATGTATAAGTATGTTTCCCTTTAAATAAGGTGAAATTGTTGGTAATGTTGAAGATTTTATTCTCCAACAAGTTTCCAACTGAGAAAAGCTCGTTACCCAAAGACATGTAATATTGTAATTCACCTGCCTCATTTGGCTCCAAAACCTCGATAAATGGAAAAGCCTGTCCTCCTGGTATACCTCTTTTTGGGTCAGCTATAGATGTATAACCGATGTTCAATTGGTTTGCAGCATTGTTTCCAATTTTAGTGTTCAATTCTGCTGCAATTGTTTCTACCAATCTGTCATTGGTATAGTTGGCATTTCTAAAGTTGATTGCCTCCACACCTGTTCTTGATGTATTGCTGAATACAGAAATATTTCTGGTGGAACTTGCATTGGTAGGTACGTCTTCAAAAGAAGAAAACCTGTTGTATCGGATGAAAAGTTTGTTGTTTTGATTAATGTTATAATCCAATCTAAGGTTTAATCTTGTTTGCTGTGAGCCAAAAGCATATGAATCAGGCTCACCTGGATCATAGCCATAAATTGAAATCATATTTTCTCTCACAAAATTTGCCTGCTCAATAGGAACCCTTGAAATAAACTGACCGTCAGGAGTCTCTCCTGGTCTTCTGGCTCTCCTTAGAATAGAAGGTCTAAGCTCTTCCTCTTCCTCATAATTTGCAAAGAAGAATAATTTGTCTTTAATGATTGGGCCACCCAAACGGAAGCCACGGATTTCGTTTCTAGCATTGTTTTGAGGCACAAAGGTATCTCTAACCCTATTGGCTCTCATTTGATCATTTCTTAAGAAATAATAAACTGAGCCTCTGTAGGTGTTGTCACCAGACCTTGTAACGGCATTTACACCGGCACCTGTAAATCCACCTTGTCTAACATCATATGGCGCTAGGTTTACCTGAATCTCTTCAATTGCATCAATTGAAATCGGGTTACCTCCTGCGAATTGTGAATTCCCAAGTCCGAAATTGTTGTTCAAGATGTTGCCATCCAAAGTGAAGTTATTAAATCTGGAGCTGGTACCCGCAAAGGAGTTGCCATTTGATTGGGGCGTCAATCTGGTAAAGTCGTTAACATTCCTGTTGATGGTTGGAAGGGAATTGATTTTTTCACTTCCTAAGTTTAGACCGGCACCAGTTCTATCAGCATCGAAAATTCCACCTCTTGATGCTGAAATTTCTACAGTTTCCAGATCCATACCATCCGATAAGACCGCATTGATATTGAAATTTTGACCGAGGGCAAGGTTAATACCTTCAAAAACCCTTTCCTCAAAACCCACATAAGATACTGTTACCGTGTAAGGACCGCCAACCCTAACATTTGGGATAAAGAATCGACCCTCAGCATTGGTGACAGCACCATACCGGGTTCCGGAAGGAGTGTGTACCGCTACTACATTGGCGCCTGGTAAAGTTTCACCAGACTTGTCTGCTACCAGACCCTGCATACTTGAAGTCGTAACTCCTTGCGAGAATGCTACACTTGTAGAGAATACAAGTGCAATTACCGCAAAAAGATGCTTAAGTAAATTTTGCCTCATGATTTTCTTGTTATTGTTATATAATTGTTTGAATATGTGCAGACAAACGTCAGTTTGTCCAAGTGCAAAACTAATAGCCAAATTTCTGAATTATTTTCCCTTAGTGTTAAGTTTTTCAAAAAAAGTTTCAGGTTAATTAACAATTACTTAACATTGGAAAACAATATTGTTAGGAAGTTTTTCTGAAATTTACTGCCTTAAGGCATATTTTTATTTATTAAAATTTCAAAAATCAATCATAAATTTTTTTAATGAATAAGACCTTCTCTTTAAGTGTTAAAAAATTGTTAACCCAAAAAGAGGTAAAAACTCCCTGATTTTGAGGATTAACTGCTTATATTTAGAGATAAAACAAAGTGTGCATGAAAAGGAAAAGTATAATCTGGCTTTATTTATTTCTATTTGTTTCGCTTCTCGATATTTTTTTTACCTCTAACGGTGAAAATTCACTAAGGTTCTATTCCAAACCATTAATCATTCCTCTACTTTGGGCATATTTTATATTTTCAAGCCCAGAACTTAAGGGTCAACTGATCAGGAAAGCAATTTCGGCTGCTTTAATTTTTTCCTGGATGGGAGATACTTTACTTATGTTTCCAAGATTGTTCATTTATGGATTGGGAGCATTTCTAATGGCCCACATCTGTTATATTGTGGCCTTCAAGGTTGCCCAAAAACAGCCTTTTAGCGTGGGAAATGTTAATTTTATCCGTTTGTTTTTTTTGAATTTCCCCATCTATCTGTTTGCCGCGTTTGTTTATTTCTATATCCGTGGAGGAATAGGTGAATTGAAAATCCCTGTAATTGCCTATCTGATTGTCATTGTCATGATGGCGACTACCGCAAGAGAACGATTCAATAAGACCAATACTTCAAGTTTTTGGCAGGTCATGTTGGGGGCCGCTTTCTTTTTGGTTTCAGATGGTATTCTGGCACTTAATAAATTTTATCAGGAATTTCCCGAAGCAGGGGTTTTGGTCATGGGAACTTATATCATTGCCCAATTTCTAATTGTCAGGGGAATTATGGCTCATTCTGAAAAAGAAAAAGCAGGTTAGATCCTGCTCATGATATCCGGATAGCTTATACCCATATGGCTTGTATCATAAAATGCTTTGCCGTCTTTGACTAAAATTACCTGTGGAGATTGGTGGAAGACTTCGAATTCTCTGGCTATTAGGTTGGAGATATCCCTGTAATTGATCAAATCCAAATAATATGGAGTGACTTTGTCAAAATCCTCAATTTTCCAGTTCCTTCTGAGCCGCTCTAAGGCCATACTACTTATAGAGCAGCGGGTGGAGTGCTTGAATATCAATACAGGCCTTTCTTCACTTCTTTTCTTTAATTCCTGCAATTGTGCTGCATCTTCCAACTTAATCCATTCCATTTCTTAATAATTCTTAATCCTTGGGAAAAGAAATAAATTTGGCCCGAAAATAGTTCCCTTTGGTATAATCAAAAATGAATACCTAATTTTAATCCCATGAATTTCCCGATAAAATTCAGGGCTGCTTTCTTGATACTGCTGGCATTAGCAGCTTCCTGTAAAAGCATAAAGCCTGAAAATCCCCCCAAAGCTCCTAAGCAAGAGTTGCCATCTTCTTATTCCAATATCAATATTCCTATCAGCATTCCTCTTTCCTATCTGGAGGATAACCTGAACAGACAATGGAAAAGTATTTTGTTTTCCGATAAAGGATTGGCTCTGGGTTCTGGACTGTTTGCTGATCTTGATGTAAACAGAACCGGAAAAATTTCTCTGAAAGCTTTGGGAAATAACAGTATACAGGTCAAAATCCCAATGAACCTAAAAGGAGACTTGAAAATGGAAAAAAAGGTCTTCGGTCAAGTACTTTCAACTGCCTTGCCATTCAATGAAAACCTGAGTCCGGAAATCAGCTTTACTCCCGAAATCGGAAATAATTGGGAGCTTAATATCCGCAATCTTAATATTGACAATTGGGGCCGATCCATGAAATATAATCTTCTTGGATTTGAAATCGACCTTGACCCCTTGATTAGGGGACAGCTTCAAAGAGTTATGAATAATCAGTTTGCATCCTCAGGGTTGACACGACTTGATTTCAAGCACATGGCCGAGCAGACTTGGCAGGCTTTTGCTGCGCCTTACACTGTTGAACAAAATGGTTTTCAGGTTCATTTTTATGCCAAACCAGAAAAATTAAGGATCAAGCAAGTAATCAGTCCGGATCAAAAGCTTTTGCTCTTTCTGGGATTGGAGGGGGAAATGTTTTCCTCTATCGGTCAAAGGCCACTAAGCCAAATAAGACCACTTCCTGGAATTACTGAAAATGAAAGCACTGAAAATGTGTTGGATATTGGTCTTCCACTGATTTTCAGATATAAAGACCTTGACAATTACCTAAACGCGTCTTTGGAAGGGCAGCAAATCCGACTTGATAAGAAAACCGTCCTGCTTCCTTCCAAACTCCAATCGAGTCAGTATCGCGACAAGACCCTTTTGGGAATGGATTTTACTGCCATCCGAAAGGGGAAAAATGAAGTCAAAGGCAAAATGTATTTTGCAGGGAAACCTGTATTTGATCCTTCTAAAAAACAACTCAAATTTGAGGAAATCATCTTCGATGTACAGACCTCAAACCTACCAGCCAAAATCGGCATCCGGTCAAAAAGAAGAAAAATTCAAAACCAGATACAAAAACTTGCCGTCCTTCCTTTAGGAGGGTTTTTGGAACAAGCAGAAAGAGAACTCCAAAACCAAGGTTACCTGGAGACAGATTTTGCTTCCATGAGGGTAATAAGGCCAAATGTCCAAGTGGAGGGAATTTATAGTACGGCAGAAGATGTTAGAATTTATATAAGATCTAAAGGTGCCATGGATGTCCGCCTCAAGGATTTCAAGTAAGAGAGGGTAATATCGCCAAACTATGTTTGGTTGAAAATAGGGATTGGTTTTTGTAACCATTAAATTTGCAACAAAATCGTCAATATGCAAGAGTATTTTCTGAATTTAGGAATTCCCAAAGAGGTGTTTGATTACCTGGTCATGCCCTTGTTGATCTTTATGGCAAGGATTATGGATGTGTCTATCAATACCTTAAGGATCATGTTTGTATTGAGTGGGAAGAAAAACATTGCGCCGATTTTGGGTTTCTTCGAAGCCATGATCTGGCTATTGGCCATTGGGCAGATTTTCCAAAACATCAATAATCCCATGTCTTATGTTGGTTATGCGGGAGGTTTTGCCATGGGTACCTTTGTTGGGATGACCATTGAGGAAAAATTGGCCCTTGGCCGTGTACTGGTCAGGGTAATCACTCCTACACCTATGCCTGAATTGATTGACTATATGAAGGAAAAGAATTTCCGCTTCACCAATGTAGGAGCTGAAGGTAGATATGGGAAAGTGAATCTTCTTTTTACAGTCATGAAAAGGGAAGACCTGAAGGAATACATTGAAATGGTAAAAACCTTAAATGATAAGGCCTTCTACACCATTGAAAGTGTCAAAAGGGTTTCAGAGGATGACCTTAATGTGATGGAAGACCGACCAAGGTTTACCACAAAAGTATGGTCAAGGCTAAGAAAATAGAATTCAGTTAATAATAAATTACCGAACCACTTCCGGTAAAATAGATCAGAAAAGCCATCCATCAAGAATAGTCCATACTAATCCTCAAAAAATTAAAAACCATACCAACAACTAGATGGTATGGTTTTTTAATTTCTTTGGACTATATCCATTAGGAGTCTGCAAACTGTAGTTTTACCAAATTGGCATAATAACCTTCAACTTTTCTGGACAACTCCTCGTGCGTGCCTTCTTCGACAATCCTGCCTTCATTCAGCACATAGATTCTGTCCACTTTTCTGATGGTTGCCAATCGGTGGGCGATGATAATGGTGGTCCTATTTTTCATCAGTTCATCCAGAGCCTCCTGGACCAATGCTTCCGACTCAGCATCCAGGGAAGAAGTGGCCTCATCCAAAATAAGGATAGCAGGATCCTTAAGAATGGCCCTGGCAATGGCCACACGCTGCCTTTGGCCTCCTGAAAGCTTGATGCCCCTTTCACCTACTTTGGTTTCCAGTCCTTCAGGAAACTTGGAAATAAACTGCCAGGCATTGGCTTTTTTAGCTGCTTCGATAATCTCCTCCTCAGTGGCTTCTGGCTTGGCATAGGCTATGTTTTCTTTGATGCTTCCTCCAAATAAAAGTACTTCCTGAGGTACGATACCTATATTGGACCGCAACTGCTTGAGGTTCCAGTTTTGGAGATGCTTTCCATCTACTTCTATACTTCCTGATGAAACCGGATAAAATTTCAGGAGAAGCTGAATAATGGTGGATTTGCCTGCTCCACTATGACCGGCCAAAGCCACCTTTTCCCCTGGTCTAATGGTAAAGGAAACTCCTTTCAAAACTTCAATTTCAGGCCTTGTGGGATAGTTGAACCTTACCTGATCAAATTGGATTTGTCCATCTACAGGCACCTGTTGGTAATCTGCGGTAGATACTTCCGGCGCTTCATCCAGAATCTCAAGTACCCTTTCTGAAGAACCAATGGCTTTTTGGATCTGGCTGTAAATGTCCCCTAATCCGGCAATTGAGCCTCCAATAAAGGTCGTGTAAAGGACAAAGGAGACCAGGTCACCTACACTCATTACTCCTTGGGCTACCAGGCTGGCACCATACCACATGACCGCTACAATTCCCCCGAATAGTGCAAAAATGATAAAGGAAATGAAAGCTCCTCTAAACCCCGCTGCCTTAAGGGCTACTTTGACCACTTTGTTCAGGCCTTTGGAATACCTACTGGATTCATATTCCTCGCCGGCAAAGGATTTCACCGTCATGATCGAATGCAGGGTTTCCTCGACGATGACATTGGCAGCAGCCAGTTCATCCTGGGTCTGTTTGGACAGCTTCCGGATAAACTTTCCAAATACCATTGCAAATATGATCAGTATAGGGAAAGTGGCCAACATGAACAAGGTGAGTTTTGGAGTCGTGACCATCAGGAAAACCACCCCTGCAAGCAAGGTGATGATCTGCCTGAATAGTTCTGCCAAAGTAGTGGAGAAAGTATCCTGAAGTAAACTCACATCTGAGGTGATGCGGCTGATCAACTCTCCGGTTCTTCTTTTGTCAAAGAAGGTCATGGGTAACTGTACCAATTTGCTGTACAGCGCCACCCTGATATCCCGCATGCTTTGCTCTGATACTTTGGCAAAAAGCCAAACCCTGAAAAACGAAAAAATACTTTGAACCAAAAGGATTCCCAAAAGCATCAGTGCGATCAGGTTAATGTCATCCGTTAGCCAAGTCTTTCCCGAAGCGGTATCAATGAGTTTTCCTGCTACAAAGGGAAAAGTCAGCAAGGTAAGGCTGGAAAAAAACAGGAAGAACATGCCGAAAATGAAGGGAACCTTGTAGGGCAGCATGAATCGGAAGATACCTCCCAACTTTTCCAAGTTCTTTTTATTCAGTTTGCGCTTTTCATGCGCCTCCAGGGCATTGCCTCTCTTTTTTGCCATGTACTTGCTTTATTCAAGGGTAATCAATCTGCAAATTTAAGGATTCGGTTGGGTTTTATGGATTTTTGACCGAATTTCATGTGCGAAGTCTGAACCTAGTGACAGAAGAAAAGTTTGACCGAGCCTCGGTTTTTCAAAAAATGCCTCAGAAATCGACATTTATTTTATTTTCTGCCACTTATTCTTTTCAAGAATTGCACTTCCTTTTCCCAAAAAAACCGGAACTGACCAAACACAAAACCCCACATCAATAGGATGATTTGGTATAGAGGAAGTACAAGCAATAGGTACAGAATGGTCTTCCAAAATCCGCCCCGCTCCATACTCACCCCGAGAAAATCAAAAATCGGTTTTTTGATAAACAGAATGGTAAAGCCGGTCAAAGCAAAAACAATCAACACCAAAACAACCTGTACCAGACTATTGAGTTTCCATTTGGTTTGAAGTCTTTGGAGAAAATTGGATTTTGACCTTGTCATTATCAATGCTTTTTGCAACACAAAAGTAAGGAATTAAACGGGAATAAACCCAAGTTTGAAGAGCTGGGACAGGTTAATTGCCAAGTCAAAAGAGGGAGCTTGGGTATGTTGGGATTTTGGTGCAAATGAATGGCAGGTATATTTTCAATTTCACTGAGATACAGCGAGAAGTCACGGAGAGATAGAGAGATTTTTTTATCAGGAATTTCACAAATTTCCAATCACTGCTCTATCCTAAATACAGGGTACCGGTTATGCTCTTTTTCTTTCCAAGGACTTCTTTCATACACCCAGCGCAATTGTGCAGGACCGCTTTTGGCCAATTCGGGATCACTGGCTTTGGCCTTTTCCAGTTCCTGTCTGACTTCGGGATTTTGACTGAGAAAAGCAGCCGCCAGATCTTCAAATACATAGGCTGAGTATCCTTCTTTGGCCTGAAGGATGGTATCAAAGAAATTCCAGGCAAAAAAACTGTCCTCGCCCTGAGGCTCCAGGACCTCCATGATATAGCGGTTGTTTTCCTGGTTCATGGGTACCAGGATATCTCCTTCACGGAAGCGCATGAGTGCCTGAGATTTTTCCACTTGCACATTGCTGTGAAGGTAATGCCCCTCAAAAGGCCTTTGGGCGGTTTGAAAATCGGCAATATGGTACACAGTTACCGGAAGCAAAGTGTCCGACTTTAATGGCTCTAAAGTGACCGCATTTCTTTGGAGATTTTCCAGTACATGAAACCACCCTTGGGGAATGATGTAGGCTTTGGGTTTGGGGATGTTGATTCCGGCTTGGTAAGTGTCATAGAATTTCACCTCTTTGGTAAAGGGTTTGGTCCTGTCGTAATATAGCCTGGAATGGCCCGAAACCTCTGATGATCTTTGCCCTGACTCGAATCCCTTGTATTCTATCAATTTGAATTTTTCCCTGTCCAAGGTATGGTTCAGGTCAAATTGTCTCTGGCTTTTTTTGGCTTCTCTATCGGTTTGAACCAGGGCTACTATCTTTGCAGCATCCTGTTCGGCGATTTCCATAAAAGTCTGGAAAAGGGCATAAGTGGACAAGACCCTTTGGTCATAAGGTTTGAGCATATGGGTCTCAGGCATAAAGCTCAAGGTACTGAAAAGCGCTGCATACCCACTGCTGTAGCGGCCGGAGTCTTTGAATTGGGACCATCCGTCTTCCGGTTTGCCGCCCCAAGCATTAACATAGGGCACCATGGGAAAACCCTTGGCTTTCATGCCTTGATACAGCTTGGGATTCAGTTCATTTTCCAGGTATTCTCCGGTTTTTCCTCCCAGTCTGTTGTGTTGGGTGGAAATCAGGGTCATCACATGTTGGTAATCGGCCCCATTGCTGACATGGGTGTCAATAAAAATTTGAGGTTTGAGCCAGTTGAAGATCAGTTGAAAGGATCTGGAATTTTTGGTGTCTGCCTTGATAAAATCCCGGTTAAGGTCATAATTTCTGGCATTGCCCCGGAAACCGTATGCTTCTGGCCCATTTTGATTTACCCTGGAAAAACTGCCCCTGTTCAAATGCCCTCCAATATTGTAAACAGGAATAATGGCCAAGGCCAGGTCATTCGGTACCCTTTGTTTTCCTAACAGGATGTCTCTCAAAAACATCATGGATGCATCGATCCCATCAGGTTCCCCAGGATGGATGCCATTGTTGATGAACACAACCAAGCGTCCGGTCTCATGCCATTTTTTGGGATCGAATATTTTTTCCCGGTCATAGAGGACCACATGTAGCGGTAAACCGGCATCTGTCGTGCCCATTTCAACCATCCTTACTTCCTCAAAGTCCTGTGCCAAGGTTCGGAAATATTGGATTACATCAGTGTATACCGGTGTTTCCCTCCCTTGGGAAGCTTCGAATAAGGTAGGGTACTGGCTTTGAGCCGATATAAGGCAGGAATATAAAAGAGCTACAACAGAAAGCAGGGATTTTTTCATGCCTGAATTTGGCAAAAAGGATTGGTTTATGCCAGAAAAAAGCTTTAAGGAGTTTGAATTGTTGAAGTTTGAGATAGATTCATAGAAATAATAGCTATTTCTTTTTAAATATTCCAAGATGTAGGGTAGATTAGTTTTTACTCTTGAGCTCCAGTATGAATTGCTACCTGATAAGCTTTTACCTGAAAGCCATGGCAGAAGCGGTCTCTGTGCATGAGCTCATCTTCAAAAACCATCAAATAGATATTTTTGTCTCCTTCGGAACTTAAATTGGCCCAATCTTGATAGCTCAAGTTTTTGTCCCAAATCACTTTATATTTACCCAATTCTAATAATGAAAAATATATTGTGATATGATTGTAAAATGGAGTATGGACTAAAGCTAGATAATAATTTGGATTGGAGAATTTATCGCGGTAAATTCTCATTTCTGTTTTTGGCAAAGCATTTTCTACTCCGAAAGTTCTTTTCCTAAAGGATGTTTCAGTATTTAAATCCTTTCTATTTACGACAATTACAATTGTATCTTTGAGACTTGTCGATAAACTCAATGAATAAGCTGAAAATTGAATGAACAACGAGAAAAGAGCAAGTAAATAATATTTGAATTTCATTTTAGTTACATGTTTTAAGTCCATATCTTGCAAACTCTTGAGCCTCTTTCATTTTTTGTAAGGGGGATTTCAATGGTGGCTGAACGGTTATTTTTTCCATTAACTGGTAAGCCATAGTATCTTTTAATCCCTCCCAAGCCAGTGATTTATAAAAGCTTTTTGGGATTCCGTTAGGATAAACATTTTTCATTGCATCGGCAAACGCTTCATAATCTAATTTTTTATGAATATCGACAAGAATATCAGCCATTACATCCAAATATCTGTCTGCCATCAGGTTATGGTGCTGATCAGCCGTTCCCATGTACGTTTTCACATATTGGTCGAAAGTATCCCGGAATAATATGTCACCAGAGGACGGCATGTTTGTTTTCACAGCTCTATAAAATTCAGCATGGAACATTTCATGGATCATAGTTCTGGCAACTTCCAAAGCAGATCTATTATTTAAATTAGCTGAGTTCATCGTAATAATGATAGGATTTCCATAACCCTGCCATTGGGCTTTTCCATTGAACTGAGGATCAAAGCTTGCTAGGTCTAAGATTAGATGAACATCTGGACTTACTCCTTCAAATTTTGAAGCTATGCTTTCAAAATATGAATTTTCTCTAAGCTTATCAAAAAGACATCTTAGATAAGGATTGGTTTTAAATTGATGGGATAAGATTATTTCAATTTTTGGAGCAGGTATTGAAGGCGGAGTATAATTGATTTCTCCGGATACACCACCCCATCCGCCCCCATAAGGATCGTAATTATAGCGCGGGATTGGGGTGCCGTTGGTGTCTAAATCATTATAAAGTGTCCCTCCGCTGCATACCATATGGACCTCGGTTTCATCATGGTAAGAGATTTCCGAGCCGTTTCCGGCTGTTACGATTGTCACAACGGTATAAATACTGACCACGTGCCTACAGGTAGAATCTAGATTTTCCCCCTGTAGTGTGGATTTTCTTTTTCTTGCATCAGGCTGATATCCTTCAGGATGTTTGGTGGCGATGAGCTGGCCGTCCTCGATGATAAATCCTACAAAATAACGCTCATCATAAGTCCAGATATCTACGGTTCCTGACCAGCCCGCTCCGATTTTATTGTAAGAAATCTCCTCAAACTTGGAGACGGAGTACTCATCTGCCGGGTAGTATCTGGCTATAACAGGATCAAACCTGCCGTTTTGTTTGTTCTCTACAAATAGAATGTTTTGGATAACGGTTTTGGAAGGGTCGGCATCCGGCAAATTATCAGTAAACTGGCTATTGAGAACAATTTCTTTGTTTGACAGATTGATCTCATACACCTGTCTTCCATCTGGCCATTGATAGATATGGAACCTGTTCCAGTCGGGTTCCTTTTCGAAAAAAGGGAGGATCAGCTCCTTGCTCTCCTTTCTGAAACTCAGGCCTGAATTTTTGATTCTCAGTTCCTGTTTATTTGCTTCAAACCAATTTCTGATATGGACCAGTTGGTCCTTTCTGCGGGCAGTGTTATCCTGAAGCTGATCTGATTCCTCAAGACAGGAAAACGTAAGACACGAGAAGAGTCCAATGATAAAAAAGCGGCTTAGAAAATTAAAAACCTTTAATGAATCGAGCGAAATTAGGGGGGGGTAAATTTAGGTTTGTGCATCTTAAAATAGTTTATTGATGAAAGAATTAGGCTGAATGTAAACAACTTAGTTTAAAAAGTCAAATTTTAAACAAATAAAAATTATTTGATTTTACAGATCATCCAGCTTGAATTATTCATTTATCATCAACCGAAGTTTAGGGTAAATTCGAAGGAGGTTTATTAAAGATAGAATCATAGAAATCATAGCTATGGTTTTATTTTTTACCCCTTCATTTTTTTAGGGTCTTGTCTGGTATCAAAAAAATCGGTTATATAAACACTATCATCAATAGTCCTGTAGAGTATTTTTATGTATCCTTCTATCAGTCTCCTATGATCTAGGCCTAAATGACTTAGATATTCTTCAGTCTGCCCCTTGAGTGGGTTTTCTTTTAAATGGTCAGCTTTATCGAGTAAATTTTTTATTAAAGCATTGATTTTAGTTACGGGAATTCCTTGTTTCTCTTTTAAAAACTCAATTAATTCTTCAAGACTATTCAAAGATTGATTTGTGTAAATTACCTTCATTTACCCAATAGATTATTTAATTTCAAATCAATCTCGTTCCTTGTGAACGTATTTCCTGACTTGATATCATCTTCAGCATTTAATGCTCGGGAAGAAAGTTTTCCTTTAAGACTCGGGTTCAACTCAGATTTAAGAAGCAATGTCTTGATAGCCTCCAAAACTTTAAGGTCACTTTCTTTTTCAATGAGCATTCTTAATTCTTTTTTAATCTTTGTTGTCTCCATAATTATACTAATGTAACAAGATTGCGCTTACCAGCAAAACACGAGCTTTAGGTCCTATTGTTTCTTTTTTGAAATATTTTGCTGAATGCGATGGCTAGGTTGGAAAATAAAAAAATCTGCACTGATTGGTTTTTTCCAAAACACTTGTGCTGGAATATGAAAAAACCCTCCAGGGGTTTAGAAAACTTGGAGGGTTGAGGGAAGATCAGGACTTCTTCAAAGTAAACTCAGGCAGGTACATGATCTTGCCTCCTGCCATGGCAGACTCGTGGGCCAAAATTCCCACGCAGGTGATATTGGCCGATTGCCTCGCATCTGGATAAGGTGCCCTTCCTTCGTGCAATGCAGTCAAAAACTCATGCACCAAATGCGGATGGGATCCCCCGTGACCTGCTCCCTGAATAAATGAAAGGTGCTGGTTATCATCGGAATCATAAACCCCCTTGGTCGTAAAAGGAGCGATTTCATCCGGTAAAAGATGGGCATAATCCGGAACCTTTACTCTTTCTGGAACCTCTCCGGTATGGATGACGCTGTCTTCATGCTCAATCAGCGTCCATTCAAAGGATTTTTTGGAACCATAGACATCAAAACTTTCCCGGTATTGTCTGGCTGTATTGAAGAGTGAACGGGTCACCTCTGCTGCCAGGTCAGAATCCTTGAATTTGATATGGCAGGTTTCTATCGCAAATGGGGAACCATATTTTGGAATCAGGTTTTCATCAATCCTGCCCGAACCCAAACAGGAAACGTATTCTGCCTGTGCATTGGGCAGCGCCAACACAGGACCTACACAGTGAGTAGCATAATGCATAGGAGGCAAACCCTCCCAATATCCTGGCCAACCGGCCATTTCCTGCTGGTGGCTGGCCCTGAGGAACTGAATCCTTCCCAGTTCGCCTTTTTCGTACATTTCCTTTACAAAAAGAAATTCACGGGAATAAATCACCGTCTCCATCATCATATAGGTCAAACCTGTCTCTTCGCAGGCCTCTACAATCTGACGGCACTCTTCTACTGTAGTAGCCATAGGCACCGTACAGGCCACATGTTTTCCGGCTCTTAGTGCTTTGAGGGATTGCTCAGCATGTGCCTGAATAGGAGTGTTGATATGTACGGCATCAATATTGGGGTCTTTGAGCAATTCATCGTAATCTGTATAGCGAACCTCCACTCCAAAGGCATCTCCGATTTCATTCAGCTTTTCTTCATTTCTTTGGCAAATGGCATACATATTGGCCAAAGGATGTCTTTGATAAATCGGAATAAACTCCGCCCCAAAACCTAGGCCTATGATGGCGATATTGATTTTCTTTTGACTCATATAATTTGGGTTTTAATGATTGACTAATGTGTAAAAAACCTGTCTCTGGCCCAATCCTTAAGAAAAGCCAAGCCCTGCTCTGCAAAATAATCCTGACTTGGTGCAAGTGGTTTCCAGATACATACAGCCCCTGCGAGTTCCTGGACATTAGGGGTAAAACTCTCAATGGAGACACAACCTCTGTATCCCACGGTTTCCAGGCCTTTTTTGAAATTGTCCCAATGGGTCTGTCCTGTACCCGGGATCCCCCTATGGTTTTCGGATACCTGCACATGGATCAGTTTTTTGCCTGCCAATAAAACGGCCTCTTCCATGCTTCTTTCCTCTATACTCAGATGAAAGCCGTCCAAAAGGACTTTTGCTCGGGGATGGTTGATGTCATCGATCAGCTGCATCAGTTCTTTGGTATTGTTGATGAGGTCGGTTTCAAACCTGTTCAGGGATTCCAAAGCAATATCCTGGCCCCATCCTGCAGCCATTTCACAGACTTTGTAAAGGTTATTGACAGCCCTTTCCCATTCTGTTTTCTTTTGTTCTTCGGAGACCAACCTGGCCTTGCCTACAGCAGAATACATAGGTCCGGCGACGAAATCCGCTCCCAGTTCTGCGGCTATTTTAAAACAGGACTCTAGGTAATCAAAACAGATCTGATGGTATTTGGGGTCATCATGTGTCAGGTCCCTGCTTGGACCGAATGCCCCGCAAATAATGGGTTTAAGTCCATTTTCCTGCAAGGCATTTTTTACCTCGGGAATATGAATGAGGCTCGGGTCTTCCACAGGGATTTCCACCGCATCAAAGCCCATGGCTTTGATTTTAGGGAAGAGCCCTATGGTATCCCTGTTGAATGGAGAAGTCCAAAGCCAGGTACTTACCCCAAAACTTACTTGTAAAGCCATAGTAATTTTTTTATTCAACAATCATTTTTCCGTTCATCATTCTCCAGTGTCCCGGTACTGTACATACAAAAGGATACTCACCGGGCTTGCTTGGGGCAATGAACATCAAGCTTTCCATATTGTCAGGATCTACGAGCTTAGATGCAATGATGATTTCGGGAATATCCGGAATATAGTTTTTTTCTATGCCTTTTGGATCCCTTGCCATTTCATCAGCGGCCTTGCCTACCTTCTCTAAAGATCCAATCTGTGTTACCAACAGGTTGTGCTGCATGAAATCCTTGTTTTCAAAATCAATGATTACTGCTTGCCCTGCTTTCACCCTGAAACTTGTTACGTCATATTTCATTTCATGCGGTATGACTCCAATTTTCACAACTTTGGCGTTTTCCCGTGAAATGCTCGGCTGACCTTTTTCAATGGCAGCTGACATAAAGCTGCTCAGGTCAAATGCAGGATTTTTGTAACTGATATAGCTATCTCTTCCCATACGTCCTCTTAGCCATGACCACGCATCATAATCACCTACTTGGTTTTCACCCTTCCAATCATTGCCTACACGCACATTTCCCGGATTTAGGCTTTCTGTAAACAAGCCCGGGGTCTGTACTTTTCCTATCAGCTTGTTATCAATGAACAACTGCATTTCTCCACTTTCAAGCAAATTGGCATATACGGTAAAGAAATTATCAGGTACACCTCCTTTAGCAGTGGATATTTTATAGGTCTTGCCCTCTCTTTTGACCACCCAGTTCAATACATCATCCAGTACATACATGGAAAATCCATTTGTTTTATTACCCTGGGCTACAATTACACCGATAAGCCCTTCATTTCCCTTGGCCAGTTCCGCTCGGATATGGATTTCTTTTCCTTTGGCATCTGGAGGGAATGGAATTGGTGCCCTGCGGTCCAGGTTGTATTCCTCTTCAACAATACTTTTAGCAATCCGGTCAGTGAGCGTCATTAGACTATCAACCTTGTCCTTAGGCATCAGGCTTGCAAGATTGCTTTCAAAGTAATTTGGATTGTTCAATACTCCAGCAAAAATGATCTGGGAGATGTAAATATCCTTTCCATTTTCCTCATCCTGGCTTGCTCTGAAGAAAAATTCCCCTAATTCTGGGTTATTTTGGATCAGTGCGATTTTTTGGAAAGCCGATTTTCTGACATTGAGGTCAGCATCCTGATGCAGCTTGGCCGCTGTGATGGACTTAAAGCTGTCCATATTTCGAGGCAATACTTCAATGGCGTTTCTCCTTACTCCAGCAGATGGGTGATTCAGGGCTTTGGTTACAATTTGCAGGCTATTTTTATCAGATCCGTCCAATAGGCCCAACCCATGTAATGCCCAAAGTGCATGTATAGCTGGTGTATTGAGTCCCAGCTCATCCGTTTTCCTATCGTTGATCAATTTATATAGGTCATTTACGATGCCTGTATTCTTATTTTCCACAATCAATCTCTGTGCAGTCAATCGCCAGAACATGTTGTCGGATTTCAATCCTGCTATCAGGTCTTTATTTTTGGCAGGGTCAATGGACATTGTTTTGTAATTGTCATTGCCCTTGTAGACCAAGCGGTAAATCCTACCATGCTTGGCATCCCGCATAGGATTGATGTAAGCATTTCCGGCACCGTTTTCAAATCCCCTTGGTGTAGGGTTGTGCTGAATGATGAAATTGTACCAATCTGCTATCCAAAGTGCCCCATCAGGGCCAACTTCTGCATGTACAGGTGAAAACCATTCATCCGAACTGGCGAGGATATTGAAGCCGTTTTTCTCTTTGAAGCCGGAGCCATCTTTTTCGATTATAGCATTGTGCAATACCCTACCTGTGGGTTCCGCGACGAAGGCAATTCGGTTCCAGTAGTTTTTTGGGAAGTTTCTTGCAGTATAGAAATTGTGTCCAGCTGCCGCTGTGTAACCGCCATGGTAATCCACCTGCCTCAATGCAGGAGTGAGGTGCGGCATGTCATAGTGACTGTCTATTCCAAATACTGTATTGGTAAAACCTCCACTGATCGGCCTTCGGACAAAGTCATTGGTCATTGCTAAGTAAGCACTGTGCTGACCATTGGCTGTAGAAATGAATACATTAAAATCTTCAGAAAAACCTAAGCCCCAAGTATTGTTACTGGTAGAACCTAAGTATTCAAAATCTGATATGTCCGGAGCAAAGCGGTAAACCCCTTGGGAAAAGTTATATTGTTTGCCGGCAATTTCTCCGGTGAAACCGGAATAACCCAGTACCCCCCAGATTTTGTTGTCAAAACCATATTTCAAATTCGATGGTCCTGCGTGGGTATCGCTTTTGCCCCATCCTGTCATGACCACTTCTCTGACATCTGCTTTTCCGTCTCCGTCGGTGTCTTTCAGGAAAACAAAATCAGGTGCCATGGAAATCAGGATACCCCCATTGACTGCCATGATGCTGGTGGGGATATTTAGGCCTTCAGCAAAAACAGTGATCTTATCTGCCTTACCATCTCCATTTGTGTCTTCCAAAATCTTAATCCTGTCATTTCCACCAACATCTCTTACTTCGTTTGGATAGTCTTCGGTTTCTATCACAAAAAGCCTTCCTTTTTCATCCCAGCACATGGCCATTGGATTGACAATGTCTGGTTCAGAAGCAAAAAGCTGTAATTCAAAGCCTACCGGTACCTGTACCAGTTTCATGGATTCCTCAGGACTGAGTGGGAATTGGTATTTTGGGGCAGGATCCCTGTTTTCATAATTGGGGATAATGGCTTCTTCAAACCTTGGTTGGGGTATATCAAATGCCGCCACTTGAGCTGAAACTTTTTCGCCGATGGCCCAAAGTACGCCATTAGCCACTAAGGTATGGAATTCTGGTCTGCTCCAAGTCCGCTCATCATGTCCGTAAGCAGTATAAAAAACACGTCCTTTACCTTGGTTTCTTACCCAGGTCCAAGGTTCTCTATGTCCGTTTTCCTCCCTTTCCATCAATACCGTCATGTCCGAATTAAGCCTGGTATGGAGGTATGTTTCATCCCAGGTTTCAAATACTTCGACTCCTTTCATGACCGGATGTTCTGGTGCAATGATATCCACAGTGAATTCTCCTGTACCATGGGATTTGAACTGTCCCCCTACTGTAGCCACATACCAATCTGAATTTCTAAAACAGAATGAAGCAGAGTGCAGAGGGATAAAACCCTTTCCACTTTCTACATATTTCTTTAATGCTGCTTCCTGTGCAGGAGTGATTTCATCATGATTGGCATAGATCATGATGCCGTCATACATGTTGAGGTTCTCGAGATTCAAGTCATTGGGGTCTGAAGTATAAGTGAGGTTGATGCCCTTTGGGAAAAGTGCCCTTGCCAAGATGGGCATTAGCTTTTCTGAATCATGGTGCTTGCTGTCATGGCCCAAGAACAAAATTTCTGCTCTTCTAGGGCCGTCGTGCAAAGGATTGAAGCTGCTTTTTCCCTGGCAGGAAATCAATAAAGCCAGGATCAGGTAGGTGAAAATGTGCTGTATTTTCATGAATATGGATTTTGGGTATTGTTCGCTATTTTGGGAAGATAAATTTTATAAAAAAAACATTCAGCTTCTCACTGTTTTTTGTCCTATAATGACTGTTTTTTGATCAAAAATTTGAGATTGTATTAATTTTTTGGCATTATTAAGGAAGTTATGAAGCAGGCATTAGAAAAATCAAGAATTCCGGTAAACAAAGCCTTTGTGGTAAAGGAACTGATTGCGCCTTATTTTGACAACCACTGGCATTTCCATCAGGAATACCAGTTGTTTTTGGTACTGGAGGGAAAAGGGACAAGATTTATTGGTGACCAGATGAAACCTTTTCGCGAGTATGACATGGTATTTACTGGTCCTAATCTCCCCCATTTGTGGAGGAATGATGCTGTTTATTTTGATAAGGAAAGTGATTTAAAGACCCATGGCATTGTGGTATATTTTGGAGAGGATTTATTGGGTTCGGCTGTCCATGAAAAGGAGGAGCTTGAACTGATAAAAACTCTTTTTCATAAATCTTTGCGGGGCTTGGAAATTACCGGTGAGACTAATCTGATATTGAGGTCAAAATTGAAGGAACTGGTATCTAAGTCAGGTTTTGAAAGTTTTCTTTTGCTTCTTGACATTTTAAGAACAATTGCAACTTCTTCAGACTGTGCACCTATTGCGCAGGCAGGCTATATCAATAACAATAAGGAGTCGGAGAAGGATAGGATGCGGAAGGTCTATGAATATGTCACAGAAAATTTCCAGAAAAAAATCCAGCTTCAGGAGGTAGCCAGCCTGGCCAATATGACAGAGAGTGCATTCAGTCGTTATTTTAAGTCAAGGATGAATAAGCCTTTCTCAGAATTTCTTTCCGATGTGAGAATCAGCAATGCCTGCAAACTGCTGCATGAAGCGGACATCAATATCAGTCAGGTTTGCTATGACAGTGGCTTCAATACCTTGTCTAATTTCAACAAACAGTTTAAAGAAAGGATGGGGGTGAGTCCTTTGGTGTACAGAAGGGATTATCAGCGGACTTTGGAGTAAGGTTTTGAAAGGAGGGATGTCCAAAGTGGGTTTTCGGAAGGGGGATGTCGGAATTTCTTGCTTCTCGAAATTTGTAATTTCGTGAAGCGATACCGCGGATTTTTAATCCGCAAGGAAAGTGGAGAACAGGGGATTAAAAATTCCAAACAGCTACGTTTGATTTTTTACCACATAGATACATAGTTCACATAGT
>NZ_PYGF01000008.1:79272-226612 GCF_003014575.1 Cecembia rubra
ATAATTTCAGAAGCTATAAAAGGGGTTTTTGATCCCTTAGCTTCCTATCTATATTAAAATCAGTATTTTAAATACTGTGTATCACGGTTCGGGATTGTAAATCCCGAACAGCTTGGTTGTCCAAAGTGGGTTTTCGGAAGGGGGATGTCGGAATTTCTTGCTTCTCGGAATTTGTAATTTCGTAAAGCGATACCGCAGATTTTTAATCCGCAAGGAAAGTGGAGAACAGGGGATTAAAAATTCCAAACAGCTACGTTTGATTTTTTACCACATAGATACATAGTTCACATAGTCTGCTTCGCGGAATTTAAGAGGCAAGGTGGATAATATTTGAACTTTTTCTATCGAAAGTTTGTGCCTATGTCACAATTTATCCTTGGTCAATCCCAAGGGGATAACCCTTCGGTAGAAAAATAAGCGTTTCAGATCAATCCAACAATACCATAGAGATTGCCAATTTGTCTTCCCTGTTCCATGAAAATTATAATTTCAGAAGCTATAAAGGGGTTTTTAATCCCTTAGCTTCCTATCTATATTAAAATCAGTATTTTAAATACTGTGTATCACGGTTCGGGATTATAAATTCCCAACGGCATGGAATCTATAGCCATTGCAAAATTTTACTCCATTTCACATACCTGCCTTTTGGAAACTGACAGTCAGCAAGCAGGTATTTGCTTCCTCTTCGTGTACCCGATTTCATGGAACCCCAAGCTGTTCCAGTATCAAAATAGTAGGCTGAACCATCCTTACCGTCCTGTCCTAACTCCATGGTCTTAGTAAGTAAATCCAAAATAAATACTTCACTGCCTTTTTGGGTATCTATCAGTTTTATTTCTACTGTAGAACTTGAGGTTACCGGCACCCGAGGCACAGGGTATAGGCCTTGATTCTCGTCGGGTGTCAACAGGTCTATTCCTTCAGAATTGTTAAACCCCTTTAATCCAACCTGAAGAATATAGTCTATGCCAAGGATCTCTTTTAATTTTACAGTTTCGTGGAGCCTTATTTGATTGGCTGTAATTTCATAATCCCAATCCTCCAGAAGTCCAAATGAGATATCATCCCTTTTTGCAAATTGTTTTCTAATGATTTGATAAAGCCTTTGTTCTTCATTATAGGTTAATCCCGGAATCCTAAAGTCCAAAAGTACCTGGTCAGCATCTTGAAGACAGACACTGCAGCGCTGCTTCGGGTAAAATTTCGTGTTTTTACAAGAAAACAGTAACGGAATAAAAATTAGGATCAAATATTTTTTCATTAAAAAAAAACAGGCGGTGGATCAATCCCACCTCCATTATTTAATTGAGGTTAATTCCAAGGTTTAGTTCTAGGTTTAATGGAAAAATATTTCCATTACCCTTAGTATCAAAGTAATATATCGGGCCTGCGCTAAACAGCAGGTTAAATCGGTTTCCATAGGTTCGCTGTAAACCCCAAGTAGGACCGACGGCAAAAGAGTTGTTGTCAAACCGGTCAAATGAAGATATCTGAGAAATACCAGGTCCGGTGTAAAGCATTCGTGCCGCTATAAAGTTCCCATTATTGCGGTCGGTGCGTTTTCCATTTCCTTCTCTTTTGGACAAATTGTAATAATATCTACCTTGAACATCAACAAACATAGCGAAAAGGTATTGTACTCCGCTTATTGAAGCAGATGTCAGGTCAGGATAGGAATAATTGTATCCAAACCCCAAACACGTATCAAGTGTTGTGTTTTTCCCTGTGGCCATTTCGTAAGAAACAGCGGGATTAAGGAAGTTTACCCGAAGTACATTTTGGGTTTGAGCATCACTCAGATGGGCACTGCAAAATACTAATGCAATGATTAATAATATTCTTTTCAAAAGTAAAATGGTTATGGAATAAACTAAAATATTACTGTTTTAAACTATATTATTACGCAAAGAAGAAAATAAAACTAACTGATCAAAGTTTTAAACTAAAAAACTAATTAAGATAATTGTATCAATTTGATTATCAGTCATAAATGTTTTAGTACTTAAAAAATCGTGGGTCAATTGATACCACAACTATTGGCTAACTAAAGTATCCAAATAGTTCCTATTGGAAAAAATATTAAATATCCATCTGGCCAACCTCATTTTGGATAGTATGATTTTATTTGGTACGATATTCTGCCCGGTTTGAAGGGAGTAGTTGGTAAAAATCTTTTTTCTTGTGAGATTGTATTCTTTATAACACATCCTTGGGCCTGTATAATTCGTTGATTTTATTCTATTTGTAGCTTAAGGAGTACTTGGCAGCGGTTATTTTTGCTGTCCGATGGGATCCAGACCTGGTTTGAACGTTTGGGGAAATGATTTAAAAATTCAAAAAAAAATGTTCATGGCTTTGTATACTTTAACCAAGAAAATTAAATAAAGCAATTCCAGAAAATAAATGACACTAAATCAAAATTATAATTTTGTTGCGTGCATGATACCGAAGGGTTAGCTAATAATTTTGTAGGAAAAAATCCCCTCCAAGAATCCTAATCTCTTGGAGGGAATTAAAATCAATCTGCTGTGCCGGATTTGATAATCTGTCCAAAGAATACCGCATTAAGGAACAATTTGTTGGTTCCGTGCCAGGCTGCCCTGAAATTTGGATTGTCCACCAAAGCAACTACCCTACCGCTGCCCAATCTTTTGACCTGAACCACTGCTGTGTTTTTGATCTTTTCCAGGTTTTCGGGATGGACATAGCCACTTGCTAGGGGCTTGTCTGTGTACACCATGGGATTGGCGTACGGATTTTTGGCCGGCAGTAGGAATTGATTGGAATTCCTAAAAGTGTAAATGGCCCCTTTGTCATATCCATATCCCAAAGGATGGGTAATGTCCAGGTTGGCATGAAAAATAGTACCACTGGTCATTCTTGCTCCAGTGTTTTTGGTAAAGTCCGCATAAGGCTGCGCTGGCTTTTTCTCTTCTGCTTCCTTATCTTCTTTGAACTCGAGTTTGACCAATTCCTGTTTGTTGAGCCAAGTAAGGGCATTGCCTCTTGCGATCAAGGTGCCTCCAGAAGCTGTCCAGGATTTGATTTTTTCCGCTTCTTCTTTCCCAAAGGTGTTATATGTGCCATTGGGCATGACTATGACATTGTATCGGCTAAGATCTGTCTGGGCCAGGCGTTCTGTTGGTAAGAGGGTAATGGGTACATCCATACGCTGATCCATCAGGTGCCAGATTTCTCCAGCTTCCAAACTTACCACGCCTGTGCCTACTAAAAGAGCCATTTCCGGCTTTTTCAGTACATCAATCTCCGGGGAGCCCAGGTTAATCCCTCCAGTATATCCTGATTGGATGGAATGGAAGGTCAGCCCTGTTGCCTTAGCGATTTTTTCCAGTTCATTATCAAGGTCTTTTGGGTTTTTTTCTTTTGGATCTCTTGGCATGCTGACCAAAATGCTGCCACGCTGAAGTACAGTTTTATCTGCCAGGTTAATGGGTTCATGACTTACCCTTACCAAATAACCTTTTTGCATCAGTTCATAAGCCGCTTTTGGGGTATAGTACCCCTCCCATCCAAAACCATAAGCATAGGCTTCTTTTTCTCCTTTTACAATACCGGCCGGCAAGGAGAAGTTTTTATCCAATGGACTCACATTGGCCAGGTTCAAGATTCGACTGCTGAGTGCCATGTAATCCAGGTTGAATGCCATCGGCATGGTCCAGGCAGACACATCATAGAAAAGACTGTCCCGGAACGAATTCCGGGTTTCAAAAATTGCCTTTATCAACCTGTATTGGGGCTGATTAAGAGGAACAATGTAGGAATGCCCCTTGGCAAAAGGGACACCATTGACAATAATGTCTTCATTAAGTGAAAAAATATCAATTGCATGATGCTTGATCATTTCAGCCAAATGGTAACTTCTGGCCACGTCTGTTGTGGACCCAAAAATGTATGCCTGATCCGTATCTGACCTTGCTTCCTGAATTGCGGATTTGAAGAAATTATGCATAGACTGGTTAATTTCCTTACGCATTTCTTTTGCAGCTTCAAATGAGCTGATACTCACCCTAAACTGGTTCCTGATAGTAAATGCAAAGGTCAAAGGTCCATAGTTGCTTTCCTGTAAATGTCCGCGGGAGGAAGCTTGTTCAAAGAGAATCCCAATGGAACCCTGAATGTCTGGGTAGGTAGATCCATAACCAAAATAATATTCATCAAAACTTTCTTTAGCATAATAGAGTGAGCCGATTTCCTCCATGGCTTTAACATGGTACTGTGCTATTTTTTCAGTCAGCTCTACTGTCTTCTTTGGAATCAATGGATGGTCTCTGCTAGGAATACCTGGTTGGAAAAAGAAGGTAGCATTACTGCCCATTTCATGATAGTCCAAATAAATATTGGGCAACCATTCCTGAAATTTCTTTACCCTATTTTGTGATTCGGGATGCTGGACCAATAACCAATCCCGATTAAGATCAAACCAATAATGATTTCCTCTTCCCCCTGGCCAGGCCTCTGAAAGTTCACGGGTATTTGGGTCCCCGTTTAGGTTATAAGAACGATGGGAATTGACCCAAGTAGAATAGCGGCTATAACCGTCAGGATTAAGTGATGGATCAATAAGAATGATAATGTTTTTCAGGTCTTCGGCAATTTCATTAGCAGCTGCGAAATGGTAAGCAGCCAAAAGAGAAGAATTGATGCCGCTTGCTTCATTCCCATGAACCGAATACCCCGCCTGTAATACCAAAGGCATATTATCGAAATTCAAACTTGCATTGGGGTCTTTTAATTTTTGTCTTTCTGCTTTGATTTCATCGATCTTTTGAAGGTTGTCAGGATGGGTAATGGTCAACAATACCTGAGGTCTTTTTTCATAAGAATAACCAAAAACTTCAAAACTTATCCTTGGAGAATTTGCCGCCAGTTTTTCAAAATACCGGATCAATTGCTCATAATCCACATTCCATTCTCCTACTTCAAAACCCAAGACCTGTTTTGGCGTGGGGATTTTTTCATCATAGGTGAAATTGGAAGGAAGGTAATAATCCAGGGAAATATCAGCTGTTTCTTTCGGACTTTTTTGTGCAAAGCTGATAAAAGCCGCCAAAAAAAACAGCAGCAACAATACAGAATGTTTTTTCATGGTCATGTTGAGATTATAAATTTTTGCATTTACAGAAAAGATTATGACATCGAGTGTGCCGTCATACTGAGACGGAGCCTGCGGAGTCGAAAGCCTGCCCCGATCCTTTAGGGTATCTTCCATTTAAGAGGGGACTCTTCGCTTCACTCAGAGCGACGTAAACATCTGTCAATGGTAATTAGATGGATTGAACTTACCAAATTTCTTCCAAATTGGCCAATAGGAAACACCTTAACAATACCCTTTGTGTAAAAAAACGAACAGGGATCAAAAAGAAAGGCCATACAATTCTGCATGGCCTTCATGATGTTGTCTTAAAATACTTTGTTTTATTCCACTGTCACAGATTTGGCCAGGTTTCTTGGCTGATCCACATTACAGCCTCTCATGACAGCAATGTGATAAGAAAGCTGTTGCAATGGAACCACTGAAATCAAGGGAACAAATGCTTCCTCTGTTTCAGGAATCTCAATCACATAATCTGCCATATGCTTAACTGAAGTGTCGCCCTCAGTCACCACTGCAATGATTTTTCCCTTTCTGGCTTTTACCTCTTGGATATTGCTCACCACTTTTTCATAGGAACTGTCTTTGGTGGCAATGAATACCACTGGCATTTCTTCATCGATTAAAGCAATTGGGCCATGCTTCATCTCTGCTGCTGGATACCCTTCTGCATGGATGTAGGAAATCTCTTTCAATTTTAAAGCACCTTCCAATGCTACCGGAAAATTGTATCCCCTTCCCAGATACAGGAAGTTCCTGGAGTCTTTGAATTCAGCGGCAATTTCCTTGATCTTATCATTCAGTTGAAGGGCTCTTTCTACCTTGGAAGGAATGGTTTCCAGTTCGCTCAACAATTGCATGTACCTGTTTTCAGAAAGGGTTCCCCTTTGATATCCAAGTTTAAGTGCCATCATGGTAAGCACTGAAATCTGAGCTGTGAATGCCTTCGTAGATGCAACACCTATCTCAGGTCCCGCGTGGGTATATGAACCTGCATGTGTTGCTCTTGCAATGGAAGAACCTACCACATTGCATACTCCAAAAATAGTTGCTCCTTTGGATTTGGCCAGTTCTATAGCGGCCAAAGTATCTGCAGTCTCTCCGGATTGAGAAATGGCAATCACAAAATCCTTTTCATTGATGACAGGGTTTCTGTACCTGAATTCTGAGGCATATTCCACCTCCACAGGAATTCTGGCAAATTCTTCGAAAAGGTATTCTGCTACCAATCCAGCATGCCAAGATGTACCACAGGCGGTAATGATGATCCTGTCTGCATTCTGGAATTTATTCATGTAATCCCTTAAGCCTCCAAGAACCAATCTGCCATTATTGGCGTCCAGTCTTCCACGCATACAGTCTGCTATGGATCTTGGCTGTTCATTGATTTCTTTTAGCATGAAATGCTCATAACCACCCTTTTCAATGGCTTCCAATTCCATTTCAAGTTGGTTGATATATGGATTGGTTTCTACATTTTCGATGGTTTTGATCTGAAGTTTGTTCTCCCGGATTACGGCAATTTCATAATCATCTAAATACACCACTTGCTTGGTGTATTCTATGATTGGTGTAGCGTCTGATGCAAGAAAATATTCATTGTCACCCACCCCAATCACCAAGGGAGAACCTTTTCTGGCTGCAATCAGGGTATCAGGTTCTTCCATGTTAATGATCACGATGGCATAAGCACCTACCACTTTATGAAGTGCCAATCTTACAGCTTCTTCCAAAGTGCAGTGGTTATTGACATAAATGTCTTCAATAAACTTGATGAAAACCTCAGAATCCGTTTCAGACTGGAATTTATATCCTTTGTTGATCAGGTCCTTTTTCAGAACGTCATAGTTTTCAATGATGCCATTATGGATCATGGCAAACTTTTCACTGGAAGAGTAATGTGGGTGAGCATTCACATCATTGGGTTCTCCATGTGTAGCCCAGCGTGTATGACCTATGCCTATTTTAGAAGTGAGGTTGCTGAAACCATTGAGATGATTTTCCAATTCAGAGACTTTCCCTTTCTTTTTGTAAATGCTGAGTCCATCTGAATTTAACAAAGCTACTCCTGCACTGTCGTAGCCTCGGTATTCCAATCTTTTAAGTCCTTTGATGATGATGGGCAATGCTTCCTGCTGCCCTACATAAGCGACAATTCCACACATTTGTAAAAATTTTTAAAAATTGATTATTTATAGAAAAGCAAACTTAACAAAAAGTCAGCCAAATAGCCAACTTTGTTAAAATACGAATATATTAAAATTGACTTATTTAAAAAAACGAGGACTTTCTAGCTAGAAAGCCCTCGTTTTAGAGTAATATATTTTAAGGACTGGACTTCTAGAGTCCAGGACAAATTCTCTTAGGGATTGTCTGTATTCATCAGATCTTCCTACCAATGGGTACAAAATAAAATCTCTCCTTTCTATAGAGCCTCTGTAGATAGCATTTACATGAGATGTAAGAAACTGTCTGTAGATATTTTTTTCCCTATCATGTGCCAATAAGGCAGGGGAGTCTGTATAAAGAGGTTCTTTGGTTACTGGGTCTACCTGCGGTCTTCCATCTGGTTGAACAGCCATTACCCTTCCATCTTCCCTTAATAAGACTCGGTTGGTCTCGTTAGTGAAAAACATCTGAAGGAATTGTGGAGGGCGATTGGTAGCTATATTTCTTTTAAGAGGGCCTAATTCTAAAATGACCTGGTTGAAGGTAACATTCCTCAAAGTATCCAAAAAAGCATCCAAAGGGCTTGTGTCCAATTTAACCAAAAATCCTGTATTATTTTTTGACCCTGCACGGCTTCCCAAATCATAGGTGACAAATTTTTCTGTTATTGCCTCAACCGGTGTCCCAGTTGGATCATTGATGATTTGATTGAAATGTCTGGCAGAATTGGAATTTACACCTGTTGCAATTGGATAGGCTCGGGAAACGGTGTCCCCTTCATTTCTGAAAAAGAACACAAAACCAGAATTGTTTCCCGGTAAAAGGGAAAATGAAACTTTCTCATCTTTTGCACCTTTGAAAACAATGCCGGGAAGGAATTCTCTGAAGGTAAAGACATCTGTGAATGCAGAACCATTTTTTAAAGCTTCAAATAAATCCAAAGCAAACGGATTTTCATTCAGTTTGGCGAAAACTAAAGTATCTTGCTTTTCAGAGAAATTAAATGAAGCAGTAAAAATCGGATCTTCCTCAAAGTCCAAGCTGCTGAAACTGTAGTAGCTAATATCTCTGATTTGCTCGTTCAGCCGGTGTACTTGTAAGGTTTTGGGGCTGGTCAAGTCATCAGCATTGACAAATGCCAAATTGAAATTGAACCTGACTGAATCCAATACCGCATTCGGTTGCGGCCTGGAAAGATCCCTGTTGAATAATAATCTGGAATAAGCAATGGCATCGGTTTTTCCAAAGAAATCTCCTTCGTCACTACCAAAAACCAGGATGTCGGTATTGGTGGTGATGAGGGAGTCTTGTTGGATAACAAAAGCAGATAAAGGTATTTCCTGATAAAATACCCCTATCTGATTGTTATTGGGATCCAGCTCCAAGCCAATGTTGGAAGGGTCCTCACATGAACTTAATATCGGAAAGATAATCAACAGACCAAAAGCCAGTTTAGCCGGCAAGGTCAGTATATATGTTGTAATAACTTTCAAAAAGTTGGTCTTCTTCTTCGCTGTTGATCTCACACTTCTTGTCTTTTGAGCACTCTTCAATGAGTTGGCTTAGGTTTTCAGATATTTCTTCACTTTTAATGACCACGTCCGCATATTCCATTCCAATTTTAAGGAAGCCTTCGTAGTCTTTCGATTTGAGAGGTGCCAAAATAGAATCATCAATATCTACCATTTTGACTTTCTCCAACAAATCGTCGCCAAATTTATGGTTAAATCCGGTATTGTAAATAGTGAATACGGATTTTGTGTCCTTAAATAATGGCTCGTTTTTATAAGTCGTTTTAAGATACATAGGTATCAGACTGGTCATCCAATCATTACAGTGAACTACATCTGGCGCCCAGCCCAATTTTTTGACAGTTTCGATTACTCCTTTGCAGAAGAAAATCGCCCTTTCATCATTGTCTTCGTAGAACCTTTCCTGCTTGTCGAAGAATACACTCTTTCTTTGGAAGTAATCTTCGTTGTCAATAAAATATACCTGAAGCTTTGCATTTGGAATAGAAGCTACCTTGATAATCAAGGGTTTTTCTTCATCTCCTACGGCAATATTGATTCCAGAAAGCCTAACCACCTCATGCAACCTGTTCTTTCTTTCATTGATTAATCCAAATCTGGGAACAAGAATACGGATTTCCATTCCTTTTTCCTGCATGGCCTGTGGAAGGGCCCTCACGAAATTGGCTACCTCAGAGGTTTGAAGAAATGGGTTGATTTCACTTGCAACGTAGAGGATACGAAGTTTTGACATACCTTGTTGTTTTTGTTGAGGGATAATTAACGCACAAAGTTACAAAAAAAATACGGTAAAGCCATTGTTTTTCTGGATTATAACATAGTTTTGCCTCTATTTTACATTTATAAAATACAATTCTGTGAAGATCCTACCTACCAAGGATGCAGTCAAAAAATTTCTACTCAGTCTGCCAAATAGCCAAACAACAGTTGGTTTGGTACCTACAATGGGAGCGCTTCATGAAGGGCATTTGGATTTGGTAAGAAAAGCCAAAGAAAATTCTGATATTGTCATCGTCTCTATATTTGTCAATCCTACGCAATTCAATAATCCTGATGATTTTGCCAAATACCCCAAAACATTGGACAAAGACTTGGATTTATTGAAAAATATCGGGGTAGATGCTGTGTTTGTTCCTGATAATCAAGAGGTTTATCCTGAGTCTCCTTTAATTAAAATTGATTTTGGAGATTTGGAAAGGGTCCTTGAAGGATCTTTTAGACCAGGTCATTTTAATGGGGTTGGGATTGTGGTTTCTAAGCTGTTAAATATTGTTAAACCTCATAAAGCCTACTTCGGGCAGAAGGATTTGCAGCAAGTGGCCGTTATCAAAAGACTCGTAAAGGACCTTTCTTTTGATGTGGAAATTATCGTTGTCCCTACAGTAAGGGAGGCCTCTGGGCTTGCCCTTTCCTCCAGGAATCTGAGGTTAAGTCCTGTTCAAAGAGAGAATGCTTTGGTGCTTTACAAATCCCTTTCCTTTGCTAAAACTGAACTTTTGAAGGGGGAGAGCTGGTTTACAATCAAATCCGAAGTTGAAAATCAGTTTCAACAGACCCCAGAAGTAGAGCTCGAGTATTTTGAATTGGTAGATTCTGATAAAATGACAGTTCTTGAAAGCTTACAGGAAGGCATTTCCCTGTCTATATGTACAGCTGCATATGTGGGTGATGTGAGATTAATAGATAATATTTCGGTAAATCATTAGTTTTGCGCAAAATTTCAAGCAATGCAAATCCAACTATTAAAATCTAAAATCCACAGGGTTAAAATTACGCAGGCAGAGTTACATTACGTGGGAAGCATCACGGTAGATGAAGACCTAATGGACGCCGCCAATATCATTGAAAATGAAAAGGTTCAGGTCGTCAATGTCAATAATGGGGAACGACTGGAGACTTATGTCATCAAAGGTGAAAGAGGTAGTGGCATGATCTGCCTCAATGGCCCTGCCGCCAGAAAAGCACAAGTAGGAGATGTTGTAATCATTATCTCTTATTGTTCCATGGAGTTTGAGGAAGCTAAAAAGTACAAGCCAATCGTCATATTTCCAGATGATCATAATAAACTGATTTAAAGTGAGACTCAATTTCAAACAATGGATCCAGGTAGTACTCTCATTGGTGGTGGCTGTCTGGATCTTTTGGTTTTTATATAAAGATTTAAGCCTGAATAGCCTGAAAGCAGCGCTACGGGAAACTTCATTTTTGTGGATTGGTCTTTCAGTAATCGTCTCCTTACTTGGTTATTGGATCCGTGCCTGGAGATGGGGGCTTTTGATTGAAGCAGGAGAGAGGGTTAAAATCTCCGCTTGGAGGGCATTTGTGGCGCTTATGATTGGTTATTTGGCCAATCTTTTGGTGCCTCGGGCAGGTGAAGTGGCACGTTGTGGTATTTTGGCCAAAACGGAAGGGCAGCAAATGGGTAAATTACTGGGTACGGTCATCCTTGAAAGAACTATAGACCTGCTGTTTATGATGATTACTGTATTAATGGCATTTGGGCTGGAAAATAAAATGTTTCTAACTTTGATAGGCGATTTGGTTTCATTGGAAGATTTGTTGACAAGAATTGGCCAGTCCCTTCCTTTGGTTTTTGGGGGCGGTATTGTTGCAGTTCTCTTTTTTTACTATGTCTTCCAAAAATACAGAGACAGCAGCCTCTTGAGAAAGGTCAGACATTTTTTAAGGGATTTGGTTCAGGGATTCATTAGCTTGAGAAAAGTTAAAAACCAAATGGGCTTTTGGACAAGTTCAATTGTAATATGGTTGATTTATTACCTGATGATGCTTTTTGTAGTCTGGGCTATACCTACGACTGCCAGTCTGTCATTGAGTGCGGTGTTAATTGTGATGGTAATGGGAAGTATTGGCATGGTTGCCCCTGTTCAGGGCGGTATTGGTACCTTCCATGCATTAGTGGCCTTTATTTTGATGGCATATGGATTAAGCGATGAACAAGGAAAAATTTTCGCGGTAATCATCCATAGCAGTCAAGTATTGACAATTATAATAGTGGGACTGGTTACATTGGGATTTTTCTTTAAAATTACTGCGCAAAAGGCATCCAAAACTTATTAAATTCGTAATTACAAAAGCAAAAATTTAAATAGCTATGATTATACTCATTGTCGTTGTATTTGCCATTCTTGGATTTGTAGTCAGCAACAGGCTAAAAAGTAAATTCAGAAAGTATTCACAGACTTCTCTTCATGCCAATCTTTCGGGAAAAGAGATTGCTGAGCTGATGCTTGCCGATCATAATGTAAGGGATGTGCAGGTGATTTCTGTAGAAGGACAGTTGACCGACCATTATAACCCCATGAACAAAACGGTCAATCTCAGCCCGGATGTGTATTATGGTAGAAATGCTGCCGCTGCTGCTGTTGCTGCTCACGAATGTGGACATGCTATTCAGCATGCTACAGCTTATTCTTGGCTGAAAATGAGATCCGCCATGGTTCCTATGCAGAATATCAGTGGAAAAATTCTCAATGTGGTTTTGATTGCCTCACTTTTTGGTGGTTTTGCCCTTGGGTTCCCGGTTGAGCTGATCGGTGCCATCGTAGTGGGAGCTTATGGCGTCATGACTTTATTTACCCTTGTGACCTTGCCTGTGGAATTTGATGCTTCTGCAAGGGCTTTGGCTTGGGTGAGGGACAGGAATATTGTTACAAGAGAAGAATATGGCATGTCCAAAGACGCTTTAAAGTGGGCTGCCATGACCTATGTAGTTGCAGCACTTGCTTCTTTGGCGACATTGGCCTATTACATTTGGGTATTTTTTGGAAACAGAGAATAAGAAGAAACTATTTTAACCCATTTGAGTTTACATTTAAGGGACAAGTAATTGTCCCTTATTTTTTTTGTAACTAACTTCCAAGCGGAAAAAAGTAAAACCCAAATATCGATACATTATGCATTTTGAACTTACAGAAGAGCACATTGCTGTCAGGGATGCTGCCAGGGATTTTGCCCAGGCAGAATTGCTGCCAGGGGTAATTGAAAGAGATACAGAAGCCAAGTTTCCATTTGAACAGATCAAAAAAATGGGAGAATTGGGCTTTATGGGAATGATGGTGGATCCCAAATACAACGGTGGAGGAATGGATACCATTTCTTATGTACTGGCCATGGAAGAGATCTCCAAAATAGATGCCTCGGCCTCTGTTTCCATGTCGGTTAACAATTCCTTGGTCTGCTGGGGATTGGAAAAATATGGTACCGAAAGCCAAAAAGAAAAATACCTAAAAAGATTAGCTGCTGGAGAAATCATTGGAGCATTTTGTTTATCGGAGCCAGAAGCAGGTTCGGATGCTACTTCCCAAAAAACAACAGCCGAGCTCAGGGGAGATCATTATATACTTAATGGTACCAAAAACTGGATCACCAATGGGTCTTCGGCTTCTGTTTATTTGGTTATTGCCCAGACAGACATTTCAAAAGGGCACAAAGGCATTTCTGCATTTATCGTTGAAAAGGGCTGGGATGGATTCCTCATCGGTAAGAAAGAAGATAAATTAGGAATCCGAGGATCTGATACACACTCATTGATGTTTACAGATGTAAAGGTACCTGTGGAAAACCGCATCGGGGAGGAGGGGTTTGGATTTACATTTGCCATGGAGACACTTAATGGTGGGAGGATAGGTATTGCTGCTCAGGCTCTGGGTATTGCTTCTGGGGCATACGAATTGGCCGTTGCTTATTCAAAAGAAAGAAAAGCTTTTGGAAAACCTATTTCCCAGCATCAGGCCATACAATTTAAGTTGGCTGATATGGCAACTCAGATTGAAGCAGCAAGACTCTTGGTGCTTAAATCTGCCTGGCTAAAAGACCAGGGTCAGGATTATGCTTATGCCAGTGCAATGGCCAAATTATATGCGTCTGAAGTTGCAATGAATGTTACCATTGAGGCGGTTCAGGTTCATGGAGGTTATGGGTATGTAAAGGAGTACCATGTGGAAAGGTTAATGAGAGATGCAAAAATTACCCAGATTTATGAAGGTACCAGCGAAATTCAAAAAATAGTTATATCGAGGAGCCTTTTAAGATAATCCCCGTATAATTTCAAAAAAAGGCATAAAATATAATTTTTATGCCTTTTTTCTTTCATATTCAAATTTTTTATCTAATTTTTCCCTACGATTGTTGAAATTTATCCTACTTTTACACTCAAACTTAAACCTAGAGGCAACATGGAATATTACAATAAAGTCATAGAATCGGTTGGAGTCCGCTTCTTAAAAGGCAATAATTACAAAATTGAAAAATCAGTGTCTGTTTTGGACTACCAAGACACAGATAATACTTTGATTTTGTTACATCAAGGGGTTTTGAAGTTTGGTGATGAACAGGAGCTTATCAATGAAGGTGAAATGCTTTTTATCCCATCTGGAAGAAAGACCTCAATATCTTTCGGGTCTGTAGGAAAGAAGGGTGAAATTACCAATGAGAGTTTTGTTGATAATAAAAGAAAATACCTTCAAACTATCAGTTTCAAAGAAATAAAAAGCCTTGATGAAGATTGTGTTTCAGTGGTAAACATTGAAGCAAAGGTATTTGATGTGGTAAATTTTTTCAACTCCCTTGGGATACCTCCATTTGCGATAAGGTTCAATGATAGGCTTGCCACCATTGTGGAGGATCTTGTCAAAGAAAGTGAGCAGAATATACCGGGAAAAGAAAGGGTGTTGAAAATCCATGCAGAATTATTGGTGATAGAGATAGTCCGACACATTCTGAAGAACAGATTATTCATGGAGGAGCTGTCCACTAACAGTACATATTTTAAAGACCCTAGGTTGATTGACCTGTTCAATTATATCAAGAAAAATATAGGAGGTGACCTTTCCAATAAGGTTTTGGCAAAAGTTGCCAACGTTTCAGAAGATTATGTGGGGCAGTACTTCAAAATGTTGACAGGCATCAATCCACAGGATTACATAGAATATCAGAGAATGGAAGCTGCTGTAGAGCTTCTTAGAACTTCAAAGAAAAGCATCAGGGATATTGGTAAAGAGGTAGGATATAAGGATACGGCCTATTTCTGTAGAAGGTTTAAAATGATGTATGGCTTGCCTGCAGGCAAAATGAGGAGAAGAGAATCTCTTATAAATGTTTAGCAGTATAAATCATAAAAAAAGCCGCCTTTTAAGAATCAAATCAGGCGGCTTTTTTTATTTATCCTTTAGTGCCTCGCACCGGTCGTAGGCTGGATCAATATCAATAAAAACATCTTCTTTTGCAGTAAGGAACCAGCGGCTTAAGATGCCTTCCTCCTTTTTCCTTCTTGCTGCTGCCTTTAGCTTTTCGTAATCATCATCCATGTTGGCTCTATGAGCGGGGAATCTTTGCTTATAGTATAGAATCCTCACTTTTGTACCTTCCCTTTCGTCTTCAAATCGCATGGGAGCGGTAATTGAACCAACTTTCATGGTATCAATAGTGAAATAGAGTACAGGGTCTTCCAGGGTCCTCAAAGTAAGTCTATTGGAACCGTTTTGAGGGTCAACAAAGAACCCACCATTGTCGGATGTTGATCTGTCATCTGAATATTCCTTAGCAGCTTTTGAAAAGTCAATTTTTTTCTCAAGAATTTGTGTTCTTAGGCTATCTACATATCTTTCTGCTTTCCTGATGTCTTCCTCTGAAGGCATGGGTCTGAGCAGGATATGACGTGTGTTATAAGTATTCCCCCTTCTTTCAAGCAATTGGATCATGTGAAAGCCGAACATTGTCTCAACAGGGTCACTGATTTCTCCTGGTTTCAATCCCAAAGAAGTGGCTTCATATTCAGGCGCCAATTCACCTCTTCTGAAAAAACCCAGTTCACCGCCCATCATGGCTGAGCCTGGATCTTCGGAATATTGCCTGGCAAGGGTTTGGAAATCTGCCGATCCGTCCAGAATACTTTGCTTGTAACCTTTTAAACGGTTTTCAATTTCTTTTTTTACTGTTGGGTTGACCTCTGGTTTTTTTACAATCTGTCCAACAACCACTTCTGCTGAAAAGAATGGTAGAGAATCTCTTGGGATAGAATTGAAAAACTTTCTTACTTCTGCAGGGGAAACTGCCAAACCTTCAGTGATCTTTGCCTGCATCTTATTTATGATAAGCTGCTCCCGGATAGGCTCTTCTATTTCGGCCTTAAGCTGATCAGCTGTTTTACCATATACTTCTGCAATAATACTTTCATCCCCACCAAACTGGGCCATAATCATATTAAACCTCTGATCGGCTTGAAGCATCACTTCTGCATCTGATACCATCACAGAGTCCAATTCTGCTTTGGCGACCATTAGTTTATTGATGAGTAAGGATTCAAACACATCACATCTGGTAGGGACTTCAAAGCCTTGTTGTGATTGTGCGATTGCCTCTAAATAAGCCTTCTGAACATCTGATTCAAGCAGAATATAATTGTTGACCTTGGCAACAATTTTATCTAATACCTGCCCGGTGGTCGGATTATTATTTTGAACATTTTCCTGTGCTTTGACTGACGTTATCTGTAAGACAAGTAAAATGATCAGGAGGTACTTCCATTTATTCATATATTCTAAACTCATTGTTTTCAAGTGCACGGTTATATATTTCTTTTTGTAATTCCTCGACGAGTTGGATTTTCTTTTTGTTGAGGAGAATTTGGTAAATTTCATCTCTGACAAATTCTAAAGGAGGAATTTGATCGGCCAACTTATATTCCAAAATCCTAAAATAGTATTTAAATCTCTCGTCTTCAACGAGTATCAATTTGTTATTTCTTAGCAGGCCTACCAAATTGGGGCTACTTGCCAAAGGCGTATTGACGATGATTTCATCTATTTTTACCCAGGTAGCGTCCTCAATGAAATAATTGGCAGCATGATCTAGGACAATTTTGTTTAAGGCCTCCCTCTGATCTCTTTCTTCAAGCCTCAATAACCTTTCCAAATTCCGGTTTTGAGGATGGTTTCTTTCAATTTTTACAAAATTTACCCTTATAATGATCTCCTTGAGGTTAAAATTTTCTTTGTTGCTATCATAATATTTTTCAATTTCCCTTTCTGGAATTTTAGTGTCCAGGTTTCTGTCCAAATATGCTTTTTCAAATTCATACACCATTAAAGCATACTTATAATCCAAGAGTTTTCTATTGATTTCAGCTTCATCAAAGGTCATGGAACGCGATGCCTCTTTGATCATTAGGTGCTTTCTTATCCAAGACTGTATATATCGGTTTATGATGCTGCTGCTGTCAGTTGGGGATAATTCCTTTGTATTAACAGAAGCAAGATCCGATTTTCTCAGTACTTGTTGATCAATAGATGCAACGATGGGATCTGCATCTTCTTCTCCATCAGATTTGAACCGAAAAAGATCACAAGAGGCAGTAATGGCAAATAATAAAGCCAAGCTTAATTTAGTTGCCCACGACAAGGTTATAAATTTTATTTTTCTCATCCTCATTGATACGGATGATATAGTTGTTTTTTAAAGCAGCAACAAGTTCTTTTTCAAGATATTGTTGATAATCCTGAATGACTTTTCCTCTAGTTTCGCTGAACTTTTTGATTTCAGATGGTATTTTTTCTCCCAGTATGATAAAAATGGTTTTTCCATCCCATTTGATTTCCTGGAATTCTTTACTTGGATCAATTCTGGAAAGAATAGGATGTCTCTCCCATTCAAATAAACCTTCGTCCATGTTGAAGGCCAAAGGATTGTTCAAAAGAAAGGTATTCTCCAATCTGTCAGAAAGGTCATTTCTATATTTCTTGTCAGAAAGAAAACGGCGGACTGAGTTGCTGTATTCTTCTTTGCCCATGGTGACTATCAAGGCCCTTACTCTTTCATTCCAAGTGTAATTTCCTTTGTTGTCTTCATAGAATTTGATTTGGCCAATGCTGTCCATAAGTGCTTTTTGCCATACTCTTTCATTCATTAGGGAAAATAACAGGATACCGTCCCTGTATTCCTGTAACAAAAGCTTGTATTCCTTGTTGTTGGCCATCAGGTCCAGCTCCTCTGTTCGGTTCAGACTTGTTTCAATAAACCTCTCCAAGGAATTACCAAATGAATTTTTAGAACCAATTCTTACATTTCCTTTCTCTTCTTCCAAGAATTTCAAATAATCTCCAACAGTCTTTTTCTCATTTTCAATACTGAATAAAGTGCTGTCTGTGAGGTTTTTGCTTTTGAGTGTTTCTTCTATGCTATTTAAAGATTGTTGATTGATTATGGACTGAATTTCGTTAAGAACTGATCCGTTTTCCTCAAAGGAATATCTTGATTTTTGTATCGCTGTGACCTGCGATTGGATGAGTCCTGACCTGCTGTCCCTTAAGATTCGGGACTTGATTGTTTGTTCCATTTCTTCGAAAGAAGCAATCGGCCTTCTTTCTTCCAATCTGATGATATGGTAACCGTAAGGGGTTTTGACAGGTGGAGAAATCTCACCCTCTTCATTTAAGGCAAAAGCCACTCGTTCAAAATCAGGAATTACGGTTCCCAAGCTGATCCAAGGTAAGGTTCCACCTGAATTTTTGCTGGCAAGATCCTCGGAATACATTTTGCATACTTCCTCCCAAATACTTTCCGCCTTCTGTAATTCCGAGTAGATTTCACCTACTTTTCGTAATGCCCTCTCTTCGGAGACAGGATCCCCTGTTTGAGTCCTAACCAAAATATGTGAAACCTTGATTTCTCCTGGGTTGGGCTTCTTGTCTTCCACTTTAATAATATGGTAACCGAAATTGGTCAGGATGGGATCTGAAATTTCACCTATGCCCAAAGCATAAGCAGCATCTTCAAACTGGTGGACCATTTGTAAGGCAGTAAAGTAACCTAAATTGCCTTTATTTTCTTTTGCTGAAGGGTCATCAGAATATTCCAGTGCAAGTTCATTGAAATCCGCACCAGACTCTGCTTCCGCTTTCAGTTTTTGTGCCATTCTATAAACAGCAATAGTATCCTCTCTGCTCGGATTATTTGGGAATTGTAACAGAATGTGGCTGGCTTTGACTACCTCTTTCATTCTGTTATAAGCCTTCATTAACTCCCCTTGCTGAAGTGAGTTTTTGATTAAGAAAGGTTGAATCAGGTCATCTTTGAAAACTTCGAATTCTCTTCTGAACTCCTCCAATGTATCCAAACCTAGATTTTCAGCTTCTTTGACTTTCAATTTATAGTTGATAAAAAGCTCCAGATTTTCTTCAAATTCCTGACGGCTTATTTTCTCCTCTTTTTCCTGAAACTGTCGGTTTTTTGATAACAAGTATAAAAATTCATCGGATAGGATCTCTTCATTTCCGATGATCATAAGAGGAATAGGTGCTTGTTCCTGGGATTCTTCCACAACTATTGCCTTTGGGCTACAGGAAAAGCCGATTGCAAGGATGGAAAACCAAATGTATTTTCTAATCATAGGGTAATACATGCCAAAATTATACTGCAATGTTACGAATTAAAAAAGAATAATTCTTGGAACTTTTGGCACTAAGCTACAAGTTTAACATTTATTTGGATTTGAGGATCTTGATCAGCCTACAGGTATTTTTCTGTCCATTGGTTTCAAATTCAATCCTATCCATAATTTTTTTCACCAGCATAATGCCTAACCCTCCTTTTCTTTTTGTTTTTACTACTTCCGCCAATTCTGGTTCCTGGTATTCCAAAATATTGAAACCTTGGCCCATGTCCACAATTTCAAATACCACTTCTTCCTCATGCAAGACCGCTCTCACACTGATAAAACTATTGGGATTGCACAAATGTGAATGGATCATCAGGTTGGCACATACCTCTTCCACTGCCAATATTACCTGGTGTTTTTCAATATCTCCCATTCCGGTATCCTGTAGGGTCTTCGTCAAAAAATCCCGGAGTATAGCCAATTGGTTTGTATTGCAATATAATTTCAACCTATCAATCATGCCATTGCCTCCAGGGCTTCTTCTTGGGTATTTTTAATCGAAATTAATTTATCAAGCCCCAATATGATGAATACTTGGTGCACTTTCTCCAAAAGTCCAAAAATGATGATCTGAATTTCTTTTTCCTGAAATTCCTCTAGATAGGACATAAATACACCCAATCCAGCAGAGGAAATATATTCCAGCTGCGTACCATCAACCAATATTTTTTTTGCTCCTTGCTCAAGAATTTCCTGTATAGCTGCATCCAAGTCCACTGAATTGCTCGCATCTATTTCGCCTGATAGAGACAAAATGAAATGGTCATTGACTTTTGTAAATTCAATTTTAAGCATGTGTCTATATACGCTAATATAATTTTTATGGTTTTCACTTGAATTTGATGACCATTAAAGAATAATCATCATCAGCGATCCTGTTCTTACCTACGAATTTGAATACTTCTTGTATAATATTTTGCTGAATTTCTTCAGGATTTTTTAAAGCATTTTTTGTTAAGGTGTTTTTCAACCTTTCATACCCAAATTCAAAACCTTGACTGTTCTTTGCCTCCACTATACCGTCTGTGTACAGAACTAGGATGTCTTCAGAATTGAAATCAAAGCTTTTTTCCTCAATATACTTTTCAAAAAGTTGATTTCTTAAAATCCCTAGCCCCATCCCCTCTATGCTCAAAAAGGAAGATTTCTTTTCTAAACTATTGTAATATAATGTTGGACAATGTCCGGCTCTACTGTAGGTAATGGTCTTTTTTTCGGTATGTACTATGAAATATGAAGTGGTGATAAAATGGTTTTTTTCCAGGCATTGACTCAATGCATTATTGGCCATAATTAAAAACTCCTTTGGCTTTGGATGGGTCTGTACCAAACTATGGAACACACCTTTCATCTGTGACATATTGAAAGCCGCAGAGGTTCCTTTTCCAGAAACATCCCCGATGATGAGAGCAAACTCATTATTTCCAAAATCCCAAGTCTCATAGTAATCACCTCCAACTTCGTCGGCAGCTGCTGAAAAGGCTGCGATTTCAAAGGCATCATTGTGATAAAGTTTTTCTGGAAGCAAACTTCTTTGAACCCTCTGGGCAATTTTAAGCTCTTCTTTATATCTCTCTGTTTTTATAGCCTCATTTAAAAGCCGGTAATTCTCCACAGAAATACATGCCTGCCCCACAAAAGTAGATATGATATTGATCATTTCTTTATTAAAACCATCTCGCACTTCTTTCAATAGAAATAATCTCCCAATGGTCTTTTGGTTGACCACTAGCGGTGCCATAAAGGCTGATTTAAAAACAGGATGCGTGATTTTTCCATGGAAAACCTTTAATTCATTTTCCGTACTGTTCCAATCAAAATGCTCAAATGGTTTACTTTTGTCTAGTATTTCAGTGATTTTTAAAATGGATTTTTTATCTGTAAACCGCTCCTGTATGAGCTGGGTTTTAGCTGATTCATCTCTTAATTCCAGCCATCCTGCATCTGCATAAGAAGCACTCATACAGGAGTCCATTAAAATATCCAGTACTTGGCTTTCGCTTTGCCCAGGTTTAATAGATTGGCTTAAACGTTGAAAATTGATGGCCTCTACTAGTTTTTGCTCAAAGACTGAAGATGTAGGCAGGTTAAATAATGTTACCAAAAAGCTGAAAAGAGAGTAGATAAAAACAAATGCAAACAATCCTATTAAGAATAAATTGTCTGTTAAGTTTACCGGTATCTGTTTGGCATCACTATAAGAAAGTAGCTGGATAAAAAGGTAAGAGGAAGAAACAATTATAATAAAAAGGAAAAGAATGGATTTCCACTTTTCCTTGAAGGTAAGGTAGGGGATCCATTTTAAGTTAATAGACAGGGAAATAGAAAAGATGACCAGGAATACCAAACCGAAAAGGAAGCTATAATCCAGGGTGTTTTTATTGAAGAAAATAAAAAACATGCTTATAAGCAGCAGGATTTCAAAGGCCTGCCATTGTTGTACTACCTTTTTGGTCTTTTGGTACAATATGAGCCTCTTCCACAATAGGGTACAGGAAATAAGAAACAAAGTAGTCAGTGCAAAATTGATATGATAGAAAAAATTCCTTAACAATGGATCCTCCGAAAGTCTGGAATCACCTAATGTAAGATAAAAGCCTCTGATCAATATAGAAATTCCAAAAGCTAAAATGCCGGTTGATGCCCCTCGCCAGATCAGGTTCAGAAATTCATTTCTTTCATTTCTTGCAATGGAGTAGTTGTAAAAAAGAAATACGGTGATAAAAAATGAAATTTCCAAAATGTAGGAAACTTCTGGTGCGACCCCGGATTCAATCTGATTGAGTTCACCAAAAATTCTGGTAATATCAACAAAGAGTAATGCTAGCCAAGAAAGAATAGCTACCAAAACGCTGATTTTTCCGATATTTGGTTTTTGGAATTTGAACATGGTCTGAATGCACCACAATATTACCAAAACAAACTTAAAATTTCTTTAGCCGTTGGATGCTATTGGAATAAATAATGTTAAATTTTATAAAATCATGACCCGTATACATTTTGTTTATCCGATTTTATTAATGTTAGTTTTTGCATCCTGTACTACTGCTGACATCAACAAAGTTTTACAGGGTGTTGGTGGGCAAGGGCCCCTGACCCAACAAGAAGTTGCTCAAGGATTGAAAGAAGCCTTGATACAGGGAATTAGTAAAGGGGCAGACCAAGCATCCAAGCAGGATGGGTTTTTTGGAAATGAATTGATCAGGATCTTATTGCCGGAGGATGCCAGAAGGGTTGAAAATACACTCCGTCAAATTGGACTTGGTTCAGAAGTGGACAGAGCTTTATTGGCCATCAACAGGGGAGCAGAGCGGGCAGCCCAGGAAGCAAAGCCGATTTTCATCAATGCCATCCGGCAGATGACCATTCAGGATGCGTTCAATATTCTAAAAGGAGAGCAGGATGCCGCTACACAGTTTCTGAGAAGAACAACTGAAAGGCAATTGATAGAACTGTTTCAGCCAAGAATTCAGGAATCCCTCAATGAAGTTGGTGCCACTCGATTTTATGGTGATATTGCCAATACTTATAATAACCTGCCATTGACCAATAGAAAAATAGATCCAGATCTGAATGCTTATGTGACAGAAAGAGCTATTGATGGTCTATTCAAATTAGTAGCATCAGAAGAACAAAACATCAGACAAAACCCATTGGAAAGAACCACTGCTTTAATGAGAAGGGTTTTTGCTGCTCAGGACTAAAGGAAAATTACTTCCAGGATAACTTCTTCTCCAAATCTGCTACCAATCAGTTCTAAAACTTTGGACCTGTTCATGGAAAGTTCTTTCTTGACAGGTCCGGAGCTGATTTTGACAAATAGTTTTTTGTCCCTTACATAGATGGATTCAGTTCTTTTTGCTACTGTATTGCCCATTATTTCCGGCCAAGCTTGGATTACCTGTCTTTCGTCAAATTTGTCTTTGAGCCTATAGGCTTTTAATAACTCCTCAAAAGCTTCCTGCATAGGTGCCACTTCTTTTTTCCTGCCCGTATGGTCTTTATACCTGTCCATGAATCAAAGATACGCCATATTAGCTTACAAAAAGTGAAGCAGCTATACTATCTGCTAGTAACTTGCCCTTATTGGTCAAAAAAATATGATGTGCATGGATGCTGATCATATTATCAGCAGCTAAATGCTGGATAATTCCTTTTTTTAGATTTAAAAGATCCTTTCCATAATTGGATTGGAGGTGCCCAAGGCTGAGCCCCCAAATTGTCCTAAGCGATGTAAGTATATATTCATTGGCCATATCTTCATCCGACAGCTGTTCTGAATTATAGGGTAGAAGTCCTTCCTTAAGCTTTTTTATATAGTTTACATTATTGGCAATGTTGAACCCCCTTTCTTTCCCATCAAATGAATGGGCACTGGGGCCTATACCCAAATAGGGAAGTGCTCTCCAGTAATTGGTATTGTGGACGGCAAAGTGTCCTTCCTTTCCGAAATTTGAAATTTCATATTGGATATAATTGGCTTTTTCCATGGCCTCCATCAACATCTCGAATTGCTCAGCCTGAAAATCTTCCGAAGCCTCTTGAAGTTTGCCTTTTTTCAACCAGTTCCCAAATGCAGTCCTTGGTTCAATGGTAAGGGCATAGCTGCTGATATGACCCGGGTCCAAAAGAAGAGCTTGTTCAAGGTCTTTCTTCCAAATGGAATGGTCTTCAAAGGGGAATCCATAAATCAGATCTATGGACAACTTTTCAAAGCCAGCTGATTTTGCCAGGTCAATGGCTTGAAGTGCTTCCTGTTCATTGTGGGCACGGTTATAAAATTTTAGAACCCTTGCATCAAAACTCTGAATTCCTATGCTTAACCTGTCAAGTCCCAAGCTTTTTAATTCAGTTAGCTTTTCCCTGTCCAGATCATCGGGATTAGCCTCTAATGTAAATTCTTCTAGGTCTAAAGCGTAATGCTTATATATGGTGTTGATTATCGCTTCAATATGCCTTATTTCCAATAGAGAAGGAGTGCCTCCTCCAAAATAGATGGTTTTGACCGGAGCATTTTTGGGCAAAAAGTCTTTTCTTATTTCCAGTTCAATCCCAATCATTTCAATCAACTGTCCAACAAGCTGTTGATTGGTACTGAAATGAAAATCACAATAATGACAGGCCTGCTTACAGAAGGGGATATGAATGTAGATGCCGGACAAATTGATTACATTTAAGCCCAAAGATAGTTCTAAACCTCATAGCATCCATTGAAAATTAAGTTCATCTTCTTTTTTTGCTTTCATTTTTACTTTTTGCAGCAGCTGCCTGCCCAACAGGCTAAATGGCTCTGGTATGAAATTTCAGGGGAAATACAAAAAATTGAAACAATTTCAATAAGGGATTCCCTTCACTTGGATCAAGTCAAAAATCAGATTTTATCAGAGTTATATCAAAATGGATTTTTGGTCCCTCAATCACAAATCCGGATAAAAGGGGATACGCTTGTTTGGAATTTAAGCACAGGTGAAAAATTTGAATGGCTTAAACTCAGGCTTGGAAATATTGATCCTCAGTTGTTGGTAAAAGCAGGCATAGATCTCTGGCAGTATCAAAACAGACCGGTAAACATTAATAACCTTAAGGTTCTTTTTGAAAACTTGCTGACAGCTTCCGAGAACCAAGGATTCCCTTTTGCTTCAGTCAAGATAGATTCTTTGGAAAGGCAAGGGCAGAAGTTATCTGGGGCTTTGGATTTAAATTTAGGTCCTCTTATTACATTTGATACGCTTAAGATTACAGGAGATTCCAGGACAAAGCGCCTATTTCTTGCAAGGTTTACTCAGATTAATCCCGGGGAACCGTTTTCCCAAAAGAGGGTGAATAATGGAATAAGGCAAATCAAGAATTTGCCTTATTTAAAGTGGAGTTCAGAACCTGAACTGAGTTTTCAGAATGAGGAAGCTACTTTATACCTTCCACTTAGTGACAGGAGGATCAATTCTATAGATGGTATAATTGGGTTGCTGCCAAATGAATTGGAAGGAGGGAGAATGTTGGTGACAGGTCAATTTGATCTGGCCCTGTATAATGTTGCCGGAAGGGGTAGAAATTATGAGTTGAATTGGCAGAGGTTCAACCAGTTTTCACAAAGTCTTCAACTTTCTGCACTTGAGCCTTTAGTTTTAGGGTCTGCGATTGATATTAAAGCTGATTTTTCCTTATTGAAAGAGGATACCACTTTTCTTAATAGAGACTTTCGATTGTCATTTGGATATAGGGTAGGCTCAGGCACATACGTAAAAGTTTTTTCTGGAAGACAGGCTGGAGATTTATTGGCAGTAGCCAATTTATCTTTTGCAACTTCGTTACCACAGGTAGGGGATTTTAGGTTTAATAATTATGGACTTGGGATTGAAAAGTCTTGGCTTGAAGATAGGTTTTTCCCTCGGAGAGGCGCATTGCTCGATTTCGAGCTCTCTATTGGGAATAAGACCATCCTGGTCAATACCGCCATTCCTGCCAATCTCTATGAGGGGATGGATCTTAAGACTTTGCAATATACTATGAGAGGAAGTTTGGAGAAGTATTTTTATTGGAATGCCAGGTGGGGCCTTTTTTCCAGATTTTCCGCAGGGATTATGGATAATCCCAATTTATTTGTCAATGATTTATTTAGGATGGGGGGCTTAAGGAGCATTAGAGGATTCAATGAAAATTACTTTTTTGCAGATAATTATGCATTTATCAATTTCGAGCCCAGATATTATTTTGATACCTACTCTTATTTTATGATTTTTGCCGATGTGGGGAGGTTGAACAACCGTCTTCAGCAGCTACCGTTAGATTATCCCATTTCGGCTGGTTTGGGCTTCAGTTTGGAGACAGCTAGTGGTATATTTAACTTCATCTATGCTTTAGGTGGTTCTAATACTCAGGAATTTGCGCTCAATTTCTCAAAAGTACATTTTGGATATACAGGAAGGTTTTAAATACATGCAAAGGGTAATATTTTTATTTTTACTGTTTTCGATGAATCATGTGCTTTATGCCCAGGTTTTAGAGAATTACCAAAACAATATCCTGATTTCTAAAAACAGAAGTATTTTTAAGAAATATCATTCTGCCAAATTTGAGATTGATCTTCAGAATTTTCCTGAAAGCAATATGTATTTTGAAATCCCCGGAGGTTCCAGTGTGTTTATGGATGGAAAACTTTGGGTATTTGCCGAGCGCGATACTACAATCATAAAGTCATTGATGGAGCTAAAGCAGGAAATTGACGCCTTAATTCCTTCCTCAGTAAGGGTAGATGTGATCAATGATGTAGCTGTTCTGGATGGTTTACAGGTTATGAAAGGTTTTTTTGGTCAAAAACGTTTGGAAAATTATGATCCACCAAAGAATGTTATCGAATGGGAACTTAGGGAAGTGGATGATTTTGACGATTTTTTTATTTTGGCAACTGTTCTCCTGCTTTTTTTAGCGGCTATCTACAAGGGGGTATTTCCAAATGTCCTTGATTTGATCATTAGACCTCAGACCGTGATTTCTGCGGATGATTTCTCTGAAACTGGAAGCATACAGAAATTCTTTACATTAGATGTTCTGTTCTATTTATTGTTGATGAACTTAGGTATTTCACTTTTAGTTATGCTTTATGTTCATGTGACTGGAATTTCAATTTTTGTTGATTTGGGAAACAGTGATATCAACAGTTTATTTTTTATCTGGTTTTTACTTTCGATAGGACTTGCCTTGTTAGCTGTTTTCAAGTTCTTGTTTTTGAAAGCAGTGGTTTACCTTTTCGATCTTAGTAAATTTGATTTTGCGCATTTCTTTTATTTGCTCAGAATTATTTCAATTTCCATGATGGTAATGCTTAGTTTCAGTTTGTTTTTCTTTTTCAATAATTATTCTGTCTTGGTCAATTTCTTTGAAATTGGAGTTAGGAGTTTTTTTTGGGTTTATTTATTTGGTGTATTTTTCATGTTTCTTATCATGGTGAACAGGGTACCCTTTAAAAATTACCATTTAATTGCTTACATTTGCACGGCAGAATTGATTCCTTTTTTGATAATTGCCAAATTAATAATGGGATGATTTCTGAATAAACTTGAAAGGATAAGATCAAGAATATGAGTAAAACTGCAAAAGACAGGCTTAATCCAGTAAGAAGCATCTTAGTTTCTCAACCTCGACCCGCCGATGAAAAGTCTCCGTATTTTCAACTCGCTGAAAAGTATAATTTGAAAATTGATTTCAGGCCTTTTATTCAGGTTGAACCCGTTCCTGTAAAGGATTTCAGAAAGCAAAAAATTGATATTCTTAAGCATACTGCGATTATATTTACAAGTAGGAATGCCATTGATCATTTTTTCACCATTTGTAAAGAGCTTAAGGTAGAAATGCCTGCAGAGATGAAGTATTTTTGCATTTCTGAACAAACAGCACATTACTTGCAGAAGTATGTTGTAATCAGAAAAAGAAAGTTGTTTGTAGGTCAGAAAACTGCCTCTGACTTATTTGATTATTTCAAGAAGCACAAGTCTGAAAAGTACTTATTTCCTTGTAGCGATATCAGAAAAGATGATATTCCTGAATATTTGGATAAGATGGGGATTTCTTATACTGAAGCAATTATATACCATACAGTTGCTGCAAACCTATCCGACCTTAAGGATATCAAGTATGATGTTCTCGCTTTTTTCAGTCCATCTGGAATTAAATCATTGAAGCAGAACTTTCCTGACTTTGAGCAAAACAATACAAGAATAGCGGCTTTTGGGCCGACAACAGCCAAAGAAGTATTGAATCAGGGACTGATACTGGACATTGAAGCACCCATGCCAAATGCCCCAAGTATGACAGGTGCACTCGAGCTTTATATAAAAAAGGCAAATAATTTGTGATCTTTTCAATCTTTTGTGGAGAAATTCAGTTTAATTGTGTAGAATAGAGTTTCTAACCTTATTTCTTATCCTCGATGAAAGAGCTGAAATTTCTCCACATTAAGGTTTCTACTGTTTTTGTTTTTACCACCTTGCTTTATTTTTCAGCCAGGTCCCAGCAGGATGCCCAGTTTACACAGTACATGCATAACGGCTTATTTTATAATCCTGCATTTGCTGGTAAAGAATCAGGTTATCAATTTTCTGCTTTGCACAGAACTCAGTGGTTGAATTATACAGGGACCAATGGTCCGGCACCTATCACTCAATTATTGACGGCTTCTGGAAGACTTGACCAATACAATGTGGGTTTTGGACTTACCTTTGTCAATGATAATATTGGTCCAAGCAATAATCAGGAAATCAATTTGGCTGCCGCCTACCACAAGAAATTCAGGCGAGGGGTGTTAAGTATAGGGCTTTCTGGTGGAATATTTTCAAGTACATTGAAATATGATGAATTGGTCGTTATCAATCCTGATCCGAGAGTGCCTTCTTCAGGAAGGGAAACCCAGATGAATATGAATTTTGGAGCTGGTGCGATATATGATAGAGGGAAATATTACATAGGGATAGGAAGTAAGCATTTGAATGAGCCGGGATTTGATTTTGGAGATGGTTCCTTTGATAACCAGTTAAAGAACCATTCTTACTTGTTGGCAGGTTATAGGATAAAAACTTTTGCACTTTGGACTTTTGAGCCTAGTTTCTTATTAAAAACAGTTTCATTGAATAATTTTTCTTATGATTTGAGCGTTATAGCCACACACAGGCAAAGAATCAGTGGAGGCCTTGCCTTCAGAGGAGAAGAATCCGTTTCACTTCTATTTGGTTATGGAATTCTAAGGGATAATTCTCTAAGGATAGGATATGCTTTTGACCTGGTTTTCGGAGGACTTGAAGCCAAGGCTCCGACCAGTCATGAGTTCATGCTAACTTATAACCTACAGCCGGTGACCAGAGAATTTCAAAAAGTAATTCAAAGGACGCCAAGATTTAGGTTTTAAAAATTTCTCGAAATTTCTTGTCAAATTTGCTATTTTCTGAGATTTTACATTAAATTTCGAGATTATAAACTAGTGATTATCAGCGAAATTTTACATCACTTAATTCATGTAAAACATGTATAGAATAATGAATTTCAGAATTTTGTCCGTTTTTATTATCTTTTTTGTGTCCATTATGCTTCAGGGTTGTGGACTTTTTGGCAAGAGAGGAACTGCCAGTGAAAAAGAGAACAGAAGAGGGGAAGTCACAGGCGTCCCTAAGAGACAGATCTGGCAGCAACCCCTGCCAGTTGACATGGTGGCCATCAAGGCTGGTACTTTTTGGATGGGACAAGCAGATGAAGACATTGGCTTCACTCAGTCCGCTTTCAATAAGCAGATAACAATTTCAGAATTTTTCATGGACAAGTACGAAGTGTCCAACAACAAGTACAGACAGTTTGTGGAAGCTGTTCGATTAGGTGAGTATACCTATAGTACTCCGACCACATTGAAAGAGCCTCCTGTCTTCAACTTGAATGAGGTACTTCCAGACACTACTGTATGGTCTACAAGTTTCACCTACCATTATGGAGATCCTTTAATGGAATTCTATTTTGATCACCCCGCATTTGATAATTATCCGGTGGTAGGTGTAAGCTGGGAACAAGCCAGGATGTACACAGATTGGAGAACTTACCATATGACAGCCAATGACAAGTCTGACTATGATTATCCAAGATTTAGACTTCCTACAGAAGCCGAATGGGAATATGCAGCCAAAGGTGGAAAAGAAGTGGCTAAGTACCCATGGGGAGGACCTTACCTCAAAAATAGAAGAGGTTGCCTAATGGCCAACTTCAAACCAGGTAGAGGTAATTATATTGATGATGGCTTTGCTTATACGGCCCCTGTTGATGTTTTTGCACCAAACGGTTTTGGTTTGTACAATATGGCCGGTAATGTATCAGAATGGGTACAGGATGCTTATAGCCCTGTTTCCAGTTCTCTTACCTGGGATCTTGATCCAAAATTTGATGATCCCAACGAAAGAAGAAAAGTAGTAAGAGGAGGTTCTTGGAAAGATATCGCCCATTTCCTTGAAACAAGTACCAGAACCTATGAATTTCAAGATGTAAAAACCGCGCACATAGGTTTCAGAACAGTAGTTACTTTTATGGGTAGATCTGGTTCTTTGGATGTAAACAACAGTAGAAGAAGAAGAAGATAATCGCCCTAATCAATACAAATAACAATTTCAACTTAATCATCTATTTAAAATGGCAAAGAAAAAATCTTTTAAGGACAAATTTTATGGCAATGTCATGCCAAAAATCTACGGTATCGGTGCAGCTGTGGTAATTTTAGGAGCTATGTTCAAAATTCTAGACTGGCCTTTTGCCAGCTTGATGATTGGATTAGGACTCTCCACTGAAGCGGCCATATTTTTCCTATCGGCATTTGAACCTAAGCAAGAAGAAGTCGACTGGTCTAAAGTATATCCTGAATTGGCTAGTGATGAGCCAGCCCAAGGAAAAGATAAAGGGCCTGCTAAAGGAGCAGGATTGACCCAGAAATTTGATGAAATGATGGAAAGTGCTAAAATTGGTCCTGAACTTTTTGAAAGCTTGAGCAAAGGCATGCAAAATCTTGCCACTTCTGCTGAGAAAATGGGAAAATTGTCAGATGCTGCTGTGGCGACCAATGAGTACGCAGAAAATGTGAAAGTAGCTTCCAAAACTTTGGTTGATATCAACCAATCTTATGGAAAAACAGCAACCGCTTTGGTAGAGCTTTCTTCTGCATCAAATGATGCCAAACAGTATCATGCGCAGGTAGTGGAAGTAACTAAAAACCTCTCCGCCCTGAATAATGTTTATGAGATGGAGCTTATTGACGCACAAAACCACATGAAAACTTTGAATAAGTTTTACTCCAATGTGGCAGCTGCAATGGAAGGTATCACTGAGGCCGGTAAGGAAACAGAAACCTTCAAAAGTGAACTGGCTAAATTGAACAATAATGTAAGCTCACTCAATAAAATATATGGCGGTATGCTCACAGCCATGAAAGGTTAAGCCTTAATGTATCCAATGTTTAATCTTTTATTGAATTAATATGGCTGGCGGAAAAGAGACACCTAGACAGCGGATGATCGGAATGATGTACTTGGTATTGACAGCTTTGCTGGCATTGCAGGTAAGTAATCAGATCCTCCAAAAGTTTGTATTGCTGAATGATGGACTGGAAAGAACCTCCAAAAATTTTATCGGCAAAAATGAATTCACTGTTACATCTATAGCAAATACAGTTGAGCAGCAGGGCAATAACGAAAGAGATGTGCCCAAGGTAGCAGCAGCGCAGGAAGTACGTAAAACAACTGCAGAAGTTTATGCTTATCTCGAAAGTCTTAAACAGGAATTGATTACTGTTTCGGATGCGAAAAATGAGCAGGGACAGTTCAAAAACTCAGCTTTGAAAAATGTAGATATCCCTGGAAATATTTTCAACAATAACAAAAAGGGATTCGAAATGCAGGAGAAATTGAATGCTTATCCTAAGCAGGTTTCAACTATCCTGAAAAGCGTTGGGATTGACATGGAGTTTGAAGATATCGCTAAGGATGCCAAAGATATCGAGATATTCAGAAATGATCCAGATGTGAGAAATAAGAACTTCGTGTTCCTCAATTTTGTGAAGTCACCGGTAGGAGCTGTTATGGCCTTGATTTCTCAATACCAGAATGAGGTATTGAATATTGAATCTGAAGCACTATCAGCAGTTACAAGTTCTATTGGTACCTTCTATTTCAAGTCTGATGTATTCAAAGCAAGTGTAGCTGCTAATTCCAATGTTGTTGCGGCAGGTACAAAATTTGAAGGTAACCTCTTCATCGCTTCTTCCTCTTCTTCTGCTGCTCCAAAAATGTCCGTGGATGGAAGGGAAGTTCGTGTAGTGGATGGCTTCGGTGAAATAAGCTTCACCGTTCCTCCTGCAGGACAGTACGATGACAGGGGCCTTGCCAAAAGAATCCTCAAAGGAGAAATCACTGTAAATATTGCAGGAAAAGACTCTACTTTAACTGTGGACTATGAGTACTTCGTGGCTCAGCCGGTGATCAGGGTTACTTCGGAAGTGGTGAACCAGTTGTATGCGGATTGTGCCAATGACCTGATGATTGACGTTCCTGCATTGGGCAATTCTTATGCTCCTGATTTTACGATCTCCAATGGTACTTCCATTAAAGGACAGAAACCGGGACAGCTTACTGTTATCCCGGGAAGTTCCGGAAAAGTTGTCATCGGTGTATCCAGTGGAGGCAATAAAATCGGAGATGTTTCGTATGATATTAAACCGGTACCTGCTCCTACCATCCGTTTGTTTGATGGAAGGGGTCCAATTGACCTGAGTCAGGCTTATCCAGCTCCGGGACCATCTTCCTTGATTGTTGAAGCACTCCCAGAGGTAAACTTTGGAAGAACAATGGCTAGAGATGCCAATTTCGAAGTATCTGGTGGTGAGGTTATTCTTCTTAGAAGTGAGGTTCCTAGAGAAAGAGTAGCAATATCTGGAAAAAATGTGGCTATTAGAAACTTATTGGCTGCTGCCAGAGCAGGTGATGGAATTGTGGTAAGGGTAACAGAAGTGACCAGGACCAACTTCCGTGGAAATAAAATAAGAACTACCCTTACAACGCCTGAAATCATCAGGTTACAGATCAAGTAATAACATGGGATCTTCCCGATTTAAATGAGAATGTTATGAAACTTAAAAATTATTTTACCTTAGCCCTGGCAGCTCTGGGACTCGTTTTAGTCACAGATGTTTTTGGCCAAGTTGCCACAAGTGTTAGCCCAAGTAATATGGGCGACAGGCGCTTCAAAGTTGATACGGTATTCTCTGTTTTACCGATCAGGGAAGATGACATCATGTTCCAGATCAGTGTTTGGAGAAGAATTGACCTTAGGGAAAAGTATAACCATCCGCTATATGGCTCAGGTGATACCAAAAACAACGGTATCATGAACAATATTTACAAGGCTATTGTGGAGGAAAATGCACTTGAGGTTTTTGCTGATGAACAATTCAAAGAGCCATTATCTATTGCAGAGTTCCAAAATAATTTCTGGATAGCAGCAAATGGAGATAGTATCTTTGTAAAACAGCTTTACTTTCTTGATTTTAAAGAGGATTTCCTCTTTGATAAGCACCATTCCCAAATTAAGTTTGATGTTAAGTATATTGAGTTAGTGATGCCTTCCCAAACTAATGCCAATGCCGGTCAAAAAACTATAGGATTTATCAGGTACAAAGATTTTTACAATCATTTTAAAAATCATCCTGAGGCCAAATGGTTGAACTTTCAAAACGATTCTAAAAGTTTGACTTATGACCAGGCTTTTGACATGAGGCTGTTTAGGTCGGTTGTGAGAAAATATACCAATTCCGATAATGCTTTGATTGCGGATATGGTCAATCCAGATCACCCTAATCCTGATCTAGTGGCATTTCTCAATGCACTCGAATTTGAATACAAGCTTCTTGACCTTGAAAATTCCCTTTGGGAATGGTAATATAAAAGGCGGGTTTACCCGCCTTTTTCATTTTTAAGCCAAGCTATTAAGTTTTTAGCTTTGGCCTGCCCAATAATTGAAGCGATTTCACTTTCGCTTGCCTCGTGAATTTTTTTAACCGATTTGAAATGTTTTAATAATCTTTCCGCTGTCTGTTTTCCAATACCTTCTACTTCTGTAAGCTGAGAACCAAATGCTTTTTTGCTTCTAACGTTTCTATGGAAGGTTATTGCAAAACGGTGTGCTTCATCCCTGATTCTTTGTAACAACCTTAAGGACTCTGATTTTTTATCTATGTGGATTGGGTATTGGTCTCCAGGAAAATAGATCTCTTCCAATCTTTTGGCAATTCCAATTATGGGTACTTTACCATAAATTTCCAAACTTTTGAGCGCTTCTACTGCTGATGAAAGTTGTCCTTTTCCCCCATCAATTACTATCAGCTTGGGTAAAGGTTTTGCTTCCTCCAGTAATCTTTTGTACCGCCTTCCCACCACTTCTGTCATGCTAGCAAAGTCATTTGGGCCTTCTACAGTCTTAATGTGGTAATGCCTGTATTCTTTGATAGCAGGCTTTCCATTTAAGAAACATACCATACTGGCTACCGGATTGGTTCCCTGCATATTGGAATTGTCAAAACATTCAATGTGGTCTGGCAAGTCTTGAAGAGCAAGGTCTGATTGGAGTTGTTTTAATACCCTGAATTTTTTGTCTTTTACCTCTCCTGACGCCAGTAATTTTTCTTGTTTATAATATTTAGCGTTTTTAAGGGAAAGCTCAATGAGGTTCTTTTTGTCGCCTATTTTAGGTACATGAATATTGAGCCCTTCATAATTTTCGTCAAAAGGTATATTTACAATGATTTCATCTGCATCACTGTTGAACTGATCCCTCAATCTCACAATTGCAGTAAGTAAAAGTTCAGTATCAGTTTCATCTAGCCTTTTCTTAAGTTCAACGGTCTTTGTGATGATAATTGCACCGTTTTTCACTTTAAGGTAATTGACATATGCATTTTTTTCGTCCGTCACCATGGCAAAGGCATCTAAGTCTTTGATTGCGGGATTGACTACCATAGATTTGGACTGGTATTTTTCAAGAAGCTCCAATTTGTCTTTGAAATATTGGGCTCGCTCAAAAGCCAGGCTTTCTGCAGCTTTTTGCATTTGATCCCTAAAGAATGATTTTGCAATTCCAAGGTTACCTTTAAGAATATGTTTGGCCTGCTCTATATCCTGCAGATACTCAATTTCTTTTTGTTTACCTTCACATGGTCCCAGGCAATTGCCAATGTGGTATTCCAAACAAACTTTGTATTTCCCTTCAAATATTTTTTCAGGACTTAAATCCAGCTTGCAGGTTCGGATGGTAAAAATGGACCTTATCAATTCCAGCACATTATTCATCGCTTTAACTGAAGCAAAAGGGCCAAAATAAATACCTCTATGGGGGATTAATTTTCTTGTTGGATAGATTTGTGGAAAATGCTCCTTAGTTAAGACCAGATAGGGGTAGGTTTTATCGTCTTTTAGTAAAATGTTGTACCTGGGCTGGGTTTTTTTGATCAGGTTGTTTTCCAGCAATAGTGCATCAAATTCTGAATTTACCAAGGTTATTTCAATCCTTTCGATTTCCCGGACCATCCTTCTGGTCTTATGGTTGATGCCTTGTCCTTTTACAAAATAGGAGGCTACCCTTTTTTTCAGGCTTTTTGCCTTTCCTACATAGATGAGATCACTTTCTGAATTGAAAAATTTATATACCCCAGGCTGATCTGGGAGTAAAGAATATTCGTCTACCTTATATGAGGGTACTTGCATGGTACAAATTTAACGAACTATGTTATTACAGTGTTTGTTGTCGATTCCCAATTCAGGTTAAAAAGAAAAAAGCCCCATATAGAGGCTTGTTTCTTTTCTGACTTACGCATATTAAAAATCATTTTTCTTTGGGTCGAAATCAAAATCGTTGAATCTATTGCTGTTGAGCTCATATTTATCACAATCAATTTCTATGCTAAGTGGTCTTTCAGGTCTTGGGAATGGACCCTTGGTGTAGCCTAAGGTTGGATCGGCATATACCTTAGCCATATACCTTACCCAGATCGGCCTGGCCGTTTGTCCGCCTTGTCCACTGGCCCAATTTCTAAAATGGATTGCTCTATCGTCACCACCTACCCATGCTCCAGAGACTAAGTCTTTACTCATTCCCATATACCATCCATCTGAAGCATTTTGGGTAGTACCGGTCTTACCACCAAGTTCATTGCCCTGGTCCCTAAGCGTCCACGGCACTCCTTGGCTGGTCCCTCTGGATTCCTCAAAACCACCCCGCATCATGTAAAGCATGAGATAGGCATGTTCTTCGCTCATAGCTGGGCGTTTTTTAGGAGTAAATTGCTGTAGAACATTGCCGTTTTTATCTTCAATCCTATCAATGTAGAAAGGAACAATATGTTCTCCTTTGTTTACAAAAGTGCCCATTGCACCTACCATTTCATATACAGAAACGTCTGCTGTTCCCAATGCAAGCGCTGGAACTTCATCCAAGTCACTTGTTATTCCTATCCTATGAGCAGTTTCTACCACAACCTTCGGCCCTAGCTTTTTCATCATGAAGGCTGTAACTGAGTTGACAGATTGTGCCATAGCCCTCCTGATGGTCATTTTTTCATAAGAGAATTTACCGTCTGCATTTTTTGGCGTCCAAGCTGGCTGACCTGGAATATTAACTTCCACCGGTTGGTCAATAACACTGTAGCAAGGGCTGTATCCATTTTCAATGGCAGCTGCATATACGAAGGGTTTAAATGTAGATCCGGGCTGCCTTTTGGCCTGCTTCACATGGTCGAATTTGAAATGTTTATGGTTGATTCCTCCCACCCATGCTTTTACATGTCCTGTATGTGGGTCCATGGACATGAATCCTGCCTGAAGATGTTTTTTATAATGTCTTAAAGAATCCATGGTGCTCATCATGGTATCTAACTCACCTTTCGTCCAAGAGAAGATGCGCATTCTCTTTTTCTCATTCAATTTGATATTTATGGAATCTGATTCTGCACCATATCTTCTGACCAGGTTTCTATAAGCTTCTGTCCTCTTCACTTGCGTTTCAAGGAAATTAGGTATAACCCTACCATTTTCATCAATCCAGGGATCCCTGCTTCCCATCTCATTCTCAAATTTTTTCTGTAGCTCCCTCATATGTTCATCCATCGCCTCCTCTGCATAGCGCTGCATCCTGCTGTCAATGGTGGTGTATATTTTTAAACCGTCCCCAAATAGGTCGTAAGGAGTACCATCAGGTTTGAGGTATTCTTTAGTCCATTTGAGCAGTTCTGCTTTCAACACCTCTCTAAAATAGGTGGCTAAACCTTGATTTTGGTTTTCAACCCGGTAGTCCAATTCAATGGGCATAGCCATGAGAGAATCCCGTTCTGACCTGTTCAGGTAACCATATTTCTCCATTTGTGCCAAAACTGTATTTCTCCTCCGCAGGGAGTTGTCAGGATTAAAGACAGGACTGTAATAAGTGGGTGCTTTGAATAATCCTACTAAGACTGCTGATTCCTGAACATTGAGTTCGTTCGGGTTTTTGTTGAAAAAAGTTTTGGCAGCGGTCTTTATACCATAAGCATTACTTCCAAATTCCGAAGTATTGAGGTATAAAGTCAATATTTCATCCTTAGTATAAGATTTTTCAAGCTTAGTCGCTACTATCCACTCTTTGGTTTTAATGATTAACATTCTTAGTCCGGGCACCCTGCTTAATACACCTTGAGATTCAAGATTTCTTGTCTTAAAGAGGTTTTTGGCAGTCTGCTGACTTAGTGTACTGCCTCCGCCTGCACCTTGCCTCAAAATGAGGGATTTAAAGAAAACCCTTCCCATGCTTTGAAGGTCTATGCCTGAATGCTTTTCAAATCTTACATCCTCAGTGGCGATAAGGGCATTAACCAGATTTGGGGAAAGTTCGTTGTATGTAACAGGGCTTCTGTTTTCTCTGAAATAACTTCCCAATAAGACCCCATCTGCTGAATATAGTTCTGATGCTACTTCAGTACGGGGGTTTTCTAATGCCTTGAAATCAGGTAATTCCCCAAAAAGGCCAAGAAAATTGACACTCACTGTCCAAACAAATAGGATAAAGCCTACAATACCGGCAGCGAAAACCAACCAAATAATTTTAATGATTTTATTGGTCATTATGATTTTAACGTAATTATGTACTTTTATTTATAAACCCTTCTGTAGAATTGGCGATACTCATTGAGATTTTTACGTCTGTTGAGCTCCTGAAAGTTTTCAATGGAAATCAGGAAACTGTTTTCCTTATCACTTTTTTCAATAGAACCAGAATTGAAATCATCCATGAACTTATTTCTATAGGCGATTGCCCGCTCAGCATTGTTGAATGGGCTAACAATAAAAATCACTTCTTGGCGATTTAGGTTCATATTTCCTGTCCGGAGTCTTGAATTGGCAAAATTTTGCGCATGGAATGTCTCAAGATCTGCCAATAGGTTTTTGGACTCCCTTGCTTTTTCAGGGTCCAAAGCAATGACAAATATATGGGTTTGGTTAGGATTTTCACGGTATGGGGAATCTTCTTCATTTTCGGCTTCTTCTTCTGTTTCGGAAGTTTGCTCCTCATTGTTCTGTGATTCCATAGCAACCTCTTCTCTTTCTGACCTTATTTCTACTTGTTCACCAGTTAATGCTAACAGCATATTTCTTGCCAATTTTACCAATTGGCTGTCCTCAGTGGTTTGAATGTAATTCTCTAACCTGTATTTATATCTTTCCGCATCATCCACCTTTCCGGATACCATAATATCCAATAAAATTAATCTACTGGTGTTTTTGGTGAGCGGATAATTTTCTAGTGTTGATCGGATTATGCTCCTTGCAGCAGCGTAATTTCCTGCATAGTATTGTTCATATGCTTCTTTATAAAGCTTTGAAGATTCCAAAAAAGCCTGATTGCCTTTGATGGCATCTGGATTATTCACGGAATAGGTAAAGGGAGAATCCGGAAATTCTCTGTTTAATCTTTGGACATAAAGGGTAGGATTGCCATTGATTTCCTGATTGGCAAGGTAAAGGATATAATAAGCTTCTGCTTTTTTATTTGAATTTGGATAGGTGGTGATTAGACTTTCCAAGTATTCAATGCTCATTAGGGATTCTTTAAAATCAAAATACAGGAGTTTACCCAACTCAAAATATGACTCTTCTAATTTTTCCCGAAGAAGGTTAACATCTTCTTCTGTTTTTGGGATCTGAGCCAAAAGGCTTTTTTTATCCGGCAACTGGCCTATGATGCTACTTTGTTCTTCTGCACGGTCCTCTTCTCTAGTATCTGACATTGGACCCAATGCTCCATTTCCTCTGGTACTGGATTGGAATCCCTGAATATTTCTTCTCCAATTGTCATCAAGGGGCCTAGTCCCCCAATTTCTATAAAATTCAATGGAGCCACGTTGCATTGCGAGGTTATTGTCGAAATAAAAAGATTCTCCTGAACCTCTACCTCCAAATGCCAAAAGGTTATCGAAAATCCCGGAAGAACGTTGTTGGGATTTTTGCTCTGCCTCCCTGAGTAACCTCTCCTCCTCTTGTTTGATAAACAGTTCTGCAACCATCTCCTGCTCTTCAGCACTCATTTGTGAAAGGCGAATAAGACTATCGTTCTTATTTATAATTTCATAATGCGTTACATAGTTGTCAAATATTCCCTTTTTCTGATTGATTTCAGCGTAAATTTTATCAGTAGGCCTGATTTGTGCTAAAGCAGAATCCAAGTAATATTTTGTGGTTTTAAAATCCTTTTTGATTTCAAAATTGATTTCAGCTAATTTTTGGTAGATATAACTTTTCTGAAGGGGATTGTTACTCTCTTGTTTAGCTGCCAGTATCAGTAATTTTTCCGCTTCTTGAACATCATCTTGCTTTAGTTCAAACAATGCCTTTTCATATAGAATCACATCCCTCAGATCTTTGTTTTTGCTGTCCTTAAATAGTTCATCGTAATAACTCCTTACCCTCTTCACGTCCTTACTCTTGTTGAGTTCGGCCACCTGTTGCGCAAAGAGCTGGGCAAAAAATGCCAGTTCATAAGGAGGATTACCCTTCACCGCTTCATTGTAATAACTATAAGCCAAAGCATCCAGACCTTCTCTTTGGTAAAGCTGTGCGAGAATGAAATTTATCCTTGATTTTTCTTTTTTGTCTTTGGTCAAACTTATTGCCCGGTCTAAAGCACCGATTTTTCCGTTCACATCTTGCCTTTGGTCATAGTAATAGGCAAGGGTTTTGTAGAGCAAAAACTTATTTTCTGTATTGATACCTGATTCTTTGGATAGGTATTCTATGACATATGCGGCATCTTCAAAATTTCCAATGTCCGTAAATTGTCTCATCAATTGGATAAGACTCCTGTGCCTGACTCTTTTTTTCTTACTGTTTACATTAAGGTATCTGAAAGTGTTGGATGATTCATCGAACTTGCCATCGTAATAATCAGCCAGCCCAAGTAAGAAATAAGAATCGTCCACCCACTTAGAAATTCTGTGCCAGTCAATGGCTTTGGAGGCAAAGTCCCTAACATCCACCAGAAGTTCTTCATTTTGGTCAATCAAAGCGCTATCTATTGGAAAAAAAATAGGTAATACCTGAGTGAAATCTTCTCTGTGGCTTTTTTCAATTGTTTTTTCAATTTCACCGATATTGGCTTTTGCATAAAAAACCGCATTATATCGTGAGGTGGTGTTGTGGAACCACCTATTGGTAAAAGTATTTTTTTCTGAGGAACACGCTGATAATAAAATCATAGCGATAATCCCTAAAATTGTAAGATACCTGCGCATCATTGATCGTTTGACAAAGGCACAAATTACTTGATTTGTATCAAATTATTAAACGCTTCCGTTTATTATTATATTTTTGAATTCCGTAAACCAAATCACAATTGTATTGAAAACACCCAACAGGTTTATTGAGGCGATTAAGGCCAAATTCCTTATTGTCATCAGAAAAGAACAGGATTTTTCTGTTATTACCTCCTTCAATATTTCCACAGGAAGGATGCTTTCTATATTGGCGCTGATTTTTATCCTCATTTTTGGATTTTCATTGATCATGTCCAAAACCTTATTGAAAGCTTGGTTTGATCCTACTTACCAAGACACTGAAAATACTGCCCAACTTATAAAAATGTCAGCTACAGTAGATTCTTTGAGGGCTGAGGTAATCCGGAAAGATAATTATGTAAAAAATATTCAACGGATCATATCTGGTGAGACAGAACTGATTGAGGATCAAAATGCCCTGGATACCCTTCCAGTTTCCAAAAGGATCAATCCTGAATTTAATTTTGAGCCAAGTGAAGCGACATTGAGTATTCTGCAGGAAATGAGGGGTCTCCCCATGGAGGAACCAAAAGTGCAAATTATAGAAGGTGGATTTATTGGCGAAACATATTTCTTTCCACCCCTTAAGGGAGTGGTTACTTCAATTTTTGATCCAACTAAAGATCATTTTGGAATAGATATTGTAGCAAGACAAAATGAGCCCGTTAAAGCTATTGCAGATGGGACAGTTATCTTCAGTTCATGGACTTTAGGTACCGGGTATGTCGTGGCAGTTCAGCATAACAATGAATTGATTTCCATTTATAAACATAATTCGGTAATATTGAAGAACATTGGAGATCTTGTAAAAGGTGGTGAAATTGTTTCTATCATTGGAAATACTGGAGAACTAACCACCGGCCTACATTTACATTTCGAAATGTGGTATAAGGGTTCTCCGCTTAATCCCCAAGATTTCATTTCTTTTAATTAATTATGTTTAACAAAGCCGAAGAAAAAAAATCCGTTGTAGAAATGGTTAATTCCAGCAACGTAATCGCCAAAGAAACCAAGATTAAAGGAGATATTGATGCCCAGGGCAATATCCGCATTGAAGGAGAAGTAGAAGGTTTGGTAAAGTCAAAAAGCAAAATTGTTATCGGAGAATCTGCTTTGATCAAAGGAAATCTCTATTCGGCCGAAGCCGAAGTATCCGGCAAAGTTGAGGGAAAGGTTACATGCACCGAAATTCTTTACCTCAAAAAGTCCGCTCTGGTATCCGGTGATATCATTACCAAAAAGCTAGTAGTCGAAAATGGTGCAGCCTTCAATGGAAAATGTCAAATGGGAAATCCTGAAATTACCAATACCCCAAAAGCTGAGAAGGTGAATGTGCCCGAAAAAGAATTTGAAACCAAGTAAGCAGTATCTTGTATTCAAATATCTAGGACTATCATTTCAGATGTTTGCTATTATAGGACTTGGTACTGCACTGGGTTGGTATATCGACCAAAAAAGCCAAACTAATTTCCCTGTTTGGCTTTTACTTTTTTGTTTCCTCTCTATAGTCTTGGCATTCTATCAATTGTATGTCTCCATGAAAAATGATGAGAAGGAGGAATAAGAATCTAAAAAGCAGTAGCTTTGCATCCTTATTTCCAAGAGATGAAACAAATTCTACACCTTACCGTAAAGATCATATTGCTTACCCTGTTTATAGCGGGATTAGTATATCTGATTGATGATGTTTTCCAATTGAATTGGGTCCATGAGAGCATTTGGAAAATCATTTCTTTCTTTTTGATTCTTACTTGGTTGACAGGAGTTTTCTCACATTATTTACTTTCAATAAGCAAAGAAAATTCTGCCAACATTTTGTTAGGCACTATAGGAATAAGATTTTTGGCCAGCATCGCTTTTATTGTAATCATGTTGGTCCTAGGACAGGAGAATATAATTCTGTTTGTAATTAATTTTTTTGTTATTTATTTGTTTTACTTATTATTTGATATGTACGGGTTAATAGCTAATTTGCGCCCGATTTCAAAATAGGACCTAAATACTCAATTAGATGCTCCGTAAGTTCCTTTACTTAAGTGTTTTATTTTCAGCGTTTTTTCTAACGTTGTCCACCCCTGTGTCCGCAGCTGGAGATGATGAAGACAGAACTGGCTTTATCATGCACCACATTAAGGATTCATATGAATGGCATTTTGCTACCTTCGGCCACAAACACTTGACGCTTCCATTGCCAGTTATTATCTATTCTGCGGATAGAGGTCTTGAATTTTTTATGTCTTCTGATTTCCAAAATCCGGAAACCCATAAATTTGGAGAAGCTTATGCCCACAATGGTTATTACATTGATGAGCATGAGCATCTATATAGTGTAGAAGGAAGATCTTTCACTGACCTATCAATTACCAAAAACGTCGCCATGCTATTTTTGGTGATCTTAGTAATGGGAAGCTTGGTGCTTTCTGCCGCTAAACATTACAAGAAAAACGGTATCAGCGCACCCAAAGGAGCAGCTGCGATCATAGAACCTGTTGTAATTTTTGTAAGAGATGAGATTGCCCATAAAGCTATAGGTCCGAAGTACAGGAAGTTTGTTCCATATTTGTTGACGTTATTCTTCTTTATCTGGATAGGCAACCTCATGGGATTGATGCCTGGAGCAGCTAATCTTACAGGAAATATTGCCGTTACTGCAACCTTAGCTGTTTTGACCTTTATTGTAGTCAATGTCAATGGCAATAAAGAATATTGGAAACACGTGTTTATGACTCCTGGTGTTCCAGTTCCTTTATTGCTTGTAATTGTACCGGTGGAAATTATCGGTTTATTTACCAAGCCATTTGCCCTGATGGTCCGTTTGTTTGTAGCGATTACAGCTGGTCACATCGTAATCTTGGCCTTTATTGCCTTGGTGTTCATCTTTGAATCTTATGCAATTGGTGTGGTGAGTACCTTGATGGTAACCTTCCTAAATATTATTGAATTATTGGTAGCCACTATTCAAGCGTATGTATTCACCCTGTTCTCTGCGATGTATATCGGAGCTGCAGTGGCAGAACATGACCATCATTAATCAGAAATTTCTTTGTTCAATTTATAAATAATAAACACGTATGTTAACTTCAATCTTGTTGTCTGCTGGATTAGCACTTATGGGTGCAGGTATCGGTGCTGGAATTGTAGCGATTGGCGCAGGTCTTGGTATCGGTAGAATTGGTGGTCAAGCTATGGAATCTATTGCCCGTCAGCCTGAAGCTGCTGGTAAAGTTCAGACTGCCATGTTGATCATTGCAGCTCTTATTGAGGTGGTATCCCTGTTTGCAGTAGTAGTTTGTCTACTTATTGCATTGAATGCAGGTGGTCTTACCTTCTAAGAACAAAAGAAAAAGGGATCAGCGCTTGGCTGATCCCTTAATTTAATTTGAACAAATCCGAAATTATAAATCTAACCATACATGGATCTTATATTACCTAGCTCCGGGCTGATTATCTGGCAACTGATTGGATTCCTGGCCCTCTTGTTTTTGTTAATGAAGTTTGCCTGGAAGCCAATTCTTGAGGCATTGGATGAGCGGGAGAAAAGTATTGAGGATGCGCTCAAGTCTGCAGAGATTGCCAGAAACGAAATGGCCAATCTTAAAGCAGAAAATGAAAGAATTCTTCAAGAAGCTAAAATTGAAAGAGATCAAATGCTTTTGAAAGCTACTGAGACTGCGAAACAATTGGTGGAAGAAGCCAAAGAAAAAGCGCAGATCGAAGGCGCTAAAATGATCGAAAATGCCAAAGCGGCTATTGAAACAGAAAAGAAGGCTGCTCTGGAAGAAGTTAAGGTCCAGGTAAGTAAACTTTCTTTGGAGATAGCAGAAAAACTATTGAAGAAAAACTTCAGCGAGGATGCAGCTCAAAAAGCATTGGTTGAAGAAATGGTCAAAGATCTTAAGCTTAACTAATTATGTCGGATATCAAAGTTGCATCCCGCTATGCTAAAGCGCTTTTAGAGCTGGCAGTTGAGAAAAATCAATTGGAAGAAGTAAATAGGGATGTGAATCAGTTATTGGAAATTGCGGCTGAAAACAGAAACATTGTACTTCTGCTCAACAGCCCGATCATTAATACTGATAAAAAGCATAACGTGTTGAAAGCATTGTTCGAAAAAACCGGTAATCCTATTACCCTGAGTTTTTTTGATATTATCACCAGAAAGAACAGGGCCAATAACTTGGTAGAAACAGCCAAGGAGTTCAAGAAGCAATACAATCAGCATATGGGAATTCAGGTAGCAGAAGTTACCACAACTTTTGTTCTGACAGATGATTTGAGAGAGCAATTCAAATCTATTGTGAAGGAAATCTCAGGGCTTGACAAGATTGAACTTGTTGAGAAAATCAATAAAGAGCTTATTGGAGGATTTGTTCTAAAAGTGAATGACAAACTTCTGGATGATTCCATTAGCGGTAAGCTCCGCTTGTTAAAGCTCGAGTTTGCTCAGAGATATTTCGTCAAGATGTATTAATTATTTATCGCAAAACATTTAATAAAAAAATATAATGGCACAAGTTAGACCTGATGAAGTTTCAGCAATATTGAGAGAGCAACTCTCCAATGTCAAAACTGAGGCTGAACTTGAAGAAGTGGGTACCGTCCTCCAGGTAGGTGATGGTGTTGCCCGTATATATGGACTTTCCAAAGCACAGGCCGGTGAATTGTTGGAGTTTGACAATGGGCTTAGAGCAATGGTGCTTAACCTTGAAGAAGACAATGTGGGTGCCGTATTGTTCGGTGACTCAAAGTTGGTCAAAGAAGGTGACAATGTAAGAAGAACCAAAAAGATTGCTTCCATCAAAGTAGGTGAAGGTATGTTGGGTAGGGTAGTAGATACCCTAGGTAATCCAATTGATGGAAAAGGTCCTATTCAGGGTGATCTATACGAAATGCCATTGGAGCGTAAAGCTCCTGGGGTAATTTACCGTCAGCCGGTAACAGAACCCCTTCAGACTGGTATCAAGGCGATCGACTCTATGATTCCTATTGGTAGGGGGCAGAGGGAATTGATCATCGGTGACCGTCAGACAGGTAAGACTGCTGTGGCTATCGACACCATCTTGAACCAAAAAGAATTCTACGAAAAAGGTGAACCTGTATTCTGTATTTATGTAGCAGTTGGCCAAAAGGCTTCCACTGTAGCAGGTATCGTCTCAGCTTTGGAAAAAGGAGGAGCACTTCCTTATTCTGTGGTTGTTTCTGCTGCTGCCTCTGATCCAGCTCCAATGCAGTTCTTCGCCCCATTTACAGGTGCTTGTATTGGTGAATTTTTCCGTGACACCGGACGCCCTGCTTTGGTTATATATGATGATCTTTCTAAGCAGGCAGTAGCTTACCGTGAAGTTTCTCTTCTTTTGAGAAGACCTCCAGGACGTGAAGCTTATCCTGGTGATGTTTTCTACCTGCACTCAAGATTGTTGGAAAGAGCAGCTAAAATCAATGCCTCTGATGAAATCGCTAAGCAAATGAATGACCTACCAGAATCCATCAAACCGATGGTAAAAGGTGGTGGTTCTTTGACAGCACTTCCAATTATCGAAACACAGGCTGGTGACGTTTCTGCTTATATTCCTACTAACGTAATTTCAATTACTGATGGTCAGATTTTCCTTGAGACTAACCTGTTTAACTCTGGTATACGTCCTGCCATCAACGTGGGTATTTCAGTATCAAGAGTAGGTGGTAATGCCCAGATCAAATCCATGAAAAAGGTTGCTGGAACCCTTAAACTGGATCAGGCACAGTTCCGTGAATTGGAAGCCTTCGCTAAATTCGGATCTGATTTGGATGCTTCTACCAAGAGGACTATTGAAAGAGGTAGGAGAAACCAGGAAATTCTTAAACAAGCTCAGTATTCACCTGTTGCTGTAGAACTTCAAGTAGCTATTATCTATGCCTCTACCAAGGGGTATATGGATAAAGTACCTGTAGAAAAAGCGAGACAGTTTGAAGCTGAATACTACAACTTGTTGAAGAGTCAGTATCCTGAAGCTTTAGAGCTGATTTTGAAAAACAAAATCGACGATGCAGGAAAAATTCTTGAGCAAGCTGCTAAAGATTTGTCTGCTAAGTACGCTAAATAATAACCTAATAGCCCGGCAGGATGACTCCCTTTCTTCCTGCCGGCATTGAATATATTGCTTTTCTTAAAAGAATATTATGGCAAACCTTAAGGAAGTAAAACAAAGGATTACCTCTGTCTCTTCTACGCAACAAATCACCAAAGCAATGAAAATGGTGGCCGCTGCTAAGTTGAGAAAAGCGCAGGATAAAATCCTTAGAATGCGCCCCTATTCCCAAAAGCTTACCTCCATATTGAATGATGTAGTGGCTGCAATGGGAGGAGAACTTCAAATTGCTTATGCTGAGCAAAGACCAGTTGAAAATGTACTATTGATCCCCATGACTTCTGACAAAGGGCTTTGTGGTGCTTTCAATTCCAATGCCATGAAGGCTACCAACAATTTGTTGGAAAGTGAATTCAAAGGGAAAAATGTAACCATACTTCCTTTAGGTAAAAAATCTTTTGAATTTTATTCCAAAAGAGGCTATGCTGTCATTGGTGATTATTATACTGTTTTCAATGATGTTAATTTTGAAAATGTCAGGGAAATAGCACTATTCGCGATGAACAGCTTCACTTCTGGAAAATTTGATAAAGTGGTACTTATCTTTAACCATTTCAAAAATGTGGCTACTCAAGAAATCACCGTTGAGCAATTTCTACCAATGGGAGCTCCAGATAGCAGTGAAAAGGAGAATTTCAATAGCTTAGACTATATCCTTGAGCCTTCTAAAGAATATATTGTTGAAGATTTGGTACCTAGTGCGCTCAAAACACAATTCTATAAAGCTGTACTTGAAAGTAATGCTTCTGAACATGGCGCTCGGATGACTTCCATGGACAAAGCAACAGAAAATGCCAATGAATTGCTCAAAGAATTGAAGTTGATGTATAACAGAACCCGTCAGGCAGCTATCACCAACGAAATTCTCGAAATCGTAGCCGGCGCAAATGCTCTTGAAGGGAAATAAGAAAATACTAACAATACAACCCAATAAAAAACCGCCTTTTTAGGCGGTTTTTTATTTGATGGCCTTTGCGACTTCTCTTGCCATAATGCCAAGCCCTTCTTTGTTGGGATGGACTCCGTCTGGAAGCAAATCAGCCCTATCTTTCAAAGGCGTGTATAAATCTATGATGGAGGCACCTGATTCATTTGCAATTTCAAGCAGTAAAGGTTGTGTTTCATAGACCATAACTTGCTCCCGGATACCAAAATTATCCTTGGTTACAGGTACAGGAATACAGATATATACCTTTCCATCTGAAGGCATATGCGATTTTATACTTGCAATAAGTTCCAGGTAGTCTTTTTTGAAGTCTTCTTTATATTGCCAATTTTGTGGCTTGGAATCATTTGTGCCCAATTTAATGATAAGAATGTCTGGTTGGAATTCTATAACCTCTTGGTATTGAGGTTCATTCCAATAAGGAAAATCGCCCTTTTTGAGCAATGTTCTTCCACTAACTCCGAAGTTTTTTACTTCATAATCCTTTCCCAGTATGGCTTGCATTTGTAAAGGATAACTGTCATCATGGTCTCTTCCCGGACCTTGGGTGATACTATTGCCCACACAGGCTACTTTGATAGGCTTTTGTGCTTGTGCGCTGACAAAAAGGCCACAGCAAAGTGCGATCGTAATAAAAGTTTTTTTCATAGGTTAATGGATTATCATTGCTAAAGTTAAAAAAATTAAATTCTGTTTTGTCCCATGATAGAATTAATAAAATTTGTCTAATATCGTTCCATGAATTTTCTGACATCAATTTGGCGGTATCTTAATTTACTTTCCCTAGACGTGGTTTTTGGGGCAATGGCAGGGATGCTTTTTTTTGCTGATTTGCTGGACGTCTCTCTACCTTTTGTCCTTTATTTGGTATTGGGATTGGCGGTATGGGGAATTTATACTTTAGATCATTTGATTGATGCCAAGAAGATTGCCCATTTGGCAAGTTCAGAAAGGCATAGATTTCACCAAAAGCATTTTTTATTGCTCAGTATTATTTTCCTCATTGTAGTGGTGACAGGAATGGCTATGGTGATTTGCCTTGAACACCTACGTTTTATTTTTTTACCAGGGTTGATTTTTGCAGCTTTCATGTTGATTTGGATGGGCTCAATCCAATTTTTATATAAAAGAGGTGTTTGGTTAAAAGAAGTTTCTACCGCTGTTTTCTATGTGCTAGGAATTTCAATGGCACCATTTTTTTCCATTTTTCCAAATGAAATACCAAATGAGTTTTTTTTACTATTGACAGCTTATTTTCTTCTGGCTTCAATTAATCTCTTTATTCTGTCCTATATCGACGAGAAAAATGACGCGCAGGATAAGTTAGGTTCTGCATTACAATTGATGAGCAGTAATTTTTTAAGGAGATTTATTTTCTCTCTTTCTTCAGGAACAGTTATTTTTCTAATTGTTGTATTTTTTTGGGTTCCTTCATTTTACAAAATACATACCTGCATATTGTTGATTTTGGTGCTTTTCCATGCCCTGGAATTTTCTAAGAAAAATGATTCCTATCATATTCGGGAAAAATTAGAAGCCTCTTTTTTATTGCCTTTACTATTATTGCTTCTATGAAAATTGAAGGCCTTTCTTTCATGCTTTGAACTAATTTCTGGAAGCTTTTTCGATTATTTTCATAATTATTTCATCAAAATAGGCACCATTGTAAGGGCCGTACCAATTCATGTCTCTTACTTCATATAACTTTTCATCATAATATTGGTCTGGAGTGATATAACCTATATAGCCACCATTAAAGCAGGATACAAGAAGGTGGAGTCCATTATCACGGGCATATTTTTCCCACTTTTCCATAAAAACTCCAGAAATTTCCCCGCTGGAACTTATCAATAAAGTATTTCCGATAAGGACCATGTCAAAATGAGCATTTGAATCCCCGACCAATAATTTGAACAGCCAAGGCCTTATTCTGATATTTTTTCCAATGCGGAAATGTGCTTTTCTTAAATGTAAGGGCATTGTATAATATGAAATGGAACCCTTATTTTCTAATGTGTCTGAATCAATTAAATTCTTGTTGATGGATGCAAATACTTCCTCACTGTAATGAATAACATCTTCTATCTCTTTGCCCTTAATGACTGGTTTGTGACTGCCTACTGTTCCTGCCATAAACATCGCCAAATCATATTCTTCCTCTAGTTTCTGGCAAAGGTAATGAGGATAGTCTCCAGATAGGCCCATAAATTTCCTGTTCAGAATTGTGGAATGGGCAGAATAGCTCAATAAAGTAGCTTTCTGGCCTTTGGTATTGATAAATGTGAGTTGCCTAACAAATGGATCTATAGGATCATTTTCAATCAGGCGGTTGGCCACTAGATCCTTGGTGTAAGCTTTTTGGAAGACAATCTTGGCTGTATCCAGATTAGAATATGCTGTTTTCAGCACCTGAATTGACTTTTTTTCAAGTAAGGACATAAGTTCCTCATCATATCCCCCAAAGGCAAATTTTCCTATAAGTCCGGGCATATAACCTCCCATACCACTGTGTGTATGGGTAGCTGTAAAATAAAGCATATCTATTTTCAGCCCTTCATCATGGATTCTCTTCTGGATTCTTTTTTCCAAATAGGGATGAATGATCATTAGTTCAAAGTTTACAAAAGCCACATTGATGTCCCCATTACTGAGAAGGATGGCTCTGAGGAAACTGCTGTCCTGAACAAATTCATATTTGCCTCTTGGATTATATCCCGCAAGGTTGACCGGGTCTTTTGGTGTAGCATTTACTTTTGCCCAGCCAGCCTTCCAATACGTACTTTGTCCATGCTTCCAGTTCATGCTGTCCAAATGTGACATGGTACTTTGATAATAGTCCATTTGTTGATAGGGTCTCCTGTCAACTCTTGTAAAGATTACCATGAGGAAAAAAAATACAATACCCATCGTCCAGGCCAGTACTTTAAAAATACGCTGAAGGATGGATTTAGACATGGCTATCAGGGCATCTATTGGGTCAGTTTCAAAATATAAGGAATAAAACTCAAAAAATCACTCAGGCCACACCAGTGAAAATATATTCATTTTCAAAATGTGATTGGGAGTAATTTGACCTGTATGATATAGGTACTGGATTTTTAATATTCGAATATTCCGTGTGCGCCTTGTACAGTAACTTTTTTGCCTTGAAAAGGTGCCACTCTTCCAATGATTTTGGCTTCCACTCCAAGGGTTTCGGCAATATCGATGACCTCTTCTGCATATCTTTCTTCCAGGTAGATCTCCATGCGATGGCCCATGTTAAATACTTTGTACATTTCCTTCCAGTCTGTACCGCTTTCTTCCTGTATAATCTTGAACAAAGGAGGAGTATCGAACAAATTGTCTTTAATGACGTGAACATTGTCCACAAAATGGAGCACCTTGGTCTGTGCTCCCCCGCTACAATGTACGATCCCATGGATTTGTGGCCTTAGGTATTTTAGCACATCTACCATAATAGGAGCATAGGTCCTGGTAGGAGAAAGCACAAGTTTGCCCATATCCACAGGGAGTCCAGGAGCTGGATCGGTCAGTTTATATTTTCCGGTGTACACCAGATCATTGGGGACTGCCGGGTCAAAACTTTCCGGGTAGGTGCTTTGGAGAATTTTGTTGAAAACATCATGGCGGGCAGATGTCAGTCCATTCGAACCCATCCCTCCATTGTAATTATCTTCGTAAGTGGCCTGTCCATAAGAAGCTAGGCCGACAATCACATCTCCAGGACGAATCTGATCATTGGAAATTACCTCATCCCTTCTCATGCGGCAAGTTACTGTCGAATCCACAATTACAGTACGCACAAGATCTCCTACGTCTGCAGTTTCCCCTCCTGTCAAGACTACATTGACCCCATGGTCTCTGAGCATTTGCAGGACTTCCTCAGTACCATTGATTATGGCAGAAATCACTTCCCCTGGCACTAGATTTTTATTTCGGCCAATTGTGGATGAAACAAGGATATTATTGATTGCACCTACGCAAAGGAGGTCATCTATATTCATGATGATGGCATCTTGTGCAATGCCTTTCCAAACGCTAAGGTCCCCTGTTTCTTTCCAGTACATATAGGCTAGGGAGGATTTGGTTCCAGCTCCATCAGCATGCATGATGTTACAATATTCAGGATCATTGCCTAAAGTGTCTTCAACAATTTTACAGAAAGCTTTGGGAAAAAGACCTTTATCCAATTTGGAAATGGCTTGATGTACATCTTCTTTGGAGGCTGAAACACCTCTTTGCATATACCTTTCGTTCATGGAAGAGCTGGGATTTGTCATTTCGGGATTTTAAAATATGAGCATATACAGTTTTGTAATAACATAACTAGAACCGCCACCCTGAGTGAAGCGAATAGTCTCCCATAATTTAGGAGATTCTTCGACTCCGCAGGCTCCGTCTCAGAATGATGTGTTATACAAGATTACATTTCATTTTCTGAGAATAACAAATATTAAAATCTAAGGGAGATGGTTTCCTGCCTTCTGTCTTTACCAGAGCAAAGTTAAAGAATAAATGTGGGAAACGAAGATTTAGAAATTGAAAGATTCAATTTCTGCCATTTTGTCTATGCGCTCCTCCTTTCGAGTTTTGGTTTTTTATTTCCCCTGTAAAGCGTATTTTTACGGACCGTTTGAGAAATAGCTAAACCTATTATTATATGCCTTATTTATTTACTTCAGAATCAGTATCTGAAGGACATCCAGATAAAATTGCCGACCAGATTTCAGATGCTTTGATTGATCATTTTTTAGCATTTGACCCAAACTCCAAGGTAGCCTGTGAAACATTGGTAACCACAGGACAGGTAATCCTTGCAGGAGAAGTTAAGTCAGAGACCTACCTGGATGTGCAACAAATTGCCCGTCAGGTTATCAACCGTATTGGATATACAAAAGGAGAGTATATGTTTGACGGAAACTCATGTGGAGTGTTGTCCGCCATTCATGAGCAGTCTCCTGATATCAATCAAGGAGTGGATAAAGGTAATCCAGAAGAGCAAGGTGCCGGTGACCAGGGAATGATGTTTGGCTATGCAACCAAGGAGACAGATAACTTTATGCCTTTGGCTTTGGATCTTTCTCATTTGATCCTCAAGGAATTGGCAGCATTGAGAAGAGAAAATAGAGAGATTACCTATCTGAGGCCGGATTCCAAAGCTCAGGTGACAATCGAGTATTCGGATGATAACATCCCTCAAAGGATTGATGCCATTGTGATTTCTACACAACACGATGAATTTGCCGATGAGCCCACCATGTTGGCGAAGATCAAAGAGGATATGATTTATATCCTGATCCCTAGGGTAAAAGCCCAACTGAAACCTGAAAACCAGGCCTTGTTTACCGATAAGATCACTTACCATATCAACCCAACCGGAAAATTTGTTATTGGTGGGCCTCATGGGGATACCGGTCTTACGGGAAGGAAGATCATTGTCGACACCTATGGTGGAAAAGGTGCCCACGGTGGTGGAGCATTTTCCGGAAAAGATCCATCAAAAGTAGACCGTTCTGCTGCCTATGCAACGCGCCATATCGCTAAAAACATGGTGGCGGCAGGTATAGCTGATGAAATGTTGGTTCAGGTGTCCTACGCCATCGGAGTTGCCAAGCCAATGGGTATTTATGTCAATACCTATGGAACTGCCAAAGTCAATATGACCGACGGACAAATAGCCAAAAAAGTAGAAGAGATCTTTGATATGAGGCCTTATGCCATTGAACAAAGGCTAAAATTGAGAAACCCAATTTATGAGGAGACAGCTGCATATGGACATATGGGAAGGAAAAATGAGGTTGTAACCAAGACTTTTAAAACACCCTATGGAAAATCCCTGAGTTTTGATGTAGAACTCTTTACATGGGAAAAACTGGATTATGTAGACACTATCAAAAAAGAATTTGGTCTTTAAATTAAAAAGCGGTCTTAGGGCCGCTTTTGCTTTTATTTTGGATAAACACAGAACATATTCATTGAGTTAGGTAAATTGCAAGCTCATCAAAGGAATCATAAGACCTGTTTGGGAGTTTTAATATTCAGCAAGTATTGAGGGGTTCTAAAATGTTCCAATTTATTTAATTGCATCAACATGAAAAAGATACAGTTCAAAACCAATGTCAAGTGTGGGGCCTGTGTGGCAACTATCACACCTGAAATGGATAAAGTTGCCGAAAACGCCTGGAAAGTGGACTTGACCCATCCTGATAGGATATTGACAGTAGAAGGAGAAATTGATGCTGAAGTCATCCAAAATGCATTGAAAAATGCGGGTTATAAAGGTGAAAGCATAGATGCTTAAGCTGATTTCTTTTTCCTAAGCCTTGGTTATGATCAATTATCAGAGATTTGTATTGGAAAATGGCCTTGAAGTATTGGTCCATGAGGACCACAGCACCAAGATGGCTGTACTCAATATCCTGTATAAAGTGGGGTCCAGGAATGAAATTCCAGGAAAAACAGGACTGGCACATTACTTTGAACACCTCATGTTCGGAAGTTCAAAGAATGTTCCAGTTTTTGATACCGCATTGGAAAGGGTAGGGGGTTCCTGCAATGCTTTTACCAATACCGACATCACCAATTACTACATTACACTTCCTGCAGTCAATATTGAGACCGCCTTTTGGCTGGAATCGGACAGGATGCTGCAGTTGAATTTGAGCGAGAAGACCATCGAAACACAAAGAAAAGTGGTCATTGAAGAGTTCAAGCAACGCTACCTGAATCAGCCCTACGGAGATGTTTTCCATCATATCCGCAAGCTGGCTTTCGATACGCATCCTTATCAGTGGCCTACGATCGGGAGGGACATTGAGGATATTGTCAATTATTCCAGGGAGGATGTAGAGGAGTTTTATTTGACCCATTATAGACCTGATAATGCCATCATGGTTGTGGCAGGAGATGTCTCGCTGGATCAGGTCAGGTTTATGGCGGACAAATGGTTCGGAGAAATACCAAGTGGTAAAATTCCCAAAAGGTCTATACCTGTGGAGTTGCCGCAGACAGGCAAAAAGACTTTAGTGGTTGATGCCGAGGTGCCAACCGATGCCCTTTATAAAGTTTATCACATGCCTGGTAAGTTGCAGGAAGGTTACTTGCAGGCAGATCTGATTACTGATATTTTGGGTTTTGGCAGGTCTTCTACCCTGGAGCAGAAACTGGTAAAAAATGGACATATTTTTGCCTCCGTCAGCGCTTATATTTTCGGTACTGTAGATCCCGGGCTAATGGTGTTTTCCGGGAAGATGGAAAAGGGGCAATCTGCTGAACTGGCAGAAAAAGCCTTGGATCTAGTGGTCCAAGAGTTTCTGGAATCTTCCATTCCAGAGGATACGCTTACTAAGGTGAAAAATCAGGCCGAGGCCATGAAGACCTACGAGTCTGTTCAGTTGTTGAACAGGGCGATGAGTTTGGCATATTACGCCCATTTGGGAAGCCCGGATCTGTACCAAACAGAATACGAGAAGAAAACGCAGATTCCTGCTGAAAGTATTTTGGATTGGGGCAAAGAAATTCTCAAAGAGGAGAACGCTTCAACAGTTTATTATAAGGCTGTTGCAAAATAGTTTTGAATAAAAAAGAAATAGGTTTGCAATAGATATTGGGATATTTATGGATATGGAGAAATTAAGTCTTATGTCTTACATCTTGTGTCTTTTGTCTTGTCTCTATATTCAAACCGTGTAGAACATTATTGAAGAGCTATGAATAACTTTAGAATTGGTTTTGGCTATGATGTGCACCAGTTGCATGTGGGTTTGGACTTTTGGTTGGGAGGAATAAAGCTGGAACATGAAAAAGGGGCCTTGGGCCATTCCGATGCAGATGTATTGATCCATGTGATCTGTGATGCCCTATTGGGTGCGGCCAACATGCGGGATATCGGTTATCATTTTTCGGATAAGGATCCCAAATACAAAGGTATTGACAGCAAAATTTTGTTGCGGGAGGTAATGGTCTTGATCCGGGAAGCCGGTTATGAAGTGGGCAATATCGACTCTACGGTATGTTTGCAGCTTCCAAAAGTCAATCCCCATATACCTGCGATGAAGGCTTGTTTATCCGAGGTAATGGGAGTAGAGGAGGGAGCCATTTCCATTAAAGCCACTACTACCGAGAAACTGGGTTTTGTGGGAAGGGAAGAAGGTGTTTCCGCCTATTGTGTTGCATTGATTTATAAAAAGTAAGATGGCAAGAGAGGTAAAAATCATCACAACGGAGGATGGTTCCCATTCCTTATTTGTACCAGAACTCAACGAGACTTATCATTCTTTTCATGGGGCCTACAGGGAGTCTGTACATGTATTTATGCTGTATGGACTGGAAGCTTGGTATGTACGCAACCCGGACAAGTTTCCCATCAGGATTTTTGAGGTGGGATTTGGTACAGGGCTGAATGCCTGGTTGAGCCTTGTATGGGCTGAGCAGTACAAAGTCCCCGTCCTTTACCATAGCATTGAACCTTTTCCTTTGGAAAAAGAGGTGTATTCACAGTTGAATTATACCGAAGTGGATACCTCAATTTATCATTATGCCCCTTATTTCAAGATACTGCATGAGGCACATTGGAACGAAGGAGGGATTATGTCCGAATATTTCAACATGAAAAAGGACAAGACCACTTTGGAAGAGGCGGTATTGTATCATGCCGATGTGGTATTTTTTGATGCTTTTGCCCCAAGTAAGCAGCCAGAGTTATGGACCAAAGACATGTTGGCCAAAGTGGTGGAGACCATGAATCCCGGAGCGGTTTTTGTGACCTATTGTGCCCAAGGGCAATTGAAGAGGAACCTTAAGGAATTGGGATTGGAAGTAGAAACGCTGCCCGGCCCTCCAGGGAAAAAGGAAATGACAAGGGCCTGGAGACTCTAATGATTATTTGGACTCCAGGCGCTTAAGTTCCTTTTTGCTCATTTCTTTGCTTATGAGGTTTTCAGGATGGGATGATATCAGTTCACTTACTGCTTGCTTGCTGGAAACTTCCTTTTCCCCATCAAAAAGTTTAACCGGAATTAGTTCCTGCCTGATTTCCCTATCCACTTTATTCAGCCTGCTCTGTACCATCCGCACATGTTTTCCGCTGCTGTATTTTTCACCGGAAGAGGAAGCAAGGGCCTGCCCTGGATAAACTATATCTCCAATTTTGACTTTTTCGGAACCTGATTCCAGTACGATCAATTTAGTAAAAGTGCCATCATCATGATAGATTTCAATAAAATTGTCCGAGGCATTAAAAGAAAGGTTAGTGCCCGTTTGTTGAGTGTCCATTTTCATATCACTCACAATTCCTTTTCTTGGTGCACAGATGGTAGTGGACTCTTCCAGATAAAAAGCAGTACCTACATAACTTGTATTTTCCGATTCTTTCTTATAGACATTTTCAACGTGGGTCATGGGCTGCATGCGGACTTTTTGTCCTTCCTGCACTGGGATCAGGTAAAAAGGTTCTTCTTTGCTTTTGTCTAAGTAACTCCCCTTGTAGAGTTTGGTGGAATAGTTATAAGAACTGCCCTGGTTGGCATTGGTTTTCTTTAATCGGGCGACTATGCTCCTGCCTGGGTTGACCACTGCAAAAACCGTTCTTCCTCCGGAAGAAGTCAGATTCATGAGCGTTGAAAAATCCACCACCAAGGTATAGGGAATCACTTCCGTGTTGTTGGCGTATATGGTGACATTACCGTCTTTGTCCTGTTCAGACTCTAATTTGACTTGAGCAAAAACAGTGGAATACCCCAAGAAAAAGAGGAATAAAAGAGAAAAGCGCATTTTTTAGTTTTTTAATGATCTCCAATCAAGTTGATTACAATTCCTAATGAATCAAATTCCACCTCTAATCCAGAGGATGAAGCAAAAGCTGGCTGGTAGAAATAAATAGAGTCTGATCCCACACTTCTACCCTTATATTTAGAATTAGGCATTCCCATAATCATAAATATTTCTTCTTTATCCATTCCAATTTTAAGTTTGGAGAAATTATTCTCATTTTTCAAGCCAATAATTTGTTTATTGGTGAATATCAAAATGAAACCCATAACTATTATAAAAATAATTAATTTTAACTTACCCATTGTTTGTTAAATTACATCTGTTTGGACTAGAAATCGAGTTGCGGTACTTTTCGTGGTAAAGAAAGTTTTCAAGCAATTCTACAAAGTTTGTCGGATTCCTTTGTACCAAATTTGAATAATTTGCCCAAAAACTGTATCCTAATTCATTGGAATAGTAATCTTGATCATCATATGCTGATTGGCTTCCACTTACCCATTGAATTACTTCAACAGAATTGCCAATAATTGGGCCTAACCTTCCAATGATTAACAAATGTCTGAGGTCTATAATAATATTTGGGTTTAGTGGATCTCTAATATATCTAATATTTGGCCCCCCTTTTTGGGAACCCAAAAAAGACCAACTCTTATCTTCTCTTTGATTTATAATATTTTCATAAGTTTTTCCTATGTTTTGAAGTTTAAATGAGTGGATATCATGGAATTCTTCGCCATGTGTATTCATTAAATCAGAACATTTCATTTTTTTTAGAATCAATGGTTCACTAATAGAAGGCGGTGTATAATTGATTTCTCCGGATACTCCACCCCATCCTCCCCCATAAGGATCGTAATCATAGCGCGGGATTGGGGTGCCGTTGGTGTCTAAATCATTATAAAGTGTCCCTCCGCTGCATACCATATGGACCTCGGTTTCATCATGGTAAGAGATTTCCGAGCCATTTCCGGCTGTTACGATTGTCACAACGGTATAAATACTGACCACGTGCCTACAGGTAGTATCTAAATTTTCCCCCTGTAGTGTGGATTTTCTTTTTCTTGAATCAGGCTGATATCCTTCAGGATGTTTGGTGGCGATGAGCTGGCCGTCCTCGATGATAAATCCTACAAAATAACGCTCATCATAAGTCCAGATATCTACGGTTCCTGACCAGCCCGCTCCGATATTATTGTAAGAAATCTCCTCAAACCTGGAAACGGAGTACTCATCAGCCGGGTAATATCTGGCTATAACAGGATCAAACCTGCCGTTTTGTTTGTTCTCTACAAATAAAATGTTTTGGATAACGGTTTTGGAAGGGTCGGCATCCGGCAGATTATCAGTAAACTGGCTATTGAGAACAATTTCTTTGTTGGACAGATTGACCTCAAACACCTGTCTTCCGTCTGGCCATTGATAGATGTGGAATTTGCTCCAGTCGGGCTCCTTCTCAAAAAAAGGAAGAATCAACTCTTTGCTGTCCTGCCTCTGGTTTAGGCCTGAATCTTTGATTCTCAGATCCTGTTTATTTGCTTCAAACCAATTTCTGATATGGACCAGTTGGTCATTTCTGCGGGCAGTGTTATCCTGAAGCTGATCTGACTCTTCCAGGCAGGAAAATAAAAGCATTGAAAAAAGTCCGATGATTGAAAAGCGACTAATGTTGTTAATTACCTTTAATGAATCTAATGAAAATTGGGGGGGGGGGTAAATTTAGGGTGTTGCATATTAAAATAGTTTATTGATGAAAGAATTAGGTTCAATATAAATAACTTAGGTGAAAAACAAAACTATTTTGTTGTTTTTTGTAAAAGCTTTACACATTAATAATGGAACTTAAAACCATATTTTTCTTATTTGAAACAGAAGATATTGAGTATGATTGGCTATTCTTTTTAAATTTAAATCTACTGGAAAATCACTCATTCAAACTATTCCTCCAAGCATAGGCCAGCATCGGCAACTGTTGGTAGCTGTTGATGCCTGCTTTTACGCCTTGTGTGCGTAGGAAGAGGTCATTGGACTTGCGGCTGATTTCGAGGTTGATGGGCTTGATCTGCTCGTTGATTTTTTGGATGGAGATGAGGTCATTTCGAATACCCTTAGGGATGGTTTTGTAAAATTCCCCATAAAGCTCCTTGGACATCCGATAGAGGTCATTGAGCTGATAGCGCATCAAGCGTAACTGGCCCGAATACTGTAGAAGTGGATCATCAGAATTGGAACAGATCACCCAAGCAATGAAATTGGCCTCTCCCTCATCAGTTACCCCATAACTATGGGCCATTTCATGGGCGATCGTAAAAGGTTTTTCCAATGGGTGCAAAGTGGGATCAATATAACTTTCCCCCGTAAATGGAAAATAAATACCCAAAATCCCCATCCTCCTCATAAATCCGGCAGGATAAAATTGCTTGGTTCTGGGTTCTCCCGTAAAATTCAGCCCTAAGAGATAGAGGTGCTCCCGCATATTGGCCCTGACCAATTTTTCCAGCTCGGGATAAGGCATGATTTCCTCAATGGCAATGGTGTCTTCTTCAATATTGAAACGGAGTTGATTCAGAATGTTCCTGGTCAGTTCCAGCTCATTTTGGAGTTGGTCCTGATTAAGAGGTACCGGCTTCATACCTATCTGCTGAAAAATCGGGATCCTTTGGTAATTGAATCCCCACAGTACCAAAAACAGGAAGACCAAAGCTCCCGCTCCATTAAAAAAGGAACGAATAGTGAATCCGAGTTTTTGTTTCCATCCTTCTTTTTGGACTAGAAAATAAAAGTAGGAAAACAATACCAAGACAAGCGTGAATACAAAAATATAGACTGTGGCGAAAGGTAATTTGGAAATGCTCAGGTCTATCAAATTCCTTACGGCAGGGAAAAAAGTCCTGGAGTAAAGTTGCTCAGTTTTCTCGGGATGTTGGACAGCAAAGTACCTGACCAATATACTGGTCAGACCTAACATACTCCATGTCCAATTTCCTTTTAGCACTTTGATCTGGATAAACTGATACAAAAAGGAAAGTGTCTTTAGAACACTTTCCCCATTCAAAATATATGTAAAATTTTCTGGAATCCTATACGCCTTCTGCCTGAACTTCCTTGACTTCAGGAAGCATTCGGGTAAGCAGATTTTGGATACCAGCTTTTAAGGTGATGGTACTGGAGGGGCAGCCTGAACAGCTACCTTGAAGTAAAACTTTTACGACACCATCGTGGAAGCTGTGGAATACGATCGCGCCACCATCCTGCTCGACTGCAGGGCGGATGTATTCATCCAAGATCCCTTTGATTTTTTTGACAGTTTCAGAATCATTTTCATCAAATAGAGGATCCTTGTTGAAAACCGCATTCACAGCCGCTTTTCCTGCTTCCAGGTATTTTTTGATATGATCTCTTACAAAATCTTGGATTTCAGGCCATTCTATGTCTTCTTTTTTGGTGACAGTCACAAAATTGGAAGCGATGAATACACGCTCCACTGCTGCAAAATTGAAGAGCTCCTTGGCCAATGGAGAATTTTCTGTACTCTCCTGATCCGGATAATCAAAGCTGATGCCTTCATCTGCCAACATGAAATTCACCACAAACTTCAGGGAGTTGGGGTTAGGGTTGGCCTCCATATAAATATGTACGGGTCTCTTTTGTGCTTGAAGCATAATGATCGGGATTGTATTTTTCTATTATACCACGAAAGGCCGAGAATAGTTCCTTTATTTCTGCCATTTTCCTTTTCTTATCTGGAAAAGATAAGTCAAAGTAATTTCCAATGTGGTGCTGTTGATGTCATAAATCCGGTCCTGGGATTCCGGTCCTCCAAATTCATAGGCAAAGCGGACATCGCCTGCCAGTGTACTTTTTCCAAATAATTTGGATAATCCTGCACCTAAGTTCAGCCCGTACATGAAAGGGTTAGGATCATCTCCCGCTTGTCCATAAGTCGGGAGAGAGGTTTCATTCCCTTCAAACTCCCTTTTAACATCTCTGGCATCTAGCAGATAACCAAAATGGGGACCTACTTTGATATGGAAACGCCCTTTATTTCCGAAATAAAAATTAGACAATAGGGGCATTTTCAAGTAATCCCATTCACTCTGGTTGATGGCTTCAGCTTCATCAGTCTGGGTATAGCCTAAGGTGATTTTTTGAAATTCCACCTGCAAACCGGCATTTTTTTGACCAAAATGCTCTAAAACAACAGCAAAGGTAGTGCCCTGAATGCCTGATGTAAGTACAGGAGGGCGGCCAAGTCTATAGCGGTAACTTACCTGCGAACTGCTCACCCCTCCCCGAAACCCAATGCTTGTCTGGGCCAATAATTCTGGTATGGAACAAAAGAATCCCAAGAATAAGGTAAAAACCAAACGGACTGCCATTTTATGCATGGAGCAAAATTAAGTATACTTTTTGGGAATTAATGACGTATTGGGATAGAATAAGTGGCTTGAATAGGTTTGCCATCAATACTTAAACCTATCACTTCAATGATTTTTTCCCCAGGACTGTCATTGGTAAAGAACTCAAAGCTGAATGTTCCGGTTTCATTGTCCGTTACCACATATGGATCCCAAAATAAGGTGACTCTTTGATCAATTTCGGGTTTTTCTTCCGCTTGCTCATAGTTGAAAGGAATAAAGCTTGGAGGGAATCCAAATCCATCAATGATCAAATTGTTCAATCCAGGTGTGTTGCTTCCTAATAGAGGAGCTTGGGAAGGTCCTTGTTTCAGGTAAACTGCGATGACGCCATTTCTTCCTAAGTCTCCCATCATGGAGCTCATCCTACTTACCACTTCAATTCTATCGATATCATTGGGGTTTACCGTAGCAATATTGTCAGCAGCCCTGATTCCAGCAGCAGAAGGCATCACTGCCCCATTGATCATTACCAAAGGTTCCATGGACAGGTTGGATGAAGTAGCACCTCCTCTGATCCTGATTTCTAATGTGGTGGTGACATTCATGCCCGGTACTTGTGATTTGAGGCTCATCAACAGGTCAGTGATAGTGCCATTCCGGTTTAGATTTTCCCCCTTGATCACATAGTCTGCTCTTCCATAAATCGCCCTGTTACCACTGTCCTCTTTTTGACTTTCCACCGTCACTTGCTCCAATGGAATGGCTTCATCGCTAGTCGGCAATTTTTCAAAAATGGATTCATTGACTTTTGAAATTTTGGGAAACCTGAGGGATGCGGGCACAAAGAAGGGTGGATGCAGTCTTTCAACCAGTTCAAAGGAACCAAATGTTTTTCCTTTTTTATCCAAAGCCATGAAGGTAAACTCTAAGGGGCCATAATAGTCCATAGCTTCCAAGGTGAATAGACCATCCTTATCGCTCTCCAAATCAAGCATGCCCTCGAAATTGTTGAAATAAACAGTGAATGGAGTAGCTGCTGGCCTTCCTTTTTCATTCAGAAATTTTCCTGAAACATTCCAATCTTTTTCAAGTGGGTATGTGAACTTCTCTGTAGTAATATTGGAAGGCACATCCTTGATTTGAAGTGTCTGGGCAATGGAATGACGCTCTATAAGTTCAGGAGCAAATTTCCCATCTCTTACGGCAACCGAAAGACTAGTAGCCACCGGTCTTCCCTCTTTGTCCTTGATGGTCAGGCTGACTTTGACTTTTTCCCTTTTGCCATAGCTGTTTTCCGGAGTACTGAATCCAACAATAATATCCTCGGATTTCGCTTGGCTGATTTCTGATGCAGTGATACGCTCATAAGGACTCAAAACCGGTAAAGCCTGGACAAAATAGGTGTCCGGCCCGTAATTTCTGTTCCAGTTGGTATAGGCCCTGAGGTAATACGTTCTTTGGCTCAGGGTATCGGGAAGGAAAAGCTCCCCAAAAGCTTGTCCGTTTTCGATCTTGAACTTTTTCTGCAAGATCATGTCCCTTTCACCCGAGATCAGCTCTACATATAGGATTTTGCTCAGCTCCCTTTTCAAATCCATAGTGGCATAGTTGAAATAAGCTTTGAAAAGTATCGGGTCACCTTGGTAATAAAACGCCCTGTCGGTATGCAAGAAAACCTTCTCCTGCATGCCATTGGCATCTCTGGCCACTTGGGTGTTGACACGCTCAGCTAAGTTGGGCTGATAATCCAAAGGGAGAAGGGTGGCTATTTTCCTTTTGTCCATGTCTCCCGAAAAAATCACATCTTTTTGGTTCAGAATCATCCCATTGGAATTGACCTGAACATAATTACCGTTCACTTCTACCCAAGAAATGGGATAGGGGGCATCTTTATAAGTATTGACTGTACTGTAGCCTTTTTCATAATGGATTTCAATCCTTCCTTTCATGTAAATGCGGTACTCTCCCGGTCTTCTTCCTGCCTGGACCAGATTATCCGGTTTATAAGGGACTACTGACTTGCCCAGTTCATTGGCGAAAACATCGGAGCGTAGGTTCCTGCTTTCTGATCCTCCGGCCTTGTCTCCATAGAGGTAAAAACCTTCCTGATTGTGCTGGTTGACAATCATAGCCCGGAACATATTGGCGGGGGATTTCAGATAGGTGTCCAGTCTTTTTCTTTCCCATTCCGCCCTGGTCTTTGCATCCGGTGCCTCCAAATCTGTAAACCTAGTAGCGCCGGAAATTATGTAATAATTGGGGGTGAATTGAAATGCTTTTAGGTCAAAAGTCAGTTTATAGCCTAAAGCCTTGTTCTCAATTTCAATAGGCTGTATGGCTTCTGCTCTGAAATTGTTGTTGCTGTTGTCAGTGGGAAAATCTATTACCCAGGGGTTAAGGATTTCGCATTGGGCAGCCATGTCGTCATTGCCCAAGAAATAATTTTTGAACCTTCTGAGTTCCCGTTCCCAATTCCTGTCCCTTGAGGCTTTGACTTCCACATCAGAAAGTTCCTGTTCCAGCGATACCAGGCTAATATTGAAGGTGAGTTGACTTCCAGGCCTGATGCTTGCAGGCTTCTGGACAGCCTGATAGCCAATAAAAGAATAGCCAAGTTCAAACTCTCCTTCAGGTACATTGTCCAAAATGTAATTGCCATCAAGGTCTGTGGTAGTGGCAATCGTGGTATTATTGATAAAAACATTACAAAAAGGAAGCGGCTCACCTGTCTGACTGTCTGTAACTTTTCCCCTGATGGTAGCAGTCTGAGAAAATACAGGTACGCAAAATAAAAATAGAAGTCCAAAAACGAAGAGGTTCCTCATATTATTACTAATTTTTAAGTCGAATATAAAGAATTTGGCAATTCCCTTTTAGGATTGTACCATTTTTTATCAGAAAAAAATAAAAAAACCGATCCAAATGGACCGGCTATAAACTATTTTTTCTTCTCTTTACCTTCTTTGATATCATCAATGTCCTCTCTGTCTTTCAGTTTTTTGTCATCCACATTCTTGTTGAGGAATTCATTGATTTTGTCAATAGGGAAGGTACTGGAGATTTCCCCAAAAGAATCAATATTCATTTTGAATCCTTCCAGGTCCTTGTGGACTTTAGGGGTTTCTTCTTTTTTCGGTTTTTTGGCCATCTCCTTAGATTTTAATGTTTTATCCTTGAACAGGTAATTTCGCAAGTGCCAAGGAAATCCTGCTGACCAGTTCATCTTTGCCGATAATACTGAATACAGCCATCAGATCGGGACCTGCACCTACACCGGTAGCCGCTAAGCGGACGGCCTGCATTACCTTTCCTAATTTAATGCCATTTGCTTCAGCAGCCTCTTCAAGGATGCTTTTGGCAACTTCCGGAGTAAACTCACCGGAGAATGCAGATAACTTTTCCTTGTAGGCGCTCAATACAATTACTGCTTCCTGATTCCACTTTTTGGACGCTACACTTTCATCGAATTCCATTGGAGCGATCAACATGAACTTACCTTCTTTCCAAAGATCGGCAGGAAAAGTGGCCCTTTCTTTCATGATATGGGCAATCTTTGCGGCTTTGTCAGCATCAATCTGAATGCCTTCCGTCTCAAGATCAGCTATCAAATAAGCAGCCAAATCCTCATCAGTTTTTGCTCTAAGGTACTGTTCATTGTACCATTTGGCCTTATTGATGTCAAATTTTGTCCCTGACTTACCGATTCTTTCGATAGAGAAAGCTTCCACAAGTTCGTCCAAGGTAAACATCTCCCTGTGGTCGCCAGGGTTCCAGCCCAAGAAGGCGAGGAAGTTGATCAAAGCTTCTTTTAGGTAGCCCTGTTCCTTGAAGCCCATTGCTTTTTCTCCTGAATTCGGATCAGTCCAATCCATAGGGAATACCGGGAAACCGTGCTTGTCTGCGTCCCTTTTTGACAGTTTTCCGTTGCCATCAGGCTTTAAAAGCAAAGGCAGGTGGGCAAACTGCGGCATGGTGTCTTCCCAACCAAAGTACTTGTATAACAAGACATGCAAGGGGGCGGATGGCAACCATTCTTCACCACGGATAACATGGGTGATGCCCATCAGGTGGTCATCTACTATATTAGCCAGGTGATAAGTAGGCATACCGTCTGATTTCATCAAGACCTTATCATCCAAAGTGGAGGAGTGTACCATTACCCATCCACGGATAAGGTCATTCAATCTTACTTCTTCTTTTCTTGGGATTTTGATACGGATCACATAAGGTTCACCGGAAGCCAGTCTCGCCTTTACCTCATCTTCAGGAAGGGTAAGGGAGTTTTTCATCTGTGTTCTCGTGATGGAATTATATTGAGGAGAAACTACCCTTGCTGCTGTTAGTCTTTCTCTCATGGCTTCAAGTTCCTCCGCAGTATCAAAAGCATAATAAGCATGGCCTTTTTCTACCAGGTCCATTGCATACTGCATGTACATTGGTTTGCGCTCTGACTGTCGGTAAGGGCCGCAATCACCCGGATTCCAGGGGCTTTCGTCGGGAGTTATTCCCAACCAGTCCAGGGCTTCTTTGATATATTCTTCCGCACCCGGCACAAAGCGGGTCTGGTCGGTATCTTCTATTCTCAATAAGAATTTGCCATTGGTTTTTCTGGCAAAAAGGTAATTGTACAGGGCTGTTCTTACCCCTCCTATATGCAGTGCCCCGGTAGGTGAGGGGGCAAAACGTACACGTACTTCTCTGTTCATGTTGGTTTTTTCTTCTGTAATCCAACCCTTTTTGATATACAATGGTTGGAAGTGTTACTGAAAATCAGGGTGCAAAGATAATAAATTTTAACCTGGATTCTAAGCTATTAGAAAAGTAAGGTAGCTAAGATATCTTGAAATTATGGGTAAGAAAAGAGCCAAGCCAAATGTTAAAATAAAAAAGGGAGATTTCGGCTGTCGGAAGTGGTTAATTGTAGGTTTTTAAACCGTTTAGTTGCATTAGGACAAATAACCAAAACCAAAAAAGGGAACCCCAACGGATTCCCTTTTTGCATAAGATGCGGTTGATCTTATTTGTTGTGTCTGATTCTTTCCTTGATCCTCGCAGACTTTCCTTGACGGCCTCTCAAGTAGAACAATCTAGCTCTTCTCACTTTACCTTCTCTCAACAATTCGATTTTTTCGATCGCAGGAGAAAGGATAGGGAAAATTCTTTCCACGCCCACACCATTGGATACTTTTCTTACTGTGAAGGTTTCACCGTTGGTATTGGGGTTTTTTCTTTGGATTACAGTTCCTTGGAATTGCTGGATACGCTCTTTGTTACCTTCTACGATTCTTACGTGAACGTTGATGGTATCTCCAGCTTTGAAAGAAGGGAATTTGGCTCTCACCTCATTGTATTCCGCTTCTACAAATTTAAGTAGTTCGCTCATAGCTTTATCTTTTATTTGCTTGTAGCAACCGCGCCTCGACGCAGTTTATGTTAGACTCTATTGAATGTTAGCTTTCTTATTATCGCCTTAGAAATCTTTGCCTTCCAGTAGGTCGGGCCTTTTTTCTTTGGTACGGCGAACCGATGCGTCAAATCTCCAGGTTTCTATTTTTGCCTGATGTCCGGACAGTAACACGTCAGGAACTTTCATTCCTTCATATTCAGCAGGCCTGGTATATACCGGCGGTGCCAATAGTCCGTCTTGGAAGGAGTCTGTCAGGGCTGAGGTCTCATCATTCAGTACCCCTGGGATCAACCGGATTACTGCATCTGCCACAACGGCTGCTGCCAGTTCCCCACCGGACAACACGAAGTCGCCGACACTGATTTCCCTGGTGATGAATTTTTCTCTGACACGTTCATCCACACCTTTATAATGTCCGCAAAGAATGATGAGGTTGCCTTTAAGAGAGAGTTCATTGGCCATTTTCTGGTTGAAGGTCTCTCCATCGGGGGTCATATAAATGACCTCATCATATTCCCTTTCACTTTTGAGTGCATCAATGCACTTGGCAATAGGTTCTATCATCATGACCATACCTGCTCCGCCTCCAAAAGCATAATCATCGACCTGCTTTTGTTTGCCGCTGGCATAATCCCTTAAGTTGTGTACCCTGACCATGGCCAGTCCTTTGTCCTCTGCTCTTTTCAGAATAGAATGGGAAAAGGGCCCTTCCAATAATCCTGGTACTACCGTGATGATATCAATGCGCATCAGTCTTCCAAGTATATGTCAAGCAATCCATCGGGCAGGTGGCAGTAAACTTTTTTAGCTGCCTTGTCGACATTAAGGACAATCTGGTCCTGAATAGGGATCAGTACCTCTTTTCCTTTGTGGTCAACGCCCAATAAATCCTGGGTTTCTAAGTCATAAATGACCTTGACTTCCCCGATCTTTCCGAGTTTTTCATCCATAACCTCGAAACCGATCAATTCATGGTAATAGTATTGGTCTTCATTTAACTTTGCCAGCTGGCTGAGCGGAAGATACAAGGCCGATCCGACCAGTTTTTCAGCATCTTCTACTGAGTCACAGTCCTCAAACTTGGCCAGCACTTTATTGCTATGGGAGACAACAAAATGCTCTAGGAAGTAAGGAACTAATCTGGATTTTTGCTCAAGGAAAACACTCTTTAGGTCTTCGTACTCTTCTGGATAATCCACATCCAGTACTATGCCCACTTCACCATGAAGTCCATGAACTTTGGCTATATAGCCCAATTGGAAACAATTGTCCTTGTTCATGGGATGGGGGAATATTAAGCTTGGGTTTCTTCTCCTTCAGCGGAAGCTTCAGGGGCTTCGCCCTCAGTGGTAGCTTCAGCAGATTCCGCAGCAGCGGTAGCTTTAGCTTCTTCTTCTTTTGCTTTGATAGCATCAAGACGGGCTTGGTTTTTAGCTGCTTCAGCTTCCAATGCCTTCTTACGGGCTTCTTCTTTAGCTTTAGTCAGTCTGTCCACTTTACCGCCAATAGTTGCTTCTTTGGAAGCTTTCCAAGCTTCAAATTTCTCTTCAGCCTGTTCTTGGGTGATGGCACCTTTCAATACACCGATCTGAAGGTGTTTTTTCAACAATACACCTCTGTAAGAAAGCATAGCCTTAACTGTATCAGTTGGCTGTGCACCGTTCAACAACCATTTAAGAGCACGCTCATTGTTGATGTTGATAGATGCTGGGTCAGTGTTTGGGTTATAAGTACCCAATTTCTCGATAAAGCGTCCATCACGTGGAGCTCTAGCATCAGCGACTACTACGTCATAGATGGCCATTTTCTTTCTGCCTCTACGCGCTAATCTGATTTTAACTGCCATATAATTTTGATATTTAGTGAATTGATGGATCCCGTCCATCATAATTTTTGGACTGCAAAGATAGCGTTTAATTATCGAAATGAACAAATGCCTTTAAATTTATTTGCTTGAATAGGGAAGAATGCTTTAAATTGCGGCACGAATTAGAAGCGAGAAACAAGAGACAAGACTCGAAACCAGTCTAACCTCTCGCTTCTCGCTTCTAAAAGTCTTTAGTAATAGAGACAAGAACCAAGAAACAAGAGACAAGACTCGAAACCAGTCTAACCTCTCGCTTCTCGCTTCTAAAAGTCTTTAGTAATAGAGACAAGAAACAAGAAACAAGAGACAAGACTCAAAACCAGTCTAACCTCTCGCTTCTCGCTTCTAAAAGTCTTTGTAATAGAGACAAGAAACAAGAAACAAGAGACAAGACTCGAAACCAGTCTAACCTCTCGCTTCTCGCTTCTAAAAGTCTTTAGTAATAGAGACAAGAACCAAGAAACAAGAGACAAGACTCGAAACCAGTCTAACCTCTCGCTTCTCGCTTCTAAAAGTCTTTAGTAATAGAGACAAGAACCAAGAAACAAGAGACAAGACTCAAAACCAGTCTAACCTCTCGTCTCTTGCTTCTAAAAGTCTCAAAATGGCCTCGTAGTTCAATGGATAGAATGGAAGTTTCCTAAACTTTAGATACAGGTTCGATTCCTGTCGAGGCTACAAAAAACCCCTTATACAGGCTGTATTTGGGGTTTTTCATTTTTGGGGGACAGTTTGGGGGACAGTTTGCAGGGAATAGGTCTGTTTTTTTGCAGTTTTTTATCATGTCGAAAAATGCAGACTTAACTTAGTTAGTTAGATATGTGCATAGGGGTTTAACCAAGTAACTAAGTTCAAGACTGCTTAACTTCTAAAAAATCCTTTCCAGTTCCATCCAAAATAATCCCCCCGAAATATCCCATCTTTTCAAGCCCTGATTTTAAAAGTAGGTCTGCATCTGTCAGGTCATCTTCAAACAGAAATATTCCTTTGTCTTTCTGTCCATCCCTGATAAGTACCTTTGCTTCATCTTTGGTTATGGTTCCGGAATGCAGGGATTTTAAAACCATCTTTCTAAACTCTGATGGCTTCAATTCAAATAGTAGTTTTTCCGTTCTTTTCATTGTTCAATATGCTTTGATTTCACCCATACAATTTTTGGGAATGTACGTCCCAAGACAATTTCCACCAAGTCCCTTTTTCTTTGGTGTCTTTTTTCGTCTGCCTCAGTTTTAAATTTCCATTGAATGGGTGGGACTGATATTCCAACTTCAAACAGAAATTTCATGTCATCCTTTGTGATGGCTTTTTTCAGATAGGCTTCCAATATCTTTTTTTTATCGTTAACAGATATTTCCATTTTCATCAACAAATATTAGCGGTGTAATGATCCCAAGTCTTTCCAGTAATTTTTTTGTTTTGGAATAGATTTCATCTTCATCATGTTCAGTTAAAAACATGTAGTTACTTGGGTCATCTGCATCCAGTACCATTTTTGCTTCATTTTTGGATATTATCCCTTTTTTCAATGCTTTTAGGACTGTCAGTTTGATATTAAATTTGCTCCATCTGTGGGTTTTCTCCATGTCCCAAGTCAATAATTCTAATAAAATACTGTTTCAAATCAGGCATCCTGTCAATGATGGGACAAACAGGATCAGGCATCCCATGGGTGGATAAATCCAGTTTAATGATCCCTTTAGAATTTATCAAAGTCTTTGCCTCCACCTTTGACAGTAGGCCGTTTTTTAAGGCTATCAGGATGCTTATTTTCAGTCCCTTATTCATTTGTGATCCGTTCTATCAATTTGTCCAAATCTTCTTCACTCATGCCATCCAAATCAATTTCTGTGGTGTGGGTGGTGCTTTGTAGTTTGGGCAACAAATAAGGCAACAAGTCAGAAAGAAATTTTAATCTGTCCTTAGGTTCCAATGCCTCCAAATCTTCTTGAATGGTGTCAAAATTGTCATCAAACAGCTTTTGGATCAGTTCCCGTAACTCAGTATTGACTTTGTTTTTCGCTCCCTTGGGTCTGCCCGGATTTCCTTTTTCAAACTTTCCCATATTATCCGTTTTTCATCCGTAATTTACGGAATATTGAATAAATCTATGTAGTATAATATTTCAATCGAAATAATCTATCTTTTCCCTGTGGTTCTTTAATGCATCCGGGTTCAATCCATTCCCATTTAACAAGCGTTGCAACCTGTATAAACAGACTTTCCATTCCCTGTGATTCCTGTTTGATTCTTTCAATATCGCTTCTAAGTCTTTGGTTTCTTTTCTCAGTTTCTCTAATTTCTGCCTCAGTGCTGTCAAACTCGGTTTGGTAGTCATCATGGATTAAAGTTTTTTTTTCAATGATCTGATGGATGGGGTCTGCATCAAAAGGAAATTCTTTCCATGCTGTGGACTGATAGGCGGGCGGTTTCCTGTCATCTTTTTTTCTTTCCTTTTTCAGATAATATTCCAATACATAAAAGCCAAAATCCAGTATTTCAAAGACTGTGGATTTGGGGATATAAAATTTGTCATCCCCCTGCCATATCTTGAATGCCTTATCTGAATAGTCTTTTATATCGGTGAATGCCACAAACAAACATCTGATGGGTGGAGGCGTGGCAGGTGCTTTTATTCCCTCAGCTATCCCATATTTGACGGCCTCTATTTCCCTGTCTTGGATTTCTTTGGTGTCTTCGTTCCCATATTGTGACAGATAACTGTCAATAATGCTTTGTTCCACTGATGCGGGCAAATATCCCCCTGCTATCAGTCCCCCTGCCAGTCTTGAATATTTCAGGCGGGCATTATGCCTGTCCCCGGGCATGGCTTCCGATATCTTGGATAAGATCCAATTTTCTATCCATTGATACTTTCCATCTGTGACAGGTGCAGGATTGATTTTAGGGGGTATTTTAGCCACTGTGACAGGCTTTTTTAAGACTGTGAATGTCTTTGCCTCATGATTAAAATAAGCGTCCAAATCGTATGAATAACCCCTAAGTGATGTAATATTTTTAGGCAATCCATCCAGTTCAATCCCCCATTGATGCAAGAAAATTCCATGTAGGGTGTCAAAATATCCACTGTGATTATCAGGATCAGGGGGGATGGGGATCAGTCCCCAATATCCTTTCCCTGATGCAGACAGTCCGAAATATGCTATCTGTGGCAGTTTGGATATTTCGTCTTTTAAATCATTCCAGTTTGATATTTCAATATTTCCCTTTGCCAAATCAATGTCTATTTGAATAAATCCAGTATGTTTTATTAGTTTTTCATTCAATGGGATTTCTGATATCCTATTTTTTAAAATTGCACTTGGGGTGATGGCAGGCAGTTTGGATTTTAATAACCCCCTTTCTTTCTTGTCATCCAGTGACCTGATAAGATCCACTTTGTCTTTGTACTTGGTGGACGTTAACCATGCTAACAAATTGACTGTCTTGGGGTGATTCACTTCATTGTAATAAGCAAAACAGCTTACTTCTATATCCAGTATTGATTTCATGTCTTTTATGGTGGTTTTAACTTGATTAAACTTGGTTAAACAAGTAGTCTAACCAAGTAACCAAGTCAGGTTTTCAGATTAATTCTATGCTTTTTATATTTATCCAATCCCGCAAAGGCATGATTTCTATTTTAGGATCTTTGCCCTCCACCTTGCAGACAGTTTGACTGATTTTTATATCAGTCCCATCTAAATCAATTCTTTCTTTGATTCCTTTTTCTTTGGTTTTAAGCCATTCAATCAGCTTGGTTTTATCCTTAAGAAGTTCTATTGGGTAATCTGTCCCATAAGCATAAATGAAAGATCCCCCATCAATAATAATTTGGGGTTTAAATAACTGCCTCAACTCTATGCTAATGGATTCCTCTAAAGTCATTTCACAATTGTAGTACCCAAACAGCTGTTGAATTAAGTCTATTAATTCATCCCTCTTAAAATTTCGCTGTGAATTATAAAAGGCATCAAATAGGTCATTGTCTATTTTAAAGCCTGTATTTAGTATGTATAGATTTTTTATTTCAGTCATCTTATTTCTGTTTTTAGTAGGTTTTGAACTTAGTTAGTTAGATAAAACCCTATATGGCTAACCAAGTAACTAAGTAAGTCAAGTCAAATATTTATGGTGTAGAATGCTTTTGGACTGTTTTGGTGACCATTCAGAATTATCCAGTTTTTTCTCTTATAATAAGTCCTGAATTGAATGGCTTTTGTCTCCCCAAAATCAAAAACTGTTTTTATACAGTCTTTTAATTCACCACCTTTAACCTGATCCCCAAGGTCTTTGAATATCCCTTTTAACTTTTCTTTGTGATAGTCATCTGATATGGCATCCGGGGACACTGCTTTTTTCGTGGTGGCCTCCACTTTCTCCCATCCATCCACCAAGACAGGCAGTCCATTTTCATCCACTGTGAATGCAAAAATTTCGGGTTCCCTGTCCCTGCAAAATTCAGGTTCCACCACTGATATTTTTCTGTCCTGTGGATCTATTGAAACGGACAAAACGGTTTCTGCTTTATTGACTAATTCAGTCCCCAAATGTCCCCGGGCGTTTTCATCCCTTTTATTCTGATGCAGGACTGTGACAATATGGATGGACTTGGTTTCTGTCCACTTCAATAAATGGGATGCAGTCTTTGTGGCTTCGTCTTCATCATTGATTGAGTTGACCAAATCCCTGATTCCATCAATGGCCACAAAACCTATGTCAGGATCTGAATTGATATAAAAGTCAATGATTTCCAGTCTTTCTATGGGTGTAAATTGTCTCAGGCAGTATGCTTCAAAGTTGACAGGGGTTTCAATCCCAAGAAGTCTGCAAACTCTGTGATAAAACTTTTGGACGTGGTATCTTGATTGCTCCGTATCAAAGAAAACCACCTTTGTTTTATTCTCAGGCAGACTGCCTTTGAACTTTCCAAATACTGTTTGATTTGCTACTAAGGCAGACAGGAACAAAGAAAGACTGAATGTCTTTTTTGACTTAGCTTTTCCGATTATCAAAGAAAAATTCCCCAAGGTTCCTATTATCCCCTCATGATCCCCATCAATGATGGACAGGCAGACAGGCGGTCTTTCTATCTTCTCGTTTGGATCAATTTTAGCCATTTTAAGCCATTCTTTGACCTGGGACTTATTGTCTATCGGTTTGGGTTCTTCGGGTTCCTGTGGTGCTGTATTTGGGGTGTTTTGGATTGCCTCTGCAAGTTGGTTCAAATCTGTGGAGGGGTCTATTTTCACCTCCCTTTTATTCAGTTCCATTTGCCTGCCTCCTTTCTGAATGCCTTGAATTCCTCAGACTTGAAATATTCATCTATCAAAATATCTGTGGCCTCAAATATTCCCATTTCACCAACTTCACAAAGGATGAATCCAATCAGGTTCTTTCCATGCCAGTAGTCAAATTTTACCACCTTAGGCAGGACTAAATTCGCCACTGCTTCTATATTGACAATCGTTCCACATGGGGACAGTCTTTGAATTGGTATCTTAAAAGTTTTCATCCGGTGCAGGCCTCCACCCCTGTAAAAAATAAGATTTCAATGTTTTGACTAAATAGGTGTCCGAAATAATAGGTATATTTGAATACTGCTTTTGATTCGATACCTAAGGCGGTGCGGGCATTGTTCGGATCTGATCCGGGCAGTGCCTTTTTTGTGATGGCTCCCATGGATCAGTATTTTACAGTTTGGGTTTTATACAGTGATGCTTCTATTTCGCTGTCCTTATACAGGACACGTCCACCAATAAGATAAGACTGTATTAGTCCCCTTTTAGTCCAGTCATTCAGGGTGACAAGACTGATTTTAAGTTTGTCTGCTGTTTCTTTTCGGGTTAACAGTTTTTCACTTGGTGGGGTGGAGGCTTGAATTTTGATATTTTTGACTGCCTCAGTCACTGCATTGTTAATGATCCCTGTAAGTTGCTCAGGGGTGTAGGTAGTTAAAATTAGATTGTCCATATCCTTTGAATTTGTTTTGTTTATTCAAAGGTGACAGGGGGATAAGGCAGGGGGATTAAAGAATATCCCCCTTTTTTATCTTATTTATTAATTCCTTTGCCCTGCTTTTATGGCCATCTGAAAAATACTTGGGTTCACCGTTTTTTATGCCTTTTGCAGTCCTTGGGATGGTGCCTAATATGTATGCTAAAATTTGCTCTTTCTGCTTTTCAGATAGGTTTTTGAATTGATCTGATTCATTAAAAAATTCATTCAGGATGGAATATCTAACTGCTATTGGTTCCCCTCTTTCGGTTTTCTCCACTTCTATTTTTTCGGGGATTAATTCTTTGGTATAACTTTCTGCCCATTCAAAAATGATGCTTTCATCTTTCATTTTTTCTGTCAGGTCATCCCAAGTCAGTTCATTAATTTCATCCCTATATTTTTCTACATACCATTCATAAAAGACTTTCTGCCAGTCCCTTGGTAATACCAATTTTCTGCTTTTCAGGATATGTTTGACTGTCTTAAATGTCTTTTTGAATTCCTTTTGGTTTTTATCATTGTAGGCAGTCATCCTGTCTCTTAATTTTTGGAATGATTCCTTTAATTCAGGGGTAATTTGATTTTTAAACTTTTCCCTGATTTCCTGTATTTCTTTGTCTTCCATATTATCCAACTTTTAAGGCTGTTTTTCTCCAGTGATCCAATAACTGCTTTGCGTTTTCCTCAGGGGTGACTTTGATGTATAGCAAAAAGGCTTTTTCTGTCCTGTGGCCTGTGATCTTCATCAAACTGATGGCAGGGAATCCACTTTTATAAACGTTGGTGGCAAAGGATCTGCGGGCGGTGTGTGTGGTGACAAGTTCCCATTTTTCCTGTCTTGTGATGGCTTTCAGGCCTCCTTTGATGCGTTCCACCTCCACCGGGGTTTTAAGGCAGTCCACCTGTTTTGCAATGTCTTTCAGATAGGCATTCATTTTTTGGTTGGATATGGCAGGGGGCAGACTGTTTGGATATACCCCATCATATTTGGCCATGATTTTCCTAACCATGGAATGAATGGGGATAATGACTTTTTCCCCTGTCTTGAATGTTTTTATTTCCAAATATTCATCTTTGATATTCTCAGGTCTGATGGCTGTAAAATCTGAAAACCTTAATCCAGTCCAACATCCTACTATAAACAAGTCCCGGACACGTTCCAAATGCGGGGTGGATCTTAAATCCAGTTCCATGATCTGATTAATTTCATCCTCATTCAGATAAATGGAAAATCCGGGTGTATTGTGTGCTTTGAATTTCTGAAAAGCCATATTTCTGTTATATCCATTCTCTGTGGCATAGGCTAAAAAAGTCTTAATAACTTGGATATACTTTCCTATGGTGTTGACTGTGTAACTTGGTTTGATAATTACCTTTTTACCATTGACAGTCTTGGAAATTTCTTTATTCAAGTAGGTGACAAACTTGGTATAAAAGTTTTTGTCAATGGTGTCAAATGTCAGGTGATAGGATTTCCCGAACTTTTCCAAGGTGTCATAAACAGTATTGTATTTTTGGATAGATCTTTTATCAAATCTTTTTCCTGATGCTGTCAGGCGGGTTCCCTCTTTGGCCTCTTGGATATATCTGTCAAACAGTTCCATGAAAGTTGGCATCCTGTCAGGATCTTCTTTTTCTGCCTCAGGGATTTCTTTTAAAACTTCATCCAGTTTGGTTTTTAATTCAATGGTGGAGGGGATGCGGTTTAAATCTGCCTCCATTCCCATCAAAGTTTTTTCTGCTTCACCTTTGATGAATTTCAATCTGTCATTGAATTTTTTAGCGTTGGGGAATTCCTTGACAAGTCTTGCAAGTTGGCTGTCTTCATTCCAAAACTTGGGATGGATGCTTTTCCCGGTGGAGTATTTCAGGCGGTGGCCATGATAACTGATAAACAATAAAACAGGGGTGTCCCCATCTTTGGATTTCTCCCTAAGGTAGTAATTAAAGTTTGCCATGATTTCTGTCTTTTGATTCGATACCTAAATATACGAAAAATAAAATCGGGGGACACTTTGGGGGACACTTTTCATTAATCTGATTTACTTTTTTCTAACCTTATTTAATTAGGTGAAAATGTAAATACTTGAAAATCAATGCACATAGATTAAATGCTATTTAATTAAAAAAGGGGGTATGTAGCCCTGTCGAGGCTACAAAATTGATTTTCAAATATTTAAGGGATGAAGATCACACCTTTTTGTAAAAATCTTTAATTGTTAGGTTGTCGTATATTACCTGTTCGTGGCTATGTCAGTTTTGGTCAACATTTCTGCTTTTGAATAAGGTGTTATAAATCATAGAGGGTATACAATAATCAATCGTACTCACTAGTAGGGCTACAAAAAATAAAACACCCCCTAATACATACCCCAAAATCATTTGATTGTTGGAGAAAAGAAAAATAATGACACCAAGCCAAATCGCAGCAGTACCACAGGCAAATTTCGCTTGAGCAGTCCGTTTTGGAAGTTTAGGGCGTTTAAGCAAATGACGTATTCCGTAATTGTACAAATAGTCAAAAGGATGGTAGGGCAAAACTACAGTTAAGAATGCAATCAGTGAAGCAGCGGTCAATATGAAAATATTAGTCAATAAAAGTCCGGTTAGAAATAGTATTGTGCACATTTGATAAGCAAACCTATTACCCACTGCGTGTTGGGAATTTCTTCATTGTTGAAGCCTTTATCATATCCTTGAGCCTTAATTCGACATATTCGTGCTGATGAAAGTATTTTCATGTTTCAATTGTTTATTGTTGTTCTGCCCTTTCAACTGATTTTCATTTATGCTTCGTTTTTAGTTCTCTTCCAGCATGGTCTGCCAATCTTTTAATTTGTCAACGTGTATGTATGTTTGCACATTCAATGTTGTTTTCCGCTGTTTTTTAGCATTGTCTGTAACGTCCGACTGTGAAAAAAATCTGTTGTTTTTCTTAGTTCCTCTTTCGGCAATCTCCTGAATTTAGTAAATTTAATTGAAGATATTTTTAAAATCTCCCAATTATTTCAATGAAACATTTACAGGGAATTGGGTCTGTTTCAATAGGCATTTTCGACCTTGGATGATCAAATAGTTAAGGAAAATTCCGTCAGATTCATCAACACATTTATCAAAAAACTGGACCTGAGAAATCCTCAAATGGAAGCTCAAGCAGATTACCGAGAAGACCAAATCTAACAGTTTCGAGGAAAGGCTTAAAAGCAAGCAGAGGTATGGTGGGGTTTGGTAAATAACGTTTTGGCGCTTGGCGTAGTGGCGGATTTTTAGCACAAAAGTTCAATCGAACAGAGTTTTGAAATGCTGGTGGACCGATTGATCAAAAACAATAAGCAGCTTGACATGATGTCCTATCCTATGGGGGCCCATAGCATCAATGAAAGGAAAATACATCCTTGCATCTCCGGAAAATCATGGAGCGCTTTTGGCTGAATAATTTACCTCCGGGAGGGAAGTAAGCTTGGGAAAAACAATCAAAATAAGCCTTTTGCCTGTGGGTTCCTTCGGTCGGCTTTTTTGACGTATTTTGCGTTAGGTAACTTACCTAACGCAAAATACAAAAGCTCCAAGTAATTCTTTGATCAAGGTGGTTATAACAACTCTAAACCCAAATTCCAAGACTTTTTAAGGAATTTTTAAGTAACAAATTTGAGGCAAGTGATTAAAAGTTGGAAATAAAAGTCGTAATAAATTACAAACGTGATCGTCGAAGAAGGGCGGGGAGGATTGAATTTCGTCCGGGCCGGCGTAGGCCTTGAGTGGAGAAGGATTCGAAATTCTTGATTTTTTTGGTTACTTTTTTTATCAAGAAAAAAAGTAACAAAGAGAAAATGTTAAAAATCTACCCAGCCAGATTGAATTGAATTTTATGTTTTGATCACATCTATGATTAAGTTTAATGCAATTTGCATTTCAATTATTTGAGCAGTCTTAAGTCCCACAAAAAGTCTGATAACCTTTATCCACCTCCACAGGCACTTCCTGGAATTTTTTAAAACCCGGCTTATCGTTGTAAGGCTCCTGCAGTACAGCCAAAAGTTCCTGAAATGGCTGCATATTGCCATCATTACTTGCTGCCTCCAGGGCTTCTTCTACCAAATGATTGCGGGGGATAAAGGCAGGATTGTTCTGATCCATCAATTCCTGGGCTTTTGAGCGCTTGTCAGCAATCCTTTCCTCCCACAATTGAAGCCAAGCTTTGAAATCCGCCTCCTGGTAAATGCTGTCCTGAGGAAAGGCATTTCTTCTGAGGTAAAGGAAAGTATTGGTAAAATCCGCTTTATGCTTTTTCATCCAGTGCAAAAGGTCGTCCACCAAAGCCTTGTCCGAAGCTTTCACTTTGGCTATGCCCAATTTATGGCCCATCATTTCCAGCCATTGTGCCTCATAGGCTTTTGGAAATTCATTGATCGATGATTGGGCCAGTTTCACAGCTTCTTCTGTATTGGGTGCGATTTCAGGCAACAATGCCGAACCTAAGCAGCCCAAATTCCAGTGCGCTATGAAAGGTTGGTTGCCATAGGCGTAACGGCCCTGGGTATCGATGGAACTGAAAACTGTCATCGGGTCGTAAGCATTCATGAAAGCACAGGGGCCATAGTCAATGGTTTCGCCCGGAACGCTCATATTGTCTGTATTCATCACTCCATGGATAAAGCCTACCCGCATCCAGTTCACAATCAATTCCAATTGTTTGGCCATTACCGCCTCAAAGAAGGCCAGGGCAGGGTTTTCTGCCTCATCCAGTTCCGGATAATGCCTGGCAATACTGTATTGGAGCAGGTCCTTCAGGTATTTGCCTTCATGAAAATTTCTTGCATACTCGAAAGTTCCCACACGGATATGACTTGAAGCCACCCGGGTAAGAATAGCGCCGTTTCTGACTTTTTCCCTGTAAACAGGTTCACCGGTGATCACTACTGCCAAAGACCTTGAAGTAGGGATGCCCAAAAAATGCATGGCCTCGGAAATCAGGTATTCCCGCAACATGGCGCTGAAATGTGCTCTTCCGTCTCCACCCCTGGAATAGGGTGTCCTACCGGACCCTTTCAGCTGGATGTCGTATCTTTCTCCTTTTGGGGTAATCTGTTCTCCCAATAAGATGGCCCGGCCATCTCCCAACATGGTGAATTGGCCAAATTGATGGCCGGCGTAAGCCTGGGCCAAGGGTCGCGCATCCTGTGGGATTTGGTTACCTGAAAATATAGCACTCAAGGTGGCTACATCGTATTGTTCCAAAGCTATCCCTAGTTCATCTGCCAGGCTATGGTTTAACAGGACCAATTGAGGTGACTTTACGGGAATGGGGTGAATGGTGCTAAAAAGTGCCTCGGGCAACTGTTGGTAGGTATGTTCCAAGTTCCAGTTAATTTCCATGCTTCAAATATGCGTTGTTGTTGGCTTAACAAAAGAGATTGGTTTTTGATTCCTGTTGTGAATGATTAAAAATCAGGGAAATCAAATTTATGTGAAATATAATAGGGTCGATAAAACTTAATGTTTTTTAAAAAGTTGGGAAAGAGGCAAATGAAAAGCCTGAAAGGCTGATATGTGTCAACCCAGACTGAAGCTTGCGGAAGTCTGGGGTCAAAAGAATGTGTAGCCCAGAGGCCTGTAGGGGCGATCTATTCCATCAAAATGGTTCTCTTTGTGGATTTGAACTAGATTATTGAAATTAAATCCAAAAAACGATAATGAATGTTGATATTTTGTGTATAAATCGATAATTGCGGTGGAAAAATTGTGTGTAAATAATTCGTTAAAATATTGGTTTTCAGTATTTTGTTATCGAAATTTGATAACATCAAGTAAGAGATAAAAGAGTGAAGGTAAGACTTCAGGTTACTTTGACAAACTGGATTAGATCAGGAAGTAGGGAGGTTGAAAAATCAAACTATAACGGGTAATGCTGAAATTCCGGAATCTGTAAAAGCATGAAAAATGCAATGCGGCCATCTGATGGACCGCCATACCAGAAAAAAGTAATTTCAAATCGGGCAACTGAAATGACTCATAATAACTGTAACTTGACATAGTTTGGCAAACCACGGTTTACCAGGTTATGAAACGGGAAGTATTCGAAAGAAAACTTCCCGTTTTTGTTTTTATAAGCAATAAGATATTTTTTATTATGATTGCCCGCTTTCATGCCAGTAGAATAAACCTAAGATTTCAAACCAATATCAATGAATAACTTGTTCGCCGAGGCGGATCCAATATCTATTAATATCAGGTTGATTTAAGACCCAATTTAAATTGGTTACTGGTCTATTTGCAGATATACTTATTTTTTATCCATCAGGAATTCCTTAGTGGGGTGTACCCAAAAAAAATTGATGCCACAGTCAACCTTGTTGATCACAGGCATCTTTTGTTAAAAGAAATTATTTTGGCCAATCTAGATTTCATTGCTGTTGGAGAATCCCAACTGGATGAAAAAATATGCAGGGTTTTATTTTTGATGGCACCCTTCTCGGGAAGATTAAAAGCTGCTTTGTTCCAGATTAAATAGTTTCGATATATCAGACCTTCATTAGGAAATCAGTAATTCAATTTGTGAAAGGAATACTCATTTGTGTAAGTATTTTTCAATTTTTGGTGATAAAAAAACAACCCGTCAAAACTGATTTGAAGGGTTGTTTACATATTAATTCCACATATTTCAAAACGGGATGTGTATATTTAAATTGGCGCTTCCCCTTCTAGGAGGGTAATTGCGGAAGTAGTCGTCATAATAAATTTCAGGTCTTGCATTTAATGGGATGTCGCTCATAACCTGTATTCTGGCATTGCCTAGGTCAATATTGGCGATAAAAGCAGGCATGGAAGCAGAGAAAGCCCAGTTACCATTGTTCCAATAAACATATCCGCTTCTCCTGGCATCATAGAAAACATGGTAATCAGGGAAATAAACATGTTGCTTAGCTCTGTATCCGTGAGCGGGAGCCCAAGGTGGTGGACCTTGTTGTCTGTAAGCCTGTTGCTGTTTGCCTTTATATTTGCCCTGATGGTGTTTGTATTCTTTCTGATGTCCATTTTTCCCATTACCCCGGCCTTGTCCGTAGCCATCCATGACAAAGATCAGGCTGATAAGTAAGGACAGACCAATGATTTTTCTCAATGTTTTCATAGTAACCTCCTTTTGTAATGCTAATGAGAACACCAAGACCGTGCCATAAATGGCTCTTAAGGTTCAGTATGTGACTGATAAAAAAGCAAACATTCAGTCTTTAAGGAATTTAAATTTTAATTTGAGGACAAATTTCCCTGTGAAATCAAATAAACTATGAGCGTTTATTCGGTAGAAAATTAGGTTTTTCTCCTTCTTTTTTTCGATATGACTGTTTTTTTGTCAATCAATGGTTTCGCTATTGTTGGTTTTGAATAGTTGATAAGCTTGCCAATTCTGGTATTTTAAGACTTTGTTAGTTATGAAGTTGATAAAACATTGTAAGATTGTCCGCTTTCATGCCAGTAGAATAATCACAATAGAATAAACCTAAGATTTCAAACCAATATCAATGAATAACTTGTCCGCCGAGGCGGATTCAATATCTATTAATATCAGGTTGATTTAAGACCCAATTTAAATTGGTTACTGGTCTAATTGCGGATATACATAAAACATTGTTTTTTACCGCTGTCCTGCCCTTTAACCATTGCCGTAATTTTAGTTCTATCAATCAAAAACCTGCAGGATTAGGTAGGAATCCTTTGGTCTTGGTTTGGATTAAAAATACGTCCCCACTCAAAGGAAATTCCCTCAATTGAGTTTCATTTAAGTTTTCTCTGGCGGTTGTCACCAATAAACTTTCCAAGTTTTCACCGCCAAAAGCACAGGATGTGACATGCGGAGCAGTCAAGGGAACTTTCTCTATCAATTTTCCGGTGAGCGGATCCCATCTATAGACCCCAGAACCTCCATAATGTGCAATCCACAGTTTTCCTTCTTCGTCCATGCACATGCCGTCAGGTGTTCCTAAGGAAATGGGGATATCAATGGCGATTCGGTCAAATTGAATGGCGCCGCTATCTAAATCAAAATGATAGGCATTGACCTTCTGTGTGGGACTGTCAATATAGTAGAGCATATTGTTGTCATGGGTCCAGGCCATTCCGTTAGAGATGGTAATCTGGTCTAAATGCTTTTGTTTTTTCAGATCTGCATCCAGGCTATAGAATGCTCCCGCACCCTTGTCGAATTTTTTGCTCATTGAACCCACCCATAATCTTCCTTTGGCATCACATTTTCCGTCGTTCAGGCGGTTGCCTGGGATGTCCTCTATCGAAGCGATCCATTCCAGCTTTTCGGTTTTGAGGTTAAATCGTGCGATTTTTTGGTCCAATGCCAAAATCAGGTGATCGGCTTTTCCTTCCACTACCAAAGTGATACGCTGCTCAAATTTCCAGGTGTTAACTTTTCCACTGTCCATGGGATATTCAAATAGCTTTCCATTTTCAATATCTACCCAGAAAAAGCTTTTTCTTCCCGCATGCCAATAAGGCCCTTCTCCCAGAAAACATTGCGATGCGTACAAATGAACTGCTTCCATAATCATCAATTTTAATCAGGCCAATATTGGGCTATTTTCTTTCTTAAAAATGCCACACTTCTTTCCAGTTGGTCCATGCCTTCCACGCCATCTTCAATGCTGATCCAACTGTCAAAACTTACCCGTTTCAGTTCAGAAAAAATGGCATCATAGTCATTCAAGCCTTTTCCGATTTCTCCATGGCTCAACCTTTTGGCATAGCCAAGTGCTCCGTCCTCCTCATTTCTCAAATCTTCAACGGTACCGTATTTCAAATACCTGTCACTGGCGTGCATGGTGACTACCCGATGGGAAACTTTTTTGAGCAATTCCAAAGGGTCTTCTCCTGCCAAAAAAGCATTGCTGGGATCATAATTTACACCAAAATTGGGATGGTTGATGCTGTTCACCAATTGGGTGAATACGTCCATTTTTTGGGCAAATTCAGGATATTCCCAAAAGTCATCCTTGTAGTGGTTTTCCAAAATCAGAGTTATGTTACGCTCCTCGGCATAGGGAAGGCAGCTTTGGATAGAATCTGCCGCCAATTTTACACCTTCCTGGATGGTCAATTCTGGACGTCTTTGACCGGATAACACCCGGCAATAGGAACCTCCCAATGCAAAGGTCATGTCTATCCAGTACTTTTGTTTATCGATTTCTTTTTGCCTGAAAGTTTTGCTGGGATGGGTGAAATCAGGAGAGCAGCACATCATGGGAATGACTTTCCCTTTGTCTTCCACCATTTTTCTAAAAAGCTTCCAATTAAGGGTATCCTGCATTTCCAAAAAACCAGCATACCATTCAAGTCCCTCAATATCCAAATTGGAGGCAAGTTCAATCCAGGTAGCCAATTTCATGCTGCCATCTTTGCATAGGGCATGCATAAAAGCTTTAGGGAAGGCAGCTAATTTGGGCATAAGTTCTCCATTATTTTAAAATTTGCCATGAATGGTGGAAGAATCCTTTGGGGCATTTCTGCCCATCAAAGGATGTTGTTCAAGATCTACCACTTGCCCGCTGATGGGCCCGCTTTCGTCTGCAAGCCAGTAAACAGCAGCAGCAGCTATTTCTGCCGGCCAAAGTATTCTTCCCGAAGGGGCATACATGGCTGGGATTTCTTCATACCAGTTTTCCGAGAGGCCATGCTGTTGTTTACGGATCATTTCTCTTTCGGTCAATACCCATCCCGGGTTGATCTGATTGACCCTTACTCCATGGGTTCTTGGCAAAACATCTCCCAGGTTCCTTGTCATTGTCATCAATGCTCCTTTGGAAATACTATAGGCCAAAAGGTTGGGTTCACCGCTCCATGCATTGACCGAACCAATATTCAAAACCACTCCTCTTGAGGTTGATAAATAGGGAAGGGCTGATTTGATCAAAAGAAATGGGGCAATACTGTTGACCTCCAGAACCTTGCTTAAAAACCTGTTGTCAGTATTTTCAATATTAGAACTTACCACCAAAGCAGCATTATTGACAATTGCATCAAGTTTCCCCCAGGTTTTGATGGCTAGGCCCACCAGGCGGTCTGGACAACCTTCTGATGTGATATCTTCTACATGCAGGAGGGTATTTTCACAACCTAATTCTTCTAAGGTCAATTTTCCCAAATCTTCTTCCAGGCCATGAAGTAGGACTTTGGCGCCTTCAGATAGGGAAGCTTTGGCAATGGCTTTTCCTATCCCCGTAGTGCTTCCCGTGATTATGATTACTTTATCCTTTAAGCGCATCTTAAACGGGTTTTAATACACTTTTCACTACTTTCCCTTCATGCATCAGTTCAAAAGCTTTTTTCCACTCTGTGATTGACCATACTCCACCTATTATAGGTTTGACATCCAATTTCCCGCTGGCCATCAGGCTGATGACCTTTTCCCAAATCGGCCAATTATGACTGAAACTCCCCTGTAGGCGTACATTTTTCTGGACCAAGGGATCTAAAGAAAAATTATAGGGCTGGGGACCCCAACCTACTTTGGTTACCTGACCATTTGGCCTTACCAAATCAATAGCCATTTTTAATGTAGCGGAAACTCCTGCCGCATCTACAATTAGGTCTGCGCCCAAACCATCGGCTTTCTTCGCCCAATCTTTTGCAGCTTCCCCAATCAAGGCATCACATCCATATTTTTTTGCTATTTCAAGCCTTTCCTTGTCTGCTTCCAAACCAACAATCCCCACTTCTGCACCGCATAATTTGGCGACTGCTGCACAAAGTATACCAATAGTTCCAGGTCCGATGACAAGAACCCTATCGCCGGGCCTTATCCTCGAATTTCCAACCACAGCATTGTAGGCTACAGCGCAAGGTTCCGTAAGACAGGCCTCCTCAAAAGCTAGATGATCGGGGACATGGTGGAGGCACCTGGCGGGAACCTTTACAAATCTGGTCATGGCCCCGTTTACCCCATATCCGAATCCTTTTCTAGTTGGGTCAAGGTTATAGAGCCCTGTCCTACTCATGGGGTTTTGGGCATCAATCACAGCTGCTGTTTCACTTACCACCCTGTCACCTACTGACCAGCCTTTTACCCGGCTTCCAAGAGCAGCGATTTTTCCACCAAATTCATGCCCTAATACTACAGGGTAATTTACCGGCCAGCTATGGTCAGAGGTCCATTGATGGAGGTCGCTGCCACAGACGCCTACATTTGCTACTTCCAATAAAATATCATCTTCCCCGATTTCAGGAATGGGGATTTCTCGGATTTCCACAGAGCCTTTGGCCTCTGCGTAATTGACTACTGCTGCTGATTTGCTGGACATAGTTTTTTCGGTGTGAATTTGAATGATTACTGGGCATGAATGGCTGCGCATATTTTTCTTAAAGATGCTTCCAAATCCCCGTCTGCGGTTTTGAAGGCATCTGCATCTATAGTAAGTGGAGCACCCAATACAACAAGAGGAGCACCCAATTTAGGGCATTGGATAGCCTGTTCCAAGCTCAGCCCGCCCACGGCTTGTACGGGAATTTTTACAGCAGATACTACCTCTTTCAATTGGTCCAATGGGCTTGGCATTGGCTTGCCTGCAGCTGAAATTCCTCTTCTTTCGTCGTAACCTATGTGATGGATTACATAATCACAGCCCAGGTCTTCAAGAAATTTGGCTCCTGCGACCATGTCTGGGCAACCCAGATTGTCTCCCATTACCCCAATGCCATAATCTTTACCCGCTCTTACCACGCATTTGATAGTTTCTTCATGGGCCCTAGCCATGACGACTACATGGGTTGCACCTGCTTTGGCCATCATTTCAGCCTCTAGGTATCCGCCGTCCATAGTTTTAAGATCTGCTACAATAGGGGTTTTGGGAAAGGCTTCTCTTAATTTCCTGACCCCATGAAGGCCTTCAGCTAAAATCAAAGGAGTCCCGGCTTCCAGCCAATCAACCCCAGCACGAAGGGCCATGGCTGCAGTTTCAAGGGCTTCATCAATATTGGTCAGATCCAAAGAAATTTGTACAATAGGCTTCATAAGTTCTTTGGCTTTGGTTAAATAGTGGATTTTACATGTTATTATGCGCTTAAGCTACTCATGTCAATCAGACACTCCACATTGGGATGCAGCCATAGGAAAGAAGCCGGGCAATAAGTGGAAATCCTTCTTTCCAGAATTTGTTGGATAGCATCCTGCTTTCCTTTTCCTGTAATCAAGAAAATAATTTTTTTGGCCATCATGATTCCCTGCATGCCTACGCAGAGTCCGTATGCAGGCTCTGAGCCTTTGGAAAGATTGGGGTCATGCTGTATTGTGGAGGGGGCAAGGAGGTTTTTGTGGAACCTTGTCTCCAGGTATTCTCCGGGTTCATTGAAAGCAATGTGGCCGTTTTTCCCAAGTCCCAGGATAATCACATCAAAAGGGCCATTTTCCTGAATGTAATTTTCCATCCTCTCACATTCCTGTTCCACCTTTTCAGATGCAGAATCATAGGTGATATATTTTTCTTTTGGAATATGCAAAGGTTCCAAAATGTGCCTTTGAATATAGGATTCGCAGGAATCAGGATGATCCAGGGGAATGATGCCCCACTCATCCATTTTTACAATGGTCATATTGCCAAAAATACTGGGCTTCTTGGCCATATGGGCATACATGCCTGTTGGGGAGTTGCCTGTAGCGGCACAAAAAAGCAAATCACTTTTTTTGCTGACTTCTTGTTCGACGATGCCTGCAGCCTGTTTACTCAAGATTTCATAATTGTCAACATAGTGGATGTTCATGGTCTTCTGGGCTATGGTTAATTCTCCTTGGAAGTTACAAATTACATTCAGAAAAAAATATCTAAATTGTTTTTAGGTACTTAAAACGCATAGGGTGTTTTCGGAAAATATGTCCTGTATTCTTTGGGTGGAAAAACCTTTCTGATCAGCAACTCAGCCTTATTGGTTTTATTTACACCCAATTTAGTGTTTTGGAGAATTAAAAAGGATAAAATTCTGATGAATGGATACAGTCTTGTTGATAAGTTTGTTGATAAGCATCCCAGGCATGTTGATAATTTGTTCAAAAAATTATATACAAAATTTTGTTTTTCGGAAATAAATTATCGTATTTTGATAACATCAAGTAAGGGATAAAATATCGGAAGTAGCATTCCGGACTTTAACTCAAAACGCCAGGTTAATTTGTGAAGGGGCTTTGCCGAAAGGTGGAAGTTTGAGACGGGAAACCGCAGAAGCATTTGAATCTGGACTGTATGTTGAAAAATAAACAGGAAGTTTGAGGTCAAAGTTTTTGAATTTGGGTAACTGAATTTAAAGTATCAATAACAGTAGCTTGACATGGGCAGATGGCTACGGTCATAAGTTCATGAAGCGGGAAGTAAATCTGAAAAGATTGCTTCCCGCTTTTGTTTTTTATCAGTGGTTAATTTTTAAACATTGTATAGAAATTCATTAAAATTCCTGTTTTTGAAACATTCATGAGTCAGAATGCTCCACTTATTAGGTTGAATTGGTTGTTTGTGTAAAAATTCAAAATTTGATTCCGTAAAAAAACCTTACTTGTTTCAACACTGCAAAAAGTTTGGGTATATTGAAAGTTTGAGTCTGACAATTGAACCTATTTTAACCACAACAACCATGATACTTGTATTGACCATCTTGCTTGCTTTGGCCATTATCCTGATTGCCATCGTGAAGTTTGATATCCATCCCTTTTTGGCCCTTTTTGTAACTGCTATTTTGTATGGTCTTTTGTCGGGAATGTCTGGTGATATGATTATTAAATCTATATCAGAAGGATTTGGAGGAGTATTGGGGAGTATAGGCCTTCTCATCTTATTAGGTGTGTTTTTAGGCACCTTTTTGGAAAAGACAGGAGGAGCACTGGTCATTGCTGAAAAAATACTGGATTGGATCGGTCAAAAGGCGGTTACCAAAGCCATGTTACTCTGTGGCTATATCCTATCCATACCTGTATTTGGAGACAGTACATTTATCATGATGAATCCCATCAGCAAATCCCTTTCCTTAAAGAGTAAAGTTCCTTATGCTGCCACTACTATTGCCGTAGCTTTAGGTGCAACTGCTTCCCATTCTTTGGTTCCACCTACACCTGGACCCATTGCTACAGCTGGGATTTTAGAGGCTGATCTGGGGATGGTAATCTTTTGGGGGTTGATTATCAGTCTGATTACTTTGATTCCTTCCTATTACTTTATCAAAAAAGTAGCCTATAAAATTCCCCTAGAGCCACAGCTGGCAAAGATTGACACGGAGAAAATTGAAAGGAAATATCCTTCTGCTTTTAAATCTTTTATGCCGGTGATTTTGCCTTTGGTCCTGATTATACTTGCATCAATTGCCAAATATCCCTCACAGCCTTTTGGTAGCGGTGTTTTTACAGTTACCATCACATTTTTGGGTAGCCCGGTTATCGCTTTGCTTTTGGGCGTCTTGCTCTCCTTTTCTCTGCCCAGTAAATTTGATCGGAAATTGTTGTCTTCTTCTGGCTGGATTGGGGAGGCCATTCTCATCGCGGCACCTGTTATCCTGATTACTGGGGCAGGAGGGGTTTTTGGGAAAATGCTTCAAAATTCAGGTATCGGTGATTTGGTAGGAGATAGTTTGGCACATGCCAGTTGGGGGATATTTCTCCCTTTCCTGATTGCGTTTTCCTTAAAGACCGCACAGGGATCTTCCACAGTCGCCATGATTACGACCGCATCTATCATTGCTCCATTGTTGGGAAATTTGGGAATGGAGTCTGAATCTATGCGGGTTTTTGCTGTTTTGGCAACCGGGGCAGGGGCGATTGCCATTTCTCATGCCAATGACAGTTTCTTCTGGGCCGTAACCCAATTGTCTGGATTAAAAATTTCTCAGGGCAACAAAACCCATAGCTTGGGGACCATCATCATGTCCTTTACGGCTATAGGTCTTATTTTCCTGATTACCAAAATCTTCTATTGATCAGCGGGCTGTCCAACCTCCATCCACAGCCAGGATTGAACCTACCAAATAGCTGGCTGCATCACTGGCAAGGAAAAGGGCCGCTCCCTGTATTTCTTTCATTTCACCCCATCGACCCAAAGCTGTGGCACCAACCACAAATTTCTTGCCCTCCTCTGTATCTGCAATCGGGAGGTTCATCTCAGTAAGGAAAGGTCCCGGGCATATGGCATTGACATTGATATTGAAAGGAGCAAGTTCCAAAGCCAGAGCCCTGGTCATTTGTACCACTGCACCTTTACTTGAAGTATATGGTGTCCTGTTTGCCAAGCCCACCAAGCCCAAGGTGCTGGCAAGGTTGATAATCTTTCCTTTATTGGCGGCCTTCATATATGGAGTCACTGCCCGGCAGCAGAGCCAGGTTCCGGTAACATTGATATCCATTACCTTCTGGAAATCCTCCAAACTCACCTCATTGATTGCTCCCCGGATGTTTATTCCTGCACTGTTGATCAATATATCTATTCGGCCAAATTCTTCCATAGCCTTTTTGGCCATGGCTTCAGTTTGTAGTTGATCGGATACATCTGCACTGAAATAGCGTATTTTTACGGGGAATTGCTCAGAAAGCTCCTTTGCCGCTGCTTCGCCCTCGGTATGGTTTCTGCTTACCAATAATAGATCCGCACCTGAAGAAGCCAATCCAGCAGCCATGGCCAAGCCTAGGCCTTTTGAGCCTCCGGTTACAATGGCAGCTTTACCACTTAAATCAAAAAGTTTTATTCCTGGTAGATTTTCCATAGTATTCAATTTATGAGTCTTTATGTAGAGATTTTAACGTTTCATTTTTAGCTGACTTTTGCTGTACTCAAGACAGGCTAGGATATTTTCTTCCTCCTTGGATAGTTGTTCTTCTGGATTCAGATTACTGATTATGGGTAGCTTTCCATTAAATCCTTTATCTCTGACCAATCTGAGTGTTTTTGCCAGTTCATTTGCGGGCAGATTTTCAAATGTTTTCCAATAACCTTCCTCAAGACAGGGGATTTTTAGGGGATCCCTGGTAATCATTTCCAAATTGAATTTAATTTCCTGATTGTGTTGAAGGCATAGTGAAACGGCTTTTTCAAGGTTTACCACACCTTGCCCGAGAGGGATTTCGGAAAGTAAGAATCCGTTTTCATAAGTGAGTAAGCCCATGTCCTTGATATGTGTTGAAAAGGCAAAAGGAGCTAATATTTCAATCACTTCATCCGGATCTTCCAATAGGGAAATATTATTTCCGAAATCCAAGGTCACTCCTGCCCACTTATTGTCAAGCCAATGAATAATTTCTACAAGTTCTTTGGCCCTCCAATCCTTATGGTTTTCAATGGCCAATTTGACCTGATGTTTTTCGGCTATTTTGCTAGCACGTTTCAATCCTTTTAAGGATTCTTCTTTGAAGCTTTCAAATTCAGTTTTGTTTGTGAAGGTCTCATACCTCCTTCCTCCCAGGCAAACCGTCCGGAAAATATTCACTCCTGCCGATTTTGCAACTTCAATTTGATTTTCAAACCCTACGGCTTCTTTTTCCGATCTGGGAAGACCTATGCTTCCTTCAATATACATGTTGAGTTCCTGACTCCTTTTTTTGAGCAGTGTAGCAAATTCATTGGTCCAATTCTGTACTCCTACCTGTATGCCTCCTGAGCCAATCATATGGCAGTGTTCTAAGAGTTGAAGGGCATTTTGAAACCCCGGAAATTCTGGACTCTGTACCGAAGCATTCCACCGTAGTCCATAAGAATGTACTACTATGCCCATTTTTTCTCTTGTAAGAAATTTACCCAGAACAGTCCCAGGCATGGCCATGGCTAAAGTCAAGACTCCTGCATTTAGGAGAAATTTTCTACGGTCCGGGTCAAAGGTTAAGTGTGGGTCATGTTTCATGGTCAGGGTTTTTGGGTAATAGTGTTTTCCAGTCTTTTGATATGCTCATTAAGCTCCTTTGCGGTCCATGGATATACCCTCCCTTGGTTTAAATGACGGGTAGTTGCCACCAGTCTACCACTGACAGCACTGGCCTGATTTCCCCACTCATTGCGTATATAGGTGAGAATAGCTGCAATGCTCACATCATCCATGGTAGAATGGGAGGGCATTACGGGGAGAATTTCGGGGGCATCATAGATCTTTCCTCCAATCTCCAAAGGGCCTTCCATCCCATGTAATAGGATCAAGGCCAACCGGGTTTCATTTTCCGTAACCCATTCTGAACCTGCCAGTGGAGGACCCATACGGGTTACACCTTTTCCATCGGTACCATGGCAACCACTGCAGCTGGCAAGGTATCTTTGCCTTCCTAAGGCAAATTGCTTCAGATCAGATTCACTTAGACTTGAGGAAGAGACAATAAGATTTTTTGGGGCATGGCCGGGCCATTCAAACATCCTTTTTAGGATGTCGGCTTTGTTGGATGGGAGCTGTCTTTCTCCTATATCAATGATCAATGGTTGTTTCCCGTATTTTAACAATCCCAGGTTATGAACTTCAGCTGCTTGAATGGCCAAACTGTTCAGGGCAATATTTATCTTCCAGTCCTTTTTTGTCTCATGCTTTTCAATCCATTGAACTATTTCTTTGATTTCATGGCTGTCTTTTTTATTGATGATGGAAGAGATGAGCATTTCCAAAAATATTTCCCGTTCTGGATTGCTTTTTGACCAGCTCTCTGAATTCCAAAAAGCTCGGGCAAGTTCAAACTCCCTGTCCTTAAGGCTGCTCATTAAGGCATCACGGATCACGGGTTCTTCCCCATATTTTTCAAATAAAATCTTACTTAATTCAATCTGACTTTTTTCTGGAAGAATCGCTGCACTCAAGGCCAATTGGAGAGCCCTTCTTCTGGAAGCTTTTGGAGCTTCCGCCATGAGGTATTCCTGGATTTTGTGTATCAGTTCAGGTTCTTGTTTGATTTTCACTTCCAAAAGCCTCAATGAATGATTGGATAAAATGACTGATGGATCTGAAAGTAGCCTAATCAGAAGATCGGTGGATAATTTCTCCAGCCCTTCCAAAGCCCATAAGGCATGCATCCTTCCCAATTCATTAGTCCCTTCTTTAACCAGTGTTTCCAATAAGGGGACTACAGTATGGTCATTACTTTCTACCAATAGCCTTTGGGCCATATCCCGATGCCAACCTATTTCATGGTTTAGCCTTTGTACCAGGCCTTCATTACTTTCTTTTGACAATTGGGGGAAATTGGATGGTTTCCATTTTTTAGGCACTATTCTCCATATTCTACCCATGTGAATCGGCAATACGAGGTCTTTTTTCAGTGTTTGCTCCCTTAAATATGGGGTAACATAGCTGCCATGTTGGATCAGACCACGGTACATATCTGCTAAATAAAGGGCCCCATCAGGCCCTACTGCCAAATGTACCGGACGGAAACGTTCATCCGTGGAGGCTAAAAATTCTTTGCCTGGATGGGGGTCATTTGCTTCTAAAATTAATCCGGATTCTCTGACCACATTTCTTTTGACCAAATTGCCGGCAGGCTCGCAGACAAATACATTTCCGTAATAATTTTCAGAAAACAATGGGCTTCTAAAAACCACTGGGGAACAGGCCGCCGTAAATTCTAGCAAATGCCCATTTTCATCCAATGTTCCCGGAATATAGCCTCTATTTACTGCCAGGTTGGGCCGGATAGGATAAATTCTCCTGTCTATGGTCAGACCATGGTCTATTCCGGTAGAAGGTATGTGGTGGGGGTTACGGCCCAGGTAATTAGGAGGAACCAGGTCTCCATGAAGCTGAGACCAATTGTAATTGTAAATCAGCCTCCCTTGATCGTCATGGCTGATGCCATATTGACCTCTCGCTTCGGTACTGTCCCTTACCCATTCACCATTGACTTGTCGGTAGCGCAATTTGGATTTGGCATTGTAATACCAATTATCAATATTCCTAAGGAGGCCATTATCAGAATGCTCCGGAATGCCATTGGCAGCATAAGTTGGGTCAAATAGTTCTTTCCGGTCTGCTTTCAAGTCCCCATTATCATCAAAAGTGATCCATAAGGCATTGTTTTCGGCGACAAGTGCACCTCCTTTGATCAATCCAAGTGCCCTGGGCATGATAAGGCTGTCCAGGTAAATGGTACTTTTGTCCATTTGACCATCTCCATTACTGTCTTCCAAAACGTTGATCCTTCCTAGAGGCAGGGATTCTCCTTCTCCGTCTATATCAGGCATGAAACTCCTCATCTCCACTACCCAAAGACGGCCATCTTCATCAAAAGTGATAAAAATGGGATCTTGGACCAATGGTTCAGAGGCTACCAATTGGATTTCAAATCCAGGTTCAATCTGAAAGCTTTTAAGGGCTTCTTTGGGACTCTTTGGAGGAGAGGGAGCTTCTCCATTTATGGGTTCATGCTTCGAACAGGCAAATAGACAACTAAGTAAGCTGACTGTAAATAGAAACCGGATGGTTGGCATCTTACGGTTGGGTTAATAGGTTACTGAGGGTTTGAGCAGGTAATAAATTTTAGCATACAAGAGCTTGCCATAAGTTGGCATTATTTCCTCAAATCCGCAATAAGGATTTACAGCAGTGGCTAAATAATTGATTTTCATAAAACTTTGAAAGGTTTCTGCACGGGTTTAGGGATTTCCAAAGGTTTTTCTAACTCTCATTATGTTAAATTTACATTAAGAATCTGCCTTCTATGTAATCCTACATCGAAAGCTGTTTTGAGGAAGTCTTTTTGATTAGTTTGTATTCCAGTTTGTCCGGGAAATTAAAATTTTGGATGTACCTATCGGGCCCAGGATTGAATGATTACTTCTTATCCTATTGAGTTAGAATGCCTGCCATGATAAATCCTGAATGTAAACCTGGCAAAACAGAACCCCTATTTTCCTGAAAAACCTAAAACGATAACCATGACAACAAACAGAAGAGAATTTTTGCAAAAAGTAGGGCTTGGAGGTGCAGGCCTTGGAATGGCAGCAACGCTTCCTTTCAAAGCATTGGGGAATTCCAATACAGACCCTTCAAGTCTGCATAATGATGATCAGTTTCTCAAAATTGGAGATGATATAGCCAACGCCAATACGCAATATGGGAAAATCAGAGGCTACCAGCTCAATGGTATCTTCACATTTTTGGGGGTACCTTATGGTGCTGATACATCAGGTAAAAACAGGTTTATGCCACCCCAAAAGCCTGAGCCTTGGTCTCAGGTAAAACATACCATATGGTGGGGGAACTCCGCTCCACAGATCATGGATAAACGTTATGCCAATGAACATTATTCTTTCGCAGACCATTGGAATTATGATGATGTAAGTGAAGACTGTCTGAAGCTCAATATCTGGACTCCGGGAATTGCTGATGGGAAAAGGAGAGCTGTTTTAGTATGGCTTCATGGTGGAGGATTTACCAATGGAAATGCGATAGAGCAGGATGGTTATCATGGAGAAAACTTAAGTAAAAAAGGTGAAATTGTATTTGTCTCCATCAATCACCGATTGGGGCCCATGGGTTTTACTGACTTTTCTGGAGTAGGAGGAGAAAAGTATAAATCCTCTGGCAATGTTGGCATGTTGGACATCATTGCTGCTTTGGATTGGGTAAAAGAAAACATTGTTAATTTTGGAGGAGATCCAAACAATGTTACCGTCATAGGTCAATCAGGAGGTGGGGCAAAAGTTACTGCTACCATGGCAATGCCTGCGGCAAAAGGCAAGGTACACAAAGGAGTAGCACTGAGCGGTTCCATGTTGAAAGCTTTAGACCAGACTTATTCCCAAAAATTGGGAGAATATGTAATGAAAGAGGCAGGTCTTAATTCATCAAATTTGGATAGAATTCAAGAATTGCCATGGAGGGATTACCTGGATATAGCCTATAGGGCTCAGGAAAAAATGAGAAATGAAAATTCAAGAAGTTCTAGGGTAGGATTTGCACCGGTGGCTGATGGTGTCCACCTTCCTTCAGGAGAATTCTTCACAGGCCCAGAAAGCAACGGATCTGATATTCCTTTGTTGATTTGTACTACTTTTCATGAATGGAATCCTACCAGGACAAATCCTGAGTTGGAGGCCATAGATTTTAAAGGTGTCATTGCACAGATTACGCCAAGATTTGGGGATCAATCAGAGAAAATTGTGAGGGCTTACCAAGCCAATTTTCCAGGTAAAAAACCTTCGGAAATCTGGTCTTTGATTTTATCCAATCGATTGTCAGCTGTAAATACGGCAACTGCCAAATCAAAGCAAAAAGCCCCGGTTTACATGGCGTGGTTTGGTTGGGAGCCAAATCTTTATAACGGTAGGATGAGGGCCTTTCATTGCATAGATATCTGTTTTTGGTTTGATAATACAGACCGAATGTATACACATACAGGAGGAGGTGGTAGACCTAGAAAATTATCCGAAAAGATGTCCGATGCCCTGCTATCTTTTATGAAAACAGGAAATCCCAATACACCCCAGCTTCCAGATTGGCCGGTCTTCACGGTTGAAAAGGGTGAAACTATGGTACTGAACGATGCCAGTTTGGTACAGAATGATCCTGACCGCTCAGCCCGTCAATCACTCCCTGCTGTCTGATTTCCAGGCCTTGCGGAGGAAACGCAACCAATTGCCGAACATGACCTTTTCTATGTCCCTGGAAGAATATCCGCGTTTAGACAGAAGTGAGGGGATTTTTTGTAGATCTGCGATGGTGTCCAGGTCAAAGGGACATTGTTCCTTGCCAAAGGCACCATCCAGGTCTGAACCAATACCTATATGGTCTGCATTTCCGGAAAGCTGACAGATATGGTCTAGATGGTCTATCAATTTTTCCAGATTGCATTCCATTTCTTTGGGATTGGATTTGCCTCTTTCCCAATTGGGAACCATCATCCAGGCATCCATGGCCCCTCCGATGACCGCGTCTCTTTCGATCAAATGTCTCAGCTGATCATCGGAAAATTGGCGGTTATGGTTGACCAAAGTCCTGCAATTATTATGGCTGGCCCAAACAGATCCATGAAAATGGTCCATGGCCTGCCAGAAAGCATCATCGCAGAGATGGGTGGCATCTAAAATGATGTTCAGCCTCTCCATTTCCCTAAGCAGTTCCAAACCTTTTGGCCCCATTTTTCCGGTGGAATCGGTTCCATTGGCGTATCTTCCAGGGCCATAATGGGCAGGACCCAATGCCCTCAAACCGTAATCATAGGCCTTTTCCAAATAAGATAAGTTGACCAATGAATCTGCCCCTTCCAAGGATAGTATATAACCAATGGGTTTGGGGCCAAAAGGCAATTCATTCAACCATAAATGAAGATGTTTTTCCAAACTCTCCAGGTCTTTTATCTGTACCATTTCTCCCTCTTCTTCCATGGCCTTGTACCAGGCCAGTTGCCCCTGGGTCTGTGCCCATGCCTGCTCTGGGGAATGCCAGCCCGGAAGGGGATTATCTTTGTCCACAAAACGGGCAATTTGTGTAGCCACCACCAACCCTATATTTCCCTTTCTGAGTTCGGGCAAAGAAACAGTGGCCTTACCCCTGTCGGGTTTATCATCCATATCCTTTTCCCTGAGATTTATCTCAGCTACTGGTTTTCTTAGGTCCCTGTTCCATTCCAGGGCATTCATACTCAGGTCTAAATGGGCGTCTATGGTGAACATTTTCTTTTTCTTAAAATTAATGATAATTTTTAATCAGGGCTTTTGAAAGGTCAAACCACTTTGTAATTATCACCAGCGTATTCATATAATTCCAAATTCTCCATTCATCATTTTACATTTTTTCCGAGATCCTCTTTCCGACATCCGAATTACCTAACAACCTCTTGGTACATTGTACATGGTACTTGGTGCAACATTCACTCCAATTCAAACATCGCCTCAATCTCCACGGGAATATTATCCGGCAGAGACCCCATACCAACGGCACTTCGCACTCCAATACCATTTTCCTCTCCCCAAACAGCAGCAAAAAGTTCGCTGCATCCATTGATTACATAAGGATGCCTTTCGAAATCCGGGGTTGCGTTGACCATACCCAAAACCTTGATGACCCTTTTAACTTTATTGAGGGAACCAATGTTGGCTTTGATAGTGGCAAGCATGGCCAAGCCAACCTGCCTTGCCGCCAATTTTCCTTCTTCCATATCCATGTCTACACCAATCCGTCCAATGATCAAGGTACCATCTTCTTTTACAGTTCCATGACCGGAAAGGTAAAGGTATTTTCCATCTACCAAACAGGGTTTGTATACCCCAAGAGGTTTTGGGGCAGGGGGAAGTACAAGTCCTAAAGCTGCGAAGTTTTCTTCTGCTGTTTTCATGTCATTTTTATGAAAAGTTTATAATAATTCTATTTCGTAGCAAAATATTTAATCTAATCGATAATTGCTGTGATCAAATATCATTGAATATCCAATATCAATAAATATCTTTTCCATGAATCAGGACAAGCCAAATTGTGGCAGCAAACTTGATATCCTTTCAAATAAATATATCCAAGACCAGGACACCCAATAAGCCCACTACTGCAACAATAGTTTCCATCAGGGACCAGGATCTGATGGTGTCTTTGACAGAAAGGTTGAAATACTCTTTGTACAACCAGAAACCACCATCATTGAAATGGGAAAACATCAAACTTCCAGCTCCAATGGACAAAACCAAAAGATTAGGGTCTACATTTCCGGTACTTACCATTGGGGCGATGATGCCCGCTGTGGTTAATCCTGCCACAGTAGCGGAACCGACCGCAACCCGTATCAATGCTGTAATCGTCCATGCCAAAATCAAAGGGTGAACATCCCAGCCTTGCAGTGCATCCGCAATAGTCTGACTAACTCCAGAATCCATCAACACCTGTTTCAAGGCCCCGGCACCAGCGATAATCAAAAGGATCATGGCAATATCCTTGGTAGCTACCACATAGGTCTCCATTAATTGCTCAATTTTGAACCTCATCCGGATGCCTAAGGTATATGAAGCAATAAGCAGTGAGATCAACATCACCATTCCGGGGTCTCCGATGAATTTGATATAGGGTGCTAGCACATGCTCCGGGGCGAACTGGAATCCCAAAATTGTGGTCCCTATCAATAAAAAAACAGGGAATAAAGCGGAGAAAAAGCTATTAAAGGTACCCGGAAGTTCACTTTCTTCCTTGGGCTTTGCCTGAAATGTCTCCAATGGTCTTGCGTCAATTTTTTTGAGTAATTTGGCAAAGAATGGACCAGCTATGATAATGGTGGGCACAGCGATTAATAATCCATAGACTAATGTCAGCCCCATGTTTGCACCGAATTGGGCAACCAGGGCAGCAGGAGAAGGATGAGGAGGCAGGAAACCATGAGTGACCGATAAAGCGGCCAATAAGGGAATACCAACAAATACAGCAGGAAGCCTGTATTGATAAGAAACAGTAAAGACCAAGGGTACCAAAAGGACGAACCCCACATTATAAAACAATGGAATGCCCACCACCAATCCGGTGAGCATCATGGCCCAGGTAACATTTTTAACGCCAAAAATCCCCATCAGCACATCGGAAATCCTCTGGGCGGCTCCACTTTCAGCTACAAGTTTACCTAACATGGCACCCATGACGATAATAATGACCAAATCCCCTAAAAGAGAACCAATCCCTTTTTGAATAGAACCTGCAAGAAGTTCCAGTGGGACATCCAAAAGAATACCTGCTAAGATTGAAGAAATTAGGAATGCAATAAATGGATTGAATTTCAGCCAGGTGATCAGAAGTATCAGAACTGCAATGCTGATCAAAAGAAATACAAAGGTCATAGGTCTGGTAAGGGTTGAAGCTACAATTTAGAAAATATATCGGGAAGCTAAATATGGCACCTATTTTCTATTTGATGAGTGGCCGTTTTTTTATTTGCCTTTTATCCATCTGAGCTGTGCTACATTCACCCCATCATTCAAACGCAGGAGGTAAAGACCTTCTGGTAATTTTCCCATCAGCTCGGGCAATAAATTGGGATTGAATTTACCTTCATATTTGAATTTTCCCTTGGTATCCAATATTTCTAAAAATAAATTTTCCATATGCCAAGCTGAGCCTAATTTTAAGAAAACAGGTCCTTCCCTGTAAGGATTTGGCCAAAGATTCAAGGAGTAATCCTTGGGTAATTTCCAACCTTCCAAACGGAAAACCCTGCTCAATGTACTTTGCCCATCCAAGTCAACCTGCTCTATTTGGAAAAAGACCCTTTCATCCGGAATACTTTCCTTGTACTCAAAATTATATTCTTGCTTGCCTTCTTTATCTCCTTGAGAAGGAAGCTCTGCAATAGGTTCAAATGACTCTGTATGGCCAAAAGAGCGGTAAATGATAAATTTTTCATTTTTCCTCTCAAATCCGGTACTCCAGGAAATCCTGATTCTTCCTTTTTCCCAGACTGCTTTTTGATCCAGCCATGAAACAGGTAAGATGGATAGCTGCCTGAAACTCCCAACAGTAAAACTTTGACCGTTCAAATCAGCAAATTCAAGACTTCTTCTGGCCCAAAGTAAATTTGGATCTAAACCAGGAATATGGCTTCCAGGGGCAGCTTTTCCATTGCTGACCAAGCGCAGGTCATCTACATCATCCACGATCAGGTTTTGAGCAGAAATCCTCATTTCAAGGTTAGAGGAAGATTGATGGCTCGTGGAAAATTCAAAAAAGCTGTTCAACTGATACAAAATTGGAGTTCCATCGTTGTCATTGAAATTTGGTTCCCAGTTGGCTCCGGGAATTTCCACAAACCTGATCACAATATCCCCACCCGGGGCTTCACCCAGTAATTGAATTTTACGAATTCCTCCTTGATAGGCATCTTCAAAGGGAAAAGTAGCATTCTTCTCTCCCAAGTCAAATGGTAAATTGAAGTAATGGAAGCGGTGCAGGTTGAACCATGATCCACCTTCATAATCCAATCCGCCGGTTCCGGATTGATTTAGTAAAAAATCAAAGCCATTGAAATCTATTTGACCATTCCGCATTTGGAAGGTTCCAAGAATCCTTAGGTCATCATTCAGAATAATCCTGCCCGAAGGCTTGTCCACTGTCCATGAAGCAAAACCCATTTCCCAACCCGATATTTCCTGATCTATTTGGCCTAAAAATTGAAAAATTGTATTTTCTTTTAGGATGTTACCGCTGGCTTCATTGATCAGGTTTCCGGTAAGTGAGATGCTCTCTTTTAGAACTTTAACAGAATTTCCCCTGAAAATCAAATCATGATAAATTTGAGGTTCTTCGGATGAATCGAAAGTTTTTTGGAGCATTTTTTGGGTTCCTGAATTGGAATTATAAATGACGCTGCCTTCTAATAGAAGATGGGCAGCCTCCAGTCGGGGCAGGTTGCCATTCAATATCAGAGTAGCTCCCGGTTTGAGGTGGAAAAGGCTGGCAGGGGCAGAAGCAGAACGTCTGAGCAACTGCTCTAATGGAGCGCTGCAATCAGATATCAAAGTACCTCCCGCTTCAATGATGAGATCCCCATAAGGTCCGCCTCCATTGAAAATAGTCTGAGTATTGAACGAAAAAGTGGAACAGGCAGGTATTCCGATGGTATTGACAGTTTGGTGAACAGTTCCCGAAAGGATAATGAATGCACTGGCTTTGAAAGCTGAATTGACTACTAAGGTAGCCCCTTGGTCCGGATCGAATACCACAGTATACCTGCTGTTTTGATTATTTGCACTCCAAGAAGCCCTGTCCACCACGGTTCTGGAACTCCCTTTAAAGACAATTTTTCCGGTTTCGGGATATATCCAATCCGTCAATAGGCTGCTAACTGAATTCATGAAAAACTCATTTCCTTCTTTTCTAAGCCCTCTAAGTGCGCCATAGAGATGTAGTTCAAAATTTTGAAGGTTAAGCTTTCTGCCTGGATCTGCAGCACTGAACAGGTAAAGGTCTTTGGCACTTTCATTTTCTCTCAACCGGACTTCGTGGCTTTGGTCAATAAAAAGGTTATTGTTGAGATTGGGTTTTTGGTTGGCTGGTACCCATTGGCCCCCATTCCAGGTTTCCCAAATGGCCGGATTATCAAAATCTCCGGAAGCAATGCTTCGGTAATCTCCTGGTTCAAGAGGGATCTGTGCGTAGCAAAGGATGTAGAATATCCCTGGAATCCAACAAAAAAATGTTAGAATAAAGTAAATTCGTGCCGAATGAAATAGAGTTTCCATCGCTTTACCGATATAAAAAGTGTTTGTCCGAAAAAGTCCCTTTGCTCAACAAAATTAGTTTTATGCGCTCCTTTTTGAAAAAATTCCTCCTAATTTATCCGTTTATTTATCCGTTTATTTTTGCTGCCAATGCGCAAAATTATCAGATCAGCCTTTTGACCTGTGATCCGGGTGATGAACTATATTCCGCTTTTGGACATAGTGCCATTAGGGTATTGGACATGGAGTCCAATCAGGATATTGTATTCAATTATGGAACTTTCGATTTCAATACCCCATTTTTTTATGTCAAATTCACCCAACGGACTTTGGATTATATGCTCAGTGTTTCGACTTATGAGCGTTTCCTTTATGAATACAATTACTTCCAGCGAAATGTAAGGGAGCAAATCCTGGATCTTAATCCTGAGCAGTCCAAGCAATTGGTACAATTTCTTCAGGTAAATTACCAGCCTTCAAACCGGTTTTACCGGTATGATTTCTTTTATGACAACTGTGCTACCCGTATTCGGGATGCTTTTGAGGAAGTTTTAGGGAAACAATTGGACTGGAATGAAAAGACAGAACCTGAAAAGAAAACTTTTAGGAATTTGATCGATGAGTACGTTTATCCACTTCCCTGGGCGGATTTTGGTATTGATCTGGCACTCGGAGCGGTGATCGATGTAGATGCGAAAGAAAGAGAAAAGCAGTTTTTACCGGATTATATGGAGGAGGCATTTGCGAGGGCTATGATCGTGGGTGACGGACCAACACGCCCTTTGGTAAAATCCAGCCATGTAGTCCTGCAATTTGATGAGAGGGATTTTAAAATGGGGCTTTTTAATCCCTATTTCACTTGGTGGTTTTTGGCTATACTGGTCATGGTTTTGACCTATATGGGCCACAAAAAGAAGAAGTTGTTCAAAGGTTTTGACATCCTGTTCTTCACTGTTTTGGGAATGCTCGGAATCCTGATTGTATTGCTTTGGTTTTTTACTTTCCACTCCCAGACCAAGTACAATTGGAATATTCTATGGGCTTTCCCAGGCCATCTTGCTTTGGCATTCGGATTATGGAGGGGTAGTTTGAAACCTTGGTTGAAGAAATACTTGCTTTTTGCCTTGATACTAGCCAATCTCTGCTTGGTTTTCTGGGTGTTTGGAGTACAGTCTTTTCATCCCAGCATTGTTCCACTTTTACTTGTGGTGATATTGAGGACCAATTTTCTTTATTACAATTGGGAAAAACTTCAGGAGGGAAAAAGGATTAATGTTTAGAATGTCAAAACTTTTTCCCACCTGATTCTTGTTATACTTTGCTAAGACCGCAGCGCAATGGATTTTAAACTTGTATCAGAATATCAACCTACGGGGGATCAGCCACATGCTATTGCCCAACTTACAGAAGGAATAAAAAGTGGAGACACTGCGCAGGTGCTTTTGGGTGTTACCGGATCCGGAAAGACCTTTACTATAGCCAATGTGATCCAGGAAGTCCAGAAACCTACTTTGGTCCTTAGCCATAACAAAACACTGGCTGCTCAGTTGTACGGTGAATTCAAGCAGTTCTTTCCGGAAAATGCAGTGGAGTACTTTATCTCCTATTACGATTATTATCAGCCGGAAGCCTTTATACCCACATCCGGTACGTATATTGAAAAAGACCTGTCCATCAATGATGAGATAGAAAAGCTTCGGTTAAGCGCAACTTCTGCTTTGCTATCGGGAAGAAGGGATGTGATTGTAGTGGCCTCTGTTTCCTGTATCTATGGAATCGGAAATCCCGATGAATTTGGGAAAAATGTGATCCGCCTTCAGGAAGGGGACAGGATACCCAGAAATCAGCTACTTTTCAAGTTGGTAGATATCCTTTACAGTAGAACCAACAATGATCTCAGTCATGGTACTTTTAGAGTCAAGGGGGATACCGTGGATATTTTTGTGGCGTATGCGGATTTTGCTTATAGGATTTATTTCTGGGGGGATGAAATAGAAGCTATCCAAAGAATTGATCCTGCTTCAGGGAAGAAAATTTCTGATGAAAGGATTATATCCATTTTCCCTGCCAACCTTTTCGTGACGGGAAGGGATGTGATCGAAACAGCCATTCACGAAATTCAGGATGACCTAATGTCACAGGTTGCTTTTTTTGAAAGGGACATGAAGCTGATTGAGGCAAAAAGGCTGAGAGAGCGTACGGAATTTGATCTTGAGATGATCAGGGAATTGGGTTATTGCTCGGGAGTAGAGAATTATTCAAGGTATTTTGATAGGAGAAAGCCCGGTACCAGACCTTTCTGTTTGTTGGATTATTTTCCGGATGATTACCTGATGGTCATTGACGAAAGCCATGTGACCCTTCCCCAGATCAGGGGCATGTGGGGAGGTGACAGGGCCAGAAAGGTCAACTTGGTGGATTATGGATTCCGATTGCCTTCGGCCTTGGACAATAGACCTTTGAATTTTGATGAATTTGAAAGTTTGGTCAATCAGATCATTTATGTCAGTGCCACTCCTGCAGATTATGAACTGAACAAGGCTGAGGGAGTGGTAGTTGAGCAGATTATTAGACCGACGGGGCTGCTTGACCCCATCATTGATGTCAGACCCAGTGCCAATCAGATTGATGACTTGCTGGAAGAAATCGATGAGCGGGTCAAATCAGGAGACAGGGTTTTGGTCACTACCCTAACCAAAAGAATGGCGGAAGAACTCCAAAAATTTCTGGAGAGGGCAGGGGTAAAGAGCCGGTATATCCATTCTGAGGTCAAGCCTTTGGACAGGGTGGAGATTCTTAGAGAGCTTCGCTTAGGGATTTTTGATGTGCTCGTTGGGGTCAATCTGTTGAGAGAAGGCCTTGACCTGCCTGAAGTATCTTTGGTGGCCATATTGGATGCAGATAAGGAGGGCTTTTTGAGAAATGAGAGGAGCCTTGTACAGACCATCGGTAGGGCCGCCAGGAATGAAAACGGGAAAGTGATCATGTATGCCGATACAGTTACCGACTCCATGAAGATGGCCATTGATGAAACCCAAAGGAGAAGAGGAATTCAGATGGCATATAATGAGAAGCATGGGATTGTACCTCAAACCGTGCGTAAATCCAAAGAAAAAATCCTTGGACAGACGACAGTGGCAGATTCGAAAAAGAATGCCAAGGTATATGAAGAAAGGGTGGATGCTGAGGCCTTAGTGGCTGCAGATCCAGTTGTCCAATATCTTAGCAAGGATAAGTTGGAAAAACTCATTGCGCAGACCCAAAAGCAAATGGAAAAGGCTGCCAAAGAGCTTAACTTCATGGAGGCGGCAAGGCTTAGGGATGAATGGCAGGGATTGAAAAACAGACTAGAGGAGCTGAACAGAGGGATTGGATCGCTCTAATGGCTATTTTATTAAACCGTTTACCACTTGCCTCAATGTATTAGGAAATGACATTACATGAGATCATTAAACTCGCTCAGCAGGGAGAGGGCCTAAAAGTGGAATTCAAAAAGAAGGCAGCTTTCCCTGATAAAATCGTAAGAGAGATCATTGCTTTGGCCAATACCGAAGGTGGGGTATTATTGATAGGGGTGGATGATGACGGTACGGTCAGTGGTCAGCGTTTTATTGAGGAGGAGATATTTGTCATGGAAAAAGCAATCCGCGAATTGGTCAGGCCTGAACTGGAATATAAAGTAGAGCTAGTCAAGCTGAATGCGAAAAAGGGGGTTGCGGTATTTCAAATCCCAAAATCAGAGAACCGGCCACATTACCTCCTTGACCAAAATAGGAAAAGGGCATATGTAAGAGTCGCTGACCGGAGCATTCAGGCAAGTAAAGAAATGTGGGAAATACTCAAAAGGGACAAAATGCAACAGAACATGGTATTTACCTATGGGGATAAAGAAACTGTTCTCATGAAAGCTTTGGCAGAAAAAGGTAAAGTTACCCTGAAGGATTTTCAGAACTTTGCCAAACTACCAAGGTTTCTGGCATCAAAAACTTTGGTGAGGTTGGTTTTGGCCAATGTCATACAGATTGTTCCACAGGAAAAAGAGGATTTTTATATCCCCAAAGAATCATAAAGGAAGGGAAAGGCCAAATCGTTGGTTGAACCCCGCAATTCCTTGTATTCCACCGGTATGCAGTACCAGAATTTTTGACCCTATGGGTATTAGGTTGTTTTTTATCTGGTCCAATAGACCATAAACCATCTTTCCCGTGTAAACAGGGTCCAATGGAATTTGAAATTCCTGATAGAACCAACGGATAAACTCCAATAGACCTTCATTGTGTTTGCCATAGCCACCAAAATGGTATTGGTCTAGAATCTGTATTTTCCCTTTAGTTTGGATCTCAAATTGGGAAAAGAGTGACCTGATTTCTTCATGAATGAAATCACCTTTTAAAGAAGAAAATCCGATCAAGACCTGGTCAGGTTCGATGCTCTTGGCCAATCCGGAGAAAGTTCCTCCCGTACCTATGGAAGTGCAGATATGACTAAACTTCGAGTCCTTTTCTGTTAGGATTTCTGCTGTACCCTGAATAGCCAGTGCGTTGGTGCCTCCTTCCGGAACCAAATAAAAATCCCCATATTGCTTTTTGAGATTATCGATAAATGCTTCTTCCTTTTTGTTTCTATAGACTGACCTGCTCAGGTATTGGAGTTCCATTCCATGAGATTGTGCAGCCTTGAGGGTAGGGTTTAACGGTAAGGTTTCTTCACCCCGGATAATGCCTATTGATTTGAAACCTACATATTCAGCCGCAGCCGCGGTGGCAAAGATATGGTTGGAATAGGCTCCACCAAAGGTCAAAAGCGTAGATTTTCCTAGTTTTTGAGCTTGAATCAGGTTGTATTTGAGCTTAAAGAATTTGTTCCCCGAGGCCATTGAGTGAACCTGATCGAGTCTTTTGATAGACAGTTCAATACCTTTTTTTTCCCAAAGAGGATGATGGAGGATTTCGGTTTCAATGGAGTTTGGAATCAGCATGATTGAAGGTATTGTGCTACAAATATCAAAAACTTTGGCAAATGCGCTTATTTTTGTGGGATGGCAAAAGACTTTGAAAACGAAAATTTGGACGAAGAAGAAGAGTTAGAGCTCTTTGAGCATTTTAGTTTTGTTGTTGATAAGGGGCAGAGTTTAACCCGGATTGACAAATTTTTGACAGACAAAGTGGCCAATGCTACCCGTAATAAAGTTCAAAATGCCATTGATGCCGGAAATGTCCTTGTCAATGGAAAGCCTACCAAGTCCAATTATAAGGTCAAGCCTTTGGATGAAATCAAAGTGCTTTTGGAAAAACCGCCAAGGGATACCGAAGTATTGCCTGAGAAAATTCCTTTGGATATTGTCTTTGAAGATGAGCATTTACTGGTAGTAAATAAACCAGCTGGAATGGTAGTACACCCTGCCCATGGCAATTGGACCGGGACTTTGGTCAATGGCCTGGTCTATTATTTCAACCAACTCCCAACTCTTCCTGGAAATACCGGAAGACCTGGCCTGGTGCACCGGATTGATAAGGATACCTCAGGTTTATTGGTTATAGCCAAGTCAGAGGTAGCCATGACGGATCTTGCCAATCAGTTTTTTCATCACCATATTGACAGAACCTATTTGGCCTTGGTTTGGGGGGAACCTAAAGAAGATGAGGGAACCATCAGTGCCCATGTGGGGAGAAGTGCCAAAGACCGAAAAGTCATGGACGCATTTCCTGATGGCAGTCAAGGGAAACATGCAGTCACGCATTGGAAAGTCTTGAAAAGGTTAAGGTATGTGTCTTTGATCCAGTGTAATCTGGAAACCGGCCGAACCCATCAGATCAGGGCGCACATGAAATTTTTGGGAAATCCTCTTTTCAATGACGCAATGTACGGGGGAGATAAAATCAGAAAAGGGACCCAGTTTTCAAAGTACAAGACTTTTGTCCAGAATTGCTTTGAGCTTATGCCTCGACAGGCACTTCATGCCATGTCCTTGGGTTTTATTCATCCTGTTACCAAAAAGAAAATGTATTTCGAGGCAGCTTTGCCCAGAGATTTTGCCTCCGTACTTGAGAAATGGGAAAAATATGTCACATTTGAAAGTTGAATTCATGAAAAAACATTGTTTTTTACCCGAATAGGTAAAATTTGGCCCCTATAAAAATTGCATTTTTTTGATATTTTGGAGTGGAAACTCAAAATTTCTTATCAAGTTTTCAAAGTTAGAGCTTCCGCAATCGATTTACATTTAGGGATTTGCATTTATTGAGCTTAAAAATAAATATTCTGTAAATTTTCATTTCAAATTTTATGAAGTTTGCAAAAACTCAGTTTCGTAGTTAATTTTGTAACATCAATTCTGATAATTAGTATTGGGATTTCATGTAGGGTTAAAAACACTGGGGAGGCAAATGCTTCGGAGGTTCAAATCCTTCTCCTACATCAGGTTATTTTGGGTTTATTGTTAATTGACTAAAGCTGTGGAATCTTGTTTCACAGCTTTTTTTATTTTCAGGCGGTTCTTGGATTCCAATTCCATAGGTTTTGGAGATTTCCTTTGGAAATGTTTTGTCAGTATTACTTCATTTAATGAGCAAGTCTTTTTGGTATGCTTGGGTGGTCAATCATGATTAAGCGCATTTTTATAAATCCCAAGAAATTTATTTGGTATTAATTGGCAGAAAAATCGATTGCGGAATTTTTAATGAGGCTATTGAAATCCAAGGTTCGTTTATTGAAAATTCACTAAAAATTGTATTTTGATAAAAATAATGTAAAAATAAAGCTTTTCGGTTGAAAAAATTTTAAAAAAAGAATCGCTTGATTAATTTTGACCTGTCTTTAAAAGCAAAAGGCACATACTGTAGGATGTTGAAACTGGCAGACAAGCCCTCCTGTCTCGGGGGTGGGGATCCATGGATAAAGCACACCAAGAGCTCTAGTGTTGCCTAACTGCCCCGTGGAGGTTCGAATCCTTCTCCTACAGCACAAAATATTTAGGTTAAAGATGACCATTAAGGCAGTCTTGTCCGTTCAATAGAAATGGGTAAGGATTGCCTTTTTTGGTTTTAAAGAAAAATGATTTTCGAAGGCTGGATTTTTCATCGGCATTAATGTTAAATTTACATCGGAAGTTTTAGGTAATGGAAGAAAATAAAAAAGAGAAATCCCGAAGAAAATGGTGTCCAAGGAAGCTCTACCGTTTTCTGGGGATCTTAGCTTTTGTTCTTCTGTTTCTTCAGGTGGTATTTTATTTTGGTGCCAATTATTTTTTGAGAAATTATGTACAGGAAAAAGTAAGGATTGCTTCTGAGGACAAATATGAAATTGACTTTGACAGTTTTCATATTTTATTCCTTCAAAGAGGGGTTTCTTTCAAAGGTTTAAGTATTAATCCGGTTGATGAAAAAATCGAGCTACTGGAGAATATTGCCTATTACAAGCTTGAGTTCCCGACCGTCAGTCTTAAAGGTTTCAATTACCTCTTCAGGAAAAGAGAGCTGGTTATAGGCAATATAGAGCTGGAGTCTCCGGTAGTTGATTTCAGGTTGAAGATATCGGACTTGATAGAGGATAAGCCCCAGGATTCTCCTTTAGAGGTGCTCCAAAACGAAATCAAGAAGTCATTTCTTGAATCTGGCCTTCAGGAAATACGGATCAAAAATCTTAAGATCAATAATGCTGATTTGCTGATCCGCAATTTTATTGCTCAAAGAAGCATCAAAGCGGAGAATTCCAGTTTATTGGTTAAAAACATCCAACTTTTGCAGGACAGAGAGCCGGCCACACCTTTTAATGCAGAGGGTTTCTTATTTGAAATTGAAAATTTTGAACTGCTTTTGGCTGATAGTGTCCATAATATCCGCGCACAACAGCTAAAGGTCTCATCACTTGACCAATTTATACAGGCAAAAAACCTCTTCATAGAACCTGATTTTTCCAGGCCTTCTGAAAGTTATTTTAAAGCAAGTCTGGAAGATCTGATGCTGAGTGATGCAGATATCAATAAGGTTTTTTACACTTCTGAGGTAGAGATCGGTGAATTAAGGCTTCAGCGCCCAAAATTTGATCTATATGTAGAAAGCCGTAAGACAAGAGAACAGGAGGAGTCCGAAGTCAAGCCCTTTGAATTTTATGATCTTATTGATGGCATTTTGGTTTCCATTCAGATCCGCAAACTGGACATTGAGAATGGGGAATTTGCACAAAGAAGTATTAAGGACAGGGAGAAATTCAGGATAATGGCCAAAAGGATTGGCTTTAATATGGAGGATTTTTATGTGGGTCCCAATGAAGGCAATAAGCGGGATCAATTTTTTTATGCAGATCAGGCCAGGGTAGAACTTTCCGATGTGGATCTTGCCCTGGCTGATGGTGTTCATTGGATCAAAGGAGACTATGTTTTGCTATCTTCCCAAGAAGATAAAATCAAAATTGAAGGCTTCCACCTTTTTCCTTTGGAAGAGCAGGATTCAATTAAGGGGCAGACCCGCTTAGAGATTTTGGTTCCCCAGGTAAATATCACAAAGGCCAACCTCAAAAAAATTTATAATGCCGGCATAGTGGATGTCCAGGATATTACTGTTGAAGGCCCGGAGATCCTTTTAAAAGATGTAAAGGGAAAACAGTTGGATGGAAAAGGCTTTGATTTTTCTGATTTTTATTCAGAATACCTTGAGGGCATTTATGTCCGGAGATTTGAAATTAAAGAAGGTTCCCTGATTGTAGATAATAAATTGAGAATCAGACAGGATAGCTTGTCGTTTGGCAAAGTAAACCTGGTATTGGAAAATTTTGCTATTGATAAAGAAACAGAAAATGCGGATACAAGAAGCTTCTTTTGGGCCGAAAACCTTCAATTGGAACTTCGGGACTATGCGTTGAAGTTGGCTGATAACCTTCATGTCTTCAAAGCAGATAGGGTTTATCTCAATACCAAGACTTCTGAATTGGAAATTGATGGTTTTTCCCTGAAGCCATTTGATCCAGGTCAAATCCAGCCAACCTTGGATAGGTATGGCAGAACAACCAGCTTGGATATATTTGTGCCTCGATTCAGGGCAAGAGGTGTTGGGATTAGGGATGCCTATTTTGATGAAGTCCTAAAAGTGGACAGGATAACAGTGCCCGCTCCCAGGATAGGCATCACCAGGTACCGCTCGACTACTGCGGAGGAGGATGAGGAGAAAGCGGATCAAAAGGAGATTCTGGACCTTTTGACCAATTACTTCAAGGAGGTAAAAATCGGTAACTTAAGTCTTCAAAATGGAACCCTCAATTATGAAGGTTTTGGAAGGGACCGAATACAGACATTCTCTGAAGAAAATGTGTCTATAGCAGTGAGAAATTTTCATATTCATGAAAAAACAGATCCTGAAAATGTACGCTTTCTGTTTTCTGAAGAAATTGATTTGAGGCTTAATAATTACGTGTTCAATATCGCGGATGGCAAATACAACCTGATCGCCGAAAGGATCAATTTTAATACCGCGAGAGAAGAAATCACTGTTTCCAATGTAAGACTCAACCCTAATCTGAATATACAGGATAAAACCAGGGTTGCTGTAAATATTCCAGAGCTTTCATTCCGAGGCGTAGACCTTGAGGCATTTCTTTTTGACAATACCCTAAGTCTTGAAAAAGTAAGACTTTTGGACTCCAAGGTAAACCTCCTTATCAATAATGATTATCAGGAAACATCCGTCAGGACTTCTCAAAGGAGACTGCGGAAGGGGCCGGAACTTCCAAAAACTATTGATGTGGTCAGTATAGATACCATTCAAGCTGAAAAGGCACATTTTAACCTTGCCTTCCGCGAGAAAGGAAACCAAAGGGAATTGATTGATACCAGGATTGACCTCTCGATTTATGGGTTTTTGATGGATTCAGCCAAAATATCCAACGCTGATATTGCCGGATTTTTTAATGCCATGTCCCTTGGAATAGATGAGTTTTGGTTGACACTCAATGATAGCATTCACCGGATTACATTCTCTAAAGTGGAACTTGATACTCGGTACGAGGGGATACTGTTGAATAACTTCAGAATAATTCCTGAGCAGTTGTCAGGAAATCCGGGGAAACCGATTTTCTCAGGACATATCCCAAGAGCTTTGATCAAAACCAAATCACTCTCAGAAATACAGAAGAGCAAGGATGTTTGGATCACCGAACTGAGGCTGTTCAGGCCAGACCTTGAAATTTTTGTCGATCAGGTAAAGTCCTCTGGGAGAAAGGAAAAATTCAATGAAGAAAAAAAGGAGATTCTTGAGTCAATACAGGTCGATGATTTTGAGTTGGTCGAGGGAAAAATATCTATTCTTCAAAAAGATGGCTCCAAAGCACCTCAAGAATTGAAAGACCTTACCTTAGGAATTCAAGACCTTGTGTTTAACCTAACCGATTTTCAGGGGATTTCTAGGCAGGAGCTCTTGAAAAAGGATTTTAAGTTGGATTTTCCAAATTTCCAATTGCTTTTGAAAGACAGCTTAAACAGGGTATCTGCAGGAAGGGTTGCGGTCAATAATCAAGAAATTGTCCTTACTAATGTGCTGTTTGAGCCACGATTTGGTAAATACAGGTATGCGAGAAAAGTAGGGCACCAAACAGATGTAGCCAGGTTTGAGATTCCTGAAATCCGTATAAAAAAAGCGGATTTGAATAAACTCTTGGAAGAGGAAATCTTAGAGGCGGATTTGGTGGTTTTAGAAAGTGTTTCAGGTGAATTTTTCCGGGATAAGCGTTTTGAAAGGCCAAATTATGTATTCAAGCCTATGCCACAGGAGTTGATGAAAAACATTGGAATCTTAGCTAGGATTGATACACTGCTCCTCAAAGATGCAAAGATTGTCTATTTGGAATTTCCGGAAAAGGGGATGGTTCCTGGGGAAATATATTTTTCAGAACTGGATGCCTTGCTGGTGCCATTTCATCTGGGGGATGGTGATGCAAGTTATTATGTAAGGGAATCGCAATTATTGGCAAATGCAAAGATTAACGGTGAGGCCCCAATCAGTCTTCAGGGCCGGCTTTATTTTGAAGCGCCATACCGGATGAATATCAATGCGCAACTTGGGGAATTTGACCTGGATTTGATCAATTCAATCCTCAAATATAATGCATTTGTAAGGGTAAGGTCAGGAAAAATCAACAGTGCTGACTGGTCATTTACTGCCAATGAAAGGGAAGCATTTGGTAGAATGAAGATGTTGTACAGCGGACTTAACCTGGAACTACTTGAAAGAAGAACACTGGAAAAAGGAAAGGGCAGAGACCGTATTCTGACATTTGTCCTTAATACTTTTGCTGTAAGGTCCAATAATCCCAGAAAATTTATAGGGGGTACCATTTATTCCAATATCTATCACCCAAGAGACACTGACAGATTTATTTTTAATTATTGGTGGAGAACGACCGTATCCGGATTAAAAGGAAGTGTAGGGCTGGGTCAACCAAAAATTCCAAAGAGGAAGGAGGAAGAATAAATTATTTCCTGTTACCTACCCAAACTCCAAAGATTACTGCTGCTATTCCCAGGTAATGACCAGCCAAAAGCTGTTCGCCATCCAATAAACCCCACATGATAGCTACAATAGGGATCAGGTAGGTGACCGAACTGGCAAAAACCGGTGTGGCAACTTTGACCATGACATTGAAAAGAATTAGGGCAAGGGCAGTTCCCACCACTCCCAAGATAGCGATATATCCAGCTGCTATGACTGCCCCTTCTACATGAAGAAGTTTGAATGAAAATTGGGTATAAGAAAAGAGATAAATCAAAGCCAATGGCAATACCATTGTAAGAGAAATGGCTGTAATAGCGACTGGTTTTAATTCAACAAACCTGAACTTAATGATATTCAGGTTCAGTCCATAACAGGCACAGGCCAACAGTACAAAAAATGCATATGCGTTGATATCTGTAAAAGAACCAAAACCTACTCCTTCCTTTACTGTTAGGAGGATGACAACTCCTACAAATGCGATCAAAAGGCCCAATGCATTTCTTTTGGTTATTTTTGAATTGAAAAACAAAGCACCAATGATAACCACAAAAAGCGGGGTCATGGCATTGAACACTCCCGTAAGGGCTGAGCTAAGCTGGGTCTGTGCTTTGGCAAATAAAAAGGCAGGGATGAAACTACCTACCATGCCTACAGTAATCAAGTTTTTGATCTGTCTTTTATTGAGGTTTTTGAGCCTTGGCAAGGACAGGGGAAGGAGAAATAATCCAGCTGCTACAATCCTAAATGCACCTACTTCACCCGGGCTAAAGACTTCTAAGCCTCTTTTGATAAGGATGAATGAGCTCCCCCAAATCAGAGCCAAAACCAAGAGGAATCCCCAAGCTTTAAAGGTACTTTCAGATTGTATATCTCTTGACATTTGGTTTAACTATGAGGAGTAATCAATTTGAAGTAAAAATAGCAGCTGCATTCTGTTTATGAACAACAGGTTATCCGAACGGTTCAGATAAACTGATGAAATGCCATTAAAGATCTTTGGGATGATTTAAAACTGGTAATCCGCAAAAACTTCTCCTACTTCCTCCAAAATGGCAGATACTTCAGCATATGTTTCTGCTGTAACCATTCTCGTTCTGTAAGGTTTGAAGTTGGGCATGCCCCTGAAATAATTGGTATAATGCCTTCTCATTTCCAAAATCCCCTGCTTTTCCCCTTTCCACTTGACGGAAAAATCCAAATGTTTTTTGGTGACATTGATACGCTCTCCGAGGTCTGGTCCCTGTAATTTTTCTCCTTTCTCAAAATAATGCTTGATTTCGTCAAAAATCCAGGGATAACCAATTGAAGCTCGTCCTATCATCATTCCATCCACATTGTATTTTTGGCGGTATTCTAAAGCTTTTTCAGGGCTGTCTATATCCCCGTTTCCAAAAACAGGGATTTTTAAGCGCGGATTGTCTTTTACCTTATTGAGGTAAGACCAATCTGCTTCACCTTTGTACATTTGTTGACGGGTCCTGGCATGGATGCTAATCGCCTGAATGCCCACATCCTGCAATCTCTCGGCAACTTCCACGATCCTGATAGTGTCATGAGACCAACCCAGTCTTGTCTTTACTGTAACGGGAATATTAACTCTCTTTACAATCTCAGCAGTCATGGAAACCATTTTGTCGATGTCGAGCAAAATTCCTGCCCCAGCCCCTTTACAGGCTACTTTATGTACCGGGCAGCCATAATTGATGTCTAGGATGTCCGGGCCTGCTGCTTCAGCTATGGCTGCTGCTTCCCTCATAGATTCAATTTCATTTCCAAAAATCTGAATCCCAATAGGTCGTTCGTATTCAAAAATATCCAATTTTTGAACACTTTTTGCAGCATCCCTTATCAGGCCCTCAGAGCTGATGAATTCTGTATACATCAGGTCGGCACCGTTTTCTTTACAAACTGCTCTAAAAGGTGGGTCACTCACGTCTTCCATTGGTGCCAGCAACAAGGGGAATTCTCCCAATTCCAAGTTTCCTATCTTAACCACTTCTGATTTGTAATTTTCCTGTAAATTTACCGCAATTATGCAGATATATAAAACCCAAGCCCCAATTGCTTCCAAAAGGTCCTGGTTTTTGTCCCTAATGGGGATGCTTTTGATTACAATTGGAGTGATGATTGTCTTACAATTCATCGGTATTTTCTTAATTCCATCAATATTTCAAATCCCATTGGACGAAACGGTAGGCCTGTTTACCGGTGAATCGGATCATCCCAAAGCCAAATATGCCTTATTTTTTGTTCAGGCCATTGGAGCAGGCTTTGCATTTCTTGCTTCCGCTTGGCTTATTGCTAAAGTTCTAGACAAGGCCGATTTCGGTTGGAAACAACAAATGTCACGCTTTAAGTTCAAGGGACTCATTATTTTGTTAATGATAATGTTTGGCGGGGTTGTTTTCAACTCAATTATCATTGACTGGAATGCAAATGTTGAGTTCCCTGAAAGTTGGTCCTTCGTTGAAGAATGGATGAAAGAGGCCGAAGCACAGCGCATTGTTTTGACCAAATTTCTGACCGATTTCAATTCCCCATTGGAATTTTTGATTGGAATTTTGGTAATTGGATTTATTGCGGGAATTGGAGAGGAGGTATTTTTCCGGGGAGTCTTACAATCCAAGATGCATATTTACACCGGAAATATCCACTTATCAGTTTGGATCAGCGCTTTTATTTTCTCAGCGATACATATTCAGTTCTATGGTTTGTTTCCAAGGATGGTATTAGGGGCAATCTTCGGCTATATTTATTTCTATTCGGGCAGTATGATTTATCCAATAATTGCCCATATTTTAAACAATTCTCTGACTGTAACTTTGGTTTATCTCGGAAAATTGGGCATTATTGAATTTGATATAGAGAAAACTGACCAGGTATCCTGGCCTTTTGCCATGTTGGGACTGGTATTGCTCCTGATTGCCATGAAGGCATTTAAGGACAGCCATAAAAATTTCAAACTGGATGATGAATTGGCAGAAAGTCTTTGAAAACAGTTCCCCGGTAAGGGCTGAAATTGTAAAGGCTGTGTTGGAAGAAAATGATATTCCTTCAGTCATCATTAACAAAAAAGAGTCTGTTTATCAGATTCATGGACATTATGAGGTCATGGTACCTTTGAATGATGTGCTCAGGGCCATAAATATTGTGAAGAATGAGATCTCCTTTTAGAATGCGTGACCGCTTTAATATAAACAATTACAGTAATTTAGGGCAAAGGGTCATTACAGCAATTATTGGCGCTGCCATCATCATTGCAGGATCAATTGTCAGTCCATGGCTGTATTTTGTAATTTTTGGACTGATTTTGGGTTTCGCCCAAATGGAATTCTATAGACTTACAGGGTTGGATGGGATGCTTCCATTAAAAAGTTTTGGAACTTTTTTGGGAGTAACCATTTTTGCATTGTCCTTTTTGGTTGGAATCGGCCATTTAGAAGATAAGTATTACTTCCTGATTTTTCCTCTGGCTTCTTTGGTGTTCTTTATCAAACTGTACCGTAAATCTGACAAAAAACCCTTTACTGGAGTTGCCTTTACTTTCTTGGGGATCTTTTATGTGGCTGTGCCATTTTCGATGTTGAATGTTGCGGCATTTTCAGTAGATGATACCTTCCATTATGAAATCATTATCGGGTCATTATTGATTTTATGGGCCAGCGATACTGGGGCTTATTTTGCAGGGACAAAATTTGGGAAAACCAAATTGTTTGAAAGAGTATCTCCCAAGAAGTCCTGGGAGGGTTTTTTGGGAGGTGCGGCCTTGGCCTTTCTGGTTTCATATATCCTTGCCCAAAATTTCACCGCTTTGCCGGATTGGAAGTGGTTATGTATTGCCACTATCATCATCATAGCCGGAACTTATGGGGACTTGATTGAATCCCTTTTCAAAAGAAGTATAGAGATCAAAGACTCTGGAAGATCGCTTCCTGGCCATGGTGGATTTATGGACCGTTTTGACGGATTGTTATTATCAGCTCCATTCATCGCCTCATTTTTGAAAATCTTTTAAAATCTCGGATAGATATTAAAAAACTCATTAATATTGTGCAGTAATTGAACTATTCAACTAAATAAACCCAATATGGCTTACATTGAACCGGCTCCCATTAAGGATAAAGAAAATCCTTTGGAGTCCATGATGGAAAGATTTAATATCGCAGCCGAAAAATTAGGACTCTCTGACGAGGTCTATAATGTGCTGAAAAATCCCGCCAAACAAGTTATTGTTTCCCTGCCGATCACCATGGATGACGGAAAGATCAGGGTGTTTGAAGGTATCCGCGTGATCCATTCCAACATTTTAGGTCCTGCTAAGGGAGGTATCCGATTTGCTCCTGATGTGCATTTGGACGAGGTGAGGGCATTGGCAGCCTGGATGACCTGGAAATGTGCTGTAGTGGATATACCTTATGGCGGTGGTAAAGGAGGGGTTCGTTGTAATCCAAGAGAAATGTCAAAGGGCGAAATCGAAAGGTTGATGCGCGCCTACACCTTGGCCATGATTGATGTATTTGGTCCTGATAAGGACATACCTGCACCTGATATGGGTACAGGTCCGAGAGAAATGGCCTGGTTGATGGATGAATATTCCAAAGCACACGGTATGACAGTGAACGCTGTTGTTACTGGCAAGCCATTGGTATTGGGGGGCTCATTGGGAAGAACCGAAGCAACAGGTAGAGGCGTGATGGTGACAGCCCTGTCTGCCATGCAAAAACTGAAAATCAATCCTTTCCAAGCAACTTGTGCGGTACAAGGATTCGGAAACGTAGGTTCTTGGGCAGCACAACTTTTGGAAGAAAGGGGCTTGAAAGTAGTAGCAATTTCAGATATATCAGGGGCTTATCACAACGATAACGGCATCAATATTCTGGAGGCAATTTCATATAGGGATAGCAATAATGGTACCCTAGAAGGATACAAAGGTGCTGAAAAACTGTCCGACCCTATGGAATTGTTGGAGCTGGATGTGGATGTTTTGGTTCCTGCAGCGGTGGAAGATGTCATCACCATTAAAAATGTAGATAAAATTAAAGCCAAGTTGATTGTGGAAGGAGCCAATGGTCCTACTTCAGCTAAAGCAGATGCTATTATCAATGAAAAGGGGATCATGGCAGTACCTGACATCCTGGCAAATGCAGGCGGTGTAACTGTTTCTTATTTTGAATGGGTACAAAACAGATTGGGATACAAATGGACTGCTGAAAGGGTCAATAGAAGATCCGATAGGATCATGAAAGATGCTTTTGATAATGTCTATCAAGCTTCTGTGAAGTACAATGTTCCGATGAGAATTGCTGCGTATATTGTAGCCATAGACAAAGTAGCTAAAACCTATACGTTTAGGGGAGGCTTCTAAAAAAGACTAAGTAGAAAGTTTACTATATTTGGGGTGTGGGAGTAAGTCTCCTACACCCTTTTAAATTCTAATCCCATGACCATACATAGAGAAGGAAGGAAATTGTTGTTTTGGATGCTGATCATTTTGGCAGCCATAAATTTTGGTTTGAATAGATGGATTCCTGAGCAGGACACAATTTTAAATGTGGTATTACTGTTAAGTGTTGTACTTTATCTGATTGTACTGCAGTTTTTCAGAAGTCCTTATATCAAATTGCCCAATGATGAGAAATTGGTTTTTGCACCGGCAGACGGTAAAGTGGTAGTCATCGAAGAGACCTTGGAAGAAGAGTACCTGAATGAAAGAAGAAAGCAGGTTTCCATATTTATGTCTCCCATCAATGTCCATGTAAACCGCTCCCCTATAGCAGGGATTGTTGAGTATTTTAAATACCATCCCGGGAAATACCTGGTGGCATGGCATCCTAAGTCAAGCTTTGAAAATGAAAGGACAACCATGGTTATAAAAAATCCAAATGGAGTAAAGATCCTTGTTAGGCAGATTGCCGGTGCTTTGGCAAGGAGAATCAAATGGTATGTCAAAGAGGGTACTCCATTGGCCCAGGGCGGGGAATTTGGTTTTATCAAATTCGGCTCAAGAGTGGATATATTTTTGCCTTTGGATGCAGAGGTTTTGGTAAGTATTGATGAAAAAACAAAAGGTGGCAGGACCCCGATAGCGAGGTTGAAGTGATTATGAGATGGGAGACACGGGACTTTAGGCTTGTAGAGATTTGTAAACCCGTGAACAGTGAACAGGAATTTGGAATTCGAATGGAGCTTTTCTTGTTGAAACCAGGATTGTAAATCCAGTTTACCTAAAGCTCAACATTGCAAATGTAGAACAGTGGCAAGAAATTTTTGTGATTTGAGTATTTGAAATTTGATCCATATAATCCTCCAAAAAAAGAGGCTGTCACAGCAATGCTGTGCAGCCTCTTTTTTTTTCATTTTTTGGAATTTCCTTCCAAAATGGCCTTTAATTATTTTGGATTTTTAGAGCCGCCAATTTATTTGGCAGTATTGTAATTAGACAACTTTAAATTCTTTTATTCACATTATTTACTAAAAAATACTTTTAACTATTTGTTTATTACACTTTTTTGATTTTGTTTTACCGTTTAGTGAAACTGTTAAACAAAAAACGCATATGAGAAAAATTTTATCACTGATTATCTTAATGTGTTTTGTGTCTATGATGCAAGAGCTTCAGGCACAGACGAGAGTAGTTAAAGGCAAGGTGTTTTCTGAGGAGGATAAAATGGGCTTACCGGGCGCTGCAGTGCTTGTAAAGGGGACTACATTGGGTGCAGTTACCGATATGAATGGCGAATTTTCATTGGAAGTCCCTGCCGGACGAAATATCCTGGTAATATCATTTATAGGAATGAGATCTCAGGAAGTCAATATTGCTAACAGGAATGAAGTAAATGTTACCCTCAAAGAAGATGATACCGACCTTTCAGAAATTATTGTGACAGGTACTCGAGTGGGGGCAAGGTCCAGGATTGATTCTCCTGTTCCGGTAGATATCATTCCCGTATCTGAGGTTATTGATGCGGTTGGTCAGATAGACTTGAACCAAATCCTGACCTATATCGCACCCTCTTTCCAATCTAGTAGACAGACCATTTCGGATGGTACTGACCATATGGATCCTGCCCAATTGAGAGGTTTGGGTACGGACCAAGTTTTGGTCTTAATCAATGGTAAGAGAAGACATCAATCTGCTTTAGTAAATGTCAATGGCACAGTAAACAGGGGACAGGTAGGTACCGACTTAAATGCCATTCCTGCCAATGCAGTTGAAAAAATAGAAATCTTGAGAGATGGGGCTGCAGCCCAATATGGTTCAGATGCAATTGCAGGAGTCATCAATATTGTACTTAAAAGGACAGAGGGAATTTCGGGAAATGTAGCAGCAGGAACCCATGTAACACGCTTTCAAAGAGACTTTGTGATCAATGGAGGACAAAATGCTGATGCCAATGTCAGCGATGGGGATATGGTTAGTGCTGCTTTGAATTATGGACTAAAAATCGGTCAGGAAGGATTTCTGAATGTAACAGGTGAATACTCCAGAAGAGGATTTACAAACCGCTCAGGTACATACACTGGGCAGATATTTCCACTTGTCAATGGCCAAAATGTGGATGAAGAAGAGCTTAGGGCCAGAGGACTTACCAGACAGGATTTTGATATGAGAATCGGAAATTCTGCCATCAATAGCGGAGGTATTATGGTCAATTTTTCTCTTCCACTTAATAATGGACTGGAATTGTACTCTTTTGGTGGATATAATAATAAGAGAGGTAATGCCGCCGGGTTCTACAGGTATCCCAATGCCGTACCTGCCGCAGCGAGATCCAATGTATTCCAAGTTTATCCCAATGGATTCTTACCTGAAATCAATACTGATATTTCGGATATCTCCAATACTTTGGGTCTGACAGGTAATCTTGGTAACTGGAAGTTTGACCTGTCCAATACCTATGGTCAAAATATTTTTGACTTCCTGATCACCAATTCTGTCAACTTTACCCAAGCACTGTCCACTCCGAATTTCCAAAGAGAATTTGATGCTGGAGGCCTCAATTTCCTTCAAAACGTCATCAATTTCGATATGGCAAGAAAATATGATGTTTTGGCCGGTTTGAATGTAGCTGCAGGTTCAGAATTTAGGATTGAAAGGTTCGCAGTAAGAGAAGGGGAGGAATCTTCGTACAGGAACTTTGATCCCAATTCAGGGGTGGCCGCAGGCGCACAGGTATTCCCTGGCTTCGCTCCTTCTACTGCTGGTGCTTGGACAAGAAATAACATAGGTTTGTACCTCGATTTGGAACAGGATTTCACTGAGAAATTCAATGTGGCAGGTGCTTTGAGATTTGAGAACTATTCCGACTTTGGAAGTACCCTGAATTATAAATTGGCTTCAAGGTATAAAATTACAGATGGATTTGTATTGAGAGGGTCGACTTCAACAGGTTTCAGGGCCCCTTCCATGCAGCAGCGTTTTTACTCTAGGGTGAATACCCTGTTTGTAACTTTACCTGGACAAGGTCTTGTACCTGTAGAAGCCGGTACCTTCAGAAACGATAGCGAGCCAGCCCGAATCCTTGGTATCCCTACGCTTCAGCAGGAGACATCCAGAAGCTTTACCCTTGGTACTACTTTGCAGCCTGTAAACAATCTTGAAATTACAATCGATGCTTACCAGATCGACATTGATGATCGAATTGTTTTGACCAATAACTTTACCGCTGGCGGTGATCCGGAATTGGCAGAAAGATTAAGAGCCGCAAATGCAAATACGGCCAATTTCTTTACCAATGCCATTGATACCAGAGCCAGAGGTATCGAAACAGTAATTACTTACAATTTATTCTTCAGGAATAATTCCAAACTGAATTTGATTTTGGCAGGAACTTTCATTGATAATTCAGTGAAAAAAGATGCCAACGGAAACCCGATTATAAAAGCTTCTCCAATTTTGGAACAAACTGGTCAGATAGGCAACTATTTTAACAGAGAGGACCAAAGTAGGATAGAGGTGGCCAATCCAAGGGATAAAGTCAGCTTTATGGCCAATTACAATATAGGGAAGTTTACTTTCATGTACAGAGCGGTTAGGTTTGGACAGGTAGTTTTCCTAGATCCCACGATGGGAACAGATCCGGCAACCTGGCCCATCAATACCCTGACAGGTCAGAGAGAAACATTAGATCAAACCTTTTCACCAAAAGTTGTTACAGATGTGACTGTAAGTTATAAGTTCACTGATAACCTGAGACTCAACCTTGGTGCAAACAACTTGTTTGATGTGTATCAGGATGTACATACCCATAGTGGAAACTTTAGCTTGGGAAGGTTTGTGTATTCCAGGAGGGTACAACAAATGGGATTCAATGGAAGATTCATCTTTGCCAGGTTAAACTTCAACTTCTAAGCGAAAAGACTTAATAAAAGAGGCTGACTCATAAGTCTATTTAAAAAATTTGAAAGGCTGCCCGATACCTCTGGCAGCCTTTTTTCTTATTTAACTCAAAATGGTTATTTTAAAGTGTGCAAGAGCAAGTCTTAAATAAAGTCTTTGAAGACTATTGAGGTTAACAGAAAACCTGAAATATAAATATCCGAAGCGAAGAAAAGGCTGACAAAAAATAAAGGCCTAATTTCATCAAATCGGCCTCAATCGCTTAATTGTGCTGTTCCTTGAATTTGAATTTACTGAGACAGCCTTTTTTATATAAGCAGCCCCTCTTTTTTAACAAAACAGGGTTTTTATACAGTTTTTTTGTTTTTAAAGTAAAGAAAACTGAATGCCAAAGTACTCAGGAAAAAGATCAACGTTGTCCATTCATAGGTTCTTTTGTCTGACTTTCTTTCTTCCACTACCTGATCTTTTTCAGCTAAAGCCCTCTTTAAAATGGCAATTTCCCTTTCCTGCTTTTGGGAAATGAATTTATAATCATTTTTCTCGTAAGTGATTTCAGTCTTCTCGATTTCACTTAACATTTTTAGTTCTTCCATGATCTGATTGTCCTTTTGGATGATTCTGGCCATCCAATCATGGGTTTCGATCATGTCTTTTTTTGTGCGATTACCAAATATCCCGCTTTTTTTACTTTCTGAGGCTTTCCATTCCCTATGCATTTTATCCCTTTCAATTAGTAAATTTTCCAGCTTAGCTTGAGAAAACCCATAAAAAGGAGCTAAAAGCATTAAAAAAACAATCAATCTCTTCATGATAGCTATTTTGGTATTATTCAAACTCATACTCAAATAACATGCCGAAGTAGTTGATGCTCAGCGGAATTTATTGCCGATTCTTCTTTTAAAACCACCACGTCTGCGCTTGTTGTTGGTATAGAAATTATACATGAAATTGATCGCAAAAACTGTGATGGTAAGAGGGATAAACAAATCAGGAAGCATGATTTTGATACCCAAAAGGATAAATAGGGTAGCGATAATGCCCATTTTAAAGGTGGTATGGCTCTCGGGATAGATCCTTCCTATTAGGTATAAACTCAAACTTTCAATGAGGACCATTAAAATGATCAAGTAGGTTAACATGTCCTTCATGGTGGTGTCTTGGGACCAGACTACCCAGGCAAGTCCTGCAGCTACTAATATTAAACTGGCTGATTGGATGGATGTATTCAATCTTTCTCTCATGTCGCTTTTTGGGGTTCAACTGCCAAATAAGATAGGGAATTTATCCAAAACATCAAAAAACAATTTGTTTAACAAGAATTTTACAGATAAGTGGTTTTAAAAAAGAAAAGGCTGAAAATGCCTTTACCATTGTAAATAAAAAAATTGTTTCACCACAACTTGTCCCGTATGCGGGATAGACACATAGATCACATAGCGGTAGAGTTAAATTTTAACGATGATGTTTTTATTGTCGAAGGATTTCTATGTGCACTATGTTGCTATGTGGTTATAAAAAAGATAATCCTGAAAATGCCTTAACCATTGTAAATAAAAAAATTGTTTAACCACTTAGACACATAGATCACATAGCGGTAGAGTTAAATTTTGGAAATAAGTTTTTTATAGTCGAGAGATTTCTATGTGCACTATGTTGCTATGTGGTTATAAAAAAGATAATCCTGAAAATGACTTAACCATTGTAAATAAGAAAATTGTTTCACCACAACTTGTCCCAAATGCAGGATAGACACATAGATCACATAACGGTAGAGCTAAATTTTAGCGATGATGTTTTCATTGCCGAAGTCTAACTATGTGCACTATGTTTCTATGTGGTTTTAAAAAAGAAAAGGCTGAAAAGGCATAATCATTGTAAATAAGAAAATTGTTTCACCACAACTTGTCCCGTATGCGGGATAGACACATAGATCACATAGCGTTTGAGCTAAATTTTAGCGATGATGTTTTCATTTCCGAAGTCTAACTATGTGCACTATGTTTCTATGTGGTTATAAAAAAGAAAAGGCTGAAAAGGCTTAATCATTGTAAATAAGAAAATTGTTTAACCACTTAGACACATAGATCACATAGCGGTAGAGTTAAATTTTGGAAATAAGTTTTTTATAGTCGAGAGATTTCTATGTGCACTATGTTGCTATGTGGTTATAAAAAAGAAAATCCTGAAAATGACTTAATCATTGTAAATAAGAAAATTGTTTCACCACAACTTGTCCCATATGCAGGATAGACAGATAGATCACATAACGGTAGAGCTAAATTTTAGCGATGATGTTTTCATTGCCGAAGTCTAACTATGTGCACTATGTTGCTATGTGGTATTAAAAAAATAAGGCTGAAAAGGCCTTAACCATTGTAAATAAAAAATTGTTTCACCACCTAGACACATAGATCACATAGCGTTTGAGCTAAATTTTGGCGATGATGTTTTCATTTCCTAAGTCTGACTATGTGCACTATGTTGCTATGTGGTTATAAAAAAGATAATCCTGAAAATGCCTTAACCATTGTAAATAAAAAAATTGTTTCACCACCTAGACACATAGATCACATAGCGGTAGAGTTAAATTTTAGCGATGATGTTTTTATTGTCGAAGGATTTCTATGTGCACTATGTTGCTATGTGGTTTTAAAAAAGATTTTGCAGTAAAAGCCTTAATATTTTTAAAACTGGTAATCTTGTCTTACAGCTGACGCAACAAATTAGATGCAAATCATAATGAAGTTTTTGATAATTGAAGCCTACCATATGATTTTATGAAGTGAAAAAAATGCACCAAGTACCAAGATTCGGGCTTGGTACTTGGTGCATTGTGACTGGTCAATGGATTAAAGCTTCCTCTTGATAAAATCAGTCATCAGGCTGTACAAATGCCATGTAGTATTGCCACCATAAATTCCATGATTCCTATTGGGGTAATACATGGTTTCGAACTGCTTGTCAGCTTTGACCAGAGCATCCACCAAATCCACCGCATTTTGGAAATGTACATTGTCATCACCCGTCCCGTGGATCAAAAGGTAATTTCCTTTAAGTCTGTTAACATGGGTGATCGGACTATAGTCATCGTATCCAGTAGCGTTCAATTGTGGTGTCTGAAGGTATCTTTCGGTATAAATGGTGTCATAGTACCTCCAGGTAGTCACCGGGGCAACGGCAATGGCAGATTTGAAAACATCATTCCCGACCATTAGCGCAAGGGAAGACATATACCCCCCATAAGACCATCCCCAAATACCTATTCGGGAAGCATCTACATAAGGCAATGTTCCCAGAAATTTGGCTCCGGCAATTTGATCCTCAGTTTCAAATTTGCCCAGTTTAGCATATGTGATATGCTTGAAATCTCTTCCTCTTGCACCTGTTCCTCTGTTGTCCACGCAGACCACAATGTATCCTTCTGAAGCAAGGTGGTGGTGCCAATAGTCACGTGTACCTCCCCAAGAATTAGTGACATTTTGAGAGCCAGGGCCTCCATAGACATACATTAAAACCGGATATTTTTTGTTCTCCTCAAAATGGGGAGGTTTGATCATATATGCATTTAATGAAGTACCATCAACAGTATTGAAGGTAAAGAATTCCTTGGGTGAAATGCTGTAATTGGCCAATTTGGATCTCAGTTCAGCATTTTCCTCCAATACCTTTACCAATTTGCCGGAAGCTTCATTCAAGGTGACCCTCAAAGGGCTGATTGCACTGGAATGATTGGCTATGTAGTATTTGAAATCCTTGCTCATATTGACAGAAGTCGTGCCTTTTTCTGGGGTAAGTATTTTTTTGTTTTTGCCATCCAGATTGATCACGTAGAGATTTCTTTCCAAGGGAGAAGCTTCAGTTGAAATAAAATAGATTTTCCTGTTTTTCTCATCAACTCCTACCAAATTGGTAACCTCCCAGTTGCCTGAAGTAATCTGACGGATGAGTTTCCCTTCATTGTCATGATGGTAAATGTGCTTAAATCCGTCCTGCTCAGAGGTTCTGATAAAGCCTTTGTTCCCTTCCAGAAACCTTAGGTCATCATTGTAATCCAGATCGACATAGGTATTGGATTTTTCCTGGAGGATCAGGCGTGTCGCTCCAGTCTGGGAATTGGCGTATAATAAATCCAGTTCGTTTTGAAGCCTATTGAGCCTTAGGAAGGCCAGAGTGTTATTATCATTAGTCCAATAGATCCTTGGGAGATAAATATCTTTTTCTTCCCCAGTATCCACCTTGACCGTTTGTTTAGTGCTTAGGTCATAGATATGGATGCTCACTTCTGCATTTTTTTCACCTGCTTTGGGGTATTTAAAGCGATAATCTTCCGGATAGAGTTTTCCCCAAGTCTGCATATTGAACTCAGGAACCTCTGTCTCATCAAATCGGATAAAGGCAATTTTTTTTCCATCAGGGGACCAATCAAAGGCCTTGGACATGGAAAATTCTTCTTCATAAACCCAGTCTGCTGCACCATTTATAATGTGGTTCCATTTACCGTCACTTGTGATTTGGGTTACCTGATGGGAAGCAAGTTCTACCATAAATAGGTTGTTATCCTTCACAAAGGCGACCTTATCATTGTCTGGAGAGAGAGTTGCATACATGATTTTCTCCCCATCCATTAATTTTTGAGCAGTTCCAGTTTTTAGGTCTACCACATGAAAAATGCCCTTACTGGATCTTCTGTAAATGCTTTCCACTTCAGAGGCGATCAATGCCTTTGTTTCATCAGGATTAAATGAATAGCTTGAAAAGTTGATGCCAAGTTTACCGCCATCAATCAATACAGCAGCTTCTTCTCCGGTCGCCACATTGATTTTAACCACTACCGGATTGGTCAGTCCCCGCTTCATGGATGAATAATACTGTCCATCTTTCATCCAGTTGATTCCATAGACAGATTTTTGGGAAAAGGTATTGGTTTTGAATACATCTTCCAGACTTACTGTTTTTTTATCTTGGGCATTTATATATCCTGGAAACAGCAGAACCAGAAAACACAATAAAATGAAGTTATACCTGAGCATATTGTTGAGTTTAATTCGGTGGCGAAGATAAAAATTTTGGAGAGAAGGAAAAGTTTGACTTTTACCAAGGGATAAATTCACTGACTCTAATGGCAATATCTGTTACATGGTAGGTTATTCCAGTCCTGTCAAAAGATTTTATTCCAAAATTTCAAAAGAAATTTCCCTAAATTTTCAGTAATTCGGGTATTGAATCCATTGTCTTATGAAGAAAAAAATAGCCTTGGTTACCGGTGGGTTTACCGGAGAGTCGGTAGTTTCCCTGAAAAGTGCAGCAGTCGTAGAGAGGACCATTGACAAAAGCAGGTATGATCTCTTTAAGATTCTGGTATATCCGGGTGATTGGTACCATGAAGCTGCAGATGGCCAAAAAGTGCCGGTTGACCTAAATGATTTTTCAATACAGGTGGAGGGCAAAAAAATAACCTTCGATGGGGTCTTCAATATCCTCCATGGCTCCCCCGGTGAAGACGGTAAATTGGCCGGATATTTTGATATGTTGGGCATTCCCTATACCACCTGCGATGCACTTACTTCAGCTATTACCATGAACAAAGGCTATACCAAGGCTATCGTACAGGATATCCCCGAGCTCTTTGTAGCAAGGTCCATTCAGCTTTTTGAAAACAAAGTTGAAAATCTGGAAATGATCCAAAAGGAATTGAGGTTTCCACTTTTTGTCAAACCGAATAATGGTGGCAGTAGCATTGGAATGAGCAAAGTGAAAGTCCCATCTGAACTTCAGGAAGCTTTGGACAAAGCTTTTGCAGAAGACAATCAGGTATTGGTGGAGGAATTTGTTTCCGGACGGGAGTTTTCAATCGGCGTTTACCATGCCAAAGGCAAAACCACTGTACTCCCTGCGACTGAAATTATCAGCAGTAAAGAATTTTTCGATTTTGAAGCCAAATATTCACCCGGTGTGACCGAGGAGATCACACCTGGAAGAATGTCTGAAGAAGAAACTGAAAGAGTCAAAAGGATTATCGAAAGGGTCTATCAAAAGCTCAACTGCAAAGGTGCGGTGAGAATTGATTACTTTCTGGAATACGAAACCGATAAATTCTATTTCATTGAAATTAATACGGTGCCAGGGCAGACTGAGACCAGTTTGATCTCGCAGCAGGTCCGGGCCATAGGTATGGAGGTGAAGGATTTCTACACCGAACTTATAGAAGAAATGTTTACCTCAACCTGAGGCTGTTGCTCACTACTGAAACCGAACTCAGCGCCATGGCTGCACCGGCCAGCATTGGATTCAAGAGGAAGCCAAAGGCTGGGTAGAGAATTCCGGCGGCTACAGGGATCCCTATGATGTTATAGATAAATGCCCAAAATAGGTTCTGATGAATGATGTTCACCGATTTTCTCATCAGTTGTAACGTTTTGGGGATTTGCTGCAGGTCTGAATGTACCAAGGTGATTTCTGCTACCTCCATCGCAATATCTGTACCCTTGCCCATGGCAATGCTCAGGTCGGCCAAACTAAGGGCTTCACTGTCGTTGATTCCGTCACCTGCCATGGCCACTGTTTTGTTTTGGGATTTAAGGTCTTTGATATAATTTGCTTTGTCCTGAGGAAGCGTTTCTGAGCGGTAATTCCTAATCCCCAGTTGCCGGGCAACCCAAGATGCTGTCTTCTCCTGATCTCCGGTCAGCATATGAACTTCTATTCCCAATTGCTGGATCGCCTGGACTGCCTCTTTTGAACTCGCTTTGACCGGATCTGAAATTTTAATAGCTCCCATCAATTGATCTTCTTTGGAAACAAAGACTACCGAAGCCCCTTCATTTAAGGCTTTCTCTGCCCAATTCAATACCGATTTGTCTTCCTGAATACCGGATGCTTTCAACCATTTCAGGGTACCAATACGGAAAGTGGAGTGCTCCAAGCGCGCCATTACGCCTTTGCCTGTTTCGCTTTTGAAGTCAATAAGTCTTGTATCGCCCGGTAATTTCCTAAAGTGATTGACAATGGCCTTGGCCAGGGGATGTTCACTTTTCTCTTCCATTGCCTTTAGAATGGGAAAATCCATTTCTTTCCAGCCATCCAGGAAGTACACATCTGTTACCTGTGGATTGCCTTCCGTAATGGTGCCTGTTTTGTCCAGCACAATAGCATCGATTTTTTTGCCTTTTTCAAGGCTCTCCGCATCTTTGATCAGGATGCCCATAGAAGCTCCTTTGCCCATGGCTGCCATGATGGCAGTTGGGGTAGCCAAGCCTAAAGCACAGGGGCAGGCTATCACCAATACGGTAATCATAGCCAACATTCCTTTCAGCCAAGCATCATCCACCCCACTGAACCCCCATATCAAAAAGGTGAGGAAAGCAATGGCCAAAACCGTGGGAACAAAAACGCCGGCCACCTTATCCACTGTTTTTTGAATGGGAGCCTTGGAACCCTGTGCGGCTTTTACCCTTTCAATAATTTGTGATAAGAGGGTCTGATCACCTACCTGATCGGCTTTGAAGTTGAAACTTCCCTCTTGATTGATTGTTCCGGCAAATACTTTTTGGTCTTTTTCCTTGAGTACCGGCAGCGGTTCCCCGGTGAGCATACTTTCATTGACATAAGAACTTCCTTCTGTTACCGTTCCGTCCAATGGGATTTTTTGTCCGGGCCTGACCAGGATGATTTCTCCAACCTGCACATCCTTGGTATTTTTAACTACCGCAATTCCTTTCTCCAAAACCGTTAATTCCTGAGGCTGTAGCCCCATCAATTTTTTAAGGGCCTCACTTGTACCTGCTTTGGCACCGGATTCTAAACTTTTGCCCAGTAGAATAAAAAACAGAATGACAGCAGCAGCTTCAAAATAGACATGCGGTTCCAGTCCTCTTTTTATGAGGAACTCAGGGAAAAAGGTGTTGAAAGTACTGTAAAGGTAGGCTATCCCGGTACTCATGGCCACAAGGGTATCCATGTTAGCCTGGCGGTTTTTGGCCAATTTCCAGGCCTGAACAAAAAACTGTCTTCCGAAAATCAGCAGAATGGGTGTGGTCAATCCCCACATGATGTAGTTTCCATAAGGCATATGCATCCAAAACATGCCGATAAGGAAAACAGGCAAAGCCAGGAAACCAGCGTATAAGGTCCTTTTTTTAAGCAGCTGATGTGCCTCCCATTGCATTTTTTCCAGTTCTTCCTGCTGAAGGTTTTCAATCAGCAGATCGTAACCGCTTGATTGCACACGCTTTTTCAGATCTTCCAGATTGGTGTTTTCTTCTTCCCACTCTACTATCGCAAGATGGTTGGCATAATTGACGGCAGCCTGTTTTACTCCTGGGCTTGCTGCAAGGGTTTTTTCCACTGCGATCGCGCAGGCGGCACAGCTCATTCCGCTAACCGGTATCTCTTTTTTTATGGTTGACATTTTTTGAATTTTATTTTTTGCCACAAAGCCACGAAGACACGGAGGTCTTATGTTATATGCCACAAAGGCACGAAACCTTTAAGGTCTTTTGATGCCATAAAGTTACACCTTGTGTCTGCCATCCAGTTATAGAATTTTTGTAAAAATTAAATCATCGATTGACCGTTCCTATAATTTGAAAATTAATGCGAACTTTAAGGTTTGCAGGGAAGTTTACTTCTTTTGTACCTTCAAACCCAACATTGAACCCAATTATACATGATCAAGTCAAGTGTAGATCCTGCGTGTACCGGACAGTTTTCCCAATTGTTTTTAGACTATATCAAGCAAAAGCCTTTATTGAGTCCATTTTTCAATGTCTATCCCCAGATCAAAAATTTCGAATCCCTTACCAATGGAAAGAATTTCACGCCGCACAATAGGGAAGTTTTACATAAGGCCTTAGAAAAACAATACGAAGGACTGCAGGTTTCCGAATTGACTGCTCATCAGATACAATCTCTCAGGAGTTCAGAAACCTTCACGGTGACTACAGGGCATCAGCTCAACCTCTTTACGGGTCCGCTGTATTTTATTTATAAGATTGTTTCTACCATCAATTTGGCAGAGCAGCTCAAAGCAGCTTATCCGCCGTATCACTTTGTACCCGTCTATTGGATGGCGTCCGAGGACCATGACTTTGATGAAATCAACTACTTCAAGTTGGACGGTAAAAAATACCAATGGCAATCGGATCAAAAAGGACCGGTAGGAGATTTTCAATTGGATCAAAGTTTCAGAACTTTCTTTAAAGAGATAGCCCATATCGTGCCTGATTTTTTTAAGGAAGCCTATTTGGATTCGGCCACCCTGAGTGAAGCAGTGAGAAAATATGTTCATCATCTTTTTGGCGAAAGAGGGCTTTTGATCGTGGATGGAAATGACCCGGATCTCAAAGCCCTATTTAGTCAGGTGATAAGAGAGGATTTGTTTTCCCATCTTCCCCATAAATTGGTTCAGAAACAGACGGAGGAACTGGAACAGTTGGGCTATAAAAGCCAGATTTTTCCAAGAGAGATCAACCTGTTTTACACTGAAAAGGGCTTAAGGGAAAGAATTGAAATTGATGCTCATGGGCAGTATAGGGTTTTGAATACCGATATTGTTTTCAGCAGGGAAGAAATCGAATTATTGGTCGATCAGTTTCCTGAAAAGTTCAGCCCTAATGTGGTTTTGAGGCCGCTGTATCAGGAAATGATACTTCCCAACCTGGCGTATTTGGGAGGGCCTGCTGAAGTGGTCTATTGGTTACAGTTGAAGCCTGTGTTTGACCATTTTGGAATTCAGTTTCCGGCCTTATTGCCAAGGAATTTTGCAATGGTATTGGACACTGCCATTCAAAGAAAAATCAGCAAACTTGGATTGGAGGATATGGAGCTTTTCCAAAGTGTGGAGGAATGGAAAAAGCAATTCCTTATGGAACACGCTTCTTTTGATTTTACCTTGGCACAAGAGAAAGAGGCCCTCAAAAAGATTTTTGATCTGGCACAGGAGAAAGCCGTTGGTCTGGACCAAACCTTAGAAGGGGCATTTCAAGCGGGCAAAGTGAGGGCTTCCAAAATTCTGGAGCAATTGTCGGTAAAGGTAAGGAAAGCAGAAGAAAGAAGGCAGACGGTGCATATCCGTCAGCGCATGGAGATACATGAGTACCTTAATCCAGGAGGTTCACCCCAGGAGAGGGTGGAGAATTTTATGCGTTTTTATCTAGGTAATGAGCAATTTATCCAAGAATTATTTGAGCTATTTGATCCATTGGATTTCAATTATGTCATTTTAAAAATGAACCATGGATAAAGAATCTATTCGGACTGCTTTCAAAGAAAAAAGACGGGCTTTATCAAAAGAGGAAATCCGGCTTTTCTCAGAGAAAATTTCAGATTACCTCTTTCAGTATTTAAAGGAGTATGATGCAATAAAACATATCCACCTTTTTTTGCCCATAGACCGTTTCCATGAGGTGGATACTTTTCCCCTGTATTACACCTTGCAAAGCAAAGGTTATAGAATTTATACATCAGTGGTTAACAAGCTCAAAGATAACTTGGAGACCTTGGACATTTCCGGTGTAGATCAATTTGAATCAGATCCTTGGGGAATTCCGGTTCCGGTAAATGCCAAACTTGTTGATCCTGATGAAATTCAAATGGTCCTAATTCCTCTTTTAGCTTATGACCGCCGTGGATTTAGGTTGGGATATGGAAAAGGATATTATGATAAATACCTGGCGAGTTTAAAAAGAAATGTCATCAAGATAGGGCTTAGTTTTTTTGAACCGCTGGACTACATCCCTGATGAGTCACATGACATACCCTTGGATTATTGTATCAGGCCGGATGGAATTCTGAAGTTTTGATCAGGATGTAATTCCTTTACGCTCTAGTTGAATTTTTTTATCTGCTTCGGTTGTGACATATCTATCTCAGGCTAAAAAAAAGGCGGATGATTTTTCAATTTTTGCATTTTGATAAAACCAAGGCAATTTCCAATTTTTACCTTCTGGAATAAATTGTCGATGACTCCTAAATTGCTTTGATTATTCGGTATTATATTTTATAATTGAACCAAATGGGACTTGCTAATGCAATAACATTTTGTTTAGTATAAAATGTAAAAAATTTTATTTTAAAATATCAAGTTCAAATTAATGCTTTTGAAAAGCAATTTATTCAGGGCACGGTAATTGCGTTTAATCGGTAGTTGAAAAAGTTTATCAGTATGAGAAAAGTTTGTTTTTTGCTTTTGTTTTTTGGCAGTTTTTCTGTCCAACAACAGGCCTTCGCCCAATACACAACTGGGATTGGGGTCAGAACAGGTGTAACCAATGGCATTACAGTCAGGCATTTTATTGGGCAGGAGTCGGCTATTGAAGGACTCTTTCATACCCGCTGGGGTGGATTGATCGTCACAGGTTTGTATGAGGTGCACAAAGACATCAGGGATGTCAAGGGGTTGGGGTGGTTTTTTGGAGGTGGGGCCCATTATGGGACCTGGAATGCCAAAAACAGCAACAGATCCTGGGGCGATAATTCCGTAAGTACAAGTGCATACGGTTTGGATGCTATAATAGGACTGGATTATGCCTTTGGCAGAAGGGCACCTCTAAATCTCTCTTTGGACTGGAAGCCGGCCATCAATTTTGGAGAAGGAGGTTTCTGGTGGGATGAGATAGGTATTTCTATCCGCTATGTTTTTTGATTTTTTGGACCTGATCCTTGATTCAGGTCCAAAAATCACCCTCGATACAGAATTTTGCTTCTTTTTTATTTAGCCATGAAAAAAAATTCAAACATGGCTTGGCTTAGGTTTTAATTTTTCTGGTACGGTTGAATTTTTTTCAATAAAAACGTTAAGTGGTTATTGAATATTTATTAATACCTGGCTTTGGATATTTTTTATATAGCATAAGACCTATTTTTTTTAAAGATTAGAAAAATTTTCTTAAGAATTTTTACAAAATAATATTTTGATAACTGTGGCATGACTATGGATTTTTTTGACATAACAGTTGATAATATTCCCTTTTCCAAATAATCCTTTTTTTATGCCGTTCAAAGCTTAAAAAACCCGTTTGTTTGCTGAAATTCCTTAAAATATTGCTTAAAAAAGAATTGCTGTTGTTTAAGCAAGAAGAGAGCTCCACAAATTGCTTAAAGGTCAAATGTTTTGTAAAAAAAACGTTAATGTTTGTTAAAGTTGGCGGATTTTGAAAAGTGCAATAATTAATTTTTATTTACGCATCAACTAAACTAAAATACCTTATGAGAAAAGCTTTACTCTTTGTTATTGCGCTTTTCACCATGGCACTTACGTTTGAGGTGTCGGCGCAACAACGGGTAATTACCGGAAAGGTAATTTCCGACGAAGACGGACTGGGCTTGCCAGGCGCGTCCGTGCTTGTCAAAGGTACGACCATAGGTACTACCACCGATTTGGATGGTAATTACTCTATCAACGTACCAGCAGGATCTAATGTGCTGATCTTCTCTTTTGTGGGTTTGAAAACACAAGAAGAGGCAATCGGTAACAGATCCGTAATCAATGTGACCCTTACTATTGATGCCGCCACCTTAGGTGAAGTCGTTGTGACAGCGATCGGTATCGAGAAGGAAAAGAAAGCCCTTGGATATGCGGTATCTACCGTGGGCGACGAACTTATCCAAAACAGACCTGAGGCTGACGTTTCCAGGGTATTACAAGGTAAAGTTGCCGGTGTAAATATCACTGCTACCAACGGTATGTCAGGTTCCGGTACCAACATCATTATCAGGGGTTATTCCTCTGCTACTGGTTCTAACCAGCCATTGTTTGTTGTGGATGGTGTTCCTTTTAACTCTGGAACCAATGCCACTTCCGGCTTTACCACTGGTGGTGCACAGACTTCCAGCCGTTTCTTGGATATTGATCCAAACAACATCGAGAACGTATCTGTATTGAAAGGTCTTTCTGCAACCGTATTATACGGTGATCAAGGTAGAAACGGTGTAATCTTGATTACTACCAAATCAGGTACCAGAAAAAGAAAAGCAGCTGAAGTAACAATCAACCAATCTGTATTTGGTAACCAGGCAGCTTCTTTGCCAACCTTTGGTTCTATTTATGGTAACGGCTTCCAGCAGCAACCTGGTCTCTTCTTTTCCAACTATGGACCTAGAATGGATATCGGTCTCACAGTTAGGCATCCTATTGGAAGTACAGCCATACCTGCAATCGAAGCAGCATTCCCAGAGTTTTTTGATCCTAATCTAGTTTCTCCTTCTAATCCGAAAGGTATTATTGATTATCCTTATCAAGCTTATGAAGATGTTAGTAAGGTTTTCTTCAGAACTGGCGTAGTTTCTAATACTTCAGTTCAGATTTCTGGTGGTTCAGACAGAACTGGATTCAATGCTTCTTTTGGTTATACAGACGAATCAGGATTTACTCCTGGTAACGAACTGGCCAAATACAATTTCGGTCTGGGTATCAACTCTGCTGTAACAGATAAATTGTCAGTTAACTCCAGCTTTACCTTTGCAAGGACAAATTTGGTTACTCCACCGGTAAACGCAGCTTTTGGTTCCGGACCATCTGGTGGTATACCATCTATTTTTGCAAACACACTTTATATTCCAAGATCTTATGACCTGAAAAACCTCCCCTGGGAAATCCCAACAACCAGAGGTTCTGTAATGCACAGGGCAGGTAATGACCAGGTGAACCCAATCTGGATGTCAAAAAACATGTTGGATTACTCTGTGGTAGACAGATTCTTCAATTCAACATCATTGAACTATGACTTCAATGACAAGTTTGCACTTACTTATAGATTTGGTTTGGATACATACACTGAAACCAGAGATGCGCAGTATAATAAAGGTGCTGGTTTGGGTGTAAGTGCCTTGGTCAACTCAGGTTATTACAGATCCATTTCCATCAGAAACTCCATCTGGAACCAGGATTTGGTATTGACGTATAGAACAGATTTTTCTGATAAAATCGGTTTTACAGCCTTATTGGGTGGTAATTCCCGTTATGATAAATTTGAAAGAAGCGGTTTGGCATCTTCCAACCAATTGGCTTTCGGACTATTCAACCATGGTAACTTCCTGGATGTATCTTCCAGAGATCCATTGAACGGCTTGGTCTTTGACAGACTGGTAGAAGAGCAGAGAATGGGGGTTTATGCCAACGTTACTTTGGATTATGACGATTATCTATTCCTTAACTTGTCTGCCAGAAACGACTGGACTTCTACTGTTGAAAAAGAAAATAGAAGGATCCTTTATCCAGGTGCCTCTGTATCTTTCTTGCCTTCAGATGCCTTCAACTGGAATTCTTCTACTTTGAATGACCTGAAATTGAGATTAGGATATGGTACTTCTGCCGGTTTCCCAAGCCCTTACAGTACAAGGAATATTCTAGTTCAAAGTCCTAGAGCTTTCATTAATACTGGTGGTACTTTGTTCCAATCCCAATCTTTGGCAACTACTTTGGGTAACCCTAACCTGAAGCCTGAATTGCATGAGGAATTTGAGTTTGGTGTAGAATCAACCATGTTCAATAATAAATTGAGATTTGATCTTTCCTTGTATCAGAAAAATACCAGAAACCTGATTACAGATGCTCCTATTGATCCAGCAACTGGATTTGTTTTGACAGCTATCAACATCGGTAGAATCAGAAACAGGGGTATTGAATTCCAGGCTACAGCTACCCCGATCAGTACACCAAGTGGTTTCAGATGGGAGTCTATTGTAAACTTCACTCTTTACAGAACGGTGACCATGGAATTGGGTGAGGGATTGGATGAGATCGTAGTAGCTGGATTTACCGATTTGGGTAACTTTGCTATACCAGGAAGACCTTTCAATATCATCAAAGGTTTTGGTTTCGAAAGATCTGATGATGGCCAACCCATTGTATTGCCAAATGGTGATTACCAAGTATCATCTGAATTGGTTGAAATCGGAGACCCTAACCCAGCTTGGACAGGTTCTTGGATCAATACCTTTAGATATAAAGGATTTTTCCTTAATGCGATGGTTGAATACAGACATAGAGGAGCTATCTTCTCCAATACTGTAACTGCTACGCTGGCAAGGGGTGTTACAAAAGACCCTGTAGTAGATAGGGAATTGACTTTCATTCTTCCAGGAGTGAAAAGGACACCTGAAGGAGGATTTGTACCAAATGACATTCAGGTAACTGCCTCCAACTACTTCTTCAATAACTACCATGGAGCTGTGGACGCGGCCAACGTATTTGATGGATCAGTTATCAGATTGAGAGAAGTTTCACTAGGATATGATATTCCAGGCAGCGTGATTTCAAGAACTCCGTTCAAGAGGGCTTCTGTGGCGCTTTCCGCTACAAACCTTTGGTTCAGAGCCCTTAACTTCCCTCCAAACATGAACTTCGATCCAGATGTTTTAGGTACTGGTGTGGGTAACGGTTTGGGCTTTGATTTCGTGACAGGACCTAGTTCCAGAAGATTTGGTGGTACAGTAACTCTTGCTTTCTAATCACCTAAAACGAAAAGACAATGAAAAGAATATTATATAGCTTATTTACTGCCCTAAGTTTATTGGTGGTAAGTGCCTGTGACCTGGATCTGCAGGATGATCCCAATGCAGTAACTAGAGATACGGCTAACCCCGACCTGGTCCTTAACAGGATACAGTTGGATTTTCCTAGCCATTTTGATGGTACTAGTTTCTATGGAATGAGATTGACAAGGATGATGAGCCAGCCAAATAACTTGTATGAGCAGGCTTATATTCCGGTTAACTTCAATGGTATTTGGACAAATTCTTATGCCAACCTATTGAATGATATCAAGTTCTTGGAAGATATTGCTACTGAGCGAAATTTCCAAAGACATTTGGGTATTGCCAGGACTTTGAAGGCCTATATTCTGATGAATTTGGTGGATTGGTTTGGCGATATTCCTTATTCTGAGGCATTGAACCCAAATAACTTCAATCCTAAATTGGATAACGGCTCAGCAGTGTATGCTGAAGCATTGGCTATTTTGGATCAAGCAGCCGCTAACTTCACTGCAACTCCATCTGCGGGTACTCCTCAGGATTTGTACTACAATAGGGATTATACCAAATGGAGAAAGCTTATCAATACCTTGAAACTGAGAGCCCATCTGAATCTGAAATTGACCAATGCTGCCGGTTCTGCTACAGCAATCAATTCTTTGATAGCAGATGGTAACCTGATCGGTAATGGTGATGACTTTGTTTTCCGATTTGGAACCAACTTCACAGATCCTGCTTCACAGCATCCTTATTACAACCAGTATAATAACGGTGGTGGAGGTGAATACCACTCGACTTGGTACATGTTTCATTTGACTCAAGCCAAAGGATTCGATGATCCAAGAGCCAGGTATTACCTTTACAGACAGAGGATCGCCAATCCTACGGATCCTGATCAATTGAGATGTATTTCTGAGATTGCTCCAGGACATTACCTTGCTGGAGGCTGGCCATTCTGTCTTCCTGGTAATAGAGGATATTGGGGTAGAGACCACCTCAATGCAGAAGGTATTCCACCAGATGGTCCTTTGAGAACTCAGTGGGGTGTATATCCTATCGGAGGTCGTTTTGATAATGATGCCAATGTTTCTGTGACTAGAGGTGCTGGAGCAAACGGTGCCGGTATCTGGCCTATTATGATGGCATCCTATGTGGATTTCATGAGAGCTGAGGCTGCTTTGACCATTACTGGTGTTAATGGAAACCCAAGGGAATTGTTGGAAAGTGGTATCAGAAAGTCTATGAATTTTGTAAGGTCATTCTCAGTTGCTTCCTCAGGAACCAATGCCACTGCGATTCAAGCTTGGCAAAATGATGCTGCCTATTCAACTTCCATAAATAACTACGTCAATTTTGTTGTTAACGAGTGGAATGCAGCTCCTAACAATGATAGAAGGATGAATTTGATCGGACGTGAATATTGGTTGGCTTTGTTTGGTAATGGTAATGAGGCATATAACTTGTACAGGAGGACTGGAAAACCTGACAACATGCAGCCTGGTCTGCTTGAAAGCTTCGGTGTATTCCCAAGATCTCTACCTTATCCTAACAACCATGCAGTGACCAATAACAATTCCCAACCAAAGGCGGGACTTAATGTAAGGGTTTTCTGGGATAACAATCCAATTGGCACCTTCCCAACTGGGATATATTAATCTTTGACCTTTAAATTGAAAGTTATGAAAATTAATAAAATTGGTTTTGGATTTTTGATGTCCCTCATGATGGTATTTACTGCCTGTGTGGACTTTGTAGATCCTAATATACCATACAAAACATTTGATACTGCTCTTTATCTAAGAACATTGGAGCGTTCTACGGACCTCAATTTCTTTAGTTTGGGCAATGCGCGCGTTAGATTGGTCTTAGAGGCCGTAGATGCTGAAGGTGGTGAAACACTTCAATCTGTGGAAATTAGAGTGAGACATAGAAGATTGATCACTGGAGTGGGTTTCCAATATATTCCTACTGGTACTGCTAGCAATGTACAAGATGTGTTGGTAAAGACCTTAACAAAAGCTGATTTCCAAAAAGCGACAGAAAACCCTAATCATCCTACTCAAACTTATTTGAGGACGACAGTTGAGGTGACTGCCACTGAAATGATTGCAGCTTTGGGACTAACTCCGGCGCAGATTGAAGGTGGTGATGCTTTTGAAGTAAGGTTGCGTGCCACAGATAGATTTGGAAGGGTATTTACCGATACCAATAGGTCAGCTGACGTTGCTGGTGGTTTCTTCTATGCTTCTCCTTTCTTCTATGCAGCTAGTGTTGTTTGTCCTTCTGACCTTGTGGGTACTTACCGATTCAGACATGATGGGGCTACAGGTCCTTTAGGTTCCTGCCCTCCTTCATTTGAAGGTACCACTACCTGGACCAGAGTTTCACCAACAAGCTACCGGGTATCTGACGGAACCTTCGGTTACTGGGCTTGTATCGGTGATACTTGGGGAACAGGAAATGTAGTTGTTGCAGATGCTTGCGGTAGATTGACCATGAGCGGTGCTGATAAATACGGTGACCTTTACTCCATGGAAGTTATAAGTTCAAGTACCACTGAATTGGTATTCAGATGGGTGAATACTTACGGTGAATCCGGAACTGTGACCATGTTTGCCAATGAAGGTAAACCATTCCCGGCCGGTTTAAGGTAATAATCAAGTTAACTAGTAAACTTTCTTCATACAAAAAGCAGCGCTCGATGAGCGCTGTTTTTTTTATGAAATTGAATTCGATAGTCCTTTTTCCTAGTTGCATAAGAATCTGAATTTTAATTAACTGACTATTCGTAATGGTGCCTGTTTAAGTAAATAGAAGCTACCATTAATCTGTTAACAATCTTACTCCAAAGTACCTTCTGTTTAGTTTATAGAGAAACTCATTCAGGTAATTCTGCAAATACTTCTCACTGGTCGTAAGATAGATTCCCAATAGGTTCTAAATAAGATTACTTATTGCCACATGTAACCAACTTAAATCTACTTTTGTGGAAGCTGGAAATGATTTATTCTTAACATGTTCTTCCACAAATCTTTCAAGATTGTAGTTAGCAGTTTTTTTATAATTTAAAAGGACTGATTTTGACATCACTGCATCTTCCACAAACTGCGCTACAGATTCTTTGGCGACCCCTGAAGTTCTTTCATTTTAAAGAACCTAGAATATCGGCTTTTTATACCCGAATTTGGAAACTTCGATGGAGTGGATTCTGATGATACTGTACCAATCGCATGGTTTTGGCTTCCCTTCACATGCCTTTGACCTTTTTGGACTTTATTTTTGGGTTGCTTTTCTAACATAACCTTCTCCATATTCAACCATACCTTTGAGAAAATACAGATCATCTTTTTTACCCATTACTGATCTTATCTTATGCATTAGATTAATCGCAGTCTCTTATTTTTTCAAATCCAATTATTTTTTAAATTAAAGACAGGAAAACCCTATTTTGGTGACTGGTATAAACAAAAAAGCTGTAGACTTGGTGTGTAAAGAAAGATTACTCGACTCGATGACTGTACCGGATTCAAGAGGAGATTATCTTCTGTATTTGCTGTACCCAAAAAAACTTCCTCTTCCTGAACTAATAGTAGTGCTTAGAGAATCATTTGCAGATCTTACAATAGATACCGATAATCTCCCAATATGTTTTTAAGAAGCTGTCAAAACTACCGTCGTTGTGAAAATGAATAATAAATTCAAATATTTTCATGGCTTTATGTATTTTAACCAAGCAACAAAAAAAACAAACCTAGAGATTCTTTTACATTAAATAACAAAGATTATTTGCTACTTGTTAATTCCGAAGAATCAGGAAATATTTTATCAATTTCCGAAATCGGGGTTGGTCTCAGGAAAAAAGAACATCTATGGCCTAAAGGTAATCGGAGTACGCTCTAACCAGATTTAATTTACGGATTTGCAACTTGGGAAATATAAGTTTCCACAATGCTTCAATGGTTGAACATATGACACCTGAAATTAAAATCTCATAATTTGAACGGGAAAAATAGATCATAATATTTCCCGTCCAATATTTACTGTTAACACTGTAACGAGCATTCTCATTAATGTCTTCAATCGGTCACAAAAGGCATCTGACTGATGAATGAGGCATCATCAATTTGTGTCAATATAAATTCAGCAAGGTCATGCCTACTGATTTTGGTACTGGCATTTACACCTACCCAACCTACCCTGTATTTTCCTTTAGGTGGGTCATTGGTTAATCTGGGGCCTCTAACAATGGTCCAATCCAGCCCGCTGCCCTTAAGGATCTCATGGTGCTTTACGGCATCGTTCAAAACTTTAGGTACTGCCACTTTCATGATGAACCTGATCAATAGATCCGGAAGTTTGGGCCTGTCTCTTTCCGGAAAAGGCAATCCTCCTCCCGAGAGCGAAATAATCCTTTTGATCTGAAACTTTTTCATGGCATCGGCTATCAGCCGTGTGCCATCCGTCTGAAGCCATTCCGGGGAACCTTTGACATGACCAAATAAACTGATCACAACCTGGGAATTCTCCAGGGTCTTTTCTACATCATAACTATTGAGAACATCTCCCTGGATGATTTCAAGATAAGGGTTCTGCACTGAAACCTTGGCCGGATTTCTTACCAAAGCTTTCACCCGAAAGCCCTTTTCAATTGCCTTTTTTAATACAATGCTTCCCGTCTGCCCGGAAGCACCAAACAATGCGATCGTTGTCATAGCTGTTTTTTCTGCAATCATAATCTGTTTTGATTATATTTACTATTTTTACAGTACACACCTTTTTGTAAGTATGGAACCTATAAAAGTAACAGCTAAGTGCCCAATCAGAACAACCTTAGAACTTCTGGGCGGCAAGTGGAAACTATTAATCATTTTCCAGTTAAAGGATGGGACCAAAAGGCTCTCGGAATTAAAAAAAGGCATTCCCGATATCAGCGAAAAAATGCTGATACAGGAATTAAAGAAATTGATGGACAGTGACCTGGTAACAAGAAAAAATTATGGTGAGGTACCTCCAAAAGTGGAATACAGTTTAACCGTGGCGGGAATGGCTGTTCTCCCCTTAATCGAGCAGTTGAAGCGCTTTGGGGAAGTGTACATTGCCAGCCGACAAATTCCTAGTCTGTAATGGGTAAGCTGCAATTTACCACTATGCATCATGCCGTTTTTCAACTAAGTTCAGGGACTTAATTTGAAGATCATCTATTAGAGGACAATGTACATTACCCTATTTTTGGTTGTACCTATTTGTATCCATGGTGGCCCAGATATGGCTGCCTTTTACCAAACACCACATAGATGCCAGACTGTGCCATTCTTGGTGTTTTATGAGCAGCCCTTTTTCAAATGCATCAGAAGAAAAGCATTCTAGGGGCAGTGTGGGTAAATGCTGAAGGCAGATTTGGGCAAATTGACCTTTGAGATCCTCTATGAAGTTCTTTACAAAATTGGTGGCACAAATTTTACTTTCGCCAAAGCGCTCCATTCTTAAATGAACCATATTGAATACATCGCCAATTAGAGATTCTTTGTGAAAAGACATGATATCATTCTCCAAAATGATAATCTTAGCTATAAGTCTGTTGAGCCTGGAAAGCAGTTGAGCGTTGATTTTATTCTGCGGAAACAATATATGCAAAAGGGTCCATGCAATCTGGAAACCCGAACTTTCTGTTTTGATTGACCAGTACTTTTTAAGGCTGGGAGTCTGTCTTTTTTTGCGGATCTGTTGTTCCTCCTCCCCCTTTCCCACAAAACGGATCACAGTATATAATAGCCGCAGACAATCACCCATACCCCATTTGGAGGTGAAAATCAGATCTAGAATGGAATCCATAAAGTCAAGCCTTTGGTCAGAAATGTTTCCGGCTATTTTGGAAGGAGTAGTCTGAACTGTTTTCCAAAAGTCACCATCATTCAATTGATCAGCCATGTCATCCATGATAAAAAGCAATGCAAAAAGCTTGGATATTACATCCAGATCCGATGGTTCAGCTAGAGGAAACAATCTTGCGGCAAAACAGTGAATACCGGTTTTTTCAAAAACCTTCAGATTTTCCTCTCCATTGATGATCCCGGAATTTTTAAGCCAACTTAGCACCTGAATTCTCAGAACCTCTTTGCAGGCCATCTCTGTTGGATACCACCTTTCTAGGATTTCCACCAATTCATGCTCATGGATAAGGTGATGGGATTTTCTTTCAAAGTTCAGCATATAGAGTAAGATTTATTAATAACAATACCTTGAAGTGCATAAAATCAGACTTTTTATAAAGCCACAGAAAGTATCAAATTAAAATTTTAAGGTTACTGTCACGTATAAGTGCATAAAAAACTGATATGTTATCAATAAAAAAGTCCCATTTGGGACCTCATATCTCTATTATCTAAAAACAAAGAAAAAAAATACAATTATCCAGACTGCCTTAGCCTGTGAATGGTACTTTTACCTATTCCTAACATGTGCTGAAAATCCTTTACTTGCAAGCATATTAAGAGATCTTTATGCATTTTCATAATTGCATTATAGGCATCAGCTTTGGGCTGTGAAAGAATTTCAGTATTCCAGTGGTAAAGCTTACTGATGATTTCATGGTTGATTTTTATCGCGAGGTCAGCTATTTCTGGAATCTGCTTTAAAACCATGGGCTCAATATCTTTTCTGAGTTCAACGCAGGTCACCTCATTTCTTGCCAAGAAAAGGGACGGACTTGGCTTTTGGGAAACATAAGACAGGAAATCAAATGCATTGTCCCCGTCACAAAAGACCATCCTGGTAATGGACTGTCCCTTATTGTTTAGGTGGTGCAGGGTTACTACACCTTTCCAGACGAGCCTGCTGTGAGTTTCCACTTCATTGAAGTTTTTGATGATACTGTTTCTTGGATAGGTCCTTACTTCAAGAAACTTTTCCAGTTTTAGGTAAGTAGACCAGTTTACCTTGGAAACTGTATCATACTTCTCTTTGAGCTGAATGAGTAGTAATCTGTCAATTTTCATAATTCTATCATTGAAAAATCCGGCAATATTTAAAAACAGGGCAAAATCCTTTTGGGACCTGAATATGGCCAGCTAAAACGAACCTTAGAACCCAAAAGGTAACCTATTGATAATCAATTTATAAAATAAATACTAAAAACCTTCATTATTTACCTATAAACACACTTAGAATGAGGAATTTAATCCCAAATGAAACCCGGGAACTTTAAAAATACCTAAAAATGCAAATATTCTTGAACAGATCCTATGACTTAAATCCGCATGATGCTTTGTGACACATAAGAGCGTATAACAATGAAAATCTTGAATGGTTGAAAACCTATAAGCATCATCAGAAAGTAATAAATAAAAGTAACCTGACAAAATTCAATTTTATTGTCCACTATTCCCTAAATGGGTTTTACTTTTTCATCTAGATAATAATTCTCCAGGTTTCATTTGGGACTTTTTTCGCACAAAACCATAAGAAATATTCAAGCTTTCTTTCAAAAAGAATCACTTTACCAATAATTTGAATAAAAATTAAAAGCCAAACTCAGCGGGGAAAACAAAACGAAAAATCAAATGAGGGCAATGTATGTACATAAAGGCAATAAAAAAGTAAGGAGCTTATTGCTTGAAGTAATTCCCTACGTATTGGCCTTTTTATTTCTTTACACAGGCTTCAGCAAGCTGATGGATCCTGTTGGAACCTATCAGGGGCTCAGCAATCAGGTTTTGCCTACCCTACTTGCCGAACTGTTGTTTTATAGCTTACCTCCCATTGAGCTGACAATTGCGGTCCTACTTTTAAAGGACAGGACTATCAAAATAGGATTAGCATCATTTTCAATCCTGATGACTGTATTCAGCGCCTACATCATATTGGTACTTACGGGAGTATTCGGAAGGGTCCCTTGTAGTTGTGGTGGGGTATTGAACAGCCTGGGCTGGTGGGAACACTTATGGTTCAACCTCTTTTTCCTTGGATTGGCAGGGATAGGATTGAAGTTAAAGAGTGAAAAATGAAGATACAAGGCAAAAGATACAAGACTCAAGAGATAAGAGACAAGAAATAAGAGCTAAGACAAAATATCAGGAAATGAAATAAATCTTCTGGATCTTTTACCAGGTAGGGGGTCAGGAAGTGAGGGGATAAAAAAAACCGGCCGTTCCTCTCCAAAGATCAATAGGTCAGGATCAAAACGACCGGAATTACTTTAACTATATTAAACAATCAAAATTATGAAAAATCAAATCAAAAACCTGTTACGTGCAGGAGTATTTATGTTGGCAGCAGTATTAGCTTTTGCTTTTACCAAGCCGGTTGATGCATTACAGCCAAAGTATGCAGTCGACTCACAAGGAAGACTCTATGATTTGACTGGAGTCAACCAAGGCAGCGGTGTAAATGAGTATCAATGTATTCTTTCTGAAAACACGTGTACTTGGGCTGATATAGATTTGACAACTCCAATGCAGACCGAAGCTCAATTTGTACCGGGTTCTGGTCTCCAACCTATTGGAGAATAACTAATATCTTATAATAAACACCCTTCAAGAAAGTTCTTGAAGGGTGTTTCTGTTATAATGCTGGATTAAGTTCAAACTCGTTGGGTGGGATAATGATAAAATATCTAGTTGGATCAGTTCCTATTGAGAAAGGACACTATCCCGATAAGTGTGTAAACTTTAAATTATGATTTTATGGTCAGGTTTCAAGAAGCCTGACCCTATCACCAAATATAAGCAGGAAACTGTTAAGGATAGTACCCCAGTCTCGAATGGGCATAGTCCATTTTTTCGATGCTTCCCTTGCAGCGAGGAAAACAGACTTCATAACAG
>NZ_PYGF01000009.1 GCF_003014575.1 Cecembia rubra
CTGTTATGAAGTCTGTTTTCCTCGCTGCAAGGGAAGCATCGAAAAAATGGACTATGCCCATTCGAGACTGGGGTACTATCCTTAACAGTTTCCTGCTTATATTTGGTGATAGGGTCAGGCTTCTTGAAACCTGACCATAAAATCATAATTTAAAGTTTACACACTTATCGGGATAGTGTCATTTCTAAATATATCGCGAAGTGTATTTCCAAAACATTCCCTTCAATATCTCATTACCAATATCTACTAATATCGCAAAGCAAATATCCATCAATATCACTTAGTAATTCCCGATTCTTAGAATACGTGACAAGCTATTTATCTGAAAATACTTTTTTATTTCAATTATATTTCGCGAAGCATATTTCCATTAATACCACCAAAGGCTTATCTCCTTTCCACCTCCCTCAAATTCTCCAATTTCTTATTCCTTAAGAAGCCATTGATGTCTTCAAAGTGTTCTTTGACACGTTTGTTGCCAAATTCAAAAACTTTAGTCACCAAACCGTCTAAGAAGTCTCTATCGTGGGATACTACAATTAAAGTCCCATCAAATGCTTTCAGGGCATCTTTGATAATGTCCTTGGTCTTCATGTCGAGATGATTGGTAGGTTCATCGAGGATCAGAAGGTTGACGGGTTCGAGTAATAGTTTGATCATAGCCAACCTGGTCTTTTCTCCTCCGGAAAGGACTTTGACTTTTTTGTTGATGTCATCCCCTTTGAACATAAAAGCACCCAAAAGGTCCTTGATTTTGGAGCGGATTTCACCCACTGCTATCTGATCGATGGTCTCAAAGATGGTCAGGCTCTCATCCAATAAAGAAGCTTGGTTTTGTGCAAAATAGCCAATCATTGCATTATGGCCCAGCTCGCATTTTCCTTCGAATTCAATCTCCCCCATGATGGCTTTGATCATGGTGGATTTACCTTCTCCATTTTTGCCCACAAAAGCCACTTTCTGGCCTTGTTCGATGACCATATTGGCATCTTTGAATACTACATGTTCTCCATAGGACTTTGAAAGGTCCTGTACGATCACTGGGTATTTTCCAGACCTTGGGGAAGGGGGGAATCGTAATTTCAAGGCAGAAGTGTCCACTTCATCCACCTCTACGATTTCCAGCTTTTCGAGCATTTTTACTCTTGACTGTACTTGTAAGGTTTTGGAGTAGGTGCCTTTGAATCTTTCTATAAATTGCGTGGTCTCTGCGATAAACTTCTGCTGCTCATCGTATTGCTTTTGCTGTTGCTCTCTGCGTTCTTTTCTAAGTTCGAGGTAATGTGAATACTTGGCTTTATAATCATAGATTCTACCCATAGTTACCTCAATGGTACGGTTGGTAATATTATCTACAAAAGCACGGTCGTGGGAAATCACCACTACGGCTTTGGCTTTTTCGGTCAAGAAATCCTCCAGCCACTGAATGGATTCTATGTCCAGGTGGTTGGTAGGCTCATCAAGTAGGATCAGATCAGGTTTTTGTAAAAGGATCTTGGCCAGCTCAATCCGCATCCTCCAACCACCTGAAAATTCTGAGGTTGGTCTCTGGAAATCTGACCTTTCAAAACCCAGACCCAACAGGACCTTTTCTACTTCCTCCTCATAATTCACTTCTTCAATGGAATAGAACTTCTCTGATACTTCCGAAACCCGCTCAATGATTTTGTAATATTCCTCTGAATCATAATCCGTCCTTACTGTCAACTCCTCATTCAATCGGTCAATTTCGGCTTTCAGTCCCAAGTAAGAAGCAAACGCCTTGGCAGTTTCATCAAACACCGTGCAGTCGTCTGCAGTCAGTAAATGCTGAGGTAGGTAGGCGATTACCGCATCTTTGGGCGCGGAAACACCCCCTTTGGAGGGTTTGGTCACTCCTGCGATGATTTTGAGCATGGTTGATTTTCCAGCTCCGTTTTTCCCCATAAGTGCGATTTTGTCGGTGGGGTTGATGGAGAAGGAAACATCACTGAATAAGGCATGTCCGCCGTGCAATACTGAAATATTATCTACTGAAATCATGATGATTGGAATTCAAGGGGCAAAGGTAGGCTTAAATAGAAATAAAGTGGAAATATACTTTATTAAATAAATTGAAATATGGGGATTGATATTGATGGATATTTTTTCAGATTAAATTGATAATGGGTTAGAGGTAAACAGAAAAGTAATTTTCGGTTATTGGAATAGAGTTGAAATAAGTTGAAATATACTTTTGTACAAAGTACCATATACCAAGTTTCTCTATTATTTTACTAGTGTCTACATTACTCAACAATGGACTTGAAGCCGTTAATTTTCCCTACTTTTTTTAAAAGATGGTAAATTGGATAAGGAATTGAGAGCTGTAAAAATCTTATGTCTTGTGTCTTATGTCTTGTGTCTTTTTCAATTAGGGCTTAAGAATAGCAATCGTTGAAAAACGGCTAAACTTTTTTAATACTACTCAGATATTCTACTGGGGTTAAAACAGGTATATCAGATCGTTTAAAGTCCTTGGTGTTTCTGGTAATTAAAATTCAGCAATCTTTCTAAAGTGCACAGTAGTTTTGAATAACATCCTTGAAATCAGGAAAATTGGAGGATAAAACCTTTTAATTTCTTTGTCAGTCAGATCAGCTGGTGCTGCCAGGATCCTAAATTTTTTGATTTTTTCTTTCACTACTTCCTTATGTTCAAACGTTGAAAACACAAGAAAAATAGTTGTAAAAGTAAAAGCGGAAACTACTAATTGAATTTCATTCCTGTCATCAAGAAAGGCTATCCTAGCTACCGGATCATAAAATGGAATTCTTTCACCCAACAATAATAAAAAAAACCGCCCGGATTTCACCGAGCGGTTTGATATTAACCAGTTAATGATCACTATTAACTAATCACTAATTCTAATTAAGCTTCAACACCTAAGACCTTGGCCATTACAGCACCAATTTCGGCCGGTGATTCCACTACGTGGATGCCATTTTCTCCCATGATGCGCATTTTGGCTGCGGCAGTATCATCAGCACCGCCAATGATCGCTCCGGCATGGCCCATTCTACGTCCAGGAGGTGCAGTCTGTCCAGCGATAAATCCAACAACTGGCTTCTTGTTGCCATTTTCTCTGATCCACTTGGCAGCTTCTGCTTCGTAATTGCCACCGATCTCGCCGATCATGACGATAGCGTCAGTTTCAGGATCTTCCATCAACAACTGAACGGCTTCCTTGGTAGAAGTGCCGATAATTGGGTCGCCTCCGATACCGATTGCTGTAGATACACCCAAACCGGCCTTAGCGATCTGGTCAGCGGCTTCGTAGGTCAAAGTTCCCGATTTGGATACAATGCCGATTCTGCCTTGCTTGAACACAAAACCTGGCATGATACCTACTTTGGCCTCTCCTGGAGTGATAACACCGGGACAGTTTGGACCGATCAATACCGCTCCTCTTTCTTTGATGTATGGTTTGGCTTTCATCATGTCAGCCACAGGGATACCTTCAGTGATGGCAATGATTACTTTGATGCCTGCGTCAGCAGCTTCCATAATGGCATCAGCTGCAAATGCAGGTGGCACAAATATGATAGAAGTATTGGCTCCAGTTGCTGCTACTGCCTCTTCTACAGAGTTGAAAACAGGTTTTTCCAAATGGGTTGAACCACCTTTTCCTGGAGTTACACCGCCTACAACATTGGTTCCATATTCAATCATCTGCTGTGCATGGAATGAACCTTCAGAACCGGTAAAGCCCTGCACGATCACTTTTGAATCCTTATTGACTAAAACACTCATGCTTCGATTTTTAAAGTTTGGACAAAAATAAAAGATTCAGCCCTACCACAAAAAGAAAAGCTAAACAATCTCCAATTAATTTACAGTATCCACATCTTTTTATAATTTAGATGGCTGTTCGAAGTGTTTATGCGAGTTGTAATTTGGTGCGTATTTGCTTTTTTCTTTTCCTGTGAAGCACTTGCACAGGATTTCCCGATCAATGGTCAAATTAGAGGTGTTGAACTTCCCTCTGATGTGGTATATGATATTTTGCAGGACTCGGAAGGTAAAATTTGGTTCAATACAGCTTTGGGTTTATATTATTCGGATGGATTCTATACTTATCCTGTGCCAGATACAATCCAAAGTCAATTATCCAAAAGAATGGGAATGCTTAAAGGGAAGGATGGGGCTATATGGATTTATAATAAAATAGGGAAACCAGGGGTCTTCAAGTATGATAAAGGGGATTGGAAAAAATTGTTACTGCCAATTTCTCTGGAAAACAGATCTTTCAATCAATTAAATTTTGATTTGAATTATCATAAAAATGAAGAAGCTTATTTCTTTATCACCAATGATAGTATTTACGTTTCAAAAGGAAAAGATTGGAGAAAAACCAGGTGGGATATTACCGAAAAAGGGGGTTTTCGGTCTGTTTATTCTCAAAGAGACAGTACCATCTTGTTATTTGAAAAGGGTGCCCTTAAGTTTGATGGAGTTACATTTCGTGATTTTTATTGGCAAGGGCTGGAGCTCCCCGGACAGATTTTGAGGGTAGTAAAAGATGAAACAAGGGGAAGGTATTATTTTTTAGGTGAGGGATTTTTGGCGACAGGATCAAGGTTGGGTTGGGTTGATGGTTTGATACACAAAGATTTTATTAAAAGTATTTACATTACAGAGCACCATAGTGGGATTACGCATAATGGAAATGATGTTTTTTACCATTATAATTCCAGGCTTTTTAAATACAATATTGAGGAAAACCAGGTGATTGAACTTAGGGTTTCAGATGAATTGAGGACCCATCAGATCAATTGTCACTTAAAGGATAGGGAAGGTATTCTTTGGATTGGTTCTCACCGTGGAGTAGTGAATATCAATTCTTTAAGATTTCAGAATTATGGTTCGAATCTGTTCTTGGATGATGAAATTACTGCTTTGAGTATTTTAGAAAATGGATTTCTCTTAGGGTTTAACAATGGACTTCAAATTTGGGAAAACGGTGAAGTAAGTACGCTTTACAAGTTTGATGAATTTAAAGGGATGCCGGAAGTTAGGATTACCAACTTTTCAAAGGATAAGAATGGGAAAATTTGGTTTACGGCAAATTCACTTGGTTTGGGGAGATTTGATCCACGGTCCAATACCTATTCACTATTCAAGAATCCTTATGAAAAATTTGTCAATTCTGTTCATGTAGTAGGAGATAGTCTTTTCATAATAAGTAATAGGAAGATTTACCTTTCATCAATCAATCAACAGGCTTCTAAACATTTTGAGAATGATATAACATCCGAAATGCTTCAGAATTTTGGTCAGGCCCAGTTTTTTCTCAGAAAGGTCGGAAAATTATCCAATGGGAAGTTGGTTTTTATGCAAGGGGGAAATGCCATACCTGAGGTGGACAAGTTAGTTGAATTCGGAAGCGCTATGGCTGTAATCGGCTATGATTTTTTGGAAACTGAAGACAAGATATATTTTGGAACGGAAACGGGGCTCAAAGTTTTAGTGAATGGAAAATTGGAGCCTTATGAATGGGAAGGCCAAAAAATTCAAAGGCCAGTTTATGCTATTTTAAAGGATCAAGCAGGCAGGATCTGGGCAGGGACCGACCGTGGCGTTTACATAATAGATAAATTTGGACTAAGAAATTTCAATGAAAAAAGCGGACTTGCCGGATCAGAAATTAACCGTGGTGCTTTGGTGGAGGATGCAGAAGGAAGTATTTTTATAGGAACATCTAAAGGATTGTCCAAATTCAACCCGAAGGAAGATTTTCAAATTTTCTCCCAGCCTCTTTTACGGATAGGGGAGGTCAAACTCCTGGATTTTCCCTCTACAAAGGTTGATTATAAGAAGATTCCATTTAGCAATAACAGTGTCAAGATTTCATTTAAAGCAGTCACTTTTTTGCAGGAAGGACAATTGACGCTGAAGTACAAACTTGAAGGACTCCATGATACTTGGATAGAGATTAATAATCCCCGAGACAACGAACTGATTTTTAATAATCTGCCTCCTGGAAATTATCAGTTTTTTTTAATGGCCAGTAATGACGGTTTTAATTTTACATCACCGGTATCTTCTGTTAATTTCAAAATATTGAGGCCTATATATCTTCAAACCTGGTTTTTGATTGTCCTTTCCTTAGCATTGCTTGGGATAGGTTATCTGATCAGGAGTTTATTTGCTCAAAGCAAAAAAGCTGGAGCACTAAAAATGGAAATTGATGAAAAAACCAAGGAGGTGATTCAGTCTGAGGACCAATTTAGAATGGTGTGGGAAAACTCGAAAGATGGCTTGATGTTGTGTTCTGATGATGGAAAAGTTATTGAGGCCAACCAATCTCTTGCAGATTTGGCGGGAATAAACCTTCAGGAATTTAGGAATGGATTTATTTGGGAATTGTTTGATAACCAGAAGTTCTATGAAGATCAAAGAAAAAGTCTCGAAGAATATTACAGGGAAAACCCTGTCAGTCAAATCAATTTGGAGATAGAGCTTCCATTTAAAGGCGGTAAAAAGTTTGTAGATTATTATTCTTCGGTGTTGAAAACTCAGGTTGACGGACAAAATGTATATTTTTCTGTTTTCAGAGATATCACAGAAAGAAAAATTTACGAAGAGGGGCTAAAGTCTGCCAAAGAAAAAGCAGAACAGGCCAGCAGGATAAAGTCAAGCTTTTTGTCCAATATGAGTCATGAAATCCGTACGCCATTGAACGGAATTCTGGGTACGGCTGAAAATATTATTTTGAACAGACAAAAAGATCAGGAACTTATATCCCAGCTTGAAATCATCCAAGAGTCTGGTGAGCGCTTGCTTAAAACGATTAACAGTATTTTGGATTTGTCAAAAATTGAATCCAATAAGCTGGAATTAAAAACTGAGACTGTCAATCTCATTGATTATATGTCTAAAATTTTATTGCCATTAAAGTCATTAGCAATAAAAAAAGGTATCTTAATATCAGCGAAATACCTTACTCAGCACTTGGTAGTTGAGATTGATCCTCGGTATTTTGAGATGATAGTGAATAATATAGTAGGTAATGCGATTAAATATTCTGACAGGGGATTGATAAGTGTTTATTTAAGTAGAGTAGGTGATAAAATTGAATTTGAAGTCCATGACCAAGGGATAGGTATGAGTGAGGATTTTTTAAAACGCATTTTTGAACCTTTCGAACAAGAAAGTGAGGGTTATGGGAGAGTTTATGAAGGGACAGGATTAGGCTTAGCAATTACTAAAAACCTTGTTCAAATGATGAAAGGTGAAATTTATATAGAAAGTAAAAAAGAAGTAGGTACTAAGGTGAGGATAATTTTACCTGTTCACCAAAAATGATTTTCGATATCCATTTTATCTTGTAATTTGCATGCTAGAGTGAATACGCCTATGTTTCCATTAAGGATTTTGATAACAGAAGATGACCATGTGTCAGCACTTCTTCTAAAAAAAGCACTTGAAAAAAATAACCATCAGATTATTGGTATTTCTGATTCAGGAGAGAAAGCCCTAGAGATTTTGGCTGAGCATCATGCAGATATTGTCATGATGGACATCAACCTGGCGGGAGAATTGGATGGTATCAGAACTACAGAAATCATCAATGAAAAGTATGATATTCCTGTAGTCTATCTGTCTGCAAGCTCTGATGCAGAAACACTCACTAAGGTAGTGGGGACGAATCCTTCTGCCTATGTCATTAAGCCATTCAATATCCGCGAATTGAATATGGTGATTGAACTTGCCATATTTAAGGACCGTAAGGAAAAAGAGCTTCAAAAACTCAATAATGAACTTGAGGAAAAAGTTAGGCAAAGAACAAAGGATCTGGCTGAAGCCAATAAAGAATTGACCCGTGCTTTGGAAAAAGAAAGGGAAATAGGCGAACTTAAGTCCAGGATTGTACTGAATGTCTCCCATGGTTTCAAAACCCCACTGACTTCCATATTAAGTTCTGCACAGTTGCTTCAAAAGTATGCCGAAAAAGACCATCCATTTAAGGCCAAAATCATGAAGCATGCCGAGAAAATTGAACATTCGGTAAGAAACCTGAATAGTCTTTTGACCTCAGTATTGTTTTTTGGGAAAGCTGATGCAAATAAAATTGATTACAAACCAAAAAAACTTTTTTTGAATGCACTGATCAATGAAGTAGTAGATGTGGTCAAAGCAGGAAGTGAAAATGATGTCAAGATCAATTTAAAAATTGATAAAATTCCAAAAACCATTACCTCAGATTCAGACCTTCTCTATCAAATTTTCGAGAATTTATTGTCCAATGCAGTAAAATATTCTAAAGATGGTCAATCAGTAGAATTTGAACTAATGGAGATAGAGGGATATTTGCAAGCAAAAATTGCTGATCACGGAATTGGGATCCCCCAAGAGGAACAGGATCAGCTTTTTGATCGCTTCTTCAGGGCAAAAAATGTAGGTATTATTGAAGGTTCAGGCCTTGGGCTTTCCATTGTAAAAAAATGCGTTGATGTCCTAGGAGGTGAAATTACTTTTAAAAGTAAACCAAACGAAGGCACGACTTTCTTCGTAAAGATTCCCATAACGAAATAAAGTATGCTTGTCGCAAAAAATATTGAATTTCATTACATCAAAGACCAAAGTTTTATTATTCCTGACATTTCTCTAAATCAAGGAGAACAATTGTTAATTCTGGGTAAATCTGGTAGTGGCAAAACAACAATTTTGAATATATTAGGAGGATTGTTGAAGCCTATAATGGGAGAGATTTTGATAGGGGGCACTTCGCTTTACCAATTGAACGGGGCTTCCTTGGATAAATTTAGAGGGAAAAATATCGGTATTATTTTTCAAAAACCTCATATTTTATCTCCACTTACGGTAGAAGAAAATTTGCAGTTAGCCAATTTTTTCTCTGGGGCTAATGGTGGGAAGAATGAAATTTTACTTAAAGATCTTGGTATTTTTGACAAAAGGAAAGCGAAGGTTAATACCCTGTCTGAAGGTGAAGCACAACGTGTTTCAATAGCGAGGGCTTTGGCCAATTCTCCTAAGGTCATACTTGCAGATGAGCCTACTGCCAGTCTTGATGATGATAATGCGGAAAAAGTAGTGAAGCTACTTAAAGAACAAGCTGAAAAATTCAATGCAGTCCTAATTATTGTTACCCATGACCAAAGGGTAAAAAATCATATTTCCAATCAAATAACAATAGGAGGTGAAGTATGAATATGTTGAAACTGAGTTGGAAATATTTGGTGGCCAAGCCATTGAATACTGGGTTGAATATCATATTACTTGCTTTAGGTCTTGCCATCATCACGGTTCTTATACTGATTCAGGATCAATTTGAAAAGAAAATGACGAGGGATGCAGAAGGTATCGACCTCGTGGTCGGGGCTAAGGGCAGTCCGCTTCAATTGATTTTATCTAGTGTTTACCACATTGATTTTCCAACTGGAAACATTGATATGCAAGACGCTATTGCCCTTTCTAAAAACCGTCTCATTAAGAATATAATACCTTTAGGCCTCGGTGATAATTATCAGGGATATCGGATCGTAGGGACAAACTATGATTACCTTGAGCTATATAATGCCAAAATGGGAGAAGGAAAAATATGGGAAAAGCCATTTGATGTGGTTTTGGGATATGAGGTGGCTTCTAAACTGGGATTAACAGTTGGAGATAATTTTGTGGGATCGCATGGCATTGGCAGTAGTAGTCATGAACATGATGAACATCCTTATAATGTAACTGGAATTTTAGCGAAGCAGGGAAATGTCCTTGATAAATTGGTCTTGACCAGTATTGAATCAGTATGGTATACCCATGACGAAGGGCATGATCATGATAAATTTGAGAAGTCAGTATCTAAATCAGGGTTTCCTGAAACTGATGAGGAGCGGGAAGTGACCTCACTTTTGGTCCAATACCGTAATCCTATGGCTGCGGTCCAATTACCTCGATATATCAATAGCAGAAGTGCATTGCAGGCCGCTTCACCAGCATTTGAGATATCAAGGTTGTTTGAGCTTTTGGGTGTGGGAGTTAAACTGATTCAAGGTTTAGCAGTTGTTATTATTGTAATTGCTGGATTGGGAATTTTCATTGCGCTGTTCAATTCATTAAAAGAAAGAAAGTATGATCTTGCAGTAATGAGGACATTGGGAGCTTCAAGAGGTCAATTGTTCTTTCACATTGTGTTAGAAGGTGTGATTTTAACTGTTTTGGGAGCATTGGTCGGTATATTGATGGGGCACCTTTTTTTGGCTTTGCTCGTTATGCAAAATGAACAGGGTGCTGTCAGCGGACTTACCTCGGCAGTATTCCTGCAAGAAGAGGTTTGGATATTGGTCTATGCTATAATGGTAGGTATTATTGCCTCTCTTATACCTGCCTGGAGCGCTTATCAAACAGATATTGCAAAGCAATTATCCAAACCTTAAATTTCGGATTGAATATATATGTCACTCAAATAATACATGGAATTGAAAAGAATTGTATTTGTATTAAGCTTTGCCCTTTTTGGTAACTGGGCATTTAGTCAAACCGCACAAAATGTCTGGAGGGATTTATCTGATGTTACCTATAAAATCGGGCAAGATGAATTTGGAGAATTATACATACCTGTATTTAGCGATAAGATCAAAAAGTTAGAAGGTAAGGTAGTAGAAGCTGATGGTTTTATTATTCCATTTGAAGGGATGTTTAAGCCCGAGCACATCATCCTTTCTTCATTGCCTTTAGCAGAATGCTTTTTCTGCGGTTCAGGTGGACCAGAAACAGTTATGGAAGTTATGCTGAAGAATCCAATTAAATACACCTCTAAAAGGGTGAAAGTTAGAGGTAAATTGACATTGAATGACAAAGACCCTGAAAAACTTATGTATATTTTGAAAGATGCAGAATTATTGACCAACTAACTTGGCCAATGCCAATCTTAAATTAATAAAAAGGGCAATCAAAAATCTTTGATTGCCCTTTTTTGATGCTTTGGAATCAAGCTGAAAGAATCATCGATTTTTCCATTTCGAAGAACTTTTCCATTAATTTTCCGGTGATAGGACCAATTTTTCCATCCCCTATCTTACGGTCATCGATCTGCGTGACAGGAAGTATTTTTTTAGTGGTACTGGTCATAAAGACCTCTTCTGCATCCAATACATCCTTAAGACTTAACTCTTTTATTTCTGTTTCCGGGGCAAGTTCAAGTACTCTTTTTCTGGTGATCCCGTGTAATATATGCTTGTCTGGAGTTGATATCTTATTGTTTTTAATAACAAAGATGTTAGACCTGGAGCTTTCTGAAATTATTCCGTTTGAATGGTAAAGTACATCTTCAGCACCTTCTTTTTTCCAAATTGCACTGTGCCATACCGGGAATGCATAATTAGTGGTTTTTATATCTGCAATTGCCCTTACGTGTTCTATAGACAGTAACTTAACACCGTATTCATATTTGGAAGGGGAAGGGAAATCCAAATCTTCACAAAAGATGAATAGAGAACCCTGAGTGGGAGTGAAATGATTATCTGAAACACCTCCCGTTAAAAGCATTCTTATACCCCCAAATTCCAGGTCATTTCTTTGGATCAGGTCATGAATGATCTGGGCCAGTTCATTTTTGGTATAGGGAAGATAGAGATGGGTTTTTGCAGCGGACCGGATAAACCTATCCAGGTAATCACTCAAGAATAATGGTTGATAATGAGATGTCCGGAAGAAATCAAAAATTCCATAACCTCTTATTAATCCAATATCCATTGGATGAACTGAAGCTAGATGAGAAGGGATGACTTTATCTATGGCAAAACAGAATGCTTTCATGGTCAAGTGATAAGATTAAAGTTTTTCAAAATTACATAATCTTATGAAAGGAAAAATATTTAATAGAAAGACATTGTTGCTATCCTCTTTATTGCATCAATTAATTAATTATTTAAATCTAAAACAGGATTTTTCTAATTCAATTCAAAAAAATGATAATAAAAAGAATTTTTATTAATTAAATTAATACTAAATTGCAGAAGAAATGTCGGTTATATATGAATAATGTTTTCAGATCTATCTTTTTTGTAATGATTTTCTTTCAAGCTGGATGTAATATTGAGAAAGTTGATGAGGCAAAATTACTTAGAGTTGAGGTGATCGCTATTCATGATGAGGTCATGCCTTTGATGGGAGAGCTTAAGTCTTTGAAAAAAGAAGTCAAATTGAAAACAGCAAATTTATTGGAATCAGACTCATCAGCTAATGCTGAAAAAATCAAAGAGCTAAGAGATCTTGAAAATCAGTTGGATGATGCTTTTGAAGGTATGTTTGTTTGGATGAGGCAATATAAAGCTCCAGATGAATCGGTTTCAGAAGAGGAGGCGAAAGCCTATTTGACCCAACAAAAAATTTTGGTAGAAAAAGTTAATAAAGACATTAAAGAAGCACTTCAAGCTGCTAAAGTTGAATTGGGGAAAATTTAATTTTTATCACCTAAGAATTTTTCAACAGAGTTGGCATCAATTACTCCTTCCTGGTTTCCCCAAATATTATAAATATAGGTGAGTATTCTTGCAATTTCTAAATTGGTAAGGTGAGGATTTCCTGGCATAGGCTGATTATAGATTTCGCCATTCACAATGATTTCCCCCTGAAGTCCATGCTTGATGATTCTAGCGGTCCTTCCTATATCTTCTTTCATGTAATCAGAAGGATTGAGAGGAGGGATAAGTTTTCCGAGCCCTGATCCATCTTTTTGATGGCAATTGGCACAGTACAGTTCATAAAGATTTTTTCCTTCTATTGCGTACTGAAGGACTTTTGTGTCTTTGATGGAGGTAAGAGTTTTCTCTTCATTTGACTTTTGGGTATTGCAACCAAAAAAGATCAAGACCTTTAAGCAAAATCCCAATGCAATAAGCCTCATAGTTTATTTCAATAATTTGGGAATGTCTTTCATTAATTTATTCACATGCTCTTCTTTGGTGCCATCATATACACCTCTTATTCTTCCGTCTTGATCTACTAGAACAAAAGCGCCGGAATGTAAAATTCCTCCTGGTTCATTTTTATCGGACATGGCTGTGGTCAGGTAGCTGGTTTGGCCTATTTCAAAGATTTTTTCCTGATCCCCAGATAGGAAATTCCAGGTAATATCATCTTCTACACCGATTTTTGAAGCATAATCTTTGAGTAATTCCGGGGTGTCATGCTCAGGGTCCAAAGTATGGCTTAGTATCATGAAGTTTGGTTCATCCTTGAATTTATCATATACCCTCAACATCTGAGTTTTCATAATTGGGCAAATTGTAGGGCAGGTAGTGAAAAAAAAGTCAGCAACATAAATTTTACCGGATACGGTGGAGTTGTTAACTTCCTTTCCCTCCTGATTAATAAATGAAAAATCTGCTATTTTATGATAGACTGTATCTTTTACAGTTTTACCCTCAATTTCAAATTCATTTACGTGCCAGTTGCCCAAAATAGGGAGAGAAGCTGTGTTCTCGTCCTTGTCTTTAGTCCCTGTACAAGAAAATTGGAAAGTAAACAAGGCAAATATTATGATTGCTAAATTTGATTTCATATTGAACTTTTAATTTTATCATGAATGTCAGCTTTCTTACCAGTAGAATCTTCCCTATAAAATAAACTTACAATTTCAAGCCAATATCAATGAATAACTTGTCCGCCAAGGCGGATCCGATATCTATTCATATCAGGTTTATTCAAGTCCCACTTTAAATTGGTTACTGGTTTAATTAGGGAAATACATAAATTTTATTGTTGATTCTCTTTTTCCCTTACTTTTTTATACCATTTAATTCCCAGCATCATCAAGATACTTAGTGCCAGTAAACCTACAATTCCCCATACCACACTAATAAGACTCTTGAGTACTATTAGAAAGACGATAGAAAAAAGCAAAAGGGTAGATAATTCATTCCACATTCTTAACTGTGTGGAGGTCCATTTTGCTTTTCCGTTCTGTAAATCTTTATAAATTTTATGGCATATCATGTGATATACGTACAATACAAGGACAAATCCTAATTTGGCCTGCATAAATCCCATTTGCATATACCCCCACCTGTAATACAAAACCCAAAAACCAAATATCAAGGTCAGTAATGCAGAGGGCCAAGTAATGATATACCATAGGCGTTGAGCCATAAGGTTGAGTTGGGGGAGCAATATTGCTCTCTCCTGTACTGTTTTTTCCATGGCTTCCACCTGGTAAATAAACAGTCTAACAATGTAAAAAAGCCCTGCAAACCAGGTTACAACGAAGATGATGTGCAGTGCTTTTATATATTCAAATGCCATCTTGGAAATTTTCTACTAAATTAAGGCTTTAAACCTGAAATATGCATTAAAATTTCTCCGCAACAGGGCACAAGTTATTAAGTGCTGATCTGCCACGGCGGATTTAATCAATCGATCCATTACATTTAGCTCAATCATCCTATAGATGACTATACTTCATTTGTTAAATGCCCGTTCTTTTGTATTTTGAACTCTGATTAAGAAATCTAATACATAATCTGGGTAAATTTAAACTACTAATTCGAATGAGTAATCGTTTTGTGTTTTATTCCCTTATTTTGATTGTAGTTGGGGTCGTAGCGTGGATAATCAGTGACACCATTTCCCAGCCTGGAATTTCAGATCTGAAGGGTGAGTTTAAGGAAATGGCCTTTTACAGGAATGAAAACAACACAGGACCTATCAAAAGGATATATGCAGTCTATACCTCTGATACAACTTGGACTGAGATGAAAGCCTATGGTGGATATATGCCCCATACCAAATACGGAAACACTAAAGTTTATTTTTTTAATTCATTGGACCATACGCCCAAATTTCTCAAGCCAGAAGCTCCCCATTTTGACGCCACTTGGAAAGAATACTGTATTGGGATGTATGAAAAGTCAGCAATGGGCCAAGAGAATTTCATCAGGTATCCATTCAATTAAATAAGATATATTAGGGAAATCATTGTCTCGTAATCATTGGAAAAATTGAAAAAGAAAAGCAGACTTTCTGTTGAATCGTACATTGAGGGGGTATTAAAAGGAGATAGAATGGTCCTCAGCAGAGCTATTACTTTGGTCGAGAGTTCCCTGCTGTCAGACCAACTTTTAGCCGAGAAAGTGATGGAAGGGGTTCTGCCATATTCAGGCAAATCTATCAGGATTGGGGTTACAGGCGTTCCGGGAGTAGGGAAAAGCACATTTATTGAAAGTTTTGGAAAGATTCTGCTGGATAAAGGATACAAACTTGCCGTATTGGCTATTGATCCGAGTAGCCCAAAGTCAGGAGGTAGTATTTTGGGGGACAAAACCAGGATGGAGGAACTTTCTGCGGATAAAAGAGCCTATATCCGTCCAAGTCCTGCTGGAGCAAGTTTGGGTGGGGTTAGCGCCAGAACCAGGGAATCCATGATTCTCTGTGAGGCAGCAGGACATGATGTGATTCTAATTGAAACCGTAGGTGTAGGACAATCAGAGATTGCGGTAAAAGGAATGGTTGACTTTTTTCTCCTGCTAATGTTGGCAGGGGCTGGAGATGAATTGCAGGGAATAAAAAAAGGAATTATAGAAATGTGTGACGCATTGATTATCAACAAAGCTGATGGAGAAAATGTGGAGGCAGCAAAAAGGGCAAAAAGAGAATATGCCAATGCCCTTCACCTTTTTCCTGCTAAAGAAAGTGGCTGGGTCCCTCAGGTTAAAACATGTTCTGCTTTGGAAAAATCAGGTTTGGAGGCGGCCTGGGAAATGATAATTGAATTTAAAGATAAAATGACAGCAAATGGGTATCTCGAATTCAACAGGCAAGAACAGCGGGCCAATTGGATGCAGGAACATGTCAGGTACTTAATAGAAAATAACTTTCTCCATAATCCAAAAGTCAAAAGTAGAATGGGCGAAATACTTCCAGGTATTAAATCCGGTAAATATTCAGCGATTGCCAAAGCAAGGGAATTGGTGGATTTATTTTTAATAAACAGATGAGGGGAATAAATACATCATTGAATTAATCGCCAGTACTTAACAGCAAACTGGGAAAGATTTCACTCCAAAATAAAAAAATGCGGTCAATAGGACCGCATTTTGAATTTCTTTTTAAGATCATTGACCGAATTTCGGAATGCTGTATCGGTGTCCATCAGATCATTGACTGTCTGTACGGCATGGATAACCGTACTGTGGTCCCTTCCTCCAAAATGATAGCCAATAGATTTTAAGGAGTGATTGGTAAACTCTTTTGAAAAATACATCGCGACCTGTCGGGCAGTGACAATTTCTTTTTTCCTTGTTTTGGCCTTAAGGTCATCCATTTTAATGTCAAAATATTCAGAAACAGTTTTTTGGATAAAGTCAATCCCTACTTCATTCTCAATATCCTTGACAATGTTTTTCATGATAGTCTTGGCCAAGGTAAGGTCGATGTCCACCCTATTCAAAGAAGCATGGGCAATTAAGGAAATCAAAACCCCTTCCAGTTCCCGGACATTTGTATCTACAGTGTAGGCCAGGTATTCAACTACATCATCTGGAATAAATATGCCTTCTGATTGCATTTTTCTTCTTATAATGGCCACTCTTGTTTCGAAATCAGGCATCTGCAGGTCAGCTGTCAAACCCCATTTGAATCTTGAAAGCAGCCTTTCCTCCAAACCTTTTAGGTCCTTAGGAGGGCAGTCAGAAGTCATAATGATTTGTTTTTTGTTTTGGTGAAGGTGATTAAAGATGTGGAAAAACATCTCCTGTGTTCTATCTTTTCCCGCCAAAAACTGAATATCATCAATGATCAAAACATCTACCTGCATGTAGAAATTTGTAAAAGTTTTAACATTGCCATCTTTAATGGCATCCATAAACTGGTTTACAAATTTCTCTGAAGAAACATATAGGACAAATTTGTCATCTGGTCCATTTTTGATCTCATTGCCGATTGCCTGTACCAAATGGGTTTTTCCAAGTCCTACTCCTCCATATACCATCAATGGATTAAATGAGGTCACTCCCGGTTTGTTGGCCACTGCAAACCCAGCAGATCTTGCCAGACGGTTACAATCGCCTTCTATATAAGTACTGAAAGTATAATTGGGATTGAGGTTGGACTGAAGCAACATTGTACTGTCCAGAGATTGCATGTCAAAAGGGCTTTTGCTTTCAACTGTTGAAGCATTGGCTTTTTTTGGATTAGGATTGGAGTTGCCTTGAGGAAAGCTTACTACGTAAGGTTGATTTTGAGAATTGCCTTTGTCTACCACTACTGCGTACTCCAATCTGCCATTAGGGCCAATCGTAGATTTAATAGCAAGCTTCAAAACCTGAACATAGTTGTCTTCCAGCCACTCATAAAAAAACTGACTAGGTACCTGAATGGTAAGTGTACTCCCCTCTAATCTTACAGGGTTGATAGGTTTGAACCAGGTTGAAAAACTCTGTTCATTGACGTGCTGCTCGATTACACGCAAACATTCATTCCAAACTGCATTAGCCTCTGAACTCATTTAGTACTCAATAATTATCCAAGCGAAAGAATTGATGATTTTTGCTGACTCCCTGCCTTTTTGGAGGGCATCAAATTTGGGGAAAATAAATTTAAATAAAAAATCAAAAACACCTTGACTTTCTAATAAATAGGTAAACTTTTTGCATTGGCAAAATTAATTTTGTTCTCTTTGTTGAATTCAAAATCTACTTTTCCTAAACGCAGCGCTCCAGTACCTACTTGATGAATAATTGTTGTATGCCCTTCAGTGTTTTTGATTTGAGTTGGCTCGTCCAAAAATGTGTGTGTATGGCCGCCTATGATCAAATCAATTTCACTGACTGCTGCTGCCAATTTGATGTCATCTATTTTATTTCCCCTATATGAATAGCCTAAGTGGGAAAGACATATGATTAAGTCTGATTTTTTTGATTTCAACTCCTGAACCATTTCCTGTGCCACGCCTATGGGGTCTAGGTATTGGGTGTTTTCATAATTCTTTTTACCAACCAATCCTTGCAATTCTATTCCTAAACCAAAGACTCCTATTCTTAAGCTTGATTTTTTGAAAATTTTGTATGGTATTGTTGCCCCTGCCATTAAAGTCTTTGAGAAATCATAGTTGGAGCAGATATGGGGGAAAGAAGCATGTGGCATTTGGTCGAAAAGTCCTTTCAGGCCGTTGTCGAATTCATGATTCCCAATCGTGGATGCATCATAACCCATTTGGCTCATGAGTTTAAATTCCAGTTTTCCTCCATAAAAATTAAAATATGGTGTCCCTTGAAAAACATCACCGGCATCCAATAATAGTAGATTTTCTTCCTCACTCCTGATTTCTGAAACCAAGGAAGCCAACCTTATCATCCCACCTTGGTTTGCCCAGCGGCTACCATCATCTGGGAAAGATTCAATCCTGGAATGCATGTCATTGGTATGAAGGATACTTATTCTCTTTCCTTTCTTTGGCTGCAGGTCATCTGCAAAGAGGGGATTGCCATAGTTGATGGCTATACTGCTGAGTAAGCTTGTTTTTATAAAATCTCTTCTCCTCATATCAGTCAAATTTTTGCCTTCCTTCTATTTTGGCTTCGATTTTTTGTCCAGCCTCAGTTTTTGATTTGATAATTTCAATAAGAATGTCTCTTAGCAAGTAATCTGTTTCAGTTTTTCTAGGTATCTCAACAAGGAATCCCATTCCATCTCCACCATTTGCCAGGTAATCATTCACAGCCAGAAGGTATTTTTTATCTGGTATCAAATCCTTGCCATTGATTTTCAATTCCAATATCTTTTCTCCTTGGCTTGTAATTTTCATTCCTGAAATTCCAAGAATCTTTCTAGAAGCAGCAAATTCAGCAAGACTCAGTACATCGTTTTCGTTTAACTCAAGGATTTGGAGATAATTATCAAAGGGTGACAATTCATAAATATTTCCCAAGGTTATATCCCCTTTGGGTAGTGTATTACGTATTCCACCGTTGTTGATGATAGAGATGTCGATTGGATAACCCAGTTCCTTTTCTGCAAATTCTTTTTGGAAATCAGCCACCAGATTGCCTAAAGCTGATTCACCATTTCCGGTTTTCAGGATAGCCTCGGTGGTTTCTCCGATTACCGCGTTCATTTCTTTTTCTAGGTTCTCTTTATAGGGATGTATGAAATTTTGAGCTGCCAAGTCCACAGGAATGTCTGACCCTACAAGGAGAAATTGCCCTTCTCCGGTTTTAAATAGAGATGGAGCACAACTGGTTAGCAGAAATAGGATCGCAGGACAAATCCAGATTTTGAAAATTTTATTTCTGATCATCTTTCAATTTGAGGCCGATTAATGGGTTTTCATTCATCTACCTCTTATTTTTGGGGTTAAAGATAGCTTTTAAACCTCAGTTTACCTTTATGGTTTTGGGGTTATGGAGGTGTTTTTTAATCAAATAATATAAACCCAATATGGAAAATAATCTTTTTGAGGAATTTGGCCCTGTCACTAAGGAGCAATGGATTCAACAGGCTATTGCTGACCTCAAGGGGAAGGATTTTAAAGAACATTTGGTGTCTAAAACAGCAGATGACATAGAAATCTTACCTTTTTACATGGAAGAGGATATGGTAAACCTCTCTTTTTTGAAAGAGTACCATAACAAAATTCAACCTAATTCCAAGATACCAGGAATGCCTCCAAGGATTTGGTCAAATGTTGTTTATTTAGGAATCAAGGACCAAAATCAGGGGAATGCAATCATTCTGGATGCACTTCAAAACGGATGTGATGCTATAGTGCTTGAAGTGTCCGGAAATGAGGATTTTGACAGCATCCTCAATGGAGTCGAACTTCAATACATTAAAACTTTTCTAATGCCAATTGGGCTTGATCCAAGTATGATATTAGGTTCCTTCTTGGATTGGTTCAACAGTAAAAACTGGGATTTAAATCAACTTCAGGGCGGTCTGCTTTGGGACGGAATGGCCCAACTATTACGAGATCGTTCTGATCTGGACAAAATTTCCCAAGAGTTAGCGACATCAATCAAAATATTGGAATCATTCCATGGTTTTAAAGCTTGCTGCATCAATTTTTCCCATTACCATGAAACTGGAGCCACAGCAGTTCAGGAGCTTACATTTGGAATTGCATCTTACATTGAATTATTGGATTATATAGGGAAGAAGAAAATTCCTGTTCAGAAAGTCTTTGAATCAACAATGCTCCATTTTTCGGTTGGCTCGGATTATTTTGAGGAAATCAGCAAACTTCGGTCTTCACGTATACTTTTTCAAAGTCTTGCAGCTTTATATAAGGTAGAGGTAAATCCAGAAGATATCCAGGTTTTTTGTCAGACTAGCAACTGGACCAAATCCAAAAGGGATGTACATACCAACATGCTCAGAAATACTACTGAGGCAATGGGTGCAATTTTGGGTGGTTGTAATGATTTATGGGTCCGTTCCCATGATGAAGTAATTGCTGAGCCAAATTCTTTTTCCAGAAGAATGGCTAGAAATATTTCAAATATTCTCAGGGAAGAAAGTTATTACGATAAGGTATTGGATCCAGTGGCAGGTAGTTATTTTATTGAAAACCTTATCGCAATGCTGCTGAACAAAGTGAAAGAAGGATTAGAGAAAATTGAAGCCAATGGAGGTTGGTGGCAATTGTACCAAAGTCAAATTATTCAAGAAGAAATTAAATCCACACGCAAAAAGCGACTGACGGGAATACTTCAGGTCCAAAAAACCAAAATTGGTGCAAACAAGTACCTATTGAAAGGAGAAAATTTGGGTTTGTCATCTATGGGAAATGTGGAGGAATTGCCGTGGCAATTGCTTGGCTGTAGAGAAACTGATCTTTTGGAATTTCAAACTGATACTTTAGCATGAGACCCGATATAAAGCAATTGAAGTTTATAAATCAATCTCAATCCAGCAATCTAGATTCCGAGATTTGGGAAACTGCTGAGAAGGTTCCGGTACCTTCTGTATTTTCTGAGGAAGTTATTAAGGGTTTTTCTCATTTGGGATATGCAGCAGGGATTCCCCCTTACTTGAGAGGCCCATACAGTACCATGTATGTTATTAGACCTTGGACAATCAGGCAGTATGCAGGTTTTTCCACTGCAGAAGAATCCAATGCATTTTACCGTAGAAATCTTTCTGCGGGGCAAAAAGGCTTATCAGTGGCATTCGATCTAGCCACCCACAGAGGTTATGATTCTGATCACCCAAGGGTGGTAGGTGATGTGGGAAAGGCTGGAGTGGCCATAGATTCCATTTTGGATATGAAGATTCTTTTCGATGGAATTCCACTAGATCAAATGTCTGTATCCATGACAATGAACGGTGCTGTAATCCCCGTTTTGGCATTTTATATAGTAGCAGCAGAAGAACAAGGAGTAAAGGCACACCAACTGAGCGGTACCATTCAGAATGATATCCTTAAGGAATTCATGGTAAGGAATACTTATATCTATCCTCCCCAACCATCCATGAAAATCATCGCGGATATTTTTGAATATACTTCCAAGAATATGCCAAAATTTAATTCTATATCCATTTCAGGTTACCACATGCAAGAGGCTGGAGCAACAGCAGATCTAGAATTGGCTTATACTTTGGCAGATGGTCTGGAATACTTAAGGGCGGGATTAGCTGCTGGTCTGGATATTGATGATTTTGCACCAAGACTTTCATTTTTCTGGGCAATTGGAATGAATCACTTCATGGAAATTGCAAAGTTGCGTGCAGGAAGATTGATTTGGTCTAAAATTGTCAATCAGTTTAAACCTAAGGATTCAAAATCTCTGGCATTAAGGACGCATTGTCAGACATCAGGTTGGTCTTTGACTGAGCAGGATGCTTTTAATAATGTGACCAGAACAGCCATTGAAGCCATGGCGGCTGCTCTTGGACATACACAATCATTGCATACCAATTCCTTTGATGAGGCCATAGCATTGCCTACAGATTTTTCAGCAAGGATTGCCAGGAATACGCAGCTATATCTGCAGGAAGAGACAGGGATTACCAAAACGGTTGATCCATGGGGAGGTTCTTATTATGTAGAATATCTCACTGACCAATTGGTTAAGAAGGCCTGGGCTTTGATAGAAGAAGTGGAGAGCCTGGGAGGAATGGCAAAGGCCATTGAGGCTGGCATTCCCAAAATGCGGATTGAGGAAGCGGCTGCGCGAAAACAGGCGAGAATAGATAGCGGGAAGGATATTATTGTGGGGGTCAATCGATATGAGACTGATGATCAAGAAGTTTTCGACATTTTGGAAGTTGATAACAAAGCCGTAAGGGACAAGCAGATTGAGCGCTTGAATCAGCTTAAGGCCAATAGAAATCATGAAGAAGTGGAATCAGCTTTAGAGGCCATTACTGAGGCAGCAAGGACAGGAAATGGAAATTTATTGGAACTGGCTGTGGATGCAGCTAGAAAAAGAGCTACTTTAGGAGAAATATCCTTTGCCATGGAGAAGGAATTTGGGAGACATAAAGCTACGGTAAAATCAATTTCTGGGGTGTATTCAGGAGAAGCGAAAGATGACAGAAGTTTTAAAGAAGCCAAGGAATTGGCGGATCGTTTTGCTGAATTGGAGGGAAGAAGACCCAGGATTATGGTAGCTAAAATGGGCCAGGACGGTCATGATAGAGGAGCTAAAGTGATTGCTACAGGATTTGCAGACCTTGGTTTTGATGTGGACATTGGCCCACTGTTTCAGACTCCTGAGGAAGTAGCTATGCAGGCTGTTGAAAATGATGTGCATATAGTAGGCGCATCATCTTTGGCTGCCGGTCACAAAACTTTGGTTCCTGCCTTAATTTCGGAATTGAAAAAGCTTGGAAGAGAGGATATCATGGTGATTGCGGGAGGGGTGATTCCTCCAAAGGACTATGAATTTCTTCATGAAGCTGGAGTGGCTGCTGTATTTGGTCCTGGAACAGTAATTTCCAAAGCTGCCATTGAAATTTTGAATAAATTGATGGAACTCTGATATTGTAAAATCTTAATAAATTATGAGAGGGCTGGAACTAGATTCAGCCCATTTTCATTAAATACAATAACATTTTGGGTTATCTTTGATTAAACTAAACTTAGAGAAATGGTTTTATTGGCAGATTTGAACTTTACTTTACCATGGTCTAATCCGGTATTAATTTTTTCAAGTATCTTATTTATTATTCTTTTTGCCCCCATTTTATTGAACAGGATAAAGATTCCACAACTGATAGGACTGATAATGGCGGGTGCCATTATAGGCCCCAATGGAATCAACCTTCTTGAGAGGGATAGCAGTGTTATTCTATTTGGAACTGTAGGTTTGCTTTATATCATGTTCCTTGCGGGATTGGAAGTGGATATGGCTGATTTTAAAAAAAACAGTAACAAATCAATCATATTTGGACTCTTTACTTTTTCAATACCTATGACTCTAGGTACGCTATCGGGTTTTTACCTACTTGAATTTAGTCTGCCTACTTCCATTCTTTTGGCTTCAATGTTTGCCTCCCATACCTTATTGGCCTATCCGATAATAAGTAAAATGGGAATTGTAAAAAATAAAGCAGTCAATATTGCTGTGGGGGGAACAGTAATCACAGATACATTGGCCCTTTTGGTCTTAGCGGTTGTAGTCGGGGTTTCAGTCGGTGAATTGACAAGTGATTTTTGGATAAGATTGATTATCTCCCTGATCATATTTGCTTCAATTGTCAGTTTTGTGTTTCCGATTCTAGGGAGATGGTTTTTTAAGCGGTTTGATGATAATATTTCCCAGTATATTTTTGTCTTGGGCCTGGTATTCCTTGCTGCTTTCTTGGCTGAGGCTGCCGGTGTAGAGGCCATTATCGGTGCTTTTTTGGCAGGTTTGGCATTAAATAAACTGATTCCACACACTTCACCTTTGATGAACAGGATTGAGTTTGTAGGGAATGCACTTTTTATTCCTTTTTTTCTCATCGGGGTAGGTATGCTCATTGATTTCAGGGTGTTTTTCAATGATTTTGAAACCATCAAAGTTGCAGCTGTAATGACAGTGATTGCAACCCTATCCAAGTACCTTGCTGCCTTATTGACCCAAAAGACTTTTAAATTTTCCTCAGCCCAAAGGGATGTGATATTTGGTTTAAGTAATGCCCAGGCAGCAGCCACATTGGCAGCAGTATTGGTGGGTTACAATGTGATATTGGGTGAAAATGAGAGCGGGGAACCAATAAGGTTATTGAGTGAAAGTGTGTTGAATGGTACAATTCTAATGATTTTGGTCACTTGTACTATAGCTTCATTTGTGGCTCAAAAAGGAGCGGTAAGGCTTGCAATAGAAGAAGAAAATGATGAGGATGAAGTTGACGGAAAAACTGCCCATGAAAAAATTCTTATACCGGTTAATTACCCGGAAAGCATTTCTGAGTTGATCAATTTGGGTGTGACCATCAAAACCCAATCCCAAAAGGATGCATTGATCGCATTGAATATCATTCCTTCGGATTCCCAAGATCCCTCAAAGGAAAAGTATGCGAAAAAACTCTTGGAAAAAGCCAGTATTTGTGCTTCAGCTACTGACAATCATTTAACTGAATTGGTAAGGTATGACTCCAATGTGATAAATGGGATCACCAATGCAGTCAAAGAAAATAAGGCAACAGATATCATTCTTGGTCTTCACAAAGATGCTGGGATCTCAGGCTCTTTTTTAGGAAAACTCACTGAGGGTATTCTTGGGAAAATCAATGTTACTGCTTTGATTTATAATAGTTTGCAGCCTCTAAATACAGTGTCGAGGTATCTGGTTGTAGTCCCTCCAAATGCAGAAAAGGAAATGGGTTTTGCTTTTTGGTTGCTCAGAATCTGGAATTTGGGAAGGAATACAAGTGCCAAGCTTATTTTTTATGGTTCTAAAGAGACATTGAATTTCATCAAGCAGGTCCAGAAGAAATTTAGTGTGGAAGCGGTTTTCGTAGAATTTTCTGACTGGGATGACTTCCTGATTCTTGCGAAAGACCTTAAAGAAAATGATGCTTTGGTGGTGGTGATGAGCAGAAAAAATGGTGTGTCTTATGAGGGGCAAATGGAGAAACTGCCCAAATACCTCAATAAGTATTTTATGCAGAACAATTATATCCTCATTTATCCAATGCAGTTTAACTTTGATGAAAAGGATCTCAACGCTTATGGCGGTTCCCCTTTATTGAAGCCTATTATGACAGGTGTGGATAGTTTGGAGAGCTTTACCCAGTTGGTGGGACAATTGTTCAAAAGGAAATAAAAAAGGCCATTAATGGCCTTTTTTTAATTATCTTCTCCTCTTAGTTTTATAACCGCCCCTTCAAGCAATGTGCTGATTCTCACTTGACAAGCTAATCTGCTTGTAGGGAAATATTCAGGAAGGTTTTCTAATTGATCCAATTCTACATCTGTAGCTTCCCCCAATGCATTTTCTCCCTCAAGGACCTCAACATGGCAGGTAGCACAAAGAGCCATTCCTCCACAAGTTGCTAAAACAGGATATTCAGAGGCCTTTAAAACCTCCATTAAGCTTAAGCCCATATCATCAGGAGCTTCTACTGTCTGACGGTTGCCGTCATGATCTTCAACTGTAAATGTTACCATGTTGTAAAAGAATATTAAAATGCATTTACTCCGTTTACTGTAGTGTATTTGAAGCTGAGTTTTTGATCGGGATAGACGTATTTGAATGCTGAATGCATCATGATAGCAGCTTCATGGAATCCACATAGGATCAATTTAAGTTTTCCTGGATAAGTATTGATATCACCTATGGCATAAATCCTTTCTACTCCTGTTGAGTAATCTCTGGTATCCACCTCAATGGCATTTTTATCAATACTCAATCCCCAATCGGCAATTGGTCCAAGTTTTGGACTAAGCCCAAACAATGGAATCAAATAATCTGTATCGATAACGATTTCTTCTTTGTTTTTTCCTTCTAGCGTGATGCTTGAAAGCTGGCCGTTTCCACCCAATTCTTTCAAATTAGCGGAAAGGATGAGATCAATTTTCCCGTTATTTGCTAAGTCAAATACTTTTGCTGCCGAATCTGGAGCACCTCGGAAAGTTTCGTTTCTATGGACTAAGGTTACTCTTTCAGCGATATTGGACAAGTAGATTGTCCAATCCAGAGCAGAATCCCCGCCGCCCGCAAGGACAACTTTTTTATCTCTGAATGTATCCGGATTTTTGACCATGTAGGTAACCCCTTTACCTTCAAAATAATCGAGCTTTTCAAGGGCAGGTTTCCTCGGTTCAAATACACCCAATCCCCCTGCTATTACGATTACTTTAGCATGAATTTGTGTATTTTCATTGGTAACCAAAATGTAGGAACCATCCTCCTGCTTATTGAGATGCTCTACTCTTTCTCCTAAAGTAAAGGTTGGTTGAAAAGGCTTAATCTGTTCCATCAGATTATCTACCAACTCCTGTGCTTTGACTTCAGGATAACCAGGGATGTCATAAATGGGTTTCTGAGGGTAAATTTCAGAAAGTTGACCACCCACTTGCGGCAGGTAATCTACCAAGTGGCAACGCATCTTCAAGAGGCCCGCTTCAAAAACTGCAAAAAGCCCTACAGGTCCTGCCCCTATGATACAAATGTCAGTAGTAATCATGATATGTGTTTTTTTATTAGAGAAACCAGATTAGCATCAAATTGTTCGTGCAAATATAATTAGTATGACAAGTAATATACTTACTTATCCAAGTTTTTCATTCGAGGTTTTTATAGATTGTATTGAGTATTCTCTTAAATTCTTCGAAATCTCTTTCATTAAGATTTTCCCAAGCCTTTTCTCTGATGAAGGCTACTTTGGGCTTGAGTTCTTTAACTTTCAATTTCCCTGTTTCAGTTAATACCAATTGAAAGCTCCTCCTGTCCTGTGGGTGTGGGATTCTTTCCACATACCCCTTTTTGCTCAGGATGTCAATGATCCTAGTGAGTGTGGGTTGGTCTTTAAAAACCATCTGGGCCAATTCTGTTTGACTGAGCAATTCATTCTCAGATAGGTTTTTCATGACCAGCCATTGGTCTACTGTCAGGTCAAAATCTTCTAACTTGAATTTCCTTTGGGCATATTGCTTCACCCTTCTTGCAGTCCTGTCCAATAGGAAAGAATATTTACTGAATTGCTCCTGTGTCATACCAATAATTAGCATGACAAATATACGGACTTGATCTTGAAAAAAAATAATTATCTATAAAAAAGATAGGGTAAATAGGGTTTAATTTCTTCCCCTTTCCTCATTTCGATATACCAAATTGCCATCCTTGTCCCATTCAGCCCTAATAAAAGGTCTGAAATTTTTTGTAAAAGGTTGATCCTGGTACTGGATTTCCCTTTTTCTGACCACCTTGTTTTTGTGGTTCCAGTATTCAGTCCAAAGTCCGACCTTTTCGCCAAAATGGTATTCTCCTGATACAGCAATTTGTCCATCCTCAAAAAAATGGAAGAAGTTTCCTTCTTTTAGTTCATATTCTATAGGAGTTAGGGTTTCAATTTGTTGAGAAACTTGATTGTAATAGGTGACCCGAGAATCTTTTGGCCAGCCTTCAGAGAAGTGTAGTTTGTCCAACAGGACACTCTTGTCGTCAAATTTCAGCCAGATTCCATGTCTAGTGCCATAAAAAAAATTACCTTCCTCAATGACTGTTTCATTGATGTATTTGGTGTAAGGTCCATGGAGAAGGTAGCCTTTTGAGGGATTAAAATCTTTAGTTCTTACGACATTTTCCGTACGGTCGTACCAAAAAATGTCGCGGATATAAGGGTCAACCACCCTTTTTTCTGTAGTTACAAAGAAATTTTGAAGTTGGGTTTGGCTCCTGAAATTGGTTCTGATTCTTACTCTTTTGGTTTTTTCCCCATAATAAATATTCTTCCTGTTGCTTTTCTTCTCTTTTTTCTTTTTCTCTTTACGTGCACTTTCATCAAATAGCAGCAATGGTAGTGTGGTAGGCATTAGTATATCACTTACTACCCCGGATGAATCAGGGTCTTCAGCTTTGTTTTTCCTTTTTTTATTCTGGGCCAAAGCAATTTGGCTGATCTGGACAAGTATAATAATAAAAACGAGTTTGCGGATCATGTCGGTAAAACGCAGCAGTTAGATGGAATATTTTGTGTTAAATTTACAAATACTTAATCAATTCCAAGTTTTGATTTAGAATTAATCATTGTTATCCGTATTTTTGGCCGAATTTATTAAACCTACCATAAAATGACATCAGTTCTATCCGACCGCATCAATCAAATGGAAGAATCGGCTACTTTGGCTATGGCCAAAAAAGCCAGGGAATTAAAAGCCCAGGGAATAGACATCATCAGCCTGAGTTTGGGTGAGCCTGATTTCAAAACTCCCAAGCATATTCAGGAGGCTGCCAAGGCTTCCATTGACGAAGGAAAATATTTTGCTTACCCTCCTGTAGCAGGATACCAAGACCTTAGGGAAGCTATAGCCAAGAAACTCAGGGAAGAGAATAAGATAGCAGATGCCAAGGCTGAGAATATTGTCGTTTCAACAGGAGCAAAGCACAGCATTGCCAATGTCTTCATGTGTATGATCAATGAAGGAGACGAGGTGGTGATCTTTTCTCCTTATTGGGTTTCCTATGCTGAGATCATCAAATTGGCAGGTGGTATACCTGTTACGATTGAAGGTTCACTGGAGAACAATTTCAAAGCAACCGCAAAGCAGTTAGAGGAGGCAATCACTGATAAAACAAAAGCGATCATCTACTCTTCCCCATGCAATCCAACAGGGTCTGTCTTCAGTAAGGAAGAGCTGGAAGCAATCGCAGAAGTAGTTAAAAAGAAGGAAAATCTTTTTGTCATTGCCGATGAAATTTATGAATTGATAAATTTTACTGGAAAGCATGCCAGCATTGCCTCTTTCCCAGGGATGTTTGAAAGGACTATCACAGTAAATGGTTTTTCTAAAGGGTATGCCATGACTGGTTGGAGAGTAGGGTATATTTGTGCTCCTTTATTTATTGCCAAAGCCTGTGAAAAAATGCAGGGCCAATTTACATCTGGAGGTACAGGGATTGCCCAAAGGGCTGCATTAGCTGCTATTTCAGGAGATCAGACAGCTTCTAAAGAAATGGAAAAAGCTTACCTGAATAGAAGGGATCTGGTTCTGAAACTTATCCAGGAAATTCCAGGCTTTAAAACCCATGTTCCAGAGGGTGCGTTTTACTTCTTTCCGGATATAACTTATTTCTTTGGAAAATCTGCTAATGGTTTTACAATAAATAATGCAGATGACTTTTGTATTTATTTACTGGAGAAGGCCAATGTTTCTCTTGTGACAGGAGAGGCTTTTGGTGCTCCAAATTGCGTTAGGATATCTTATGCTGCTTCTGAGGAGGAGCTTGTTGAAGCTATGAAAAGAATTAAAGAAGCCTGCGCAAACCTGAAATAATTGTTAGTTTAAAATTTGTACTAAGCCTTCCTTTTATACATAAGAGGAAGGCTTTTTTTTGTCCAAAGTTCGACAACAAAATAAATAGTGTGTTCGGATGGTCAAAATTCAATTGAATGTGTTGTCCAGTTTTTCCTATAATTCGCATAAAATAGAAATTTTTCAATAAAAAATTAACTTTTGATTTTGCTAATAATTTGGTGAGGGCTGATTTTTACTATAATTTATTAATTCTTCTATCTAGAAACTTATTTTTTCGATTTATCAATAATATGAAAAAAAAAGTATTCTAAAAGCAAAAAAATAGCTTTAAAATGAATTTTTAGGAAACTCACTTAATTTTTAATTAGTGTGCTTTTATATGGTTGTAAAGCAGTTTAGAACTTTGTAATTCTAATATTTCTCTGTATTTGATTTTTCAATAAAATCGATTTGTTGTTTTTTTGCTAAAAAACCAAAAAAAACTAAGTCAAAGTTTTGGATTGTATTAATACTCTTGCTTATATTTGTTTCGGGTGATTAAGCAACTTTTTCTGCTAAATGTTTTTATTGAAATTCGAATGGGGGTTATTTCGATAATTACTTTTTCTGACCTTCATTTAATGAATAAAATCCGCAGCGATGCGGATTTTTTTTATTAGGTTAGTGTAAGTTTTCGATTGTTTAAAAAAGCTAATGAGAGCTATGTTAAAAGCAGATATTGCAATTTTTCAATTGATATTTATAGTACTGACGCTTTTTTTTGTCCCAATTAATAGAACACTGGCCCAGGATTCTACATACTATGAAAGTTATAAAAGCTGTCTTACCACTAGATTATATATTTCAAGGAAATATACTTCCTTGACTGTCAATGATAGGTTAAATGATAACCGTTGGAGCTTTCAACCAAATTCTAATTTAAATCTTGGTGTTGGTGCCACTTACAATGATGTTACTTTAAATATTGGTTTAGGATTTGGTTTTATGAATCCGGAAAGGGGAAGGGGAGAAACAAAGATGCTGGATCTCCAAGCCCATATTTACCCAAAGAATTTTGTGATCGATCTTTTTGGACAATTTTATACTGGCTATTACCTGCGGAGGTTTAATGAGGAGCTTTATACCATAAATCCTTTTCTTTATCCAGATTTGACAGTAAGGATGTTTGGTGGTAATTTTCAATATTTGTTTAATGGTGATAAGCTGTCCATGAAAGCGGCTTTTTTGCAAAGTGCCAGGCAAAAGAAATCAGCAGGTAGTTTTTTGGCCGGATTTGAGGCCTTTGGGGGATTTGCAGATAATGAAGGATTGTTCTTTTCGGAGGATCAGGTACCTATTGACCGAAATTTTTCGAGGTTAGGTTTCTTTCAGTTCGGGCCTAATGCAGGATACGTTCATACCTTGGTTTTCCTAAAGCATTTTTTTGTCACAGGGATGGTGTCCACTAATTTGGATTTGGGAAGGAATTACCTCGCAATTGAGGAGAGGAGGAATTATAAATGGAGTGTCCAACCTAATTTCTTTGGAAGAGTATTTATTGGGTATAATTCCCCCAAATGGTCGATCAATTCAAATTATGTCCGAAGCTATGTCCGGATGTCTGCTGTTGATGAATTTAATCCGGCATTTATTACTGGTAATTACAGGATCAACCTCATATATAGGTTTATGCCCGGGCCCCAACTTAAAAAGTACCTAGATTATGTAGAGCCATCAAGGTTTTTGACGCCAGGGAAAAGACAAAAGGGCAAAAAATAAGTCCTAGCCCGGGATTTTTATTAGATTTACCATCATTTCATTAGTATATAAACCTAAAAACATGTTAGATACATTTGGCATTGAAAGAGTATTGGAAAGGCTTGGAGTGAGCAAAAAGAATCTGGGAACTTCAACCGGTAACCAATGGATTGAAACCAAAGGAGATTTTATCAGTTCTTTTTCTCCAGTTGATGCTGCTTTAATAGGTGAAATTCAGATAAGCGATAGGTCATCTTATGAAGTAGTAATCCAGAAGGCAGAGGAGGCTTTTAAGATTTGGAGAGCTAAACCTGCACCACAAAGGGGGGAGATTGTAAGGCAGATTGGCAACGCACTCCGGGATGTAAAAGAGGATTTGGGTAAGTTGGTTTCCTATGAGATGGGTAAATCCTATCAGGAAGGTTTGGGAGAGGTGCAGGAAATGATTGACATCTGTGATTTTGCAGTTGGTCTCTCAAGACAATTATATGGATTGACCATGCATTCCGAAAGACCTGGTCATAGGATGTATGAGCAATGGCATCCAATTGGTCTGGTAGGAATCATTTCGGCATTTAATTTTCCTGTAGCTGTCTGGTCTTGGAACAGTATGATCGCCTGGGTTTGTGGAGACGTATGTATTTGGAAACCCTCTGAAAAAGCGCCTTTATCCGCTGTAGCCTGCCAGCATATTGTGGCAAGGGTTTTTAAAGAGAATGGCCTTCCTGAGGGGATTTCCAATCTGATTGTTGGAGATTATAAGGTGGGTGAAATGATGACCAAAGATAAAAGAGTACCTCTTATTTCTGCCACAGGATCTGTCCGTATGGGTAAGATTGTAGGTCAGGAAGTTGCTGCCCGATTGGGTAGGTCTTTGTTGGAGTTAGGGGGCAATAATGGGATCATCATCACCGAAAATGCCGATTTGGATATTGCTGTAAGGGGAGCCCTGTTTGGTGCAGTGGGAACGGCTGGTCAGCGCTGTACTTCCACGAGGAGATTAATCATACAGGAGTCTGTGTATGAGACAGTAAAGGAAAGATTGGCTTCCGCTTACAGTAAACTTGTGATCGGGAATCCATTGGATGAGAAGAATCATGTGGGTCCTTTGATTGATAAAGCAGCGGTGGAATTGTATCTACAGGCAATTGAAAAAGTAAAGGCTGAGGGAGGAAAAGTAATAGTAAATGGAGGAGTTTTGGATGGTCCCGGGTTTGAATCTGGTTGTTATGTAAAACCTTGCATCATAGAGGCGGAAAGCCATTTTGAAATGGTTCAGGAAGAAACATTCGCTCCTATCTTATATATAATGAAGTACAAAACTTTGGATGAGGCCATAGCGATGCACAATGGAGTCCCTCAGGGATTGTCTTCTGCCATCATGACCTTAAATATGAGAGAGGCTGAGGCTTTCCTTTCCGCATCGGGCTCTGATTGTGGTATAGCAAATGTCAATATTGGTACTTCTGGTGCTGAAATAGGTGGTGCCTTTGGCGGAGAAAAAGAAACAGGTGGAGGAAGGGAGTCCGGATCGGATTCCTGGAAGGCTTATATGCGTAGACAGACCAATACAATCAATTACAGCAAGGCCTTGCCATTGGCACAGGGAATTAAGTTTGATATTTGATAGTTTTTCGATGAGGGAGAATTTCCCTCATCGAAATAAAGTTGTAGTGAATGATGATAGAAAAAATACAATATTCATTTTCAATGGATTAATTAATTGAGGATGATTTTTTGAAATTAAAATTTGCAGCGAAAAAAAATAAATCTACCTTTGCAATCCGTTTGGTAAGCAAATGGTTCTAAAGGAAAGTTAGCACAGCTGGTTCAGAGCATTCCGACTAAAGTCGGAAGAGTCGGCAGTCCGAATCTATAAAATTAATGGGAAGTTAGCTCAGCTGGTTCAGAGCATCTGCCTTACAAGCAGAGGGTCGGGGGTTCGAATCCCTCACCTCCCACAAACGACCTTAGAGAAGATCCAAATTAAAATTAGGGAAGTTAGCTCAGCTGGTTCAGAGCATTCCGACTAAAGTCGGAAGAGTTGGCAGTCCGAATCCTTAAGAGTTAATGGGAAGTTAGCTCAGCTGGTTCAGAGCATCTGCCTTACAAGCAGAGGGTCGGGGGTTCGAATCCCTCACCTCCCACAAGGCCCCATTTTGGGGCTTTTTTTATTTTATGTCCTGCTACTTTTACATATTGTATTCTGAAATTTTGGACAGGTTTTACATTGGCCACACCTGTGATTCTCCTGGTCAGAGGCTGAAAAAGCATTTATCCAACCATAAAGGTTTTACGGGAAGGACTGCTGATTGGAAATTGGTATATCAGGAAGAATATCCGGATAAGGTTGGGGCATATGCCCGGGAAAGGAAGGTAAAATCTTGGAAAAGCCGTAAGAAGATCAAGGAATTGATAGAAAGTTAGCTCAGCTGGAACAGAGCATCCCGACATACAGTCGGGAGGGTCGGGGGTTCGAATCCCTCACCTCCCACAAGGCCCCATTTCGGGGCTTTTTTTATTTTATGTCCTGCTACTTTTACATATTGTATTCTGAAATTTTGGACAGGTTTTACATTGGCCACACCTGTGATTCTCTTGATCAGAGGCTGAAAAAGCATTTATCCAACCATAAAGGTTTTACGGGAAGGACTGCTGATTGGAAATTGGTATATCAGGAAGAATATCCGGATAAGGTTGGGGCATATGCCCGGGAAAGGAAGGTAAAATCTTGGAAAAGCCGTAAGAAAACAAAAATCATATAAAAACATCTTAGTTTTTAAATGATCATAAAAAGAGCTATTCATTTTTTGAATAGCTCTAATTTTATTGATAGAAGGTCAATTCACTCTCAACGAAAACCCCGCCTTCACCCATCTTCCCGGCATCTGTACAAATCCGGCTTCTACATAATCTGAATTAGTAATATTGGAGACCTCAGCGAAGAATCCCAGTTTTTTAAGCCTATTGTAGTCCAGGCGGGCATCCAGTAAGAAATAGGGATCCAATGCGATTCGCTCTATGTACCTTCCTTTTACAGTAAGTTCTATCTTTTGAATAAAATCTGCCTGCAAGCCCGCAATTACCTGATGACGCAAGGAATTCAAAGCTAATCTTGATTCTACCCCTTCAGCCTGGACCAGATCAGCATTGATGTAGTTATAGCTTAAACTAACTTCACTTAATTTTGCCTGCTTGCCTCCCAGATTCGGAGCATACTGAATGGCAGTTTCTATACCCCTAAAAGTTACTTCACTGATGTTTCTGGGGGTCCATCGGTTAGGGTTTGGCTGAACAGTACTGGGATCCCTTGTATAGTCTATCAGGTTTTCCGTAAACCTGTAAAAGTATACAATCTCTGCATTTATCCTGCTTTTATTCAACTTCCATCCAAATTCATAGTTCCATGCTTCTTCCGGCAAAAGATCCGGGTTGCTGAAATTGCTGGGATCTTGGTAATACAGTTCAGTAAAAGAAGGAATTCTAAAACTGGAACCAAAATTGGTGTAGAATCTAGAAAATTTATCCACTTGAAAACCTAATTCTGCCCCGGGAAAATGTCTCCAGCCAAATTCATTGTAGTAGTTGGAATAAAGGCCTGCCCTTGCATCAAATTTCTCCAGAAATTCAATTCTGTGTTCAGCAAAGATGCCAATGAAACTTCTGTTTCTTTCTCCTAGATTGCTGCTGTTGATCCGTTCTTCCCGGGTCTCAATACCAAGTCCTGTGGTTCCCCATTGATGGGTGTAGGCACCATTGATCTCTAGGGCCAGCACATCGGAAGTATGGTTGTTGGTGAAAAACTCCGGTTCATTTCTTCTCAACCTGAATTCATCTACATTTCGTCTCCAATAGCCACGGCTTTGCACAAATAGCCCTTTGTTTCTGTAGGAATGGCTAAGTGCGCCGAGATAGGTCTGGATACTTTCCCATTGGTCAGGAAACGCATTGGTATAAAATCCATTGGCTCCAAAAGTCCTATCTGTGTAGCCTAACATGCTGTTGAATTCGTGTTTGTCATTCAATTCATACCCTGATTCATAAAATACATTATTGACCTTAAAATCTGAATTATACCAATGGCCATCTGATGCATCATGGGATACAGAAAATGTCTGCTTGTATTTTCCAATGGGGAGAGAACTGATAATATGCCCTCCCCGCATTCCAAAATCACCTCCAAATCCCTGAATATTCAAACTTTTGGTTTCGGGAAGCTCTGTTACTATATTGATGGCACCTGCATAGGCATTCTGTCCAAAAATCCTGGATCCCGGGCCTTTCAATACCTCAATCCTTTGTATGGACTGGAAAGGTACGGGAATATTCATCATATGATGGCCGGTTTGAGGGTCAGTCAACTTGATGCCATTAAGTAGCATCAATGTCTGTTCAAAGCTGCCTCCTCTAATCCCAATATTGGCCTGAACTCCACTTACCCCTCTTTGTCTTACATCCACTCCGGGGGTAAAAGAAAGCAGTTCCTGTACACTTCTGGCAGGAGTAGTTTCAATTGCTTTCCTTTGGATGACAGAAATGTTTCTGGAAACTTTGTTGAAAGGGATTTCTAATCTGTTTTCAGAAATAGTGAATTCCCTCAGCTCTACTGTTGAACTGTCCTGCTCAACAGGCGCATGGTTTAGATTTAAGGTTAAAAAAGCAGCAAGTACACTTAATTTCATTCAGTTGATGGTTTATTTATAGGGCCGAAAGTTAAGCATGATTATTATCAAATAACAAAAATTGGCATTTTCATACACTTTGGTCAAAAACGGTAAAGATTCTTTTCTGTTGGTTTTTTCTTCAAAGTCCAATCAGTAATTTTAGCAGGTTGAACAAAATAAAAAACTTATGTATAGAATGAAGCAAATTAAATTTTTTTTCCTGTTGATGTTATGGGGGATTTCAACGACGGTTTTTGCGCAGATGATGGTATCAGACCACAAAGATGCTGCTTTCACTGAATTTGGATATAGGCAAGGCTCCCCAATGAGAACTGCTTCGGGTAAACCAGGTCCTGCCTATTGGCAAAATGGTGCAGATTATCAGTTGGAAGTAACATTGGACGAAAAAGAGCATATTTTAAAAGGAAAGGTTCACATTACATATAAAAATAACAGTCCGGAAAACCTTGATTTTGTCTGGTTGCTGTTAGAGCAAAACAGATTTACACCAGAATCCCGAGGAACTTTGACAACCCCTGTTCAGGGAAATAGATACAGTGGTGATATTGATGGAGGATATAAAATCAGCAATGTAAAAGCTCAGGTGGCAGGAAAAAATAAGCCAGTGACATCTGATTATTTTATAAGTGATACAAGAATGCAAGTCACTTTTTCTGAGCCAATACCAGCCAACGGAGGTCAGGCCACTGTTTCCATGGACTTTGAATTTAAAGTACCAGAAAAGGGCATGGACCGAATGGGACGTCAGCAGGTAGAACATGGAGTAATTTATTCCATAGCCCAATGGTATCCCAAGGTGGCAGTATTTGATGATGTGACAGGGTGGAATATAGATCCATATTTAGGTGCCGGAGAGTTTTTCCTTGGATATGGTGACTTTGATTATAAAGTCACTGTTCCTTTTGACCATATTGTAGTGGCTTCAGGAGAATTGGTAAATCCTGCACAGGTTTTGACCCGGGAACAACAAAGAAGAATGAAGGCAGCATCAGAAAGTGATGAACGTGTTTATATCGTTACTCCTGATGAAATTACAGACTACTCAAACACCAGGCCTAAACAAGAGGGAATGCTTACCTGGCATTTTAAAATGAAAAATTCCAGAGATGTTGCCTTTGCTTCTTCGAAAGCTTTTATCTGGGATGCTGCCAGGATCAATCTCCCAAGTGGTAAGAAAGCATTGGCGCAATCCGTTTATCCTAAGGAAAGTGATGGTCAGGAAGCTTGGGGCAGGTCTACAGAATATAGCAAGGCCTCTGTAGAGCATTATTCTGAAATGTGGTACGAGTATCCCTACCCAGTTGCAGTAAATGTGGCTTCTAATGTGGGAGGAATGGAATACCCTGGCCTGAATTTCTGTAGTTTCCGATCTAAAGGAGAGGGTCTTTGGGGTGTGACAGACCATGAATTCGGACACAATTGGTTTCCTATGATAGTAGGTACCAATGAAAGGAGACATGCCTGGATGGATGAAGGATTCAATACTTTTATTAACTATTATTCTTACCTAGCCTTTAATAATGGAGAATATACCAATAACCTGATCCAGACCAGACGATATACAGGTTGGCTGACCAATAAAGACAGAGAACCTATTGCTACTCATCCAGATAGGACTCAATCCAATAATTTGGGAATGGTAGCTTACTATAAGCCTGCTTTGGGGATGATCATGCTCAGAGAATATATATTGGGCCCCGAAATATTTGATAAGGCATTTAAGTCTTATATCAAAACTTGGGCATATAAGCATCCTCAACCCACAGATTTTTTCAACCATATGGAAAATGTGTCGGGGGAAAATCTTGATTGGTTTTGGAAGGGCTGGTTCTACAGTAATGCCAATATTGATCTGGCCATTAATGGCGTCTATCCTTATGGTGCCAATTATGTTGTCAGTCTTGCCAATTTAGGCGAAATGCCTATGCCGGTTTTATTGGAAATTACCTATGAGGACGGTGAAAAGGAGAGGAAAAAGCTTCCGGTTGAAATTTGGTTCAAAGGGAATCAGTGGAATCACCTACTAAGGGTTAATAAAAAAGTAGTTGCCGTTGAAATTGATCCTGATAAAGTAATTACAGATATCAATTCCGGCAATGACAAATGGCCTTCATCACTTTACCAAGATTAAATTTTTAAGCATTCTTAAAAAAACACAAAGTACTCTTCTTTTTGAGTACTTTGTGTTTTCTACTTTGGGCCAAAAAATTAATATTCATCATTGATTTCAATCCAATAACCGTCAGGATCTTTGATATAAATTTGCTTGATTCCATCAGGACGCAAATTCACTTTTCCCTTGTTTCCCGGCCAATCTCCGAATTCAATACCTAAGTTATTTAGTTTGGCTATAAATTGGTCCATATCCGGAACGCTAAAGCAAATATGGTTATTCTTATTGATAGTAATCGGTTCCCAAGGAGCTTGGATGATATGTAGTGATAAATTATTGCCTATATCAAACCAAGCATGAAGCCCATCCTTAAAGGGCTCATCCAGTTCGGTAAATTGAAAGACTTTCGAGTAAAAATCCGCACTTCTTTTAAGTTCTTTTACATAAACTGCTATGTGTGTGATTTTTGCCTGGGCTGTGACTGTATGACTCATGATTGATAAACAGATAATTCCGCCTAAAATAACAAACGATTTTTTCATAGGTCAATGAGGGTTTTGTACTTGAAGTTAGCAAAAAATTAATAAAAAGGGTTTGGATTGACCTTCTTTATCAGGATAACAATATGATGTAATTAACCAAAAAGGGAACCGTATTGAGGTTCCCTTTTGGTTTTATTCAATGACCAATAACAGTTTATTCTTTGCCGGATTTTGGCGCAAAAGCCAGTTTTTCAGCTTCTCCAAAAAGGTTTAAAGCTTGTAGGTAGATTTCATTGATGTCGTTGATGACCTTGTAGAAAGCATTGTCATCAAAGACATTTCTTCCCATATGAGCCTTAAGCAGGATTTTCAGATAATCTTTGGACTTCCTAAAGTCTTTCTCATCGAACTTCACCTTATTCTTCTCCCCAACTTTGATAAGAGCCTGAAGCATATCATCTGTAATCTTAAAGTTTTTGTAGTAGGTATCGAAGCTCATTCCCTCAAATTGCTTTTTGTTTTTATCCAGGTAATCCAATATAAATTCTCTGGCAGAGTCTGAATTGAAGAGCCTGTTTACATAAGCACTGCTCATAGTAGTGTCTAATGATACAAAGAAGTCTGGCATGATGCCACCGCCTCCATATACAGCTCTACCTGAAAGGGTTTCATACCTTAAACTATCATTGAATTTGATGCTGTCCGCACTAAAGAATTCCCCGTGTTCAAATCTATAAGTCCAGTCAGAAGAGTAATCCTGATCATCACCATAAGGTTTTTGGATAGATCTTCCTGAAGGAGTATAATACCTTGCTATTGTCAGCCTCAATTCAGCACCATCTGAAAGATCAATAGGCATTTGGACCAATCCTTTTCCAAAAGACCGTCTTCCCACAATTAGCCCGCGGTCATTGTCTTGAATCGCACCAGCCACAATTTCTGAGGCAGATGCACTTCCTTCATTGATCAGTACAATTACAGAACCGTCTTCAAAAAGTCCTGGTTTTATGGCATAGGCCTTTTGATTATAGCGGTTTACCTTACCCTTTTGGGAAACAATTAGGGCGTTTTCGGATAAAATTTCATCAGCGATGTTAATAGCTGCGCCCATATAGCCTCCTGGATTGCCCTGCAAGTCAAGTATTAGCTTTTTCATGCCCTGGTCTTTCAGTTCTCTTATGGCTTTCTTGAACTCCTCATGGGTAGTCGCTGCAAATCTGGTTACTTTCACATAGCCGATTTCCTGGTTGACCATGTAAGAAGCATTGATGGAATATTGTGGAATCTTGTCCCTAGTGATTTCAAAAGGCAACAATTCTTTCTGGTTTTTCCTTTTGATTTCTACATTCACTTTTGATCCCCTTGGTCCCCTCAATAAATCAAAAACATCACGATTGGTTATACCTGTTCCTGCAACAGTTTTCCCATCTACTTTGATAATCTGATCTCCGGATTGGATACCAAGTTTTTCGGAAGGCCCCCCAGTGAGGGGAGCAACTACATAGATCGTATCCCTGATAATTCCAAATTCTACTCCTATTCCATCAAATTCACCATCTAATTGGGATTTGGCAAGAGTAGCATCTTTGGCTGGAATATACGAAGAGTGCGGGTCAAGCTTTTCAAGCATTCTCTGAATGCCGTACTCAACCAATTCATTGGTGTTCACACTGTCTACATAATCCCTATTGATGTATGTAATGATTTCCTGAAGCTTGTAAATGGCTGCCTTCAGGTCATTTCTGTCAGTTTTTGGTTCAGCAAAAGTGGCTCCTATCCAGATACCTGCCGAAATGGCCAAAGCAAGTAGTAAGGGTAGTCTGATTTGCTGTTTGGTGTTTTTGATTTCGCTCACTTGATCCTACGATTTAATTGTTTGCTCCGTGAAATTACATCACAATATACCATAAAACAGTATATTCGATCATTTCGTTTTTATAAACGAAATAAAATCGATTTTGGTAGGCCTTTTAACTTTATTTATGTAAAATGAGTTAATTTTGCCCTTATGAACAGTTTCAGAAATATAGAAAAAAATCCGATCAAAGACATTGTTTCTGAAAATTATGTCTTCGCAGCGGTACTTCATTATTTCGGAATCAGTTTTTTTCAGTATGAACAAAACTCCCTACAGGAGGTTTGTGACAAATATAAAATCAAACCACAGCAATTGACCAATGAGCTTGAAGCTTGGGCCCAAAGGAAAGAGCCTGAGAAGGAAGAGCTATTCCTTCATCCAATAGAAGTTTTGGTGGCTTATTTAAAAAGGAAGCATTATTTTTTTGTAAGGCAAGAACTGCCTTTCTTGTCAAATATGGTGTCGGGAATTCAAGTTGACCAGCCTTCCTATAATGCAGTCCTTTCAGACTTGAGGATCATGTTTCCTTTATTTGTAGAGGATTTTATACATCATATCCATGAAGAGGAGAACAGATTGTTTCAAAGAATCAAACTGTTGCAGGAATTAGAAAATGATGAATTTCCACTTGAGGAATCCTTGAAAATATTGGAGAAAAGCCCTGTATCGGCACTCTCAGAGGCCCATGAAGTTCATGATGATGAAATGGAGGGAATCAGAAAGCTAACCAAAGATTACTATTTGCCCCAAGATGCGCCTGTCAGTATGAAAGTGCTGTATCATGAACTCCAGAACTTTGAAAAAGAGTTAATCATCCATGCCCAAATAGAAGATGAACTTTTATTTCCAAAAGCTGTCCAACTGGAAAAAGAAGTATTGAGGAAAATCAAAAAGAAAATCAGGAACAATTGATGGGAAGAATTTTAGCCATAGATCTGGGAACCAAAAGGACCGGATTAGCGGTTACAGATCCGATGAAGATTGTAGCCAATCCTCTTGAAACTGTGGAAACTTCAAAATTGATAGAATTTCTTCAAATTTACTTTGGAAAAGAAGAAGTGGAGACTATCGTATTGGGGTATCCAAAAAACCTTAATGGGAATGCTAATGAGATGACACCCAGGGTTATAAGTTTAAAAGACAGGCTTTCTAAGCTCTTTCCAGATAAAAAACTTGTCTTGATAGATGAAAGATTTACTTCAAAAATGGCTATGCAGAGCATGATTGCAATGGGAAGTAAAAAAAAGGACAGAATAGAAAAAACCGGAAATCTGGATAAAGTCAGTGCTGCAATTATCCTACAATCTTACTTAGAACAATTATGATTTATCCCATTGTTGCCTATGGCAACCCTATATTAAAGCGTGAGGCAGAAGATATTGCTGAAGGTGATAACCTCGAGGAACTGATTCAGGACATGTTCAATACCATGGACCATGCCAATGGAGTAGGTTTGGCGGCACCACAGATCAATAAAGGCATCCGGTTATTTGTGATTGACTCCACACTCATGCTGGATGAGACTGATGAAGAGAAAGGGATCAGAAGAGCATTTATCAATCCGATTATCTTGGATGAGTATGGGGATAATTATGGTTTTGAAGAGGGGTGTTTAAGCATTCCTGATGTGAGGGCCGAAATTATCAGGCCTGAAAAGCTTACTATTGAATACTTTGACGAAAACTGGAATTTGAAAGAAGAGGAGTTTTCAGGAATGACAGCCAGAGTCATCCAACATGAATATGATCATCTTGAAGGAATTCTATTTATAGATTACCTAAAAGGCCTGAAAAAACGAATGGTACAAAGTAAACTTATAGAAGTTAGCAAAGGAAAAGTACCAACAGATTACAGGATGATTTATCCTATGAGATAAAAACTTGACCAACAAGCTGTCTTGTTGGTTTTTTCTTGTTCCATTATGACAGATATGCTTTTTCCTGATTTGGTAATTGCACTTGTGCAAACAGATTTGTATTGGAAAGATAGGACTGCCAACCTGGCGATGCTTGAAGAAAAAATCATGAATTTACCACATATGGTAGATCTGATTATACTTCCTGAGATGTTTACAACAGGGTTTACAATGGATGCGGCGGAAGTGGCTGAACCCATGAATTTTATCACAACCAAGTGGATGTGCCAGATGGCCGCGCAAACCCAGTCCGTAATTACCGGCAGCCTGGTCATTAAGGAAGGGAATTCTTTCTTCAATAGGTTGTTGTGGGTGAGACCAGATGGCAGAGTAAGCAAATATGACAAAAGGCACCTCTTTAGAATGGCCGATGAAGATGCCCATTATACCATGGGACTTCAAAGAGAAGTGCTAAGCTTAAAAGGCTGGAAAATATTGCCTCAAATTTGTTATGATTTACGGTTTCCGGTTTGGAGCAGAAATCAAGTGGTAAACAAAGATTTGGAATACGATCTGGTTTTCTACGTCGCAAGTTGGCCCAGTCCAAGAATCAATGCTTGGGATATTTTACTCCAGGCGAGGGCAGTTGAGAATTTGAGTTACTCCATCGGTGTCAATAGGGTAGGGAAAGATGGAAATGCTGTACCTTACTCAGGTCATTCTGCTGCTTATAATTTTAAAGGAGAAAAAATGGTTTTTTCAGAAAATAAAGAGGAAATACTTTTCGTGAACTTAGACCATAAAGCGCTAAAAGATTACAGGGATAAATTCCCTGCTTGGCTGGATGCTGATGGCTTCCAATTAAAAGTTTGAATAAATTCACCCGGAAAATAAAGCAGAAAGCCCATTAATGCCCTTAATGTAATCAGACTTTGAAACTCGTATAATTTCTTTAATTTAGCCCGCAATTTTGAAATAGCTCAACCCTCATGAATCAGAAAAATACCTGATTTTCCAAAAATTACCCTGAGCTACTTCTCTCAAATAAATCTATTTATTCATATTCAGTAAAAATGACCAATAAAACAGCAAAGATTCTTTATACACTCACGGATGAGGCTCCTGCCTTGGCAACTTACTCTCTTTTGCCTATAGTCAAAGCCTTTACTGATTCTGCTGGTGTCGTAGTTGAGACAAGGGATATCTCACTTTCGGGAAGGATCATATCTCAGTTTCCGGAGTATTTAAAACCTGAACAAAGAATCAATGATGATTTGTCAGAATTAGGGGAAATAGCCAAGAGCCCTGAAGCAAATATTGTAAAACTTCCCAATATTTCTGCTTCAATACCTCAGCTGAAAGCTGCCATTAAGGAGCTTCAGGAAAAAGGTTATGCCCTGCCAAATTATCCAGATGAGCCAAAAAGTGAAGAGGAGAAATCTGTCAAATCCAGGTATGATAAGGTAAAAGGAAGTGCCGTAAATCCTGTATTAAGGGAAGGTAACTCAGACAGGAGAGCTCCTTTAGCAGTGAAGCAATATGCCAAAAACAATCCCCATAGTATGGGAAAATGGAGTTTGGATTCCAAATCCCATGTTGCTTCTATGAGCCAAGGAGATTTTTATGGAAGTGAAAAATCCATTACAATGGAGAAGCATTCCACCATAAGGATAGAACTACATGGAAATGATGGTTCTATTTCAGTTCTTAAAGAAAAACTGGCAGTACAGGCAGGAGAAGTAATCGATGCAGCTGTATTGAGTGTTTCCGAACTTAAGAAATTTTTGAAGGAGCAAAAAGAAGATGCCAAAAAAACTGGTGTGCTTTTCTCATTACATTTGAAAGCTACGATGATGAAGGTCTCTGACCCAATCATTTTCGGCCATGCAGTAAAAGTTTTTTTTGAACCTGTATTTGAAAAATTTGGACCCTTGTTCAAGCAAATCGGTGTAGATGTTAATAACGGTTTTGGAGACCTGCTAGCAAAAATTACAAATCTACCGGAAGAACAAAGAAAAGAGGTTGAAGCGGCTATAGATGCTTGTCTTGCTGAAGGGCCTGATTTGGCAATGGTGAATTCCGATAAGGGCATCACCAACCTACATGTACCGAGTGATGTGATCATCGATGCTTCCATGCCTGCGATGATCCGTACTTCCGGTCAAATGTGGAACAAACAAGGAAAGCAACAGGATACAAAAGCGGTCATACCTGACAGATGTTATGCGGGTGTTTATCAGGAAACCATCAATTTCTGTAAAATTAACGGGGCTTTTGATCCTGCGACTATGGGGTCTGTACCTAATGTAGGGTTGATGGCGCAGAAAGCTGAAGAGTATGGTTCCCATGATAAAACTTATGAAATCGCCTTGGATGGGGAGGTTAAAGTGCTTTCTGAAGAAGGAGTAATTTTGTTAGAACATAAGGTGGAGAGGGGAGATATCTGGAGAATGTGCCAGACCAAAGATGCGCCTATCCAAGATTGGGTCAAATTAGCCGTTAACAGAGCGAAGGCTACCGCTGTGCCTGCTGTGTTCTGGTTGGATAAAAACAGAGCACATGATGCGGAATTGATCAAAAAGGTAGAGAAATACCTCCCGAATCATAATACAGTTGGTTTGGAAATCCATATCATGTCCCCAGAGGAAGCGACAAAATTTTCCTTGCAAAGAATGAAAGAAGGGAAGGATACAATTTCTGTAACAGGTAATGTATTAAGAGATTACCTCACTGACCTTTTTCCTATCCTTGAGCTTGGCACCAGTGCCAAGATGCTCTCTATAGTTCCTTTGATGAACGGAGGCGGTTTGTTTGAAACTGGTGCAGGAGGTTCAGCTCCCAAGCATGTTGAGCAATTGGTCGAGGAAAATCACCTTAGGTGGGATTCCTTGGGTGAGTTTTTGGCATTGGCTGTTTCTCTGGAGCATTTGGGTGATGTATTTGCAAATGAACGGGCAAAGGTATTGGCCGAAACCCTTGATCAAGCAACAGGTAAATTTTTGCAAGAAGATAAATCCCCATCCAGAAAAGCAAAAGAACTGGACAACAGAGGCAGTCATTTTTATCTGGCCTTATATTGGGCTGAAGCTTTGGCAAAACAGGAAAAAGATATTGAGTTGAAAGAGATATTTACCCCTATCGCAAAAGAGTTATCAGATAATGAGTCCGAAATAGTGGTAGAGCTAAATGACGTGCAAGGAGTTAAGGTCGATATTGGAGGATATTACATGCCAGATCCAAAAAAGACAGCTGATGTCATGAGGCCAAGCAAAATTTTCAATGAAATTCTTGAAAAATTGAAAAAATGACAAAAAAAGCGGCTTATGCCGCTTTTTTTGTGAAAAATATTATTTGTCTGAAAATCAATGTGTTGATTTTTAATCGGGAATTTCGCAATCGATTGTATTTTATGTTTGAATTAATAGCTTCATTTTCAATCTTTTAAATATTTTGGTGGGCGGAATTTATTTGGTAATTTTAACACATTATTGAGAAGCTTACCGTTGAAAAATATGTTTTGTCAGTACGGTTTTCTTTTTAAAGTCTAACCAATACAACAATAAATAAAATAACTATGAGCAAAATTAAAGTAGGAATCAACGGATTCGGAAGAATCGGTAGACTGGTATTTAGAGCTGCACAATCAAGACCTGATGTTCAGGTTGTAGCAATCAATGACTTGATTGATGTGGATTATATCGCTTACATGTTGAAGTATGATTCCACCCATGGTAAATTTGACGGTACCGTAGAGATCAAAGATGGTAAATTGATCGTAAATGGAAACGAAGTCAGAGTTACAGCTGAAAAAAGTCCGGCAAACCTTAAATGGGGAGAAGTAGGTGCTGATTACGTAGTGGAATCAACCGGAATTTTCCTTACCAAAGATACAGCTCAAGGTCATATCGATGCCGGAGCAAAAAAGGTGATTATGTCAGCTCCATCAAAGGATGATACTCCTATGTTTGTAATGGGAGTAAACCATGACAAATATACTTCTGACATGAACTTTGTCTCTAATGCTTCCTGTACCACAAACTGTCTGGCTCCAATTGCCAAGGTATTGAATGATAACTGGGGAATTGAGGAGGGTTTGATGACCACTGTTCATGCCGTGACTGCTACCCAAAAAACAGTTGACGGTCCTTCTGCCAAAGACTGGAGAGGTGGTAGAGGAGCATCTCAAAATATCATTCCATCTTCTACCGGAGCTGCGAAAGCGGTGGGAAAAGTTATCCCTGAGCTCAATGGAAAGCTTACAGGTATGGCTTTCAGGGTTCCAACTCCAAATGTTTCTGTAGTGGATTTGACAGTAAGGTTAAAGAAACCTGCTACTTATAATGAAATCTGTGCCAAAATGAAAGAAGCATCAGAAACAAATCTTAAAGGTATTTTGGGTTATACGGAAGATGCCGTGGTTTCAACTGACTTCAATGGTGATCCAAGAACGTCCATTTTCGATGCAGATGCAGGTATACAGTTGAGCGAAACTTTTGTGAAAGTTGTTTCCTGGTATGACAACGAGTGGGGTTATTCAAATAAAGTAGTTGATTTGCTTACCTATATTGCAAATAAGGGTTGATGTAAGCCCAAACAATAAAAAGGAGGACCAAAAGTCCTCCTTTTTATTTGTCTCTTATATTTTATGTTGGAATACCGAGGGAATTTTTGTACCATAGTATTTCAACAGTTTGATTAGCATGCATTTAGTTTTGATTTGGGTTTTGCTTCTTTGTAGCCCACCATTTATCCAAAATTTAATATCATCTCCTGAAAATTTTATTAACCAAGAAGAATTTGACACAATAGTCAAATACAAGAATAAAAAAATTCCTTTAGCTATTCTTGGTCCTGTTAAAGAAGCATTGGCTTATTTTCCAGAGTTAGAAGATGTGGAAATAACTTTTGAGTTCAAAGAGAGAATTACAGGTGCGGTGATGCAGGCCCAACCTAGATTTATTTCACTTTTTGTTGATCCCATTGAGAAAAGAAAATACCGGATTAAAATTACAAGAACTTTGGAGTTTGAAGAAAGCTTGACGCCTATTGAAAGAATTCCCAGAGATGCATTGGTTGGATGGATTGGCCATGAATTAGGTCATATCATGGATTATCTTAACCGCTCCACTGGAAATATGATGAGGTTTGGACTAAAGTACCTTACCTCAAAGGATAAAGTAGTGGAAGCAGAATACACAGCGGACGGATATGCCATAGTTTGTGGGATGGGGCATCAGATTCTGGCTACAAAAAATTTTATCCTCAACCATGATGGTTTTGAGGATGATTACAAGGACAAAATTAAAAATCTATATATGACTCCAGACCAAATAGAGTTGATGCTGGAGTCTTTGAACAAATGACCCAAACCAAACATTGAATTAAAGTCTGGTAATGTGTTCTTTTTTGATATAGGCCCTTTTATCCATCCAATTGACTTCATACCAAATGTCTTTGGTTGACCGAATGACTACGCGATGCCCTGGCTCTACTACACTGATCAGCTTGCCACCTGCAGTTGGTTTCTCCATTACTAAGGCGGGGCTACCTGTAACAATACCTGTTCTAGGTCCTGTGAAAAAATTATTTGCTATAAAAACCAGAATAATGAAAAGAGCAGAAGGGAGGTAGTATTTGGGTTGGTCAGCTTTTTTATTGAAAACCAAAAGGAAAATAAGAGAAATTACAAGAGTAATTGCAAAGACTGCCGTTAATTCCATTTGAAAATCAGAAAGGAATTTTATCAAACGGTCAATATCATCCAGCTCGTAACCCATGAGATTGCTCTGTTCTGTTAAGGATTTAATTTTGGTTATCGCTCTAGGGTTTGGATTAAGATCGTAATACTTGGCGAGATAAAAGCTGGCTTTAGAAAAATCCCCCATTCCTTCTGCTACAAATGCCATCTTTAAAAGCATTGCAGGGCTATAAGCTTCGTCATTTTCAAGGATGTCTTTATAAATACTGTAAGACTCTTGGTAGTTTTGTGCTATAAACAAAGAATCTGCTAAACTTAGCTTGAAGTTATTCGCTTGACAATTAATACTTTGTAAAAAGGCGATAAAAAATATTATAAATTTTGTCAGAAAGATTTGCTTTAGGTTTTGCATTTTAAATTCAGTAGCTTAAATTTGCAGTCCAATTACGGCAATGATTTGAGAAAAAACAAATCAAAACCTAAATGATTCCGTAGCTCAGCTGGTAGAGCATAACACTTTTAATGTTAGGGTCCTGGGTTCGAGCCCCAGCGGGATCACAAGAAAAACGAATGGTTTTTCTAAATATATTGAACAAGTTCGGGGTGTAGCGTAGCCCGGTTATCGCGCCACATTTGGGATGTGGAGGTCGCAAGTTCGAATCTTGCCACCCCGACTTTTATCCAGGTCCTGTAGCTCAACTGGATAGAGCAACTGCCTTCTAAGCAGTAGGTTTCAGGTTCGAGTCCTGACAGGATCACTTTCGGAGCATCCCTCAAGGATGCTCTGTTCATTAAGTGGATAATCTATTCAAGGTTCTTATCTTTTATAGTATTGTCGCCTTTTGATTCCGTAGCTCAGCTGGTAGAGCATAACACTTTTAATGTTAGGGTCCTGGGTTCGAGCCCCAGCGGGATCACCAAGTGAAAATAAATCGTTAAGGGAGAGTAGTTGAGCCCGATAAAACGAAGTCAAGCTTTACCGTATCATGAAAAGCTTAAAGGAATCATAAAAACCTCCAGAATTGGAGGTTTTTTTGTTTTAAAATAATTTGCCTCTTTCCAGATGTAGTTTTAAATCTGTTCGGTTTTCTTGGATGGCTTCAATGATTTCTTTTGAAATATTGGTTTCATAAATATATACCTCCTTCAATGAAGGAATGCGTAGTATGTGCAATAGATTGCCGTTGCTAATATTGGTTTTTGAAAGATCCAAGATTTCCAAATCCTCAAGATTGGATAAATAGGCAAGGCCTTCTCCATTTATTTGGGTTTGCTGGATATATAATTCATTTAAAGATGCCATTTGCCCAATATAATAAAACCCATTATCTGTGATATCACTGCCAATAAATGAAGCCTTTGAAATTTGGGGAAACAAAGTCTTAAGCCCAATCAAATCTGTGTCCCCGAATTTTGTTGGTGGAAAAGTCATAGATAAGGAAACGGACTTTTCATCAAATGGGTCAATTTTCAGCTCAAAATTAGTTGGATCTCCTAAGGACTGTATAAGAGATTCGGTAGTGAGTTTTTCATAAAACCTCCTTCGATGGTCTTGTTCAAGTTCAGTCAAATAAACCGATAAGAGGGGTTCAATTTCAGGGTTTGAAGAAGCTTCGGTTAACCTGAGATTGGGGTCAGCTCCATTATCTATCCACCATTTCAAAAGCAAAACCTCATTTTGGCTTAAGGGAGGCTTCCCCTCAGGAGGCATAAAGTCATCGTCATTCGAAGGTAGGGATACCCTCCGGAAAATATCACTTTCTTCTGATGAGTTGGGGATAAGGGTTGCATGTTCTCCTTTGCCCCCTTTAACCAAATCCTCATAAGTGGTCAAAATTAGACCTCCTTTTGATTTGTTTTCATTGTGGCAACTCATGCATTTTTTATCTAAAAAAGCCACTATAACGTCACCGTATACCAGCATTTCTTCAATTGGTTTTGGCTCCCAAATGATTTGAGTCTGTTTCTCCTTAGAAAGAAACTGCGTCAGATATTCTCCCCCGTGGGTGAGTGAACCTCCTTGATGACCAGTGTAAACCAAAACTACATTGGCGGAAAACAGAGCTAGAAAATAAAACCAATAAGATCGTTCAGATTTTTCCTTTTGATATGTTAAAAATAGAAATAAAGTTAAGGCCATTAGAACTGTTAAGAAAACTCCGCCCCAATAATGCTGATATAAGGTATCACCTGAATATTCTCCTGTGTAGTAGAGAAAAAAACCAAAAAGCAAAGATCCCAGACAACTTAATATCCCCAAACCAAGTAAAATCCCAATGATATTAGAAGTAACCTTTAGAATATTGGCTTTTGTGATTAACTCAAAAAACAAAGCCAGAAAAATTAAAACAATCGGAAAATGGACAACTAACGGATGTAGCCTGCCAAGGAAAACAATCAAATTAGATGGAACTTCTCCCGGACTTATTGTGGGAAGGAGTAATAATACTCCTCCAAGCAATAGGAACAAATACCTGAACTTTATAAAAATATTTTTCCTTTTGGTCAAAAGAGACTTAGAATTCATCCTATAAAAAATTAAAGCTAAACATGGATTTCACACAATTCTCCTGTACTGTCAGCAAAACATTCAAGAGGCATGTCCAGGATATGAGCCATAGATAGGTATAAGTTTGCTAATGGGGTTTCCTTTTCAAATTCCAGGTTTTGACCAGGTTTAATTCCACCCCCTCCTTTTCCTCCAACTAAAATAGGCAAGTTGTAAGGGGAGTGAGCATTTCCATCTCTTAATCCTGAACAGAACATGATCATAGAATTGTCTAAAAGATTGCCATCACCATCTGGAAGTGATTTAAGTTTTTCTAGGAAATAAGCATATTGGGCAACATGCCATTCATTGATGATTCGGTATTGTTCGAGTTGATCTTCAAGGTTTTGGTGATGGGATAATTGATGGTGACTACCCTGTACTCCAGGAAGGAAAGAGAAATTCCTGTTGCTTACAGAGTTTCCAAACATAAATGTGCCAACTCTAGTAGCGTCAGTCCAAAATGCCAATGCCATGATATCCAACATTTGTCTTGTTTTTTCGGTAATATCTACCCCAACAAATGTTTCATTGAATTCATCAATACGCAAATTCAGACCTACCAATTCTTTTTGTATTTCAGGTGTTATTTGGTTTTCAAATGCCTTGATTTTTTCCTGGTTGTCAATTCGTTTTTCGATAGATCTAATGGATTCCAAATATTCTTCCAGTTTATCCTGATCTGCCCGTCCTAGTTTTCTTTGAAGGGCATCTGCATCTTCTTTTACCAGGTCGAGAACACTTTTTTTCCACCTGTCATTCTTTGGTTTGGTATCAGGTAAGCTTCCCCTAAATAACCTGTCAAAGGCCATCCTTGGTTCTATTTCTCTTGAACATGGCTGAGTTGGCGTCTTCCATGATATGACCGATCCATAAAGTTTTGTGAATCCTACAGCCCCGTCTATTCCGGAATTAATTCTTTCCATTCCGTATTGTACTGAGTCGAGTAAGGTATCCTGTCCAATATGCTTGGCGATTAGTTGATCGAATGAAATTCCTCCACTATGTAAATTGTCACCCACAGTTTGGTAAATGGGTAAACCGGTCAATAGATTGGATGTCTTAGCATAATGCCCATCTGCACCAGGGAATATAGACCCTTTGTTCATTAAATTGTTAAGGATAAGAATGTCATTTTTTACATTGGATAGGGGCCTCAGGGTAGATGTTAGTTCGAAGTCTGTACCGAACTTTTCTGGAGTCCAATGGAATTTATTTACCCCATTTGGCATAAACAAACAAGCAAACCTAACAGGCTTTTTCTCCATGTTGTAAATACTCATTCCAGGAGGGACCATTGCCTGTAAAAAGGGAAGCGCAATAGTTGCACCTAATCCTTTTAGCATGCGTCGACGTGAGATATGCCAATTACCCATTGTTATTTAATTTTTTGCCAACATTTTAAATTTTTCTGCTCCGTCATTTACCTTATACCTGAAAGGATAACTTGTAACCAGAGCAATTATGAATTCTTCGGTATTGAAGTTGTGATCTAGTAGATTTTTTACCAGCGACTGTATATAGAGTTCGTCCTTGAATTCCACATTACGGCCAATAGCATAAGTGAAAGTTTTCTCAGAAATGGTTCTGGCAAACAAATCTTTTTTATTGGTAAGAATCTTTTTTAGTTCGCCCGGCCCATTGAATATTTCACCACTTGGCAAAGTGTCCCAAGCAACAATTTTGTCCTGGCCATAACTGTCCCTCCATCTTCCTATTGCATCGTAATTTTCCAGACCAAATCCGATCGGATCCATCTTTTGGTGACAGGTGATACAGGCCGGTTTGGAGCGGTGAACAGTCAAAAGGGTACGGATACTTGCATTAGGGTCTGCTGCGGCCTCTTCTGGAAGATCTCCTGCATCTGGTGGGGGAGGAGGGGCAGGAGTGCCAAGAATTTCTTCTAATACCCATTTTCCTCTTAATACTGGACTGGTTCTTATGGGAAGGGAAGTGGAGGTCAATATGCTGGCCATTCCTAAAATTCCTCCCCGTGTGCTGCAGTTTAAGTTTACTTTTTGAAAATCAGATCCCTTTATGCCTTTTATTCCATAGTGTTGGGCAAGTTCTTCATTAAGAAATGTATAATCACTGTCAATCAGGTCGAGAAAATTCTTGCTTTCAGTAAGTACATGATGGAAAAATTCTACTAATTCCTGGTACATGGCAGACTTTAAAGAAGGAATCATTTCAGGATATCTTTCAGGGTCAGCCGTAATGTCTTCCCTAAATCTGCTTATTCCAAACCATTGTGTTGCAAAACTCTCTGAAAATTGTTTGGCTTTTTCATCTCTTAACATTCTTTTAACCTGTTTTTTTAAAACCCCTGGGTCGTGAAGGTCTTCCCTATATGCAGCCTCAAAAAGTTCTTTATCTGGAAAAGTTGACCAAAGAAAGAATGAAATTCTACTTGCCAACTCAAAATTGCTTAATGGGTAGGCATGATCAATAGGCTGCTCTTCTTCATAGCGGTATAAAAAATTAGGTGACACAAGAACTGCTTTAAGGGTTTCTTTGATGGCCAGGTTAAATTTCTCCTTTCCGGAGGTGCCTTCATATACTTCTTTGTATAGCCCTAAATAGGTTTGTTTTTCTTCTGGGGTCAGAAACCTGCGGAAAGCATTACTTGTAAATGGAATAATCACATCTTCAGCAGCCAGCAAATGCTTTTCTACATAATCTTCACCGGAAAAGAGACGTTTAAGCCAATTGGCAAAACGTTGGAAGATGTTTTCAAAAAATGGATTTGGCACAATTTTTTTCCATGTTTCGGAATTTTGATAGGCTAAATCCAGTATTTCTTCAGCGGCATCATAATACCTCTCCATTTTTAAGGGAGTAATAAAAAGTGTATTTGGAAAATTGTCAAATCCAGCTCCTCCTGAACCATCGCTTGGAAATTTGGATTTGGCATCAAACCTGATACCTACCAGACCATAAATAGTGTGCTCATACTCAGTATGACTCAATCTTCTGATTACAACCCTTCCAGGATCATTTGAGGTTAGAGATTTTAGTAATATGGCATTTACTGAATTTATAAAAGCTTCCCTCTCCGCATGGGACATAAAGGGTTCTCCTGCAGGCGGCATTTCTCCGGACTTTACTGTCTGGATAATATTTGTCCAAACTTTTCCCCCTCTTGCAATTCTACTTTCAAAATCATTGATTCCCATAAAGTAGCTTTTAATACTTAGGCCTCCTGATCTTTTGGTATCATGATGGCAGGAAAAGCAATGTTTCTCAGCCAATGGCATTAATGTCCCTATGTAGTCATCATCTGATTCTTCCACCACCGCACCGGTGATTGTATTGGATGCTAGAAAAAATAATGTAAGGCAAAGAAGGATTAATTTCATGGCATCTTAATTTACAAAAAATATATTATTTCAAAAACGCTTGTATGGTCTATTATTTGTATGGCTGTCACGGAGTTTGAGTGACTTATAATTAGTTTATATGTATAAAATCAGATTCTTATTTGGCAGATGCTCTCAATCTGTCAAAAATGGAACATTTAATTATTTTCCTCTTTTCTTAGGTTATTTCCCAGCAAAAATCTTAATTAGTTGAGGGATATTTCAAATTGAAGTTTCCACAGTTAAAAATCTAAATTGTTTTCATCATGTCCAGAACAAAACTGCAAAACCGAAAGCTCAAAGCTGCTTTGATATTAACATTTTTGATTCTCATGATCTTTGGGAAAAATGTGCTGGAAAGAAAAAATTTCAACGAATTAGGTGATAGTTTTATCTCATTTTATGAAGATAGACTGGTTGTGGAGAGTTATATCTTTTCTATTTCTGAGAAGCTATTCAGGATAAAATTATTGGTCAATCACTGTGAATTTGAAAGCGATTATTCTCATGTAATTGATGAAATCATTGCATATGAAGAGCAAATTTTAAAATTGGTCAGTGATTTTGAAAGTACTAAGCTTACTACCAAGGAGGCGGGCTTTTTAAATGACTTTAAAAACATTATCCAAAATAACCTTCGCATTGCGGAGTATGCTCAATTGTATTCTGAAGAGGAAGGAGTCAATAAAGTCAATGTCCAAGAATATAATAAGTATATTGAACGTGCTATTGGAGACCTTGATAAGCTTTCCCAAATTCAATTGGAAGAAGGAAAAATATTGGCCATGAATTCGGATAAGGTTGTGAACAAATCCAAAATTTGGTCCCAATTTGAAGTAGCAGCACTTGTAATTTTGCTTGTGATTATTTATTTGTTGATTTACACTTCAAGGACAATTAAAGAAGGAATTGTAGATTAAAAAGACCGGCCAGTCGGCCGGTCTTTTTAATTAAAATATTAGGCTTTTCATATAAGCTGCATTGATTTTTGCAGCTTCCATAGGATCAGTTCCGTCAAATCTTTCCTGCTCTACAATGTAATATTTCATGCCATTGTCCATCCCTGCTCTCAAAATGCTTGGGAAGTCCATGATGCCTTTCCCGATTAAAGTTGAACCATTGGCCTCTTCAAATGGCAAGTCCCCGGATTTGTCTTTTACATGCCCTAAAACAAATCGGTTAGGGTACTTTTTGATATAGGAAATAGGGTCTTTGCCTGCAGTATAAACCCAATAGGTATCCATTTCATAATCTACCAGGTTTGGATCTGTATTTTCCATGAGATAATCCTGAGGGATTTGTCCATCTAATTCCTCAAAAGTATAACCGTGGTTATGATATGCGAATCGTAATCCATATTGTTTACAGATTTCACCTTGTTTGTTGAATTCCTCAGCCAGCCTTTTGTAATCATCCATCGATTTTTGGGGGCCTACCCAAGGACAGATCAGGTATTTCATTCCGATATATCCAGCTTTTTCAGCCTGTTCTTCCAAATTTTGAAAGGTGTTGGCATGGGAAGCTATAAAATCTAAACCTAGGTCATCCACCAGAGATTTGAACTCTGTATGGGACAATCCCCAGAAAATTCCTTTGCCTCCATCAAAGCCTTCAATTTGGGTATACCCGAAGGAAGCCATTGCCTTGATTGTAGCTACAGGGTCTTCGGCCATATTTTCCTTGACAGAGTAAAGTTGAATTCCAAAATTGTCCAGAATCCCACTTGCTGCTCCAATTAAAGCTTCATTTCCAGAGTTTTCCTCTTTTTTAGTACTGCAAAATTGAAGGGGTAGAAAAGCGCCTGCTCCAAGAACAGCACTCATCTGGATAAATCTTCTTCTATTTTTCATATGTGTCAGGTTGAAATTGAAGAGACTGCCTTTAGGCAGTCTCAGGGTGGTTAGATCATTTAATTAAAGTGCATAAGCCCTTTCCCCAGGCGTATAGTCTATACATCCATCATACCTTCCGGGCGCTTCGAAATAGCGAAGCTGTTGGGTAGCTCCGATTTCAGAGGTGAAATATCCAAGAACTGTCAGGTCCTGTAACATACCTAAAACCGCTGATACATTAGACGGATCAGTTTCAATGGTGGTTTTTCCACTTGATTTCAGTTCATTCAAATAGGCAGTCCTGTCTTCCACTGTTACATCCATGAAATTTTTACCTTTGGCTTTTTCAAAATCCTTACGGATCAGGTTAAGTCCATCTACGAAGGTTTTTTGCTGTTCTGCATTATAGGTGTCTTTAACCATCATTACCATAAATGCCCCGATTCCAATTGCCTTCGCTCCAGGGGTATCTGTAGTAGGGATGATGGCTTCTCCAATTTCATCCAAAAATGCAATATCTTTTGGGGAGAAATCAAGTCCGACAATTTGGTCATCAGGTTTGCATCCTGTCAGGATCGCATTGGCGCCTACCATTGCGCCTCCCATCATCAATGCGACACTTTTTATAGCCTCTCTTCTATTCATTGCCATAATAAAATTCTTTTAATGTTAAAGATTTCCCTTTTTAAGTTCTTCTACCGCAAAACTTGCTGCCCTTGCGGTCAAAGCCATATAAGTCAGAGAAGGGTTTTGTGCTGCTGCAGATGTCATACATGCTCCATCAGTTACAAAAACATTCTTGGCATCCCAAACCTGGTTGTTTCCATTTAAGACAGATGTTTTTGGATCTCTGCCCATCCTGGCTGTTCCCATTTCATGAATTCCCTGACCAAAAGTATATCCAGCATCAAAGGTCTTTACATTTTTGAGTCCAGCAGCTTCCAGCATTTCAGCTGCATCATTCATCATGTCCACCCTCATTTTTTTCTCGTTTTCTTTAATTTCAGCATCCATTTCCAGAACAGGCAATCCCCATTTGTCCTTCACTTCTTTACTGAGTTTGATAGTGTTTTCGTGGTAAGGGAGGATTTCACCAAATGCTGTGATACCCATAGTCCATGGTCCTGGTTCGCTCAAGGCCTCCTTCAAAGGTGCACCATAATTGATTTCAGCTACATTGCGACTCCATCCAGATCTGGAAGCACCTCCTTGATAACCGAAACCTCTCAGATAATCTCTTTTGTCATCTCCTATATTTCTGAATCTTGGTATATAAATGCCGTTTGGCCTTCTTCCGAAATAGTACTTATCCTCATAACCCTCTGCTACTCCATTTGCTCCTAATCTAAAGTGATGGTCCATGACGTTGTGTCCCAGTTCACCGGAGCTACTGCCAAGACCTTCCGGCCAAATGTCCGTTGCGGTCCTCATCAGAATTGATGTGGAGTTAAATGCAGAGGCACATAAGAAAATAATTTTTGCATTAAACTCGTAGGTCTGATTGTTTTCGGCATCCAAGACTTCTACCCCAGTAGCTTTCTGGCTGTCCTTGTCATAAAGTAATCTGGTAACGATAGACCATGGTCTAAGGGTTAAATTACCGGTTTTCATGGCAGCCGGTAGGGTCGAAGATTGAGTACTGAAGTAGCCACCAAAGGGACAGCCCAACCAGCATTTGTTTCTGAACTGACATTGAACCCTGCCTTCCAGGGGCTGGGTTAAATTGGCAACCCTGCCTATGGTGATTAATCTTTTGCCTCCCCATTTTTCCTTGACCCTTGCCGCCACATCCTTCTCTACACAGTTTAGTGGCATAGGCGGTTGAAATTCCCCATCAGGAAGAATGGAATATCCATCTTTATTACCTGAAATACCTGCAAACCTTTCGACATAACCATACCAAGGTTCCAGGTCTTTGTATCTTATCGGCCAATCTACAGCTATCCCTTCCTTCAGGTTGGCTTCAAAATCTATGTCATGAAGCCTATAACTCTGCCTTCCCCAAAGGAGCGATCTTCCTCCTACTTGATATCCCCTGAACCAGGTAAATGGCTTTTTTTCAATATAAGGGGAGTCTGATTCGTGGGCCCACCAATCTAAATTCAATTCATTGAGAACATAATCTCTTTTCAAATTGGGATGATTTTCAATCATCTCTATTGTTCTTCTACCTCTGTGGGGTATTTCCCAAGGTGCTGTAGTCGCGGTTTTGTAGTCCTTCACATGTTCTACATTTTGCCCACGTTCTAATAAGAGTACTTTTAATCCCTTTTCGGTTAATTCTTTCGCTGCCCAACCCCCACTGATTCCGGAACCGACAACGATCGCATCGTACGAATTATCTGCCATAATAAATTTAAATTGATAGTTTAAAGGTCACATATTTTAATAGCCTGCTCTAAAGCTGCCATTTTATCTTTTGTTTTTGGTACAAATTCCTGACACAAATACCCCTTGAATCCGGTATCCAAAATAGCTCTAACCACTGCGGGATAGTTTATTTCCTGGGTTTCATCAATCTCGTTCCTGCCTGGATTTCCTGCAGTATGGTAATGGCCAAAATATTGGTGGTCTCTTTTGATGGTCCTGATCAGATCTCCCTCCATGATTTGCATGTGGTAAATGTCATAAAGAAGCTTGAGGTTCTCTGAACCGACCAATTTACAAAGCTCCACACCCCATGCACTTTTATCACACATGTAATCCGGGTGGTCTACTTTGCTGTTGAGTAACTCCATTATAACGGTAACACCATACTTTTCTGCTATTCCCATTACTTTTTTAAGACCTATGGCACAATTTTTTAATCCAGTCTCATCATCCATACCTTTTCGGTTGCCGCTAAATGCAATGATGTTTTTGTAACCGGCCTTTGCCATTAATGGGATTACTTCTGCATAGCCTTGGATTAATTTTTCATGGTATTGGGGATCATTGAAGCCCTGAACAATGCCAAGGTCTGCCCCGTTGCACATGGAGCATTCTACTCCGTGTTTTTGTAAAATATGCCAGTTATTAGGCCCAATTAAATCGATTGCATTGAAACCTATTTTTTTGATGCCTATACACAATTCCTCTAAGGTCATAGGATTGAAAGGCCAATGGCAAACCGCATGTTTCACATTTCCTTTCAAAGGGCCTGAAATTGTAATTGCCTTTGATTCCAAGTAGGGCAAACTACTTAGCGCTGCTGTGCCCATCACTAACTTTTTTAAGCTGTTTCTTCTGCTGTTTTCTTTCATGTTTAATTAGGTTTGTTTTGGATTTCTTTACTGACAGATTCATTCTTGAACATTACAGCGAAGAATATCACTACTAATATAGCAATGCCTGATGGAATCATCCAGATTGTTTCCCAAGCGTGCCTGCCATCAATAGATTTATATAAATCAGAGACTTGACCTGCGATAGCAAATCCGATCAACATGCCCACGCCATAGGTGGCCAATGTGATCAGGCCCTGGGCAGAAGACTGGAATTTTTCTCCGGCTTTGGCATCAGTATAAATCTGGCCGGAAACAAAAAAGAAATCATAGCAGATGCCATGTAAAGCAATGCCAATGATCAGAAGGTAAAGTCCGGAATCAGCATCTCCGATAGAGAATAGGGCGTAACGGACCACCCAAGCCAACATTCCTACAATTAGCGTTTTTTTAAGCCCGAAGCGTTTGAAAAAAACAGGAAGTAAAAGCAGGAACAATGCTTCAGAGATCTGGCCAATGGTCATTTTTCCGGTTGGGTCAGAAACTCCAATTTCTGCCAGAAATGGATTGGCATTTTGATAATAAAATGCCAAAGGAATACAGATCAGAATAGAAGAAACAAAGAATACTGCGTAATTTTTGTCTTTAAAAAGTCCTATCGCATCCAAGCCCAAAATATTTGAAAGCTTAACTTTTTGCCCTTTTTCAGCTTTTGGGGGTGTTTTTGGGAGTGTAAAGCTGTATAGTCCCAGAATCATTGAGGCAATGGATGCCATCAAGAAAGTGTTTTTCAGCATTCCGGCATTCATGTTGTCCACCGCATCCCAAAAAAAGACATAGCTAATTGTCAATCCAGAAGTGATCCAACCTATAGTTCCCCAAACCCTTATCGGAGAGAATTCCTTTTCCGGATCTTTCATTTGTCTAAAAGAAACAGAGTTTACCAAGGCCAGGGTAGGCATGTAAAGGATCATGTATATGAATATAAATGGATAAAATTCCTGGAAAGATGTCGCCTGATATGCCAAGAAAAGTGCAAAAGCTCCTAAAATGTGCAATGCCCCCAGAATTTTTTCCGCATTGAAAAATTTGTCAGCTATAAGGCCAATGATAAATGGGGCTATAATTGCCCCAAAAGATTGGGTTGAAAATGCACTTCCCACCTGGGCCCCGGAGGCCTGAAGGTTCATGCCTAAAAAAGTTCCCATGGTAACATACCAAGAACCCCAGACGAAAAATTCTAAGAACATCATCAAGGAAAGTTTTATTCTGAGTGTTAAGCTCATGGGAATCAATTATTAGTCAATCTTTGATTTTTTGAGAACGTAAACTATCAATTTTCTATTTAAAATTCAGGTTTTTTAGCTTAATTTTATTTTTGCAAGATGTGGGAATTGATTTAAAAATGATTTGTTTCGGCGTTCTTAACCACTCATAACATCTTAAAGCAATTGGTCATTTATTTAGGCTTTGATTCGAGTGAAAAAGAATCATGAATTAACTTACGAGTGAATTGAACGAAATCTGTTTAAAACAATAAACCTTTAAACCTCAAGTAACAATGACAGCTCAAAAGAAACTCAAAATGGGTATGGTAGGAGGCGGACCAGGTGCTTTTATTGGCGCTATACATAGGAACGCTGCCTTGATGGATGGATTAATAGAACTTACCGCTGGAGCTTTCAGCAGTAATCCCGAAAAATCCAGACAGGCTGGTGAAGAACTGATGTTAGATCCATCCAGGGTATATTCTTCTTATACCGAAATGATCGAAAAAGAGTTAGACTTACCTGAGTCCGAAAGAATTGATATAATCAGTATAGTTACCCCAAACAATGTCCATTTTGATCCTACCAAAAAGGCTTTAGAAAGTGGATTTCATGTGGTATTGGACAAACCAATGACACTTACCTATGAGGAAGCTCAAGAGCTGTACAAAATCATACAAAAAAGTGATAAGTTATTCTGTCTTACCCATACCTATACAGGCTACCCGATGGTGAAGCAGATGAAACAGATGATTGCACAGGGAGCCATAGGTGAAATCAGAAAGGTTTATGTGGAATATCCACAGGGCTGGCTTTATAAACTTTTGGAACATGAAAACAATAAGCAAGCGGAATGGAGAACAGACCCAGCCAGAAATGGTAAAGCAGGTTGTTTTGGGGATATAGGGACCCATGCTTTCAATTTGGCTGAATATGTTACCGGAATCAAAGTTGCCAAAATCTGTGCAGATCTGGACATCAAGGTAGAAGGAAGGCCTATAGATGATGATGGGGCTGTTTTGATGCGTTTTGAAAATAATGCCTCTGGAATTCTAACTGCCTCCCAAATCGATGCCGGTTGTGAGAATAACCTGAAAATTAGAGTTTATGGTGACAAGGGGGGCTTGGAATGGCAACAGGAGGATAATAATTCTTTAATTGTAAGGTGGCCAGGAAAGCCTGCAGAAATTTATAGAGCTGGAACAGGTTATTTGGGTTCTTTAGCCAATGAAAATACCCGTACTCCTGCCGGACATCCTGAAGGCTATATTGAGGCTTTTGCAAATATTTACAGGAATTTTGCGCGCTGCATTTATGCGCTTCGCAAAGGTGAAGAGCCGAAAACAGAATGGAGGGATTTTCCGGGAGCAGAGGACGGTATAAGAGGAATGGCCTTTATTGAGCATGTATTAGCGAGTTCAGCTTCTGAGCAGAAATGGACGCCGTTTGTTGTAAAATATTGATGATTGACGATAGTGTAAGAAGTTAGAATTAATAAATCTTTCAATTAACATTTAATGTAAAACCTATGAAAACCATAAAAGGACCTGCAATATTTCTTGCCCAGTTTGCCGATGATGTGGCACCGTTTAACAACCTGAAGAACATCTGTGAATGGATGGCAAGTGTTGGATACAAAGGAGTGCAGATTCCTTCCTGGGACGGAAGAATGATAGACTTACAGAAAGCTGCGGAAAGCAAAACTTATGCAGATGAAATCAAGGGAATAGTGCATGAAGCTGGTCTGGAAATTACAGAGCTTTCGACCCATTTACAAGGGCAATTGGTAGCAGTACACCCTGCTTACAACGAACTCTTTGATGCTTTTGCTCCTGCAAATCTTGCCGGCGATCTGAAAGGAAAATCAGAATGGGCATCGCAACAGCTTAAATATGCAGCCAAAGCCTCCGCTAACCTAGGCTTGAACGCCCATGCTACTTTTTCTGGTGCCTTGATGTGGCATACTGTTTACCCTTGGCCTCAGAGACCTGCAGGATTGGTCAACACAGGGTTTACAGAACTGGCCAAAAGATGGCTTCCTATCCTGGATACTTTTGAGGAATACGGTATAGACGTATGCTATGAACTCCATCCAGGTGAAGACCTTCATGATGGGGTTACCTTTGAAATGTTTTTGGAAAAGGTGAACAACCACAAAAGGGCCAATATCCTTTATGATCCGAGTCATTTTGTTCTGCAATGCCTGGATTATTTACAGTTCATTGATTTCTATCATGAAAGGATCAAAATGTTCCATGTTAAAGACGCTGAATTCAACCCTACCGGAAAACAAGGTGTTTATGGAGGCTATCAGAGTTGGGTAGAAAGAGCTGGTAGATTTAGATCTTTAGGTGATGGACAAGTGGATTTTAGTGGTATCTTTAGCAAACTTTCCCAATACGATTATTCAGGTTGGGCTGTATTGGAATGGGAATGTGCCATCAAGCATCCGGAGCAAGGTGCCATTGAAGGTGCCCAGTTTATAGCAGACCATATCATTAGAGTTACAGAAAAAGCTTTTGATGATTTTGCAGCTGCTGGAGCTGATGAGGCTTTCAACAAAAAAATCTTAGGAATTTAAAATTACCATCAATTTATATTTATTATGAAACTTATTAAATCTTTATCCGCGGGAGTAATTGTACTTTCTGCTATTGCTTATTCCTGTGGCGGTGGAGGATCAAATTCCTCTGAATCTTCCAGTGCTTCTTCTCAACCTGCCCCTGCTGCTTCGGCACCTGTTAGCTTGGAGGACAAATACAAGGATGATCCTGTTTTTGTGGCAGGTTCTGCCAAAGCCAAAGAATCAGGTTGTACTGCCTGTCATATGGTAGAAAGAAAAATTGTAGGACCATCTTATGCTGATGTTGCTGCCAAGTATGACAATACTGAAGCGAATGTTGCAATGTTGACAGAGCATGTACTTAATGGTTTTGTTGGCAATTGGGGTGAAGTGCCTATGCCAGCGCATCCACATTTGGCAAAAGAAGATGTGGAGACTATCGTAAAGTATGTGCTTTTGCTAAAGAAATAAAAATGAATAAAATAGTTTTAGGCCTGTTTATGGCTGCCTATTTACTCTATGCCTGTGGAGGAAAAGAGGAAAAAACAGCAGAAGAAACCTCAATAGAAACTGCCGAAAATGACTGGATCAGCCTTTTTGATGGAGAGACTTTCGAAGGTTGGTCAAAATATGGCGGTGGTGATGTTGGTGCGGCTTGGAAAATTCAGGATGGGTCAATTTATCTGGATGCATCCAACAAAGATGGATGGCAGACAGGTGATGGCGGAGATATTGTAACCAATCAAGAGTTTGATAATTTTCATTTTCAGGTGGAATGGAAGATTGCCAAAGATGGAAATTCCGGAATCATGTTTTTTGTTCATGAGTCTCCGGAATTTGCTTATCCTTGGATGACAGGCCCAGAAATGCAGGTTTTGGATAACGACGGCCATCCTGATGCCAAAATCAGAACCCATAGAGCGGGAGACTTATATGACCTGATTGAATCCAGTGAAGAGACGGTAAGACCAGTAGGTGAATGGAATTTGGCTGAAATTATTGCCGAAAATGGAAATCTTGAACTTTATCTGAATGGGGTAATGGTTGTTTCCACTACTATGTGGACCCAAGAGTGGGAAGATATGGTAGCGAATTCCAAATTCAAGGACATGCCTGGATTTGGAAAATTCCAAAAAGGTAAGATTGCCCTACAGGACCATGGTGATGAAGTCTGGTTCAGGAATATCAGAATTAAAAAGCTTTAACTATAAAAAAAACCGGATCACAGCTTGGTCCGGTTTTTTGATTTATTTGGAAATTGGATATCCATTCTTTGCCCAGTCTATGATCCCTCCATCCAAATTGTATATTTTTTCAAATCCATTTTCCTGAAGTATGTAGGCCGCCTGACTACTTCTCGCCCCTACTGTACAATACACGTATATTTCTTTGTCCCTAGGCAAGGATTGGATTTTATTTTCAAAATCTTTTTGATGAATATCGATAACTATAGCGTTAGGAATATGTCCTTGCTGGCTCTCAGCCAAGGTCCTTACATCCAGTACAATTCCATTTCCTGATTGGGAAAGTTCATGAAATTTAGAGGAGTTTACATTATGGATTTTTGCCTTTTGGACTTGGTTTTCTTGTTTTTCATCAGACTGCCTCTGTTGTGGACCACATGAAACAATTAAGAAGAATACAGTCAAAAGAAAAAGAGTCTGTTTCATAATATTCAAATTGGCATTTTTGATACAATCCACTAATTTACATCAATATTGGGTAATCCCATGTGCGTTTTATCACCGAGTATTTGGTTTTGCTCGAAAAAATATTTAAGAATTAAATCATGAAATTCAAAAAGCAAATTTTCAGCCTGTCCATTTTACTTTTTTGTATGCTGGCAATTGGTTGTCAACAATCCAAAAGAGATTCATTGGAGTCAGAAGCAAAAGAGAATTTATCTAAAAAGAAGGTTTCCATAGAAGAAATAGAAGATGGGATAAAAGCATATATAGAGCAGGAAAAAGCCATAAATGAGGGTTTTTTTCTTGTCAATGATGAGAAAGTGGAATTAAGACTTAAACTGGTGAGGGTGCATACTGAATATTTGTCCAATTTGGGTCCAAGCCGCCATTTTGCCTGTGTGGATCTTGCAGATGAAAAGGGTGATGTCTATGATGTTGACTTTTTTTTGGAAGGAGAGCCAGGGAATATGAAAGTGACAGAAACTTCACTGCACAAACTGAACGGAAAGCCAAGGTATTCCTGGAAGCAACTGGTGGATAAAACCTGGAAGAGGGTGCCGGTCGAATCGTCAACCAATGATCTTTTTGGGGTTAAAGAGGGGAGGGATTACTTTGAATTTTCCTATAAGGCATTTCTTCCCAAAATCTCAGCCAATGCTAAGGTCTGGATTCCCATTGCCCAGACAGATAGGTTTCAGGAAGTTAAAATTAAGTCAATAAAAGTACCTGGTAAACAATCTTTTCAAGAAGAAAAGAAATTTGGAAATACCATTTTGGTACTGGACGTCAATCAGGTACATAGTGGTGAGGAGATAGAGATAGTCTATGAGGTAGCCAGAAAGGAAAAAGGCCCCTATTTGGATTCAGAAGAAGAGATCAACAAATACCTTGAGCCGGATCTTTTACTTCCGGTAGGAGGAAGGTTTAAGGAGATCGCAGAAAATGCGATTAAAGGAAAGGAAAATGATGGACAATTGGTTCATGCCAGGGCATTATACGACTATATTATAGATAATATGCGTTATATGAAATTCGGGACCTATGGCACAGGCAGTGCGGACTTTGCATGTGATTCGAAAACTGGAAATTGCACGGAATTTCATTCCTTTTTTATTTCTTTGGCCAGATCGATTGGCATACCGGCAAGATTTGCAATTGGTGCCTCAATACCATCCGAAAGAAATGAGGGAGGTATAGATGGGTATCATTGTTGGGCGGAATTTTATGCTGAGGGAAAATGGTGGCCTGTTGATATCAGCGAAGGAAATAAATATACAGCACTCGCAACTTACTATTTTGGCCGTCATCCGGCTAATAGGATTGAACTGAGCAGGGGAAGGGATTTGGTGCTATCAACCATGCCAAAGGCAGGTCCAATCAATTTTTTGGCTTATCCAATTATGGAAGAAAAAGGGGAACTATTGTATCCAAAAACTGTATTTTCATTTAACCGGATCAATTAAAAAAGAAAGGCTGTCTTTTTGGTGACAGCCTTTTTTTCATTAGAAATCATTTTTTAATCCTCGGAAGAAGGATGTTCTCCACCGCTTGGATGTTCGTCTCCTGAATGTTCATCATCACTTGGATGTTCTTCATCTGAAGGATGCTCGTCTTCAGATGGATGTTCATCTGTTTGCTCTGTTTGGTCCTCAGCTTTTTTGTTCCCACAGGAAGTCATTGTCGCTCCAAATACAAATCCGAAAACGATCAACAAAGCAAGGAGTGATCTTAGTCTTTTCATTAACATAATTAAGTTTTTTGATGATTGTTGGTTTTGAAGAAAGTCTAAATTACAAAATTATTTCAATATTTTGTATAATCTATCGAAATATTAGCTTGAATAGGTCTGGTGATCAGGTATAAAAAGGACTCCTTATTCCAAGGATTAGCTTACTATTTTGAGGCGAATTTTTTCTATAAGATCAGTCAAACTCGCATTCCACACTTCATTATTCTGATTAAAATTGAGCTGTTTTAAGTGTTTTGCTAATGTTTTTTTGATTAAATGGCGCCAAGGGAGCCCATAACTCACTCATGCGTAAGAATCATTGCCTCAAGCCTATTGTAACACTTCTCTGACAAACCGATATAATCAGCATTTTTTTGATAGGGAGCAGGGTCAATTGGTGAAGAGAAATAGATGCGGACCTTTCCTGGTTTCATAAGTATTGAACCTCTCATCATGATTTTATCCGCACCTATTACTGCCATTGGAAGTATAGGAATGCCTGTTTCTACAGAAATTCTAAATGCACCACGTTGAAATGGCAAGAGTGTTTGTTCTGTATTATTTCTGGTTCCTTCTGGGGCCACTACAATTGAAATTCTGTTTTCCAGAATTTTCAAAAGCCTCTCTACTGAAACTTTCCTGGAAGATGCATCCTTTCTATCTACCCAAACGGCTACTCTTGAAACTACAAATCCAAAGAAAGGTATCTTAGATAATTCCTTTTTACCTATAGCACGAATTTCCTGTGGAATTGCAATGGGTATTACAGGAGCATCTATAAATGAGCGGTGATTGAAAATATAAATGTAGGGCTGATTGGGATGGACAAATTCTTTTCCATGAATTTCATAGCGGATACCGGACATGAAGGACCAGATTTTGGCCCAAAGTCTTATGAAGAAGAAAGAAACTTTCCCTGCTTTTGGGCTTAAAATCAGAGGAATTACAACAAATAAACCTAAAACCAACATTAAAATAATGAAAATCAATGCAGAATACAGGGTGTAAACCCACTGGAGTATTTTCATTTTCTTTATTATTTGATTAATTTTGTGTTATCGAAAATAATTAATCTAACTCTTTGCTTGCATGCCCCTGAAGCGCTTTTCAGGGGCCCTTTTTTTAATAGGCGATCAGTGATTTTAATTTTTCTCTGAACCTCCCCAGCGGCAAGAAATTTTTTTCAAGACTTGGGGCAAATGGAACGGGAGTGTCAAGACTGCCTTCCCTCATTACTGGAGCATCTAAAAGCTCAAAACAATGCTCAGATATCCAAGCTGCGATTTCAGCGCCTATCCCTCCGGTCAGACAGTCTTCCTGAAGGAAAATCACTTTTCCTGTTTTCTCAACTGTTTTCTTGACAGCTTCTTTGTCCCAAGGCAATAATGTTCTAAGGTCTAATATGTCTGCATCAATTCCCAATTCTTCTGTAACATTCATTGCCCAATGAACCCCCATCCCATAGGTAATAATACTGAGGCTGTTTCCTTCTTTTATTAATTTGGCCTTTCCTACTTCTAAGGTATAATAATCCTCAGGAACCTCCCCTGAAATCGATCTGTAAAGCGCCTTGTGCTCGAAGAAAAGGTATGGATTAGGATCTTCAATGGCTGCATTTAGCAATCCCTTGGCATCAAATGGATTAGAAGGATAGACTATTTTTAATCCTGGAGTATGGAAAAACCAGGCTTCATTTGATTGTGAGTGGAATGGCCCTGCGGCAACACCCGCTCCTGTTGGCATTCTGACTACCACATCGGCATTCTGGCCCCAGCGGTAATGTATTTTTGCAAGGTTATTGACGATCTGATTGAAGCCACAACTTACAAAGTCCGCAAATTGCATTTCTACCATGGATTTGTAACCTTTGATAGAAAGTCCAAGGGCAGTACCGATAATAGCACTTTCACATAAGGGGGTATTTCGGACCCTTTCCCTTCCAAAATGGTCAATAAATCCCTCTGTAACTTTGAACACCCCTCCATAAGTTCCAATATCCTGACCCATCAGAACTAAATTAGGAAACTTTTCCATGGATTGTTTTAGACCATCTGAAATAGCATCCACAAATCTTTTTTCAGATGCCTTTTCTCCTGCCTGTATTACATTTGCCTCATAGGGTGCATAGATATCCTGAAATTCTTCTAGTGAATTTGGAGAAATTGCTTCCTCAGCAAAGGCTATTTCCAATCCTCTGTTGATGGCTACCTTTATTTTCTTATTGATTTTTTCTTTTATTTCAGGGCTCAACACCCCAGTCCTTTCCAGGTATTTTTCATAGTTGCTCACAGGATCTTTGAGGGCCCATGTTTCCATAAGTTCTTTAGGGACATACTTTGTACCAGACGCCTCCTCATGTCCTCTCATCCTAAATGTGATTGCCTCAACCAATACCGGCCTAGGGTTTTTTCTAAGATCCTCGGCCAAGGTTTTGATGGAGTCATATACCTCTAATACATTGTTGCCATCAATGCGAATAGTTTCCATCCCATACCCAGGGCCTTTTTCAGTAAAATATTTAAAGGCAAATTGCTCTTCACTTGGAGTGGAAAGTCCGTAGCCATTATGTTCAACGATGAAAATTACAGGCAATTTCCAAACAGCGGCTACATTTAAGCCTTCATGAAAATCCCCTTCTGAACTCGCACCATCCCCAGAGAATACCAAGCAGACTTTTTGTTCTCCTGAAAGTTTATGGGCAAGTCCGATTCCATCTGCTATGGCCAATTGAGGACCTAAATGGGAGATCATGCCTACGATATGGTGTTCTTTGCTACCAAAATGAAAGGACCTGTCTCTGCCTTTTGTAAATCCGGATTTTTTTCCCTGAAATTGGGCAAACAGCTTTTCTAGAGGTAATTCCCTGCCAGTGAAAATGCCCAGATTCCTGTGCATGGGGAGGATATATTCATCTTTATGCAAGGCATTGACTGCCCCAATGGAAATGGCTTCCTGGCCCCAGCCGCTGAACCATTTAGAAATCTTGCCCTGGCGGAGTAATATCAGCATTTTTTCTTCTATCCGCCGGGGCATTAAAAGTGATTCGTATAAATTTAATAAGGTTTGATCATCGTAAGATTTTCTATTGAAAGATATAGCCTGTTTCGCTTCGATCAATTTGGACATATGGGTTTATTTTTACGCCAAATTAGGAGAAAAAAGTAAGGGAAAAAACTGGCCTTCCATTTTGTTGCCTTTACTGATTACCGGCACACCTTTCAGTAATTCTTCATCAGTATTTGACACCGTTCCATCCGCAAAAACATTCAGGACAAAGGCTCTTCTGCTCCTGTTTGATTTATTCTCATAACTTCCATGTACCATCAATGGGTGATGAAAAGTAGCGTATCCCGCTTTTAATTCCACTGGAATTGGCTTGAATGCCTCTTTTTGTTCGGGAGTTAAAAATTCCAATAATCCTTCCATTTGTCCTGCAAGTGAAGGTTTTTGTAGCAATCCCCATTTGTGGCTGCCTGGGACATAGTAAATACATCCATTCTCAATTGTAGCATCATCCAAGCCACACCAACAGGTTAGGTGTTGCATTTCTACAGTCCTCGTCCAGTAAGAATAATCCTGATGCCATGCAACCACTCCACCGTGATGGGCGGGTTTACAAAAAAGCTGGTCATGCCAGAATCGGACGCCTTTTTCACCTAACAACTGATGGGCCGCCATCAAGAATGCCGGATTCCAAATGACATCATGAAAGGCTTTTGATATTCTCCAATGGCCAAGGGAATGGAAAAGGACAGTATCGGGATCAGAAGACTCATTGGAATGAAATTCATGAAAAAGATGATGTAGCTGATGTTTGGGATCTGCGACTTCTTCAAGTTCTTTTTTTAATGTCTCAATCTGTTTTTCGTCCAGTAGTTTGATTCCACTTAAATATCCCTGCTCATTGAAAAATTCTACTTGTTCATTGCTAAGACGGTAATGATCCCAGTCCTGTCTGGATTTTGGTTGGGGAAATAAATCAGTAATTGGGTGAGGGTAATTAGATAGGTCTTTCATAAGGTTTGTGGTTAATACAGCTTAATTTACAGACTAAACAGCGAAAGAAAAAAAAGTTTTGTTTGTTTGCTCAACAAATAAACACCTATAGTCTATTAGAATGATTTTATTAAAAAGTTGGGTCTGTATCTTCCAACTTGCTTAATCTTTCCAGAAGTGGAGGGTGTGAATAATTTACAAATACGTACCAAGGGTGGGGGTTGATATTGCTTAGTGTATTAACGGATAAAGTCTTTAAAGCTTCTGCCAGTGGCTTTCCAGCAAAAGTCATTTTGGCAAATTCATCTGCCTCAAATTCATTTTTTCTGCTCAGGATATTCATTCCTATACCCAGGACAGTTGAAATTGGGGAGAATAGCATGGTGAAACCAATAATGTTCAAGTGAATGGCCATTTGGCTTCCTCCAATAGCCAGGCTCATATTTTCGCTGAAAATAAATAAAGAAAGAATGTATAAAAGAATGCCTACCTGTAGGATAGAAGCAATCATACCCAAGATCACATGCTTTTTTTTATAATGGCCAATTTCATGAGCTAAAACAGCCACCAGTTCATCAGGAGTGTGTTGATCTATTAAAGTGTCATATAAAACCACTTTCTTTCTTTTTCCAAACCCAGAGAAGAATGCGTTGGCTTTAGAGGACCTTTTGCTTCCATCGATGACGAAAATATTATCCAATGGGAAGCCAACCGATTGGGCATATCCAATTATCTTGGATTTCAGTTCACCATCTTCCAGTGGAGTAAGTTTATTGAACAAGGGCAGGATAAGGGCAGTATAGAAAAGGTTTACAAAAACCATAAATGCTGCACTGACTAACCAGAACTGCCACCAAAACCCTTTGCCCATATAGTTGATTAAAGTCAGTAGTACGGTAAGTAGTCCACCACCAATCAGTATGGACAAAAAGTAGCCTTTTATTTTGTCACTGATATAAGTGTTTTTTGAGGTTTTATTGAAACCGTATTTTTCTTCTATGCGAAAGGTCTGGTAATAATCAAAAGGTATTGAGAGTGCATCTGAACCAATAAAAATCACGGCGAAAAATAATAAGGAAAGCAGAATGGGATTGTCCACCAAGTTTCTCAACCAATCATCTACCCAGCCAAAGAACCCAAAATAGATAAAGCAAAAAGTTAAGGTAAAGGATACAGTTGAAGTTAAAAGGCCAAAGCGGTAGTTGGTAGTTTGGTATTCCTTTGATTTCAGGAGTTTTTTTCTATCAACATATTCTTTCAATGTATCAGGAACAAAAGGTACGTCCCTCTTTATATTGAGATAGCTTAAGGATTTATCAAAAATAAAACTTATTGTAAGTACAACTAATAATAGGTACTTAATCCAAATGGCTTCCATTAAGGTCTTTCTTAGAATTTAGGACAAGGTAGAATGGTGTCTCGGCTTCTGACTCTGTTTTGGTTTTTATCGGCCAAAAGGAAAGACAAACTGATTTCATGAGCTCCACCTGACTGAATACCAAGCTTTGAGACTGTATAATCAAAACTATATCCCATGCTTATACCGTTGATAAGGTTGACCCCTACCATAAGAACGATGGCATCCCTATTGCTTTGCTGCTCGACAGGACGGTAAGGTAAACCTCTGTACCAAAGACCAATGATCAAAGGTTCTGCGTAAAGATATGCTCCAAGATCAAGCTGTTCAAAAGGTCCCTGTCTTTTATAATTTATGGTGGGCACAATGTAACGCTCTTTGAACATATGGGTGAAATCATTTCTATATCCCCCCGAACCTAATGGTATTTTGTAACCTGTGTGAAAAGAAAGTTTGTAGGGAAGGTTGCTAATACCATTTTCTAGAAAGGATTGATTGGGCTGATTGAGATGGTCTGCAGCTACTCCAAACCAAAATTTATCCGTAAAAAACAGTCCACCAGCAGATAGTGAAAGTAGGTTAACAGGATCTCCAAGTCCAGGAAAATCAGAACCCGGTAATAATGGACCCATAGGGTTGTTTCTGTCAATTTGGTTGGCAAAGACTAAGTTTTCATAAAATCCTATTTCCCTTCTAATATAACTGGCCCTGAATCCAGGCCTGAAATAAGCATTTTCACCTAATCTTAACTCATATGAATATAGACCTGCAACTGTAAAAGACCTAAGTTTGGCCGCACCTTCAGTATCACTCATAACTAAAAGGCCTACTCCACTGTTATATTCATCCAAAAAGGTGTCAAAATAAGCAGAAAATGTTGTAAACTGAGCCTCCAAACCAGGCCATTGGTTTCTATAATTAAAACCAACTCTTGGTAACATTTCTGAACCTGTAAAGGCAGGATTCAAATACAAAGGTGCTGCATAGTATTGACTATATTGAGGGTCTTGAGCTTGTGAGTCAAAAAGTAAAAAAAAGCCTATGACCAGTAAAAAAAGATGATATGGATAAGACCTTTGCAAGTTTTTATACGTTAATTGGTAGAATGAACACATCAAACTAAACGATCAAACCATTTAGTTGTTTTAGTGATTATGGTGTAAAATATGAAAACGTCGACAAATTACATAAATATACATTTATTTTTCTTTTTCTTAAGTTTGATATTTTGTTTATCGGCAATACAAAATACCTCGGCTCAGGGATTTAATAACAATCAATGGATTTTTGGTTATTGCGAGTCTGACCAGGAAAACAGTTACTTATCTTTTGGAAGAGGGGAAGATCCGGTAGTCAGGACATTGCCTGGAAATGTTATAGTTGGCCAGAACAATAATGCCATTGCTATTGATCCAATTTCCGGTAATACCATTTTTTACACTAATGGGGAATTGATTTATGATGGTGACAATGAACCAATGGAGGGTATGGCGCCAGGGATAAATGGTGATTTTGAAGGAAGGCAAAAAGTAGCAATTGGAACTCTTTCTTATGATCCACTTGGAGACAGATTATTTTATGTATTTTATCTTAGTCCAACAGGCCAACTTCAATATGCTGTCATTGATATGAATGCTCCAGGGCAAGCATTGCCGAATCAACCCCCTTTAGGACAGGTGATTGATAAAAATATTACCATAGCAAATGGAGCTTCCGGAGCCATTTTGGTCGTAAAAACGCCCCAGTCTTCCTCTTATCTGATTAGTTTTAGTAATGGTCAATTGGTGTCTAGAAGAATTGAACCCACCCAAGGTGATTTTACTGAAAGTGGCAATGTTTCATTCCCATTTACTCCTAAAGCTATTGTATTTGAGGAATCCACTGGGAAGCTTATTTTAATTCCGGAAAATGCCGGCGATGATATTGCAGTGGTTGATTTTGATGCTTCCACCGGGTCTTTCGGGTCAATTTCTACGGTTTCCCAATCAGGTGGTACAGATGCTATAGAGGGTGGGGCCATTTCGCCCGATGGGCAATTTCTTTACTTCTCAAGGGGCAATCAGCTTTTAAGGGTTCCCATCAATGACCTGGATGCAGAACCAGAAGTCATGCCCATAGAAGTGATAGTGGATAGGATTTTTGATGTCAAAGTTGGCCCGGATGGTCGGCTTTACTATATTTATGAGGAAACGGTCGGAGGACCTCAGTTAATCGGGAGGGTAAATAATCCAAATGAGACCGACTTGGACGAGCTGGATATTGAGGAGGACCCATTTAATGGTACAGATTTTTGTGGTCGTGTTTTTCCGCAGTTTGCCCCAAACCAAGATATTAATCCTCAGGTTGATTTTACATGGGAACCTGAAGAACCTTGTAGCAATAACCCTATACAATTAACCAGTGTCATCACACCTGAAAATTACAGGCCTGTAAGCTTTGAATGGACTTTTAATCCACCATTAACCGATGAAGATGGCCAGCCTATTGATATTGATTTCAATCAAGAGCACTTGCTGATACCTGAAGAGGCTACCGCCAATCAAAGTATTCAGGTTACTCTTACAGTGACCTTTGCTGACGGAAATACAGTTACAGTACCCAAAACCATAAGGCTAACAGAAAATAATCTACAGGCCAATTTCAGTGCTCAGGATACCACTGTTTGTGAGGGAGCTTGTGTGGATATAGGCTCATTGCTGGAAGTTCAGCAAGGTGGAGGCCAAGGAGGACAAGCCCCAGGTGTGGGGGGTGGCCAAGGAGGCAATTATGAGTATTTTTGGTCCAATAGAAGGGAAGAGGGTTGGGTCCAAGACCAAAATAATTGTGTTGACCGACCAGGACTATATTGGGTTTTGGTAAGGGAACAGGGTTCCGATTGTTATGCCTATGCCGAGATAAGGGTACGTATTTGGGATCTTCCTGATCAAAGCAATAATATTTGGTACTTTGGAAACGGGGCCGGATTGGACTTCAATCCTGATCCGGATGACCCCAATGCACCAGTTCCCAGGCCTGTGAGCCATAATCAAAATATTCCTGCAGGAACTACCACTATTTCTGATGAGACCGGTCAGGTATTGTTTTTTACAGATGGAGAATCCGTGTGGGATCTCAACGGGGATTTAATGAATAACGGAGAAAATATTGGGGGGAATAATCAGGCTTCAGAAGGTGTAATTGCTGTACCCGTTCCCCAAAATCAGACAATTTTCTACGTGTTTACCTCCCAAAGGGCAGCAGATGGAAGTAATAGGGTCAGCTATTCAGTTGTGGACATTAAGACAGATAACCCCACTGGGGTTGGAAGTGTAGTCACCAAAAATAATTTTCTGTTCAGTCCCAGTACTGAACATTCTGCAGCGCTGGCTTCTGGTGATACGACCTGGGTTTTATTCCATGAATTGGGCAATAACACTTTCCGTGCATATCCAGTCAGCCAATTTGGGATCGGTCAGCCAGTTTTTTCATCTGTTGGATCTAATCATGGATTTAATACCGGTGTTGGAAGTATGAAATTCAGCCCCGATGGCAGCCAAGTAGCTGTTACAATTCAAGATGGAAACTGTTCAAGATTAGAGATTTTCAATTTCAACCAAAGCACTGGAAGGCTTACAGAATATGCTCAATTGGATTTGGGATGTACCGGTGAAGAAATTTATGGTTTGGAGTTTTCCAATGATGGAAGCAGGGTGTTTGTATCATTTTCAGGGAGCCCTGGAAAGATTGAGGAATACCTTATCAAGCGGCCTGATTCTGCCATACAGGGTGAAGATTTAGATACCAATCTTTCCTGTTTTGATTGTTTTAACAATGCAAACACAAGGGCACAAAGGGAATCTTGTATTTTGGCTACAAGGAATGTTTTAAGTACTTCTGGGCCATTTGGTGCATTGCAGGTTGGTCCTGATGGGCAGATATATGTCGCAAGGCCCGGTGCCAACGAAATTACTACCATCAATCCAGGAGTAAATTGCATTGACAGTTTTTATTCTGAGCAAGGAATTATCTTGTCGCCTGGAACTTCCATGACTTTAGGCCTTCCTGCTTTTGTACAGCAATCAGGGAGTAGCATTCCAGAACCTGCCTTGGCAGGACCGGAAAGAATTTGCTATGATCCGGAATTTGGAGCTCTGGCTTTATTTGAAGGTGGAGGTGAACCTGATATTGACAGTTATTTTTGGACGATAGTTCATGAAGATGGAGAAGTTATTATTTCTGAATTGGGAGGACCTGGAGAACAATTCCAGAATCTTGAGCAGTCCTTACCGAGGGCAGGGATTTATACGGTTACCCTTCGGGTGGATAGATGTGGGGATCCTGAGTATTTTAGAGAGGAGATTGTAGTGGAAGTAGTCGATGCCCCTGAAATTACCTTGCCGGATGAATTCACTCTTTGTGTAGGAAACCCTGTCCAGCTGACAGCTATAGATGGGTATGATCCTGCAGAGGGGTTGTATGATTTTGAGTGGAGAAATGCTGCAGGTCAGTTAATCGGTGATCAGAACAGCAATACCATTGAAGTAAGTGAAGAAAGTATTTATACAGTTACGGTCAGGTACAGGGTGCCCGAAGGATTAACCGAAGCCGAATTTGATGTTTGTCCTGCCAGTAAATCAGTTTTTGTAGGCCCGGCATTTGATTTTGATCTTACCCAAAGTGCCGAGGAAGTTTGCTATGATGAGCCTTTGGTAGTCTTTGCTCCAAATACACCAATTTCCGGAGAATGGTTTTACAGACCTGCCGGTTCGCCAAATAGAGTTTCCTTAGGAGTTGCTTTTGAATTGGAGCTGATTCCTTCAACACTACCTTCACCGGGAGAGTATGAGATTGTATTTTTGGCCGAAGACCCTTTGGTTGAAGGATGTTTTGTTGAAAAAGTTGCACCGCTAACTATTTTTCCATTACCAGAAGTTGAAGTGGTGATTCTGGCTGATTCCGATGATTGTGTCAATCCTAATGGAAGTTTTACAATAACAGCATTGTCATCCATACAAAGTCTTGAAGTGATGGAATTAGGACAGAGCTATGGCCCATTGGCTGCAGGTGAAAGCCTACCTCCTTTCACTGACCTTGAGCCTGGATTATATACATTACAGTTGCGCAATGAATTTAATTGTGAATTTGTGCAATCTGTGACCATCCGTAACCTTAATCCTCCTCAGGGAATTGAAGGTTATGAGGTTACCTCTGTATCTGAAACCTGTGATGTACAAGTGGTACAGGAAGGACAAATAGTTATTAGTTTTGCCAATGGACCAGTATCAGGAACATATCAGATTGTCAGACAAGGTGATGGTGCCGTATTCTCAGATTCATTTACAAATTCTGAACAGATATCAGTCAATGTTCCGGCAGGAATTTATGCAGTTGAGGTGGAAGATGAGAATGGCTGTTCTGTGCCATTTGACCAGCTTTTGGAAGTAGAACAAGTAAATTTTGTTGATTTTACGGTTCCATCAAATGTGGAAGCTTGCGGAACTTTTGTCTTTACACCTCAGTCTCCAGATCAACTTGTCTATACTTTAAGAAATAATTCAGGCAATACCATTCAGGCCAATCAAGACGGAAGTTTTACATTGACAGAAACAGGTAATTATTTTATTCTGGGGGAAGATCCAAGCGGTGTTGATTGTTCTTTGGAAAGGGAGATCAATCTGGTAATTATTGCTCCGCCTGTGTTTAATTTGGTTGGACCAAGAATTGACTGTGATCTCGGGATATACTATGAGGCTGTTTTGGGTCCTAATGAGGATCCAAATCAAGTATTCATTTTTTGGTTGGATTCAAATAGTCGCGTAGTAAGTAGAAATCCATTGTTTTTCCCGAGGGCAACTGGAGAGTATTTCCTGGAAGTTCAGCCGAGAACAGGGGCACTTTGTGAAAATCAATCAATTTCATTTATTGTAGATGATATAACTCCTGAGATTAATGTAGAACTAGTGGCTGAACCATTTTGTGCAGATGATCCCTTTACCATCATTTCCATTATTGCTGATTTGTCTGATGTTGCAAGAGTTGAATGGTATGAAATTGTCAACGGGGAAAGAGTATCCCAACAAAATTGGCTTGGATTGGAAGATGTAGTGGTATTGGAAAATGGAATCTTTGAAGTGTTATTGATTAATGGTGATGGCTGTGTAGTGGGGTCGGATCAAATTGAAATAATTCAATCTACGATCATTCCACCTGTCCTGGAGTCAAGATATGAAATTTGTGCTCCTGAAGGTGTAACTTTCGAAATAAACCCAGGTGAATACCCCAACTATTCTTGGCAATTGGGGGATGAGGAAGTGTCTAATTCACCTACATTTACCCCTGTAATTCCAGGGCAATATGTATTGATTGTATCAGATGACCAAGGCTGTGAGTTTGTTGTCAGATTTGATGTGGTGGAAAACTGTGAAATCGGGGTTCGGATTCCAAATGCCATAATATTGGGTGATGAAGAAAGGAATTTCAGGATATTCCCAACTGAATTTGTGGATGAATTGGAAGTATTTATCTATAATAGATGGGGGGAATTGATTTTTTATTGTGAAAATTCGAACATAAATGGGGAAACTGAGCTTTGTACTTGGGACGGTATTGTCAATGGCAGATTTGTTCCGATAGGTTCATATCCTGTTGTGGTCAATTATGGAAGTACCCGTCAAAATGTCAAGAGAACTTTAAAAAGCGCAATAGTAGTTATACAGTAAATATTTATATGATTACCTTAATTTCACCAGCTAAAACACTTGATTTAAGTATAACAGAAGTAAAATTAAACAGCCAGCCAGAATTTGTGCAACAAACGTTGGAGTTGGTGGACATTATGAAGAGGAAAAGCTCTCAGGATCTTATGCAGTTGATGGGAATCAGTGAAAAGCTAGCTCAATTGAATAAATCCAGGTACCAGGAATTTCAAGAAAAATTTATTCCTGAAAACTCCAAACAAGCCATATTGGCATTCAAGGGAGATGTATATACCAAAATTGATGTTGAGAATTATTCGGTGGAGGATTTTGAATTTGCCCAAAAACATTTGAGAATTCTTTCTGGATTATATGGGCTATTGAAGCCTATGGATCTGATTCAGCCTTATCGACTTGAGATGGGGATAAGATTGAAAAATAGAAGAGGTAAAAATCTTTATGAATTTTGGGGACAAAGGATCGCTAAAACGATCAATCAGGCTTCCAATGGTAGTCCCATAATTAATTTAGCTTCTCAGGAATATTTCAAAGCAGTTGATACTTCTAAGTTGGGCTCCAATGTTATTTCCCCTGTTTTCAAGGAGTACAGAAATGGGAAATACCAGATTATTGGATTGTTTGCCAAACAGGCCAGAGGATTAATGACCGACTATATTATTAAAAACAGAATCAATGAACCTGAACAATTGAAGGTCTTTAATGCAGAAAGGTATGAGTTTAAAGAGGAGATGGAAAATGGAGAGTGGTTGTTTGTTAGGTAGTTACTTATAAAATCCCCTATTCGAGCGTATAAAATTTGTATTAGAAATTCAAAAAAATGTAATATATGTTATTTGAATGTTTGGGTTAATGATTTAATTTTCAGTAATGTTTTGATACTTGGTATGGAAGCGAAGAAATAATATGAAAAGTAGACTAAAACACCTACCAATATTCTTTTTATTTATTGGAGGAATGTATTTTTTTTGGTCTAATCAATTTATTGAAAGTTATGCTAAATCAGATATTAATTATCGTGATTTAAATTTTTCTAATGAAGAACTAGGGATAACAGGTCCTGATGAATTGTGTTTATACTATGGAAGTATTATAGGAGATTTTTCAGGTGGAGGCTTGGCCACGGACGTTTTTTCTTGGAAGATTTTCAACGAAAAAGGCGTTCTACTGGCAGATAGAGATGGTGGATTTCAAATATTTAGTTATACATTTTCAGAAGAAGGAAATTATACGATTGAATTGAATGTAAGAAGAGGGTCAGTTCCTATTTTTTCTGATTCAAAGTTAATTAGGATTAATAGGGGAGTAGATTTAATTTTACAAGATAGTTATCTAATCTGCGAGGATGGTTCAGTTGAGTTGATGTTGATAAATCCTAATGATCCAGAGTTACTTGATTTTTTTATTGAATGGAAGGACCAAAATGGTCAAACAATCGGTAATGGTAATAGCTTAAAAGTTGACAAGCCTGGAGTATTTGTAGCTGAATTTTTTACTAAAAATGATAAGGGACAGATTATTTGTCCTTTTTCTAAATTTACTTCAGTTTCTATTCCTCAAGATTATACAATAGCTATTTCCAAACCAAATGTTTGTTTCAATTGGGAAGAAATTACCCTAAGTACTGATATACCTGTGCCTGGATCCTGGTATTATGAAAAAGTTGGTACTGGTAATCGGGTTTTATTAGGAGAAAAAAATAATTTGATATTTAATGTCCTTTATGATCTTGAGGGAATAGGTGACTATGAATTTGTATTTGTTCCAGATAACTCAACAAATACTTTCTGTAAACTGGAAGACAGCTTAGTATTTTCTGTACTTCCCCAAGGGGAAATATTAGTTGAAGTAGAGAGAAATTCAGGTAATTGTTTACAAGGAGATGGAGAAGTCCAGATCCAAATACTTTCTGAATTAGATAGATTGTTTGTTTATAAGTTGGATGAAATTATTTATGACCAAGTTTCTTTGAGTCCTACATCTGGCCCAATAATTTTGTCTGACTTGAGTTCTGGGGTTTATAGCGTTGTAATATATTCTGGAATTTGCACACAATTTTTTCCTTTTATTGTTGGTTTGGATGAAGAGCCAAGGAATATACTTTTCGAAATCATTGAAAAAGTGGATGAAACTTGTACTGATAAAGGTAAAGAAAATGGTAGGATTAAGATCAAATTGTTAAATGGACCATTTTTTGGAAAATATAGGATCTTAAGCATAAATGGTCTGCCATTTACTGAAGAAGAATTACCAGGATCATTTGGAACAATAGCTGACAAAGATGAATTTGAAATAGATCTACCAAATGGGACATATTTCCTTGAATTGATAGATGAAAATGGATGTGTATTTCCATTTTCTGAATCGTTTTTTATTGCAAGAAAGGACCTAGTTTCATTTGATGTTCCAGTTAGACTCAATATTTGTGGAGAATTTGAATTATTTCCCAATACAGATCAGAATTTGAGGTTTGAATTGGTGTATCCCGATAACACGATTGTTTCTAAAATTACAGGTGAACCATTTACTATAAGGGAGGGGGGAGATTATATCATTAAAGGCTTTGAAACTGATTTAAATAGAGCTTTATGTCCTAGAGAGTTCGCTTTCAGGGTTATAGCAAATGATGCTATAAATTATGAACCCAAATTGGTAAATCAGGATTGTTTTGGAAATAAAACTTATGAAGCAGAGATTTTTGGACGTGACCCGAGCAATTTAATTTTTACTTGGTACAATGAATTAGATCAAGTGGTAGGAAATGGCAGATTTTTATTCCCCACTTCTTTTGGGGAATTTAAATTGGATGTGCAGTTAAGAAATTCAGAACCATGTAATAATCCTCCCAAGAGATTTATTGTAAGCCAGCCTGTATTTCAAGTAGAGGTTGAGATTCTTGAATCCCAGTATTGTTATAATTCAAGATATTCAATCCTCAAAGTTGAAACGAATTTTCAAGAAGCAAATTTTTTTGAGTGGATCTATATAGACAGGTTTGGAAACTCTACTGACCTACCCCAGTTTCAGGGACAATCAGAAATCAAAATTGAAAAATACGGCTTTTATGAAGTTGTAGTTTACAATAAATCAGGTTGTGAAATAGGTAGAAAAATTGAAAATATTGTCGAACTGGAAGATGTTGCGGATTTTTTTCTACCTGAAGAATTAACTGTTTGCGATAATTACAATCTTTTTTTGGATTCACCTTTGGATATTGAATTTATTGTTACCAAACCATCAGGAGATCAGATCACAATAAGTAAAGGCAGTGCAATTTTTCTTGATATAGAAGGGGGGTATATAGTGGAGTCTAAAGCACTGGACCCAAACAGTCCACTTTGTAAGATGATAAAAAAATTAAATGTCACCATAGTCGAGCCAATCAATTATGAACCATCGTTATTCAGCGAAGACTGTGAGGGTAATTTGATTTATAAAGCTGAAATATTATTTGAAGACCCTGCACTTTATGATTTTTATTGGTATGATTCAATTGGTAATGAAGTGGGTAAAGATCAATTTTTCCAACCATCAAATTTTGGTATCCATCAATTGGAAGTAAGGCCTAAGGGGAGTATGTCATGTTCTTTACCACCTAAAAAATTCATAATACAAGAACCGGTAATCTCTATTGACATAAAATTAGAGTCATTTCCAATTTGCCCTGATCCTGGTTTCACCTTTATTTACCTGAAGGGAGACTTAGGACAATTTGAAGGTAACATCAAGTGGTATTTTACTGATTCCATAGGGATAAGAAGTGAACGAGTAGATCTTCAAAATGAATCTGTGATTGCGGTAATGACTGAGGGTTTATATGAAGCTGAAGTTTATAATCAATTAGGTTGTCTTTTAGGTTTTGATAAGACTTTGGTTAATATTGTTCAGGATAATATTAGACCAATTATTGAGGAGGAGTATGTTTTCTGTTCAATTTATGGGCAAATTCCTGTAATCGATCCTGGGCTGTTTAGCCATTATGAGTGGTATTTAGATGAAAATCTAGTCCAAGAGGGAAATTATTTCAGCCCATTTGCTGAAGGTAATTATACGTTAATTGTAACCAGCAATGATGGCTGTAGATATACTACTAAATTCACTGTAAAAGAGGATTGTGGCCTACAATTGATGTTTCCAAATGCAATTATACCCCAAGATCCAGATAGAAGCTTTTTGGTTTATTCCAACAACCTGATTGATGAACTCAAAATTTGGATTTATAATAAATGGGGGCAATTATTATTCTATTGTAATGATTCTGATACAATTGAAAATAAAGCATCTTGTCCATGGGATGGCACTTTTAGCGGACAAATTGTTCCTCCTGGATCCTATGTTGTAAAAATAGAATACAAAAATAAAAGCGATCATTCTGTTCAATCAGTAACCCGGAGCCTTATGGTTCTAAATTATAGTAAATAATGTATTATTATTCAAAATAAAATATTGAATTTGAGCATGTTTGCTTTATTTTTTTCAACGGCAAAAAACTAATTCAAATATTTTTTTATATTTTCCGGATTATTCAACCAATCATCCAATAATTTAAGTCAGTTTCAACCTTTTAAACCCAACTCGAATGAACGAAAACATCAACAAGAGTGCCTTGTTCAATGCAAGTTGCTTGGCCCTTATCACCACCGCTCTTTCATTTTCTATCCGTGCAGGTATCCTTCCGCAATTAGGAGCTGAATTCGGTCTATCAGCAGAACAACTTGGATTTATTAATTCTATGTGGTTCCTTGGATTCCCAATTTCCATGATTTTAGGAGGGATCTTCTACCATACTGTAGGACCTAAAAATATCATGCGAATCGCCTTTGTTGCCCATACATTGGGTATTGTTTTGACAATCTATGCTGATGGTTATGCTCTTCTATTGATATCCACTTTGTTTATTGGATTTGGTAATGGTTGTACGGAAGCTGCTTGTAACCCAATGATTGCAGACATGTACTCTGGCGTGACACTTAATAAAATGTTGAATAGATTCCATATGTGGTTCCCAGGTGGTATAGTTATTGGTGCCCTGGTATCCAAATTCATGACAGATGCTGCTTTTAGCTGGCAAGCTCAAATGTGGATGATCATGATCCCAACTATCGCTTATGCAGTCTTGTTTTTTGGAAAAGCTTTCCCAAAACCAACTGTAGAAGGCGTAACTTCTCTTTCCAGCAACGTGAAGGCCATGTTTTCTCCTGTGTTTATTTTCTTGTTCATTTGCATGGCTCTGACCGCGATCTCAGAATTCGGACCTCAGCAGTGGGTTAATATCGTAATGAGTGAAAGCGGTGCCAGCGGAATGTTGATCTTGGCATTGACTACTGGTATTATGGCAGTGGGGAGGTTCTTTGCCGGACCTGTTGTGAAAAAATTAGGTCAAACTGGTGTTCTATTGGGAGGAGCAATCTTCGCAGCAATAGGTATCTACCTGTTTAGCGTTGTTACTGGACCTATGGCTTATTTGGCCGCGGTATTTTTTGCTATAGGAGTTTGTTACTTCTGGCCCGTTATGGTGGGAGCTGTTGCCCAAAGAGTGCCACTAAGTGGTGCATTAGGGATGTCTATTATAGGTGGAGTCGGAATGTTTTCCACCGCAATTTTCCAACCGATTATCGGTAAATGGATTGATTCTGCAAGACTTCTACATGATACAGAATTGGCGGCAGGCCAGGCAACTCTTTTGAAAATGGTGTCATTCCCGGGTATCTTGATCGTACTCTTTATCATTTTCTTTATATGGCAGAAGAATGCCAAACCAGCAGAAGATGTTTCAGCACATTAATATGAAGTAAAATTTAAGCAGCCCATTCGGGCTGCTTTTTTCTTGTTATGGACAAATTTATTATTAGTTTTTTTCTTCTAATCCTGATTTCATATCCTTCAACAGGACAAGTTGAAGGCCCGATTCGGATTTCAGATAATCAGAGATATTTTCAAAATCCAGACGGAACGCCATTCTTTTGGATGGCAGATACTGCCTGGGAGCTCTTTCATAGAACTACCAGAGAGGAAGCCAAGTATTATCTCGAAACAAGGGCAATGCAAGGTTTCAATGTAGTCCAAGCTGTAGCTTTGGCCGAATTAGATGGATTAAATACCCCTAATAGCTATGGAAATACTCCATTTTTATCTTTAAACCCGTTTGAATACAACGAAAAGTATTGGGAATATATTGATGAAATAATTGATTTGGCAGAAGAAAAGGGAATTCATATCGCTCTTTTACCTACTTGGGGAGATAAGCTTTTCAAAAACACTTGGGGAGAAGGCCCCGAGATTTTCAATGAAAAAAATGCATATCAATTTGGAAATTGGTTAGGTAAAAGGTTAGCAAACAAGAAAAATCTAATTTGGGTAATTGGAGGGGACAGGAATCCAAGAAAGGATTCCAATGATAAGGAAATCTGGAATTTGATGGCTAAAGGTATTAAAGATACCGCAAAACCTGATAACCCAATTTTGATGACTTTTCACCCTCAGCCTAATTGGCCTGCCGGATCATCTACCTGGTTTCATGAGGAAAGATGGTTGGATTTCAATATGCAACAAACCGGACATTGTCCTAACCAACCGACTTTTAGGATTATTGAACATGATTACCAGCTTCTGCCCTTAAAACCTACATTAGACGGGGAACCATTGTACGAAGAACATCCTAATTGTTTTAATGCCAAAGAACTTGGATATAGTAATCCAGATGATATAAGAAGAATAATGTACTGGAATGTTTTCGCAGGGGCAGCTGGACAGACCTATGGTTGTCATGCTGTTTGGCAAATGTTTACACTCGAAAGAAAACCGATCAATGGACCTTTAAAGCCTTGGCAAGTTTCCCTTGATTTGCCAATGGCCAATCAGGTGAAACATTTAAAGAAGCTAATGCTTTCCCAATCCTATTTTACAAGAATTCCTGATTTCAGTATTGTTTTGGACCAACAGGAGGATGATGAAAATTTTGTAATCGCAACTAGAGACCTCAATCATACATTCCTGATGGTATATTTTCCAACCGGAAAATCAGTTAATCTTGATTTATCAAGTTTTTCAGAAATTATGCAAGCAAAATGGTTTGATCCAAGGACAGGTGTTTCATTTGATTATTCAGGAACACCTCTTAGAAATGAAAATAAAAGGATTAATCCTCCCTCATCAGGTAAAGGGAATGATTGGGTCTTGGTAGTAAGCAGGCAGTGATATCAATTCATAGCCTGCTTGTACCTTCCTCAAGATTTACTTCGTAGAATTTTGGAGTTTTTTTAAATTTATCAGCATAGGATGCTGTAATTGTTTCTTTGAAAATTTCTACGCTTTCTTTCTTCAGGATATTGATGGTACATCCCCCAAATCCTCCTCCCATCATTCTACTTCCTAACACATAATCCATAGGTTGGGTCATTTCTACTAAAAAGTCCAATTCAGTACAGCTTACGCTATATTTTTTACTCAATCCTTCATGGGAAGCATACATCAGTTCGCCTACTTTTTTCAAGTTTCCTTCCTTTAAGGCTTTTGAGGTGTCTATAACCCGCTCATTTTCCTCGATGATAAATTCACCCCTTCCCAGTACTTCTTCATTAATATATGCTTTTAACTGATCTAAATCCTTTAACCTCAAATCCCTTAAGGATTTTACCCCTACAAGGTTTTGTTGTGCCATCAATACTACTTCGGCGCATTCATTTCTCCTTCGGTTGTATGCAGTATCAGCAAGAGAATGCTTGACCTGGGTGTCCACTAAAAGGATTTGATAATCACCAAGATCAAGTGGGAAATATTCATAGGACAAATCCCGGCAATCTAGTCGGATTACATGGCCTTTTTTGCCCATAACGGAGGCAAATTGGTCCATGATGCCACATTGAACGCCGGCAAATAGGTGTTCTGCTTTTTGGGCGTAATGCACAAGGGATAGTCTTGGAATGTCAAAACCAAAAAGTGAAGCTAAAGCAAAACCAGCTGCACATTCCAGTGCAGCGGAAGAAGATAGACCGGCACCTACAGGGATATCTCCTCCAAATACCATGTCAAATCCCTTAACTTGGTAACCTGCCTGCTGTAATTGGGCTGTTACACCCATGATATAGGTAGCCCAATGGCCTTTTTTAGGAGAAAAAGACCGAATGTCAAAGGTAAATTCTTCTTGGAAATCAAGGGAATAGATTCTTGCATTCGATAGGCCATTTTCAGCAATTCCTACATACATTTTTTTATCAATGGCTGCAGGCATTACAAAACCTTCATTGTAATCTGTATGCTCACCGATCAGGTTAATCCTGCCTGGTGAATTGACGATTAGGGGTACTTTTTGGAATAAATCCTTAAATGTGGTTTCTATAAGTTTTCTCATATATTGCGCAATAAAACAAATAGATTTATCGAAAAAAAATATTTTTATACCATAGTCAAACCTAATCCTGCCTAATAATAGCCACACTTTTTTTAAAATACCCAAGACCATAAGAAACTGTTAGGCTTCCTCCTTTTTCCCATTTGATATTCTCTTTGTTTGAAGTAATTCCAGATTTTGTAATATTAAGATTTGCCACGAAAACTCTTGAATAAGGAAACTCCTCTAGAAGTGTTACTGAAATCTTTTGTCCATGTTCATTGTGAACCAAAATGGGTATGCTTTCAGTCAGTGTTGGATCAAAATTCAATGGAGCTTCCAATCTTATTTCTAGTTTATTTTTAGAATTTACCGATAATGTTAGATATGTGTAATGATTAGCTGAATAGGCCATACTTGTATTAAAAGCAGTATTGAACTGAACCCAGCCTTCTGTCCAACCTAAATTGCCAACTTCAGGATGATTGGGATAATGAAATGATTTTGGAGAACCATCAAAAACGAATCGTACCTCTTCCAAGAGACCATATCCACCTTTATGGGCATTGTACCAACCCAAATCCACTCCTTCAATTTCTTCGGGGCCTCTATGTGAGAAATGTCTTCCTACTGGATTTTTTCCAAAAGCATTGTCAAAATGAGACCAAGCTAATATTTCCAGCTTTTGGTTTAATTCCTTATCTTCTACAATTGACATAGCTGAGAATACTGCTGCAGGAAATCCTAAAACATTTCCGGTCTCATTCCAGCTCGGAGGAACCCAGTCTTCATCGTCGCTGTATTTTCTAAAATCCCAATAGTTGTCTGACCTAGAAATGGCAATTTTGGCCCATTCAGTTACCTTTTCTTTTAATCCTTTAGGGGCGCGTTCCAGAAATTGACTATAAAAATAAGCAAACGCCCGCATGGTTATATGTTCTGATATGCGCTGTCCTTTGGTCACTATGGGATCCTTCCAATCCAGATTCTGGATCATCCATTCCATCTGATGATAAGCTGCCTCAAAATACTTTTCCGCATCCTGTTCACCTCGTTTTTTGGTGACTTCATACATCATCAGATTGGGTATGACCGAATATCCCGGAGGCATCTCACCTTTGGTGGTTCCCATTTGGGTTTTCAAAGTCAGTAAATTATGCTCAGGGCTGAGGTCGTACTGTGAGGTGGAGTTGGCGCTCACAGTGGTTTTTTCCCATTTTTTACGGGCATATTCATAGACACGGTCAAAATTTTGCTGAGGTAGCCATTTTTCCAAATAAGGCCAAGCATATAGAAAGTGCGCCAGTTCTGCCTTTTGCATCTCATGTTCCAGGCATTGGGAGATCTTCACATCTACATCCCAATGAATTAGCTTGATAAGATCAGGAGCATCCTCATGAAAAGGTTCCAATGCTCCCCACAAACCTTTATATTCATGGGGGAAAGTGGAGTTATGCACATAAGAAACCGTTTTTTCCATCCTCTCAAAAGCTCCAGGATTGGCAAGGTAAAGGGCCACAAGGCTTTGTAATGCCCAATTGAAAAAATCCCCGTCCCTCCATTCAAATGATAGAGGCCTTATTAAATTAGTAGAACCTATATAATGTCTGGCTCCTATCATAAAATCTACTATGTTGCGGTACGTTACCCGCTCCAACCAATAAGGTCCAATTCGGAAAGGGAATGATTCTTCATGTCCTGACACAATGATATATTCCTCTTGGGAATTGGGATTGAAATCAGAGAAATCTCCCTTCCCTTTTTCAATGAATCCCGAATAAAGCACTTTCCGGTCCTTGGCTTTAATGACTTCAAAAGGGGATTGGTCAGCAAGGCTAGGCGCAGAAAAGCGCTTAGGCCGATCAAGGTTGTAACCACTTTGGTTGACCAGAATTTTCCTGACTTCCATAGCAGTTGAATCCACGTACTGTTGGCCATAAGCCTCCAGTTCAGCAATTGACACACTTTCGTTTTTTCCCATCCACAGTCGAATTCGGTCCGTCAGAATTGGGGGTTCAAAGCCGACCACTACCCGATGGGAGGTATTGGAACTGATTTCTTTGACATTTCTCCAGGAACCGTTTAATATGGTCTGGATTTTAAAATCAGAAACAACAGAAGATCCTTCTGTCATGTGGATGAAAAGCTCGGTGATTTCAGTAGCCCCAGGAAGCTTGAGCATCAACCAAGTTTCTTCACTTTCAGCTTTATTTTTCCATGAACTTTCCAACCCAAACATCCCATCAGTTGCTTTGGAAGGCTCAAAACCCGACTGTGAAGAACTGGCGGTAGCTGTTCCAGTGAGAGCCAGATTGTTTTTCTGCTGACTCCAAGAATTTGGATTTAAGGCCAAATTGGAAACTAAAAACAGAAAACTGATTTTTTTCAAAAGGTATATCTTCATAAGCAGTGCTTAAATGTAAAAGTCAAGATATTGATTTAATTCAGATTCTTCTTAGGATTGTTTTCAAGCAAAACATCAGGTTTATACTTAAGGTAAGAGCAGGAACCAAGAATATCTAACTGTAAAAAGAGAATTAAGAATTTCATGGTTTTCAGGTTGAAGGGCATTACAAACTTTGATTAAATGATTAAGAATAACAGGCAATCCCAAACACACCCAAGGGTGCATTTTCGACTCTTTTTTCAAATTCAATCTTCAGTTTACGGCTTATCACAGGTTCAGGGAATCTGATCGATTGGATAGTTTGATGGTTTTCCTTGATGTGATAAAGGATCTTCCCTGATTCATTTTTAATTAAAATAGACTTCGTACAAAAAGGAATTTCATTTTCCGGATGCCCCATCAAGGTGGACTCCATAGGATGGTCAAAATCAGTATCTAAATAAAGCATAATAGTCGAAATTTTCTGCTTATTGGACCATTCCAGCATAATTGACGGACAAAGATCTCCAAGAGATGAAACCCATGCGTTGGGTTGTTTAGTAGGTCTAAAAAAACCATTAGTAATATTTTCAACCGAAAAAGGTTTGAGAGTGCCTTCTAATTCAAATGCTAAATTATGGCCTTGAGGCCTTCTTTCCGGTACCCAAAATTCAAACGAATCAATTCCTATTCCTGGCGGAGGATCCTGTCGACTACTCGTTGCTACCGATTTATTATACTTATTGAAAACTGTCAGCAGGCCGGTCATGCGGGTGTTGGAGCACTTTAGCATCACATCAGAATTAGCCATAAACGTGACAAAGACATATTGAGCGGTAGGTATTTCTTGGTCAAAAGAAAATGAATAAAAGTTTTCTCCGGGTTCAACTTCAATTTGCAGTCTCTCCAAAATAACCTCAGGAGTATAGTTTTCAGGCTTTTCACTAAGCCTCAACTCGACGTTTAGCTTAGATTTTACAGAAGACTTCACCTGAATTTTCATAGCCGGAACCCCTCCCGGCTCGACCGGGAGCATCTGAGCCATAGAGAAATCCAAAGGATACCAAGGACCATTAAAAGGAAGTCCAAATAATTCCAATTCCGAAGAACAAGTGATTTGCGCACTACGAACCAAGTCCTGATCATCCTCCAAATGGAAATTGGGGATGAATTGACCAGATTTGATGAGTCTTTTCTGGAGTTCTTTTATCCTATTCCCAACCAATAAATCTCTCGGAAGCAAATCCTGTTCTTTGCATAGGACAGCAGCCATGGCTACGGCTTGACCATTATGCCCACAGGTGGCCATCACCCGTGATGAACCAAATGCCACGTGAGTAGCACTGATCAGCCTTCCTCCTAAAAAGAGATTCTTAATGTTTTTTGAATACATCGTGCGGAAAGGTATTTGGTAAACACCTTTGCTGTGCCATTGCGTACAGCCCGGTTGATCTCCAAAAACTCCCTCAGCAGGATGCAAATCCAAGGCCCAACCTCCAAAAGAAACTGCATCGAAATGAGGTCTTTGCTCCACTACATCTTTTTGGTTCAGCATGTATTCTCCTTCAAAACGTCGGCTTTCCCTCTTCCCCGGTATTGTACCCACCCATTCCAGCGTCAAATTTTCGGAATCAGGGTACTCACCTGAATTTTTGATGTGATTCCAGATTCCATAAATGACTTTCCATAACTCCCACTTAATTTCCTCAGATTCATGGATGGTATCCCTTTTTCCTCCATATTCAACCCACCATAACCGGCAGCCAAATTCTTTTAAATTGAAAGTCTTAAATCTAGGCAGTTTTGTTATGTCAATGTCCGCAAATGAAGGTGGAACAAACCGTACAGGCTTGCCAGTGTCTTTGCTGTAAAAGTAAATTGAGTGTCCAAGTAGCTCCCCATAGCTTTGATCAGGAGCAAATCCTTCATCAAATTCCTCCTTTGATTCTGCTCCTATCCGGAAAGCGGCACCAGCCAAAAAACCTAAAATCCCGTCTCCGGTAGCATCCACAAAAAACTTTCCTGCAACTTGATATTCCGTTGAATTTTGTGAGCAAAAAGCGCGGACGGATTCTATTTGATCAACTTCGTTTTTCTGCAAATCATGAACTGCTGTATTGAGAAGTAGTTTGATGTTTGGCTCAATACTGACCTTTTCAAGGAGAATTGTATCCAAAATCAAGGGATTGCCTTCCGGATTACGGTAGAGATTTTCAACAAGAATTTCATCGATTACCCCTCCTTCTCTGGCCCAACGGTTGTTGTTTCCCATGTGAGATGTGGCCCCCAAAATCCATAATCTCACCTCGGAGGAAGCATTCCCTCCCAAAACCGGTCTATCCTGAATCAAAATTACTTTCAATCCTTGCCTAGCGGCTGTAATTGCACAGCAGGTGCCTGACAATCCTCCTCCGGCGATAACCAAATCTGAAGTTAGGTAATCTGTTTTTAAGATTCTTTTATTTTTTGAGAACTCAACTTTTTCCATATTTGAATTGCCCTTATGGGCGATTATTAGTTCTTTTGAAGTTTTTTTGTACTGCTTTTAACTACTTTCCCATACAAAATGGAGCCGAATCCTGAAATCAGAATTCCTAAACTGAGCAGGTAAATTGCTGATTCAACTGCCCATATTGCCAGTAGTCCAAAAAGGAATCCAATGACCAAAAGGGAAATACCGAGGACTTTTATGCCAAAGTCATTCTGCTCACTTTCAGCAAAAACTTCCAGTTCGGCTTGAATTCTATTTGCAGGCTCTTCGGATGGAATTAATACTTTGCCAAAGATCTCAACCAGAACCAACAGGATAATTGGCACCCCAACACCCAACAGTAATTCCTCAGTTCGATCCAATGAGAATTCAAAAACCATGGGAGTAATGAACTTAAAGAATAAATTGATTGTCAAACTCACGACCGTTACTCCCAAAATTGAATTTCCGCTCTGTTTTTTGGAAAAAAGTGCCCATATCGCAGGACCATATAGCGCCCCACCAGTAACTGCTGCAATACTCAGAACCACTTCCACTATTCCTCCTGCCAAGGGAACCAGAAATGCCACTCCTATGGTACCAAGACCAAAAAGAACGGTTGTTATTCTTGCGACAAGCATTAGCGTTTTTTCTGTGGAATTAGGCCTTAAAGGTTTAAAAATATCATTGGTCAATACGGCTGATGCCAGATTCAATGAAGTATTCACGGAACTTGCTGTAGCAAAAATCATCCCTCCCAACATCAACCCCAATACCCCAGCGGGCAACACTTGCTTGCAAATCATCAGATAGGCTCCTTCCGCCTCCAAACCTTGAAGTTCAGGATTCAAAACCCGATAAATCATTGGGGGAAGCATCCAGATCAAAGGACTAAACAGGTATAATACACCAAAAAGAAAACCTACCTTTCGAGAAGATTTGGCGTCTTTTACAGAAGTGTAACGTTGAACATAAGCCCAGTTACCGCCAATAAAGACAATATTATAGATGGTGAAAGCTACTATAAAAATTGCCGTGTATTGCCCATTGAACAAGTGAAAAAACGTATCAGGTGCTTTATCAATAAAATTTCCAAAGCCTTGGACTTCCTCGACAGAAAGCGGAATCACCAATAAAACTACTGCCGTAAGAATCACAAACTGCAAAACATCAGTAACTACCACAGCCCATAACCCACCCACTGCTGTATATATCAAGATCATACCTCCCAACAGAAGAATAGCTAAATTGATATCAAATCCCGTCGTTACATTGACAATTTTAGCTACTGGATAAAGGAAAGCCCCAGTATATCCCAAAGAGAGAAAAAGGAACAGGTAGGTATAATATTGTTGGATATTTTTTCCAAATCGATTGGTAAGAAATTCAGCTACAGTCAATGCTCTCGATTTCCACCATCTTGGTGCAATGAAATAGCCAATCACAAAACCGGCGATACACATGGACATCTGAATGGTAATCGCTACCAATCCAAATTGATAAGCTATAGATCCCCAAACTACAAATGTTCCGGCCGAGAAGAAACTCATGAACAGAGATAGCCCATTCATTGACCAAGGGACTGCTCCTCCTGCCGCAAAGAATGACTTCATATTAGTCCCTTTAGTGGCGAAGGATAAACCTGCGGCCAGAATGATCAGAGAAAAGATGATTATTGTTATGTAATCGATTTGCTGCATGGAGATTTCTAGCTTTAACTGGGGAGATTATCTTGTTGGATTTAAAATCAAACCTCCTGCTAACTTACCTTTCGAGGTAATGGAAGAAAGCCTGAATTCATAGTTGGAATTTAGATTTAAACCCTCAACAAAAGCGAATTCTGCAAGGGATTTGGAAATAGTTACTGACTTCCATGAGGAGTCTTTCGTTCCTGCTTCCCGGTATTCTAGGTAATAACCAAGGGCTTTTTTTACAGGCTGGAAATGAATTAAAGCAATTCCATTTTGGATGGTCACTCCATTTAAAATTGGGTCTTCAGGATTTGATTCATGATCAGAAAAGATCTCGTAAATGGGTGACCAATCACTATGATAATAATTATCCTTTACCCTTTGGATCTGGAAGTACCGCAAAGCATTGCTTTCTTCAAGAGGGATGAAAATCAATCCTGGATTAGTAGTAGTAATGACTTTACTTTTATCACCTAGATTTCTCTCTTTAGAATATCTGACACGGAATTGAAAGTCATCAACCTCAGTGGCGTATCCTACATAGAATCCGTTTTTCTCTCTTTGAATATGACGGATGGCAGGAGGGACTACCTTTTTGGGATCGACTTCAACTGTGCGTTTCAGAACTGTCGTTTCCCCTTTTGAATTTACTGCCAAAACTTCCAATTCATAAGGAGTAGAAAACTCCAATTCATTGATATCAATATAATTTTCATAGTTAGGCCCGATCTGCTTTACTTCCTCGCCTATTTTAATCCTTGCGATATGAAAATCAGAGGTCCTATTTTCACTCAAGAAAATACGAATTTGCGCTGACTTGGGCCGAATGTCATTTTGAAGCATTCTTCCTCCGAAAACACCCAATGGACTGATTTCTTTTGGAGATTTAAAATCGATAGATGCCTCTATTACCTGATCATTTTGGGGAGTCAGAATAAGCGCCTCAAGTTGTTGGGCCTCCAATGTTTCCCATGAAATACTTCTTTTTAAATTGGTTGATCCTGGGGTTATTTCAGGCAAATTTTCCCATCCAGATTCCAGCACTTTTCCATTTTGATCTTTTACCCGCCATACCAATCGATAGCCGCGAAGTGTATATGCCGGAAGATCAAAGGGACTTCTGGGAATTAAGGTGATTTCGGCTGAATTTGCAGTAGTACTTTTTGCTAATAAGTCTTGAACCGGAGCTAATTCTTTTCTGATGCTATAAAATGCTCGTTTCTTTCTTCTGTAGACATCTACAACACCCCATGATCGGTTTTCAGAAAACTCTTTGGTTCCAAAATAATTGCTTCTGTAATCATTGAAAGTCCAAAGTGAAGCTCCTACCAGGTAGGGTAATCCTCTTAGAGAGTTGATTAAAGATTTTGCATCAAAGTCCGAATTCAGATCTTCTCCGAATTGGGAAATCCCGTATTCTGAATAAAAAAGGACTTTGCCAGGAAATCTTCTGTGCTGGATTTCTGTAATCGCTCGAAGATCTGATCCATATTTATTGATCAATCCTAGATCGGAATGAATTAAAAAGTCATTTTCATTTTGGGCCGTGTGGGACACAGCTGTCACCAATCGTATAGAGTCGAGTGTTCTGGTAAATTCCACACTCTGTTTGACATACTCGAAAGTCTCCGGATAATGGCCTATTTCATTTCCCACGCTCCAGCCGATGATACTGGGATGATTGTATTGAGTCCCAATCAATCGGGTTAGCCATTCTTTAGCTATTTCCTTTTTGGGATCAGCCAAGGGATCAAAGCCCCATAACGGAATCTCAGAGATCGTCATCATCCCCCTTTCATCCAGGTAATCCAATACTTCCTTTGGCAATGGCAAATGAGAAAGTCTTGCCAAGTTTCCCCCTGCGGATTTCATCAGATCTACATCTTCCTTAATTCTCCAAAGTGGAAGGGTATTTCCGGTAATCCTATCATCAGGTACTAGATTAAAGCCCATTACCCGGATAGTTTCCCCATTAAGTAGGAGCTGTTTTTTGGATTGATCCACTTCGACTTTTCTCAATCCGAATCGCTCGACTGTCAAAGGAATTTCAGAGCCATTAATAATTACTTCAGAATTGTACAGGTGTGGGGAATCAAAATGCCATGGAAAAACCTCATTGCCATTTAATGATGATTTCAGAAAAAATTCATGGGCTGAACTTTCTGCTATTTTTTGATTAAAAGGGATTTTTTTGAGAATTACACCGTCTTTTTTAATTCGAATTTCTCCCAGGAGGTCAAGGTTTTGATCAGTAAGATTTTGGAACTTCAGCCGGAAATGTACTTCTGCGGACTTTTCTACATAATCAAAAAGTGGAGTAATGTGATTCTCCGTCAATCTAATTCCTTCGGAGGCCGAAAGAAATACTGATCTTCTGATTCCTCCCCAGTTCCAAATCGCCCCGATTTTTTTTGAATTATCCACCTGCACTGTGACATAATTAGGCTGACCAATCTGCACTAAGGATGTCATGTCAAATTCAAAGGGAAGGAAGCCACTATTATTCTTTCCCATGTATTTGCCGTTGATCCAGACAGTGGCATCATGAGAGACAGCCTCGAAATGGATCTTTATGTTTTTCCTATTCCAGTTTTGGGGAATTGTAAAGCTTGTTTGATACCAAGCTACACCAACATAATGTGCATATTCATTTCTTAGGTCCCAATTTCCTGGAACATCTATTTTGTCCCAAAGTATATCTCCTGAGCTTTGAGGTTCATACCATTTATTTTCCAGTCCCTGTTGGTAAGGATCAATTCTAAACGACCAAGAGCCATTTAAATCCAAATAAGAACTCTCGGCTTTATTTTGGGCAAATATAAATTGTGATGCAAATTGTGAGATTAAGAATAAAACGTAAATAGAATGATTGCGCCGATTTTTCATATGGATGAATTAGCTTTCTAAGTTGCAAGATTGAACTTAGGCAATTACCAATTTTTTTTAAAGTCTGTAGATGAGATTTTTCACCTCCAGAAGAATAATGATGGACTATTCCCAGGCGGGGTTTTGAACCAATTTTGGATTGGCCTGAATTTCATCCAAAGGAATAGGGAAATAACGGTGCTTAGCCATCGGAGTCCTTGTCGGAAATACATTGTTAGTTGCCAATGGCACAAGGGTTAGAAATTTTCCGGTCCTAGTCAGGTCAAACCACCTATCTGCCTCGGCAAAGAGCTCCCAGGATCTTTCTTGAATAACTGCATCTACGAATTGCTGTGCGGTCAGTCCTGATGGGAGGTTGTTTAATTTGGATCTTCTTCTGACGATGTTAATATATTCGTAGGCCTTTGATGTTGGCCCTGTAGCTTTGGCCTCAGCTTCTGCTGCAATAAGGTATACATCGGCCAATCTAATTATTGTCAAGTTTGTTTCGTAAGCACCACCTATGGAATTTGGATCCCGGAATTTTCTTACCAAAACACCCTCAGTCGTAATAGGGGTAATACTTGCTTGCGGTACAACTACCCCGGCTCTATTTATGAAAGAGGTTGCGAGGAGTTTTCTCCTATCATCATTAGGGTCAAAGGAGTCATAGAATTTTTGATAGGCAAACGCTGATCCAAAAGAACTGTTTCCATATTCTATCCCTTGGCTATTTGGTGGTCCAAAAAGTGAATGTACCTGACTACTTCTTCCGGGAACTGCTCTTATGCTTTCAAATGACCAAATGTTTTCAGCCCTCGCCATTGTCTCTTTTGTTACATCGAAGACATCTTCTATATTGTCCAGAAGCCTGTAGGAACCTGAATTGATTACAGACTCTGCCATTTGAAGGGCTTTGGTAAAATCTTCATTGTACAAAGCCGCTTTGGCAAATAGAGCCATGGCCGCTTCTTTGGAGGGCCTTCCGAATTGAGGCACTTGCTGACTGTAAGCAGGTAAAGCTTGAATAGCGGCATTCAGGTCCATATAAATCTGGGCATACACTTCATTTACTGAACTTTTCTCAAGATAGGCATCTGATTCACTCTGGCTTGGATTTATTTTTACCACTACTTCCCCAAATGTCTTAGTCAGCATCCAATGATAAAAGGCGCGCAAAAATAAGGCTTCGCCCAAAATGGAAGTCTTTCTGGCCTCATCCATAGCTATGGCAGGGACTTTGAAAAGCACCCAATTGGCACGCTCAATTCCCGAATAACAAGATCTCCATAATTGGACAGGGGACTCGAATTCTCTGGAAAAGCTTTTTTGAGCAGAGTAATTAGGATCGTAGGAAAACAAAGTGTAGGTATCTCTGGCTACAACTGGTCTGGGATATATCTGATCTGTGCAGAAATCTACGGAATGTACTGCAGCATTATACATCGTTGCGATTGGATCATATGCTGCTATCAATGCAGTCTCTGCATCCCCAGAAGTTCTATAGAAGTTTTCAGAAGTAATATTGGAAAAAACTTCCTCTTCGAGTTCACAGGAAACCAAACTGATTCCCAGGATTGAAATGAAGGTATAGAATATAATTTTTTTCATTGTCGTGAGATTTAGAAGGTGATTTGAATTCCTCCGATAAAGGATTTAGCAATTGGGTAAACGAGGTTATCTACACCAATTGCAACATTGGAACCTCCGAATGTATTGACCTCAGGATCAAATCCACTATAATTTGAGACTGTCAAAAGGTTATTACCGCTTAAATAGAACCTTACCTTCTGAATGCCTTTGAAATTGAGTAGAGAATATCCCAAGGTGATGTTTTTCAATCGAACAAATGATCCATCTTCCAAAAACCGATCAGATATCGGTAGCCTTCCTCCTTGAAATCCGCTTACATATTCTTCTGAAGGATTAGTCGGTGACCATCTGTTTTCCAATTGTTTGAGGACATTTCGTTGCCCAAGGGGATTTTCAAAAGTATAACGACTGATATTATATAAGTCATTTCCGACAGAACCTGATATAAAAACATTGAGGTCGAATCCTTTATAAGCAAAATTACTTGTGAACCCGAAAATAAAATCTGGATTAGGATCACCTGTAATAACTTGATCTAAGTTGGAGATGACACCATCATTATTAACATCTTTTACTCTATGCCCGCCGATTCGACCACCTGAACCTGGTAAAATTTGCTCACCTGTTTGATAGATGCCGTCAAATACAAAAGTTTTGAATACGCCTAGTGGGAAACCTACAGATACAACACTGTAAGGGGTCACAAATTGTTCGTCCACATCCCCATCCAAACTAACTACTTTGTTTCTGTTGAATGAGATGTTTCCAGCAATATCCCACCTGAAGTCTTTTTCAAGAAGGACAGCACTTACCGCTAACTCGAAGCCTTTGTTTTCTAATTCGGCAAAGTTTCCGATGATTGTCCCGTAACCTGAGCTAATCGGTAAATTTTTCAGATATAATAAGTCCTTTGTAGTTCTGTTATAATAATCCGCAACAATACTAAATCTGTCATCTAGAAAACTGATATCAATTCCAATGTTGGATTGATAGGACTTTTCCCATCTCAAATCTGGATTGGCTATCCCGTTAGGAGCGAGACCTGTAACAAAGGCATTACCCATGTTGTAAGATGAGCCTGGACCTACCGTTGCCAAAGATTGATAGGGGGAGATGGCTCCGGAATTACCTGTAATTCCGTACGATGTTCTTAGTTTGAAGTCAGAAATTATAGAGTTGGATTTCAAAAATGATTCTTCACTAATTCTCCATGCAGCTGATGCGGCAGGGAAGAATCCATATTTGTAGTTTTTCCCAAATTTGCTCGACCCATCAGTTCTGGCTATTAGGTCAAAAAACAGTTTGTCTTTAAAGCCATAATTCACCCTTGCCATGTAACTGTCCAATCGTTCTTTAGCGCGGAAACTGCTGGAAGTAAAATTGGCTGCGACCTGAAGGGCCTCATTGGTAGTGGCATCATTTGGAAACCCATTTCCGGATGCTTGATTGGTTCTTACTTGATCTGACTGAGTAGAAAAGACTCCCGTAACTCTTAGACTATGGTTGTCTCCAAGTTTCTTATTGTAGCTGAAAATGCTTTCGTGCAAGAGGGTACTCTGATCTCTGTTGAACTTTCTTCCAGAACCAGAAGTCGCATTTCTGTCTCCAAGGGCAATGATGGAAATAGGGGAATAAAAATCATTAAGGTCATTTCTAAGCACGGCGTTGAATGAGGCAGTATAGGTCAATCCTTCTGCCAGCTTGGCTTCCATGTAAAGATTGGATAGAACCTGTTGGATATTGGTTTTATTCAGAATCTTGGCCAATCCTAAAGGGTTAGTCACTTCACGATATCCACCTGATACCTGATCCCCAAACGGCCATACATTTCCATTGGAGTCATATGGTTTAAGGGTAGGAGGGGCACCTAAAGCCGCACCTACTATACTGGTTGTGATTGCACCGCCATCTAAACTTGTTGATCCAGTGGGGATGGTATTGTTAATGTTTTGACTGCCTAAAATACTTGTTCCGATTTTGATGCGATCGTTGATTTTATGGTCAAGGTTAATTCTAAGTGAATAGCGTAGGAAATCAGAGTTTATCAGGATTCCCTTTTGGTCAAAAAAGTTACTTGAAATGGCAAATTGAGTTTTTTCGTTTCCTCCCAAAAGGGAAAGTTGATGACTTTGAATAGGTGCATCTCTAAAAATATAATCCTGCCAATTGGTACCTACTCCTTCCGAAGAGGGATTGGGGAAAACATCTCTTCTAAATACCTCATTCTCCAACTCTGCAAACTGAGTTCCGTTCAGCACATCAATCTGCTTGGTAGGCTGTTGGATTCCGTAGTAACTGTCCAAGGAAAATACAGTCCTTCCTGCGCTTCCTCTTTTGGTAGTAATAATGACTACCCCATTAGCACCTCGGGCTCCATAAATCGCAGTAGAGGAGGCATCTTTGAGTACTTCAACTGAGGCTATATCATTTGGGTTAATGGTAGAAAGAGGACTAAGATCATTTACTCCACCTCCGTTATTAAATTGTACCCCATCCACAATAAATAGAGGTTCCGAACTTCCTCTGATGGAGTTTGTGCCCCTCACTCTCACACTCACATTTCCTCCTGGAGCAGCTGAATTTTGAACCACTTGAAGTCCTGCTACCCTACCTTGAAGCCCTTGGGCGACATTTGCGACAGGTGTTTGCATAATTTCAGTTGATTTTACAGAAGAAATCGCTCCGGTAGTTTCGATCTTCCTTTGTGTACCATAACCCACAACTATCACTTCTCCCAACTCATCTAAGTTTGGGACCATAGAGATAATAATCTCATTTCTATTATTCAAAGCTATTTCCTGTGAATAATATCCTAAATATGATACTATTAGAATCGCCGAAGGACTTGTGACGTTGATAGAAAATTTGCCGTCAATATCGGAAATAGTGCCCGCCGAAGTACCTTTTATCAAAAGATTTGCACCAGGCAAAGGCAATTGTTTTTCGTCCAACACTAACCCTTGCACCAATATTCCTTGGGCAAATGTTGCATGAATGCCCATACTTATAAAGTACAGTGCTAACAAGAGTAATTTATGTTTCATTATTTGATCATTTAGGTAAATTTTGGTGCTAGCATAAACTACAAGTATTAGAATTTGCTAGTTAATCGTTAAACAAAATTTTATTTAAATGTATGCATAAAAAACAATTTAAAAATTCAAAAAAATGAATAAAAATGAATTTTTATACCGTAAACGTTATCGATAACGTTTACATTTATCAATTCGGAAATTAACTCACGGATTTGTTAACGATTTGTTAATTGAAATTTTTCTATCCTTAGCTTTTTTTGAGCATTTCCGATTAGTGTCTAGCAATAGAATCTTTTGATATGAAAAAAATTAATAAAAAGGTCTCAAGGAATAGGGAATTAACTGATCTTAAGAGTTGGTAATCAATTTAATTCGATCGATATTAGTTCGGCGGATGGAAACAACAAGGGCTTGCTTGCTGAAATTGCCCATGATTTTTATGTTGGCAGTAATAGATTTAAAAATGAAAAAATTTTAAAGCATTTGAATGTTACTTCAACTATGAAAAAAAGCATCACAATAAAAGACATTGCCAAAAAACTGAATGTATCTACTGCAACCGTTTCACGTGCTTTAAGGAATTCCAGTGAAATAAGTAAGGAAACAAAATTAGCAGTGATAAAAATTGCTAAGGAGATGCATTATCATCCCAATTTATTGGCGAGGAGCCTGATTAAAAAATCATCAAAAGTTCTTGGAGTTGTGGTACCAACTATAAACCGTCAATTTTGGTCTAATTCTATTTCCGGAATTGAAAGTGTGGCCTATAAAAAAGGGTATAAGGTAATGATTTTTCAATCCGCTGAGTCTTATCAAAAAGAAGTAGAAATAGTTGAAATTCTCGCAAACAGTATGGTTGATGGGATTTTGATTGCTTTTTCTAAGGAAACGCAAAATTACGACCATATTGAAGACCTTAAGGAAAGGGGCATACCTGTATTGCTTTTTGAGAGGGTATGCGATTCAATTCCAATATCCAAAGTCACTACTGATGATTTTTTGGGTGCCAAAAGGATAGTTAACCATTTAATTGAAAGAGGGAAAAAAAGAATAGCATTTATAGGAGGGCCATTATCCTTAACTGTTTGTATGGATAGATTTTTGGGATATAAAAGCTCATTAGTAGAGAATGGTATTCCCTTTGACCAAAATCTGGTAATTGAGCTTTCTGAATTTACAACGGAATTGTCCGTCATTGCCTTTAAAAATCTTTGGAGTTCCGGGGAATCACCGGATGCTGTTTTTTGCTTTGCGGATATCCTTGCCTTAGGTGTTTTAGCTGCTTCAAAAGAATTAGGTATTAAAGTTCCCGAAGATTTGGCAATTGCCGGATTTGGTAACGATGATATCACAAAATATGTCAGTCCTTCTATTACCACAATGTCGCAACCCTCTTTTGAAATAGGTCAATTGGCAGCAAAACTTATTTTAAAAGAAATAAATTTCGAGGAGAAAGATGAGTTTGAATATAAAACAGAAATTGTTAAGCCTGACTTAATAGTTAGAGAAAGTACTTGAATTCAATTATACAACACTAAATACAAATATTGTCCTGGACTGAAAAACCTCCCCTGGAAGTAATAAAATAGAGGGGAAATTGCTATTGTTACAGGAGTCTGGGAAATGTTGTGTTTCCAGGCAGATTGCGGCTCTTTTTCCATAAGCTACGCCTCCTTTGCCTTTGAAGGATTTATTGAGGAAGTTACCGGTGTAAACTTGGAGGCCAGGTTCTGTTGTTGATAGGGTCAATTTCCTTCCAGAATCAGGATCATAAAGCATCGCACGGCTCTCTTCTTGATTGACTACAAAGCAATGGTCAATCCCTCCGGCCAGTTTAAGCTGTTGGTTATCTTGTTGAATATTTTCTTTAATCAAAGTGGGTATTCTGAAGTCAAAAGGAGAACCGGCCACATGTGAAATTTCTCCAGTTGGAAGTATTTTTTCGTTCAATGACAGGTAATGATCTGCATCAACAAAAAATTCATGGTTTTCTATGGTTTGTGTAAAATCCCCACTGAGGTTAAAATAAGCATGATTGGTTGGGTTGATAATGGTCTTTTGGTCAGTTATTGCCCTGTACTTAATTTCCAAGGTGCCGGTCTCATCCAAAGTGTAGGTTACCCATATCTCAATATTTCCCGGATAATTTTCCTCACCATCCCCACTATGATAATAAAAAGTAACTCCAGCAGAATCAGCAGTCTCAAATGGTTCAGCTTGCCATATTTTTTTATCCCAACCCTCCTTTCCTCCATGGAGATGAATATGGCCTTGGTTTAAAGGTAATTGATAATTTTTTCCGTCGATGGTAAACTTATTATCGGTAAACCTGCCGGCCACTCTACCGACCGTTGAACCCAAATAACAATAATTTTCCAAATAATCTTTTTGAAGATAACCTGCAAAATCATCAAAACCCAAAACTACATCTTCCAGTTTTCCATTTCTATCTGGAATGAAAAGGTGGGTCCAAGTAGCCCCATAATTCATGACAGATAATTTAATTTTTTCAGGAATACTCAAAGTAAAAAGTGTTACTTCTTTTCCATCTGGAGAAATTCCAAACCTCTTGGATTCAAGTTTCGGGGTCATGGATGGTGTGGATTTTATTTTGTTTTAATTTTTTTTGAGGAATTCCTTGGGATCAAAGTTGTATGAAGTACAAAAGATTGAGGCTCATCGGACACCAAGTCGTCCAGCTGATCCAACAAATGGTTAGCAGCAATCTGTCCCATTTCATAGCCAGGTTGTGAAACAGTCGTCAGGGAAGGTTCAATGACTGCTGAAGTGGGATTGTTAGTAAATCCTGCGAGGGCAATGTCTTCAGGTATTTTGACTCCTTTTTCCTTCAGGACCATCAAAATATCAATAGCCAAAGGATCGATCATGGCAAAAATTGCATCAGGCCTTTCCTTATCTTCCAGCATATCCAAAGTAACTTTTCTGTTCATTTCTGTCGTAAGATCTGTAATATAGACCTTACTTTCACTTTCAGGAATACCATACTCTTTCAATGCATCAAGATAACCTTCCTTTCTTTTTTTGCTGATGTAAAGGTCTTCAGGTCCAGAAATGTAGGCAATCTTTCGACAACCCTGCTCCAATAGGTGGTGAACAGCCAAATAAGCACCATGGGCATCATCCACTGTTACTTTTGAAACAGGTATCTCTTCTGTCACTCTATCAAACATTATAAAGGGAATCTCTCTGTCATATAATTCTCTAAGGTGGTCGTAATTTTTCGTCTCACGACTTAGGGATATCAGAAGACCGTCCACTTGGGAAGAAACCAAGGTCTTAATGTTGGCTTTTTCCTGATCATAGTTCTCATTGGACTGACAGATCATGATATTATACCCCCTTTTGTAGGCAGTGTCCTGAATGCCGCTGATATTACTTGAAAAAAAATGAGAAGTCAGTTCAGGAACAATAACCCCTAATACTTTACTTTTACTTATTCTAAGACTCTGTGCCAATAAATTATATTGATAATTCATACTTTTGGCCATCTCTACAATCCTTTTTTTGGTGTCTGGATGTAGTTCAGGTGAGTCTTTTAATGCCCTGGAAACAGTCGATACCGAAACCCCAAGCTTTTTGGCGATTTCTTTCATTGTAACCTGATGGCCTTTTTTCATTTTTTCAGTGGTTTATGGAATATACCTATTCCTGATATAGCGTAAACAAAACAGTTTGCCCGACCGCTTTCAAGGTTCTCCTGTCTATCAGATCCATATTATCCGCATGGGTATGGTGATAATGTCCAAATCCATAATTGGGAGAAAATTCCACGATATTAATCATTGGAATTTTAGCATCCCTATTGACAAATACATGGTCATCTATGATTTCAGGTGCATCTCTCGAAATAAAGAAGTCTGAATATCCTAATTCTGAGGCGAAATTCCATACTTTGTTTACAATGTTTTTAGCATAGTTCATAGAATAGCCTTCCCTATAAAATCTTGCCCCTTTAGCTCCTACCAAATCCACTAAAATTCCGTAATAGGCAGAATATCCTGGTTGGTGTGGATTCTTGGACCAATGCTGAGAACCCAAACACCACCAAATCTGGGAATTGTTCCGGGTATTGCTGAATTCAGGTTCTCCATCATCTTCCCCATCAAACAGGATAAAATCTATTCCAATTTCAGGTTTCGATTCCGAAGATGTGATTACCCTGGCAATTTCAAGCAAAACTCCCACACCAGAACCTCCGTCATTTGCACCATCTATGGGCTCATGGATCCTTTCAGTGTCTTTGTCTGCCATTCTGCGCGTATCCCAGTGGGCACCCAAAAGGATCCGTTTTTTGGCTGAAGGATTATAGGTAGCTATGATATTGCTTAAATTCCAGTTTAGATTATCATATGTCCTGGCTTGGAAATCCTGAGTTTTTACCTCCAAACCATAACTTTTAAACTTTTCTATTAACCATTCCCTGGTTTTTCTATGTCCTTCTGTATTGGGAACCCTTGGACCAAAATCCACTTGTTTTTTTATAAAAACATAAGCAGAATCCGCATTGAAATCAGGGGCAGGTTTAAGAATAATGGGCTCTTGTAAATTATCTTTGATCTTGTCCCCGCTACAGGACCAAGTAAGGCATAAGAGCAACGAAAATAAAACAATATTACTCCTCATATGCCCAATCAATTTTGTCTTTCATGTCTTTTACTACATATCCCATGTCTTTGAGGGCAGCTCTTATCTCATCTACTTTTTGATAATTTCTTGCAGTTTTGGCTTCCGTATATAATTGAAGCAAAACCTCCATTAATGCTTCCTGACTTTCAGGCTTTTCATCTTTTAAACCAAGAATTTTTTCTACAAAAACAACATAGGTACCGATCAGATTTTGGAAAACTTCCTCCCCAAATACGGCGGGTTTCAACTGGCCTGTGTACAAAGAATTGATCTTTTTCAGAAGGTTAAACAAATGACCTATTGCCTGCGCAGTGTTAAAGTCATCATCCATGGCTCTGTAGGCACTTAGAATGTTGGATTCAACTTGCTTGATTTGCTCTTGGTCCATTGCGGTGTCTGATTCAGCTTCAAATTTCAGTTTTTTGGCAATCCTCAAACCATTGATTATTTTTTTATAACCTTTTTGGGCTGCTTTAAGAGCCTCATTGGAGAAATCTAATGTAGAACGGTAATGTGCTGTCAACATGAAATACCGGATTGTCATAGGACTGTAGGCCTGTTCAAGTAATTTATGGTTACCTGTGAATAGTTCTTGTAGGGTGATGAAATTCCCTAAAGATTTGCCCATCTTTTGTCCGTTGATGGTGATCATGTTGTTATGCATCCAGTATTTTGCAGGGTCCTGATGGTTGCAGGCATTGCCCTGCGCTATTTCACATTCATGGTGGGGAAACATAAGGTCCATACCTCCTCCATGAATATCAAAATGTTTGCCCAGGTACTTGGAAGACATCGCTGTACATTCCAGGTGCCAACCAGGAAATCCCATTCCCCAGGGGGAATCCCATTTCATCAGGTGCTCAGCTGCCGCCTTTTTCCACAATGCAAAATCCACGGAGTTCCTTTTTTCTCCTTGCCCGTCCAAATCACGTGTACCTGCAATCAACTCCTCTAAAACCCTGCCCGAAAGCTTACCATACCTTTCGCTTTCATTGTACTTCAATACATCGAAATAGACGGACCCATTTACCTCATAAGCCAAACCCTCGTTCAAGATGGCCTGTACCAGTGCAATTTGCTCCGGAATATGTCCGGTAGCCCGTGGCTCAATGCTCGGCTTGATGGTATTCAATCGTTCCATATCCCTATGATATGTGTCTGTATATTGCTGGGCCACTTCCATGGGTTCTAATTGCTCCAATTTCGCTTTTTTCGCAATCTTATCCTCTCCTTCATCCGCATCTCCCGTCAGATGTCCTACATCAGTAATGTTCCGGACGTATCTTACTTTATAACCAAGATGACTTAAATAGCGGAACACTGTGTCAAAGGTCACGGCTGGTCTGGCATGTCCTAAATGAGCATCCCCATACACCGTAGGACCACAGACATACATACCTACAAATGGAGGATTGATAGCTTCAAAATTTTCTTTCTTTCTCGAAAGTGTATTGTAGATTTTCAGTTGGTGTTGTTTCATTATTTTTGAGTACAGCGTACAGGCGAATAACTTATCGTTTTCGGTGCTTGATGTTCCAAGAGCATCTTAACGATCTATTATAAAACTTACTTGCAAAATAGCAGATTGAATCCGGTAAATAAAAAAAATATCAAGCTATTAGGACTTTGAATGCATAATCAACTTTAACAGTCACCATTTTACAGTTGGATCCAATTAAAAAATCAGAAAGAGGCCATTCCAGAAAAAAGCAAAAGCCCCTCATCGGGAATTAGATGTGGGGCTTTTCAATTAATTCGAACTTTTATATTCTTATTAAAATCCTGAAATTTTTTATTAGTGTTTGAAATGCCTGACACCAGTCATTACCATACTCATGCCATGGGCATCGCAGAAGTCAATGGAGTCTTGGTCTTTGATTGATCCACCAGGTTGTACTACTGCAGTGATGCCAGCTTCATGGGCAATTTCCACACAATCTGGGAATGGAAAGAAGGCATCAGATGCCATTACTGCTCCATTCAAGTCAAAGCCAAATGATCTTGCCTTTTCAATAGCTTGTCTGAGTGCATCCACCCTGGAAGTTTGTCCTACTCCTGAAGCAAACAATTGATTGCTGTTGCTCAATACAATCGTATTTGATTTAGTGTGTTTGCAGATTTTTGCCGCAAATACTAGTGCATCTTTTTCAGCTTCGGTAGGTGCCACCTTGGTTACTATTTTGAAATCTTCCTTAGTTTCGGTTTTGAGGTCCTTATCCTGCTCAATGATACCATTGAGTAATGTTTTGATCTGTTTTGTGCTAGGTACTTCGATTTTTTGAAGCAACAAGATCCTGTTTTTCTTGCTTTTTAGTAGTTCCAAAGCATCTTTATCAAAAGATGGGGCAATCAGGACTTCAAAAAACAAACTATTCATTTCTTCCGCAGCGGCCAAATCAACTTTTTGGTTGGTTACCAATACTCCACCAAAAGCAGAAGTGGTGTCTGCTTCGAATGCTTTTTGATAAGCTTCTTTTACAGTTGGAGCAATTGCACAGCCACAGGCATTGGTATGCTTAAGAATAGCAAAGGCAGTTTCACCTTTAAATTCTGAAATCAATGCTACTGCAGCATCGATATCCACCAGGTTATTGTAAGAAAGTTCTTTGCCATTAAGCTGATCAAACATTTTGCTCAGATCCCCATAAAAATGGGAAGATTGATGGGGGTTTTCCCCATAGCGAAGCGTCTTAGCTGTATTTTCAGAAATCTTGAGTACGGGGATGGATTCAGACCTGTTGAAATAATTAAATATATGGGTGTCATAATTGGAAGATACCTGGAAAGCCCGGGTAGCAAAATATCTTCTGTCTTCCATTGTGGTGGCACCATCTTGGTTTCTCAACCGTTCTTCTAATTCTCCATATTGAGCTTTAGATGCGACAATGACCACATCTTTAAAATTTTTGGCAGCTGCCCTAATCAATGAAATGCCCCCAATATCAATTTTTTCTATAATGTCTGACTCGGATGCACCTGAAGCTACTGTTTCTTCAAAAGGATAAAGATCTACTATCACAAGGTCAATGGCAGGTATATCATATTCTACCGCCTGAGATACATCATCTTTGAAATCTCTTCTGTATAGAATTCCTCCAAAGATTTTTGGATGTAGGGTTTTGACCCTTCCACCAAAAATGGAAGGATATCCTGTAAGTTTTTCAACAGGAATTACTTCGGCACCCTGTTCCTCAATGAAATTCTGGGTGCCACCGGTAGAATAAATTTTTACACCGTGCTCCTTTAATAAGGCAATGATAGGTTCAAGATTGTCTTTATAATAGACAGAAATAAGAGCAGAATGGATTTTTTTGGTAGCCATGATTTTTGACGGCCACAAAGGCGCTAAGACACAAAGGAATTGGACGGAACTTTGTGGCTATATTTTGGTGGATAATTTTTCAAGTTGCAAAGGTAGGAAAATCAGGTAATTAAAGCAGACTTTCTATCACATTTGAAAAGTATTTGTATTCCAGTTGATGGACTTTTTGGGCAATATCTTCAGGGCTATCGGAAGGTTCTACCTGTACTGCAGCCTGAAAGATGATTTTGCCCTCATCGTAATGCTCATTAACCAAGTGTATGGTTATACCTGATTCTGTATCTCCAGAGGATTTGACTGCCTCATGCACTTTCATCCCATACATTCCTTTTCCTCCATATTTGGGCAAAAGTGCAGGATGGATATTGAGAATTTTATTTGGGAATGCACGGATAAGGTTATCGGGTATTTTCAGCAAAAAGCCTGCAAGAACCACAAACTCTACCCCTGCTTCCTGAAGTTTTTGGGTTACTTCTCCCGATTCCAATTCACTTTTGTTGAAAGTAAAACTGGGAACTTTAAATTTTTTGGCTCTTTCAAGTACAAAAGCATCTTTTTTATTAGAGCCTATTAGCACTACCTTTCCTTTGGGAGATTGGCCAAAATGTTTCATAATCTCCTCGGCGTTGCTGCCGCTTCCGGAAGCAAGGATGGCAATTTTTTTCAAAATCTGAAGGGTTGGTTTGAATATTCAAAATTAGGAGGTTATTCTAAACTCTCCAAAATTCGCTGATGTTTGGTGTTTAGGTCGGATATTTAATCCGTTACTTTTCGTTTAAATTAATATTAAACGAATAAAATTTACCTGTGTTGCTAAATTAGAAATAAAATTTCACTAATATGGAATTTTTGAAATATTGATAAACTTAGTTGTTTGTTTCCTCGTATAGTCTGCAAACTAATTATACTGTCATGAGGAAATTGCTAGCATTTGTTTTCATACTGATGATGGCCTCTGCATGTGCCGTCATACGCCAGGGTGAAGTAGGAGTCAAAAGTAAATTTGGTAAACTTTCCCCAGATATTGAAGAAGCTGGTTTGGTTGGATTCAATCCTTTTACTACCAGGGTAATTAAAGTTCCGATTCGGACAGTAAACCAAGAAGTAAGATTGAACCTTCCCAGTAAAGAAGGATTGACAATTGACTCGGAAATTTCGATTTTGTATAGTATCGAGAAAAAAAGGGTCCCTTTTATATTGGAGGATGTCGGGGAAAATTACGAAAGGGTGTTGATTCTGAATGTATTTAGGTCGGCAGCAGCAGATATTACAGCCCAATACATGGCTAAGGACATGCATTCCGGTATGCGATCTGAAATTGAAAATCAAATTCAGGAGCGTATGCACGAATCATTGAGGGAGAGGGGTTTTGTAGTAGAGAGAGTTCTTATGAAAAGTATCCGATTACCGGATGAGCTCAGTAGGGCAATTGAAAGGAAATTGAAAGCAGAACAAGAAGCCCAGCAAATGGAATATGTTCTAGAAAGAGAAAGGAAAGAAGCTGAAAGGAGAAGGATAGAAGCGGAAGGAACAAGGGCAGCCCAAATTATTTTGGCAGAAGGATTGGTTCGCGAAATCATTGAACTGAGGAGCATTGAAGCTTTCAGGGAATTGGCAAATTCTCCCAATACCAAAATTATCATTACTGATGGCAAGACTCCTTACCTGATCAACGCTCAGGATAAATAAAAAAAGAGGGGAAAACCCTCTTTTTTTATTTTATGTACACTCAGGTTTGAACTTAGCAGTATTTGAGTATTATCAAACCCCATTTCCAAATTTCAATTCCCGGAAAACTAGTTTTTCTGACACTATTTAAAAATAGGGATTTTACAAATCCTTGAACTGATCCATCAGCTCTTCAGAAATACCTGTGGTAGAATAACCTCCATCATGGAAGAGGTTTTGCATGGTCACATATCTGGTAAAATCGGAGAACATGGTGATAATATAGTCCGCACATGCTTCAGCTGAAGCATTTCCAAGTGGGGACATTTTATCTGCAAAGTTGAAGAAGGAATCAAAACCTCCAATGCCTGTTCCTGCCGTAGTTTTGGTTGGAGATTGTGAAATGGTATTTACTCTTACTTTTTTCATTTTTCCGAACCTGTAACCATATCCTCTTGCAATACTTTCCAACAATGCTTTGGCATCAGCCATATCTGTATAGAAAGGATAAACCCTTTGTGCGGCGATGTATGAAAGCCCCATAATGGATCCCCATTCATTCATGATGTCCATTTTTTCAGCGATATGCATCATTTTGTGAAATGAAATGGCAGATACATCAAAAGATTTGTTCATCCAGTCATAGTTCAAGTCTCCATAGGACCTTCCTTTGCGGATGTTAGGGGACATACCGATAGAATGGAGCAGGAAGTCAAAGTTTCCACCCAAAAATTCCTTCGCCTCTGCATATAGTTTTTCTATATCTTCCAAAGAAGTTGCATCTGCAGGAATAACAATGGTGTTGCATTGTTCCGCCAATTCTTTAATTGCACCCATCCTCATGGCGATAGGGGCATTGGTCAAAACAAATTTAGCTCCTTGTTCATGGGCTTTTAAGGCGGTCTTCCAGGCAATGGAGTTTTCATCCAAGGCGCCTGTAATTATGCCAACTTTTCCTTTCAATAAATTTTCTGCCATAATATCAATATTTAGGTTGGTACTGTATTGAGCCGGTAAAAATAAGGAAAAATTTATGATATGGGATTTGGCTTGCCGGATTTCGGTCAGATTGAAAGGAAAACAGGCCCAAACTTCAACCCTTTAGGAGTCAACATCCCATGCAATTGAAAATAAATCTGATTAATTATGGCCTATTTTGAATTTTCCGTTCTTATAAACCGCCCAAAAGTTCTTTAGCACTTTCATGAGCAGAAATTGAGGGATTTGCTCCTGCGATCATTTTTGCTATTTCTGTTATCCTTTCTTCTTTGCTTAACAGCTTAATTTTGCTCACCGTTTTATGGCTACTATTGTCTTTGAAAACAAAATAGTGTTGGTCCCCTTTTGCAGCAACCTGAGGTAAATGTGAAATGCAAATGACCTGGTGTTTTCTTGCAATTTCCTGCATCATCCTGACCATCTGAATCGCAATCTCACCGGATACACCTGTGTCAATTTCATCAAATATCAAGGTAGGTAATGCCATTTTATCTGCCATAATATATTTAATGGCAAATATCAATCTTGAAAATTCACCTCCTGATGCTACCTGCTTAAGGGGTTGTGGGTCAATACCCTTATTGGCCGAAAAAAGAATGTCAATCTGGTCCAGACCCTCTTTGAAAGGAGGAATGCTCTGGTGTGCCATTTCTATTTTGGCATTTTCCATGCCCAATTGCCTCAGTAAACCCTCTAGTTCTTTGGAAAATTGATCAAATGAAGCCTTCCTTTTTTCACTGAGCAGTTTCCCTTTGGACAACATCTCCTTTTCTGCTTCTGATTTCAACTGTTGAAGTTTTTGGATGTCCTCATCCAGGGTTTCTACTTGGAATACTTTCTCGGAAAGCTCTTGCTCCAGTGAAATTAGCTCCTCTACACTCTCCAGTCCATGTTTTTGTTGGAGATGGTAGATTTTACTCAGTCTTTCTCTAACATTCTCCAGTTTTTCAAAATCAACCTCAATTGCACTATCTTCATCTTCCAGGCTCGCAGCAATGTCTTTTAGCTCTATGAGAACACTCTGGAAACGTTCGCTATAGGGTTCAAATATATGCGCGAACCGTGCTAGTTGTAGGACACCTTGATTGGCCAGGGAAAGCATACGCAATGCGCCAAATTGTTCATCCTGGAGTTGTCCAAGTACTTCCTGGACTTTTGATTTGATGTCATCAGCATTTTCCAGAATTTCCTGCTCGTTTTCGAGGATAGCCTGTTCGCCTGACTGGAGTTTAAGCGCCGAGAGTTCCTCCAGTTGGAACCGATTAAAGTCGGCTTCTTTTTTTAGATCCAAAGCTTCCTTGTTTCTTTTTTCAAGTGCCTTTTTAGCAGATAGATAGGCTTGATAAGCTTCTTGATAGGTTAATTTTTCAATTTGGCATTTTGAAAATGCATCTATAAGCCCAAGTTGATAAAGTCCATCGCCCAACATTAATGTATCATGCTGGGAGTGAATATCCATTAGAAACTTGCCCAATTCTTTTAGTGTTTCTAATCTTACCGGTGTATCATTGATAAATGCTCTTGATTTTCCTGTAGGACTGATTTCCCTTCGGATGATGCACTCCCTGTCAAAATCCAGTTCTTCTTGATCGAAAAAATCTTCCAGACCATAATTTTCAATTCCAAAACATCCTTCTACTACACATTTGTTTTCTGGATCAGAAAGGGATTTGGTATCTGCCCTATTTCCCAAAAGTAAGCCTACGGCACCCAGCATAATAGATTTACCGGCACCAGTTTCACCGGTAATCATATTCAATTTTGCACTGGGAGCCATCTCCAGTTCCTGGATCAGGGCATAATTAGAAATATGAAGTGATTTGAGCATTGGGTTTAAAAATGTACCAAGGGCAAATCTAATAAAAAGTGCTTAACCTTTCAGAATGTCATTGTACCTTCTGGCATTGTTTGGGTCAATTTTCATCAAATATCCCACAGCTTCGGTCCTTATTTCCAAAGGCGCCCTTTTTAAAATCTTGCTAACCTCATCGCCTTTGGCATCAATAAAAGCAATTGTAAAAATTCCATTAGGTTGTTGGGTATTTGCTTCAGCTACCAGCTTTATGGCTTCTACAATATTTTTATAAGCTTCATCCGGATTGGTTGTCAATTGATCCAATCCTTTTCTATGGTATAAGTAAATGGCTTCCCTGATGGGGGCAAAAACTGAAGAAGTGTAGATATCATTGATCAGCCAATACCGGTTTCTCCTATCATTTGGTGTGGGTTGCCAGCCTGGTCGGGGAGACTGTTGGGCATTGTTGACGATATTATTGGCAATTTCAAAGTAAGGGTCTCCTCCCTTCAATGAAAAACTGTCATAGTCAAAACCAAGTGCTATATAAGCATAATAGGCCAAGAGGGAGCTGATGTTGTTCAGAAATGAAAAACGGTTAAACTCCAGTGGTTGGGATTGGAGAAACTCAAATGACCAGTTCCTGTCTATGAAATTTAACACCATGCTTTCGTAGTTGGTGCCATAAATAGGCCTTACCGTCTGGATTTGAACAGTAGCGTTGTAAAAGCCAACTTGAGGCATGTCACTGATGGTGATCAAAATGTTACCTTTGATGCGTTCAAAAGCCTGGAACTGATCTGTAGTCCAGTTTCTACCATTGAGGAACTGCTCGAAATTAACTTTCATGTCCTCAAAAACACCCGTCTCCTGGGTCCTCGCCCTATCACTGTTGATGATAACGGTAAAATTCAACTCCTGAGCACTGAGTTGACCAAATGGAAGTCCTATCAACAAAATATATAACCAGAACCTGACCATATCTCCTTTACTTTGGATGAGGTAACGAAAATGAATATGTTAAATTTTGACAGGGATTTTTTTGATTCCTTCTAGAATTATTTTGGCAATCTGTTCTTTAGGCAATACATCAGATTCAATGGCAGACCCATCTTCGAAGAAAAGACTCACTTTATTGGTGTCAAGCTGGAAACCTGCCCCTTTCTGGCGCATAGAGTTGAGAATGATCATGTCAAATTTTTTCTTCTCAAGTTTTTGCTTGGCGTGAAATACTTCGTTTTCTGTTTCCAAAGCAAATCCTATATGCAATTGATGTGGCCGCTTTATTTTGCCTAAGCTGTAAGCGATATCTACATTTTTGACCAGAGCAATGGTCATGTCTGCACCTTCTTTTTTGATTTTCTCGCTGGCAACATTTTTAGGAGCATAATCTGCCACTGCTGCAGCGAAGACGCAGATGTCCATCTTTTCATGCAACTGGGATGACTCTTCATACATCTCATTTGCACTTTTTACTGGATAGATTTTAATAGAAGGGCTTTTAGGTTTTTTTGCCCCGGCACCAAGTACCAAATGAACTTCTGCACCTGAATTTGCAAAGGCATCAGCGATGGCTGCACCCATTTTTCCGCTGGAGTGATTGCTTATAAAGCGCACAGGGTCAATTGCCTCTTGGGTAGGCCCAGAGGTAATTAAAACCCTTTTGCCTACAAAATCTTGATTGTGATGGAAATGTGCAATGACTTTTTCCAAAATATGCTCGGGTTCCATTAGTCTCCCCTGTCCTGAAAGGCCACTTGCCAATTCGCCGCTTTCAGCGTCAAGAATGATATTGCCATATGAAACCAATTTTTCAAGATTTCCTCTGACAGAGGGATGTTGGTACATGTCCAGGTCCATGGCAGGGGCTACCATCACGGGGCACCTGGCAGATAGATAAGTCGCTGCCAGTAAATTATCGCATAAACCATTAGCTAGTTTTCCGAGTGTATTGGCACTAATGGGAGCAATTAAAAATAAATCAGCCCAAAGGCCTAAATCAACGTGGTTGGTCCAAGAGCCTGTTTTTGGATCAAAAAAGTCATGGTAAACAGGTTTTTTGGATAAAGTTGCCAGAGTTAAAGGAGTAATAAAGTCAAGAGCAGAAGTACTCATGATGATTTGTACTTCTGCTCCTTCTTTTACTAATAATCGGGTGAGATGGGCCGCTTTGTAGGCCGCTATACTACCAGTTACACCTAATAAAATATTTTTTCCTTCTAAAAGCATTATTCTTCAATAGTTTCGTCCGGATGACGGAAATATAATTTCCCCTCCAAGAACTCTTCCATTGCTAATGTACTAGGTTTTGGCATCCTTTCATAAAACTTTGAGATTTCTATTTGCTCTTTGTTTTCAAAAACCTCTTCCAAATTGTCCACAGTGGAGGCAAATTCAGAAAGTTTATTGTTCAACTCTTCCTTCATAGAAGATGAAATCTGCTTTGCCCTTTGGCCAATGATATGTATGGATTCATAAACATTGCCTGTAGGTTCTGAAATTTTGTCCAGATCTCTTGTGATGATGGATGGATTGATGGCCATATGTTGATTGATTTAAGATTTCAGTTTAATTATTTCTCTCGTTGATTTCTGAGGTGGGGGTTGTGTTGTCCTCTTCCTCCAATTTGGCTTTAGCCAAAGCCTCCTCATATTCTTTTTTTATCTTAATATGAGATGCAAGTTCTTTTTCTGCTTTACTTACAAGCGGCTGAATGGCCCCAAAGTACTTGCTTTCAGGATATCTTCTTTTGAATTGATCAGCAAATTTAAAGACATCATTCAACCTATCCTCTTTCTTATCAAAGACACTTCGTTGTCCATAACTGAGGGATACTTCAACCAGCTTGTAAGCCAGTTCCTCGTTGTATTTGCTATCAGGAAAATCCTTTGCAAAATTTTGGAAATTAATGATGCATGCCCTGTAAAAATCGCCTGGATAGAGTCCTTCAGTCAATCTTAAGTAAAGCATGGATTCTTGATAGGCTTTTTCCTCAAACCTTTTTTGCAGATCTTCAATCATGCTCATCGCACGTTCATATGAATCCGATTGAGGGAATCTGTTGATAAATAACTGAATAGCATTTACTGCATCTCTACTACTTTTTTGATCAAGATTGTAATCTGGTGAGTCCAAATACAGAGAATATGCATTCATGAATAAAGCCTCTTCTGCTAAAGGGCTTCTGTTGTAGGTCTGATAAAAAGTATTGAAATAACCTGCTGCTTCAATGTACCTTTTGGTCCTGAAGTGGCTGTATGCATAATTAAAATCTGCCAGTTCAGCTTTCTCACTTCCCCTTATCACAGGAAGTATTTTATCATAAAGGATAATAGCCCTGCTGTATTCCCCTCTATTGTAGTAGTCATTGGCGGCATCGTATAGTTGCTCCCAATTGGTGCTTTTTTCCAATTTGTAGAACTTACCACAGGAGGACATTGCCACCAGGATAAATAGAAGGACTATAGTTAGTTTGTTTACTTTCATGATTTTTGGAGGCGCAAATATAAGGGATAAATCATTGTTATCAAATTAAACCAATGGCGCTTAATAGGTTTACTTCTTGACAACGAGCTTTTTGGTGACTATATTTTTATTATCTACAAATAAGGTGTAAAAATATACCCCTGGATTGAAGTCTGCCACATTGATGACCAGAGTTTTTTGTGACGGATCCAGTTGATATTCTGCGACAGGATTTCCTATGAAACTATTGATAGATATTTTAGCCTTGGCATTGGGATTTTTGAATTGATAATCAATTTGTGCAAATCTATGGCTTGGGTTAGGATATACACTTCCCAGAGATATATCCTTATGGTTTGTTTCGTCTTCTACCGGATTATACACTTCATAAATTGCCTCGATTTGAAATACATCCCGGACGTTGCTGAGGTTGCTGAATTGAAGGTCAAAACTTCCTTTAACTTCACTGATTCCCATATCAAATTCAAGATATAAATCTGTGAAAATTTCATTGGGTTCTAATATGATTTTAACCTTGTTTAATTCTTTTTTAGGATCGTAGCATTTATCTCCAATACAGATTTTGACGTTTTGGGAAGATCCTATATTTCCTCTCAAAAATTTCAGGACATATTCTTTGGATTGATTGGATTCGTTTTGGATAATAAGAGATTGTCTTTGGGAGGTGCCTATTTTACCGCTGAACTCAATATTTTCGGACAATACCCGCACCTGAGCAAAACCCATAATTGGGATTAGCATAATCATGCAGGTGAGTAATGCGAAAATATTTTTCATGTAAAGTTGTAATCAATAAGCCTAAAATTTTATTTTCCTGAGTGTCTAGTTCTAATACGTATAAATTTACCAAATTGGTTCGAACTTGTGATCACTTTTGGGTTAAATTTTGTTAACCTCAGTGAAATTTTTTTCAGCTTAATTCGTTCTCAAAAAATTTTCGTTTCTCTCTGTTTAATTCGGTTTATTTTTCTCCTGTGAATTTAACTTTTCCTGTATAGATTTTTGTATTTCCTCCTCATCTGGAAAGGGTATGGTGATTTCAGGTTGTTCAAAAAGATTCTTTTGTTCTTCTTCCCTTCTCTTTGGGGTTCTCCATGCAAAAATCTGTTCCATACTTGGTTTTTCCTCTTCCCTCCAGACAAAACCTTCGAGTTTTTTATCCTCCTCCTTGATCATATGAGGGGGGTTAAATGCTCCTTCTGGTTTAACCAACCAATTGATTCTTTTTATGTTACCTTCTTCAAAAAACATCATGATGTTGGCGCAGAGCATTTTATTCATGCCTCTAAGAACAGAATCCCCTATTATGTCAAAGTAAATGGATTCCCCATTTCCTTCAACATGAAACCGGCTTATTTGACCTTCTGTAAAATAGCCGGTCATTTTCCGTCCTTTGATCTGATTGAAGTTACCTAAAGTGTCTTTGGTAATATTAAAAGCCCTTCTGTTGAGGTATACCCTCTCGATCTCTTCATTGGCTATCAAGAAACGGACACTGTCTGCTGTGATCTGACTTTTGTCATTCCAAATGACAGGGTCTTTATAAAGGAAAATTGTAGAATCAGAGTATATATATGCCAAGGAATCTGTAATGCCGTAAAGGTCAGATTTGATCATTTTGACTCTGTTGAATGCCAATAAATATCGTTCATTTGCATTTTCACTATCTTGGGAAATCAATGTGTCAGCAATCATGAAAAGGGTGTCTTTTTCAAAGTATTTCTGCACCATTGCATTGCCATAAACTAAGCTATATTTCCGGTCTTCCCAGTATTTTCCCTCTTCACCAAAAATTTCTACTTCCCTTTCTTTATTGAACAAACTGACATTTATTCTTCCCTCATAGTATTTTGTCAATTCATCATAAAAAAGGATTTCTGCATAAACTTTGCTGGTTTCAGTCTCTACATCTCCCTCATAGAAGCGGAATTGTTTTCTTTCTGTATCGTAAAAACTCCCTTTTTGAGCATTTAATTTATCCCCTTCTGCAGATACAATATTAGTCAGACCTACTGTTTCTGCAGTTTTAGGAACAGTCATGTATATCAAAAAATTGGTTTTCATAGTATAGTCAGGATTCACTAAGATGACATCATCAGTGAAAGTAATCCGCTCAATCCTTGTGTCATATGAGGCATTGATACTGGTTAGGACATTGGTAGAATCGACTACCTTGCCATTGTTAAAATAGTTGGCTATGCCAGACTCCCTGTTGTAATCCAAAAAATCTGTGTATAATGTGGTTTCCTCATTTTTGAAAACAACATTATTTCGAAGCTTTGCGATTTTTGTGAACCCATCGTATTCAGCATAATTGCTGGTAGTGACTACCGGGTCTTTGGTATCCACTATCCTTACCCTTCCATAAAGCTTAGCCCTGTTCTCCGCTCTGAAAAAGTGGGCAGAATCACAATAAATGAGCGAGTTTTGGTGCTTCATCCTGACATTATTGATAAGTCTCTCAAATCCACTGGCCCCCTGCAAGAGATCAGCTTGTTGGATTTCAAGCATATTGCTCTGTTGGGCCAATGCTGCAGAAACAAATAATAGGCAAACAGAAAGAAGAAAGAATTTGGACTTTTTTATCATTTGAATTCAACTCAGCGACAAAATTAGCTAAAAATGATATTTTTGGGTTATGGTAAGTCTTTTTATCGAACATATACGGATAAAAAATCTTTTAGATCCACAATCCACCTATTTATTGGGCCTGAGTGGGGGGGTAGACAGTGTAGCTTTGGGATATTTGCTTAAAGAGGCTAACATTAATTTTGAAGTGGCCCATGTAAATTATGGTCTACGTGGTGAAGAAAGTGACGGGGATGAAAATTTTGTAAAAAATTTGGCCGAAAAATGGGGGATTCCCTTTCATTTGAAGAAAGTTGACAGTAAAATTTTTGAATTGAGGGATTCTTCAATACAAATGATCGCCAGAGATATTCGGTATGATTGGTTTGAAGAACTCATAGGTCTAAGAAACCTTCAAGGAGTATTGGTGGCACATCATTTTGAGGATCAGATAGAGACTGTTTTTCTTAATTTGTTGAGGGGTACCGGGATAGAAGGACTGTATGGTATGTCGGATAGAAGGGGAAAGATTATCAGGCCATTGCTTCCTTTTCATAGGGCTGAAATCCTCAAATTCATGACCTCATACGGTTATCAATGGAGAGAGGATAGCTCCAACCTCAAAAGCGAATACAAAAGGAATTTTCTTAGGAATGAAGTACTGCCCTTAATTGAAGCCAAATTTCCTGAAGGGATCAACAGTTTGGACAACAGCTTCAAGAGGATCAAGGATACAGGGAAAGCATTTTTCTATCTTTATGACTTGTGGAAAGACGAATTTGTACTTCATCAGGAAGGATATCAAATGTTGGAATACAGGAGTTTTATCAATTTGCCTGGAAAACATTCACTTTTGTATTATTGGTTAAGGGATTATGGCTTTGGAATATCTGATGTTGAGAATATTCTTGAAACTGCAGAAAACGGTTTGTCAGGAAAAGTCTTTTATACCAGGGAATTTACCCTTAACGTAGACCGTGAACGCTTGATTTTAGGCAAGAAGGATATTGAATGGGAACCGGTAAATATTGAGCGGGCTGATATTAGATTAGATCTAAATATTGGAAGGTATGATCTCCTTCATGTTAAAGGGGATTTCGAAATAGACAAGAATTCAGAAAATGCGATGTTGGACAGTGATAAACTTTCCTTTCCGCTTGTCGTTAGGAGATGGGAGATGGGGGATAAATTGGTCCCTTTAGGGATGAAATCAGAAAAGAAAGTGTCTGATTTATTGATAGATTTGAAAGTTCCTTTAATAGAAAAGAAAAAAGTAGCTGTACTATTGAGCGGAAATGAGGTGGTTTGGGTTTTGGGATATAGGATAAGCGACAAATTCAAATGTGATTCCTCTACCAAAAATATTCTGTACTTTAAAAAGATATCTTCATGATCAATCCGTTTTCAAGAACTTTTAATGTCGGTGAACTGGAAACTTTTCAGTTTTTATCCCAGGTGATGCTTTTTGAAAGGCTTAAAAATATGGAAATGGCTAGATTCCTAACAGCTCTGCACCAAAGAAAATACACAAGGGATGAAGTTGTGTTTTTTAGTGGAGATCCTAGTCAAGCGCTGTACATCGTAAAATCGGGAAGGATCAACCTGACCATTGACATAAAGGATAATTTTGAAATCATTAATGAGGTCAATAAAGGGGAGGCTTTTGGTGAAAATACCCTGCTGGAAAATGTAACCAGAATATATACCGCAATTGTTGCCTCTGAAGAGGCTGAGCTTTTAGTAATTCCCCATTTTGCCATTCAGGAAGTCTTTGACAGCTATCCCAAGATCAAAGCAAAAATGATGACTTCCTTGGCCGAGTTTTATAATCAGAACAATAGGCGGCTGTTCAAATCTTATAAGACCTCTTTTGGGTTTTTTAATCTTCAGGAGATGTTTGACCGAAACAAAGAGGAAACCAGATAGTTTCACTTCAGCTAGCTATATCATTTAGCAATTACATCCGTATAATTGACAAGTATTCAGGGTGATTGTTTTATTAAATCTCCTTTGTTTAATAACTTAGCGACGCTTTTGAAACAAATGTTTAAAACTTAAAAATAAATCCATTATCATGACTAAAGTAACCGTAGTAGGTGCCGGAAATGTTGGGGCAACCTGTGCAGATGTGTTAGCCTATAGAGAAATCGCTGAACAAATTGTTTTGGTTGATATCAAAGAAGGGGTGGCAGAGGGTAAAGCACTGGATATCTGGCAAAAAGCACCTATCAATCAATATGACAGCAGGACAGTAGGAAGTACCAATGATTACAGCAAAACAGCTAATTCTGATGTAGTGGTCATCACTTCTGGTCTTCCAAGAAAACCTGGCATGACAAGAGATGACCTTATTGAAACCAATGCTGGTATCGTAAAGTCTGTGACTGAAAATGTGATCAAGCACTCTCCAAATGCAATCATCATTGTGGTATCCAATCCGCTGGATGTAATGACTTATCAGGCACACATAACTTCACAGTTGCCAAGAACCAAAGTGATCGGTATGGCCGGTATTTTGGATACTGCAAGATACAGGGCGTTCATCGCCGAAGAGCTGAATATTTCTTCTAAAGAAATCCAGGCTATTCTCTTGGGTGGTCATGGTGACACGATGGTTCCTCTTCCAAGATATACTACTGTAGCGGGTATCCCTGTGACGGAATTGATCTCTAAAGATAAATTGGATGCTATTATCGAAAGAACAAAATTCGGTGGAGGGGAATTGGTGAAATTGATGGGAACTTCAGCTTGGTATGCCCCAGGTTCTGCAGCTGCCCAAATGGTTGAATCTATCCTGAAAAACCAGAGAAGGGTTTTCCCTGTATGTATCAAGCTTGATGGCGAGTATGGTATAGATGATTGCTATCTTGGTGTGCCGGTAATCCTTGGGAAAAATGGTGTGGAAAAAGTTATTGAACTTGATCTAAATGCCGATGAAAAAGCCCTTTTGGAAGTTTCCAGAGGTCACGTGAAAGAAGTGATGAATGTATTGGACAAACTGTCCTCGAAATAATCAACTATCGAATAGATTATCAAAATCCCGATTTTTAATCGGGATTTTTTGTTTATTTTGACTCGAAATTGAATCTTCCAAAAAAGAACAGGATTAAGTGAGTACAAGGAGAATTGTAATAACCTTGCTGATAATATTCGGATTAGCAGGGGGAATTTTCTATTTTGTTAAGTCGGGATTTCTTTTTTCCAAAAGAAATGCCATTGAATTGGTTTCCGCAGAGGCCGTACTTGTTTTTGAAACAACTGAGCCGGTAATGGCCTGGAATCAATTGGTTACCCAACCCTTCTGGAGCCGGATTTCGGAATTGCCAGCATTAGATCAGGCCCAATATCAGGTGATGACTTTGGATAGCCTTTTGGGAAAAGGTGGTAAACTGGAAAGGGCCCTAAAAGGCAATCAATTTGTAATGTCTTGGCATCCGGTAGGCAGAGAAGAATTTGATTTTTTGTTCACCATATCTTTTAGAGATCTTTCAAACCTTGATATTTTGAAAGATTTAGAAAATAATCTTCCCCCACTTTCAAGAATCAATACCAGAAGTTACAGCAATGTGGAGATCAAGGAATTTCAAAGTCTTGACCTGGAAAGAAATTTGAGTTATGCAATAATTGGAAATGTATTTGTGGCCAGTTATAGCTCTTTTTTGGTTGAGGATGCCATCCGCTATGCCCAGAATAGCAATCTATTGAATTTCAAATCAAGTAATAAGCAGCTTTTTGATGCATTGCCCAGACCCAAAGGCTTAGGGGTGATCAGGATATCCGGACAAGCAATAGGCAAAGTTATAAACGGGATAAGTAGAAATGCTGAATTTAAAATGATTGAAAGCTTTTCCAGGAATGGGATTGCTGCAAATCTAGAGCTAAAATTTTTGAATGATCAAGTGATCATGGAAGGTCATGCTTATTTTTCGGATGGTAAGGAATTCGACTTTACTGCTTCTAAATCAGGAAACCCAAAAAGTTTTCAGAACCTGGTAAGTAATAGAACAGCTGTGTACCAACAATACCACTTGGAAGATCTAGCCCAAATTTCCAAACTAGAAGATAAAGGCTTCCAATTTACCAGTACACTTAAAGGAGATATCGAGAAATCCTTAATTGACAAAGGGTTTTTAAATGATCTGACAGGAGAGGCAGCGTTTCTTCTGTTCGAATTGATAAGCAATGAACCTCAGGACAAAATACTTTTACTCCAGGTAAACCAAATTCAAAATAAGATCCAATTATTAAGAGCTTTCAATGCCGGTATTGATCGTTCTGAATTGGAAGAATTCCCTTCAGATTTTTATCAGCAGATGGAGATCATCAGGATAGCTTCAGAAGAATTTCCCGCACACCTGTTCGGAGGTAAATTCCAAGGTTTTTCAGATACCTATATTACAGTTGTCAACGATGTGCTGGTATTTGCAAATAGCAGTAAAGCCATAAAACTTTTCATCGATGACATCAATAATGACAATACCTGGGGGAAATCTTTAAACCAGAGAAAGTTGATTGATAATTTGTCTCCTGAAAATGGATTTTATTTTATGCTTGATATCCATCGGTTTTGGAGCGCAATAATTGAAAACAGTTCTCCAAACTGGAAGTCATTTTTTCAAAAATATGCCCCGCAGTTGAAATCTTTTGAACTGCTTAATCTTAAAGTAAAGGAAGAAGGAAAGAATAATGCTGTCATTTTAGAGTTAGGCTACAGTATGAATCCTATCAAATCAGTACAAGATGTATTGTTGACAGAAAATAGGACAGTAGCATTCAGCAATAGACTTACTTATGGACCGATTGTTGTTCAAAATTTTATTGACCGCAGTCAGGAATTTGTTGTGCAAGATGAAGCAAATAACCTGTATTTGTTGACTTCAGAAGGGGAGCAGGTATTCGGTTATAATTTGGATGGGCCGATTGTCTCAGGCATTCACCAAGTTGATTTTTTCAAAAATGGTAAGTTACAACTGTTATTTGCTACCCAAAATCAGGTTTATATCATTGACAGGTTGGGCAATTTGGTTTCAGGTTTCCCTGTTCGCATAGAAGGGCAGACCATTTCTCACCTCAATGTAGTAGATTACAGTAATTCCAGGGATTACAGATACTTTATCGCCTCGGAGGAAGGGAATCTTTATTTGTTGGATAAAAATGGAAATCAACTGGAAGGTTGGAATCCAAAATCTATCAGTGGACCTGTAGCTACTGCTCCTGCACATCATAGAATTGCCGGGGTAGGCGATAGAATGGTGGCTTTATCTTCAAAAGGTCAATTGTATTTCTTCAATAGGAGGGGCGAGCCGGAGCTAGGCTCTCCTATTAGATTGGGGGATGAATTAAGGTCAGATTATATTCTTTTGGAGCGAGGAAGTGCACAGGAAAGCCGACTTGTAACCATTACCAAGGAAGGTGAAGTTGTACAGGTAAATCTCAAAGGAGAATTGACTTACAGAAATCAACTTTTAAGGCCTGATAGGGAAAGTAAATTTTATCTGATCAAAGACCAAAAGGATGATCGTTATGTTTTTGCTGTACATGAGTACAATAAAGTAACAGTTTTGGACAGCGAATATAAAACAGTATTCAGTGTGGATGTATTTTCCGAAAATCTGGAATTTCAGTATTTCTCTTTCGGGACTGACAAAAATATTTTTGTCATAGTGGACAAGAGCCAGGAATTCATTTACCTGTATAATTTGGATGGAATTCTTCTTAATACCCTTCCTATCATTGGGGACCACAAAGTAGAGATCAGGTATTCAGGTAGCCAAAACCAGTATTCGATTTATTCGATTTCAGGGAATAAATTTGCTGAATATAAGTTGCCAATTTAATATTTGGCCTCTCTTATAATCAGGTAGGGGAGGCTTTTTTGTTTTTTCTTTTCCAACTTTTTGCGATGTTATTACTTTTGCGCAGGAAAAGACTGAATATGTAATCCCATGCAGCAATTCAAGATTAAGATTTTGATTCTTATTTTTACGTTTTTCTATTCATCCATTTTTGCTCAGGTAGTGTTGGATGACCAATTGGTTCCTATAGAAGAAGAGGATTACCATAACCTGAAGACTCCTTATCATACAACTTTGACCTTCTTTTTAAATCTAAGAGAGGATAATTATGATCCAAAAGCTGCCGCAATGGCACTGAACTTAGGTCCAGAACGTGAGAAGGAAGGTGAAAAATTAGCTGTAAAACTCAAACAGATTTTTGATGGGAATGGAGTATTCATAAAGTTTTTGGAAGTCCCCAATGAGCCGGATTTTTTTGATTCGGTTTTCAGCAATCAGGCAAAATTTTTTTACGATACCAAAAAGCTGCCTCTGGTATACCTTGAAAAAATCAATAATGAATGGAAGTTCAGTGCGTTTACGGTTTCCCAGATTGATGAAATGCATAGGGTCACCTATCCTTATGGAACTGACCGCTTATTGAACATTTTACCTAAGATGGGCAATGAAGTTTATATAGGATTGCACTTCTGGCAATTGGCGGGTCTCTTCCTTCTTATTCTCTTGCTTTTTGTAGCGCATAAGCTGATTACTTTTTTATTGGACAAGGTATTTCTCTATTTGGTGGCCAAAATGGGATATGGCTATGTAGGAGAAAAGTACCTTCTTCCGGTGGCCAGAATTACCAGTATTTACTTGATCGTTGTACTGTCTTCCCTTTTTATCAGGTTATTGCAGTTGCCAGTGGAGGTGGTTTCTATGGTGATCAAAGTGCTCAATGCTGCCAAGCCATTGGTAATCACAATTGTGTTTTATAAAATTGTGGACATAGTTTCTCTGTATTTTGCGAAACTGGCTGAGAAGACAGAATCCACGCTTGATGATCAACTTGTGCCTTTGTTGCGCAAAACCTTGAAAGCATTTGTGGTCATCGTAGGGACTTTGTTTGTTCTCAAAGAGGGGCTTGAAGTAGATATTGTCCCTTTTCTTACAGGACTTTCCATAGGGGGGCTTGCTTTTGCCCTGGCTGCTCAGGATACCATCAAAAACTTTTTTGGTTCCATCATGATTTTTATCGATAAGCCATTTCAAGTTGGGGATTGGATTACTTCAGGAGATGTTGACGGAACTGTGGAAGAAGTGGGTTTTAGATCAACACGGGTGAGGACCTTTAGAAATTCAGTAATGTATATTCCAAATGGTAAAATTGCAGATGCAACTATAGATAACCATGGTTTAAGACAATACAGAAGGTTTTATACTACTTTGACAATAACTTATGATACTCCCCCTGATTTGATAGAAGCTTTTGTGGAAGGTCTCCGCAAAATCGTTGAGAACCATCCTAACACCAGGAAAGATTTGTATAACATATACTTTAACAGCCTTTCTACCTACAGTCAGGACATTATGTTCTATATTTTCTTCCAGGTGCCTACCTTGCAGGAGGAATTACGCTGTAGGCATGAAATTTTGGTTCAGATAATCAGGTTGGCCAAGGGATTAGGTGTGAGATTTGCCTTTCCGACCCAAACAGTACACATGGAGAGTTTTCCTGAAAAGAGAACACTTATCCCGGAGTACCCTGATGATGCTGCTTTTTATACTTCTAAGCTTCAGGATTTTTTGGTGAAGGAGATGGGGAAAAAGGACAATTAATCTGTGATCTCAAAATTGGATTGAAGGAATTGCAGTTCAGACCTCTCATTCAAATAGGATACTTTGATTTCAAATTTCCCTTTGATTTCTGATGTATAAAATTGGAGTCGAGAAGTAGATTGATTTGTGTTCCAAAGCAGACTGGTTCTGAAATCCGGGTAATTTGCTGTTCCGATTTTCGGGTTGAAGTGGGGTGTTTCCAGTTTTTTGGTCTTCAACATTGGCCAGTAATTTAAATACAAGGCATTTTTTGGAAGCTCGAATTTGCCAAAGTCATTTTGGAAAGAGGTAAAACTCAAAACTCCCGAAAACTTGTCCTTATTGAATGAAAATTCTCTGGTAAGAACTTCTAATTTTTCTATATCCTTAGGGTCAAATTTTGCTAAAACATCTGAATCAAAGACAGGCATGGCATCAATCAATATCAATGGATTTTCCTGGAACAGATTTCCTAAAGGGGTGTTAAGTAATTTAAAAACGATGTTTCGGTTTTGTCTTCTGACCAATACTTCGGGAACATATTCCCTAAGGGTAGTTTCAATATTATCAAAGCGGGTGTAATCATTCAAATGGTATGTTCTGTCAGCTACTAATCCTGTAACAATAGGCTGTGGTTCGCCTGCATTTACAGGATAAAAGTGTGGTTTAAGTTGGGCAGCCAATAGTAACATTTCCAAGAAAACTCTGTCTTCTTCCATCAAATTGAGAGTAGGAAAAACAAAATCTTCTTTCAATTTCAAATTCCAAAAAGGTGATTGGGGTGAAAAATTGAGTTGCTTTTCATAGTACAGTGACTGTGCAATCAAAAAATCAAAATCCATTATTGGACCAAGTTCAAAGAACAAATTGCCTAGTGGATCAGGTTTAGCGGAATGGAGGACGGATTGTTTTCCATGGGCTGAAAGGAAAAAAGTTTCAGTGGTGTCCACTTCCATGCTTAGGTTTTTTCCATGAATAATATGCCCATAAAGTTCAGGAATTATGTTGGTTTTTTTTTCCAACGGCTGATAGATTTCCTGCCCGATATGACCGTGAAAATCTTCAGGTAAGAAAGGGTTATGGATGGAAATTGAAATCTGATAAGGGCTTTTGATTGAGTTTAAAGGAACCTGAATTTCAGATTTGTGCTTCATGCTAATTTCTGCAATCTGAAAATCTCCAGGTTTTTCAAATGGATAAGTATTCTTGCCGAGAATTGTCCCAGGAGTTTGTGGTCCTTTTTTGGGGTTGATAACTGTGATCAATTGATTGAAAACTCCCCTGTTATTTTCATCATTTAGTGGGCTGATTCTTGTATAAAACCTCAGTAGATAATGGTCTGATTCGAGATGGGAAGGAATTTCTAAGAGTCCCTCAACTTTTCCTTGATTTAAAGGAAGGATCAATTGCAGTACCGGTAAACTTTCCCTGTCTATCAGTTCTACGTAAGCTATTTTTGAAGGACTTGGTTGGCCACCGTTGCTTACCTGTAGATAAAACCAGATTTGATCGTTGATCAGACTGATATTTTTGGAAATATGGGCAAATACTTCATCATTCTCCCAATTTTGGCCAAATGAAGGAATGCTTATCAAAAAAAGAAAAATTAGCTTTATACTTCTCATCGTCAATCCTCCCAAAATTCAGGTCTGACATTGGATCCTCTTAACGTACAGTCCACACATTGTGTAGGAGCTCCAAAATAGCCTATTATTTCCCCATTACTTGCATACAAATCTCTGGCTGGCATTCTATCGCCTTTGCCAAATGCTTCAAACAAAGCTTGCTTGGTTGGAGGAATTGTGTCCTGAAAGGAGATTCCACAAAATTCGTATTCGGGAATAAAAACAGGCCATGGGAAAACATCCGAGATATCAATGTAAATCCTTTTGGTAGCAGATTTTCCCATACTTATATACCCAATGACAGGTTCGGATTCATCGGTTACATTATAGATATTGCCTCTGATAAGAGAAGGTAAAGGGCTGAAAATCCCTCCAATATCATCGGAGTTTTTCCTTAGAATCTCCCAAAAATCAAATGCCTCTTGACTTATTGCCATTTGCATGACCTCAATACTGTAGCGCTGTGTTAGTTTTTCTGAATTGTTGGGAATCAGGACCAATTCTCTCTGGAGGATGCGGTTATCTTCAAATCTAGCTGCATTTTGAAGTACAATTTTTGGATTAAGGTTGTTTTTCCAACAGAGATCAATCCGCTCATCCGTATCCCTAAACCTTACTTCCCCATCATTATAAATCAAGCGGGAAATGACCCCAGGCCTGAAAATCCAGTATTCCTGGTAGCTCCACAAGAAATATTGTGCCTGTTCATCCCCCTTTGTGCTAACGAATATTTCCACTCCATTTTGATCCCTAAGAAAACCCAATTCATCAATTTCAGGAGAAATGATGGGTTGTAAATTTTCTGTTTTGTAAACTTTTCCACCAATAAGTTCTATCTGTAACTGATATGTTTCAGAAGGTGAGAAGTTGCCATTTAATGAATAAACACCTTCCTCTTTTTCTACAAACTCCCATCGGCCATTATTGCTGTCCAGAAGGGATAATTTTGCTCCACTAATGACTGGGCTGCTTTGGGTACTCCTCACAGGAACAGTCTTACTGAGTCTGATTATAGATTCACCTTGAATCTCTATGTAACCTTCTGCCACAAGCACTTCAACGGGAATATCACTCAAATCAGGTTCGAATGGATCTCTGCATGAAAACATCATCAGAAGGACCAAAATCATGTTTATATGAAAGATTTTTTTCAGCATCAAATTCTAAAGTTATAACTGATAAAGGGAATTGGTTGGGCAAAGATGGACAATTTGTAACCCTCCAAAATGCCGTTGACAGGGGTGAAGTACACCGAGTATGGATTTCTTCTTCCTAATAAGTTATAAACACCTACCGACCATGATGAATGGGCAAGTTTTCTTACTTTATGGTTGCCTTCAATGTTGACAGATAAGTCAATCCTAAAATAATCCGGGATTCTGTAAGCATTTCTGTCCGAGAAAAACACCCTTTCTGAGCCCCCATATTCAAATTTGGCCACAGGCAAGGTGATAGGCCTTCCGGTACTGTAATTGGCATTGACGGAAGTACTGAATCTTTTGCTCCATTCATAATTGCCTACAAGCACCGCATTATGAGGCTGGTCAAAATTATTAGGATACCATTCCCCATTATTGATTTTTTCAGCAGGTTCATCCTTGGCTGTTTTCAATAAGGATCTAGAGTAAGTGTAGCTGATCCAGCCATTCAGTTTACCGGTGTTTTTTCTAAGCAATACTTCTGCCCCATAAGCTCTTCCTTGTGATCTTACCACTGCCTGCTCTACAGTGTTGTTCAAGATAAGCGTGCTTCCTGAACGGAAATCCAGAAGGTTCCTCAGGTTTCTATGGTAAGTTTCAATTGAAAATTCATATTTATCGACTTTCAAATTCCTGTAGTAGCCCAATGAAATTTGATCCCCCCAATGTGGAAGAATGTTGTTATCACTTAACTTCCAAATATCTGTTGGGGCTATAGCTGCATTGTTGGTAACCAAATGGATAAACTGCCTACCGGTGTTGTATCCTGCCTTTAAAGATGAAATATTATTGAGAATATATCTTCCTGAAATACGGAATTCGGGACCATGGTGGGTTTTTATCACTTCGCCTGCATTGAAAGTTTCCTCCCGAATTAAGGTAGTCCGAGCCATGGGCAGTCCAGGGGTATAAATTCTACTGGTGTTAGGCCCCAAAAAATTATAAAGTGCATACCTTCCTCCCAGGCTTACAGTGAGTTGTTCGCTGATTTCAATATTGTCTCCAATATAAAAAGCAGTCTCTAAGGCCTGTTCCTGATTGACTTCTTCAGGGGCTACAATCGATTCTAATCCCCAAGGCTGGATTTTTCCAGGGTTTAGTCTATACCGGGTACTCTGGATTCCAAAATTGAATTTATGTCTGAAGTCATAATCGTAATTGAAATGAATTTTGGCAAAATCCTGCCGGATATTGAAGCCAAAGTCATAAGAATTGCTTGGATTGTCCCTTCCTTCAATTCCGAAAGAATAATTGTCCCTTCCGACCACAAATTCAGCCTCCAGTCTTTCATTGAAATAATGTGTCCAACCTATATTAAAATTCAGGTTTTCATAGCGGAAAGTAGTGTCTCTGTCAAATCTGAAATTGTCATTGCTGTTGTAAGCGTTGGCCCGGATGATGTTTTTGTTATCCAGTTTATGGGAGATACTGACATTTAGGTCATAAAAGGAAGCCCTTCCATCTTTGAAATCGGTATTTTCTTCCAATAACTGGAGCAGCCAATCGGAATAGGTACTGCGTGCACCTATGGAGAAAGTGGTGTTTTCTCCAATTGGACCATCTACAGCTAATCTTCCTGTAAGCAGACCTATGCCTCCTGTGACTTTTATTTTTTCGTTATTGCCGTATTTGGCCTTGACATCCAGTACAGAGGATAGTCTTCCACCATATTGTATAGGAATGCCTGCTTTGTATAGTTCTACGGATTCCACCACATCCGGATTGAAAGCTGAGAATAAGCCAAATAAATGGGAAGGGTTGTATATGGTGCTATGGTTATAAAGTATGAGATTTTGGTCCGCCGCCCCTCCTCTGACATTGAAGCCAACTGAAGCTTCTCCGACTGTCTGAACCCCAGGTAAGGTAAGGATAGAACGGATTACATCTACTTCCCCCAAAACCGCAGGGATTTTCTTCATTGATTGGATGTTCAATTTTTGAACACCCATTTCGGGTCGGGAAATATTGGTCATCCGGTCTGAATTAACCGTTACCTCTGATAAGGAAATGATATTTTCTTCAATAGCCACATCCAGGATACCGTCCCCCTGAAGGCTGATTTGCCTCTGTTCAATAAATCCACCGAGATTTTGAATAAATAAGGTATGTCGGCCTACAGGTAAGAGAATTTGGAAGTAACCCTCCTCGTTGGTTATTGCCCGCCTATATTCTGTTCTTTCGAAAACAACAGCTCCAAAAACAGGATTTCCGGTTTCAATTCCTGTAATTTTCCCTTTCAAAGTTGCTTCTTTTTGATTGCCCGGATTTCCAATTACATATAATTTGTTTCTTGAAAAAGCCCTTTCAATATCTGATTGACGGGTAAGGCTATCTGTTTTCAATAAGGGGTCCGGACTTTCGAAAAAATCTTTTGCAAGTTTAAGATCCAAAGGTTTGTGTTTGGTGATAAATACCCTTTTTTCCGTATCAATACTGAACTTAAAATCAGTCTGTTCAAAAAGTGCCTCCAAAATTTGTGTCAGGGTGTTGTCTTTTGCGCTGATATTGACCTGTAAATCTGCTAAATCCTCTTGATTGTAGTAGAACTGATAGCCTGTCATTGAATTCACTTGCTGGGCAAATCTTGGAAAGGATATTCCTGGAAATAATCCTGAAATTTTCTGCTGCTCTTGGGCATGTAGGGCTGTTTGAAAAAACAAACAGCTAATAAGTGAAAAAATCAAAATCAGGATTAGCTTATTTCTTGTCATATTGTGCCTGATTGTATAGTGAAACCAAAAATGACAGGTAGCCTCTTCTGTCAATTCTGTAAATCAAGTTTGAATCCCTAGTTGATTTCCTGACTTCTTTTGGGTCCATGCTTAAAAAGTCAATGGCCTGTTTTCTGCCGGAAATTTTGATTATTTCTCCGTTTTTTTGAAGAAAGTAATCCTGGGTTTCATAAAATACCTCGCTGTAAATACTGAATTCCCTTTTAGGCTTGGTCTGTTTTCTATGTTTGATCAAAAGCCTTGAGGGGCCTTCTCCTACATATTCATATATACCACTTCCATGGTGGCTATAAGTTGGATTTTCATCTAAGCGGATAAATGAAACTGGGAAATCCAAATGAAGCGTAAATGCATCTATTTTATCATGCCTGATCAGTATTTTTTGTTTGTGGATAGGCTGGAAGGTCAATACCTGATCTTTCCAGATATTGTAGAGAATGGGTACTCGTCTATATGTAAGTCCATTGATTGTGATATCACTTTGTTCAAAATTTTTTGTGAAAAAATAGGGGTGGCCCTCAAATTCTTTTGGAGGGTCCACAAAATATCCACCACTGACTACTTCTTGGTCTAGGGTAATGTTATCTCTGTATTTGACTTCTAGACCTGAGCCACCTTGAGCATAGGCCTCAACCGCAAATGAAAATAGGACTAAAAAAACCAAAAAGACTGGAGACTTCATGCAAAGGATAAAATGGAATAAAGTTTAATTTACCAAATTAATTATTTCGAGAGGTATATTGGTTTAATATTTTTATGAATGGTTGATTGTTGAGGGCTAATTCGTTTAATTTTAAGTCCAAATGAAGTATTAACAACAATCTTAAACCTATATAACATGATTTCCAGAAGAAATGCCATCAAATCCTTGGGATTAGGTGCAGGAGCTTTTTTAACGGCCAATTCATTGCAGGCAAGTCCTTCCGGTTCTGCAAGTCAATTCAGATACTGTTTGAATACCAGTACCATTATGGGGCAGCAGCCTGGACTGAAAGGTTATCTGGAAATCGCTGCCCGTGCGGGATATGATGGGGTAGAATTATGGATCAGGGATTTGCAGGATTTTATTAAGGCAGGAAACTCTTTAGTCAGTTTGAAAAAGCTTATTGATGATAGTGGATTGAAATTTGAAAATGCGATAGGTTTTGCCCCTTGGATGGTAGATGATGATTCAAAGAGAAAGGCAGGATTTGAGCAAATGGAGAAAGAGATGGAGCTATTAGCCGCTTTAGGCTGTAAGCGGGTAGCTGCTCCTGCTTTTGGCGTCGATGCACCATTGGATCTTTTCAAAGCAGGGGAAAGGTATAAAGCTTTATTGGATCTCGGAAGAAAAACAGGCGTTATGCCCCAGTTGGAGTTTTGGGGAGCTTTCCCATTTTTCAATCATTTAGGGCAGGTGCTTATGGTTGCTGCAGTGGCAAACGATAAGGATGCGAGGATTTTGCCAGACGTTTATCATCTTTTCAGAGGAGGTTCAGGTTACGAGGGACTGAAAATGCTCAATGGAGATTTGATTGAGATTTTTCATATGAATGATTTTGTATCCCATATACCTAGGGAAGAGCAACAGGATAAAGACAGAGTTTATCCAGGTGATGGATCGGCTCCCATGGGTCAGATTCTATCCGATCTAAAGGCCATGGGAGGCGAAAAAATACTTTCTTTGGAGCTTTTCAATCAAGACTATTGGAAGAAAGATGCTTTGTCTGTGGCAAAGACCGGTCTTGAAAAGATGAAGGCTTTAGTTGCGCAAGTTTAATGCTTGGTGACAGGTAATTTTTCTGGAAAGGACCAAGTGATTTATTTGAGAAAAAATCTCCATTGGTCTTTTAATGACCGTTATTGGGTATCTGGGGTATTATTTATGAATGATGGAGATAAAGAGATTTGTAAAGGGAATTTAAAGGTATTGGTGCCATTGATCAGGTTCAGGTATGATTATTAACCTCTTTATTGCATAGATTTACAGAAATCTTGGCAAATTCTATAGTGCCTGGTGGGTTCTGTTGAGAGCAGAATATCCTTATATGTAAAACGCCCTCAAAGTCATCTGGAATGAGTTCAGGAAAGGGAACAGTTTTTTAGTGTCCTATGGAAAAGGGGAATTGGAGGAGGATCATGAAGATGCTTACCTGGGTTATGTTCAGGTGAGCAATGGTTAGATTTTGAATGGTTAGAAAAAAAAGACCTACAATTCTGTGAGTCTTTTGTACCCAGGGCCAGAGTTCCCGATTTTGTCGGGATAAACTTCTCCTCCGTCCAAAGCCATAAAAAAAGGCCCAACTCTGATGAGAAGGACCTTTTCTGTTTAAGTACCCAGGGCCGGAGTCGAACCGGCACGAGTGTAACCTCATTGGTGTTTGAGACCAACGCGTCTACCAATTCCGCCACCTGGGCTTTTCAATCTTCCGCGTTCCTTGCTGAACGGGATGCAAATATGAATACTATTTTTTTTCCTTGCAAGAACCCTCAAGGCAGTTCTTCAATTTTTTTTGCAGAAAAGGCCATGGGTTTATCTGCAAACAGGGTTTTGGTAAAAGACCATACGGATTTAAACAATTCAGAATCACGGTATTGATTTAGCGCCTCCTCTGATTCCCAGTGACTGTAAGTCATGAAAATATTTTTAAAATTTTTGTCCTGCCAGAGTTCAAGGTAATGACAGCCCGGGAAATTTCTGATTTTTTCCTTATTCACTTCGAAGTTGTTCAGGAAATCCTGTATTCTATCTTCCTGGAAGGTCATTCTTACTATACGTATCAGCATTATCCCTCTGAATCAAAATTGATAAATACCGGACTGTCATATCTTAACCCCAATAGATCGGCGCCATGCCCATGATTGATACCGATTTCCAATAAGCCCAGACTATTGAAAAATGCAAAGCAATCTCCGGGCTCCACCTGATCATAATTTGTATTGAGTTTGACCAAGGTTTCGCGCCCAAATTCAATATTGAACTTTCCTGGATTCAGGGTATCAAATACTGCTTTAGTGATATTGGTTATCAGATTGCCATAATTGTCCACTCTTACAATATGCCCAGTGATCTGCTTTTTGGTAGCTTTGAAATTCCTAGGGATCATTTTTTTAATTCCGCTCAATGGACCTCCAAAATCATGAATGGAAGCTCCGGAGGCCACTTTGGCAGCCACGGGAGCCAATATGTCTTTCGCGGGGAAAGTACTTTCTTTAATGTGTACATCCCCTAATTTCACAATGATACCGGGTTCATCTTCCGACAAAAGACTTAAAATGCCATTGTTAGGACCGATGAAGATGTGATCATCCAGTTTGATGCCAATGTAGCCGTCAGTTACATTGCTTGTTGCGTTCATGGCAACCAAATGGACCGTTCCTTTTGGAAATTCATTATATACAGACTTCAATAAAAATGCGGCGTGGGCAACATCATAATTTTCCACCATATGGGTAATGTCCACAATGTTGAGTTGTGGGTTGATGGATAACATTTTTGCCTTAACAGCCGGGACATAATAATCCCTGTCTCCAAAATCCGAAGTGAATGTTATCAATGCCATACAAGCAAGTCTGTTAAAATTTTATATTTTTGTGATAGGTGTGAACAAAAATAGAAATTTATTCATTACACCATAGGAACAAATCATAATTCAAAAGTATAGGATTGGTAGAGAAAGTAATTACTTTGGAAAATATTCCCCTGCTGGATTTTTTAGGCCCGGGAAACGAAAACATCAAGCATATCGCTGCTGCTTTTCCACAAAGCAAATTGGTGTCAAGGGGAAATGAAATCAGGATTCAAGGACGTGCACCTGAAATCCTGCGCATCAATGACCTTCTCAATATGTTGCTTCAACATTTTCATCGATTTGGACATATTACTCCCGAAAACATTCAAGAGTATATTGCTTTAGAAGGGGCGCCATTTGAAGAAAACCTCAAAAATGATGTGATCATCTACGGGAACAAAGGATTGGTGGTCAAACCCAAATCTGCCAACCAAAGAAAACTTGTAGAGGCTTCATTCAAAAATGACCTCGTGTTTGCTCTAGGTCCTGCAGGTACTGGCAAGACTTATATAGCGGTGGCATTGGCTGTACGTGCCCTGAAAAACAGGGAAGTGAAAAGGATCATTATCACCAGACCAGCTGTAGAAGCTGGTGAAAACTTGGGTTTCCTTCCTGGAGATTTACAGGAAAAGCTGGATCCATATTTAAGGCCTATTTATGATGCGCTAAGTGATATGGTTCCTTCCGAAAAACTCAAATTTTATCAGGAAACAAGAGTGATTGAAATAGCACCATTGGCATATATGAGGGGTAGAACTTTACATGATGCCTTTGTCCTGCTGGATGAAGCCCAGAACACCACAAGCGAGCAGATTAAAATGTTCCTGACAAGAATGGGGCCTAATTCCAAAGTGATCATTACCGGGGATCAGACTCAGGTGGATTTGCCAAAAAGACAAAAATCAGGACTCAGAGAGGCCCTTCATGTCCTTAAAGATGTGAAAGGAATCGGAATTGTCAGCCTGAGCGGTAAAGATGTCATCCGCCATAAATTGGTAAAGTCTATCATTGAAGCATACGAAAAAAACGAATCCCAAAAAGTAACTGAAAAAGATGAACATAAGCGTCCAAAAGGTACAGACGAAGGAGGAGCTTGAAACAATATTCGATATCAGAGAAAAGGTCTTTGTAATCGAACAGGAAGTGGATCCCGAAGAAGAATATGATGAATACGAACAATCATCTACACATTTTTTGGCCAAACTTGATGGACAGGTAGCGGGAACAGCCAGATGGAGATTTACAGATAAAGGCATCAAATTGGAGAGGTTTGCCGTTCTCAAATCCATGAGAGGAAAAGGTGTCGGCCAGGCATTAGTCAGGGCTGTAGTGGATGATATTTCCAAACATCCTGATTCGAAAAGTAAAAAACTCTATATGCATGCCCAACTCGATGCCATGCCTTTGTATGCCAAATTTGGATTCAAACAAGTGGGCCCTATGTTTGAGGAATGCAATATTCTGCATTACAAAATGGAATTATATTTGTGATTTATTTTACTGTTTGTTTTAAAAAATTAAGACCATGAAAAAACTATTATTTGTATTGCCAGCAATGATTTTGATAGGGAATTTGGCTTTGGGCCAGGCTTTGGAAGATCCGAAAGGTGAAATCAGGCTTAACTTTCTTAATACCATATTATTAGGTTCCGTTGAGCTGGGTTATGAGCATTTTCTTGCCCCAGACCAATCTTTAGGTCTGGAACTTCATATCAATGACAGGTTCAATTACCGCTCTGCCGGAGCAGGTAAAGACTTTAATGCTACCTCTATTTTGATGTCATATAATTTCTATTTTGCGGGAAATGAATCAGGTAAACTTCATATTTCTCCTTTTTTCAAATATAGATTTGGGGAGTATCGCGAAAGTCTGGATGGCCCCATAACTGTGACCAATTTGAATAGCGGATATATTGGTCTTATGGGCGGATATAAGTGGAATTTTAACAATTTTGCCTTTGGACCATTTGTTGCAGTTGCAAGAGGCTTCTCTTCAGAAGTGGCAGATAGGTTCAATGCCATCGAATTAAAAGCTGGACTGAACGTCGGATATAGGTTTTGATAAACTTATCCGATTAAGTTATACTTAAAGGGGGCTTTACAGTCCCCTTTTTCATTTTTTATAGGTATTTTCCTTCAAATTTTTAAGTCTATGCCATTTGCCGATTATCCATTTATAAGGTACCTGATTTTTTTCATTCTAGGAATATTGCTTTATCCCCTTTTGATGCATTTTCCAAAACCAACTTTTGATTTTCTGCTGGCAGTCTTTTTCTTGGCTTATGTAACTCTATTGTTGATAAATGCCAAAAGAAATCTCCAGTGGTTAAAAACATGGACATTTCCTTCATTGGCCTATTTAATGCTTATACTCCTTGGTTTACAATTTTCATTTCATAAGGATGTATTGCAAAATAAAAACCATTTGATCTACCATCAGGAAGGGCTATCAGGGTATCTGGCCATAGTAACAGGACAGGATGAAGCCAGACCTAATTCAATTTCTAATAGGGTTGAGATTAAGCGTGGTTACTCCAAGGGAGAATGGAAGGACCTAGCAGGGGAAGTCATCATTTACCGGAAAGATTCAGGTGTATGGCTGCCTGGGGACTTCCTTTGGATAAAGGGAAACCCTCAGATTATTGAAGGACCCAAAAATCCTTTTGAATTCGATTACAAGAAATTCATGGCTCGACAACAGGTCATGCACCAACATTTTGTAGGGGATAATTTTCAAAAAATTGCTTGGGTAAATGAATCTCCGTTGGAGCATTTTTTTGTGCTTTTGAGGGGGGAGATAATCGGTAATTTTGATAGACATTTTGAGGATTTTCAAGCTAACCAGATTGCCAAGGCTTTACTTTTAGGCCAAAAGAAATCATTGGACAGAGAATTGAGTGAAGCTTACGCCACTGCCGGTGCCATGCATGTTTTGGCTGTCTCCGGACTTCATGTGGGTATTATTTATGGTTTTTTCTTTTTGTGGATCAAACCTTACAGGCTTTCTGTCAGAAAGCGAATTACCTATTTATCAGGGATAATTTTGCTGATTTGGAGTTATGCCCTATTGACCGGAATGTCACCATCTGTAATGCGTTCAGCTACCATGTTTTCCCTAATGGGTTTGGCCCAAATGAAATCCCGATCTCCTTCGATTTTTAATGCTATAGCCCTTTCTGCTTTGATACTTTTAGTCTTTGACCCACAATTGATTTATGCGGTTGGATTTCAGTTGTCCTATGTGGCATTGATAGGGATATTGTTGATTCAGCCAATTTTGGTCAGATTATGGATTCCTGATAACCGTATTTTGGAATATATTTGGCAAATCAGTACGGTGGGTATCGCTGCCCAGATAGCCACCTTTCCCATTTCAAGTTATTATTTCAATATTTTTCCTGTTTACTTTTTACTGTCTAATCTTATCGCTATTCCGGGAGCATTTTTGATTATGTCCTTTGGTGTGCCTTATTTGCTTTTAGGAAGAGTAAATGTTATTGGTGATTGGCTATCCAAGTTTACAGAAATTATAATCCAGCTTGTCAATACAGGAATATTTGCAATTCAAGCTTTGCCAAAGTCAAGGATATCCGGTATTTATCTAGATCTATTGGATGTGATGATTTATTTTTCAGTACTTGGTTTATTGATATTTTTGGTCCACCTGCCCAACAAAAAGGTACTTTGGATGATTGTGGCCATATTATTCATAGGAAGCATGTCTCGGGTTATAGAACGGATAACAGATTTCAACAGAAAGGAATTGATGGTTTACCGATTAGATAAGGGATTGGCAATTGATTTTTTGTACCAAGGTAAACTTTTTGTTTTTGATCAAGCGGAAGAAAATGAGCTGAAGTACAAAGTGATAGCTAACAGAGAAAGGAAATCTTCTGGAGGATTCCTGCCTTTAATTCCCGATTCAAGTGAAGAAAATTTAAAATTTCGTTTTCCCTATGGCCAGACTGTAAGTATTCAGGATGAAAAAATTCATTTCAAAGATTGTGATGCATCCGCTTTAGGTATTTTTCAATGGGAATCAGGAATATGGAGAAAAATAGAATATAATGACTCAATTAGCAGAACTGAAAATGCCCTGAAAGTCGTTTTTCAATGAATGTTTTTGGAAGAGCACTTTCGGTAATCTATCTTTCAATAATATTTCTAAACATTTACTGAGCAGAAAAAATGAGTGAAAATCCCATTATCACCTTTAAAAAAGACAGAATTGGCTATTTGGAACTTAATAGGCCTGAAAAAAGGAATGCGCTCAATGCAGAAATGGTGGAGGCTTTGAAACTGGCTATTTCAGATTTTGAGAAAGATAAAGATGTAAAAGTCTTGGTGATAAAAGCATCAGGTAAGGTTTTTTGCTCCGGGGCAGACCTTGCCTATCTCCAGTCTATGCAGACAAATACTTTTGAGGAAAACCTTGAGGACAGCAACAACCTGAAGGATTTGTTTTATAGAATTTACACTTCCCCGAAAGTTATTATTGCCCAAATACAGGGACATGCTATTGCAGGTGGTTGCGGACTGGCTATGGTCTGTGATTTTTCTTTTGCGGTTCCTGATGCAAAGTTTGGATATACAGAAGTGAAAATAGGTTTTGTACCTGCCATTGTTAAAGTTTTTCTTTTACGAAAGATTGGTGAGGGTAAATCTAAACAGCTCCTTTTGGACGGAGACTTGATAGAAGCTAAAGAAGCCCAATCAATGGGCCTGATCAATTGGGTTGTCGAAGCAGAGGAATTGGAGCAAAAAGTATATTCCTATGCCCAAAAGTTGATTAAACAGAATTCAGATCAATCTATGGCCTTAACCAAAGAAATGATCGGAAGGGTACAGGAACAAACCCTTGAAGAAGGGCTAGATTATGCTGCTGCGATGAATGCCAGAGCAAGGGGCTCAGAAGATTGCAAAAAAGGTATTGCTGCATTTTTGAACAAAGAAACTATTTCCTGGTAAAATTGAAAGAAAAGGCCTATCATATCCTCCAAACAGTTTTCGGCTTCAATGAATTTAGGGCAGTTCAATTGGATATTGTCCTATCAGCTTTAGAAGGAAAGGACTGTCTTGCACTGTTACCAACCGGAGGAGGAAAGTCCATTTGTTTCCAAGTGCCGGCATTGGCCATGGAGGGTATATGTGTCGTGATCAGTCCTCTGATCGCTCTGATGAAAGATCAGGTAGATAACCTGAGGAAAAAGGGTGTGTTAGCTGCAGCGATCTATTCAGGTATGGGTAAGAGGGAAATTGATACAATATTGGATAATTGTATATATGGGAATTATAAGTTCCTATATGTTTCGCCCGAAAGACTAAAAACCGAAATTTTCATAGAGAGATTTAAGCGGATGAAGGTCAATCTAATTGCTGTAGATGAAGCCCACTGTATTTCTCAATGGGGTTACGATTTTAGACCTCCTTATCTTGACATTGCCAATATCAGAGCGTTTCACCCGGATGTCCCCTGTCTTGCCTTGACTGCTTCAGCCACATTGCAAGTGAAGGAAGATATAATTGATAAACTTCAACTAAAATCCCCAGATGTATTTGTAAGGTCTTTTTCAAGGAAAAACCTTAGTTATTCAGTCCGTATAGCTGAAAATAAGCTGGAAAAAGGCATAGAAATACTACAAAAAGTCCCTGGTACAGCCATAGTTTATGTTAGAAACCGGAAGGGAACCAAAGAAATCGCATCTATTTTGAATCAAGTTGGAATTTCAGCGACATTTTACCATGCAGGCCTGGACAATGAGGTAAGGGAAATAAGGCAAAATGATTGGAAAAAAAACCAGGTAAGGGTAATGGTGGCAACCAATGCATTTGGAATGGGAATTGATAAGCCAGATGTGCGGGTAGTAATACATTTGGACCTGCCTGAAAATCTGGAGAATTATTACCAGGAAGCCGGCAGGGCAGGAAGGGATGAAAAAAAAGCATATGCTGTGCTCATTACCCATCAGCAGGATCTGCAGGTCTTGGAAGAAAGAGCTGCAATGGCCTATCCCCCTGTCGAATTTTTGAAAAAAGTGTATCAAAGTCTTGCCAATTATTATCGCATGGCAGTAGGAAGTGGTCTGATGAGCAGTTTTGATTTTGATTTGGCCACATTCGCGGAAACTTACAATTTGGAAGTGCTTTTAACCTACAATGCCCTGAAAGTTTTGCAGGAAGAAGGCCTTTTGGAACTTAATGAAAGTTTTTTTAGCCCCTCAACTTTAAAATTTCTCGTTGACCAAAGCAAATTGTATGAGTTTCAGATAGCCAATGCAAAATTGGACCCTTTAATCAAAATTTTATTAAGGACTTATGGAGGTGAACTTTTTGTGGAATTCTTGAAAATTCAGGAATCCAAATTGGCCAAATCTATGGGTTTAAGCGAAAGGGAATTGATCAAGATGTTGGACTATATGGATCAGGGAGGTGTGATTTCTTATAACAAAAGAAAAGACCAGCCCCAGATTACATTTTTGACAGAGCGTTTTGATGCAGGAAAACTTCCATTAAACCTCAAAAGAATTGAGGAAAGAAGGAAGAATGCCATTAACAAAGCTAATGCAATGATAGCTTACGTCAACAATTACAGTGTATGCAGAGCAAATCAGATTTCCTATTATTTCGGAGAAGTTTCAGAGCAGTTTTGTGGCATCTGTGATGTATGCATTTCAAAAAAAAAGAAGGCTGACGGGGGAGAGAAGGAAGTAAAGGAAAAAATAATTCAAACTTTAAAGGAGGGAAAGGAGTTTTCTCTATATACAATTCAAGAAATATCCGGATTAAAAAGTGACCAAACCACTGTGGAAGTATTGCGTGAAATGGAAGAAGCGGGGCTGATAGTGGCAGAACCAAATGGTAACTATAAATTAAAGCGTTAATGGCTTCATTCATTGATGATGTTTTAGGGAAATTATTCCCAAAGAAATCCAACCCATTGTCCATCAAGGAAAATTTCAAGCAGTCTGATATAGACAAAGTGGAGCTTGAGCAATGGACCCAATCAGAGGAAGGAAAATCTTTGGTGGCTCTGATTTCCAAAAATTATTATTTTAAAAAATCAGGGATCAATGCTTCTCCGGAGGTGCACATATTAAACTCACCTTATGCCAATGGCTTTGCAGTTTCTTATGATAGCCCTCTTGATGAAAAAAGTTTTTCTAATCTTTTCTTTGCATTTGGCAGGCGAGTGTTAGATTTGGGGTATAATCAGGTTAGTTTGGACCGAAAAATTGAGGAAATCAATGATTATGTCAAGACTACCGAAAAACAATATTTCAAGCCACCTTTGAGCAGCGCAGATCTGACTACCGAAAAAATAGATCAGCTCTTTGGAAATGTCAGTATCGAAAAGGTGAGCATCAACGATACACCCAGTTTCCTTAAAATTTTGGTCACCGTTTATTCCGATCGCCTATATCAGGATGCAAGGCCTTTTGACCAATTTATCGACTTTATATTTGAAACCAACACATAACATGGATAGACTTTCTTTAAGATCTAATCTTGAAAAATACAGGACACCTTTTGAGGAGGAAGCTTCTTTTATAAATGATTTTATTGATCTGACTTTCGATGAAAAAGCTTTTGTAAGGGAAAGATTGGATGGGCATTTTACAGGATCTGCCTGGATTGTCAATAAAACCCGTACACATGCACTTTTGACCCATCATAGGAAGCTGGATAGATGGCTTCAGCTAGGGGGACATGCTGACGGTAATGAGAATCTCCTAGAAGTAGCAATGTCAGAGGCAATGGAGGAAAGTGGCTTGTCTTCTCTCAGGATAGTGGATTCTGGTATTTTTGATATTGACAGGCATGTTATTCCCCAAAAAGGTGAAGTACCTGAGCATTTTCATTATGATGTCCGTTTTTTGATAGAAGCAGAGATCAATGAACCTTTGGTGATTTCTGAAGAAAGTATGGATTTGGCCTGGATTCCATTTGATGCGATAGAAGATCTGACAGGTACCAATTCATCAATCTTAAGAATGCTTGAAAAGACCAGTAAATCCGAAATATTACTTTAAATGTCAAGGGTTTATGCATAAATATACAATAGAGGATATAAAGTCCTCTTTTTCATTTTCAGTACCTATTCAGATAAGGTTTTCAGATATCGATGGCTATATGCATGTCAATAATGGTGTTTACTTCAGTTATTTAGAACATGCAAGGGCTGCATATTTATATCAAGTCTGCAATTGGGATATCATGAAGATAGGTACTGTAGTTGCGAATATCAATTTAGATTTTAAAGTGCCGATACATATATTGGATCAGCCATCTGCTTATGTCCGTTGTATCCATATTGGAAACAGTTCTTTTGTATTGGAACAGGTATTGATGGGGGCAGTTGAAAGTGGAGAGACTAAAATTTTTGCACAGGCTTTAGTAACCATGGTTTCGGTAGATATGAATACGATGAGGCCAGTGCCCGTTCCACTGGAATATGCCTCAAAAATGAGTGAAAAGTCAGTTTGAGGTTAATTTTCATTATCTTTGTGGGCGAAATTGAAGGCCAGTAAACATTTGGACAGTGTTTAATTCTCTTTTGGATAGATCCAAAAATGAACTATTGGGGTGATTAGGGCGTATCAATCGATTATATTTAACCTTAAAGACGTGAGAAAATACTTGATTTGGTCCATGTTCATCTTCTTGGCATGGTCATGCAGTCCCTCTGAACAGGAGTTGTTCGAGGAGGGGGTAAGGTTGTTGGAATCATCCGAATACCAAAAATCCATTGAATATTTTGATAGAGCTATTGAGAAAAACCCAGGTTTTACCTCCGCACTGAATGCAAAAGGTGTGGCGCTTTTTCAGCAAGCAAAATTTGATGAAGCCATTGTGGCATTTACCAGATCTATTGAAATTGAACCTGAAAGCTATAAACCCTATTTCAATAGGGGAAATGCCTATTTGGAGAAAAAGGCATTCAAAGAGGCTCTATTGGATTATAATATGGCTAATGGTCTTGATCCCCAGCAGATAGATATTTATTACAATCGGGGCCTGGCTTTATTAGGATTAGAAGAGTATGAGGATGCCATTTTTGATTTTGATGTGGTGTTGCAAGCCAATCCCAACCATGCATTGGCACAATTCAATAAAGCGAAATCCCAATTGGGAAATAATGATCCGGTAGGTGCTGTGGAGTCCCTCTTCAATACTGTTAATCTGGACAATAGAAACGGAGCGGCATATTATCTTTTAGGTGTAACTCAAATGAGTGCATTTGGACAAAAGCAGGACGGTTGTGCCAACCTTAAAATGGCCCTGGGTTTAGGTTTTTCAGAGGCAAAGACCTGGATTGATGACTTTTGTGCGGAATAATGGCTGAGATTGGCAGGGACATAGCAAAAGCAAAAGCTTATTTGGAGATAGGAAATCTTGTAGGTATTCCTACAGAAACTGTCTATGGACTGGCTGGTAATGCCCTGGATCCTGATGCTGTAGCCAAGATTTTTTCAGTTAAGAACAGGCCGAGCTTTGATCCCCTGATTTTGCATACTTCTGATATGAGCAGGATAGCTCAATTTGTAAAAGAAATTCCTGGCCCACTTCAGCGTTTGGCCAAGCGTTTTTGGCCAGGACCTTTGACCCTATTACTTCCCAAAAAAGATATTGTTCCTGATCTTGTAACAAGTGGCCTAGATACAGTTGCAGTAAGAATTCCTGATCATCCACTTACAAAGGAATTGCTTGGAGCATTGGATTTCCCATTGGCGGCTCCAAGTGCCAATCCATTTGGCTATATCAGTCCAACCCAAGCCTCCCATGTCAATGACCAACTAGGAACAAAAATACCCTATATTTTGGATGGTGGTAGTTGTCAGGTAGGATTGGAAAGTACCATAGTGGGTATGGAAGGGGATAAAGTCACAGTATATCGGTTGGGTGGTTTGGATATCAGTAAGATTGAAAGTGAGGTTGGGAAGGTTCAGGTAGTGGCACATTCCAGCAGTAACCCAAAATCACCTGGAATGCTGAAGAGTCACTATTCGCCTTCAAAACCTTTTATTATCGCTGATTTGGATCTGCTTATTTCGGAATATTCCTCTAAAGGGGAATCCTTTGCTGTTCTGTCATTTCGGAGGTGTTTTCCGCAAGTTTCAGAACATTTGCAAATTCAATTAAGCAAGGCGGGAGACTTGGCTGAAGCAGCAAAAAACCTATTTGCTGCCATGAGGACTTTGGATAGCAGGGATGTTTCTTTAATTTTATCCGAATTAATGCCGGAAGTTGGACTCGGAAAAGCGATTAATGACCGGCTAAAAAGGGCAGCTGTGCCTGAAGAGGAAAAGGAGTAAGTTTTGCTTTTCCGGCAAAAAGCTAGCGTTTTCATTTTACAGGAAAATCAAACCTTTTAAACAACAACAATATGACAAACAGAATCAAAAGTGTGGACAACCTTGATTTCAAGGGTAAAAAAGCCTTAATCAGAGTGGATTTCAATGTCCCTTTGGATGAACATCAAAATGTAACGGATGATACCAGAATCAGGGCAGCTGTACCAACTATTGAAAAAATTCTTAAGGATGGGGGTTCTGTCATTTTAATGTCCCATTTAGGAAGGCCTAAAGATGGTCCGGTAGATAAATATTCCTTAAGACATGTAGTAAGTAACCTACAAAAACTACTTGGAAAACCCGTGAAATTTGCCCCAGATTGTATTGGGGATGAGGCCAAGAATCTCTCTGCCGGACTTCAGCCAGGTGAGGTCCTGTTGTTGGAGAACCTTCGTTTTTACAAAGAAGAGGAAAAAGGGGATGAAGGATTTGCAGAGAAATTGTCCAAACTAGGAGACATATATGTTAATGATGCTTTTGGAACAGCCCATAGAGCACATGCCTCCACTGCAGTAATTGCGAAGTTTTTTAACACAAAGGCTACCGGATACCTTATGCTTTCTGAATTGGAAAATGCAGACAAAGTATTGGAAAAACCTGAAAGACCATACACAGCCATAATGGGTGGGGCAAAGATTTCTGATAAAATCCTAATTATTGAAAGGCTGTTGGAAAAAGTGGATAACCTTATCATCGGTGGAGGGATGTCCTATACTTTCTCAAAAGCCAAAGGAGGAACAATTGGGGATTCTCTTTGTGAAGAAGATAAATTAGATTATGTTTTGGAATTGATGAAGAAGGCAGAAGAAAAAGGAGTCAAAATAATCCTGCCTTTGGATACAGTAATTTCAAAGGCCTTTGCCAATGATGCAGAACAGGGTTTGGCGATTGCAGGACAAATCCCTGATGGTTGGATGGGACTAGATATTGGACCGGAAACCCGTAAATTATTTGCAGAAATAATCAAATCATCCAAAACCATTCTTTGGAACGGACCAATGGGAGTGTTTGAAATGAGCAGCTTTTTGCATGGAACCGTAGCAGTGGCTGAGGCCATAGCAGAAGCGACCCAAGCGGGTTCTTTCTCCCTTATTGGAGGAGGTGATTCAGCAGCAGCGGTCAATAAATTTGGATTTGGAGATAAGGTTTCTTATGTGTCTACAGGGGGCGGAGCACTTTTAGAGCATATGGAGGGCAAAGTACTCCCTGGTGTAGCCGCTCTTATCCCATAATTATTCAAAATAACTTAAAAAAAAGGCCAAGTGATTGGCCTTTTTTTTTCAGGTAATTGCAGGCTATCTTAATTTCTGACCTATATTTCAGTGATTTGAAAATCATTGATATATTTGGAAGCTATAATGGCTCTAAAGGCAAAAATGTTTTTAAGTGATTAATCCTGATTGATTTACTACATACAACTTTTATCATCTATGAAAAATGGAATTTTATGGATTCTTCTTTTTACCGGAATTTCCTCCGCATGTATGGAAATTGAAGAAATCAATGGTCCCTGTGAAATCAACGTCATAATGGCTGATGGTTCTACGAGATTTTATGAAATCACAGACGATATCAGGAGAAATAAGAAAACAGGCGTTTTTACCTATCGGGACGAGAATGGAAAACTTTGGTCAATATCCAAGAATGATGAAGGAAAATGGATTTCAAAGAGTACTTCAAGTGGAATCATTGAGGTCTTGAGTATATCATGCGGAGATAAAGTTTATTTTCAGAGAGAACAAGGGGATTCAGGGAATGATTGAGTATGGTCTTTCTTTAATTTCTTTTATATTGTTTGGTTCTTTGATCTTTTATCACTCCTTTCCAATTCAACCCAAAAGCAAAATCATAAACATTTCCCATTTCATCTATGTGACATACCATATCATGGGCTATGTCCTCCGATTGCTCTTCTACGGTTTTCATATGAGCAGGCATTTGAATGGGGAGGAGGGCAGAGGGTTCTGATTTGCCTGTCAGAAGATCTAAAACTACCTGATCCTGCACACCAAAGTGAAGAAATATAGCTTCAGTCTCTTTTTCAAACTCTTGGAAAATCAATGGATTTCCGGTTTCAACGATAGTAATCACCGGTTTTCCTTTCATCAATTTTTTGGTCTCTAATAGTGTTTTTAATTCCTCGAAATTGGCAGCTGTGATGGTTTTGTTTTTATAACTTCGATTGGTTACTGTTGGCGCAATTACAGGATCCCCTGCTGCAATACTTTCAGATCTGGCATATTCAGCTTTATATGGACCATATTGTAAACTTATGGGGACATACCCGGTACCACCTTTTTCTCTGTCTTCGGGATCGTAACCTGTACCACTTTCAGGATTACTCATGAAGACCAACGCAAAATCTGCCTCTGAAGGCGAAAGAACTATTTCAAAATATTTTTTGGCAATTTCTAAGTTTATAGGATCCACCCATTTTTCCTGTGATTTTATACCCCACCAGTTGGTAGTTGAAGGGATAAATTTTTGGGGGATATAAACCTTACTTTTTTCCTGTATAGGCAATAGGTTGTTTTTATTCTTAAGCATGACCACAGATTTCAATTGTGCCTGATATCCCTCTTCCATGAATTTGCTATTGCCCACTGTCTTTTCACTTTCTATTGGGTCCAAATATGGATTTTCAAAAAGCCCAGTATTGAATATGTTTTTCAATAAACGTATGGCTGATTGTTCAAATCTCCTTCGCATCCATTCTTCTCCATGCTCTTTGACGCCGATCTGATAAGCAGCTAAAACAGGATTTATATCATTGTTTCCCCCAAACTGATCCACTCCAGCCATTAAAGCTATGTAGTGTCTTTCTTCAATTGTTTTGTCTTCCAAACCCCAGGGCTTCCCTCTGAAAATTTCCGGATTGGGCCCTTCATTCCCAGTCACACCCCAGTCTGTACATACAACGCCTTCAAAACCATACTTATTCCTTAATAAATCAGTGATGATGTATTCATTAAATGCATTTGCAGTATTTAGGTTGTTTTTTTTATCCTGTCCATAAGAAATTGTATAATAAGGCATTACAGCAGAGGCTGATTGGGTTTTCCCCTTCAGTTTAAATGCACCCTCAATGAATGGTATTAAATGATAATCGAAATTATTGCCTGGGTATACCGCAAATTTACCATAAGCAAAATGAGCATCCCGTCCACCTTCTTCAGGTCCTCCGCCAGGCCAATGCTTCACCATTGCATTAACACTTTGACTGCCCCATCCAAGGTAGAATTCATGTTCCTCATCTGAACTTTGGAATCCATCAACATAGGCCTTAGCCATATCAGATGATAAATAAGCATCCTCTCCAAATGTTCCCTTTAACCGATTCCATCTTGGTTCTGTCCCTAGATCTATTTGTGGGGAAAGGGCAGTTGTAATACCCAATGCCCGGTATTCAATGGATGCCACCTGTCCAAACCTTTCCACTAAATTTGGGTCAAATGTGGCTGCTAATCCCAAGGACTCTGGCCACATGGAAATATTTCCGCCTGCCCCTGCATTGTACTCAGTACTTGCTATAGGACCATGTCTCGGGTCTGAGCTATTGTTGGTTGGGATCCCCAATCCCAAGCCTTCTACAAAAGCCTGAGCGCGGTTATTCCATCTGGCAGCTATGTTGGGGCTTTCTACCCTGGTAATCAAAACATGCCTAAGGTTATCTTCAGATAAGAATTTTTTTTGCTGATCAGAAAGGTCGTAAGAATTCATCCCGCTTTCTGATAATGGTTTCCCTCCATAAGTGCCTGCACCGAATCCCCCGGGAGCAGAAGGAATTGATTGATGGGAACTGTAAAGCATTAATCCAGCTATTTGTTCTACAGTCATTTTAGATGCCAAGTCCCTGGATCGTTCTTCCACAGAAAGCCTCCAGTCCTCATAAGGGTCAAGCTTATTGTTCTTATTAAGATCTTTAAATTTTAAACCAGCGCTTTCAATGATATTGACGCCGGATACTGTTGAATAACCCAAAGTTGCTCCCTTGCTTTGATGGAGAATGACAATTCCTTCATCGATTTCTTTTTCGATAACTGAATTTTTTGAACAACCAACCAGCGTAATACTGGAAAGGAGCAGTGCGAAAGAAAATAAAGTAGCTGATCGATTCATGGACGAAGTGGATTGTTATACAATCTTAATGTAAATTTCACATAATGGAAAGATTTAATCCGGAAAAGATGTAGCTTTGGGATTTATTTGGGCTAAAGACCAATCTTAAAAATAAATCACCACTTGTGATATTCGCATATACATCATTACATTTAAGCCTTTATATTTCTTGAAAATCAATAACCTATGATAACCTACAAGTTTGTGAAAAAAAGTTTATGGTTCGCTTTGATGATTTTGGTTGTTTTTGCTTCCTGCAGCAAGAGAAGCGGAAAGCCAAAAGTCTTGGTGTTTAGTAAAACCGCCGGATTTTATCATGAATCGATTCCTGATGGAATTGCAGCCATTCAAAAATTAGGGATGGAAAATGGCTTTGAAGTGGATACAACTACCAATGCCGAAATGTTTACTGAAGAAAACCTCCAACAATATTCTGCTGTCATCTGGTTGAGTACTACCGGTGATGTGCTGAATCATTATCAGGAGGCTGATTTTGAAAGGTATATCCAAGCCGGAGGAGGGTATGTCGGTATTCATGCAGCCACCGATACAGAATATCATTGGGGTTGGTACAACAGACTTGCCGGTGGGTATTTTTCTTACCATCCGGGAATCGGAGATCCATATCCTAATGTGCAGGATGGCAAATTGAATGTCACGGATAGAAATCATTCAAGTACCCGGTTTTTACCTGAAATCTGGAACAGAAGGGATGAATGGTATCATTTCAAGAAATTAAATACTGATGTCAACGTCCTGATGGATATTGATGAGGAAAGTTATCAACATACCCAGCCTATGGGATATCACCCAATGGCCTGGTATCATGAATATGATGGAGGCAGAGCTTGGTATACAGCAGGCGGACATACCAAAGAGTCATATTCCGAGGAACTCTTCCTTCAGCATATCCTTGAAGGTATCAAATATGCTATTGGAGATAATAAGAAATTGGACTATTCCAAAGCGAAAACCCAGAGGGTTCCGGAAGCAGACAGATTTGAGAAAAAACAGCTTGTTTTGGGTGAGTTTACAGAACCTACTGAAATGACCATTCTCCCAAATTTGGATATTCTGATTGCTCAGAGAAGGGGGGAAATATTATTGTATAAAAATGGTGATTCCACGGCAAGGGAAGTTGCCAAATTGGATGTCTATTGGAAAACAAACATTCCTGGGGTTAATGCAGAGGAAGGAGTCATGGGACTTCAAAAAGATCCTAATTTTGAGAAAAACGGCTATGTATTCGTGTTCTACAGCCCTACAGGAGACAAGGAAATCAACAGGCTTTCAAGGTTTACCTTCAAAAATGATACCTGGGATATGGCATCTGAAAAAATCATTTTGGAATTGTATTCCCAGAGAAATATCTGCTGTCATACAGGAGGGTCTATTGCCTTTGACAAGGATGGCCTGCTATACCTTTCTACGGGTGATAATTCTACTCCCTTCGATCAGGCAAAGAGCAAATTTGTCAACAGGGGTTTTGCGCCTTTGGATGATAGGCCGGGTTTTGAACAATTTGATGCCAGAAGGAGTTCGGGGAATGCCAATGACCTTAGAGGCAAAATCCTTAGGATTAAAGTAAATGAAGATGGAAGTTATGATATCCCTGAAGGTAATCTTTACCCCAAAGGAAAAGAAGGTACCAGACCTGAGATTTATGTTCAAGGTAATAGGAACCCATACAGGATTTCCATTGATCAAAAAACTGGATTTCTTTATTGGGGAGAGGTAGGGCCTGATGCCAATTCCGATAGCTTAAGCACAAGGGGGCCTAGAGGATATGATGAGGTCAATCAGGCAAGGAAAGCTGGAAATTTTGGTTGGCCATATTTTGTAGGAAATAATTATGCCTATGTTGAGTTTGACTATGCATCCGGCAAATCAGGAATTCCTTATGATGTAAATAAGCCTGTTAATAATTCCAGGAACAATACGGGAGTCAGAGAATTACCGGCTGCAGAGCCTGCATTTATATGGTATCCATATGCAGTTTCTCCGGATTTTCCTCAATTGGGGACAGGAGGGCGAAATGCCATGGCAGGCCCTGTTTACTATGGAGATATGTTCCCTAAAGCAAGCCGCTATCCTTCTTATTATGACGGAAAATTGTTTATCTATGATTGGGTAAGAGGATGGATAAAAGTAGTAACCATGCAGGCAAATGGTGATTTTGACAAAATGGAGCCATTCATGTCAGGCACAAAATTCAATGCCATCATTGATATGGAAGTAGGCCCGGACGGAAAACTTTATCTCTTGGAATATGGAAATGGCTGGTTCAGTAAGAACCCTGATTCAGGGTTGTCCAGGATTGATTTTAATGCTGGCAATAGAAGTCCAGTAGTGAAAGGAGTCACAGTGGATAAAACTTCAGGGGCTTTGCCGTTTACGGCAACTTTCACTGTGGAAGCGGTAGATCCTGAAAAAGATCCATTGACTTACGTTTGGGACTTGGGTAATGGGGAAAGGATCACTACAAAAGAACCCAAACTTACCCATACATTCACTCAACTAGGGGATTATGATGTACAGGTAGAAGTGAGTGACCCAGGAAAGTTAAAAGCAAAAAGTGCCATAGTTTCAGTTTATGCAGGAAACATAGCACCGGAGGTCACCATTAAAATCAAGGGAAATCAGAGTTTCTACTTCCCCGGACAGCAAGTTAGCTATGAAGTGACAGTAAATGATCCAGATGATCCGAATGCCGCAGGAGACCTAAGCACTTTGTTTGTTTATGCGGATTATATTTCAGGCCTTGACCAAGCAGAAGCTTCCAAGGGGCATTTGATCATGACTGAAGCTATGATAGGAAAAAGTTTGGTCAGTTCTCTTACCTGTAAAACCTGCCACAAAGAAGATGAAGCCTCAATAGGTCCTTCATATGTAGATGTAGCAAGGAAATACAGACGGAACCCAGATGCGGTTTCTTATCTTGTAAACAAAATCCAGAAAGGAGGAGGAGGTGTTTGGGGTGAAACAGCCATGCCGGCTAATCCTGACTTGAAAAATGATGATGCCTCTAAAGTAGTGGCTTATATCCTTTCGCTTGGAAGAAGGACTGAAGAGAAACCTTCTCTTCCTGCTTCAGGTGCTGTCGATCCGGTTTTAGGTAAGACCCTAAGTCCAACAGGTGTATTTGTACTTTCTGCAAGTTTCACTGATAAAGGAGGAAATAACATTAAACCACTTACAGGCAATACCTCAATTGCTTTGAAAAATCCTAGCATGGGAATGGGCCAGGCCAAAAATCAGGAAGGAGCCAGTACCATGAATTTCAATGGTATGGATTTAATGATTTTGCCTTCTGCTCAGGCTTCATTTGCTTTCAGACAAATTGATCTGACAGATATTGGTTCGGTAGTACTTATGGGAGGAGGCCAAGAGCCATCCAATAAGGGTTTTGATGTTGAGGTGCGATTAGGCAGCCCGACAGGAACAAAAATTGGTGAAGGACAATTTAAAGTTTCGAACCAAGGACAAGGGGGGATAATGATGGGAATCGGTACCATTGATATTCATCTTAGCAATGCACAGACAGGAAAATTCCATGATGTGTATTTTGTTACCAAGCCAATAGACGGTGATGAACCCAATGCTGCATTGATGTCCATAGAGTTTAAAAAGAAATAAACAGAAGTTTCTCATAACAAAAAGGGCTTTTCTGATATCAGAAAAGCCCTTTTTGTTGAGTTGCTTTGAAAATTCGAAACTGCCTTCAGTGAAAGGAAATTATTTCACGCCAGCCAAAAGATAAAGAACGGCCATTCTTACTGCTACACCGTTTTCCACCTGCTGTAAGATTATGGAATGCTCGCTATCTGCCACATCTGAATTCAGTTCTACACCTCTATTGATGGGCCCTGGATGCATGATGACAATTTCTTTGTCCAGGCGATCAAGCATTTTTTTGTTTATTCCAAAATAAAGGGAGTATTCTCTTAAAGAAGGAAAATATTTGATCTGCTGTCTTTCCAGTTGAATTCTAAGGACATTAGCTACATCACACCACTGTAAGGCTTTCTCTACATCATGCTCTACTTTTACCCCCAAGCTTACGGTATGTTTTGGAATGAGGGTGGTTGGTCCGCAGACCATGACTTCAGCTCCTAATTTTTGAAGGCAAAAAATATTGGATAGAGCGACCCTTGAATGGAGAATATCTCCGATAATTGCTATTTTTTTTCCTGCCACATCTCCAAGTTTCTCCCTTATCGAGAATGCATCTAACAAAGCTTGGGTAGGGTGTTCATGTGTGCCATCTCCTGCATTGACGATATTTGCTGTGATATTTCTTGCCAAAAAATGCGGGGCACCTGGACTACTGTGCCTCATGACCACCATATCCACTTTCATGGACAGGATGTTATTTACGGTATCGATAAGCGTTTCCCCTTTTTTAACAGAACTTGTGCTGGAAGAAAAATTGACCACATCGGCAGATAATCTTTTTTCTGCAAGCTCAAAAGAAAGACGGGTTCTGGTAGAATTTTCAAAAAAAATGTTGGCAATGGTAATGTCTCTCAGGGAAGGTACTTTTTTGATCGGGCGGTTGAGCACCTCTTTGAAGTTATCGGCGGTCTCGAATATCAATTGAATATCTTCAGGGCTGATATCTTTGATGCCTAAGAGGTGTCTGGTGCTGAGTTGTGACATATCTGAAGTTAAGCTTTTTCTGTTATCCAAATGGCGTCTTCTTCATAACCCTTCTCAGTCCATTCAACTGAGACATACTGGCTTTCAAGGGTATTGACATTGACCCCGCAGTAATCTGGCATAATGGGATAATCGCGTGTGTATTTTCTGTCCACTAAGACCATAAGTTCTACTTTTTGAGGTCTTCCAAAGGCTATCATGGCATCTAATGCAGCCCTGACTGACCGGCCTTTGTAAAGTACATCATCTATCAAAACCACTTTTTTTCCTTCGATAAGGAAATCGATCTTGGTTTCATTGGCTTTAAGGGGAAAATCCCTTCTCCGGAAATCATCTCGGTGGAAAGTAGCGTCAAGGTAGCCAAAGGGGACCTTTACCCCGCTTATTTCCAGCAGGGTTTTTACAATTTTATCCAAAACAATCGGCCCTCTGGGCTGAAGACCCAAGAGTACGGTATTTTCAAAAGTATCGTGGTTTTCGATCAGCTGATAGCAAAAGCGTTTTAGTATGATGGCTATTTGCTGCTGATCTAGGACTAGTCTTTTTTGCATGGCTGTGCTTTGCATGCAAATATAAAAATAAAAGGCCAAGAACGAAGAGGGATGTTTGGGCCTTTTTGATTTTTGTTCTAGTCGATATTGTCCTTCGGAACGTAAAGATCACCATCTACTGCGATCTTGGTAAGGAAAAATACTTCCCTGGTTTCTTCCCTACCAGAAGTTCCTATAAATCTGATTTTTTGCTTGCCGCTCAGCAGAAAATAATTATCATACCACCAAGAGAAATTAAGGCTTAAATCCTGTGTTTCGCGGATGCGTTCATTTTCATTGATCAATTTGAGCTCAAAAACTTCATTCTCAAAAATCACCTCTCCACCTTTCATATAGCTCATATAAATGTCTAATCCATCCAGGTATAAATAATGAAGTTTATTTCCATCGAAACTCAACTCCCCATATTTTCCCGGAATCCTTGTGGACTTATTGGAAAGGTTAAATGCATTGTCCCATAACACCTGACCTTCCTTGCCAATGTAGATCATGTAAGCAGAAATAAACTTGTATTCACCTTCTTGCTGCCAGGAAAAATTATTGTACCGCAGCGGCGAGAACAATTGGGAACCATAAGCAGGGCCATAATTCATACCATCAAAATAAAGCCTGTTGGGATTAAAGCGATAAGCATCATTGGCATAAGCACCATCCCGAGGAATGTACCTTGGGTTGGTGGCATTGAAATTATCGCTGTATATCAAGTAACCATCAGCAGTACTGATCACCTCTCTTGAAGATAAGACCGGTTTGATCGTAGGGACTTTTCCTTTCTCGAAGAGTTTTTCCATTTCTTTCCATCTTCTTTCTCTTTGTTTGTCGCTGAGGTAATTGAAAAAATTCGGGAAGTCTTCCATAGTGTAATACTTAATTCCATATTCCCCAAATTCATTGATTTCTGCAATATAAATACCTTGGTATGCCTCACGCTTTCTCTGTCCGAAAGTTCCTATCACAGATTGTTGATAATCCTGAATTGGAGTAAGCATACCCTCGATTATTTCCAGATCATTGCTCTGAAGTTTATCTATAGCGATTTCACGCACTTTTGAGCCGTTTTCGTCATAAGAAATGATGGACACCTGTTTGATTTTATATTTATCCCGCTTGCTGATAAGGACATCAATAATTCCCAGTTCACTGTCTTTTCTGAGCTGAAGTACCAAAGTTTCTTTTCCATAGATTCCCTGGACCGTGTGTACAGTGTTTTCTTCCAGTTTGAATATTTGCAACATGGGCCTCATGTCTGCATTACCCAAAAACACGGCGTTTCTGTTGAGTACCAAAAACTCTTTCAGCTCCATCGAATAGATGTTTTCCAATGAAAATTCAGATGCTTCGTCTGTTTTTAAATTGATCTCCAATAAATATTTTTCAGATGTAGCTACTGAGCCTTTTTGCATCAGGGCATAGAAAAAATCACCCTCCAGATCATATCCTGTCAAATCATAACCCTCTTTTATCCGGATCTCCTTAATTTCGCTTGAATTGAGCTCGTAATCTGTAATGAAATATTGGAACTTCGATCTCAGGTTGAAGCCTTTTTCCGGCTGTGCGCGAAAGGCTACCACTCCTCCAGGTTTGTTTATTACCATAAAATCATTTTCCTGGAATTTAGCTTCAACTTCAAATCGATTGACAAATGACAGCTGGGCAATTACCAAGTGGCCAGAGCAGGTAAAAAATAAAATAAATGTCAAGAGTTGTTTCATGAAGATAATTTGATGATGTGCTCAAATTGGATTTTTTCAACAGGCATTACAGAAAGCCTTGACTGTTTAAGCAGTGGCATGCTACTTAGCAAATCATCTGATTTGATCTGTTCAAGATTCACAGGCTTTTTTAGTGCTTTTTTAGGAATGATCCTGATGGCTACCCAGCCTTTGTTTTCATCATCTTTTGGGTCAGGGAAGGCCTCTTCAGATACCTGGGCAATGCCCACGATTTCTTTGGTTTTACCACTGTGATAAAACAGGACTTGGTCTCCGATTTTCATTTCTTTCAGGTAATTTCTTGCCTGAAAATTCCTGATGCCATCCCATAATTCTTCTCCTTTGCTGTTGAGATCATCCCAACCATATTCACTTGGCTCTGACTTGACTAACCAATAGTTCATGTTCGCATAATTTTGAATCCTTGCCATAAGATAAGTTTTAACATTTTATTTTAAAACAATTATTGATGACATTTGTCCTATTCAGTAACCAAAGATTGAAGATTTTGGACCAAAAAAGCATTTTACGCCAGCTCAAACTCATCATAAAGCTCATGGAGCTGCACGATGAAAATTCCTTTAAAATCAGAAGCTACCAGTCTGCAGTCAATACCATAGACAGGGGGGATGTTTCTATTGAAGGCAAAGACCTGGAGGAACTTCAAGCCATCAATGGTATTGGAAAAAGTATTGCCGAAATCATAGTTGCACTAGCTAAAACCGGTACCCATCCTTACCTAGAGGAACTTTTGGCCAAAACCCCGGCAGGGATTTTGGAAATCCTGGAGATTAAAGGGCTTGGACCAAAAAAAGTAAAAGTACTCTGGGAGGAATTACAGATTACTTCCACTCACGAATTGCTTGAAGCATGTCAGGCGGGTCAAGTCGCCAAAATAAAAGGTTTTGGTGAGAAAACACAGGAAAGTATCATCCAGGCAATGGAATTCAGGGCTGCCAACAGAGGGAAATGGCTCTTTGCAGATATTGAAAATGCTATGCAGGAACTCCAAAAAGAAATTGAAGGGATTGAGGGAGTCGAAAAAGTTGTTCCAGTTGGTGAATTTGCAAGGAAAATGGAAATCATTGAAACGGTGGAATGGCTTATTTCAACCCAGGAACCCAAGAATGTAATGGACAGACTCTCCAAAACGAAAGGTTTGGAAAAGGAACAAAAGTTATCTAGTCCATTCAAATGGAGGGGGAAACTTTTAGGGCCTGAGGTAAATCTTATTGTTCATCTTACTTCTACAACTGATTTTTTGACAGAAAAAATGCTTAGGACAGGGAGTAAGTCACATTTGTTATATCCTTTACAAGAGAACAAGACGCTTGTTGAAGTATTGAGGCAGGAGGGGCCATTTGAAAACGAAGCAGCTGTCTATTCTCATATTGGACTTCCATGGATTCCTGAGGAGTTAAGAGAAGGATTTATAGAGTATGAGTTGGCGAAGGAAAATAAAATTGAGCAATTGCTTTCAGAAGAGGACCTGAAGGGTATCCTGCACAACCATTCTACCTACAGTGACGGAAAACACAGCTTAAAACAAATGGCTGAAGCCTGTAGGGATTTGGGTTATGAATATTTGGGGATTTCAGACCACAGCAGGTCTGCAGGATATGCAGGTGGATTGGATATTGAAAGGGTGCAAAAACAACATGATGAAATTGATACATTGAACAAAGAACTTGCTCCTTTCAAGATATTTAAGGGAATAGAAAGCGATATTTTGACTGATGGGAGTTTGGATTATCCTGAGGAAGTGCTGTTAAGTTTTGATTTTGTAGTTTCGTCCGTTCATTCAGGTTTGGGCATGGATAGAAAAAAAGCAACTGCCAGATTATTAAAAGCTATTGAGAACCCCCACACCACCATCTTAGGCCATCCGACAGGAAGGTTGTTGCTGAGAAGGGAGGGCTATCCATTGGATCATAAGGCCATAATTGATGCCTGTGCAAAAAATCAGGTAGTCATAGAAATCAATGCCAACCCATGGCGATTGGATTTGGATTGGCGTTGGGTCAATTACGCTATGGAGAAAGGAGTGATGCTTTCTATTAATCCGGACGCTCATGAAATAGAAGGTTATGCTGATATGCGGTATGGGGTGATAGTAGGCCGTAAGGGAGGGCTGACCAGGGAAATGACTTTCAATGCCAAAGGCAAGGAAGAATTGGAATCATATTTTGAAAAAAGAAAACAGAAAATAAAAAAGAGATGAGTAGGTGGATGGAAAAAGATCCGGGAATGTTGCTCAAACGTTCCTTTTTATTTGGCATTACGGGAATTATTGTTTGCTTGCTTCCTTTATTCAACAGCTATTTTAATATCCTTTCCTTGCCTCTTGGTCCGATCAATGGAATAGGTATTGCATTGCAGCTTTTTGGCCTAAGTATCGCTGTGCTTGTTCTTAGAAGAAGAAAACTGGAAGAGGTATTGAAAGACAGGGCCAAGAAAATGATCTTGATCCTTGCAGTGGCTTTAGTTTATTTTTTCATTGTAAACTGATCATGAAAAAATGATTGGGTACAGGAATATCATTTTTTTTATTTGGGTTGTTTTTTGTTGTTCTTCCTGCGAAGATGCAAAAGAATTCACATGGAAAGAGGGGGACATTTTGTTTCAGGATGGAGATTGTGGGAATTTCTGTGAAGCCATTAGGAAAGTAACACAAGGGTATCAGGGAAGAGATTTTTCGCATAATGGCCTATTGATCAAAGATGAAAACGAATGGAAGGTACTGGAAGCTGTGGGCAGAGGGGTAGTGCTTACACCTCTGGATGAGTTTTTAAATCGCCATCTAGATAGTATAGGTAATCCCAAAGTGATGGTCGGGAGGTTAAATGCTCAATATCAGAAACTTATACCCAAGGCAATAAGGGTAGGAAAAGGGCATTTGGGTAAGCCATATGACCATTATTTTGATTTTGAAAATGATGCTTTTTACTGCTCAGAGCTGATTTACTTTGCCTTTAAGGAGGCAAATGAAGGATCAGACCTATTTTTACCCAAGCCTATGACTTATAAAGATCCAGACACAGGTGAACTATTTGGTATTTGGGACCAATATTTCAAAGAGCTTGGTGTAGAAGTTCCAGAGGGTAAGCCGGGATTGAATCCGGGAGGTATGTCTCTTGAGCCTGTCCTTCAAATGTTTGAAATAAAATAAAAGGTGTTTTTTGGTTAATAAAAATGCAAAATCACTCAATCGGGTGATTATTTTTTGTGTTTTTTAAGGCAATTTTAAAATTATTATTCCGCAGTTTTTGCATGTAGGCCTCATGTGATTTTGTAGTTGCCTCCGGAAAAAGGAGGGAAAGAGATCGATCTGTATTTGGTTTTAAACAGCCAATGAAAATGAAGGTGTCCTGTTACATCCAGGATAAATTAAATCAATCGATAGTCAATTTTAACAAGAATCATTTTCCTATGAAAAGAATGAACCTAGTAACCCGAGGCTTTACGATGCTTATAGTGGTATCGCTGACAATAGCCTGTATGAACGACAACATGGAGCAAAGTTTCGAGACACAATTAGATCGTCAAGATGAAATAAGCCAATCAAGTTTTGACCTTTTTGAAGATGAGGTAGGTCAATACCTAAGAATGAATCCATCTATGCAGAACCAATTGATCGCTAAGATCCGTCAGGCGACAGTCAAATATCATGATCAAGAAGTAGCTATTGCAGATGGGTATGAATTACATCCATGTGTTCAGCATCCTACTTTGGGAGGTATGGGGCACCATGCAGTCAATATGGAGATAATCATGGCCGGGTTTGACCCCTTTGAACCTAGTGTTTTGGTATATGAACCTATGCAAAATGGGAAACTTAAGCTGGTTGCATTGGAATATATAATCCCATCAACTCCGCTGTTTGGGGATGAGGTGGATGAACTTGATCCGCCAATGCTTGGAAATATACCATTTGATAACCATAGACGTGGGCAAATGGTGAACGCTATGGATGAAAACGGGAATCCCATTGAGATTTTTCAGCCGGATAGGGGCGGACCACCTATGCCCCATTATCAGCTCCATGTATGGCTTTGGAAACACAATCCTGCCGGGATGTATATACCATTCAATCCAACCGTAAACTGTGATTATGCCCAATAGGAACACAGCTCTGACTTTTTGAAACTACGTTTTTTGCGAGTTAAGGAGGCTGAGATATATTTCCTCTGTAAGGTCCCCTTGAAACAAGTTTTCAGGGGGCTTTTTTTATCTGACTGCTTCTTACTAGCTTTAATCAGTAGGATGATTCACTTTTGCATATAAACCGATGTGATCGGGTAAACTATTCTGATGCCTTTTTCAGTGCTAAAGCGCTCGAGGATAGCCTCCGTAATCTGGTGTTCGAGTACCCTTCTTTTTCTTGGATGGCAGAGGTAACGCAGAGAAAGTTGAATGCCTCTTTCATTAATCTTGGTATAAACGGTCGGAGTATATTGTCCAAAATGGATAAAGTGCTCCTTATGGGCTTTCATCATAGCCCGTTCAATGTTTTTAAACCCATCCTGCATGAGTTCATACATGATGTCTTTAAGGATTTGTTGGGCCTTTTTGTGATCAGAATCCAAGCTGATGTAAAATTGTTGCTCATTCCAGATGTACTCAAATCCTTGGCTGTAATTGGCCTGAGGATCTGAAAAAACCTTTCCATTGGGTACATGGACAATTCTTCCGGTACTCTGTTCTGCATCAACCCAGTTACCTACTTCCAAAAGTGAGAACTGAAATAACCTCAGATCCACCACATCTCCTTTGAATTCACCGATCTGTATCCTGTCTCCCACATCAAAGGGTTTTCTCCAATAAATAAAAATCCATCCGGCGATATTGACAAAGATATCCTTTAAGGCAATAGCGATACCCGCTGACAACAAACCCAAAAAGGTGGTGATGGACTGGAAGTTGCTGATCCAGATGTTTCCAATTAAGAGCAAACCAACAATGGCTAAAGTATATTGGATGGTCTTGCGCCAATGATACACCCGCTTCATGTCATCGGCAGTCCTTATACCAATGAGTTTATAAGCTCCTTTTTTGATCAGCCATAGGACAAATAGAATGATGACGGTCTTGTAGATATTCCACCTGACTTCATATTCTACGATATCGTTGAGATAGTCTATCCAGTTTTCCATAGCGAAGAAGTAAAACTAATCGGACTTTATCTGATTCACAAAGAAAATTAATGTTCTTTAGAGGAAAACTACGAAAGACATCATCGAAAGTAAACAGCTCAAGCGTCCAGAAAGAAATCCTTGAGTTGTATGGAGTTACAACTTGAAAGACTCTCCTGGGGTAACTCTCCAAAAACTCCTTTTTGCAGATGACCTTTTTTATCAATGCAAACCTTGCATAATCCTTCAATCCAAGACCTGCGCCTTTATTACTATCAAGGATCTGCTGGAGTAAGCCGATCCCTTTGCCGAGTAGATATTCGAGTGCTTTTTTTTCTGAGCGTTTTCCTGAAACTGTTTTTCCTTTTTCTGGAATAAGCCATATGGGCAAATCTCTGCTCCCTTAATTTAGATCTTGGCCTTTTCACCCCCAGATGGGAACAGAGTCTAAACTGCTGGTTTTCGGACAGTACTTTACCGCAAAAATACTGTAAGGCCCAGTCTGTGTTGTAGCGTTCCAACAATTGCCTGTCACTGGTGTTGAGATAGGCCTTCAGGAACATGAGTGCAAACATGCCCTTGCTGCCAAACCAGCTCAAGGTCCCCCTTCCCGGCCGTTCTTCGGGAAGACAGGAAACAAGAACATCCCAAGGGATAGAATCAAATGGGAAGATGCATTTAAAAAAATACATCTTCCCATTTTATCGGTTAACTTATAAATTAAATTGGTCAAAAAATCAGTTATTTTATAGTCTGTTCTTCCTTTTTTTCACATTTTTGGTTATCTCCTGATGGCCAACAAGGAGTACAGGAACATGTTCCTCCAAAAACACTTAAATTACATCCGTTGGGACACCCTGTACATGAACATTTTTTTTCCGAAAGCAAAAACCCTCCATTTCCATCCTCTTCAAGAAAATACCCTGTTTCAACCGATCCATCATCACTTATTGCCTTTAAGAAATAAAAGGATTGGTCATTTTCGTTGCTGGAAATGAGTTCAAACATATTAAAATCCAATAAATTATCTTCGAATTGATTATCCTCTAAAAGCAGTTGTTTGAATAAGCTTTTGTCTAAAGGCAATTTAGTACCATCCATAATTAAAGAAATTTGCTCCTTTATATCATTATCAAAAAACACCTTCGAATCATTAAATGATATTTCTCCAGGGAAACCGTCTCTATCCTGGCAAGAGAATATTAAAGCAAAGAAAGTAATAATAAACGCAATAATTGATTTATTTTTCATGACTTTAATAATTTAAAATCCTCCCCCTTTCGCACCATTCGGGGCGGGATTAACTTCCCCAAAAAGTAAATCTTCCGGAATGCTTTGATTTTTCAACCTAAACTTATACACTACATAAATAAAAATAAAGTTTTCATCAATGATTTTATTCAAAAAAAATTTTAGACTGTATTCCCCAGTCCAAATTGCCAAGTACCACATCAGTGTAAAAGTGGAGCCTTTCCATGTCCAAAAGCTGGAGCATTGGATAGCCTGCTGAGTAATCCACTTCAAATTCAGGTATATGCTGGTTGGGCCCTCTAATAGAAACAATATTGCCCTTCCTTATATACAAAATCTCGATAAAGTTGCTTAATAGCCCCACCAACACAAATTTGGTGCAATCCGAGTTCCTGGAAAATTTCCCCTGGTGCATCCATTCTATGACAATAGGAGGAACTGTCCTTACCTCAAGCTTTGAGCTCCAAGTGCCGAAAGTGGATAATAAATTCTCATTTTTTTCCCTTCAAGATGTACAGGATTTGGTATATCCCTGGCTTCAAAAAAACTAATCAGTAGGATTCATCTTCCTGCAACATTACAGACCCACCGCAACTTAAAATAAAAAGATACAATTTAACTCCAAGAAGAAACCAAAATCGTATATAAAAAGGATTTATAACTTTCATTGATTTTGTAAACCCATAAGGGAAAGCTTTGAAATCCATGAATCGAATTTTTTTAGAATGATCTTCCTAAATTTCCATTGTTTATTTCTTCCTATGTTCCTTTTGGCGATGTTTAGCGGAAAGCTAATTTTTACATTAGGCTCACATCCATCCTAAATTAGACCCTCAGTTTTTCTTGTTCCCACTCTGATATCTTCCTCTTCGGTACTTGGTTTTTAAAAATTGTTTTGTTTAAATTATAAACATATAAATGTTAATTTTTTTAACATTTTAGAATAAGTAAAGTTATCTATTCCCCCTCCTGATCAAGTAACGTCATGCATCTCAACTGCCACTCTTATTACAGCTTCAAATACGGAACCCTCTCCATCGAGGAGCTGGTATCGCAGGCTAAAAGCAAAAAGCTCGATGCCCTCGCCCTGACGGATATCAATTCGGTAGCAGGAGTCTTCCCTTTTATTCGGGAGGCTCAAAAAGCGGGCATTCACCCCGTGATTGGCATTGATTTCCGCAACGGCATCAAACAGCAATACATAGGACTGGCCAAAAATCAGGAAGGCTTCTACGAACTCAACCGTCATCTTTCTCATAGAAGAACAAAGGGGATACCATTTGAAGAAAAAGCTCCCAACTTTCAGCAAAGCTTTATCATCTACCCCTTTCGGGAAAAAATCTTCCCACTGCGTGAAAATGAATTTATCGGCATACACCCCTACCAACTCAATCGCTTGGTCAAGTCCTCTTGGTATCGCTACAAGGACAAGCTGGTCTTGCTACAACCCGTGAGTTTTTCCTCCAAGACACAATTCAATACCCATCGACTCTTACGAGCAGTGGATAAAAACACCTTACTCAGCAAGCTAGAACCCGAGGAACAGGGGGACATCAGCGATCAGTTTTATTCCTACGCCGATATGGTGGCCCGCTGCGAGGGACATAGCTACCTGCTGTACAATTCACAGCGCTTACTCGAAGCCTGTCAGTTTTCCTTCTACTTTCAGGCAGTCAAAAACAAGCGCGACATCTTGGGCTCGGATTGGGAGGACTTTGACTTCCTGCGCCAGGAAACCTTCAAGGGGGCCATCCGCCGCTATCCTAACCTGAGCCCCGAAATCAGCAAGCGCTTGGAAAAAGAGTTGGAACTTATACAACAAAAGGGTTTCGTCTCCTATTTTCTGATCAATTATGACATCGTCAAGTTTGCCCATCACCGAAACTTCTACCATGTGGGAAGGGGCAGCGGGGCCAACAGCATCGTGGCCTACTGCTTGGGGATCACAGATGTGGATCCCATCGAGCTTGATCTTTACTTTGAGCGCTTTATCAACCTGTACCGGGAAAATCCCCCTGATTTTGACATAGACTTCAGTTGGACAGATAGGGATGAGGTGGTGAAGTATATTTTCGAGAAATACAATAAAGGGGATCAGGAACATGTGGCCCTATTGGGTTCTTACAGTACCTTTCAGGCCAACTCCATGTTGCGGGAGCTTGGTAAGGTCTTTGGTCTGCCCAAAACTGAAATCGAATCCCTGATCTACCATGCCGATAAGCCTGATCATATTCCCGATCAGTATGGAAAGCTGATCCTCAGGTACAGTCAGGTGCTGCATGGTATGCCCTCACACCTGACCATTCATGCCTGCGGGGTACTGATTTCGCACAAGCCCATCCATTACTACACGGCGACGGAAATGCCTCCCAAGGGATTCCCCTTGGCACATATCGATATGCATACCGCAGAGGACATCGGGCTGCACAAATTTGATATCCTCTCCCAGCGGGGACTGGGTCATATCAAAAGCAGCTTGGAGCTTATCTACCAAAATCAGGGCGTACAAGTGGATATCCGTCAGGTAGAAAAATTCAAAAAAGATCCCAAGATCAAAGAACTGTTGAGGACAGGACATACCATTGGTGCCTTCTATGTAGAATCCCCTGCCATGCGCATGTTGCTGGCCAAGATGAAGGCGGCTGAGTATCTGGAGCTGGTGGCTGCCAGTTCCATTATCCGTCCGGGTGTGGCCCGTTCAGGTATGATGCGTGAATATATCCTGCGCCATGTGGATCCCGAAAGGCGCAAGCAGGCCCACCCTGTAATGATGGATATCATGCCCGAAACCTACGGCATCATGGTCTATCAGGAAGATGTGATCAAGGTGGCGCATTACTTTGCAGGACTTTCGCTGGCCGAAGCGGATGTGCTGCGCCGTGGCATGAGTGGCAAGTCCCGCTCCAAAGATGAATTCCAAAGGGTGAAGGAACAGTTTTTCATCAATTGTGAAAGACTGGGCAGAGATCCAAAGATTACGGCCGAAGTCTGGCATCAGATTGAGAGTTTTGCAGGCTATTCCTTTGCTAAGGGACATTCGGCGTCCTTTGCTGTGGAGAGCTATCAAAGTTTATACCTAAAGGCCTACTTTCCATTGGAATTTATGGTGGGCGTGATCAATAACTTTGGGGGATTTTACCATACCGAGTTCTACATCCACGAACTCCGAATGAACGGGGCCGATATCCAAGCTCCCCACATCAATGAGAGTGACTACCTGACCAATATCAAGGGAAAAACAGTGTATCTGGGTTTGATCCATCTGAAATACCTGGAAAAAGCCAGTGTAGAAAAAATTCTTAGCGAGCGTCGCGTAAATGGCTTTTATATGGGTTTATCGGATTTTATTGCACGTGTGGATATTAGCCTGGAGCAAACCTTGATCTTGATCCGAATCGGTTGTTTCAGATTTACGGGTAAGAGCAAACAGGAATTGCTTTGGGAAGCACACTTTATTCTGAATAAGCGCAAAGCGGTGGCAATAGGCAATGAACTTTTCCGGCAGGCGGGATTTCGGGAATTGCAGGTGCCTGCACTTGAAGAAGCTGACCTGCGGCAGGAGATTGTGGATCAGATTGATATTTTGGAATTCCCCTTGGATTCCCCGTTTCACTTAGTCAAAGATCAGACTGTCCCGAGTATCAAAGCCAGGGATTTAAAGCAGTATCTGGGCAAACAAGTGCAGATCATCGGCTACCTTGTTACGATCAAGTACACCCGAACGGTGAAGGGAGATGTCATGAACTTCGGCACCTTTATCGATAGGGAAGGGGACTGGATAGACACCGTACATTTCCCTCCTGTAGTAAAAAAGCACCCCTTCAAAGGCCGTGGCATCTATTTGATCCAAGGCAAGGTGACGCAGGAGTTTGATTTCTACAGTATCGAAGTGGACAGTTGCGAAAGGATGGCGTATTGGAATGCGGCTGATTGAAGTGGGGTTGATGGTCCAAGACTTAGTCTTGGACCATTTAAACTGCAGTCTTCAGACTGCTTTCCTCACAGTCTGAAGACTGTGAATTTTATGGTCCAAGTCAGAAGACTTGAACCAACTCCTAAAAAATCAACTAACACTATTGATAAAATAATTTTGATGAACTAAATTAATTTACATTTTTCAACCAAAACTTTTTGGCTATGAGCAGAAAATACAAAATCAGAGATCAGGAGAAACTTTACTTTGTGACTTTTACTATCGTTGAATGGATAGACTTGTTTACCCGCAGGATTTACAGGGATATTTTGCTGGATTCACTGCGTTACTGTCAGCAAAACAAAGGTTTGGATCTGTGTGCATATTGTATCATGTCCTCCCATGCACATTTTATAATCGGTAGAAATGGGGAGCAGCCCTTGGAAGGAATTATCAGAGATGTCAAGAAATTCACTTCAGTAAAAATTATCGAAGAAATCCAGATAAACCCCCAGGAGAGCAGGAAGGACTTATTGCTTTGGCATTTTAGTAAAGCAGGAAGATTCAATCCGAACAATAAAAGTTTTCAGGTATGGCAGCAGCACAGCCATCCTGTTGAACTGAATACCAATGATAAATTATCAAGATGTTTGCATTACATCCACCATAATCCAGTGGAGGCCGGAATAGTCCTTTCTCCGGAGGAATATCTTTACAGCAGTGCTTCGAATTATGCTGGATTAACTGATACTTTGATGGAGGTGATTTTGGTGGAATAATGGTTCAGGCCCGTCGTGGTACAGGTCTTCATCCCTGGTTTAAGTCTTCAGACTTGGACCTCATATAATACAGTCTTCAGACTGTGAAAATGCAGTCTGAAGACTTCAACCAATATGGTCCAATACTAAGTCTTGAACCAAACTAATCTTGAACCAATTGAGATTATCTATCCTTACCCATTTTTCCCTTGTAAAACGTCATCCTCTTATCTCCCCACTTTTCAATCAAACCAAGTTTGACGCCATTTTTTAGGTCCCTGCTTGCCGTTGCTGGGGATAAATCCGGGAGAAAATTCATATAATCTTTGCGGGTGAATTCTCCTTTGAAATTCAGTAAAAACGCTTTCAACCTTTCAGTTTCCTTGAGTTTTTGGGTTGGTGTGACCAAAAGCTCTTCCAATGAAAGTAGGATCACTTCCAGCATATACTCGATAAACTTAGTCGATTTACCTTCTTTATCTGAAGCAGACAAGGCATGATAATAGGCTTTTTGATTTTTAGCAATCAAAGATTCGAATGGCAGAAATTCAAATAAGGGGTACTTCTTCATTAAAATCACTGTTTGCCAAAGTCTTTCCATTCTTCCGTTCCCATCCATAAAAGGATGGATAAACTCCATTTCATAATGAAAGACGCAGCTTTTTATAAGTGTTAATTCTGATTTGTCTTTCAGATAAGCAAATAATTCCTTCATTAAGAAAGGCACATGAGAAGCAGGAGGAGCCAAATGGGCGACTTTTGAACCTTTTACAATACTTACACCTTGTGTTCTGTACGCTCCAGGTGTCTTAACCAAGTCTTTCATTAACATTTTGTGTGCAGCCAAAAAATCCTTTTCCGAGGTATCCTTAAATTTTCGGATATTTTTGTAAACCTCCAATGCATTGAGTACTTCGATAATGTCTTTTTCAGGACCTACAACTCTCTTGTCATCAATGATTGCAGAAATTTGCTCCTCCGAGAGCGTGTTGCCCTCAATACTCAAAGAAGCATGTATGGTCTTTATCTGATTTTGCTTTCTTAGTTTTGGGCTTTGCTTGACCAAATATGCCGCCTGGACTTCTCCAATTTTTTCAGAAACAGCTGTCAACAGTTTTAAGATGTTTGGAGAAAGATCATATGGAGGTTTCATTACTTTTTGATAGTATCATTTGATAGTATCAAATATAATGAATGTGATCAGTAAAAAATATCTCAAGATCAAGAATCGTGGAAATTTGGCCCATCAATCTATCCTCTCCGCATGAATAACAAAAACAGCCGGAAGCCTTATACCCAGCGTTGTGCAAGCAATTGCTTCACTATCCAGTTTTTTTCTAATTCGGATCCGAAGTTTCATATTAGGTTCACCAAATTTATTCCTATCCAAGTTGAACCCTTCCCGTAAACTTTGATCCATAACATATTGGTTGCCAACTAAACTTTCAAGCCTAGCGATATCCTTTTCTTCAAATCTCAAAACATTTAACCTGCAATCCACACTCAAGCCTAATGTGGTCACCTCAAATTGCCCAGTAGGAAGATTGTGCTCTTCATCTTCCGGATCTGTGCAATTGGTGAAAAAAGCTAATATGCACAAAATTAGATAGTGCTTTTTCATGGATGTAAAGGTTTTTATTTGAGACGATGCAAACAGTCCTTTCGTTTCAAATAAGATATTGATTCTAAAATAAAAAAATCACTTCTTCCTTAATTCATTTTTGGACATTTTTCGTTATGTTATTGGACAAATTTCCATATAAGACCATGTCTAAAAAAGCATCAAAAGTTAGCGAGCCCGAAGTGGCATCATACGGTAAAGCTACTTTCTCAGTAGATTCCATTCTTAATATGGAAATGGGCCACTTCGACGAGCCTTTAAACAGGGTGGAGACCTTTCGTCAGGGGCTTGGAAAAGATGCCTTCGAAAGCCTAAAAGCGATTGCTGGTTTAGATTACAACACCCTCGCTACAGCCTTGGGTATTTCATCCAAGACCATTCAGCGAAAGGAAGTATTTGACACTATCCAATCCGAAAAGATGTTTGAACTGGCCGAGCTTTATGCCATGGGCATCTCCTATTTTGGACTGGAAGGCTTCAGGAATTGGATGGAGCGCCCCCTTTTTTCAATAGGTAACCGGAAGCCCTTAGACTTAATAGATGTGTCTGAGGGATTGGATATTCTAAAGTCAGAGATTATGCGTCTACAGCACGGGATAGCCATCTGAACTGCATGAAGGTCTATAGGATTGCCCTGACCCAATACTGCGACGACAGCGGTGAAGGAGCCAAACGCTTTGGAGGCAGATGGAATTTGCCTGGACACCCCGCACTCTATGCGGGAACAAGTATAGCCTCTTCCCTGCTTGAAAGATTGACCATAGATCCGGAGTTGTTTGCTTCTGACAGGTATGTCAAATATTCGGTAATGGAAATCAATTTGCCTGCAGAGCATATTCTCACCCCTTCCTTAGGCGAACTTCCTGCTGGCTGGAATTTGATACCTGCTGCAAAGTCATCGATGAATTATGGCACCGGTCTATTGCAGTCAGGACTACTGTCCTTTGCAGTGCCTTCGGTGGTGGACCCGAGTTCTCTGAACTATGTCATTAATCCTCTCTCTCCAAAATTCAACTTGATCAAATATAGGGTTTATCCTTTGCCACTAGACAAAAGACAGATCAGAAGCGTATAAAATAATGCGAACTCAGTATAATTAGCTTATTTCTTACTTTTTCCTGCTTCCAAAAAATTACTGCACCAAATTCTTATACACTTTCCCATCCTTCATGATCACCACAAACTTCTCTGCGGGATTCGCAATCAGAGAAAGGTCTGCTAAAGGATCACCATCTACCAAAATCAAATCCGCCAAAGCCCCTTCTTCCACCACGCCCAATTTTCCGGGATAGGGGCTTCTTAGACCTGAAAGTTGTAGCAATTCAGCATTGTCATGCGTGACCATTTTCAGGATTTCGGCATTAGTAAACCACTGTTGCAATTTTAGGATATAGGCATTCTGCTGTTCGTTCAATTCCGGTTCGAAAAGGAAGTCCGTCCCCCAGGCAATCTTCAATTTCATCTTTTTGGCAATAGGCCAAAGCTTGGCCTGCCCTTCGATTACCGGTTTACGTTTTTCTACCCTTTGCGGATCCATATCAGGAGTGCTCTCTACCAAGTTTTGTGTACTTAGCCAGATATCCTTTCTTTTCATCAATCGCAGGGTCTTTTCATCCAGCATCTGTCCGTGTTCTACGCATTTGACGCCTGCCTTGATGGCCCTTTGCACTGCTCTTGGGGTATAGGCATGAACCATTACATAGGTTCCCCAATCTTCGGCAGCTTCTACTGCTGCCCGCATCTCATCAAAAGTGTATTGGGTGACATCCACGGGATCATAGGCAGAAGAAGTTCCTCCACCTGCCATCAATTTGATCTGACTTGCGCCAAAACGCAGGTTTTCCCTCACAGCGGTCAATATTTCATCCCTTCCATCGGCAATAAAAGTGGCATTGAACCTTTCTGCCCTTGAGGGCTCTCCAAAAAACCTTCTGGATCTTTCATCAGGAGTGCGGAAATCGCCATGCCCTGCTGTCTGAGAGATAGTAGCTCCTGATGGCCAAATTCTTGGGCCACTTACTTTTCCGGCATCAATGCCCGTTTTTAATGGAAATATGGGGCCTCCGGCATCTCTCACCGAAGTGAATCCCCGCATCAACATCCGTTCTGCATTGCCTCCTACTTTTTCCATGATCAATCCCTCTGATAGCATAGGGGACATCATCTCCCGCATGGTCAAGGCCCCGAATGCCATGTGTACATGGACATCAATCAGGCCTGGCATCAGGGTTTTGCCATTGCCTTGAATTTTGGTCATCCCATCAGCTGTTGGATTTGGAGCAGTACTGATACTCCTGATTTTATTTCCTTCTATCAAGACATTCACTGGCCCGGATAGGTTATTGGATTTTCCATCAAATACCCGGACATTTTCGAAAAGGATGTTTGCACTATCCTGGGCTTGAGCTAATAGAGAGAGGAAAAAGCATGTAAAAATAATGCTAGGAATGGATTTTAGTAAAAACATAAAAACAAGAAATTTTTTCCTATCCAAAATAAGGAATTGAACTTAATTATCCTCTTTGTTGCCAAAATTCTTCTAAACTAAATTATCAAGGTTATAAAATCTATTGGGCCATAAATTCCAAAATCCAATCATATACCTTATTGCGGGGATTGATAAATTGGACTATCATGGGTTTATGTTTTTTACCTTTTTGAACATGGAAATCTGGCTCGGCAACGAGTTCCTTGTACTTCTCTAAAAACCGATCTGTGGTTACCTTGATTCCGGGAAGGGTTTTCTCTCCCATTAAAATAAGCAAAGGGGGGTCTTTTTCGTCCAGATAGTAAATGGGTGAAGTATCTTTCCATACCTCAGGACTATCTGTAAATGTCACTAGGTATTCTGTTCCAGGTTCATAGTTCATTTGTTCCAGAAACCACTTCATATCAAGCCCAGCTGCATCAATCAGGACAGCTCCTCTGACGGGGTTATTGTATTGAAGGGTATCAAAGTATTCATTTCTGAGCGAAATCAAGCTAGCCAAATGTCCCCCTGCTGAATGTCCTGATACAAATATCTGATTGGGGTTCCCACCAAATCTGGATATGTTTTGGTGGGTCCATTTGACTGCTTGGGTAGATGCCAAAGCCATATCATGCACCTGATATTCTGGACTTAAAGGATAATCAATGATGACTGTTACCACGCCTTTTTTCGCAAATCGATTGCCCAAAAAATTATAAATCTCTTTCTTTCCAGAATTCCAGCTTCCACCATGGATAAAAATCAAAACATCTTGTTCTCCGCTGGACTTTTTTGGAGCAAATACATTGAGTTCCTTTTTGGGAAGCTTTCCCGAAAGATGTTCTTCGATATAGGTAATGTTTCTGTAGCGGCTCACTCCCTTAAATGAACAGGAGGATAATGCCAAAACAATCAAAACAAGAAAGAAGGGATATTTCACAGATTTCAAATAACACTTATGTTTGATTTTTATAAATCTCGAGAGCGTTAACAAAGTTTTCAAAAATGTCGGTTTTTTTATTAGATTTTGGAATAAGTACCTGATTGTTTGTTAATTTAAATTTCACGACATGAAAAACTTCCTGCTTTTGGTATTGAATTCTCTAACTTTTTTTGGGACTCTTTTTTTGAATTACTTGTATGGTTCAGGGGCAGGCAGCAGAAAGTCGGTAGGGGAAATCAGCAACCAATACGAGACCTTGATCACTCCTTCGGGTTATGCGTTTTCTATTTGGGGTCTGATTTACATTTTGCTTTTTGGATTCATTGCTTATCAATGGGTCTGTTTCTTGAAAGGAAATAATGACCGATCGCTTGAACCTGTTTCGTATTGGTTCACAGTTTCCAATATTCTGAATGGAATTTGGATAGTGGTTTGGGTCCATGAAATGCTTTTCCTGTCTGTGTGGATAATTGCCGGACTTTTGGTATCGCTCCTTTTTATGGGGAGAAATTTAAGGCTAGGATTTAAAAACGATCGTCCGGAAGTATTAACAGGAATTCCGGTCAGTGTATACTTGGGTTGGATTATAGTGGCCACAGTGGTTAATTTTTCTGTATGGTTTTATGATATGGGTTGGTTTAAGGGGATTGAGGACTTTGTAACCATCCTGGTCCTGTTTGTGGCTGCTTTGGTATATCTTTTTCTGGCGATCAGAAAAAACCTTGCCATACCTTCATTTGTGGGAATTTGGGCTTTTGTGGCAATTGCTTTAAAACAGATAGATTTGAACCCCAATGTTTTTTATGCTGCCATCATTTTTTCGTTGGTACTTCTGATAGGCGTTTTTATTAAGCCAAAAAACAAAAAAACTGCTTTGAATTAAATAAGTGTAATAAGTTTTGCTTTTATGTGTATTTTGTTTAATTTACCATCGATTATTTTGGATTTTCTGATTTTGTTGCTTCAATCGCCCTAGTTAATTCAACTTTCCCACAGAAATCCAAAATCCCAAATGTGACAATATGATAGGAATATTAGGCGGGACCCGACTGGCCCTAACATTGGGCAAGGCACTCTCTTCTAGAGGAGTGGAAATTGCCTATGGTGTAAGAAAAGGATTTACACCAACAGAGATAGAATGGAAGATACTCAATATGTCAGCCAATAAGGTGAAGAGTTTCAAAGATGTGATCGAAACCTCAAATATTTTGATGATCTGTGCAGAGAATGCTTATTTGGAACAAATATTTGAGGAGCTTTCGCACGTTGATCTCAAGGAAATGACCATTATTGATTGTACCAATAGTGATGACCACAAAGTTTTTTCATGCAATACGGCCTTCATCAAAAGTATAATTGATTCTCCCAAAATTTTTAAAGCATTCAACAATTTGGGCCTTGACTATCCCAATTCTGATCCGATGGGATTGGTAAAAGAGACTTATTACTGTGGGCCGGATATTCCTGAAAAAAATATAGTGAAGCAAGTGATTTCCATGGTGGGCTTTAAGGCTATTGACGCAGGCCCCTTGGAAAATGCCCCTCTGCTTGAAGCTATCTATCATCTTCGCAAAGAGATCTGCAACAGCACCAAAGAAAAGACGGATTACCATTTTAAATTGATTTCTGTCTAAATAATTTTGGACTGTTATACGGTTGTTCATAAAAGATTTGATTTTTTTGGGTTAGTGTTTGCCATAAATTTTTACTTTTAAAGTTCTTGAGCTCCTTAGTTGATGATAAAATTTTCAGATCTTCAAAACATTAATCAAAAATATGCGGAAGCACTAAAAGAAGCAGCAGCTGCTGTTATTGATTCAGGAAGATATCTTTTTGGGAAAAGAGTCAATGAGTTTGAAAATTCATTAGCAGCTTACACAAATGTGTCTTATGCCGTTGGCGTGTCAAATGGTCTAGATGCCTTAAGACTGATTCTTTTGGCTTATGTCCAAACAGGTCAGTTCAAAAAGGGAGATGAGGTCCTGGTGCCAGCCAACACCTATATTGCCACTTTGCTCAGTGTTTTCCATGCAGGTTTGGTTCCAGTCCTGGTTGAACCCGATCTGGAAACTTACAATATGGATTTTAACTTAATTGAATCCAGAATTAATTCAAAGACCAAAGCTATCATCTTGGTTCACCTTTATGGTAGGGTATGTTGGGATTCAAAGTTGAAGGAATTGGCAGATCAATATGGATTAAAACTTATTGAAGACAATGCTCAGGCTTTTGGGGCTGAGTGGGAAGGATTGAAAACAGGTGCTTTGGGAGATGCGGCCGCATTTAGTTTTTTTCCTACTAAAAACCTTGGGGCCCTTGGGGATGCAGGTGCAGTTTCAACCAATGATGGAGAACTCGCATCAATGGTCAGAATGCTGTCTAATTATGGAAGTTCAGAAAAATCCTTGAACAAAGTCAAGGGTTTTAATAGCCGGATGGATGAAATTCAGGCCGCTTTCCTGCAGGTCAAACTAAAGATTGTTGATGAAGAAAATGAATTGAGAAGAAATCTAGCTTCCCAATACCTGGAGACTATTTGTCATCCAGAGATCGTACTTCCTAAAATTGATGGTGCCTTAGGAAATAAATCACATGTGTGGCATTTGTTTGTAATCAGGTCTTCTCAAAGAAATCTTCTTCAGCAATATCTGGCCGAAAGACAAATACAAACCCAGATTCATTATCCTATCCCCCCTCATCAGCAGGAAGCTTGGGCTGAATTTGAGGGACTCTGCCTTCCGATCACTGAGAAAATTCACCAAGAAGTACTGAGCCTTCCTTTAGATCCAAGCCTTTCAAAGGAGGATATTGAGGAGGTTTGCAGGGTAATTAATAAATTTTCTGTTTGATTGTATGATAATTATTTTTCAAGTTTTGTTTTTATTCGAATTCAATAAACCTTTGCTTATAAATGAAAAGGATTTTTGATTTTATAGTTGCCTTAGCCGCACTATTGGTGCTTTCACCCATGCTCTTCGTGGTGGGATTACTAGTGGGATTTAAATTGGGGAGTCCAATATTTTTCAAACAACAAAGGCCGGGCAAATCTGGCAAACCTTTTTATATCTTAAAGTTCCGGACAATGACTGATGAAAGGGATTCGAACGGTGTATTGTTACCGGAGGAAATCAGGTTGACATCATTTGGCTTATGGTTAAGATCAACAAGTCTAGATGAGCTTCCTGAATTGATCAATGTATTGAAAGGGGAAATGTCCTTGGTCGGTCCCAGGCCATTATTGATGGAATATCTACCTCTTTACAGCGACAGGCAGAGAAGAAGAATGGATGTGAGGCCAGGGATTACAGGTTGGGCTCAGATCAATGGACGAAATTCCATCAGCTGGAATGAAAAATTTGATTTGGATGTATGGTATGTTGAAAACCGGACCTTTTTTCTGGATGTTAAAATTATTTGGTTAACAATTTTAAAAGTATTCAATAGAGAAGGAATAGGACACAATAATGATGTCATAATGCCCAAGTTCACAGGGAACAAAGTCCCCTGATTATTTTGCTGTATTCCTGCCTTCCATAATTTTGAAGAACAATATATGCCCCATTTTATGGGCATGTTGCTTAGCAAAGTCAGCCACCTCTCCTTTGAATTGACTCTCAAGGGTTTCAAACCAAAGAGAAAGCCAGGTATTGAAGTGGGTTTCTGATATTTGATGATTCATTTTTTCATCTACCTCCTTGTGGACAGGTACAGGACTGAATTTCCCAGCACCCGGTCCGGTTTGAAGCAAAATCATTTCCCAGAAATCTGTTAACCTTTCCAAATGTATTTCCCAATCATCAACAATACTGTTGAATACTGGACCAAGAGTCTGATTGGTCCTGACTTTTGCATAGAAGGTTCGGACCAACTTGGAAACTTCCTTTCTGCTTTTTATGTCTATGGTAGTTCCCATTAGTTTTTAAGGATAGGTTTTAATACTTCCAGTCTGCCATCAATACCTTCTGGTATCTCAAGTCCTAATATCTCACAAATCAACGGATATACATGAATATTTTGGAACTTGCCGATCTTAATACCTTCTTTTAACCTTGGCCCATTTGCGTAAAATATTCCTTGCATGTCTTTGTATTCAGGGCTGTAACCATGCTCTCCGAATACACTTGTTTTGAAAATTGCCGAACGGTTTTGGTAACTTACCATTCCTTCAGTTGTGGCCAAATAAAATCCTAGATAGGGGAGAATCAGAAGGTCCCCCATCCGGTGCCTATAATTTTCGATATTTTTATAAAAAGTTCTGTCATTGACTTTGACCGCCTTAAAAGGCCCTTCTTTGCTGTTAAGTTTCAAGTAAATTTCTTCGATCTCAAGGGGGTTATTGAGGTAAATATGGGCAGAGGCGCCATTATTGATGACCTTTGCATCTATTCCTTCTGTGACTTGATCTAAGTTGATCAGGTTTTCTTTAGGCACTTTGGTCATGCCATGATCAGATACGATGAATACATTAATGTCAAGGTCAAAGCTTTTTAATCCTTCAAAAAGAGCACCTAATTCTTTGTCCAATCGCTGGAGCCTTTTGTTCAATTGTTCGTCATTATCAGGTCCATAGCGGTGCCCGATATCATCCATATCCGAAAAATAAAGGGTTATCAATCTTGGTCTTTGCTCTTCAGGCAGCATAAGCCATTCAAACACTTTTATAATTCTGGCCAGATTAGGGATATTGGCATCATAATTATAATAATAGGTGGGTTGGATTCCCTGAACAGGTGCTTCTGTACCTACAAAAAAATAGCTTGCTGTGGTCAGGCCATTTTGTTCAGCCAAAACCCATAAAGGTGTGCCACCATACCAATAACCATCCTGTACAATTTCTCTGTCGTTAATGACATAGACCTGATCCTTTGCCGGATCGTAAAATGAATTGTCTATGAGGCCGTGATTTTCTGGTTTCATGCCTGTGGCCAGGGTATAGTGATTTGGAAAGGTTTTGCTTGGGAAGGATGGAGACATGGCCTCAGCTTCTACTCCTTCCTTAATGAATTTTGATAGGTTTTCAGGCTGAAAACGTTCCGTGTAATCGTAGCGGTAACCATCTAAGGAAATGAGAATTACATATTGATCCTTTTGCTGAGCTTTTCCGGAAAAAGTAAAAGATATCAAACATATTAAAAGGAAGTATTTTGTACTTTTCATGTAAGCTGATTTTTGGCCTTGGGCAAAGGTATTGTGGCTTTTGTAAGGCAACAAATTTTTTCATTACAGTTGTTCCATGTAGAAGTGTTTTCATTTCAAATACCTGACAACAAAAAATATTCTGTCTTGGGTTTACAGTATTATGAATTGTTTTACATAATATTTTTTCTATTTAAGTAGAATTTTAGCAGAAGGCTTAGGCTACAAAAGCCAAATCATATCAACCATAGAAGCCCAATCCAGGTTTCTTTTGTAGATTCGTTTTTGTTTTGTTACAAATCTTATATTTGCATCCAAACCCAAATAGGAATATTATGAATAAAACAATCATTGTCCTTTCCATAGCTGGAGCTTTATTGGCTTCCTGCGGTACGGGCGACAAGCCATCAGATAGTATGAATCCTTTCTTTGAAGCTTACAATACCCCATTTGAAGTACCTCCTTTTGATAAGATTAAAAATGAGCATTTTGCACCTGCTTTGAGGGAAGGGATGCGCCTTCATCAAGAGGAAATCGATGCAATTGTCAATAATCCAGAGGAAGCCACATTTTCCAATACTATCGAGGCAATGGAAAAGTCAGGTGAGCTTTTGGCCAGAGTAAGCATCGTTTTTAGCAACCTTAACTCTGCCAACACCAATGACGAACTTCAGGCTATAGCCAGAGAAATGGCTCCCGAACTTTCCAAACACAGTGATAACATCAATCTAAACGAGAAGCTTTTCCATAGGGTAAAGCATGTTTGGGAAAACAAGGATTCTTTCGGTTTAAATGCAGAACAGCATAAGCTACTGGAGAAATCCTACAAGTCCTTTGTCCGTAATGGAGCAAACCTGAATGAGTCCGATAAGGAAAAATTAAGGGAGATCAATAGTAGATTATCCGTTTTGAGTCTTCAGTTTGGCCAAAACGTTTTGGCAGAAACCAACGCTTTTAAGCTTATAATCGATAACGAAGCAGATCTTGCAGGCCTGCCACAGGAATTGAGGGATGTGGCATTTCAGGATGCGGAGACGGCCGGAGAAGAAGATAAGTGGTTGTTTACATTACAGAATCCGAGCGTAATGCCTTTTCTTCAATATGCTGAAAATAGAGAGCTGAGAAAGCAGATTTGGGAAGCTTACAAAAACAGAGGTGACCAGGCCAATGACAAGAACAATAATGAAATCCTAATTGAAATGGCCAACCTTAGGTTGCAGAAAGCCAATCTTATAGGATATGCCAACCATGCTGATTATGTATTGGAAGAAAGCATGGCTAAAAATGTGGACAATGTTTACAAGCTGTTGAATCAATTATGGGAGCCAGCATTGGCCAAAGCCAAGCAAGAAAGGGATGAGATGCAGGCCATGATTGCTGCTGAAGGAAAAGATTTCAAGTTAGAGCCTTGGGATTGGAGATATTATGAGGAAAAACTGCGGAAGCAGAAATTTGACCTCGATGAGCAGGAAGTGAAGCCTTACTTTGCCCTTGATAAAGTTCAGGAAGGTGTATTCATGGTGGTGAATAAACTTTTTGGACTGACTTTTGCCGAAATCAAAAATATTCCAAGCTATCACCCAGAAGCAAAAGCTTATGAAGTTAAAGAAGCGGACGGTACCCATGTCGGAGTATTATATATGGATTTTCACCCAAGAGCTTCCAAAAGGGGAGGAGCTTGGATGACCTCATATAGACCTCAGAATACTGTCAATGGAGAAAGAAAAGCACCTGTGATTTCTATTGTTTGCAACTTTTCCAAACCTACAGGTAATGCTCCTGCACTTCTTACTTTTGATGAAGTGACCACTTTCTTCCATGAGTTTGGACATGCTCTGCACGGATTGTTGTCTAATGTTCAATATAAAAGTTTGGCTGGTACAGCTGTTCCAAGGGATTTTGTGGAACTGCCATCCCAGATTATGGAAAACTGGGCCACTGAACCCGAAGTATTGAAGCAATATGCCATTCATTATCAAACAGGGGAAGTAATTCCTGATGCGCTTATTGAAAAGTTGAAGAACAGCGGGACTTTTGGTCAGGGATTTGGAACTACGGAGTATTTGGCAGCTTCTCTTTTGGATTTGGATTATCACTCCCAGACTTCACCAATTCAAATGGATGCCAAAACCTTTGAAAATGTATCTATGGAAAAAATCGGATTGATTGGTGAAATCATTCCCAGGTACAGAAGTACCTACTTCCAGCATATCTTCTCCGGAGGCTATTCTTCAGGCTATTATAGTTATATCTGGTCAGGAGTTTTGGATACCGATGCCTTCCAGGCATTCAAAGAAACTCAGTTGTTCAACCAGGAAAAAGCATTGTCATTCCGCAAAGAAATATTGGAAAGAGGAGGTACTGATGAGCCTATGAGCATGTATGTCAATTTCCGTGGTTCAGAGCCTAAGATTGATGCTTTACTTAAAAAGAGAGGCCTAGATCAGGTCAAAGTGGATAGGACGAAGTAATTGATTCAACCAATATGGACAAAAAAGCGGAGCGATTAATTGCTCCGTTTTTTATTTCTCTTCTTGATAGGGCATGGAGATAATAAATGTAGTCCCCACTCCTTCTTTGCTTGAGAAACTCACCTTGCCCCCAAGTTTTTTTACAAATTCATGGACAATATTCAAACCTAGCCCAGTGCCCTTGATATTGGAAACATTTTTTGCTCTGAAAAAGGAATTGAATATGTGCTTTTGCTCTTCTTTAGGAATACCAAGCCCGAAGTCTTTTACGATAATTTCAAACTTATTTTTTTCAAAAATTAAGTCTAGAATTGGTTTTTCCGTGCTGTCAGGTGAGTATTTAATGGCATTTTCTATGATATTTTTTACTGCATGGGAAAGTAAAGATGCATCAGTCTCAATGATTTTGTCATCTGTTGGTAAATTGACTTCAATTTGGGGGATATCAGCAACCGTAAAATAATCCTCAATTAAAGTCTTCAAAAACCTGTTCAGATTAATTTTTTCATTTCTTCGGGGAGAAGGTTTATTGGATTGATTTTCCAGGGTAAGTATGTCAGAAATCACTCTAGTCAATCGGTTCACCTGAAGATGGATTCTATCAAGGTGAAGGCTTAGTTTTTCCTTCTGTGTTTTATCATTTAAATTTTCAGTAATTAATTTCAGGAGATCAATACTGCTGATAATTGTTGATAGTGGCGTCCTGAGTTCATGGGAGATCATAGAAATAAACCTGGATTTGAGTTTATTCAGATCTTTTTCTTTTTCCAAAGATTTTTTGAGTTGTTTAAGGACCAGTTCCCTATCAGTCACATCCCTTGATGCTGCGACAATTCCAACTGGATTCCCCTTTTCGTCATAAAGAATCCTGCTTAGAATCTCCAGATGAATTTTTTCACCAGTGGTTTTATGGAAATGGGAAATGAGCATTTTATCGTATCCATCTAATTTGGTGACTTTTGCTTTGAATTTACCAAAAATATCCTCTGGTTTTTTTCCAATAACTTCACTGGGATTATATCCCAATACTTTTTCAATAGAAGGGGAAATGTACCTGAATGTCAGATCAAAATCATGAATGGCGATTATATCCCCGGAATTTTCTGAAATGAGCCTATACATGGCATCAGACTCTTTTCTTTTTCTATTGATCCGAATTGCTTTGATGAAATTTGCATACCCAGAGATAATAGGTTCCAAAAACTGAACGTCTTCCAATGTATAGTCAGTAGGCTTATTGGCAAATCCCATCAAACCTAAAAATTCTGTTCCCTTATAAATAGGTATTCCCAAATACCGTTTTATAGGAGGATGCCCTTGGGGAACTCCCCCACTTCTTGGATCATTTGCACAATCATTGGAAATGACAATTTCTCCTGTCCTCAGGTTTTCTCCAAAAAGTGTTTTCAGGTTTCTAAATTCAATTCCAACTTTAAAGTTTTGCTCGTAATATTTCTGGGTTTCTTCGGACCAGGAAATATTCGATATGGTATGTGACTTGAGATAGGGGTTTCCCTGCTCATCATATAAAACCTCCCCGGTAAAGCCAAATTGGCTACCAGTAATGGATAATAAGTTTTCCAGAAGGGAATTCATGGAAGTCAGAAAATCTTCCTGTTCAAAAAAATTCAATTGGGTCTCGTTGACTGCCTGGAGTAAGGTGTTCAGTTTTTTGGCATCCTCTTCAGCCAATTTTTGAGAATGAATGTTAATGATCGTTCCAAGGACTCCTTCTTTTGCTGCTAATTGGAGATCATTATACTTTCCTTTTATCTTCACCCATACCTTTTGTCCTGTTTTGGTTTTCATTAAAAGGTCTTTCTCAAATCCATCTGTATTTTTTTTTCTGATATTGGGATCCCTTATACACTCCAATTCTTCTGATCCCTTTTCAAAAAAGTCAGACAGCGGTTGTCCGATAGTTTCATTAATTGTGAATTTTGCGATCTTTTCCCAAGCTTTATTTACAAATTCGAGGCGACCCTCTTGATCTGTTCTGAAAACGATTTCGTTAATGTTATTGACTAAGAGGCTGTAATTTTTGTGGCCTATCATCAACTTCCTTTTTTGTCGGTTGGCCAAAAGTTTTGTTCCTAATGTTGAAGCAAAGGCAAGAAGTGCGCTAGTTTGGTCTTGGGTAAACAGTATTTCTGAGCTGCAATTGTCAAAACCTATATAACCCCAAAATTCTTTCCCGGAGAATATCGGAACAAAAAGATAAGATAAAATACCCTGTTCAGACATCGATTCAAAGAAAACAGGATTTTGGGTGTTTTTAACCAAGTCATTGATTACCAGGTTTTTTCTTAGATTGTGTTCTATTTCCGGAAAAATTGACCAGGGCAGATTCTGAAGAAATTCAAAGTCAATTTGTGGTGCAACACCTGGTGCATTCCATTCAAATTTATAAGACATACAGAATTCACCTGCCTCATTGAAATGATTCTTAAAAATATAAACGCGGTCCACAGAAGTGGACTCCCCAAGGTAATGAAGAATTTTTGGTAATGACTTTTTTAAATTGATTTCAGCCTCCAATTCGAAATAGGATTTTCCTAAGGCGGATAGGATTTTTTCGCTCCTGTTCATCTTTTTTCAATTAAGCTGTAAATAAAGGCCTTTAATATGTAAATTATGGTTGCTTTATTTACAAAATACAGCAATAGATTTTTAAATTATTAAGTTGAATTATCAATAAGCCTATATTTCGCCCATGAAAAAAATATTGATCATTGAGGACGAGCTTGAGCTTGGTCAAAACATAAGAGATTTACTGGATTATCTTGGGTATCAAGTTGAGGAGATATTGGATAATGGAAAGGATGCTCTCAACTTTCTAAAAAGGAATAAACCTGATCTTATTCTCATGGATATTCAATTAAAAGGAGATATGGACGGCATTGCCCTATGCCAAAAGATTAAAGCTATCTCAGATATTCCAGTAGTATACCTTACTGCTTTTTCTGATGCCAGTTTTCTGGACAGGATTTCATCTCAACCCTATGAGGGATATCTTCTTAAGCCATTTACATTGGATGAATTAAGATCTGCATTGCATTTGGCAATCAATTCCCGTGAAAAGAAAAAAGGCAAACTGGAAAAAAATGTAATCACGATCAAGGATAAAGGGTTTACTATTCCGATTTCCCTAAATGATATATTGTTTTTTCAAGCTGATGGGCTTTACACAAAGATTCAGACTAAAACCAAATCTTATGTGGTAAGGGACATCCTAAAGGATATGGTTGATGATCTTCCAATTTCTAAATTTGTTAGGGTACATAAATCCTTTGTTGTAAATCACCGGGAAATTTCATCTTTTAATTCAAAAGAGCTTCATATCAAGGAATTTGTAATCCCTATACGCCGTGGTTTCTTCAAAGAAATCAGAAACCTAGTGAAAGAAAATAGCTGATTGTAGGATGAAATGTAAGTTTTTAGGCCTTATTCTTCAAACATGATAGAATAAGGTCTTCTAATTTTTAATTCCATTTCATTGAGGGTAATCAGACCATTGGTGCGAAAAAACTCCTGTCCTTCAAAAAACACCAAAATCCCTGGAATGGACAGCATACGCATCTGTGCCATGATCTCCCTGTGCTGCTCAGCTTCCATCACCCACAGCTCCATCAAAGGAAATGACTCCTCCATTATGGCTTTCGCCTTGGGGAGTACCTGGACACATACCCCACAGGTATCTTGATAAAAATAAAGCATCACGGCAGGCCTAATTGCTAAAGCCTGCTGAAGTTCTTCCAAACTGTTGAATTTCTTTATTTCCATGTCAGCTGATAATTGACGATAAAATTGACGTGGAACATATCCACTTTGTTGTAAATCCACTGTGGCTTCATTTCCCCTTCCCTGATATTGATCTTGCTCATTAGTATCAGATGAAAGTCCAGTCCTTTGCTCCAATCTGGAGTATATCTACCGCCAAGATTGGCCTGGGCATAGGAAGGGAATCCAAATTTATTGATCTCTACATCGGTAGGGTCTGGAAGGAAGTGAAGTCCCGCAAACCCATACAGTTGTAGACCTGCACTGGGAAGATTGCGCTGGTAATAGGTAGTAATGGCATCCACTTGGTTAAAGCCCTCATTCCTTTCCCGGGGAATAAAAGTAAAGAAAGGATCCCTGCCCCACTCCCTTGGGCTTAGGAATCTTCCACGGCCATCAATTCTAGTGTAATTCAAGTGCCACTGCATCTTGGGATTTTTGATACCTATCCTTCCACTGAACACATAATTCAGGTCTTCGGGATGCTTAAACTGTAGCGTCCTGTCAGGATTACCGCCCTCAACCACACCATGCTGGAGGATAAACTGTGTTCCTGTAAAAAGGTCGTACCTTCTGCCTGGCTGTTTCCAGTCATTAAGTGCCTGTAAGAAATAGGTACTGGATACATTGTCCACAAAGGTGTGATTAAACTGAAGGCTCATTTCAGGCAAAACCTGCCCCTTCCATTCCAATATACTCACAAAATGGCTGTTGGTCTTTCCCTTGTATAGAGAAGGCTTACCAAAGGTGCTCTGACCTACAGGATAAAGCCCAAAAGTCTCACCCACATCATACCAGCCCGAGGTGGATCTTGGGCTAATGCGGTCAATGATATAGCCCGTAAAATGATGTGTATTATTGGGTCGGTATGCCAACTGTGCTCCTTGAACAAAGGTCGGGGACAGCCTACCATCTTGAGGATTGATAAATGGTGTATTGATATCCATTCGGCCAAATACACCAGTTATTTTTTTTGATTGGTACTTCAACTGTAATTCTTCCAGCTTCCCGAAAAAGCGCTCAGCAGGATTTGTTACATCAAAAAGTCCTACCTCATATCTGTTGAAATTGCCCGTGATTGGATCCCTATCCAAAAGATCCGAACTCCATACGTTGGCAAAAAGGGTGTACCTCGCCGCAATGGAGAAACCTCTGAAATCTTTTGTTTTCAGCCGAAGGAATGCCGCTTGGCCCAAGGCATAATCCCCTTTGAAATCTTCGAAATAGGAAGTGGACATCCAGAAAGTCCTAAACCCCATAGTGCCTTCTACGGGCACGGTGGACTTGGAAGTGTTAGTGGAATCTTGTGCTGAAGTCAAAGAAGGGAAACCAAGAAAATAAAGTAAACCAATGACCAGGTATCTTCTCATTTACTCGTTTTTTCTTTGGACTCTTTGATAGGTTTGAATGGACCGAACTTATGCTGCTCTTCCGAAAATTCATCCGCAAACGGGCCAAAAGGATGATCAATTGGCTTTTTCGCTATGTCTGGCCAATCTTTTGTAATATCTTTTTTGGGTCTTGGCATGCTGTTCACATAAGCAGCTACATCCCATGAATCTTCATCACTTAGGATAGGGTTTTCAAAAGAAGCACCCAACGGCATGTTTGTCTTCACATATCCTGCAAACCTGGACATTCTGAACAATCCTGCTCCATTATTGTAACTATGCTCTCCCCATAGCGGAGGATAAATGTAACCGGTTTTATCAGGCTTCATCATTCCTTCCCCGTTTTCCATGTGACAGCTCTGGCAGTTTTGTGCATATACGCTCTTACCCCTGATAGGGTCTGCCGCCCTATCCAAAAATGCCAATTCATAAATACCAGACCCTTTGGGAGCTTCTCCTTTAGCTACATCCTTGCCCAACCATTCCATGTAGGCAACCATAGCTATCATTTCTTTACTGTTCAATTCAAGCGTCTTACCGTTCAAACTTCTTTCAAAACAGTCATTGATACGCTTAGGAATATCCTCCATCTGTCCCGAACGGGCCCTCACTTTTGGATAAGTTGAAGCCACAGCTCCATAGTTATTGCCAAGGGGAGCTGTTCCTGCATTCAAATGACAGTTCTGGCAGTTCATGCCATTGGACATCTTTTTTACTTTTCCATTAGGACCTAAATAGTTGGAAGTATTCACAATCAGTTCCCTACCATATTTGATATCCTCAGCGTTTGCTTCCTCCTCTACTGTGCTCCAATCAGGTGCATTCCACATTCCTTCTTTAGGTGCAACACCTCTGTAGTTTTCAGCTTCCATTGCTACTGACTGAATTGCTGATTGGTTCTTAAAAGAAGGTAGAGAGCCTCCACTGAAAACAAAAATCACCACACCGATAAGAAAAGCAGTAAGTAAGGATATGGTCATCAATAAACCGACCATCAAAGTCAATAATTTTACGAAGGGCTGGAAGATTTCTCTCATCGGGTCTTAAAATAAAACAACACAAAAATGGCTCAATTGCAGGCAAGGATGCTGTGATTTTCATCACATAGCCCTGACAGAATAAAAACTTACAAAAAAATTGCGGATTTTATGAATTATTGGTCATTAAAGAATTAAAAACAACTCTTCCATTGCTTATTCCTGAAATGACGATTTTTTTAGAATCTATTTCAAATTGGATTTCTATACTTTCTCCCAAAATAGCTTCGGATTGGTAGTTGATCAGTAATCTGTTGAACTTGAAATCCTTTTCTTTGCAAAAATCTTCTATCCAGCGTATGTAACTCACATTATTGACATGGTTATTCATGTCCAGATCTGAGAAGTTGACCTGAAAATTCCTTCCAAAAACCGGATACGAAGGCGCCTTGAGTTTTTCAGGAAGAAATTCCTCTTCAAGAATAGGTTGAAATAATTCCGCAGGCAATACTTTTTCCGGCTTTTGTGGCCTTTTTTTCTCGATGTCAAGTAAGAGCCAAGCAGACATGGCACTCGCCAATATTTTCCCGTGGCTGTCTTTTACACGAAATTCTCTCATCGCAAAAAGTTTGTTGATCCCTCTTCCAGCAGTTTCGATTTTGATGTCATTCCCCCAGGATGGCATCTCATTGACCTGTATATCAAAGCGGGATAATACCCACATAAACCCCAGGTCAAAAAGTTTCTGTCCAAAGTTCCTGCTGTCAGCATGTTTCCAAGCTACCTCTTGAAGCATATCTGCCAATGCGGACCAGCGTAACTTTCCTGAGGGGTCAACTTGGAATGAAAGGACTTCAAATTCTTTTTCATATTGGAAACTGTCATTTTTTGATTGCATACAAATTTGGTTGTAAGTTCTTATTTAGTTCAAGTAAATTAACATAGTATAAATCAAATTTACCAATCAATAAACAAAGGGTATTCTGGCTCTGGAGTAAGGTTTAAAATCGATATGAAAATTGAAATTTTTTATTGTTTTAATTTTAATTTCAAATAATTTTCATGTTAAATTAAAATGAAATATTTTTTTATTGAATTATAATTTTATGAAAACGAATTTTTTGAGAATTGAGCTCGTGGTTTACAAAAAGTAGCATTTTTTCAATTTTCTACCACTAACATTTACATTTTAAATGTAATAAAACAAACATTGCACATATAAATAGTATTTGATCAAAATTTCTATTGTATTAAACACTTCTCATAAAGGTGGTAAAAAACACCACCTAAAGTTTATTTATGCGTTTTAAATTTCATTTCATTTTACTTCAGTCTTTGCTGCTATTTTCTCATTTGAGTTTGGCGCAATCTAGGAAATTTATCAGCCAGTTTAGCCATTTTCAAAGTTACTACAACCCTGCTTTAAGTGGTTATGAAGGAGCTACAGTCCGTGGATTTGTGCGCAACCAATGGGTAGGAATGGATGGAGCGCCAAAAACTTATCATCTCTCTGCTGAGATGGATTTTGCTCAGTTTGGCCCTTTTCCTGAGCCGGCATTGATGGGGAAAAATGCTTTTTCATTTAATTTTCTCCATGATCAATATGGTCCCTATCAGGAAAATGAAATGATTTTAGCCTATGCCTCCAGAATTAGATTAAGCAATTCAACTAACCTTCGATTGGGAGCCGGATTAAATTACAACAATGTTCAACTTGACGGAAATGTGCTGACTGCAGAAATGGTCAATGACCCAATCTTATCACCTTTTCAGAGTCGGTTTGCCTACATGAGGATTTTAGATTTCAATTTGGGGATGGCGCTCACCCATTATAACTTTTTTATTAGTTACTCTATGCATAATGTAAACCAAGGGAATTTTTATAGGGGCGAGGCTTTTATGGACCGAAAATCCCCGGTAAGTATATTCATGGCTGGTTACAGAGAGGCGGTTTCTCCTTCCTTAGCCCTTTCTGCCAATATCATGTATCGGAATCAGGCAGACTTGCCAAACCATTTGGAGCTAAATGTGAAAATGCTTTTTTCGGAGACCTTTTGGTTTGGAGCAGGTCATCGGGTGACTTATGCCAATAATTTTCAATTGGGCTTTGTTTTGCCCCAGTTTAGGATCGGCTACATCTATGAATTGCCTATGAACCGATCTTATTTGCTCCCTAATGTTACTCATGAATTTACCCTGATTTTTTCATTGTTTAAGCCTGGCAGACTTCGTGGGGATGAGCGGGTAATGATCTGGTAATGGGATAAAGTGATTAAGAAAATGAAAAATAGAAGCTATATGTTTGGTGAGGCGAATAAAAGCCGATTAGTGCAAATTTTTAGCAATCCGATGGATATTATAATAAAGAAACTTGGGACCCTGCTTGGCTTGATCCTATTGCTGCTTATAGGGCAGGGGGTCTATGGGCAAACGACACAAACTAAAAAAGTCACATTAACTACTTCTGGTTCATGGACGGTTCCAGCAGGGGTTACAAGCATTACAGTTGAGGCTTGGGGAGCAGGTGGGGCAGGTGGTGCAGGTACTATTTCTGGAGTTAATATTAGGGCAGGTGGAGGAGGTGGAGGAGGTGCATATACCAAATCGACATTAACAGTAACTCCTTCAAGTTCGATTACCTACACCATCGGAAATGGTGAAGTAGGTTCAACTTCTAGAAGTACTAATTTTTCAACTGTTACAGCAAATGGGGGCTCCAATGGTAGTACTGGGAATAATGGTGCTGGAGGTGCGGGTGGAACTGGTGGAACTAGAAATGGTGGTGCCGGTGCTGCTGGAGTCAATAATACTGCTGGAGGTGGCGGTGGTGCCGGTTCAGGAGGGGACGGAGGGGCTGCGAGTACCGGGACAGCCGGAACGGGTGGTATTTCAGCCGCAGGTGAAAATACGCCAGGAGGAAATGGAGGAAATGGTGGTGTAGCAGCTGGAGTGGCAGGTTCATTCCCCGGCGGAGGTGGAGGCGGTGGACGGGGAGAAAACAACCCTGGAGGCGGTGGAGGAAATGGATTGATTATCATAACATACACCATAACCTGTCCGGACTTTGTCATTACCTCACCATCAAATCAAAGTATTACTTATGGAGCGAATGCTCAGTTTTCAGCAAGTGTAGGGCTTTCAGGCACTTTTACCTATCAATGGGAAATAAGCACCAATAATGGGACTTCCTTTACCTCTTTGTCCAATGCCGGTGTTTATTCCGGGGCTACAACTAATCAATTAACGGTCTCAAGACCTCCAGTTTCTCTTTCCGGAGCACTTTATCGTGTAAAAATTACTTCAGCAGATGGCTGTGAACAGAATAGTGCTGCTGCAACTTTGACCGTTGCCCAAAAAGAACTTTCAATCACTGGATTAACAGGGAATAACAAAATTTATAACCGCACCACGGCTGCTTCGGTAACAGGTACGGCTGTCTTGAGCGGTGTTGAAACAGGTGATATTGTGACTTTAGGCGGCACGCCTACTTTTACATTTGCCAGTCCAAATGTGGGTCCAGGAATCAATATCAGCACAACGGGGTACACGATCAGCGGTGCCTCTGCTTCGAATTATACCCTGGCCCAGCCTTTACTCAGCGCAAATATTACGGCAAAAGAATTGTCGGTAACTGGTCTGACAGGGAATAACAAAATTTATGACCGCACCACGGCTGCTTCGGTTACAGGTACGGCTGCCTTGAGCGGTGTTGAGACAGGTGATATTGTGACTTTAGGCGGCACGCCTACTTTTACATTTGCCAGTCCAAATGTGGGTACAGGAATCAATATCAGCACAACGGGGTACACGATCAGCGGTGCCTCTGCTTCGAATTATACCCTGGCCCAGCCTTCATTCAGCGCAAATATTACGGCAAAAGAGTTGTCGGTAACAGGACTTACAGGGAATAACAAAATTTATGACCGCACCACGGCTGCTTCGGTTACAGGTACGGCTGCCTTGAGCGGTGTTGAGACAGGTGATATTGTGACTTTAGGCGGCACGCCTACTTTTACATTTGCCAGTCCAAATGTGGGTACAGGAATCAATATCAGCACAACGGGATACACGATCAGTGGTGCCTCTGCTTCGAATTATAGCTTGGTCCAGCCTTCATTCAGCGCAAATATTACGGCAAAGGCCTTGACGGTAGCGGCAGATGATAGGAACAAGGTTTATGATGGTGAGGCATTCACGGCATTTACGGTAAGCTATGACGGGTTTATTGAAGGAGAAGATGCAGCCGATCTGGACGGTGAGTTGATTTTTACAATAGATCCAGCAGGTCCTGCGGTCAATGCCGGCACCTATTTGATCACTCCTTCCGGTCTGACTTCAGACAACTATGACATCACCTTTGTTGCCGGTACGCTAGAGATTACGAAAGCTGTCCTGACGGTAACGGCAGATGATAAGAACAAGGTTTATGACGGTGAGGCATTCACAGCATTTACGGTAAGCTATGAAGGGTTTATTGAAGGAGAAGATGCGGCCGATCTGGGCGGTATCTTGCTCTTTACTACGGATCCTGCGGGTCCTGCGGTCAATGCGGGCACGTATGTGATCACTCCTGAGGGACTGACCTCGGACAACTATGACATCACCTTTGTTGCCGGTACGCTAGAGATTACGAAAGCTGTCCTGACGGTTACTGCAGATGATAAGAACAAGGTTTATGACGG
>NZ_PYGF01000010.1:0-81027 GCF_003014575.1 Cecembia rubra
CTTTTTTCATTTTTGCAATCTGTGTGTTAAAGGTAAGAAATTGTCTGCAAACAGATCGGGTATTCGCCTACCGCGGGTTCCTCAAATTCCCCGTGCGATTTCTTCTAAATCACACAGAGAATTTCGAGGTATAACTTTAACTTCGTAAGTAGTGAAACCAACTTACACAGTTTTTGTCATAGTCCCGGTTTACGAGTCATGTAAGGTAAGTCTATTGTCTTGCTTCTTGTGTCTTGTGTCTTGTGTCTTGTGTCTTGCTACTTGTGTCTTATGTCTAACCCTCTCGCTTCTCGTCTCCCCATACTTGCTACTCTCCCCACAATCCCCTAATTTTCAGCTTACATTTATATGACCCAAATACCAATCCATGAAAAAATTAATCCTTATCCTGATCATTCTCTTTTTTGCAGCAATTGCAGGTTATCAGATTGTTAAATACCAACATGCTCCAAATTACAATGGTACTATTGAAATGGCCGGCTTGGAATCAGAAGCTGAAGTTTATTTCGATGAATTTGGAGTTCCCCATATTTATGCAGCCAATGAAACAGATGCCTATATGGCCCTGGGATATATCCATGCACAGGATCGTCTTTTCCAAATGGAAATGATGCGCAGGGTGGGCACTGGCACGCTTGCCGAACTCCTGGGTGAAGACCTGTTAGAAGTGGACAAGTTTTTCAGAACACTCGGTATTCCCAAGCATGCAGATTGGAGTACTGTAGAATGGTTGGCAGAGGGTAAGACGCCCTGGAAAACAGCCACAGAGGCTTATATCAAAGGGGTAAATCATTTTATCCAATCCGGAAAACTCCCCATCGAATACACCATCCTTGGCCACAAACCTAGAGAATTCACTATCACAGACGTTCATGGTATCGTTGGCTATATGTCTTTCACTTTTGCTATGGCTATGAAAACAGACCCTTTGGTAACCAAAATGGCAAGAAATCTCCATCCGGATTACCTTAAGGTTCTTTCAGTCCATACACTCCCCGAACATCATATCATACCAAACAACTATCCAAAAAGGGACTCTGATACAAAAGAAATATTACTTGGAAGCAATATCCATGCTTTGCTTGAAAAATTACCTGCCCCGCTACTGGAAGGCAGCAATTCCTGGGTAATTGCACCCTCAAGAACTGCTTCAGGTGAAGTACTATTTCTTAATGATACGCACATTGGCTTTGCCCAACCTTCAGTTTGGTATGAAGCCCATATAGAATATCCTGGATTCTCCTATTATGGCAACCACCTTGCAGGAATGCCTTTTGGTCTTGTAGGACACAGCCGTAAGCACAGTATCGGCCTGACCATGTTCGAAAATGATGACCAGGATTTCTTTGAGGAGCAAATCAATCCCAATAACCCCAACCAGACAGTATATGGGGATGAATTTAGGCCAATGTATAAAAGGACCGAAAAAATTCCCGTCAAAGGGAAAGAGGCAATAGACTTTGAAATTGTGGAATCAATCCATGGCCCTATAATGAATGAAGTGCTCCCTGATATCGGTAAACTCACTTCCAATCCTGTCGCTTCCTGGTGGGTTTATGTACTTGAGCCTACCAAAGCACTTGAGGCTACGTGGAAAATGGCCCATGCCAGCAGCATCCAGGAAATAGAAGATGCTGTCCGTCTGATTCACGCCCCTGGCCTCAATGTGATGTATGGGGACAAAGAAGGAAATATCGCCTGGTGGGCTACTGCCAAACTACCCATACGGCCAGCTCATGTAAACAGCAAAATCTTCCTGGATGGAAGCAACCCTGCCGATGAACCTTTGGGATGGATTCCCTTTGAAGAAAACCCCATGAGCATCAATCCCCCTTCAGGTTTTGTTGCATCAGCAAATAATCAGCCCGATACCTTGGCCAACGGAATCTTCTTCCCAGGTTACTACTACCCTGGCGACCGCTGGAATAGGATTGCAAAAACAGTTACAGCCAGAAATGACTGGACTCAGCAAAATATAAAAGAACTACAACTTGAAGCCATCAATGAAAACCATCCTATCAATGCCCGCAGTATGATGATGGACATTGATCCGGGAATATTTAGAGGCTATGAACCAGTCAGGGCCGCCTTGGAAAAATGGGACGGAAACCATGACCTGAATTCTATTGCTCCAACCCTCTATTACAAATGGTTGTATCATACACTTCATGACATGATGGCTGATGAGTTGGGGGAAGATGATTTCGAGAATTTCATCAAAACTTTCCTTTATATACGTAGTGTTCCTAAACTGATCAGAACAAACGATTCTCCTTGGTGGGACAATGTGAACACTCCCCAAAAAGAAACCAAAAAAGATATTTTGGAAAAAGCTTTGAAAAAATCTCTGGAAGAACTTAAAGACCAAATGGGAAGGGACAGTCATAACTGGGAATGGCAAAAATGTATTGTTTTGGAACACCCCCACCCATTAGGTGCCAAAAAGCCTTTGGACAAAATCTTCAATGTAAAAGCTCCACCTGTTACTGCTAATGAAGAATCTGTCAACAAATTGCCATTTACATTGAATCCAAATGGTATTTACAGGGTAAATTCAGGACCTGCCATGCGCATCATCATCGACTTTGCCAATGTGGAAGCGGCAGAGTCTATATTGCCTACTGGTCAGAGCGGTAATCTATTCAGTTCTTGGTACTCCGATCAGGCTGAAATGTTTGCCAAAGGCCTTTACCGCCCCATGCTGATGAACGAATCCATGATCAAGAATGCAGCGAAGGGGAAGGTCGTCTTCATGAAAAAATAGAAGTCTAAGGAGATTTGTGGATTCAGTTTCTCTTTGAAGCTAAGAGTTGTAATTGTTGTAATTGTTGTAATTGTTATTTGATTAGTTGTTGATTAAATGAATGGAAAATGTTTTGGTAATTTGGAAAAACAGCAATAATTCAGGGCATTTGAGTCAGGAGCTATTTTGAAACTAAGAGTTAAAATAAGCGTATCGTTTTTTAACGTTTAACCTCATAAAATTTTATGATTATGAAAAGCTATAAAGACTTGGACATCTACAACATTTCCATCGAGCTGTTCTTCGAAACAAATGCTTTCAGTCTTAAACTCCCGACTTTCGAAACATATGAATTGGGCAGTCAGCTAAGAAGATCCTCAGACTCTATTAATTCCAATATTGTGGAAGGATATGGAAGAAAATCTTACAAACAGGACTTCATTAAGTTTATTACTTATGCCCATGCCAGTAATTTAGAATGCCATAACCATCTCTATAAAATATCCAGGCTTTACCCCGAATTGAAGGAAGAAGGAGAAAAGCTGATGGAAGAATATCACAAACTGGGAGTCAAAATCCACAACTTCTTAGACTATGTTAAATCCAGTTGGAAAACCTAAACAACCATTACAACCATTACAACAACTAAAAAAACTTCAACCTGACAACTACGACAACCCGACAACAATTTCAACCACTACAACCAATCTCAACTACTGAAACAACAATAGTCAAACCGACAAGTCATGAAAAAGAAACCAACTCCAACCTTCCCGGTCCAAAAACCTGAATCAGAATGGCAAAAGGAACTTGATCCTATCAGTTATCATGTACTGAGGGAAAAAGGAACGGAAAGGCCTTTTACAGGACAATATTACCTCAACAAGGACACCGGAATCTATGAATGCAAAGCCTGTGGCAACGAAATTTTTCACTCTTCTGCTAAATATGACAGCGGTTGCGGCTGGCCTTCCTTCACCGAACCTGTAAGCCCTGATGCCATCGTAGTACAGATGGACTATTCCCACTTTATGATCCGGGAAGAAATCCTCTGCGCCAAATGCGGTGGCCACCTGGGACACAGATTCCCCGATGGCCCCAAAGACCGTGGAGGTATCCGCTACTGTATCAATTCAGTCAGCTTGGATTTCAAAAAAGAGGAATAGGATTATACCAACGGCTAAAAATCCTTGGCCCAATACCTTAAATTGCATTTCTATCAATCAACCCTTTATAACGTATGAGAAAATTGCTTTTCTTAGGACTTAGCTTTTTACTTCTTGAAGGCCTCTTCGCCCAGGGAAGCATGTTGCTAAGAGAACCGACCATCAGCAAAGACTATATTGTCTTTGTCCATGCCAATGATCTCTGGAGAGTTTCCAAAAACGGAGGAGATGCCATCCGCCTCACATCCAATGAAGGCGCAGAAAATCTGCCTCACTTCTCCCCAGATGGTAAACACATCGCTTTCTCTGCCCAATATGATGGCAATACAGATGTATATGTCATTCCTGTGGATGGAGGAGAACCAAAGCGGCTGACATGGCATCCCGGTCCGGATATGGTAACAGGCTGGACACCTGATGGGAAATTTGTACTTTTCACTTCTGCAAGGGAAAATGTCCCTACCAAGGAATCTAAATTTTTCAAAATACCTTTGACTGGAGGTATGGAAGAGGTACTTCCCATCCCAAGAGCAGTAAATGGTAGAATGTCCACAGATGGCAAACACATCGCTTATCAGCAAATAGCTTTCTGGGATCCGGAATGGAGAAACTACCGGGGCGGACAGGCAAAACCTATCTGGGTGGTCAACATGGAAACCTTCGAACTGAAAATGACGCCACAAACAGATATGGAAAGACATACCCAACCCATCTGGCATGGAAATCGGGTGTTTTTTCTCTCTGAAAGGGATTTTGCCAATAACATCTGGTCTTATGATCCTGCAACTGGAAACCTAAAACAGGAAACCTTCCACAAGGATTTTGATGTGAAAAACCTTGACTCCAATGGCAGCGAGATCGTTTATGAACAGGGCGGTTACCTGCACTTGTTGAACCCTGCCATTGGTCAGACCCAACAATTGGAAATTAATATCAAAGGTGATTTCCACTGGGCCAGGGAAAGGTGGCATGAGGTCAACCAAAGAGGTTTACTCAATGCCAGCCTATCACCGACAGGACAAAGGGCCCTATTTGAATACCGAGGGGAAATCATCACTGTCCCCAAGGAAAAAGGTGATGCCAGAAACCTCACCAATACTTCCCGTGTGGCAGAAAGAGCGCCGGTTTGGTCTCCTGATGGGCAGCAGATCGCCTGGTTTTCTGATGCCAACGGAGAATACCAACTGATGATAGGAGACCAAGAAGGGCTAAAACCTGCCAAAACCATCACCTTGCCCAAAAGTACTTTCTTCTTCAAGCCAGATTGGTCTCCAGATGGAAAGCACATTGCCTTTACGGATACGGATTATAACCTTTGGATAGTGAATGTGGCCACCGGAGCCGCCAAGATAGCCGACACCGACCGCTTTGCCCATCCCAACAGAAGCCTCAACCCTATTTGGTCTCCGGATAGTAAATGGGTGGCCTATGCACGCCTTTTGGACAACCAGTTCAAAGCCATATTTACTTACAATGTGGAAACAGGAAAGAAAATCCAGATCACAGATGGAATGGCTGATGCCATTACTCCTGTTTGGGACCAAAATGGCGCATACCTGTATTTTCTGGCCTCCACCAATTTTGGACCTAATACAGGTTGGCTCGACATGAGCAGCTACGACAGACCGGTTACAAGAAGTCTATACCTGGCCGTACTCAGCAAAACCGGTAAGTCTCCTCTGCTACCGGAAAGCAATGAAGAGTTGCCCAAAACAGAAAATGGAGAGAAAAAGGACAATAACAAAAGTGTTAGTGTGACTATAGATGAGGAAGGATTGTCCCAGCGCATCGTTGCTGTGGATATTCCTGACAGGAATTATACAGGATTGATTGCTGGTCCGGATAACCATGTTTTTTATTTGGAAAGCATTCCCAATCAGACCGGGCAAACCTTACACCGATACAATTTTAAAGATAGAAAATCAGAGGCCTACCTTACTGGGGTCAATACAGCTACGGTGTCTTTTGACCGTAAATCCTTGCTTTATCAAGCCAACGGCAATTGGGGAATAGTGGAGACTACCGGAGGGCCAAAAAAACCTGGAGATGGTGCCTTGAAAGCACTTTCAGGTTTCAAAATCAAAGTCACTCCCAAAGAAGAATGGGAGCAGATTTACCGTGAGGGCTGGAGATATCAGCGTGATTTCCTTTATGTGGACAATGTACACGGCGCCCCTTGGGACGAAATCTACGAATGGTACAAGCCCTGGGTAGCCCATGTCAAGCACCGCTCTGATATGAATTATATCATTGACATCCTGGGTGGTGAAGTGGCTGTTGGCCATAGCTATACCTCTGGTGGAGATTTCCCAACAGTGAAAACAGTGGATATTGGCTTACTCGGTGCAGACTTTGCCATTGAAAATGGAAAGTACCGCATCAAAAAAATCTACAATGGAGAAAATTGGAACCCTACATTGCAGGCTCCATTATCCGTTCCAGGAATTGACGTCAAAGTAGGTGACTACATCCTAGAGGTAAATGGAAATCTACTGGACATTCAGGACAATTTCTTTAAGTACTTTGAAAATACCGCAGGCAAACAGATCAAAATCAAAGTCAGTGATCAGGCTTCCGGTGCCAATTCCCGTTTGATTACTGTGGTGCCAGTGACCAATGATAGCCAATTACGCATGATGGACTGGGTGGAAGGAAACCGACGTATGGTAGACCGACTTTCAGGAGGTAAACTGGCCTATGTTTATGTTCCTAATACAGGACAGGGCGGCTACACTTACTTCAACCGTTATTATTTTGCCCAGCAGGACAAAAAGGGAGCTGTGATCGATGAGAGGAATAATGGTGGTGGCTCAGCTGCAGACTATATGGTGGACATCATGGCCAGGGAACTCCATGGCTATTTCAACAGCCGCGCCAATGACAGGAGACCATTTACCACCCCTATGTCCGGAATATGGGGTCCTAAAGTGATGTTGATCAACGAAAGAGCAGGCTCGGGAGGAGACCTTCTCCCCTACCTGTTCAGTAAAATGAAAATCGGACCTTTGATCGGAACCCAGACTTGGGGAGGATTAGTAGGTACTTGGGATACCCCACCCTTTATTGATGGGGGCAGGATGGTGGCTCCAAGAGGGGGTTTCTTTGATGTGGATGGAGAATGGGCTGTTGAGGGTGTTGGAGTGAAGCCGGATATTCCTGTAGAACAGACGCCAAAAGATGTGATCGAGGGAAGGGATCCACAGTTGGAAAGGGCCGTTCAGGAAGCCTTGAAGCTGTTGGAAACCGAGGGTATAGAACTCAAACCCGAGCCCAAAGCCCCTATCCGCTACTTCAGACCTAAGGATTAAACCCGAAATATGCATTAGAACTTCTATTACGAGGCCAAAACACTTCATAATCAAACGCTTTGCTGCATTTAGCTCACTCACCATAGAGATGACTATGCTTCCTTCGCAAAATGCTTGATTCTTTTGTGTTTTGGCCTATCACTACGAAACCTAATGCATAATTCGGGTTAAACCATTGATTTTCCATTTCAAAAAAAGACCTTTGGGGTTTCCATACCCCAAAGGTCTTTTTTCTAATCCCGATTCTTCAAACGAATAATTGTTAAGCGTTAACTGTTAACCGTTAACCCTATTTTGTTCAAACGTTCAGATGTCCATGGTTTTACGAATCTTGTAAGGTAACCCTGAACTCCTGAACCTTTCCCTTTTCTCCTTTAACCTTTAACCTTAAATCCCTAAAACTCATAAGCAATCCCCACCCTAAAATTCCTGTTGTAATAATCCGTGTCACCTGGAAGCTTAAATGGCTGTGTCAATGCTGAGCGCCACTCTGTGGTCACCGTAATCTTCGAAACCTGAAAACCAAATTGAAGACTTATTCCCCATTCCTGATCCGGCAGTTCTAGCGATGTACCTAAAACCTCTTGTGCTCCTTCTGACAAACGCTGCCTCACATGCTGCCTGAAATATGGGCCAACACCGCTGAAAAACCTAAACAAACCATCTTCCGAGTAAAATGAATTTGCCCTGATAAGAGCTGGAACTGTGATGGAATGTCTTCTGAACCTTTCTCCTTCTACCAAACTGCCGTTAAGGTCATAAAGTGTACTCACGGCCAACTCAAAGGTGCGGCTTATCCTCCACCTGCTGTAAAAACCTGCTTCAACAGCCCCTAAGCCAAATTCTCGGTATGAAGAGGTCTCATTGATATTACGCGAACTCCCAATCCCAAATTGGGCACCAAACTTCAGAGCCTTACCATATATGGCCACAGTAGCATTGAAATTTCTGGCCGGCTCCAGAGTTTCTGCATTTGCCATTTCCAAGGTTAGCCCTGCCATAAATGTACTGATCTTGGCCATGCCCTCATAGTCCAGTAAATCTGCTTTATCTTCGGGCTTATGGTACGGAGATTTCAATCCTGTATTGACATAAATGGAAGGTATCCCAATACCTCCAAATGGCCAGGTATCTGTCCTCCTTTCGATCAATGGGGCTGTTCCTTTGATAGGAATAGGATTCCTTTCCTGCGCCAAAGCCAAGAGTTCTTCGGCACCCGCCAAAGTCCGCCATCCTTTCAATTCTAAGGATTTGACCGTACTCAACATCCCGATCATATCCAAACTGAACATGGCCTTGATGGCTTCATTGGGGAATGGTTTCTCCGAATTCACAAAATACTCTGCCCCTATAAGCCCACTTTCCTCCGCATCAAAAGCAATAAAGACCAGACTGCGTTTGGATTGCTTGCCGGATGCTGAAATCAATCTGGCCATTTCCAAAATGCCTGCTACGCCTGAAGCATTGTCGTCCGCACCCGGAAAAATAGTTTTGCTTCCATCTGCAGCCTTGTTATAACCTAAATGATCAAAATGGGCTCCAATGACGATATACTCTTCTTTAAGTTTGGGATCAGTCCCGGGAATCATGCCCACCACATTTGTACCTTGCAGATTGACCAAGCCCACTTTGAAATCAAAGTGATGGAAATAAGAGTCTCCCTGAAAAGGTTGTAGACCCATTTCCCTCATTTCATTTTCAATATAGCGGATGGCTTTTTCTCGGCCTTCTGTTCCAAGTCCCCTGCCCTCCAGGGAATCCGAGGCCAATATTTGGACATGATTTTCCAGCCTTTGCTGAAGGTTTTGCTGGGCTATAACATTATAAATGAACGTGAAAATGAAAAATGCAAATAATGTAATCCTTCTAACCATAACGAAGAGTAATGAAATTTATAGTGAACTAAAGTACAAATTACCAACGCCATTCAAAACATTAAGATTTCAGTTTTATGGAAAATTTGTGGTTTTTTTTATACTAAGCCCGCATTTGGATAAAATATTATTCACATTCGGTACGGGCAGTGCTATTGGTTTCATATTATTTAAGTCCTCTAATGAAACCAAGTATTGCGTTCAAATGGCTTCAGAAAAATCAGAAATAGAAACTTTGATCCATTAGAATCATAATGCTTTAATAACTACATGAGGTTAGCTCTCATCAATTCTATAGGTGAACAAAAATTTGTTCTCTACCGCACAATTTTGCTCGAATAAGAACACAGTTTAATCTAATATATGGCCAATTTCCCCATTTGTCCAGTTTTCTCATGGCACCTATTTTGAAGAATAAGAATGAGCACATGCTTAACGACCTTTCAAATGCTGAAAAATTACATTCTTGTTGCCTTGAGAAATATGAAAAGGCAAAAAATTTACTTCTTCATCAATACTTTCGGACTTTCCATTGGAATTGCCTTTTGTTTGCTAATTATACTTTTTATCAAGGATGAGTATAGTTATGACAAATTCCACCCTGAGCATGAAAAGATTTTTAGGATATCTATGGTGGAAAATTATCCGGATGGAAGGGAGTATTTCAATATTTCAACCGCGCAAATTCTTGGCCCTACAATGCAGGAAAATTTCCCTCAAATTAATGATATCATTAGGACTGGTGCCCAAAGTAGTATGGTTAAAAGCAAAGAAGAAAATTTTCAGGAAACCATCCTTACCGCTGACCCTGATTTTTTCAGCAAGTTCAATTTTCCTTTAGTCTCAGGCGAACCTTCCATGGTTTTGGATAAAATCAACAACCTGGTCATTACAGAAAACTATGCATTAAAGTATTTCGATAATCAAGACCCTATTGGAAAAAGCCTAACCTTGAAATTTGGAGATATTGAGGAAGATTTTGTCATATCAGGTGTGACCAAAGACCCTCCTACAAATTCAAGTATCCAATTTAATATGGTTATCCCTTTTGAAAATACAGTCAGAAACACGGCAGAAAAAGCAAGAACCAATTTTTTCTATGTCAATGTTTATACTTATGCTTTTTTGGATGAGCCTTCAAAATCACAACAAGTAGAGGCAGGTTTTAATGGTCTATTCAAAAAATTATTTCCTGATTTCCAAGGAGAAGTATCAGTAAAACTTCAGCCTATTGCTTCAATCAGATTGGACACGTCCTATCCACAAGCAGCCAGTGATCCCCTTTACTCTTATATTTTAAGTGGTCTGGCATTATTGGTTATTTTGATCGCCATTATCAATTTTGTCACCCTTTCGGTGGGTAAATCAATTGACAGAGCAAAGGAAGTTGGAATCAGAAAAGTGCTGGGAGCCATAAGAAAGCAATTGATTGGACAATTTTGGGGAGAAGCCATCATCATTAGCTTTTTTTCACTTTGCCTGGCATTGCTCATGGCTGAGCTGGCTTTACCGAAGTTCAATAACCTTTCAGGTAAATCCATCCCAAATGTACTTACAATAGACATAATGTATATTTCACTTTTCATTGCCACCCTGGTGGGCTTCTTGGCTGGTTTTTACCCTTCTGTTTTTCTATCCAAATTCAAACCTGTAGAGGTACTGAAAGGCAAGTTAAAAGTGGAAGACGCAGGACTGATGCGCAAGTCATTGGTTGTTTTTCAATTTGTGATTTCTGTCTCATTGATTGTTTGTGCCTTGGCCATGAACAAGCAAATGAAATTTATTCAGACAAAAAACCTTGGGTTTTATAAAGAACAAGTGATAGCAATCCCTACTGGATTGAATGAGGCCAACAGTTTGGCTCTGGCTGATAGGCTTAAAAATAAAATAGGCAATAGAAATGATGTAGTTGATGTAGGCACTTCATTTTTTGCCATCAGTCAAGAATGGGGCAATGGTTCCTTTATAGATGCTGACGGCATTTATAGATCCATGGCATTTAATGTGATTGATGCCGATTTCTTAAATACAATGGGAATTGGAATGGCATATGGCAGAAATTTCTACCAAAATAATGACAGCGATCTAAATCAAAGTCTAATTGTAAATGAAGCTTTAGTAAGGGATTTTGGTTGGGAAGATCCCATCGGTAAAAGCCTACCTGGAAAAGATTTTCCAGCACATCAAATTGTGGGTGTAGTCAAAGATTTCCATTATTCATCTCTGAAAGATGAAATCAAACCATTGATTTTGACAATGTCAGGAAGCCTGCTAAATGGTTTTGAGGATATCATGTTTTCCACTTCCCCTGCCAGGAAAATAACAGTAAGAGCCAAGTCAGAAGACTTGATGGAATTTATCGCATCACTTGAGGCTGCTTGGAAGGAAGTGGCTCCAGGTCAAGAATTCAGTTATTTCTTTTTAGACCAATCACTGGCCAATCAATATCAGTCAGAAACAAGGATCGGAAATATTATGGATTATTCTTCATTCTTTGCCCTGTTAATAGCTTGTCTTGGACTCTTTAGTCTGGCTACTTTGATTATCAAGAAGAGGGTAAAAGAAATTGGTATCAGAAAAGTTTTGGGCGCTTCAGAATTAACTATCGTACAAATGTTTTCTTTTGAGTTTTTAAAACTTATACTGGTTTCCATTCTTATCTCTGTTCCGCTTACGCTTTTTTTAATCGGAAAATGGATGCAGAGTTTTGCTTACAAAACTGAAATTGGCGCGGATATTTATTTAATAGCCGGAATTTCTTCAGTGATAATAGCGATGTTGACAGTTGGGTATCATGCAATAAAAGCATCATTGATGGATCCGGTAAACAGTCTAAGGAGTAATTAGCACAGGTTAAAATTGTTTACCAATTTTCCAAAATTCAAAAAAGGAAGGTACTATTCAATTGGAACGGAAATTTAGCACCCAAAGTAAGTGCAGTTGTGGACAAGGTCAGATTAAACTAACTGACATTTCTCACTTTTTTTTAAAAAAACAAATTGGACTTGCAAGGATTAGGTTTGCTTTTGAATAATGTGAACAGCAATTCATTCTTCAAATGTAAGACTCATTGTCTGTTCGGTTAAAATTCTAATGATATGTGTCTCATTTCCGGCTTTTTGCCGATGAACTCTTGCATCTTGATAAGCCTCTTCCAAGTGGCTACGCCAAGGGCCTTTAAATGAATCATCTTCACAAATTGCCCTATAGCGAATTGAAAATGAGGCCATTTTATTGGAAATCATGCTCTTTGCCATAATTAATTATTTTGTGTCCAAATTGAAGTTAATTGGAAATGTAAAACGCAACCCATAGGAACTTCTTGAAAGCAGATTGATTTCAGAATTTCTATTATCAGCTATATCGAACAAGTTTGCATATACTTCAGCATTGATTATATTTTTTAAATTCGATTGGTCTTTAAACGTAAGAAGGAACCCAAATCCTAAATTTGTAATTGGTTCAATTCCTTTAGCAATTCTCTGTTCAGGAAAAAAATGGATTGCTGCTTTGTTATCTTCAAACAAAAAGTAATAAAAGTCTCCGTTAATTGATGCTGTAAGCAAATTGCTCTGATAAAGACCCTGGAAAACATTGTATTTACTCGTTGACACTCTATCGTTTGGATTGATGCCGTAATTTCTTGAATCGCTTAACTCAATCCTTCTCAAACTAGGCAAATTATCATCTAATGAAATACCTGCACCAATTGAGATAAAGTAGGATTCATATGGAGCCGGCGTCAACCTAAAAATATTATAATTCAGTTTAAAAACATGACCAACAAAGTTGCTTCTTGTAACTTGACTTTCTAAGGGGAGTGAGGGATCGAAAAGTCTAAAACTATTATTTGATATTCCATATCCGATTGAGAACCACGCCAATTTGAATCCGTATATCTTTAGTTCTGATTCAGCATTTCTCAGCTCTTTTGCTCTCCAATTGTCTAATTCAAATAATTGAGCCTCTTTGGAAGGTAAATTTAAAAGTTGGTTTTTTTTATAATTTAATTCGGTTTCTTGTTTACTCAATTCCATCTGTATTTTCTTCCTTTGAAAATTTAGACTATCCCTATTTAGCCCCTCATTTGAATTGATGAGCTTGATAAGAACCTCCATTGAATTTTCTTTCTTTTTTATCTCACTTTCAATTCTGTTAATCTCAATATTCAGCTCATTTTCTAAGTTTCCATGCTCAATTTCAATTGCTTTTAAAGCATGATCCTGTGTGATTTTCAACTTTTTCTTTTGAAGCCTTGTAAAATCTTCATTAAAGTATTGGATAGACTTCTTTCTAAAATCCAGAAAATTGTATTGCAGGTCCAAACCAAATTTTGAATTGAGCTCCGAGTTTGAAAAAATGGGCAATAAACCATCCAAAACCCCACCTTTTGCTTTTAGACCAAGGATAGAGCCATTTTTAAACAGGATATTGCCTGCAAAATTTACTTCTGCTTCTTTAAGGTCAATTGAAGCAAAGTTCCCAATTATGGTGTTCGATTGTGGATTAACTAAATTCGCAAATTTTTGATTGATCAAACGCTTAACTTGTGTCCTTTCTAAGCCGACCTGAGTTGAATCTTGTCCAAAACTAAACTGAACAAGTAATAACAGAATTAGAATAGTGCTAAAATATTTCATAACCCTGAATTTTAAATTGCCTATCAAGGGCATATTCCCGCCTTTGGGGACAATTATTGAAATAAATTTCTCCTATTTTTTCTTGTTTATTCCATAATCATATGAAATTTAGTGATTTTAGCTGAGGTTCTTTTAAAAAAGCCATTGTTTATCTATATGTAACCTACAAGAAACAAATAAATCCCATCCAATATTTTCCGGTTTACATCTTTGCAAACAAATGAAGGAGACCCATTACTTCTTCACCATAATTTAAATCCGCAGAAGCTTATTTCAGAGGAAATCAGCTCAATCCGCCTTATCTTAGTTCTATCCAAAGTTTCCGTTTCATATCGACGGCGATTTCCCTTGCGTTTTTTCAGGCGATTCCAGCGCCGCCTCTGGGAACGTGGTGGGCACTTTTTACCCGGTGTGTCGTTCCTAACCTCAGGCTATTACATGTAAGGCTTTCAGCCTTGTTCTTTTACATAAAAGAAATCTCATTAAAAGAGGGCTAGAATATATGTATAGATCGGAATTCGTGAAAATCTGAAAGCTTAGCGCTAATTCTATTTATCATGTATGGTTTGATCTGGGAATGGCCTTCAAGCCCCCTACTCACAGTCAAAGTAGGAGATTTGTGAAAATCCGTGTAATTCCTACCTGCAGCAGGCAGGAGTGGACAGCCATTTGCTGATTGAAAATCCGTTTTATCGCTTCACGAAATTGCAAATTTCGAGAAGCTTTTTTCCGCAATGAAAGCAAGGAAAAAGAAGCAATTTGGTGGATGTAGCCATTATTAACTGCCTTTGCAGCCATTTATTTCTTAGCGAAACCTTTGCGCACATTGCGGTTTTTCCCAAAAGCGAAGCTTTTCATCAGTGTTTATCCTCATTTATCAGCGGTTTAATTTCTAAAAGCGCAGATTTCTATGTGTTCTACTGTGGCTATCCCGCATGCGGGACAAGTTATGGTTTTTAAAATTTTTTAAACCGCCAAGGACGCAAGGGAAAAAACGCAATTTGGTTGATAAAACCATTATTGGCTGCCTTTCCGGCCTTTTATTTCTTAGCGAAACCTTGGCGCCCATTGCGGTTTTTTTCCAAAAGCGACGCTTTTCATCAGTGTTTATCCTCATTTATCAGCGGTTTAATTTCTAAAAGCGCAGATTTCTTTGTGTTCTACTGTGGCTTTGTGGTTTTTAATAACAGAGACTTTTTATCCCAGCCTGCATCTGGCAGGCGTATTCATCCTCATTCATCAGTGGTTAATATCCCTATTTTGTGGATTGGAAATCCACTTTATCGCTTCACGAAATTGCAAATTTCGAGAAGCTTTTTATCCGCAATGACCGCAAAGCCCTCCGCAAAGAAAGCGCAAAGCCTTAGAATCCTTTCCTTCTAATTTTGCTATCCAAAAAGCGTAGCTTTTCATCAGTGTTTATCTATTTTCATCAGCGGTTTAATTTCTAAAAGCGCAGCTTTCTATGTGTTCTACTTTGGCTATCACGCATGCGGGACAAGTTATGGTTTTTAAAATTTTTTAAACCGCCAAGGACGCAAGGAAAAAGACGCAATTTGGTGGATATAGCCATTATTGGCTGCCTTTGCGGCCTTTTATTTCTTTGCGAAACCTTTGCGCCCATTGCGGTTTTTTCCAAAAGCGAAGCTTTCCTATGTGATCTTCTGTGGCTTTGTGGTTTATATTAACAGAAACTTTTCATCCCAGCCTGCATCTGGCAGGCGTATTCATCCTAATTCATCAGTGGTTAGTATCCCTATTTTGCGGATTGAAAATCCGCTTAATCGCTTCACGAAATTGCAAATTTCGAGAAGCTTTTTATCCGCAATGAACGCAAAGTCCTCCGCAAAGAAAGCGCAAAGCCTTAGAATCCTTTCCTTCTAATTTTGCTATCCAAAAAGCGAAGCTTTTCATCAGTGTTTATCTATTTTCATCAGCGGTTTAATTTCTAAAAGCGAAGCTTTTCTATGTGTTCTACAGTGGCTATCCCACATGCGGGAAAAGTTGTGGTTTATAAAATTTTTTAAACCGCCAAGGACGCAAGGGAAAAAACGCAATTTGGTTGATACAACCATTATTGGCTGCCTTTGCGGCCTTTTATTTCTCAGCGAAATCTTGGCGCCCATTGCGGTTTTTACCAAAAGCGACGCTTTTCATCAGTGTTTATCCTCATTTATCAGCGGTTTAATTTCTAAAAGCGCAGATTTCTATGTGTTCTACTGTGGCTTTGTGGTTTTTAATAACAGAGACTTTTTATCCCAGCCTGCATCTGGAAGGTATATTCATCCTCATTCATCAGTGGTTAATATCCCTATTTTGCGGATTGAAAATCCGCTTAATCGCTTCACGAAATTGCAAATTTCGAGAAGCTTTTTATCCGCCAAGGACGCAAGGGAAAAAACGCAATTTGGTTGATACAACCATTATTGGCTGCCTTTCCGGCCTTTTATTTCTCAGCGAAATCTTGGCGCCCATTGCGGTTTTTACCAAAAGCGAAGCATTCCTATGTGTTCTACTGTGGCTTTGTGGTTTATTTTAACAAAAGCTTTCTATCCCAGCCTACATCTGGCAGGCGTTTTTATAATCATTCATCAGTGGTTAATATCCCTATTTTGCGGATTGAAAATCCGCTTTATCGCTTCACGAAATTGCAAATTTCGAGAAGCACAGATGGGTCATTTTTACTCATATCGCCACCTCTTTTTTGATTTGTTTCAGCATCATTTCTAAGATATTCCCATCCAACTTCGAAAAAGCAAACCACCTCTTGCCTGAATCCTTCAATGAAGCCCCTATATGGTAAAGCTCTTTGCGATCGATAATCAGAAACCGGTCATGGCTTCTGCTTAGTTCTTTTATTTCAAAATCCCCAAACTGTTCATTGGCTTTTTTTACATCCAAAGCCAAGGTCTTGGGGATGCTTTTACTAAGGAGCAATACCTTAGCATTCTTCGATTTTTTGGATAAATGCGTAAGGGTGCTTTCATCAATATAATTATCAATCAATTTGATTTCGTTTTTTGCTTTCTTGATCAGATTTGAAATAAATACATAAGCATCAAAAATTTGCCCATCGAAGAAAATGCCTTGGTTGGGAAATTCCTGTGTTTTAAGTTGAAGGGAAATTTCCTTCACCTCTTTGCTAAGGGTTTCGTAGTTGTTTTCTATTCGGTCTATACGCTGATTCAGCGCGTAACCTTTCAATAAATAATCCCTAAACACATTAGTAGCCCATATTCGAAATTGTGTGCCTTGTTTGGATTTTACACGGTAGCCTACTGAAATGATGACATCGAGATTGTAGTATTCAATGCGCCTCTTTACTTTTCTATTGCCTTCCTGCTGAACTATCAAGTAATCCTTGACTGTTGCCAATTTAACTAATTAACCTTCTTTGAAACAGTTATTGATATGTAAGCTGACATTTTGTTTGGTTTGACCAAAAAGCATTGCCATCTGATTTTGATTCAGCCAAACCGTATCTTCATCAAGCCTAACCTCGATGTGTTCGGTCAGTTCTCCAGATTGATATAGTATGATTTCGTTCTTCATAGACCAAAGACATAAAATTAAGATGACCTATTAAGCTAATCATTAGTTTGATTAAAAACTTAACCCTGCTATCTAAAAATCTACTCCAAGACTCCGTCAGGAGTACAATACCGAAGGTCATTGGCCCCGAATTTCAAATCGGGGTGAAAATGATGGTATTAATTTCGGTCCGCCTAAACCGGCAGAAGTTCAATAAGCTTCAGGATTTTCTTGTACTTTTGAAGAAGAAGAACATTAGTGGAAATCTGCAAGCCTGCGCTATTCAAGTTTTCCATGATGCCGTTGATCTAATTTACCCATTTGAGATCCATGACAAGCATCAAACCTGAAAAATTTATGTAAATCCGTGTAATTCCTGCCCCAGGCTAAAGAAGTTTTTGGAAAAGAAATTAGACCAGAAGATCTGGTCATGGAGGATTGGGGTATTTATTTATATCTATTTTCTAGTTAAAGACAAGTTTATCTCTTAAATCCTTCCCTAAGTAGTAAGAAACAGGTTTTGCAACAGGAGAGATGACAGGAATTGCGAACTGTTTTTCCTTCTGTGGCATTTTTATAAACTAAGTATTTGAATATATTTATAAATCATTTTATAAAACCAGTTTTTTTAATCGATTACAATGCAGGCATTTGAAGTACATAATCAGATAGTTAAAGACTACAAAGATTATCTGAAAAGCTTTAATATCATTAGGGACACAAGGATCAACAAAGAGGTTGACAAGGCATTCAAAGAAAAAGAATACATTCCTGAACCTTTGATCCAATTCAACCCTTCTTTCAAAAAGGCAGCCACATTAGAAGGTCTTGTTGATGAAGGTGTATTGCATCCAGAAATGAACAGGGTTTTCAAGGGGTACAGACTTTTTACACATCAGGAACAAGCTATTCGCTTAGGTTCATCAGGATCTTCCTTCATTGTTACCTCTGGGACAGGATCAGGAAAATCGCTGACCTTTTTGGCCAATATATTTAACCATCTGTTCAATAATCCTGGCAAAACTGGCATCAAGGCAATATTGGTTTATCCTATGAATGCCCTGATCAATTCCCAGGAAGATGAGATCAAAAAATTCAAAGAAAATTACGGGGATGATTTCCCTATAACATTTAGAAAATACACCGGTCAGGAGTCTGATGAAAAAAGGAAAGAAGTAGAAGCCGAGATGCCGGATATCCTGATGACCAACTATATGATGTTGGAACTTCTTTTGACAAGAGGGAAAGAGAAAGCCATTAGGGATTCCATTTCAAAGAATCTCCAGTTTCTTGTATTTGATGAACTCCATACCTATCGTGGTAGACAAGGTGCTGATGTGGCCATGCTGATCAGAAGGTTAAAGGCGCTTTGTCAAAATAAACTGATAACCATCGGGACCTCCGCGACCATGGCCTCAGGAGGTGAAAAACTGGACGAAAAACAAGTCGTTGCTGATGTCGCCACTGAAGTTTTTGGAGAGGAATTTACTAAAGATCAGATTATCGGAGAAACGCTTGAGACAGTAACAAATCCTTCCTCAAAGCTTCCGGGGCATTTTGAGCTTCAGGAGGTGATGACCCAAAAGATCGATATTGATGGTTCAGAGGAAAGTTTCAGAAACCATCCCTTGGCCATTTGGCTGGAAAGGGAAATAGCTTTGACTACAGATCAAACTGGGAATATCAAAAGAGCAAAACCATTGGCTCTAAGTAAAATTGTAGAAAGGTTAAATTATGTTTCCAAGATAGATGATCCGGAAAAATGTGAGGAATATCTCATGCGTTTCTTTGAGTGGTCAGAAAAGTTAAACATTAAAAATGCTTCCAAAAGAGAATCGTTTCTCCCGTTCAAAATCCATCAATTTATTTCCCAGACAGGAAATGTATATGTGACTTTGGATGAAAGAAACAAGAGGAAGATTACCCTTGAGGACGGAAGGTACCTAAAAGAATCTGGGGAAGAACGCTTTATTTTCCCTGTTCTTTTCAGCAGGTATTCAGGCTACGATTTCATATGTGTCAAAAAGAATTTTAAGGATAGTAAGCTTGAGCCAAGGGAACCCGATGATCTACCTAACAAAATCACAAAAGATGAGCTGAAAGGCAGCAAAGAAGAAAACAGGAGTAAAAGAAAGCTTACTGATCAGGACTTTGAAGCCGGATACATACTTCTGGAAGAGGAAGGAGAAGAGCTCTGGAATGATGACATGATCGATTCACTTCCCGATACCTGGTGGAAAGAAAAAAAGGGAGAATTCGTCATTGATAACTTTTATGAGTTCAGAATCCCAAGAAAAATCTATTTCAACCAATTAGGGAAATTCTCGGATGAACCTCAGCCAGGCCTGAACCTTACTGGATGGTTTATTTCTGCCCCACTTTTCTATGATCCTACCTGTGGGGTCATCTACGACCCAAGAACTCGGGAAAGCACCAAACTCATGAAGGTGGGTAATGTAGGAAGGAGTACTGCCACAACCATTGCCACATTCAGTATTCTTAAAGCACAGTTTGACCAAAAAGTAAAGTACGCGGACCAAAAGGTCATGAGCTTTACGGATAACAGACAGGATGCAGCGCTTCAGACAGGACACTTCAATGATTTCCTGATGATCGGAAGACTGAGGTCTGCCATTTATAGGGCATTGAAGGCTGCTCCTGAAAAAAAACTTACCATTGAAAATATTTCAGATGAAGTGTTTAAGGCACTTTCACTGAAAGAGGCTGAATATGCAAAAAACCCAGGTGATCCAGATTGGCCAGATGAGGACAATGAGAAAGCCTTGAAAGACTATCTCAAAGTAATTATCCTTTATGACTTGAGAAGAGGCTGGAGATATAATACTCCAAACCTGGAGCAGTGTGCTCTTTTGGATATTGATTACAACCGCTTGGATGAGTTTGCAGCAAAGGACACCTTTTTTGAAAAGGATGAACTGCTGAGTAAGTTTGATATTGAAACAAGACAAAGGGTTTTGCTCCATATCCTGAATTATTTCAGGACTGCATTTGCCTTTGATTATTACCTGTTTGAAGAAGGTAACAAGACAAATCTGGAGGAAAGACTAAAACAGCGATTGGACCCAGATAAAGAATGGTCTCTTCAGTCTGATGAAAGATTGGACCATACTCCTTTCCTTGTATATGACCGACCAGGGAAAACAAAGAAGAGAATGTATCTTGAAAGTATTAGCGCCACAAGCAACCTTGGCAAATACATTAAGAGGTTATTCCTGAAATACAAACTTGACCCGATAAAGGGCAAGGCTCTAAATGAATACATAAGCGGGATTTGCTTATTGCTAAAGAAAGGAAATTTCCTGTCAGAGAAATCCATTGAAGGTGATAAAGCAGTTGTCAGTGGTTTTAGACTAAGAGTAGAAAAAGTCATCTGGAAACTGGGAGATGGTGAAAACATACTTCCTGATGAAGTTAGGATCAATACTACAACGGACGGACTTCAGATAAAGCCAAATGCCTATTTCAAAAGGTTCTATCAGCAGGACTTTACCGCTTTTGATAAATTCTTTATCGCAAGTGAGCATACAGGGCAGGTCCCATCAGCCCAAAGAATTGACCGGGAAATTGCTTTCAGAAAAGGGGACATTGCAGCACTTTATTGCTCTCCTACCATGGAGCTCGGTATCGATATTGCAAACCTGAATATCGTACACATGAGGAACGTACCTCCCAATCCTGCGAACTATGCCCAAAGAAGTGGCCGTGCAGGAAGAAGTGGTCAGACAGCATTGGTTTTCGCTTACTGCTCCAGTACATCTCCACACGATAGGCACTATTTCAGGAATTCCATTGATATGGTTGCAGGAGTAGTCAAGGCTCCCAAGATAGACCTTGTAAATGAAGAACTCATGGCCTCTCATTTCAATGCCTTCATCTTCATGAACCTTGGCTTGACCAGTATTCAAACATCAGTAAAGGAGTTTATAGATGTAGAAAATCTAAAAGACTTACCGCTATTCAAAAAACTAACCGATTTCATTGAGGACCAACAGAACAGTTACAAAACCTATTGGATAGAAGGGTTCAAAAAAGTAGTCATTGACAAATACTCATATCTAAAAGATTCTGACTGGTTCACTGAGGAATGGTTACAAGTGAAAGCCACCAACTTCCTGTATCATTTGGACAGAAGTTTTGACAGGTGGAGAACACTTTTCAGAAATGCCGCGAATTTGATTGAACGAGGTACCGCCATTATTAAGGACCCAACTTATGCTGCTGATAGCAGTCAGGCCAAAGAAGCCAAACGAATGGTCTCCATAGGTCAACGACAAAGAGACCTGTTGTTAAACGCGTCAAAAAGAGACGGTACTAACGAGTCCGAGTTTTATGTCTACAGGTATCTTGCTGCCGAAGGCTTCCTTCCGGGCTATAACTTCACGCGACTTCCGGTAAGGGCATTTATCGGAAAAAGAAGTCAGGACGAAGGCACTTTTATTTCAAGGCCAAGATTTATTGCACTCAGGGAATTTGGCCCTGGCAATCTGATTTACCATAGTGGCGGTAAATTCAGGATCACAAGGATGCAGCTTTCGGATGCTGATGCCAAAACAGAATCGATCAAAATCTCCCAGAAAACTGGGTATGCCTGGCTTGGGGATGATGGTAAAGCAGCCAATAATGATCCAATCACACAGGAAGCTCTAAAGGGTCAATCCAATGCCATGGTTTACAAGAATATCATGGAGTTGGTGGAATCGGATACCTGGCCTCAGGAAAGGATTTCTTCCGAGGAAGAAGAACGCATGTCTTCCGGATATGAGGTAGAGCAATATTTCAACTATCCCAAAGGAATAGACTTTACCAAAAAAGCAATCATTAAAGCTTCCGGGCATCCGCTGATGAACCTGATCTTTTGTCCTGCCACAAGACTGATACAGGTCAATAAAAAGTGGAGATCATCTAAAGGAGACGATGCAGGTTTCATTATTGGGAAAGTTTCAGGAAAATGGTTAAAGCAGGCTGAAAAGGATAATCAGGACCGTGAAAATGACCCCGCCATGACCGTTCACCTGTACACAACTGATACGGCTGACAGCCTTTACTTACAGCCCGTCAAAGCCTTGGAGCTGGATGAAGACGGGGTTGTTTCGCTGACTTACGCACTGAAAAGGGCCATAGAACAGGTTTTCCAGATTGAGGAGTCAGAAGTAGGTGTTTGGTTCATGGGACCGGAGGAGTCAAGGAATATTCTCATTTATGAGTCTGCAGAAGGTAGCCTGGGAATTCTTTCCCAATTAGTAAAAAATCCTGATAGACTCAGGGATGTTTTTGAAGAAGCCTATAGACTGATGCACTTCGACCCTTTGACACAGGAAGATCTTTCTCCTGATAAACCAAAGGCAAGTTATGATGACCTGCTTTCCTATTACAATCAGAGGTATCATGATAAGCTGGACCGGTTCAAGATCAAAAAAGCACTTGAGCTACTGATGATATGTGATGTAGATATAACCGCATCAGGAAATAGTGGTCATTCAGACAGGTTCAGTCATTATCAGGAGCTGCTCAAAAACTATGATGAGAATTCAGTCATGGAAAAAAAACTGATTGACTATTGCTATAATCAGGGTCTGGTTCTTCCTGACAGGACACAGGTCAACCTAAGCAAGATGGTAGGCTTCTATGTCAGTGCCGATTTTGTATTCCTGAATGAAGACAAGTCCATCAAGGCTGTGATTTTCTGTGACGGATCTGTCCATGACAAAAAAGAGGTAAGAGAGGATGATTCACACAAGCGGGGCATTCTTAGAGCAAACGGCATGGATGTGATAGAGTGGTATTATAAAGAGTCTATAGAAGAATTGGTTAATAGAAGAAAAGATATTTTTAGAAAAGCATGATAACCAAAGAAAAACCATCTCCGGGCAAACTGATTTCCCTGAGGGGAAGAGAATGGGTAGTACTGCCCTCTGATGATGTAGATATATTGAAAGTGAAACCCTTGGGTGGTTCGGATGATGAAGCCACAGGCATTTATCTGCCCTTGCAGATCAAGGAAGATGAATGGAAGGAAGCCAAGTTTCCTGAACCCAAAAGAAATGATCTGGGGGATTTCGAAACAGCTAAGCTTCTTTTCGAGGCTTCACGTCTTTCTTTTAGGAATGCATCTGGTCCCTTTAGGGCTATGGGTAAGCTGTCGTTTAGACCTCGATCCTATCAGATTGTCCCGTTAGTAATGGCCCTGAAGCAAGATGTTGTACGGCTCTTGATAGCGGATGATGTTGGGATTGGTAAAACTGTGGAAGCTTTGATCATTTTAAGGGAAATGATCGAACGGGCAGAAGTTAAACGATTTGCTGTGATTTGCCAGCCTCACCTTTGTGAACAGTGGCAAAAAGAACTCAAGGACAAACTGGATATCGATGCAGAAATCATTCGAAGCAGTACAGTTTCTTCCTTGGAAAGAAAGATAACTGGCTCTGAGAGTATCTTCAAAGCCTTTCCTTACCAGGTCATATCCATCGACTATATCAAAAACGACCGTAGGAAACCCATCTTTCTCAACGACTGCCCCGAATTTGTCATCGTAGATGAAGCGCATACGGCAACGATGCCAGCTGGTGCAAGTTCCCCCTCCCAACAGCAACGTTATCACCTTCTACATGATCTTTCCAAAGTGGAAAGCAGACATTTGTTGTTATTGACAGCTACACCACACAGCGGAAAAGACGAGGAATTTCAATCCTTGCTTGGTTTACTCAAACCTGAATTCGGAAAGCTGAATATGGAATCCTTGGATCAAAAAAACAGGGAGGCCATGGCCAAGCATTTTATCCAAAGAAAGCGGGAGAATATTCGAAAGTGGTTATCAGAAGAAACACTTTTTCCAGAAAGGGATACCAAAGAAGTTGCTTACAAACTTTCAACAGATTACCGTGAACTTTTCACCGATGCACAGGCATTTGCCAGAGGATTGACACAGGGAGCGGAGCAGCATAAAGGTCTCAAAGGAAAATATTGGGCAGCATTGGCCTTGCTCAGGGGAATCATGTCCTCTCCTGCTGCTGGTCTTGAAATGCTGAAAGGAAGGATCCAGCGAACCCAGGAAGAAACCGAAGCTGTTGCATACGAAGAGAATCCTGTCATCGAGCGGATTGAAGAAGATACAGATTCCACACAAATGGAATTATTGGATCAAGCAGGGCTGGAAGATTCCGAATTGAGCGCTTTATTTATGCTGGCTGAAAAATTAGAAGATCTTTCAGGAATCAAGCAAGATTACAAAGCCAACGAAGCAGCTAAAATCATCAAACAATGGTTAAAGGAAGGCTATCAGCCCATCATCTTTTGTAAATACATCGCTACAGCCAAATACCTTGCTGACATCCTTCGGGAAGAATTGCCAAAATCAATCGAAGTACAGGCCATTACTTCGGAACTCCCTGATGAACAGCGAAAAGAGAAGATTGATCTTATGGGGCATTCGGAAAGAAGAGTGCTTGTAGCCACAGATTGCTTGAGTGAGGGGATCAATTTACAGGATCATTTTAACGCCGTGTTGCATTATGACTTGCCTTGGAATCCCAATAGACTTGAACAACGGGAAGGACGTGTAGACCGCTATGGTCAGCGAAGTGAAACTGTGAAGACCTGGTTGCTTTGGGGTGAAGATAATCCGATCGATGCCATTGTATTGAAAGTTCTTATCCGAAAAGTTCGGGATATTCAAAAGTCTACAGGCGTCAGCATCAGTTTGGGTGAAGACAACCGATCCATCATGGATGCAGTCTTGAATGAAGTGCTTTTAGATCCCAAGAAAGCCTTGCAGGCCAGTCAGACTTCCATTGACTTTGGAAGTGATTACCATCAAGCTATCATAACCAAGGAACTGGAGAGAGCAAAGGAGAAGGCAAAAAACCTGAGAAGTATTTTTGCGCACATGGCCGTTCCTCAGGAAGAAATAGAAAATGACCTGAAAGCAGTAGATGAAGCTATTGGTGACATCAAATCAGTGGAAACATTGGTGCTCAATGGAATTGTACATTTAAAGGGTTCCTACGAGAAACAGGAAAAAGGCTACAAACTATTTATCCAAAACCTTCCTGCCCATATACGAGAGACCTTAGGAACCAAAACAAGCTATTCCATCAGTTTCCATTCCCCTACTCCTGAAGGATTTATCTACATAGGCAGGAACCATAAATTCACAGAACAGCTCTGTCAGTTCCTGCTTTCTCTGGCCTTCGAGTCCAAAGCGGATTTTGACCAGGTCGCAAGAGCATCTGTAATCATGACGGATCAAGTGACAATTCAAACGACTATTATCCAATTCAGGGTCAGGAATGTAATCAAGGAGGTTCAAAGCAAAGTCGAAAATATCTCAGAGGAAATGTACCTCTGGGGATTTGAGGGCAATGCCATTGACGGGAAAACCTTGGATTATCAAACCTGCAAAACCCTATTTTTTGAAGCAGAAAGTAGCCAAAATCTTAGTGGGGAACGACAACAGGATGTCTTCGAAAACCAAATGGTCTTGTTCCAGAATAAAATCAATCAGTTTACCGACCTGGCAGAGGAGCGCGCAGTGAAACTGGTAGAAGCCCATGGACGCTTCAAAGCCTTGGTCGGTGGCAAACGCTACGAAGCTGTACATCCCATTCTTCCTCCGGATATTCTTGGGGTATATGTATTTCTTCCCCAACCAAAAGCATTTGTATTAGACTGATATGGCGCTCCCTATCAACATATTGGACCTGATCAAAGGGCGAGCGGTAGAATCCGAGCGTATTGAGTACAAGAAAGGCTGGAATCCCGGCCCAATCTATCGCTCTATCTGCGCTTTTGCCAATGACTTCGATGACATCGGAGGAGGCTATATCATTGTGGGGATAGCCGAAGAAAATGGCCGGCCTGTCTTACCTCCCTTGGGGCTCAATGACGATGAGATCGATGCGATACTTAAGGAAATGGTTTCCTTCAACAACCTGATCAATCCTGCTTATCATCCCAAAATCAGTATCGAAGAAATAGAAGGCAAAAAAATCCTGGTGATATGGGTATTTGCAGGTGACAACAGACCTTATGAAGTTCCTGACGAAATCAAAGCCAAGGAAAAGAAATACCAATACTACATCCGCTATGGTTCCAGTTCGATCAAGGTCAACAAAAGTCAAAAGGAAGAACTGATTGCCCTTAGTGGAAAGACTCCTTTTGATGATCGACCCAATACACAGGTAAGCTTTGATGAGATATCGCTGACCTTACTGCGGGATTACTTGAGAAAGGTCGAAAGCAAGCTTTTGGACTCCATGGAATCCTTAACCAAGGAACAACTGCTTTCCCAAATGCAGCTTTTGTATGGCCCACCGGAAAGACGGCATCCAAGGAATGTAGCCTTGATGATGTTTACCGACAATCCGGAGAAATACTTCCCTTATTCCCGAGTAGAAATTGTCCATTTCCCGAACGGTGAAGCCGCTGATGACTTTATTGAAGTTCCCAATATTTCAGGTCCCGTAGATCAAATGATCAACCGTACCTTAGAATATTTGAGAATTAATGTCCTTCGTCAAAAGACGACCAAAGTAAAGGAACAGGCGGAATCCTTGAAAGTTTGGAATTACCCTTATCAAGCAATGGAAGAGATCATCGCCAATGCGCTATACCATCGGGATTATCAAACCCGTGAACCTGTGGAGATTCGGATATATCCAGATCAAATAATGGTGATTAACTATGGAGGACCTGATCGGAGTATTCGTCTTTCGGAGTTTAAGAAGGGTGCAGTATTTCCCAGAAGATATAGGAATAGACGTTTGGGGGATTTTCTAAAGGAATTGGATCTTACCGAAGGTAAAGCCACCGGTATTCCTACTATCACGAAGGCTTTGGAAGAAAATGGTTCTCCTCAAGCTGTGTTCGATACAGATGAAGACCGTTCTTACTTTCATGTGACGGTTCCGATTCATCCTGAATTCCGGGTATCAACTAAAGTTCATAAATCATCAACTAAAGTTCGCAAGAAATCAGTTTTGAGTTCGCAAGAAATCATAGATAAGTTCGGTGAAAATGCGCTTAAGATCCTTCTTCTATTGAGAGAAGACGGGAAAATCACTGCGGCCGAACTGGCTCAAAAAATTCATCTTTCCAGTAGGGCGGTTCAGAAAAACATCCATAAAATGCGTTCAGAGAGTATTTTGGATCGGGAAGGGCCTACCAAATCAGGTAAATGGATCATCTTGGTGGACATTGATGAATAAGCTCAGCCGTACTTTGAGCACATTAAAAGAGCGTGATTACGAGTTCGTAAGAAAAGAGATGCAGTTCGTAAGAAACCTATTTTGAGTTCGTAAGAAATGTAAATCAGTTCGTAATAAAAATTCAATTTGAGTTCGGAAGAAACTGGTTTTCGGTTCGGAAGAAATAGTCAAAAAGTTCGGAAAAAACCGAAATGAGTTCGGAGTAAAGTTCGGAGAAAAAATTTTAACAAGAAGTAAAGCAAAAGGAATATATGACTTTCCCAAGCATAACCATACAAGGAAATATTGTTTCAGGTGAGATACTGGACAAGCTCGCCACAGAGGATATCAAATACCAGAATCCGGCTGATTTTGGGCTCGGCAAAAACGTTAAGGTACGGGACGAGATCGGCTTGGCCTGGGCTTCGGCACGGGGATACTGGCAGGCATTTAAGATGCGGAGAGAACGAATAGCCGAAGAGGAAAGTGGTACTTCTGAAACCCGTAACTTCTGGATGCTTCCTTTCCTGATGACCTTGGGTTATGAGGTAGATAAATCTAATGCAGAAGTCCTCGATGGCAAGACATACGCCATCAGCCATCGGGCTTCCAATCTTTCGGGATTTCCTGTGCATATCATGGGTATCAACGACAGCTTGGACAAGCGTAGGGAAACAGGTGGTCCAAGACTTTCTCCCCACGCCTTGGTGCAGGAATACCTGAACAAAACCGATAATTTCCTCTATGCCATAGTCACAAATGGCAAGCACCTAAGGTTGCTCCGCGATGCCACTCGATTGGTAAGGTTGACCTATCTGGAATTTGATCTGGAAAAGATGATGGAGGAAGAGCTCTTTTCGGATTTTGCAGTGCTTTATCGTATCCTTCATGCCTCCCGTATGCCCAAAGACAAAGGGGAAGGGGAAACATCCTTTATGGAGTATTACCATCAGGAGTCCTTGGCATCAGGAACCCGTATCCGTGAAAAGCTCTCTGAAGCAGTGGAAAGCTCCATCAAACGGTTGGGCAACGGCTTCTTAAAACATCCCGATAACCATGAATTACGGGCCATGGTGCAGTCCGGGGAACTGACGGGTAAACAATATTACCTCTACCTGCTGCGCCTGATCTACCGATTCCTGTTTCTGCTCGTGACGGAAGACCGCAGTCTGGTCTATCCGGAAAAGCGGGATGCCGAACTCACCCGACTGCGCAAGATCTATTATGACTTCTACAGCATGGATCGGGTTCGCAAGCTCGCCATTCGCAAGATCTTTGTGGAAGGAGCCAAGCATGACCTCTGGGAAAATATCAAGATAACCTTCCGCCTCTTTGAAGCAGCGAAGTATGGAGAAAAGCTGGGCATCAAACCGCTTGGATCGGGGATTTTTCATCCCTCGGCCTTGGGTGCTTTGGGAGATAGCAAACTGAAAAATGAAGACCTGCTTTTCGTCATCCATAGGCTTTGCTACTTTATGGACGAAGAGCGCAAACAATTGGTAAAAGTCAACTTCGGTGACTTAGACGTGGAAGAATTTGGTTCAGTGTATCAGGGACTCCTGGAGTTCGAGCCGATATTTTCCGAACTGGAAACCTCCCCGAGCTTTGGCTTTGTGGCAGGTACAGAACGTTCTTCCTCTGGTTCCCACTATACACCCGAGGAACTTGTTCGTCCGCTGATCCAGCATTCTTTGGAATATATCATTCAGGACTGTCTGGAAAAACCCGAGGAAAGGCTAAAGCTTCCCGCCCCAAACACACCCAAATCTATCCTTCAGGAACGTGCCCTGTTAGCCATCAAAGTCTGTGATATCTCCTGCGGGAGTGGTCATATCCTCCTTTCTGCAGCCCGAAGGATAGGCACGGAACTGGCGAAGGTCCGCACCGGTGAGGATCAGCCCACTCCCACAGCCATGCGTCAGGCCGTGCGGGATGTGATACGGGAGTGTATCTATGGCGTGGATAAGAATCCACTGGCTGTAGAACTCTGTAAAGTAGCGTTATGGCTGGAAGCACATAACCCTGGAGAACCACTGAACTTCCTCGATCATAAAATCAAATGTGGAGATGCCATCGTAGGACTGGCCCATAAAGAAGAACTGGAGCGAGGTATCGCAGATGATGCCTTCAAAGCCCTGCCAGGAGATGACAAGACGATTGCTACTCAGTTCAGGAAAAGGAATAAAGAAGAGCGAGAGCGTAAAGACCAGCTCACCATGGACTATTCTATGGATGTGAATGAAGCAGTCAATAAGGCCATCGAGCAGTTTCAACTCTTTAAAAACCTTCCTGAGCGCACACCTGAGGAGATCGAAGCCAAGCAGAAGAAGTTTATGGAACTGAACAAGGGGACGACTTATGCCCGACTGAAAAGTCTGGCAGATATGCAGGTAGCACAGTTCTTTATCCCCAAAACAACTGATCAAAAAAGCTATATCTGTACCGATGCCACCTATCGCAAATACCTTCGGGAAAGGACTATACCAACAGGAATGCCACCTGCCAAAGCTGAGGGCTTAGCTCAGGAAAAAGGCTTTTTCCATTACTTCCTGGAGTTTCCGGAAGTTTTTGCTGAAAGCAAAAATCCTGAGGGTACCGAAGGATCACAAGGAGGGTTTGATTGTATTCTGGGGAATCCGCCTTACTTAGGGGGAAAAAAAATATCAGGATTTTATGGAGATCAATATTTGAATTTTATTCATTTTTCCCATCCATTGATTCGTGGTCAGGCTGACCTTGTAACTTACTTTTTAAAAAACATTTTTAAACTGATATATAAAAATGGTTTTTTGTCAATAATCACAACTAACTCCATCTCAGATGGAGATACAAGAATAGGTGGCTTATTTTCATTAATTAATGAAGGGGCTACTATAAATAGCGCACTTACTTCTAAACCATGGCCAGGTGAGGCTAAGCTAATTATTTCCATTTTTTCAGTTGTAAAAAATAGCCAATTCAATAACATTTTTTTAAATAATTCAAGAGTTAATGGGATAACATCCTTTTTAACAGAAGGAATAGAAGATATGGGAAAGTTTGTTTTGGCATCCAATTCAAATATTATGTTCAGGGGTGTAGATTTTGGAGGAGATGGTTTTATTATTTCTGAAGAAGAAAAAAATGATTTTATAAACAGAGACTCGAAGAATCGAAGTGTTTTATTTGGGCTAATGAATAGCCAAGATTTCAATAATTCATTTGATCATAGTCCATCACGTACAATAATTGGTTTCGGGAGTATGAGTATTGATGAGGCAAAAGAATATAAAGAACCTTTTGAGCACGTCCGATTAAATGTAAAGCCTTATAGAGACAATGTTAAAGATAAGTCTGCAAAAGAATATTGGTGGCTTTACAATCGAAATAGACCTGAACTATACTTAAGGCTTAAGGATCTTAAACTTTGTTTGGTGACAGGATTTACCTCTAAGTATATGAATTTTTCATTTTGTAAGACAGGGATTATTTTTAGTAATGCACTTAATATAACTACATATGATTCTTTCTGTGATTTTTCAATACTCCAATCTTCAATGCACGAAGCATGGGTTCAAAAATATGCTTCAAGACTGAAAAATGACTTACGATATACTCCCTCAGATTGTTTTGAAACCTTCCCATTTCCAAAATTAAAACCTGAATTTTTAGATGATAAAGGATTTGAGTATTATGAATTAAGAGCCTCTATCATGAAAAACCTCCAATTGGGGCTGACAAAACTTTACAACCTTTTTCATATGCAGTTTTTAACAAGCGTTGATATTGAGGTGAGAAGCAAGCAAGAACAACAAGTTTGTATAGATGCCTATCATGATATTATAAGGTTAAGGGAACTCCACAAACAAATGGATCAAGCCGTTTTGGAAGCTTACGGCTGGACTGATATTCAACTTCGCCATGATTTTTATGAAGTAGATTACCTTCCTGAAAATGACCGGATGCGTTATACCATCCATCCTGATGCCCGTAAGGAAATCCTAAAGCGCTTGCTTGACCTGAACCATCAGTACTTTGAGGAAGAAGCCAAGCAAGGTCTGCACAAGCAGAAAGACGTGGAAGCCTTCTACGAACAGAAAGGAAAGCCTGTGCCGGAGGAAGTAGCGAAGTGGTTTCAAAAGGGGAAGACCACGGCCAAAACCAATCAAAAGAAACCAGTTGCATCAAGACCACAAGTAACCTTAGATTTATTTAACCAACCTCAAAGTGAGAATATTATGAAAGAATTTGGACTTAATGAAGGGATCTACTCAATTTCAGATGCTTCTGAAATTACAGGACTCTCAAAATCTAAGGTAAAAAAATGGGTTGAAGAACTTGCGAAAGAAAAATATGAAGGAGTTTCTGGATTCGATTCGAAAGACGAAAACAAATCCAGAATTAGTTTTCATGGGTTGATTGAATTGGTTGTTATTAGCACGTTAAGAGAATATTGTAACCTTAAAGATATTTTAATTGCAAGAAAGGATTACGGTCAAAGGACTGGTAAAAAATATCCTTTTGCTAATAACAATGTAGATAATGACATAAGAGCTGCAGGAAAATCAATAGTATTTGAACTTCAAAACGGAGATATAATAACTTTAAATGGAACAGGACAGTACAACCTCGATATTATTAGGTATTTCTTTGCTGACATCAAATTTAACAAAGATGGGATTGCTGAAAAACTTGTTCCTTCCAAAGGCAATGGTACCATAATTATTGATCCTAAGCTTGCAGGTGGACTTCCCTATGTAAAAGGAACGAAGGGAATAACTGCCAAAATGATAAAATCATTTTATAGAGGCCCTGAGTCTTTAAAAATGATTTCAAAAATGTACGGCATTTCAATAGATCAAATTAATGATGTTTTAGAATATAGCGTATGAAAGCTTTAAAGATTTTGATTGATCCATGTTATCCAGAACCTTTGGTGAATTCATTGATGACTATTCATGAACTTCAGGAAGAAAAAAGGTTTGAAATCTTTTCATGGTATGATGGAATAGAGCATAACTTCCCATTAGCTGAGACCATTTTTCTAGCTGTCGATCATTCCAAAAAAGGATTGACGGAAGTTAATATTAAACAGATAGAGGAAGGCTATCGACTATTTGTAATGAAGGTTGATGGAGTTCTTGATTTCTTTGAATTTGCAATGACAGTCTTTAGAGTCTGGCCATTCATTATTGAGAAATCACGGGAAAACAAGAATAAGAAGTTCTGTTACACTTTTAAGTATGGAGGTAGAAAATTGAATCGTATGAAAGGAATTCCTATTTATTAAAATATTCTAACTATGAAACAGATATTTCATGCAGAAGTCTGCCCACTAACTGGAAAGAAATCAAGCAAGAAAGACCACGGTTTTATGGACTTCGATCTTGAGTATTCAGGAGAAGCTTCTTATTGGTATTTTACCGACCTTGAAGACAAGCTTTTGATAGTTTCAAAGGAGCTATATAATGATAAGCCATATTGGACAAAAAATAGAAGAGAAATAGAATATCTTTTATACAATGAAATCTGGCCAAAAAAAAACACTGTTGTTTATCAAAGTGTATTAGAAGCGTTGATTACTTCTTCTAATATTCCAGTAACCCCATTAGAAAAGATTGACGAAATTCTTTATTATCTCAAGAAACATTCAAATTACTTAGGTGAATATTTTTTAATCAGAGAGGATTGGGATTATTCTTACAAAATCATGAAAAAGACTGGAATAGCCAATAATCAAGAATTTACAACTCTTATTAAAGAAGCATTGGAGAAAAATTGGATTATTGAAGAAGATGAAAATTCAGCCGATGTAAAGATTGCACTAACCCTTGATGGATGGGAACGTGCTTCAAATATTGGGAAGATATCAGATTCAGATATTTGTTTTATAGCTATGTCCTTTGATTCTGAAATGTTTCAAGTATATAATGATTGGATTGAACCAGCCATTTCAGAATCAAAGTTCAAACCTTACATTGTCACTGATCAGCATACAAATAGTGATGTCACCATTAACGATGCGATCCTTGCAGGAATCAAAAAAGCGAAGTTCACTATTGCAGATTTTACACATCACAAGGCAGGAGTTTATTTCGAAGCCGGATATGCCTTAGGGAGGGGGCAAAAAGTTATTTATACTTGTAGAGAAGATCATATTGGAACAGCCCATTTTGACACAAGGAACTATCAGCACATCGTATGGAAGGATGGTGCTGATTTGAAGAAGAAATTGATGGATAAGATTGAGGTTTTTATAAAAGGTTAACGAGATGAAATTTATTTCAAACAATTGGAAAGTGGTTTTCACTGTTGTCTGTCTTATAATTATACTACCATTAATTTTCTATTGGGTGAATTTCGGCTCAGCAACTCTTTCTTCTGATTTCAAAAGTTGGGTTGATTTTTCAAATTTTTGGTCGCCTTTCTTAGTAACTGCTCTTACTATAATTTTGGCTTATATTTCTTGGCAAAGTTTAGAAATTGTTAAGCTTAAGGAAAAACCTATTGTCATTGTAGAAAAGAGGTCTAAAAAAGAAGGTGGAAAAGAATTCCTTACAATAAGAAACGTTGGTAACGGACCAGCACTTGAAATCAAGCTTTTTATTGGTGTGAAAAAAGATGAATTAATTGATTTTAATACCTTCCTGATAAATCATGGAATTAGTGGTTACCTTGAAGATATTCATATTAGGTGCAGTTTCCATTATTTGGTTCCAGAATTTGGTCTTAGCAATTCAGAACTTGTTTATATAGATTGGCAAGATAACATTGAAAAAATTGCTGTTGTATACACGGACATTTATGGAACTACAAAAACAGTTACATGGAATCAACAAGAAACACGATTTTATGATCAAGATTTGTTTGGAATTGATATGAATGGATTTAAGAAAAAAGAAAATATTTATCAAAAAAATAAGTCTGGAGACCGTGACTACAAACAGGTTTTTTCTTTACCAGAGGTTGGAGAGAAAAAAGAAAATAGTTGGGTTTTGACATAACTAACACCAATAGTTCATAGATAAAGACAAAAACCTTAAAAGGGTAGATGAGTGGAACGGTCTTTATTAGAGCAAACACCATTCTCGCATAGGGTTTTGACATTTATTTACAAAAATACAATAGTTAAAAGATGTAAGAATGATCTTAATCAGTGGGAAAATTAAAGAGATGGTCTGATTTCTTAGTCTAAGAAAAAGCAAACTGGACTTTTTGATCATTACAAACATTGGCAAGCACACCGAGAAGCTATTAGGGATTGTTTGTATTGAGGATATAGCGGAGTATTTAATGGATTGATAATGTTTACATGGGATAAAGCAAGAAGTGAACTAACACGGATGTTGTATATGCTCCTATTTAAGAAGGGATTGAAAAAGAAGCAGGTAAAGGCCATATCCTATTTCATCTGGTCCCTTGATTACTTTGGAGTTGTAAATAATGATGGGGAAATCAGAATTGGCATTGAACAAAACCTCGGTGAGGGTAGCAGAGAACTTGTTTTAAGAATCAATGAGGATGTTTTATGGCTTGGGATTGAAGGAAGTTACAAGTCTGATTTTGGCTCCGATGGTTATGAAATTGCATATTTCATCGGATACCCAGATGGTTCAGTTGAGGAAACCTTGGAAGATTCTTCAAATGATGAACGCCTGGAACAATTCCTGAGATCTCTGGAGGAGTCCATTGATGAGGAAACCATCAATTTGGAAATTGAGTATTGGGGGGAGTATAAAACAGTATAAGAAATATGAGAAACTTTTGGCATATACAAATGAATCGTGGACTTGTCAACGGGTCAACACTTTCCCAAGATCAAGTATTGAATATGGTTAAAAATAAGAAAATCATAGGCACAGGTGAATGGAAAGACAAAAAACAAGACCAATGTAAGCAGTTTAAAGAAAATCTGAATATAGGTGATATTGTAATGGTCAGGAATGGCATTCAACCTTTGGCATTAGTAAAAGTTTTAGGGGATTCATTTCCCAACAAAACATATGAAAATGAAAGAGCAATTGAACCATTAAGTTTTTTTGACTTTAAATTGGAAAAGAAATTAGGAAAGTATGAAGGCCAAGCCCAAGGGACTCTAACAATTATAAACAACAGAAGTTCACCTACGGCAAAATTTATTTTAGGATGGTATGAACTTATAATGAAAGAAATAGAAATGGAAAAAATAATTGAGTTGCTAAAATATAAAAAGCAAATCATACTCCAAGGCCCTCCTGGAACTGGGAAGACAAGAGTAGCCAAAGAAATTTCCAGAAAAATCATTTCGAATGATTGGATATCAGATGAAGATATTTCTGAAGCAATTTATCCCAATCTTAATTTTCAAAGCCCGACTGGAGATAATTCTTATAAAATTACGTCAGTGATTGACGATACTATTAGGGTCTATCTAAACAATACTGGCAAGGAATATCCTGTTTATTTTAGAGAAATCCGGGATCGCATATATAAAGAAAGTTGGAAGGATATTGAGGGGAATTTAAAGGATGACTATATGTCACTAATTGCTTTACATGTTTTTAACCTCTTTCATGAAAAACAAGTCAAGTTATTGCAGTTTCATCCAGCCTATTCCTATGAGGATTTCGTAAGGGGAATAGTTTCAGATACAACAAGTGGTTCAATGTCCTACAGATCTATTGATAAAGTATTCGGTGAATGGTCGGAAAGAGCATTGAAAAACTACAATGATTCCAGGAAGACACCAGAGCAACTTTCGGAAGAACAGAAAGTGGATCAATTCCTGGAGGAATTTAGAGAGTATCTGGAAGAGCAAATAGAAAAAAACGATGGAAAGCTGTTTTTAGAAGATACGATAATTTATCTTTTTCAGGTAGAAGAGGATGCTGTCAGATACACAGGGGATAATTGGAAACAAGTGACAGGTCAAAGACTTTTGTTCTCAGACATCAAGAAGCTCTACTTGTCCGGTGTCAACACCAGACAGGAAATTAAATCTAACCCAACCGTATCCGGTTTGGCAAAACACCATGCAAGTTACTTTTTGAGAGTATTGAACCTTTTTAAAGAGTTCGTAAAAGGGAAACCTGTTTCTGTATCTGAAAGCAATTCTGTCACCGAAAAAAATTATGTCTTAATCGTTGATGAAATTAATCGAGCTAATCTGCCCTCAGTATTAGGGGAATTAATTTATGGATTGGAGTATCGCGGTGAACCAGTGGAATCAATCTATGAAGTTGATGGATCACGGTCTATAACCATTCCGCCAAACCTTTATATCATCGGTACCATGAATACAGCAGACCGCAGTGTTGGCCATATTGATTATGCCATTAGAAGGAGGTTTGCTTTTGTGGATGTTCTGCCAAGGTTAGAGCCAGTACATAGCGATGCGAGAGAAAGTTTTAAGTTGGTATCCTCTCTTTTTGTGAAGAACCCAGAAGATGCTCTGAACACTGATTCAAATCCGGAAAGGTCGGATTGCCTGTCACTTGATTTCAGACCGGAAGATGTCTGGATTGGACATAGTTACTTTCTGACTGATAAAAAGGATGAGGAAGCTAAACAGGAGCTTAAAATCAAGATGAAATATGAGGTGGTTCCTTTGCTCAAAGAATATTTGAAAGATGGAATTCTAATAGATGAGGCAAAGGTCAAAGAGATCATCCATATGATTTCACAATAATGCATACGCTACCAGAGCATAGCAGCCTTGAAATTGAATTTCCTGAAGCCAAGGAAAGTATTGATTCTATCGTATTCCGAAAAAGGAGGACAGACGGACTTTGTGCAGCCTTTACCAAAACAGGAGAAAATCTTACAATTTCAAGCACCTATTATGTGGGAGCTGATTGGATACCCGGAAGTGATTCAAAGCATCCGTTTTTTGTTGAACCCAAACTTAATCCCAAATTTGACTATGTATCAGGTGAGCCAAAAGGACTAACTACCGAAGAGGCAGCTAAGCTAAAACGGATCGATGTAAGCAAAATGCTCTTTGAAGCGCTATCACATCCTGGTATATACGAGCATACTCAAGAACTATTTGAAATCAAGTTTGACAGCCCACACATACCCTTACCTAAGCAAGATGATTTACTGTCCCCTTTATTGATTATTCGCTTTCTGACAGTAGTAAAAGAAATTGTCAGGAAAGGACTCAAGAAAAGCTATTATCAAGTAGATCGAAATCTCTATGGCAAAGTGAAAGGCAAAGTGTTAGTCGGGCAAACAGTCAAACAAAATCTGGTTAAGAATAAAGACCTTCATACCTATTGCAGATTTGAAGAGTTTGGAGATAATGGAATAGAAAATCGTTTGATAAAAAAGACGCTGCTATTTGTACAGCGATACCTCTATACATTCAAGGGCCTAATGGGCCAGAAGTTTTTCCAACAGACCTTAGATTATATTCAACCTGCATTCGGCAATGTCAGTGCCGAAGTTGAGCTATATCAAATCAAGCAAGTCAAGTTCAATGCCTTCTACAAGGATTACAACGAGGCAGTCCGGTTGGCCCAAACCATTCTGAAAAGATTTGGTTACAACATCCAAGCCATTCAAAATCTACCTACCATCGACACTCCACCCTATTGGATCGACATGAGTAAGCTGTTTGAATTGTATGTGTTGGGGAAGTTGAAAGATAGATTCAAATCAACAGCCAGATTGGAATATCAATTCGGTGACCGAGCAAATCATCTTGACTTCCTTTTGGATTCAGGATCCCATAAAATGGTCATAGATGCAAAGTATAAAACAAGGTACATTGATCATTTTAAAACAGAAGATATTAGACAAGTCAGTGGGTATGCCAGGTTAAAGAAGGTTCATAAATTCTTTGATCTGGACCATGGAACCTTGATTGATTGTGTGATAGTTTATCCTGACATTGAAAACGGGGAGGAAGATATTCCTGAAAAATTGGATAAAAACCCCATAAATGACTATTTTGGAATGTATAAATTAGGTTTGAAGATTCCATTAATCGTAAGCACCCGAGCAACTACATGTCAGGTTTGAAGTTTTGCGGGTACGGGGAAATGATACCTCTTTAATTGTTGGACATGATATTCTGTAAGGTATGCTTCAGCCATTCATAGGGATTCACTCCGTGTTTTTTGCAGATGGCAAAGAATGAATAGATCATGGCTCCTCTTTTGGCAGCGCTGTGGGAACCGGCAAACAGGTAGTTTTTTTCTGCCCAAAGCAACCGGTCTGATGGCATTTTCCACCAGGTTATTGTCTATTTCCAGTCTGCCGTCATAGAGGTAATTGGACAGTTCGGCCCATCTTTCGGCACTGTACCGTAGTGCCTTCCCGATGGCACTGCCGGGCATTACGTTCCCTTTACTGTTGAGAAAAACATATACTTCACCTGAAGAAGGCTCTCTGTCCAGTTCATTCCGAACAAGACCGCACAGACCGTCAAACCCTTTGCGCATATCCACAGGACTGCCGTAAAGGTAATAGCTGTGCGAAGAACCCAGACTGAACATCAGTAAAACCCGATCAGACGGGAAACCAGCGAAAGATCCCCGGCATTCAGCTTCAGCTTCACCCCGTTGGGAAAAATGAGCTCCAGATTACTCCCAGAAGATCAAACAGTTCCCACATCGACTCTGAAAAATCCCTGTAGCTGATCTCCGCCCGTCTGCTCTATGTTTAACATCCTGTACCAACAATTGAATTTGTGGAAACCCATGCCTTTGGATGCACTGAAGTCCCGCTGGGTCATCCTGCTGACCTCAAACTCTTCCACCAGCTTCAACATTTCTTGTCTCTTGTCCATATCATTGATCTTTGGACAAAGCTACTTCGTCTTTGATCTCAAAAAAACAAGCACTTGGACAGGTGCTAACTTTACAAACCCATTGTTTTTGCTGATGCAGGTTTGCTGTCACAGGCCTATATAAATGCACTCGTTAGCAATGGGTATATATTTGTTCTGGTTGGCTAAATCAAAGATGAAAGCTTCGAGATCAAAGATAAAATCCAGAAACTGAAGGTGACTGATGATAAACCAAAGAAAATAAAAAAGGGAGGGGTATGGAGACTCGTTGTGAGCTTTTCAATAAAGTGCGGAAAAAGGTTCTACATAAGTGTGAAAGGGCCTCAAAAAGTTTGAAAAAGAGTTTAATAACGGTAAACTCGATAAGAACAGCATCAATACCACAGAATATAATAAATACTTCAAATTGAAATTGGATATAAAAGTATCAATTAATTACTCTAAGTATGAAATGGATGCCAAATTGGACGGTTTGATGGGTATCTGACAAAAAACATGTTTCAAATAAAAATATTCTTGCCAGAATCAAAAACTTATATGACTATACCACCAAAACCAAACGAGGAACAACAGCAGCTTATATCCTTAATCATGAAAATTTAGTGTTGGTGTCCCATAGCACTAAACAGTAAAGTTGGTACTGGTCATTGGCATGAAGTGGAACGCATCAGAAATCACCGTCATCCTCAACCACCCGATAGGAAACACGGTTCCTTGCAAAATCAACAAAAAACTGACTTAGCAATTGGAGCAGGCGTGCGACCTGCCTGAAATCAAGTTGCTGGACCACATCATCGTGTCGGTGGACAGCTATTTCTCGTTATCGGATGAGGAGCATTTGTAGGTTCTTTTTTTACCAAAGGAATTGTATGAGAAAATTACCTAATCGGGGTCAGAAACCCTGATATCGAATTTATAGGTTTTTCCTGCCAGGAAATGTTCGCAGTTATTAGGAGAACAATCCATAAGTGAGATATCAAAAGGTACGGTTTCAGGCCCGTTGTCTGGTAATATCTGGACAGAGAAATTCTTCAATCCCTCCTGGTATGGCACAACCAACCGAAAGCCACCATCCTGATCTACGGGAACCGTGAAATTTATGATTGGGTATCTGTAGATGCTGGCAATTCTATAACCTGTTATATACACAAATACATCTGTTAACTGAATCCCGTTATCGCGACTGCGGACCTTACCCTCGAAAACCGTCTGTCTCGGTTCCTGTTCACAGGCAAGGACAGAGAGGCAAGTGGCTATCAACAATGCGGCAAAAAACTTTCTTGATTGATTTTCCATATCATGACCGGATTAAAGTACTTTCTATTGCTACGTACACGATAGCTTACAAGAATTGTTTCAGTCCAGTAGCAATTGGCATCGAGAAGTTAAGGTAATACTATTGATCTAATAATCAAGCGTTTACAAATTCATGAATTATATCTGATTTTTAACGAATAATTACTCGTTTTCTAACCACCTGCAAATCCGTTTGGATTTCGATGATATATAATCCAGGCTTTAGGTGACTTACATCATAGGTACCATCTTCAAATTCCCCAGACATGCTCCCCTCTTTCAAGACCGTCAGCCTCAGACTGTAAAAAAAGCCTCTCCTGTTTTTTAGTTGGTTATTCCACAATCTCCTTAAATTTAGTAAATTTAGTTGAGGTTATTTTTAACAATCCTATTTTATCTCTATGTACTATATCCAGGGAACTGACCGATTCCAATTGACATTTTCCAGCTTGGATGACGTTGTGGATAATGTCAATCCCGTCAGGATCATTGAAGATTTCATCAACAAACTCGATAAAGACTTCCTCAGATTTGTACACATCCTACGCCAAAAGGATCAGCAAAATCAGAAGAGGACTGTTGAACCGGTCCTCGGAACCCTGATCAACTTTCTCAACATGCGCAAAATCAACAGCAGGGGAATGGAACAGGCAAACAAATCCCGCAAATGCGGGAGCGGCTCTAACTTATAACCTTAAAAAGTACCTGAAATTTGAACGCAGAACAGTATTAAGAGCCGCAGCAACAATGAAAATCGACTTATCTAACCTTAAAAACACCATTCTTCGTTCATTTCGGCCTGTTTTCGGGCTTTCCCCGAAACCCCGGCTCGTTTAACCCAAAAACCTCCAACCTTCTTTTTAATCCAATCCAAAAATGGGAAATCCACCAAATGACAGCAAACCCTATATTATCTTGATTCAAAATGAAGTTGTGCAACGGTTACGCCTGTTAGCAGCTGGGCTTTCATTTTTTAAGTTTTTTCTCAGTCTCAAAGTTCTTCTTATCAATTAAGCTTTTTAAAAGTATCAAAGTTCTTTCATAGAGTTTTGCCAAGTTCATGACTCCAAATACACCAACCCGTTCTGTAACTCCCTTTTCAATCAAATCATCAATTGCGAAGTTAAATTCAAATTCAATTTCAAATGATCTTATATCGAGGCACAACTCACTAATATTAGATATTGTGTTTTCATCTATGTGCAATGAATGTACTTCAATTAATCTTTCTAATTTTTCTCTGAAAACTGAAATTCTATTTTTTTCTCTTGTCAAGAGGTCAAAGCCTTCATTAATTGATAAATTCTTAAAATGTTCAGCGACAACCAGTTGTACTTTAGGGAAAACAATTGGGTTGAAAACGTTAATATTTAGAAGTCCTACAAATCTATGATTCTTTAAATCTTTCTTAGATGTAAAAATGGCAACCTGATGTTTATGTAATTCCTCGTCTTTAAACGGCATCAAACTCAAGTATTCGCAGATCTCTTGGATTACATACGATGTCTTTCTCAGAATATATTTCTTGTTTTTATTCCGAAGTTGTCTGATTGTAAAATATGGTATAACTTTAATTGCTACAGGAATACTTAAAATAAAGAAAATCAGTCCGACAAGAAAATTTAGCCAAAAGGAATCCCAATCAAGATGTTTTAAGAAATCAATCACATCATTTTTCATTTTGATACACTTGAGTCCACGAATAGTTGCCACCACAATCCGTGACCATTTTTCCACCATCGAGCCAATCAGCCTGAAGAGTTACAAGTCTCGGCCCCATTATTTTACCTTCTCTTGGATGTCCTGGTGGGTTTTTAAATCCACCAAAATACGGAGGGCTTCCTTTAATCATTTTGCCGTCTTCAACCCATTGAATCTCTACAACTTTTGCATATCTGTCCGAGCGCCAAGAGTCTCTTCTTACATAAAACCCTAATCTGCAATTGTTCTTAACGTACATCTGATAAATATTTATTCTTTCTGACATATCAATTAAAGAATTTTGTTGTCTGTTAGTCTAGTTAGCCTTGCTGCCAATTGGATCAGGCAAGGGAATTTCACCCCTACCTTCCCACAGAACCGTGCGTGAAAGTCTCCCTTCACACAGCCTGCCCCGCTGCATAGCGGGGGCTCTTCATACCAATAACCACTAAAGGTAATGCCCTGATACTAATTTATCAGTGATGGTCTTGTTCCCTTTTCATAAATCCTCCCATGATTACACATGGTTGTAAACAAATTGGAAACATGATATGCTCCCAGCCCACACACCTCGCTCAAATGTCCTCCCCGGACATTTGCCGTGCTCCACTCCCATTACAGGAGCTTCAACACTACTACGAATGAGTCTGCCCCCTACATCTCTTCCACAACTTGTCCCGATTTTTCCATCTGGATTCCCTGAAAAGTCTGCACCCTCACCCGATTTTACAGTACTCACCTACAGGGATCAAAGTCCCCGTTTTTTCCTTACCGCTCACCACAAATTGGTTTCCCAAATATGCAGCGTAAGGCAGTGTGATGGCTGGTTTCCCGAAGTTTCAGGACCACCGGAGGGCCTCTCTATTAATCACCCAATAGTCCTCCATCCATTTCAAAGCATTCGACCTGCTTTTAAGGTCGATTCAAGTCACACCGTTTCTCAGCTATACGCAGGCAGGGATTTTTACCACTGAATTTCCTACGAAGAACTGAACTTTAAATTTACCACTTTCCTGTCCTACGAAGCACGAAACCCCTGCTTGCGTATAGGTGATGTTGTGGAGCGTTTTTTTAATATTTAAATCTTAAAAATTTTGATTCCTCTGAAAATACAATTGAAAAGTTTAATTCATCATATATTGATTCATTTTCATTGGCAAAAATATTTCGAAGAACTTTGTTGTCATGCGTAAAATAAAGATTGTAGTGTTTGTCCATTTTTCTATGTTCATTTCTTAAAATTCTCGCAATAGATTCCTTGGTCGGGAGCTTATGTTTGTTCTTACCATCCGCACTAAAAAGGAAGTTTTCGCAGTCAATCAAACTATACATATCATTACTGTTGTTTGCTTTGCTACCATGATGAGTGACTTTGACCCAGTCACAGGCTAATTTATTGCTACTGTTATACCCCATTGAATTAAGTGATGTGACAATATCACTTGGATGGGCATCAGCGAGCCATAAAGTTCTTATACCATTATAATCGGTCAATACACTAATACTACTGCCGTTTTCGATTGAGTCGTCTTCATCCCAAACGGATAGATCGAAATTATTTAGCTGTATGTGGTAATCATCTTTAATGGCTCTTTTAGCCCCACTAACTGTTTCTCCCTCTTGTTTTTCCAGTGGGAGTTTAGGGTCACTCTCATACTTAATTCTCAATTTGTGAAGTTTGTCTAAGGAAGGGGCAAGAACAAAAATTTTCAGGCCAAACAGATCAATCGGTTCTTCACTTGAAACAATATCCTGTTGAGGAATCTTATCAATGCTCTCAAGATATTCAGCTAGAATATCGCCTTGCCTGATGCTTTTAGGTGCGCTCACAAGGTTTTTATTCTGAGTTGATTGATTTGTTCTTCTTGGACGATTATAAAGCCACTTGTTTATTTTATCATTCGACTCCCCAGTTTTTACTTGCTTTATAAACTGCTCTATTCCTCCAATATGGTCATCGTGGATATGAGATACAATCCACAGGTCTATTGACTCACCATTTGTCTGAATTTCATTCATATGAGGAGAAATGATATTCTTATATGTTCTTCCATATCCTGCGTCAATAAAAACATTATGGTAATTGCCGTCGCTCCCTAAATACCTTATTCTTGAGGCATCACCACATTCAGCTTGGTAGAAGAAGAGTTCTTTTTTAATCTCTTTCATAGTGATTTAATTGTCCTTTAAATTCTCCATTTTCAAGATGAAACCCTCCACAAGGAACTCCAAAGTAGCTTTGTTCTCCATGAGAGATGAATGCCATTTTTTCTCCAAGAAGAGTCCAGATTATATCCAAGTCATTCTTTTCCAGATAGTCTAACAGGATTTCTTTATTAATCATAAGTCCTCCTGATCTTGGGATATTCTGAACCACCAATTCTCCTTGTGGATTAACAAAATCACCATCATTTGGAGCATAAATCAATTCAAGGTCATTAAAAAGTTGCTCACATGGAATGTTGTATGATGATTCTGCCCCAGATTTGTCTTCACTAATATGTGATTTTGCGTCCTGTATAGCAGACATGACGACTAAACCAGTTGATTTATGATTGTAGTAAATTTCCTCCCATGCCTCCTCTCTCTCCATACTGTGATATGCTGGAGACCAATATTTTTCACGGTTCAATAGTTGGTTCGATTCATCTCTTGGTTCTGGCATCCATCTTCCCCAGAAGTTCTTGTCTTGTAAAAATTCTACAATCCGCGATTTGTGTTCTTTTTTTACTATGTACCCTTGAATCATGTACCAGACCTCTTTTCTAAACATTGAGTACTTATCTACACCTATAGGTTTTGGCATTTTCCAAGTAACATACTTGTTTAAAAAGAGCCAGTCGATCCCTTTATCATCTTTTTTTGAAATGATATGTTTTACCTTCGGTAAGTCATCAATATTTCTTGCCCATTCCTGATTTTCTTGATTCCAAAAAGAATAATCTGGGTCGTGCCACCATTTATGCTCTTTTTCTAAAATCATCATATCGTCTTCAGGTAGTCCTTCGGGGTTTTTGGTTGTGTATACAGGGTCAATGTCTCTTGCGTAAAATTGCCACGCTCCTTGGTAGAATTGATAGTTCTTGTCTGAATGCCACTCACTGATTTTATGGTTATCAGCGAGGATACTAAGTATTTCGTGAAAAGCGATCCATTGATATTTTTTGCCAATACGCTCCACGTCAGGTCTACTACCACCATATTCTCTGCTTTCATCGTATCTACCATGTAGTTTGGCATCATAACCTAATTCATGAGCTCTTTTCACAATCCACCTTTTCACAGGTCTTACATCAAAGAGTTTTCGATTATAGCTTGAGGAATTTAATCTTTCGACGTTTTGCAAGTATGGAATGATATAATTAATTACATATTCTGACTGCTCATTAAACATAGACTTGACAAGTTTAAAACCTTGTTCAACCACTTGTCTATATTCTTTTAATAAACTATCGTACTTCTCTTGCCCTCCTAACTTTTCTACTTCATACCTGCTACTTTTACTTTCAAGTTGTTCCTTGGAGTAAATCATTTCAACTAAAGACGACAGAAGCTCTTGCTGTTCCTCAGAGAGTTCTTCGGTAATGAATTTTTTGTATTCATCCTCGGTGGTAAAACTGACAGGACAAAACTTCTCAATGTTTGGTTCTACAATTTTCCGTCCGAAGTCCCACGACATAACTGAAAAATGTATCTTGTTATGTGCCCTGATAAAATCTTTGTCATAATCAGGGCTTTTATGGTCTATATCATAGATGCTTATTTCGTCTTCAGTTGGATAGGTTGGTAATTCGCTTTTATATGGTGGGCGGATTTTTTCAGCATCTATTTTTTCTCCTAGCCCTCTATAAATCATGTATTCAACCGTGTTTCGGGCGTAATCTCGGAGCAATACATGCTCAGGTGGGTTTCTTTGATTAAAGATTTGATTATAAACGTAATTCCCTATCAGTTGTATAGAATCTTTCTGTTCAGTTCTTAATATACATCCATAAGCAATCGCATACAGCCTTTCTTGGATGTACATATCATCGACCTCTTGAAACTTTGCAAGTAGATCAATCAGAGTCTTAGGCTGCTGCTCAAGAAGATTGACAATTGCTTTAGTTACTTCATCTCTTAGTTTTCGATTAGTTGATGAGAGTACCCATGCTAACGTTTGAGCCGCAAGAAATGCGGTTTCTCCGTCAACCGAATTAGAAATTGAGGGAGACCAAGCCCAATCAATCAATCGACGAAGTGGAAAACCGATTTCATTATCATCATAACCTGAGAACCAACGAACATGACTTTGCCAGAAGCTATCTCTTTCTGGCATAGGTGTTTTTATAAGGATTTGGTATAATCTTTCCGAATTAAATGGATGGTTTTTAATCGTTGCAAGTTGCTCAATAGTAAGCAAATAAGTATCATAGTCAACGTAAAAGAAATCTCCCCTAAACCACTCAATTAGCTTTTCATCATTAATACTTTTGATACTTCGCCATTTCAAGCTATCTAATAAAAATCCGTTTTGCCATTCAATAGTGTTTTTAAGTGCATAATCGTCTTTTTTCACATCCAGATAAAGCCAGCTATACACCTCAAACAATTCTAACCCATGCTTCTCTGGTAGTAAGATGGCGAGAGATTCCAAAATACCCCTGTGCTTCCAATGGTGTTCTTCCATCAGTTTGCCAAGTTTCTCTTCTTTACTGAATGCCCTAAGTACTTCTTCTTGATCTTTAAAGTCTTTAATAAGCTCATTAGCAATGAAATGATCACCAAATCGCTCATAGGCGAAATAAATAACCTCTTCTTTTTCCCCTGTCCTGTAGTTGTCCCGACAATTTCTAATGAATACGCTTTCCTGTATCATATCGGTTAAAAGAAAAGGATACTGAGGGAAACTTGTATTGAAAAATTTCTGAGCTTCTTCGAGACGAAGTATGCTATCGTTCATACAAAAACACTCCAACGAAAACTTCTGTATTGCACTCGAAATCAAGTTGGGGGCAATAAGATATTCTTCACGCAGTTTTTGAAACTGGATTTCCAGTGCTTTAATATAGTAGTTAAATATCGTTCCAATACCTTGAAAACCTTGAGGAAATTCTTTTGTTGGAGAGTTTTGTACTCCTTTGCAAATCAAAATTAAAAAGAGGGGCTTGGTAAATTCGGGAGCCAATATTGGGAAATCTGGTTGTTTAAGCCCATAATGTTCACAGAATAGTTTTAAAGCTGCATATTCATTGCCAGCAAACCCTTCGTGGTTTATAGTAGAAATTTGTGAAGGAATACCCTCGGGAAAAATTAGATTGAAATAGGTAGTTCGGATGCTCAGGACAACGCCTAAATAGGGGTACTTGGTGATCCCATTTATTAACCCAAAAACTTCATCCCTCCACAGACCGACTCCACCACCTTCGTTCAATGCATCAATTAGGATAGGTATTCTTTCATTTAATTGCTCACCTATCTTATTAAGTGACTTCAGGAAGTCATCCATATTTATATCCAGCCCTAATAGGGCTAGAATGTTCTTTTCTACGCTCCCAATCCCAGATTTGAAATGTTGTCCCAAAAGAAAAACTGTAGGTCTTCCTCTTTTCATTCTGTTTTGTGCTATATCTCCCAAAAGGTGAGATTTTCCACTCCCTGCTTCTCCCTTAACAATCAACACTGGATGATTTGTAAGCCCAACATTTACTTTATTTTGTAAGTCATCCTCTAAACGTCTGTTCTTTGATTGCAATTCACGTAAGGAACTCAGTTCTGATTCATATGGAGTTGTGTAATTGTAAGGCTTCTTCTTATCCTTATCAGCTTTGATTTTCTCTGTTTGAAGTTCATACAACTGTGACTGCTTTTTTTGAATCAGGTCAGAAATTCGTTCTACATTATCAGAAATCCACTTATAATCAATGATATTGGGAATGTTAATAGCGCATGACTGTATCCATTCTAAGACAGCGTTTTTAAAGTTGAATTGTTCAGTCTCAATATCAAATAGTTCACTTCCTTCCTTAGGGCTTAAGTGCCTACTTTCATTTATCCAGTTATCTATTGTTTGAAGAAATCGGTGCTCAAAATCTTTATCACGAACAAGGTCATTGAACAGTTTGGAAATAGGTAATTCCAAATTCAATTCTTTATTATAACGTTGACCTAAATTATGAATAGCCTTTTCTACATTATTTTTAAAGAAGCTGTGATTAAGGTTATTGTCACCTAAGTAGTCAAACTTCACAGAAGGTAGGAAGTTCTTTGATAGTAATTCATTAACTAATTCAATGTGTTGACCATAAATAACTTTGCCTCTATCTTCTGAACGAAATCTTGTGAATATGCCAAATAAGTAGACAAATTCATTATCGTTTAAAAAAATGCCACTTCCAGAAAAACCTTCAGTCGAATAGTCGTTGTAATCCTCGTTTAATTGCAATTGAAACTTTCGTGCTGCTGTTAATTTCTGTTTCCAAGTTGGATAGATTACATCAAGTTCTTTACCCATGGTGGCATTTGGGAATCCTTTAACGATGAAATGAATTTTGTTTTGTCGAGTAGATACAACTCTTACCTTTGGAATATCCCCTATCATACTTTCCACTTCCGATTTACTAAGAGGGAGAACAGCTATATCACTGTCAGAATCTTGAAACAGAAGATTTTTATTGATGTGATTGACTTTGATTGAAACGTAATTGTCTTGTAATGGATTGTACATATCAACAATTACTGAGGAGAGTAGTTCTTGAAAAGAATCTCCATCTTTATGTAAGCAGTGCGAAGCAGTTATTATATAAACATTATCTCTAAGGTCATCTGAATAATAAATCAATCCAGTTCCAATTGTCGCTTCTGACGAATCCTCTCGAAGTCTTACGGTTAATCGAGAAATGAGTGAGTCTTGTTCTGAGTTGATCATTTATTTAGTTATCCTAAAATAGTTATTTAAAATCTGTGGGGGATATTTTTACTAACGTTGAATTAAATGCTCCACAACGTTTTGCGGCTTTGCGAAGGTGGCGATTTTCACCACTAAACTTCATACGAAGCACTAAATTTTGATTAACCACTTCACTGTCATACGAAGCACTGCACCGCCACTTTTGCAAAACCGCTGTTGGCAGCTGGTGTTCTGTCGTCCGTCCTTGTAAACCATTGTCAGTGTTGGTTTTGAGTGTCATTGTCTGTTTACTTTTTTCTCTGTTTGTGTTGGGTTGTGCGTTGCGTTTTTTATTTTTTTGAAGGGTTGGGAAATTTTTTAAAAACAATTTTTCTTGCGTTGGCTTTGCAAGCTCTTTGACAAAGCTTCGGACTGTGCTTGGGCTTGTGCGGCTTTGGCAATGTGCTTGCAAAACGTTTGGCTCATATTGATGTTTTTTTCTCAAGCTTGTCTAATATTTTACAAATGTCCTTTAGTGGATTAACCATTCTCTGAAATGCGTATACATAAAAAACCTCGATATCTAGTTCTTTACACTTCTCCATTATTGATTGTGAAGGCATATATCGACTTACTAATAGTGATTTAGATATTAGACCACCATAAGTTTGCTTGATAACCTTCATTTTGTTTATGTCTTCTTGTTTTATATTGCCGGATTTACACTCAACAAAAATCAGTTTGTTACCTGTATTGATTAGGATGTCAATCTCATTTTTCAAGGCTTTATTATCAGTCTTAAAAGGTAGCTCGCAATGAAGAATTATTTCTTTTGCTTTAGCCCATTTACCAATTTCTGATGCTACAATTAGTTCCCACCAATTTGCATTAAAGAAAAGGTCACGAACGTTATTGCCTTTAAAACAAGCAATAGGTTTGTTGTTACTATGGATTTCTACGATGTTAGCATCCCAATTGATGACTGCATTACCTGTCGTTGTCTCTTTCCCTTTTTCTGGTAAGACTCTATATTTCTTTCTTAGGAAATCTGTAACCTTAGAATATATTTTATTTGACGCAGCAAAAGATTCTATCTGTCTGGAAACCCTTAAATCATTCTCTGTAAAGTCGCTTAGCGTTTTTGCTGAAAATATTTTATGACCACTTAACCCAAAAAAATCTTTAATTGATAATTCCGAAGTTATTTGTTTTTTATCATATGAAGGGACTTCTATTAAACTATAGTCTTGATTTACGTAAAAACCATTGAGATTACTTTCAGAAATAATCGATTGTGCTGCAAGAAGCATTATTTTAGTGCCACCAGTTAAATTAATCAATACATCGTCTTGTGCATCTAATTTTTCAATGATACTTCGAATTCGTTTTTTGATGGAATAAAAATCAAAAGGGTCACAAATAAATTCACTAACTATAATATCTGGAAAAATGTCTTTCAATATTTTAATTCCTTCTTTTGATTCATCCGAAGCAATAAAATGAATTTTGGCGGGCATAAACTCTTTTATTCCGATGTATATCGGAAGTAATTGACCACCAAGAAAACTAATTTGATGCTTCATTTTAAAAATATTTCTGGTTGATTCTTGAATGGATTGTATACAACATTAAGTATTTCTGAACCAGGCATAGGCTTTCGTAAATCTTTGATGTAATCCGAAAAGTCAACGTAAACTATTCTACATCCATAATCTTTTCCAAAAATGGATGCCGATGCAACCATTGACTTTTTACCTCCAGTTATATCAACTGTAATTTGTGGGTCAGGATTTAATACTAATTGTTCTTTCATTGCTTTATACATTGATTCAAAGCTTTCATCATTTAGGTATATAATTTCATAATTAGAATCAAGAAAATTTTCTAAATAGCGATTATCTACTTTTTGATTATTTGTCGTGAAAATAATGTGAGTTTCGGGCTGAATTGCTTTTGCAGTTAGAATTATTGGTTCGGGCGAAAAACCTAAAACTGAGAACAATGTGCCACCTGATGGTAATGTGTTACTATATTCATTACAGAAATTATTTATAACTGCCTCAAAAAGTTTTTCAAAATATAACTCTTGAGCACGTTCAAATTTGCCTGAACTGGCTAAATCAAGCCACTCTTGCAGGTATGGTATTTTATTTTTCATTGATTATTGCTGATTTTAAGTTCAAAAAATTTAAGAACATATTTTTCAAGATCAAATCTTGGTTTTACTGATTCTATAATTTGAATGACGTTGTCCTTTATTCTACACTTTAAGTATGAATTTCCGATAACTAGGAACTCGCTGTCTTTCGATTTTCCATAAAAGATTATGTTGCTTTTTAACTCTTCTAAATTTACATTATGAGATTTATTAAATGAAAGGATCAAGTTCTGGGGAAATACCGGTGCATTTAGGCCCTTAATCATTTCATATGCAATATATGTTTGAAATAATTCATTTCTTGTGGGCTTGCTGTCATAAACGTAGAATGATGTTTCAATTAGTTTCTTGTGAAAATCCAGAAATTCAATGCGTTGATTTTCATTAAGAATATATCCAACCTCAAAGCCATTGGTTAATCCGTGATTCCCGTCAATATTCGCTGTGAATATTAAACCCGTTTTTTCATTTATAACACCTTTTGAATGGTTGTAAACATCAGCATATACTTTGCACCCAATCTCAACAAGCTCAGAAACACCGCTTAGGTGATCATTCCTATAATTCATCCCTCTACAAAATAATGAAACAGGTACATTTCTCCCTATTGCATTTTTTAATGACTGAATTAAATTTGGTAGAGAGTTTAAACCAACAACACTGTATGCAGACAAATAAATGTAATCACTCGCTTCGTCAATTACTTTTATAATCTCATTAAGCAGGTTGTTTTCATAAGATTCGCAGGTATATCTCAATTTTGATTGACATGGTACTGGAAGCAAATCACTATTTATTGTGGCTTCAGTTTGCACTACAAGCATTTTGCCTTTTTTTCTAGTGCCTAAAAATTGTTTGAAGGTTGTACCTTGAAGAAAAATAACATCAAAAAGCCTATCTAACTGTTTACTACTGTTTTCATCGAGATACACACCTGATTCAGTATTAAAAGTTAATGATGGTGTTGTAAAGTTAGCACTAGTAATAAATCCATTAGTTCTGTCTGACACGATAAATTTAGAATGTGCGGAAAGAGAAGCTCTTACGTGAATACCATTATCATAAAGTTTCCGTATAAATTTAATGTGAATTTGTGCGGGATTTTCTTTTATCTCTTCTTCTGTAATGAAATCAATTAAAGATAAATCGTTTTTTAATTTATCTTGATCTAGTTGAGTTAAAACGAAAATAGCAATTTGACTTTCTTTTGATTTGTTTAAAATCGCATTGAATATTTCTTTATCTGTAATGATAAAAGAACATATTTTAAGAACAGAAGTTGCTTCATTAATTATGCGTAGTATTTCATTTTTTAAGGATGAATTTCCTTCTTGCGTAAGAAACAACGCATTGTAGTGGTTTAACGGATGAAAGTCTTTCCTGTCATTATTAATAACAAAAACTCCAGTATTTAAAAAATCGGTATTTCGAATTATTGTTTCCATCACATTAAATCAATCATATGGTTTTCAATATCATATTTCTCCAGTAAGTCAAATTCACCTGCTAATAAGAGAAAGCGTCTAATGTTGTTTGCGAATTTTGGATGACTTTCAATAAAGCGGGAAAATGGGAATCGCTGATATTCTCTAATTAATTCAATAAACTCAATTAAATCTTTAACTACTGGGTCATCTGTACTATAATTGATGAAAAATAAGAACACATTTCTTTCAAGGCTATTGTTGAAAATCTTATAGTCACGCTTTCTAATTAAGTCACTAAGCAGTTTCTGTCTGTTTATACTTTTTAAAAGATGATTCACCCTTATATTAATCATTAGGTTGTCCTCATCGTTTATAATATTCGTAGCTTCTATTTCCTTGATGCCAAAGCCAAATGGCATATCCGCTTTTAAGAAATTGATTAAGTCCTCACTGCTAAAATTATAACACTTATTGGTTGAGTCTTTGTATCTATCTATCTCAGGCCAATTTGTTGTTAAATAAGGAAAAGTTTTTTCATTACTATCTTTCTTCTGAAAGGGAACCATTAATTTGAATTCTATATTTTGAATTCTATCGTTTAATTGTTGCTCAAAGAAAATTACATTTTCTCTAAGTGTTTGATAGTAAGATAACTCATCTCGTAAAGAAAAGATAGCGTAACCATCTATAAGCTCTTTAATTAATTCTTTATTTGATTTACTTACTGAAACAAGTACTTGAAAGCTCATTTTGGTAAACGAGATTTCGTCAATGCCTTGTAATCCGATAGGAATTCCAAATGCTTCTCGCTCCTCTCTTTCTACAGCAAAAATCTGATCTGCTATTAAACTTTTTTCAGGTGGGGTATGAACGATGTCTGGAGCAAAAGGGCGTGCTATTTTAGTTTCACCTCTTTGGTTCGTATAGAGGTAGGAATAATTCTCACTTATGAGTTTGCTTTTATAGTAGTTATAAAAAATACGTGGTAATGGCTTTAATGTAATACCATCGATGAAGAAATCATATGATTGTTTGTGAAGTCTTACTTGTGTTTTTGTTTCAAACACAGAAATTCCATATTCTGTTAGTTGATGATTATTTCCTTGTTTAGTTAACAAATCATCACTTATGAGTTTTTCAATTCTTAGTTCTATTAAGCTTTTGGAAGTGCCTATGATACTGCCAATTTGGAACGAATTAAAATCAGGTTTTACTTTAATAAAATCAACAATTACTTTATCTAGGTTGTCAAGAGGGTCTGGTGTCGAATCTGAAATCTCAGAATGAATACAAAAAATTGGATATTGAAGACAAAAGATACCTTTTAGCTGTCTTCCCATTCCTGACAATTCTTCGTAAAATTTTTCTATGTCAATACTGAAATTGCTCATTTAATATGAAAATGCTATTTGTTTTTTTTCTAAATCAATTTTAATAATTCTGACTTCCATAGGTTCATTAACTTCCGGCACTTTTCCTCTACCTATATTATTTTTGTGAAGTAAACCTTCAAAGCCAGTATCAATTTTAAGGAAGTATCCAAAGTTTACTTCTTTGGTAATAATTCCTTTTACTTTGTCTCCTTTCTTGTACTTTCTTATAGTGTTTTCCCAACACTTATTTTTATTTTTTGCAGTGCCTTTCTTTCTATTGTTTAAGTTCAAAGTAATCCGTTTGTTTTCAACATCAATCGAATAGATTGAAACATCCATTTCAGTCCCTGCTTGTAAGTTTTCAGCACTTTCTTTGAGATCCTTGGACATCATAGAATACGGTATTAGACCATCAACACCATCGACAGTAACGAATAACCCAAAAATTCCCTTTGGAGATTTCCCAATGGATTTAAATTTTCCAACTGCATTATCTCCCTGTTTGTATTTCTCTAAGAACAACTCAAAGGGAGATTTGAAATCATATAAATCAGCGACATTAACAAAATTCCCAATATCTTCTTTGTTGCTAAGTTTAACAAGAGTTCTAAAAAGGTTAGTATAGTTAAATATTTTATCAAAGTGAGACCTAGAATCAGTCAAGGTTTTAGAATTTCCGATAAGAATTAGCTTTTTCTTGGCACGGCTAAATGCAACATTTAACCTTCTTGCATCATCAAGAAATCCAACTTTACTATATTTTCGTTTCCCATTTTCAAAAGGAGCGTTATTGTGGTCGGATGAACGTGTAAAACTGAAAACGATTATATCATATTCCTTTCCTTGAAAAGAGTCAAGGGTTGAAACATCAATGTTTTTGAATTTACAGGATTCAGATTTGTTTATTTGATTTTTAATATTTGCTACTTGAGATTTATAAGGGGCTATTATGGCAATACTGGATTGATTAATGTTGCTTTCAAATAATTTTGGCAATATTATTTCTGAAATTGTTTCTGATTCTGTATTGTTTTTTGCAGAGAAACCATCATTCTGTTCAAAAGGATTTTTTGAATTTGAGGTGTCAAAAAATACAACCTCCTTATTAAACGGACTTGGCATTTCAATTCTGTTCAAATGGGTTCTAATACCCATTTTTACCTTACCATCATAAAAAGATTCAGAAACAAACTGCCCAATATTGGGATGCATTCTATGTTGATAGTTTAACATTTCCATATTGTCTTTTGGAAATTGTTCAGCATTTATGCGGTTAACAATAAATTCAAAAAAAGATGATTTAAGAGCGTGTAAAATTTCTTCTTCTAAAAATTCTGAACCATAAACAGAATTAGGAAAGCTTTGATTATCTGCTTTATCAATCAAGGAGCTATCCATATAAGGCGGAAGTTGCTTTTGGTCACCAACCAATATAACTTTTTGTCCAAGTTCGATGGCTACTAAAGATTCTGCAATGTTTGCCTTTCCAGCTTCATCAATAATGACAGTATCAAACTTAAAATTCTTTTCTTTAAATACCTCATCTGATTTAATACCTATGCAAGTTGCAAAAACGACATCAATAGAATTATATATGAGTGGCTTTAATAAAATTTCATACTCATTGTTAGATTCGTCAAACCATTTTCTTAGTAGTTCTGTTGTTTCATTTAACTCCGTTTTGGATAAGCCTGTGAGTCCGTCAAGAAGTATAAAATGGCGTTGCTTGTACACATCTTTCATTACTCCATATTGATTTACAAGTGAATTAATGAATTGATTTAATTGGGTTCTAAACTCATTTTTATCATAACCTAGTTCTTTACATCTAGTATATTCTTCAGTTATTGAAAGCTGATTTAAAATAAATTTTTTGAAATCAATTTTGTAATCCTCTACTAGATTTTCAATTGTATATTTTAATAACTGCTTATCAATCCTGTCAGGGTTTCCAACTCTTAAGAGATTTAGCTTCGGAAATTGCGAAAGTTTCTCCAACACGTTATCTACTGCTACGTGGTTTTGACCTGATACCAGAATCTTTTCACCCTTCTCAACTAACTGTTGGATAATCTCAGCTATTACTGTTGTTTTACCCGTACCTGGAGGACCTTGTATTAAAAAAATGTTTTGATTACCTACTGCTTTTTTGACTGCATTGACTTGATTATTTGTGGGGTCTTCTTTTTCCGTCCTTGATAAATCTTCATTTTTAAACTGAATAGGTTTTAAAATTGGAGTTTTCACCCTATCTGGTTTTACGAGTAGGGCTTCTATGTGGTCAATTTTAATTTTCTTGTCAAGGAAATCTTGAATAATTTCTCTTTGTATTTGGAATTGCTTTTTAGAAATCTTTTTGTCTATATAGAATCCCTTGTCTAGTAGTTCAAGCTTTATGGGTTTGTGAAAAGTAATAGTGTAAACATCATTAAAATAAGAAAGTATACCGTCTGAGAGCTTTATTAGTTTATCATCTTCTTTTAATCTGATATTTACAACAGTATCTTCATCAGTTTCAAGACTATCTCCGATGCTTCTTGAAATCTTAATTGCTACACCCTGATTAGCTGCTGGTACTCTGTCATATTTTTCTACAAAAACAGCATTTTCTTTTTCTTTATCAATTAAACTAATTTGATACTCTAGAAATTTATCAATGATTGATAGCGTTCTCCCTTCCTGTCTTAGAATTTCACCTGCTTCTGTTTTTAAATGATTTACCGTTTCAAAGCATTGAGTTTTAAGTAAAGCATAGTCGAGAAATAATTGTTGTGAATTAACAAAAGGAAGTGTACCGTAAGGTGAGATTATTTTTAATTTGTTACTAAACAGAAATGATCCATACTTTGAATTTCTTTTTTTGGCTTCACTTGAGGTATACTGGGAATGACCAAAAGAGAAATTCTTTATGATAAATTTGATTTCTTTCTTATCCTTACCGATAATTACATCACCAAAGAAATTTACATCCTCATTATAAAGTGAAAAATCTATTTTGTCGCTGTTTCCTCTTGCATTGATTTTAAACCAATAGTGCTGTTGATTTGAAAGTAGCTCTAAAAGTTTATTTTCATTTTCTAATGAAACTACGGTGTCATTAAGAAAATAGGGGATAGCATTTTGTTTAAAAGTAGTTTCATAGCTCGCATTACCTAATTCAAATTGGATGTAAAGTGGGAAATTGGTTTTAAATTCCTTCGAAAATATTCTATCATCTTGTTCAAACCCCTTTTTAATTATTGATAATTGTTCATTTGTGGCATAGACACCCAGAATCGAATTTTTAAAATTGTAGAAGGAGAGTAGTTCATTATCAATAAAGTTGATTTCTGGGTCAACATATTCATCTGCTTGGTCAATTTCAACATCTAAGGAAGCGGGAACAAAAGAGAATAAATCACTGTAGTCAAGTTTTGAATTTACTTTTACTCTAATTCTATCCGAGGAGCCATTAATGAAGTTGTTACTTATAATACCATATAAATTTTCTTTGGTCTTTACTAAAGTGGTATTGTTATAAGATTCAACAACCTCAACATTAAATTCATCCCCTCTTTCTATTCTTTCCCAAGTTAATGTATCGCTTATTGGTTTTGTAAGATGTTTTTGGCTGAGAATTACCTGTCTGTTTTGAAAATCAATATCTAATACAACACATTGAATTCGGTCACCAACTTTAAATTTCTTGAATTCTGCTTCTCCTGAAGGGAGGCACCAAGACAAATTTAAAATTGATAAACGACCTATAAAGTCTTCATAAAAGTCTGTTATAATTTGAGAGGGTTTCACAATATCTGTTATTGTGGTTTCAATAACAGATCCCCTTCCGAATTTTTCGGTGAATTCTAATTCAAATCCGGATATTTCTGTATTAGGTCTCAATCTAATTGTAATTTTTCTGCTTTATACAAGTATAACACATTGTCACGAAGTGTGCGTTGGCAAAAAATGGCTCTTTTGGTTTTGCGAAGGGTCGCCTTGTGTGTCGGGCAAAACCAAATGTGCCATTTGTGAGGCAGGCTAAAATTGTTTTTAAAAAATGTGTGGTGGGAAAAAAATAAAAAACATAGGGTTGGTCAGCGTGTCGGTTTAGTAGCTGTCCGTTTATAATATCGTTTCTATGTCTTTGGTCACCTGTCAAAATGGTTTACTTTTTTCTTGTTTATCTCAGTAGTTTTGTTGTTGTCGGGTCGTCCTTTACACTTGCTGCCAACTTTGATATCTATCTGGAAAAACCAGCCTTTATTTACCAGTAATAAGAAACATGTCTGGTTTTTTCCAAACATACCCATTCCCCACCAACTAAAAAATCCCCTATACAGGGTATTTTTTACCCCTAAAAACAAAAAAGCCCCTATTCAGGAGCTTTTTTAACCAAATCGCGGAACCATTAAATAATAGTTAATCACTTTCCTTCTAATATCTTTTTGATCGCCTCGTTCATCTGCATCATGGTCTCCATCATCTTCATCATGACTTCGGTCTGCTTGTCATTAATTATAGTTTGATTATTACTGGAATTAATCGATACAGGAGAGTTAGTTAAATGTTCGATAACATGACCAGGGTTTGTCGCAATAATTTGTAATGGATCGACCTCCAAATAATCAGCAACTTTTTGAATGAAGTCTATTGTAATTTTACTCTCTCCTCTTTCATATTTGGTATAAGCTGCCTCTCCTATCCCCAAATAATCCGCTACTTCCAATGCTTTTTTTCCTCTTAGCTTTCTAAAAGTGGATATGTTTTGGCCAATGGTCTTATTCTCCAAAACAGTAAAATTTCTATCCTCTGGATTCTTCATTCTTATAGGCTATTTTTATTCAATTTAATGACATTTTGGAATTTTTTCAAATAAATCCGCTACCAATAAATAAAATTTTCTCTTAACTTTTACAGAAGTAGTTTTAAACTACTTAAACGTAAAGTTAAACTACTTTTTGAAAGTTTTTTTATAAAAAGTAATTTTTAGTATTGGATATGCATTCAAAAATGAGCCCTAACAGCAAATACAATAGTTCAGTTTTTTCCTTCTTACAAAGAAACCTGAATCTGTTCTTTGCTTCACTTTGTGGTCGGATCATTTCCCTATTTGAACTTCAGAAAAACATCATCAAATCACCGGTTTGATGGTATAGCTTTCTGGTAAGGAAGGATGGCCTTGGCTCTTTAGTCTATTCACAGGTTTTATCCCTTTCCTTTCTACCTGTCCGCTGCAGAGGATAGGGTAACTGCTTGCTTTATTTCTTCTTATTTCCTTATGGTCAATTGCTGCTGAAATAGCGGCCTGGAAGGACTTTGTCCATTGGGAATGAAGAGTTATGAATGATGAGTGTAGAATGAAGAGTGATGAATTAAGAGTGATGAATGGAACTGAATTGGTCAATAAATGGACTCTGGTAGTTGCCAAATGAGGGATAGAAAGCATAAGAATTGGCTGACCCCAACGGGGTCACATATTTATAGACATGATGGACAATGACACCCCATCGACCCTTAGGGGGTCGAACATCTAAATGAAGAAGAATTTGACAGGTAACCATGGGCGAAAGCCAAAAACAATTGCGATTAAAACCCTAAAACCACAACCCAAAATGACCAGAAAATTGATTGCGGCAATTCCAGAATTTCTATTTGATGACAGTTGAGCAAAGTTGTTTGACACCCAGGGACCCCCACCGCGTCTTTTCTCATAAAGGTGAAACGAAACAATAGACCCAAATGTAGCTAACGGATACACAGACGGTAACGGTACTACAGCGGTGAGGGGCCGGGCGAAAATGCTTTAAGCACCTTTCAGCACTTTATGGCCCGGGGCCGGGTCTGGTTGGTCATTCAATCGCCGATATCAAAGATGGCCTTGCTTTCCTGGCTTCCTATTTTCAATATCAGCCATAATTGCCTGAGATGGTTAAGCGGAATGCTTACCACTAACATTTCAATTCTATCCACTTCAAGAAAATCTGGGGTGATGATTACCAATAACCCAATACCTATCTATGTTCCTAAAAATTATTCAACCATTCTTATTCCTTGCTTTTGTCCTGGGATACGACTGTTCTTTTGGACAAGCTGAAGGCCTTTCCAAAGTTAAATCTGGTCCTGCGGTCATCAGGGCAGAGTTTAAAACCACCGACAACATAGAAGAAATCCAGACATTCTTTTGGGATTTCATCATTGACCAGGGCAGCAGGACCCCTCTTGCCAGGGAGGAGAAAATAAAGCCTGAAGCCGGAAATCTATTTGAAGGATCCATGGAAACAGTTACCATGACATGGGTGTCCCCGCCCATTGACAACAGGGCATTCTTTTCAATGAGAAACGGAAGGTTTCTGCTTATTGACCGCTTTATCATTGAACCGGGAGATTCCGTAAGGATCCGCTTTGACATGAACATGGGAAGGACCCTGTTTGATGGTCCTGATGCCATTAAATATAAAAGTCAGTTTGAAATTCAAGCTGCATTTGAAACATACAAATTCAGGCAGGACCAGGTATTGCTGACAGGTAAAGAAAATTTCTGGGGAGATTCCCAAAGAGATTCTATCAGTTTTTTTAAATCCCAAAAACTTAAATCCTCTATCAACAGATCGGTGAAAGTACTGGCCGTTCCGGAAAGCAGGGCAGCATTTCTTGAAGAAAGGTTAAATGAACCCATCCATGAGCATCCTGCCTACCTGGTCCTATTGGATTATAAAGGAAAACTGGACCAGGATTTTTACAGCTTATTGGAGACCCAGGTCTTGGGATACATCAATTACTCCAAAGCCTACCTGTTCAGAATGGCATACATGGAGACAGAAGGATTCAGAACACTCTTCAATAATTATTATCTCAACGATATCACAGAAACCCCTGAAAATGCCGCTGATTCCCCCAATTACCTTGATTACCTGTACACAAGAAACCTCCTGCGCTCCGCACTGACCGGCATACCCTTTATAGACCTGGTCAAGTATAAGGATAAGGCCCTTAACGACATAATCCTGACCAAGTACATCATGCAGAATTACAGGAATTTGGGCAATCTTGAGGAATTTTTGCCAACCCTTATCCAGAAGGTGAATGATCCCAAGTTATCAGCCCTTATCAGCGACCTGTACATAAAACAGAAGTCCGGCGCAGCATTTCCTTCCTTATCCCTGACCAATAGCAATAAGGAAGATGTGTCCATGGACCTTTACAACGGAAAATACAGACTTCTGAATTTTTGGCTCCCGGGATGTAGCGCCTGTGCAGCCGCTTACAAAAATTACCTGTCTGATATTGAGAAAGCATACAGCAGTTCTCCTGATTTTGAACTCATCCACCTATCCGCGGAAGCTGATCATGACAGATGGCTTAAAAACATTGCCTCAGAAAAATATGGCTCTAAAAACAGCCTCCATTTAAGAACTGATGGTGTGGATGATCCCCTGCTCAGACATTTCAATATATACGCATTCCCCAGGTATATCCTTTTGGACCCCAACGGGCTAATTGTTAAGACAGGAAATTTTCCATCCGAGACAGATTCATGGATATCTCTGATTGAAGGACTAATTAATGAATACCAATGACCAAATAAACCCAAATAACCTATGAAAAAAGGACTACTTACCTTAATGCTGTGCCTGCTGAGTATGCTCATCCATGCGCAGGAACAAAACCAATCTCCCATCAGGGGCAAAGTGATCGGTGCATCGGATGGATTGCCACTTCCCGGAGCAGTCATCAAGGAAAACAAAGGACAGGCTTCGGCCATTACCGACGAAAATGGAAATTTCTCCATACGTCCACTGAGCAGCAACTCCGATGCGCTCATCATTTCCTTTATCGGATTTAAAAGAAAGGAAGTGTCTTTGGAAGACCTAAAGGCAGAGAGTGAAAGCCTGATCAGGCTTTTTGAGGAGGGGCTTAGCCTTGGGGAAGTGGAGATTTTTTCAACAGGCTACCAGGACATTCCCAAGGAAAGAGCCACGGGCTCATTTGTCCAGGTTGACAATGAACTCATCAACCGGAGGGTCAGTACCAATCTGATCGATCGACTCGAGGACGTGACTTCAGGCCTAATATTCAATAGAGGCCCCTCAGCAGTAAATGACCCCATAAGTATCAGGGGCAGAAGTACAATATTTGCCGAAACCCAACCGCTCATCATCATTGACAACTTCCCCTATGATGGCCCTTTGGAAAATATCAACCCCAACGATGTGGAATCCATCACGGTGCTACGGGATGCAGCGGCAGCATCCATATGGGGAGCAAGATCCGGCAACGGTGTCATTGTCATCAAAACCAAAGCCGGGGGCTTCAACCAGAAAATGAATGTTACCTTAAACAGTAACACAAATTTCCTTCAAAAACCTGACCTTATGGCCAGTCCCCAGATGTCCATTTCAGATTTTATCTCCATAGAGGAAATGCTGTTTGGCAGAGGCTTTTACAATTCACGCTTCAATGATAACGTAAGGTCTGCCCTTTCCCCGGCAGTGGAAACCCTGTATGCCCACAGGGAAGGTCTGATCTCTACCACTGAAAAAGATCAGCTTATGGCCCGTTATGCCCAAACAGATTCAAGGAGGGAGCTGTTGGACCATTTTTACCGGACTGCAGTCAACCAACAGCACAGTCTTGGAATTAACGGAGGATCACAATACCACAGGTACAGTTTCTCTGTAGGCAAGGACATCAACAATGGCCCGCTTATCGGCAACAGTGACCAGAGAACTACACTTTCATTTAATAATCAATGGTCACTGATCAATGATAAACTTGAAATAGGTGCTTTGCTGTACTATACACAGGCCAGCAGATACGGCGATACTGAAATGCCGATCCTTGGGCCCTATGACCGTATTTTTGATGAAAACGGGCTCCCTGCTCAGGTAGCCAGGGACCACAGTATTAGATTTGCCAACAGCTTTTTGGAGACAGATTTTCTGGATTGGAGATATTTTCCTGCCAGGGAAAAAGGAATACTTTCCAATAGCAGGCAACAGGCTGATACCAGGATCAACGCCACCGTGGGATATAAGCTTACTTCCTGGCTGAAGGCTGAACTCCTTTACCAGCACTGGAAAAATACCGCCTCGTCCAGAGATTATGCACCACAGGAAAGTTATGGTACCCGCTGGCTGATCAACAGGTACACCCAGGTCGCGAATGACGGTACTCTGTCAAGGCCCATACCCCTTGGTGGAATTCTGGATACACAGCATTCTCTGGCAACCGGAAACTATGGCAGGTTTCAGTTATCCGCCAATAAAAACATACGGAATATCCATCAGATCCATGCCATTGCAGGAGCCGAAGTTAAGGATGTACAGACGGTTCTCTCCAGGACCAGGTATTACGGATATGATGACAATTTTGGCATAAGTCTTCCGGTCAACTATGACATGCAGTTCAGGGTAAATCCCCAGAATGCACTTTTTGTTATTCCCAGAGGGGAGGACAATGACGGCATTGTGGACAGGTTTATTTCCTATTTTGCCAATGCTTCTTACACCTTTGATTCAAGACTGGTTTTTTCGGCAAGTGCCAGAAAAGACGCTTCCAATATTTTCGGGGTCGAAACCAATCAAAGGGCCGTCCCTCTTTGGTCTTCAGGACTGGCCTGGAATTTAAGTGAGGAAAGGTTTTACAGTTCCAATCTCATTCCGTACTTAAGATTAAGGGCTACCTATGGTTATAACGGAAATGTGGACCGGACCCTAAGTGCCTTTACAACCGCCAATTACCTGATTATGGGAAACAATGCAATCAATCCCGGTCAGAGGTTTGCACTGATAAGGAACCCGCCCAACAGGAATCTGAGATGGGAAAGAATAAGAACGGTCAACTTAGGACTGGACCTTAGCCTAAAAGACAATATGCTGGATCTGAGTCTGGAGTTTTTTGCCAAACAGGGAATGGACCTGATAGGAGAATTCGCAGTAGCACCCTCCACCGGTTTTTCAACTTTCAGAGGAAACTTTGCGGACACCAAATCCACCGGTATAGATATCATTTTAAATGCCAGACCTTTAAAATCCAGAAAAGTATGGGATATTAATTTTCTTTTCAGTATGGTCAATGAGGAAGTGGTAGCTTATGACAGGCCTGCAACTGTCAACAACATGTTGTTTACCAATATTGCACCTGTTGTGGGGAGACCTTTGTTCTCCATGTTTGGCATGCCCTGGGCAGGACTTGATCCTTCCACTGGGGATCCTTTGGGAATATTGAACGGTGAACCGAGCAACAATTATCTGGCCATCAGGCAACAGACTACACCCGATGACCTGGTCTATCTCGGCCCTGAAAGACCACAGATCTTTGGAGCACTTAGGAATACGGTACATATCGGGAGTTTTTATGTCTCAGCTAATATTTCCTACAGACTGGGATATTTTTTCAGAAAACAGACAGTGGATTACTCCCAGTTGCTTAACGGCAGGATATCCCATTCTGATTTTCATGTCAGATGGCAGGAACCGGGAGATGAGGACCGTACAAACGTGCCTTCCATACCACAGGTTTCCAATCTTCACAGGCAGTTTTTGCACACTTATTCCGAAGCATTTGTAGAAAGAGGGGACCATATCAGGTTCCAGGACATTAGATTGGGATATAGGTTGGAAAACAAAAAGTCCCGAAACCTCCCATTCAAATCTGGAGAAATATATGCCTATGCCAACAATCTGGGTATTCTTTGGAAGGCCAGTAAAAATATGAAAGATCCAGATTTCCAGAATATCCCGCCGATACGAAGCCTTGCATTGGGTTTCAGGCTTGATTTTTAAGGGAATAGAAAAAGGTCCAATTCATAAAATAACCGGTATAACAAGCATGATGTGAATTCCGGAGAAAGAAGAATCAATTGTCAATAAAACAATTAAATCATGAAAAAATATTCAATCAGCATATTACTGCCCCTCTTGGTATTGATGGGCTGTGAAGGATTTCTGGACGAAAGACCTTCCAAAAAAATAATTGTCCCAAGCACCTTGGATGATCTTAGGTCAATTCTTGACAATACATCCGATTTTAATAGGGGTATTAATTTTGGTATCATACTATCTGATGATATGGTCTCAACAGATCAGGGGGTACTGGGTTTTGGAAATGATTGGGAGAGGGAAGCTTATAAATGGAGTAATGACCTTAATGATGCCAATGGCAATATGAGTGCCTGGAATTTCCCTTATCTTACAATTTTTAGGTGCAATCTCATCCTCGAAATAGGCAAAAAGCTAAGTCCTGACAATGTAAGACAGATTCAGGAGCTTAATGAAATCATAGGAAGTGCCCATTTCCATAGGGCAAAATCCTATTATTATCTTTTGGAATTCTATTCCTTACCACTGAGGAATGTTGATCTCCAGAACATTGAAGGGGTACCTGTCAAAACCGATACGGATGTTAATGTCCTTGCAGGCAGGTCAGTTGCTTCAGAGGTCTTTGATCTTATCTTTGAAGATCTTGAAAAGGCTGTTTCTTTGCTTCCTGACTGGAATAATAATCCGATTCGCCCATCCAAAGCATCAACTTATGGACTCCTATCAAAAATAAATCTGGTATTGGGACATTATGAAGAGGCATTGGAAAATGCAGAAATGGCCTTGAGCTTGAAATCTGATCTAATGGATTATGATGAGATCGCATCCCAGACCGTATTGCCTCTCCCGTTCAACAGGTTTCCTTTTGCGTCCCTGAACAAGGAAATAATATATTTCGAAGAGATGGGCACCAATTCCTTTGTAACCTCACCGCTTTCCTTTGTGAGTCCTGATTTGATTTCCAGTTATGCAGAAAATGACCTAAGAAAAGATTTATATTTCAGTAAATCCTCCACTTCTGAAAATTATCTTTTTCAGGGACACTATACCGGAAATTTCCAACCGTTTTCAGGAATTGCAGTGGATGAAATAATGCTTATCAGGTCAGAATGTCTGGCAAGATTGAACCGTCTAGATGAGGCTGCTCATGCCTTGAATACATTACTTGAAAAAAGGTATAGAAAAAACACTTTTCAGTCTTTGGCATTTGATAATGCTAATTTGGCCCTTCAGGAAATTCTCAGGCACAGAAGAAAGTCATTGGTCCGAAGAGGGTTTTGCAGGTGGTCTGATCTGAAAAGGTTTTTGGGAGAAACCTGGTGGAACGGGCCCTTGGGAAGGACTTTTGAAGGCAATGAATTCAGCCCTGGTACTGATCCAGGGGCATATCAGCTTATCCTTCCGATAGCTGAAGTACAGGCTAATCCATTCATTGATTAAAGTAAAACAGCCATCAGCAGGACTGATGGCTGTCTTTTTTAAAACTCAATTAATCGGTACGAGGTTTGCTCCAGGAACAAACTTGCCATTACTGCTCAAGGGCTGAGTCAATTGAATATCTGCCCATAAACATGTTTCGCTGGTAATATCACATTGGTATTCATTTGGACCACTGCCTCTTTGGACATTGGTGACATCATAAATTAAACCCATGTCATCCTGCCCATATTGGGGCTGTAATGGATCCACCGGCTTGGTAAAAGCAAAAGCAAATACCGCAGCCAATACAAATGCTAATAATGGTAATCTTTTGATTAAAGTATTCATCACGCACTTCTTTTTTTAACTTTCAAAAAAGACAGCAAAAACGTTTTGGTTGTTACCCTACTCTTTTTAAGGCTTTTCGGAACCGCCTGACCCGGCCATCGGGCACCGCTTGTCTCTCACCCCAAGCAATCGAGAGAAATGGCCAGTTTCTTTATTTTCTTCCTGATTATTGTCCAAGTACCCCTCAGGATTCCACCTGTTTCCCATATCCAATTCCCAATACCGCTACTGCCATACTCAACAAAAACAGGTTCATCACCAGATGGGCGCCCCAGCCCATACTTTCCATAAACCCGGCACAGTTGCAGGGTACCCTCGGAAAGGCCCCCCACCAGACCAGGCCCACATAAGTGCTAAACACCGTCAGCAACAGGAGAGAACCCATCAGTCCCCACCATCTTGTATTCCCAAGGACCAGAAGCAGTGCCAAAACCAGTTCTGAAATTGGCACCACATAGCTCAGGATATCCGCCAGGTCGGAAGGAAAGGTCTGATTGTGGAAGGCATTCCAGCTCCTGTTCCAGTCCAATAGCTTCTCCAATCCGGAATAGGTCCAAATAATCACCAACACAAATACAGCAAGTTGTATAAGTAATTTTCGGATCGGGATCATTCTTCCTCTGATATGAAAAGCGTGATCATTCATTAACAATAGCCTCATTTTCAGATGAATTTAAAAAGTCAGACAGCTAATAATCAAGCATTTGGACAACTAACTTCGCTTTTGTTCCCAAATGGACCAAAATTGTCGCTAATTCGGTAAATTCTAAGAAATACACTTTTTAATGTTTGGATATTTCTTTTAAGTGTGTCTAAATTAATAGTAGTCTATTGTTTCACGCATCAAATTTCACATGCTATGGGAAAAATTTTGTCTACAGAATTATTAAAAAATGATTTTGATAAGCTCATAAAATTAAACCCGGTTGTTTACCGGGAATTAAAGAAATTTGTCAAGGTTAAAAGATACCAAAAAAGTGAAATCATCAAGCCAATTAATCAAATAGATCAATATGCCAGGTATATCCACTCCGGATACATAGCCAAACTATTCCCTGCGGAAACCGGCAGGGATTACAGGGTAAGGATTTTTTCTAAAGGGACTGTCGCCTGTGACTTTGAATCATTTTATAAAGAAAAATTGACCGGTTTCTATTTACAGGCCTTGTCCTACGTGTCAGCTTTTGAAATCAAAAAGAATGATGTGGATAAGGTAATTGAAGTTAGTCATGATTTTTCAAAACTTGCAGCCAAAATCAACAACCTGATTCACATGCAAGCGGAAACATGGAATCATATAAGGGAATTACCCTTAGAAGAAGGGTACCAGGTATTAAAAAACAATTTCCCCAACGAACTACAGTTCCTATCTAAAAAGGATCTTGCCTTCTTCTTTAATACCAGCATTTACCAAGTCAACAAGTCCATTGAATAGCCTTATTTGATGTGTTGCAAGTGAGAAATAAAGCCTATTTTTTGACTTAGAATGAGCGACATCAAAAAAATACAATGAATTCTTGGAATTTAGCGAAAAGTCGGCGAATGGTCGGAGTACGGTCGGAACATACACGGGACATCCTAGGAACACCCCTAGAAAATTTTCAGTTAAAAAGTATTGAATTCCTCCAATGGTTCAAGCCTTTGGATTAACGGCTTGATGCTTGCAGTTGAAATGATCCATTTTAAAATTTATAGGAAAACACCCAATGGTTAAACTTTTGATACTTGACCCCTCCTCCCCTTCAGTCTTGACACTGTCATTCTCAAATATATTTAATAAAATGATTTAAAGTTTTTTATACCGAATTGGGCGATGGATATTTCATTTTAGCCCAGGCTTTTGGAACCTATTCATTCAAAAATTCTATGCTTTCCAATCAAGTTTTTAATGTCCTCAATATGTCGCTTTTGAATCCCTTCATTTTTACCGTTTTCAACCGATTCTTTTAAAATCTTAACAACTTCCCCTTTATCAGTGTAAATGGCAGGTGGATTCTTTTTTTTGATCATTTTTATAACTTCCATTATCCTATTCGCCTTTACCAGAAAGGTTCCATTGGGAACATAATCCACATTCTTCAATACACAGTCCCCATAAAACACAACCAAAGAATAAAAAGGTATATTTTCAAACTGTTTTGATTTTCTTTTAAGATCGTTTATGTGCTGTCTGTTCTGTACAATGGGATTATACAAGCGGTATTTCTGTTTGCCATAAGCCAATACCTGAGTCCAATGTGATTGGTTCCCTTTACCATAAATCCAACCACTGAGGTGCTTTACTTCTATTACAATAATCCCTACCGTTGTTAGTACTACCAGATCTATTTGCGTAAAACTACCATTCTGTTTCGTAACATATAGGTCATGAAATATTGTCTGGGCAGATATTCCTTTTTTTAGTAGCTTCAATACGAGCTTGCGCTCTGTTTTAGTCCCTCTTTTGGAATTAGTGACAGTTCTGAGTAACCTCCTGTTTCTGAACTTGATAAACAAGACAAAGAAGCAAACCAACAGGATTATCGAAAGTATTATCCAAAAAAAAGTGTTCAAATTTGGCATTATGTTTCATTTTGAAAATCAAAACTACAATAAAAAATAATCAATTGCAGTTTTGGCATAACCTAATGAATCAAGTCTTCACTGTGAAAATACGGATTGAAAATCCGCTTTATCGCTTCACGAAATTGCAAATTTCGAGGAGCACAGAATCAGCCAAAGGGCTGATTTCTTTATGGGAGGTCCTCCTAGGATATCAAGGGCCCTCGGCCCTGATCATTCACATAATACGAAAAGAATATTAGTGGAGATCCGCAAGTCTGGGCTAATTTAGTTTTACAAAATGCTTTTGTTCTATTTGCCCATAGGAGATCCTTGGCAAGCATCAAGCCTGAAAAATTTGTGCTCATTGGTGTAATTAGTGGACTTAGAAATTTCCTATTATTCCTTTGAAAGACTAGCTTCCCTTTCTAATTTCATTTCTCTTCCAGCTTTACCAACATTAACCCAAGCATTTATTCCTAGCACCAAACCAAGAACACCTCCTGCGATTGCTGGTATGGGTTCATCTGTTAAAATAGTTGCTCCAAAACCAACTGCTACAATGCCGATTCCAATCAGAGCATTATTTGCGGCTTTAACAAGATATTCTTCTGGCAAAACCAACGAATTATATGCCTTCTTTCTTTGAGCTTCTGTACTTAAATCCAGGTCAAAATTCAAGTTTTCAACTGGGTATCCATCCTGAAATTCTATCAATGCATGCTTGCCGATTAAAATGTAAAGGAATTCACTTTTAGGGTCAAAGTTTTTAAATTCTGCTTTTTTAATTTCAGAAAATTTAAAATTACCCTCATTAGTAAATATTGCCTCTGAACTTGTTGCCACAATAGAAGTTTCCACTATCCTATCATCCAAGTGAATAATTACATTCTGAGAATATGTAACTTTAAAAGAAAACATTAACAAAAAAAACAATAAATACTTATGATAATCTTTCATGGCTCCAATTTTAAACTGATAAATTAATTTAAACAAAAATATACTATTGAGTCAGGATTTCAAATAAAACTTAGTTTTTCGATACTTTTTGGAATTATAGTTTTTAGGGTTTTTTCCGTCTAAATCTAATCTTAAATACTTTGCAAGGTTATGGTCTCAAAATCAGTTTTCATTATAGTTCGCCTACCTTCCATGAAAAGTCCCGTGGTTAATATCACTATTTCGCGGATTGGAAATCCGCGGTATCGCTTCACGAATTTGCAAATTTCGAGAAGCTTTTTATCCGCCAAGGACGCAAGGAAAAGAGGCGCAATGAGGGCTTTGCAGCCATTATTGGCTGCCATTACGACCTTTTATTTCTCAGCGAAACCTTGGCTCCCATTGCGGTTTTTCCCAAAAGCGAAGCTTTTCTATGTGTTCTACTGTGGCTATCCCGCATGCGGGACAAGTTGTGGTTTATAATAACAGAAGCTTTTTATCCAACCCTGCTCCCTGGCCCGTCACTAAAATGATCCAAAGGGATCATTTCTTGACGTTCCGTCCTCTTGACTCTTGTTTCTAATCTCACCCCTTAATGAAACCCTTAAAAACCTCAACTCCTTAATGTTTCAATACTTCCAAAATCTGCCTTTCGCATTCCCACTTCCCCTCCCTCCTTCAACAAAAACCCCTATCTTCGCATCATGGAAAAGGATTCACAAGGTTTGGAGCAACAGTTTTTAAGCAATCTGGAAATACATGCATTCAATGACATGCAGCGGGCATTTATCCAGGCAACTGAAAATAATCCCAACCTCATGTTGCTGGCGCCAACAGGTTCAGGTAAAACCCTGGCCTATTTATTTCCCTTGTTCAAAAACCTAGATCCCACGTCCAGAAGTACACAGGCACTGATCATCGTTCCTTCGCGGGAACTGGCCATACAGATCGAGCAGGTTTTCAAATCCCTGAAAACAGGTTATCGGGTAAGCACCTGTTATGGCGGCCATTCCATGAAACTGGAGAAAAACAGTTTGGGTGAGTTACCCGAACTGGTAATCGGTACACCAGGCCGCCTTTCCGATCATGTCAACCAAGGATCTTTGGATACCTCAGCGATCAGAACGGTGGTCTTGGATGAGTTTGATAAATCACTTCAACTTGGGTTTCACGATCAATTGAGGGACATCTTCCGAAAACTGAAAGCTGTTCAAAGGCATTTCCTGACCTCGGCCACCAAGATGGGACGCTTACCTGAATTCGTTCCTTTCGATAATCCGCCCGTGGTGGATTTTCTGAACCAGCAAAAGGATTCCAAACTGGAACTGAAACTTCTTACTACCAACAGCAAAGAGAAAACCCAGAACCTGATGCGTTTGATTTCCCATTTTCAGGGGGAGGCCTGCATTGTATTCTGCAACCACCGGGAGGCTGTAGACCGCATCAGCCTGCTTTTGGGCGATCATGGCTATGAGCATGCGGTATTACATGGAGGTATGGAGCAGTTGGACCGGGAGAAAAACCTTATCAAATTCAGAAGCGGTGTAGTCAATTTACTGGTAGCCACTGACCTGGCCTCCAGGGGGCTTGATATACCGGAAATCAAGCATATTGTGCACTATCAGGTTCCTCCCAAAGAAGACGCTTTTATCCACAGAAATGGACGGACTGCCCGAATGCATGCCTCCGGACAGGGATATTTGGTCCTGTCGGATGAGGATGAATTTCCGGAATACCTGGATGAAAACAGCATGGAGCAGGTAGAAATTGAAGAAACCCTAGCTTCTCAGCCGACCGGATTTGCTTTACTTTACCTCAGTGCCGGCAAAAAAGATAAAATCAGCAAGGGAGATATTGTGGGTTTCCTGATCAAAATCGGAAAAGCCAGCAATGAGGACATCGGTTTGATCACTATCATGGATTTTGCCAGTTATGTGGCGGTAAAGCGCAGCATAGCCCCAAGCTTAGTGAAAAAACTCAATGGAGAAAAGCTGAAAAAGTCAAAAGTGAAAGTGGCCGAGGCCAATTGAGTAGGATTTTTTAAACCGCCAAGGACGCAAGGGAAAAGATGACGAATTTTTTTCCGCAATGAAAGCAAGGAAAAAGAAGCAATTTGGTGGATGTAGCCATTATTAACTGCCTTTGCAGCCATTTATTTCTCAGCGAAACCTTTGCGCACATTGCGGTTTTTCCCAAAAGCGAAGCTTTTCTATGTGTTCTACTGTGGCTATCCCGCATGCGGGACAAGTTATGGTTTTTAAAATTTTTTAAACCGCCAAGGACGCAAGGAAAAAGACGCAATTTGGTGGATATAGCCATTATTGGCTGCCTTTGCGGCCTTTTATTTCTTTGCGAAACCTTTGCGCACATTGCGGTTTTTTTCCAAAAGCGAAGATTTTATCCGCAATGAACGCCAGGTGCTTCGCAAAGAGAACGCAAAGCCATTGTAATCTTTCCACCTGCTTTTACTATCCAAAAAGCGAAGCTTTTCTATGTGTTCTACAGTGGCTATCCCATATGCGGGAAAAGTTGTGGTTTATAATATTTTTTAAACCGCCAAGGACGCAAGGAAAAAGACGCAATTTGGTGGAGGAAGCCATTATTGGCTGCCATTGCGACCTTTTATTTCTCAGCGAAACCTTGGCGCCCATTGCGGTTTTACCCAAAAGCGAAGATTTTATCCGCAATGAACGCCAGGTGCTTCGCAAAGAGAACGCAAAGCCATTGTAATCTTTCCACCTGCTTTTACTATCCAAAAAGTGAAGCTTTTCTATGTGTTCTAATTTGGCTATCCCGCATGCGGGACAAGTTGTGGTTTTTAATACTTTTTAAACCGCAAAGGACGCAAGGAAAAGAGGCGCAATGAGGGCTTTGCAGCCATTATTGGCTGCCATTACAACCTTTTATTTCTTGGCGAAACCTTGGCGCCCATTGCGGTTTTTTCCAAAAGCGTAGCTTTCCTATGTGTTCTACTGCGGCTTTGTGGTTTATAATAACAGAAGCTTTTTATCCCAGCCTGCACCTGGAAGGTGTATTCATCCTCATTCATCAGTGGTTAATATCCCTATTTTGCGGATTGAAAATCCACTTAATCGCTTCACGAAATTGCAAATTTCGAGAAGCTTTTTATCCGCAATGAACGCAAAGCCCTCCGCAAAGAAAGCGCAAGGCCTTAGAACCCTTTCCTTCTAAATTTGCTATCCAAAAAGCGTAGCTTTTCATCAGTGTTTATCTATTTTCATCAGCGGTTTAATTTCTAAAATCGCAGCTTTCTATGTGTTCTACTTTGGCTATCACGCATGCGGGACAAGTTATGGTTTTTAAAATTTTTTAAACCGCCAAGGACGTAAGGGAAAAAACGCAATTTGGTTGATATAAACATTATAGGCTGCCTTTGCGGCCTTTTATTTCTCAGCGAAACCATTGCGCACATTGCGGTTTTTCCCAAAAGCGAAGCTTTTTATTCTAGCCTGCATCTGGCAGGCGTATTCATCCTCATTCATCAGTGGTTAAAATCCCTATTTTGCGGATTGGAAATCCACTTTATCGCTTCCCGAAATTGCAAATTTCGAGAAGCTTTTTATCCGCCAAGGACGCAAGGAAAAGAGGCGCAATGAGGGCTTTGCAGCCATTATTGGCTGCCATTACAACCTTTTATTTCTTAGCGAAACCTTGGCGCCCATTGCGGTTTCTTCCAAAAGCGTAGCTTTCCTATGTGTTCTACAGTGGCTTTGTGGTTTATTTTAACAAAAGCTTTCTATCCCAGCCTACATCTGGCAGGCGTTTTTATAATCATTCATCAGTGGTTAATATCCCTATTTTGCGGATTGAAAATCCGCTTTATCGCTTCACGAAATTGCAAATTTCGAGAAGCTTTTTATCCGCCAAGGACGCAAGGAAAAGAGGCGCAATGAGGGCTTTGCAGCCATTATTGGCTGCCATTGCGACCTTTTATTTCTTGGCGAAACCTTGGCGCCCATTGCGGTTTTACCCAAAAGTGAAGAGTTTTTCCGCAATGATCGCCAGGTGCTCCGCAAAGAGAACGCAAAGCCATTGTAATCTTTCTACCTGCTTTTTAACAGAAGGCATCCAACTCCAGAATTTATTTACCAGCTCTTACCGAAATCCGCCTTTCGACATCGAAATTTCATTCCTCATTCTCCATTCTCATCCCTTCCCCCTCCTACTCCCCGAAAAAAGCCCCCACCAAATCAACCAAATGCCAATAACAAGTAAAATTAAGTACCAGATTACAGCCAATAAACCCATAAAATTTTCTTTTGATTGGTCATAAATTAAGGAATTTTGAGATCAAAAAATGGTTGAATGGATTTTTTCGTGACAGCTTATGCCAGGATTGATTGAATTGGAAAACTTTACCCTGATTTTTCGTTTAAACATTACATGCGCACAGGTGCCGTTAGACCTAAAATCCTTTTAGAAAAAGTTTGGGAAAAGCGGTTGATCGTTTCCAATAGTTCATTCCAAGATCCAATTTCCTACCATCATGAAAACCCTGTTCCTCTCTCTTTTGGCCTTCTGTATCAGCCTCGGCCTTCGTGCCCAAACTTACCAGACTTTCCCAACCCAAAACGGAATCCCTTCCATACTGCCCAATACCACGGTGAAACCCTCTGGATATAACAACCAAACATACAAAGTTTATGAACACCAAAACGGCATCCAGAACATTACTCCTTCACAGGTGATTCAGGTCAATCCCAATGGCAGCAAAGAAATATACAATACCCAATATGGGATCAAAGAAATCAGCCCTTTGCAGGTGATCAAACCGAATATGACCGGAGGTTATGATATTTATGATACCCAATATGGGTTACCCAATATCACCCCTTCCAAAAGTGTCCAACCCAATAACCAAGGTGGCTACGATGTCTATAACAACAACCATGGCATCCGGGAAATTACACCTGCGAAGACCTTGAAGCCAAACCAAAGCGGTGGTTTCGATGTCCACCAAAACCAAAACGGTATCCCTTCCATTTTACCCAGTAGCGTAATCAAGAGGAAAGATTAAATCCCGGTGAATCTCTTCCTGATATTGGAAATTCCGAGAAGTCATTATCCACTAAGAGACCTGCAACAAATTGAGCGCTTGAACTCAATTTTCACCTTTTTAGTAAAAAGAAATTGGCTATGGTCTCCAAAGGTACAACCCCAACTACTGAACCAACTTTCGGATCCTAATACAAACCAATTGCTTACTTTTTTGGAATAGTTTCAATAAAACTTAAAACTGCCTGACCGGCTTGTTCTGGAAAGGTAAACCATAAATCATGGGTTCCTTCCTCTAAATGATAGTGTGGGGCTTTGGGTAAAATGGTTTTCAACTCCTTATTAATCAATTGTAACATAGGAAGGGTCTGGCCACCTGATATTGTTAATATTGGCACCTTAATATCATTCAGATCCTTTCTTTTGAATTCTGGAAAAGGATCAGGAGACTGGGACATGAAATACCATTCTGGTAAATTTGCAGTCATTTGATCGATAGCCTCCTCAGGCAATTTTTCCAAAATGTCTGCACCAGCAAAATAAATTAAAGTTTTTCTTAGAACCCCAACGGTATCTTTATTATGAAAGGCCTGTTTTATCGGCTCTATTAACTTGTTATAAAAATCATCGTAATGGACTTTTCCTCCCGGAATATCAATCAACCAACTAATTAGTGCAGGCTCTGAAAGTGTTAAAGACCGAACCAATTCGGGATTTGATTTTGTAAGAAAAAGTGAAATGAGTCCCCCAAATGAATGCCCTACAACATGAACCGGCCCTAATTTAAGATCTGTGATGAATCGAGCTAAATCCTCTGCTTCTGTTTTAGCAGAAAAACTATTCACTTCAAGCTGATTATCATTGGGAAAATTGTATCTCCTGCTATAAGTGATTATTCGATAATCTTTTGAGAATATCTCAATTTGTGGTTCCCATGTACGGTAATCTTCCAGCCCCCCATGTACAAATACAATCGGCTCCCCACTCCCTGTATCAGTGTAATTGAACGTAGCTTCATTTATGATTATATGTTTTAAATTGCTTGAAAACTCATCTGACCTGTTAATTTCATTATTAATTCCCAGCTTAATGTTACTATCATCCTTGGCATTACAGCCAATAATGAAAAGTAAACCTATCATAAATCTTGTTGTGAAAACAGCATTCATTGAACAATACATTTGAAATGGTTCGACCTATAAATCAACTAATACCTATATTTTTCTTAAACTAACCAATAGTCCTATAAACCCCTCAGTTTTATAAATTTGAATTGTTATGATAAACACAATTTCTTAAAACCAAAACTGAAATTATATATACCAAATATATCCAAACATATGACATCCATGTAATCCTGTGTATTTTTTTCAACACTATCCAATCATAAATCAAAAAAGAAAGAAAAAACATATTCCAAACGCAAAACATTAAAATATAGAACGTATCGATAACAATAATAAAAGTATATTGATTACAAGGAAGTAATTATTCTTCATATTTTATTTTGTGAATAATCCTTTAAACGAATTAAAAAAGGAACAATAGACAGTTTTCCCCCATGTTTTAAAACTTATTCAATATAATCAATACTTATGAGATTGTCATATTGCTCACTTTTGACCTTATTTAAGATTCGAACTTTTTCAAAACCAAAAGCTTACCAATTTCTGTAATCCATAAAGAATTACCTTCCCTAAGCCATTTGCTTTGCTGATCTTGCAATACCACTCTTGTGAAATTGACCCTGTTCTCATCAACAGAACTGTTAGGATATAAAATTTAATTAAAAATAGATGCCACTGTATCAGTTATCGATCCCGAAGTGAAAAAAACATAACTCGTAAAACTTAATATTAATGAATCATAACCCTTTTTTTCTGCGCTATGGACTAATGGTTTACCGCAGAGCTCATCAGATTCTACATCCAACAATAGACACAACACTCTGTATGAGCTCGGTCGGAAATTGTTTCAATACTTTAGTGTTGAGCTCATGTTTTTTCAATCTATTATCAGCCAAACAATCTTCATTAAATTATGCATCTGACCTGTAAGGCTAATTATTTTTGAAATTAGTGCAATTCGTGAACCTCTTTTGTTCTTGCTCATTCTCACTCATCTTTTCTATGCGTTCTATGGTCACTTTTGGGTTTGTAATAACTAGTGCCTTTTATCCCAGCCTGCATCTGGCAGGTGTATTCATCCTCATTCATCAGTGGTTAGTATCCCTATTTTGCGGATTGGAAATCCGCTGTATCGCTTCACGAAATTTCAAATTTCGAGAAGCTTTTTATTCGCAATGAACGCAAGGCACTCCGCAAAGAAAAAGCAAATCCTTAGAAATCTTTCCTCCTGCTTTTACTATCCAAAAAGCGAAGCTTTTCTATGTGTTCTACAGTGGCTATCCCGCATGCGGGACATGTTGTGGTTTATAAAATTTTTTAAACCCCCAAGGACGTAAGGGAAAAAACGCAATTTGGTTGATACAAGCATTATTGCCTGCCTTTCCGGCCTTTTATTTCTCAGCGAAATCTTGGCGCCCATTGCGGTTTCTTCCAAAAGCGTAGCTTTCTATGTGTTCTACTGTGGCTTTGTGGTTTATATTAACAGAAGCTTTTTATCCCAACCTGCATCTGGCAGGTGTATTCATCCTCATTCATCAGTGGTTAGTATCCTTATTTTGCGGATTGAAAATCCGCTTTATCACTTCACGAAATTGCAAATTTCGGGAAGCTTTTTATCCGCCAAGGACGCAAGGAAAAGAGGAGCAATGTGGGCTATGCAGCCATTATTGGTTGCCATTGCGGCCTTTTATTTCTCAGCGAAACCTTGGCGCCCATTGTGGTTTCTTCCAAAAGCGTAGCTTTCCTATGTGTTCTACAGTGGCTTTGTGGTTTATTTTAACAAAAGCTTTCTATCCCAGCCTACATCTGGCAGGCGTTTTTATAATCATTCATCAGTGGTTAATATCCCTATTTTGTGGATTGGAAATCCACTTTATCGCTTCACGAAATTGCAAATTTCGAGAAGCCCGTTTCCATTCTTCATTCATCACTCATAATTCTGCATTTTAAATTACCCTACCCTACATCCTAGCTCCTCGCCAATAATGTACACCGTACATTTTCTTAACGCTCCCTCCCTGCTTTCCTTATTTTTTTTAACAAGTTCTACGATTTAGATTATTTTTTGATAAATTGAAATCCAACTGATTACCATGTTGAATCAATACCCTATTTACAATTTTATTTAATTTAAAATCCTAGAAATGACAGCTTACCGGAATCACCTTTCTGACCAAGGCGAAGGGAATAACATCCTGCGTGCCACGTCATTCTGAGACGGAGCCTGCCTGTTTCAGAAAGGCCTGCGGAGTCGAAGAATCTCGCGTAGTTTAGGAGATTCTTTGCTCGTTCCTCACTCAAAATGACGGTTCCTAAAGATATCTTTAAACTTCTTTGACAATCCTCAAAATTTTGACAATTCATAATGAAGAAAATCTTCCTTTCCCTCATAGCGACTCTGTTTTTTGGCTTTAGCATAGCCCAAGCCCAGGAAATCCCCGAAAGTGAATTTACAACACTTTTCAACGGGCTAAACCTGGATGGCTGGATAGGCAATAAAACTGCTTACCGGGCAGAAAACGGCATGATCGTCATCGACCCCAAAGGCGGTGGCGGAGGAAACCTTTTCACCGAAAAAGAATATGGCAATTTTATTTTCCGCTTTGAATTTCTCTTGACCCCAGGGGCCAACAATGGCCTGGGTATCCACGCCCCTTTGGAAGGAGATGCCGCCTATGTGGGCAAAGAAATCCAGATCCTGGACAATGAAGCAGAGAAATATGCCAACCTACACGATTACCAATTCCACGGCTCTGTCTATGGGGTCATGGCTGCCAAGCGCGGCTACCTCAAAGCTCCGGGAGAATGGAACCAACAGGAGGTCATTGTCCAGCATCCTTACATCAAGGTGGTACTCAACGGATCCACCATACTGGAAGGGGACTATTTGGAAGCCAGCAAAAACGGCACCCTGGACCAAAAAGAGCATCCTGGGCTTCAGCGAAGTAAAGGCCATATTGGCTTTTTGGGACATGGAGATGTAGTCCATTTTCGAAATATTAGAATCAAAGAATTACCAGCAACAAACAATTAATAATATCCCAATGAAGAAAAATTTTCAGGTGATCAACCGCAGGGACTTTTTGGTAAAGTCCGCTTTAGGAGCAGCAGGTATGGCATTGGCCCCCCACATACTGGCACAGGCCAAGGCAGCAGGCAAATTGAGAACAGTCCACATAGGCTTGGGAGCGATGGGCATGGAGGACCTTGCGGCCATTGCTTCACATCCTGAAGTTGAAGTGGTCGGACTCTGCGATGTAGACAGCAAGATGGTGGCCCGGGCAAAAGCCATTTATCCTAAAGCCAAAACCTATCCTGACTATCGGGTAATGCTGAAGGACATGAAAAATGAGTTTGACGCGGTAGTGGTTTCCACCCCAGACCATACCCATGCCCCTGCATCCATAATGGCCATGGAGATGAACAAACCCGTCTATTGCCAAAAACCCCTGACCCACCATGTATCTGAGGCGAGGACCATGAAAAAAATGGCTGCAGAAAAAAAACTTGTCACACAGATGGGTATACAGGTACATTCATTCTACGATTACAAACTGGCTACCCTGCTGATCCAATCAGGAATCATCGGAAAAGTACATACCGTGAGGGCATGGTCTCCCAAAAACTGGGGCTATGATGGCCCTGAACCTACCGGAAGTGATCCCATACCTGAAAACCTTGACTGGAACCTTTGGCTGGGAACAGCACCGAAGCGGGCTTACAAGGAAGGTGTTTACCATCCGGGAAACTGGAGAAAAATCATGGATTTCGGTTGCGGTACCCTGGGCGATATGGGCGTGCATATCTTCGACACCCCCTACAATGCCCTACAACTGGATGTTCCCCGTACCATACACACTGAATGCCGTCAACCCACGGGCTTTGGTTTTCCGGAGAACAACATCGTAACCTACGAATTTCCTGCCACCCCATATACAACAGAAACCCTCAAATGGGTATGGTACGATGGTCCAGGTGCACCGGCAGATCACGAGGATCTCAAACTTCCCAATGGGGACAAATTACCGGAACAGGGCGCCATGTTTTTAGGTGAAAAAGGCAGGTTGTTATTACCTCATTTTATGGAACTTCCCCGTTGGATTGTGGATGGGCAATACAAGGAATTTGATGTAAAACCCTTCAATCTCGGTGATCCCGTGCAGGACTACAATGAGGAAAGCAAAAAGCATTACCACCAGTTTGTAGATGCCTGTTTGGGCAAAGGGGAATGCACCGCGCCATTTGAATACTCTGCCAGGCTAACAGAAACCATATTACTAGGAGTGATTGCAGGTAGGTTCCCCAATGAAACCCTACATTGGGACAGCAAAAAAGCACGCTTTGCAGAGAAAAAAGCCAATAAGTTTCTGGGCGGCAAGTACCGAAAATTCTAAAATAACTTAAACCGCCATGGACGCAAAGGAAAATTAACAAAGGTAGGCTCTAAAGTAACACTTGACTGCATTTCCGATCTTTCATTTCCTTGCTAAATCTTAACGCTCATGGCGGTTTTTTACAAAAGCGAAGCGGTACCCACAATGAACGAAATGAACTTCGCAAAGAAAACGCGATGCCTTTGTAAACCCAATTGGTTCAAGTCCTCGGACCCCAAATGGTTCAAGTCTTCAGACTTGGACCATAGCACTGCAGTCTTCAGACTGCAATTTCCTAAAAGCGCAGCTTTCTATCCCAGCGTCTGGCAGGTGTGTTCATCTGCGTAAATCTGTGGTTAATTCCAAAAACAAAGTTTACCTAAGAATTGGAAGCAGGTTTTTTATATCAATTCACAGAATAGG
>NZ_PYGF01000010.1:81055-165114 GCF_003014575.1 Cecembia rubra
TCAGACTTGGACCATAGCACTGCAGTCTTCAGACTGCAATTTCCTAAAAGCGCAGCTTTCTATCCCAGCGTCTGGCAGGTGTGTTCATCTGCGTAAAACTGTGGTTAATTCCAAAAACAAAGTTTACCTAAGAATTGGAAGCAGATTTATTATATCAATTCACAGAATAGGTTCCATTGCTCCCAAATGGTTCAAGTCTTCAGACTTGGACCATAGAACTGCAGTCTTCAGACTGCAATTTCCTAAAAGCGCAGCTTTCTATCCCAGCGTCTGACAGGTGTGTTCATCTGCGTAAATCTGTGGTTAATTCCAAAAACAAAGTTTACCTAAGAATTGGAAGCAGGTTTTTTATATCAATTCACAGAATAGGTTCCATTGCTCCCAAATGGTTCAAGTCTTCAGACTTGGACCATAGAACTGCAGTCTCCAGACTGCAATTTCCTAAAAGCGCAGCTTTCTATCCCAGCGTCTGGCAGGTGTGTTCATCTGCGTAAATCTGTGGTTAATTCCAAAAACAAAGTTTACCTAAGAATTGGAAGCAGATTTATTATATCAATTCACAGAATAGGTTCCATTGCTTTTTTACTAATCTTCGGTTTTGAATTCAACCCTTTCTGGGTTGGGATTACCCATGGCTATAATTACACCTGACCACCGGATTTCATCCGGGGCAAATACCCTTAAAGGGATTGAATCCCTCTGGGATTTTCTCGATCAAGCAGGTAATAAACAAAAAAGAAGAAGCGCTCCTCTAAAAAAGAAATACTCAATACCCTTTAATCCGTGTTAATCAGTGCTTATCTGTGGCTAAGATCAACATCTGCGGATTGGAAATCCACCCAATCGCTTCACGAAATTGAAAATTCCGAACAGCCCATTTTCAACAACATGACTATTAATCTGTAAACCCTTATGCTTTAACCCTTTAAACAATTCACCTCACTCAATTATCCCCAACCGCAATCTTCCCCTCCTTAAACAAATCAAAACTCAAAGACACATAAAACACATTGGCCCTGAAATTTTCATAAGGCCTGATCATCGCTCCAGTATCCCTGTAGGTGGCCATAAAAGAGCGGTTGAAAAATTCTGTAGGATAATATTTGATTTTGATATTGGTGCCGCCCGGCAGATTCATCCCGGCAAAGAAAGAGCTCTGCCACCGGTTGACCCGGTCACTGAACCAGACATTGAAGCGCTCCACCCTGCGCTCATCCACAAAGGTCCTTTCCCTGTAATTCACTGCCCACTCAAGTTCATAGCCGGCAAAGAAAAACTGACTGTTGAGATTCCCAAACTTTATACCCAAAGGCACGCCTACATTATAAGTCCTTACCTTCTTTCTCACCGATGGAGATTCATCAAATATAAATCCCACGTTTCTCAGGTTAGCACCGGTAAACCAACCGAAATTGGGGCTTTGATCAAAATTCAGGAAGTTTTGAAAGTTGAACACAGGGGCCCATCGCAACACATTGTTGTAATCCTGCACAGTCCCACCTGAAAATATCCATTCCCCCCCGGAGCTCCAATAGGTTTTGGGAAAGATGCTGACCTCCTTTTGCGCTTGGAGAAGAAAAGGAGTCTGAATGAGAAAAATGAGCAATAGCAATGTCTTTTTCATATAGCCATCAGTTTGAATAAAATAATAAAACAAGATATAAATTCCCCCACCCTTTTAAAAATAAAGTCAACATTTACCTTTTCATCAGCTATCATGTGATTTTTTACGTAAATTAGCTTAAAGGCAGATACAAGATTGGTAATCCATTGATCGCATCCAGTTTTTATTCAAAATACATAAAACCAAACAAACATGATACGCCTAAAAAAATCTATCTTCCATAACGTAAAAAAGGGATTCAAAAGCATTGAACCCGTAGTAATGCTGTTTTCCGGTGCATATCTTCTGGTGCACGGTATGCAGGGAAAAAATTATCCACTCGGGATAGCGGGGGGATTGCTGCTGTTCAGAGGTGGGGTAAACCTCGGGAAAGTAATTGAAGAAAGCGATCTGGAAGAAGTGATAATGGCTGAAAAAAAATAATGCTGTTTTTTTTTCTTAAAAAACTTTTCCTCACCAGAAGGTGAAATCCAATAACCAAAGTTACGGAACAGCATAATTCCTGTAAACCTGTGCCATGGATGGTTAAAAAAGCCAAGCTTTTCACAATAAAAACGCCATGGACACAAAGTTTTTCACAAAGGGCGCCAATCTTAATGATGAAAAGTTCAACCTTGCAAGCTCCCATTCTTCATTTCTAATTCATCATTCTACATTTCCAGCCCCACAACCTGGCCCGTTGCTAAAATGACCCAAAGGGATCATTTCTTAACGCAACGTCCTCCTGCATCCTGGCCTCTCACTAAGTCCCTTCGTCTCTTTGTCTCTCCGTCCCTCAGTCTCTACGCTGTTCAAAGACAAAAACACCTTTCTTGTTACCTACAATAATATCCACAAGTCCATCGCCGGTAATGTCCTCTGTAACCACATGCACCCCTACCCCGGAATCATCATCAATCCGATGGCCAATCCAACGGGGTTCAGGACCGGGAACATACTCATACCAATACAAATAAGGCGGATCAAACTCCCCCGGGTCAGTCCCTAAATGGGCAAAAAACCGCTTTCCCGTCACAAAATCAGGCAATCCATTGGAATTGATATCCACCAAAGACAAGGCATGGGTCTGGGTATAACTGCTGTCAATCACATGGGTTTTCCAGGAAACACGACCATCAGCCCCCTTAATTTGCTCATGCCACCAAATGCCCTGATCGTGGGCAGAAGAGGACAGCACATCTACCAAACCGTCTCCATTGAAATCAAAGGCAAACATCTGGGCACTGGCTTCTCCCAAATCAGCAGCATGAAAGGTCCAAGGACTTTGGGTCGGATCCTCCGGCGCCTCCCACCAACCTTCTCTGATAATCACATCCATCCTACCGTTCCCGTTCATATCCCCTACCCCCAGACCATGGGAAAAAGGGGCTGTCCCAGGGCTTTCATTTCTACTGATGGGAAAAACAGTCCATGCCTTCTCCTCAGGGCTTGAAGGTGCCTTTAACCAAATCATTTCCCCTGTGGCGGCATTGCTTCCGACAATCTCCAAAAAGCCATCCCCATCTATGTCATAAAAGCCTGCAGACTCATTGCCCAAGGTGGGGAAAATCGCATGGGCTTTCCAAAAACCTCCCTGATTTTTGGGATTTTCATACCACATGACTTCCCTGCCCGGGAAACCGATGCGTACAAAATCGATCCATCCATCCCGATTGACATCCATGGCTTGACAGACAAAAGCATTGCTGTACCCTTTGTCATATTCGTATTTAACTGGCTTGGTCATTTCATGCCTGGTCCAATCGGGCGCTTCAAACCAATAAGCCCCGGCCATCACATCCATCAGCCCATCATTGTTGACATCTCCTATGGCCACTCCTTCCGCCAGAAACTCATCAGTCAGTACATGTTTTTTGAAGGTAATCCTTTCTCCATTTACCGCTTGTGCACTTTCCTGAGCATTTGACTGAAGCGGGAATATCAATAAGGAAAAAAAAGCAAGCCTTAAAAAATGCTTGTTCAAAGAGGTAAAGAAACTGATGGTGCATTTATTTTGGCTGGGCGTATGGTCATTCATCTTCATTTAGTTTAGGACTATCAATGATTTGGGAATTACTTTTTGGACAATAAATAACTCAACAAGGCTTTAAACTCCTCTTCTGAAAGGACAGCGTGAAAATTATCCGGCATCAGGGTAAATTTGGATGGCGCCATTTCCTTCATCTCCGCTTTGGAAATGGCAAACTCCTCTCCTACTTGATTGGCAAATACGATAGTTTGGCCTTGGTCTCTTCTGAAAAGGCCGGAATTTGACTGCCCATTTTTCATAGCAATGTTATAGGTTCTAAAGTTTTCCGTGATGTTTCTGTTGGGATCGAGAATTTTGGTAGCCAAGGCCACCTTTCCCCAATTCCCCACCCCATCCAATTGAGGTCCGATCAAGCCTCCTTTATTGTCCATCTGATGACAAAGCCCACAGTGCTGCTCATACACTTTTCCGCCGGAGATAAGCATTTCATTGTTGGGTTCAAAAGACGCCAACCTCTTATCTATCAGTTGCTGCCGCTCCTCGGATACAGGTACCAAATTTTCAGTTAACCGCTGGAACTGCTGTTTTTGAGCAGGAGAAATTCCGGATAAAAAACTTTCCTGAACCGAACCAGCGGTCAATATCCTGGCGGAGGCATTTCCGGATTGGATTTGCTCCAAGAGAACGGTCTTGCCTCTGGAGTTTTTGGACAGGGTAGCGGCAATGCTCTCCTGCAGTTCCGGAGGAGCATTTTTCAATCCCCTTGCCAAGGCCAATCTGGCCCTGTCATCATCCCATATACCCAGTGCCGGGGCCAATTTCCTTTTTAGGCTTACAGCGACATGATTGTCTGTCATTATTTCCCCCAAATGATCCGAAAAAGTTTGGGGAGCCAACAGCATCAAAGATTTGCCGGCTTCTGCCCTGACATCTTCCTGCACCTGGGCATGATCCAGATAAGCCAATAAGCGCTCCTTCTGCCCTATCATCTTATATATCCCGGCAGTTTGCATGGCAAAAACCAAAGCAGCCTTTTCTTCCTCATCTTGTCCCGACCGGACTGTAGCATTAGATAGAATAGCAGTGGCAAGGCTTTGCTGCCAGTCTTGATAGGCTGCAGGCGCTTGCTCTCCGGCCTCCAAAAATCCTTGGGCCATGGCTTGGGAATATTTATAGGCTACCATGGGCTTGGTTGCTTCAAGGCTTTTTGCCCAAGCCAGCAATTCTCCTCGCTTGGCGCCCTTCAAACCTTTTGCCATGGACTTGGCAAAAGCGGTTTTTCTTGCATCTGACTCTGGATATTGCTGCACATGGGCCAGTAAAAAATCCGCAGAAGCCTGACTTGGAATATCTGAAACAACCAAAGCCAGCAATTTGGACTCCTGTTCATTCCAGGTTTGGTTGACCGCTTTATTGAGAATGGCAGGAAGTCGTAAATGATGATAAAGGGCCATCCTTACCGTGTAATCCAGGTGGGTATCATAGGAAGGAATAGCCGAATGGACTTTGACCAAAGCTTCATAAGTATCCATTCCCGGACGTCGGCTGAACATCTCTGCACTGGCCCTTTGTACATGGGGATCCTGATCTGTTATATCTTTTAAGGCCTGATTTTTCAAGGCTGGACTAAGATCCGGGTATTCCGCCAATATGCGGTAAGCATGCAGGCGCACATTTCTGTTGTTATGGCCCATGGCATGTAGCAAGTGTTTTTCGGAAAGGCTTCCCAATCTAAAAAGCGCCCAGTGCACCTGAACCATTTGGTCTGCACTGATCGATTCAGTTTGGATCAGTTTCAACAATTCGGGGATCGCCTTTTCTCCAAATTTTTCCACCAAAACATCCGTTGCTGTCATCCTGATCTGTAAAATGGAATGTCCCATTCCCTGTATCAAAGATTCCAGATTGGACTTTGACCAGTCCTGCACCGGCCTTTGATTTCCTTTATAGGTGATTTTCCAGATGCGTCCACTGACCCTGTCCCGGCCCGGATGGTCCAAAGCCACTTCATAATGACCAATGATCCGGTTGTAAAAATCAGCGACATACATGGCCCCATCTGGCCCGATCTTGATATCCACTGGCCTAAACCAAGGATCTTTGCTGATTAGAAAATCTTCCTGTCTGCTTGCTTTGGGCGTACTGCCCTGAAATTCCATGGTATTGCGGCTGATCCTACAGGTCACCACATCACCCGAATAGAAGCTGTTGCGGTATGCTTCCGGAAATTGATTATCGGTATAATATACCAGGCCCGATAAGGCGGTAGAGTTGAGTCCATAATCCATCATTTCCGGCGCAAAACCCATATTGGGTGTTTGTTTTCCCCATTGGGAATAATTGCCTCCCCAAATCAATTGGTATATAGGCAGCGTATGACAATCTGCAGAATAATGGTATCCCATTTCATCATAGTCCGAACCAAAGGGATTGATCCTGCCATCACTAGTCTTCTCAGCCCTGCTGCCATCTTCCCTAAACCTGAAGGTATTCCCTGAAACCATCAAAATACTATCCCTGTCTTTTCCTGAAACCCTGGAGATATTGGAAAATCCATGGGAAGCATGGATCCATCCATCAAAGCCCCGGAAAAGGTTATTGACCATCCCATGGGTATCTTTGTGCTCGAAGGGGCCCAAAAGCACTTCCCTTCTGTCTGCCACATCATCCCCATCATCATCCCAAAATCGGTATACATTAGGAATGCTGTAGGCAATTGCCCCACCCTTGACCGGCACCAATCCAATGGGTATATTCAGGTCATCGGCAAAATGGGTGATCTTATCCGCCTTTCCGTCCCCATTGGTATCCTCAAGAACCGAAATCCTGTCCTTCCCCTTTCCTGGTTCGGCAGCAAAAGGGTATTCAAAAGACTGGCTGACCCAAAGTCTTCCTTTTTCATCAAATGCCATATTGATGGGCTTCCCTATGTCCGGTTCTGAGGCAAATAAGGTAACTTCAAAACCAGGAGGTAAAATAAAATCCCGCATCTCCTCTTCCGGACTTTGAAATTCAGCGCTTCGGACATGCTCTGCATAAATTGACTCGTCAATTCCAAGAGATTTTCTTTCATCTTCATCCGAATATTTGCAGGAAAATAATAATAACAATATAAACAATAAGGTCAGACAGGTTTTAGACTTTTGGTAATTCATACAATATCAGTAACTTATCTAAAAATACCTTTTTCAACTGAAACTTGCAATATGTCCAAAAATTAGAGCTCTTAATTGAAACATTTAATAACTGGAAAAATTATCCATTTGACCATTTACTGGAACCACACCCGAAAAATCTGTTACTGTCTTTTGGTATCCTATTTCTAAGGCTAATCTACCAAATCCGAACATTTGAATATCTATTCAAGAGTTAAAGCTGGTTGGCTTTGAAACAATATATATTTTCATTTAGCATTAATTGCACTTCAAAAACAATGAATTGAATTTAATTATATTATATAAAAATTTCAAAATATTTTTTAATTATTAACACAATAAATAAATAACTTTGCTTCGTTAAATACAAACTAAATTATTTAACCCCGTATGATATGCCCGCAGTAAAAACTAGACCGAGTAAGGTTCTCACCACAAGAATGATTGCCAATCTGTTTTCCAACAATCTCCATCAAAGCAAAGTATTTTATGAAAAATTACTGGACTTTAAAGCTGAATTTGAAAGTAGTTGGTACATCAATCTCAAATCCCAAGATGGTTTTTTGGAAATTGGACTTTTCCCAAAAAACACAGACATAATTCCAAGCAATTATGTTCAGTCAACCCCAGGGATCAACTTGGCTTTTGTAGTCAATGACCTCAATGAAGTCTATGAAAGGGCATTGACCATGAATGCAACAATAGTTCTCAAACCGGAAGGAGAATTCTATGGTCAAAGACGAATGCTCATCGAAGATCCCAACGGCCTACTTTTGGATATTTCTTCAAGAATTTCATAAGCACCGAGAACTAGATCATCACCCAATCCCAATAAGAACAAGCTGTTTCACCTTTTAAAGGATGAAACAGCTTTTTTGCTTTCTGATTAGCCCATAGCAAAAATGTCCGAAAGCCAAAAACTTCCGGACATTTCCAGACTTAAATTCAATTTACCTCAATAAAAAATAAATTTCCCCAATCACATTTCCTTAAAAAACTCTTTTCACTCAATCGTACTTAGAAACTTAATCTTATTCCCTTAGGCAATTGCCTTTTTGTTCTCCTCAACTGAGGATCTCAAATAAAAATAGATAAAGCCAAGCTGTGGTAATACCAACAAAAGAATTTTAGGCATCAAAGAACCGGTGCCATTTACCTGAATTCCAAGCAAATTGGAAACAGTTAAAACAGTTAACACAGCCACAAGTGCAAACACATTGGCTAAGATCAATTTAGTCTTACTTTTCATAATTAATTCGGTTGATTAAACATGGTTAAAAATTAAACAACATTAAAATTGAATGTCTCTTTCTGGTTTAAAACATTGAATTTTTTGCTAAGTTGAGACAAAAAAATTAAATTCCAAACACCTGAAAACCAATCAAAAACAGACGATTAGACAGTTATTTTTTTAACCTAAGATATGTAAACCCTTTATTGTAGGTCACCAAAAAAAATATGCATTTGACCCTAAAATCGTCCTTTAAAAATTTTTTAAAAAAAATTAAATTTTTTTCGTTTTTCTGCTTTGCATTCCCATTCCTTTATACCCAGGAATTGAAATCCTTTTGTTTTCCCATAGCCATGCTAAGCCCTATTGAATGTCCCCACCAACTTTAAACCGATATGTCCGAAAGGATTCAACAAAATTATCCAAAGGAAAAAAGAACAAAAAAATCCAGCGTTGTTGAACGCTGGATGTATTGAATAAATTAACCTTTATAAATTTAACTCAATTATTGATCCGGATACTTCCACTGCTAACACTTCCTTTGATTGTATCGGGTACTCCATTATCAATCTTCACTTTTTTACCAGATTCCTTATCGCCAACTTTGACCGAACCACTAGATGCGCTCAAATCAAAATTAAAATCTTCCAAGTTGGAAAAAGTATGTATTTGAACGCTTCCTGAATTGGCATGTAGCCTTGTGTCGGGACCCAGGCCTGAATTATCTGCCTTTATGCTTCCGGATGTCACTTTAAGACCTCCAAGTTCTTTTACATTGCTAAGCTTAATAGATCCTGAATTTACATTCGCTTCAACTTTTCCATCGACATTTTCAAAATGCAGATTTCCAGAACTCCCTTTGGCGTTTACATTACCAAACAATTCGGAAAGTTGGATCTTTCCGGAGTTGACATTGGCCTGGATGTCCCCATACAAGCCTTCACCCCTGATACTTCCAGAACTTGCACTTAAATGCATATCGCCCACCTCAACATCAGATAGCCTGATGCTTCCTGAATTCACCTTCAACTCCATCTTTTCATATTTTACATGCATTACATCAATAGTTCCAGATGTATTAGTGAAATTAAGTTTGATATCATCTGGTCCGGTAAGGCTGATAAATCCATTGAATCTGCTTCCAAAATTCCAACCAGAGAAAGTAGCATCTCCTACCACCTCAATCTTGAGTTTGGAACCGGACTTTCTGAACTTAATATCTACACCGCTACTTTCAGGTGCCTCCACAAAAGCGTTCATAAAAACCTCCGAATCACCTTCCCTGCCTTCATAAGAAACTTCCAGAAATCTCCCTTCCACCTCAATTTCTTTTATATCAGAGAAAGTCTCTTCATAATCCTTGGTATAAGTCTTTTCAGGAACATAACAAGCTCCTAGTAAAAGACCTATTCCAAGGAATGGTATCATAAAATACAATAATTTATTCATTTCCAGAACCAGCAGCAGAAGTTAAACCATTACTTGACATCATTGACAAAGTCTCGTGAGCAACTTTGATATTGTATTCATAGGCCAGACTCTTATAATTTACCAAGTCCACTATGGTACCGATAAAACAAAGTCCCAAAGTCAAGATATACAAAATACCAAGCCCAACCTGACCTAGGATAAATCTGTGCAAACCTGCAAATCCGAAGAAACCCAACAGACAAAGAATCAATATCATCTGATTGTCTTTTCTTCTGGCCCTATAAACCTGAGCAAATAGACTTGCCTGCTCGTCATCCATGTTTTTAAGGATTCCTTGAATGTAACCTAATTCCATACCTTCCAATTCCGGAAGATGTCTCAATACATTAGCCATAGTGTTTTCTGATTTTGATGTTTCTAATAAGTTGAATGATCCTGTAAATAATCACAGCAAAAGCAAACATGGCCAAGGGATGCATAGACCAGGAGGCCTTAAGGTCACCTTTGATCAAAAGGCTCATAGACCTGCCCAGACCGCAACCCGGACACCAATCCAATCCAAAATTATCCAATGGACAAAGACTGAAATGGTCCGCTCCATATGGATCAATCAGTAAAATCCCAATCAGAGATCCTAGCCAAAAGATCAATTCCAAAGGAAGCATTTGCTTTATTGCAGTGATTCTTTTCATTAATTCTTTAAATTACTAAAAGAATGCCACAACAAAAAAAAGGTGTTTTTGACCATTTCAAGGGGTTTTTAAATATAATACGCCATAAGATCGGACAAAATACTGTACGATTATGAACGGTTCAGGGAAGGGATTTTCAGTTCTGGCAATCGTCCAAACTGCATTTTGCATTGATCTAAAAAACTCCTCCGTGTCCGTTCATAGGTACTTCCTGATCCGTACTGCATAAAAAAACTCAAATCCAACAAAACCCCATAAACTTCCTTGGGCAATGCTATAGATGTCTTGATTCCCAATACTTCCGCTACATCTTTTCCCACAAAATAGGCAACCAAAGATGCAGCCCTTGCCGCTAAGGCTGGATCATTGATGGTATCCCTATAATACTTTAGCAAAGCCTGAATCAAGATATGACCCGCTTCAGATGATTTCAAGTGCCGTTTTCTGATTGCTTTTTCCAATTCAAAAGATTCCTTACCAGTCTCCGGCCAATAGGAAATATCTATTCCCAAAAAGAACCCTAACACTTTCCAATAATGCAGAACTGACTCTGAAACCTCTTTTCCCGGAAACTTCCCAAGCTTTTCCATACCCCTCAGGACAAGCAAGCTGAAGGCAAGATTGGTGCCCAACATATCCTCCTGATTGATGGGAAGGCCCCAATCAGGATTCCAATCCTTGCTATACTTTTGAATAAAAAACCTGCTGAATGCGTGGATTAACCTGACTTTGGACAATGTAAGCATGGCTTTGTCATTTTCTAAAAAAGTCCCCGGTCTAAAACTATCCAATAGGAAAAGGGCTGTTTCTGTAAGCCGCATTCCAATTTCCTCTGTAATCCTCCTCGACCTCACCAAGACCTGTGCACCGTCGGCAAATGCATAACAATAAGGAAGCGAATAAAAGCCCAACATGGATAGGTAAATATTGCCTTCCTTATCAAAAAAATCCTGAGCTGTTTTTATCTTTTTTACATCTCTCCATTCTGGCAAAACTTGAAATGTCCTTAAATAATCAGAAATGCCAGTGGGCAATTGGTCAATTTCCACTGGACTTGGAATTTCAGACCAGGAATTGATTTTTTCTATCCATCCCGGATTACTGAAAAGGTATTGAACTGTTCGGTCTCCAAGAGGATCTCCCTGAATTCTAAGCGTATCCAGTTCTGTATTGAGATATAATTTAACTTTGTTCACCTCTTTCTAACCTCCATTTTGTAATTTGGTTTCCAAATACTACAGATTACCATGCAGAAAAAAACTATATTCCTTGCCATAAACCTTTATTATATTGCTTTTACTACTTTTTCCCAGGTTTCCACAGATTTGATCGCAGTGGATGCAAAAGCCACAGCTGCCGGCTTAAAAATTTTTCCTGAAACCATATTCAAGGTAACCGACAGGAATGCTTATGACAACCAACCTGCATTTATCAATGAAAAACAAATGGCATTTTCTGCCGCTGACGACAAAGGAAACCATGACATCATAATTTATAATTTTGAATCCAAAAAATTCACTAACCTGACCAAAACAAATTACAGAAATGAATTTTCCCCTTCCCTTACTGATTGTGGCTTATTCGTGTCAACTGTCACAGTGGAAGAAAATGGCAATCAACGCCTTTGGCTCTATCCAACTAATTTTGGAGAACCAGAACTCCTTTACGATGATATTGAACCTGTTGGATATTACGACTGGTACGACAACAAAGCGGCTATGTTTATACTGGGAAATCCAAATTCCTTGGTTTATCCATACAGCAAAGGAGAAATTTTTACAATAAGCCAAAATGTTGGAAGATCGGTAAAAAGGAAACCTAAATCCAGCATTATAACATATATAGACAAGCGTGAGGCAAATGATATTAACGGACAGATATCCTATGCCATAATGGGTTTTGATATTGAGAATAGGACCTATCATCAATTTGGTTATACTTACCCCGGGGCTGAAGACTTCATTTGGCTCAACAATAACCTTCTTTTGATGGGCAGTGGAAATCAACTATTTATCCGTAAAACCAATTCCAAAGAATGGGAATCAGTAGGAAAGATTGAATTGAATGGATATGAGCATATCAGCAGAATGGCCTATTCCCCTAAATTAAGGAAATTGGTCCTGGTCATGAACAGATCAGTAAATTAATAACTCACCATTCACCACGCTACATTGAAGGTGCCATCAAATACTCATAAGTAGCCTGAAGTCCCAATGGAATGCCAATTGTCCAATACAAGAGCAAAAATAATGTCCATGTCACCAATAACATCAAAGAATAAGGCAACATTATAGATACCAAGGTGCCAATCCCTGTTGACTTTACATATTTTTGGCAAAAGACCACAATTAAGGGAAAATAGGGCAGTAATGGAGTAATGATATTGGATACTGAATCACCCACCCTGTAAGCTGCCTGGGTCAGATCAGGAGATATCCCCAGCTGCATAAGCATAGGAACAAATATTGGGCTTATTAGCGCCCATTTGGCCGAAGCAGATCCCACCAAAAGGTTAACGAATGCTGTCAAAATCACAATTCCCACGATAGTCACCTGTGCAGGTAAATCCATGGCCTGAAGGAAGTTAGCTCCCTTCAAAGCTGTCAGAGAACCAATATTGGACAATGTGAATGCATTGATAAATAAGGCACAGAAGAAGGCCATAACTATATAATAGGCCATACTTCCCATGGATTTACTCATAGAAGCTACCATGTCCTTTAAGGACTTATATGTACCACTAGCAAATCCATATACCAAACCGGGAATCCAAAAAATAACGAAAATCAAAGGAACTATGGACTTCATCAATGGCGCTCCAAAACCAGTAAGCCCACCTTCAGGATCTCTCAAGGCAGAATCTTGGGGAATTGCCCATAATACCAATAAAATCAGCAAAATAAACATAGACAAAAAAGCAATCCAGAAAGATTTTTTCTCTTTACTGTTCAGCTTGTCCATGGTTGGAATATCTTCTAGATTCTCGTCAACAATTACATTAGCATTCAACCTTGGCTCAATTACCCGATCTGTTAGGAACCAAACCACCGCTATAACCACAATACTTGAAAGTCCTGTAAAATAGATATTATTCAAGGGATTGAGCAATATTTCCGGATCTATTATCCTTGCTGCAGATTGGGTAAAACTCTGGATCAATGGATCAATACTGGATGGTATAAAATTCGCACTGAATCCGCCGGATACCCCTGCAAATGCTGCTGCAATTCCCGCTAAAGGATGCCTGCCCGCAGCATAAAAGATCACCCCACCTAATGGAATTACCAAAACATATCCAGCATCAGCAGCTGTATGGCTTACAATTGCTACCAAAACCAAAATCGGTGTTAATAGCATTTTGGGGGTAATTCCCAGTATAAATTTAAGTCCGGCATTGATAAAACCGGAATGTTCTGCAACGCCTACTCCTAACATAGCAAGTAGTACTACACCCAAAGGAGGAAAATTGATGAAAACATTGGTCATGTTGGACAGAAATGCCGCCAATTGGGGGCCCGTCAATAAATTCTGTACCCGCAATTCGTTTCCAGATCGAGGATCAATTGCACCAAAATCAATAGGCGACAATAAGGCTGAAAACACCCATGTCAGAAGCATCAAAAAGAAAAACAAAATAGCTGGATCTGGAAGCTTATTCCCTGCTTTTTCAATGAAATCCAGAAATTTATCCAAAAAGGTCTTAGGCCTTTGCTCGACTGTACTCATATTGGGCTATATTTAGGTTTCTCAAAAATAAGAAGCCTAATTAAATTTCAAAGAAAGGCCAAAAACTTATATTTGATGATCGTTAAAAATTCAAGTCAAAAATAAGAACCTAACACCCCATTACAATGAAAATGATGATCACCTTGCTTTTAGTTTTATTGGGAATTTCCACCTCTACCCTCTATGCCCAAGAGCAGATTGAAGACAAAAAGAAAATTGTAGCCAAAAATGCCAAATTGACTAAAGTGGCAGATGGATTTACTTTCACAGAAGGCCCTGCCGTTCACAGAAATGGGGACGTTTATTTCACAGATCAACCTAATAACAAAATCTTAAGATGGTCTGCTACAAGAAATGAAGTAAGTGTATTTTTGGAAGATGCGGGAAGATCCAATGGTATGTTTTTTGACCGGAGAGGCAATTTGATTTCCTGTGCTGATTTGGAAAACCAACTTTGGTCAATTGATGATAAAGGAAATGCACAAGTACTTATTGAGAACTATAAAGGCAAACTTTTAAATGGTCCCAATGATTTATGGATAGCTCCAAACGGAGGAATATATTTTACCGATCCCTTGTACAAAAGACCTTATTGGAGCAGATCTCCTGAAATGCAGCAAAACGGTGAACACCTTTATTATTTGGCCCCTGATAGATTACAGTTCTTCAGGGTAGATGAAAATATGGTCAAACCAAACGGTCTTATTGGTACACCCGATGGGAAAAAACTATATGTAGCGGACATAGGAGACAACAAAACCTATGTTTACGATGTGGAAGAGGACGGATACCTTAAAAACAGGAAACTTTTCTGTGAAATGGGTTCAGACGGAATGACAATTGACAATAGGGGAAATGTTTACCTTACCGGCAAAGGTGTTACTGTTTTTAATCCTAAAGGAGAAAAAATCGCCCATATTCCTGTTCCGGAAAACTGGACTGCCAATGTGGTTTTGGGAGGAACAGACAGAAAAACACTCTTTATTACCGCCATGGGAGCAGTATATACCCTGAACATGAAAGTTCGAGGAGTTTATTGACAATTTATGAATTCACTGGTTCAAGCCTAAAAACCTGAACCAGTGATTAAAAATATGTTTTTAGTTACAATTTCCCTCCACATCACAGGCAGCGGTATCAGAACCAGCTATATCAAGAATTGGATGTTCTTTCAAATAATCCGCCCAAGCCCTTTCCAATGTTTTTTCAAAAACTTCGAGGGACTGGGCTCCTGAAATAGCAAACTTCCTGTCAAATACAAAAAAGGGCACACCCCTAACTCCCAGCAATCGTGACTCTTCAATATCCTTGTTCACCTTGTCCATAAACTCTGCTGTATTGAGACATTCCATTGCTCTTACCCTATCAATTCCAACCTCCTCTGCAAAGCCAAACAGGGTTTCTCTATTATCAATATTCGCCCCTTCAGTAAAATAAGCCTTAAGCAATCTTTCCTTCATTTGATCCCCTTTACCTAAAGATTTGGCGAGTTGTAGTATGTTGTGGGCATTCCTGGCATTGGCTACAACTGTTTTATCCATTTGGTAATAAAGCCCCTCTCCTTCAGCCATCTCTGAGACCTGAAGGGTGATCTGACGGGTCTGTTCCAGACTCCATCCCTTGGTCTCAGCCAGGTATTCCACAGTACTTTTGTTGGGATCTGTCTGCATGTCAGGATTCAACAAGAAACTTTTCCATTCGATTTGTACCTTATCGGCATGGTCAAAATTTTTCAACGCAGCTTCCAGCCTGCGCTTACCGATATAACAAAAAGGACACATAATGTCCGACCAGATTTCTACTTTCATCGTAATCTTGTTTATTTGTTATCTAAATCAAAAAAGCGCTCAGATGGTTCAAAAAAACAAGACAATAGAATGCCCCTCCTGTGCCATGATGGTGGATAAGGTTCTGGAATTCTGCCCGATCTGCCAATATCAATTCCCAAAAACAAATCCCTTTTATCAATGGCTTGCCATCCTACTGGCCTTGTTATTCTTGCTGATGTTTATTTTTTAGATCCACCTCCTTTTCTTAGCGATTAAAACTGGATTCATGAAAGGTCATTTTCCTTTTTCCAATCCCAAATCCTTAATGGACCCCTTAATTCCCTGAAATCCTTAATGGTTCAAAATCCTCCGAAATCCAACTTCCAAAACCGTCACAAGGTTATACCTACACCATCTCCAGATGCTTCTGAAGGGATTCGATAACCGTATCAGCTACCAAGTGGTAGAAAATATCCGGATTATTATCCATCTGTACAGCTTCTAATGCCTTGTAGTAAGCCAATCTAGAAGCCAGATCCCCTTTCAGATTAGCAATGGTCAACCCATGCTTCAAGAGGATCAGATTCATGACCAACCTACTTGTCCGGCCATTGCCGTCAATAAACGGATGAATACTCACCAAGCGTTCATGCATCTCCGCCGCAAGGATGACCGGATGAAGGATTTTTTTTTGATTATCATAATGGATGAAATATTCCTCCATCAACTTAACCAATAAGAAGGGCTGTGGCGGCACATGCTGACTACCTGAAATACGGACAGGAACTTGCCTATATCTACCTGCATTCTCTTTGTCAATACCTTTAAGGATCAGATAATGCAATTCCATCAGGACCCTGGGACCAAAATCCATTTTATCGGAAACCAGCTGCTCAATGTACGAAACAGCCTCAGCATGATTAATGGCCTCCAAATGCTCTCTCATGGACTTCCCCCCTATAGTAATCCCTTCATTGACTACCAAATGGGTCTCCTGAAGGGTAAGGGTATTGCCTTCAATCCTATTGCTTTCATAGGTGTAGGACACCATGAAAAACTCCTGCATTTTGCGGAGCTGTGTCCTATTCAAAGGCCTTTTGGAATTCCAATCCTGCTTTAGGGCATCAATAACAGACAACTTTTTTTGAATGGCTTGTGATAAACCCTGCATCTGTAGTGCTTTATGGCTGCTCAAGTACTCTACCCTGGATTCAGCCAGGGAAAGTATCTCTACAGCATCGGATTCATGCTCCAGAATTTGGTAAATTTTCTCTGCTACCCATGTCTTCCTTAGGGTGTCAAATGGCGTATCCAATGCCAATGCCAAAGCTTTTAGATTCTCTTCGGTGGGCATCCTGGACCCTTTTTCAAATTTGGACACCAAAGCAGGGTCTACCCCACTTTCAAAGGCTAGCTGACGCACGGCCCATCCTTTCCTTTTCCTCATTTCAACAAGAATTTGAGAAAGTGTCTTCATTTTATCCTCTTTTGTTGACATTTTTATTGTTGACAAATTTAATCAACAAAATTAGGATTGGGAATTTTTTTTTCAATTTTTTTTCATCAAATTGAAAACAAACTTCAGCACCCTATGAACAAGAGAGCTTTCCTTAAAAGTCTGGCTTTTACAAGCCTTGCTTCCTCAGCATCTTTCAAAGCACTTTCTAAAACTGTAGAGGCCTACGCCCATATTCCCGCATCAGAATTGGCCTCTGATGAGGATTTTTGGGAAAAAATAAGAGCGGGTTACCGTCTAAAACCGGATTACATCAATCTTGAAAATGGATATTACTGTTTCATTCCTCAGGAAACACTGGAAGCTTATATTGCATGGATAAGGGAAATCAATTACCAAGGTTCTTGGTATTTCCGGACTGTACAATGGGAAAACAAAGACAAAACTGCAGCCAGGTTAGCAAATTTGTTCGGAGGCACCCCTGATGAAATAGCCATAACCCGAAACGCTACGGAATCACTGGATACCATAATATCTGGCTATCCTTGGGGAAAAGGAGATGAGGCCATCTTCGCACACCAGGATTATGGAAGTATCCAAAACATGTTTGAATTGGTTTCAAGGCGTTATGGAGTAGTCAATAAAATAGTGGATGTCCCCTTACATCCAAAATCTGATGAAGAAATTGTTAAAGCATACGAAGATGCAATCACGCCAAAGACTAAATTAATCATGGTCAGCCACATGATCAACATAACAGGTCAGATCCTACCGGTCAAAAAAATCTGTAGCATGGCAAAGCGTTATGGAGTAGAGGTCATGTTGGATGGGGCACATTGCATTGCCCATTTCGATTTCAAAATAGATGAATTGGGATGTGATTACTATGCATGCAGTCTACACAAATGGCTCAGTGTGCCTTTAGGCGCTGGATTACTTTATGTCAAAAAAGATAAAATAAGTAAGATTTGGCCACTTATGGCTCCTTATGAACTGGATCACCCCAACATCAAAAACCTTAACCATACCGGTACCCATCCTGTGGCAACTGACCTGGCCATAAACAATGCCATTGATTATTATGAGAAAATTGGGTCAAAGCGTAAAGAAGAAAGATTAAGATACCTACAGTTTTATTGGTCTGACAAAGTAAGAGACATCCCTGGCATAATGGTCAATACACCTTCTGACCATGAAAGGTCATGTGGAATTGCCAATGTAGGTATTAGTGGAATGGACCCTGGCGAAATGGCCAAAATTCTGATGAATAAATATAAAATATATACTGTCGGTATCAATTACGCAGGTGTGGTTGGCTGCAGAATTACACCTAATATTTACACTACGCCCACCGAATTGGATGTACTTGTAAAAGCGCTCCAAGAAATGGCAAAATCCATCTAAAAAAGAAAACAAAATCGAAATACTTAAAAGAATAAATTAAATACATCATTTCAAAACCTGTAAAATATGGCCCATTTTTTGATAAAAATTAAATAATTATGGCTGTTCCATAAATTAATAAATGCAGTTCTTGCATTTTATTTCAAAGATTACAACATTTGCACACGTTTTTAAAAGAAATGCAAAACCTAAACAACATACCAGTCAGCCTTACTCCTGCTCCAGCAGCAACATCTGGACTGTGTATGTTATTTTTGGCTCCTTTGAGGAGGTTTAGGAACAGTTTCAGGGCAAGGCCCCTGTAATATCCTTTGGTATCCTACGTGGATGGCCGACAATAGCATGTTACTCCTAAGTTTTAAAACCAACACAAAAGTGCTCGCAGAGCAACTTACCATCTACTTATTCCCTATTGGCAAAAATGGAAAACTATTCCTTTATCATAAAACCAGCTACTGAAAAGCACCTCCATTATGCGGAAACCATCACAAACGAAATGGAACAATCCGCAAAAGCAAGAGGAACGGGTATTGCAAAGCGTTCCCCGGAATACATCAAAACCAAAATGTTGGAAGGAAAAGCAGTAATTGCTTTGACAGAAGATGGCGTTTGGGCTGGTTTTTGCTATATTGAAGCATGGGGCCATGGAAAATTCGTAGCCAATTCCGGACTAATAGTTGCACCGGAGTTTAGAAAATATGGCCTTGCCCGAAGAATTAAAACAGAAATCTTCAAACTCAGCAGAGAAAAATATCCAGATGCTAAAATTTTCGGTTTGACTACCGGAGCTGCTGTCATGAAAATCAATTCTGATCTAGGTTATGTACCTGTAGCCTACGCCGACCTTACTGATGACGAAGAATTCTGGAAAGGATGTAACAGCTGTGTCAATGTTGAAATTTTAAAATCTAAAAACAGACAAAATTGCCTCTGCACTGCCATGCTTTACGATCCGGCCCGAAAAGCCAAAACTGAAGAAGTAGCTCTTCGAAAGGACTTTAAAAAGAACTTGAAACTGTTCGAAAGATGGACCAGATTGAAAAAATCCATCATGCTGAATATTAAAAAAACCAAAAACAAAACCTTAAGCTTATTTTAAACCCGAAAGCTATTATGGCTTTCCTATCAACCTTTAAGAAATGAAAAAAGTAGTATTAGCGTACAGCGGAGGTTTGGACACCACCTTTTGTGCACTGCACCTTTCCAAAGACCTCGGGTACGAAGTACACGCCGTCCTGATCAATACAGGAGGTTTTTCCCAAGAAGAGTTAGAGCAAATAGAACAAAGGGCCAAAGGACTTGGTATTGCTTCATTTGTTATACTCGATGTTACCAAGACCTATTACCAAGAGGTCATAAAATTCCTGATTTTTGGTAATGTCCTCAAGAATCAGACCTACCCTCTTTCAGTAAGTGCAGAAAGAATCCTCCAGGCCAAGACCCTAGCTGACTACGTCAAAAAGATTGGCGCCAAATCTGTGGCTCATGGTAGTACAGGGGCAGGAAACGACCAAGTGCGCTTCGATATGATCTTCCAGACTATTATTCCGGATATTGAGATCATTACCCCAATTAGAGACTTAAAGCTCAGTAGAGAAGAGGAAATCGAGTATCTTAAAAAACATGGAGTATCTATGAATTTTGAGAAAGCAGCCTATTCTATCAATAAAGGGATTTGGGGCACCTCTGTAGGGGGGAAAGAAACCCTTACTTCCAACCAAACTTTGCCTGAAGCTGCGTGGCCAACACAATTAAGTAAAACTGAAACTGAGGAACTGAGCATTGATTTTGAAAAAGGAGAGCTTAAAGCTGTAAATGGCGTGACTTTTGAAAACCCTGTAGAAGCAATCAAGAAAATCCAGGAAATTGCAGCTCCATTCGGAATTGGAAGAGACATCCATGTCGGTGATACAATTATCGGAATCAAAGGTAGGGTAGGTTTTGAAGCAGCCGCACCTTTGATCATTATCAAATCCCATCAGTTATTGGAAAAGCACTGCTTGACAAAGTGGCAATCCTTCTGGAAAAATCAAATGTCCGAATTTTATGGCAACCATCTTCATGAAGGACATTATCTTGATCCTGTAATGAGAAACCTTGAAGCTTTCTTGGAAAGCACCCAGGAATTTGTCAGCGGAAAAGTAAAAATCTTACTTCACCCCTACAGATTCCAATTGGTTGGAATTGAATCCAAACACGACATGATGGCTTCAAAATTTGGAAGTTATGGTGAAATGAACAAAGGCTACACTGCTGATGACGTCAAAGGATTTACAAGAATCCTAGGTAACCAAACTGCAATTTTCCATCAAGTCAATTACAATGAAAAAAATTAAAACCGCCATTATCGGAGCAGCAGGTTATACAGGAGGTGAACTTCTAAGATTATTATTACATCATCCTTCCTGTGATCTGATATATGTCCATAGCAATAGCCAAAAAGGCAAAAAAGTTTATGAAGTTCATCCTGATCTTATTGGTGAAACCGAATTGGAATTCACTGATAAGGTGCAGACAGATGGGATTGAAGCAGTGTTTTTAGGTCTACCTCATGGACAGACCAAAGGCTTCTTAGAGGAGCATCCTTTTCCCACAAACACTGTTATCATTGACCTGAGTACCGATTTCAGAGATGAAAGCGACGGATTTGTCTATGGGCTTCCCGAAGTCCACAAATCCAAAATACAAGAAGCAAAAAAAATAGCCAATCCAGGTTGTTTTGCCACAGCAATCCAACTTGCATTGTTACCTGCAATAGCACAAAATTGGGTAAATGATACAGCCCATATTACAGGCATAACAGGAAGTACCGGAGCTGGAAAAGCCCTGAGTGAAACTACACATTTTAGCTACAGGACTAATAACATATCCGTATACAAGCTATTTACCCATCAACATCTCAAGGAAATAAGGCAAACTTTTAGACAGATCAATCATGATTTTAATAAAGAACTGCTATTTGTACCATATAGAGGTAATTTCTCCAGAGGCATATGGATCACTGCATATTTCCCCTATGATGGTGATTTGAAAACAGCGGTTCAAACCTACAAGGACTTCTATCAAAAAGCACCGTTTACTTGGGTATCTGATTCAGACATTGATCTCAAGCAGGCGGTCAATACCAATAAATGCATTCTTCATCTCAAAAAAGAGAAAGGTCAACTGATCATTTATGCAGCGATTGACAATCTGCTTAAAGGTGCCTCAGGACAGGCCGTCCAAAATTTCAACCTGGCATTTGGGCTTGAAGAAAACTTGGGACTTAACCTAAAAAGTTTGGCATTTTAAAAAGAAGATCATGAATCTATTTGACGTATATCCACTTATCAATGTTACACCAGTTAAGGCTCTTGGTGCCAGATTATGGGATGATCATGGGGAAGAATACCTGGACCTCTATGGTGGTCATGCTGTAATTTCCATAGGCCATAGCCATCCTCATTTCAATCAAGCTATCAAAGATCAGTTGGACAAAATAACATTCTACTCAAACTCTGTTCAAATACCCATACAAAAAGCCTTTGCCCAAAAACTGGGAGAGCTTTCAGGATACAAGGACTATAACCTATTTCTGTGCAATTCCGGAGCAGAAGCAAATGAAAATGCGCTTAAATTAGCCTCCTTTGCTACTGGGAGATCAGGCTTTATCAGCTTCTCAGGAGCTTTCCATGGGAGAACTTCCGGAGCTGTAGTGCTTACTGACAACCCAAAAATCATAGCCCCCTGTAATCAAAGGACAGATGCCCATATCCTTCCCTGGGGAGATTATGGAGCAGTGGAAGCTAAGATTAAGCAAGGAAATATAGCCGGAATTATCATAGAAGGAATACAAGGAGTGGGTGGAATACATGTACCTGAGCCTAGCTTTCTGATTTCAATTTCAGAATTGGCAAAAGAGCATGGGGCCAAACTTATTTTGGACGAAGTGCAATCAGGATACGGTAGAACAGGCAGGTTTTTTGCCCATCAGTGGGTTGAAGGACTTCAACCTGATCTGATCACCACCGCTAAAGGTATGGGAAATGGCTTTCCAATCGGAGGAGTTCTGATCCATCCTGACATTCAAGCTTCTCATGGTCTACTGGGCACGACTTTTGGAGGTAATCACCTTGCTTGTGCTGCAGGAATGGCTGTCTTGGAGGTAATTGAAAAAGAACAATTATTAGAGCACGCCTACGAAATGGGTGAATACCTGATAGCTGAACTTAAAACTATAAGAGGTATAAAGGAAGTTAGGGGCAAAGGCTTGATGATAGGGATAGACCTTGACAGGGAATCTGGCCCTGTTCGTTCTGAATTGGTAAAGCAATACAAAATATTTACCGGAAGTTCAGCAGGAAAACATACTATTCGTTTGCTTCCTCCATTAAATATTAAAATAAATGAACTATCTTCGTTTTTGGATAGTTTGAAGAAAATTTTGGACTGAATGTCTCCGCGAGACATTATTACAATTTAAGATAGAATGAAGTATTTTACTCAATTTGAATCCAAGGCATTAGCTGACCAACTTATAGAAAAAGCATTGTTTTACAAAGCCAATCCCAGAATTGACCAGGAAAAAGGAGCAGGCAAAAGGATTGGTTGTATTTTCTTAAACCCTTCTCTCCGAACTAGAGCGAGCACACAAATCGCTGCGCTTAATTTAGGTATGGAACCCATTGTTATGAACATGGACAAGGAAGGCTGGGCATTGGAAATGAAGGAAGGAGTGGTAATGAACAAAGGAACGGTGGAACATATCAAGGATGCAGCTGCTGTATTAGGTTCATATTTTGATATACTTGCCATACGCGCTTTCCCCAGTCTTACCAATAAACAAGAGGACATCGAAGATTTTATTTTCAATCAGTTTATAAAATATTCAGGTGCTCCTGTGATCAGTTTGGAAAGTGCAATCCGCCATCCACTTCAAAGTCTTGCTGATATGGTGACCATCAGAGAGCAGTCCGGCGATGCTAAAAAAGTGAAGGTCGTACTTACCTGGGCTCCTCATATTAAGGCTATTCCCCATGCAGTCGCAAATTCCTTTTCAGAATGGGCAATCGGATGCGGGCATGATCTGACCATCACCCATCCTGAAGGATATCAATTGGATCCCATTTTCACCAATGGAGCAAATATTGAATTAGACCAGCAAAAAGCCCTTGAAGATGCGGATTTTGTATATGTAAAAAACTGGTCGGCTTTTAATGATTATGGAAAAATCGTGACCACTGACAATTCTTGGATGCTAACCGAAAAACATTTTAGGCATGCTAAGAAAGCAAAAGTTATGCATTGCCTTCCGGTCAGACGCAACCTGGAACTATCCGACGAAATTCTGGATGGAAAAAGAAGCATTGTACAGGAACAGGCCAATAACAGAATTTATGCGGCACAATCAGTGATCAGCCATATTCTTGGCTGATCTAACTTACCACTAACCATCAACCATAAAGTCATGAATGTCAGCATCATCAAAATCGGGGGAAACGTCATCGACTTTCCAGAAAAGTTGGACGAATTTCTTTACCTTTTCTCAAGGTTTCCAGGAAAGAAAATCCTAATCCATGGAGGTGGTGTCCTAGCTTCCAAATTTGGAGAAAGCCTTGGAGTAATGCCGGAAATGGTAGACGGTAGAAGAATTACAGATAAGGACACCCTAGACATCGTCACAATGGTCTATGCAGGCCTTATCAACAAGCAAATAGTAGCCAAACTCCAGGCATTGAAACAAAATGCCTTAGGAATGACAGGTGCCGATGGCAACTTGATAAGATCTGTCAAAAGGCCAGTTAAAAACATAGATTATGGATTTGTGGGGGACATTCAAGAAGTGAATACGGATCTCTTACAAACTTTGCTGGATGCAGATATTATCCCCGTGGTCTGTGCTATTACACATGATAAAAAGGGGCAACTCCTAAATACCAATGCAGATGGAATTGCATCTGAAATAGCAACCAATCTCTCCAAAAAATTTAAAGTCAATCTTTATTTCTGTTTCAATAAAGCAGGTGTATTGATCGATGAAAAAAATGAAAATTCGATTGTCCCATTGATCAATGAGGAGATTTATGAAGAATTAAAGAAAGAGAATGTAATCCATTCCGGCATGATACCTAAATTAGACAATGCCTTTGCTGCACTACAAAAAGGGGTTAATCATGTTTGGATTGGAAAAGCTGAAAATTTATTGTTAGCATCCAAAGGAAAACTATCAGGAACCACCATTGAAAGGCACAAGTACGACTTGTATTGAAAAAAATGGGTAATTTGATACAGGAAATTTCTGAAGAGGCTATCCTCTTGTTAAAATCCCTCATTGAAATTCCTTCACTAAGTAAAGAGGAAAATAAAACTGCTGACTTAATCCAAGGTTTTTTGGAGAGTAAAGCTGTTGTTACACACCGGAAGGGTAACAATGTTTGGGCTTTTTCAAAAAATCAACTGGAAAACCAGCCCTATATTTTGCTCAATTCCCATCATGATACCGTAAAACCCAACGCAGGCTATACCAAAGATCCATTTCAAGCCATCCAGGAAAATGGAAAACTTTTTGGTTTGGGGAGCAATGATGCAGGTGGCTGTCTGGTAAGTCTGATTGCAACATTCTTGTACTTTCAAAACCGTAATTTACCCTTCAACTTGGTTGTAGCAGCAACTGCTGAAGAAGAAATATCAGGAAAAAACGGGATTGAATGTATCTTACCGGAGTTGCCTGCTTTTGAATTGGCGATTGTCGGAGAACCTACCCTAATGCAAATGGCTGTTGCTGAAAAAGGCCTTCTGGTAATTGATGCAACTGTTAAAGGAAAAGCCGGACATGCTGCAAGGGAGGAAGGAGATAATGCCATTTACAAAGCTTTGGAAGACCTGAACGTCATTAGAAATTACCAATTTCAAAAAACTTCCCCCTTCTTAGGAAAAAGTAAAGTTACTGCTACCATCATACAAGCTGGAACGCAACACAATGTAATCCCAGACCTCTGCCAATATACATTGGATGCAAGAATTACTGATGCCTATACTTTGGAAGAAGCATTGGAAGAGTTAAAAACTGTATTGAAAGCGGAACTCCTGCCCCGATCGTTGAGATTAAATTCCTCAAAAGTACCTATTGGACATAAGATCCTTGAAGTAGGCGAGATTTTGAACTTAACCAAATATGGTAGTCCTACCCTTTCAGACCAAGCACTTATCCCCTATCCATCTGTCAAAATAGGCCCTGGGGATTCTGCAAGATCACATACTCCTGATGAATTTATTTACCTGAATGAAATCCATGAGGGCATCAAAGGCTATATCCAAATTCTGGAAACCTATGCTGCATTAAGTTAAATTAGAAATTGTCCCCAATAGATAAAAAAATTCAAGCATGAAACTCTGGCAAAAAAATACAAGTGCAAAAAAAGAAGTAGAAAATTTCACTATAGGCAGGGATCCGGAATTTGACATTTTATTGGCCCCTTTTGATGTACTAGCTTCCATGGCCCATGCCATTATGCTTGAGAAAATTGCACTTTTGTCCACTTCCGAACTTGAAACCTTATTGAAAGGATTGAGGGAAATCTATTTTGAAATAGAAAAGGGTGAATTTAAAATTGATGAAGGAGTAGAAGACGTACATTCCCAAGTAGAATTCCTACTTACCCAGCGGTATGGTGAAGTAGGAAAAAAACTTCATAGCGGAAGGTCTAGAAATGATCAAGTACTGGTTGATCTTAAATTGTATTACAGAACTGCTATACGTGATATTACTGAAGCTACAGAGGAATTGTTTGGCCTATTGTTAGAACTTGCAGAAAAACATAAAGCTGATTTGATGCCAGGCTACACACATACTCAATTGGCCATGCCTTCGTCTTTTGGGCTATGGTTTGGCTCTTTTGCAGAAAGCCTTGCTGAAGACATGGACTTGCTTTTTGCTGCCTATAAATTAAGCAATAAAAACCCCCTTGGATCAGCAGCAGGTTATGGTTCTTCCTTTCCTCTGAACAGGACCTTGACCACAACTTTGTTGGGTTTTGAAGACTTGCACCATAATGTGGTAAATGCACAAAACAGCCGGGGAAAAACTGAAAAAAACCTGTCATTTGCTATGGCAGGGATTGCAGGCACCTTGAACAAAATGGCTGCAGATGTCTGTATTTTCATGAACCAGCATTTTGGATTTATAAGTTTCCCGGACAACCTGACCACAGGAAGCAGCATCATGCCGCATAAGAAAAACCCGGATGTTTTTGAATTGATCAGGGCAAAAACCAATCAGATCCAATCCATTCCCAATCAGGTCAGCTTCCTATTGACCAATATGACTACAGGTTACCATAGGGATCTTCAGCTCTTGAAAGAACTAATCTTTCCGGGAATTGAAACACTTTTGGACTGCATCAATATGTCTACTTTTATGCTGAAAGAAATAAAAGTTAAGAAAGAAATTCTTAATGACAGTTTTTTCCAACATGTATTCAGTGTTGAGGTAGTCAATGACTTAGTTCTACAGGGTATACCTTTCCGAGATGCCTATAAAAAGGTAGGTTTGGACATAGAATCCGGAAACTTCCAACCTGACCAATCAAAAGTAAATCATATTCATGAAGGTAGCATTGGCAACCTCTGTTTGGAGGAAATCAACAAAAAGATGCAATTGGCTATAGGGCAATTTGATTTCGAACAATCTTCTACCTCGCTCAAAAAATTAATAGAAGGCTGACCTAAAAAGACAGCTTAAACTCAAGCATCAACTCCTCTTCTACCTTTACCAAGCCTCCAAGTTTCTTGGGGGCTTCCAGTTCAAGTTCATTAAAACTTAATATCAGCTTTGCAGCTATTCCATCAGGGGTCCTTTTAAGGGGTAATTCTTTGTAATGCATTCTTTTTCCAACTATATCCACGGTCAAATCGCAAGAATAATGCCCATAGTTAGATTTTAGGTTTCTTACCCGGACTTTAGCATGTGGATACTTATCAGCTTTAATGGTTTTACGGAAATCCTTGTTGAGTAAAAAATTCCCGCAGGAAAAATCATCGACGGGTATGTCAAAAACCAATTCTTTTGATTTCAGAGGAGTGTCAATAAAAAGCGTGTCCCTTAAGCTGTTCTTTGCATATTCACAATTGAATCCACCGATGGAGGTCTGACCACTTACAGTGATCTTTTTCTTTGTTACTATGACCTCCTTTTCTTCTTTATAAGGACTCAAAAGAATCAGCAAAAGTGCTAAAAGGACACGCATGGGAGTTGATATTTTAGAAGCCTACCACTGCTTCAATCATTAGACCTTTGAAATTACCACCATTTCGGATATCGTTAGCAGCAAAACCATTGTAGTTTTGGTTAACATATTCCAATTTAGCCAATAAATTCTTGGTTACAAACCAACCGCCACCTACTTGAACCCTGTCGATACTCACGTCCAAACCAGATCCAAACAAAGTGCCTTCTACTTTATTGTATCTTCCGGCCACATAGAATTTTTCATGGGTTCCAAATCTGTACAATAAGTCAGTTCCGATTTGAGTCCAGGTCCTATCATTTGCTTCACCTCGAGCTGCTCCTTTAGATTGCTCATAGTTACCGAAAAATTCTAATCCATGGAATTTCACAAAGGGGTTGATTACCCAAGCAGTGATATTATTGGTTTGATTTGGGTTAAATCTACCGGAAGTAAATTGAGCTGCTGTAGTAGCCAATGTGTTTTCCATTACAAGATAATATCTTGAACCTGCCCTATCTCCGCCCCAAAGGGTGTTTCTTTGAGATCCAGAAGTAGTGTAGATAGATCCAGTCAATCTTACTCTCAGATCATCGGCCACATATTTATCATAACCGAATTTACCTATAAAGTTTGGTTTTCTGTTTTCAGGGAAGGTAATACCACCTTGAATCTCTCCACCTGTCACTGCAGCCATTGCCAACCAGCCATTGCTTTGGAAGAAGACTTCACCACCTACTTCAGTAGTAAAAGCATCCATGATATAATTTCCTACAAATGGATTCCAGAATGCATTACCGTTATCAGATCTTCTGAAGTGGGCATCACCATAGTTGATCTCCATGTGTCCAACTCTTACAGTCAGGTATTTGTCAAACCAATCTGTGTTACCCAAGTTTAAGAAGCCTAATTTATCTACCTGAATAAATCCACCTTTTACCCAAGCTTCAGGATGGTGGCGGGAAGAAAGGTATGTAATCAGGTTCATCCTTACACCATCTGCCAATGCAACATCAATATTGAGGTTAGCAGTAGCTAGGTTTGTTCCGGCACCAATGTCTATCAGTTGATTTAAATTAACACCATTGGCATTAACATTTGGTGCAGCAGTATTTGAATGGCTCAAGTTCTGCCATTGCTGGGCAAAATGACCACCAATTCTAACACGCATACCTTCATATGCTACTGAATCTTCTTTACCAGTTTCGAAGATGTTCAATCCTCTTTGATCATACGGTCTCCAGAATTGCATATCTCTCTGAAGTCCCTGTGCCATACCGGAAAAAACTAATCCGATTATTGCGATTGCGGAAAATAAAACCTTTTTCATTGTTGTGGAATTTAATTGTTCGGTTGAAATGTTGTTTTGAATTTGATAGTAATCTCATCTCTTGTTTTGACTGTACCCAACAGTGCAGTCGGTGGATCTATGGAATAATCCGTAAGTTTGGTATTGTAGCTTCCTTCAAAAGTAACCCGGTTTCCATTTTGAGTTACTTTTACCGGGAAGCTGGCAGGCTTGGTTACCCCTGCAATGGTGAAGTCTCCTTTGGCCTGATAGCTGTTGCCACTTCCTGTAAGCTCCTTCAGAGTAAATTTCACCTCTTTGTTTTTCTTAGTATCAAGAGCCTTGTAAGCATTGGCATCAAGACCCTTGGTGCCGCTTTTCAAGCTTTCTGCTTCCATACTTACCTGAAGGCTTCTGATTCCTTTAAATTGATTGCCTTCGATAATAAACTGTCCTTCACCTTTAGCTGCATTGGAAGTCATATCCCAATCGTGTAGTGAAGACCCCCCCTCTACCTTCAGTTCCGGTGAGGGCGCTAGAATATATTTTACTTGTGCTTCAACTGACCATTGAACTGAGATCAGGATAATTACCATTATCGCCGATATCCATTTTTTCCTTGTCATCATAATCTGTTGTGGTTGATCTTTGAAACAAATTTGGCTAACTAAAGGCACTTAGATCATGATGAAAATCATATTTGGGTATGATTAAAAGCACAACTAAAAAATTGATAAAAAAACAAAATCAAAAGAAAAATCTTCCTCAAAAATCAGAAGAAGGTTTTGAAAATTTTACTATAAATAAAATAAAATTCTTTTAATCGCTTTACGAAAACAAGCTTTGCAATATTTTGTATGTAATGAGATAGGTTGGCCTTACACCTTCCATTCCTAAAGCTCCCGAAGCCAAAGTACTTCCTGTCTCAAGTGGATTATCAGAAGCATAATAAGCATAAAGGACTTTTACGTTCTTTTTGATACTCTGTCTTATCCTACTTTCTGATTGTATCGCTTTTTGGTAGTGCGCTCCTTCCATTTCTAAGCCTATTGCTTTCCAGGAAGATTCCATCAGGTAACTCAAAACATCCTTATTCTGTAATGAAGTACCCAATACAGTAAACATTGTACCTTGGTAAACTCCTAAGCCATATCCTTCAAAATCCTTTTTACTCAGTTCGTTTTTGAAGGGATAGTTATCTGCTGTTCCTTCAAAGACATGGCTATCGGGAATCATAATATCACCTTTTTTCCCAGTTAAAATTCCCGCCTTGCCCATGATGGAAGCCGAAAGAACATTCAACGGAAATACTTTGCCCTCTTCAGGCTCATATGGCTTGAGCAATTCATCAAAACACTCGTAGGCCTGCTCCCCAAAGGCATAATCCATAACCAGGATTACAGGCCTCTTTTGTAATTCCACTGGCAATTCACAACCTGGAAGAACAGTCTTTTTGGACATTGCGGCAGTATCAATTATCTGCACATGGATATTGGTTCCTGATTCATCCATCACTTCAGTGAATCCGTTTTTCTGAGCATAGTTCAGTATTTCTTTGCCTTTGTTATTTTTGGCACCGACACTTATGTCCATAGCGGTTTTCTCAATTTCCTCAAATGAATTAAGCCCTAATGCCTGATGGCCATAAATGGTATTGAGAAAACTGTGCAGATTAGCAGACACGATATGCAAAGGCCTGTCAATAAGATTATTATCAAATAAAACCTTTTTGATCTTATTGGCCCATAATTCACCATAGACGTGGTGTCCGACCCTGATTCTTAAAGTTGAAGAAAATGAAATTTCCCTATCTTTACCATCAAATGCCTCATCCATTGCCAATTTACCCAAGTGATAAACTATCCTGAATAAGCTATTGGTATGGGGTGAAGATTCAAATTTCTGTACAGCCTCATGTGTCTCATCAAAAGTCCTTCCAATGACATGACTCAGATAGGAACTTGCCACTTCTTTGTCAAACTCCTCTCCATTTTCCTCTTTGACAACAATTTTTTCCAACATCTCCCAATTCAGATCAATTCTCCCCTTAGGATCCGTACTGTTACCCCTTATTTTTTCGGATTCAATATATAGGAATGTAAGATGGGTCAAAATATCATAAATATCTGACCTTCCTCTAGTCATCTCCACATACATCTGATCCTGATCCACTCTGTAACAGTTTCTCTTCCTTTTTGCAGGAACAATGGCAGGAAAAGTAGAATTTTCATATCCTTCTCTACTGATCAGACGGATGTAACGGCACTCTTCTATTCCCCTTGGCAACCTTTCCATTACATATAGCAAGCCATCAAGCTCTATTTTTTCATCCTGCGCTAAGAGACCATATATCTCCGGACTTAACACCAAAAGTGAATCCACCAAAGACTCGCCCGAAACACCCATCGGCTTATAAGACCCCCTCATAAATAGGTGTCTCATAGTGATATAAAGTCTTTCAATCGCTGCCCTGGATTCTTGTGCTCTCGTTCTTTTCATAGTTTATAAAATTATTTTGTATTAGATAAATTCGACAAAACTACGAATTTTTACCCAATTGGAGGGATAATTTTTGTATTATATCCCATATCCCTCTAAAAATCAAATATATCTATCCTTCAAAATATTCAAATGATGAATGGTATGTCCGGCGATGATATTAAATAGTGCTCTTACAGTTACGGAAGTATTATTAGCAATTCCAACATTGGCATAACTAGATTTCGGTAAATTTTTCAACATAGATACCAGGGCAAACCTGGACAATTCAAACTCTTCCAACAAATGGCCCAAAGCTATTTCATTGAACTTGCCATGGATCACATAGGCATCCTGGTCATATCCCGGCAGGGAGGTATTTTCTCCTCTTGCGATTGAAAGTGCCCTATAGGCCATGATCCGGTCTGTGTCAGTAATATGGCCCAAAACTTCTTTGGCAGACCACTTTCCTTCAGTATAAGCAAGATTGCTTTTGCTTTCTCCCAATTTGTCATAGATATTCCTTACTTCCTGAATTTGAGAAATCAGGATTTCGGGTATATCTCTCCCTTTGACCCAAGAAATATAATTTTCATAATAGGCACCATATTCGCCTGCTTGTGGTATCAATAATTCGTTCATGTAAATTACTTTTTGAATGGAAATATCTACAGGTAAATTTAAACCAATCAAACTGATGTAAGGCATAATGAAAAGAATTTTAATCCTAATCACTCTATTTATCATAAGCAATCAAAGCTTTGCCCAGATCCAGATCATACATAGAGATGCTGCGATTGAGTCAATGGTCAATGAAATCTCTGCAGAAAACCTAGAAAAATATGTTCGGGACCTGGCAGGATTCAGGACCCGTCATTCGTTGAGCAAAGACAATCCCAAAGAAGGAATTGTCGCATCCCAGAAATATGTTTTGGACCTATTTAAGTCTTTTGAACCTCATGCTCAGGGAAGACTAAGTTCATATATTGACACATTTACCATTCCGTCTGATGGACGAAGAATACCTCAGGATGCTAAAATGGGCAATGTAATGGCAACACTGAAAGGTACCGATCCAAAGGATGACAGAATTTTTATAATTTCTGCCCATATTGACAGCAGGGCTTTAGATGTAATGAATACAGAAATAGACGCTCCAGGGGCCAATGATGATGGTTCGGGAGTTGCTGCCATCATTGAGCTCACCAGAATCATGTCCAAAAGGAGTTTTCCCGCAACAATACTTTTTGTCGTAGTTTCAGGCGAAGAACAAGGACTGAAAGGTGCAGCCTATTTGGCTGAAAAAGCTAAAAATGAAAACTGGAACTTGGTAGCCATGTTGAACAATGACATGATAGGCAATAGCAATTCCTCAGAAACCAATATCAATGACAATACCAGAGTGAGAATTTTCTCTGAAGGTGTTCCAGCAGCAGAAACAGAAAGAATGGCTGCCATCCGAAGGTATACCAATGGAGAGAATGACAGCAAATCCCGTCAATTGGCCAGATACATGAAAGAACTTGGGGAAAGGTACGTAGATCAGCTGGAAGTCAAACTGCTCTACAGAAACGACCGGTTCTTAAGGGGAGGTGATCATACTCCATTTGCACAGCAAGGCTTTACCGCTATTCGGGTCTGCGAAATGAATGAAAACTACTACCACCAACATGAGAATGTCCGATTTGAAAATGGAATTCAATATGGAGACCTGCCTGAATTTGTAGATTATGAATACATGAGGAAGGTGACAGGTATTAATCTGGCTTCATTGGCCTCTTTGGCTTCTGCACCCTCTGAACCCACCAATGTAGGGATAGATGTAAGAAGATTAAGCAATACTTCCACACTAAGATGGGAAGCTCCTGAAAAAGGCAAAGCGAAGGGTTATTATGTACTCATGCGTGAAACAGATGCATCTATGTGGCAGAAGAAATTCTATACTGAAGATACCAACCTGACCATCCCTTATTCCAAAGACAACTATTTCTTTGCCGTTCAGGCTGTAGGTGAAGGGGGGCATGAAAGCATGGCCGTTTTCCCTCAGCCTATAACGAGGTAATTGCTTCTTGAAATTTGCAATTTCGGGAACGGATAAAGCGGATTTTTAATCCGCATAAACTTCCTTTTGAGAATCCAGGGATCAAAAATCCCTATTATCGCTCTTCGGGATTAAAAATCCCGAAGAGCGGCGCTTCTTGAAATTTGCAATTTCGGGAACGGATAAAGCGGATTTTTAATCCGCATAAACTTCCTTTTGAGAATCCAGAGATCAAAAATCCCAATTATCACTCTTCGGGATTAAAAATCCTGAAGAGTGGCGCTTCTCGAAATTTGCAATTTCGAGAACGGATAAAGCGGATTTTCAATCCACAACATTATTTATCCGTTTACTTATCCGTTTAAGCTGAAGTTGATTTTATTAAAAGCCTCGATTTTTGCATCAAAACTTTATTTATGGGCTTTTCATATCAAATTCAAGATCAATTTGCTCCTCATTTTATTACTTTTACGGTTCGCCAATGGGTAGATGTTTTTACAAGAAAATGCTATGTGGAAATTCTCATTGAAAGCCTCAAATTTTGCCAAAAAAACAAAGGATTAAAAATCTATGCATGGGTTATTATGAGTAACCATTGTCATTTGATTATTTCTTCTGAAAAAGTACCTCTTTCTGATATCATTCGAGATTTCAAAAAATTCACCTCAAAGGCCATTTATGATGCAATATCAAAAAATCCAGAAGAAAGCAGGAAGAAATGGTTACTATGGATTTTAAAGAAGAACGAGAAAATTTGGTTTTGGAAAAATGGCTATCATGGAGAAGAGATTTTTTCAGAAAGCTTCATGATATCTAAAATAAATTATATCCACCAAAACCCAGTAAGAGCTGGGATTGTAGAAAAAGAAGAAGAATATATCTACAGCAGTTGTGGAGATTTTTATGGAATTAGAAAAGGTAAGATTGACTTGGAGGGTATTTGATTTTTTTTTAAGGATTAAAAATCCTCAGCATCGCTCTTCGGAATTGCAAATCCCGAAGAGCAGTGCTATAACGAGGTAATTGCTTCTTGAAATTTGCAATTTCGAGAATGGATAAGGCGGATTTTTAATCCGCATAAACTTCCTTTTGAGAATCCAGGGATCAAAAATCCCTATTATCGCTCTTCGGGATTAAAAATCCTGAAGAGCGTTACTTCCAATCCCTCTTCAACAACTGTATCAAACCTGCAAAAATCATCACAGCAAGACATCCAATCGCATTATACCATAAGAAGCCTATATTGATGTCGATTCCAAATAAGCTCCCTCCATTGTTGTAATGTATCAAAAGGATTAGGGCTTCTGCCAAAAACGCCGCAATAAACACTGCATTTCCTTTGATCCATTTCATATAAAAACCTACCACAAAAATCCCCAAGATCGTTCCATAGAACAGTGATCCCAGTAGATTGACTGCTTGGATCAGGTTTTCAAATAGGTTGGCATAGGTGGCAAAAAGGATGGCAAATATGCCCCAAAATGCGGTGAACATCTTTGAAGAAACAAGGTAATGGTATTGATTACCGGATTTCACAATGGATCTCTTATACACATCAATTGTTGTGGTGGAACCTAATGCGTTTAACTCCGAAGCAGTAGATGACATCGCTGCACTGAAAATTACCGCAAATAACAATCCTACAACTCCCTTGGGTAGGTAATCCATTACAAACCGCATAAAAACGTAATCCGTATCTCTGGTTTCAGCTCCGGGGCTATTTTTCACTATCAGCTCTTTGACTTCTGTCCTGATCTTTTCTTGCTGAACCTGATGTTCCTTGATCTTAGCTTTGGTATTTTGAATTGCTTCCTCATCATTGGCCTCCACTGCCTTAAGCAAAGTATTCAACTGCTGATTTTTCTCTTGAAATGCCTGCTTGAATTCTTCCTGCAACAATAAATAATCTTCCAAGTAGGCAGAATTTTCCAATTGTTCGGTCTGTACCTTATTAAATACCACAGGAGGTTGGAAGTATTGGTAAAAAACAAAAACCATTACTCCGATAAACAGGATAATAAACTGCATAGGAACTTTAAGCAATCCATTCATCATCAAACCCATCCGGCTTTGAGTCAGGGAACTGCCGGAAAGGTAACGCTGCACTTGGGACTGGTCTGTACCAAAATAAGACATAAAGAGAAACAGCGCTGCAGTCATCCCTGACCAGAAATTGTAGCGGTCTGCCAAATCCAACTCAAAATTGACAATATTGAGCTTATCCATTTTTCCAGCCACATGCAAAGCTTCAGTAAATTGTATCGGAAGCATCTGGATTACCAGAATTCCAGCTAAAACCATCCCTCCCATCATAATACCCATTTGCTGCTTTTGAGTGATACTCACTGCTCGGGTTCCTCCTGATACGGTATAAATGATTACCAGAACACCAATAAAAACATTTGTAAAGGTGAGGTTCCAACCCAAAAGCGTTGAAAGGATAATAGCAGGTGCATAGATGGTAATTCCGGCAGCCAAGCCCCTTTGAATCAAAAATAAAAAGGCAGCCAAGGTCCTTGTCTTTAGGTCAAAACGTTCCTCTAAAAACTCATAAGCGGTATACACCTTGAGTTTGTAATAAATGGGAAGAAATGTTGCCGATAGGATAATCATTGCCAACGGTAACCCAAAATAAAATTGGATGAAGCGCATCCCATCATCATATGCCTGGCCGGGTGTACTTAGGAAAGTGATTGCCGAAGCTTGCGTGGCCATAATCGAAAGACCAATCGTCCACCAGTTCATGTTCCCTGTTCCTCGGATATAGCTATCCATATCCCTGATCCCATAGGTCCTATACACCCCAATGCCAACAATTGTCAAGAGAGTTCCGAAGAGTACCAGCCAGTCGATTAAACTCATGAAAAACTTATTTTAAGCCAGTAAAATAAAAACACCAGGATCCCCAAAACTACCATTTGGGCAATATACCAATTCTTCCATTTGATGTTATCTTTCACTGGCCTGCTCAATTAGGTTGACAAAGATTTTGATGGCACCTGGAACACCTGCCGGCAGTTGCCTGAACCATGAAATACCGGAATAAGTATAAGTTCCCTTACCATATCTGGCATATAACAGTGATCCTTGTAATTCCGATTCTCCTGGATCCTGCATAGTTAAGGGGGCAGTATACAAAGGATCCCAATTCGAAGTGAAATACAGACCCCTTTCCTGAACCCAACCATTAAAATCGGATGCAATTATCCTATTTGGTCTCCTTAAAACAGGATGTGAAAAATCTGCATTTACCGGGGAATTTTCAACAGTCACGCGCTCTCTGGAAATACTGAATGGATAAGGACCTAAATCCCTTGTCAAAAGAGGAGAAGATGTATTATACTGAACTATCAAATTTCCTCCCTCCTTTACATATTCCATCAATTCATCCACATGAGTGGCGAGTCCCTGATTCACATTAAATGCACGGATACCTACAATCACCGTCGCAAAGTTTTTAAGTCTATTTTTTCTGATATCTGCATCATCTAAAATACTAACTTGATAACCCAAACTCCTCAATACCTCAGGCACATCATCTCCAGCTCCGGGAATATATCCCACTGTTTGTCCACTGATTTTGATGTCCATTTTCACCAAATTGATAGTGGTATTGGTAAAATAAGTCAGGTTAGGAATATGTTTATAAATGATCCTTTTGGTATCCTGGTGGAATTTTCTCCCGTCCTTTGTAACATAAGAAATTGTTAACTCTTTCTTTTCCTGATCAGAATCCAAAAATTTGATAAAGAAATCTTTTCTGTTCCTTCTTTCGTCTATTGATGAATCAATGATCTGATATTGCTTTGGCAAAATTCCGCTGATTTCAATTTCACCATCTAAAATTCTATTTCTGAAGCTTACCTCCACCTTAAGTAAATCATCAGCCCCGGGAATGATAAATAAATTGGATTTATCAAGACTCACATTGACCTCAGGAACCAAAGTAAAAGGCTGATTGATCTCCCCGTCAACCTGATCATTGTATTTATATTTCAACGGAAGAACCAATGTTAATGGCTGCCCATCTGCCAACAATTGGACAGTTCCCTGAATTGTGGAACCATTAACAGGAGGACCTATTTTTGAAATTTTCTCAATCTGAAACAAACTGTTTTCTATTGGTTTTTCAAGCCAGAAAGGCTGTGATACCGGATAATCCAAAGGAATCTGAATTTCAAAGTTCTTTACAAAAGGCTTATTGTTTACTGCCTGTGCATTTAGGTCATGAGAGAATATATCACTCTTAAAGGATTGGAGTGTCAACGGGAAGGCACTTGGGTTATTGAAAACCATTTCAACTGAGATTTTTTCACCCGGATAACCAATTTCCTTACGGATAACAAATTCAGACTTAATTCCCAACACATTCAGAATCATCTGATCAAGATGCGCTTTCTTTTCCACAAACCATTGATCTAAGAGGTCTTCAGATCCCAGAATTTTCTTAATTTCCAAGAGGTTCTTCACATTCTTCTCAGGCTCAATGAAATTAAACTCTTTGATTGCCTTATCAATAGATTGAAGGACAGAAGAACTGTTTTTTAATAACTTCCAGCGGGACTCAATCCCTTCAAAAGGAGATAAAGAAAACGGTTCACCTTGGATCATTTCAATAAAATCATTGCCCTGACCAATCTGTGAGGTTGACCCAAAACCTTGTGATTTGTGCATGGTACGACTATCTGCGGCAATTTGGGAATAGGTGGTCCCTAAAAGCGGATTGTACTCCCCTACCAAAAAGCGGTGATAAACTTTCCCCTCTTCAGGTTCATATTGACCACCCCAACTGTAGGCGTTCCAGAAAATCCGCTTAGCCTGCCAAGGATGCGCATATGTCAACTGCTCTGGAAAAATATTCTTGTCGGCTGCCTTGGTAAAGGCTTCAACGCTCAACATGGCAGAAGAGGTATGATGCCCGTGTGTGGTTCCAGGAATTGTATTGAAACGGTTTATAATTATGTCAGGCTGGAATTTTCTCACAATCCATACTACATCAGACAATAATTTTTCTTTGTCCCAGTTATTAAAAGTTTCATCAGGATTTTTGCTGAATCCAAAATCCAGAGCACGGCTGAAAAACTGCCTACCCCCATCGGTTTCCCTAGCTCTTAAAAGTTCATGTGTCCTGATCAAACCTAACTCAATGCCAAGTTCTTTTCCAATCAGGTTCTGACCTCCATCACCCCTGGTAAGTGAAAGGTAAGCTACATCAGCATGTTCTGCATTGGCCAAGTAGGCAATCAGTCTTGTGTTTTCATCATCCGGATGGGCAGCAACATAAAGTACCCTTTTGGTTTCTTTAAACCTCAATAAATCATGATAAATTACAGATGAAGGTGTGGTTTGGGCGAAGGATAAAATGGAAAGAAAATAAATTAAGCTAAATAGCCACCATTTTGGGTTTCTCATAATCTGTCAATTTGGGGAAATCTACGGTAATGAATTAATAATAAAAACTGATTTTTATATCAATGGGTTTTGAAGGTTGTTAAATGATCTTAATAACCGTTTGATGTAAAAAGGATTTTTCATCCATTCCTTGAAAGATCAAAAAAAAACCGGACTTCGACAGCCCGGTTTTTAATTTTGGTATTAATTGATTTTATCTTTCCATCCAATCTGGACCCAACAGAGTAATCAGTCTCTGATTGTATTTTTCCGCCTCGGATGTATTTTTCAATCTGGTATGGATCTGATATAGAATTTCAAGAATTTCAGTATTATCAGGCTTCAGTTCTGAAGCTTTAGTAAAGTAAGGAACAGATTCTTTATATAGGTTATCCGCTTCTTCAGCCATTTTTGGAGCTCTTACTTCCCACTCATCATCAGAAAGATTGTTTACTTCAGCCAAGATGGCTCTCGCCCTGTCCAAAAAGATAGCACCTGTATAATAGTTGCCTTCAAAGAAGGTAGGATCAACAGCTACAGACTTTTTGTATTGCTCCAAAGCACCATCTAAATCACCTGATTGTTCCAATAGGTAACCATATCTTAACAAAAGTCCAGAATTATTTGGATCATCCTTTAAAGCTTCTTTAACAGAAGCCATAGCTTCGTCCATTTTGTTCATTTGAAGCAATAACTGCACTTCAAATTCAGACAAAGTTTTGTCTTCAGGGAAGTCCATCCTGGCAGCTACTACGTATTTGTAAGCCTGTTCAGGATCTTGATCTTCAGAACTTGCGATCTGGATCAAGAAGTAATACGTATTCAACTTATTGTATTCAGGAACTTCAATCAAAGCCTTAAAATGCTTTTTGGCATCCTCAGTTTTTCCAAGCTCCTGGTAAGCCAGATAACCTGCATTGAAATGCGCTGTGGTGTCGGTGGGGTCAATCTCTGAAATAAGGTTAAAGAACTCATAAGACATCGAATAATCATCATCCTCATAAGCTTGAAGCGCTTTGTTGAAAGCCGCATTCTTCAAGGTTATTTTAGAGAATGGCCTTAAATTATCCGGCATCCCTTGCATATCTTCCTTATAAACCTCTTTTCCGATTTTACTGTTTTTGTCATTACCCACCATAGACATGGTCTTATCAAAAGACTCTAAAGCAGATTTACCAGTTTTTACTGTAGAAGCAGCCATATCTTCATCTGCTTCGAACATTTTTGTCAGGATTTTAGCTTTGATCAATGTGGTATTAGGGTCATCTTTAGTCTCGGGACTTTCTAAAGCAGCTTGAATATCGTTCATCGCAGCTTCAAGATCTCCCTTCTTGAAGTTCCTATCTGCTGAGCTGACAACCTTTTTTTGTCCAAAAGCAGTGGATGCTGCTACAACCATTGCCAATGATAGAATTAACTTTTTCATTTGCGTTTAAATTTGCTAATTGTTTGGTATTGTTTAAGTTCTATTCAATTTGAGGTGCAGTTGGATCTTCCTCCTCCTCGTCTTTTTTAATTTTCTCTACTGAGGATATCGCATCCCCTTCGCTAAGTTTGATAAGCCTCACTCCTTGGGTAGCCCGTCCCATTACCCTAAGGTCAGATACAGGAGTCCTGATTGTAATACCTGACTTATTGATAATCATCAAGTCATCTGTATCAACCACTTCTTTTATAGCTACCAAATAACCGGTCTTTTCGGTAATATTCATAGCCTTTACTCCTTTTCCTCCCCTATTGGTGATTCTGTACTCATCTAAAGGAGACCGTTTTCCATATCCTTTTTCAGAAACCACCAAAAGGCTTGCATCTTCTCTGGAAGCACATACCATGCCAACAACTTCGTCTTTAACATCACTTAACGTTATGGCCTTAACACCTGTAGCAGTCCTACCCATAGGTCTCACCGTTGATTCATGGAAATGGATGGCCCTACCGGATTTTGCAGCAATGATGATATGGGAATCCCCGTTTGTCATATCCACCTGCAAGAGCTGATCATCCTCTCTAATATTCAATGCAATTATACCATTTGACCTTGGCCTGGAATATTGCTCTAGTGTTGTCTTTTTGATTACACCTTGCTTGGTCACCATCACCAGGAAATTATTGTTGATATAATCAACGTCATTCAGATCTCCTACCTGAATGATAGACCTGATTTTATCTTCAGGTTCTATGTTGATCAAGTTCTGGATTGGTCTCCCTTTGGATGTTTTGGAACCCTCAGGAATAGCATAGGTTTTCAACCAGAACAATTTCCCGTGATCGGTGAAAATAAGAAGATAATTATGTGTAGATGCTGTAAATAAGTATTCTGTCCAATCATCTTCCTTGGTGGCAGCTCCCCTTGAACCAACACCACCTCTGCTTTGTGTCCTATATTCCGTCAGTAAGGTTCTTTTTACGTAACCCTGATGGGATACGGTAATAATCACCTCCTCATTTGGAATCATATCTTCATAACTGAAATCTTCAGCATTATGCTCAATAACAGTTCTTCTTTCGTCATTGTAGCGCTCTTTCATTTCAGTCAGTTCATCCTTGATGATCTGCATCCTTCTTTCCTCACTTCCTAGGATGTCCTTAAGGTCCTCAATGAGCAACATGATCTCCTTGTATTCCTCTTGGATTTTCTCACGCTCCATGCCTGTAAGACGCTGCAACCTCATGTCTAGAATGGCCCGTGCCTGAATTTCACTTAGGCCGAAACGCTCCATCAAACCATTTCTGGCAGTCTCAGGATCTCTTGAGCTTCTGATCAAAGCAATCACTTCGTCCAAATTGTCCAAGGCAATCAAATAACCTTCAAGGATATGTGCCCGCTTCTCCGCTTCTTTCAATTCATATTCTGTCCTTCTGACTACTACCTCATGCCTATGATTGACATAATGAGTAATCATATCTTTCAGATTAAGCGTCTGTGGCCTTCCCTTAACTAGAGCCACATTATTAACTGAAAATGAGGTTTGTAACTGCGTCTGCTTATACAGATTATTCAATACTACATTTGGTATTGCATCCCTTTTAAGCTCATACACAATGCGCATTCCTTGACGGTCAGACTCATCCCTAATGGCTGAAATTCCCTCAATTTTCTTCTCAGTGATCAGCTGGGCTGTCTTTTCAATCATATTGGCCTTGTTGACCAAATAAGGTATTTCCGAAATAATGATTGATTCTTTACCACTGTCTTTGGTCTCCACCTCAGCCTTACCGCGGAGGATAATCCTTCCACGTCCGGTTTCAAAAGCAGCCTTGACACCATTATATCCGTAAATAATACCTCCTGTAGGAAAGTCAGGAGCAATAATATGCTGCATCAATTCTGATACAGTTATATCTCTGTTTTCGATGTAGGCAATGATACCATCTACTACCTCACCCAGATTGTGAGGTGCCATATTGGTTGCCATTCCTACAGCGATTCCCGAGGCACCATTTAACAAAAGGGCAGGAATTTTGGCAGGAAGAACAACAGGTTCCTTGAGCGAGTCATCAAAGTTAAGCTGAAAATCAACTGTTTCTTTGTTTATATCAGTCAGCAGCTCTTCTGCAATTCGCTTCAGTCTTGCTTCGGTGTAACGCATTGCGGCAGGATTATCACCATCAATAGAACCAAAGTTTCCTTGACCATCTACCAAAGGATATCTTAAAGACCAAGGCTGAGCCATGCGGACCATGGTTTCATATACCGCAGAATCACCATGTGGGTGGTATTTACCCAATACTTCCCCTACAATCCTTGCTGATTTCTTAAAAGGCTTATTGTGCAAAACGCCCAGTTCCTGCATTCCAAAAAGTATTCTTCTGTGAACTGGCTTAAGTCCATCACGGACGTCCGGAAGCGCTCTGGAAACAATTACCGACATCGAATAATCGATGTAGGCACCACGCATTTCTTCCTCTATATTAATTGGTATAATGTTCTCTTTTTCTCCTTGCGCCATATTTTTTGTTCATACTCAATAAGCGGGCAAGTTAATAAAAAAGAAACGCTTTTGAAACAGATTATTATGTGATATGGGAACCTATTGGGCAGCTTTTAATACCATTGCCCTATCTTTCTATTCTGCAATCTGAATATTGAACTGCCCCTATACTCCACTCCGTCATGTAAATGTCTCATTACCACGCCACAACCCTGAACTTTGCAGCGCTTCGTGCCGGGAAGGTTTATGGAGAAGCCAACTTGGGCCAAATAAAGGTTTTGTCTCAAATCTTGAAATCCAGCAAAATTTTCAGCCTGAAAAATAAAATTTCTGAACTCTGCCCCACCTCTCACGAAAAATCGGGTGTATTCAGAAAACTCCCTTTCTATCCTCAATCCCACGCTGTAAAACGGCTGGTTATTGGTCAGCATGCGTTCATCAAAGGAACTCCTTATCAAAATACTTCCAAATTCAGCATCTAATAGGAATCTCCATGGATAGTTTTGTCTAATCCTTTGGTTCTTTTCTGATTGCATGTAAAAATTGGAGGATGCATATCTCCTATATCTCCAGTTTAAAAATTTGGCCCTCTTTCTGGCATCATATAAAACTAAGCCCACATTGGCATAAACCTTATCGAAAGTATAATTCTGGTTTTGAAACTGGAATTCGTAATCATTTCCTTTTAATGAAGAAATCTGCCCAAATTCTCTACCATAGCCCCCACCTATTGTCAAAGTATTGAACACATTGATCCTCACACCCAGATTAATTGGATATGCCATTCCATTACCCCTGAATCTAATTGTATCTTCTCCAGTCAACTCCATTGGTTCCTCCAAATTCCTATACTGTACTATTGGATACTGGCCTGGTTGCTCAGAATTAAAGTCAATCACAGGAACATGGTAAGCACCTCCTCCAGAAATTTCAAAACTGAAATTGCTGATCAGATTTCTGGAAAAATTACCTACATCACTCTGGGCTTTTCTATTTTTTGTCCTGGCTCTAGTGTCAAATCCAAAAATATCCTCCTGTGCCATGGTTGATCCTAAAGTGAAAAAAAGAATTAAAAACGCGGTTGATTTTTTCATAACTGTAATAACGAAACCTAAAGTAAAAATTATACATGCTAAAAAACAAAAAAGGTTCCATTAATCAGGAACCTTTTTAAATTTTTATCTTTAAATCATTATTGATTTTGAACGGCAGTATCTTCACTCTTTTCCTTCAACTCTGCAACTAAGGAATTTATTCTTTCCTTAACAGCTGGATCCGCATTCATTGCTCTCCTTACTTTATTATAGGTTGCAGCCCCCAATACTTCCTGATCCATAATCAGGCCGGTCATATATTGCTTAACTTCATCACCAATGGCATCAATGTAAGACTGTATTTCAGCAAAAGCAGCCCTTTCTTCTTCAGTGATATTAATTTCAGCTAATTTATCCTCCTTTCCCCAGGCAGCCTTGATCTCATTGTATCGGGCACCCCCTCCTAAAGCCTCATTATTTTTAATCATTTCCTCCATCGTAGATTGTTTCTCTTTGATAAAGACCTGAACCTTAGCCTCCATGGAAGCATACTTTACAATTTCTTCCTCTGTCAATTCTTCGCTTTCATCCTGAGCAAATCCCTGAACGCTGATAATTCCCAACATCAGGAATGCAAGTAAGAATAGTTTTTTCATTGTAATAATTGGTTTTTGTTGCACATTTATATTGATATCAATTTTCAATAAATGGCTTTAAATTCAAAATCACAAGAAAAACGACAAAAACTACACATTAAAACTTGTTAAAAGGCAAATATTACACATAAAAGGTAATTCCACCATCAAAACATGCAAAATTATTGGATGTTTTTTAAATTTTTTATTGTTGTTATTGGATTATCTGAAGAAAACACAAAATTTCCGGCCACTAATACATTAGCTCCTGCTTCAACCAGCAATGGGGCATTGGACTGATTTACTCCTCCATCAACCTCAATGAGGGTATTTAAGCCCTTGTCCGCAATCATCTTGCTCAGCCTTTTTATTTTTGAGAATGTATTTGGGATAAATTTCTGTCCCCCAAAACCCGGGTTGACAGACATAAGGCAAACTAAATCCACTTCTTCCAGAATATTTTCCAAATGTTCAATAGGAGTATGTGGATTGATAGCAACACCTGCCTTACACCCCAGGCTTTTTATATGCTGAAGGGTTCTGTGCAAATGTACACAAGCTTCAAAATGAACTGAGATGATTTCTGCTCCGGCTTTCTTGAATTCTTCTAAATACTTGTCTGGGTTGATAATCATCAAATGCACGTCCAATGGCTTTTGGGCATGCCTATTGATCGCTTCTGTGACAGGGAAACCAAAGGAGATATTGGGCACAAAAACCCCGTCCATGATATCAACATGGATATAATCTGCATCAGATGCATTGAGCATTTCGACTTCTCTTTGAAGATTGGCAAAGTCTGCCGCCAAGATGGAAGGGGCTATTTTTACTGACATGTGGGATTGCTTTGGATTAGGCTGCAAAAAAAAGAAAAATACAAATGGAAGCCTACCATTTCATCAATTTTGTCCGCTTAATGTCTGAGCCTGACTGTAATTCAACAATATAAACCCCTACAGGCAATTCAGGAATCTCAACCATAAATGCATCTCTAGAGTCCCTTCTACTTAATGAAGCCCGACTTAAAATGTTTCCTTTAAGGTCAATAAGCGAGAACTCTCCATCAATATTTTGTCCGAATTTTATATATAGCTCCGAACCTTTTAGAGGATTGGGATAAATTTTCCATTCTTGTTCTTCGACGGTAATCCCTCCTAATACAGGTCCGTAATATGCCCTCGCAAAATTTGGAATGCCATAACCCAGCAAATTGTCCGGTTTATCTGATTGTGAACTGCTTTTTAGAATTTCATCAATCAGTTCACTTTTAGTCCATTTTGGTTTGGCCTGCCATAATCCTGCGGCAAAAGCTGCAACTTGGGGTGCTGAAAAAGAAGTCCCACTGGACCTACCCAAATTACCTGAACTACGGATAAGCCATACCTGCTCTCCATAAGTACTTACATCAGGCTTGATCCTTCCATCCGCCGTAGGGCCTTGGGAACTGAAAAAAGCCCTGTCCATCCCCATATTAGTTGCCCCAACTGACAATATTCCCTTTGCATCTGCTGGAGCCGTAATACTTCTTTGCCCCCTATTTCCATAATTGCCGACACTCGTAACTACCAGTATTCCTTTTTCCGAAGCTATAGATGCACCTTTGGAAATTACTGCAGTCTCCCCATCCATATCATCCAATGAATAATCCATAAAGGGATCGTCAAAATCCCAATAGCCCAAGGAACTATTGATAATGTCTACACCTAAACTATCGGCATATTCTGCAGCTTTTACCCAATTGTACTCTTCTACACGAAATTCGGTTGGTACTTCCTCTGTTATACACAAAATATATTTAGCATCCGGGGCAGCAGCCAATAGGACCTCTGGATCATTGGCTGCCATCAAAGAAAGTACATTGGTGCCATGCTGATTCTTTGTAAACACATTATTATTCCAAACATCTACAAAATCCTTCCCCCCAAGTATCTGATTATTTTTGAATAGGTGGGCAAAAGCCGGTATTTGATCTACTCCAGGAAATCCAGCATCAAAAATGGCCACTGTAATCCCCTTTCCTGTATACCCCAGTTCGTGCATTTCCTTTATGCCCAATAAAGCGTTTTGAAAATCAAAAGGTGCTTCCGTAATTGCTAAGGATTTCTTTTTATTAGCTTTCATCCCTGTAAGAGGATTATTGGAATTGAGTTGACGGCCTTCAGGGACAAAACCTTTCGCAATCAAAACCACAGAATCAACAAAATCCAATGCTTGCATCTTTTTAACTAAGTCTTCCTTGGCAATAACCACTGAAGCATTCATCCAATTACTATGATAAAGCATTTGGTCAACAAAAGGCCTAATCAAGGCTATGTATTTCTCTGATACGGGAAGATCCAAGCTATCCAATGTCACCCCTTCTCTAATCCTTCTTTCAATTGATGGTGTAGTCAAAAAATCCAAGGGATTCTCCAAACTGAAGGTTAATTGAGGCTTATATTTATAATGTATGGCATATCTGTTTTGAGCTTTTACTTCTAAGCCTAAAATCAGTAAGATTATAATTGAAACAATAAATTTATAATTTGCCATACATGGATATTTTCATATGTGTTTTCCTTCCTGAATCTTTAATCATCTGACCAAGACAATCATTTCTGCTACAATAAGTAAAAACCTCATAATATTGTTCGACCATTCCAACCCCCCTGGTATAAATCTCATAACGGTTGTCCCGAAAAGTTACCTGGTCATCATCCTCTTCCTGCCGCACAATCAGCGATCTTTGAAACAATTGTAAACCAATGGTTACATTTCCCATAAATTCAATTTCAAAATCATCCCTAGGTGAGGAATTGTAAACCATAGCATCCCATTTAGTTCCTACCTTTGCAGGCAAAACCAAATTAACCGTTTTTTGATTTTCAAAGTTCCTGAGTAATGCATTGCCCCTGAAATGTAAAGAATAACCCTGTAATGGAAGCCAGTTGATCCGATTTTCCGACCTTTCCCTTCTAATTACAAAAACTTCCTCATTTTGGGAGTTTATAAAACTGTAATCCACAATATCACGGATAAAGTATTGCTCTGTCTGACTGTCATTTTCCCCAAAGACGATCATCTCCTCCACCTCGTAAATCCAATAGAGTCCAACTTCCAAAGGCTGGTAATCTTTTCCAAAATCCAATCTGGGATTTTCTATTTCCCTGCATGAAACAATCAGGATAAAAGAAAGGAAAAAGCTGAATAATAACCTATAGCGCATATCCATCTGCTTACAATGGCTTAAAAATACGTTTTTAGATTGAAAACTTTTACCTTAGCGGCCACAAATTCATTATTATCCCCATGGCATTAAGAACTTTTGTAAAAATTTCATCAGTAAATAACCTCTCAGATGCACGCTATTGCGCAGGTATGCAAATCAATCTGATGGGGTTCTGTATAGAGGAAAACAACAAAAACTATATATCACCTGAAAAATTCAAGGAAATTACTGGATGGCTATCTGGGCTTCAGTACGTAGCGGAATTTGAATATTCACATCCCGAAAATATCCTTGACAAAATAAAAAGTTATGAGGGTATCGAGTTTATCCAGGTCCGAAATGAATTACATTTAAACATGTTAGCCAACACGGGCTATTCTCTGATCCTACATAAGGATATATCCAGTCTGAATGAACTGAATGAACTAGTCAACAAAGCAGGAATTTATAGTCAACTTGGGGTGAGTATATTATTGACTTCCTCAAATTTGGAAATGGATGGAGACTTAGTAGAAAAATTAAAGGAATTTGCTGCTGTTTGTTCAGTTTTGTTGGGTTTTGGTCTGAATGCCAATACTATAATTGACCTACTTGACAAAACTGGTGTCAAAGGTATAGCTATGGAAGGGGGTGACGAAATCAAACCTGGTCTCAAAGACTTTGATGACCTGGCAGAGATTCTGGAAACTTTGGAAATTGAGGATTAAAAAAAACCAAGGTAAAAGCATCATGGATAAAAATAGCATTTCCAAAGATTTTATGGAAATCCAGGACTACATCTGTAGGGAGCTTGAACTGGAAGATGGAAAAGGCAAATTCAGAGAAGATAAGTGGCAAAGGCCTGAAGGTGGTGGGGGAAGGACCCGAATCATCCAAAATGGTCATATCATTGAAAAAGGCGGAGTAGCTTTTTCTGCAGTAGAAGGCCCCACCCCTGAAAAAATTCTCAATAAGCTTCAACTGAAAAAAGCTGATTTTTTTGCAACTGGAGTATCTATTGTGATTCATCCAGAAAGCCCTATGGTTCCTATCATCCATATGAATATCAGGTATTTCGAGATGAGTTCAGGAGTCAGATGGTTTGGAGGAGGTATTGACCTGACTCCACATTATGTTGATCTTGAAGATGCCAGATACTTTCATCAACAGATCAAGGAAACCTGTGACCGATTCAATACTGCCTACTATCCAAAATTCAAAAAATGGGCCGATGACTATTTCTTCCTGAAGCATCGAAATGAAACCCGTGGAATCGGAGGTATATTTTTTGACCGCTTGGAAAGTGGAAACCAAACAGAAATGGAACAGATTTTCGACTTTGTAAAATCAGTAGGATATCTATTCCCTAAACTGTACCGGCATTTCATGGCCAAAAACAAATCCCTTTCTTATGGTGAAAACGAAAAAAAATGGCAGTCCTTAAGAAGGGGAAGGTATGTGGAATTCAACTTGGTCTGGGATGCAGGTACAAAATTTGGCCTGGACACAAATGGAAGGACAGAAAGTATTCTGATGAGTATGCCTCCTTCTGCAAATTGGGAATACATGCATATACCTGCAGAAGACAGTCCTGAAGCAATGACTTTGTCACTTCTCAAAAAAGATATCGATTGGATAAATATTTAATCCGATTTAATGATGATGGATAAAATCGCCCAACTTGACCAGGATTTATTTTTATTCCTGAACAGTTTCCATTCGGATTTTTTTGACCCTATCATGTTTACCTTGACCAAAACATGGCCTTGGGTACCTATGTATATTTTTTTCACATATCTTATTATCTCTCATTACAAAAAGGAAAGTTGGTGGGTACTAATGGCTGTAGGACTGACCATTCTTTTCGCTGATCAAACAGCCTCAGGACTGATGAAACCTTATTTTGAACGCCTGAGACCTTGTCACGAACCCTTATTAGAAGGATTGGTCCACAATTTTGGGTATTGTGGCGGAGGAAAGTTCGGCTTTGCATCTTCCCATGCCTCCAATAGTTTTGGGGTTGCCACCATTATGACCCTTGCACTAGGTTTCAGGCACCCATGGCTTAAGTGGTTATTTGCTTGGGCGGTAGTTTTTTCCTATACACGGATTTACCTTGGGGTCCATTATCCCGGAGATATTATAGCAGGTGCGCTGGTTGGATTTTTAAGTGCTTGGGCCGGATATCACATAATGAAAAAAGTCAGGGATAAAGTCTATCAGGTAAAATATCCAAACAAACAGTAATCTTTAAATTTCTGACTTGTTATTATTTGGTTGTCAAATCAAAGAGCAAGGAAAAATAAAAAATGCCCCATGGAATATTAGTTGTCAAAGGGAAATAAACTTTCTCTGCTTTTATGCGCTTTGCTAAATAATTCAATCTTTTGAAAGAAAGCCTTATTTTAGCGAACAACAATTAAAACCCAAGTAACTTTATGGATATTGCGTTCAACCAAAACGAAGATCAATACAAGCAATTACTTTTTCAGCTTCAGAAAAAACTGGAAACCGTCAAACTAGGTGGTGGAAAAGCCAGGCTTGCCAAAGAACATGAAAAAGGTAAACTTACTGCCAGAGAGCGGATAGCTTACCTGACTGACAAGGGCTCAGAGTTTTTGGAAATAGGAGCACTTGCAGCTGAAGGAATGTACGAAGAAGAGGGAGGCTGTCCTTCAGCAGGCGTCATCACCGGAATTGGTTATGTTTCAGGACGCATGTGTATGATTGTGGCCAATGATGCCACCGTCAAAGCTGGGGCTTGGTTTCCCATGACTGCAAAAAAAAATCTTAGGGCGCAAGAAATTGCCATGGAAAACAGGCTGCCGATTATTTATCTGGTAGACAGTGCAGGAGTTTACCTCCCGATGCAAAATGAAATTTTTCCCGATAAAGAACATTTCGGAAGACAGTTTCGCAATAATGCGAAAATGTCATCTATGGGCATCATTCAGGTAGCAGCTATCATGGGCAGCTGTGTGGCAGGAGGAGCATACTTACCTATTATGTCTGATGAGGCAATGATCGTGGACAAAACCGGTTCCATTTTTTTGGCAGGATCCTATTTGGTAAAAGCCGCCATCGGAGAAAATGTAGACAACGAAACCTTGGGAGGTGCCACAACCCATTGTGAAATTTCAGGTGTCACCGACAACAAATATGAATCGGATGAGGCCTGTCTGGATGCCATCAAAAAAATCTTTGACAAAATTGGGAAATTTGAACAAGCAGGTTTTGACCGAGCAGAACCTGTCAAACCAAAAAAAGATGAAAAGGAACTGTATGGCATATTTCCTATTGACAGGGTGAAACCTTATGATATGTATGATATCATAGCAAGGCTAGTGGATAATTCAGAATTTGACGAATACAAAAAGGATTATGGCAAAACCCTGATTTGTGCCACTGCCAGAATCGATGGCTGGGCTGTAGGTATCATTGCCAACCAAAGGAAGATTGTAAAGAACAAAAAAGGGGAAATGCAGATGGGAGGAGTAATATACTCTGACTCAGCCGACAAGGCTGCCCGTTTTATAATGAACTGCAACCAAAGAAAAATCCCATTAGTTTTCCTTCAGGATGTTTCTGGCTTTATGGTCGGAAGTAAAGCCGAGCATGGAGGGATTATAAAAGATGGTGCAAAAATGGTCAATGCAATGGCAAATTCAGTGGTTCCGAAATTCACCTTTATCATCGGTAATTCCTACGGTGCCGGCAATTACGCCATGTGCGGTAAAGCCTATGATCCAAGACTGATTTTTTCTTGGCCAACTGCTCAAATGGCTGTCATGAGTGGTGCCTCTGCTGCCAAAACTCTTTTACAGATCAAAGTAGCCGCGCTCAAAAAGTCCGGCAAAGAAATCAGTACTGAAGAGGAGAGTAAATTGCTACAGGAAATTACTGAAAAATACAACGAGGAGTTAAGCCCCTATTATGCTGCTGCAAGGCTTTGGGTAGATGGGGTAATTGATCCGCTGGAAACACGAAAAGTCATCAGTATGGGGATCAAAGCTGCTGACCATGCACCTCTTACGGAAAGATTCAATGTGGGCATAATTCAGACCTGATAATATTTCGGTTCAAATATTTCAAAGAGCGATGCAAGTGCGTAGACTTCATCGCTTTTTTTGTAGAAATTTGCCTGAATTTTAGGATTAAAACTTTCCAATCCTTGCAGTAATTTTTGTAACTTAAGGTCTAAAGGTTGGATATGGAAAAATTGACGGAAAAAGAACTTCATGCCTTAGTTTCTTTATTGGATGATACGGATAAAGTTGTCAAAAACCATGTGAGAGATAAAATCATTTCGCTCGGGAGTGATATTATACCCTTTCTGGAAAAAAAATGGGAAGACAGTTTCAATCCTGAAATCCAAAAAGAAATTGAGGAATTGGTTCACAACCTTCAGTTTTCCCAATTAAAGGAAAGACTGATTGATTGGCGTAATTCTCCGGATCAGGATTTGTTGACCGGTCTTTGGATCATTAACACTTATCAATATCCGGACCTGGAATTTGAAAAGCTGAACGCTGACATGCACCAAATTTATTTTGAGGTATGGACAGCTTTCAAAAATGACCTTCTCCCTTATGAACAGATACGTATTATTAACAGTGTCCTTTTCAACCATTTGAGGTTTTCGGCAAATACCAAAAATTTCCACTCTCCTGGCAACAGCATGCTCAGCAATGTGTTGGAAACAAAAAAAGGAAACCCGATAAGTCTTTGCGCCATTTACCTCCTTGTAGCCCAAAAATTAGGACTTCCTGTCTACGGTGTCAATTTACCGAACCTATTTGTACTCACTTATAAATCCAAAGAAATTTCATTTTACATCAATGCATTTAATAAAGGACTGGTCTTCAGCAAACAGGATATTGTCAATTACCTTGACCACCTGAAAATTGATTCCCGACCTGAGTTTTTTGAACCATGCAACAGTAAAGACATCATCACCCGATCTCTGAGAAACCTGGTGGTGGCCTTTGAAAAGCTTGGTGATCTGGAAAAGTCAGAAGAAGTTAAAGAACTTCTTAGGATTGCTGAAAGCTGATAAAAGCTAAAAATCCAGAAGCCTAATATTGCAGCCAACTGGCCTACTTGAAGCGGGGCTGGGATTTCTTCTATTGGCTATCGCTGTCATGGCACTTTCAAGATACCTCAAATTGGCATTGGCTGCCACTTGGGGATTATTGTCGATAGCGCCTCTGTAAGCTATGGAGTAACCTGTAGGACTTGGCGTAACCAGAACTACCTCCGGAAGTTTGGTGATACCCAACTGCCTGGTCACTACTTGATCCTCATCTGCTAAAAAAGAAAACATTATGCCTCTTTCTTCTGCTCTTTTTTTCATTTCGTCTGCAGATTCTCCTTCTTCTAACTTGACATGAGGGTTAACTAATGCAAAAACGAATCCTTGTGGATTAAACTCAGTGTGTAGGTTGACAATCCTTTCTTCATATAATTTGGAAAAAGGACAATTTAGACTGGTAAATATCAATACCACCCCTTTCGCATCGTTATGTTCTGTAAGCGAGAAAGTTCCACCTGAAAGGACATCTGGCAATTGAAAATTATCAACTCTTTGTGCTGAAACTGTATAAGGTATCAGAACAAGCATTGAAAAACTTAAAATTAGGAGCTTTTTCATGATTGCTGAGTTTATTACCAAATATAAGCACAAAGATCTTACCAAATAGTGTAAGTAAGGACAATGTCATTCTCTACTTCTACTTTTACATTATAAAAATGGTCTGAATATTCTGATTGATAGACTCTACCTTTGATCACATGGTCATCCAAAGAAAATGGATCAAGTAGAATATTGGATTTCAGGCTGATTCCCCTCCTCCCCTGACACTTGAAAATAGATTCTTTGGCGGACCAAGCAACTGTGTATAAAATTGGATCATTGTTTAAAAATTCAATTTCCGATGGGTCAAGGAATTTGGGACCTAACCTGACCACTTTTTCCCTAACATAATCCAAATCTATTCCTACTGGCATGTCCTTATGAAAAATAGCTGCAGCAATTCCTTTGGTATGGGTCAATGAGACATATCCGTACCCATCCATGGGATGGGATTTCCCATGTTCGTCTTTAAAAAAGCCCGGATATGGTAAAGAAATACAGTCAAGAGCTGATTTGATCGCAACTCTCGCTCCTTTCCATTCTATTTTTTTATCATCCCTGGATATGTTGGCATAGGATAGTTTTTCCCTAAAACTCAAAAAATCAATTCCATTTTGTGAAACTTCTTGAATATTATTTACAGCCAAAGCTGATAAAGGACTTATTTTTTCTATTTTTGTTTGCATAGGCCCATAAGGGATGAACTGCTAATCACAGCATTTTATGTTAAATATACAAGTTAACAAACAGCATACCTTAACAGGACACAATGATTGTATTTATGCTTTGGTCGAAGGTCCTGATCCAAGATTTTTTTATACTGGATCAGGAGACGGAATGGTTGTAGAATGGGATCTGGACAAACCTAAAGATGGAAGACTGATCGCCAAAGTGGCCCATTCTGTTTATGCAATGGAAGTTGATAAAGAAAGGAACTTACTTTTCATTGGACACAACTTTGAGGGAATCCATGTGGTTGACCTTGAAAAATCCAAAGAAATCTGGTCCCTAAAACTCACGGACCAATCCATTTTTGACATCAAGGCTGTAGGAAATGAATTATATGTAGGTACCGGAGATGGTATCATTATCATTGTGGACATAGAACAGCGAGCTGTTAAAAAACATATTAAAATCAGCAAGAAAAGTGTGAGGGTCTTTGCATTAGATCCAACCAAAAGACATCTTGCAGTGGGCTTAAGTGATAATTCTGTCAAAATTTTCAATCTCTCTGACCATTCCCCAATTCATAATCTGGAAGCCCATAACAATTCTGTATTCGCTTTGGGCTACAACCCCACCAAATCGATGCTTGTTTCGGGCGGGAGAGATGCCCACCTGAATATTTGGGAAACCAAAAACTATTCTCTTCAGGAATCAATTGTAGCCCATATGTTTGCCATAAATTACCTCTCCTTCAGAGAAGACGGCGATTATTTTGTGACTTGTAGTATGGACAAGTCCATAAAAATATGGGACAGCAATTCATTAAAATTATTGAAAGTCATTGACAAAGCGAGGCATGCAGGACATGGCACTTCCATCAATAAGGTTTTATGGAGCACCTATAATCAGCAGATCGTCTCAGTAAGTGATGACCGAAATATTTCTATCTGGCAAATTGAACTATAATGACCATGAAATTTACTGCAACAGAAATCCGGGAAAAAAGCTTTGAAAAAAATTTCAGAGGATACGACAAAGATGAAGTTACTGAATTCTTAAAATCTTTGGCTGATGCCTGGGATAAGTTAGAAAGTGAGAGAAATGATCTTGAAAAAAGACTTCTGTATGCAGAGCAGGAAGCCAAGAAATTGAAAGATGTAGAGGTTTCTCTTTTTAGAACTTTAAAAACTGCAGAAGATACCGGAGCCAATATTATAGAAGAAGCCAATAGGACAGCACATGAACTTCTGACAGATGCGCATGAAAGTGCTGACAAAATGGTCAGAGACGCCAAAATCAAGGCGCAAAAAATTCTGGAAGAGACACAGAAAATGTCAGCAGAAACCCTGAGTGAATTCAAGAACAGAATCAAAAGCTCAGTGAGAGATTTTGACCAACTTGTCAATAACAGGACCTTAATCCTCAAAAACCTCAAAAGGATTTCGGGAGACCTGGAAGAAATCTTGTCCAAATCGGATAAAGATTTTGAAAACTCAAACATCCTTTCTTTTTCAGATATTCTGGAAGGTCTGAATGAAATCAAAGTATCAGACTTAGCATCCGAACCAGAATTATTGGAAAGTAATATAGCCTCTATTAAAGAGGGTGAAACTTTAATAAAAGCAGATGGAAATGAAAGTTCAGAGGAATTAGTTGAAAATGAAGAATCTAAGGTGCCAGAAGATAAATCAGAAGCCGTAAACTCCGAATCACAACCCTCTGAAGAAGAAAATACAGTAAAACCTGAAGCCATATCAGACGTAGAGAACAGTATTTCTAATCCTGAGGATTTGCCAAAAGAATCTTCCTCTGATTCTACGCAAAATACTCAAGATGAGTCGAAGAAAGACAAGAAACAGGGTTCATTTTTTGACCAATTGGACTAATGGGAAAAGTTGCATTAGAGGGAATTGAATTTCATGCATATCATGGTGTATTCTCTGAGGAAAACAAACTCGGGAACAGGTTTACTGTTGACATACATGTAGAAACGGATTTCAAGAAGGCCATGTTGGAAGATAAGCTCGGAGATACAGTTGATTATGTTGGCCTATACAAAATTGCTCAATCCCACATGCAGGAGCCGGTTAAACTTTTGGAACATCTTGCCCATTTGATGATCAAAGACATCATATCCGCATTCCCAAGCATAAAATCTGTATCTATAACAATCAAAAAACACAACCCAGCTCTGGGTGGAGTTGTCAACTATTCCGTAGTCACCGTGACCTATCCAGCTGATTATGAATAAAAAAATCGTTTTAATTAGCTTGTTTCTATTTCCACTTACTGGAATTATGGCCCAAAATGAAGCCTATAAAATTTTTACAAAAGAAGGAAAGGAAATATCATTTGAAACTATGGCAGTTAATGCTTCCCAAGTTGAAGCTATCTTTTTTGGTGAACTCCACAACAATTCCATTGCCCATTGGCTACAATTAAGACTTTTGAAATCCCTTCAACAAAGTAATAACAAAGTGGTTTTAGCGGGAGAATTTTTTGAGCGTGATGATCAATTGAATATTGATGAATGGTTTTCCGGGAGAATTACTGATAAAAACTTCGAATCAGAGGCAAAACTCTGGAACAACTACAGTACAGATTACAAGCCTTTGATGATTTTTGCAAAGGAGCATCAGATCCCATTTGTAGCTTCCAATATTCCTAGAAAATATGCTTCCTTGGTAAGCAGGGAAGGAATGAATGGCCTTGAATCATTAAGTAGTGAGGCAAAGAAATACATCGCTCCTCTGCCTGTGGAAGTGGACAAAACATTACCCGGTTACAAAGGCATGACAGAAATGATGCACGGCGCTAATATGAATATAGATTTTATGATTGAGGCTCAGGCCATAAAAGATGCTACAATGGCTTACTCTTTGTTTAACTATTTTCAAAAAGGTAATTTAATTCTTCACATAAATGGCTCTTATCATTCTAATAATTTTGAGGGAATTGTCTGGTATGTGAAAAAGGATTTTCCCCAATTAAAAATAATGACCATCAACACTGTAGAACAGAAGGAAATACTGACCCTGGAAGATAAGCATCTGTACACTGCAGATTTCATAATTGTTACCCCTCAAGACGGACCAAAAAGCTATTGATCTGATGTACAGTAAAGCAGAAAAAGCTAAAATCAGAAAAGAATTCTGGACGGCTTTTGGGCAATATATGAAACCTGTCCCCAATGCAGATGGCTTTAGGACCAACTGGCAAAATTACAAGACAGGAGTAAAGGATATCTATTTTCGGATGAAAGCCGAAAGGGAATTCACCTCAGTGGGAATAGAAATAACGCATCCAGATTTAGAACTTCAACAGTTATTTTTTGAGCAATTTGAATCATTCAAAAAATCCCTTGAATCAGAATTGGGAGAAAAATGGAACTGGGAACTCCATAAGGAAGAAGAATTTGGTAAAATAATCTCCAGAATTCATAAAATAAAGTCGGGGGTTAACATTATGGACCAAAATGATTGGCCCACCATCATTTCCTTTCTCAAACCCAGGATATTGGCTTTGGATTCCTTTTGGTGCAATTTTAAACCTGCATTTGAAGAATTATAGGACACCTTTGTACTAATAATTGTTTTGTGACATTTTTTTGAATCAAGTATAAGGTACCAAGTCTTTGGAAAAAGATTAAGGGTAATTTGATTCCAAATATGTGCAAAAGGATATTGGATTTCAGGCCTAATTCCCGAAATCCAATATTCACTTTTGGTTTTTAATTATCAAACAATCACTTTGGTAGTTCCTCCACCCTTTAATGTAATATCAACAGGCTTGTTGGACTTCCAGCTGCCACCGGTAAAATCAGGGATATCAATGGAATTAGAACGGTTTGTCACAGACCATTCACTAAGTGGAGTAATTGCTGACCAAAGTGCAGCATCATAAACATCCTGGTCTAAAGGAAGTCCATTTCTCAAACAATCAATCAACCTCCAATCCATCATGAAGTCCATTCCTCCATGACCACCAATTTGCTTGGCCAATTCTCCTACTTTCTTAACAATCTCTGGAGTGTATTTTTCTTCCAACGCTTTCATTTCTTCATCTTTCAGCCAATCATGGCCTTTGGATACTTTAGGGTTGGGATATTTCTGTGCAAATCCTAATGTTCCGCTTATGGTATGTAACCTTGAATAGGGTCTAGGAGAGGTAACATCATGTTGGATCATGATAGACTTTCCTTTCTTTGTCTTGATTATGGTGGTATTCATATTCCCACCAAACTTCTTTTCCGCATAAGAAGCAAAGAAGTTATCCTTTTCAGCCAATTCTCTGGCTTTTGCCGCCATATGGAAATCATGGGAAGAAAGAGATGTCAAATAATCCATTTGATCCCCTCTATTGATATCCATGATCTGGCAGACTGGCCCCAAACCATGGGTAGGATACAAATTCCCATCTTTGAAATTTTCTTTCAATCTCCACATATCCTGGTATCCACCTTCTGAATCTTTCATAAAATTCAACCAGAGTAAATCATGGATATAGGCTCCTTCGGTATGAATAATTTCTCCAAAGAAACCATCCCGTTTCATACTCAATGTCATCAACTCAAAAAAGTCATAGCAGCAGTTTTCAAGCATCATGCAATGCTTTCTAGTTCTTTCGGAAGTTTCAACCAATTGCCAGCATTCTTCAAGAGTCTTTGCCGCGGGGACTTCAACAGCTACATGCTTTCCTGATTCCATGGCATAAACAGCCATAGGTGAATGCCAATCCCATGGAGTGGCAATATAAATCAGATCAAGATCATTCCTGTCTACCATCTTTTTCCATGCGTAAGCTGATCCGGAATATCCCTCTGGCTGGTGCTTGGAACCCGCAAGTTTAGCCTTCATTTTATCCACCCTTTCTGGGATAAGGTCACAAAGTGCCTTGATTTCAACTCCATCAATTTTACTCAAACGATCCACGGCACCTGGTCCTCTCATACCTAAGCCAACTACTCCAATCCTCACAGTTTGTAGTTTTGGTGCAGCATAACCACACATATTGAAACTTTGGTTATTTATTTTTTTGGCAAGCTGATACAATTGTTCCGGGCTTTCAGCTTTAGCCAGGTTGGGCATGGTAGCTCCGACAATTCCTAATCCCGCCAATTTGATAAAATCTCTGCGCTTATTGCTCATGATTACTGATTGATGTTTTGCTGGTGAATGATCAGTTTTTTTTCATGAAAATAGAATTATTTATTCTTTAAAAAGCGATGACCGAATAAAAAAGTGAGGAAAATACTAACAAAGGCAAAATCTTAACGCTATTCTTTTATTCCATGAAATAAAAAGATCATTTTTTGACAAGACAGCTTTGTATTCCATCCAAAATTCAGAATGGATTATAACTATCCCCGAAAATCCCAATATTATTATCCCTGCAATCCACAAAAAAGCCTGCCCATTGAGTATTGGCAGGCTTTATATGGAATAAATTTTTTAAGCTTTCAGAAAGAAACTTTAATATTCTCCATTCGGATCTCGGACAAAAGTTCGAGTTTTCCCTCCTTATACAAACCCTCCATCTTATCAACTGAGGTGTTTTTCTCTTCCGGCTTATAATTCTCAAAATCTAAAAGCAGTAATCCATTCACTTGATGTTGTTTAATTGCCTTTCTGAACCTTACTCCTCCCCCATCTGTATGATAAGAATATGCCATGTAGTCCATTGTATACTTTTCTTTATGAAACCAATACAAAAATTCATCATCATAATCTTCTCCACCACCCTCTTGTCGGAAAGTTACTTTAACGATATGATAGGAATTACCTTCCAGTTCAGTTTCTCCCAGGTACGTTTTAATAACTGCTGCATCATTTAATCCATAAGGAAGAAATGCAAAATAGGCTACAGAGTTAACTGAATTACTGAATGCCCTGATTCGGTCCTCCGGCAAATCCACGGGTGTATCATTTACGGTCCTTTGGAATCCATCATTGTTCAGCACATCTCTTACAAAACCTGTACTATCGGTAAATTCCCTGATATATTCATATTTAGAAGGAGATTTGAAAATGGAATAATGACGCTCCCTGAAATCAAAACTGATGAGGGCCTCCTGATAAAGCGCTCCGCCATGGGCTTTTATTGACTGGTCAACTATTCGCTGAGCTTCTTTGTCAACTCCCTGTTGAACACATGAGGATATAAATATGGAAATGGCAAAAATAGACAATAGAGTTCTCATATAAATGATATTTTTAGGTATTAAGACAAGCTTTAGAAAGTAATCACCTATAGACCTTATAAAGTCCATAGCCATAACTGGCTCTTTTGTACAAATGGTTCCCAAGGGAATCTACCCTGTAGCTTTCTCTTCTTGCAGGCAATAAGACACCGCTGCTCTTATCCCAGCCCAAATTATATACCAAGCTAAAATGATCCGATGTTTTCACTTTGTAGGCTACCAATTCAAAAGTATTTGGATCAAAAAAATACCACCAGATATCCGTATTAGGATCTTTTGGATCCCCATCTATCACCTTAATGCTCTCTACAACCACTCCACCGGATAGCTCTGATTTCCCTTCATAACTCAAGTACTTTTTATCATCCAATAGATCAAATGGCTTAGTCATGACATAGAATGCAGCATCCATTTCCCTTTTTTTTGCCTGAAGAAAGCCTTGATTTTGGATTTCATTGCTTCCCATCCAATATTGGGTTTTTATACCATCAAATATGACCCTGTGCTGAATACTGTCTTTTTCCCAAGACATTTTGGCTTCAAAGTAAGGTTTAAGTCTAAATTCATTTTCCTGACGGACATAAGATTCAGCGTCCCCATTCTCTTCAAACATCCAGATATCTCTTACCATGGAAATGGATTGGATATTTTCCCAATTTTCCGTCCCTCCATGGAATGCTATGGATTTATTTATTATTTCCACAGACTTCCTGTCCTGATTAGAGCAGGAATAGTGGAATATTATAAACAATGTTGCAAGCAAGAACTTATATCTTTTCATTATGATTTCTGATATTTTGGAGCAAATATACTAAGCCCGCAAATGAATCAAACCACTTTTTAAATGAAGGGACTTTTTCAGGTAGTTAATAATAAAACCAAAAACAATGACATATTGAGAAATCAAAAAGTACCATTTTTCTTCAACTTCAACTCCATCATAAGCCCCATAAGACAAAAATACAAAGGCTGACCAGACCAAAAAGACCCTGTTCTTGGTTAATATACTCAGCCCAAAAGCAGGAATGATATACCAAGGATGTACTACTGTCTGCAAAAGTAGATAAATTAGGTAAATCCAAACCATTCCATTGGCCAAGTCCATTCCATTGTCCAGCCTATAAAAAAAACTTAGGAACAAAATCAGAAATAAAGCAAACAAATTGAGAAATGGACCTACATATACGATGGGATTGTAATCCATGAAAAAACCTGAAATCCATCTAATCAGGTAATATACGGAAGCATTGAATTCAAAACTGGATTGATACAATCTGAAACTCTGCCAGAAATTGAGATAGGATTCTCTGTAAAGTAATATTCCCAGGGTTATGAATAGTAAAAATGCAGCATAACCAATAAACAATTTAAGCTGCTTCATTTGATAAAACCTCCTCATAATATATGCACCAAACATCAGGGGACTGAGCTTGATGCCCACTGCTGCGGCCCAGGTTACCAGGGCAAACTTCTTTTTCCCTTGTTCATGTAAATACAGTGTAGCCAATAAGCAAGCAAGTACAATCCCTTCAAAATGAAGATTTGCCGTCAGCTCCATGATTACCAATGGATTAAGTATGTATAACAATACTTTGTATTCAGACAAATTCCATTTTTTGACTAATTGGTGAAGAAAAAGTAAATTCAATAATTCAAAGCCGATCAAAATCAAACGAAGAACAAAAATATTCCAAAATAGTGACTCTCCTGAAAAGGCTGCGATTCCAAAAATCAATTGATGCAATGGGGGATAGATAGAGAAATAAGTGGATGAATTCATATTTGCCACAAGATCCTGCAGAAATTCATTTGATTCTTCCACATGAAAAGATAGCCAATCCTTAGGGAGCATTAGGTAGGGGTTATATCCTTTCAACAGTAAATGTCCATCAAATAAAAACCGGTAAAAATCATCGGATAAGGTTGGAATCGCAAAGAGTAAAAAAAACCTGGCAACAATACCTACCACAATCCCTATTTTAAGTGAAAAATCACCTTTCCTGGCCATTTTGACCAACCATAAATACGCGCCGAAGGCTAAGACATAGGCAACCAGATTGAAATAAAAATCCTCCCTTGGAAAAACATAAGCCATCAAGCCAATCGCCAAAAAGAAGGCTGTAATTACAATAAATTGCTTCAAGTCGAATTTTTGTTTCACAGGTTGTTTTTTATAAAATTCCATTCAGACCTCAATATTAAAATAAAATGTATTCGCTCCTTGAATTACGTTGACAATCCCTTTATTTTAGGCCGTAATTAGAAAAATATATGAAGTGTACCAGGTGTTGGGGAGCTGTTTTGATTACAGCATTGATATTATCGAATTGTCCAGAATCATTATCACAGACTTACGAGGTCTATGATCAAAACCTAAAATTAAAATCGAGGCTTGAATTTGATCAGATTGCTGTTTTGAGTGAATCTGTCAGAATCAGTACAGCGAATAATGAGGTTAAATTACTGAGCCGGGAATACAAACCATTTATCAACCTCCAGGCAGAGAAAGTTGAATTTTATGATCAACCTTGGCTAATTGTAAGAGGGAATAATGGACTGGGGGCTTTCCATGAGTACGGTGAAAACATTCTACCTACGGACTATGATGAAATCCAAACCTTTTTCACTCGCTTATTGGCAAAAAAAGGAAATCAATATTGGGTCTATGACCATTCAACAAAGGAAACCACATTTATTGGTTCATTTGAAAAAGCTATTTTGGCTACCAATGGTCAGGTTATTGCAAAAAATAGTCAAGGTTACTTATTACCCCTTTCAAAAAACCCCGATAAAGTATTTGAAGATCTCCGTCAAATCAACGAGAACTTTATAATCTCCAAGGAATCTTCTGGTTTCGGAATGATCAATAGGGAAGGTGAATATGTTCTTCAGCCTGTAATTGATCATATTGTTCATTTGGAAGATGATTATTTCTATGCTTTTGATGGCAACCAATACATGCTGATAAGGGGAAGGGAAGGAAAAGCCAATATTTCCTATTCTTCCTACCATAAGATTACATTGGAGGACGGAGTGCTATTGGAATATATTCATGGAAGATTGAGGAGAGTCATGAAGAATGATGGAATCCTCCTAGATCAAGTGGGTATGGAGAAAGTCAATAACATCGGGGACAAATATTATAATGTACTGATGCGAGATAGAAAAATAGGACTTCTGGGACCAAATGGATGGGAAGTTCATCCTGTGGATGGGGTAGACAAAATACTTCCTGGAAATGAAGGAATATATGGTGCCATGAAATCAGGAAAATACGGTTTCATTGATAAGTCAGGCAAATGGCTCATTCCTGCGCAATTTGATCAAGTCAAAAAATTCAATGAAGGGCTAGCGGCATACCAGCTCAATGGACAATGGGGTATTTTGGATAAGTGGGGTAACATTATCGTCCCTGCACAATTCAGTCAAATCTCTGAGTTTCGTAGAGGATTGGCCATTGTAAGGACCGGTGAAAAGCAGAATATTGTGGATAGGACTGGAAAGTTACTAATTGAAAAATCCTATGACCGAATTTCCCTAGGAGCAGATAATTATTTCATTTCTGAAAACAATACCCTTTTTGGTTTGATTGCTCCCGATGGAAAAGAAATTATTGAACCAAAATTCCAGGAAATTAGAAGAGAAGAGCTCAATAAAATCTTAGTAAGGTTTGGAGATAAATATGGAATAATGGATGAAAATGGAGATTACCTTCTTCCAATTTATTACAAAAACATTGTTTTTGATCAAGGCTCAAGACAAATTCTTGCAGAGGATGAATACCAGTTTATGCAGGTTATAGAAGAAATCCCAGGGAAAAGAAAAAGAACGGGAAAATAAAAAACGGGATGCAACCTGACAGGTCCATTCATTAATATAGGTAAAAATTCGGATTTTTATTTTTAACGTTGTCTCATAAACTGAAGCTTTAAACCATCTTGATCCTGCTGTGCAGACAGTAGTAAAAAATTGAACAGGTGGAATATCATTCCTCCGAAGTGCTACTATGTTTCCTTATTGGCTCAAAAAAGTGCAGAAATCAAATTTTAACTAAACAATTGAATTTGATTTGGCTTTAAATTATTCTATACTTGGTTTGATGCTTTGCGATTAATTTTCACCTTCCACAGATCTCTTTAAATGTACAGTTTTTACACTTTTCAAGGTCATCTGTCTGATTGAAAGGGATAGATGCATCAAATAAATCAATAAATAGTTCATTTAATTGCTGTTCATATTCATCCTGATAGTCCCTGTAATCATTCACCTCTAGCCCACTCTTTTCTTTTCCCTTATCCTGTAAATAAGGATTAAAATCCTCTTTGAAAATCTCTTTAAAATTGATAATTGCGGGTTTTAAGGGTTGCTCATTATCAGGAAACATAGACTGATAAAGCAAACCGTAATATAAGGTCTGCATAGCAGCCTTGTTCCTCTTTTTGACACTTCTGTCAAAAAGTGAACTTATATCTCCAAAATCCTTTTTATCAGCACCAGATTTGTAATCAATTAATCTGATTACTCCTGATTTTTGATCCACCCTGTCAATGACCCCTTTCAGAGCTACATTAAAATCTCCATGGGCAGATTTTACCCGGAAAACTGATGCATGTTCCTTTTCCATGGCCAATATTTGGAATGGCGCTGCTGCTTCATCTATTTCCAAAAGCCTAACTATGTATTTATGAAGAACATCTCTTACTATTGCAATTTGTCCATTTAACATGCTTTCTTTGTCCTCCTCCAGTTTATAAAATTTGCGCACGCCTTTCTCGATTGAGGGATGCACCCAATTTCTTTTTAAATCCTCGAAATCATCTTTCTCAAGGATTTTGCGCCCTTTCCTTTCAATAAATCCTTTATACAAAAATTCCATACTATAATGGGCAATATTCCCAAAAACAGCAGCATCAACTTCCTCATTTACAATTTCTTTCTCATTGATCCCTGCCACATATCTCAAGTAAAATTTAAGCCTGCAGTCCAGAAATACATTAAGCGCTGAGGGTGAAAAATAAGTTTGGCTAAATCCATTTTCATCCACTTTATACTGGTCCAATCGCCCCATGATTTCATCATTCTTATGTATAATGATCTCAGTAGTGTTTTTCAGGCCAATCGGAACAAAAACTATCTTTTCTTCTGAGTCCAGATCCATCTCTACATTCATTTGATGGATATACCTGCTTTTTTCTCCAGACTTGCCCTGATCTGATGTAGAAGTATAAATCAGGTGAACTTCCTCAGCACTATGTAACAACCTGTAGAATGTATAGGCATAAATTGCATCGTTCTGCTCCTGGACAGGCATTCCAAATGCCTTACGGATATTGAAAGGAATCATTGAATTCATCCCACCTGAAGGGGGGAAACTTCCTTCATTCATATTACAGATGATCAACCTTCTGAAATCAAGATTTCTTGATTCAAGTACCCCCATAATCTGTAACCCCTCTAATGGTTCTCCCTCAAATGGCAGTTTTACCTCTCTGAAAACCTGTCTGAAAATGCGGATCAAAAACTCAAGATTCAAAGGCTGATTTGCCTGCTTTTCCAAAATTTCGCCCAATCGGTTAAGTTGTTTGAAACATTGAAACAAATAAGAAAGCTGCAATGGATCATCTTCCAACTTAGAGGCCAGTGACTGGATCAAAGTAGAAAGATAGCTGAACAAATCGGAAGGGTTAAGCTTTAAAAAAACCAATTGAAAGAATTCTCCACCTTCATGAAGTTTTTCCATTGGTACATGTATTAATTTATGAACTTGCATCTGAACCAAAAAGTCCTTAACAAAGTTGGGATTAGCGGATTTGAGGTATATTGAAGAAAGTAAGTTTTTAACCTGTTGGTGATAAAAATAAACAACTCCTTGTTCCACTTTTATAAACTTTTGGATCTCAAGCACAGCTTCTAAAAAAGCATATACAGGAGCATTCCGGATGGGATACCCCATTGTTACATTTACTTTGGAAATGGATGGTGGAAGTGTATGTAATACTGGGAAAAGCATTTGCTCATCAGGCAATATTACAACAGTCTCTTCCCAATTTTCTTCTCCTCCGGCTTCTTCCAGGATTGAGCCAACCAAATTGGCCTGATTGCTTTTCAAAGGCGTGGCGTAGAATTGGATTTTGGCTTTCCTAGTACGGATATGCTGAGGGATGTCTTTAGGAAATGTTGGACCAAAAACCTTATCATTTTGATAATCCCTAAAAAATAAGCCTGCTTCCTGGTTCTTATCCTCTAAATAATAAGCATCAACATCCCAATAGATTCCTGCATCAAATTCTGAAATGAAATGTTTAATCAGTTTTTCTTCTGCTCCTGTAAATGCATTGAAGCCTATAAAAAGAAATTTTTTTTCAGGTCTGCTTATTTGGTCAAGCGAGGCCACCACCTTTCTGTAAATTTTCCCTGAATAAGCCAGACCGGACACTTCCAAGGCCGCATGAAAACTTTGATAAAGAGGGCCCAAAATTTGCCAGAATTTTAAGAATTTCTCCTGGTGCTTTTTATCCTGCTTTTGAAAAGACTGCCAAAATTGACGGATCAAATCAATTTGAGAATCTGTCAAAAAACTAAGATCAGACTCTAATTCTTTTGTTTCAGATAGGTGATGGTACAGTTTGGATGCATCTACCAAGAACTGATCCAAATCATTGAAGTCCTTCAGGATCATTTCTCCCCAAAAATAAAACTTATCAAAGCTCTCCGCGTCTGCATTTAGGCTTTGGTAAGCCTTATACAACTCAAAAATCAAAGTAAGGTTATCAGCTGGTCTTTGACCTGCAAATTGGTAAAAAACTTCCTCAATTGTCTTTACCTCAGGCATCCAAATGGGTCCATTGATCAAAGTACCTAAATGCTGGGTAATAAATAAACCTGCTCTTCTATTCGGCAAAACAATTACCAAATCCTCCATAGAGGAATGCTGCTCCAATATTTCCTTTGCGGTATTTTTTAAAAAACTGTGCATGAAATAGCCTATTTTATAGTTTATTGCCTAGCCCTCAATGGATGCAATAAACTTTCCTATGAGTTGAAAAGCAAATCTCTGATAAAAGTTTGAAGGGAATTGTCTGAATAAATTTCTAGAACGGATACCCAATGGCAAAATTGAATACAAGATTATCTCTTCTCCAATCCCTGTTGCCCAGCCATATACGATCCTGCCAGGGACCTGTTTCCAAAAGCCAAGGTCTCCGTAAGGGAATTGCTGTGTCCAACCTGATTACAAAAAGCTGAATATCTAACCTTAGACCAAATCCTCCTCCTACGGCCAATTCTTCGGCCCAACTATTGGTGAATTTACCCCCAGGAAGCGCATCGTTTTCTTTGTATAACCAAACATTACCTGCATCCACAAAAAATGCCCCTTTTAAATATTTATTAAAAGGAAACCTATATTCAAGGTTACCTTCCAATCTTATATCACCGGCCTGATCAAAAAAACCTCCCATATTGGTATCCTGAGGCATAAATGTACCTGGACCTAATGCTCTGATTCTAAATGCCCTTACACTTCTAGGGCCTCCGGCAAAGTATTGTTTGACAAATGGAAGAGAAAGTGAATTGCCAACAGGAACACCTAATCCTGCAAAAATCCGGCTCACCAAAACATTTTCCGCAGAGAATTTTTTATAATACCTTAAGTCAATATCCCCTTTGAGATATTGGGCAAACTCCAATCCAAATATGGATCCGGGGTTTTCAGATCCTATCAACGCATTAAGACCTCTAAAAAGATTACCTGCAAAATCTACAGTAGCTCCAATAAATATGGCGTTTTTTCGATCAGGGTCAGCTAACTGATTATAGTTAAAAGTATAATTCATCCCAGAAATAAACTGTTGCTCAAAACTTCTTCTGAGGAATGGGTTCGCATTCAATATTTCTTCAAATCTCGGCGAAGTCCTTGCCAAATTGACAATACTTAAGCTGATAGGATTGAATTCATGGTAAACAAATCTGTTGACATTCCAAAAATACCCAAATGAGGTGTTATAGGAATAGAGCAGGTACAAATCAGTCCTGTTCTGGTATTCATATCCTGCACTGATTCTTGTTTTAGGAATGGAATACCTAAACCGGTTCATTACAGGTACAGGAAACAGGACTCTAGGAAAAACAAGGCTACCTGTCAGCCCCATTTCAATGGATTGCAGCGCTTCCCTATCTCCCGAAGCTAACTGAACTTCATATCCAAATTTTCCAGTCAAATTGAATATTTCCCCTCCCCTAAAGAGATTCCTATTTTGGTAACCTAAAAGCAGAGCAGGCCCCACAAAACTGTTGGATTTTGTCAAACCTTGAATTTCTGCTCTTACTGAACGCTTATTTAGAGGGGACAAATAAATATTGGCCTTTAATGGATAAGTTCCATCTTCTCTCAAAACAGTATCTGATACATCATAAGAAATATTGACATATCTGAAATTACCAATATTTGAAAGCCTGTTGGAGGTGGTCCTAGAAATTTCCGGATTGAATTTCGAACCCTCCCTGAATAAGATGTATTTTTGTAACAGTTCCGGTTTGAATATTTCAGGCTTTTGAATGAACTCAATCCCACTAACGCTTACTGTATCCCCATCCCCATTGTCGAGGTGTACATTGTAATCCGGAAAAACATAGATATGCTCTATGCTATAGGGAAAGGTTGCTTTGATTGGTGTGTTTGATTTAAGGCGCAGATATAAATCGAATTTTCTATCTTCATAATGGTTGGTATCTGCTTCAAAAATCAATAAATCAGGGTTAAAATTGTAATAACCTCTTGCTTTTAAGTCACGGTCAATCCTTTCCCTTTCTTTCTTCAATTCATCCAAATCCAATCGGGAACCTTTTTTCATAATAGTCCTACCCATCAGCATTTGAATTTCCTGATTTATGGGTAGAGAGTCCCCCCCTAAAATTTGATACGTTTCAAGAATATAAGGATCCGAAATCCGGACCTGATATTCAAGATTTGCAAATTTTCCTTTTTCGGTGATTTGGTAAATGGAAGAGGAAAAGTAAAACCCTTTATTTTCAAGTCTATTCAGAAGAATATTGGAAGTTCTTTCCGGTTGGATCTGACCCAAATACACAGGTTTCTCCCCAAATTTTTTGCTCAAAAACTTATTGATAAAACCTGGCTTTTCTTTCTGTCCTTTATAATAAGCCCAAAGACCAAACCTCATTCCAAGTAATTTACTGTTAGGCAAAGGCCTGAGTAGTTTTTCCAGATCTGTTTGGATTTCCTCACTTTCTTTTTTTGACAAATCAGATTCCAGTTGAATTGTTGATCCTGTATAAAGCTGTTCTCCTTCTGGAATAAACTTTTTAACACTACATGAAAAAATCAGTAATGGAAAAAAAAGCCCTATGTATTTTTTGATCCTCATTTAATTCCCACCATTTTCATTAACAGATTCTTTATTTTCTTCTTTGGCTGGAATTGCTTCCAGTTTGCGTAATGGAATAAACAATTCCCTGAAAGCATTGAACTCTTTATTGAAAATGAAACTTATACCTGTTACAATCAACTGGCCATCAATGATGGATTCGAACTGATTTCTCCTGTAGGCTTTGGCCCGCCATTGCCCCCTCGTGTCGAGTAGATACTCAATACTCACATCTCCAAATAAGGCATCCCCCTGATTGACATTCTGGTTACCGCCATCCATATCCATCTGGCCTCCTACAGAAATAACAAGCCTGTCATCCATCAAGGATTGGCGTGCCGCAACATTCAATTGGGTCCTATCCTGTGGATCACCTGATTGAAAATCTGTATAAGAATCCAGATCCATTGCAAGACTAAAGCCAGTCTTTCCAAAAATCTTATCCGATAAGGCATTTAACTGTGAAGATAACACCTGGCTGACACTGGATCTTGCAAGATTGACCGAGCCCCCTGTTGAACCATCATTACCGGCCATTGGAAAAAACTGGTTCAAAACCAATAAAGAAAACACCTGCTTGGTAAGTTCATCTTCCTTATCATTTACCTGCTGCAACATGCTGTACACAGTGCCGCCAAAGGCTCCCCGATCTTGTTCCGGCATATCCAATTCAAATGAAATCTCAGGTTGAATAATCTCCCCACCTACCTTCAAAAAAACCTTGAAAGGCAAAACCTGACGGAACTGCCCCCTGCTTTCATTATCAATGCCACTGATCTGGGCCTGCATTAATTCAGCTGCTGAAGTTCTCACATTGTAGATGGCTACCAAATTCAAATTCGCATCCAATGGATCCCCATTCCAGGAAACAAAACTTCCTTCGGAAATCTCAAAACGTCTATTGACAAGGCCAAAAAGGTTTAACTCATAGTGCCCACTGCTTACTTCATACCGTCCAGAAAGGGAAATATTGCCATTTGGGTCCATCAACATATTGAGGTCCGCCTCTCCTTGAAGCCTCAAGTTATCATTTGTCCTTTCATCGACTATCAGGTTAAAAACCGTCTGAGGATCTACTTTCAGATTGGCTTTCAAATCATAACCTGTAAGTCCTTGAGTAGTCATTTCTCCTTCCCTCTGATACATAATATCATATGGATCCTTTTGATTTACAAAGATGACAACTCCAGTCCTTTCAATCATTTCCAATTGACCTTCAGGAACAATAAAAGTAACATTTGTCCCTCTGTTGACTTTTAGCCTTAGATCTATTTCCGGAAGTTCCAAGGTACCTTTAATGGTCATTCCCAAGTCCACATTGGCTTTTCCAAAAAACAGATCATTATCAGCCCTTGTGGAATTCAAAACGGTAAAATCTTTTGAATTTAGGTTCAAATCAAATCCTATATCGGAAAAAGAAGAAGTTAATAATTTCCCGTCAATTAAGAATTCATGTTGGTCCCCATCCCGAATGGTAAACCTGTTAAATGTTAATCCTGAATTGTCTATTTCAATGAACTCTTTGTTCATAAAAAATCTGTTATTCAATTGGGAAATCAAAAATGAAGCCTCATTAAAAACAAGGTTGCCCTCATACACTGGTTCCTGAACAGTCCCTTTCAAATCAATTTTACCAGAAATAAATCCTTTCCCTTCCCTGACTTCCCCTCCAGTAAACTTATCCAATATAGCCATTTCCAAGGAATTCAAGGCCAAGCTCATATCCAAAACTGAAGAAGTGGAATCTGCATAAAATTTACCTTTAAGGTCAAGGTCTACCATACCTTCTTTAATGGCAAGAAGGAAATTATACCGCTGCAAGGTTTCGGCTTCTGCGTTTAATAGAAGGTTGCCTAAAGGAATATCCAACGCTTGTACTCCATCAATTCTTAAATCCGCCATTAAACCTAATGCACCAAAAGGATTGATCAAAACCAATTCCCCATTTGCTTTTCCCTCGAGCAGAGATTCACCCGGATTTAGGAATTCAAAAAATGTATTAAGCTCAAATTCCCTCATGACCACGCCAGCATGTTCCTGTTCAATCCCTGATATCTGATTACTGAAACTGATACTTTGGCCATTTCTGTAAAATGAAAAATCATCAAATGCTAATAATTCAGGTGCAAAAACCAGTCTGTTGCTGTCAGGTATTTCCCAAGGTTTTCTGTTAAATATCAGTCCTTCCGGTATAATACTGTAAATCAAGGAATCACTTTCAATCACAAGTAAGGACTTCACATCCATTAAAACACCCTCCTCATCTTTTGAAAAGAAATCCAGATTTACTTGAGATTGTTTGAATTTACCGGAAACAAAGGTTTCTCCCATTTTCAAAGGATCGATTTGAATACCCTTAAAACCGGTATCAAATTCAAGAGACTCAGAATTCCCTTTAACTTGAATATAAAAACCATCAAGTTCTGCTTGGTTATATTGAGCCAAAGGTAGAGTGAGAAATGCCTCTAGCGCCCTCATTTTAGAATCAAAACCAAATTCAAGCCTCAGGGTGTCCATATCCTCTAAACCTGTTACCAACAATTGATCTATAAATGGCGTAGGATGAAAGCTAAACTTCCCATTAGCCTCAATGCTTTCATTGACCATTGCGCTATCTTCTCGATCCAATTGAAAGTGATAATCAAAATAATCCAGAATAGATGCCACAAAATCATCTAGAGATGCATTAGCCCTGAAGTCTCCCCAAAAAAAATCTGATTGAATACTCATCTCTGTAAGGAAATCAGCTAACCTCCCTTTTATTTGAAATTTCCCTAATGGATAGGGTTTCTTCTGGTACAATAGCACCGCATCTTCAAGATCAACACTCGCCCTCAGGTCATTTAATACCCCGTTAACTTTACCAAAAACCATCATTTTAGCCTGAATATCCTGTTTGGTAAATCCAAGGTCATATGTTTGAAGATTTTTTAAATCCAGCGAAAAATCCAAAGCAGGATTTAAACTATCCAAGCTGGCATTGGCATGAAAAACGAAATCCAAAAATTCATTATCCAATTCTACATTGGCATTTACCATAGTGTCTTTCGCCGTAAGCAATACTTCCAGGGCACAAAAATCCAAACCTTTCCAGCTTAACTGTTCAAAAGTAAGGGCCATCTTACCTAATAAATCGTACGGACTGGATCCCTTGCCTTCTATCAAAGTATGCATTGTGACAGGCTGGAGTTCCTCCACTTCTAGGATTTTTCCTAAATCAAGTTGACTTAAGCTCAGCTCCGTCAGTACTTCATAAACTCCGGTATTGGAAAACTCGATCTTAGAATAGATATCCCCATCTGTGCTTATAAACTTCAAATCAGCTACTATATTATTTATGGATCCTCTTGTATTGAAGTCAATGACGAAAGAATCCGGCAAACTCAAATCAAAATCCTTAATAAATGGCTTTAGATCTGATTTTTTACTGGCAAACCGGAACTGTGGAACATCAAATTGAAGGCGATCGGAAGTCAAAATGTCTGAAAAGACTGCTTTCTCAAATTCAACACGGGTTTGTTGACCGTATTTCAACTGAAATTGGGGGATTTGAAGTCGGTTTATACTTCCCTCAACCTTGCCTTTGAGTGAGATACCTTTACGCATCAGTTCAACAAAATATTGATCTTTTTTAAGTTCAGGCTGAAAATATAAAGCCTCAGAGGCATTGGTCTGAAAGGTAATGAGGTTTAATTCAAGGTTTGAATTTTCAGGATTTTGAATCAAGTCATTCAAGTCCAAAAAAGAAAGTGCCAAGTTAGTTTCCAACAAGGTATGTGGGGTCTGAGCTTGAAAATTTTTAATGCTCAATCTGTTTTCCTCTAATTCAAAAGAGCCTTTAAGGCTCTCAAGTTCCAAACCACTCTTCTCTTTAATATTGATCTGATCAAGTACAATTTTTAACTTGTTCTCATAGAGTGATAGGGCATGAGCTGAAAAATTTAAATATTCAATTTCCAAAACATCTGGATTAAAAACCCCAACCTTGGATTCCTGTCCGTCAGCTGAAAAAAATACTCGGTTATTAACAAGATCGATATTGCCTACTTCTATCCACCAATCTGGAAATTCAAATTGAGAAGGTGGGGATTCTTGGTTTTCATGATCAACATTGGCAGCCTCAAATGCAGTCATTTCTACCTCAATATTGGCATCTTTAAGGCTCATATACTTCATTAGGATCTTTTGTGCATCAAGATCTGCCTCAGGCAAACTCAATCGGAAATCACTCCATTGTATCTTAGCTTTGATCCCATCTGGCAGGGATTGATATGCCCAATCTGTACCTTCTATATTTAATTGGTCCAATACCAATAATGGTAAAGGGCCTTCTCTAACCGGATCTTCCTCTGGAGGAAGAAGATCCTTATATTGAAAATAATCAATCTTTGAGTTTTTGATATCCAGATTTGCAATGTCAAAATCCATTGCATTTAAATCAATGGAATTAGTTTTTAAACTAAGGCTTTCCCAAGCTGCCTTTGTCCTGATTCCTAAAATCTGATCATCATAATAAAAGGCAAAATCATTCAGTTCAATAGGTCCTAATCTGATATTAGGCAGAGGTGATTTCTCCACTGCCGGTTCTGGGATTTTATCCTCTTCACCAACAAATGCTTGAATTAAAAAATCATAATTAAAAACACCATTTACACTATCCCTTTTGACATTAGCTTTTAGGCCTTCCCATTTTACTTTACTGACTTCAATGCCATTTCCCATAATCAATGATTTCAGGGAAAGTCCAGTTTCCAAAGATTGGGAATAAATCAGTGTATCCCCTTTTTGATCCTCCAAGTACAACCCTTTGACAAAAAGATTGCCTTTGAAAGTGAAAAATAGTTTTTCAATTTGTATTTCTGTTTGTGCTTTGCGGGAAAGTATATTAACGGACTTTTTAACAATAATATCCTGACCCCAGGGACTTCTGAAAAACAAGAAAACCCCCATCACCAACAGAAAGAAGACTGCAAGCGTAATTCCCGATATTTTGAAAAATTTGATGATAAATTGTTTGATCACCTTGATCTATAAATAATTGAATAAAATCAAATATACAGTTTATCCAGCTTATCTGCCCAATTTGGGCCCCACAATATCAAGGATTGATTCCAAATTCCATTAGGATTGGTTTTTAACTTTCTAAATGCCAGTAAAATACAAAAGCCTATTTTTTTTCAATTGGCCAAGTGAAAAATGATCTCATTTTATTATTTAAAACTTTTTGCTTCTTATGTGGAGATTTTGATTTTTTTTGCTCATTTTGAAGTGACTTAAACCAAATAGCTAATACATCATGGATTACATCATTAGGCCTTGTGAAGAAAAAGACTTACCCGAGCTCGTCAACCTGTGTGCGGCCCATGCCGCCTATGAAAAATCCGAATATTCTCCCGAAGGGAAATTAGCAGGATTAAAGGAAGCTATCTTCGGCTCTCCTAAAAGGTTGAATGTTTGGATAGTAGAGGTTAACGGAAAGGCTGAAGGGTTTACCTCTTTTACTTTTGATTTTTCCACCTGGGATGCGTCCCCATTCCTGTACATGGATTGCCTTTACCTTAATGAATCTGTAAGAAGTATGGGTATAGGAGCTGATATTATGGAAAGGATCAGGAAAGTTGCCAGGGAAAACAATTGCTTCAACATCCAATGGCAAACCCCTGAATTCAATGCCCGTGCGATCAAGTTTTATGTAGGGCTAGGCAGTACAGGGAAACAAAAAATGCGGTTTTTCTTAAAACCTTAACTGCAAATAAAACCAGCCATAAAACTTTGGGGAAGCGATAAAATTCATTCTTTAGGAGCTTGGTTGGAGAGCTAACTATAATTAAGATTTAAGCTTTCTGATTTCCTCCTTCAATTCCAAAATCATCTGAGAAATCTCATCCAGCGTAGCTGGTTGGGATTTGTCTTTTGGATGTGGAAAATCCGTACTGATAAATGCCTTGGCCTCCCAAACTTCCAGTACCTCCTCCCCCTTGACCTCATAGGGTCTGTACTGCTCATTGTCAGACACCAAAAAGAGTTTACCGTTTTCCTCTAAATAATTGAAAACCCTTTTGTAAACCACTCCTTCAGTAGCAGTAACGAGCACATAAGTTTTCCCGCTTTTTATTCCGTCCAACTGTTCTACATAGGCACCGATTACCACCGTACCGGGCACTAAAGGCAGCATACTGTCCCCACTCAGTTCAAAAGCCCTATAGGTGGCCTGTTGGGAAAGGTTTGGAAGCTGAAATTGGGGCAAAGACTCCATGTATTCCCGATCTGCAAAACCATTGAGGTATCCGGCAGAAGCCTTCTGCCCCACCATGGTGATGTTTTCCCTATCATCTTTATCCACAGCAATGGTCAGGATTTTGATATCCTTCTTTTGGATGGCCTTTCTTCCCAATGCCTCTATGTCATGGTAAAGCAGTTCCTCCAAACTGATCTGAAACAAGTCGCATAATACCGAAAGTCCTGATAACTTGGGCTCCGACCTACCATCTTCATATGCAGAAATCATGGTCCTTTGAAGTCCCAACTTTTCAGCAAGTTCCGCTTGGGTCATTTGTCTTTGGTTCCTTAAGAACCTGATATTTTTAGAGAGTACCATGGCTAAATTTTATGCGGAAAAAAGATAGAAATTATGATCATCTTTTACAGGATTATTCAAAGAAAATGAATTCAACCCAGATAAAGACATCCTCCTCTGTTGCATTCTTTCCTGAATTTCAGCAATGATCTCCCCTATGGGTTTGGGTTCATTGGTCAGAAGATAACCATACATAGGCTTTTTGACATCTTCTATAAAAAATTTCACCTGAATATTTCCTGAGGGAAGGGCTTTTTGGGTAAGGCTGATTTTGTGTGCTGCTTTCATATCCTAGATGTTTACAGCAACTAATATAAAAAGTTATTTTAAATAACACTAATGTGTTAATAAAATTAACCTTATTGTGTCACAAAATGTCTCATTTTAGCTTTCAACCTAAGTAGAGATTTGATTTTTTAAAGTTAAAGGGTTTATATCAGGGCCTTTCCCGATTGTAATAATACAACACCGGAACTATAGCATTACTGAACTCGCTTAGGGTATAATACCCTTTGTTTTGATCGAAACAAATGGCTTCTCCTTGAGGCTCAGTGGGGTTGTAAGGCGCCAATTTGGGGACTTTCTTAAACATATCCACTATATTTTCACCCTCCAATCTCTCCCAGTGCATGATAAAGTCATTGGTTTTGATCAACATCTCTTTGCCATCCAAAGAAATACTACCTCCCACGGCTCTGGTAAATGGAAATTCGCCAACCCTTATGGCTTCCATGGGCGTCTCAGTATCCTGAGGGTAAGGCAATACATAAATGATAGAGAAAAAGTCTCTCTTGGTTACCAAAAATAAATCCTTGGTCCAAGGGTCTAATAATAATGTTTCTACATCATGTCTTAAACCATCTGGATATCTAAATGTGATGGTTTTAATATCTTGGTTATTGATGGGTGTCTTTTTCCCCCTATGGTCTTCATTGAAAACAGGTTCTTTGAATCTATAAATTTTATAGTCTCTGTATACGCGGTTATTGTCACCCACTTCTCCTAGATAAATATAATTGGCCCCTGCTTCAGGTCCGGGACCGATTTCTATATCCTCCCAATCCCGGTTAAAAATGCCCGTTAACTCATAACTTGCCACTGTTTCCCCAGTAGCAACATCCAAAAGAAAGATCTCATTGGAATTGCCCCTGTCTTCATGAGACCAAAGGTAGCCTTGATTAGCGGTACTGATCACTATTCCTGAAGCTTCAATCAAATCTGATTCTCCTCTGGCATCTGCCATTTCGGGAAACTTATCAGAACCTGTCAATCCCAAGGGTGCACTGTACTCCAATTCAAAAGGTTCATGGGATTCCCAAAAATCCACATTGGGTTCGACATGATCATTTCCTTTATCACACCCAAGAAGGAAGGAAACTATCAATAAGGTACAGCAAGTTTTGAATACGTCCATCATTAGTATAAAAATACAATAAGTCGGTCACAATGACCGACTTATTGCTGAATTTAAATTTGATTAATCTGCTCCCAATGCTCCAAAGAAAGTCGAAGGAAGCGGTGTAACATAAGTTTTTCCATTAACTACATATTCACTGAAAATCGGGCTGAAATCAGTGGTTCCCCCCGTAAGTGCCGGGCTATTGGGCTGTAGTTTGAACACGTCAAACCCTTAAAATTTTTTCCATCTTCCTCCCTTTGGCCAATTCATCTACCAATTTGTCCAAATACCTTACTTTTTGGGTCAATGGATTACTTATTTCTTCAATCCGATAACCACAGATGACTCCTGTGATCATATGGGCATTGGGATTCAACTTGGCCTGATCAAAAAAATCCTGGAAAGTTACCTTTTCATCAATAAGCCTTTGTAATGCTTGGTCATTGAAACCTGTCAACCAAGAAATCACAGTATGCAATTCCTCTTTTGTCCTGCCTTTTCTTTCCACTTTGCTGACATAATGGGGATATACAGAAGCAAAAGTCATTTTGGCCATTCGCTCGTCGTGTTCTGGTGTGGTTTGCATCGGTTCCTGCTTTTTGAATAGTCTAAAGGTCGATATTTTCACCTTGGTCTGCAAATTCCATGATAACAATGACCTGAGACAAAATTCAGATTGGCATTTCCAACAAAAAGGCACTTAAGGATTTTCCATGTTTATCAATTTGGGTTGAACTGGTCACCCCTCCCCCTAATGCCTCATATAACACAAAATTCAAAGCGCCCAGCTGGGGAAGTTCATAGCGCTTAACTTCTCCCTTCACTACCTTTCCCAACCAATCTTTTACCCGATCAGCAGTCACCTTTTCCTGAATGAGTGAATAGTTGCTTTTTTCAAATACGATCAAAGAAATATTGCTGATGTTTCCTTTGTCTCCGGTTCGGGCATGTGCAATTTCGTAAAGTTTCATCCCTTAAGTATTTAAGTATTCCACATGGATATTGACAGCTGACTTGGGTAACAGCACAGAAGCTACCGAGATTACCTCCTCTACCTGCTGGCTTACCCCACCTCCCCCATAAGGCCCATTGGTATAAAGCGTTTCCACTTCCTGGCCAATATGTCTGGCCATTTCAAATGTATCTGCTTTTGCACAAACCCTTAATCTTACTTCCTCCAAGCCTTCAGGTTCTGTTTCCATTGGACTAATGGAATTCAAACCTAAGATATCCATCCTTACTTCCTGAAGAGGTAATCTTTCCAGTCTTTTTTTGACTATTTCGCCAGCCAGCCTGGCCCTTGCTATACAATCATGCCCCCCATAGCTTATCTGCCCCTCTCCCACATATCCATTACTATACCCGACGCTTACTTTATAAGTATCCGTAGCTTTTTTTCCAGTGGCTTTACTAAAGCGCACACAGTTTTCTGCTATTGCTTCAAATTCTACTTTTGAAAAATCTGCAATACAATCCGGTGTCAGGTATTGAGCAGGGTCATGTATTTCATAAAGCAATTGCTCGGTACAAGTCGCTGTATTGATCAGTCCTCCCGTGCCTGTCACTTTGGATATCAATCCATCTCCACTCTCTTCTAATTCTGCAAAGGGAAATCCCAAATCCCAAAGGTCTGGGACGGCTTTTCTGTTCAAATCAGCAAAATAGCCACCTGATACCTGGCCGGCACATTCCAATAAATGACCGATCATGGTGCCCTTGCCGAGTTTTTCAAAATCATCCATTTTCCAGCCAAACTCAAAGATCATAGGTGCCAGAAATAAAGAAGGATCTGAGACCCTACCAGTAAGTATAATATCAGCGCCATTTTTCAAAGCCTCAACAATTCCCCCTACACCAATGTAGGCATTGGCTGAAATAATCTGAGGCCCAATAGTAGACAAGGGTTTACCCGTTTCCAGTATAGGCAGATGCAAGGAATGTCTAATGGTATCCAAAACATCATCCCCTAGTACAGCCGCTATTTTCAGTCCTTTAATTCCCATTTTCCGGGCAATTTCCTGGGTGACTTTCATCGCTTGAACCGGATTGGCTGCCCCCATATTACTGATGACTTTGGTCCGCTTTTCCTGTAGGATGGGAAGGATTGCACTCATCCTATATTCCAACAAGTGATTGTATCCTTTCTTCGGGTCGTTTTTCTTTTCTTTTTGGGCAAGGGCTATGGTACGTTCTGCCAAACATTCAAAGCCTATATAGTCTAAATTTCCTTCATTCAGCAATTTTAGCGCAGGTTCAAGCCGGTCTCCCCCATATCCCGCACCACCTCCGATTCTGATTTTTTTCATGAATTACAATGTTATAGCCCCTACTATAAAAGAAAATATAAGGATAATTAGGCTGACTAAAAAAGCATAGGGAATGGTTTTCCGCTGATGGCTTCCCAAATCAACCCCCGTCAAACCGATCAACAGAAAGGTAGCTCCAGTAAGTGGACTTACCGGAAACCCAGTGGTCATCTGGCCTACGATAGCTGCCCTGCCTATTTCGATAGGGTCACCTCCAAACTGGGCTGAGGTACTGGAAAGCACGGGTAAAATTCCAAAATAAAAAGAGTCAGGATCAAATAACAGACTTGCCGGCATGGCTGCCAGGCCAACTAAAGCTGGCAAATGATTCCCAAGCCACTCAGGAATATGCAGAACCGCTGCTGCTGCCATGGCGGCTATCATTCCGGAACCTTTCATGATTCCAATAAAGCAACCAGCTGCAAAGAGAATACTGACCATCAAGACTACTGCCTTGGCGTGGGCATTAATATGTTCCGCCTGTTCTTGGATGTTTGGGTAGTTAATAGTAATGGCCAGTGCAAAAGCAATCATGAAGATAATATGCGGGGCCGCGAGACCAGAGACTAAGGTGACAATGGCCAGCAGGATCATTAATATGTTGACCCAAAATAATTTTGGCCTTTCCCAGTCATGTCTGGTTTCAACATGCATTTCAGTGCTTGTAGTGGGCTGTTCTTCTTGCCGCTCCTTTTTACCTAGAAAAAAAGCGATCAATAAAACCGAAATCAGGCCCATGATCACCGGAAATAACATAGGGTTAAATAAAGTCGTCACAGGAACCTCCAAGGCAGAGGCTGCTCTTATGGTAGGACCTCCCCAAGGCAAAATATTCATGGTCCCCGCAGCTAAGGCCACAATGCAGGCCAAGGTGGATCTTTTCATTTTCAACTGATCATAGACAGGCAAAAATGCAGGAACAGCAATCAGAAAAGTACTGGCCCCGGATCCGTCCAATTGGGCTGTCATGGCCAAAATACCTGAACCTACTGCCACTCTTGCCGGGTCATTGCCTGCGATTTTCAAAATCCCTATAATGATAGGCCTGAAAGTGCCTGCATCTGCCAGAATCCCAAAAAAGAGAATGGCGAAAATAAACATCACCCCTATCGGGGCAATTGAAAGGATTCCATCAGTGATAAAATCAAAAATATCCAGGCGAAATCCGGCCAAAATAGCAGTAAGGATGGGTACGAGAATCATGGCAACAATGGGTGAGGCTTTTTTGGCCATAACCAAAAAAAGCAATACTCCTATCGTTATCAATCCTAGGAATGCCAACATATTTTTTGAACTTTAAACTATTATATCTCGTGAATGGACATGATATCTTTTTACTACGTCATTCTGATCCGCCACAGGCAGAGAAGAACCTCCCATAGTTTAGGAGATGCCCCGTAATGCTACGGGGCATTTCGACTCCGCAGGCTCTGCTACCAATGACAAATAGCTATTTCACGCAGCAATCGCGGCGACTTCGCTGCGCCCACTGCGTGAAACCTTTTACTATTTTATGATCTGTAAATGCAAAATTTTAAAATCTCAGCATGACGATTCAACAACAGTCATTACCCTTTCTGTACATTTTCCTAAATGTTAAAATCTCCGGGTGTCTGGATCAATTACCTATTATCAGGTATTCCTTTAGCAAACCACCCTCATAATGTACTTTTAACATAATGGTAAATGTAGCAATCCATAGCCAGAAATTGCAAGTTCTGGTGATAAAAAAATCTTAAGCGAATTTAGTTTTTCATTGTTCTTCAATAATTGAATTTCCTGAAGAACCGTCCCCAGATGTCCAATTCCATTCCTCATGTAATCTAATTTTTCCGTTGGGCAATACTTCAGGTGTAGAAACACAGGTACCCGTCATTATTTCTCCATTCTTATTTACTTGGTGGTAGCGCATATCGATCTTTCCTTCAGCGTTGACTATACCTATTAGATGCCCTTTGATGATGTTACCTCCTGAATATTCTGAAGTCAGAATATTTCCATCTTGCCTGTAAACAAACAAGGTTTCGCTGGATGTTTCACCATTCTCCGAATTTTGAATCGGTCTAAAGGTTTTGTTATTATAACTGATCATTGAATATTTTTTTCTATTTATTTCTCTGAAAGTCTCTTTGCCTTTCGAAGAGTCAATCCTGATCAAATTTAAACCAAAAAAGATTTAAATGCTTTTGACTACAACCCATCGGTTTATTGAGAAAAATCTTTAAAATGCTCTAAGCTTATATAATATTTAACTTTATCGACAATAAGTATAACAAAAATATAATAAATTGTTAATAAACTTTAAATTACTATCCAAAAACATGTTAATGGATTGATTTTTGTATTTTTACTATCTTATAATTAAACCTAACCAATAAAATTATGATTTATTCTAAATTAACTTCGAACATTTTTCTTCTATTCCTGACGTTATCTTTTTCTCTTAGCAGTGCTTTTGCGCAACAATTGCCTGGGCAAATGGAAGTGAAAGAAGATTTCTCAGATGAGGAATTAAAGGAATTTGTAAGAGTAAATGTAGCATTGATTCCCGTTCAAGAAAATGCCCAGGAAAAAATGGTGGAAGCCATTCAAAGCAGCGGTTTGACAATCGATAGATTCCAACAATTGGCTCAAGCACAGCAGGCAGGTAATTTAAGGGATGCTGTTGAAACTCCCGAAGAAGTGGCTCAATTCAATGATGCTGGACAAAAAGTAATGGCAACCCAAGAGAAAATGCAGGAGGAAATCCAAAAAGTGATTTCTGATAGTAAATTGTCGGAGCAGGAATTTCAAGAGATTTATGTGGCCTATTCACAAAGTGCCAAAGTAAAAGAAAAAGTAGATGAAATGATGGATAAGGAATTTAATCCATAATCCTTTAAAACCCACCTGCCAAACATTCAATTTGGCAGGTGAATTTTAATATTCAATGTCAAAAATGGTGCTGACCCTTTAAGCTATTGTTGTCCAGATCAGTATCATGAAACTTGATTTCCATTGAAATTTAGTGATTTTAGCTGTAGTTGTTTTTTATTATTCCGTTTTATTTTCTAAGCCATTTACAGAGGGGCATCCGATAATGTAATTAGGGTCTACCATTGATAATAGTCGTCATTGACCAAATTTATATCAGAATAGCTTTTGCCCAGACAACATAAAGCCAGATAAACCCTTTCCAACTTATTAGTTGGGGGAAAAAAGCATTTTTGCCAGACCATCCCAAGAAGGATGGAAAGGCATTTTGTGAAAAAGGAATACTCCTATCAATTGAAGGACCAGCACAGTAATTGTTGGCCACAAATCTAGCTTATGTTTATGATGATAAACCAACAAAGCGCCAAATATTAAAAATATGATTCCAAAGGTAAAATTTTCAGCAAATGCATTAAATTCCCAACCAAGTCCATAGTATAAATAACCAAGAAACCGGTCACCTGATGGACCCAAAATGGTCAGTGCAGCTGCGAGCATAAAAGTAGCATGAGCCTGAATTTTCTTTTTGAATAAAATTCCCAAAGTATAATATGTAAGAAGCCAGAAAAAATAAAGGCTACCGATAACTATAAAGTCAGCTGCTTTTGAATCCGCACTTGCGGCTTCAGGGTAATAATCGGGTGGAGCAACCACATCCCCAGCCAGAACCCGTAAATAACCATATCGCAGCACAAAGTAACCCACCAATAGAATGGTTGGCATAAGCACATAACTTAGTTTGCCCAAACTTCTGTGCCACTTGATTTTATGCAATTTGATCAGCCAGGGTTGAATAATGACGGTAGCCAACCATAGAACCATTAATGCCCCGTGAACATGAATGATTAAAGGTGCTTTAAGTGTTGAAAAATAGCTTGGATAGAAACCAACAAAAGTAATGGGAATAAGCAGCCAAAGTGCCCAAGCAATGTTGGGCAACAACACTTTGTCGATATAACCCTGACTAGCTTGTCCTCTGCTCATTGGTATATTCTCATCAGTTCATAGTAGCTTAATTAAATCCCTGTCAAAAGTCTATTAATTGCTACCAATAATTTCATTTCAACAATCAATGGCGCAGGCAATGAAAAATTCTTTGATATTTGACTTGCTTACCTCCTGATTATTTGAAATTTAAAGAATTTAATTCAAGTTATTTTTAAAAATCAATTTTAATTTCAATCGGGTCAGGCAAGGGAATTGCACCCTCACCTTCCCACAGAACCGTGCGTGAGACTCTCACCTCACACGGCTCTTCATACCAATAACCACTAA
>NZ_PYGF01000011.1 GCF_003014575.1 Cecembia rubra
CTGTTATGAAGTCTGTTTTCCTCGCTTCAAGGGAAGCATCGAAAAAATGGACTATGCCCATTCGAGACTGGGGTACTATCCTTAACAGTTTCCTGCTTATATTTGGTGATAGGGTCAGGCTTCTTGAAACCTGACCATAAAATCATAATTTAAAGTTTACACACTTATCGGGATAGTGTCAAAATAATCAGCCCTATTTCAATTTATCTTCCAAGTCCTTTATGATTCGGTCTTTCAGGGAAATAATCCTTTCTTTTTCGTTGAGTTGCCTTTCAAGGGTAGCAATCACAAGTTTTAATGAATCTACTATTTCTTGGTGTTGATCTTTTTCTATAAAGCCATACGGTGAAGAATCTTCTTCAAGAAGTGATTTTTTTTCCTCATTGACCGACGTATTTAATAGCATTTCTCCTTTGCCTGTCATCAACCAAATGGGGTTAACCTCAGGATAATGCGAAACAAATAACTCCACCCATTTGGTTTGAATGTCTTTATCCCTTCCTATAGCTTTTGAGATTGTGCCATTTCCTGCCCCTATTTTTTGTTCTATTTTCCGAATACTTAGTCTGCATTTGCTAGCAAACTCTCCAATTCTGTCAATAATAGTCGACATGGTCAATAAAATTCTAAATTTAATTTCATTTTTTAGATTAAAATCTATATATTTCAAATATCATTACTCAATATAGATAAATAAAGACGGATAACAATCATATCAATTAAATGAAGGGCTTCAATAAATTCAAGCATCTATAATTATTTTCAACTTATTCTCAATAACTATGTGTCCTCCTGTATTTATTATCAACAATCAATTCGTTAACCCAAAATTTGGTTCAACCAACAATCATACTGTAGAAGAAGCAAGGGAATTGTTAAAGTTAGTTCTCAGAAAATGGGCGGAGAACCATGCGCAAATCTTTTCACTCCTAAACGAAGAGTGGGATGATGAAGAAGCCCAAGTGCAAGAACTTTTGAGGTTAAAAAAAGAGGCTGAAAAAATGCATGCTTTGGTAAAGGATAAAATCAAATGATAAGATAGCCAAGAGCATTAATTTTTATTAAAACTTGTTCCATGGTATTGTGTGGAAAGATTCGGAAAGAAAAAAATGGAAATTCTAATCCTAGGTTAATTGTAGTTTCTATTTAGGTATACATTATGGTTAAATATGGAGGAATTTGGCATTTGTTTTTCGTGAGAATTAATTAAAAAAAACACCGTTACCGGTATCCTTCGTAGTAGCTGGAACACCCGCCGGACTGTACCAATCGGTATGGGCGGGGGACTCGAACTGTATCCGCGGTGGCGGATATGAGCCCTCCATGGCATTGATGAAAAACAAAAAAGGATACCGTTTCCAGTATCCTTTGCAGTAGCGGGAACAGGGCTAAACACCCCGTTTTTTAAACTAACTTTATTTAATTTAAATACATTGAAAATCAGTTTTATATGAATTTTACTAATTAAGTAAGGATAAAAGAAATAAGAGTAAATTAAATAAAAGTGTCCCCCAAACTGTCCCCCGATTTTCTTTTGTGTATATTTGGGTATCCAATCAAAAGACAGAAATCATGGCAAAATTTAACTTTTACCTGAGGGAAAAGAAAAAGGATAGCGAAACCCCAATTTTATTATTTATCAGTTTCAATGGTCAAAGAGTAAAATACCCAACAGGTAAGACTATCCATCCCAAATTTTGGAATGAAGAAACCCAGCAAGCGAGACAGGTTAAAGACTTTCCAACGGCAAAGATTTTTAACAGCAACCTGAAATTTATTCAGGATACGGCTTTTAAAATTTTTGAGGATTTGACTTTTAGACTGGAAAGAAATCCTTTCCCGACTGAAATAAAAACAGAACTTGACAGGGAATTAAAAGACCTCCACCAAAACACCTCCACAGACCCCGAAAATAAGCCCACATTCATGGGGTTATTCAAAAGGTTTATCCATGAATCCGAACAGGGTTTAAGGCTTACAGCAAGCGGGAAAAGGTTTGATAAAAGGTCTATCCAAAAATACAATACAGTCTATGATAAATTGGAACAGTTCGGGAAAAGGTATCATTTGACCTTTGAAACCATTGACCAAAATTTTTACACCAAGTTTGTCAATTACCTAAACAAGGAAAAGTATTCCCTAAACAATGTTGGAAAGTACATACAGGTAATCAAGACCTTTTTGACCTATGCCACAGAAAACGGCTACAATACTAACATGTTTTTTCAATCAAGGCAGTTTAAAGCCCACAAAGTAGCGGGTTTTTCCATTTACCTAAATGAAAATGAAGTGAATGACCTTTACGAACTGGATTTAAGCAGTACACCCCATTTGGAGCGGGTTAGAGACCTTTTTATAGTGGGTTGCTGGACTGGATTAAGATTTTCAGATTTTACCAACATACAGCCCAAAAACATTGAAGGGGATTTTTTGAAAATCACTACATACAAAACAGGTGAAAAGGTAATTATCCCCATTCACAGGACTGTAAAAGAAATCATGGCAAAATACAAAGACAGGTATCCAAACAGTTTGCCCCCAGCCATAGCAAACCAAAAAATGAATGCCTACCTAAAGGACATTGCAAAACAGGTGGACAGCCTTAAAACAGGGGTGGAGGTTGAAGGAATAAAGGGAGGCTTGAAAGTGAATACCATTAAGCAAAAATGGGAACTTGTTACCACCCACACCGCCCGCCGATCCTTTGCCACCAACGTTTACAAAAGTGGTTTTCCCGCAATCAGTTTAATGAAAATCACAGGCCATAAGACTGAAAAGGCATTTTTACTATACATCAAAGTAACACCTGAGGAAAACGCCCAAAAGCTTTTGGAACATTGGAATAAATCGGTTTTAAAGGTTAGCTAAAATGGAACAGGAATTTTTGACCCTTAGGAGGATTGATTTTGAATTTTCAATCAACCTTAAAGATTTAGAAAAGACCAAATTCAAGTATTCAATTGGCACAAAATCAACCGATGAAAAAGAACAGCCCGAAATCATTTTTTGGGATTGGGGGACTTTAAAGAAAAGCTGGTTTTATCAAAAAGGCCATTATTGGAAAATTGAAACTGAAAAACCAATAATCAAATCAAGACAAGATTTGGGAATTGTGGAGGTGAAAAATAAGGTTTTCAAGATCATGGCTGGATGGATAGGTAAACAGGAAAATGATTTTAAAACCTCAATGAAAAGAATTAAGCATGTTCTAAAAGGTGGGAACAAACCGATCCCAGCCCAATGGACAGACATTTTTTTTGATTGGGCAAATACCCAAAATCAAGATGAAATTTCTTTGAATCAATTTCCCGAAATAACCCCTGAGGTAATTAATGATTGGGTTGAAAACAACTTACCTCCACATAATGAAATCATTAAAAACCATTCTCAAAAAACAAGGGTTGACTTAGAACCAAAATACAGGTTTTACATTATGAAGGAATTGGGAATGATTGACCCAAAGGGCATCTTTTTTAATGATAAATTATCCCTGAATGAAAGGGCTGATTTGTTATCAAAAGTTTTAGGATACAATTCAAGGGATTGCAAAGATTTATTGAATCGAAAAACAGAATTTGACCCTAAAAAGAAATCGGAAATTGATGACTTTTTGAGCGAATTAAAAAAAAAAAGGAAAATGTGAAAAAATAGTGGGGTTTTTACCATGCCCCCACTTTAACCCCCCAACTATAATTGTCCAAACTAAACAAAGTTATCATGGACAATTTAATCTTATCAACTTACAGCCCCGAGGAACTGACAGGGATCATCAATACAGCCGTGAAAGAGGCCGTAAAATCAATTCAGACCGCCCCACAGGAAAAGACAGGAGAAAAGCTTTTATCAAGGAAAGAAACGGCTGAAAAGCTTAAAATTTCGCTTGTCACCCTCAATGACTGGACAAAAAGGGGAATGCTAACATCCTACATTATTGGAGGCCGTGTTTTGTACAAAGAAAGTGAAATTGAAAAATCACTAAATCAAGTCAAGACTGTAAAATTCTAATCCGATGACAGCCCAAAAACAAACGGCACTAATCGGAACGAATCCAATTAATGCCATTCCCGCTTATGGTATCCAATCAAAAGCAGTATTCAAATGTACTCAATTTTTGGAATACCTATCCCAGCCTAATCTTGAAATCTTACTTTTTGCAGGGGTGGAGGCTTGCAACCTATGAAAGGGAAAAGAAATACCTCCGAAACTCAGTATCTATCATGGAAAGCCATTCAAAGAGGGCAATTAATCCCCAATGTTGCTGAAAGGGTTTATTCCTTTTTGATGGAAAACAGGCCAAATGAATACAGCGCAAAGGAACTGGAATCATTGATAGGTATAGAGGACACCACCCTAAGCCAGCCCCTTGTTAGGCTTCAAAAAACCAATCAAGTAGGTTTTGTAAAAGGACACCATGAGTTTTCAAAAAACAAGGTGAAAAAATACTATGCCAAAGACATGAATGATGACCCGCAACAAAAATTATTCTGACATGGCAAGTAAGAAAGGAATGCTTTATAGTAAGGTGCTTTTATTGATAAAAAAAGTCAATTGCCGTGTATGATACAGTTCATTTATGGATACCAAAAGACCAAGTTTGTGGAATTGATTTGGACAGGGTATCAAATCATTTAAAATCATTCACAGAACATCAAAAAAATGATGGTGAAAGGTACAAAAGTGGGCAATTGGGGAACAGCTTTAAGGTTTATATTTCAGAACAGGGAATTTCTTTGAAAGGTAGTTTGGCAAAGTTTCTTTTGTCGGACAATTTCCAAACCTTAAAAAGGTCTGAAAGTAAGACAGCCTTTGAAAAATTGGGGGATGAACTTGGTTTGCTTGTAAATCGGGCTAAAGTTAGCAGGATTGACTTTGCCCATAATTTCGAAATGAAATACAGGCCTGAAATTTATTACCCCTATTTAGGGGATTGTCAATACTTCAAACGGATTGCCCAACCAAATTCAGTCTATTGGACTAATAAAAACAGGACTAAGCTAGTTTACAATAAAGTACTAGAGGCCAAAACGAAAGGGGAAAGAATTTCAGGAGATTGGAAACAAAAAAATGTTCTGAGGTATGAAATGAGATATACCAAAAGGCTATGTGAGAACCTAAGACAACCTGAAATCTTTGCAAGTACCTTGTCAGATGAGAGGTTTTATAAGCGAATGGTAATCCATTGGATACAGGAATACAATTCTATTCATAAACTCAATGAAATCAATTTAAACTTTGATGCGATGAACAGCCCGAAAGATTTTATCAAACAATTGGCATTAATGAAAATCAAGGAAATTGGACAGCAAAAAGTACTGGAAATGGTGGAGGAAATGAGAGAGAAAGGAACATTTGACAAACCTGAATACTATTCAAGGTTGAAAAAAGAAATAAGGGAAATTTGTAAAATGCCTGAACAAACCAAATCAACCGAGTTGATTTTAGAACTGGATGAGAAAGTAAGACAGGTAATAAGTTCCCCTTATGGCTAATCTTGCAAAGAATGTGGAGGCATTAGATCAGTATTTGGAATTTCGTAATTTGTAAAAAACAAAAATTTACAAAACCATGGGTTTAAAGAAAGGACAAACCAACAATCCTAATGGGAGACCTAAAGGCTCAAAAAACAAAGCTAATGAAGCCATAAGGGATAAAATCCAATGTTTGTTTGAAGGAAATTTTGACAAAATCCAAACTGACATTGAAAAGCTTGACCCTAAGGATAGATTGAAATTTTTGACTGATTTAATGCCTTATTTAGTGCCAAAGCTTCAAAGTACCACATACACGAATGAAATTGATTGGGAAAACATCCCAGAGGATAAACTTGACCAACTGTTAAACAGGTATTCCGATGACAAAGACAGCTAAAATAAAATTATTGATTGCTTTTAAACAGGGTAAATTAACGGTGGAGGAACTGAAAGAATGCCTGACATTTGATAGCATCCCCCTTTTTATACTGAATGACAGAACCCCAAAAAATGAAACCGAAAAAAGGCAAATTGACCTATTCCAAAAGATTGGGGTTGAAATCATTTTGGTAAACATTGTTTCAAAAAACCAATCAATCTGATGCAAAGTGTCCCCCAAACTGTCCCCCAAAAAGAAAAAACCCCAAATACTTAACGTATAAGGGGTTCTAAGTAGCGGGAACAGGACTCGAACCTGTGACCTTCGGGTTATGAGCCCGACGAGCTACCAACTGCTCCATCCCGCGATATATTATTAATCAAATGATTTTCTAAATCTGACAGCCTTTGCTGAATTCGTGGTACAAAAGTAGGGTGTTTTTGGATATAAAACAAATCTGGGTTGAATATAATTTTTTTGAAAATGTACTGTTTTGTTGGTATGGGCTGAAAATTAGGTATTTATTGAAAATATTTTTTTGGCTTCACAAAACTATTAAAATCTGTTTTAAGGCCATTTTTTCAGTTGTTTTCCAAAGTTTATTTGGTTTGTTTTCATCTTTAAGCATTGTCTGTGGAAAAAATCAAGTACCTTTGCACAAAAAAATTGTAGTCATGACCGATAAAATACACAAAGCAGGATTCGTCAACATCATTGGCAAACCCAATGTGGGCAAATCCACGCTTATGAATGTGTTGATCGGTGAGAGACTTTCGATCATCTCCTCCAAAGCGCAGACCACAAGGCACCGCATCATGGGAATCATCAATGACGAGGACTATCAGATTGTGTTTTCTGATACCCCGGGCATGTTGAAACCCAAATATGAGCTTCATAAAAACATGATGGGCTTTGTGCATATGGCTCTGGAGGATGCAGATGTGATCCTTTTCGTAACCGATCTGTTTGAAACCGACGCGGAAATAGAAGACGTAATTGAAAAGATCAACCAATCAGGTGTTCCTGTACTCTTGGTCATCAACAAAATTGACCTGTCCAAGGAGAATCAATTGGAAGAAGTGACAGCTTATTGGACGCAGCGTATCAAAGCCGATACGGTGATCCCAATCTCTGCAACCGAAAGTTTCAACACCCAACGCATTCTTCAGGAAATCCTGGACAGGCTTCCCGAACATCCCCCATTTTATGATAAAGAAGAACTCACTGACAGGCCTGAGCGTTTCTTCGCCTCTGAGATAGTCCGTGAAAAAATCTTCCTCAATTACAAAAAAGAAATCCCTTACAGCACCGAAGTAGCGATCGAGGATTTTTATGAGGAGGAGAAAATCATCCGGATCCGTGCAGTGATCTATGTGGAACGCAATAGCCAAAAGGGTATCATCATCGGGGAAGGAGGCAAAGCCCTTAAGCGGGTAGGAATCCAGTCCAGGGAAGAAATGGAGAAGTTTTTCGGAAAGAAAATCTTTTTGGAAACTTTCGTGAAAGTGGCGGATGATTGGAGAAAAGACAAAAACAAGTTGAAAAAATTTGGTTACGACCAATAAGACAAGTGTACAATGGCAAATATAGTGGCAATAGTAGGTAGGCCCAACGTGGGGAAATCTACCTTTTTCAATAGATTGATTGAAGAGAGAAAAGCAATCGAGGACAACGTGTCCGGTGTAACCCGTGACCGTCATTATGGACATGCCCAATGGGGAGGTAAGTTTTTCTCAGTAGTTGATACCGGGGGTTATGTTACGGGTTCTGATGATGTGTTTGAGGCGGAAATCCGCAAGCAGGTAAAACTGGCCATTGAAGAGGCCAGTGTGATTCTTTTTGTAGTGGATTGTTTGGACGGTCTGACAGACCTGGACAAAGAATTTGCCAATGAGCTCCGCAGTACCAAAAAACCGATATTTATCGTAGCCAACAAGGCAGATAGCCCAGAAAAGGCTCTTTTATCAGCTGAATTTTATGGTTTAGGTTTAGGGGATAATGAAGTGTTTCCTATCGCAGCTGTTAGTGGAAGCGGAACAGGAGACCTGTTGGATGAAGTCATCAAGCATTTCCCGGATTCAGGTGAAGAAGATCCGGATGAGGGAATCCCAAAAATAGCCATCTTGGGAAGACCAAATGTAGGAAAATCCTCATTTTTGAACGCCCTACTGGGTAAAGAGAGATTAATCGTTACCGATGAGGCTGGTACCACCAGGGATGCTATCCATACCAGATACAAACTTTACGGCAAAGATTTTATCATTACCGATACGGCGGGAATCCGAAAGAAGGCCAAGGTCAAGGAAGATATTGAATTCTATTCCGTCATGCGTTCATTGAGAACCCTAGAGGACTCCGATGTACTGATCATCATGGTGGACGCAACCAGAGGATTTGAATCCCAGGACATGAACCTCATCAATCTGGGCATCAAAAATAACAAGGGCATTATGATCATGGTCAATAAATGGGATTTGATTGAAAAAGATCACAAGACCATGGATACTATCAAGAAAGACATGCTGGAGAAGTTGGGTGAAAACAGATGGATTCCCATCATCTTTACCTCAGTGCTTACCAAACAGCGGATTTTCCAGGCCATTGAACTGGCAGTGAGGGTATTTGAAAACAAAACCAGAAAAGTGCCTACCTCCAAACTCAATGAGCTGATTCTTCCGGAAATTGAAAATTATCCTCCTCCGGCAAACAAAGGGAAGTACATTAAAATCAAATATATTACCCAATTACCGACCAAAAACCCGGTTTTTGCGTTCTTCTGTAACTTGCCACAATATATTAAAGAGCCTTACACTAGGTTTCTGGAGAACAGGCTGAGGGAAAACTTTGATTTTGAGGGAGTACCGATAAAAATTACTTACAAGAAAAAGTAAAAAAAATCAACGTAACCCCTTGACAAGAATAAAATTCTGTTTAATTTTGCACGCTTAATTTAAGAAACAAACCAAACATCATGAAAAAGGTATTTGCATTATTCGCTATCACTGGTATGTTGTTCGCATCTGCTTGCGGAAACAAAGAAGTATCTGAAGAAGCTACTGAAGAAATCGAAGTGATCATCGAAGAAACTGAAGAAGTTACAGACGAGACTGAAGAAGTTATCGAGGAAACTGAAGAAGTTGAAGAAGTAGTTGAAGGTTAATCCTAACTTCTTAAAAAAATTGAGGCTGTCCATAATTGGTCAGCCTCTTTTTTTTTAATTTGTGGCAGGAATGAGCCATCAAGAAGAACAGTTTTTAAATGCTTTCAAGAAACACCTGCCTGAAGAGGCTGTGATGTATTGTTATCAGCTTTGGAAGCAACAGCCTTTCAATTTCTTTATTACTAAAAGCAGGGCTTCGAAGTTGGGAGATTTCCGATACCGACAGGACAGGAAAATTCAGACCATAACGATCAATTTTAACCTTAGCTCCTATCAGTTTTTGATCACCTATATCCATGAGGTAGCCCATTACAGGGCTTTTGAGAAATATGGACTAAGAATCAAGCCCCATGGTGCTGAATGGAAGAAGACCTTTCGGGAATTGATGCTACCTGTCCTTTCAGATAAAGTATTTCCCAAAGATATTTACCTGGCATTATTGCTACATATGAAAAACCCTAAGGCCAGTACCGGAGGAGATCTATTTTTGGCTAAAACATTGAAGACTTATGATGCCAAATCCACAACCGATACTTCACTTTTGCTGGATTTGTCATTGGGGGAACTTTTTATCCTTCAAGGTAGAAAATTCAGAAAAGACCATGTGAGAAGGACAAGGGTCCTTTGCGAAGAGATTTCTACAGGAAAAAAGTACCTCATCTCTGCCCATGCTGAAGTTAAAAAAGCATATTAAGAAAGCTGGTCTTTTTCTTCTCCTATTTGATTGGTCTCAGAACTAAAGTCCTTTGGTTGTGGAAGATCCCCAAGGTTGTTGATACCAAAATACTCCATGAACTTGTCGCTGGTTCCATACAACATGGGTTTCCCCACACTGTCAGATTTGCCTTTGATTACTATCAGCTCTTTTTCCAATAATTTTTGGATAGAATAATCGCAGCTTACACCCCGGATCTGTTCGACTTCAGTTTTGGTTACAGGCTGTTTATAGGCAATTATAGAAAGTGTCTCCAGTTGGGCAGTGGAAAGCCTTTTCTGTGACTGCTGCCTCAAAAGTATAGAAATACTGCTCTGAAAAGCTGGCTTGGTCAAAAACTGATATCCTCCTCCCAAATGTTCCAGTGCAAATGAAAAATCGTCATGACCGTATTTTTCCTGAAGCGCTAAAATTGCATCGAGAATATGCTCTTTTGGCACCTCAGATTCAAACATCTCCGTCAGGCATTTTTGGATCTCATCCAGACCTAACGGAGACGGTGAACAGAAAATTAAAGCTTCAATGTGTTTGTGTAGAAATTCCAATTTATTTCTTTGCAAGTTTAGCTTCTATGGAATGCATGGTATGGGGCACAGCCTTTAAGCGATCTTTGGCGATCAATTTGCCGGTATCTACACAAACGCCATAAGTACCATTTTTGATCCTGATGAGCGCATTCTCCAAGTTGATGATAAATTTCTGCTGTCTTGCAGCTAACTGGCTCAAACTCTCCCTTTCCAGTGTATCTGCACCGTCTTCCAAAAGCTTAGAGGTTGAGGCCGTAAAGTCTGTTCCGCTATCGTTTTTCTTACTAAGTGTTTCTTTAAGTGAAGTGAGTTCTTGTTTGGCAACAGCCAGTTTTTGAAGGATAATTTCTTCGAATTCCTTTAATTCCTCTGGGGAATAAGCAGTTTTTTCTTCTTGGCTCATGACAATAATTTTTAAGGTTAAAATCCTCCAATCCATTCGACTGATTGAAAAGTTCCCTAAAATAAGGGTAGCATTTTAATTTGCAAAAATAAAAAACCGCCTGGAGAGCGGTTTTTTTCTGTTAGCTGATGCTGTTCAATCTTTTGAGAAGTAATTTTTCATCCAATATTAGCTTATGCTTGATACTTAGATAGCGTTGGATGACTTTAAGATCTTTTCCTTTTTCAATGAAATAGGTTTTCAGGGTCTGGGTGATCAGGTCTTTGGACATAGGAATAAGGGTTTAATCATGAGGATGTAGTACAATATACTAAAAATCTGCATATTATGTTTGGTCTGTCATAAATTTGTTCCGACAACGGCTGTATTTTTAATCCTCATAATTGTTCCGTCCAGGTCATAAATTTCGGCCAAAACAATGTAATGGCCCGGTCTTACTTTTCTTCCTTGTATGTCTGTTCCATCCCAGAGAAAAAATCCTTCTTCCCCCAATACAGCATTCTGACATATTTCTCTGATTAATGAACCGTTAACAGCATAGATTCGGATGTTGGCAGTCTTTCCCCCGTTTTCCATTTTATAGCTGATGGTCACAAATGCTGATTGTCCTGGTATGTCAGGTGCAAATACTTTTGGGTGGATGGAAATTCCTAGTCCTTGATGCCCTTCAAAGGCTTGTGAATTTCTTGTTCCGGGAGTTGCAAATCCTGATGATGCGGAGGCAGATTGCCAGTTGTTAGGATCATTCACAGCCTTAAAAGGCGATAACCTTTCCAAAGATACACCCCTCCTTTCTCTTAACAGAGGATGATGCATGCGCTCATGATATGAGAAAGTTTCAATGATATCCTCTGTAGGGTTGAGAAGCACCACATTGCCACTGGTAATGGGATAACTTGGCAAACTGCTATATTGGATAAAACTGCTCCTGTTTCCTTTGGGGTATTCTTGGTGAAGTTTTTCTGAATCGGTTGTGAAAACCAAAAAACTGTAAGGTTCGATGATAAAATCATCAGAAAAAAGGATCCGCCTATTGGCTATTTGCTGAGAGCTGTTATGGTTCGCAAGTTTCCAGTCTTTCAGATTGAGGAATTTGTCAGACCTGTTGTACACCTCTACAAATTTTGGTGCATTGACCCTGGCATTAAAAAGCACCTCATTGATAACTAAGTCGCCTGCTGTGGCAACGCTTGGTCTGACCACCCAAACTATTTCTCCTTCGCCTATCAAATTGCCAAGGCAATCCCTCAAATTTTTAAACTTCAGGTTATACTTTTTCCCTTCCTGAAGTTCCTCATTGAACTCTATCCATAACTGATCAGGCGAAGGTCCCGGTGACATCCTTGAAATTTCCAGCCGGGGAACAACTTCAACAGGAAAGTTAATAGTATTAGGATTGAGGATTTTTGAAAAAGTTAAAAGTACTTGCCTGTTCCCAAGCCAACTGCTTTTAACAAATTTTGGACCGCTGAGGTCAGATACGGTGGCGTAAACTGAATTTTTTTTACCGGGTGTTCCTCTTTTCTCATGTTGTGATGATTTAATGTTACCTGGTAGATTGCAGGAGAGATAAGGATTGACAATTTCCAGACTAAATCCTCCCTGTGCAAAGGAGCTTCCTCCAAAGGATGCTGTGGTGTAATTGAGACTATCCAGCACCAGCCCTTGACTGTTTAGGAGCTTTACTTGATCAGCTGAATTGAGAAGGGTAGGCCAGTTGGTCAGGCCCACAACTTCTCCAAAAGGAGCTAAATCGGATATCCTTGCCCTAGGACATAGTAGCAGATAGGATTTAGGTCCAATTACTGCGGAAGGTAAGGTTGTGGTTCTACGGGAGTTGGCCAGTTGCAAGCCCCCCAGATAAATACTTTTGTCAGTAGTGTTGTAAAGTTCCACATATTCTACGTTGGGTAGGGGGTTACCTGCCCTTGGAGCAGGCATGACTTCATTGATGACAATTTCTTTAAAACCTAGTCCTTGACTTATTTCAAATTCAAAAGCAAAGTCTAAGTCTTCGGAATAGTTTCCTGAAAGGTCCACAGCTTTTTTTACTCTAAGAGTATAGTTCCTGCCATTTTCAAATTCGAAAGGGAAGCTGAGCAAAGCGGAACTATTGTTGTTCTGTAAGATTATTTGGTTGGGATTACTTTCATCGATCAGGTAGTTTTCGGGAACCACCATAAAAGCAGGATCAAGTGGCTCCGAAAATACTGCAAGCAATTTATTTCTGTCCACGGGTTGTACTTGTACCAGTTCAGGAGCTGTCCTGTCCCAAAAGAATTCCCTTTTGGAAGCGTGTATGGGAAATCCCCTTGCACTTTTTCTATGGGGAAGTAAAAGGTTGTACACAGGACCTTCTTCAAATGGTACTTTAAAAATCAATTGAATCCTTGAGGAAATGGGAAATTGAACTTCAAAGGATAGCTCTTCTACATCTTCAATTTTGAAACCATCAGCCAAAACTGAATTGGGGTCAATGTCAATTTCATGTATGATCTCAATTCTGTCCTGCTCTATAAGAAATAGATCATCAATAAAATCACGGTAGAAAAAGGATCTCCGCATTGGGACTTCCCCGCTATTTAGTTCCTTATCAATTATGCCTTTTGTCTCAAACACCAAAAGTGTGTTCAGGTTAAATTCATTCGAAAAAGTCAAAAGGACCTGATATCCGTTTTCCAAAACATCTATGGAGATCGGCGATTGATTTCCAAGAAGAAAATTGCCCGTTTGGCTCACTGATGATTCCAAAAATTCCTGGCTGAAACTGACCAGGAGTTGGTCAGGACGGACAATTAATAACGCTCCAATATCGATCTTTGAATTATCAACCTGAACTGTGATGATGGGTGTGACAGTCCCATTTTTGTCTCTCAGATTTTCTAATTGGACGGAAAGGATCCCTTTCGGAAATGGTTCATTGGAGTGTAAAAAGAGTAAAGTGTCAGCGGGAAAAACCAGCTCAATATTATTAGATCCTTGAATCCTGATTTGGGATTGTTCAGGAGGAAAAATGCCTTTATCCAAATGCAATGCCAATCGGTATGGATCCATAAGGTAAGCTGACCGTATAGCCACTGGGTCGACAACCTCTTCTCCATTGTAAATCCCGAAGTCATCCATAAAAAACCTGGCCGCCGAACCAGTTCCTGGCCCATAAAGGACCTGTATTCTTATAAAAACCTTTTCTTCCTCATGGAGAGTAAGCGGTAAAGGGATTTCATATAGTCTGTATTCAGTATTTTGGTTGGGAAAACTTGATGCCTCTCCAACAGGCAAAGTATAATCCCATTGCTCAAATCCAGACTTTGAAAAGGATATATTAACTAAAGCTGGTCTAGATCCGGTTCCATTTTGGCTGGTTTTTGCAAAAAATGCAATTTTTGGGGAAATAAAGTTCTGTGGATGAAAATGCGTATAAATTTCCCCAGCAAAAGAACTTATTGCCTGCACTCCCAGTGACCTGGAGCCAAACCTTCCTTCTGAATTGGACTGAAATACCCTTGCGGCCGTACTCCTGACTTCATTTGCGGACCAATCCGGTAAAAACTCCTGAGGATGGTCCACAATCCTAAAACTGCTTTCAAAGTCCTGGACTTGGCCAAAAGCCTTATTTTGGTAAAGCAATACCAGCAAGCCAATAGCAATGCAAATCTTTTTTAAAAAAACGCCAAACATGCTTTTAATTTAAGCATGAGCCATCCGTTATTCGGATTTTATCCGTTTAACCGATTTTTTTTCAAATCTTTTCAAAAAAATGACCACCTATTTGAAAATTAAGTAATTAAATGTGTTAAGAGTATCTTTTTTGGGAATTCTTGCCTTACCTTTGCGGTTCAATTCTAAAAAAAACAGTATAATGAAACTAGCCGTTGTAGGAGCTACCGGATTGGTAGGCTCAGAAATCCTCGAAGTGCTGGATGAGCACAACTTTCCATTTGATGAATTACTCTTGGTAGCCAGTGAAAGGTCTGCAGGTAAAAAGATGACTTTCAAGGGTAAGGAATACACAGTGATAGGATTGAAACAGGCTGTTTCTGAGAAGCCGGACATCGCTATTTTCTCTGCTGGAGGAAGTACTTCTCTGGAGTGGGCGCCGCAGTTTGCTGAAGTGGGCACCGTTGTTATCGATAACTCCTCAGCTTGGAGAATGGATCCCACCAAAAAACTGGTTGTACCGGAAATCAATGCTAAAGAATTAAAGGGTGAAGACAAGATCATAGCCAATCCAAATTGTTCTACCATTCAAATGGTTTTGGCATTGAATAAACTCCGTGAGAGATATGGTATCAAAAGGATTGTTGTTTCTACCTATCAATCTGTGACCGGTACCGGAAAGGCAGCAGTGGATCAGATGATGGCTGAAAGGGCAGGACAACCAGCAGATATGGTATATCCTCACAAAATCGATTTGAATATACTTCCTCATATTGATGTTTTCCAACCCAATGGTTATACCAAGGAGGAAATGAAAATGATCAATGAGACCAAAAAGATTTTTGGTGATGATAGCATTCAGGTGACAGCTACCACAGTAAGGGTACCAACCATTGGAGGTCATTCTGAATCAGCCAACGTAGAATTTAAGCAGGACTTTGACTTAGAAGAAGTAAGAAAAATCCTTTCTGAGACACCAGGTGTAGTCTTGCAGGATGATCCTGCCAACAATGTTTATCCTATGCCACTTACGGCCCATAAAAAGGATGAGGTATTTGTAGGTAGGTTGAGAAGGGATGAATCCCAGCCAAATACCCTGAACATGTGGATTGTGGCCGATAACTTGAGAAAAGGAGCAGCAACCAATGCCGTGCAGATTGCTGAATATTTGGTAGAGCACAGGTTGGTTTAAATTGTCAAAATTAGCCCTTTGCAAAGTAAAACGTGAATACAAAATTGGATATTGCTAAAATCAATACCGATACATTCAAACAATTTGTGCAGGATCACCTTGAAGGGGATCCTGCACTCCTTTTTATGCGGCTTAGGGATAAAGTGAATTTTGACTTAAGTCTGGCCATCAATCAAATAGAGGCCAGAAGAAAAGCCCTTAAAAAACTTCCCAATTGGTCCGGAAATTTTGACCTTTTTTTTCCTTCTGGACTTTCCGTCGAACAGGCATCATCTGAGGAAACAGCCGAATTCAAATCGGAATTGGTAAAAGGTGAAACCATGAATGACCTTACAGGAGGATTTGGGGTGGACACTTATTTTCTCTCCAGGAATTTCAAAAAAGCCACTTATTGTGAGCGTAATGAAGAGCTGGTGGATATATTCAGGTACAATATGGAGGTCCTAGATGAACATAAGTTCCGGATTCAGCAAGGGGATGGAATTGAGATTCTTAGGGGAACCTCGGAAATTTTTGACCTCATTTTTGTTGATCCGGCCCGAAGGGGTGGCCAAAATCAAAAGCTTTATAAACTTTCAGATTGCGAACCTGATATAGTGGCTAATTGGGAGCTCATCCGATCAAAAACTAGATCAGTGTTGGTAAAGGCCTCACCCATGATGGATATCAAACAGTCCCTTCAGGAATTACCGGATATACAACAAGTTTGGGTCGTTTCTGTCAAAAATGAAGTGAAGGAAGTGTTACTTTTTTGGGAAAAAGATAAGAAAATAGATGAAATAGCAATCCATTGTGTGGACCTACGACCGGAAGGAAGACAGGAATTTGATTTTTCATTTGAAAAAGAGGCCTCTGCTGAAAGTACTTTTTCAGAAGTGAAGTCTTATATCATTGAACCCATGGCCGGTATATTGAAGGCAGGTGGTTTCAAATATTTTGGGCAGGAATATGGCCTTAAAAAATTACATCCCAACAGTCACCTTTACACTACAGACGGTTATTTGGAGGGGATTCCGGGAAGGGTTTTCGAGCTGATCAGTGAATTGCATCAGCCTAAAAAAGAACTCAAATCACTTTTCCCTAAAGGTCAGGTAAATGTAATTGCCAGGAACTTTGCCCTTTCTGCCGAAGAAATCAAAAATAAATTTAGGCTCAAAGATGGAGGAAATGACTTTTTGATCTGCACCAAAGTTGGGGAGAAATACCGCTTTTTTCATTGCCGAAAAATGCTTTAGACTTCTCTGCAAGTAAGAAGGAATTGCTTATCTTTTCAAAGTTTTACCATGCTTTCCGGTACGATGAAGAGAACACTGATCCTTTTATTGACATTTCTTGCTTCCTTTCAGGGCTTTGCTCAAATCCAAAAAAACTGGAACTGGGGAGGTCCACTTGACCCTCTTCAGCAAAAATACCAGGTAATGCATTATCAATTGGAGCTGGAGTTATTTCCGGAAGAGCAGGAAATCCATGGAAAGAATAGAATCACTTTTCAGACGGAAGAAAAGCTGGACACCTTAAGACTTAACCTCATAGAGGAATACCAAGTCCTGAAAGTAATCATGAACGGAGAGGAAGTGGCCTTTAGCCATAAGGGAGATATTTTGGATATTTACCCTGCAGATTGCACTTGTGAGGAAGTGGAGGTGTATTACGGTGGGAAAACGCCCATTGCCATTAGGCCTCCCTGGACCGGAGGTTTTACTTGGGAATTGGATGAACTCGGGAATCATTGGATGGGGTTGTCTTCTCAGAATGAGGGAGCTAAAATATTTATGCCTTGCCTCGACCATCCTTCAAGTGAGCCTCTCAAGGGTGTTGACCTGATTTTTACAGCAACTCAACCATATTTCGTAGCTTCTAATGGCAGGTTGGTCAGTACCCAGGAGCGAAATGGAAAAATAACCTACCATTGGAGTACCCGATACCCAATCAATAATTATAATATCAATTTTACACTAGGTGTATTCCACGAGGAGTCAACAAGTTTTAAAAGTGTTGACGGAAAAGAAATCCCGATGCATGTATGGGTGCTTCAGCAAAACAAGAGTAAAGCTTTGGAATTACTTGAGGTATTGAAAACTTCTACGGCAACCCTTGAATATTATTTTGGTCCATATCCTTTTCCTGATGACAAAATTGCAGTGGTGGAAACCCCTTATCTTGGGATGGAACATCAGACTATCAATGCTTACGGCAATAATTTCCAATTTGAGAAAATTGGAAACACAACTTTTGATTGGCTCTTGCATCATGAATTGGGACATGAATGGTTCGGAAATAAAATTTCTGTTAAAGACTGGGCGGATTTTTGGATCCATGAAGGTTTGACTGCCTATGGAGATTGGCTTTTTTACCTGAAACATGGAGGAGAGGAGGCCTATCTCGATAAAGTAGCCTCAGTAAAATCAAATATAAGAAACCTCAGGCCGGTAGTGTCCCCTCGGAATTCCAATTCAGATTTTGCTTATCACCCTGAGATTTACACCAAGGGGGCATTTATCATTCATTCCCTCAGGTATTATGTTGGGGATGAACTCTTTTTCCCTATGTTGAAAGCTTTTGTTTCTGATGAAAGATTTACCTATGAAAATCTAGTGGAAACAAGTGATTTTACAAGTTTTGCGCAGGACTTTACCGATATTGACCTACAGGGCTTTTTTGACCTATACCTTAAAACTGTTAGGCTTCCGAATGTTAAAGTGAAGAAAAAAGGAAAAAAAGGATATCAGGTAAGTGCTACTAACATTTCATTCAATATGCCAGTTGAAATCAGAACATCCAATGGGTATGAACGCCATGTTATTTCTTCCAAACCTATCTTGGTAAAGAGTGAAGGGCCTATAGAGGTTGACCCGCGTGGCTGGTATTTAATGGTTAAGAAATGATTGGGAAGCCGAGTGTTGAAAAGTGTGAAGTTTCAGCCAAAAGGGTTCAATCCGCTTATTGCCTCTTTCTTGAAGTAGGAAGTAAAACACAAGTCAGATAGATTATCCATTAATACAATGTAGGGAATAGAAGGATTGGATTTGGCAATTTTTAAATTATTGGCCAAATTGAATTCCAGTTGTTTTTAAGATTTCATAACAATTAAACTTCAGATGACTTCAAGAGCATTGATAAGGCTTTCATTGATTGTCAATTACATGGTTTTTGCGGTGTTGCTCAATTCAGTGGGAGCTGTGATCCTCCAGGTACAGCGCAGCTTTGATGTCAGCAAGGCAGAAGCTTCGGTTCTTGAAGGATTCAAAGATCTTCCCATTGCTGTTTTTTCTTTTATAGTAGCCTCCATGTTGCCCAAGATCGGGCTAAAAAGAGGGATGTTGGCTGTGTTATTTTTGGTTGCAGCCATTTGCTTTATCATGCCTTTGACAGCTGACCAATTCTGGTATTTCAAGATGCTGTTTGCCGCAGTAGGGATTTCTTTTGCGGTGATCAAGGTTTCGGTTTTCGCCATGATAGGTTTAGTGACTTCCAATGCCAAAGAGCACAGCAGCCTGATGAGTACCATAGAAGGATTCTTTATGGTGGGGGTGCTGTTGGGCAATATTTTCTTTTCCCTTTTTGTCAGTGATATTGACCCGGGTTCTAGAGATTGGCTGAACGTTTATTGGTATCTTGGAGCAATGAGTTTGGCAGCGGCCCTTCTACTGTTCTTTGCCAAAATCAATGAATCTGAGTCCAAAAGGGAGGAAACCAACACTTGGGAGGAATTTTTGGAAATGCTTAAATTGGTCATCAGGCCTCTTGTTTTGGTCTTTGCAGCTTCGGCTTTTCTATTTGTTCTGATTGAGCAAAGCTTTATGACCTGGACACCTACTTTTTATCAGGATGTACTGATGGTTCCTGCCAGTATGAGCATTCAGGCAGGGGCTGTTTTAGCAGGAGCTTTAGCAGTAGGACGTTTATTGGCGGGGATAGTACTCAAGCGGGTACATTGGTTGACCTTCACCCTGATTTGTACCATTTTGGTAGGTGTCTGTGTACTTCTAACCCTGCCATTGACAAACAGTCTCCCCGAGTCAGTGGAGACCATTACCTGGTTCAATGCGCCATTTGTTGTGTACTTATTTCCGATTTTGGGGATATTTCTGGCGCCGATTTATCCTACGATCAATTCGGTAGTCTTAAGTGCTTTGCCGAAATATATGCAAAGTTCCATGTCCGGACTGATTGTGGTATTTTCGGCTTTGGGCGGCACTACGGGATCCATCATCACAGGCCATATCTTTGAGGCTTATGGAGGTACCAATGCATTCTATTTCTCTTTATTGCCCATTGCCCTGCTCTGCTTGGTTTTGGTATTGTTAAACAGACAGGTTAAGCTATCATGAGTTTACATCAATTTACTCCTCCGGAAGAACTGTATTGGGAACTATTTGATGCCGTGCAGATGAGCGGGATTTTTCCTGATTCCAAAACATTTGTTGATTGCATACCAAAAAGGCCGGCCAAAGATATTTTGTTGGATTATTATGAGGAATCCAAAGTGAAGGCATTTGATCTGCTGGAGTTTGTAAAAGCCAATTTTCACCTGCCTCCAGATCCAAAGCCTTTAGATATACCCCAAAACCTTCCTTTAGAAGAAAGGCTTCATCTTCAATGGGAGTTGCTCAGAAGAGATCCGGACCCTGAAATCCAGGATTCTAGCCTTTTGGCCTTACCCCATCCTTATATTGTACCAGGAGGTAGGTTCAGGGAAATTTATTATTGGGACAGCTATTTTACTATGTTGGGACTGAAGGTCTCAGGAAAAACATATCTAATTGAGTCCATGGTGGCTAATTTTGCCCACCTGATCAATACCGTGGGGCATATCCCTAATGGCAACAGGACCTATTTCCTTTCCAGGTCACAACCTCCTTTTTTTGCCAAAATGGTCGAATTGCTGGCTGAGTCGAAGCAGGATGAGGGAATTTTGGAAAAGTATATTCCAGAAATGCTCATGGAATACCTGTTTTGGGTGGAAGGGGATACGGAATTGTATTTACCTGGAAAAAGGTACAAAAGAGTGGTAAGACTGGATGAGGATGCCTTTTTAAACAGGTATTTTGATGATGAAGATACGCCTCGTCCAGAGTCATTTCAAGAAGATATTCACCTGGCCCAAAGAACCACCCGCTTTCCGTATAAAGTATACAGGAATCTACGGGCAGCATGCGAGTCCGGTTGGGATTTCAGTTCAAGATGGTGCTATGACCCCTTAGACCTGCGGACAATCCAGACTACAGCCATTATTCCCGTGGATTTGAATGTATTGCTCTCCGAAACAGAGCGGATTTTGATTTATGCCAATAAGATGGTGGGAAATGAAAAATTGGCTTCCAATCTGGAAAAAAACAGGAGAAACAGGATTGAAGGGATCAACAGGTACTGTTGGGATGAGAAAAAAGGCATTTATCTGGATTTTCACATCAAATTCAAAGAATTTGTAGACCGCCCTTCTTTGGCAATGTTGTTTCCATTATGGGCAGGAACAGCAGATGCGCATCAGGCAGGAAAAGTAATCAAATATGTAGAACAAAAGCTCCTCAAGCCCGGAGGTTTGGTCACTACGAATTACAATTCCGGACAACAATGGGATGCACCCAATGGTTGGGCGCCCCTACAGTGGATAGGTTTCGAAGCTTTTTGGAATTATGGAAGAAGGGATCTGGCTTTGGAACTTGCCAATAGATGGACTGGCTTAAATGAAAAAGTTTATGAAAGGACAGGGAAGATGATGGAAAAATATAATGTGGAGGACCTGAGTCTAGAAGCAGGAGGAGGGGAGTACCCAGTTCAGGATGGTTTTGGTTGGACAAATGGCGTGTATTTGGCTCTTAAAGAAAAATTGAAGTCAAACTCAAAGTCATAAATTTCGTTTTAAACCATTGACCCTGTTCAATACAAAACAAGTTTCCAAAACCGTCAACATGAGTACTTAATAATTGAGGAAATTGTACAGAAATGATAATGACAAAATTACGCGTCATGCTGATTCGCTATAGGTGGAGAAGCATTTCCTCTATTTTAGGAGAACCCTCGAATTGCTCAGGGTGACGAGTTCAGCAAAGTAATCTGTCAATTGGTAATAAAAGAAAATCTCATTATGAATAAACTTATCCTAAGCAGTTTCACCCTTATATTCTTTGTTTTTACGGCAGTAAGCCAGGCACAAAATGCCCCCTATGCCTTTTACCTTACCTGGAATCAAGACCCTACTACCTCGATGGTGGTGGATTGGCATTCGGACGGTTTGCAGTCACAGCAGCTGAATATCAGGAGGAAAGGCACAGCGAATTGGAGTCAGATGGAAAGTGACGTGCTTCCTTATCCTTTTTCAGAAAGGGTGGTACACAGGGTATCATTATTGAATTTGAGACCAGATACCGCCTATGAAATTCAGTTTCCAGGTTCCAATGAAGTGTACTATTTCAGCACAATGCCTTCCAACCTGAATGAAAAGTCCATTAAAATTGCTATTGGCGGAGATGCAATGCACCGTAAAGAATGGTTTGAAAAGACCAATAGAGTTGTGTCCTTTTTTGAACCGGACTTCGTGATCATTGGTGGAGATATGGCTTATGAAAATGGCATAGCTGAAAATATTCAAAGGATATATGACTGGTTTGAAGGTTATTCCAATACCTTAATAACGGCTGACAATCGGATTCTACCCTGTGTCGTAGCCATAGGCAATCACGAAGTAGTAGGTGGATACTACAGCAGAAATCCAGGTTATGAACAAAACAACTCCTTTAGAAAGAGAATAGCCCCTTATTTTTATGGTTTATTTGCCTTTCCCGGGCAGCCAGGATACAATGTCCTTGACTTTGGGGATTACCTCAGTTTGATTATTTTGGATACAGAGCATTCCAATCCTATTCCTGGTGTACAGACCCAATGGCTGGCAAAAACGCTTGAAGAGAGAACACATGTATTGCACCGTATCCCAATTTATCATGTTCCGGGATTTCCTTCAGTGAGAAATTATGAAGACATTACCCAGACTATGGTCAGGGAACATTGGGTGCCACTGTTTGAGAAAAGCGGGGTCAGAATAGCATTTGAAAACCATGACCATGCCTATAAAAGGACATACCCTATCCGTAACCTGCAAAGGGACCAATCCGGCGTCATTTATGTGGGTGATGGTTCTTGGGGGGTCGGAGAAAGACCAATCCATGATGTGGAAAATACTTGGTATTTGAAAAGAGCCCAATCCGTAAAAGCTTTTACCCTGTTGACCTTGGAAGGGCCACAGTTCAATTTGATTTCTGTGGATGAAAATGGGAGGATTATTGACTCTTATCCAGAAAGCCCGCTCCCTTATCGAAGTCATTAAGATTGAGTACTTTTAGTACTCATTAATAATCCTGCAAAAAAACCACTTAAAACAATAGCCATTGTTCCTAGGATAATGGCTAAATTTTTATGTAGCCGAGGTAATGGAATATTTGGGAAAAATTCGCAAAGACTGATCCAGCTAATAACCATTAAACCAAGAATAACGCCGAAAATGGCGGGCCCTCGAGGAGCAGAAAAATTGAAAAAACTCAAAAGAAACAGTCCCAGAATTCCTCCACTGAAAATGGAGGCCAAGGCCCACCAGGCATCAAGGGCGCTTTCCACCCCATTAAAGGCCAAAGCTACCCCAATACTGATCAACCCAACTAAAGTAGAACTCAGGTAGAGTACTTTGACTGCGGCTTTATCTGTGATTTTTGGGTTCACATATTTCTTCACATGGTCCTCCAAAATCACAGTGGCAGAACTATTGATGGAGGTGGAAAGGGTACTCATCCCGGCAGCAAAAAGGGCTGCTACCAATAGTCCGGTGATTCCTTGGGGAAGTGAATGAACAATGAAATAAGGAAAAACCTTATCTCCTTCTTTGGCAATTTCCAAAGGAAGGCTTCCGGCATTCTCCTGGTAAAAAACAAATAGTCCAGTGCCTATCATAAAAAATAGAAGGGAAACTGGAATATATAGCAAAGCCCCAAAGGCGGCGGATTTTTGCGCTTCCAGTGTATTTTTTGCACCCAAGTACCTTTGGATATAACTTTGATCTACACCAAAATTCTGTAGGTTGATAAATAATCCATATAACAACACCATCCAAAAGCTGCTTTCTGTCCAGTTCCAAGCATAAGGGCCTAGAGAAAATTTACCTTGTTTACTTCCTTCTTCTAAATATTGAGGCAGACCTTGGGGCAAGTCTGATAGGATCACGAAAAAACAAAGCAAAGCACCTGCAATTAATACTATGCCCTGCACCGCATCCGTCCAGACTACCGCTTCAATGCCCCCTGCTACGGCATAGACCATCACTCCAAATCCGGTAGCTACGATAATAACAGGGATGCTCCAGCCAAGAAGTACGTGCATGGGCAAGGCCAGAAGGTACAAGATGGCACCCATCCTTGCCAATTGGGTGAGGAGATAGCAAACAGAGGCGTAGATCCTTGCCCAAAGCCCAAAGCGCTCTTCAAAATAGGAATAAGCTGATGGGCTCTGGAGTTTTCTGTAAAGTGGAACAAAAAATAGCAAAGCAAAAACGGTAGCAATAGGAATGGATAAGCTGAAAACAAAGGAGTTCCAATTGCCTTGGTAAGCATTTCCAGGAAGGGCCAAGAAACTGATGCTGCTTACATAAGTTGCAAAAATTGACATCCCCAAAGTCCATGATGGCAATCTACCCTTCCCGGTGATATATTCCAGACTGGTTCTTTTTTTGAAGTAGAATGAAATCCCAAAACCTAATATTCCCGATAAATAGATGAAGAAAATGAGAAGGTCTAGGAAGGGAAGTTGCATGTAGATTTCAGATAGCTTTGATCTTTCGAATGATGGACTGCATGTCTTGCTGTATGGCCATCTGAACGGTGGCCGGTGCAGCTAAAAGTGGTCTGGACAAATGGGGTTGGCAAATTCCCAGGAAACTCAAAGCCTGCTTCATTCCCTGAAAATAACTGTAACTCTTTTTTCCGGCTCCATAAATCTTACTGGAAATTTCCATGATAATAGGCTGAATCACTTGAATCGTGTCCCAGTCTTTCGCCTTTGCTGCTTCATAAAGACGGACATATAATTCGGGAAATAAATTAGCACCTCCATTGACTCCGCCATCAGCACCTGCAATTACTGATTGGACCATGATTTCTTCTGGTCCTGGTAATACAGAAAATTCCGGTTTTTCAGATTTGATTTCCAAAAGCTTCTCAAGATATACCCCATTTCCTGAACTGTCTTTGATGCCGATGATGTTGGGATGTGCTGCCAAGGCTTTCACAGTTCCTACTTCCAGATGACATTTGGTCATGTTCGGGTAATTATACAAGAATAGGGGTAACTCGCATTGATCTGCCAAAAGGGAGAAATAGTTGTATAAATCTTCCTGATCCAAATGGAAAAAGAAGGGAGACAATGCAACCACAGCAGTAGCTCCTTCGGACCTGGCTATCTGGGCCAATTCTAAACTTACATCCATGCAGGGATCACTGATGCCTACCATTACAGGTTTTTCATTATTGGCATATTGGCAGGTGTTTTTGATTAAATTCTTTCTCAGGTCTACCTTCAAACTTGGTGTTTCTCCGGTAGTTCCCAAAATAAAAATACCATGTACACCCCCATCTATCAGGTGTCTTGTAATGGTTTCAATTCCCTTTAGGTCCAGTTTACCTGACTCTAGTAAAGGCGTCACTGTCGGTACTATGATTCCTTCTATCTTTGGTAATAGGTTTGTTGCTTTCATTGATGTAATTTAAAAAATATTTTAAGGTCACCGACCTGTTTTAAAAAATTGCTAATAGGATGTCTTTGAATATTAATAAAAAAAGATGGGGTGAGGTTTTGGAAGTTTTTCGCCAGCCTTATCCTTTCTATTACACAGGTACTGGTTTTTTATTCGTAGCCGGAATTGTTTTAATAATGAGTTTACTTTTCAATTATCTTTTTGAACCTTTTGTAGTGTACAGGCCGGAACATAAATTTGATTACTTCTGGATTTCTATGGTCCATTCCTTCAATGCCTTTTTGGTAGTTTTTGTGATTTTGTTCATAAAAAGTAGAAAAATAAATGAAGACTGTTGGACAGTGGGGAAGGAAATTGGTTTGATAGGCTTGATGCTTCTGATGATTGGAATATGTCAGTTTTTAACAAGAGATTTGATATACGATAATCCTGATAATTGGTCTTTGAGATACTTATTAGAGGAAATACGCAATACCTTTTTAGTTGGTATTTTGTTTGTCATTATTTTGGAACCGCTTAATTACCTCAGGTTGCTCAAGGCAAATTTGATAACAGCCCAGTCTATCAATGCTCAATCTTTGCAGGTTCAAACCCCAGAAAGCTCATCCGTAATTTCCATCATCACACAGCAAAAAAGTGATGATTTTGAAATGGACATTACCCGATTTCTTTATGCCAAAGCAGATGGCAATTATTTGGAGTTTTTTTTAGAAAGTGAAGAAACAGCTTCAAAATTGATCAAGAGGATGACTTTAAAGGAACTGGAGCAGCAGCTGGAACCTTTCCCTGCATTTTTGAAAACCCATCGGTCTTATTTGGTCAACCTTCAAAAAGTAATTCATGTAAAGGGCAATGCCCAAGGCTATTTTCTGCAATTAAAGGGGGTGAATGAAGAGGTCCCTGTTTCCAGAGGAATGATCTCAAAGTTTGAAGAACAATATGCGAATTGAAATTCTTGTATTTCATCCCATTTTCTTGATAGCCATCACTGTCTTGTCCTAAGCATTTGAAATCAATTTACCTTTGGGCAAAAACTTGATTTATGATGAGAAGATATGATCTGGATTGGCTAAGGGTAATAGTATTTGCTTTATTAATTTTCTATCATGTGGGGATGTTTTTTGTTCCCTGGGGTTTTCATATTAAGAACAATGTCATCTATGAAGCCATCAAATGGCCCATGTTGTTTGTCAATCAATGGCGCCTCTCCATTCTTTTTGTGATTTCTGGTATGGGAACTTATTATGCCTTATCTAAAAGGAGTGGAGAACAGTTTGCCTTAGAGCGGATGAAGCGCTTATTTCTACCTTTAGTGGCTGGGATTTTATTTATTGTTCCTCCCCAGGTGTATTTCGAGAGATTGTCCAAAGACCAGTTTGAAGGCAGTTTTTTTGACTATTGGCCTGCCCAGGCATTTATCGGGGTTTATCCGGAAGGCAATTTCTCTTGGCATCACTTGTGGTTTTTGCCCTACCTTTTGGTTTTTTCCTTGATGTTGATCCCCTGCTTTTTATACCTGAGGAATAATCCCCAAACCGGCTTGATCAGACGAATGAGGCGATTGGCGGAAAGACCCATGGGTTTGTTTTGGTTGCTTGTGCCTTTGTATTTCTGGGAGGCATTTCTGGAGCCCTTCTTTCCTTCTACCCATGCTTTTTGGGGAGATTGGTTTAATATGGTCAATTACCTCACGCTTTTCTTTTATGGGTTCCTGATGATTTCGGTGGGGGATGTTTTTTGGAAAACTGTAGCATCAAATCGCAAAAAATACCTGTATTTAGGTGTCATAGGGTTTAGTTCAATGATAGGATTAAGATTGATTTGGGAGGATTCTACATTGATCCATTTTATAGAGGCTTTTATTAAAGTGGTGAATTATTGGGCTTGGATTTTGGCAATTTTCGGATATGCATCGGCTTATCTTAATCGTTCCAGCCCTACTTTGGCCTACGCAAATGAGGCAGTCTATCCATTTTATATTCTTCATCAGACCATCACCATCGCCATCGGATTTTATATAATGGACTTGGACTGGGGGTTTTGGCCAAAATTCCTGATCATGGTAGTTGGCACTTTTGGCTTTTCTTGGTTGATCTATGAAGCAGGTATCAGAAGGTGGACTTGGATCAGGCCTTTGTTCGGTTTGAAAAACCGTCATCAGGGTTCTTCTGCGGCTGCCTGAACCTGGCCTATTGCCGCTTCAGGAATCCAACCTTGAGCAGCTGCATGGGCGGCCGCCTCCCCAGTATCTTTAATTAATAGCATTGGCACACCTAGATTTTTCAATTCCTTTTCGATTGCAAGCAACTTTGTTTGTCTAGAGGTTTTGATATCCCGGATATAGATTATTTTCACCCTTTCAGGAAAGTCCTTGACTACCTGAAGATAGATTTCGGGGTCATGTTGACCCGAGTCGCCGATAAGGATAAACTGGAGATTTTTTTCAATCTCAAATATTTTTTCTACCTGCCTGAGCTTGTGTTCCCAATGACTTCCGGCAATAAACTGTTCCCTTGATAAACCTAAATCCCGCAACATCAAAGGACCCTTGGGGATACTGTGTACTTCTAAAAATTCTACCAAAAAATCATATAGGTTCCATGGAGAACTGGAGACATAGAAGAAGGGGTTGCTCTCAATGCCGTCATTGCCTTTGGCCAAAGCCTGGTAAAAATCCGCTACTCCGGGGAAGGGCAAACGGGTATGGGCATTGCCCAGAAAAGTAGTCTTCAGCATGGTGAGAAGTCTGGTGGCTCCTGTGGGTACGATGGTGTCATCGATGTCAGATATTACACCATACTCCACATTTTTGTAGGGAATGAAGACCTTGTTGACCGCGGTAACTTGTTCCTGATTTTTCACTACCGGATCCAATAACTCCAACCGTATTTCTTGCCAAGGAGCATCTATTGAGAATGGATGGGGAGATTTTAGATGCACACAGAAGTAACCTTCCTCATCTGTAATCACCGTTTGCTCGATATGCTGAAAGCTTGCTTTTATTTTTACACCTGGAATTTCCCATGACATAAAACGCTTGTACATTTTTTTAAAATTTTTCCATGGTCCATCTTCCAGGCTAGAATTTACTATTCCCCTTTCTTTAAGTACCCTTCCCAAAAAGTAGATTTCATTTTCATTCCCGAATCCTTTAAAGGGCAAAATCATTACCTTGTCAATGAGCCCGGTTTTAAGACCTATCCATAGTAGCCCTTTTGAAAAGTTGCTTTTGATAAAATATAGGGTTGTAAGGCTGATTTTCTTGATTGGCATCTGAAATAGTTCATTTTGGTCTTTCGGTAAATTTAGTGAAAAACATTTTCCCAAAATTTTGTAATCCATGCCCTGTATGGGTAAATTTCTCACTTAACCAATAACCCAAAGACCTTAATAAGAAAACATGAAACATTCCCAAGATTCCCAAAGAAGAGAATTTATTAAGACAGCCAGCTTGGCTAGCTTAGCTTTAGGCTTTTTCTCCATCCCGCTTCCAGGATTGGCCAAAACAAACAAAGCCCTGCCCTTTAAAATTTCTTTGGCGGAATGGTCGGTCAACAGACTGATTTTTCAGGGAAAGCTGGACCACCTGGATTTTCCTCTGGAAACCAAGAAGCATGGCATCCATGCGGTGGAATATGTGAACCAGTTTTTCATGGACAAGGCAAAGGATAAAGCCTATCTCGGCGAAATGAATACCCGATGCAAAAACGAAGGTATTGAGCAGGTCCTGATCATGTGTGATAGGGAAGGTATGCTGGGGGCAAAATCAGCCACGGATAGACAGCAAACAGTGGAAAACCATAAAAAATGGGTGGAGGCTGCTCAATTTTTGGGTTGTCATTCCATCAGGATCAATGCCTACACAGAGATTCCATGGTCCGCTGATCCAAATGATGCAGCGGAGGCTATGAAATTATGTGCAGATGGGATGCGGTCTTTGTGTGAATTTGCGGATGATTTTGATATCAATATCCTCATTGAGAATCACGGCGGTTATTCCAGTGATGCCAAGTGGTTGGTAGGTATGCTGCAGCAAACAGCACATCCCAGAGCAGGGAGTTTGCCGGATTTTGGAAATTTCAGGATTTTCAGGGATGAAAACAGGGAGGTATCCTATGATTCTTACCGTGGGGTAGATGAATTGATGACAATGGCGAAAGGGGTCAGCCTAAAACCTACAGCCTTTGATGACCATGGAAATCAGACTCCTTTGGATTATGAACGGATGATGAAAATAGTACTTTCTCATGGGTACCATGGCCATGTCGGTATCGAACATGGAGACCGTGACAGGGAATGGGCAAGTATCGTAGAGATCAGGGAAATTTTGGAAGACCTTCAAAAAAAGTTGTAAACGGAAAGACATTTAAAGATACTTCTCATTAGGCTTTGTCCATTTGCTTTCAGAAAAATGGGGAAGCTAAAGCAGGTATGAAAGGTCTCCTGTACATAGATATTTTCTGAAAAGGGAACCAAGCGAGGAGCATTTTGGGTTTTTGCCCTTATGGAGGGATAAAAAATCCCTACCTTTGCATCATGGAAAATACCGCTAAAAAAGACATCAGAAAATTCACATTGGCCCAATTGGAGGAGTTTTTTGTTGCCCAAGGGGACAAAAAATTCCGCGCCAAGCAGGTTTACGACTGGCTTTGGAATAAGTCACTCAAGAATTTTGATGACATGACCAACATTTCCAAGGAGACCAGGGAGATGTTGAAAGCGAATTTTTCCATCAACCACATCCATGTGGACCTCATGCAGCATTCAACCGATGGAACCATTAAGAATGCGGTTAAGCTTTTTGATGATAAAATTGTGGAGTCGGTACTGATCCCAACAACAAAGAGAATTACTGCCTGTGTATCTTCCCAGGTAGGATGTAGTCTAGACTGTAACTTTTGTGCTACGGCAAGATTGAAAAGAATGCGCAACCTCAATCCTGATGAAATTTATGACCAGGTAGTCGCCATCAAGGAGGAAGCAGAAACCTATTTCAACCGCCCGCTGACCAATATTGTGTTTATGGGTATGGGCGAACCCCTGTTGAATTACACCAATGTCATCGAGGCCATTGACAAGATTACCTCTCCTGAAGGATTGGGAATGGCACCTAGAAGAATTACACTTTCCACTGTTGGGATTCCTAAGATGATCAAGAAAATGGCTGATGATGGGGTTAAATTCAATTTGGCGATTTCCTTACACTCTGCCATCAATGAGACCCGTAGTCGCCTGATGCCGATCAATGAGGTCAATCCATTGGAAGATCTGTCTGAGTCTTTAAAATATTGGTACCAAAAGACCAAAAGAAAAGTTACCTATGAATATGTGATCTGGGAAGGGGTAAATGATGATGATCGTCATGCCAAAGCTTTGGCAAAATTCTGCAAAATCATTCCTTCCAAAGTGAATATCATCCAATATAATCCAATAGATGAGGGAGAATTCCGCCAGGCTTCCCAGGAGGCAGTGGATATGTATGTGAGGATTTTGGAAGAAAATGGCATAGTGGCCAAGGTCAGAAAGTCCAGAGGACAGGACATTGATGCAGCCTGTGGTCAGTTGGCCAATAAGAATGAGGTGGCTCAGCTTCAGTAGATTACATGGCTAGTTTTGCTTGTTTTTGTTCCATTTACACCAAGGGGTATCAATAAAGTTATTTTTAGCAGTGGTTTTTGAATATTTTATTTTTTTAGTTTTATTTGCAAAAAATAAAACCGCCGAATAAAATATTTCGTAACAAAGGTAACTCGGAGGTTTTGGCTAGTCCATTGTCTTCAGGCTATTTGAATTGTTTGATTGTTGTAAAACTTATTTTCTATGAAAAAAATCAAGTACCTCATTCCGTTTTTATTGATTCCGGCCATTTACATTTTTACGGCTTTCAAAGAAAAGCCTGGTATCTCAGAACTGACAGAAAAAATCATTTCCATGATGGAATTTTATGTCGATGAAATTCCCGAGGAAAAAGTTTTTCTGCATTTGGATAAGAATCTCTATGCAGCGGGAGATAATATCTGGTTTTCCGTTTACATGACCGCGGGGAGTCCAGATGTTCCGTCCCCGCTCAGCAAGGTGGTTTATGTGGATTTGCTTGACAATGAGGGACGCCTGTTGCAGCAGAGGACTGTAAAGATGGAAGATGGCCATGGATATGGAGATTTAAAACTGGATCTCTTTACACAAGAGGGTCTGTATCATATCAAGGCCTACTCCTATTGGTTGAAGGGATTTGGGGAGGATGCGGTTTTTCAGACGAGTATTCAGGTATTGGATCCTTACAACTTGAAATTCCAACCTTCCGTGACTTTTGACAAGAAGGAAAATGGTAATCAGGTAAATTACCTGGCCAAGATTTCTGCTGTGGATAATTCACTAAAGCCCCTTTCCGGTGATTCCTTGCATTATGAACTGGTGAATAGGGACAAGACGATTCAGAAGGGTATATTTATTTTAGACCAAAACGGTCAATATGAATTCTCTTTTGACCTTCCTGCAGCATCATTGAATCAGGTGACAGCACTAGAATTGAAACAAGTTGAAAACGAGGATTTTGCTATTTCCAGGAGATTTGTTTTACCCTTTCCCAGTTTCTCTATTGATGTTCAGTTTTTACCTGAAGGAGGAGACCTGATAGCAGGTTTCAACAATAAGGTGGCAGTCCGGGCGGTATATCCTGATGGTTCTCCGGTAAAGTTACAAGGTAAAGTAGTCTCTGGTTCACAGGAGGTGGAATTCAGCACCAATGAATCCGGTCTGGCTGCATTTAATATAACCCCTCAGGCTGGACAAAATATCACAACTGAATTGGTGACAGATTCTGGAAAATTAAATAAATCCGTTGGTCAGGTCAAAACCAAAGGAGTAAACCTTTCTGTGGACAACACTAATGAAAACCTCGTGAATATCCTGATTCAATCCAATAATTTTACAGAGATCTCGCCTACAGGTGAAGGACTACTTGTAATTCATGCACGGGGCAGGATAGGTCACATGCAGATGATCAATCTTCAAAATGGGGTTACCGGTGCCAGGGTCAACAAAACCCAGCTTCCCGAGGGGATCAATCAGGTTACCATATTTGAGCCGGGAGGAACACCCTTGGCTGAGCGATTGATATTTATCCCCGTGGAAAAGGAAGTTTCTTTGAAACTCGAGGCAAATCAAGTCAATAGTCAGCCAAGGGGAAAAAATAAATGGAAATTGCTGTTGGAGGGGGAAGCCTTTGAAGGGGGGAATTATTCTGTTTCCATTACAGATGCTAATGAAAGTCCATATAGTAACCAATCCCATATAATTTCCTATCTCAAGATGGAATCTGAGTTGAAGGGTATCATCCATAACCCCAAGCAATTTTTTGGTGAAAGCAGAGATGATCAGGGAATTGATCTGGTGATGCTGACCCATGGCTGGAGAAGATTCAATTGGGAAAAGGTTTTGGCAGGAAAAATGGAGAATAAAAACTTTATCGAACAGGGCATCAATGTCACCGGAACTGTCAGTCCAAAAAATGGAGGAAGAAGGGGACTTTCCGGAGGGGTGCTCAATGTTTTTTCAAAAGGTAAGGAAGAAGAATTCTTCGCTGTGGAATTCGGTGAAAACGGAAAATTCATTCTCGATGACCTGGATTTTCAAGATACTACCCTGCTGACCATTTCTGCCTCTGATAAAAGGCAAAAGGAATTTGTAAACCTTGAGATGGATCCGCCTTTGTCCAAGTATGTTTCATGGGAAGGTTTTAAGCCCAAAGTGGGTAATTTTCATATTTCACCTGTGGTGCGGGAGTACCTGCTTCAGGCAGAGAAAAGGAGGGCTTCTGAAGCGGCTTTTGGAGAAGTTCAGGAAATTAAGTTGGATGAATTTGTAATAAAATCTGAGAAAATTGATCCCAATGAGGAGCAAATTGTCAGAATGTATGGAAAGGGAGATGCTTCTCTTAGACCTGAGGATATCAGTGGATTTGAGGGTTTTCGGGATATTTTCCAATTGCTTCAAGGTAGATTTGCCGGAGTTAGGGTTACACCTGACCCCATGGGAATGCCTAGTATAACCATCAGAGGTGTAGGCTCACTTCAGGCAGGAGGTCCACCTTTGATATTATTGGATAATGTGCCAGTTGATATCAGTTTTGCCTCTTCCATCAGTCCGAGGGACTTGGCTTCAGTAGAAGTGTTCAAGGATGCTGCTTCTTTGGCCGTTTTCGGTGCTACAGGTGGAAGTGGTGTGATTGCCCTTTACACCAAGAGAGGAGCAGGAATTGGAGATCTGGGTAATGGGGTGTTCAATTTAAGGTTCCCTGGTTATTCAGTCACCCGGGAGTTTTATATGCCACGATATGATAAGGAAAGCTCCCCTGCGCCGGATTTCAGGTCTACCTTATATTGGAATCCCAAATTGACCCTGAATGGCAACAGTGCTGATATCGAGTTTTTCAACAACGATGTGGTACAAAAATTCAAGGTTGTAGTACAGGGAATGGATAATATGGGAAGGTTATCATACTTGGAACAAGAGATCAATCTGAACAGGAATTGACTTAAAAATTGAATGAAAAGGGCCCCTTTCTTGGGGCTTTTTTGATTTTCCTTATATTTAGGGCATGAAAAAATTAATTTTTGTAATTGTTTTACTGATATATTGCTCGACTGTCACAGCTCAGGAGCAAGGGGATTTTAGGATACAGGTTGCAGGGGATTATAAGCTGCAGATCAATGATTTAGGCGGAAATGCTGGTTTTGAGTACCTATTCGCTGACAAATTTTCCTTCGCCCCTAGTTTTACCTATTGGTTTCCGGATATAGGGAGGAGCTATAGCCTCAACGCAGATCTCAGGTACTATCTCACAGAGGGGATTTCCCAGGTTTACCTTGTTGGAGGCTACAATAATCTTTGGCTCAATTTTCAACCTGGAGAACCTGGTCAAGTGCTATCCAGGGCAGGTGCTAATTTTGGAGTTGGCGCTTTTTTGGATCTTTTGGATCAATTCGGGGTAGTTACGGAATTCAAGATGCAAAGCCAAAACACACGTCAGCCAGTTTTGAGGGTTGGGATGGTGTTTAAATTGGGATCCAATTGAGAAAAAAATCCAGGAGAAATAAGATTTAAAGTCGGATTATTTTTTGCTGTATTCGAAGAGTTTACGCTTCTCTTCTTTACTTAATCCATCATAGCCTTTTTCTGCTATTTTATCCAGAATCTGATCGATTTCTTCTTGAGTAGGTAAATTGGCACCTGAATAGGGTGTGGATTTGAGGTTGGTCGATCCTGAAGTATAACTTTCTGAAGTGGAATAGGATTTTTTTCGATAAGAGACTTTGACTTTTGGCTTTTTGGTAAATAATCTCTCAAAAAACTGACCCACAGCCTGTACTGGTCTTCCCCAATCGTTTCCTTTTCTAAGTTGGTTGATATAAAAAAAGCCTAAGGCAGCTCCACCCAAATGTGCCAATTCACCCCCAGCATTACTTCCGGCAGAATTGACAAATGCTATGATGACATAAAAGATGGCAATATATTTAATTTTTACGGGTCCCAATAAGATCAGGTGAAAGGTTGTGTTGGGCGTAAGGGTGGCGGCTCCGACTACAATGGCATATACTCCGGCACTTGCTCCAAGCATTTTGGCCATAGGGAGTACGTCTGAAAAATAAGGTGATATATTGTACATAAGGACGTAAAACATGGCTCCTGCGATACCTCCTAAAATGTACAAATTTGCCAATTTGCGGCTGCCCAAATATTCGTGGACCAATAGGCCAAACCAATATAAGAAAAGTAAATTGAAAAGGATATGGAAGAGCCCTTCATGAAAAAACATGTAGGAAAATAGGGACCATGGCTGCCTCATAAAGACAGAAAGGTCTGCCGGCATCATCATGTAGGCCCTGAAACCTTCATAAATATTTCCAGCTCCGGACAAAGTGAAAACCACCCGGAATATGACCATGGCAAAAAACACGATCAAATTGATGGCCAAAATCTTGTACAGGCTGTTATTGTTTTGCCTGAACGCATTTCTCAAATTGTCCCAGAATCCTCCGTACATTGCTTTCAATAAAAGTTACGCCTATCTTTTTTCCAATACCAGACTAGTGCTGCGCCGATTACCAATCCACTGAGATGGGCAAAATGAGCCACATTATCCAATGGATTATTGTAAATTACGTTATAAACTGTGTAAAGGCCATAGAATAGGACTAAATATTTGGCTTTTACCGGCATAGGAGGAAACAACAAAAACAACTGAGTGTTTGGAAAAAGCATGGCAAAGGCAATTAGGACACCAAATAAAGCTCCTGAAGCTCCCACCATTGGTACATTGGCCTGCATTTCTCTTACAGACATCAGGTTGTCTTTGGCTCGCTGGATCAAATTGGCATTGTCAGGATTCCTGTCGTAAGCATCAATAAAATCATAAACCCCCGGTTTGAAAAAACCGGGATTATTATTCACAAATTCTCTAAAGTTATCAGGGTTTGGATTGCTGTAAAAGGCCGAAATACTGTTATCCATTTGGTTCATCCTGTAGGCTGTATATCCAGAGTAGAGTAGACCTGAACCAACTCCACAGATCATCCATAAGCTGAGTATTTTTTTAGGACCTAGAAACTGCTCCAGGAGGGGCCCAAATATAAACAGGCCAAACATGTTGCTAAACAGGTGCCAACCATCTGCATGCATGAACATGTAGGTCAAGAACTGGGTAGGTATAAACCTGTTGCTGTGAACATAATAAAGCGCGAAAAAAGCTTTCAACTGTGGCATGAAAAAGGAAGCTACCACATAGACACCAATGGTGATCAGCAATAAATTTTTTACGACAGGTGTTAAGTTTCTGAACATAAATTATCTGTTAAAAAAGGCTTGTATCTTTTGTATATCGAGTTTGACGAAGGTTTTGTTCCCCGAAAGCCCATAATTTGGGTTTTGACAGGAAAATAATTGTGCAACAATCGTTTCCATTTCTTGAGTGTTGAGCTTTATTCCTCTTTTTATTGAAGATTTTTTTGCCAAAGATCTTGCCAGATTTTCTCTTTTATCTAAGGAAAGCTCGGATTTGAAATGTTTGTATTGCTCCAATAGTCCCTCAAAGAGTGCTTTTTCATTGGTGACCTGTACGTCTGCAGGCACACCTTGGATAAGAAGAGTGTCCTTTCCAAATTCCACTAGCACAAACCCCAGACTGTGGAGTTCGTCTTTGATGTCCATAACCAATGCAAAATCTCCTGGAGCCAACTGAACATGTGGGGGGAAAAGACATTGTTGCGAGGCGCCGGAAGCTTGGGAAAGCTGTCTCGAATAGCGCTCATACAAGATCCGCTCATGTGCGGCTTGTTGGTCAATGATCAGAAGGCCGGTTGACATTTGGCCGATGATATAATTGAGCTCTACCTGGAAAGTCGTCCCAGTACTTTCTTCTAGCTTTCCGAAATCCAAAGAGGGCCTTGAAAGCTCTTCGTTGGCTTTGGATGGAAATGTCAGAAAATCCTTTTCATCTTCCCTTGTTATTTTTTGGCTATATTCAGAAAGTCCAGTACCACCTTCAAATAGCTTTTCCCAACCTGATACCGATTGTTTTTTGAAAGAAGGGTTCTGAAAGGACTTGTAAGATTTCTCTTTGGCCAGGTCATCCGGCACTAAGGTATTTTCTAAATTGATCTCCTGTCTTTTACCGCTGTCATATTTCCAGTTTTCTGTAAAATTGACATCCAGTGAGAAATCCAAAGTCGGAACCACATTGTGTGCGCCAAGTGCCTGTTTTACAGCTGAGCGAATCACTGCATATACAGTTCTTTCATCATCAAATTTGATTTCAGTTTTGGTAGGGTGGACATTGATGTCTATATGGCTTGGATCGATTTCAAGGAATAGCACATAAAAAGGATGCATATCCGAAGGCATTAGTCCTTCATAGGCATTGGCCACAGCATGGTGAAGGTAATTGCTTTTGATAAAGCGGTTATTGACGAAGAAAAACTGTTCCCCCCTTGTTTTTTTGGAGTTTTCGGGTTTGCCTACATAGCCTCTGACATTCAGATGAGGTGTTTCTTCTTTGCAGGCCACCAATTGTCCCTGATAGTTTTTGCCGAAGAGCCCAACAATCCTTTGGCTTAGCTTTCCAGGTTGGAGGTTATAAAGCTCCATGTCATTTTGAATAAAGTTGAATCCGATTTCAGGATAAGCAAGTGCGACCCTTTGGAATTCATCCACAAGATGCTTCATTTCTACCGGATTGGACTTCAGAAAATTTCTTCGGGCCGGGACATTAAAAAAAAGATTCTTAACCGAAATGCTTGTGCCTTCCTGGCAGGATACAAGTTCCTGTTTCTTAATTTCCGAACCTTCAATTTGTATAAGTGTGCCCAACTCGGCTCCTTTTTCCCTGGTTTTCATTTCCACCTGGGCTACTGCAGCTATAGAAGCCAATGCCTCACCCCTGAATCCAAAAGTCCGGATAGCAAAAAGATCCGCTGAAGACCGGATTTTGGAAGTTGCATGTCTTTCGAAACTCATTCTTGCATCGGTCATGGTCATTCCCTTCCCATTGTCGATGACCTGGATCAGCATTTTTCCTGCTTCTTTTACCAAAACCTGTACCTGGCTTGCCCCGGCATCAATGGCATTTTCCATCAATTCTTTCAGTGCAGATGCAGGACGTTGTACTACTTCACCTGCAGCAATCTGATTGGCGATGGCATCAGGAAGAAGTTGGATGATATCACTCATTTGCGTTGTTTTCTTCTTAATCTAAAAAATAGGAACAACAATGAAATGCCTGCTACTATGTAAAGTATGGTGTAGATGGCTTCCGGGCCATAATAAATATAACCGAACAAACTTCCAATCAACAGAACAAATATGACCAATCGGAGCATTCCTGCACTTTGTAATGGAGAAGTATGCCGTCCTTTAATCTGTCCTCCTGATGTAAATGCACCACGAATTGATGATCCGTGAAATCCTGTACCTTCCATAGTGTGGTCTCCGTCGTAAGGTATTTTCCCTTCTGCCTGCAACTCTCTTTTGATGCGAGCAGTCCTTTGTTCGATTTCTTCTTTGACCGGGTCATAATACCTCGGTTTGATATCAAACCTCATTGGCTGGGCTGTTCGGAAAATCTGAGGAAATTTCATGGTTATGCTCAATTCAAATGGTACTTCTGACGTTAAGTACAAAACTTGTCCCGTTGATCAAAATTGATCCTTAGGGATAATAAATTCGTGTAAGTTTGTACAAATCGATGTATATTCATACAAAGTTATTTTAAAAATCAAGCAATAAAAATTAAACTGGGATATGCGGATCAAACTTTGGGGGTTTTTGTTGGCAGCGGTGGTCATTTTTCAGGCCGATGCAGTGTTGGGTTGGGAAAAGGCCAATGAAGACAGAAAGCGGGAAGAACGGGATCCCCTGTCTGTTAAAGACCAGCTCAAACAGCAGGCTTGGGTAGACAGTATTTTCAGAAATACGAGCTTTGACGAAAGGTTAGGTCAGCTTTTTATGGTGGCTGCCTATTCCAATAAAGATACTAGGCATATAGATGAAATTGCCCGTCTCATCCAGGAACAGAGCTTGGGAGGGCTGATTTTTTTTCAGGGAGGCCCTGTTAGGCAGGCAAACCTCACCAATTATTACCAATCAATTTCCAAAATCCCGCTTTTCATTGCCATGGATGCAGAATGGGGGATCAATATGCGTTTGGATTCCGTCATTACCTTTCCAAGGGCGATGACTTTAGGGGCCCTTCACAGGGAAGACCTGATCTATGATATGGGCAAAGAAATTGCCAAGCAGTTCAAGGAGTTGGGAATGCACATCAACTTCGCCCCTGTTGTTGATGTCAATTCCAACCCAAACAATCCTGTAATTGGTTTCAGGGCTTTTGGAGAGGAGAAAAGATTGGTCGCCAAAAAATCCCTGGCCTATATGAAAGGACTTCAGGACCATGGTGTTATGGCCAATGCCAAACATTTTCCCGGTCATGGAGATACTGAAACTGATTCACATTACACTCTTCCTGTAATTAAACATTCTGAAAACAGGATAAAAGATGTGGACCTGTATCCATACAGGGAATTGATCGATCAAGACCTGATGAGTGTAATGGTGGCCCATCTCCATATTCCCAGTATGGACTCAGAGCGCAACAAAGCCAGTACACTTTCCAAATATATAGTTTCAGACCTGCTCAAAACTCAAATGAATTTCAATGGGCTGGTCTTTACCGATGCTTTGAACATGAAAGGGGTTGCCAATTATTACAAACCAGGTGAAGTGGACCTCATGGCCCTATTGGCTGGAAATGATATTCTGGTTTATTCCCAGGATGTGCCCAAAGCCAAAGCCATGATCATGCAGGCAATAGATGAAGGGAAAATCAGCCGGGAAGAAGTGGATATGCGTGTCAGGAAAGTTCTCAAGGCAAAGTATTGGGCAGGATTGAATCAAATGAAAAAAATTGAGACCTCCAATTTGGTGGAGAGGTTAAATAGTCCGGAAGCCAGGATTTTGGTCGAAAATTTGTATGCGGAAGCGATTACGGTGACTTCTAACAAAAAAAATGTGCTGCCCCTTAGGCATTTGGATTTGCACAATTTTGCTTCCCTGATCATAGGTGGTGAAGGCAAACTGTTTCAGGACAAACTTTCCAAATATGCCAAATTTGATCATTTTGATATACCAAAGAATGCAGACTCAGCAACCCAAGCCAATTTAGAGAGAGATTTGGCCGGATATTCAACAGTAGTGATAGGTATTATGGGAGTGACCAATAACCCATCCAAAGGATTTGGTATCAATGGAACGGATATCAATTTTATCCGCAAAATCAGTCAGGAGAAAACTGTTATCACGGTGCTTTTTGGCAATGCCTATGGAGCAAAGGACATGGCGGATTTCCCTAATCATATTATGGCCTTTGAGAATAATGAGTTTACCCAAAGTCTGGTGCCTGAGATTATATTTGGGGCTAGGAATGCCTATGGAATGCTTCCAGTATCAGTAAGTGAAGACTTGAGGATTGGTACAGGAGGATATCTGGAAGGCTTGGGAAGGCTAGCTTATACCATTCCGGAAAGTGAGGGTCTTGATAGCCGTAAACTATCGGAAATTGACAGAATCATGGAGATAAGCATAGCCAAAAGGGCATTTCCTGGAGGAGTGGTATTGGTGGCAAAGGATGGAAAAGTAATATTTGAAAAGGCTTACGGCCATGTGGATTACAACAAGACCAGGCCAGTGAGAACCAATACGGTGTATGATTTGGCTTCGATCACCAAAGTTATGGCCACCACCCAAGCTGTTATGTTTTTGGCAAGTCGTAAAATGATCGATTTGGACAAGCCAATTGGTCATTATCTCCCTGAATTGAGGAGAACCAATAAAGGGGGGCTTATACTGAATGATATTTTGGCCCATGAAGCAGGTCTTGTGGCTTTTATTCCCCATTATGCTAAGACAGTCGAGGCTGGATCTTGGAAAAGCGAATATTATAGAGAAAAGCCTGAACCAGGTTATTTGCTTCCAGTTTCCAATGATATGTATGGCCTCAATTCCCTTAGGGACAGTCTCTGGAACTGGACAGTAAAGTCAGAGCTTAGGAAATTGGATCCTGGAAGAAGAAAACACAGTTATGTGTATTCTGATCTTACCATGTATCTTTTGCAGGAGCTTGTGGAAAAAATCACCAATCAGCCATTGGACGAGTTTGTGAGTCAAAACTTCTATGAGCCTTTAGGCCTAAATTCCCTTACATTCAATCCTGCCTTCAAGATGCCCTTGGATAGAATTGCGCCTACTGAGGATGATATTACTTTCCGAAAAAGGACAGTGCATGGCTTTGTTCATGATCCTGGAGCAGCCATGTACGGAGGAGTGGCAGGACATGCCGGCCTGTTTGGTACGGCCAATGACCTGGCAGTTATGATGCAGTTAATGCTCAATGGCGGGAAATATGCAGATGTAGAAATACTTGACCAAAAAACTATCAGAGATTTTACAAAAAGGCAATCTGACCAAAGCAGGAGAGGCTGGGGCTGGGATAAGCCGGAACCTGAGCGGGGCAAAGGAGGAAGTGCCGGTGTATTAGCGCCAAAAAGCACTTTTGGCCATACAGGATTTACAGGGACTTGCGTATGGGCTGATCCAGAAAATAACCTTATCTACGTGTTTTTATCCAATAGAGTGCATCCCAATGCAAACAATGATATTTTGTTGAAAGATGGCGTAAGAACCCAAATTCATGATGTTATTTACCAGGCCATGAAAAAAGGATAAAAAAGGATACAGGAATTTTGGCAGGATATTGAACAAATTCCTGCCAAATTCATGTTTATACAACTGTTAGGAAAGGCAAAACCAGAAAAGTTAAATATGAAAATAGGCATAGTCTGCTATCCAACTTTCGGGGGTAGTGGTGTAGTGGCAACAGAGCTGGGTAAAGCGCTGGCAAAAAAAGGGCATCAGGTTCATTTTATCACCTACAGACAACCTACCCGCTTGGATTTTTTCAGTGAAAATCTTTACTACCATGAAGTGGATATCAAAAGTTATCCATTATTTGAATTTGCTCCCTATGAATTGGCATTGGCAAGTAAAATGGTCAATGTGGTGAAATATGAAGGTCTGGATCTCCTTCACGTGCATTATGCCATTCCTCATGCTTCAGCGGCATATATGGCCAAACAAATATTGAAGGAGGATGGTATATACATTCCTGTGGTCACTACCCTGCATGGAACAGATATTACCTTGGTGGGAAAAGATCCTAGCTATGAACCTGTAGTAACCTTCAGTATCAATCAATCTGATGGGGTTACGGCAGTTTCAGAGGATCTTAGGAAGGATACTTTCGAACACTTTGATGTAAAAAATCATATTGAAGTCATTCCAAATTTTATTGACCTGGAAAGGTTCAAAAAGCAGAAAAAGGAACACTTCAAATTGGCCATCTGCCCCCAAGGGGAAAAATTATTGGTTCATACATCCAACTTTAGGAAAGTTAAGCGCGTTGAAGATGTTATCAAAGTATTTTATGAACTAAGAAAACAAATTCCTGCAAAATTGCTTTTAGTAGGTGATGGACCTGAAAGGGATCGAATGGAGCGCTTATGCAGGGACTTGGGTACTTGCGACGATATCAGATTCTTGGGTAAGCTGGAGGCTGTAGAGGAGGTATTGTCGGTAGCAGATTTGTTCATGATGCCCTCAGAGAAAGAAAGCTTTGGTCTTGCAGCATTGGAAGCTATGGCCTGTGAAGTACCAGTACTTTCCTCCAATGCCGGAGGGATACCGGAGTTGAATCTAGATGGGATTACAGGTTTTGTAAGCCAAATTGGAGATGTAACGACAATGACCCAAAGGGCACTTGAAATACTGGACGAAAATAATCTTCCCAGATTCAAAGCCAACGCTTTGGCCCGTGCAAAGGAGTTTGATGTGACCAATATATTACCTAAATACGAAGTGTTTTATAGAGATACCGTCCAAAAGGCCAATCAAAAGTTGATGGGTGTATGATAAAAATCATATAGGAATTTCAAGGAAAAATGTTGCATTTCAATGCCTTCGCTTTAATTTTGTATCGAATTCACTGCTTTTCTTATTGAAAACCAGTAATACGTTTTAAAAACCAACTATATTATTTTAACAAATTTAGGATAATTATGTCAACGACCACTTTGAAAAAAATTGGGAGATTGGATAGACCGGATAATAATGGTTCCGCAAAAATGTTTGATAATCCTGTTTTGGAAAGATTGTCCAGGACTCATATCAGCATTCCTATCATTCTGTTTTTCATCATTTCAGGGATATCACTTTACTATGCAGTTACTGCTACTGAAATAGGGTTGCTTATAGGTGTTCCTGTTTTGGTTTTGGGTATTTTGGCTTTTTCCTATGTGGAATACATGATGCACAAGTATTTTTTCCATATGGAGCCAGATACTCCAATTAAGGATAAGTTACAATATACAGTACATGGAGTACACCATGACTATCCAAGAGACAAAGATCGCTTAGCCATGCCCCCATTTGTAAGTGCGGCTTATGCATTGATATTTTACGGAGTGTTTACTCTTATCATGGGTGATTATGCCCTGTATTTTCTTCCCGGATTTCTGATTGGTTATGCAGCCTATTTGGGAGTCCACTATGCCGTGCATGCCTTTCAGCCCCCAAAAAACTTCCTGAAGATTTTATGGGTTAACCATGCAGTGCATCATTACAAGGATCCAGATGCAGCTTTTGGAGTTAGCTCACCTTTATGGGATTACCTTTTGGGAACCATGCCGAAGAAAGAAAAATAAGCACATAAACTATATTTTATCAATCCTTCATTGTTTTGCAGGTTGCATTCCAATGAAGGATTATTTATTGCTTGTGGCTTTGAGTTCTTTCTAAAAAACCTTCTTTGAAAGTGAAAAATCCTGTACTGTCATTCATGCTCTCAAAAAAACCGGCAGGAATGTTTAATCTTTTATAGTGGTGGGTTTCTAAAGTATCTTTTATTGTAAAGCTGGAATCATTCAGGCTTTCCAAATCCCAAATTCTCTCAAAAAATAATGGGGTGGTGGTGATAAGCCGTTGACCATCCCTTAAATAGGTGTATTCTGCAATTCCTAAGTTTTCATGGTTGAGAATGATTAGGGTATCAGAAATGTAAAGTTCATAATACATAGAATCCGAATCAAATCCATACCAATTTCCTAAAAGCTCGTTTTTGCTTTCTTCTTTTTTGCATGAAACAAAAAGGATAAAAATGAACAATATTCTGAAAATTTTTGTCCTCATATCAAATCAATGAATTTTTGATGATGGAAACCAAAATCGTTCCAAAAATTGGAGCTTTCAAATATCAATATACTCAAATTTTCCAATAATTTACGTTTACATGACTAGAGTTAGCATTATAGGGTTGGGCTGGCTTGGTAAACCTTTGGCCACAATTCTTCAAAAAGAAGGTTTTGAAGTGAAAGGGAGCAGCACTTCTCCTGAAAAAGTTGCCGTGTTACAATCCCAGGGAATTAAGGCTTTTCAGTTTCAGTTAAATCCTTATCCCCAGGGTTTAGGCTATCACGCTTTGTTTTTTGATACTGATATTCTTTTTGTAAATATTCCACCAAAGTCAAGAACTATGCCGGAGACCTTTCATCCAGAACAGATTAAATTTTTGAAGGAATTGATTGTGCAGGCAAGGGTGCAGAAAGTTATTTATGTATCATCTACTTCTGTATATCCTGACCATTGCCAGCTTGCCAAAGAAGAAGACGTGCTGGATGAAGACAATACCGGTAATAGATCATTACTCGCAGCAGAAAAGCTGTTGGCCAAAGATAGAACTTATGACCTTAGCATAATTAGGTATGGAGGCTTGTTGGGTGTAGACCGGATTCCCGGACGTTATTTTTCAGGGAAGGAAAATGTTGATGGTAATGCGCCCGTTAATTACATTCATCAAGAAGATGCCGTTAATGTCGCATATTGGATAATTGTGAAACAGCTATGGAATGAGACCTTTAATGCAGTAGCTCCATTGCATCCAACACGGAAAGAGGTTTTTGAAAAAAATGCAGCTGATTTGGGTTTCCCACCACCAAAAAGCTATGCTTCAAGCTCTGGTCCATGGAAGGAAATTGCAGCAGATAAGATCCTAACTACCGGATTTAGGTTCAAATTTTCCGATCCCCTTGATTTTTCTTACAGCCTTCAATAATTATTTTATTTAGCGGGTCATATTAATTAAATTCAGGACATGGAAAAGAAAATAGCTTTTGTGACAGGAGCCACTTCAGGAATTGGCTGGGCTACAGCAGTGGCACTTGCTCAGCTGGGATACCATATTATCGCTACTGGAAGAAGGCAATTAAAACTTCAGGACCTGCAGAAAGAAATTTCAAAAGAAGGGGTGGATGTGCTGACTTTGAATTTTGATGTTAGAGATCCACAAGCAGTAAAGGAAGCTATCAATACGCTGCCTGATAGTTGGAGGAAAATTGAAATATTGGTCAATAATGCGGGAAATGCACATGGTCTGGATCCTATTCAGACAGGTAGTCTGGAAGACTGGGATGCCATGGTTGATATCAATGTAAAAGGTTTGTTGTATGTATCCAAAGAGATCATCCCAGGAATGGTAGCAAGGAGTTCAGGTACCATTGTCAATATTGGATCCATAGCAGGAAAGGAAGTTTATCCAATGGGGAACGTTTACTGTGCGTCAAAGCATGCTGTGGATGCCCTTACTAAGGGAATGCGGATGGATCTAAACCCCTATGGGATCAGAGTTATTGGTGTGCATCCGGGATTGGTGGAGACTGAATTTTCACTTGTTCGTTTCAAGGGTGATGAAGATCGGTCAAAATCTGTTTACAAGGGATTACAGCCTCTTACTGCAGAAGATATTGCAGAGACCATTGCCTTTGCTGTAAGCAGACCTTCCCATGTGGTATTGGCTGATATTATGATATTGCCAACAGCCCAAGCTTCGGCCACTCTTGTGAAAAAAAATTCCTGAACCATGTTTCCTAAACCACTATCTTTCATAATCTGTATTTCAGCCATTTTAATTGCTTGCCATTCTCAAGATATCAAAGTTGAAGAAAGTCAAGAAGCCTTATGGGATGCCACAGAGGAATGGGTGATTGATGATGAAGATTTTGAAATCGTTGAGGAGATAGGTCAATTGGAAAAAAGTCTGATTGATGCTGGATTGGTAGATGTAGAGGAAGTGATTTCGGGAATCTTTGTTGACCTAAAATACTCCAGTACGGATAATTTTTTTGGGCAGGATGTCTATGGGGACCTTACACGTTGTTATTTACAGCCAGAAGTGGCATTAATGCTAAAGAGAGCGCATCAAAAACTCCAGCAGGAACATCCTGGACTGACCTTTTTGGTCTATGATGGGGTACGTCCTTTGAGTGTACAACAAATCCTTTGGGATAATTTGGACAAGCCGGACAGCATCAAACCCTTGTATGTGGCAGATCCCAAAGTGGGAGGCCTTCATAATTATGGTGTAGCTGTAGACCTGACATTGGCTGATTCCGATACTGGTGAAGCATTGGATATGGGTACTCCTTATGATTATTTTGGCTATCCGGCTTATCCAGATAGAGAAAGCCAGATGTTGAGAGAAGGGAAAATAACCAAACAACAAATTGCTAACCGTGAAATACTCAGGAAAGTGATGAAGCATGGCGGTTTTTCAGGAATCGGCTCGGAGTGGTGGCATTTCAATGCCTATTCCCGAAAGGATGCTGCCGAAAAATTTGGTTTGGTACAATAAATCAGAATCACTATTTAACAATACAACCTAAACAAAACAATATGAATTCAAAGCACCCCTTCCCTTTCATTGTCCTGTTATTGGCAGTGCTGTTAGGGTTTTCCAATTTAGCTGAAGCGCAAAATCATCAGTTCAGAGCACTGGTTTTCAGCAAGACCAAGGGTTTTCGCCACCAGTCCATACCAGATGGAGTAGTAGCCATCAAAAAACTTGGAAGAGACCATCAGTTTGAGGTGTTTTCTACAGAAGATGCGGATATTTTCACCGACGAGAGATTAAAACGTTTTGATGTTATCATCTTGATGAGTACCACAGGTACCATTTTCAATGAAGAACAAAAAGCAGCTTTCCAGAGATTTGTCCAAAGCGGAAAGGGTGTAGTAGGCATCCACAGCGCCACCGATACCGAATATGAATGGCCTTGGTATACCAAGCTGATCGGTGCACAATTCAAAAACCATCCGCACATTCAATCCGTAAGGCTCAATGTAGTGGATAAAAAACATCCATCAACTTACCACTTACCAGAAAAATGGCTATGGACCGATGAGCTCTATGCTTTTAAGAACTTTAATCCTAATGTCCGTGTTTTAGTCACTGCAGATGAAACCTCTTATGATACTGGTTCTGCAGAAGGAATGGGTGAGTTTCATCCTATGGCCTGGACACATGAATACGATGGCGGAAGGATTTTCTACACTGCTTTGGGCCATACAGATTGGGCATTTCTAAGTGATAATTTCCTTCAACATATTTATGGAGGTATTTGGTATGCGGCTAAAGGTTATCCGATAGAATAATTGAAAACATTTAGAAAATTCAACAATTGAGGCAATAGTTCAGAAATGATCATGGCAGCATTTCGCGTGAAGCTGAGAAATTAACATTTAGGAGATTTTATAGAATAAAATGACGGTTCAAGCAATCTGTCATTGGTATCCCGAGTATTAAGGGTTTAGCTTTCTTTGGTAGAATCTTCATTTCGTTAGGATTAACGCTCGTTTCTGACATGGGTAAAATTTATTGTATTGATGAAACTTCATTTTAAAAAAACAGGGGCTGGAAAGCCCCTTATTATTGTACATGGTCTGTTTGGTTCATCAGACAACTGGTTCAGTATAGCCAAGGAACTTGAAAAAAACTATACATTATACCTCGTAGATCAAAGGAACCATGGGGATTCCCCTCATAGTGAGGAATGGAATTATACGGTAATGGCCGATGACCTGAAGGAGTTGATGGAGGATGAAAGGATCCACTCAGCCTATTTCATGGGGCACTCCATGGGGGGGAAAACTGTCATGAAACTTGCCATGAATTATCCGGATTTGGTTGAAAAATTGATCGTTGCAGACATAGCTCCCCGTTTTTATCCTTTACATCATCAACAAATTCTAGAAGGATTGAATGCTGTGCCAGTGGATCAACTGAAGTCGAGGAAAGAAGCAGATGATATTCTTACTGAATATATCAAAATCCCTGGTATAAGGCAATTTCTTATGAAGAGTTTGGGAAGGGATGATAATGGAAAATTTATCTGGAAAATTAATCTCCCTGTGATTACAGAAAAAATCGGAAATGTAGGAGAAGAACTGAAGTCCGATGCGCCATTTGAAAAGCCTACTTTGTTTATAGGAGGTGCCAATTCTGATTATATAACAGAGAAGGACAAGGTGGATATCGAACGGTTTTTCCCAAATAGTCGATTGGTTTATATCAAAGATGCAGGGCATTGGTTACATGCCGAACAGCCTGCAGCAGTGATTGAGACAGTAAAGGCATTTTTGAAGTGATTTCCTTTTTCCCATCTTTACTTTATGAAAACTGATAAAACCAGATTAGGAAAATTATTTTTAATTCCCACAGTACTTGCAGAAGGAACAGCTCAAAAGATTATCAGTCCCCAAGTAAAGGAAGTGATACACCAAACCCAATACTTTTTGGTTGAAAATATTCGTACTGCCCGAAGGTATATCAGTAGCCTGAAGCTGGGGGTGAATATTGAGGAGCTTTATTTTGAAGTCTTGGATAAGAAGACAAAGGAAGCTGAATTAGCAAAAATGATGCAGCCAATTTTAGAGGGAAATGATATGGGAGTCATGTCAGAAGCTGGATGCCCTGGTATTGCAGATCCCGGCTCCATCGCAGTGGCATATGCCCATAATAAAGGGATAGAAGTAGTTCCACTGAGCGGACCAAGTTCTATGTTTCTGGCCCTTATGGGATCAGGCTTCAATGGACAGTCTTTTGCCTTTCATGGGTATTTGCCTATAGACAAAAAAGAAAGGATTCAAGCAATAAAAAACCTGGAAGCAGAGTCTTTGAGGCAGAAGAGAACCCAGATTTTCATGGAGACCCCTTTCAGGAACAATCAACTGTTAGAAGATCTGTTGCAAAATTTACATCCCAATACCCAGCTATGTATAGCCAAAAACTTGACAGGTACGGATGAGTTTATCCAGACCAGGCCAATCAGAGATTGGCAGAAGTTTAAGCTGGACCTGCATAAGTTGCCTGTAGTTTTTGTGTTATCAGCTTAAAAAAAATAAGGCCCTCCAGAATTCATTCTAAGAGGGCTTTTATATGCTTTAAGGGTCTATAAGGACTCTGTAGGATTCATAAAGAATCAGGATATCATCCACGTAATTAACTGCCAGGTGACCTTTTGCATAGCCACTCTTGACTACTGGGTCACGGAAGTATTTAGGGTCATTTTTTAATTGAAGGAACCTTGCAATGCTTTCCCAACTTTGAGGATTTCCTCCATATTTCAGGGTGAGTTTCCAGGCATCTTCCACATGTCCATGGCCAATATTATAAGATGCTAACATTACCTTAATTCGTTCATTGGCTTCAGGAATTCTTTCCCTCCAGAATTTGTCCAGGTATTTCAGGTAATTAACACCACCCATTAGGCTTTCCAATGGATCATTGGGATTTTCGACTCCAAACCTCTCTAAAGTCACAGGCATCAACTGCAAGAGTCCGACTGCACCTGCATAGGAAGTGGCTGTGGTATCAAAGCCTGATTCTTTGTAAACCAGGGATGCCAGAAGTCTCCAGTCCCAGCCAAGGGATTCTGCACCCTTTTTGATAATATTATCATAAGGAGAGATGGTATTTCCTGCTACTGAAGAAAAAGGACTGTTATTTCTAAAAAAGCTGTTTTTTGAATTTTGGAAATATTTGGCAAAAAGGGTGTTTATTAGACCAGCTTTATTTTTCTTCTCAATCCATTCATTGATTGCTGCTTCCAGTTGAGGTGCATTTTTTCTAACTGCCCAGGCAACATCAGATTTTGGACTGATTTCTAAGTTGATGTCCAAATTATCATAATACGTGCTGCTGACCATGGCTTCCACCCTGTCGACTACAGTATAGTCTATTTCTTTATTGATTACTTTTTGGATAAAACTTTCATTGTCTCCTTTTTCTTCCTGAATAGAGAAATTTACGCCATAGGCTTCCTGAATATTGTCCAGTTGGGCTTTATACACTGCATCCTTTCGGATGTGTATGACCTTGTCCTGCAATTCCCAAAAGTCATTCAAAGGTTTTTTGTCCTTCCTTTGGACAAGGACTGTCCCCATCTGACCGAGAGGATAAGAGAACTTTGCAAGTTTTTGTCTTGGTTCTGTAATCTCCAGGTTCATTGCAATGACATCAGCTTTCCCTTTGTTGAGTAAGTAGAAAGCTTCCTGAATATCAGATTTGATGATCAGATGTAATCTGACACCCAATTCATTTGCAAGGTTTTTGAGTAATTCAAACTCATAACCCATTCTTCTGCCGCGGTAGATATAATAACTTGTGGAAGAATTGTCTACAATGGCACGTAGGTATCCTCTTTTGACGATTTCATCAAGATCGATTTGTACTGGGTTTTCCCAGTATTTTTCTTGGGTTTCTCTATTATCAATGAAAGTACATTGAAACCCAAAAAATGAAATCACAAAAAAAACTAAAACTCCGACTAGGGCTTTTTTCATTCATTTAAGGTCCGAATGGTCGGACATGGTGAACACAATTGGTAAAAATAACAAATTTTATACCAAATATTATTCGGGGTATGACAAAAAATCATTTAAATAAAAAAAGCCATCCTGTTGATAATCAGGACGGCTTTTTATAACCTGACAATTTGGCTTACTTCAAAACAAGAGAAAATCTGTTTTCCGATCCCTGATAGAAGATTCTTCCGGATAGGCGCATGAGTTCGATTTCCATTTCTTTGATATTGAAGAGCGCGGTAATCAACCTGTTTTCTGCTGTAAGTAGGTTGACCTGGGCGTCCCTGAACTGAAGGTAATCAGCTATACCCAGCCTGAATCTTTCTAATGCTATATCTGCGCTTTCCATAGCGACTTTATAATTTGCGAATTCAATATCCAATAGTTGCATGTTGGTATTGTAGGTATTATATGCTCTTTGGATATCGGATGCCAGCTGTATTTCAAATTGCTTAACTGCATATTCAGCATTGACCTTTTGGACCTTGGCATTCTGTATTCTTCTGTTAAGGGCAAATCCGTTGAATACATTAAAGCTTGCTGTCAAGCCATAGTTAAAACCTTCTCTTTGGTTGAAAAGCAAGAAACCCGCATCGGAATTGAGGGTATTGTTATTGTAAGCCGCATTAAAATTAACAGAAGGTAATCTGGAAGCTTGGATTTCCTTTAAACTTAGAAATGCGATGTTCTCATTTCTTTGGGCAATGAGAAAATCTTTGTTGTTCAGATAGGCATTTTCCAGTAAATCATTCAAAATGAGGTTATTCTCCACCACTATTGTATCTCTGACCTTTAATTTGGTATCAGGTGGCATTGCAAGCAATTCATTTAGGTTGATCTGGGCATTTTTGATAGCCAATTCCTGATTGACCAGCATGGAGCGATCTGCATTAAAGTCCACTTGAGCTGTCAAGTAATCCCTTTTACCTGCACCACCCAATTCATACCTGGCCTGTGCAATGTCCAATCGGGATTGGGAAAGCTCTAAGGTTGTTTCCAGTACTTTCTGACGCTGTAATTCCAGAACTAACCTATAATAGGCAGATGCAATAGAAGCTACTGTATTTTCAACGGTAACTTTTGCCTGCAATTCACTAAGTTCTGCAAGCTTACCAACTACCTTCATGGTGTAAATGGCTTCAGGCCTTAAACCGTAAACGCCAACTAAAGAATAATTTTCATTATTGGTTTTAGCATTATCTATTCTGTTGGGTTCAGGGGAATTAAGAAATTGCTGAGTTACGTCTTCAAATGAGAAAGATCTCAAAAAATTGGCATCGATAATGGGCATCAAAAAACTCCCTGTAGTAATTTTCACTTCCCTTTCGGCAATGATCTGGTTGTTGGCGGCAATTTTTACCCCAAAATTCCTGTCCAGGCCCAACAGGATGGCCTTTTCTAGATCTATCTTTTCTTCTTCCTGTGCAAAAACAATAGGCTGGCCTAGAAGGACCAAGGCCAGCATACAAAGTATTTTTTTCATCAGACTCTAGCTAATCTTCCTTTTTTAGAAGTTAAATAAGTATATACTGCAGGTATGACAAATAATGTCAAAATAGTTGAGAATGCAAGTCCGCCAACTACAGCTACTCCCATAGGTACACGGCTTTCAGCACCGGCACCTAGGGCAAGGGCAATAGGTAATATACCAAGGATAGTGGACAAGCTCGTCATTAGAATTGGTCTGAACCTGGCTTTTGCTGCTCCTATGATGGCTTCATCTACGGTCAGGCCTTGTGCTTTCCTTTGGTTGGCAAATTCAACAATCAGGATCCCATTTTTGGTCACTAAGCCTATGAGCATAATGATTCCAATTTGACTAAAGATATTTAGGGTAAAATCAAATGCCCAAAGAGATAGCAATGCACCAAATAAGGCCAGAGGTACAGTAAACATAATGGTCAGAGGATCTTTGAAACTTTCAAATTGTGCTGATAATACCAAGTAAATCAGGATCAGTGCAAAGAGGAAAGCAAAGATCAAGCTGTTGGAACTATCACGAAACTCTTTGGAAAGTCCTGCCAAATCAGTGCTATAGGTTTCGTCAAGGACCTCATCTGCAATCCTATCCATTTCATCAAGACCTGTTCCAAGTGTGTATCCCGGAGCCAAACCTGCCGATACTGTCGCACTTACAAATCGGTTGAATCGGTATAATTGTGGAGGAGTGCTTTTTTCTCTGATAGTCACCAAGTTGTCCAGTTGGATCAATTGACCATTGTCAGCCCGTACATATAGCATTCGTAAATTGACAGGTTCATTTCTGTCTTCCAATTGCATTTCACCTACCACCTGATATTGTTTGCCGTTCATGATAAAATAGGCAAAACGTTGGCCAGAGTAAGAAAGCTGCAAGGTTCTTGCAATTTCCTGAACGGATACGCCAACGTTTCTGGCTTTTTCCCTGTCAATTTCTACTTCAATTTCAGGTTTTGTAAATTTCAGGTTTACATCTGCAAAGCTGAAAACAGGGCTTTGATTGGCCTTTTCCAGAAAAGCAGGAATTACTTCTTTGAGTTTGTCCAAAGTAGGAGCCTGAATGACATACTGTACAGGCAAGCCACCTCTTCTGTCACCAATGGAGGGAGGCTGGGTAGCAAATGCCCTCACTGAGGTATAGTTTCTCAGCATACCCTGTACCTGATCGAAAATTTGTTGTTGGCTTCTTTCTCTCTCAGTGGATTCCTTCAAAATCAATCTTAAGAAACCTGAGTTAGTGCTTGCTGTACCAAATCCAGGGGAGGTTACTGTGATGATACCTTCCCTTTCCTCATCAGGGATTTTATCCAGGAAGTCCAAAAGCATTTCGTCAAGAACATTATCCATGTAACTGAAAGTAGCTCCTTCAGGTCCGGTCAAATTGACCCTCATCTCTCCTCTGTCTTCTATTGGGGATAACTCAGTAGGAATGATGTTGAATAACTGATATATTCCAAAACCCATGAGGGCTATGATCACAAAAGCTGACCAACGGATCTTCATGAATTTTTCCAGACCAATATTGTATTTATCATTCAACCACACAAAGAATGGTTCGGTCAAATTGTAAAAGGCATTTTGTTTTTCCCTCCTTTTCAAAAGTTTGGAGCTGAGCATGGGGGTCATTGTCAAGGCAACAAAGGAAGAAATGATCACTGCTCCGGCCACGACAATACCAAATTCCCTAAATAATCTTCCTGTAGTACCTGTTAAAAATATAACAGGTAGGAATACCGCGGCCAAAGCCACAGTTGTCGCAATAACTGCAAAGAAGATTTCTTCTGCACCTTTCTCAGCAGCATTATCGGGATTTTCTCCTTTTTCGATACGGGTGTAAATATTTTCAAGTACCACAATGGCATCATCCACCACCAAGCCAATTGAAAGTACTATACCGAGCAATGTGAGTACATTGATTGAGAAATCCATGAGGTACATGACAAAGAATACCCCAATTAAAGAAATAGGTATCGTCAGTACGGGAATAAAGGTTGTCCGCCAATCTCTCAAAAAGAGGAAGATAATACTAACGACCAGAATAAATGCGATAAAGATGGTTTCCTGTACTTCCTTGATGGAATTTCGGATAAATTTGGTAGCATCGAATCCAATGTCCAACTTGATGTCTTCAGGAAGATCTTTCTTGATGATCTCAAGTCTTCTGTAGAATTCATCTACGATTTCTATATTATTTGAACCAGGAAGGGGTACCAAAACCACGCCCACCATAGGAATTCCATCCCTTTTCAGTACTGTTCTTTCATTCAGGGCGGCCAATTCTGCCCTTCCTATATCCTGGAATCTTACTATGTTATTCTGATCTTCTTTAATGATCAGCTGGTTGAATTCCTGTGGTGTGCTCAAGCGGCTTTTGGTCCTAACGGATAGTTCAATGGACGAACCTTCAATTCTTCCTGAAGGAAGTTCCACGTTTTCACTTTGAACCTTATTGAGTACGTCGAGAGGGGTGATGCCATAGGAGGCCATTTTTAAGGGATCCATCCTCAACCGGATGGCATAACGTTTTTCTCCCCAAATCTGGACAGTACTAACACCTGGAATGGTCTGAAGTCTTTCTTTAAAGATATTGTTGGCAATATCTGAAATCTCGAGTAAGTTTCTCCTGTCACTTTGTACGTTCAAAAATACAATAGGCTGTGAGTCAGAATCAGCCTTCGAGACTACAGGAGGTTCGGTGTCCGGAGGAAGGTTCCTTTGCGCTCCGGATACTTTGTCCCTGACGTCATTGGCAGCAGCTTCCAGATCAGCACCTACATCAAATTCGACTGTGATGTTACTTGTACCATCATTACTTACAGAAGTCAGGGATTTGATCCCCGCAATCCCATTGATAGCTTCTTCCAAAGGCTCAGTAATCTGTGCCTCGATTACATCTGCATTTGCTCCTACGTAAGTAGTCCGCACATTGATGATGGGTGGATCAACACTGGGAAATTCTCTTACACCCAAAAGGGATATACCTATTGATCCAAATAGAAGAATGGTCAGGGACATTACAATGGCCAAGACCGGTCTTCGGATACTAATGGTTGAAAGACTCGCCATAGTTAATTGATTTTATTGTAGTTGACAGGCATACCTGCGCGTACTTGCAATACTCCGGTGGTCAATACTAAATCACCATCACTCACTCCATTGACAATCTGTACATATCTATCTGTACGTGTGCCGATGGATACCTGTCTTTCTTCAACTTTTCCTTCAGAGTTGACCACGAACACCTTATACCCATTAAGTTCTGGAATAATTGCTTCAGACGGAACCATTAAGGCATTTTCTTCAACCCCTAAGATGTATTTTATCCTTACAAACATCCCTGGAAGAAACCTTCTGTCTTTATTGGGGCTTGTAGCCCTTAGTTTTAATGTCCTTGTTCCTGCATCAATGTTGGGTTCATAGGCATAAACCGTACCTTCTACTTCCTGCCCTCCTGCTTCATTGGAAAAATATACCTTTGAACCCAGTTTCACCATGTTGGCATATCTTTCAGGGATGGAAAATTCAATCTTAATCGGGTCGATATTAACAATACTGGCTATCACGTCTCCTGTACCGATTACACTTCCTTCTGAAATCTGCCTTAGGCCCAGGACTCCGTCAAAAGGTGCCCTGACGATCGTTTTGTTCAATTGAGCTTCAACTAATCTCAGATCAGCCAAGTTAGTGTTGAACTGATTCAGTACGATGTCATATTCTTCCTGGGAAATGGCCTCTTTCTCCAACAATTGTTTTTGCCTGTTTTCTTGACTTTCAAATAGTTTTTTGGTGTATTCCAGCCTTTGGTATTGTGCTTTCAGTTCGTCATCGTTGAGATAGACCAAAGGAGTGCCTTTCTTCACAAATTCACCTTCTCTGAAAGCGATATTTTTTACCAATCCGGCAATTTCCGTTCTTAGGTTTACAGTTTCATTAGGGATGATTGTACCCGTTACGCTCAGGTTATTTTCCAGTCGCTCCGGTTTTAATTCCACCACATTGACAGGTAAAGCTTGGCCTTGTCCAGGCCCTCCCAGTCCTTGGCTTTGAGTCGGGGAAGGGGCATTCTTATTTTTCCCCATTAAAGTATCCCTTCTTGGGTAAATAAAAATCACTGCAATCACGGCAACGATCACCAAGGTTAAAATAATTTTGGTCTGTTTTTTCATTCTTTATGAATCCAAAGAATTAATGTATAAAGTTTGATTTTGATTTCTTAGAAATTGAAGAGATACCTGATTGAAGACCTCAGGCTGCTCCACATTGACAACATGCCCACAAGCTTTGACAATTTTCAAAAAGGATAGTTTATGCTCCTGTACGATTTTTTTTACCGGTTCCAAAAACATGATGTCTTCTTCTCCCATAACATAAAGGGTAGGGATTTTAATATCCTTTTGTTTGAAATATTTTAATAGTGGATTAACATCTTTAGTAAGTTTGAACCAGCGGATGAATTCCTTTTGACAAAGTCTTTTTGCCTCTCTGATAAAAAGGTTTCTGGATTCTGCATGATGTTTTCGGGGCATGATGATCCAGGCAAAAAGGCTGTAAAGCCACATGTATGGGACCAAAGACTTGAATGCGTTCCCAAGTAACACCAATAGTCTTGAAGTTATGTTCAATTTGGTGACAGCACCGGCCATAACCATTGATTTTACGCGCTGTGGTTCCATTTCCGCTAGTTGACGGGTAAGAATGGTACCAAGTGAAACACCCATAAAGTGCGCTGGTGGTAAACCAATGTGATCCAAAACTTCAATAATGTCTTTGGTCACAGCCTCGAAGGTGTATTTTTCGTTCCAAATATTTTTGAATGAGCCTGCAGACTTTCCATGACCTCTTAAGTCGATCAATAACAAATTGAATTCCTCTCTGAACTCCCTGATTTGTTTATGCCAGATCGCAGACGATCCTCCAGCTCCATGGATGAATACTACCCATTCCAGACTGGAAGGATGATGGTACGTTTTATAGTACAACATGCCTTTTTTTTGTTTACCTAGCATATAACCCAAACTTGTGCAGATAGTTATTCAACCGAAAGCTACGCCCTTTCGTTCGCCTATGAAATGAAATAAACATAGGTGGCATTAAAGGGCTATTAGTGGTCATATGTAGGGCCATTATTTACAAAAAACCACCTTTTTTGTGTAGCTTTTACACAAAGGTTTTTTGAGCTTGCCAAATATGAAAATGCATGTACGTTTGGAATATTTTATTTTACTCTGTTTCAATCCCAAATCACTCAATAGAAAAAGAGAAATTATTTTGCGAAAATCTGGGATTCATCCTGAAATGATTTGAATTCAAGGGCATTGCCGGCCGGATCCAGAAAAAACATAGTGGCCTGTTCACCCACTTCTCCTTTGAAGCGGATATAGGGTTCAATTACAAATTCAATGCCATGACGGGTGAGTTTGTCAGCCAGTAGATGCCATTCGTCCCAAGGCAAGATAGCACCAAAATGTCTTACAGGAACATTTTTCCCGTCCACTTCATTGGCCTTTGCCAGGCTAAGCTCCTCGGGTCTGACATGTGCGGATAACTGATGTCCAAAGAAATTGAAGTCTATCCATTTGTCAGTACTTCTGCCGATTTCGCAACCTAAAAGGTCTCCATAGAAAGCGCGGGTTTCTTCTATATCCCGAATGGGAAATGCCAGGTGAAATGGTTTGAATTGGCTCATATTTCTTTAAATTCGTCCTGCAAATTTGTGTGCAAATTCTTTTTTTTAAAAGTGATACTTAACTATGGGTAAGAAAACTGTTTCATTGGTACTTTCAAGTGGTGGGGCGAGAGGAATGGCACATATTGGTGCTATAGAGGCATTAGAAGAAAAAGGGTACAAGATAGTATCCATTGCAGGATGTTCTGCCGGAGCGCTTATTGGGGGCATATATGGAACAGGGCAACTTCCCAAATTCAAAGATTGGATATGTAATTTGGACAGGATTGATGTTTTTTCACTGATGGATTTTACATTGTCCAGTAAGGGTTTTATCAAAGGGGAAAAAGTATTTGGAGAATTAAAAAAACTAATTGAAGACTGTAATATCGAAGACTTGTCAATCCCCTTTCGATGTAATGCGGTGGAAATTCCTAGTGGTAAGGAGAGGGTTTTCAAGTCAGGAAGCCTTTACAGGGCGATTAGAGCTTCCGTATCTATCCCAACAGTGCTTATGCCAGCACGTATTGGAAAACAGGAGTATATAGATGGTGGCATACTCAATCCCATTCCCTTCAATTTATTGGATGAGGAACATTTAGGGGATTGGATAGTGGCGGTAGACCTTAATGGGCCTAAAACTGCCTTAATGAATGTGGATAAGGAAAGCAAAAAAGAATCTGCCATTAAACTGCCATCTTGGCTTAAAGAATACCAAAAGAAGTTCAGCAATTATTTTAATGCTGAAGATAAGCGCCCAAAGGAAGGGAATTACAAAGGGATGAGTTCAGTTGAATTGCTCAATTATTCGTTTGATCTCCTTCAAGACAGGCTTTCAGCCCTTGTCATTGAAAAGCACCAAGCTGATATTTTGATTGAAATTTCCAGGGAACAGGCCGGTACTTTGGAGTTTCATAGATCGGAAGAGTTGATCAAGGTAGGAAAAGTGAAAATGTTGGAAGCATTAAATGAAATTGACAATGGAAGTAAATGAACTAAATTCCTTTTTGGGAAATATTGACATTTATCTTTTGGACCAGATTCTTAAAGGTAGGTTTGTTAAGGAAATGAAAATTTTGGATGCAGGGTGCGGAGAAGGGAGAAACTGTATTTATTTTCTTCACCAGGGGTATCAGATTTTTGGATGTGATTCCAATCCCATCGCAATTCAGATGGCGAGAGTATATGCCCAGACCATTCAGAAGGATTATGATATCCATCGCTTCCAAAAGGCATCTGTTGAGGATATGCCTTTTCATAATGGGGCCTTTGATGCTTTGATCAGTTCAGCAGTTCTGCATTTTGCCCGTTCAGAAAGCCATTTTTTCCAAATGTTGGAAGAGATGATGCGGATACTGAAACCAGGTGGAGTTTTTTTGCTTAGGATGTGTACTGATGCAGGAAATATATTGGAGAACTCTTTTAGGGTAGGTGATGGCGTTTACTTATTGCCGGATGGCTCGGAACGCTTTATATTAACCTCCAACCTGGAAAAGGAGATGGTAGCACGCTTTAATCTGGATTATTTGGAACCTGCAAAAAGTGTCTTGGTTCATGGTTTAAGAAGTATGGGGGTGTTTGTTTTTAGGAAAAAAAGTTAAGATTCAAAGTAAAAGTGTGATTACTTGAATTCCAGACTTCTCAACTCATTAATGATGTTTTCTCCCTTAGAAATGACAAGGATATGCCTTTACAGATAACCATCCTAAAACTCTAGGACTACTGATTATTAGCACCTACTCCTTCATCATTTGTAATTACCATTTCCGAAATTTTTATCACTAGCCACTCGCTTTTAAGTCTCCTTTACCATCTCTGTCATAATCTTCGCTGAAAGCAAGCAGAGGGGAATTCCTCCACCGGGGTGCACGCTGCCACCACAGAAGTAAAGATTCTTAATATCTGAGGAATAATTGGCATGCCGCAGAAAGGCTGAGTACATATTGTTTGAACTGTTTCCATATAGCGCCCCATTTGCACTAGAAGTACGGCTTTCAATTGTTCTGGGATCCAAAAGATCTTCCACCTCAATCATCGACTCAATATCTGTTTTCAGGATACGGTTGACCTTGGCGATTATTTGTTTTCTGGCTTCTTGGATCATACTGTCCCAGTCCTGTCCTTGGTTGTTGGGCACATTGATCATGGTAAACCAGTTCATGCAGCCCTCAGGAGCATCATCCGGTTTGTATACCGAAGTGATGTTGATGTAGATGGTAGGGTCATGATAGATGCTTTTTTTATGGAAGATGTGTTCAAATTCTTCCTTGTAATTGTCCGAAAAGAGAATGTTGTGAAGGTCAAGTTCTGGAAATTTCTTTTTTATACCCCAGTAGAAAATCAGTGCGGAACTGGATTTGGGTTGGTTAAGCAGGAATTTGGGCTGCTTTTGTTTTTTCAAAATGGACTTATAAGCATTGACCATGTCCATATTATTGACAATGATGTCTGATAGGTATTTTTGTCCATTGACCAAAACACCAATAGCTTTTTTGTTTTCCACCAAAATCTCATCCACCTTAGAATTAAAAATAAAATTTACACCCAGTTCCTGTGCCAGACGGTAGATGGATTGGGTAATATCGTGCATACCTTTTTTTGGAAAAAAGGCACCGATATTGAATTCAAGGTGGGGGATAATGTTGAGGGTGGCTGGAGATTCATACGGATTGGAGCCATTGTAGGTGGCATAGCGGTTGAAAAGCTGCACCATTTTGGAGTGAGTAAATTTTTTTTCATTGGCCTTATTCATGGTGCTGAAAATTCCCAGTTTACCTATTTTAAGGTAGGATTTTAGGGCATCTTTGTTGGTCCAGGTGTTCAATTTATGCAGTGATCGATGCATAAATAGGGGGGAGAGATGTTCATAAATGAATGCCGAGGATTTGAGTGCTTTACGGATATTTTCTGCAGGTTCTCCCAATTTGGATTCTACCTCATCAGCAAAACGGTTAATATCTGACCAGGCCTTTATCTGATTTCCGTCTTCCCAGAAGTAATGGCATGCCACTGGTAGTTTGATGTATTGGAAGTGCTCTGATGGATTTTTTCCCGAAAGTAGGAATAGTTCTTCCACCTGAACTGGAAGTGTAAAGAGCGAAGGACCTGCATCAAATCTGTAGCCTTTTTTTTCGATTTCGGAGAGCTTACCTCCTGGGTAAGAATTGGCTTCAAAAACCTGAACCTGATAACCTTTATGTATAAGGCGCGTTGCGGCTGCTAGTCCTGCTATTCCTGCACCGATAACAATTGCTTTTTTGGACATGGGATTTTAACAAACAAAAGGGGAGAGAGTTTAAAGTTATAAGTTTTTCTATAGATGTGTTAGATAAGAAAGTTTACATCTTAGTATCCAAACTTTCAAATTCACTCGGCAAGGCTAATATTTTTTCGAAAAAATTAATTTTTTTTTAGAAAATCAGATTAAAATTCTTGTACTATCTAAAAAAAATAATTTAACAAGTAAAAATGAAATTAATGATTATTTTAAAATAGAAAAGCAATAAAAAAAATTTTTATAATTTAAAAAAAATAGGTGTATAATTAATTTTTAAATATCAAAATATATACAAAAAAAGGATAAAAGTATATTAAAAATTGCATTTTATTATCAAAAAATGTACTTTTAAATAAATTATTAAAAACAATTAGATCTTAAAAAAATGATAAAGCCCTATTTTACACAGCTCAGAGGCCTGGGATTGGCCTTGTTGAGCGCAGTGTTGCTTTTTTCATGCAACCAAATTGAGACCTTTGATGCTCCGGATTTAAGTAATGGTTTAGAAAGAATTTTATTCAAGTTTAAATCAGATGATCCAAATGCAAGGATGCATAAGGATATGTTTACCTGCAATGATGTCGAGACGATACTACTTGCTGGACAGCACATTCCAGTAGGTAAGGTACATGCATACAATGATTTAGATAGCCTTTATATCAATGTAACGATTGAAGGAGAATATGAAGAGGATTGGGTAATTAGAAAGTTAAATTTGTTTGTGGGACAAACAAAGCTTGAATTCGAACCAGTTGGAAATGGGAAATCAAAAGCTAAAAAAGGGGCAATTATAAATCCAGCTCCAGGTAAATTTCCTTTCCCTTCTGACATTGATTCAGAAAATATCATAGGCGTACAAGAGTACTATTTTGCTTTACCAATTGGAGGAGGTGATGAAAAGGTTGGTGTTAAGGATTTTGGCGAGATTGATATAGCAGTTCATGCAGATGTTGTAAGAGTAGAAGGTATTGAATTTAATGATAAAGGGGAGGCTGTAAGTGGAACTATAGCGCAAACAGAAGGTGCTTGGGCAGAGGGGGAAAGATTTAATCCTGAAGGTCTTGGAAATTGGTCCATGTTTTTTTCCTACACTGTCACAGAATGTGAAGAAAACAATTGTAACCCAAATTGGACTAGAAGTTTTACAATGGCGGGTCAAAGAAATAATGATGTTGATAATGATGAATTAGAGGTTGACTTCCAAGTGAATGGGAAATCGGGAGGCAGAGTTGGTGTAGTTACCGTCAAAAGGACAGGTAATGAGTCTAATTATACATTTACAGCAACTTTTGTCCCTGATACTGGATTTTCATTCAATGAAATCTCAATTTGTGTAAATGATGAGGAATTCAAACCAGTTAATGAAACAGATGTAGATCTAACACCTCAAGTATGTTCCACTTTAAGTGGTCTAAATGTAGTTTCAGTTATTACAAATAACTCGATTACAGTTGGTCCAGGAACTAGCGGTAGGTCAAATTATGTGACTATTAGTGCAATTTCTTCTGCTTGTGATTAATTTGATGATAGATAATTAAAGCAATATTGAATTTTAATATTCGATTTTCCTTTGAAAGCTGCCAGAAAGTCCTGGCAGCTTTTTTAGTCTCAATTTTTAAAATTCTTTGCACATTCAACAAGGGATTTGTTTTGAGCATATTTATTGAAATGGCCTAAAATCAACTTTTAATTTAATTCTCTTCATTGAGCCAATAGCACTTTTTTGATTCTTTATTCCGCCTCCCCTAGATTAACACATCCACAAAAAAAGTTTAAAATGAATGTACGCTTTCTTAACAGTAGAAACTTCCCAATATAATAAACCTACAATTTCAAGCCCATATCAATGAAAAACTTGTACCAGCCGAGTCGTATAAATTCTAAGCCATATTTGGGCTTGAATACTTCCCGCTCTTCAAAAATTGAAATAAAGCACTTATACAACCTCATTTATTTTCTACAAACTGAATCAATTGTATTCTTTTTAAAAGTTTCACACCTGACATAGACAAACAATGTTTTTCCAATACAAAAATTTATTTTTCAAAATATTTAAAATGCATTTCGAATTTACTTTTATAAAAAAAAATAGAAATTTCTTTTAGCTGAAAAATGGCCTAATTAAGCCATTAAAGGCATTTTTGATTAATTTGTCATTTTTAGTAAATACATATTTATGTTTTTCGTATACAAAATTTTGCTTTTAATATACTTTTTACTAACTTAGCAGCATCGAATAACATTTTTAAACAAATAGACCATGACAAAATTAATGACAAACTCAAAAAATATCCTGGTGCTGGGAGTGGCAACCATGATGATGTTCTCTTGTGAAATGGTGGAACCTATGGCTCCTGCAGAAAGAGCAATTGAGACTAATGAGAAGATGGCCGGTAGTGCCTTCAATCTTTACGGATTCGGAATGGGCATGGAAAATGCCAGAAGCTATGCAGATGCAGATTGCAATTTGGATTGTATTGAGGCAGGTTCCGGGGAATATTTTGTGATGGCTGACACCAAAACAGGAACCCAAGGAATTAACAGCAAAGCGGTCACTTATAGAGCATACAACACCGAGACAGAATTCGTGGTAGAGGTTGATTATGATATCACCGCTGGCAGCTCCAGCGCAAAAGCAGAAATCAGCATCACCATTAACGGTGACTCCAAGCTTTTTGAAGAGGTAGAAAAAGGCAGTACAGTAAAACATAGCATTGCAGTAGTAGGCGGACCTGTAGCCTGTGAGGAAGTGGATTTCTCTATCAGGCAGGAAGGTCTTGGCCAACCTATCGAATTCAATGAGTCTTATTCTCTATTTGCCGTCTGCGAAGAAGCATGCGATAATTCCTTAAGCTATGTAGACAATGGAGATGGGAGCTTTACCTTCACATTTACTCCTAGATCCAGCATAGAAGATGCACAACTGGTATTCACTTTTGCACAGGGTGTAACAATAGGTGGCGATTTGGCTACTTGGGACGGAGCTGGTGTAACCAAACAAAAAACCATGAACCTTAGCGCTATGGCTACTTATGAGTGGAGGGTAGAATTAGAAGCCAACTGCCCTGGCACCGGCCAACCAAGAGCCAACCTTTGGACAGATTTCACTGTCAATGGCGATTCAAAAAAATGTAACTTGGAGAATATTGTAAAATCCTGCAGATAATATTGTTTGATAAGTCCTAGTTAAAGTACAAAGCCCTGATTTTTCAGGGCTTTCTTTGTTATAACAAAGCCTGAAAGGCTGCCCTGTGACAACCCAGACTGTGGCCTGCGGAAGTCAGGGGCAACAGGACAAAACGAAACCAAAGGCCTGAAGGTACGAGCGTAAAAAAACAGGCCTCTTGAATCAAGTGGCCTGCTTAAATTTAATCCGTAAAATATTATGATCTCAAATATTCAATGGTCTTGCCATCAAATCTTCTCAAACACCCTCCTAAAACTGCATGCTTCCGTCAGTCGGGCATGAAGGTCAGCGATTGCGACCCTTTCCTGTTCGGTGGTATCTCTGTGACGGATGGTGACCGTATTGTCCTCTAGAGTCTGATGGTCCACAGCGATACAGAAAGGTGTACCGATCAGATCCTGACGGGTATATCTCTTTCCTATAGAAGCAGCTTCTTCATAGATGATATTGAAATCATATTTCAAAGCTTCCACAATCTCCTTAGCCTTCTCAGGCAAACCATCCTTCTTTACTAATGGCAAAATAGCCGCTTTGACAGGAGCAATAGCAGGATGGAATTTCAGATAAGTTCTTTGCTTGCCTTCCACTTGCTCATCCACAAAAGCATTGCATAAGGTCATCAGGAAGAGACGGTCAGCCCCAATTGAGGTCTCAATTACATAAGGGATATAGTTCTGATTGATCTCTGGGTCGAAATACTGTTGTTTCTTTTTGGAATATTCCTGATGGCTCTTCAGATCAAAATCTGTCCTGGAATGGATGCCTTCTACTTCCTTAAATCCGAAGGGGAACTCATACTCAATATCCATCGCCGCATTGGCATAATGGGCCAATTTTTCATGGTCATGTCTTCTGAGTTTTTCTTCAGGAATGCCCAATGCCTTGTGCCATTTCATACGGGTCGCTGCCCATTCCTTGTACCAATCCAGTTCGGATCCAGGGCGGACAAAAAACTGCATTTCCATCTGTTCGAATTCCCTCATTCTGAAGATGAACTGTCTGGCCACAATCTCATTTCTAAAAGCCTTACCGATCTGGGCAATGCCAAATGGGATTTTCATCCTTGCTGTCTTCTGTACATTAAGAAAGTTAACAAAAATTCCCTGAGCTGTTTCAGGTCTTAGGTAGATGGTAGATGCATCCTCTGATACTGAACCTACTTGGGTAGAAAACATCAGGTTAAATTGCCTAACCTCTGTCCAATTGGCTGTGCCACTGATTGGGCATACAATGCTTTCATTGATGATCAGGTCCCTGACACCAGCAAAGTCTTCTGCTTCCAATAATCTGGCCATGGCGCTCAAAAGTTCCTGTGCCCTTGCCTTCTCTCCAGATTGTTCGTATTGGGCGGCTTTCTCCTCGATCAGAACATCGGCACGGTAGCGCTTTTTGCTGTCCTTATTATCGATCATTGGATCATTGAAGCTGTCCACGTGGCCGGAAGCCTTCCAAGTGGTAGGATGCATAAAAATCGATGCATCGATACCAACGATATTGTCGTTAAGGCGGGTCATGGTTTCCCACCATAAGCGCTTCAGGTTGTTTTTCAATTCCACTCCATAAGCTCCGTAATCATATACTGCCTGAAGGCCATCATAGATTTCGGATGAAGGATACACAAAACCATATTCCTTGGCATGTGCAATTATATCTTTCAGTTGTGCGTTCTCCGCAGTTTGTTCAGTTTTTGCCATAGCCCGCAAAATTAATTAAAATGCCTGAATAGCAAGTTTTATAGCAGCAAAAATCAGCATTTGGTTTTGGAGTAAAATGGATGGTTTGATTGTGGGTGTTGCCGACAATGACAATCGAAAACCCTTAATCCTTAGATCATAAATCTTTATCAACTCTCCAATAAATAAATTCCAATTCTCCAAGTTGTCATCACCCCTCCAACTGTCTTCTGTACATCTGAATGGTATTCTCCAATCCATAGTACAGGGCATCACAGACCAAAGCATGGCCAATCGACACTTCGTCTAAGAAGGGAATGCATGATTTCAGGTACTTTAAGTTGTGGAGATCAAGATCATGGCCTGCATTGAGTCCAAGTCCAAGTTCTCTGGCGATATGTGCAACTTCCACATAGGGTTTTATCGCCCATTCCCTGTTGATGGAATAATTGGAAGCATAAGGTTCTGTATATAATTCCACCCTGTCTGTACCGGTACTTTTGGCAGGCTCGAAATATTTTGCTTCCGGATTGATGAATATGGAAACTCTGGTGCCGATTTCTTTCAATTCTGCCACGATATCCTTAAGCATTTCCTGATGGGTAATGGTGTCCCAACCGCTGTTTGAAGTGATGGCATTTGGGGGATCAGGTACTAAAGTAGCTTGAGCCGGTTTGACTTTTCTGATGATTTCCATGAAGCGCTTGTCCGGATACCCCTCGATATTGAATTCAGTATTCAACACAGGAGAAAGGTCCAGTACATCCTGAAAGCGGATATGCCTTTCGTCTGGTCTTGGGTGTACGGTGATACCTTCAGCACCGAAGCGCTCGCAATCCAAAGCTACTTTCACCACATCCGGATTGTTGCCACCGCGGGCATTTCTTAAGGTGGCAATCTTGTTAATATTTACACTGAGTTTGGTCATTTTCCTAAATTAAAAGGTAATTTTGTGCAAATTTACACCTATAACACAAAGAACAAGACAATGAGTTTAAAGGCAAGTGTCGAAAGTGAAATTAAAACAGCCATGTTGGCCAAAGACAAAGACAGATTAAGAGCTTTGCGCGCCATCAAATCCCTAATTTTGTTGGAAGAAACCAAAGGTGGAGCTACTGGCGAAATTACCCAAGAAGATGAAATTAAGCTGTTGACCAAGGCTGCCAAGCAGCGCAAAGACTCTGCTGATATCTACAAGCAACAAAACAGGGAAGACCTTTATGCCGTGGAAATGGCAGAATTGGAGATTATCAATGAATTTTTGCCCAAGCAACTTTCGGAAGAGGAGTTGGAGGCTGAGTTAAAAAAGGTCATCACTGAAGTAGGTGCAGAAGGTCCCAAAGATATGGGCAAAGTAATGGGTGTTGCTACCAAAGCCTTGGCCGGTAAAGCAGACGGGAAACTGATTTCCCAAAAAGTAAAAGCATTATTGGGTTGATCTCTTGGCGATCCTGGATTTTATCATATTGATCTTTTTGGCCTTGGGCGCCTATAGTGGCTATAGACAGGGGTTGTTTATCAGCATCCTGTCTATTGTGGCTTTTGTATTGGCCTTGATTCTGGCTTTCCATCTGATGGACTGGGGGGCACAAAAATTGGCAGTACATGTCAACGAACTCACTTTTGCCCTACCATTTGTGGCATTTATCATGATATTTCTAGGCGTAATCCTGATTATAAGGGGACTCGCCTATTTAGTGAAGAAAACATTGGACTTTACCCTATTAGGTTCTGTTGATAGCTTGGCTGGGGGTATTTTAGGTGTAATTAAGACGGCTTTTATATTGAGCTTTTTCATTTGGATCGCCAATGCCTTTGAGTTCAAAGTCACCGAGGAGTGGACCAAAGAGTCAAAAACCTATGCTTTTATCCAGCCTATGGCTCCTGTAGCAGTAAAGGCCTTGGACAATTTTACCCCAATTATCAGTCAGACCATCAGCACAGTACAGTCTATGGTAAAAATCACTTCAGATGGTACTGTTGATTGATAATTTTGATTCGTTTTCGCATATGCTTGCCGACTATTTGAGGCAGATCGGTATGGACCTGCACATCGTGAGAAATGATGAAGACCCCTACAAACTAATATCGCAGGAATGGGAAGCCTTGGTTATCTCTCCAGGGCCGGAAACTCCTGAAAAAGCAGGAAATCTGATGACAATACTCGACCTGTTTGTTGGCAAAACCCCAATTTTGGGAATTTGTCTGGGTCATCAGGCTATAGGACAATATTTTGGGGCAAGCTTAGTCAAAGGTAGCCAACCTGTACATGGTAAAGTGCATCATATTTTTCAGAAAAGCGCACATCCCTACTTAATGGGATTGCCTGATAGCTTTCAAGTGACCCGGTATCATTCTTTGGAGCTAAAAGGTTTGCCGGAGGACTTGGAGATACTTTTGGAAACTGAAGCTGGAGAAATCATGGCCTTGGCTCATAAGTCTCTTCCCATATTCGGAATACAATTCCATCCTGAGGCCTATTTGACGCAGTTTGGAAAGGAAATCATGGAAAACTGGTGGAATCAGAGCAAATCTGAAGTAATCAAGCCTTTGAGTGTAAGCACTTGGTAATAAAGGCATTGTTTTTTAAAGCTTTGTTTGTTACTTTTAATAAAACAGTTTTCAAAAATGACTATGCCTAGACTTGTAATCCTTTTTTTTATCCTTTCTACAGGCATAGGTCATGCCCAATTATTGCTTTTTGAGGAAATCCAGCCGCAAGTTGAGACATTTGAATTTGTATTTGGGGAAGAAAGGCCATTCGCCCAATGTCATGCATCTTCAATTGAAAAATTGGGATATGGAAGGTATATGATAGTCTGGTTTGCTGGATCTCATGAGAAGAATGATGATGTGGGAATTTGGATGTCCAAAGGAAGTCCGGGAAATTGGACTTTTCCAGAGCTATTGGTAAAGGTCCGGGATGATGCCCATTGGAATCCAGTTCTTTTTTATGCACCGGACAAGATGCTGTACCTGTATTTTAAGGTGGGTAAAGAAATTGATGACTGGGAAACCTGGGTCATGTATTCCGCGGATTTGGGGGACACCTGGTCAGACCCTCAGGAGTTGGTCGAAGGGGATAGAGGAGGAAGAGGTCCCGTGCGCAACCATATCTTGGTTTTATCTAATGGAACTTGGTTGGCCCCAGCATCGATTGAAAAAAACAGGGTTTGGAATGCTTTTGTGGACAGGTCTGAGGATGGGGGCGAAAGTTGGTTGAACTCTGAGACCTTGATTTTGGATAGGGAATTGATAAAAGGAGAGGGAGTTATCCAGCCTGCCCTTTGGGAATCTTCACCGGGAAATGTGCATATGTTGTTGCGGACATCTGCGGAGAAGATTGGCAGGAGCGATTCCAAGGATTTTGGCCGTACTTGGACTCCGGTGGAGCTGATTGATTTGCCCAACAACAACTCAGGAATAGATGTAGCCCAAATCAAAGGTGAAACATTGGCTTTGGCATATAATCCGGTCGGCAAAAACTGGGGGCCGAGGTATCCCATGGAATTGGTAATTTCAGAAGATAATGGTCTGACTTGGCCTATCAAAATAACCATCGAAGAAGGAGCTGAGGGCGATGAATTTTCCTATCCATCGCTGATTGAGGAGGAAGGATCTTTGGTCTTATGTTATACTTGGAATAGAGAGAACATCAGATTTGTAAAACTCAGCCTGAATGGAAAGTAGGGATTTAAATGTCAATAGCCAATAAAAAACAAAACCCCTCGGACAAGTTGTCAAGGGGTTTTTGCATTAGGTTGGTTGGTTATTTATACGTAATTGTTCAACATCACTGGCATCACCAGCATCAGTATGTCTTCATTTTCTGAGGTATCTGACGGAACGATCAATCCTGCTCTGTTTGGTGCAGAGAACTGCAAGGTCACTTGTTTGGAGTCCAGGTTATTCAACATCTCCACAAGGAATTTTGCATTGAAGCCGATTTCGATATCTTCTCCATCGTGTTCGCAGGAAAGTCTTTCATTGGCTTCATTGGAGAAATCCAGGTCTTCCGCAGAAATCTGAAGTTCACTTCCTGTCAGTTTTAATCTTACCTGATGAGTGGTTTTGTTAGCATAGATAGCAATCCTTCTCAAAGAGCCAAGGAAATCCATGCGGTCAATGGTCATGTGGTTTGGATTGTCTACAGGGATTACATTTTCATAATCTGGAAAGCGCTCATCGATCAGTCTACAGATCATTTTGATGCTGTTGAATTTAAAATAGGCGTTAGAGCTATTGAATTCAACAGAAACAGGGACATTTTCTGAGGGCAAGGTAGATTTCAAAAGGTTTAGGGCCTTTCGGGGAATGATCAAACTGGCAGGATCACCAGAGGCCACATCTACCCTTCTATACCTTACCAATCTATGGCCATCTGTAGCCACAAAAGTAGCATTGGTGCTGCTCAGGTTGATATACACCCCTGTCATAGCAGGTCTTAATTCATCATTGCTGGTCGCAAAAATGGTATTGCTGATAGCAGAGCTCAAAACTTCAGTTGACATATCCACAGCAGTGGCATTGGTCACAGTAGGTATTTTTGGAAAATCAGTAGCATTTTCTCCTGCAAGTTTGTAACGTCCATTGTCAGAACTGATTTCGATGCTGTAGGTGTCGTGGTCAATACTGAAAGTGACTGGCTGCTCAGGTAGGTTTTTTAAAGTTTCGATCAGGATCTTTGCAGGTACTGCAATGTTTCCGTCTTCTTTAGCTTCCACGTCAATTTCTGTCATCATGGAAGTCTGCAGGTCAGAGGCAGTGATAGTCAGTTTTCCGTCCTTGATTTCAAACAGAAAGTTTTCCAGAATGGGTACTACCGGATTGGTGGTGACCACGCCGTTTATGGCTGAAAGCTGCTTCAAAAGGGCAGAAGAAGAAACAATAAATTTCATATAGAAAGGGCTTATGTTTTAGCTGTTTTTTGAACAGGGTAAATTTATAAATAAAATTATAAAAGCAGCCCTTAAGGAGTAAAAAACCTTGAAATATTGAAAGACTGCTTATTATTAGTCTTGCCCAAGGAAATTCATGGACTAATTACCGTATTTTCTTTTTCGAAACTTTGTCCAGATTAGGCCAAGAATGACAAAGAAAAATACAGGGACTAATATGTTGACAATCTGCCACTTGGTTTTTTCCTCACGTACCTTTATTTTGTTCAAAGGGCGGATTTGCAGGATTTTGGTCCTTGTGGCCATAATGCCTTCAGGTTCCAAAAGATAATTTACAGCATTCTGGAGCAATTGCCGGTTGGCATATTGGGTATTATTAAATGGATCATCTCCCAAAGGCAATGGATTCCCATCTACAAAGGATTTTTGGCTTTTAAATAAAAGGCCGGTTCCTGCTACCAATACCCTACCTCCATTAGAATTTTCCAGGAAAGAAGATTTTTCAACTCCATCCGGTAGAAACCTGTTTTTGAACAAAGAGATGAATTCTCCTTCCAACAAATAAAGTAAAGGTAGGTTTCTAGATCCAAATTCATCAAGATTTGGCTCTCTTGACATATCCTCAAAGGCTATTCTTACAGGGGAATTTATTTTTCGTCCAAGATCGGATCCAAAAATCAGAGGTGTTTTTTTAACACCATCTGCTTTTACTGTATCCAAGCTGCTTACAAACCGAAACATGACCTGATCCAGGCCTTTGGTGATTGGATGCTTGGCCATTCTTCCAGCAGCTATATAAAAAGGCCATGGCAGTGGAATGATCTGTTCCTGATTGCCAAAATTCCCCGCAATAACCGGGTGGTAACCAAAATCCAAATCTTGGATAAGGTCTTTATTGACACGGATACCATAGCGGAAAAGAAGCTGATCCAGTCCATGATCTCTGGGCATGGCGATAGTTCCCTCTCCACCTGCCTCTGCGAGATCATACTCCATGGCGTCTATAAGGAAAATCAGATTTCCTCCACGCATTAGATATTGGTCAAGGAAGTAAATTTCTTTTTCTGAGTAGGCCTCCTTAGGCCCTGGCACAATAATTACATCAAAGGGATCCAAATCATCTGCTTTGGTAGCATCCGCTAAAGGAATTTTAAATACTTCATGCTGGTCTACTAAGGCTTCCACTATCCCAAAGCCATCATCTTCGTTCATTTCTCCACGGCTGATGGTCATTCCAACGGATTTTTCCTGTCCGATGCTGACCTTTTTGATAGCCTGAATGAGTTCATATTCCAGATTTTCTATGGACTGGTTCAAAATTTCATCCGGACCCATTCCCTTTTCCCCTTTCAGCAATAAGGCTCCGGTTTCATATTCTTCAGTACGGACCAATACTCCCGGGAAGATCAGTTTACTTTTTTGCCCCCCCTCCTCTGTAATGAATAAGTTGGTCGGGTTGATCCCATATTCGGATAATCCCACGATGTAGTCTTCTCTAATACTTTCCGGAAGGTTTAGTGGATCCTCATAATAAAAAGTAATTTTTTGATTGCTGTAAGCATTGAAGGTTCTGACTGTTTCCTCGATTGAACGCTGTAGTCTACGCATGCCCCCAGGAAGTTTTCCTGTAAGCAGAATATCAACCTCCACGGGTTCTTCCAGCGATTTTAATACCTCTATACTCGAAGGATGGAGACTGTATTTTTTTTCTTCTGTAAGATCCAGTCTGAAAGGGAGAATTCTAACTGTAAGTCCGATAAATACAATGGCCAAAAAGATTAAGGCCAGGTTTTTGCCAATGGATGAATAGCTGCCCTTTTTCATTTTTTTCTGCTTATTATCCCTGTTAATCCCAACATCAGAATTACGATACTGATAAAATAACCTAGGTTTTGTCCATCTATCACCCCTCTTGCCATGCTTTGGTAGTGAAAGCTTAAGCTTAACTCTTCTAAAAATAAGGCAAATGAATTCATGATATTGAGCTGTACTAGAGCGGTAAGTCCAAAATACATCAGAAAAGAAATAAATACCCCCCAGATAAATGCTACCATTTGATGAGAGGAAAGCGAAGAACCCAATATTCCAATTGAAGCAAATACAGCGCTGATCAGGATAAGGCCAATCCAAGAACCGAAAAATCCGGCATGGTCAATATTTCCGGGAGGATTTCCAAGTTCAACCATGCTGTAATAATAAATAAGGGTAGGCAAAAGGGAAATGATGATCAAGGTAAGTGCCGCCAGATACTTGGCAATTATTATCTTCCCAATACTCAGTGGAGATGTCATGAGCAATTCCCAGGTACCGGTTTTTTTTTCCTCGGCAATCATTTTCATAGTGATGGCAGGGATGAGGAAAATGAAAACATAAGGAGTGTAAAAGAAAAGCGGTTCCAGGTCCGCAAATCCATATTCTAAAACAGAAGTGTCAGGGAATACCCATACGATCAAACCTATGGATACCAGGAAGACAGATAGTATCAGATAGCCACTGAGGTTGCTGAAAAACCCATTTATTTCTTTCCAGTACAAAGCACGCATATCAGCTGTTTCGGGTGATTTGGTGAAAAATATTTTCCAGATTACGCTCCTTCAATTGAATGCTTACCAGGTTAAGCTTTTTTTCCTGAAGGAGTTGAAGAGCCTCTTTACGGGCAATTGCACTATTTTCAACTTCGATTGCTATGGAATTTTTATTTCCCAGATGAAATGAAACTTCTCCCAGTCCAGAAAACCATTCCAATTCAAGTTTTTCTTCCACCTCAATCAATAGGGTTGATTTTCCTACTTCTCGCTTCAGGTTTTTTAATAGGTCAGAGGCGACAATTTTTCCTTTATTGATAATGACCACCTTATCACAAAGGGCCTCCACTTCCTGCATGATATGAGTGCTGAGAACCAGTGTTTTGTTTTGGCTTATATTTTTGATCAATTTTCTGATTTCAACCAATTGATTAGGATCCAGTCCAGTAGTTGGTTCATCCAGAATGATGACTTCCGGGTCATGGATAAGGGCTTTGGCAAGTCCTACTCTCTGGCGGTAACCTTTGGACAGTTGTCCGATTTTTTTATGGGATTCGTTTTCCAGCCCACATTGAGAAAGTAGCTCTTTTATTCTTGGAGTAATGGTAGATTTTGGCATGTCATATAATCCGCCCATGAAAAATAAAAACTCCTTTACATACATATCTAGATAAAGGGGGTTATGTTCAGGCAGATATCCTACTAATTTGCTGACCTCCTTTGGCTTTTCTAGTACCGAAATTCCATTGATTTTTACATCCCCTTTATCAGGAAGGATAAAGCCAGTGGAAATTTTCATGGTTGTGGATTTTCCCGCACCATTAGGTCCCAAAAAACCCAGGACCTGCCCTTTCTCGGCAGTGAAGGAAACCTCGTCCAAAGCTTTTTGTTTGCCGTATGTTTTGGTCAGTTGGATTACCTCTAAGGACATGTAGTTATAATTATGGAGCTAAAATAGGGAGAAATATGAAAGTCTAAAAACCAAAAAAGGCTTCAAAGAAGCCCCAGTGAAAGAAAGTACAGCCATGAGCTGACTGTCTTTATTGATATTAAACCTTACAATTGCTAAGATAGCATTGGTTTTTGGAAATTGCAAATCGGGTTTTGGTACTTTAATGCCACCAAGGTTCCAAAGCACAAAGATCCTATCAATCATCAAAGCTGATATTGATAAAGCTGGCAATACCAAAGCGGACACCTGACCTTTGGTAATTGCCGTTTTCAAATCCTGCCCCCATTTCCAATCTGAAGATCCGGAAAAGGTTGTCCAATGAATATCCAACTTCCCAATAATTCGGGGAATTCTTAGTTTTTAAATAATTGAAAAAAATGTTTTCCCTTACTCCAGAGAAGCGCAACATCGGCAGTTGGGTCAGTAGAAACTTCCGGAACTGGTAATGCACAATGGCACTCACATATTCAGTCTGGGTGCTGTATTGGTAATAATCAAGGAAGCGGTAATTAGAAGCCACTCCCATATTGGCAAAAATGGTCCTGTTTCCACCAAAGTGTTTGAAATCCATGAAATACACCCGGTTGTTGTTGAGAAAGCTACCAGCTTTTAGGTTGAAATCCATTTTACCGCTTACCCCAAAATTAAAGAAATGCTCGATTCCCGCTTCCACCAAATCAAAGTCAGAAGCCATGGGGTCGTTCAAAAAACCAGGAATAGCTTTGATATATTGTAGATTGACCAAAGGGGCAGAGCTGTAAATGGGCCTTTTCCTTCCATTTCTAATGCTGTATTTCAAACCCGGCCTCCATTCCATCGAATTTTGCCAGATCAATGCCCTGTGGTTTTGAAAAGCATTGTCATCAGCCTCAATATTTTCAGGTTGATTGGGAGTATAGGCCCGCTCTGGACGTCTGTACCAACTGAAATCTGAGTTGTTTTCTAAACTAGTCCTTTTGGCGTAAGTAACACTTCCTCTGTAAGTTAGCGCATCATTGAATCTTTGGTAAAAATATCCTTTTACAAAATCCTGCTCGTAGAGTTTCATGTAATTTTGTCTTAAAAGAATGGAGTAAAAGGCGTTGACCTGCTCTGAAATGGGATTGTCTGCATTGAACTGATAAATGAATTTTCCTCCGCTTAGGCCAAAACTATGGGCCTTTTCCCCTTGTGTGATGGACCTCCGTATTTCAAGCGTGCTGTAAGGCTGTTGGCTTGAGAATCCATACCGGAATTCCGGTCTGAAATTCCAGGACCGCACATGGTTAGTGACCGAATCCGCCATTTTGGTGGACTTTTCTATTCTGTAGAACCCCGCCAAACCAAATTTAAAGCCTTCCACTGTATTAAAGGAAAGACGGTTCATATTGGAATGGAAGCCTGCAGACCTGCCGTTTCCAAAGTAATACCTGCCTCCGGTAAGAATTTCCATGGGCTGGAATTTTCTTCTGGATTTCTTTGCCACGGAATCGACTTCTGATTTTTTTGCAGCTTCTACTACCGCAATACTATCATCTCTTCTGTAACCTTTGATCTCAGCTTCTGTGAGTTTGACGGGGCGGATGCTGTCCCAGTAGGAAAGGCTTCTTTTGGTGGCAAGGGAGTCGATGCTGTATTTCCGTTCAGATACTACTTCTACATCTTCTCTTTCTTTCAGTGCTTCTTTTTCATAGGTATTGACCAGCTTCCGGAAGTCTTTTCGGGTCATCTTATCTGCCTGGGCCATTTGTTCCAAACTGCTGAGGTTTTTATCCAGCTTGATTATATCCTTAGGAACTTCATCCACCTTTTCATCAATGATTTTGGTTTCTAGGATCAGGTCAGGATTGAGGGTGACTTTGTAATCTCTAGTGGAAGCAAGATATTGGTACTCTCCGGCAAAGCCGAAAATTTTCCCTCCAAAAGTATAAGTATGGGTGGAAGGCATCCAGACATTTTCAGCTACGGGCTGGTAGAGTTGTTTTATACCTATCTGGAAGCCCAAAAGGGAAGTAGTCAGGTCCAAGCTATGGATAGCCCAGATGTTCTCTATGATGTATATATGTCCTTCAAATACCCTTTCTCCTTTAGACCTAGGAGTAACCCTGATTTTATTGACCATTACTTCATTTTCGATAAAGGAGCCTTCATATTTGAATCGGTAATAGGCAAAGGCAGAGGGAGACAAGGGGGAGATGGCCTCATTGATTTTCGGGTTGTAAAAACTTGAGGCCAGATAAGGGGCAGGAGAGATGTTGTTGTCATCTCCGCTTGTTCGGATACTTATGACTTTTTCCTCAACAGTGTTGGGTTGGCGGAAAGTAATCTGAGAAACCGACTCGCTGGTATAAGCCTCATTGAGTTTGACTCCGTCTTTTTCAAGTTCTTTTTTGAGGAAAAAAGGAGCATTGGTGAGTTTGCCGGTACCTTTCAAGTACACCATCATGCTGTATTCCTGCACCTGCAATCTATGGAATTTGGCCTTGGAGATGGCCTTACGCATGATGGTCAGGGCAGGGTCTTCCTGATTGGTTTTGACAGTTACTTCTTGTAGGGCGTAAACTTGTTCCTTTAAGGTGAAGTCAAGACTGACCCAATCCTCTAATACAACAGCAGTCTGCACCTGGGTAGCATAACCAAGGTATTGGGCGACCACATCATAGACTCCCTTTTTAAGCCTGAGCTCAAATTCACCATTGAGATTGGTGGGGATTCCCTCGCCCAGGTTTCGTACATAGATAGAAGCAAATGGAAGGGCTTCTCCTCTTTCATTAAGAACTTTTCCTCTAATCCCTTGGGCCATTAATGATTGTGCAAAAACCAATAGAAGAAAAAATATAATCGTGAAAATTTGGGTTTGCCTAGCAGTTGTCATTTGTTCAAAAATGAAGTTTAAAATCGTTTTGAATGTTTTACGATCTTGTTGATCAAAGCTATAAATTTACATGAGACCAAAGATAAATAGTAAGGTGAAGGTTAAGAAAAATATTTTTATTGTTTTAGTTTTTTTAACAGATGACTTATTGGTTTGCTTTTAAAAAGCACAATGAAATGAAATTGGTTTACTAATCATCTTTTGATTGAGCATGCCACTATCTTTTGCCCAACAAGCTGAATTTGGAATAAGCTCAGGTCCGGCCAGACACCTTATTATTAGAGGGGAACGTGACTGCTGTGAATTTAGGTTTGGTTTCTATAGAGGTGATTACATGGAATTGGCGCTTTTCAATAAGATAGCCTTGGAACCCATCATCCAATTTGCAAGAAAAGGAACAAAAAAATCGGAGTTTGGGACAGCGATCGGCCTGAGGAATGATTACCTTAATTTCCCCTTGTTGTTAAATATGCAGACTAACGAAACCATTTATGCTTTAGTCAGTCCACACACCTCTTTTCTCTTGAATTTTAGCTTCGTAATGTTTGAACCAGACAATAAGGCTACCAATTATGGGAATGAGTTAAAGGATTTGCGGAATAGATCTGACTTTTTTGCCGTATTGTGCTTGGGTGTTTAGCTCAGCAATGGACATGGGTTATCCAGTATAGTGAAAGCAACTTATTTAATTGAGGATTTAAATTGTCTTTTCAAAAAAGCTCATGATTAAGTCTATTTTCTAAATTTAATCAGAAGAGCTAACCTGTTACATTTATTATGAGAATGTTAGGTATTCCGATTATTTGGTATGTGACACGGATCAAATAACGGACTATTGATAAGCTAACAAAATAGATGGGTTCGGCTATTTAGGTTATAAATATATCTAAAAGGGAATTCAGCTTTGCTACATTCCCTCTCACCTCCGCCGAGTTCCCAAATCTAAATCCTATTCTCCTAACTCGATTGATGAACTTGCCATACATGCCTATTGGATGAAAACAAGACTTAATTCTCCCGAGTGTGGTATTTTGGTTAATCAGATTTAATTATTCAAAAGTAAAATTAGCCGATTGCTTTTAAAACCATTTTCAATCACTTTGATTCTCTGATTTTTAGAAATAATTAAGTCCATATACAGGAAAATCTGACACAATCGGAAGCAGTTTGAAAATAAAAGCATGTTCTCGCGAAAAATATTACAAATCTTCTTGTATGTCCACATTCTCAGCTATTTCAGGTTTGCCCATAAAATATTATTTCGATTTTCACTTTTTTAATAAAATTGAAAAATTTTAACTATTCGAAAAGTTCAAACGTTTTCGGTTGGAAATATCATAATAAAAACAGAAAATTTTTAGCGATTAACAAAAAATACATTTATTCTGTTAACGGGCCTTTGTCCAAAACGGCCCCGTGGAATTTGTTAAATTTTGCAAAATAAAATTTAAACAGTGATTTTAGATTTGAAATTAACTATACAAACCATTTCGTTTTTTTCAAAACAACAAACCCTATGAGAAATTATTTACAAAAATTAAAAGCATTGTCGCTGATTATCTTACTGATGGTATTCAGTATAGCGGCGGCATTTGCACAAGGTCGGGAAATTTCGGGAACTGTCCTGGATGCGACCTTAAAGGATCCCCTGCCTGGGGTAACGGTCCTGATTAAGGGCACGACAAGAGGTACTACAACTGATTTAGATGGTAGATTTAGCCTTACTGTACAGCCCGGGGATCAACTTTTGATATTTTCCTTTGTCGGTTTTACCACACAGGAAATAGCTATCGGAAATCAGAGCACATTCAGTGTTCAGTTGGCGGAAGATATTCAAAGTCTTCAGGAAGCGGTGGTCATAGGTTATGGTACACAGGATAAGAAGGAAATCACTTCTGCTGTGGCTTCGGTAGGAGCGGAACAGTTCAACCGTGGTAACTTCCCTAACCCAACGCAGTTGTTGCAAGGTAAAGTAGCTGGTCTTTCGGTGACCCGTCCGGGAGGTAACCCAAATGCCCAGCCAACGATACGTTTAAGAGGTATCTCTTCTTTTGGTGCTACACAATCACCACTTATAGTATTGGATGGAGTGATCGGAGCTTCTATTGATGCAGTCGATCCGAATGACATTGAATCCTTTGATGTATTGAAAGATGCCTCTGCAGCTGCGATCTACGGTACAAGAGGTGCTGCGGGTGTGATCTTGATCACCACAAAAAAGGGTGCAGCCAAGAAAGGCATTTCTTCAGTGACCATCAATAGTTTTGGTTCCGCTGAGCAGGCTACCAACCTGATTCCAGTTCTTTCTGCTCAGGAATTTGTTGAAAGAGGAGGTGTAAACTTCGGTTCAGTTACCAATTGGAGAGATGAAATTCTTCAGACTGCTTACAACGGAACAGTCAACGCTTCGGTAACAGGTGGATTTGAAAACACTACTTTTCTTGCCTCCGTCAACTACCGTAACAATGACGGTGTTGTAAGGGGAACCAATAGAGAAACTTTGAACACCAGATTCAACCTAAATCATGGTGCTTTGAACAACAGGTTGAGAATGAACCTGAACTTGGCATTTACCAACACAGATGGTACCAGTGTAAATGAGGAAGCAGTAAGATATGCTACCATATATAATCCAACTGCTCCAATTTTCGAAAGGGATTTTAATCCTGCAGGTGAAACACCAGCTCAAAGAGAAGCCAGATTGGCAAATGCAAACAGAAACTTTGGAGGTTATTTCCAAAGATCATTGTTTGACTTCTTCAATCCTGTTGCTTTGATCAATCAGCAAAGGTTTACTGACAATTTCCAAAATGCACTTTATTCCTACAGGGTAGAATTTGATTTGACTGACAAAATCACCGTTGCTTCCCAGTTTTCGCAGGATAGGTGGACCAGACAAAACACCAGCTTCTTCTCCAGACAGGATTTTGCTACTGGTTTTGGTAGATTTGGTCAGGCCGGTCAGAACATTGAAAACAGAAATACTACAGTTTGGAACGGTACTGTCCGTTTTGAAGATGAGATTGCAGACAGGTTGAATTTTACATTCCTTTTGGGCGGTGAAACTCAGATTTTTGAAAGAAGCCAAGTTTGGGCTGCTTCTACAAGGTTCCTATTTGACCAAGGGCCAAACAACTTAGGTGCCGGCGGTCTTAGATTTGGTCCTGGCACTGATTTGAGGTCAGAGGCAGAAAGATCAGTATTGAATTCTGTGTTTGGTAGGGCTAATTTTAATTACAACAACACCTACTTCCTATCTGCATCCTTAAGAGCTGAGACATTTTCGGGATTCGGTAAAGAAAATCAGACAGGTCTTTTCCCTGCTGTAAGTGCAGGTGCGGACTTCACCCAAATTTTTGACATGGGTATTTTCAACCAATTTAAGCCAAGGGCTTCCTTTGGTGTGGTAGGTCAGTTGCCTCCTTCCCCAACTTTGGCATTGGGTGTTTTCGGTAATGGGAACAGAATTCCTTTGAATCCTAATGAGCCTGTTAACTCTGTTTTTGTGGGCATCAATCAGTTGTCTAATCCTAATCCACAATTGAAGTGGGAAACTACCCGTGAATTTACTGTAGGTTTGGACTTTGGTCTTTGGAACGGAAAAGTGACAGGTCAGATGGATTATTATAGAAGGAGAATTGCCGATTTGCTTTTCGAAGTTGAAGTACCTATCGGTGCTCCAAATGAATTCTTCCCTGGCAACTTCTACACTGCTCCTACTATTTGGGCCAATTTGGCTGACTTGACTTCAGGAGGATTTGAGTTTTTGGCAAGTGTGAACAATATCAATTTGGGTAATGGTATCAACTGGACACCAAGCATTAATTTCACAATCTACCAAAGAGCCAGAATCGGAAATATTGGTGTAGGTTCTATTGGACTTCCTGAAATCAGAAGAGCAACTCCTGGTTCTCCTGGACAAAACAATAACCCTATAGTTTGGAATAAAGAAGGAGCGAGAGTTGGTGATTTCTGGGGACCTAGATTATTGGGTCTTACAGATGGTGGGGAATACATCCTTTCCGGAGAAAATCCTGACGAATTTGAAAGATTGGGCAATGGTTTGCCTACCGGTGATTTTGGTTTCTCCAATACCTTTACTTACGGCAATTGGGACTTGAACTTCCTCGCTAGGGGCAGCTTTGGGCATTTGATCTACAATTCTTTCAGAGGCTTCTACGAAAATGCTGATGGTGCTTCCAATACATGGAATTCTGTAATAACCCGAAACACTCCAACCAATCCTTTGGTTACATCTACACCGACATTCTCTGATCTGTATTTGGAACGTGGGGACTTCTTGAGATTGGATAACCTGCAAATTGGATATAATATTCCGACCAGGGCTGCCAACCTGAACAATCTCAGGGTCTACGGCGGTGTTCAGAATCTGTTTACCATCACTCAGTTTTCCGGTGTGGATCCTGAAGTAAGATGGGAGGATACGCCTAATGCGTTTGACAGAGATCCTTTGGCACCAGGTCTAGAAAGAAGAAATACTTATTTCTTGCCAAGAATCTGGACAATGGGATTAACACTTACATTTAAATAACATAAACTCAAATTATATATGTTACGATCGATTAAAACTTTATGTGTGGGAGGCCTGGTGGCGATGACCATGGGGTCTTGTTGGGAATTGGAGCAGGAGGTGCTTACGGGGCTTACGCAAGAGCAATTGAATGCAAATGTAACTCCGGAGCTAATCGAGGTGCTTAAGCAATCTGCTTATGGTGCGGTAGTGGCGGCTGGATATGGTTCGCATGGAGGACTTTACAGTATCAATGAGGTTTCTTCTGACCAAATGGCCATCCCTCAAAAGGGAGCTGACTGGGAAGATGGTGGTATTTGGTTAAGAGCACACAGACATACATGGCTTTCTGTAGATGGTCCTTACAATGGTTCCTGGCAACAGGCCTTCAGGATTGTTGGTGAATGTAACCTACTCTTGTCACAGTATCCTGATTTGGAAGATCTAGGAGCTGAACTGAGGGTTTTGAGGGCATTTGGATATTTGTTGTTGATTGACAACTTTGGGAATGTGCCTATTATCAGAGAAACAGATAGAGGCGGAGCTCCTCCTCAAAATACCAGACAGGAAGTGTTCTCATTTATTGAAACTTCAATCCTTGAAAATGTCGACAAATTGACCAAAACCAATACGCGGACCAATCTGAATTATTGGACTGCTCATATGATTTTGGCCAAATTGTACCTGAATGCAGAAGTTTACACAGGAACTGCCAGATGGGCAGATGCGGAAAGAATATTGGACGTGATTATCAATGAAGGTCCATATTCATTAGCTCCTAATTTCTTCAGTAACTTTTCTGCAAATAATTCCAATTCCCCGGAGAACATGTTCACCATTCCTTATGATGCTAACAATGCCGGAGGATTTAATATTCATCAGATGACATTCCATTATGCTACGCAGCAAACTTTCGAATTGCAAGAACAGCCATGGAATGGTTATGCCGCATTGGAGGAGTTTTATAATAGCTTTGAAGATGTCGATGTCAGAAAAGGTAGCTTAAGAGAAGGTCCACAGTTTAGGTCTGATGGCGTAACTCCAATTATTGATGATGCAGTAGAAGCAACAGACCCTGATGGTCCAGAAATTAACTTTACTCCTTTTATCAATCAATTGGCTCCTAATGCTTGGAGACAGGCCGGAACCAGAATCAATAAGTTTGAGATCCCTCTGGGTTCTGCGCCTAACCTGAGTAATGACTTCCCTATTTTCAGGTATGCAGACGTTCTTCTTATGAAAGCAGAAGCCGCTTGGAGAAGAGGAAATAATGCAGTAGCCCTTCAATTTGTAAACCAAGTGAGGGATAGAGCAAACGTTCCTGCATTAACCACCATCAATGCAGATGTGTTGTTAGCGGAAAGAGGTAGAGAGTTATTTGCAGAAGCTCACAGAAGGTCTGACCTGATCCGCTTTGGAAGGTTCAATGCTCCTTGGTGGGAAAAAGCAGCTTCGCAGCCGTTCAGGAACTTGTTCCCAATTCCTGAGAATCAGTTGCAGGCAAATCCTAACCTGAGGCAGAATCCTGGATATTGATCCTCGGGTTCATACAATTAGAAAAAGAAGTGCACCACCGTGCACTTCTTTTTAATTTAAGGAAATTCAGGTACTATGGATGATTATTATCAATTTGGAAAAAGTTCATAAGGGGTTAAGATATCTTGTGGAGCGTCATTCGCTTCTCTAACAAAGACAGAAATGTGCGTCACTTTCGAAGGAAGAATCGCACAAAAATGAGGAGTTCCTTCTCCATCTGTGTAGGATCAGGTAGGCGGTTCAAGTGATTTCATAACCTTTTCTGCAAATACTAAATTTTAATATCTCAAGGTGACGAAGTCGGGTAATCTGTTATTGATAGAAAACCTCCCAATTTCCATTCGCTAATTGATTATTCAGCGAATGAGTTTGAAACAAACCTGACAGATTTTTGAAATTGGTTTAACCGAGGTATTTTAGTGTTCCCAAACAGCATAAGCTTAATTCATCAATAACCTTGATTCGCCCGATTTTCATTTTCCTTTTATTATTGTCAGCTATCTCTTGTTCAAAGAAGGAGGATAGACCTGTACTTTTTGAACTCATGGATAAATCCTGGACAGGGATTGATTTTAGGAATGACTTGGTATACAATGAAAAGTTCAATCCCTACACTTTTAGAAACTTTTATAATGGTGCTGGGGTAGCATTAGGTGATATCAACAATGATGGCTTGGTGGATATTTTTTTGGCTGGGAATCAAACTTCCAACAAACTTTATCTGAACAAAGGAAATTTCCAATTTGAAGATATAACCGAGAAGGCAGGTTTGGCAGTGCCAGGCATCTGGTCCACAGGTGTTTCTATGGCGGACGTTAATGGGGATGGGCTCCTTGACATTTATATCTGTAAATCCGGTCCACTAGGAGGATCGGAGCGTCATAATTCACTTTACATCAATAATGGAGACCTGACCTTTACCGAAATGGCAAAAGAATTTGGCATTGCTGATGAAGGCCTGTCCCAGCATGCTGTTTTTTTTGATTTTGATAAGGACGGAGATTTGGATATGTACCTGCTGAACAATTCGGCCAGATCCATCGGAGTCAATGATTTAAGAATTGGTCAAAGGGATATCAGGGACCCTTTTGGAGGTAACAAACTGTACCGAAATGATGGAGGGCGGTTTATCGATGTCAGTGAGGAAGCTGGAATTTACGGGTCCGCCATTGGTTATGGCCTGGGCGTGACGGTGGCTGATATCAACAAAGATGGTTGGCCGGACCTTTATGTATCCAATGATTTTTTCGAAAAAGACTACCTCTATATCAATAAGGGAGACGGAACCTTCAGAGAAGCCTTAGAAGAAATGATTACGGAAATCAGTATGGGGTCTATGGGGGCTGATATTGCAGATCTGAATAACAATGGTTGGCAGGATATTTTTGTAACGGAAATGCTCCCTGCCAATATGGAACGTGTCAAAACCAAAACACCTTTTGAAGAATGGGATAAATATCAGGCCAATGTAACGGCAGGCTATTTTCACCAGTTTACACGGAATACCCTTCAAAGAAACTTGGGCTATCAGCCCGATTCCGATCTTCCCCACTTTATTGATGTTGCTAGGCAATCAGGGGTGCATGCTACCGATTGGTCTTGGGGTGCTCTGATTTTTGATGCAGATAATGATGGCCTAAGGGATATATTTGTTGCCAACGGCATTGTAAAAGACCTTACTGATTTTGATTACGTCGATTATTATGTCAACAACCAAAATCTCATTTCCCAATTCAAGAAGGATTCGATTTTACTGACCAAAATGATCGATGAGTTCCCTTCCAATCCCTTAAGGAATTATCTCTTCAAAAACCTTGGGGATTTCCATTTTGAAGATATCGCCGGAGCTGAGGGGATGGGTCAGCTCACATTTTCTACAGGGGCGGCTTATGCAGATCTGGACAATGACGGAGACCTTGACTTGGTGATCAATAACCTCAATGGGGAAGTTTTTTTGTTTAAAAATAATAGCCGTGAGCTTAATGGATATCACTTTCTGCAATTTGAACTTTCCGGGCAATTTGGTGCACAGGTGACTTTGTATAAGGGCGATCATTTGTTTTTTGCGGAGCACAATCCAGTAAAGGGCTATATGTCCTCCGTGGATCACCGCCTACATTTTGGTTTGGGAAATATTGACCGCCTGGACTCTGTGCATATCCTTTGGCCCAATGACAAATTGACGGTGCTCAAAAGTGTCGAGGCTGATCAAGTCTTGGTATTGGATCCAGAATCTGCCGAGGAAAATAAAGCAGTATTTAAAGGTCCTACCCATACAAGATTATTAAAGAAATCTCAATCCAGGATTCCCTGGAAACATCAGGAAAGTGATTTTATAGATTTTGACAGGGACAGGTTACGTTTCCATATGATTTCGAATGAAGGACCCAAACTGGCTATTGCGGACATCAATGGAGATGGATTGGATGATCTCTTTTTACCAGGAGCACGAGGGCAGGCATCAGTCATCCATTTGCAACAGCCCAATGGTGATTTTATCCTCCATCAGGTCTTTGAGGAAGATCAATTGTCCGAAGATGTGGGAGCTGTATTTTTTGATGCCAATTCAGATGGATTCTTGGATTTATATGTCCTAAGCGGAAGCTTGGAGTTTGGTAGTCGTAACCCGAATTACCAAGACCGATTGTATATCAATAACGGGAAAGGGATATTTGAAAGAAAGGTGGATCACTTGCCCATGCGTTTTGAAAGTTCTTCCTTTGTCCGGGTTTTTGACCATAATGGAGATGGTGCGCCTGATTTGCTGGTAGGTACAAGGACCATTCCTTTTGCTTATGGAGTTGCAGGGGATGTAGTGATTTTAGAAAACCAGGGAGATGGCAAATTCCTTGATAAAACCAATGAGTTGGCCTCTGGTTTAAAAGGGCTTGGAATGACAAGGGATGCGTGGGTAGGAGACCTGAATGGGGATGGAATACAAGAGTTAGTTATCGTAGGGGAATGGATGCCGATCAAAGTATTTCAAAAAAAGGATGGACAATACCAGGATGTATCTGTTGAATTTGGCTTTGGGAAAACCGGAGGATTATGGAATACCGTTCATGTGGCCGATTTAAATGGGGACGGTTGGCCGGATTTATTGGTAGGGAACATGGGAATCAACACCCGGTTGAAAGCCACTGTTAAAGAACCTATGAATTTGTATGTCAATGACTTTGATCGTAATGGAAGTATTGAGCAGATCTTGACCCAATATGAATCAGGGAAATCTTTTCCGCTGGTTCTTAAATCTACTCTCCTGAAACAATTGCCTGGATTAAGAAAGCAATTGCTTTCCTACGATATTTACAAGGACAAAACGATGAGGGATTTATTTCCTGAAGAATTACTTACTCAAAGCCAGGTGTTGGAAGTTCATAACTTAGAGACTTCTATTTTCCTCAATCAAGGAGATGGCAAGTTTGTAAAAGGGAATTTACCCCAATTGGTTCAGGCCAGTCCTGTTTATGCTTTTGCAACTTGGAAGGACAAGCAAGGAAAAATGCATTTATTTATGGGCGGCAACCATAGCAGAATCAAGCCCGAACTAGGCATTAATATGGGAAGCTTCGGATGGCACTTGATGGGAGGTGAGGATATTTATTCACTTGAAGTAGTACCTGTTGAAAAATCCGGCTTATTTGTCAGGGGAGAAATCAGGGATTTGCAGGTAATCGAAACTGCAAAAGGCAAAGCACTGATTGTTGCAAAGAATAATGATAAGGTAGAAATATTTGATTTGCCCGATAAGAGGGATTAAGTTTAGGGACTTCAAAGCTTGAAGTGCAAATATAGATTAATAAGAGGATGTATATTTTGAGATTCGATAAGATGAATAGCAGTAAAATGTTGATGGGATTGATGAGCCTGATGCTGCTGGCCTGTCAGCCTAAATCGGAATATCAGAGAATAAAAGAAAAAGAACTGGCATCTGGCAAAATGGTTGAGGAGCTTTTTCTTGACTTAAGGTTTGGAATGGGAAGGAAAGAGTTTTTTACTACCTGTTGGGAACACAATAAAAATGGTGTCTTGACCAATGGAGCCCATTATCTCCAAGTCCAGTATAAACCTGTTATGCCATCAGGTAAAGATGCCTTAATGCATTTTTATCCCCAATTTGAAGATAACAAGCTTTACTATATGCCTATGGAGTTCAGTTATCCCAATTGGTTTCCGGGGAATGAGGAGTACTCCAATGAGAAGTTGTTGGAAGATGTATTGGGCTTGTTGAAAGAATGGTATGGGGAAGGTTTTTTTGAGGTAGCCAATAGGGATCGTTCGGTCTCTGCCTTTGTGAAAATTGATGGCAACCGGTTGATTAGGGTGTTCAAAAAAAACTTAACCACTATAAGAGTTGAAATGCTTGACCTTAGGGTGAAGGACCTCTCTGAAATGAACAAGAATGATGAAGCAGCTTAAAAATAGCATTTATGTGGGAAGCTTGCTTTCCATCATGGTGATTTCCTGCCAAGAAAAGGAAACAGAAAATAAGGATTTTCTATTTGAAAAAGTTGAATCATCTTATTCAGGAGTTCATTTTCGGAATGATCTCAAATTCGATGAGAAGTTCAATATTTTCACCTATCGGAATTTTTATAATGGTGGAGGAGTGGCTCTTGGAGATGTCAATAATGATGGCCTGATTGATATTTATCTGACTTCCAATCAGGGAGAAAATAAATTGTACCTGAATGAAGGAGACTTTAAGTTCCGTGATATTACCTCCGAAGCAGGGGTAGCCGGCACAAGGGCATGGAGTACAGGGGTAGCTATGGCGGATGTGAATGGGGATGGTTGGTTGGATATCTATGTATGCAATTCAGGAGACATCAAAGGAGACAATAAACAAAATGAGTTGTTTATCAATAACGGGGATGGAACATTTTCGGAAATGGCCGAGCAATACGGTTTGGCAGATCAGGGATTTTCCACTCACGCAGTATTTTTTGATTATGACAATGATGGCGACCTTGATGTGTACTTATTGAACAACAGCTATCAAGCTATAGGTAGCTTCAATAAAATGCAAAATGAAAGACCAAGAAGAGATCCAGTGGGGGGGGATAAGCTTTTTAGAAATGATGGGGATAGGTTTACAGATGTTTCAGAAGAAGCAGGTATTTATGGATCTGTAATTGGCTTTGGTCTTGGAATCACCATCGGAGATGTCAATCGGGATGGTTGGATGGATATCTTCATTTCCAATGATTTCTTTGAAAGGGATTACCTCTATATCAACAATCAGGATGGCACTTTTACCGAAAGCCTGACAGATTACATGAGGTCAACTTCAGCGGCATCCATGGGGGCTGATATCGCGGATATCAATAACAATGGGTATTTGGATATTTTTGTCACCGATATGTTGCCGGAGTCATCCCAAAGGCTCAAACAGATCACTACTTTTGAGAGTTGGGACAAGTTTCAGTTCAATGTGCAACATGGTTATCATTACCAATATAACCGCAATATGCTCCATGTCAACAATGGAGATGGTACTTTTTCAGATATGGGCCGTCTTGCAAATGTAGAGGCTACAGATTGGAGTTGGGCGGCTTTGATGTTTGATATGGACAATGATGGTTTGAAGGACATTTTTGTTGCAAATGGCATTTACCAAGACCTGACAGATCTGGATTACCTGAATTTCATTGACAATGAGGAAACCAAAAGGGCTATCATTTCTCAGGATGGGGTGGATTACAGGAAGTTGATTGATCCAATGCCTATCAATCCGGTTTCCAATTATGCTTTTAAAAATAAAGGTAACCTGGAATTTGAAAATGTCATCCATCAGTGGGGGATGGGAGATCCTGTGCATTCCAATGGCTCCGCTTATGGAGACCTGAACAATGATGGAGCAATGGACCTGGTGATCAACAATGTGAACAGTGAAGTTCTAATTTTCAAAAACAAGAGCTTGGAACTTCTACCGGAGAATCATTATCTGAAAGTTCATCTGAAAGGAAAGGGTGCAAATACCTCAGCTATCGGTACTCAGGTACGCCTACTTATAGGAGATCAGCAATTGTACCAGGAGCAAATGCCCAATAGAGGTTTTCAGTCTTCAGTGGACTATAGGTTGAATTTTGGATTGGGAAAAGCTGATAAAATCAATGAGGTTCAGGTAAGATGGCCTGATGGCAAGATTACCATTTTAAATGATGTGGGAGTGAACCAGATTTTGGAATTGAATTGGAGTGATGCAGTTGAGCCTCCTGCCGGATTTATCTTTTTCAAAGAACCCCAGGGACAGATTTTCCAAAAAGCATCTAATGAGATTCTGGATTTCGTTCACAAGGATAACCAATTTATAGATTTTGATAGGGACAGACTGACTTACCATATGCTTTCCACAGAGGGGCCAAAAGCTATTTGGGGAGATGTCAATGGAGATGGATTGGAAGATGTTTATTTAGGTGGGGGTAAAGGCTTTTCCGGACAGCTTTTCATACAACAAACTAATGGAACTTTCAGGAAAACTGTTCAAGAATCCCTTTTTGCAGACCGATTTTCAGAAGACACCCACGGCGTATTCCATGATTTCAATGGGGATGGGCATTTGGATTTATTTGTAGCTTCCGGAGGCAACGAATCTGGATTTGGTGCATTGGATCTCTCCGATCGTTTATATATCAATGATGGCAAAGGTAATTTTACCAAGTCAGAAAGTAGTGGGCTTGCTAATTTTAAGAACAGCAGTTCAGTAGTCCGCCTGATCGATGTAAATGGGGATGGGATTAAGGATCTTTTTGTAGGATCGCGGGTAGTGCCCTTTCTTTATGGGGTAAATCCAAATTCCCAAATTTTGATTTCTGATGGTAAAGGTACTTTTAGAGAAGGAACGGCTCAGTTTGCCCCAAGTTTAAATGAAATTGGGATGGTTACCGATGCAGCTGTGGTTGATTATGATGGAGATGGGAAGGAGGATTTGATTTTAGTAGGAGAATGGATGGCGCCAACTTTCCTTAGAAATACAGGCAAAGGCCTTGAAAAAATAGCCATGCCTGAAATGCAGCAGTACAAGGGCTGGTATCAGGCTATAGCTACAGGGGATTTCAACGGGGACGGCAAAGTAGATTTTATTTTGGGAAACCATGGTTTGAATACAAGGTTTAAAGCCAATCAGGAAAGGCCGATCAGAATGTTTGTTAATGATTTTGATCAAAATGGCTCCGTAGAGCACCTATACGTCCAAAAAGAAGGAGGAAGACATGTGCCATTTACGCTTAAGCATCAGCTGGAACAACAAGTACCTTCTATCAAAAAGCGGTTTTTGAAATACAGCGCTTATAATGATAAATACATGGAGGATATTTTCACTCCTCAGGAGCTCAAAAATGCGGTAATGCAGGAAGTTAATTTCCTTTCTTCTGCGATTTTGATCAATCAAGGGGAAGGCAAATTTGAGGTAAAAGCATTGCCAAGGGAAGCCCAGAGAAGTTGGATGTATGCGGTTTTGGTCACAGACCTCAATGGGGATGGTGCGGACGACTTGATTATGGCAGGAAATTTAAGCGGGGCGCAACCACAGGTTGGCCAATATGACGGCAGCTATGGGGAGGTTTTGTTAGGAGATGGAAAAGGGGATTTCGCATATATCCCCAATAGGACACACGGGCTTCAGCTCCAAGGAGATATCAGGGATTTACAATTGGTGGAATTGAAAGGGGCCAAAATTCTAATGGTGGTAAAGAACAACGCCCCCATTGAATTTTGGAAAGTTAAGGAATGAGGAGGGTTTACAGTTTTCTTTTGATAATCATCGGGGTATCCTGTTCCACCCCCAAGCAGGAAACCCTTTTTACCTTGCTTTCTGCCGAAGAAACTGGTATTGATTTTAGCAATAATCTGATCTCTACCGGGGAAATGAATATCTTAGAGTACCTCTATTTTTACAACGGGGGAGGGGTAGCCTTGGGGGATATCAATAATGATGGGCTGGTGGATATTTATTTTGCTTCCAATCAAGGAGAGAATAAACTGTATTTAAACAGAGGAAATTTTAGGTTTGAAGATATTACGCTCTCAGCTGAAGTGACAGGGGAGGGTGGCTGGTCCACCGGAGTGACTATGGTCGATGTCAATGGGGATGGTCTTTTGGATATATATGTCTGTCAGGTAGGAGATTACAAGGGGCTTAAAGGAAAAAACAAACTCTACATCAATCAAGGAGACCTTACTTTTACAGAAGAAGCAGAGAAATATGGTGTTGACTTCATAGGATTTTCCACGCATGCAGTATTTTTTGATTATGACAATGACGGGGATCTGGACATGTACCTTTTGAACCATTCAATAAAAAAGCCGGAAGTTTTTTCACATGCTGATACTAAGTTTACCAATCAGGATGAAAAGGGGGGAGACAAACTCTTCAAAAGCCTAGTAGCCCAGGGTGAGCAGCGCATGGTGGAAGTAAGTCAGGAAGCAGGAATTCTTTCTTCCAGTTTGGGTTTTGGTTTGGGAGTTGGAATAGCTGATGTGAATGGGGATGGGTGGATGGATATTTATGTTTCCAATGATTTTACAGAGGATGATTACCTCTATATCAATAAGGGTAATGGTACTTTTGTTGAATCGCTTAAGGAGTACATAGAAAATACCAGCCGTTACAGTATGGGCAATGACCTGGCTGATATCAACAATGACGGCCTGCCAGATATTTTTACTACGGATATGTTGCCCCGGGATCCTGAGATATGGATGAAATCTGTGGGAGAAGACAAACAAGAGGTTTTTGATATCAAAAGGAGGTTGGGTTACGGAGACCAATATGTACGGAATCATTTACAGCTGAACAGGGGAGATGGCAAATTCAGCGAAATAGGCTTGCTGACAGGAACGTATGCAACTGATTGGAGCTGGTCACCATTGATTTTTGATATGGACAATGATGGATTCAAAGATATCCACGTGACCAATGGGATTGTCAAAAGACCCAATGACCTGGATTTTATTCAATATAGTCAGGAACCTACTCCTGAATTGACCGAAAAAGAGGTCCAAAAAAGGCAGATAGACATGCTTCCCACCGTCAAGTTGGCCAATTTTGCTTTTAAAAATAAGGGCAATCTCGAATTTGAGCAGGTGGCCAAACGATGGGGTTTGGATCAACTGAGTTATTCGAATGGCTCTGCTTATGCCGACCTGGATAATGATGGGGACCTGGATTTAGTGGTCAACAATACTGATCAGCCTGCTTTTATTTACCGGAATAATGCTGAGAAATCGGGCAATTCCTTTGTACAACTTGAACTTAAAGGTGATCGCTTCAACCTGTATGGGATTGGTGCGCAGGTTTGGGTATTGGCAGCAGGAGAAACCTACTATCAGGTATTGAGTACATCACGGGGTTTTCAATCAGGAACCTCTACAGTATTGACTTTTGGCTTGGGCAATGCTGATCATATTGATGAAGTATATGTGATCTGGGGTGCTGGAGAAGTGGAGAATTACGGATCTCTTACTATCAACAAAAGGCATCAACTGGTAAAAGGCCAAGGTGGAAATTCGGAGATGCCAAAAGGCAAAATTTCCAATGTTTTGGAAGTTGTTGATTTGGGTTTGGATTGGAAGCATGATGAAAACCTGGATTTTGATGAATTCAGAAGGGAATACCTCATGCCACGCCGATTTGCCACAGAAGGTCCTGCATTGGCTGTCGGGGATATCAATGGGGATGGCCTGGAAGATATCTACCTAGGAGGGGCCAAAGGGCAGGCAGGAGCATTGTATTTGCAACATGTTGACGGAAAATTTGTCCTTCAACAAAACCCCATATTTGAGCAACTCAAAATGGCCGAAGACGTGGTTGCGGAGTTTATTGACCTAAACAGAGATGGATTTTTGGACCTGTATGTAGGAAGTGGAGGCAATGAATCTATTTCCGGAGAAGTGTTCAATTTTGACAGAGTATTTATTAACGATGGGAAAGGGAATCTACGATTCTCTATAAATTCCCTTCCTCCAATTGGAGAAAACACCTCCACAATTGCATTTCATGATGTGAATGGGGATGGAGCTATCGATATATTTGTTGGTTCTTCTGTGGTTACAGGGAATTATGGGGCTAAGCCCAGATCTTATTTACTCATTAATGATGGCAAAGGCAAGTTTATAGAAATGACACCTTCCTATTTTGGGGAGGATTTTCGTCCAGGTATGGTACAAAGGGCCCTTTGGAATGATATTAATGGGGATGGGGAAAAAGAATTGATTTTGACAGGAGAGTGGATGCCTGTGGTGGTTTACCGTAAACAATCCGATGGGACTTATAAAGAAACTGCTCCTTTGGCGGCTGAGGGATGGTATTATGGAATGGAAGTATTTAGCCTTGATGGAGAAGATAAGGGATTGCTTTTGGGCAATTTGGGTTTAAATAGCAAATTGAAAGTTTCAGAAAAAGAGCCTGCACAACTCTTTCATGGAGACTTTGATGGCAACGGTCAGGAGGATCCATTGCTATTTCATTTTATGGAGGGTTATCTGGTACCCTTTGCTACCAGGGATGATCTCATCAGGCAGATTCCCAATTTGAAAAGGAGGCATGAAAGTTATGTAAAGTATGCTCAATTGAAAGAGCCAAAGGGATTGCTGGCAAAAGAACAAATGGGCCAAGCCAGCATATCTAAGGCAAAGGAATTTCGTTCTTTGTTTATCGATTTAGGAAATAAGAAGAAAACAGCCTTACCGATCGAGATACAGTTCAGTCCTATCAGAGATTTTGTTGTTTTTTCATCAAATGGCAGTACATATGTGATGGGAGTGGGGAATTTTTCCGGTTTCAGGACGGATTATGGAAAGAAAATGGCCCAGCCATTCGTTTTGTTAAGATGGACAGGAGATGAGTTTGTTCATGAATCTTTAAGTTTGCAAGCCAAACATTATTGGGGAGAGTATAGGCATATAAAAAAGATAAGGATAAATGGGGAGGAGCATTTGATTGGCGTCAGGAACAATGGTAAACCTGTATTTTTTAGGTTGAAGCCATAAGGCAGCTCTGTTAAAGTATGTCAAAAATCATCAAATTAAAAACCCGGAGAAAATTTGAAATTTATTGATTTTTCATAGTTTTGGCTTTGAAAAACCCCGCATCCTCCTTTCACGATTCCATTAATAGTCAGGGATTTGTTAAATTAGAAGAAAATAAGCTTAGTAATTGCTGAGAATCATGCGTACCATAAAAAGTTTAATCCTGGCCATTGTGATGTTGGTAGGATTTGCCTGCCAGGAAAACCAAGACTATCAAGATGCCATAACAGATGGTAGTTATCAGATAGCGGCCCAATTGAAATTGACAGATGTCATCATCCATGACATCTTTTCCCCGCCTGTCGCAAGTAGGATTTATGCCTATCCTTCCATAGCAGCATTTGAAGTCGTGGCTTTGGCTGACCCTTCATACAAATCCTTAATGGGGCAATTGAATGGATTTGATAAAAAGGACTTTGATACTGATGGGGATATCTATTACCCTTTGGCAGCTTTATCCGCATATTATAAAGTGGGAACTGCCATGATTTTTTCAGAAGCCCTGATGCAGACGCACAAGGAAAAGGCTTTTCAGGAAATCAGGAATAAGGGAGTTCCTAAAAAAATCTTTGACAGATCAGTGGCATTGGGAGAGGAAGTTGCCGCCCATGTGATCGCCTATGCCAAAAAGGACAATTACCACGAAAGCCGTTCGTTTGAAAAATATACGGTTACCAATGATGCCTATTCCTGGCAGCCAACCCCTCCAGCTTATATGGAAGGAATTGAACCCCATTGGAACAAAATCAGGCCATTTGTCATGGAGCGGTCCAATCAGTTTCAATCCCCTCCACCTACTGATTTTTCCACTGACGCGAATAGCCAATTTTTCAAAGAGGCTAATGAAGTATTTACAGTGGTGAAGAACCTGACCAAGGAACAGAAAGACATTGCCTTTTTCTGGGATTGCAATCCATATAAAGTGAATGTAAAAGGCCATGTGATGTTTGCTGAGAAAAAAATCACCCCTGGAGGACATTGGATGGGAATTGCTGCTATTGCATCTAAAACTGCCAAGCAGGATTGGAAAGGCACGGCAGAAACCTTGGCTTACACCAGTATTTCCTTGTTTGATGCCTTTATTGCATGCTGGGATGAAAAATACAGAAGCAGGCTTATCAGACCGGAAACATATATCAACAAGTACATAGATGAGGAATGGTTGCCTTTGTTGCAGACCCCTCCTTTTCCAGAGTACACCAGTGGTCATAGCGTAGCCTCTAATGCAGCAGCGGAAACCCTTACCAGATTATTTGGAGAGCCTTTCCATTTTGTTGATTCTACTGAAGTCGCATATGGCCTACCTATCAGGGAGTTTGATTCCTTCAGAATTGCTGCAGATGAAGCCGCTATCAGTAGACTTTATGGAGGGATTCACTACATGCCTGCTATAGTAAATGGATCAGAAAAGGGAAAAAAGCTTGGAGAGTATTTAAATGAGAAGATTAAAACCAAAGGGGATAACTTAGCTCACACAAAAGAGTAGAGCAAAGGATTTACCTGCCTTCAAGACCTGTCAGCATATTATTCCTGACAGGTCTTTTCATTTATTTGCGTATTTTTGGAGGAAAGAGACCTTATACATGGATATAATACTTAAATATTTTCCTGAGCTTACTGAAGATCAAAAAGATAAATTTGCCAGACTTAAGCCCCTCTATGAAGATTGGAATGAGAAGATCAACGTGATCAGCAGAAAGGATATGGAGCATTTTTATGAAAGGCATGTGCTGCATTCATTGGGCATTGCTAAGGTGATGGAGTTTCAGCCGGGTACAAAGGTATTGGATATAGGGACAGGAGGCGGTTTTCCTGGTATTCCCTTGGCAATATTGTTCCCAGATACCCATTTTCATTTGGTAGATTCAATAGGAAAAAAGATCACAGTAGTCAAGGAAGTTGCTAGGGCACTGAAATTATCCAATGTTGAAGCGCAACAGACCAGGGCGGAAGAATTGGTCCGGAAATATGATTTCATAGTAAGCAGAGCGGTGACCAGATTTGCCAATTTTTACCCTTGGGTCAAAGGAAAATTTAAAAAAGAGGACTTCAATGAATTTCCAAATGGTATCCTTCTGCTAAAAGGTGGGGAAGTGGATGAGGAAATGGAAGAAAGACCGGTCAGTTATGTGACCTACCATTTGGACGATTTTTTCAAAGAAGAATTTTTTGATACCAAAAAAGTGGTGTATGTACCTTGGGAAGGAAAAAGGTGATGCTTAGAGGCGAGAGGCTAGAAATAAGACATAAGGCACAAGACCCAAGAAGAGAGAAACGGGGAACGAGAGTCAAATGAGTGAAGCAAGAGGTTAGACTAAGAGACAAGAGACAAGAGACAAGAAGCAAGAATTTCGGATTGCGGAAGTCGGATTTCTGAAGGCTTTCCGAAATTTGTAATTTCGAGAACTGATACAGCGGATTTTTAATCCGCGTTTTTTTTGCCTTTGGATTCTGGAATCTTTATATGGAAAAGCCTTTCCAGATAGAAACTTACTGTCATTAGGAAAGGGGAGGATTTGCTTTGTTTCCCGGTTTTCAAGATTTGTGAGCAGTAGGTTTCTTCGCTTTTGGAAAAACTCAGTTCCCACCTCTTGCACCTCATCCATCAGGTTTAAATGGTGGAGCACATAGCTCTTTCCGTTTTTCTGGATAACTTGGTTTTTCCTGAAAATACTAACACCAGCGTGGATGCTTGTTTGGGGTTGAAAAACCCTGTCCTGAAAAAGTAATTCTCCTGCAGGAGAAAAGACCCTTAGCCCAAAAAATTTATCCGTCACTACCACATTTCCCTCAGGCGTTAAGGATAGGTTGTCTGCGATCATGCTGAATGCCCCGGGCACATCTCCTTCTTTGGCCCATTCATGGATGGGGTTTCCTTGTCGGTCAAACACATAGATTTTGGAAGCTGCAGCATCTCTGAAGAAAAGATGATCCTCATTGGCATTTTTAAAGAGGAATAAAGAGGCCAGGATATTATTTACTATATGGTAAAATGGAAAGGATTTTTTGATGAAAATTCAAGTTGTTGATTAGAACGGCTAGATATTGATGACCTAATTAGTAGTTGGGTGCTGACTATGTGATCTATGACTTTGTGTGGTAAATAAAAAACGGCCCGAGGAGTTTCAGATTGATTTTTGGCCACATAGTTACATAGAAAACATAGTTTGGCTATACTTGAGGTGGTTTTGGTTTCTGATGGGCATAGCTTTGTTGACCGGGAAAGTTCCCGCGATTTTTATAATGTATTCTATGTTTCTATCCCGCAAGTGGGATAAATTGTGGTTCAAAAAAACCTTCCTAAAGAACTGATAAAGCCAACTCTGAAAATCCCCATACTGTCAGGTCTCAAAATTCTTCATTCGAAATCCCACTTACTAAACCATCCCCCCAACTCCCAATAGCAAGTAAATTCCTGCTGCAATGGAGGCACCTAGTATAGGCCCCAAAACCGGTACCCAACTATAAGCCCAATCACTGTGGCCTTTGCCTTTAATGGGGAGGATTTGGTGCATCAGTCTAGGTCCAAAATCTCTGGCAGGATTGATGGCATAGCCAGTAGTACCCCCCATCCCAAGACCTATTACCCATACCAGAAATGCCACAGGTAAGGCTCCTAGAGATCCCAAACCAATAGGTGTATTATTGCCATCCTGAATGACTGGTTCTGTGGAATATAGGATAACTATTATTAAAACAGAAGTGCCCACAATTTCCGAAACCAGGTTAGAAGGTAAGTTGCGGATTGCTGGAGCGGTACCAAAAGGGGCAAATTTCGAACCTGTATCTTCTGTAGCATCAAAATGGTCTTTATACACCAGCCAAGCGATCCCCGAACCAAACATAGCCCCCAAAACTTGAGCAAATAGATATCCCGGTACTTCTGCCCATGGGAAATCACCGGTAATTGCAAGTGCTATACTCACAGCAGGATTCAGGTGTGCACCACTGTATGGACCTGCCACGACAACACCGATAAATACTCCTAATGCCCATGCCGTTGTGATCACCATCCAACCACTGTTATGGCCTTTTGTGCCCTTGAGCACCACATTGGCTACAACCCCTGAACCCATGGCCAAGAGAAGAGAAGTGCCAACAAATTCTGCTACATATGTATCCATTATTCTACCCAGTTTTTAGATCGTTCAACTGCCTTATGCCAAAAATGTAAAAATTTCATCGCTTTTGCTGCATCCATTGCAGGTTCAAAACTTCTGTCAGATTGCCAAAGTGACTTTAGCTCTTTTTCATCTTTCCAGAAACCGACAGCCAGACCAGCCAAAAACGCAGCTCCTAATGCAGTTGTCTCAATAATTTTTGGACGCTGTATTTTACATCCAAGAATATCAGCTTGGAATTGCATCAGAAAGTTATTGGCAGTGGCTCCTCCATCTACACGAAGTTCTTTTGTTGGTTCACCACTGTCTTTCTCCATGGCTTTGATCACATCATGGACCTGATATGCGATGGCTTCTAATGCCGCCCTTGTCATATGGGCTATGGTCGTACCTCTGGTGATTCCAAAAAAGGCTCCCCTTGCATTTTGGTCCCAATGTGGAGCCCCCAACCCAGCTAATGCAGGAACAAAGTAAACCCCGTCATTATCTTCCAGGCTTATTGCCAGTTTCTCACTTTCTTTAGCATGGCCAAATAATTCAATGCCGTCCCTTAACCATTGTATTGCAGCTCCTCCAATAAATACGGAACCTTCTAATGCATAATTAACTTTTCCATTTACTTCCCATGCAATGGTTGTCAATAATTGGTTGTTGGATTTTACAGGCTTTTCTCCTGTATTCATTACCAAAAAGCAACCTGTTCCATAAGTAGTCTTCGCCATTCCAGGTTGGGTACATAACTGACCGAATAGCGCTGCTTGCTGATCCCCGGCGATTCCAGCAATGGGTATTTTGTGAGAAAGAATGTCACCTGAAGTTTCTCCGTAAATTTCTGAGGAGGATTTAACCTCAGGTAAGAGGGATGAAGGAATGTCAAAAAGCTCCAAGAGGTCTTCGTCCCATTGTCTTTTGTGGATATTGTATAGCATTGTCCTGCTGGCATTGGTAATATCCGTAACATGTATTTGACCGGAACTGAGTTTCCATGCCAACCATGAATCCACTGTTCCAAATGCCAATTCTCCTCTTTCAGCTTTATCTCTAGCCCCTTCGACATGGTCTAATATCCACTTGATTTTGGTAGCTGAAAAATAAGCATCGAGAACCAATCCCGTCTTTTCAGCTATTATCGAAGCTTTTCCCTTTGATTTTAATTCATCACAAAATCCTGCAGTTCTTCTGTCCTGCCAAACTATGGCGTTGTATATTGCCTTTCCCGTTTTCCGGTCCCATACAATCGTTGTTTCCCTTTGGTTGGTGATTCCTATGGCGGCAATTTCAGAAGCTTTGATGCCTTCGCTGGCAAGCGCTTCAATCATAACGGCAGATTGACTCGACCAGATTTCCTGAGGATCATGTTCTACCCATCCTGATTTGGGGAAATATTGTTTAAAATCTTTTTGTTCCACTGATACAATTTGGCCTTTTTTGTCAAAAACAATTGCTCTGGAACTAGTGGTACCTTGGTCAAGGGATAGGATATATTGGGACATTGGGTTGTTGGTTAATTCAGTGATTGGTTAAAGGTGGTTTTGGTTCACTTACAGAAATATTGTAGAAATATTGTGGAAATACAATTGAAATATTGATTTGTGCATAATTCTATGTATTTCGAAAAAGGCATATTTCAATCTATTTCAATATATATTTATTTGCCAATTTTTTAAAATCTTCCAGTTCAGCTTCTTTCCATTTCTCATCTTTTTTTAGTTCCTGTGCCATCAACCCTGCTACTTTTGGAGCCATCTCAATTGCTGCCCGGGCATCTAAAAGCAAAATCCTTATTCTTCTGCTGAGGATGTCTTCCACTTTCATGGCCATTTCTTTACGAGTGCTCCAGACAACTTCAGCCATTGTGAAGGGATAAGCAGGATGAAGTTTTTGGCCAAGTTCTGGCTTGTCCTTTATCCATTCCTGTATAAGTGAGGCATTGGCCCCATAGCCTTTCCAATGTCCTTTTTGAGGGGATTGAGTGAAGCCATGATAACGGATTTGTGCAGAATTGGAAGGGGGAAGCTGGGTCCCGGTTATTCTGGAAAATTCATTAACAGTATCTTCTCCCATTTTCCTGAAAGTTGTCCATTTTCCACCTGTTATGGAAACTAATTTGCTCTTGGATACAATTACTTTGTGTGAGCGCGATATTTCTTTGGTTTTGGTACTTCCTTCTTTTGGAGCGGCAAGAGGTCTAAGCCCTGCAAATACAGCCTTCACATCTTTTCGGGTAGGCGCTTCACTTAGGTAATCCTTTGCAGTATCCAAAATAAATTCCACCTCTCTGCTAAGGACTTCAGGCTCTAATTTGGCTTTTTCTCTCAATGTATCTGTAGTCCCTAGGACAAGCTTGTCCAGCCAGGGGACTGCAAACAGAACACGTCCATCAGAGGTTTTAGGAATCATCAGGGCATCTTTTCCACCTAGGAAGCCTTGATCAAGCACCAAATGTATACCTTGAGAGGGCTGGATGCTTTTGGGGGCATCCGGCTGATCCATTTGGAGGATTTTGTCGGCAAAAACACCTGTGGCATTAACCACCATTTTGGCCACAATTTTGTATTTGCTATGGTCCAGTTCATCCCTTAATTTGAGACCTTTGATTTGTCCATTCTGGTCTTTTAGTAGGTTCGTTACCTTCATGTAATTCACCATGCATCCTCCCATTTCGTCACAGGTCATGGCCACGCTTAATGCCAATCTTGCATCATCAAACTGCCCATCATGATAAACCACACCTCCTTTTAGACCCTCTTTTTTGATTTTGGGCAATCTCATAAGGGTTTCTTCTCTGGAAATAAATCTGGATTTTCCTAGCCTTAAGCGACCTGCCATCCAGTCATATATTTTCAGGCCTATACTGTACCGGAACCGATCAAATAAATTATAGATAGGAATAATAAAAGGTTGGTTGTAGGTCAGGTGCGGTGCATTTTGTAATATCCTTCCCCTTTCTTTCAAGGCTTCAAAAACCAAAGCAATATCTCCTTGGGCAAGGTATCGCACGCCTCCATGGACTAATTTGGTGCTTCGGCTTGATGTTCCTTTAGCAAAATCTGCTTTTTCCACCAATAATACGGATAGTCCTCTTGACAAGGCATCCAGAGCAACTCCCAATCCTGAGGCCCCTCCGCCTATCACCGCGATGTCCCACACTTTTCCTTTCTCTTCGAGTTGCTTTATGTTTTTTATCCTATCCATTTCACATTAATTTCTCTCAAAAGTAAGTAAAAACGAAATTAAAGGAAAGAAAAAGAAACAAAAATCAGGGTTTGATCTGTAATTGGGTTTCTTTTCCTAATAATTTGGTGTAGTTTTGTGGGAAATGTAGAGGCAAATGACCATAGCAGAGCGGCATAAGTATATATTAGAAGAACTCAATAAAAGTGGCTTTGTCAGTGTGGCTGAGCTAAGCAAAGGTTTGGATGTCACCATGGTGACCATCAGAAAGGATCTTAAAATACTTGAGGATAAAGGCCTTCTATACCGCTCTCATGGATCGGCTACACCGGTTTCTCCTTATGTGAATGACCGCTCGGTCAATGAGAAGAAATTGGTACATGTAGAAGAAAAGACCAAAATTGCTGGGCTTGCCAAGGACTTGGTGGATGAGGATGATGCCATTATCATTGGTTCAGGCACTACGGTGGTTGCTTTTGCGCAGGCCATTCCCAAAAAAAGGAAACTCACTGTTTTGACTGCTGCCATGAACGTTACTTTGGCATTTATAGATGCGCCAGAAGTGGAGATTGTGCAATTAGGGGGAGTGGTCAGAAAGAGCAGCAGTTCGGTTGTGGGCCACTATGCTGAGGAAATGTTGAAGCAATTTGCCTGCTCTAAACTTTTTTTAAGTGTAGATGGTATCAGTTTGGATTATGGATTGACTACATCACACATGATGGAGGCCCATTTAAATGCACAGATGATCAAGGCTGTGCAGAGGACCATAGTGCTGGCGGATTCCAGCAAATTCGGCAAAAAAGGTTTCGGAAAAATCTGTGACCTGGAAGATATTGACATGATCATTACAGATGCGGGGATCCCTGAAATTTACAGGGAGAAACTTGAAGAAATGGGAATAGAGGTGAGGGTGGTCTAGTCAATTTTGTTTTATTCTGGTTTCGATTTTTTATTGTATATGATTGTCCGCTTTCATGCCAGTAGAATAATCACAATAGAATAAACCAAGGATTTCAAACCAATATCAATGAATAACTTGTCCGCCGAGGCGGATCCAATATCTATTAATATCAGGTTGATTTAAGACCCAATTTAAATTGGTTACTGGTCGAATTGCGGATATACATATTATTGTATTTCAAGCTGTTTGTTTGGCATATTACCCTTGAAATATTGCTCCGATTTTATGTGATTTTTTCTGTTGCCGGCAATACCTATTGACTTGGTTAAATATTTAAGGCCGAAATCGATTTCGTAAATTCATTTTGTTCTCCTCCAAAACCCCATTTTTATAGTCTTAAATTTAAGGTAGTCGCAGAATATTATGGATTGTTAAGGAGTAAAACGGGAATTTTATAGAAAGTTTCCTTTCAGTTTTTGATCCATGAGATACTGATGATCTGATACAATCAATCTATTTACAACAAAACCCATTAACCATGAAAAAAATGATTTACAAGAAATTGGGTCTTTTTGTATTCTTCCTCATGATTGTCATACATGTCAATGGACAGGGAAGAATTATAAAAGGGTCTGTTACAGATGACAAGGGAGAGCCCGTTCCCGGCACTACTGTGGCGGTGAAAGGTACATCCATCGGTACAGTGGCTGATTTGGATGGAAATTATTCTATTAATGCTCCTGATGCAGGGGTTTTGGTTTTTTCCTTTATAGGTTTTCAGACAAGGGAAATTGCCATTGGAAATCAGACTACAATAAATGTTCAGCTGGCTCAACAAGTGTCGGATTTAGGTGAAGTAATAGTTGTGGGATATGGTGTTCAAAGAAAATCAGATCTTACCGGGTCGGTATCCTCTGTAGGTTCCAAAGAAATCAAACAGGTTGCCGTAGCCTCATTTGATCAGGCCTTACAGGGAAGGGCAGCAGGTGTTCAGGTGACCCAAGCCTCTGCAGCACCAGGGGGAGGTGTATCCATTAGAATACGTGGTGGTAACTCCATCAACGCTTCTAATGAACCATTGTATGTAATTGACGGAATTCCATTTTTCCCCAACAATGCAGCCACAGCCCCCGGCACAACTGGTGGTGCTCAACCACAAAATGCATTGGCCAATATCAACCCAGGTGATATAGAGTCCATGGAAATCTTGAAGGATGCTTCTGCAACCGCTATTTATGGTTCAAGGGGTGCAAATGGTGTAGTGATTATCACTACTAAGCGGGGAAAAGCCGGAGCTACCAATGTGGATGTAGAAAGTTATTATGGTGTACAACAGGTATCAAGGAAATTACCTTTGCTGAATGCTGAGGAGTTTGCCACCATAGCAAATGAGGCAAGGGTAGGAAGGGGACAGACCCCTATTTTTACCCAAGAACAAATTGCAGGATTTAGAAATAACAGCACAGATTGGCAAGATGAAATTTTCCGTGATGCACCAATTCAAAATCATCAAGTCACGGTTTCAGGTGGTGATAACAAAACAAGATATGCAGTTTCTGGAAATTATTTCAATCAAGAGGGTGTAATCCTCAATTCAGGATTTTCCAGAGGCTCATTCAGAGCAAATATTGATAAGACCATCAACAACAAGATTACGGTGGGTAATACCCTGACAATTTCAAGGGCCGTCAATAACCAACAAGTAACAGACATTACAAGAGGAGGAGTGGTAAATGGGGCTTTGGTATTTTCTCCTACCCTTCCTGTTTTTGGACCAGATGGAAATTTTACTTTTGATAACAGTGCAATTCCAGGATCACAGCAAGTAGGAAATCCTGTTCAAGATGCATTGGAAACCTTAAATAAAACTGTCACAAATAGGGTACTGGGAAGTGTGTTCTTGGAATGGAAAATCATCGATAACCTGATGTTCCGGGCCTCGGGAGGTATGGATTATCAGGCGGGAAGAAGGGATTTTTACGCTCCAAGTACTAATAACAGGGGAAGGAATGCTTTCGGATCTGCTTTGGTGGAAAAGAAAGATGTATTCAGCCCAGTAGGTACATTTACCTTGAATTACGATAGGAAATTTGACAACAAAAGCTATCTGAATTTATTGGCCGGATATGAAAGCCAGTCCCAAATGGTTGATTTTGTGGGTGCTTCAGCGACCAATTTTCCAACAGATGCTTTGGGATCAGATAACCTAGGTCTTGGTCAGATTGTAGGAACTCCATTTTCAGGAAGAAGTTTGTGGAGGCTTGATTCCTGGTTTGGAAGGGTCAATTATACCCTATTTGAAAAATTTCTTTTCACAGGTACCTTCAGGGCTGATGGTTCGTCCAGATTTGGTGCCGGCAACAAATGGGGATATTTCCCCTCTGCTGCAGTTGGCTACAACATGAGTAATGAACCTTTTTTGGACAACATCAAATGGATGAGTTCCTTAAAAATCACAACCAGCTGGGGTTTGACAGGGAATCAGGAAATAGGGCTTTATCAGTCCCTTTCCCAGTTGAATACAGAAAGGAATGCATTTGGAAGTGTTATCGCCATAGGTTTGGCACCAGGGAGAATCCCGAATCCTGATTTGAGATGGGAAAAAACCAATCAGGTGAATGCAGGGTTAGAAATAGGATTGTTAGAGGATAGGATCTTTTTCGAGGCCGCGGCTTATTATAAGCGTACCCAGGATTTGCTTTTGCCCCTTGACCTTCCAAGGTCCACAGGATTCTCCACCATTCTCCAGAATATCGGAAGTGTTGAAAATAAAGGGCTTGAATTGTCTGTCAATAGCAATAATCTAACAGGCAAAGTGAAGTGGGTTACCAATGCTAATATTACTTTCAACAGAAATAAGGTATTGGCCTTAGGTCCTGGAGAAACTTTCAGACTTGCTCCAGGCACAGGAGATGGCCACTTACAGATTGGGAACTCCAGTATCCTTCAAGTTGGCTCCCCTGTTGGAAGCTTTTTTGGTATGGTGACAAATGGAATATATCAGGTTGGAGATGAAATCCTTCCCGGTAGTAGTTCATTTGGTTCAGTGGGACCTGGTGATATCCGATATGTGGATGTCAATGGAGATGGTAGAGTGGACAATAATGACAGGACCATAATTGGAAATCCCCAGCCCAAATTCTTCTTTGGGATGAACAACACATTTAATTATAAAAACTTTGATCTTGCCATTTTTGTCAACGGTACTTATGGCAATGATGTATGGAATGTGAACAGCCACGAGCTTTATAGAAATGACGGTGCTACCAATAATGTCAAGGGAGTAATGAACCGTTGGACACCGCAAAACCCAAGCAATGAATGGCCTAGTTCCAGAACCAGACCATTTGTACTTTCTGACAGACATATTGAAGATGCATCATTTCTTAGGATAAGGAATGTCACTTTGGGTTATACCTTGCCTACAGCCAACATAACTTGGTTGAGGTCATGTAGGGTGTATGTACAGGGTCAAAACATCCTGACCTTTACAAATTATTCCGGATTTGATCCTGAAGTAAATTCGCTAGGTCAAAACCCGATTGGTATTGGTATAGACAGGGGAACATTCCCTATGGCCAGATCATTCATAATGGGTGTTAATTTTGGTTTATAATCCTAATTCTTCAAAGTCAAAATTTAAACTCGAATAAGATGAAAATCAGAAAAATATATTTAACAGGAATAGTGATCATAAGCATGCTGTTCAATGCATGTGAGGATCCACTTCAGGAGCAGGTATTTAGTTTTATAGCCCCTGAAAATTTCTACAGGACAGCAACTGATGCTGAAGCTGCATTGGTCGGAGTGTATGCGGGCTTCAGATTGATCCATATGTATGATAGACAGTACATGATTGGAGATATGGGGTCAGACGATACATTTACCGGTGAATTCAGAGGTAATCAGGATAGGATTCAGATTGATGAATTTACTGTAGATCCAAACAATGGTATTGTAAGGGAAAGATATGAAAACGCATATATTACTATAAATCGGGCGAATGCATTGATAAGCAGAGTTCCATCTATAGATATGAATCCCCAACAAAGAGATAATATCATAAACCAAGCAAGATTTTTAAGGGCATTTCTTTACTTTGACCTGGTCCAATTGTATGGGGCAGTTCCATTGAAAGTTGAAGAAACACTCAATGTGAATAATGTGGCTAGCCCAAGGGTAGATGTAAATAGGATTTACGATGAAGTAATTATTCCGGATTTGCAAGCTGCTGAAAATTTACCCGCTACCCAAAGATTGCAGGGACAGGTGACCAATACATCTGCAAAAGCAATGCTGGCAAGGGTATATTTGACAAGGGCAGGTAATAATCCCAATTCACCCTTCTGGGCATTGGCAAGAGATAAGGCTTTGGAAGTGATCAATTCCGGCCAACATAGGCTTCTGGCTTCCTACAGGGATGTTTTTCAGTTGGCCAATCAAAATAGTGTTGAGCATATATTCTCCATTCAGTTTAGTGCTTTACAAGGGGTGGGAAGTTCATTTCAAGAGTTTTTTATGCCACGTGGTATCAATTCCACAACTGGTAATGGAAATGGTGTTAATGAACCGACTCCGGATATTGTTCAGGCATATGAACCAAATGACATTAGGTTCAATACGGCATTCCTGCTCCAATTGCCATTAGCTAATGGAACTGTAAATAATTATGCTCCAAGAGGCAATTGCCAAGGTATTCCTTCACCTTGTATTCCCCAACCTTACATTGGAAAATATCTAGAGCTTACCCCTCCGAGAGGAAACTTGAATTATCCTATCATCCGCTATTCAGATGTATTGTTAATGTTTGCAGAGGCGGCGAATGAAGCTGGAGGAGGTCCTTCGGCAGCAGCTTATACAGCTATTAACCAAGTGAGAAACCGTGCGGGTTTGCCGGATTTAACTCCTGGGTTGAGTCAATCCCAATTTAGAGAAGCTGTTAGAAAAGAAAGAAGAGTGGAATTGGCATTTGAAGGAATCAGAAGATACGATTTGGTCAGATGGGGCACCTTATTGGAAGTTACCAGAAGTCATTTCCAAAGGTTCTACCCAAATCTTTCTGGGAATGTCAGAGACCATCATATGTTGTTTCCAATCCCTCAAAGAGAAATAGATCTGAATCCAGGTATCAGTTTGTCTGATCAAAACCCAGGGTATTAATCTTAAAAAAATATCCCCAACTGTTAAAAGTTGGGGATATTTTTTTATTTCAAAATCCGAATTGCTAATCACTTGTTTTCCAATTGTCTTACAAACTAATTGAAGTCTTTGTAAACCTTTCTTTCCACCTTGGAACTCCCGTCTTTTTCTAAGGTCACCACAAAAATAAAATTATACTCAATATCCTGGAGTTCGGGGTATTTTTCCCCTTCCTGCACAAAATAATTGACCACATGATGGATGGTATTACTATGGCCGACCACTAGGACATTGCCCTTTCTTTGGCGGAGTTCTTTGACCAGCTCATCATGTTTTTTTACATCATAATTTTCAATGCTAAGTCCAGGCTGTGCCTCTATTAAAGGTTGGGCAGTAGCTCTTGTGCGTATAAAGTCCGTGCTAAAAACATGCTTGATTTCCTGATCAGCTAGGATCTGTGCCAGTTTCTTTGCCCTAACTGTACCTGCCACACTCAGTTGCGGGTCATCACCTACCAATTGCTTTTCTGCATGGCGGACCAAATAAATGGTCTTGGGTTCCTGTTTTGGGGAACAGGAGAAAAAGAAAATAAATGCAATAATGAAGAATAGTAAATTTCTCATGAGTTCATTTTTTTATTTCCTGCACAAGCTTTTAATTCATCAAAAGCACTTCAGGTTTTTTTCTTTATGTCAGCTTATGTTCAAAGTTCAATCTCCCTAAATGCTTCACTAAAGGTACATTGGGCCTGATGAGAAGATTGACCCTTTCGTGGTTATGCTAGTGTTCTAATCCCGAATTGCTCATTTTTATCACCCACTTAGCGTTAAGTTTAATTTTTCACTACCAGAATCTTGTTTCTATTCCGGAATCCTAATTTATCCACTAAACGTATTATCCAGATGCTGGTCTTTTGCTTTTACAGGTTCAAATTCCAGATACTGCTCCCAGAAAGCTTCTTCGGGAAGGGCGGCCCGTAAATAGAGTTTTTCTTTTTTGATCGGGTGTACGAATACCAAATGGAAGGCATGCAAATTGATATTGCCATCTGGATTGGGTTTGTGGAAACCGTACTTGATATCTCCTCGGATGGGGCAACCCATAGAAGCTAATTGTACCCTGATCTGATGCGGTCTGCCTGAAACAGGCCTCACTTCCAGTAACCAATGGTCGTTTAGCTTTCCGAATGTTTTGTAATTAAGTTCGGCTTTTTGGGAACCAGGAACTTCCTTATCGTAAGCAGTTACGAAATTTTTCTGCTCATCTTTGACCAACCAGTGAGTGAGTTTGCCAGTTTCTTCCTTGGGCTTATTCTTTACCACTGCCCAGTACACCTTATGGATGTCCCTTTTTCGGAAGACTTCCATCATGCGCTCTAGACCCTTGGAAGTACGGGCAAAAACCACCAATCCGCTTACAGGTCTGTCCAACCTATGCACGGGATGAAGGAATACCGCCCCAGGTTTCTGGTATTTTGCCGCAATATATTCCCTGCAGTAATCCGTCAGTGTTTTGTCCTTGGTTTTGTCTCCCTGTACAAGGATTCCGGCTGCTTTATTGACGACCAATAGGTGGTTGTCTTCATATACTACGGTAAAAGGTTTTCTTCTCATGATTGTCAAAGGTAATTAAAAAACACCAAGCTCCTTGAAGCATCTGCGATCAAGTAGCTGGTGTTGAATCGTTTGGTGTATTTAAAACTCCGAAGTGAAATGAAACTCTATCTCGGGATAATTGTCCTGTACCATTTGCAACCAAGCTTTGGATTCAGCCATAAAGACCAGTTTTCCATCTTTGTCGCGGGCTATGTGCCGGCTCTTTGAACGTACAAATTCGTCCAGCTGCTTTTTATCGGTACTGCTTATCCAACATGCCTTGTACAGGTTCATAGGCGCAAAATCCGCGGAAGCATTGTATTCATGCTTGAGGCGGAACTGGATCACTTCAAACTGAAGCTGTCCTACGGTACCCACCACTTTTCTGTTGCCCATCTCATAGGTGAAATACTGGGCCACCCCTTCTTCCATCAGCTGCTTCAAGCCTTTTTCCAACTGTTTGGTCTTCATGGCATCTTTGTTGATCACCTCTTTGAAGATCTCAGGCGAGAAACTTGGAATGCCCTTGAAGGTCATGTTTTCCCCATCTGTCAAGGTATCCCCGATTTTCAGATTGCCGGTATCATAAAGGCCTACAATATCTCCAGGGAAGGCTTCGTCCACGATTTCCCTATCTTGGGCCATAAACTGGGTTACATTGGAGAACCTCAATGGCTTAGGACCCCGGACGTGGTTATAGGGTTTGTTTCTTTCAAATTTACCCGAACAGATTCTCAAGAATGCGATCCTGTTACGGTGGTTAGGGTCCATGTTGGCGTGGATCTTGAAAATAAATCCAGAGAACTTGGGCTCTTCAGGCTTCACTTCACGGTCTTCTGTATACCTGCTTTTTGGAGATGGGGCGATACGGATAAAGGTGTCCAACATTTCGTTGACCCCAAAGTTGTTAACGGCTGAGCCAAAAAAAACAGGGGCCACTTTGCCTTCCAAGTATTCCTGCACATCGAAATCAGGATACACGCCTTCGATCAGTTCTACGTCTTCTCTTAATTGGTTTGCCGCACTTTCACCTATAAGCTTCTCCAATTGCCCATCATTAAGGTCCTCGATCACCACCCTGTCATCGCTGAGTTTGCGCTGACTTGGAGTAAAGAGGTTAAGTTTCTTTTCGTAAAGGTTATACACCCCCTTGAAGCCTTTGCCCATACCGATAGGCCAGGACAGTGGGCGTACTTTGATGTTCAGTTTATCTTCTACTTCGTCCAGCAGGTCATAAGGATCCCTGCCCTCACGGTCAAGCTTGTTGATAAAACAGATTACAGGCGTATTGCGCATGCGACAGACTTCCATCAGTTTTTCTGTCTGGATTTCCACCCCTTTGACACAGTCGATGACCATAATAACCGAGTCGACAGCTGTCAGGGTCCTGTATGTATCCTCTGCAAAGTCCTGGTGACCTGGGGTGTCCAAAAGGTTGATTTTTACCCCTTGATACTCAAATCCCATTACAGATGTTGCCACGGAAATACCTCTTTGCTTTTCGATCTCCATCCAATCGGACTTGGTAGCCACATCGATTTTGTTGGATTTCACAGCTCCCGCAGTTTGTATCGCACCACCAAAAAGCAAAAGCTTTTCAGTCAAAGTGGTCTTACCGGCATCCGGGTGGGCAATGATCGCAAAGGTTTTGCGCTTTTTGATTTCTTCTGTTAAACTCATCTAAAGTCCTGATTCTCTATTTTTCAGCCTGCAAAGGTAAGGCTTATTCCTTTGGGATGGAAATAGGGAGAGTAAATACTTAGAGTCTTTATAAAATTCTGACTGGCGTAAGATTCCAGTAGGAAAAAAGCATGTTATGGACAAAGCTTTCTTAAACTGATTTTAGTAAAAATCCTTGAGCAGAAATTTATATTGTTTTGCAACTTTCTTTTTCTTTAAAGGATGGATTTCATCTCCTTCATATTTTTTGGCAAAAACCGCATGCCCTAGTTCTTTGTCAATTATAAATATGAAAATATTGGAGGAGTTAGAAACAGGAATAGGGGCATAATTCCCCAAAGTGGCTACACCAATTCCTATAGATTTAAACATTTCCCCAGTCATATTTCCTTTTTTTCTGACAAATCCATCATGGTAGATCAGCATGCTGTATGGGGTATCTGTTTTACTTAGCATACTGAAAATGGTGGGAGTGACCCGCAATTCCACATAAGGAGCATTTTTAGAGGCTTTTTCAGCTAATTCCATCAGGTCTAAAGAATACAATTCCATATGAGAGATTTCCTCTAATGGGTAAAAGTGTGCCTTTTCAAAGAGGTGTAATCTTTCCATTATCAAATCCGCATTTACCTGGGCGGAGATAGTCGAAGCAGAATCATGATGAACCTGACCCATTCCTTTCCCTACTACTTCAATCCGGGAGCCCGGGTAAAAAACAGTGATTTCTTTAATTTCTTTTAAATCAACCAATGGAGCCTGTTTATTGAATATTTGGGCAACTGAAAACAATGGTGTTCCCAAAATAAAAATTGCGAAAAACAAAGTTTTTGGCACCACAATTATTGAGTTTGATCCAACAGTCATTTTTCTAAGGTATACTTTTTTAAAAAAGAAAAGTTGCATTGGTAAAAAAAAATCATGTCAAGATTAAAAAACAGGATTGTCCGCTCTCTTGCCAGTAGAATCATTCCAAAAGAATAAACCTACGATTTCAAACCAATATCAATGAATAACTTGTCCGCCGATGCGGATCCAATATTAATAAATATCAGTTTGGTTGAAAACCATCTTACTAATGAATACTGTTGTCATTCCGGATATACAAATAAATAAATACAGCAGGTTATGGGGATTAGCTCACTATAAATTAAATTAAGACCTATATCCTTTGTCCCACAAAGTCTTCCCTTTGGAATTTGCTGATACCGTCCAAACTTCCCTGAAGAATGATTCGGAAGGTAGTTCCCTTGCCCAATTCCGACTGTTTTACATAAATTTTCCCCTTGTGATAACCTTCAATGATTCTTTTTGCAAGGGTTAATCCCAAACCCCAGCCCCTTTGTCTGGTAGTAAAACCGGGAGTGAAAACCTTTTTATACAATCCTTTATCCATTCCTTTTCCAGTATCGGTGATGTCCACAAAAACATACTTTTCACTTTCTTTAATAATGTCAATGGAAATGGTTCCTTGGCCTTTCATTGCATCCACTGCATTTTTGCAGATATTTTCAATCACCCATTCAAAAAGAGGCCTGTTCATCATGGCTTCTATATGGTTGGCATAGCCATTGATTTTCATTTCCACTTTGGACGAAATCCTTGGCCTTAAATAATTGATAGTGTCATCGACGACAGAGAATACGTTTTCCGGTTGGATCGATGGTTTGCTTCCGATGGAACTAAAGCGCTCTGTTACCATTCTTAATTTCACCACGTCTTTATCCATTTCCTGGATCACTTCTTTATTTTCTTCCCATACGGGTGAATTTTTCAAATAATCAATCCAAGCCATCAGAGAAGCGATAGGAGTGCCTAACTGATGGGCTGTTTCCTTGGTAAGTCCTGCCCAGACACGGTTTTGTTCTGCGACTTTGGATTGGTTAAAAACTGCATAGGCCAAAATGCCAAAGAATAAAATCACAGAGAGCTGAACATAAGGATAAAATCTCAGGGAGGTCAAAAGTTCTGAATTTCTATAATAAACCAATGCTTCTTCAGTAGGTATAGGCTCGTATGCAGCCTTCATTTTGGCAAGCTCCTTCTGAAGTATTTTGGTCTTTTCCTCTTCAGAGTTTTTGCTTTTGAAATTAATATTCCTGTAATCGATGAAATTTTGGTTGGCGTCTACGACAATGACAGGAATAGAAGTGTTCTGTTGTATGATTTCCTGGTTGATAAATGTCAAATTGTCAGTGTACATGGCAGCATATTCCCATGCTTTTGCCAGGAGCTCTATTTGTCTCTTTTCCCTTTCCTTTAGTTCTTCGACCAATTGATTGGTATAAAAAATTGAGCCAAAACTGATAATTACTGCACAAATAACAACCAGCCACTTGATACGGCTTTGGTTTTGATATAGGTTCATGGTGGCAATATCTTGCAGTCTGTTTTTCATCGAATTTTGGTATTGGACCTTTAAGCTAATAGAAAACTCCTTTTATCCATAGATATTATCAATATGGAATATGATCTTTTTTTGGTGCCATGGTCCCGTTTTTGCTTCATTAAGATTGAAAACGAACATAAATAAAAATATTATGAGCACAAATGAAATAGGATTGAAAATAAAGGACAGTAAGATTTTGGTTGAAAAATTAAATAGTCTTTTGGCCAATTATGAGGTTTATTATCAAAATCTAAGAAATTTTCATTGGAATGTTACCGGTCCAAATTTCTTCGAGCTCCATGCTAAGTTTGAAGAATTGTACAACCAAGCTAATCTAGGGATTGATGAGGTTGCAGAAAGGATTCTTACACTTGGGGCAAGACCTTTTTCCTCATTTGAGGAATACATAGCTAATGCCGCTATCCAAGAAGCTAAGCATGTGAAAGAGGCAAAAAAAATGGTGGAAATAATAAGGGACAACCTCAATACCTTGTTGAAACTGGAACGTGAAACCATTGAGGCTGCCGCTGAGCAAGGGGATGAGGGTACTGTAACCATGATCAGTGACTATATAAGTGCCAAAGAGAAAACAGTATGGATGCTTTCTGCATACCTAAAATAGTACAAGACATAATCAAAAAAGGATGGAATCAATTCCATCCTTTTTTGTTATACGTTCACATGTCTCTCAGCGTGATATGAGGACCTTACCAATGGTCCTGATTCAACATATTTCAAGCCTCTTTTGAGTCCCTCTTCTCTGTAATGGGCAAAAAGATCTGGATGGATAAATTCAGCTACCTCAATATGCATTTTTGTTGGCTGCAAATATTGGCCCAAAGTCAGGATATCACAACCATGTGCCGCTAAATCGTCCATTGCTTTATAAACCTCCTCTTTATTTTCTCCCAAACCGAGCATGATACCAGTTTTGGTTCTTTTCCCGAATTCTTTGGTAAGTTTGATTTGTTCCAAAGAACGCTCATATTTGGCCTGTGGCCTTACCCTTCTGTACAATCTTTCTACTGTTTCCATGTTATGGGATACAACTTCCTGACCTGCGGAAATCATCCTGTACAAAGCATCCCAATTTCCCTTGACATCTGGAATCAGAGTTTCTATAGTTGTTTCAGGTGAAAGCTGTTTGGTCAAAGTGACCGTTTGATACCAGATTTCTGCTCCTCTGTCCTTCAATTCATCTCTGTTTACAGAAGTAATTACAGCATGCTTTACCTTCATCAGTTGGATGGCTTCAGCTACCCTTCTAGGTTCATCAGCATCATATTCCGGTGGTCTTCCGGTGGCAACGGCACAGAAGGAACAAGAGCGTGTACATACATTTCCAAGGATCATGAAAGTTGCCGTTCCGGCACCCCAGCATTCTCCCATATTTGGGCAATTGCCACTTTCACAAATGGTATGAAGTTTATGTTCGTCTACAAGTTTTCTTACTTTGGCATATTCTTTTCCGACAGGCAACTTCACCCTCAACCAATCAGGTTTTTTCCTTTTGGTTGCCTCTTCGGATATCACAGGCAGCTCGATCATTTCTTTAATTTTTTTCTGTTGCGAAATTACTTCCTTGATGCCAATAAACCCAATCTATTTTCGGAAACCATAGAAAAAGGTGAAATAAACAGACTGAAAGAATTGCCTGTTTTCCACGGTTGGCATCAATGGAATTTCTTTTGTAAAACCTTCTAACTGATAGCCAAGTTCCAATCCAGTGACATTTGATCTAAAAACTCCAAATTCAAAATTAACAGCTGCTTTTGCATTGGCCCCTATTGCCAGTTCTGAATTTCCGATACCCTCAAAAATCCTACCTGGCCCAAGAATATTGTTGAGACTCTGATGTACTTCAGGATTATATTGTTCTCTTACTGTCTCCAAACGGCTAACTGAATATTCAATGATATATGGTGCAATTAATCCAATAGAGGGGCCTAGTGCTCCCAGAACAGAAACCTGAACTCCCTGTTGTGGGGCTTTTTTAAACAGGATCAGTTCTCTTCCATAATATGGTCTGATGGAATAGAGATAGTTGGATTTTCCAAAAATGAAAGAATTTCCAAGGATAGTATTGTACCTTACTTCTTTTGGATTTTTGACATTGGCCAAATCCAGTCCGAAAAACTGGAAAGAACTGTCGTCTATCCTAATGCCATATTTGAAGGAAAATCCTCCAATAAGACCACCATTGGTGTTTTTGTTAATGCCAAACAATACTTCAGTATCGTAGTCATAATCCCCAACATCATCTCTTTGGGCATACAGACCAGACACAGCCAGTCCAAAAAAAACAGTCAGAATATATTTTAGGCTCCTCATCTTCAATTGCTCAGAAAATTAACGCTATTTTCGTACTTAAGTTACTAAACCAAAAATAAAAGTAAGAGTTTATGCCAACTATTAAAAGTTCATATGAAGGAAATCTCCGCACCAAAATGGTGCATATTCAGTCCGGAAATGAAATCATTACGGATGCGCCTTTGGACAATAATGGAAAGGGGGAAGCATTTTCCCCAACAGATCTGGTAGCTGCAGCTCTTGGTAGCTGTATGGTTACTATAATGGGAATAGTTGCAGAAAGAGATGGGATAGACCTAAAAGGTTTGAAATGGGAGATTACCAAAATCATGCAATCAGATCCAAGGAAAATCGCAGAAGTGATGATTGCTTTCCATTGGGATAAGCCCCAAGGCTCTCCCTCATTTCAACAAAAATTAAAAAATGCTGCTCGAACTTGTCCTGTGGCATTAAGTCTGTCTCCTGAGGTTAAACAGACTGTAATTTTCAATTTCTAGATTTTTTTTGGCCCCATTGTAGCGTTATCTGGTTATTTAGCGTCTATGCATTATATGGTGCATCTATAAAAAGGCTCCTTTGGAACAAAAACTCATTCAAAAAGCAAAAAATGGGGACCCTAAGTCTTTGGAAATGCTTTACAGGCATTTCTATGGCTATGCTATGAGCATTGCTTTGCGTTATTCCAATTCCAGAGATGAGGCCTGTGAAATTGTCAACGACAGTTTCATGAAGGTGTTCGATAAAATTGCCCAAAATGAGGAAATCAGTTCATTCAAAGCTTGGTTCAGAAAAATACTGGTCAATACTTCCATCGATTACTACAGGAAAAATGTAAAGCATTACGGCGCAATGGATATTGACAAAGCTGATGCTGAGAGCTATGAACCTGAAATCATCGGTCAGTTGTCTAAAGAGGATATCCTTGACATGTTGAGAAACTTACCGGAGATGCTTAGAATAGTCTTCAACATGTATGAGATTGAAGGCTATGCGCACAATGAAATCGCGGAGCAACTTGGGATTCCTTCAAGTACATCAAGAACATACCTTGCCAGGGCAAAACAAAAATTAAGAGAAAAAGTATTGGAAATCAATCAGATTAGGGATGAAGGAGCAGTTCGATAAAAAACTGGTGGAGAAGATCAGGGCGTCCTTTGAGGATCATGAGGAGGCTTTTGATTCCAAGGAGTGGGAAAAACTTTCCACTGCTTATTTCAGGCCTAAAAAAGGCTTGGCAAATGCACCATGGATCTTATGGGCAGCATCTATGATTGCTGTGTTAGGCCTTGGCATGCTTTTCTTCAACCTGAATAAGGTGTTGGATGCTCCTTCGGCTGAAGAAATAGCAGAAACCAATATTGAAATTCCAAATGTGATAGAAAATGGCGCCACAGCCCCTGGCTTAGATAAAGCAGTACAGCAAGAATTAGGAAAAAACTTTGAAGAGCCACTTATTGCTTTATCCGATGCTGATTGGAAAAATAAGCTACCTGGTGTGACACCCAATGTTCCCAAAATTGAATTACCAATCGCATTAGATTTACCAAAGGAACATATTATAGCCAAGGTAGAGATAGTTCAAAGTTCAGAAATTTTTGAGGATAGTATTTACAATAAAAATGACCTGCCCAGCCCATTTATTGCGCAGTTCAGAGAACAGGAAGAAGAACTTGCAAAAGCTTCAATTTCTGCCTGGCTCCAAGAGGGGAAAAATACTTCTGAAGATTTGGAAGAAAACAATTCAAAATCAAATCCATTAAAATTAGGACTGTTGGTAGCACCCCAGACGGTTGCCAATTCCAATCAATCACTTAATTTGGGGGGAGGACTTGCCTCCGAGTTTTCATTTTCCAGAAGGTTGAAATTGGATGTAGGAATGGTATATGCCAGTCAAAATCTGAGCCCCAACAATTCGAATTTTAATAGTTTGTTGGCCAATTCAGCCAATGAAGCAGACAGTTATAGGTTATCTGCATTGAATACCAATGTTGTGACTGCAACAACTGAGCTTAGGTTTGGGCAGTTGGAAATCCCTGTAAATTTGAAGTATATGCTTTGGGACAAGAAATCAGCAGGAATTTATGTTCTTTCTGGTTTTTCCAATATGTTTTTCCTTAATCAAAGGAGCGTTTATACCTTTAGTGCATTAAATATGAACAGCGGGGGCTTTGCTATAGGCCAAAATGCAGTTCAGACTTTTACACAGACAGTTAGGCCAGAATCGGGTTCCGACAATGGGAATATGGGCCAATTAATCAATTTTGGGATTGGTTATGAGCATAGCTTAAGTAATGGTACCTTTATTTCCGTGGAGCCCTTTTACAAAACCTCATTGGGAGGGCAGACTTTTTTGGGGCAGCAACTTTCCATTGGTGGTTTGAACTTGAGAATGAATTTTCAATTAAAAAAATAGATATAGTTTATGCAAATGCGATTTAGCGTATGGTTGATAGGGGTTTTATTTGCCCTGAATAGTTGTATTCAAGGAGTAGAATCAGATCTTGAAAAGGCGATTGAGAGAGATGATAGGCTCTTAAAAGAATTCTTACAGCGAAATAATATCGATGCAGTGGAAACGCCGCTGGGCTATTATTATGTAAGAGAAGTAAGTGCAGCCACAGGAAATCAGATTGTAAACAATGATATCGTTGGTATTTACTATGAAATTAGGACTATCAATGGGCAATTGATTGAAGATTATTTTGATGAAACCAAACCTCCTAAGATTTTTGCGCATTCTGAAGGGGGATTGGTGCCGAGGGCAATCAATTTTGCGGCCGGATTGGCCAAAGAAGGTGAGATATTAAAGCTATATGTGCCATCTTATCTGGCATATCAAGATTACACTTATCAGCAACTGATTCTTCCCAATTCCAATTTGCAGATTAGGGTGAAATATGCCAAAATCTACACAGTGGAAGAAATAAAAACTTTAGAAGATCTTGCTATACAGGATTACATTGCAGCTAATGAACTAGAAGGTTTCCAAAAAACGCCTGAAGGCTTATATCTTAAAATTGTTTCCGGAGGCAATACCACAGGAACAGTTACAGCTGCAGGAAATGTCATTGGCTTTACCTATGGTTTGTTTCAAATGGGGGATAACCAAGCACTAGCGGAATCCTCTAATACCATGAGCCCAATCCAAATTTCTCTGGGCAATCCATCAAATCTTCAATTTTTAAATTTGGCATTCCTAGGTTTGAGGTTAAATGCCGAAATAGAGGTCTTTTCCCCTTCCCATTTGGCATTCGGTAAAACAACTCAAGTGATTCCATTTCAGATCAGGAGGGATTTATTTCAAAAAAGTTTCATTCCCCAGGTTGCACGTCCATTTGAGCCAGTTTACTTAAAGGCCAAATTGGTAGATATCAGGTAAATTCATTCCAAGTATTAAAAGCCTCCTTTAGTAAAAAAGGAGGCTTTTTGTTGGAGATAGGTTGAATTTTTTGTTTTGGGCAAAGCTTTTCATCAAATTGCATCATAATCAAACCCAAATATTACCATGAGTTATCTTTTTGAAAGTTTCAGTGGCTGGAAAGCCTATTGTGAAGCTAAAAACATAAGCCTTTTTGATTCAGTCATTGAATATGAGGTTGTACAAAAAGGAAATACAGAAGAGCGCATATGGGATGGCCTATTAAAGGCTTATACGGTCATGAGGGAGGCAGTTGAAACTGGATTGAAAGAAGAAATGAATTCCCGATCAGGCATGATCAACAATGGTGCAAAGAAAGTTTTTCATCATCCATTGACAGTTTTATCCCCAGAGTTTCAGAAATTAATTTCAAGGGCCTTGGCTGCTAAGGAAGTGAATTCCTGTATGGGAAGAGTAGTAGCGGCCCCTACCGCGGGAGCATCTGGAATTCTTCCAGGTACATTGTATACGCTTCAGGAAATCCATGGGCTTTCGGATAGAAAAATATTGGAAGGTTTATTGGTAGGTGCAGGTATAGCTTTGATCATTGAAGAAAAAGCCAGTCTGGCAGGGGCAGTTGGTGGCTGTCAGGCAGAGACAGGCTCTGCAGCAGCTATGGCTGCAGGTGCAATTGTACATTGTTTGGGAGGGGATGTGGATCAGGTTTTTAATGCTGTGGCTATTACTATTCAATGTATGTTGGGCCTGGTTTGTGATCCTGTGGCCGGATTGGTAGAAGTACCTTGTGTGGTAAGAAATGCCAGTGCGGCGGCTATTGCCAACAGCTCTGCTCAGATTGCATTGGCCTATGTAAGTGCTGTTATTCCTGTGGATGAATGTGTTGAGGCTATGGGTGAAATAGGAGCAAGTATGGAATCTAGGTACAAAGAAACAGCCATGGGAGGATTGGCAGCAACATTGACTGGTCAGGAAATTGCCAAGAGGGTCCTAATCCAGGATATTGAAATTCTTCCTGATGAAACCTTACCGGAGTAAAAAGTCAAAAAATGGAATTGAAAGCAGCCAATGGATAGAAGCGCCCATTATAGTAGACCAGATCAGGGCGCTTACCAACATATAGCTAAAAATTTTTCTTTTGGCCACATTGAATGCAATTAAAACAATTGTTCCACCAATTGGGGTTAAGAGCAAAGGGGTAATAGTTGCTATTCCTACTGGTCCAAATTTTTTCCATGTCTTGACAATAGCCCTACTCTTTTTGCTGAATTTTTTTGCAGATAACCTGAAATTCCATTGGGATTTAAACCAATCCCCCAAAAATGTAACCAACAATACCGAAGTCATCATACCTCCAACTGTTACAGTCACAATTTCAAGTAATGAATATTCTGCCGCAGCCCCTAAAATAGGTCCTGCAATAAATTTGAAAAGGCTTGCGAACCAGATGGCAAAAAACTTTAAAAAATAGGCTATCATAATATAAAATAGAGATATGCCCCATATATAACAAGGAGAAACAAACCTTCACGCCTTGAAATTTTAAGCCTGGTTCTTAAAACAGGGTACAAGACCAAGGTCAATCCAAGCATCCAGATAAAATCCTGTCCCAAAAAAGCATCAGCTACAGGTATCGGTTTAATTATTGAAGTGACACCGATAATGGCCAGAATATTCATGATATTACTTCCCAGGATATTCCCGATAGCAATATCTGTTTCTTTTTTTATTCCTGCTATCACTGAAGTGACCAATTCCGGAAGACTTGTGCCTACTGCAATTACTGTTACCCCTATTATCCTTTCACTTACGCCAAAAACCTGGGATATTTTTACTGCATTATCTACCAAAAGGTCAGAGCCATAATAAAGTCCCAATATGCCTAGAAGCAGTAACAGTATAGATTTCCATAAAGGTGTCTGCTTTACTTCTTCATCAACGATCGATATTTCGCTGTCCGCTTTTTTAAGTTTACTAAAGAAATACCAGTTGAGTGCGATTAGTAGTACAAACAATAATATTCCTTCTATTCTTGAAATCATGCCATTCAGGGCCAATATATAAAATAGAATAGCACTGAGAAGTGTAGCAAGGTAATCCAGTTTGAGAATGGACCGGATAATATGTATGGGATAGATAATTGCACTTATACCCAATACCAGTGAGATGTTGGATATGTTGGAGCCAATGACATTGCCCATGGCGATATCACTGTTTCCTTTAAGAGCGGCATTGACGCTCACCAATAATTCCGGGGCTGAAGTCCCAAAAGCGACCACTGTAAGTCCAATCAATCCAGCGCTAATTCCTAATTTGCTGGCCAAGGCAGTTGCACCATCTACGAGGTATTTGCCACCGGCTAAAAGAATAGCCAGTCCAACTAACAACATCAAATAAACCATTCTAGATTAAATTTTATCCCCAAAACAAAGATCCCCAGCGTCCCCTAATCCCGGAACGATATAAAATTTGTCATTTAATTTTTCATCCAATGCTCCTATCCAGAGTTTATAAGGCACATTGATATTGTTTTGGATAAAGGAAACCCCCTCTGGTGCTGCAATTAAGCAGGCAATATGTATGGTTTTTGGAGTTCCATTTTGTAATAGGTTTTGGATAGTCTTTACAAAAGATTTTCCGGTAGCAAGCATAGGATCTATCAAAATTACCTCTCTTCCTTCAATGTTTGGGGCAGCTTGGTAAAGAAATTCAATTTCAACCTCTTTGTCACCTTCTTTTTCAGGTTTCCGGTAGGCGCCCACGAATCCACTGTCTGCTTGGTCAAAATAATTCAAAAACCCCTGATAAAAGGGTATGGATGCCCGTAAAACACTGATAAGTACAGGTTTTTCTTTCAGTTTTTTTGCTTTTGTTTCAGTGAGAGGTGTATGGATTTGGATTTCCTCATAATCCAGCACTTTGGAAATTTCATATGCCATGATTTCCCCTAATCGCTCAAGATTATTTCTGAATTTCCATCGGTCATGCTGGATATGGATATCACGGACTTCAGATAGAAACTGATGTGCGATACTGTTTTCTTTTGCTAAAACAAACATAGCTTTTTGCTTTTTATTCAGCTATTTCAAAATCAGATAGTATGTTTTGTTTTCTTTGAAATAGGCCCTAAAGGTAGGAAATAAAATGCGTTTTGATGGGAATTATGTCCTTTGTATTTTTTTAGAAATACCTTCCCAGGCCAAATGCTCTGTTTTTTAAAAGTATTCAAGCATCCAACTTATGCTCAACGAATAGGTCAGTGGTATAAAATTGGCATTTCTTGATATTTTATTTCTATGGTTTGACTTATCCTGGAAAGATTTACTAAATTCTGATCAAATTTAGACCCGGACAAACCTATTGACATGAAAGAGAAAAAATTGAGAAGCCAGGAATGGTACGGCCGTAAAGGCAAAGATGGATTTATATACAGATCTTGGATGAAAAATCAGGGATTGCCCCATCATCTTTTTGAAGGGAAAAAGCCTGTTATTGGTATCTGTAACACCTACTCCGAGCTCACCCCCTGTAACGCCCATTTTAGAGAATTGGCGGAAGCAGTAAAAAGGGGTGTCTGGGAAGCAGGAGGCTTTCCGTTGGAGTTTCCCGTTATGTCTCTGGGGGAATGTTCCATCAAGCCTACAGCAATGCTGTTTAGGAACCTTGCCAGTATGGATGTGGAGGAAAGTATCCGTGCTAATCCAATGGATGGGGTGATATTGCTGTGTGGCTGTGACAAAACAACTCCTTCCCTTGTGATGGGTGCGGCAAGCGTCAATCTGCCCACAATGGTAGTTTCAGGAGGACCAATGTTGGCCGGCTGGTTCAAAGGAAAGAAAATAGGAACTTCTGATGTATGGAGGTTTGCGGAACAGTACAAAAAGGGAGAGCTTTCAGAGGAAGATTTTGTAGCAGCAGAGGCGGCTATGTCAAGATCAAGGGGACACTGTGCTCCGATGGGAACAGCTTCATCCATGGCTGCTATGGTAGAAGCACTGGGACTTGCCTTGCCGGACAATGCAACCATACCTGCAGCTGACTCCAGGAGAAAGGTTCTCGCCCACATGGCAGGGATGAGAATAGTAGAAATGGTCCGGGAAGACCTCAAGATGACGGATATTCTGACCAGAAAAGCTTTTGAAAATGCCATTATGGTCAATGCCGCTATTGGAGGCTCGACCAACTTTATCCTCCATCTCCTTGCAATTGCAGGAAGGATTGGAGTAGAATTGGATATTGAAGATTTCGATAAATTCTCAACCAATATCCCATTGATTGCCAATATTCAGCCTTCAGGAGAGCATTTTGTGGAGGATCTGTTCTATGCAGGAGGCATGCCTGCAGTCATGAAGGAAATAGAGAGTATTTTACATACTGATCAGATCACCGTCAATGGGAAAACTATCGGTGATAACATTACCAATGCAGAATGTTATAACCGAGAACTGATTGGTACTATGGAGAAGCCCTTTAAACCTGAATCAGGTATTGCAGTGCTCAAAGGCAATCTCTGCCCCCAAGGTGCCGTACTGAAGCCATCTGCAGCTACTCCCTCCCTTTTGAAACACAGAGGAAGAGCAGTGGTTTTTGAAGATATAGACGACTACAAGAAGCGAGTGGATGATCCGGATTTGGATGTCACACCGGAGTCGGTTTTGGTCATGAAAAATGTAGGTCCAAAAGGATATCCCGGAATGCCTGAAGTAGGCAACATGGCATTACCTGCAAAAATCCTTGCCCAAGGCATATCGGATATGGTAAGGATTTCTGATGGAAGAATGAGCGGTACAGGTTTTGGTACTGTGGTATTGCATGTATCCCCAGAATCGGCAGTTGGGGGAAACCTTGCCCTTGTTGAGAATGGGGATTGGATTACCTTGGATGTACCCAACAGGACTTTGACCCTTGAGGTTTCAGAAGAGGAACTTGAAAATAGGAGAGCGTCATTTAAGCCATTGGACCTTGGTTATGATAGGGGATATGTGAATTTGTTTATCCAAAATGTGACACAAGCACATGAAGGAGTTGATTTTGATTTTCTGAAAGGGGCATCAGGGCCTGAAGTGAAAAGAGATTCTCACTAAAGACAATGAAAAATCATCAAAGAGTGGCCTTGATTACTGGGGCAGGACAGGGTATTGGATTAGAGATAGCAAGATTGCTTTCTGTAAATGCCCACCATGTCATTATCAATGACATTGAAAAAAGCCTAACGGAGGAGGCGGTTTCCGACTTGCTGAATACAGCAAAAGGCAAGGTTATAGGAGTATCAGGGGATTCGGGAAATCCTGAAACTATTCTTGAAATGACCGATATGGCTGCCCATGAATTTGGCAAATTAGATATAGCCATTGCCAATGCAGGCATAACCCTCTACGGTAATTTTATGGAATATTCTTTTGAGGATTTTATGGAAGTGATGCGGATCAATATGGCCGGCACTTTTTTCCTTGCCCAAGCTGCTGCCCAAATGATGAAAAAACAGAAAGATGGTGGATCACTACTCTTTACCTCATCAGTAACTGCCCATCAGGCACATAAAAACCTGGCAGCTTATGCCATGAGCAAGGCAGGGATAGAAATGTTGGCAAGAAATCTTGTGATTGAACTTTCTGAATATGGTATCAATGTAAATACAATTGCTCCTGGTGCTACGTTGACCAATAGGACTGCTCTGGACAAAGATTATGAAAATACATGGTCCAGAATTACTCCAATGGGTAGACCTGCCTCGGTGAAAGATGTCGCTCATGCTGCAATGTTTCTTGTTTCGGAAGAAGCAAGGCATATTACTGGTCAAAACCTTATAATTGACGGTGGATGGACAAGTATCAGTCCATCCCCGTATTAAGGTTTGAAAAGAAATATTTCATGCATTGCATTTAACTTTGCCCAATTATTCGATGAAGACGTTTTTTGAAGATATTCTTGAATACACATTTAGAAGTAACCATGCCATGATTCTTCTTTTGGAGAAGAACGAGAAAAAGGTTTCTACGAAAGCTTTAAATCAAGCCAGCCATCTCCTGATTGCGCATCAATTGTGGAACAGAAGATTGGAAGGCAAATCCAATGACTTAGGCTTATGGGATCTTTTGCAAGTAGAAAATATGGGGGAAATGAACCAAGAATTGTACCAGCAAACTATGACTCTGCTCCAGCAAACCCCACTAAATCAAGTGATAAGTTACCATGATACCAAAGGGAATCCCTACACCAACACTTTCCAGGAAATTCTCTTTCATTTGGTCAATCATAGTACATACCATCGAGGTCAGGTTATTGCCCAATTGAAAGAAGATGGAATAGAAGTAGCATCAACAGATTATATTTACTGGAAACGGAAATAGATTTTTAATGCAAATAATCAAGCCGGCCAATCATTTCCCAGCCCCTTGGGATTTACAGGGGGAAGGGATAATTATGGTGTTCAACTTTAAAAAGGACTGGGTAGAAAACAATGCTTTTTTAAATGCAGACCAAAAAGGAAAATTTTTGGGTGGACTTGGTTATGTCATGCTGGTCAATTATCACCAATCACCTGTAGGACCTTACAAAGAACTTTTGATCATTCCAGGAAAGTTTTCTCCTCATAATAGACAGTCCATAACCAAGATTTTTGTGGATTCAGATTCAAGCACCCAAAATGGAAGATTCAATTGGGGCATCCCAAAAGAAACTGTGCCGATGATTTGGAGATCAGAAAAGAATTGGGATACAATTGGAATTGGTCAAGAGGACGATCCCATTCTTTTTTGTAAAATAAAAACATATGGAATTCCCTTTCCTGCCACTACCAAATTAGTTCCAATTAAATTGTACCAAGAGTTAAGCGGACAAATTTTCCTTACCAATCCACAAGGATCAGGTTGGGGCAAATTGGCAAAAGTTGAGTCTTTAAGGGTTAATAAAGATTTTTTTCCCAACATAAGTGAGCAAAAGCCACTTTTTTGTTTCAAAGTCAATTCTTTCCACATGCATTTCCCTGAATCTATAATCAAATATGTTGTCAGGTAAGAATATTGTCATTACCGGTGCTGCTTCCGGTATCGGCAGGGAACTTGTTATTTTGCTGCATTCCAAGAACAATGTAATTGCAGTAGATATGGACGGGGATAGATTGGGAATGTTGAAAGGGGAATTACCAAGCATTGAGGTTTTTCAGATTGATCTTCTCTTCCCAGATGCTGTGGAGAAGGTTTTTGAAAAAGTTTATAAGAAATGGGAGACGATAGATTACTTTTTCGCCAATGCTGGATTTGCAAAGTATGATAGTTGGTCAAATCTTGATCAACAGGCCTTTGAGACCATCTTTAGAATCAATGCCTGGGTTCCATTCCGGACAGCTCAAATCCTAAAAAAATCTCAGATTAAACCATTCAGACTGGTAGTTACTGCATCGGCGATGGCCTTTTGGACAGTTCCTGGATATAGTGTTTATAGTGCCAGTAAAGCTGCCATTCACCAATTGGCAGAGTCCATTAGGACCGAGGAGTATTCTAATTGGCTTACACTTGTATATCCTGCATCTACAACAACAGCTTTTTTTTCAAAAGCGGGGAAAAATGTTCCCCAAGCATTTCCTGTCCAACAAGCTGAAAATGTAGCTAAAGCCATTATTAAGGGGGCCATCAAAGGGAAAAAGAGGGTATATCCTTCTTTTATTTTCAGATCAGTTCTTTTGATCAACAGGTTACTTCCTATTATCAGACCCTTGTATCAATTCTTGGAAAACAGGAAATTCCAAAAATGGATGGGTTATACATACAAGTAAAAAAATTTTTAATAGATTTGATAACAAAAAAAGTAAGCCTCTAAATACCAATGCAATATGAGGGTAAAACAGATCTCAATTTTATTATTTTCACTCATTATTATAGCTGCCTGTGGCAAGAGCAATGAGGAGGAGATACTACCTCTAAAAGTGGCCAAAGCTTATGGATTTGATAATTTCGAAAAAGTCAATTCTATAGCCTACACCTGGAATGTGCAGGTAGATTCTGTCCGGATAGTTTCAAGAAATTGGAAATGGAACATAAAAGAGAGCTCGGTATTCTATGCAGATTCAGATACGAGCTTTTCTTACAGTTTGGGTTTGCCAAAAGACCAAAAGCCTCAAATTGATAAGGGATTCATCAATGATAAATACTGGCTCATGTTTCCATTCCAATTGGTTTGGGACTCGGGATATTCGTACGAGGTAGAGGAAAATGTTCCAGCACCTATTTCAGGCACTCCAAGTACCAAAATGATTGTGGTGTACAACAATGAAGATGGTTATACACCTGGTGATGCCTATGATTTATACCTGGATGACAATTTTTTTATCAAAGAATGGGTATTTAGGAGAGGGAATGGTCCAGAAGGAAGGGCTATTACCTGGGAAAGTGAAAAAGAATTTAAAGGCATCAAATTGGCGACAGAACACCGCAATGACAAAGGAGCCTTGTTTATATGGTTTACGAACTTGGAGGTCAATTGACTCCGGCATGAGCATGAAATAGCTAATTAAAAAATTTCCAAATGTAAAAGGCTGTCCTCTATGGACAGCCTTTTTGGTATTATCAAGTGAATCGCTGTTTATAAAGTTACAAAACTTATCCCTATATTGAAGTAGAGGGCATTATTTAAGGTATTCTTCATCCCAAATTCCTGATTGCCGAAAAATCCTCTGAAAAACTCCCTGCCTCCAGGGAGTTCATCAGCATCAAAGCTCCAGTCAATCCTGTAACCAGCTTGGAAATGTGCCCAAAAAGGACCTCTCAATTGTTTTTGAAGTTCCACTCTCGGTCTCAATTCACCCCTTCTGATTTCAAAGCTGTTATCATTGATGGAAAATTCATTGACTCTATAGCTCTGCCCTTCAAGCTCATAACCAAAAAGCAAAAGGGAGTTTTTGTTGAAAGCATACCTGCCATGTACACGTGCCGGGAAAAGGATTTCTGTGCCCCACTTTCTATTGGTTGAAGTCACATCATACATGATCACAGGTACATAATTCATATTACCTACCCTGTAGGTACGGGCAATTCCAACACCCCAGCGTTTCAGTTCGCTTACCCGTTTCCCATATACTGCTGCAAGGCTCCACCGGATCGTCTCCAAGGGTTGGAAACCAAAATCATATGTCCCACTCAAATCCATAGCACCTTGCAAAATGAGAAAATGCTGTTCACTCATGGGAAGAAAAACCGTGTTGGTCCAGTTGATATTGTTCAATCCCTTCTCATTCAGCACGGCTGGTAGGCTAAGATAAGTACTTGGACTTGCTCCTGTGATCCTGTTGGTCTGAATTTCGTCTATAGAATAACCTACGCGCATGTAATTCAAACCCGTTTGCCAAACAATATTGCTTTTGGAAATGACTGGAATATTTGAATTGAACCTAATACCACCAGTAAATCTAGCTCTTGCTGTTTCGGCCACATTCCCCTCTTCATCTACTCTCCAGCCAGTGCCGGAACTAGCAGGTAACCTGATATCCGAAAAGGTCATTTGGTAAGGCATTTGCATGTCCCATGACACACTCAGAAAACGGGTTGGACTCAGTCCTACAATGGTCGGTTTGGCAAATCGTCTGACGTTTTTATCATCTACCAGTTCCATGTCGTCATATTTGCTCCAATCTTCTTCCTCTTCTTCTTGGGCAAAAACAGGTATGGCCATGATGGCATAAATCAAAACCAAAAAGCAAAATACTTTTTTAAAGCTTATCGCCATTGCCAGATCAGTTTACTTTCAATCTTCTCCAAGTATCTGACCGTCCAAAGGTCTTCACTCCTACGAATCCTCTGATATCTAAAGTATTGTCGTCTTTCCAGGTGATTACAGAGCTGTAAGTGTTTCCAGTTTCGGGGTCGTAAATGGTTCCTTCAGCCCACTCGCCTTTGCCTTTGTATTCAAAATCTTTCAGAATCCTATAGCCTCTCAAAGGGACACTTTTCATGCTGGCATCAGGGTTGTTGACATCTGTTTTCGGTTTTCCTGTTTCAGGATCGTTGGGCTCTTTTAACCAGACTATTCTGCCATAATATTTTCCATCAATATTGTCGATTTTTACCCTTGCTTTACCATGACCGGGTTCCCAGACCCCCACTATGTCATCGGCATTTTGTGCAATTGCCATTGTGCCTAAAAGGGATAAACTTAAAATTAAGATCAACTTTTTCATAGCGTATTACATTTAGGTTTATTTTTTGACTTCCAGCTCAAAGACGATTTTTAAGCTAAAATTCAGATCTTCCCAGAATTCTTCATCTTTCAGATCAAAATCACCTACAAATGTGATTTTACCATCTTCAAGGGCAGAAGCTAAATTTTCCTGTTTGGCTGCCAAGGAAAGCTGAAATGGAGACCCGCTTTTAATTTCACCTTCATAAAGACCGATTCGGGTCATGGAAGTATTTTTAGAGGTTATTTCAAAAACCATCTTTTCCAGCTCCGGCAATTCTTCCGCATCTTTCAAAACAAACTCAACTTTGCTGATTTTAACATTTTTGATAGCGGTGGTTTCTTCCAATTCTGGTCCAATCAATTCATTTAATTTGAATTCCCAAGATGCAGTTGCTGTATTTGCACCTTCAAAAAGTGGACCTTCTGCTTTAAGGTTCAATTCAGGTGTTTCCACAAGAAAGGTTTCTGTTTCTCCTGTACAGGATACCAACCACATAACCGAGCATAAAGTCAGAATATAAAATGAAATGCTGTTTTTCATATTAGCGCAATTTGTTTTTTTAACGAAGAAAACCGGATTGGGGATACAAATATATCCTGGAAGGAGACATAACCTAATTGGTATTCCACTTTTAGGTTATTTAAATCTAAATCAATCTGTTGGTTTTTGTTTAGTCCATGGCTTTTCCAAATCTATGGCAGACATGGTGATTTGATATTTAATAAAGGCTTAAGATATTCTTATAGCCGACAACTGAATTCTTCTTGGAATTCTGCCAAAAAGGAGCAAACTTCCAAGGGCTGATTTTTGAATTTTCCCGCAAAAAAAGGTTCAAAATCGTTAAAATGAAAAATAAAAATAATTTATGATTAAGATAAATGGTTTTATTGCTTGCTTCCTTTTGCTTGCCAACAGTTTGTTTTCTTATCAACTTAGCGATGTTGAAAAACAGTTATTGGAGAGGATTGACAGGAATTATAATGAAACGGTGGCCTTATTAGAAGAAACTGTTAATATCAATTCAGGTACTTTCAATCTGGAAGGTGTCAGGGAAGTGGGGAGGGTTTTTGAAAGAGAGTTTTCAAAAATTGGATTCCAGACAGAATGGGTAACCCTGCCTGATTCTTTAAGAAGAGCGGGCCATTTTGTAGCGACAAGGAAAGGAACTAAGGGAAAAAAACTCTTCTTTATAGGTCATTTGGATACGGTTTTTGAAAAGGATATGCCGTTCTATCCCTTTACTTTTGTTGATGATAATACAGCCAAAGGACAAGGAGTGAATGACATGAAAGGCGGTAATGTAATGATTTTTGCCACCTTAAAAGCGCTTCATGAATTGGGGCTTTTAGAGGATAAAACGATCACTGTTTATTTTACAGGGGATGAGGAGAATGCAGGAAGTCCAAGCTGGGTAAGTAGATTGGATTTTGTAGAGAGGGCCAAACAGCATGATTATGCCTTGGGTTATGAAACAGCCCAAGGTTTTAATATAGCAACTGTGGCCCGAAGAGGTGCCAGTGGTTGGACATTAAAAACCAAAGGCAGACAAGTACATTCTTCGGGTGTATTCAGGGAAACAGTCGGCTATGGTGCAATATATGAGGCAGCAAGGATTCTTAATGCTTTCCGGGAAGAATTGGCAGGAGAACAATACCTAACCTTCAATCCCGGTCAAATTATTGGCGGTTCGGATATTGAGTATAATGAAATAAGCGGTGAAGGTTCTGCTTTGGGTAAGACCAATATTGTTGCCAGAGAAGCTCTCGTTACAGGAGACTTGAGGTTTTTGGGTGAAGAACAGAAAGAAGCAGCCAGAGAAAAAATGAGAAAGATAGTAGGCCAAAATCTAAACGGCACCACAGCAGAAATTGAATTCGAAGATGGGATTCCCTCCATGCCACCTAGCTCCGGTAATTATGCATTGGTAGATATCCTTAATAAAGTAAGTTTGGATATAGGTTTTGGGGAGGTGAAAGCTGGTGACCCTGGTTCCAGAGGAGCTGGGGATATTTCTTATGTTGCAGGTTACCTCGATTGCATTGATGGTTTGGGAGCCTCAGGTACTGGGGCACACTCACCCGCAGAAACTATTAACATGAAGGAATATCCGAATCTTATCAAGAGGAGTACACTATATGTTTATCGTTTAATTAATATGTAGAAAATCCTATTACAAAATTTGTTCAGGATAAAAATAGTTTGGGGACTTTTTGTGTCAATCTTGTTTTTGAACTCATGAAGAAAAAAATATCCATGTGTGCAGCATTGATCGTTTGGTCTTCTGTATTTGCACAATATTTCATTATGTTGGAAGGTAGTCAGTTAGATTTGTTAGGAGCTACTGTCCGTTTCTTTAGTTATTTTACAATTTTGACCAATTCTTTGGTTGCCATTTACTTTACTTCCCAACTATGGGCTAAAAACCAAGATATTAAATCATTTTGGGGAAGGCCTGGTGTATTGACTGCGATCACAGTTTATATATTGGTTGTTGGAATTGTTTACCAAGTTGCATTAAGGCATACATGGAATCCCGAAGGAATTGCTAGAGTTGTTGATGAATTGCTTCATACTATTAATCCACTTTTGGTTTTAGTGTTTTGGGCTGTTTTTGAGTTGAAGCATAAAATCTACTGGACACAAATATATTCATGGCTTATTTATCCCTTCATTTATCTCCTTTTCACCATTTCCAAAGGATATTACACAGGATTTTATCCTTATCCTTTCGTTAATGTGTCAGAACTTGGGTATGCGATGGTTGCGATGAACAGTTTAATCCTATTTGGCGCATTTTTTGGCATTTCAGTTGGATTGCTTATGATAGGGAGGAAAATTTAGTAATCTCAGAAAAATGTGGTTATAAAAAAGTAGAAGCGCTTCTTAGGTGGTTTCACTCCTTTAATCTGTTCCCATCCTAGGAGGAGTATCAATTGTAAGGAAAGATACTTTATTTTTTATCAAATGAAATTTGACACAAATCATTATTTTAGTCAAATGAAAAATAATTTGCTTATGGCTGCATTGATTTCTTCAATGATTTTCACAGCTTCAGGATGTAATCAAAAAGAATCAAAAAAAACTTCAACAACAGAAATGTCCGAACCCCATAAAATGGTAGTCTACCAGGTCTTCACCCGGCTTTTTGGGAACACCAAAACCATTCAAAAGCCTTGGGGTACCCTAGAAGAAAACGGAGTGGGCAAATTCAGTGATTTTACAGACAATGCGCTTAAGGAAATCAGGGATTTGGGGGTTACGCATATCTGGTATACCGGCGTGCCCCATCATGCTGTCATTCGGGATTATACCCAATATGGTATTAGCAATGACGATCCAGATGTGGTAAAAGGAAGGGCAGGTTCTCCCTATGCGATAAAAGATTATTATCAGGTCAATCCTGATCTGGCAGAAGATCCTGGCAGGAGGATGGAAGAATTTGAAGCTTTAATCGAAAGGACCCATCAGCATGGGATGAAAGTTATAATTGATATCGTCCCCAATCATGTAGCAAGAAGGTACGAGGGTAGAAACAATCCAGCAGGAGTCAAGGATTTTGGAGCAGATGACGACACTTCTGTCGCCTATCACCGGGACAACAATTTCTACTATATTCCCGGGAGTAGTTTCAAGGTTCCGGCACCACTCGATGGATACCGCCCACTAGGTGGGGATCCACATCCATTGGCTGATGGAAAATTTGAAGAAATTCCAGCCAAATGGACAGGAAATGGTTCTAGGGAAGCACAACCCCATTTTTATGATTGGTATGAAACTGTAAAAGTCAATTATGGCGTTAAACCCGACGGCACCAAGGATTTCCCTACTTTACCAGAGGATTTTGCTCAAAAAGATTTCCGTACACATGCGGAATTTTGGAAAGATAAAGATGTGCCTGACTCTTGGAAAAAATTCCGTGACATAGCCCTTTTCTGGATCAGTAAGGGCGTGGACGGATTTAGGTACGATATGGCAGAAATGGTGCCGGTTGAGTTTTGGTCTTATTTGAATTCAGCCATCAAAATGGAGAATGCTTCAGCTTTCCTATTGGCTGAAATCTATAATCCCAAGGAATACCGCAATTATATACATCTAGGAAAAATGGATTACCTCTATGACAAAGTAGAGCTGTATGACACACTAAAAAACATTATGCAGGGGAAAGGGTCTACTGACCATCTTGTCCCAATCCAACAAGGTCTGGCTGATATTGGGAAGCACATGTTGCATTTTTTGGAAAACCACGATGAGCAAAGGGTCGCAAGCCCTGACTTTGCCGGTAAGGCAGAGATGGCAAAGCCTGCTGCTGTTCTATCTGCTACAATTGACCGAGGGCCTATGATGATTTACTTTGGCCAGGAAGTGGGTGAACCAGGTGCCGAGTATGCGGGATTTGGGAAACCTTCCCGAACTTCTATTTTTGATTACATTGGTGTACCGCATCACCAGCGTTGGATGAACAATGGGAAGTTCGATGGGGGCCAGCTTTCTGCTGAGGAGAAGGAATTAAGGGATTTTTATAAAAGACTGTTAAACTTAACCAAAGGTAGTCCTGCTCTAGGTGGAAATTACTTGGAAATCCATCGCTACAACCGCCAAAACACAGAATGGTACAATGACAGGGTGTTTGCTTATGTCCGATGGTCGGAAGAACAAAAATTTGTGATCATCACTAATTTTGATTCAATTCAGGCCTTTGGATTTGATCTGGAGTTGCCTGCTGATTTGGTTAAAGATTGGGAATTACCTGCCGGAGACCATAGAATGCTGGAAAAATTATATGGAGAGAAACAACCGATATTGCAGGTTTCTGGAGGGAAAGCAAAGGTTAGGGTTGATCTGAAACCTTTGGAGAGCTGGATTTTGGAGTTGTAAATACCATGGATTTAACAAAGGGATTCAAAAGAAGGCCACAATTGTTTACATTTGTGAATATAAACCCAAATAATTGAATCATGGCTTATTATTTCAGACTAGGAAATATCCCGCCGAAAAGACATATCCAATTCCGTCAACCGGACGGAAGTCTTTATAAGGAGGAATTAGTGAGTTCCAAAGGATTCTCAGGTATTTATTCCAACCTCTATCATATCCATAATCCCAACAATGTACTGGCTATTGGCAAGCCAGTTCCCTATCATTGGGAACCTGCCAAAGAGCATGGTTTAAAACAAACCCATTTAAAAACTGCTGGAATAGGCAATACCGGAATGGATTATCTCAATGCCAGGAAAATGCTCATGATGAACAATGATGTCATGATGGGTATTTGCTCTCCTGAGCAGAGAAAGATGGATTATTTCTTCAAAAATGCTGATGGAGATGAGTTGATCTATGTCCATGACGGGGAGGGGGTGATGTATTCCCAATTTGGTAAATTGGAGGTAAGGCAGGGAGACTATATTGTCATACCCAGGACTACCATTTATCGTTTTGAGTGGAAGGAGGAAGGCCCTTTGAGGCTTTTGATCATAGAATCACAGGGGCCTATTGAAACTGTTAAAAGATATAGGAATGAGTTGGGTCAGTTGTTGGAGCACTCACCTTACTGCGAGCGCGATATCCGACCCCCAGGAGAATTGGTGACTGAAACTGAAAAAGGGGAGTATTTGGTCCAAATTAAAAAGGGAGGCATGCTTCATCCCTACACTTATGGGCACAGTCCCTTGGATATCGTAGGATGGGATGGATTTCTTTATCCATACGCTTTATCCATTCATGATTTTGAGCCAATTACCGGACGTATCCATCAGCCCCCTCCGGTTCATCAGACTTTTCAGGCATGGGGTTTTGTGATCTGTTCTTTTGTTCCGAGGTTATTTGATTATCATCCACTGGCAATACCAGCACCCTATAACCATAGCAATATAGACTCCGATGAGGTCCTTTATTATGCAGAGGGTGAATTCATGTCCAGGAAAGGAATTGACAGGGGATCTTTTACCATTCATATGGGAGGACTACCTCATGGACCTCATCCAGGAACGGTTGAAAAATCCATAGGGGCCAGGGAAACCCATGAATTGGCAGTGATGCTTGATACTTTCCGTCCTCTATTTGTGACTACTCAAGGATTGGAATTTGTTGATCCGGACTATCCAATGAGCTGGAAAGAATAATTCCTAATTCAAAAAGTATTGTTTGGCCTTTAGAATCTGATGTAAGTAAGCAAAACGAGCGCAGTTTCTAAGGGCCTATTTTTTTAAATCGAATGGGCTTTGTGTTGGGGTATAAGGGGAGTTTAAAGCCCTAGAAATTTCAATTCTTCTTCTAAAGTTATTTCCTGATGTTTTAGGGTTTGTCTTTGGATTGCCGATCTTTCCACAGACAGCCTATTGGTGCTGACAGAATGTGCATGGTAGTCTTTTTCCCATTGGAAATTACTATTGACTTCTCCGTTTTTTTTCAGTTTTGATTGAATAAATGTCTGAAGATGTGATACCAGTCCATTCAGGGACATGTTTTCAGGTAACTTCAAGAGAATGTGGATGTGTTCTGGTAATACAGCAAATGTCACTGATTTATTACCATGTTCATCGGCAAATTCCCCAATGGCTTCACTGATACAATGTATCTCAGCTTTGCCAAAGACAGAAGTTTGGTATTTGGTACTAAGTACCAAGTGGGTCCAAATTTCAGAATGTGAGTGTTTCATTTCTGTAAACGATCTGCTTAAAAATAGAAATAAAATAACGTTTCAAAAAACTGATCTGAATTTTTTTTCAAATTTAGTAGCAGCAAAATTTAAACAGGAGCAAATTTGAATTTGAAAAATCATATGAAAAATCAGAATCCTTCAGATTTGAAGATTGAAGGATTCTTGGATTGCATGAGTTTTATTGAATTACTTCCAATATTGGTTGACCTGTAGCTCCATTGGGCAGTCTTATATTCAACAACATAGAAAGTGTCGGAGCAATATCCGTAATAGTTACATATCTTGAGCTTTCCCCTTTTGGAATATTCCAACCCATAAAAACTATGGGGACATGTGTGTCATAGGTATATCCTGTTCCATGGGTAGTGCCCTTCCAGGAGCTGCTCAACCAGGCAGGTTCCAAAATCAGAAGCAAATCTCCGGAGGCTTTGTGGTTATACCCCATCTGTAAGAGATGCTTTTTACCGGTCTGGTAGTCCAATCTTCTCATGTCTGTGGCGGTATATACTTCTTTTATGCCATCGAAACGGAGGAGGAAATCAGCCAATTCTCTTTGGATTTTTTCAATACTAACACCTTTCTCTTTTGCTAAATCATAGTTGATAAAAACCTGTTCATTAGAAAAGTTGCTTATCCAATTTCCTTCTCCGTAATTCAGGATACAGAATCCTCTCATTTGGGTAAGTATAAAACGTGTATTGAAATTTCCTGCAGGTACATTTTCGCTCAGCATATAATCTACTATGTCAGCTACAGCATGATCGGCAGTAAGAAAGATCAGGTATTCATCTTTGCCATATTCTTTGTCCAGATAAGTGAAGAATTTTTCTAAATCCCTATCCAGTCTAAGATAGTTGTCTTCCAATTCGACGGAAGTTGGGCCAAATCGGTGGCCAATATAATCAGGTGAAGAGAAGCTGATGGCAAGTAGATCAGTTTCACCTCTTTTACCTAGCTTTTCTCCTTCCAAGGCGGCATAGGCCATTTCCAAAGTAAGTGAATTGCCGAAAGGCGTGGTGGCAATAAGACCAAAATTATCATTGTTTTCCATTAAAGCAGGAAGGTCGTAAGGGAATGTACTTGATTCCATTCCGATAAATGGTCCTTCAAAGTCATTGTTATCAGCAATGCTTTGTGTATAAGTTTCAATTGGAAAGAGCGTTTCCCATTTACCGGAAAGATATTTTTGAGGTAATTTTCGGTTATTAAATGCTTTTACCCAATCCGGAAGGGTTTGATGATAATAAGTGGAAGTCATAAATTCCCCAGTATTGCTGTCAAACCAATATGCATCACCCATATGGCCAGCAGGTAATGAAGCCCCACGGTCTTTAATTGCTATTCCCACTACTTTGGATCTTTTGTTGGTCGAAAACCTCAGTTCATCAGAAATAGTCGTGGAATACATATTTCTTGGAGAAATATTTCCATTCTCCACCGAGCCGCCAACAGCTTGAACTGTACTGTCTTCAGCACAGTAAATCATCCTTCCCAAATTGCGGACATACCAGTTGTTGGCAATGATTCCATGAGTAGCTGGAGTTGTTCCAGTATAAATAGAGGCATGGCCAGGTCCGGTGTAGGTTGGAATATAATTGTAATGCGCATTTTTCATCATGAAACCATCTTTCATTAGTCTCTTAAATCCACCTTCCGAATAACGCGCCTCAAACTTATAAAAATACTCTTGCCTCATTTGGTCCACCACAATACCGATAACCAATTTAGGTTTTTTAGCCGGGTGATTTTGGGCAAGCGTCTGAATTGAAATGGAAAAGAGTAGAATAATACCGATGTATTTTTTCATAATTTTTGGAGTAGGATTGCGCAAATATAAAAAAATCAGTCAGGGTGTCTCTTCTTTTATAGTTTAATGGTCTGATTTGTTATAAGTATTGGGCTTACAATTATTTTTTCGGTGCAATTTTTCCATCTTTAGGTAGTATATTTCATCGTTTTAAAATTAATCCTATGAGAAATTTGAATAAGTCATTTATAATTCTATTCTTCTTTTTCAGTTCAGCTTCAATTGGACAATCGTATTTTAAAGATGGTTTGGGGGCGGAATTTCACAAAGAAAGAAGAGAAGCCCTAAGGAAAATTATGCCAGAAAACAGTGTGGCTATATTTTTCAACAATCCCATGAAAAACAGATCAAATGATACAGAATTTCAGTACAGACCTAATTCTGACTTCTTTTATTTGACTGGTTTTAGAGAGCCTAATGCTGCCTTGATAATTTTCAAGAATTCCAGGCTTGTAGAGGGGAAGCAGGTCAATGAGATCATTTATGTTCAGCCCAGAGATCCAAGAAAAGAACAATGGGATGGGGAAAGATTGGGAATTGATGGGGTAAAGGAGAAATTAGGTTTTGAAATGGTTTTTCTTATTTCGGATTTTTTGAAGAAACCTAATCTGGACTGGTCAAAAATAAACCCGATACTTTCTTTCAATATGGGGGATATAGAGGGTGGAGCCTACAATGCACCTTTAAAAGAGATGGTTGCCACATTGAAGGGTTTCAGTCTGAGCAAGGAATCTCCAAGTTCGCCTAGCCTTGACCAGTTGATGAACAGTCTCAGGGTGAAAAAGACAGCAGAGGAAATGGCCGTTTTGAAAAGGGCTATAGAAATTTCAGGCAAAGCTCATATTGAAGCTTTCAAATCTGTGAAACCTGGTGTTTCGGAGAGGGCAATTCAGGGGGTACATGAATTTGTCCATAAAGCAATGGGTGCGGAGAGCATAGGATATAATTCAATAGTAGGTGCAGGGAATAATACAACTATCCTCCATTACGTCGACAACCATAGAACAGCACTTCAGGATGGGCTGATTCTGATGGATGTTGGTGCAGAATTTAGAGGATATTCAGGAGATATTACCAGGACAGTTCCTGTAAAGGGTAAGTTTTCACCTGAAGAAAAAGCCATTTACGAAATTGTGTTGGAGGCGCTGGAAGCTGGGATTTCTGCCTGTCAACCTGGTTCGGATTTTCAGCGAGTCGGTGCCGCTTCCCGCAAAGTAATCGATGAAGGTTTGGTTAGGTTGGGTTTGGTCAAACCAGGAGAAAAACATACTTATTTTCCTCATGGAATCGGCCATCATTTAGGTTTGGATGTCCATGATAGAGGAGGTTATGGAAAATTGGAGCCTGGAATGGTATTGACCGTAGAACCTGGAATTTATATTCCAGAAGGAAGCCCTGTCGATCCCAAATGGTGGGGGATTGGAGTTAGAATCGAGGATAATATTCTGATTACGGAAAAAGGGTTTGAAAATCTAAGTGCATTTGTTCCAAAAACTGTTGGGGAGATTGAAGCATTAATGCAAGAAGAAGGCATACTGCAAAAATTGAGTCTGGATTGATAGTGCTTTAAGATTCAAAAAAATCAAATAAAATAAGGCTCAGGATAATCCTGAGCCTTATTTTATGATTATCCGCAATCATAACGATTGCTGGTATCATTGCTGATATACCTATTTTATTTTAATCCTTTTTCTTTAAATCACCCCGTTTGATTGATTGAATAAATCTGGACCAGGCAAATGGATCCAATAAAGTAAATGGCCTAGGACCGTAACGGTCTTGGATTTGCATCACCCTACCTTGTTGGAAATAACGCCAGTTTTCATTGCCAGACGCAGGCATTGCTTCCGCGTAGCGCAGTAATGTCTCCGGACTCAGGTTACCTCTTGAATCTATAGCCATAGGGGCCTCATAATTCATAGCAAGGAGTTGGCGTTTGAATTCTTCCTCTGAAGGGAAAGGCATGACTTCAATTTCAGACAATGCGATTTCATCTACCTGCATTGTCAAAATCAGGCTGATATCTCCAGAAGCATTCTCTGGAACAGTAAAGGTTTGCCTTTTTAGTCCAATAAAGCTGAATACTACAGAATCTCCCTCCAAAACCGGCATAGAAAAATAGCCATATCTGCCTGAGGTAGTTCCTCTGCCCTTTTTTGGAACATAAACGTTTACCCCGGGGACAGCATCCGTGCTATCCGCATTAAGAATAATTCCGGAAAGCTGGATTACTTTTCTTTCTTTTTCCTGGGCAAAAAGCTCCTTATTTCCCAATAGAAGGAACAAAGCAAAAAGCGTTAGGAGAATATAAGGTAATCTTAACTTCAAAGCAATCTCATTAAAGGTATCATTGTTCCGGCATGTCCCGGATAAATTAGTCTTTCTAATTTCGCTATAATATTAGCCTATTTTGCTGTGATTTGCTTAATTTCATGCCGTTTTTATTCGTTAAAAAAACTAAATGAGGCTCAAAAATATCAGCTTAAGTTATGGTATGCGCATCTTTAAGGCATTGTCTGAGGAGCCTAGGGTCCGTATTTTACATCTTTTACTTCAGAATAAAGAACTTTCAATATCAGACCTTGAACACATCCTTGATTTTACACAGACCAAAACCAGTAGGCATTTAGGTTACCTGAAAAATGCCGGCTTGGTAGGGAGTAGAAGAGTGGATCAGTGGATTTTTTATTATATCCTTGAAGAGGTGCAGGAAATTATACAACAGGTATTCAAGTTTATCCAAAAAGATGTGAACCTCATCCGTGACCAAGAGGTTTACAATATATTGCATTCCAACAGGGAATTGGCAAAAAATAAAATTGAGAACAATCCTTATCGAAAATAAATTATCATTGAAAACTTACCAACATTTATTCTTTGACCTTGACCATACATTGTGGGACTATGATAGAAATGTCCATGAATCTCTCAGCGAATTGCATGATGTTTACCAACTGATTAACTGCGGAATAGAAAGTCCTGAAAAATTTATCCAATCCTTTTACAATGTTAATTTTAAGCTTTGGGCCCTATATGATGTAGGAAAAATAGATAAAGATTCTCTTAGGGAAAATAGGTTTAAGTTGGTCTTTGAAAATGCAGGAGCAGACCCCAATTTGGTGCCGAAGCTAATGGAAGAAGACTTTATGCACAGGACTTCTTCCAAACCACATGTCCTGCCTTATACATTTGAAATATTGGACTATCTCCAGCCAAATTATGGGCTGCATATCATCTCCAATGGATTCAACGAAAGCCAGGCTAAGAAAATGATGGCATCGGGATTAACCCCTTATTTTGATCTGGTAATTACGTCTGAGACCACAGGACATAAGAAACCAGATCCAAGGATTTTTCAATATGCCCTCGATAAATTGAGAATAAAAAATACTGATACCATTATGATTGGGGATAATCCTAATTCTGATATCCTTGGTGCAATAAGGGCCAATATAGACAACGTCTATTTTGATCCCCATCAAAAAGGGATTGAACACCAACCAACATATACAATCCGACATCTGAAGGAATTGGAGAACCTCCTTTAAAGATTTAATCTGAAAAACAGGACAAGATCCGGAATTCTTGATGTTCCTGAATTTCCAAATCTTAGTCCTTATATTTGTCTGTCAGAATCATATAAACTCAAATATTTATGTTGAAAGGATTTTTCAATGTGCCTACCCCGCACAACGAACCCGTGAAAAACTATGCCCCAGGTTCACCGGAAAGGAAAGAACTGCAGGCCAAAATTCAAGAACTCAGAGCACAGCAAATTGATGTGCCTATGTATATCGGTTCAGAAGAGGTAAGAACTGGCAACAAGAAGCCAATGTCTCCTCCCCATGACCACCAGCATATCTTAGGATATTTCCACGAAGGAGATGCCTCCCATGTCGAGCAGGCCATCAATGCTGCCTTAGGCGCAAAGTATGCCTGGGAAAATTTGGAATGGGAACAAAGAGCTGCTATTTTTCTAAAAGCAGCAGACCTTATTGCAGGACCGTACAGGGCAAAGCTGAATGCTGCAACCATGCTTGGACAGTCTAAAAATGCCTATCAGGCGGAGATTGACTCTGCTTGTGAAATCATAGATTTCTTACGATTCAATGTGAAGTACATGGCGGAAATCTATGAGCAACAACCGCCAGTTTCAGGGAACGGCGTTTGGAATAGAGTTGAACAAAGACCTTTGGAGGGTTTTGTATTCGCTTTGACTCCATTCAACTTTACAGCTATAGCTGGCAACTTGCCGACATCAGCTGCCATGATGGGGAACACAGTAGTATGGAAACCTGCTTATACCCAAATCTACTCTGCCAATGTTTTGATGGAGATATTTAAGGAAGCAGGGGTGCCGGATGGCGTGATCAACTTAGTTTATGTTGATGGTCCAACCGCTGGAAATATTATTTTTAATCATCCTGATTTTGCTGGAATTCACTTTACTGGATCTACTGGCGTTTTCCAACATATCTGGAAAACAATAGGTGAGAATATCTATAAATACAAATCCTACCCTAGAATTGTTGGTGAAACAGGTGGCAAAGATTTTGTTATTGCCCATAAATCTGCCAATCCCAAAGCTGTGGCCGTTGGTCTTTCCAGAGGTGCATTTGAGTTCCAGGGACAAAAATGTTCCGCAGCCTCCAGAGCCTATATCCCAAGTAACCTTTGGGGAGATGTAAAGAAATACCTCTTAGAGGATCTTTCTTCCATGAAGATGGGCGGCACAGAAGATTTCACCAATTTCATCAATGCGGTGATCGATGAGAAGGCTTTTGATAAAATTGCCAAATACATAGACAATGCCAAGAAAGCGGAAGGAGTGGAGATCATTTCCGGAGGTAATTACGATAAGTCAAAAGGTTACTTTATTGAGCCAACTGTGATTTTAACAAAAGACCCAATGTACACCACCATGTGCGAGGAGATTTTTGGTCCGGTACTGACGATCTATGTTTATCATGAAAACCATTTTGAGGAAGCTTTAGAGTTGGTGGACCAAACCTCACCTTATGCTTTAACAGGTGCTGTGTTCTCCACAGACAGATATGCTATTGAATTGGCCACAAAGAAATTGAGGAATGCAGCGGGTAATTTTTATATCAATGATAAGCCGACGGGAGCTGTCGTAGGACAGCAGCCATTTGGGGGAGCCAGGGCTTCCGGAACGAATGACAAAGCCGGATCTATGATCAACTTGTTGCGTTGGGTTTCCCCGAGGACAATCAAGGAAACCTTTGTTTCCCCAGTGGATTATAGGTATCCGTTTTTGGGGAAAGATTGATTGTTAGACTTCTTGAAGCGAGAGACGAGAGATCAGACTTGATTTTCCTTGGGAGAGAGATTTCTTTACTAGAGACAAGAGACAAGAAACAAGAAACAAGAAACAAGAAACAAGAACCAAGAAACAAGAGATAGGATTCGTTTGGTCGAAAGACTCGAATGTCAGGCTAGAAGCGATAGCATAAACAGATCTCATGTCTTTTGTCTAAAGTCTAGAGAATTGATGGGTCAGATTAGTATTTAGAATCTGGTCAACTTGTAGTTTGTACGAATGGACCTTTGGGTTTTTTAACCCGAAGGTCTTTTCTTTTTAGTTGATCGGACTTAAATTTACCTATCCAACCTTGCAATTTTAAAGTCTCGCTTTAAATTTACAAGATGAATAACATTTTTCCTTACTATTTTAAAATCAAAAAAAATTCGAGCACATTTTTATTGGGAATAGTCTTTTTGTTTTCATGTACTGATTCCAAAAATGAAGCTGTTTTTTTCACTGCTGACCTGACTGATTTTGTAGTGGATACCCTGTATTTGGAAAAGGATACGTTGACCAAGAGCCTGCCACATGAGCTTGTATTTTTGGAGCAAAATGGGAAATCTTTTTTATTTGGTACCGTAGGACGAAGGATGTACCAATACAGCTATCCTTCAGGAAAGCTCGAAGGCACAGTTGATTTTGAAATTGAGGGGCCCGATGGAATAGGAGGGTTTGTATCGGGAAGCTTGATTACAGAAGACGGAATTTTTTTCATTTCAGATCAAAAAGCAATAATTCATACTGATTTTCATGGGAAAGTGTTGGATAGATATTCTTTGCCCAAAGTTCCTGAAGAAAGACTTGCTGTTAATTTTAGTGTTGTCAATGGCAACAGGATGCACTACGACAAGGAAAAAAGGCAATTAATACTGGCAGATGTTCCTTTTGTATTAAAGGAGCCCAATATGGTCTATAAAGACTGGGTCTGGAAATATGACTTAGAGAATAGGCTAGCGGAACCCATATCTTTTTCCTATCCTGAAATCTACAACGCGTATTATGATGATCCCGAGCTGGGTGTTTATGCCCATACTTTCCTTGATATCGGAAATTTCCATTTGGTCAGCTTCCCTGTGACGGATTCCTTATTGGTAATGGATGGTAAAAGTACCAAATGGATAGGTTCTAAAAGTACAACTCCATTGATCTTTCAAAAAGGAAAAGTCGATCAAGATGGAGGCTATACCGTATTTTCACCTAGTTGGAAGACCAGTAGGTACAAATGGGTTATTTTTGAACCAATGTCCAAATTAATACTGAGGTATATAGATATCGAAACTAAGGTTTCGGAAAGTGGGAAGATTCACAATAAGAGCAGTTTCATATTGCACAATCTTGATTTTGAAACAATAGCAGAATTGTTTTTTGACAACCGACAGATTGCGCCCTCAGGATTTGCAACTCCGAACGGGTATTTTTTCAAGCTGCTCAACCCGGATTCAGATGACAGAGAAGCTTATATCAAGGTGGGTTTGAATTTTTGATCCTTACCATAGGTTAAATATATCAATGCCATAAATTTTTTAAATTAAATTTTAGTTGGCGTAATGCTATGATGCATTTATTTTTAGTTTTCTAAATCGAATCTGACTGTTTATGAATTTCAAAAAGACACTTTTGATTGCAGTTGTGGGCATTTGCTTTTTAGGCCTAAACTCATGCGGTGAAAATACTGCTACCCAACAGCTGCCCGAACTTAAAATCACTCCAAAAGATATCCTTACTTTCGACCAAATTGCTTCGGAGGTGGAATTTATTCCTATGATAATCCCGAAAGAATCACCATTGAAATTGCTTCCATTTGATCCTATATTGTTCATCAGTGATAAGATTTATTTTTCTACAGGTGATTATAATGATGCTTCTGTACATGTTTTTGATCTGGATGGTAAGTATCAAAGAAGTTTTAACAGACAAGGAGGAGGCCCAGGAGAATACAGGGAACTTTCCGCATTAGAAGTATGGGGCAATGACCTGGTGGTTTGGGATGGATTTGGAACTTTTTACCAATATAGTTTAGAGGATTTCTCTTTTGTCAAGACATTTAAGGTTTCAGAAAGGAAGTATATACCCGATTATCAAAAATTGGATGATAACAAATGGATTTTGGTATTTGATATTGAGGATTTGGACCATGAAGGATATTATCCTGTATTCCATCTTTATGATTCTATCACCAAAACTGTACAGCCCTTACCCATAAAAGCTCCTGCATTGACGAGTGATCTTACCGAAGGGATGATTGCCAAATTAGGAGAGGAATTATACCTTCTGAATTTTGGAGCATCGGATACGTTGTACAGGTTCCAGGATGGAAAGGTCTTGCCATGGGTCAAGCTCAATCTTGATAACAATAATCTTCCCGAAAATGATAAGCAGCAGCCAGAAGAGACTATTGAGAATCTTCTCATGCAGCAGCGGTATAATTTCAATATCGGAGCAATACTTGCAGCGGGAAACACTGTCCGGATACCTGTTTTTGGTTTAAAAAAAGTGCAGGATTTTGATCCTGATAATGTAGGTAGTTTTCCCATTTATGATGTATATGTCAATTATCCCAATCCTGAAGTTAAAGTGTCGAGAGCGTTTGGCAATTTTGGTGGGAAGGGGTTCTCTAAAGACGGATATTTTTATGAGTGGCTTTATGCTGAATATTTTATGGCTTACCTCGAAAGTGGTTTCTTTGGTAAATTCACAGCTGATTTGGAAAATGCAATGGAGAAATTGGTGGATCAGGAAGATCCGATCTTAGTGAAATATAAAGTACGGTTTTAAGAATGAATTTAAAGCAAAGCGCTCAAAAAATCGGGTTTTCTTATATTGAGATTAATAGCTATGGAAAATCAACCATTTCATAATGGTCCAATTATTGATGAAAATCAATATTCTGATCTTAAAAGCAGCTGGCAATAATTGAAAAAAAATGCCCGAATAATCGGGCAAATTGAATTGAGTATTCTTACTTCTTCTTAAACAAAGAGTCCACAAACTCTTTTCTGTTGAAGACCTGTAGGTCGGTCATTTTTTCGCCTACACCGATATATTTTACGGGGATTTTGAATTGATCGGAAATACCGATCACTACTCCACCTTTTGCTGTACCATCCAGTTTGGTGATAGCGAGGGCAGTTACTTCGGTGGCTTTAGTGAATTCCTTAGCCTGTATAAAGGCATTTTGGCCAGTGGATCCATCCAATACCAAGAGGATCTCGTGAGGGGCATCATCAATGAATTTCTGCATCACACGCTTGATTTTGGTCAGTTCATTCATCAGGTTGACCTTCGTGTGCAAGCGTCCTGCTGTATCTACAATGACCACATCGGCTTGAGTATCTACGCCCTGTTTCACCGCATCAAATGCGACGGAAGCGGGATCGGTATTCATGCCGTGTGAAACAACTGGTACCCCGACACGATCTCCCCATAAGATCAACTGATCTACAGCTGCTGCCCTGAATGTGTCAGCTGCACCAAGTACAACTGATTTTCCGGCTTGTTTGAACTGATGGGCAAGTTTGCCAATGGTTGTTGTCTTTCCAACTCCATTCACACCCACTACCATGATAACGTAAGGTTTTTTATCTGTAGGAAGATCAAAATCAGACAGGTCCTGGCTTTGATTCTCTTCCAATAAACCCATGACTTCTTCTCTAAGGATCTGGTCGAGCTCGGTAGTATTTAGGTATTTGTCTTTTGCAACCCTTTCTTCGATCCTACGGATAATTTTTATAGTAGTGTCAACACCCACGTCTGAGGTGATAAGGATTTCTTCCAGTTCGTCAAGAATTTCATCATCGACTTTGGATTTGCCGACAACTGCTTTGCTAAGTTTTGAAAAAATGTTCTCGCTGGATTTTTGTAGGCCTTGGTCCAGGCTTTCCTTTTTTTCCTTCGAAAAGAAACCGAAAATTCCCATATTTTTTAATTTAATGTCCGAATATAATGAAAAAGTCCCTTCATAGCTTTCGCCTGAAGGGACTTTTAACGCCTTACAATGTAAGGCAAATTATTTTTTCAATGCATCCTGTACCATAGGGGTAGGGACCATTTCTTCTCTAAAGGTGTAAGCTCCGGTTTTTTCAGACTTCACAGCCTTGATTACTTTTGCGTAAGTGATACCACCTTCTTTTTTCAGGGTTGCTACTACTTTCTTAGCCATATCTTAAGGTTTATAATGCTGCTTGGCAACAATGATCCTAAATTATTTAATTTCTTTGTGAACCGTTACTTTCTTCAAGATAGGGTTGTATTTTTTTAACTCCAATCTTTCAGTGGTATTTTTACGGTTTTTGGTAGTGATGTATCTTGATGTTCCCGGAACACCTGAGTTTTTATGCTCAGTACATTCCAATACTACCTGAACTCTATTACCTTTCTTAGCCATTGCTCTGTATTTTTAAATGGATAAAACCTGCCCTATATTATTTAATGATGATCATACCCTTGTCCTGAGCTTCCTTCAATACAGCGCTAACACCTTTCTTATTGATGGTTCTCAAGGCCTTGGAACAAACTTTCAACGTAATCCAAGCATCTTCTTCAGGGATGTAGAAGTTTTTCTTGTGCAAGTTTGGATAGAACTTACGCTTGGTCTTGTTGTTCGCGTGCGATACATTATTACCTACTCGAGGTCTTTTACCGGTGATGTCACAAACTTTTGCCATGATATATTATCGTATTATTAGAGACGTTTTTTCAATTGAGTCTGCAAATATCGGACTTTTAGCCGAATTACCAAAAGCGACCTTTAAAAATATTCTGTAAAGTTTTAAAAATGTGTGGGATTGGAAGGGAGAGGCGAGAGATTAGAGGCGAGAAATGAGATGCTTGACACAAGACATAAGACATAAGACACAAGAAAAGAGAAATGGGGAGTGAGAGTTAAGAACCAACAACGAACTTTGAACAAAGGACATACAATAAGTTCAAGGTTCATTCTTCAGGGTTTTTGCTCGATTAGTAATACCGCTTTTCCGGCCATAGCGGATTGAACCTTTAACAATTCAAAGTTTAACTAACCAATCAACCGATCACTAATAATTAATAACTAATCACTTTTCACTAAACTCACTTCTCCTTAAAGGGACAATGTTTGCATCCACTTCCGCAGCAATAGCCCCTTCTCAGATGGTATTGGGCGGTAAAGACCATCAAACCCTTTTCATTCATATAATAATCCCCTGGGATTAATTTTTGGGGAGTAATCTGCTTCTTCTTGGGATTCATTCTTTATCCTGCCGCCTTTTCTTATATTTGTCCAAAAGGAACAATCGGTAAAATTGCCTTAACAGGGCATAAAATTACAAATTTTATGATGGAAACAATAAACTCAAGTAAGGAGGCCATAGCACTGGAAGATAAGTATGGAGCACATAATTACCATCCTTTGCCGGTGGTATTGTCCAAAGGAGAAGGCGTTTTTCTATGGGATGTAGAAGGTAAAAAATACTACGATTTTTTGTCCGCTTATTCGGCCGTCAACCAGGGCCATTGTCATCCAAGGATCAAAGAGGCATTAATCGAACAGGCAGGTACTTTGACATTGACTTCAAGGGCGTTTTACAATGATGTTTTGGGTCCTTTTGAGAAATATATCACTGAATATTTCGGTTTTGACAAAGTACTGCCAATGAATACTGGGGCTGAAGGCGTAGAGACAGCCATTAAAATAGCGAGGAAATGGGGCTATGAGAAAAAGGGAGTAGCGGAAGGTCAGGCAAAAATTGTAGTTGCTGAGAATAATTTTCATGGCAGAACTTCTACAATAATATCTTTTTCTTCTGATGCGAATGCCAGAAAAAATTTTGGTCCTTACATGCAAGGCTTTATCCGCATACCTTATAATGATATTGAAGCTCTAAAGACTGCCTTGGGGGATGAGACGGTTGTTGGTTTTTTGGTGGAACCTATTCAGGGAGAAGCAGGTGTTTATACGCCATCGGAGGAATACATCCGAAATTGCTCGGAGATCTGTAAATCCAAAAATGTTCTGTTCATTGCAGATGAAATCCAGACAGGAATTGCAAGAACCGGTTCGCTCTTGGCAGTATGCGGCAACTGTTCCTGTGAAGGGCATTGTGAAAGACAAAGTACATATACGAAGCCTGATCTTTTGATATTAGGAAAAGCCATTTCGGGAGGGTTTTATCCGGTATCGGCGGTTCTAGCTGATAATCACATCATGGATGTGATCAAGCCTGGGACGCACGGGTCAACTTTTGGAGGCAATCCTTTGGGCGCAAAAGTGGCAATGACAGCCTTGGAAGTTGTAAGAGATGAAAAACTGGCTCAAAATGCCAGGAAATTGGGAAAGATCTTCCGTGAGCGCATGCAGGTTTTGGTTGATAAATACAGCATCCTTAGATTAGTACGAGGCAAGGGCTTACTCAATGCTGTGGTAGTCAATGATACACCAGACAGCAGCACAGCATGGGATATGTGTATAAAATTGGCAGAAAATGGTCTTTTGGCAAAACCAACCCATGGGAACATTATCCGCTTTGCCCCTCCTTTGGTCATGACAGAAGAGCAGTTGCATGATTGCTGCGATATCATAGAAAAGGTAGTGAAGGAGTTTGAGCGTTAGATTTTAGAAATACAGTTGAAATATTATAGAGATGCAATGAAATAGTGTTTTCAGCTATTTATTGATATTGGATATTCCTAGATATTTTTATAAAAATGGAACATAAATATTTCTTAGAAAAGCCCTCAAAACATTGAGGGTTTTTTTAAAAACGCGAACAACATTTAAAACAAAAGATTGTGACTGAACTGTAGTGTCCTATTAACGAGTCATATTTTCTTTTTTCATTAGCTTTGCTCAATAAAAGAACCTATTAAACTTATGAATAAAGCCATTATTTTCGACATGGATGGTGTGATATGCCATACTAATCCCTATCATTCCATTGCCTTTAAAGAGTTTTTTGCCAAAAGAAATCTTTTTCCAACGGAAAAGGAATTTGCACTGCATATGTATGGAAAAAGTAATTCTTACATATTGAGTCATTTTTTGGGAAGGAAAATTGAAGGACAGGAATTGTTGGAACTGGAAGATGAAAAGGAAAGTCTTTTCAGGACTATTTACAAGGACCAAATCATCCCAATCAATGGGTTTATGGATTTTTTTGACAGCCTCAAATCAGCAGGCTTATTGACAGGAGTGGGGACATCAGCCCCATTCGCCAACTTGGAACTGATTGCAGGTAGTTTGGGTCTTATAGAAAGAATGGAATCCATTCTGGCAAGTGAACATGTGAGCAAGCATAAACCGGATCCAGAGGTTTATTTGAAATCAGCAGATCAGTTAAAAGTACGGCCAGATGCCTGTGTTGTTTTTGAGGATTCCTTTTCAGGGGTGACTGCAGCCAAAAATGCAGGAATGAAAGTGGTAGGGGTACTCTCTTCACATACCAAAGAGGAATTGCCTATTTGTGACCTATACATTCGGGACTTCTACGAAATCAATGTCAATAGTATTCTAAGGCTTTTAGAATAAGAATACATCAGGTATTTAGCGCATTTGGCAGGTTTTTGCATCACATTATTTTAAATATTTTTTAACATTAGGACTTTCTTAACATTTGCATAATGTGGTCTATTGCCATTGATTCCTCATATTTCATCCTTACCCAATGCCTTTTGTCTTGCATCAGAGGCTGGTTAAGAAACCTTATGTTTTAGGTCTTAACAAAATCATAATATCTGCATCATTATAAAGAAATATTCCAGTCGCAACTTTGCATCGCTGTACGATAAGTATTTAATACTTGAAAAAAAATTCTACTATGCGATCTAGGTTCGCAATTGTCATCGCCTTAGTGTTGATGATGTTCAATGACGTTTTTGCAAGGAATGTCGATGAAGATAGTGCTAGTGTTTCCGGGACAAGTGCATTGGCACAGGTCAAGAAAAATTGGTACGAGACGGTCCAGTTTCGTGGTTATGCACAACTTCGGTACAATGGACTTATAGAATCCAATCCTAATTTACAATGTGCTCAATGTGATAGGTCCTGGGGAGGGAATGGGGGATTTTTCTTTCGCCGAATCAGGATGATCTTTTTTGGCCAGATCCACGAAAGAGTTTACATGTATATTCAGCCGGATTTTGCCTCTGATGGAAAAAATATTGCCCAGATTAGGGATGCGTATTTTGATCTCGCGTTGGATGAAAAGCTGGAATTTAGGCTGAGAATTGGTCAGTCCAAAATACCATTTGGATTTGAAAATTTGCAGTCCAGTCAGAATAGGATTCCTTTGGATCGTCATGATGGGATGAACTCTGCTGTAGCCAATGAAAGGGATATAGGTGTGATGTTTTACTATGCCCCAGCTGAAATCAGAAAGCGCTTCAGCTATCTTGTTTCTTCTGGACTGAAAGGTTCCGGAGATTATGGGATTTTCGGTTTGGGTTTGTATAATGGGCAAACTGCCAATGCACCTGAGAAAAACAGAAGTCTACATGTAGTTTCCCGTGCAACTTACCCTTGGGAATTGAATTCCGGACAGATCATAGAAACATCTTTTCAGGCCTATACTGGTAAATTTGTGATCAACAGGAATCCACAAACTGATTTTGATCAGACAGAATTTGAGGAATTCCGCTACGGTCCAACCTTGGTAATTTACCCTCAGCCTTTCGGAATCCAAGCAGAATTCAATTGGGGGAGAGGCCCGGAGTATAATCCCGAAACTAACAATGTGGAGGATGCTCCGATACAAGGGGGATATGTGATGGCAACCTATATGCTCAAAACCCAAAAAGACATCTTTATCCCTTTTTCCAGGTACCATTATTATAAAGGAGGGAAGAAACATGAATTAGATGCTACCAGGCATAGGGTAAACGAGTTGGAAATTGGAGTAGAATGGCAACCACACAAAGCCTTTGAATTGGTTGGAATGTATACCATTTCAGATAGAACCTTTGAAAACTCCCTAAATCCTAACAATAGACAAAAAGGCAGCCTATTAAGATTGCAGGCTCAAATCAACTTCTAAAGAATATTATAAAGTTTAGTCTATATGTATTAAAGCAGGCTTCTTCTGGGGCCTGTTTTTTTTTAGAGACAAGAAACAAGACATAAGAAACAAGACATAAGAAACAAGATATAAGAATCAAGAATCAAGAAACAAGAGGCAAGAATCAAGAGAAAGAGTTCTAAAATTGTATTTCGGAAGGAGGAAGCGAAGGATAAGGGAAAAGACACAAGCGGACCAAGTACCAAGACGGTGTAGCAAGTATAAAGTAATGATAATTATGCTTTGCGGTACAAAAGCATAATTTAAGGTCCTTGGGTGAAATGGTTGAGGATATTTATTAATAAAAAATACATTGAAATTTACGCATAGATGCCATTGGAGATATTATTTGTCTTTATAGAAGTCCCATAAAATCCAAATTCCGATTTCAAGTCTTGGTGATTCGACTTACCTTTGTGCTGTAAAATATACTGTTATGCTCAGAAGACCAAGAAGAAACAGAAAGTCACAAGGTATCCGCGATATGGTTGAAGAAACCAGGTTGTCCGTGAAGGATTTTATTTTTCCTTTATTTTTGATAGATGGGATCAACCAAAAAGTAGAAGTAGCTTCCATGCCTGGGATTTTCAGGCTTTCTCTGGATTTAATGTTAAAAGAAATTGAGGAGTGCTTGACTCTTGGCATTAAGGCCTTTGATATTTTTCCGGCTTATCCTGAGACCAAAAAAGATAAATTTGCCACAGAAAGTTATAATCCTGATACTTTTTATCTGAAAGCCATACAAAAGATCAAGACTACTTTTCCTGAGGCAGTAGTGATGACAGATGTAGCGATGGATCCCTACAGTTCGGATGGACATGATGGTTTGGTTCATGATGGCAAAATCCTGAATGATGAGACCTTGGAAATATTGGGCAAAATGTCATTGGCACAGGCACAGGCAGGGGCTGATATCCTAGGCCCCTCGGATATGATGGATGGTAGGGTAGGCTATATCAGAAGTATCTTGGATGAGCATGGCTATACCGACGTATCGATAATGTCTTATACAGCCAAATATGCCTCTGCATTTTATGGCCCTTTTCGGGATGCCTTGGATTCTGCCCCGAAGATGGGCGATAAAAAAACCTACCAAATGGATCCAGCCAATTATTATGAGGCATTGATTGAAGCAGATTTGGATACTGAAGAAGGTGCAGATTTCCTGATGGTTAAGCCAGCTTTAGCTTATCTGGATGTCATCCGCCTGTTGGAAGACAACTCGAACCTGCCTATTGCTGCTTACAATGTCAGTGGAGAATATGCCATGATCAAAGCATCTGCCCAAAAGGGCTGGCTGGACGGAGAAAGGGCCATGCTGGAAAGTCTCCTCAGCATCAAGCGTGCAGGGGCGAAAGTGATTTTAAGTTATTTTGCAAAGGAATTTGGTTTGTTGGAAAAGAACAGGTAAATGATTTTTTTCCCAAAGGAAGGTTTAAACTTAGATTTTATCGAAAAATACGACACTATCCCGATAAGTGTGTAAACTTTAAATTATGATTTTATGGTCAGGTTTCAAGAAGCCTGACCCTATCACCAAATATAATCAGGAAACTGTTAAGGATAGTACCCCAGTCTCGAATGGGCATAGTCCATTTTTTCGATGCTTCCCTTGCAGCGAGGAAAACAGACTTCATAACAG
>NZ_PYGF01000012.1 GCF_003014575.1 Cecembia rubra
CTTTTTTCATTTTTGCAATCTGTGTGTTAAAGGTAAGAAATTGTCTGCAAACAGATCGGGTATTCGCCTACCGCGGGTTCCTCAAATTCCCCGTGCGATTTCTTCTAAATCACACAGAGAATTTCGAGGTATAACTTTAACTTCGTAAGTAGTGAAACCAACTTACACAGTTTTTGTCATAGTCCCTAAAAAAAATAACTACTGCTCCTTAGCAATAAATATAAGTGGTTTCATTCTTTATCCTGGCAAGGCCTTTTTTTATTACCACTGCACTGAAAATTATGAAGAGGCAATTCATCTTCTTAAGGACTCAATATATAGCCTTAACAATATTAAAGAACAAGGTTTCCCAGAAATGCTTTTAGGATCTATTGATCAATATATAAACATTTGTCGGGTTCTCATAAAACAGGGTAAAATTTCTGAAGGTTTGGTTGAACTTTCTCGGCTTTTACAGTACTTATTCAAAGCTGAAAGTAATACTAAATTTTGTAATCTTGGAGATTTAAGTTGTATTATAAAATTAGATTTTGATGAAAGAATTGCGATGATAGAATATGCAACTGATGTATTCATTGATAAGTGCTATAAGTCGAAGATTGATTTGGAGGATAAATTAAATTTACTTAAAGAAAATATTGGGCAAGGTTTAAATAATAATCCCTATTTCAACAATTACTATGGAGTTTTGGATTTCATTACTAATGATAGTTTAGACATCAATTTAGCTGACAATCCGGATTTTACGAGTTTGATATTAGACTTATACATTCTTCCTAATACTCTTCAATTTACTTTTTTGTCTAAGGTAAATACCATCTTTCAAGATACTGATATAAATAATTTTTTCATGCAATTTTCAAAGGATAAACTTGGGTTAGGAGTATTATTATCACAGGAAACTCAAACTCACTTTTACCCTGAGTCTCCAATTAGATCTTTATAAAGTTCTTTATAATGAATGCAGATTATGAAATTACCATTTTATCATCAACTAGACTCTTTTGATTGCGGGCCAACATGCCTAAAGATAATTTCAGAATATTACGGAAGAAGGTTAGAATTGGAGGAACTGAGGGAAAAATCATTTATAACTAAAGAAGGTGTCAGCCTTCTAGGTGTTAGTCAAGCAGCTGAAAAAATTGGATTTAGGACTTTGATTGTAAAAACGGATACAGAGACGTTAATAGAGGAGTGTCCACTTCCAGCAATCTTACATTGGAATGAAGATCATTTTATAGTTCTCTATTCAATCAAGAAAAAAAAAGGAAATAAGAACGAATTTATTATCGCAGATCCAGCACATGGAATTTATAGGATCGATGAAAGAACATTCAAAAACTCTTGGTTAGGAAATGATTCAACGAAAGGCATTTGTCTTTTACTTGAACCGAAGTCTAACTTTTATAATATAAAAAAGCCAGATCTTATAATTAGAAAATGGGCAGGTTTACTCCACTATCTTCGCCCGTTTAAAAAGCAAATTATCAGGGTAGCAGTATTTATTTCAGTTTCGACACTAATTGCATTCACGTTTCCTTTCATTACTCAGTACCTTATAGATGAAGGAGTAATGAAAAAAAATTATAACATTGTGATGTTGTTGATAGCTTCTCAATTAATCTTATTTGGTACAAGTAGTACCCTTAACGTCATTAGAAGTAGATTATTAATAAATGTAAATGCTAAAATAAGTCTCCATATTGTTTCCGATTTTTTAAAAAAATTATTGAGTCTTCCAATAAAATTTTTTGATAGTAAATCAGTAGGCGATGTATCGCAAAGAATAGTTGATCACCATCGGATAGAAACGTTTTTAACAGGAGACCTGATAAATTCATTTTTCTCTTTAATTCACATAGTCATTTTATCCATAATTCTTTACTACTATGGCATATTGATTGGAATAATATTCACTATTTTTAGCCTACTTGGAATATTTTGGATTTTCTTATTTCAGAAAAAAAGAAAGCAACTTGATTATATTAGGTTTAATCGAAGTAAAATAACCCAAGAAAAGCTTCACGAATTAATCTATGGAATTCAAGAAATTAAATTATACGGGAACGAAGAAACAAAGCGTTGGGAGTGGGAATATATTCAACAGAAGCTTTATGGACTAAATATAAAGAGTCTTATTTTAGAACAATGGCAACAATCAGGATTCATTTTCATGACTCATTTAAAAAATATTATTATTCTTTATTTTGTTTCATTAAAAGTAATGGAAGATAGTTTAAGCATTGGTATTATGCTTAGTATTTCTTACATAATAGGGCAGACCAATGCGCCTCTGGAACAATTAGTGGATTTCTTTAAGTCTGGTCAAAATGCAAATTTAAGTCTAGAAAGGATGCTTGAAGTTCAGAATAAAGAAAGTGAAAACAATTCCGGGGAAATTGCTGAAAATAAAAAAGACATTTTGTTGAGGAATGGTGAAATAAAATTAGAAAATGTTTCATTTCAATATAATGGTCCAAAATCATCATTTGTGCTAAAGAATTTTGATTTAACAATATATAAGGGAAAGGTTACTGCAATTGTTGGGGCAAGTGGAAGTGGAAAAACCACGTTGCTTAAATTATTGCTTGGGTTCTATGCACCTATTGAGGGAAAGATTACTATTAACGGGTTTACAATCGATGAATTAGGTCCAGCCTGGTGGAGAAGCCAATGTGCAACCGTTATGCAAGAAGGGTATATATTTTATGATACGATTGAGCGAAATATAGCATTTGACGGTAAAGAAATAGACTATAATCGGTTTAATCAGGCGACTGAAATATGTAATTTACACGAATTTGTAGATTTGCTACCTATGGGATTTAAAACAAGAATTGGCACTAATGGAATGGGGCTGAGTGGAGGTCAAAAGCAAAGGATATTAATTGCCAGAGCAATTTATAAAAATCCTTCATTCCTTTTTTTTGATGAAGCCACAAGTAGTTTGGATGCCAATAATGAAAAATCAATTATTTCAAAAATGAAAACTTATTTAAAAGATAAGACCGTCATTATAATTGCACATCGTTTAAGCACAGTGAAAAATGCAGATCAAATCATTGTATTGGATAAAGGAAAAATTAAAGAGTCTGGAACCCATAATCAATTGATAAAAAACAGAAATATATATTATGAATTAGTTAGTAATCAATTAGATATAATATGAATGAGAATTTAATGATATCATTTTGAATATTAGACTAAAGATTTGAAATAAAAATTTATCAAATAGTTTTTGTAAACAAAATAAACTTATACTGACATTTTTTTTAATAAAATTAAACCTTATAAATTCACCAACATCCCTGCCCCCAATGCCGTCCCCAAAGCAAAGTCCGTAGTTTCAATTGCTATACCTGGTAGTTTATCCCTTAGCATCTCCACAAAAATAGGATTGGCATTGAAGCCCCCGTCGATATAGAGTTTTTTGACTGAGGTGCTGCCATTCAGGACCAGGGAAAGGGATGCCACTTGCAGGTCAGTGAGTTCATGGATAAAGCTGTAATAGGCATCTTCGAAATCTGCAAAACCTTTCCAATCGGTTGCTGCTGCCTGCGTCAAGCCATAAACTTCCGGTTTGAGGTATTCAAACCTAAACCGTTTGTGGGTTTTAGATTTGGCTATATCGTAGCGCTCCTTTTCAAAAGATAATGCTTTGTAATAGCCTTTTTCCAGTTGGAAATGCACATAGAGTTTTTCGATTTGCACCTTATGCTCTTCTCCTATAAACAGCCTACTGATTTTGATGGGTCTTCCTTCCTTGCTGAGAAAGTGCAGGCAGTCCTTGCGGAGCTCGTCCAAAGTCAAAGTGGCATCATTAAAAGGATTGATGCTGATTGCCCAGGTACCTGTGGACAATAGGGCAAATGGTTCGGTATTAGTGGTCAGATATGGCAATAATGCGGAGGAAGAATCATGTACTCCCACGCCTATACTCATGCTGTGCTGGTCAAAGGTCTTGGGAAAACTGGTCGTAGTGTCCACCACCTCTGGTAATATTTTGTCTATCCCTTCGGCTTTGACCCAGTGATGATATTCTCCTTTGGCAAAATCCCATAAGCCTGTATGACAGCCTATGCTCGTATATTCTGATACTGCTTTTCCCGTAAAAAGAAATGAAAAGTACTGGGGAAGGTGAAGGCTGCGGTGGATTTTCTTAAAGATTTCCGGTTTGGCGTACTTCAACCAGTACAGCTGCAGACCGGAATTCAACATGCCCAAGGCAGGAGAAGAGGTTTCCTGGCTGAACTTTTCAGCTGGACCGTATTTGGAATAAAACTGTTCTAAAATATTCTCCGGATACTTTTTCAGGTAATTGTACAGGGGTGCGACCGGATTTCCCATTTGGTCAATATGCACAAAAGAAGCCCCGTAGGTGGTGAAATTGAGTTTGACGATAAGAAACTGTGGCAGGTCCAAAGCTTCTTTCAAGGTTTGTCTGACCCATTGGGTCAATGCCTGAATGGATTCACAATCTTCACCGTCTTCATCCTGTATATAATCCAGGCGATGATACACCTTATAGACTTCCTTCAATTCCTGGTCAAAGAGAAAGAACTTCTTATTGGTCTTTCCAATATCAAATATGGCAGTTACTTTGATGGGTTCCATGTTACAATCCGCTGGCTTTACTGTCTTTGCCTCTTTCTTTGATCAGCGTTTCCCTGACTTTCAGTTCCCGATAGCTATGAATGGGGGTAATGGCCCCTCCGCTTTGGCGGATAGATTCTCTTACCAAAGGTCTGATGTCAGTTCTAAATGCCTCCTGTAGGATTTCCTGAGCTAAGGCCACATCATGTGAAGCTTGTGCAGCATGCAGGGCATTTTGATCCACGATCAAAGCTTGGGCATAAGCCAGTTTGATGGCTTCTCCGGATTGCAACAAGTCCTCCAAAGGATCTTTCAGGTTGTGGCTGGCATCAATCATCCAAGCTGGGGCAGGATTGGAAGTTTCTTTGAAACCAGCTACCAGTTCATTGAAAATCAGGAAGAGTTGGTAAGGTTTGATGCTGCCCACAGTCAGGTCATCGTCACCGTATTTGGAGTCGTTAAAGTGAAAGCCTCCCAATTTGCCCTCTGTCATCAAGGTGGCAACAATCTGCTCGATATTGGTATTAGGCAGGTGATGGCCCAGATCTACTAAAGTAAAAGCTTTGTCCCCCAGTTTATTGGCCAACAGAAAGGAAGTGCCCCAATCCTGTATGACCGTGCTATAAAAATAGGGTTCATAAGGTTTGTACTCTACGAGCATTCTCCAATCTGAAGGGAGTTCTTTGTAAATTTCCTGTAAAGACTCATTGGTGTTTTGCAGGGCTTTGCGGAAACTGTGTTGTCCGGGAAAGGATGACCCATCCGCCAACCAAACTGTAAGGGCCTTTGAACCCAGTTTTTCACCAATTCGGATCACTTCTTTGTTATGTTCAATAGCAAGTTCCCGGATGGCTTTGTCATGATTGGCCAGAGAGCCGAATTTATAGGACAGGTTTTGGTCTGCCTGATCCTGAAAGGTGTTGGAATTGACCGCATCAAAACCGATTCCCACATCTGAAGCTGCTTGGAGGATAGCATCATAGTCCTGAGGTATATCCCATGGGATATGGAGGGAAACCGAATCACTGGACCTATTCAGTGCATGAAGGATGCCGATATCCTGTATTTTTTGGATCAGGGTAGTGGGTTCTCCACCTCCCGAAAAACGTCCAAAACGTGTACCTCCAGTGCCCAAAGCCCATGAAGGGATGGCGATCTGGAAGTCTTGCAGCTTTTTGATAAGCTGTTCTACATCAAGGCCTTTTTTCTCCAGATTTTCCGTAAGGAAGTTGAATTCCCTGGCATGGGAGATTTCTCTGGTTTTATTGGTGGATTGGATATGGTCGGTGGTTATTCTCATAATTTCTTTAACACAAAGGCACTGAGGCACAAAGTGGAGTTGGGTTGTTGTTTTTTATGGCCACAAAGGCACGAAGGCACAAAGTGAAATAGGTTATTGTTTTTATAGCCACAAAGGTACGAAGGCACAAAGTGGATTAGGTTATGGTTTTTTATAGCCACAAAGGCACGAAGGCACAAAGTGGATTATGGTTTTTGTTTTTTGCCACAAAGACACCAAGGCACGAAGCGGAGATTATTTTGATGATAATTTAAGGAATAAATGTGAAATAGACCTCTCTTTGTCATTTCGAAGGAAGTGAGAAATCTAATTCTTCTTCAAAGGCGAATAGACCTCTCCTTCGTCCCCGCCTGCAGCGGGCAGGCCCGCCTGAACGGAACGGGCAGGGAGGTGACAAGGCAAACGGCTTAACATTAGCTAACCCATAACTGATATATAGCTAATTGCTTTAACCTTTCTTTGTGTCTTAGTGCCTTTGTGGCTATTACTCTAAGCGCCTTTCCGCCTTCGCGTGAGACTTAAAATGACAAGACAAAGATCTTAGCATTAGCTTGCCTGTTTTCAATGGATAGCTACTGGTAATTATTCTCCCCTTTGTGTCTTAGTGCCTTTGTGGCAATAATCCTATGCGCCTTTACCGCACAAATGCCGCAGCCACGCCCCCATCCACATTCAATATATTCCCCGTGGACTTGGACAGTAAGCCACTGACAAAGGCAAACACCCCATTGGCCAGATCCTTGGTGCTGATGATTTCATTCATCAAGGTTCGCTTGGCGTAGTAAGCCGGCAATTCCTCTACGGTTACGCCATATGCTTTTGCCCGGCCTTCAGCCCATTTGCCTTCCCATATTTTAGAACCTTCAATCACCGCATCAGGGTTGACCACATTGACCCGGATTTTATCAGGACCGAGTTCTGCAGCCAGTAACCTGGACATGTGGATCTGGGCAGCTTTGGCTGTGCCATAGCCCACATTGTTTGGTCCGGAAACCAATGCATTTTTAGAAGCAATATTGATGATGTCTCCACCCAATCCTTGGGCTCTCATGACGGCCACTCCGGCTTGGGAAACTTTGAACTGACCCTTGACCAGGACATCATTGAGCAAATCCCAGTCAGCCTCTGTTGTGTCGGCCAAAGATTTGCTGATGGCCAATCCGGCGCAGTTGACGATGATGTCAACTCCGCCGAAGGCCAAACAGGCTTCCTTATAGGCTTGAGCAATCGTATCATTGTCCAGCACATCGAGTTTGACGGCGATGGCGGCATCTTTTCCAAAATCTTTTCTGGCATTGGTCAGACGATCCTCGTCTATATCAGAAATCACTACGCAGGCACCCTCTGCCGCGAATTTATCCGCGATGGCCTTACCAATTCCTCCCGCACTTCCGGTGATCAAAGCCACTTTTCTGGAAAGGGCTTTTTCTTTGGGCATGCGTTGGAGTTTGGCTTCTTCGAGCAACCAATACTCAATATCAAAAGCTTCCTGAAGCGGTAAAGAGACATATTCCGATACAGCCTCTGCTCCCCGCATCACGTTGATTGCGTTGATATAAAATTCAGAAGCTACACGAGAAGTCTGCTTATCCTTGGCATAGGAAAACATTCCCACTCCAGGCCAAAGGATAATCACCGGGTTCGGGTCACGTATAGCAGGACTGTTGGAGCGTTTGTGTTTTTCGTAATAGCCTTTGTATCCTTCCCTGTATTGGGCAAAAAGCTTTTCTATATGGCCTTTCAAAGCAGCTAGGTCAGATAAATCCTGATCGGCAGTTAAATCCAATACCAATGGGGCAATTTTGGTCCTTAGAAAGTGGTCAGGGCAAGAGGTACCCAATGGTGCCAGTTTTTCCAGATCATGGGAATTGATAAACTGCAGCACAGTCTCAGAATCATTGAAAGTGCCCACCATGCGGTTATAGCTGGAAGCCAATCCGCGCAATAAGGGAGCTATTTTGGCTGCCTGATCTTTCCTTTGATCCGGTTCCAGCGCTTTTATTTTCTCACCCCCGAACACAGGTCTCTTTTTGCCGTAATTGGCTTCGAGGTAAGCGGAAGCTTTTTCGATCACCTCCAAGCTGTTGATATAGCATTCATAAGCAGTATCTCCCCAGGTGAAAAGCCCATGTCCGCCCAGCATGATGCCTCGGATACCCGGATTGGCCTCCAATGCATCTCTCAATTGCAATCCCAGATCAAAGCCTGGTCTTTGCCAAGGCACCCAGGCAATCTGTCCTTCAAAAAGTTCTTGCGTGATTTTCTCTCCATCTTTGGATGCCGCGATGGCAATGGCTGCATCGGGATGCAGGTGATCGATATGTTTGAAGGGTAAAAAGGCATGTAAAGGCGTATCAATAGAAGGGGCCTTGGAGTCCAGGTCGTAGATGCAGTGGTTGAAAAGTCCTACCATCTCATCTTCATGCTCAATCCCCCGGTAAATTCCTTCCAGAGCGCGCAGCTTGTCCACATAGAGCCCGGCTAAACCGGCTTTGGTAAGGGTTCCTATATCTCCGCCGGAACCTTTTACCCACATGACTTCCACCTCTTTTCCGGTCAGGGGGTCTTTTTCTATAGTTTTACAGGATGTATTTCCTCCTCCGTAATTGGTGATTCTTAAGTCAGCGCCCAAAATATTGGATCGATATATCAATAAAGCAACTTCGTCATTGCCCAAGGCTGCGGCATTTTCATCGTCCCATAGATAGGACACGTGGTTAAAGGTTTCTTGTGTATTCTTCATGAGTTGTATAGGGAATCAAATTTCAAGTTTCAATCAAATATACCTTTCTCAATAAGATCTCCTATCCTGTACTATACTGATTTGCTCTTTACAACATTCCATTTGTTTAAATTGTATTTTGTGCCAATCTTAGCCTTTCCCAAACCCAGAAAAATATGCAGCTTGACTTAGACATTGACGAAAGCTCAAGTATTCCAAAATACATTCAAATTGTAAAGGCAATCAAAGGAATGATTGTCAGTGGCGTATTAAATTATGGGGATAAGATTCCCTCAATCAATAACCTGAGTGCGGATTATTATTTATCGAGGGATACGGTAGAAAAGGCTTATTCCATTCTCAAAAAACAGGGCATTATAGAATCTGTACGGGGAAAAGGCTATTACATTTGCCATCATTCCAATTTATCAAAATACAAAATCCTCCTGCTTTTTAATAAATTAAGTGCCTATAAAAAGGAGATCTTCAATTCGTTCCTTATAGCCATGGAAGACCGAGCGGATATTTTTTTCCATATCCATCATTGTGAGTATGATTTATTGAAAAAAATTCTTGAACAAAGGAAAGAGGAGTATGATTTTTTTGTTATCATGCCCCATTTCAAAAAAGATTGTGAGCCCAAAGCCATCGATCTGATCAATTCCCTACCGAAAGAAAAGTTGATTCTATTGGACAATAATTTTGATGAAATTAGGGGTTGTTTCGGTAGTGTTTTTCAGGATTTCAAGCAGGATATTTATAATGCGTTGAAACAACTCCATTCCAAATTGTTGAAATATGAAAAATTGATTTTGGTATTTCCTTTTCATTCTAATTATCCCTATCCTGAAAATATTCTCTTGGGATTTAAAAAGTATGCTGTGGAGGCAGGTTTGGAATATAAAATCATTTCAGAAGTAGATGCGTCCCTTACCATTCAGGATAAAGAAGCCTATATTATTATCGAAGAAAATGACCTGGTTAACCTCATCAAGATTGCCCGGCGTAGCAAAGGATTGAAAATCGGAAAAAACATCGGGGTCTTGTCCTACAATGAAACACCTCTCAAAGAAGTATTGGAAAAAGGGATTACCGTGATCAGTACGGATTTTGCAAAAATGGGCAAACTGACCGCTGAAATGATTTTAACGAGGCAGGGCAAGCAAATCAAAAATGATTTTAAGGTAATTGAAAGGGAGTCTTTGTAGCATTTACTAGAAAATTATAACAGATAATTGTTTAAAAATTAAACACTTTTTAATTAATTTCAGTATACTTTATGAAATATGTTTGAATTTGATATCCAAAAAAGCAAAGCCAACAAAATTAAGCACGGGATAGACTTTGATGAGGCAAAAAGTCTATGGAAAGATCCAAACAGAACGATAATTGAGGCAAAAACAGTAGATGAGAAGCGTTACTTATTGATTGCTAAACTAGAAGTTGCTATTTGGACTGCGGTCTTTACTTACCGAAATGATTTAGTAAGAATAATATCAGTTAGAAAATCTAGAGAAAATGAAAAAGCGATCTATTACAGCAGCTGAATTTGATGAGAAATTTGAAAAAGGAGAAGATATAACTTCGTACCTTAAACTCGATAAAGTTATCAAGCCTGGGCTAAAAGCAAGGAGAGTAAGTGTTGATTTTCCTGAATGGATGGTCGATGACTTAGATCGAGAAGCTCAAAAATTAGGGATAACGCGTCAAAGTCTTATCAAAGTTTTTATCTCAGAAAAACTAAAGGAAGTTCAATAAATAATATTGGTGCTTTTCAATTTTAAACCTGCCATGTTTTCAGTTTCCAATCCAATTAGCATGGAAATTGGCATGCTGAAACTTGGCAGGTTTCTTTTATTTTATATTTCGTGGAGGACATTTTTCTACTATATTTCCACATTATTTCAATGTCCTTATCTCAACTTTTCATTTAACCCGAATTATGCATTAGGGTTCGTAGTGAGAGGTTAAAACACAAAAGAATCAAGCATTTAGCGAATGAAGCATAGTCATCTCTATGTTGAACGAGCTAAATGCAGTGAAACGATTGATTATGTCCGCCGCGGCGGATGACCTCGTAATAGAAATTCTAATGCATATTTCGGGTTCAAACGTTTATTAATGTAGGCAAAATTATCCTTTCCAGGTAACCCCGGTATCCTTCCAACTTTTAGATGCTGCGGAATCGAGTACTGCCTGACAGACTTTTTGGGTTTCATAGGCATCCTGAAAGGTTGGTGCGCAAGGTTCACCTGTCTGAAGACTCAGGAAAAAGTCCGCAGCCTGATGGATAAAGGAATGCTCATAACCGATGGAAGTTCCGGGAATCCACCACCTGTTCATATAAGGTTGTTCACCTTCTGTTATATGGACTTTTCTCCAACCCCTTATTCTTGATTCGTCTTTGTGATCGAAGATTTCCAGCCAGTTCATGTCATGAAGGTCCCAACGGATAGAGGCATGTTCACCATTGATTTCAAAGGTGTATAAAGCCTTATGCCCCCGTGCATACCTTGTAGCTTCGAAAAGTCCCAAAGAACCATTGTCAAAATGACAATGAAATACGCAGGCGTCATCAATACCTACTTTTTGGACCTTTCCACTTCCTTGATGGACCCGTTCTTTGATAAATGTTTCTGTCATCGCAGAAACATCCTTGATACCTCCGTTCAGCCACATGGCAGTATCAATGCAATGGGCCAGCAGATCACCCGTTACCCCCGATCCTGCTGCATCCACATCCAATCTCCAAAGGGCATCCCCACCTTGTGGCAGCTCGGGATTAATGGTCCAATCCTGCAGGAAATTGGCCCTGTAATGGAAAATCTTACCCAGTTTTCCTGAATCCACCAATTGTTTGGCTAAGGTCACTGCGGGTACCCTGCGGTAGTTGTACCAAACGGTATTTTTTACCCCGGCTTCTTCCACCGCTTTGACCATGGCTTCGCCTTCTTCCAAAGTTCTGGAAAGGGGTTTTTCACAAAGTATCATCTTTCCTGCTTTGGCTGCTGCTATGGCAATTTCCGCATGGGTATCATTTGGTGTACAGATATCCACTGCATCAATATCATCCCGTGCGATGAGTTTTTTCCATTCTGTTTCATAAGAAACATAACCCCATTGCTCTGCGAAGGCCTTGACTTTGTCTTCCCTTCTGGCACAGACCACCTGTAGTACAGGCATGTATTCAAATTCGGAAAAGAAGTCCGGTATTCTTTTATAGGCATTGGTATGGATCCTGCCCATTAATCCCGTACCTATCAATCCTATTCGTATTGGTTTTTTATTGCTCATTTTTTTTAGATTTTAGATGTGAGACATAAGATTTGAGACCAAAAAAGTGTTTTCCTTTAGTCTCTCATCTTGTTTCTTGCTTCTTGTTTCTTGTTTCTATAATCTTAACTATTCCATCCATGCGCTTCCCTAACTTTTATCAAGGCTGCGAGGATGTCATTCCAGGTTTGTTGCTTTTCCATGACAGCATTGGGGAACATGCAGCCATCCCAACAAATGTGTTGCATGGCTTTGGTAAGATTCCCATTTTCATCCCTCAACCAATAACCGGCATCGTGGGTAATGTCGAGCAAGCCATTGGGATCTGTGGCCTGGCAGTGGCGGCCTGTTTTGTCATGAGAGCCCGAACCAAAAACAGTTCCGTCATTCTGGGCGACATGAAAATCTATGGTCCATGGACGGAGCGCATCAGTTACTGTTTTTAAAGCAGATTTGATGGCTTCCCGATCATTTTTGTCAAAATCAGCCGGAAGAATTCTATGTTCAGGCGCATTATATCCAAGGGTATACAAAAAGGTATGGGACATGTCTGCCTGGAAGCCAATGTTTTTCCTGTCCACCATTTCCAATAGCTCCACCATGTGTTTCCAGCTGTGCATACCTCCCCAACAGATTTCCCCCTCTGCTGCCAATCGCTCTCCATAATCGGCAGCAACATCACAGGCTTCACGGAAAGTCTGTGCTATCAGTTTGCTATTGCCTTTAGGATCCTTTGCCCAGTCAGAAACTCCGGATGCCGAATCAATCCGCACCACGCCATAGTGCCTAACCCCCAGTTCATTCAGCCGCTTGGCAATGGCACAAGACTTCTTGACCATTTCCACAAAAGTCTTTATTTGATCCGTACTTCCCATGGCTGATCCTGCCCAAATGGGCGCAACCAGTGAGCCGATATTGAGCTTGTGCTTGGAAACTTTATCCGCCAATTTTTTGATGTCATCATCCGACATGTCAATGTTGAGATGGGGATCCAGTAAGCCGATATCGACGCCGTCAAATTTTACTCCGTCTACTTCTGCAGCAGCCGTCATTTCCAATAAAGTATCAAAAGGGATGACAGGTTCTGAATCAGGACCTTTGCCCACTATGCCTGGCCAGGTCGCATTATGGATTTTGGGATAATTGTTTTGTGACATGGTTATTTTGGTATTATGATAATTGAGTTTTTGGGTATTGGTTATTAGTTGATTTAGTTATTGGTTAAATGGTCAAGGGACGCTGTTTTGATATTGGGATATTAAGATATTTGATATTGGTGCTGAAATTGACCTTAAATCCCAAGGACAGCAAAACGCCTCGATCTCTCTGTTCTTGTCTCTAGTCTAATATCTCGCATCTAAATTCTCGTCTCTATCATTCTACTTTCAGATCCGGGTTATTCGGGCCAAAGTGCTTCAGCATCACAATAGGGTCTGTTTTGGAAGGATTGCTGATCCTGACACCTGCTTTGGCAGCCTTTTCAGAAACAAAGTATTCATCATGGGTGAGTTGCCCATATCGGATCAATGCCGGGGTTTCTACATCCCATACTCCCATTTTCCCATGTCCCTGCATCATGATCATCCCATAGGCAGCATTGTCTGTAATGGTGACGGTCTGACCGGGCAATACCGTAAGTTCTTTAGCGCTGTAATCATGTGAACGGTAACAGATCCATTTTTCTTCAAATCCTTGGGACTCCATCCAAGCCTGATCATAAACCGGCTTGGGAAGCATGAAATGGTTGTCAAGGATATTTGGATTGGTATTCAGTTCCCAATCGATAACCTCTACCAAGAGGTCATAATCCCCGACTCTGTCCTTGGGTGTACCATTCCAGAGCAATTCTTCAGGAATAATCGCCTCATTGACCAAGGACTGGTACATGGCGAAAATATCCGAAGCCTTCTGTGGTTCGTAGGTACAAAGGCTACCTGGGGCATGCAGCATACCTGGAGGCACATCCCATCCGGTACCTGGCTCCAACTTAAAGGCTTGTGAATAATTGGTAATCTTATTGTCTCCTTTATTGAAATTCATCAAACATTCTTTGATCTGCGCTTTGGTGGTGCCAGGCGCAATCCCAAAAAAGGTATATGGAAAGTCTCCTCCATGATTGTTGAGCTGCGGAGGAAAGTAGTAGGCTTCTGGTTTCCCCTTCTGACCTGTCATAGCAGCATATTCATCGTTGTGGTGAATGTGGTGTGGCAGGGGGCCCATATTGTCAAAAAATTTGGAGTACATGGGCCAGCTTTTGTGTTCTTCCCAAATCCTTTCCCCGATGATTTCCCCTTTCAGTTCATCAATAGCGTCTTTCAATAAAAAGAGCTTTTCATCAGCTCCATCCTTATAAACAATATGGCTCAAGCCTTCATTTTTGCCGGTCAATAAACCGTTTTGTGCAGGAGTAGTGGAAGAAAGCCATCTTTCATCGATACCCCCTCTCACTCCGCCTAAGACATAATAATCATCGGGATGCAGTTTTATCCTTCTGCCTGGAACACAAAAAGATCGTGGTACCCAGGTCGGTGTCAATCGGAGAATTCCCTCCCCTTGTTCTAGTGCTTTTTTAGCCAAACTCATGATAATGCGGGTTATTTTGGTTAATGGTTATTGATTTTTAATAAATTTTCCAGATCATCCATTTCTGTAATGACCTTTAATTCAAGATCGTAGTTTCTTTTTTCCCCAGGGGCCAACTCAATCAAAGTACCCTCAGTTCTGGCTTTTGCCTGCCCAATTGGAGGATTGGTCGCAGGTTCCAAAGCGGTAACATACTCCCCTTTGCCCCAATGCTGCCAATTGATCAGCCATGGTAATTGAAGGGTATTGAACTTTATGGACAATCCCAGACTCAACTTTTCATTAATAAAACCACAAATGGCTGTGCCATTTGCCTCCCCATGAGGCTTGATAAAAGCCACATCTTCCCCAAATCCTGCATGTGCATCCATGGGATCAGGACATGTTTTAAAATTATTGGAAGCGTTGAAAATCCTATTGTTTGGATCTTTATCCATGGACTCCCATTGGCCTTTCCAAATAATTTCTGTGCCTTTATCAATCAAAGGATAGCCACAATTGATATGATACAATAGCATATGTGGGGCAGGAGTATTGCCTACATTGGTGACTTCATCATGAACCTTTAGGTAGTTTTCTCCAAGCGTTCCGGAAATGGTTCTTTTCAATTCCAGTTGAGGACCAAACGTGGTGGTCTCCCTGATAAGTCCTGTCATGCCCAAATTTAGGTCACCATTCCTAACATCTGGTTGCTTGACAGAAATAAGCTCCGCCGCAAGGTTACTGTGATTTCCATGAAGACCTCTTGTTCCATTTTGATCAGACTCAGGACCACCAATATGGGAGAGGCCACAAGTAGTTAATAATCCACCGGCAAAGGTTCTCAGCCAATCAATGCCTTGATTGGAAAAAGGCTGGGGATGCAACACTCCAGCATGGCTGATCCATGCCAAGCTGCTGGCATTGAAAAAGGCATCTACGATGTCCATTCCTCGGTCCAGGACGATTTTGTACCGTAATCCCCCGCCAGTATTCACCCAAGCGATCCTTACTCCTTTGCCAGGTCCATTATCCAATACAGAAGTCTCGATTCCACCCAACTGGCAAGGGTTTGAGATTTTATTCTTGGAAAAATAGATCAAAGGATTGGAGGAGTTTTCCATAGTTTATTTCTCTTTGATGTAAATGTTCTTAAAAGCTACTTGCATGGGTGGGCCTACATGAACCTGAAATCCTAAGAAACCCTCAAAACTTCGGTTGACAAGGTCTTCATCCACTACTTCACTCATCAAAATACCATTGACAAAATGTTGTAGGTGATTGCCTTTGATCACCAAGTGCATTTGATTCCAATCTTCTGCTTTGATTAGGTTTTTCAATGAATCACGGTCTCCCAGTTCTTTGGTGAGTTCAAGACCACGCCACGCATTTCTTTCCACAAAGTCCCTGATTTCACCAGGAGGATCTTGGGGATTGATTTTGGTTTGCTGCCCTCGGTAAGCCAAGGTAGTTCTTTTCCTCTCCTCATAATTCTGTCCTGTATAGGTGTTTTTACCGTCTATATCCGCCTGATAGCCCCTCAATGCAAAAGGAATATCCTCCAACCTTTCACTTCTGTAATTGATTCCGGAATTACCATTTTCCGTGATTTTAAAATCTACTTTTAATTCGAAATCCCTTGGTTCTCCTCCTTTCCAAATTAAAAAGGTATTGGATTTCAAATCTGTTTCAGCAGTTAATTCACCGATAAGCAATCCATCCTCTACCCTCCAAATGTCCGGATCCCCTTCCCAGCCTTCCATACTTTGGCTATCAAAAATGGATATAAAGCCATCATCATCTTCCTCCTTACCAGATGCAGAAGTTTTCTCTTGTCTACAAGCGGTAAAGCTGATTATTACAAGAATGAACAGGTACTTTAAATAGCTAAAATCTTTCATAGTCTGTTTTTTATAAATCAAGTACCAATAACATAATCAAACGTCACACTGACTGAAGCGAAAGCCTGCCCCGATCCTTTCGGGGGGTCTATTATCATATGGGAGATTCTTCGACTCCGCAAGCTCCGCTCAGCATGATGTTTCAATCGCTGTCATTTCCTTTTCTGTATATTTTCCAAAATGTTAAAATCTCATAATGACTATTGATATACTTCATGGTTTGGATTGCCACCTGAAATCAAATAAGCCATCAAGTCTTTTAATTCCTCTTCATTCAGCCGGTTGATCAATCCGGGCATCATTACTGAAATTTCTGAAAGTTTTTTCCTTGTAACCTCTTTCTTGGGGATTTCCCTGATGTTTTGAGAGTCAAAGGGGTTTTGGGAAATGTAGTATTTTTCTTTGTCCTCGGAGGTCAACTTGCCCAAAACTGAACTCCCGTCAGACAGGTAGAAAATAGTGGCAGCATATTGGTCACTGATGACCGCATTGGGATTGATGGTGGATTCCAAAATATCTTTAGGAGAAAAGCGTGTGCCCAATTGGGTAAGGTCTGGTCCTACCACACCACCCTCACCTTGCATGGTATGACAGGATTGACAAAGGGTGGCTGCATACATGGCTTTGCCTCTGACCAGGTCTCGGCCTTTCAGATCATCCATTAGGGCCAAAGCTTCATCCACTTTCCAGTTTCTGCCGGGCCCCTGTGGCTGAATTGCTGAAACCACAAGATCGTTACCACTGCCAGTCAGTAGGGCGGCTCCTGACATCTCATTGTAATGGTCAAAATCAGCAGGGCTGACTTTACTCAAAGCCATTTTTCTGGCCCTGTCTATAAAGCCTACATAACTTCTGCCTCCTTTGTATTGGAAGGCATCATGGATCCAAGTGAAATAAGCCTCTCTCAATTCTGGAGTCCATCCCACTTTGGCAGCACCCAAAACAGTGGCATAATAAGATTGTTGGGCAGGGGGCACATTGGCCAGCATATCCGCAATGTCAAGGCCGTACTGTGGGTTTCTTAAAATCAGGTCTGAGGAAGAAGTAAATGTTTTTTGGTAGTCAAGATCGTCCTTTGCTACCCTGAGTTGGGCCACTATTTTCTCCACCGCCTCAGGTGCTTCTATATGCACCAAAACTTTACTGAGCGACCTGTCAAGGTTATTGTTGCCAGATGGAAACTTAGGGGTCAGGATTGTAGCTAACTGAGACTTCATTGCATTGGAGGGCATGCCTTGTCTGAACAAGCTCAATTCAAGGGCTCTGAGCATATTCAGCTGATCAGAAGAGGATAATTGTTCGAAATCTAAGGCCATAAGTGCTTCCAAAATCCTGTTTTGAAGTTTTTTGTCTCCTTGACGGATAAGGGCAATCATGGATTGGATCAAGGTGCTTGGATCTTTTTCACTCAAAGCCTTTTCCTGCCATTCACTGACGGGTTGGTGCTCTATGGCAATGCGTGCTGCATATTGGATAAACCTATCCCCATCTTTTAAATAGGGCCAAGCTGTCTCAATTGCTTCTGCTTTTGGTCCACCGCTGTGATAGGCTTCCAACATCCTTCTGGTTTGATGTGCTTCAGGTAAAGCAGGGGGAGATGTCTTGATTGAGCCCGAATCATCTACTTTTCCTGTATAATACACCCGGTAGACATCTGATTCCAATCTCCTGCCACCTGTCATAAAATACATGGCACCATCAGGGCCTATGGCTCCGTCTGTAAGCGGAAGGGGAGAACCAGAAATAAATTCCTCTGCAGTGGCGGAATAAGTAGCTCCTGAGGGTTCCAGGAAAACGGCATAAATGATACCAAAACTCCAGTCAAAAGCAAAAAGGGCTTTCCTGTACTTTTCCGGGAAATTTGATCCTGTACCAAACATCACATTGGTAGGCGAACCCTGCCCAATGTTTAAAGTGGCAGGCAAATTATCAGGGTATTCGGGAGACCACTTTTGATTTCCTGTTCTCCATCCAAATTCACTGCCACTGGTGACATGGCAAATACGGGTGGGTCTGTACCAAGGCATTCCAAAATCCCATTCCATATCCGAATCATAGGTAAATAGGTCACCTGCTTCATTGAAGGCGATGTCATAAGCATTTCTAAAGCCTGCACTGATCAATTCCCAGTTTTTTCCATCCGGATCAATTTTGGCAATCCAACCTCCAGGCGCCATCCGGTTGTTGGCATGTCCCCTTGGGTCCTTGATCACAGGAAAAAGATTGTCCTCATCCCAAACTTTGGGAAGCCGGTAAGCATCCATTTCAGGAACATCCACATGATTGCCGGCAACCAGATAGATAGATTGTCCATCAGGAAATACAACCATACTGTGCGGGCCATGTTCACCTGGTTCACCCTCCAAAGATTTTATCAAAGTGATTTTGTCATATTGGTCATCACCATTGCTGTCCTGAAGGCGATAAAGTCCAGTTCCTTTATCAAAAGCATCATTGGCATTGTGGTTTACCATTACATAAAGACTGTTGAAGGCGTACAAAACTCCTTGAGCGTAACCCATCCCCAACTTGTTTTCATCCGTTCCTACTTTGAGTTTTTCGACTTTTGGACTCAGGTCTTCTGCACCGATGGCCGGGATTTCAAGCCGGTATAGTGCGCCATACTGATCAGTTGCAATCATCCGCCCTTTATGATCAAAAGTTACCCCTACCCAGGAACCCTGTTCGTTTTCTCCCGGACTGTAAATGTGTTCAGCCTTAAATCCCGAAGGAAGTTTAAGTTTAGCCAACTTTGGGTCAAGGGGAGCAGCATCTTCTTCCTTTTTTCCGCAGGAAAAAAGAACTCCTAAAGTGAGCAGTAGCGTGATGGATTTTAAAATTGAACTTTTTGTTAACATAGGGATTGGTCTTTGGGGTATTATTAAGTTTTTATTTTTAAGTTTTCAAAAGCTCATATTCCACCTTTCCATGTCCGTCTGGGGTGGTGTAAAATGGTCTTTTTTCAATCATATAATGGGTGTCCGGTGGAATGCCCAGGGCATGGTAAATGGTCTGGTGGATGCGCTCTATTTTGATCGGTTTTTCTATTGTTTTGCAAGGTCTTTCATCTGCTGTTTTGCCGTATACATGTCCTCTTTTTATACCCCCACCGAACATCAGGATAGAACAGCCATCGGTAAAATGCCTGTGCATACCGTAATTCTTCATGTCTTCGATGATTTCGGGCACATCCACTTGGTCCTGAACCTTTAGATCAGGCCTACCTTCGGTCAGCATATCCCGGCTGAATTCACTGGCCACAATCACCAAAGTCCTTTCCAATCTCCCACTTTCATCCAGGTCCTTGATCAATTGCGCAATAGGTGCATCTATTAATTTTTTCATGTCTTTCAACCGGGTATGGCCGTTGTCATGGGTGTCCCAACCAATAAAGGGCTCATATTCTGTGGTTACGCTGATGAATCTCGCACCTTGGTTGACCAGCCTTTTGGCCAATAGGCAGCCTAAGCCAAATTTGCCAGTGTTATAAATGTCATAGCTTTCTTCCGGCTCTTGGCTAAGATCAAAGGCTTTAGCTTCCGGAGAATTCAGAAGGATGTAGGCCTGCTCCATGGATCTTTTCAGGGATTCTTTTTGGTAATCACTCCCAAATTCTCCCATAGGGCTTTCCTTGATCAGATTTTCATACAATTGGTTCCTTGCCTCAAACCGATGAAGGGACATGCCTACGGGAGGCCGCACACTTTCAAGGCCTGAGATAGGGTCGGGAATCAGAAACGGACCAAATTCAGATCCCAGAAACCCTGCACTGTGAAATGCCTTGAGTTCTTCTCCTTCTCCAACTGTAAATCTTTGACCTATATTGATAAAAGGTGGGATTACTGGGTTCAAGGGCCCCAATTCTTTGGCAATCCAGGAACCTATATGGGGCACCACCACAGATTGAGGTGGTTCATAGCAGGTATGCCAATGGTATTGGTGTCGGGTATGGAGGATATGTCCTAAATCTGCGGCCACATAAGACCTTATCAAAGTACCTCGGTCTATGATTTTTCCGATGGATTCCAATCCCTCAGAAAAATGGATGCCATCCAATACGGTAGGAACAGCCGGGAAAGTACTGAGCACCTCGCTGGAATGCATCCCTTTACGGAAGGCAGTATGTTTTTTAGGGTCGAATGTTTCTGTATGCGCCATTCCACCAGCCATAAATAGCAGAATGACACTATCAGCAGTGGAAGGAATGGAGATATTGGATTGACAGGATGAAAGCAAACCTGAAAGAGGAGACCCCATGGCCATTGTAGCCATGGCCGCGGCGCTTGTTTTCTTTAAAAAATCTCTCCTCTTCAAATGCGAATTCATGTGGTTTAATAGTTTTGATTTTTCATCTAGTAAATTATCTGAAATTCAGGAAGTAACAATACCGCCCAAAAAAAATCCTGAATTTGTTCTGCTCCAGGCTGATCCCCCAAGGCATCTTTTGCGATTTTCAGTTCTTTTTGACTGGGTTTTCTAAGTAGTACTTTCCGATAAAATTCCTCTGTTATCAATTCTCCATTTCCGTATGTATCCTTCCATAAGACAGCTCCTTTTTCAAGTACTTCATATAGCCTTTCCCCGTTGGTCAATTCCAAAGCTTGAAGGAGACTGGCCTGAGAGTCCCTTGAAGTGGTCACTATTTCCCTATTGGGTCTGCCCATTGCTGTAAGAAAACTGTTATTGGCCACCAAGGAAGCTCTTACAAAAGCTGGAGGAGACTGTTCATTTTTAGCTAATTGGAATGGGTTGAATTTTAACTCTTGCTCTTCAAAAAGGGGATAAATGATCTGGCTTACAGCATCAGCAAACTGTTCTGCTGTCATTCTTCTTCTGGTCATGCCAGTAAAGATGTAATCTTCTGCCACTAATAAATCAGGACTTTTTACGCCCAAGGAAGCAGATTGATAAATTTTAGAGGTAGCGATCAGGTGGATCAAAGCTTTTAGATCATATCCTGTATCCTCAAATTCTGAAGCCAACCAATCCAATAAATCCTGGCTCCAAGGGGCATTGTCCATTTCATCTACCGGTTCTACCAATCCCCTTCCTATGAGTTGCTTCCATACCCTGTTGACAATGGTTCTGTACATTCTTCCATTGGCCGGCTGTACCAGTTTTTCTGAAAGTTGGCGGAGTTTTTCAGTTCTCGAAGCCAAACTGTCTATTTCTCCCAGTTCTTCCCATAGGATTTTTGTGGAAGCCATCTTTCCTGTGGGCTGTTCACAGCGGCTGACTTCTAAGGTGGTGTCTGCAAAAATATTGGCAAAGGCATAGGCCTGATCCAATTTCCAGTCTGAAATAAAGCTGTCATGGCAGGAGGCGCATTTGAGGTTCAGCCCCAAAATCACCTGTCCGACATTTTGGGCCGCCTGCATTTCGGTTCTTTGACTGGCATTGACAGTTCCCCTCCACCGGATGCCTTCTATAAATCCCTTGGATTTTTCATCTGGATGGAGCAGTTCTTTGACAAAAACATCGTAGGGGTTGTTGTTCAAAAGAGATTGGAACAACCAATCCGTGATGTTGTACCTTCCATTGGTGATGTAACCGGTTCCAGTGTAGTCATTTCTCAGGTGGTCATTCCAAAAGGTCAGCCAATGCATGGCATAATCCTCATTTCTGCTGAGCAATTGGGTTACCAAATTGGCTCTTTTGTCGGGATTTGGATCTTTTGTAAAGGCATCCAAGGCTTCAGGACTTGGCAGGAGTCCAATGAGGTCAAGATAAATTCTTTTCAAAAAAGTCTTATCGTCGATGGTTTGAGGCCATTTTAATCTTTTTTCCTGAAAATACTCATTGACAAACAGGTCTACTGGGTTTGTCAACCCACTTGCGCCTTTTGGCAGAGCGGGTTTCCGAGGAGCCAAGTCGGCAACCCTGTAAATGCTTGGCTGGGCAGCATTTTCCGGCCAAGGGGCTCCTTTTTCTACCCATAATGTCAGCAAGGCAATTTCCTGTTTGCTTAAGGGGTTAGCTTTAGAAGGCATTACCTCTTTGTGGTTTTTGGGGAGAGTTATTCTCCTGATCAGCTCGCTTTGATTTGGGGCTCCGGCCACTATGACTGCTCCTGATTCTCCACCTTTAAATACAAGTTCTTTGGAATCTAACCTTAAATCTCCCTCGATCTTAGCCCCACTATGGCACTTATAGCAATTATGGGCGAGAATGGTCCTTACTTCACCAATTAATTTAAGTTCTGCCTCTGAGGAAAGTGTACCTGTTTCTGATTGGTAATGGGCTAAATCAAAATTACCGGGTTGGTAAGGAGACATACCATGATTCCAAGGCAAGGTGCTGCTCAGGTAATCTTCTCCATGGGTCAAAGAAGCACCCATATGACCTGTGAGTATGACGCCAAAAGTAGTTAGGAACAGCACTCCCCTGTAAAGCTTAATGTTTTGCAGCTTTTGTTTTAATTCGATTTGCCTCCAAAACCATAACAAAACCAGGCTTATTCCGGCTGTAATAAATCCGAAAAGCTGGTGTTGATCCAATAAATCACCTGAAATATCTTCATTTTCGGCCAACTGCCATCCAAAAAATGCGGCAATCAATGCTGAAAAGACGCCACCAAGAAGGATGGCATTGATGCCAGGCCTCAATTTAGATTGGTATTTTCCAATGGTGAAGATTTCCAGAAAAGCAGCAAAAATAAGTAGGGCAATTGGAAAATGGACTACCAATGGATGTAGCCTTCCCAGGAATTGCCAAAACCAGAAAATTTCTGCCATCATAGGTTATTGTGGGCTATTTATTTAAAAACAGGAAGAGAAGAGTCAATATATAATTTTCTAAATTTTTATACAAACAACTGTCCTGTACCTACCTGTATGATGGGAAACTAGATGTTATTTTGTTTTTTGTACAATTCCCAAAATGTTAAAATCTTAGTGTGACGGTTCTGTTAATCTGTCATAGTTATGAAGCTAGAAGCCTTTTGAAACTTCTTTTAACCCTTTTTCATAATTTTTTTAAGATTTCATGGTAAATACTTAAATTCCAAAATGGTATATTGTCGCTTAAAAATAAAGTAGAATACAAGATGTCTTTGGAACGTTTGGGCGAAATTATATCCTGTCAACTTTAAGCTTAGCTCAATTACCTATTAAAAATTCTTGATCATAGAGAATGAGAAACCCTTTGATAACCCCTGCCAGAAAATTGCTGAAGACCCTTGCAATTATTGTTTTCATAATTCCTGTTTTCCAATGCTCCCAAAAAGATGGGCTAAAGTTTAAAAAAGGCGATCATATCATCCTTATTGGGAATAATCTTGGTTCCAGAATGATGGATTATGGCCTTTTTGAAACGGAAATGCATGTCCGATACCCAGATAGCCTGCTGTATATCAGGAATATGTGCGATGGAGGCAATACTCCCGGTTTCAGACCACATTCGGGCAGGATTTCTCCATGGGCTTTTCCAGGTGCTGAAGATTTTCAGACAGAGTTTGCTAATTTTTCAGACAGTCAGGGGCATTATGAGACTCCGGATGAGTGGTTGTATAGGCACAAGGCTGATGTCATTCTTGCATTTTTTGGATACAATGAGTCTTTCCAGGGTGAAGAAGGGCTGGAAAATTACAAAGCAGAATTGGATGCCTTTATCAAACATACCTTACGACAAAATTATAACGGAAATACCCCACCCCAATTGGCCATTATTTCCCCCATTGCATTTGAAGATTTATCTTCCATGAAAGATCTGCCCAATGGAGTAAAAGAAAACAAAAACCTTGAAATGTACACCAATGCCATGAAGGAAGTTGCCGGGAACAACAAGGTTTTCTTTGTAGATGCTTTCAATCCGTCCAAAAAATGGTATGCTTCTTCCAATCAGCCTTTAACCATCGACGGTTCCCAGTTGAATGAGGAAGGCTACAGGAAATTGGCAGGTTTACTGGCTGACGAGGTGTTTGGAAAAGCTAAGAAAAATGCGGAGAAACATAGGGCTTTGATCCATGAGATGGTTATGGAGAAAAACTGGATGTGGCACAATGACTATAAAATTCCAAATGGTGTCCATGTATATGGAAGGAGGTATAAGCCTTTTGGTCCTGACAATTATCCTGCTGAGTTGGAGAAAATCAGGCAGATGACCGCCATCAGGGATGAGGCCATCTGGATGGCTGCGAGAGGAGAAAGGATGGACCTTGCTGTTGCTGATAAAAAAACCATTGAATTGCCTCCCGTTGAAACTAATTACAATCCTCAGCACAATGGGAACATGAAATATCTTTATGGGCAGGATGCATTGGATCAATTGACTGTACCGGAAGGATATAAAATAGAACTTTTCGCTTCTGAGGTGGAGTTTCCGGATTTGGCCAATCCGGTGCAGATGAGTTTTGATAATAAGGGTAGGCTGTGGATAGCAACCTGTCCCAGTTACCCTCATTACAAACCAGGTGATAAAAAGCCAAATGATAAAATCATCATTTTGGAAGATACTGATAAAGATGGAAAGGCTGATAAGCAGACCGTTTTTGCGGAAGGCCTCCATCTTCCTATGGGATTTGAAATAGCACCGGAGGGGGTTTATGTTTCGCAGGGCACCCATCTTAAAATTCTCATAGATACCGATGGGGATGACCGTGCGGATAAATTGGAAATTTTGCTCAGCGGTTTTGATGACCACGACACCCACCATGTGATTTCTGCCTTTGCGGCAGATCCTTCCGGGGCGATTTATATGGGAGAGGGAGTATTTCTTCACTCCAATGTGGAGACTTCCTATGGGACTGTGCGGGCTACTAATGGAGGATTTTTCAGGTATAATCCTGCCAGACACCACTTAGAAAGGACTGCGCAATTGCCTATTCCCAATCCATGGGGCATCGCTTTTGACGAATGGGGGCAGAATTTTTTTGCAGAAACATCCGGTCCAGATGTGATGTGGATGATGCCCGGCTCCGTTTTGCCAAGATATGGAGAAGCAACCCATAAATCATACAATTTGATCGAAGATTCCCATAGGGTTAGGCCTACTTCTGGATTGGAATTTGTATCAAGCAGGCATTTCCCTGATGAGGTTCAAGGGGATCTATTAATCAATAATACCATTGGTTTTTTGGGTATGAAACAACATGCCATAGAAGACGATGGAACCGGATATAAGACCCGACATAGGTTGGATCTGGTAAAAGGCAATGACAAAAATTTCCGTCCGGTTGATATGGAATTTGCTCCCGATGGGTCGCTTTATTTTATAGATTGGCACAATGTGCTGATAGGCCATATGCAGCACAATGCCAGAGATCCTTTGAGGGACCATGTTCACGGAAGGGTCTACCGCATTACCTATCCTTCCAGGCCTTTGGTGGAACCTGCAAAAATAAATGGTGCCAGTATACCGGAACTTTTGGATAATCTGAAATTACCGGAATTCAGGACAAGGTACAGAACCAGAAGGGAGTTAAGGGGTAGGGATGCCGATCAGGTTTTGAAAGGCATAACAACCTGGACCTCAAACTTAGATAAAAATGATCCAAAGTACGAAGCTTACCTTTTGGAAGCGCTTTGGGTGAGTTGGGGTCTCAACAAGGTGGAGCAGCGTTTGCTTAAGCAACTGCTTCAGGCAAATGATTTTAGGGTCAGGGCTGCAGCGGTAAGGGTATTGAGATATTCGGGACATCAGGTAAAAGATCAGGCAGAGTTATTGATGCAGGCAGTGAAGGATCCACATGGACGGGTCAGACTGGAAGCGATAGTGGCGGCATCCTGGTTGTCCAAAGAAAAAGGATTGCCTATTTTAGCTGAGGCAGAAAAAATGCCTTTGGACAATTGGATGGTTCATGCTCATGAGGCCGCTGTTGCACATATCAACGGGGTCTCCGTAAGGGAGAAGAAAGAGGAGGATATCAAATCCAACCTTAAAGGTGGAGATTTGGAATTGTTCCTAATTGGGAAAGAAATTTATAATAGGGACGGATTTTGTTCTACCTGTCATCAGCCCGACGGAAGAGGTCTTTCCGCCTCATTATTTCCACCTATTGTTGGTACACCGTGGGTTTTGGGGAGTGAGGAACGCTTGATCAAATTGGTGCTGAAAGGGCTGATGGGACCCATAGAAGTATTGGGAAGGGAATATCCAGGGCAGGTACCCATGACTCCTTATGAGGGCATGCTCAATGACAATGAGATTGCCGCAGTATTAACCTTTGTCCGGAATTCATTTGGAAACCAGGCTTCACCTATCCGTCCGGAAAAAGTGAAAGAAGTTAGGGCTTCAATTGTTGATAAAAAAGGTTTCTATTCTCCGGCAGAGTTATTGAAAATGCACCCAATGGAAAAATAAGATACCAAAAGCAAGACTTGAGTATTAAGAAGCAAGAATCAAGAAACAAGACAAATGGAGAAGTTAAAAGGCGGATTTTGGAAGAGTGACAGGTTGTCATTCTAGGTAAGGAAAGATCATCTCCTTGATCCATCCTTTTCCTTCTATGGAGTATTACCTATCTACAACCCATGTTTTGCCATCATTTTCTTGATATGGGCAAACCCATTTTCAGCCATATCCCAGGGTTCTGAAAATTGTCTCCAAACCCCGATGGCATTGGCAAAGTCAGGGTCATTCCGTGTAAATCCTTCAATGGTAAGCCATCCCTGGTAATTGATTTCAGCTAAGGCTGCGAATGTTTCATCCCAGAGCACATGTCCCGAACCGGGTGTTCCCCTGTCGTTTTCGCTGATATGGAAATGGGCCAAACGGGGACCGATGCTTCTGATGGCATCACCCATTTTTTTTTCCTCCATATTGGCATGGTGGGTATCAAACATGGCTTTTACATTGGGGTGGTTGACTTTGCCCAATAAATGCCCCAATTGCTCCATGGTGTTGCATAGATAGCATTCGAATCGGTTGAGGGCCTCTGGGGTCAGCAGGATTCCTGCCTGCGCCGCATAATCTCCTGCCTGATGGAGCATTTCGGCACTTCTTTCATACTCTGCTTCCTGTGGGGCAGCTTTAGAAAAAGTGGCAAAGGCAGAGTGAATGGGGCCGCATAAGACCTGCGAACCCAGATCATGTGAGCGGTCAATGGTCCATTTGATCTTTTCCAGCCCTTTTTGCCGAACAGCTGCATCAGCACTGATCAGGTTTTCTTCCGGACTTAAGACAGAGACCGTGGTAACTTCCAAACCAATTTCCCTGCAATAGTTTCCTATGTTTTTATAAGCTGCTTCATCGGGAGAGCCCACAAAAAATTCGGCCCCATCATATCCGATTTTTTTGAGTCTGTCCAGGATAGGTTTGAGCTCATCTGACATGTTGGCCGACCAGGCCAGGACATTGAATCCGATTTTGTTCATTGGTTATTTTGGTTTATTTGTTCATCATGAAGTATGGGCCTTAAACTCAATCTTTTGAATACCAAGGTTGTATTCTAGCGCAAGTCTTAAGTCTAGCGTCTAGCGTCTAGCGTCTTGTATCTATTTACTTGAAATCCTCCACCTTCATTCCTTTTCTGAATGTTCCAAATCCAAACATGGATGGTTCGTATTTTCCTACAATAGAGACATTCATATCTGCTATAATTTTATCCGGCATATCGAGGGCCCAAAAAGCAGCATTGACGATCAATCTTCGCAGGTCTTCACTGACCAGGTCAACGGAAGCTCCCATAGTCGTGGTGAAGACTTTTCCTTTCTTTCCCCCTTCAATCTGGTAATCCTTGGTCCAGGCCATAGGCATAATGGATTTTTCCCAGTTGACTGGAGACTCGGGGTTCATTCCCGAAGTGGGCACGCCATAGATCAGTACTTCTGCATCTTTGGGGATGTTTTTCACAGTATATACGTCAGATGCAGCCCAAATGTCCTTCACCCCTCTAAGGATTGGGTGGTCCTGCTGCTGGGCAATCCCATCAATCAATGCCCTTGCTCCTTCTGTACCGTGGTCACCATGATGGGCCACCCAGGTTTCTCCGAGTATTTGTTGACCGAAACCGCCTTCCCATCCTATTTCTGCATTCCTCCAATGGTATTTGGCAAAAGGACTGTTTTTGTTTTTTTCATAATGGAAAGCATGGGTAGCTGTCCGCATCCCTATAATAGGCTTCCCTGCCAATATGTAATTATGGAAATGTTGTGTTTGCTCATCGGGCAATTCCCTGAATCTGGTCAGTAGAATCATCAGATCTGCTTTTTCCAAATGTTCGAGACCAGGAATGTTATTTTGGTAAGAAGGCACAATATGGCCCGATTCAGGCTCTATAGGAAATAGCACGGTACAGGTAAATCCATAATGTTGGGCCAGCAATTTACCCAGCATGGGCATGGCTTCTTCAGAACGGTATTCGTCGTCCCCGCTTACCAGTACAATGTGCCTGCCCTTTCCAGGCCCTTCTTTTCCTTCAAATCTGAGCCAGGTTTTTCCATCCTGTGCTTGACAAGTGTTAATTGTGAATATGAAAAAGGCCAAGTTGAGCAGCAGGTGGACCTTAAAAGAGAGGATAATTTTGAACGGGTTCATGTCTTGTATTTGGAACAGGCAATTAAATTATTTTTAAAAGGTTGATAAAAAAAGTTTTGCGGTATTATTTTCATAAAAACTTGCCAAAACCATTATATTGCTTCAGTTCTGCCAAATTATAGTGTTTATAAAACCTGTTCAATAGCTTAAACTTCTGATTTGTGGCCACCGAAATTAAGTACAATCAAAGATACATTTGGTTAATCAGTCTCACCGCCGCTTTGGGTGGATTTCTTTTCGGCTATGATTGGGTAGTCATCGGTGGGGCTAAGCCTTTTTATGAACCTTATTTCAATATCACACTACCCAGTCAGCAAGGTTGGGGAACCAGTTCTGCTTTGGTTGGCTGTATGATTGGAGCTGCATTGTGCATATGGGTAAGTGACAAATTTGGAAGAAAGCGGCTTTTGATCTTTGCCGGTTTGCTGTTTTCGGTCTCAGCGCTGGGCACAGCTTGGTCATATAGCTTTTGGTGGTTTAATTTTTACAGGATAATGGGCGGTGTGGCGATGGGAATTGCCCTGAATCTTTCTCCTCTCTACATTGCAGAAATTGCACCACCTGAAAAAAGAGGCATGCTTGTTACCTTTAATCAGCTCTTGGTGATGATTGGGGTCTTATTGGCGCAACTGATCAACTGGCAGATATCCTTAATCGATAATGAACTTTCGGATACGGCCACATTCGAGCAGATTGCCTCTAGTTGGGCAGGTAATTATGCATGGAGGTGGATGTTTGCTGCTGAGTTTGTCCCTGCCTTTCTCTTTTTTGTGTTGATGTTCTTTGTCCCTGAAAGTGCCCGATGGTTGGTTAAGAATAAAGAAGTTCAAAAAGCCAGAGAAATTCTGACCAAGATAGGCGGGGAGTTTTATGCAGAATTATCTATTTCTGAAATCAATGCCACACTTTCAAAGGAAAATCTTTCTAGGGTTAACCTAAAAGAACTATTCCAAAGAAACATCTTGAAATTTATAGCCATCGGAGTCTTTCTGTCTTTTCTACAGCAGTGGAGCGGGGTGAATGTAATCATCTATTATGCTGCAGATATTTTTCAGGCAGCAGGTTATACTTTGAAGCAGATGATGCTGAATATCGTAGTGATCGGTTCGGTCATGGTACTTTCGGTGTTCATCACCATTTTCACAGTGGATAAATTTGGAAGGAAGAAATTATTGCTTATCGGTACTTCCACCATGGCCTTTCTGTATCTGCTGATAGGATTGACTTTTTATCAAGACATAGGAGGGGCAATCGTAGTATTCTTGGTCTTGACAAATGTGATGTTTTACTCTTTCACCCTTGCACCATTGCTTTGGGTGGTCCTTTCAGAGATTTTCCCGACAAGGGTGAGAGGGGCTGCCATGTCCATTGCAGCCTTGGCACATTGGGTGGGTAATTTTACGCTGACTTTCAGTTTTCCTACCATCAAAGAAAATCTGGGCTGGGCCAATAATTTCTGGCTTTATGGGTTGATTTGTTTGCTTGGATTTTTTGTATTGAAATGGGTCTTACCGGAAACCAAAGGAAAAACATTGGAGGAAATTGAAAAGCAGTTTATCAATAAATGAGAATATATCGATTGACTTGATATTTTTTAATTTTTGATGTGCATATCGGAAAAATTCTGATAATCCCCATGCTTGGAAACAGGACAATACAGGACAGCAATCTTCCCTGAAATTTTGTATTTTCCAATCCAAACCCAAAGCAACTTATGGAAAATAGTACAGCCATCCAAGAAAGCCTATCGGTAAGTGAATTTGAACGCCAACCTGTGCCTTCTTCCCAATTCAAAGACTGGAGGAAATTTTTGGGCATGTATGCGGGAGAACATGCCGCTGGAACAGAGTTTGTCATAGGACCTCTTTTCCTAACAGCCGGCGTATCAGCTTTTGACCTGATAGTTGGATTGTTGCTGGGCAATTTTCTTGCAGTCCTGACCTGGAGGTATATTACGACGCCCATTGCTACTGCAGAAAGATTGACCCTTTATTACAAATTGGAGAAAATTGCTGGGAGAAAGCTGGTTACAGGATATAACCTTGCCAATGGCCTTTTATTCTGTTTTTTGGCAGGAGCCATGATCACTGTTTCGGCTACAGCTGTGGGTATTCCTTTCAATATGCCCATGCCTGCTTTGACGGACACTACTCCTAACAGCCTTTCCTGGGTTTTGGTGGTATTGGGCGTGGGGGCTGTAATTTCCATTGTCGCTGCCAAAGGTTACGATGCTGTTTCGAAATTTTCCAATATCTCCGCACCCTGGATGGTCATTGTGTTTTTGATTGCGGGAATAGTGGCTGCCAAAAGATTGGGTGTTGAGAGTTTGTCCGATCTTTGGGCAGTTTGGGGCACAGGTTCAGAGCCATTTCCAGGACAGATCAAGTTTACCTTTTGGCATGTGCTGTTTTTTGCCTGGTTCTGCAATGCTGCCATGCATTTGGGCATGTCAGACCTCTCTGTATTGCGCTATGCGGATAAAAATTCTGTGGGCTGGACCACTGCTGCGGGGATGTATGTAGGACACTTTATGGCCTGGATTTCTGCTTGCCTGATGTTCGCCTTGTATCTGAAGAGTCCGGAAGCCGCCGCCATATTTGCCAGTGGTGGGGTGCCTCCTGTGGCTCCGGGACCCTTGGCTTATGAAGTCGTGGGCATTGCAGGTTTGATCTGTGTGTTAGTAGCAGGCTGGACTACGGCAAATCCTACGATTTACAGAGCTGGATTGGCTTTTCAGGCTATTTTTCCTAAAAGTTCTACGGTAAAGGTCACTTTGGTGACCGGTGGTATTGCTACCATTGCAGGTTTGTTCCCAGCTTTTGCCATGAAGTTGCTGGATTTTGTGGCAGTATATGGGTTTATCTTGGCACCAATTGGGGCTGTGATTTTCTTCGAGCATTATTTGGCAGGCAGGTTGGGCTTGGTCAAAAATTATGCATCCGCTAATGGCATTACTTTCAACGCAGCAGTTTTATTGGCATGGCTGATCAGTATGGCAGTTTTTTATAGCCTATCTGTTTACCAAGGGGTATTTCTTTCTTTCTTTACCTTACCGGCCTGGATTGCCTGTGGTGTTTTGTACTTATTGTTCAGTAAAATCTTCCAGAAATCATAAAAAATTAAACTTTGCAATTCATATTATTAAATTGACAATATTTCAATAATTTTTGAAACAAAAGAGTGTTGGGATATTGAGGTTCCTGAATATTAGCTTATTAAGTTGCTGTTTTAAAACTGAAAAATGAACTTCTGTTTTGAAAAAAAAATGAATTCAGTGCATGTTTTTGTGTCAAAGTCAAATGATGATATTGTCAATATTTGTATTGAGAATATCCATCCTTACAAGATAATTGACCCAGACATCTTGTAGAGGGGCATATAAGCAAGTACCGTAAATGTGGAATATGTAACAGGACCTTTTATCAATTCCCATAGTCCTTTGGAGAAGAATGATATAGATATAAGGTCCGCTATCCTAGATTTTAAACTGAATATGGACTAATTAAAAAATCGCAATACCTGTATCCCAGTATTGAAGGTGAGGGTGAAACCAAAATAAAATGAAAGATCAATTTGTTATAGGACTTGACTATGGAACTGATTCTGTAAGGGCAGTTTTGGTCAATGCTTCAAACGGAGAATGTTTGGCGAGTCAATTATACTGGTATCCAAGGTGGAAGCAAGGGAAATTCTGCAATGCAGTAGCCAATCAATTCAGGCAACATCCTTTAGATCATTTGGAAGGTTTAGAATTCACTATAAAGAGAGTTTTAGGGCAATCCAAAATCCAAGCAGAACAGGTTAAAGGTATTTGTGTGGACACAACCGGTTCTTCACCCTTGCCTGTTGATAAGAGGGGTCAGTCTTTGGCACTCAATCCTAATTTTTTTGAAAACCCCAATGCGATGATGGTTTTATGGAAAGATCACACTGCAATTAGTGAAGCGAATGAAATCAATAGAATAGTAAAGTCTTGGGGAGGGGAAGATTATACCAAATATGAAGGAGGGATTTATTCATCTGAGTGGTTTTGGGCCAAGATCCTGCATATAGTAAGAACGGATGAGTCTGTTAAGAATGAAGCATTTTCATGGATGGAGCATTGCGATTACCTAACCGGTCAATTGATTGGCTGCTCAGATCCACTTAAACTTAAAAGAAGCCGGTGTGCTGCAGGCCATAAAGCCTTATGGCATCCCAGCTGGGGAGGTCTCCCTTCAAAGGAATTTTTATCACAATTTGACCCCTACCTTGCCACTCTTTCTGAAAGATTGTATACGGAAACCTATACTTCTGATGAGGTAGCTGGTAATCTCTCTGCAGAATGGGCTGAAAAGCTTGGATTATCCACAGATGTAGTAGTAGCAGTGGGAACATTTGATGCCCATGCAGGAGCAGTGGGTGGACAGATTTCAGAAAATACTCTCGTTAAAGTAATGGGTACTTCGACCTGTGATATTATGGTGTCTAGTAAGGAGCAGTTGGGAGAAAAATTGATAAGTGGGATTTGTGGGCAAGTAGATGGATCTGTTATCCCCGGGACCATTGGATTGGAAGCAGGACAATCAGGTTTTGGTGATGTATTGGCTTGGTTTAAAAATTTAATTGTCAAACCAACCGCTGATTTGATCCAAAAACGGTCCTATTTGAATGCAGACCAAAAAGCGGATCTGATCAGGGAATTGGAAGAAGAGTTGATCGTATACCTTTCCAATGAAGCCCTTAAGATTCCTGTGGAGGAATCAAGCATAATCGCATTGGATTGGATCAATGGAAGAAGAACACCTGACGCAAACCAAACACTTAAAGGTGCTATCAAAAACCTGAATATGGGTTCAGATGCTGTAAGGGTTTTCAAATCCTTGGTAGAGTCTATCTGTTTTGGTTCGAAATGTATTGTGGATAGGTTTTCCGAAGAAGGGGTGAAAATAGAAAATGTAATCGGTTTAGGAGGAGTGGCCAAGAAGTCAGAACTGGTTATGCAGACTATGGCAGATGTGCTTAATATGCCTATCAAGGTGGCCACATCTGAGCAGGCACCTGCACTTGGTGCAGCCATGTATGCGGCAGTAGCTGCAGGTATCCATTTGGATACCCAAACTGCGATTTTGGCCATGGGCAATGGTTTTGACAAAGTATATCAACCCATTTCGAAGCATGTTCCAATCTATGAAAAACTATATAAGGAATACCTAAAGTTTGGGGAAAAGATAGAGCACGGTAATGTCTGAGGCAAAAATGATATTCTGAATGTGATGGGTTTTTCTTAGACATGGCCAAAATATGTGCTTATATTTCCTTCCTTTCTCAAATAGGTGTTTTAACCTCCATTATTCAAATCAAAAAACTTTACCACTATGTACGAAAAGCTTAAAGAATCCTGCTACAGAGCCAACATGCAACTTCCAAGATTAGGTCTGGTAGTATATACTTTTGGTAATGTCAGTGAAGTAGATCGGGAAATGGGGGTTTTTGCCATTAAACCAAGTGGCATTCCTTATGAAGAATTAAGGGTCGAAGACATCGTTATTGTTGATTTCAACAATAATATCGTCGAAGGGAAAATGCGCCCTTCATCCGATACAAAAACCCATGCTTTCTTGTATAAGCATTGGAAAAATATTGGAGGAATCTGTCATACCCATTCTACTTATGCGGTTTCTTGGGCTCAAGCCATTAAGGATATTCCCATTTTTGGCACTACGCATGCAGACCATTTGACAACAGATATTCCCTGCGCCTCTCCTATGGTTGACAGCCTCATTGAAGGAGATTATGAACACAATACCGGACAGCAGATCATTGATTGTTTTTTGGAGAAAAACATTGATCCATCTGCGATTGAAATGGTATTGGTAGGGAGTCATGGACCATTTACTTGGGGAAAAGACGCCTCAAAAGCAGTATACAACAGTAGGGTTTTGGAGGAAATAGCAAAAATGGCCTTTTTGACACTTCAGATCAACCCACAAGCTCCTAGGTTGAAAGAGGCATTGATTCGTAAGCATTATGATCGTAAGCATGGAGCAAATGCCTATTATGGCCAAGGCTGTTGATAGTTTTTCGGGTTATACTGATCCGGGATAATGCGGTGCTATTCTTATTTTTTGCGATGCGACACCCAAGCTTGTTCTTCATTATAATAGAGATTAGTCCCTGCTGTTCCTGAGTTAAGCTTAGAAATCAAATGGAACTGAACTTGGAAATTATTTGATTCATTGTAAAATGAACTTGGATTGTTCTTGTCCTTTCAATAAATGCTTCTTGGTTATTATTAATTATTGGTAACATAATAAAGTAAATGGGTAATATGTTGGATAGTAAGGGACTTGCCTGTAATTAACTTTGCTTCATCAAGTTTCGCAAGCTTATCTGTAAACGACAAATTGCAGCAGATCTTAGGTTGGAATCCTGGTATAGGTAATTTTTTAAATTTCAATTGTACAAATAGTGCCAACAAAATTGTGGATTAACATATAATTCATACTATAATTTGAAAATCTCAAATATCAGATAGGCTTATGAAAAGCGTATTTACATCGGTCTTCAACCTGTTTATAAAAAATAAAAAGACCACTTTTCGGTTTCTAAAGAATCACTTCTTATTACCTAGTCTTCTGTTGATATGTTTACTAATTCAAAAACCTGTTAATGGTTTTGATTTAGCTGTGGTTCGGATTGAATCAGAATATAAGGGGAATCAGAGTTCATATGGTGATACCATATTTGCCGAGAAAACCAAGCCTAAAAAAATCATCAATTGGAGTCATGCATATCACCAAACACTGACGATGAAAATTCTTCTTGCTGGAGATGCTTACACAGGAAAACAAAAACGGTTTGATGTGGGCCCAGGTGAAGTGAAGCTAAATTGCGAACAGGCACTTGATGTTATACGCAGAGTTGATAACCTGACTTTAGGTATACCGAAAATAATTTACCTGGTTGGATGGCAATACTACGGTCACGACTCTAAATATCCGGCATGGTTTGAAGGAAATGAAAGGATAAAACGTCCGCAGGATGCAAATGCTTTGGAAAGCATTAAATGGCTGATGAATGAAGCCCGGAATTATAATACCACCGTAAGCCTCCACATCAATATGAGTGATGCTTATGAGGATAGCCCGTTATGGGATGTTTACCTGCAAAACGACATCATTTCTAAAAATAAAGATGGAAGCCTGAGATTAGGAAGGTGGGGATATCCGATAAGTTATGCAAAAGAATGGGAAACCGGTTTTGCACAAAAACGAATTGATAGTTTGTGTAATCTATTGCCATTGAAAGAAGCCGGAACTGTGCATATAGACGCATTTTATACTGATTCACCTTTTTTTCAGCAACAGCCCATCAGTCCATTTCTGAATTTTACTATCAGTGATGAAGCTGAAGCGCAACGGAAAATTTTTATTTATTGGGATTCGAAAGGCATCGACGTGACCAGCGAACACATCTTTTTATCCAGGGAAAAATTCTATGAATTCAATTTTGTTCCAAATTGGCGAAGAGCAGCTTTTGAAGGTTATCAGCCTATGGCTTGGCATTTTTATCAGTCAAGTCCTGAATTATATATGAGGTGGCCAGCTTCCTATTTTTGCGGTGGAGTAGAATTTAATGGTGACTTTGGGAAATTGTTTGGAAGCAGTATGCATGGAGAAAATATTATTAACAAGGATGCAAAATCACTTTCCGGTTTTTCAAGCCAATTTTTTTCAAATACTGCAATCTGGTATTTTTTAAACAGGCTTGATCGCCTCTACTATGTAAAAGGTGAGAATTACCAACTCGTTCAATTTTCTGATAATGTGAGAACTTTTCTTTCAGAGGGGAATTATATCGTAAAAAAAGGTGAAATGATACTCATGGAAGATAACAATGTTTTTGTTCCGGCTCTATGGATTGAAAAACCTTCGATTGTTGCCTATAGCCTGGACGGGTATTTAGATAGAGAATGGCTTCTTCCTGATACCTGGAAGAAATTTGATAAAGTGGATATTTATCAAATTACAATGGAAGGTAATCAACTGATTGAAAAAGGCAGAGAGACAAAAAATGGAATAGTGCAGTTATCCTTAGAAAAGGATATGGCCGTTTTAATTACTCCTTTTTAAAGACACCTATAAATAAAGAAACAAATCTGGGTAATTCAGTTGCTAAGGAGCAGGAAGCCAATTTTAAGCTTTACTTCGAAATTCAAGTAAATTTCAGTGGACAATAAATACTTCCTATTGTCTGCACAAAGGATTAAATGAGTTAATTTAATGTACTTTTTGGTTCAGATTTCTTCTATTTTATGTCAAGGGTCTTATTGTTTACCTGTTTTTGATTCTTGAAAGGAAAACATCTTTTTTTTAATAGACCCCTGTTTGCTTGTCCTAAGATTCAACAAGGTCTAATTATTTACCTTACTTTTTTGCCCTCTTTTTCAGGATTTATTTAACATGTTAATAAAGCACATTATTTGGATAAAATGGTTGAGCCAACCTCTTTTTTATTCTAGATAAATTTGGTTGTATAAAAATCTTACCAACAACCTAAAAAAATACCTAATGAGAAAAGTATTACTCTTGATTATTGCGCTAATCACCATGACCCTAAGTACTGAAGTGTCGGCGCAACAACGGGTAATTACCGGGAAGGTAATTTCCCAAGAAGATGGGCAGGGTCTACCTGGCGCATCCATTCTTGTGAAGGGCACCACAGTGGGAACTACCACAAATTTGGATGGATCTTATTCCATTAATGTGCCTGCAAATAATAATGTCCTGGTAATTTCTTTTATCGGTTTAAAAACGGTGGAAGAAAATATTGGTTCCAGGTCTGTTATCAATGTCACGCTTATTCCAGATGCTTCTCAGTTATCTGAAATAGTAGTTACTGCTATCGGTATAGAAAGAGAAAAGAAGGCTTTAGGTTATGGAGTTACCACACTAGGAGAGGAGCTGATCGAAAACAGACCAGAAGCTGACATCGCTAGGGTATTGCAGGGTAAAGTTGCGGGGGTGAACATCACCGCTACAAATGGCATGTCTGGATCTGGAACCAATATCATTATCAGGGGTTATTCTTCTGTTACAGGTTCTAATCAGCCACTGTTTGTTGTAGATGGAGTTCCTTTTAATACTAACACCAATGCTACAAACGGGTTTAGTACTGGGGGCGCAATTACCTCTAGCCGGTTCTTGGATATTGATCCCAATAATATCGAAACTGTAAACGTGTTGAAAGGGCTTTCTGCAACCGTGCTATATGGAGATCAGGGTAGAAATGGGGTAATCTTGATTACTACAAAATCTGGCAGCAAAAATAGAAAACCAGCTGAAATTACCTTAAATCAATCTTTTTTTGGCAATCAGGCAGCTTCTTTACCAAATTTTAGCGACCTATATGGAAATGGATTTCAACAAAATATACCGCCCCCTTTCTTCTTCGGCAACTGGGGAGGTAGACTGGATCAAGGCAGAACCCATCCGCATCCAATTGCAGCATCTAATTTACCCAGTATTAGAAATGCTTTTCCGCAATTTTTCGTTCCTAATGCAGACGGTACACCCTCCACAACACCAATTGATTATGAATACAAAGCCTATGATGATATAAGCAAAGTATATTTCAGGACTGGATTAGTGTCCAATACTTCCCTAATGGTTTCAGGTGCTTCTGATCGGTCAAGTTATTCTGCATCTTTTGGGTATACAAACGAGGAAGGTTTCCTTCCCGGGAACAATCTGGAAAAATTCAATTTTGGTTTGGGGATAAATGCGGCCGTTAACGATAAATTTTCAATTAACTCATCTTTTACTTTTGCCATTACGGATTTGGTTTCCCCACCTGTTAATGCTGCCTTTGGATCAAGTGCAAGCGGAGGAATCCCTTCTGTATTTGCCAATTTGTATTACACACCGCGTTCAATTGATCTAGCGAACCTTCCTTTCGAAAATCCGATTGACGGAAGCAACGTTTACTACAGGAGTAACAATGATCAGATGAATCCTTTTTGGATTTCAAAGAACTTAATTGATGCCTCTAATGTCAAGCGGTTTTTCAATTCAACTTCGCTGAATTATGATTTTAATGATAATTTTTCTGTGACATACAGAATTGGTTTGGACACTTATTCTGAGTCTAGGGAAAGTAGATACAATAAAGGTGGTGGAGGGGCAGTGAGTACCTTGATCAACAGCGGATTATATAGAACTGTGGAAATTCAAAATACCATTTGGAATCAGGATTTGATTTTGAATTATAAAAATCAACTTTCCGAAAAAATTGGTTATTCTGCTTTGTTGGGAGGTAATATTCGTAACGATTTTTATAAGCAGGTTGGGTTGGTATCTACCGGACAGTTAGCTTTCAATCTTTTCAATCACGGCAACTTTCTTCAGGCGTCATCTAGAGATCCTTTAACAGGAGGCAATTTACAATTTCAGCAGGAGGAGACTAGGATGGGAGTCTATGCCAACGTTACATTGGATTACAGTAACTTCCTTTTCCTGAACCTTTCAGCAAGAAATGATTGGACCTCTACCGTTGAAGTTGAAAATAGAAGGATCCTATATCCTGGAGCTTCTGTTTCATTCTTGCCTTCACAGGCATTCAATTGGAATACATCCACTTTCAATGATTTGAAATTGAGATTCGGTTATGGTACCTCAGCAGGTTTCCCACGACCATATAGTACTAGAAATTTTCTTGACCAAAATGCAAGGGCTTTCCTAAATAGTGCTGGCACTTTGGTTCAAAGGCAAACTTTGAACCCAAACCTTGGGAATCCAAATTTACGTCCTGAGCTCCATCAAGAGCTTGAATTGGGAGTAGAATCAACCATGCTCAATAATAAATTGAGAATAGATCTTTCCCTTTATGAGAAAAATACCAAGGATTTGATTACTTCAGCGCCTATTGATCCATCTTCAGGTTTTACCAGAAGTTCGATCAATATCGGAAATATCAGAACAAGAGGGATTGAATTCCAGGCAACTGCCACACCTGTAAGTACCCCTTCTGGGTTTTCATGGGAGTCCATTGTGAATTTCGGCTTATATAGAAGTATGACCATGGAATTGGCAGATGGATTAAATGAAATTGTGGTTGCTGGTTTTACGGATTTAGGAAATTTCGCCATACCTGGTCGTCCCTTTAATATCATCAAAGGCCAGGGTATTGTAAGGGATGAGAATTCAGGAGAAAAAGTAGTTTTACCTAACGGGACGTATCAGCCTACAGCAGTACCTGTAGAATTGGGTGATCCTAATCCTATGTGGACAGGCTCTTGGATTAATACTTTCAGGTACAAAGGGTTCTTTTTCAACTATATGTTGGAATACAGACATAAAGGAACTATTGTCAGCCATACTATAGTGTCAACTTTGAACAGGGGAGTGACTGTAGATCCTGTTGTAGACAGAGAGTATAGTTTGATTCTCCCAGGGGTTAAGCAGGATGGTACTCCTAATGATATTCAGATATCTGCCACCGACTATTTCAATCAATATGGAGCTAATCCGGAACCACGTGCCTTTGACGGTTCTACTATTAGATTAAGAGAGCTTTCTTTAGGATATGATATACCTTTAAGTTTGATTTCCAAGACTCCCTTCAATAGAGCCTCTATTGCTTTAAGTGGAACAAATTTATGGTTTAGAGCTTTGAATTTCCCCCCCAATCAGAACTTTGATACGGACATTTTGGGTCTTGGGGTTGGTAACGGTTTAGGTTTAGAATTCGTTACCGGACCGAGTTCTAGAAGATTTGGTGGTACTTTGACACTTACATTCTAATCCCCAAAAACAATACTACAATGATAAGAAAAATATATAGCCTATTTATCGCCTTAAGTCTTATGGTGGTAAGTTCTTGTGATTTGGATCTGCTGGATAACCCAAATGCGGTGACCGCTGATACGGCAAATTTAAATCTTGTTCTGAACAGTATCCAACTTGATTTTGTCTCCTTTTATCATACTTCAAGCGTCAACGGCATGAGGCTTACAAGAATTGCAAATCAAGGTAACATTAATTACGAGAATGCATATGTACCTGTTAATTTTAATGGCTTATGGATCACTACCTATTCAGGTATTCTGAATGATATCAAATTCCTGGAGCCGTTGGCTGAAAATGCCAATTTCAGAAGACATTTAGGTATTGCAAGGGTGATCAAAGCATATGTTTTGATGACCATGGTGGATTATTTTGATGCAATACCTTATTCCCAGGCACTAGATCCTACTAATTTTAACCCAACCTTAGATCCAGGGCCACAGGTTTATGCAGTCGCTTTGGAAGCTTTGAGACTTGCAAGGGCAGATTTTGCTGCCCCCAGTTTAGGGACGCCACAGGACAATTTCTATGGAGGTGTTTATGCCAATTGGATAAAATTGATCAATTCCCTGGAATTGAAATATCATTTAAATCGTAAGCTCATAGACCCTTCAGGTAGTGCTTCTGCCATCAATGCCTTGATTGCTGCAAATAATTTCATAGAGCCTGGTCAGGAGTTTGTATTCAGGTATGGCACCAATTTGACAGATCCGGATTCCCGTCATCCAAATTTTGCCAATCAATATCAGCCAGGAGGCGGTGGTGATTACCAGTCTAACTGGTACATGTATAATCTAACAGAATCCAAAGGATTTGATGACCCTAGGGCACGTTTCTATTTTTACAGACAGCAATTGACTAATCCAACACTACGGCAAGATCTCCAATGTATTGGAGAATTTCCCCCTGCACATTATCAAGCTGGCCAATTTCCTTTTTGCCTTCCTGGAACCAGAGGTTATTGGGGTAGAGACCACCTGAATAATAATGCTATACCGCCGGATGGTTTGAAAAGAACTGCCTATGGTGTATATCCGGCAGGTGGCAGGTTTGATAACGATGCTGCTGAATCAATAACTCCTACTTCAGGTGCCGGTGGGGCAGGTATCCAACCTATAATGCTTCCAGCATACATTGACTTTATGTTGGCAGAAGCTGCACTTACCATACCTGGTGTTGGAGGAGATCCGAAAGCTTTAATGCTTAGGGGAATTAAAAAATCCATGGATTATGTCAGAGCTTTTAGTGTCTCTACTTCTCAAGCTGGAGCCATCAATAGCTTTCAAAATTTAAATGAATTTAATACAAGAGTTACAGCCTATAATGATTATGTAGCAGCTGAATACGATGCAGCAACTACTAATAGGAAGATGCATGTGATTGCCAGGGAATATTGGTTGTCTTTATTTGGTAATGGAAATGAATCCAATAACCTTTATAAAAGAACCGGACAGCCTGATGGTATGCAGCCTGGTCTAGATGTGAATTTTGGAGATTTTCCGAGGTCTTTCCTCTATCCAAATGTTGTTGTTGCCACCAATCCCAATATTCCGCAAAAGGCATCACAAAGGTTACGGGTATTCTGGGACACTAATCCTGAAGGTAATGGTTGGGTTTATTAATCTTTAAATCAAAGAAATATATGAAAATCATAAAAAAAATATTTGTGAAGTTGTTGACACTGGTTGTACTATTCACATCCTGCACTGATTTTGTTGATCCTGTACTACCATATAAGGATTTTAATTTAGCGGTTTATTTGAGAACAATCTCAAGAACAAGTACTTCTTTCAATTCCTCCAATTTAGCTGATTCAAAATTCAATATTACAGTGGAAGCAGTTGATCCAGAGGGAGGAAGAACAGTGGAATCTGTTGAGGTTAGGGTCAGACATAGGAGGTCAGTTGTAGGAGGTGGCTTTATATTTACCCCTGCTGCCGGGGCAAATAACCTTGTAAATGATGTATTGATTAAAACACTTACTTTAGCCGATTTCCAACCAAACAATGAATCAAGATTTTTAAGAGCTGGAATTCAGTTTACAGCTCTTGAGGCTTTATCTGCATTAGGTTTATCAGAAAATCAGATAAATGTGGGAGATAATTTTGAGGTTAGATTAAAATTAAGGGACAAATTTGGAAGGGTATTTAATGACATAAACGCCGGTGCAAGCATAAAAAATGAGGTGTTTTATGCATCTCCATTCTTATATATTGTTCCTGTAAATTGACCTTCTGAGTTGTACTGAGAATATTTCGGATAAATAATCAGGTAAAATTTTCTCATATACATGTAGTTGATAGGGTTGTAAGTTATGAAAGGGGGGAAAGCCCCCCCTTCATTAAAGCTTCCTATCCTGGATTTGTTTAGGGTAAAGTGTCAGAATAGCAAATGGCGCATGAGGGATAATCCAAGTGGTGTTTTTAAATTGTAATAACCAAATTTTCATCTAAAAACAGAATATCCTGGAACCGAAATAATACTTTATCTTTAAAAAGTAGCTTTTTCTTGAGTTCTTGTCCAATATCTATTATGAAAAATAAGAGAAGAGTTCTAATATTTAGTTATAACACATTTATTTTGGTCATAGGTATTCTCATGGTACAGTCAATTCCTGTTGGAGGAATTGTTGACCAAAAGATGGAACTAGTAACTGAAACTTCTAATGGACTACATGGATATTTGGGGTATAAAACACCTAGGAGACCGGATGGATTTGGAGCTGGTATAGGGTTTTATACAGCTGTTTGGCCTTTATTAGAACAGCCTTTAGAGGGATTTCAGATTGGCCTACCAGGAAATTGGATCACTCCGGATAACCCCAATAATAAAGATATACCCTGTTGCCCTGAGGGTACAATTGCAAGAACCTGGGAAGAAAGAGGTCCAACCTGGTCCAGTGTCTTTCAAACTCAGGAAGGTGGCTTGGGATTTTGGAGAGGTAACCGGTACCATTATGGTTTTCCAAAGTTCAGCATGAACGGAGTTCCTGACTGTTATAATTCAGAAATCGCCTCCCCAGGCTGGCCGTTTTTCTATAGAGCAGAGGCTTTGCCGGATGACCAATTGGGCATAGCCCAACTCAGCAACCGAATTCTTGTTCCACCGGATGGGATTACATTTGATGGTAACCTTGAAGGAAGGTTTCTGGGATATAGCCATATGGCCCTTCCTCTTACAGAGGAAAAACCTGGCCCTCCTCCCACGGGAAACCAAAGTTGGACACTGTTTTTAAATGCAGAAAATTTTAAAGGACCTGTCGCTTTTTATATCCCCGAAATGTGGTCAAGGCTTTCCAAAATCTACCCCGCCATTGAAGGAATGGGGTTGGATACTAGGGAAGGGATAATGGCAGGTGGAGGAGCAATGGAAATCAATACTGTACCCGCATTTGAGTTAAAGGACAAAAATGGTGACCTGTACATAAAAATACCTCAATTGCAATTTCCTCTGAATGAAAATGGGGTTTCTATTCTCGTTCAAGATGTAACCTATTATTCCAAAGCGGCTCTTTTCAACCACATATTGGAATGGAAAAAAAACGGTAAAGCCTATTCAGGAAAATTTGACGAAGCACATACCTGGAAACCTTCCCTAGAACCAAGGCCATTTTCCTTAGACCAAGGAGCCAGCCTTAATCACGGTGGAGAAAAACTTAAAGGAATTGAAGATGTATTTCAAATTGTCATCACAGATTCCAATGCTTTTGGACTGGAATGGAAGGAAAATTCCGTCTCCCAAGTAGGACGTTTCCCCCAATATTTCAAAAAAGTTGGAGATCAGCGGGTGGCAGTAAATCCAGAAACAGTACCCAAAGAACTTCGGGACAAAGAGTTCCCCGCGGCTGGTTCAGAAAAATATTATATTAATTGGAGAAACGTAAATGAAGTGGTGGAGGGAAATTTTATAATAAATAAAAGCCTGCCCTACACTTCACCAACAACTGGTGCCTGGGCAAACCCTGGGCCTGCTACCCAAACTTTCACAGTTCTTTTGAAAGATGGCTCAAAAGTGACTTATCGTTGGTATAAATTTATAGATCAGCCCTGTTTCCAGTCTTTGGGTTGGACAAAAGAAGCAAAGGAGTCTTTACAGAAATTTGTGGAACAAATCCACAGATCATGGACTATAGATCAAGAATACATGGCTCCTCCAAGTACCGGTAGTCTTGTTGCTATTGACCCCGTTCTTATTGTATCCCCTCCACCTGGTATGGAATATGGTTATGTTCCCATTGTGGTAAGGCAGGAGAGTAATTTGATAACCTCAAGGTAAATTAATCCTTGGAATGACAATTCAAATCCTAGAATAGATAAAAAAATCCTAATAGTTTAAAAATGATAGATATTCAGAAACAATTAAATTTCCCTGACTGGTTGTCTCATTTTTAAAAATACTTAAAGTCATACAGGCTAAAAAAACATAAGCTTTAAAATGAATAAAATTTACTTCAGTTTAAGTACTCTTTTGATTTTCTCTTTGTTTATCGGATGCAAACCAAGTCCATCTAATCAAGAGGCCGAAACACCTATAGGATTTACACTTCAGGAAGCAGACCTTCCGGACTATGAAAAAGATTTGGATCATAAGGGTCTCCTCCTTGCATTAGGTGACCGATATGGTGAATCCATCCGCACAGGTGAACATATTTACAATAACATCTGCTTTAATTGTCACGGGAATAAGGAACAGGAAGGATCCATGCCCAATGCATTTAAATTCTGGGAAGATAAATTTAAAGTTGGGAATGACCCATATTCAATTTACCAGACCTTAACACGGGGCTATGGATCTATGCCTCCACAGATCAATTTAACTCCAGTGGAAAAGTATGATATCATCAATTATATAAGGGAGGCTTTTATCCAAAAAGATAATCCTGATCAATTTATTGAAATAGATTCTACTTATCTGGCAAGTTTGCCTTCTGGCACGAACAAAGGACCAACTCCCAAAGAATTTAAGCCTTGGGCAGAGATGGATTATGGTAACTTTTTGATCAATACTTATGAATTGGTGGGGCTAAATGCACCTCCAAGGGAACGTTCCTCAGGCCCGATTCAGCCTTTAAAAGATGAAAATTTGGTTAACCAGAATTTTGCTTATAAAGGTATTGCAGTAAGGTTGGATGAAGGAGAGGGTGGTGTTGCGGCAGGAAGTGCCTGGATGATGTTTGACCATGACCTTATGAGGGTTGCCGGAGCTTGGACAGGTGAAGGTTTTATTGATTGGGAAGCCATTTTATTTAACGGGAAACATAATATTTCCCCAAGAACTGTTGGAGATCTTCATTTTTCAAATCCTGTAGGGCCTGCCTGGGCTAACCCGGCAACTGGAAAATTTGATGATCCACGCTTTTTGGCTAGGGATAAAAGACGGTTTGGCCCACTCCCAAGGGAATGGGCGCATTATAAAGGCCTTTACCAATTCAAGGATCGGGTAATTATTTCCTATACGGTGGGAGGTGCCAAAGTTCTGGAAACATTTGGACTCGAAACTGTGGAAAATCAACCTGTTTTTACAAGAACATTGAATATTTCTCCGGCTGATAAATCGCTGAAAATGCGGGTAGCTCCAACTGGAACGTCTGTTGCTTTAGTGGGTGAAGGTGCTGTTTTGAGAGAAGAGAATGGATTTACCATTATGCAAACCTCTGCTGCCCAAAATCTAAAAATCAAAATACTGATAGGGAAATCCGGAATGAAGGGGCTTGAGCAATATGCAAAAGTCTCAAATCCTGCCGAATCATTAGAATCCATGATCAAAGGAGGCCCTGCAAGGTATCCGCAAAAATTAACTACAGAAATCATCACTGGAAAACAAGATGGGCCATTTCAGGTGGATATTATGAATCCACCATTTGATAGCCCTTGGAAAAATGAGTTTAGGCTGAGTGGTCTTGACTTTTTCAAAGATTCCAACAAAGGAGTGATTTGCTCTACGGATGGAGATGTTTGGCTTGTAGAAGGGTTTATAAAAAATTCCGGTAATCTTACATGGCAACGTATAGCTTCAGGTTTATTTCAGCCACTTGGAATTAAAGTGGTCAAAGAGGAGATTTTTGTAATCTGTAGGGATCAGCTCGTCCGGTTGCATGATTTTAACGGAGACAGGGAAACAGATTTTTACGAGAGTTTTAATAATGATCATCAGGTTACTGATCACTTTCATGAATTTGCAATGGGGCTTCAGACCGATAAAGAGGGGAATTTTTATTATGCAAAAAGTGCTCGTCATGCAAGAGAAGCCTTGATTCCTCAGCATGGAACCTTGATTAAAGTCAGTAAAGATGGATTGAAGACCGAAATAATTGCTACGGGTTTCAGAGCAGCAAACGGAGTATGTATCAACCCTGATGGTACTTTTATTGTGACAGACCAAGAAGGTCACTGGAATCCGATGAACCGGATAAACTGGGTTAAAAAGGGTGGATTTTATGGGAATATGTTTGGATACAATCCACCAGCAGATAGTACAGAAAACGGAATGGAACTTCCGCTGGTTTGGGTGGAAAGAGAAAGAGATCAGTCACCTTCCGAACTGCTCTGGGTGGATAGTAAAAAGTGGGGTGCTCTCAATGGGAAGCTGCTGAATTTGTCTTACGGTTATGGGAAACTTTTTGTTGTTCCTTTTGAGAAAATAGGGGATCAGGTTCAGGGGGGTATATTTGAATTGCCTATCCCGAGATTTTCTACAGGTGTCATGAGAGGCAGATTCAATCCTGGAGATGAACAATTATACCTTTGTGGCTTGTCTGCCTGGGGCTCCACACAACCACAACTGGGAGGTCTTTACAGGATAAGGAAAGTTGATCAACCAATAGTTATTCCAGTTGATATTCATGCAACAAAAACCGGCATGCATTTGAGTTTTACTGACAAACTTGACGAAAGAAGTGTTGAAGATGTAAGTCATTATACTGTAAAAACCTGGGATCTGCTCCGCTCAAGAAAATACGGATCCAAACATTACAATGAAAAAACTTTGCAAGTGACCAAGGCTGAATTGGACAAGGACAAGAAAACCATCAAACTGACCATCCCGGATATTAAGCCAACATGGGTAATGGAAATCCAATACCAGATTAAGGATGATCGGGGAAATACCAGAGAGGGATTAGTCCAGAATACAATCCATCAGCTAGGTCCAGACCCTGTTCAATAGTTAGTATCTTTTGTATTCTTATATGTGATCACGGTCCGCTAAATATGAATAAATTCAGCATTAATTCAATATAATCATAGGAAATAACCTCATTTAAATAAGGGTTATAGTGGCTTGATTGAAGAAAAATTTAGGAACAGTTTGTTTTGACCTGTCTTATTAAAACTAATGGAAAAACAATGAGTAATATTTTAAAGGTTGTTCTGGGGCTTATGACAGGTACGTTTGGCTTCTATTATTTTGCTGATGTTTTTAGAAACAGGAAAATGTTTTCCGCTAAACCATGGTCAGGTCTTTTGACAACCGGATTTATCACCAACTTCTTCGATACCCTGGGGATTGGGAGTTTTGCCCAGCAAACTGCGATTTTTAAATTCTTCAAACTAATTGATGACCGCTTGATTCCAGGTACAATGAATGTGGGTAATACCATTCCTGTTGTCATGCAGGCATTTATTTTTATGACAGTGGTTGAAGTGGATCCCATTACGCTGGTCACCATGTCAACAGCTGCACCCTTAGGCGCATTATTGGGTGCCGGTATTGTATCCCAAATGTCGCGCCGGGGGATACAGATAGGATTAGGGTGTGGTTTATTGGCCGTGGCCTTGATCATTATCGCCGGCTTTTTAGACTTGATGCCTGTTGGAGGTGAGGCGATTGGTCTTAGGGGTTGGAAACTTGCCGTTATTGTGGGAATGAGTTTTGTTTTTGGAGCCTTGCAAACCATAGGGGTAGGATTTTATGCTCCCTGTATGGCAATGGTGTATGCTCTCGGTATGCATCCACTCACTGCATTCCCTATTATGATGACTGCCACTGCTATGCTGATGGCAGCAGGAGGAGCAAACTTTGTCAGAAAGGGAGCCTACGACCGGAAAGTTGCCTTTTCCTTAACCATTGCCGGGGCCGCTGGTGTGATACTGGCCGCTTATGTGGTCAAATCCTTACCCCTATTGGTTTTGAAATGGGTGGTGCTATTTATAGTACTATATACTTCAGGATGGATGTTTCTTTCAGCTAGACGAAATGTGCTAAAGACTAAAGTAAGAGTTAATTAAAGTAGGATTATATCGGGTCCAAATAGCCTTAATTGTACTTGTTCCACGACATCACATAAGGATCAGGGACAAGTCGCTAATATATCATCTTTTTTGGTTAAGATGCTTGAATTGTAAGCCGTTCAAATTCTGTAAATTAGGTCTTTGATAGTAAATTGGCTTTATTCAGGTTAAGTTGTCATTCAGGATGTATTTGTTTTAATCTTCCAAATGACTGCTTAAATATTCTAACTTATTGATGATAAAATCGAAAATGGTACAAGTGATATTCAAAAGGATGATTATCATTCCGAGCTTCCAAAGCTAATCCTAACTATTATGTGGCAACTGAAAAACAAGTATAAACACATGAAAATTCCTTTAATTCTTACATTGCTTCTATTCCTGGTGGTTAGTGGACTTCAGGCACAATTGATATTTGAAAAAGATGAATACCGGAATCGTAGGGAAAAACTTATGGATAGGATCCCTGATGGAATCGCCATCATCAGAGGAGCATCTGAATCACTCTCAGGTTTAGCATTTACCCAGTATAACAATATGATGTATTTTGCCGGGGTGGAGATTCCTGATGCCATCCTTATCGTGGATGGAGAAAAGAGGGAAAGCACCCTGTTTTTTACCATAGATGAGGACCATGCTGACAGCGAAAATATTTCCCTGGACCTAGTGAGAGAGCCTGTAAAGATCACAGGAATAGAGCACTACCGGCCCTACGAGGATTTTTCTGAAACGCTAAAAAACCGGCTTACAAAAACCACAGTCATATATACGCCATTCAGCCCTGAGGAGTATATAGGAGAAAATTCCATGGAGAAATTTGCAACTTTCAAACGCAATATAACAGATAACGAATGGGATGGCCGGCTGACCAGGGAAATGCAGTTTGTAGCGGTGTTAAATCAGCGATTCCCCGAAAATCAGGTTTCGAATTGCACCCCTTTTATCTGGGAACTTAGAAAGTTCAAATCAAAGGCAGAAATTGATCTGATCCGTAAGGCGGCCCAACTTTCTGTGGAGGCGCATAAGGCGGTTATGAAGGCTACAAGACCCGGCGTGCCGGAAGTTGAATTGGCAGCACTTTTCCAGCAGGTTTCAATGAAAGGAGGAGCCAAGGGTTTGGCCTTCGGCACCATTATTATGTCGGACAAAAACCACGCCTATGGGCATTATATGAAATATGATCGCATATTGGGAGAGAAAGACTTCATAATTCTTGATGGCGGGGCCAATGTATCCTATTATGCATCCGATGTTTCGACAACTTTCCCCGCAAGTGGAAAGTTTACCGAAACACAGCGGGAGATTTACGAACTGGGTCTTTTTATCAGGGAGATATGCCAAAGTATGTACCGCCCGGGGATTTCATTGACTGAGATCGGTGCCGAAGTGAAAAAGGAACTGGAAAAATTGGGGTTTGATACCAGTGAACCTCGGTTCAATCTGTGGATTCGGGACGGTGGATATAACCATAGCATTGGCATGGCTGTTCATGACCGGATGCATACCTTCGATCGGAGAGAACCGCTCCAACCCGGGTTTGTCTTTGCCTGTGACATCATGGGCATGGCGGATGATGTCACAGGCATTCGTATCGAAGATACCGTGGTGATTACAGAAGACGGTTGTGAAATTCTTTCTTCAGGACTGCCCCGGACAGTAGACGAAATAGAGGCGTTCATGAAGAATAATTAATGAGAAATCCAATTTTATAAGAAGAATCCATGAAGCGTCTTGTTGTTTTTCTTTTGCTGTTATCTGCTCATTTAGGACTAGTTGGCCAACAGATTGATATCTACCGAAGGCCGGTGAAGCTTGAACCGGATAGGGATTTCGACGCTCTCCATTACAAAGTTATTCTTGATGTAGATGTTCAGGAAAAGCAATTGACAGGACAGAATACCATCACCTTAACACCACTGAGAAGCGACCTGAATAGCGTGACTTTGGATGCGGTTTCTCTGGTAGTAAGCGATGTCCTCGACAGCAAGGGCTTACCGCTTTCTTTTAAACAGGGCAACAATAAACTGAATATAGACTTCTCGCGCTCCTATTCTCATAGAGATACCGTAACCTTTACAGTTAAGTACTTTCTCAAACAACAGGTTTCAGGTCTAAAATTTATTGATCAAACTGAAACCAATCCATTTCAGGTTTCTTCTGATTGCTGGCCTAATCAGGCCAGGCAGTGGATTCCCTGTTACGACTATCCCCACGACAAAGTAACTCAGGAAATGATCGTTACTGTTGACAATAACCTTAAAGTACTGTCAAATGGAGAGTTGATTGGAATTTCCGAAGGTCCTGAAAAAGGAAAACACACTTACCATTGGAAGCAAAGCAAGCCGCATTCCACTTATCTTATCAATCTGAGTATAGCAGCTTACACTGTTATTGAAGACTCTTTGGGTGATTTACCGGTAAGCTACTGGGTCTATCCACGCCACGAGCAGGATGCTAAAAGATCATTCGCCAAGACGCCTTATATGATAGATTTTTTTAACAGGATATATGGGTATGATTATCCCTGGGAAAAGTATGACCAAGTGATTTCAGCGCATCAGGGAGGAGGTGCCGAAGCTACATCTGCATCTTTGCTGGGAGAGGGTGCCGTAACAACGAGACAAGAAGAAATTGACTTTTCATTTGAGGGTATTATTGCCCATGAGATTGCCCACCAATGGTGGGGAGACCTCGTTACCTGCAGAAGCTGGGAGCATACCTGGATAAATGAAAGTTTTGCTACCTATTCTGATTATTTGTACAAGCGATTTGATTGGGGTGAGGATGAAGCGGCACTTGACTTGGTGAGAAAACAAGGTGCCTACCTGCGTGAGGCGCATAACAGCTATATGCGACCCATCGTCTTTACCCAGTATGAAAATCCCGGGCAGAACTTTGACAGCCATACTTATCCCAAAGGGGCTGCCGTTTTGCATATGCTTCGGTTTCTATTGGGAGACCAAACCTTTTTCAGAGTGATCAGTGAATTTTTGCATCGTTTTGAATTTCAGGTAGTAAGTACACAGGATTTCATGCAGTGTGCCAAAGATGTGAGTGGTATGAATCTGGACTGGTTTTTTGAGCAGTTTCTGTTTAAACCAGGCCATGCCGTATTTGAGGTTGCCAAGCATTGGGATGAAACAACCATGACCCTATCCTTAGAAATAAAACAGACCCAGGACAAATGGGAGCATGTACCCATCTACCGTATACCCGTTCAAATTGGGTTTTACCATCAAGATGAAAAAAGGGTGGAAAAAGTATGGTTAAATGAATCTTTGGAAAAATTTGAATTCAAATTAGATAAAGCGCCATTGTTGGTTCGCTTTGATGAAGGCAACTACCTGCTCAAAGAATTGACCTATCCTCAATCCGAGGAAGAGCTTTTGTTTCAGGCTGAAAATGACGACATGACTGGAAGGTTATGGGCAATTGACCAATTGAAGGCCTTCCACGATTCACCAAAAACAATTCAGAAATGGACGGAACTTGCCAAGCAGGACGAATTTTGGGCCGTAAGGGAGGCAGCGGTGAAGCGTCTGTCTGAATTTCATAGAAGCAGCAGTAAAGCTGTTTTTTTAGAGACTTGCAGAGATCGAAACTCCAAGGTCAGGGCAGCATCCATCACCGCCTTGGGAAAAATGAAGGATCCGGCCATGTTAGGTAACTTCAAGAAAATTTACGAAACAGATGAAAGCTATTTGGTAAAGGCACAGGCGCTGATTGCCATTGGTGAAACCGGTAATTCTACTCAGCTGCGTTTTCTCAGTGAAGCGGCCAAGGTAAGGTCTCCGCGCAATACATTAAAGAACGCTGCAGAGCAGGCGATGGAGCTGATAAAAAATCCAAACCCCTAGGCTGAAATGAATAGCTTTTCGATTTTTCAGCAACTCTTATAAAAATGCTTTTGAGTAAGTTTTGCTTCAATTTCTTTGGCTGCTTTAGTAATGGAGAGGCCTCCAAGATTGGTACATCTTAAGGTATTGGGAATGCTTTTTCCCACTTCATACATGGTCTCAATTACTTGATCCAAAGGAATCAAATGGTCATAATCTGCCAAAGCCATGTTGGCACAAGAAAGAGCATTGGAAGCTGCCATTACATTTCTGTTCAGACAGGGTGCTTCAACCCTGTTCCCAATGGGGTCACAGATCATTCCCAAAGAACTCTGCAATGCCATAGAAGCAGCGGATATACTTTGATTTATGTTTCCTCCAGCCAAATGAACAATCGCAGCTGCTGCCATTGTAGCACCCGACCCACATTCTGCCTGACATCCGCCAACCTCAGCCGCAAATGTGGAATGTGCCGCTATGAAAACACCAATTAATCCTGCAATAAGCAATGCTTTTACGGTTTCTTCATCCGAAAGCCCCAAGGAGTCGGCCACTCCAAGTACTGCACCAGGCATTGCGCCACAAGACCCTGCTGTTGGCGCTGCTACAATTACTCCCATGGAACTTTTCACTTCCATGATCGCAGATACATACATGATTATTCTATTTAATGTATCTCCATCAATTAGTTTTTTATCTTCCATCATGGATTTGAATTTCACTGATTGAGGCCCTAAAATCCTGTCCTCAAATTTTGTCCCTTTTAAGCCAGTTTCAACTGCATTCTTCAAAATAATCCGGATATCGTTCATTTTGGTAAGCACTTCCTCTTCGGAAATACTTCCGCGCATACTTTCATACTTCACTGCCAGTTCCCAAAGACTCAAATTTTTGTCTTGATTATAGCTGAGCATCTCCTCACAGGTTATAAATGGAACCGTCGTGTTTTTCCCTGTAAGTATTGGCAAAACGGGCTTGATTTGCTTGATTGAAGTAACTCCTTCAATTTCATTAAGATCTTCAAGAATGGTCTTATCCAATAGAGCCTGACTTTTTAGGACAATGAAATTCTTTTCACTGGTATGGATTTCAACACCATCTTCCAGTTTTGCTTTTTCTAAATAATCAATCACTTTCTGTAAATCATAAGTGTAGATCAAAGTGACAAAAGAATCTCCTGCAAGTGCAACTTTGTTTCCATCAATTTCAATCACTTCTATCATTCCTCCCCCTGTAGAAATCGCAATTACTTGGTGCGTCTCCCATGGATTATTTAAAGTGATTTGATAGGTATTCGGATGCTCTGCATGAATATCTTTGATTTCGATGTTTACCTTTATTCCTGCTGCACCGATATGAATTTCAGAATTTACCAATCGTTCGTCATAAGCTTCCCAACCCAAAAATCCACCAAATAAACCCATATCTGAACCTTGATCTTTATGGGTGGTAGCCAATGAACCATTTGGATCGAACTCTATATTTATGTGTGAAATTCTACCATCCATAAGGTCATGGCAGATTCTACCAATTCTAAGGGAAGCAGCGCAATGTGAACTAGAGGGGCCTCTCATTACAGGGCCAATCACATCATTAAAAATACTTGGATAGCTCATTATTTTCTTGGTTTTTTCTTATTTATAAATGTATCAATTTAAGCGAAGTTGCTTAATATTTAATTTTAACATTTATGTATACTATCTTAACAATTAATGATTTTTTAGTGTGCTTTATTTGCTAATGTTCTTTCTTTTTTAGTAAATTATTTGACAAATATCATAAACCACAAAATTATTATGCAACCTTTACATTTTAAAGTTCCGAGACTTAAGGATGAAACAATCCGGGTGGAATGTTGGGAATTGGATAATTTTTTTGAACCTATACACTACCATGAAGAATTTCAAATCACATTAATTCAAGAGGGTGATGGATCACTTTTTGTTGCTGAGAGTATTGTTGATTTTAAAAAAGATGATGTTTATCTATTCGGTAAAAATTTACCACATGTATTCAGGAATAATGAATACTTTCTTCAAAATGGTATTAATAAAAGAGCAAAAGCAATTTCTGTATTTTTCAATCAAGATGTTTTAAAAAGCTCATTGAGTGATATCCCTGAATCCTATAATCTTCAAAAGTTATTAGATTATTCAGTTTATGGAATTAAAGTTTCAGAATCAAGAAAAACACTTATTTGTGAAAAACTTAAAGAACTGACAAAGAAAAATGCTTTCGAAAAGTATTTAGGTTTATTGGATATACTTGAATGTGTTTCAAGTGATACTAAATTGAATTTCATTTCTTCCTTGGGGGTACCAATCAAATCAGTTCAGGAAAATTTACCCAAAATAAATTTAGTTTTTGATTATGTGAGAAACAATTACACCGAAAAAATCACCTTAGAACAAATTGCTGAAATGGTTAACATGTCTCCAACTGCCTTTTGTAGGTACTTTAAATACAAAAGCCAAAAGACATTTTCACGCTTTTTGATTGAAGTTAGGATAGCAAATGCATGTAGGCTTATGTTGCAGAATGACTTTAACACCGCTGAATCTTGTTATAATTCTGGATACAACAATTTATCCAATTTTCACAAGCATTTTAAAAGTATTACAGGAATGACCCCTTTGGAATTCAAAAGCAAAATTTTAAATAAGGAAATTAAGCATTTGGAGAAAATGGTTTAGCGGTTTAATCCCAACCAGGTGTTGAAAAAAGACACTTTTAATAAAACTTTCCACAAACATTTTTTTCATAGGGTTAAAATATCATATCATTTAGCTAAAATGATTTAGTAGAATTTGTTTTTGCGCATAATACCTTTATACTTTATTATATGATTTCTTAGAAAGGATAAGAGGAGGTTTGTTTAAATGGAATTTAAAATTTGACTCGATTATTTTAAAAAGAAGAAATGAGGTATACTGCTTCTGTTTTTTTTATGTGCTTTAATGGGAATTTATTTTCTCCAACAGCACAGACTTTGAAGGAAATTTATAAGAATGGTGTGTTCAGCCTGAATCGATTTGGACCAATCCGATGGATGAAATATACAAAAGGATATTCTGGTATTGAAAAAAGCAATAATCTTAAAGAAGGTATTATAGTCAGGGATGATACGCTTTCAGTAGGTATATTAATATTAATTTTTGCTGAGGTATTTATTCGATTTTGGAAAAACAAACCTTTGACTGTGGCAGATTATAATTGGACTGAAAATTACAACAAACAATTTTCAGTGATGTCCCATCTTATGCTTTCCTATGGAGTTAATGAATTAGAAATAACTTAGCTTCATTTCAATGGGACGATGAAAACCTATTTGTTAAGAAGTTTACTGCCCAACTTAAAATAGATGCTTACGGTATAAAACAAAAAATGAATTATTGAATAACCCAGTATTTAAAACCAAAAGGAAAAGTTATGATTAATTGGAATGGAGTTTTCCCAGCTATAACCACAAAATTTACATCTGATGATCAGCTCGATATAAAGACCTTTCAATCTAATATCCAAATCCAAATGCAGGCAGGCGTGCATGGTATTATTTTAGGAGGAAGTCTAGGTGAGGCAAGTACTTTGAAAAGCTCCGAAAAAGAATCATTGGTAAAGGCTACATTGGAAGTGGTAGGAGATAGAATTCCTGTTGTTATGACTATTGCTGAGCAATCTACCAAAGAAGCTCTTGAGGCTGTTTCTGTTGCAAAAGATAGTGGTATTAAAGGATTTATGGTCCTTCCTCCTATGAGGTACAAAGCTGATGATAGAGAAACTGTTACTTTTTTTAAGAAAATTGCAAAATCGACAGATCTTCCTATCATGATTTATAATAATCCAATTGATTATAAGATTTTGGTTACTCTGGATATGTTTGGGGAATTGGAAGAATTTAAAAATATCCAGGCAGTGAAGGAATCGACAAGGGATTTATCCCTGATAACCAAAATGATCAACCGGTTTGGTGAAAGATTTAAAATTCTTTGTGGAGTTGATCCTTTGGCATATGAAAGTTTGGCCTTGGGTGCAAATGGCTGGGTTGCTGGATTGGTTTGTGCATTTCCTTATGAAACAATCGCGATATACGAATTGATGCAGCAAGGTAGGTATTTGGAGGCTTTGAAGATTTATCGATGGTTTTTTCCTCTATTAGAACTGGATATCCATCCGAAATTAGTACAATATATTAAATTAGCTGAAGCTGAAGTTGGCTTAGGAACGGAGTATGTCAGGGAACCTAGGTTGCAACTAACTGGAGAAGAAAGGGAAAATATATTGCAGATAATCCAAGAGTCACTTTCCTCAAGACCAAGTTTGCCTAATTTGAATAAAATCCCCATATAATTTCTTTTACTTTCAAAAGTAACGACGATAAAGTCTTTGGGAATTAGATTTTAATTTGCTAATATTTTAAAATAATCTATGAAATTATTTTCCAAAGAATCTTATAAAGGACGAAGGGATCAATTAAAGAAAAAAATTGGCTCCGGAGTCTTATTGTTTTTAGGGAATGAAGAAAGCAGTATTAACTTCAAAGACAATTGGTATCCTTTTAGGCAAGACAGTACTTTTCTATACTTTTTCGGATTGGATTTGCCAGGACTCGCCGCCATCATCGATATTGATCAGAACTTAGAGATTATTTTCGGAGATAATTTAACAACTGAAGAATCAATTTGGCAAGGGGACCATACTCCTATTTTGGATTTGGCAAATGCTGTTGGAGTTGGAATAGCAAAATCAAAAAGGGAAATACCTTCTTACTTGGCTTCATTTAAGAATAGGGTAATCCATTGCCTTCCTCCTTACAGGCCTGAAAATAGACAGAAATTGGCTATTTGGATGGCGAAAAGTCTGATGGAAATTGATTCCTTAGTGTCAGAGGATTTTATAAAGGCTGTGGTATCATTAAGATCGATCAAGTCACAAGAGGAAATCCAGGAAATAACCAAGGCAGTGAGCGTCAGTGTTAGCATGCATAAAAAATTAATGCATGAAGCTAAAGCCGGAATGAGAGAATACGAACTTCTTGGATTGGTTACAGGAGAAGCGCTTTCCTTAGGGGGCAATGTGTCTTTTCCTCCTATAATCACTACCAATGGTCAAATTCTTCATAACCACAATTATTCCAATATTTTGATGGAAGGGAAAATGCTCTTGGGGGATTTTGGTGCGGAGTCAAATATGCATTATGCGGGTGACATAACTCGGACTATTCCGATTGGGGCTAGATTTTCTGATAATCAAAGGGAAATATATCAAATTGTATATAATTCTTATAAAGAAGCAGTAGCAGTACTTAAACCCGGTATAAAGTTTAGGGATATTCATCTTCTTGCCTGTAAAAAACTGGCAGAGGGATTAAAGGATCTTGGTATCATGAAAGGAAATTTGGATGATGCAGTAAATCAGGGAGCCCATGCATTGTTTTTCCAATGCGGCCTTGGACACATGATGGGATTGGATGTCCATGATATGGAAGATTTGGGAGAGGAATACGTTGGATATACTGATGAAATTAAAAAGAGTAAGCAATTTGGTCTGAAGTCACTTCGTTTGGGAAAAGAACTTGAAAAGGGATTTGTTATTACAATCGAACCCGGAATTTATTTTATCCCCCAACTTATTGAGAAGTGGAAGTCTGAATCTTTGCATAAAGATTATATTAATTATGAAAAAGTGGAGGATTATAAAGATTTTGGGGGGATTCGGGTGGAAGATGGTTATCTTATAACCGATAATGGTTCAAAGCTTTTAGGAGAACCTTTAGAAATAGAAATCAAAGATGTGGAGCAGCTTAGTAAATAAAATTCAAGCCAATAAAAATTTAAACCATGAAAAACCTACCATTCAAATTCGGTGCTGAGGTCTATACCTGGTACATGAACAATAACGGCGAAACCTACAAAGATCAATTGGGACATATGATTGAGATTATTTCCAAGGCTGGGTTTACCGGGATTCAGCCCATTTTTACCTGGATGGGAAAATTAAGTGATCCGGTTTTGCTAGAGGAGAAGTTGAAGGAACAGGGGATAGAACTGGCAGCTGTGGCCTTGGCTTTGGATTGGAACGGAACTGAAGAAACAGCTGAAGAGAAAAAAGTAGCTGACAATGCCATTGACCTGTTGAAGAGGTTTCCCGGCTCGGTACTTTGCACGGTTCAGATTCCTACAGGTCGCCATGATTTGGTCCAAAGGAGAAAAAACCTCATCAATATCGTAAATACGGTTTCCCAAAGAGCAAAAGAAATCGGAGTTGAAAGCAGTTTTCATCCCAATTCACCGCACACTTCCATTACCCGGACTGAGGAAGATTACAAAGTGATTTTGGAAGGACTAGATCATTCCGTGACCGGATGGTGCCCTGACGTTGGCCATATCATCAATGGAGGTATGGACCCTTTGGCCAAAATGAAAGAATACCAATCCATCATCAACCATATTCATTATAAAGATTGGGATGGAAATCCTGAGTTTACCCTGATGGGCAATGGTAAAGTAGACTTTTTGGGTATTACCCAATGGCTCAAGGATATCGGATTTGGGGGTTGGATTATCTGTGAGGATGAAGGGGAGGAAGCCTTGGAAGATCCCGATTTCGTAACCCTTCATGATGGGAAATGGGTGAATGATGTTTTGGTAAAAGGGTTGAGGTAGAAGATTGAAGCGAGAGATTAGAGCTAAGAAACAAGAAACAAGAAACAAGAATCAAGAAAGAAGATAGAAATCGAGAATCAAAAGATTACAGATAAGAGCCTAGGAACAAGAGTCAAGACTTGGAGAAATTAGGAATTAAGAATGAAAAATGTCGTATTTGGAACCCCACCAAAGACAAAGGAAAGAATACCTATGTTCATCATTCAAAACCTCTGTATACCTCTTTCTTCATTATTTATACATCATTGTCAATTCTTAATTCTTTAAAAAATGCCAACAATAAACTCAAACGGAACAAACATCTACTTTGAAGAAAGGGGTTCAGGAGAGCCTTTGCTATTGATAATGGGAATTACTGCACCAGGGGCAGTTTGGGAAAAGCATGTGGAAGATTGGGAAAAATCCTTCCGCTGTATTCTATTGGACAACAGGGGTGTAGGAAAATCCGACAAACCTGCAGGTCCTTACACTTCCCTGCAAATGGCTGAAGACTGTATTGCAGTACTGGATCATTTGGGTCTGGAATCGGTAAAAGTTGTAGGGGTATCGATGGGCAGCATTATCGCCCAACAACTAGCAGTCCACTTCCCCAAAAGGATCAAAGCCATGGTGCTGATGTGCCCTTGGGCACGTTGTGACAATACGGCTAAGGCCATATTCCAACATATGATGGACTGTAAGGCAAGGTTAAAACCAGAAGAATTCAGCGTTTATATTCAGTTATTGATTTTTTCAAAAAGTTCCTGGGATAATGAGGAATTCCATACAGGGCTGATAGAGGACCGGAAAAAAGCAGCCATGGATCCTAATCCCCAACCTTTAATCGGTCTGGAAGGGCAGGCTGCTGCCTGTATCAATCATGCTGTTTTGGAGCAACTGGAGTCTGTTACTTGTCCAGTTTTTGTGCTTGGAGGGGAGGAAGATATCTTTACTCCGGTTTGGATGACCAAAGAAGTAGCAGGTGCAATTCCAAATTCTAAATTACATATCTACCCAAAAAGCGGCCATGCGTTTCATTGGGAGAATCTGGAGGATTTTAATGAGAGGGTGAGGGAATGGTTAAAAAATCCTAATGGATAATAGGGGACTGTTTTTTCAAATCCTTCACCCTTATCTCAAATTCCTTTTTTAATTCCAGCAATTGATTACGAAATGCAGGATTAAAGGCAAGGTTGTTTTTTTCCAATGGGTCTGATTCTAAATGATACAATTCCTCATGTTGGGGATCATTGATATAGCGGAAATATTTCCATTTTTCAGCCCTTAACCCTTCACTTGGAGGAATGATGTCCACCTGCCATAGGTGTTCGCAAATGAAATATTCCCGATTAAATTCAGGAAGGTTTTCTTTCAAAAAACCAGCTAAACTTAAGCCTTGCCATAGTTTCGGAATCTCAAGACCCGCCAGATCAAAAATTGTTGGGGCTATATCAATATTCAACACCATGTCTTTTACTTTTCTGCTTTGATTTGATCTTGGATCATGTATAATCAATGGAATCCGAAGGGAGTTGTCATACATCAACCATTTCCCTGCCAACTGACGCTCTCCCAAAAAATAGCCGTTGTCACTGGTCAAAATGATGATGGTGTTCTGATCTTTCCCCTGATTTACCAACTCCTCCCTTATGAGTTTAATTTCCTGATCGATTTCTGAAATCATCCGGTAATACCCTTTCATGCTTCTTTGGTATTTTTCTTGGGTGTCAAATCTCCAATACCACCGGGTTCGATTTTCACCTTCCCTTACATAGGAAGGTTGTGCTTCAAAATACTCCTGACTGGTTAAGGGAGCCTCAGGAAACAAAATTGATTCATATAAAGAATCGAATTCCCGATTCCAATAATATTGCTCTTCTGCCGGATCATGGGCATGAGGGGCACTAAAGCTTATGGAAAGCATGAATGGTTTATCCTCAGGAACTTGTTGGATAAATTCAATGGCCTTATGGCCGGTATATCTGGTCAAATGGACGGTATCACTGCCAATTGTTTTATAAAAGTAACCACGCCTGTCTTTGTAGCGGTCCAACCTATCGTAATTTTCTCCAACCTCAAATAAGGATTCAAAACCTGAATAATTAATGCCAAATTTGCCAAAAAAACCAGTGTGATAGCCACTACCTTTCATTAATTCAGGATAAGATTGATCGATAAATTGTTGCTTGATTTCTCCCTGCCCAAAAGTATACCCGTGCGTTCTTTCATAAGTTCCCGTTAAAATGCTTGCCCTGCTGGCTGCACAGATGGGTGTGGTCACAAAAGCATTTTCAAAAAATATACCTTCTTTGGCCAATCTGTCCATTTCGGGTGTATGGATGAATTCATTTCCTGCAAAACCCAAAGCATCCCACCTTTGATCATCCGTCAAAATAAAGATAATATTTGGCCTGTTTTCCTGAGAAAAACATTGAAATCCTAGGTGGAGGAATGCTAAAATGGATAATGAAATGAATTTTATCATTTTTTGGGCAGGTGTTACTTTTGGATTTGTAGCATATGCGCGTTAAGGCAAATAATTCAATCTACAACCCATGTTTTGCCATCATTTTCTTGATATGGGCAAACCCATTTTCAGCCATATCCCAGGGTTCTGAAAATTGTCTCCAAACCCCGATGGCATTGGCAAAGTCAGGGTCATTCCTTGTAAATCCTTCAATGGTAAGCCATCCCTGGTAATTGATTTCAGCTAAGGCTGCGAATGTTTCATCCCAGGGCACATGTCCCGAACCGGGTGTTCCCCTGTCGTTTTCGCTGATATGGAAATGGGCCAAACGGGGACCGATGCTTCTGATGGCATCACCCATTTTTTTTTCCTCCATATTGGCATGATGGGTATCAAACATGGCTTTTACATTGGGGTGGTTGACTTTGCCCAATAAATGCCCCAATTGCTCCATGGTGTTGCATAGATAGCATTCGAATCGGTTGAGGGCCTCTGGGGTCAGCAGGATTCCTGCCTGCGCCGCATAATCTCCTGCCTGATGGAGCATTTCGGCACTTCTTTCATACTCTGCTTCCTGTGGGGCAGCTTTAGAAAAAGTGGCAAAGGCAGAGTGAATGGGGCCGCATAAGACCTGCGAACCCAGATCATGTGAGCGGTCAATGGTCCATTTGATCTTTTCCAGCCCTTTTTGCCGAACAGCTGCATCAGCACTGATCAGGTTTTCTTCCGGACTTAAGACAGAGACCGTGGTAACTTCCAAACCAATTTCCCTGCAATAGTTTCCTATGTTTTTATAAGCTGCTTCATCGGGAGAGCCCACAAAAAATTCGGCCCCATCATATCCGATTTTTTTGAGTCTGTCCAGGATAGGTTTGAGCTCATCTGACATGTTGGCCGACCAGGCCAGGACATTGAATCCGATTTTGTTCATTGGTTATTTTGGTTTATTTGTTCATCATGAAGTATGGGCCTTAAACTCAATCTTTTGAATACCAAGGTTGTATTCTAGCGCAAGTCTTAAGTCTAGCGTCTAGCGTCTAGCGTCTTGTATCTATTTACTTGAAATCCTCCACCTTCATTCCTTTTCTGAATGTTCCAAATCCAAACATGGATGGTTCGTATTTTCCTACAATAGAGACATTCATATCTGCTATAATTTTATCCGGCATATCGAGGGCCCAAAAAGCAGCATTGACGATCAATCTTCGCAGGTCTTCACTGACCAGGTCAACGGAAGCTCCCATAGTCGTGGTGAAGACTTTTCCTTTCTTTCCCCCTTCAATCTGGTAATCCTTGGTCCAGGCCATAGGCATAATGGATTTTTCCCAGTTGACTGGAGACTCGGGGTTCATTCCCGAAGTGGGCACGCCATAGATCAGTACTTCTGCATCTTTGGGGATGTTTTTCACAGTATATACGTCAGATGCAGCCCAAATGTCCTTCACCCCTCTAAGGATTGGGTGGTCCTGCTGCTGGGCAATCCCATCAATCAATGCCCTTGCTCCTTCTGTACCGTGGTCACCATGATGGGCCACCCAGGTTTCTCCGAGTATTTGTTGACCGAAACCGCCTTCCCATCCTATTTCTGCATTCCTCCAATGGTATTTGGCAAAAGGACTGTTTTTGTTTTTTTCATAATGGAAAGCATGGGTAGCTGTCCGCATCCCTATAATAGGCTTCCCTGCCAATATGTAATTATGGAAATGTTGTGTTTGCTCATCGGGCAATTCCCTGAATCTGGTCAGTAGAATCATCAGATCTGCTTTTTCCAAATGTTCGAGACCAGGAATGTTATTTTGGTAAGAAGGCACAATATGGCCCGATTCAGGCTCTATAGGAAATAGCACGGTACAGGTAAATCCATAATGTTGGGCCAGCAATTTACCCAACATGGGCATGGCTTCTTCAGAACGGTATTCGTCGTCCCCGCTTACCAGTACGATGTGTCTGCCCTTTCCAGGCCCTTCTTTTCCTTCAAATCTGAGCCAGGTTTTTCCATCCTGTGCTTGACAAGCTATTTTAATGAAGAATTGAATTAAAATAAAAAAAAGCAAATAATGCCTATTTAAAATATTATTGTACCTAGAGGAAAAAGGTTTATTGGACATTGATTTTAAGGTTAAGATGAGAAATTAGATTAATTACTTATTCAAAATATACCTTGAAAACCTATTTGATAAAAGTGAATTTTGCAAGTTTTGGATCTTTATTCAAAAAAAGCTAACAAAAGATATAGAATTGAAAAAATACCATTTATTTTTCAGCGAATAATTCCATCCTAAAGGAAATTTCCAATCCTAAAATTTTATTTCCTTACCAATTCCTTTTGTGGCTTTGTTGAGAAGGATTCGCTGAGGTTTTTTTTTCTTTAAAAATTCCCTTTATCCACATCTTTGATAAATTTGATCAGTCCCTCAAAGAAAACTTTTTGGTCATCATATTGACTCAAATGGCTTCCATCCGGGCAAAAAAGGTAACGGCCATTTTGTACCTCCGAAGCCATCCACTCCATATGAGCAGGATCCATGGTATCATGCCCGGCGCCTATTACCAGGGTAGGGACTTTTATGTTTTTGAGGTCAGCCCTTCTGTCCCAGCCTTTTAAAGTTGCCCCAGCTGTGATTCCAAATTCTGAATGCCCTTGCATGTACACATAGACGTTAGGGTTGACATGCTTTAGGGAGCGCATAACTGCCTCAGGCCACTCTTCCAAAGGCATCCTTAAGACATGGTATTGGTAATGGTGCTCGAGCAGCAATTCCTCATACCTTGGATTATCAAAATCTTCATTTTCTTCGATTTGCATGATTTCTGCAAAGACTTCTGCGGGCATTTGTGGCCCCAATACCTCCTTGGCGTACTTTTCATATTCATCCAGGCTGGACATCATATTGGAAATCACAAGGCCTTTTAGGTTATCTTGATGCTTGAAAGCATATTCCATGGCCAGCATACCGCCCCAGGATTGTCCGTAGAGGTAAAAATTATCCTTATTGAGTCCCAAGGCCTTTCTTACTTGTTCTACTTCATCTACAAAGCGGTCGATGGTCCAAAGAGACTGATCCTCTGGTTGGTCTGAATAATAAGAGCCCAGCTGATCATAGTAAATGTATTCGATTCCTTCTGATGGGAAATAGCCATCAAAGCAGGAATACAGTTCGTGGGTCATCCCGGGTCCTCCGTGCAGGAGCAGAACCTTCATGGTAGGATTATTGCCCACCCTTTTAGTCCATACCCTGAATTCTCCTTTTGGAGTTTGGATTGGGACCATGCGGATACCACCTTCAAATTGGTCGTCCCTGTTGGAAAAGTCCAGGTAAGATGCAGCCACTTGGCTGTCTTCCGCATGCTTTTGGTCTGTCTGAGAACAGGATTGTGCAAAGAAAGCAAAAAGGGAAAGAATGATCAGATGTTTTTTCATAGAAGAAAGGGACTAAATGATACTGACAAAAGCTGTTGAATATAAGCAAAGCCCTGATTTTATACAAATTGAATCTTCCGCTAAGGAAACAGAGCCCGGTTGGGATTAAAAATGATCAGCTTTCTCCCAACATCTTTTTGCCCTTTCGGATGATTTTTTTGGCTTCGACACCTTTCACCACATTTCCATTGTTTTCCAACCAAACTATGGCTCCGGTAGGACATCTTTGAATAGGAACCTGGGTGTTATGGTTTTTGGAATAATCAATCAGGGGCAGATTATTGGCCATGGTAATAAGGTTTGGTGCATCCATAGCACATTTGCCACAAGCAGTGCAGCCCACTTCGCAATCATCCAGTATTGCATCACCTGCTTCCAGGCTTTTACAGGCTACCCAAAGTCTATGGCTAACCGGATGAAGGGAGAACAGGTCTTTTGGGCAGACTTCCACACAATCTCCGCAGGCAGTGCATTTGGCTTCATCTACTACAGGAAGGCCGAATTCATTCATAGATATGGCATCGAAATCACAGACCCTTTCGCAATCCCCTTTCCCCAAACAGCCCCAGGCACAGCCCTTGGAACCCCCTGATACCAATGCTTCTGCTCTACAGGTGCCCAGTCCCTCATATTTTGCCCGATTGATGGCGACATTAAGCCCTCCGGCACATGATAATCGGGCCACCTGTTTTTCTTCAGAGCCGGCATCAACACCAAGATAACTAGCTATGGCATTTCTTCCGTCTTCACTGCTGACCGTACACTTTCCTGGTAGCATATCGCCTTTGACCAAAGCTTCTGCAAAAGGCCTGCAACCAGGATACCCACATGCACCGCAGTTGGCATGGGGAAGCATACCTTCCACTACATCTATGCGGGGATCTTCATATACATAAAGCTTCTTGTTGGCGATAGTCAGCATCAAGGCCAATAAGAGTGTCAATCCTCCCAAGGTCAGTAAGGCAATAAGTATGGTCATGATGGGTTATGCTTTTGTTTAATCAGATTTTAGTTAGATAATGTACCATGTACATAGAGGCAAGAGACAAGAGACAAGAATCAAGAAACAAGAGACAAGAATCAAGATTACACTCAGCACTTTTTCATCTTTCATCTCCTAAGTTCAACCCCTTCAGGGTTGATCGAACCTAGAAAGGTTGTGGTTTTCTTGATCCTGGGTTGCACCCAGGGCTACTGAAAAGTTTAACCACTTAGTGGTTATCAGTACATTTCAGGTTTCTTTTAGTCATATAAATCTTAATTGGTGCAATTTGCTCTTATTGATTCTTTGTCCTATTGTCTTGCATCTTGACTCTTTTCTTTTGTTTCTAGAATCTCGCTTCTCGCTTCTAGAATCTCGCTTCTAATAAATAACTTCAGCCCATTTTTTTCCGGCAATCAGTTCTGCTTTTCTGTTCTCCCATTTTTCCTTGGAGCCCATGATATTGATAAAAGCCTTATTGAGGTTTTCTTTTACTTTTTCATAACCTGCGATATAGATGTAGGTATTGGCATAGGATAACATTTCCAATATTTCTTCTGCCCTGGATTCAATAGCCTCATCCAGCATAATGGGATCATTCCAATGTGGACGGGGGCTAAGGGCATGAAAGGCTTCAAAGGTGGCCTTGTCATAATAATTGGTCAGGTCTCCGTCTTTGTCATTGAGGTAAAGCAATTCCAGTCCACTTTTCGCTCCATAGAATAAGCGGATTTTGCCCTTCCAATCCTTTTCCTGACTATAGATATGCTTGATAAATGCCCGGAATGGAGCAATGCCTGTTCCCATGCCTATCAGGATCATATTGGCATTTTTTTCTTCCGGAACTTTAAATGGGAGCTCAAAAGGACCAGTAATGTTGATTTCATCTCCAACCCTCCTGTCGCAGAGGTAATTGGAACTTACCCCATTATACAGCTCACCACTGAATTCATCTACATAATTGCAGCGTTTGACCAACATGGTTATTTGGGTGTGGCCATTTTGGGTAGCTGGCAAGTCGGCCACACTGTATAAACGATGGTGAAATTCATTGCCAAAATCACTGCTATGTTTCACCAAAACACCGAAGCTTTGGTCCACTTTGCACTTGAATGCAGGATCTTCCACCTCAAGGATGATTTCCCTTATTTCTTCCTTATTGGTGGGCGTGAGGCGATGGGTCTGCTTCACCCTGGCCTTGTATTGCTGCTTGGTATTGAGATCTGATAAATAAGACATAGCAATAGTATTTTAGGTTAATGATTTTTTTACCTCGATTTTTCTTTTTTGCAAACTTTTGTGCAACCGCAATTGCCGCAACTCCTTCTTTCAGCCAAAACATCCTCATCTGAAATGTTTTCCGAAAAGGTATTCCTCCAAAGGGACTGTACCCCAACCCAGGCCAACATCATGGCGACTATAGCTCCGATTCCGATTATATAGCTGATAATATTTTCCATCCATTTTTTATCCTAATCCCGAAAATCCCATGAATGTCAATGATAAGATTCCAGCAACCAATAAGGTGAGGGCAGTTCCTTTTACCACATTGGGTACTTCGGCAAATTCCAGCTGTTCCCTGATTCCCGCCATCAGAATCAGCGCCAGCGTAAATCCTGTACCTGCACCCAATGCATAGATCAGACTTTGGGAAAGACTGTAAGCCTTACTTGTCTGGAATAAAGCCAATCCCAAAATTGCGCAGTTGGTTGTAATCAAGGGCAGGAATATCCCCAAGGCCCTGAATAGGGCAGGACTCATCTTTTTGATAAACATTTCCACCAATTGAACTGTGGAGGCGATGACCACGATATAACTGATGAGCTGCAGGAATGGAGCATTGATAGCTACCAACAGGGCATGAATTCCAAAAGCACAGAGGGAACTGATCAGCATCACAAAGGTTACCGCACCTCCCATTTTGGTAGCGGTTTCCATTTTACCGGAAACGCCAAGGAAGGGACAGATTCCCAAGAAATAGGCCAGCACAAAGTTGTTGACCAGACTGGCATTGATAAATATGCTCCAATAAGTTTCTGTGTTCATACTTGTGCTTTTTTAGATTTGAAGAAATTGAACAGTAACAGCCACAGCGCCAAGGTGAAAAATCCACCTGCTGGCAGGATCATGATGATCCATTCCTGAAATGATCCGGGAAAGACTTCAATATTGAACAGGGTTCCATTGCCAAGTAACTCCCTTACTGCACCCAGACAAAACAAGGCGAATACGAAACCCAATCCCATACCCAAGGCATCCATGATAGACTTGCCAATGTTGTTTTTAGAAGCAAAGGCTTCCGCTCTACTCAGGATCAGGCAATTGACAACGATCAGCGAAATAAATGCCCCTAAGTTTTTGTGCAGATCCACGCTGATGGCCTGAATGGCATAATCCACAATGGTCACGAAGGTGGCAATGATCAGGATGAAGGAAGCTATCCTTACTTGTTTTGGAATAAAGTTCCGCAGGGATGCTACCAATATATTCGACATCAGAAGGACAAATGCAGTAGCCAGTCCCATGGCAAGGGCATTTTGGGCAGTATTGGAAACAGCCAAAACGGGGCACATGCCCAATACCTGTACAAATACCGGATTTTCACGCCAAAGCCCTTTGATGAATTCATCTGTCGAGCTTGGTGTATTTTTCAGTTCCGTATTTTTTGTTATCCCAGTACTCATTTTAATCCAGTTTAAATTTTTCCAATTGACTGTATATCAGAGGAATCATTATGGAGGAGCTTTCTCCGATAATATGGCCGATCGCCCGAGAGGAAATGGTGGCACCTGTTATGCCATCTACTTCCCAAGGATTTGCTTTACTTCCCTGCTTTACAGGGGCTACTTTATTCTCAATCCTTGTCAAATCTTCTGATAATGCCACCGAGAGGGCATTGAAATTGGAAAGGAAATTTTCATCTTTTTCAATCTTATCCCCCAATCCGGGTGTTTCCTTGCTTTCCAATACATACATGCCAACTACCGTTTGGGTGTAGGGATTGTAGCCGTACAAAATCCGGATGACATCCGCATAACCTTGTCCGCTTGCCTCAATGGCTATTCCTTTCAAGCTGCCATCATCTCCAAAACCTGCATAAACCAATTTTTTGCTTCGGTCTTTCCCATCTGAGTGGATAAAAATCCCATCATTATCCAATTCAAATATTCTCGTTTTGGATATGCCTGGTATTACCTTGAACACTGCCTGTTCAAGAGCTTCCGCTTTAAGCCTTTCTATCCGCTCTTTTGTCCCTTCGTAGGTCAATACAATCAGTAAGGCACAGAATACGCCTATCCCTACCATGGCAGTCAGCATTTTTTTACTCCCTTGGGAGCTGTCTATTGGGGAGGGTATGGTCTTTTTTTGGCTCATTTTGTCAATTTTTTAGTGCCATAGACCTTTGGTCTGATCATTTTGTCAATTTGTGGGCTGAGGGCATTGCCCAATAAGATGGCATACATGACCCCTTCTGGCAGGCCGCCCCAAATCCTGATGACAACCACCAGGATACCGATGAAGGCCCCATAGATCCACACTCCCAAAGGCGTGATGGGAGAGCCTACCATATCCGTGGCCATAAATACCGCACCCAACATCAGACCACCTGAGAAAAGCATAAAGAGGGGGGAGGGGTAAACCTGATTGTCAAGGAGAAATAAGAGTCCGCTAAGGATAAAGACTGTGCTAAGTATGGCTACCGGAATCCTCCAGTTCATCATGTTTCGGTAGATCAAATAGATTCCGCCCAATAGAATTATCCAAGCGCAGGTTTCCCCGGTTGAACCGCTGGTAAGACCCAGGGCAAGGTCTGAAGTACTGGCAGTTACTTTATCAAATTTGAATGCTGAAAGTGGGGTAGCACCTGAAATCCCATCTACAATAGGTTCTGCAAAGGGCAGAGCTAGAACAGATTTGGAAATACTGAAGAATCTGTCTTCCAAAAAAGAGGGATGCCAGGTGGTAATGGCTACAGGGAAAGCCGCCTGAAGGAAGGCACGGCCGACCAGTGCGGGATTAAAGGCATTATATCCCAATCCTCCAAAGACAAATTTCCCCAAACCTATTGCCAGAACGGCACCGAGGAAAGCCATCCAAAGGGGGAAAATCGGAGGTAAAGTCAAACCCAAAAGAATGCCTGTTATCACCGCAGACCAATCGGAGATGGTGCTTTCCCTTTTGGACCAGCTACAAAGCAGGTGTTCAGTGAGCAAACAACCAAAGACAGAAGTTGCAATGACCAAGAGCGCATTGATCCCAAAAGCATACACAGAGAAAAGGACAACAGGTAGCAGGGCATAGACCACATTTTTCATAATGAGGTCCGTGCTGACATCCTTTTTGATGTGAGGGGAGGAACTGATATGTAGGGTCTTGCTAAGCATTTGTTTTTTGTTGGATGTTGGCTTTCCTTTTTCGGATAATTCCTTTGGACAAGCGGAAATATTGAACCAAAGGGATATTGGAAGGGCAGACATAGGAGCATGAACCACATTCAAAGCAATCCATCAGATTGTACTCTTCGGCCATGGAGTCGTATGCTTCAAATTTGGCCAAGATCCCAAGCTTCGAAGGATTCAGGAATATGGGGCAGGCATCCACACAGGCGCCACATTTGATGCAGGGATAGATTTTGTCAGTTTTTTTAACATCATTGTCCCCAAAAACCACAATTCCGGAGGTTCCCTTGACAATGGAAATATCCAAACTTGAGGCAGAGACTCCCATCATAGGGCCTCCCATAAATACTTCACTGATATTTTTACTTGCGCCAACCTGTTCCAATACATAGCGGAGAGGTGTACCTATAGGGATAAGATAATTCCCTTTTTTACTGATGGCCGGACCGGTAATGGTAATGACCCTTTCCTGAATGCCTTGACCGTGAGGTAATAACCTCCCGATCTCCGCGGTTGTGGCGACGTTGACAACTACTGTGTTTACATCGATGGGTAAGCCTCCGGAAGGCACCTCTTTCCCAATGATTGCTGTAATCAGCATTTTCTCAGCGCCCTGCGGATATTTCACAGGAACTACCTGAACCCTAACGGGTAAATCTTGAGGAATTTTACCGACCAAATGGTCAGCGGCATCCTGTTTGTTGGCTTCAATGCCAATGACCACTTCTTTGGCTCCTGTTGCTTTCAACAGGTACCTTATTCCCATGAAGATATCATCTGCCTGCTCTAACATCACCCGGTGATCGGTAGTGAGATAGGGCTCGCATTCAATCCCATTGATAAGCAGGTACTCACATTTTTTTCCCTCCGGGATTTTGAGTTTCACATGTGTTGGAAAAGCTGCACCGCCCAATCCCACTATTCCGGCATCCTGAATTCCCCGGAGGATTTCTTCAGGACTGGCAGAAAGAGGAATGGGTTTGCCTTCTATTGTTTCCTGTCCGGAAAAGGGAAAGGGCTCCAGATAGATTCCTTGCACCATCTGACCTGAAATAACGGGAACATTGGCGATTTTTCTTACCTTACCCGATACAGGGGAATGCATGGGAACTGACATATAGCCATTGGCTTTGGCCAGTAATTGGCCCCTTGCTACTTCCTGTCCTTCCCTCACAATGATTTGAGAAGGATTTCCTATATGCTGTTGCATGGGTAGAATAATAAGGGGAGCAAATGGAAATTGCCGGATGGGCAATCTATTTGTCTCCTCCTTATTTTCAGGGGGATGTACGCCATGCTTGAAGGTATTTTTAGCCAAGTTGAACATGGGATCAATTGAATTTTTCACCTCTTTTGATCCATTTTTCCATATCTGCACCGGTTTTGTCTGCAGGTACTCCAGGATGGATAACCCCGGCGGTACATTTTTCGGCTGCTTTTACCAGGTCGGAGTAAGGGCCAGCTTGGGGATCTTTGATATAGGCTTTCTTATCGTTGTTATAGGCGAAAATATTGGAATTGAGCTTGATGCATTCATCGCAGGAAGTGCAGAATTCTGTTTCCAGCCAAGGTGAAATAACTTCTCCATTAGATGTAGGAGCTGGAATTTGGGAAATTACTTGACTGTTTTCTTCCAGTGCAAGGTCCATGATGCCTGTACCATTATCCCCTGCCAACTTCATCAGGCCTTTTGCAATTCTACCTACCACTTCGGCCCTAACCTTGCTTTCCAGATCTTCAACCGGTGCTGCTTTTTCCGCTTTCACTCCGGCAATCGCTTTTAGCATAATCCAGAAATCACGGCGTTCTTCACAGGAATGCACCATGGTTTTGGAGACCAACACCCTTGTCAGGTGCTGTTTCCTGTCAACTGCCCAGATGAAGGGGAATTTTCCCTCTCTTTCAGATTCTTCTAATTCCAGGAATTCTTCCAGAACTACCATGTTTTCATTCCATGTATCTCTTGGCGCATTGCGGAAATGTTTCCTGAATCGTGCTTCTGTCAAGGCAAAGTCAGCAAAGGTCATGGCCACCTCCATGCTTTTCTGACGGCCGTTTTCAAGGTATTTGAGTTCGTAGGTAGGCCATAATTTATCCATGGCTGGATTGCCTTCCAGATCAAATGCCTCCTGAGGAGTAACTCCTCGATCGGGATTATACCGGAACAAAGGATAGGCGCGTGACTCTATTGCCAGCTTGGCCTGATGTGCACCTAGATCATCCGCCACACCGTGTTCTGGCTGGCAGGTAGTATACAAATTGAAAAGGGCAGGTCTTCTGGTCATCAGACCATCAATGAATCCTTCGATCATATGGCTTGTATTCGCCAAAGTGGATTGCATCACATAGGTATTTCTGTGTGCCATGGCAATTAGCCCTATTTCTTTTCTTGGCTCGGGCTTTCCTTTCCATACTTTACCAAACTGCGCCATGTCAGATACCTGTCCTATAAAGCCTGAGGTACAGGCCTGTCCGCCGGTATTGGAATACACCTGAGTGTCTACCACCACTACTTTGATTGGCTTGCCGGAAGCCATCATTCGGGAAAGATTTTGGAAGCCGATATCATACATGGCACCATCTCCGCCCAAGGCGACTACAGGAGGGCATAATTTCCATTCTTCATCTGTAAACTGTTCCCAGTTGAAGTAGGTAAAAAATTCTTTATGTTCCCTGGATTTGTAATTCCCTTTCAGTTCCATTTCTGCTTTTCGGATCAGTTTGAAACCATCAGCCATTTTGGCCATATGGCCTTCAAAAATACCCATAGCCAAAGAAGTGCTATCCTGGAAAAGATGGTTGGCCCAAGGGAAAGGATAAGGGTTATAAGGATAAGTACTGCCCCATACAGAAGTACAACCTGTGGCATTTGTCATGCCCATAGTAGAACGTCCCTTGTTGGTTGTTCCATTGGTGTATTTCCATAATAAATGTTTCAATCCTGCCAGCAATTGAGTGATCTCACTTAGCCATTCCTGATCTATTGGTTCAGATCCATTTTCAGATTCCAAACGGCTGGCGATTGAGGACATGGTCAGGTCGCTTCCCTTCATCTCGGATACAATCTTCGACATCAGGTTGGCATCCATCACATTCATGCTTTTCATGAGTTTTAATTGGATATGTTTTTCCAGCTTTTCAACCAAATCCTGGAGGTAAGCCACATGTTTTTCAACCCTGGGCAACATCAATGACTCTACCGTTGCGATGAAAAGATGGACCACTGATTTTTCAGAACAACCCAAGCAGGCCCCATCTCCGCTGGCAAAACTTTGATAGGCATTCTTGTCCAGAAGGATGGTTTCCAGCGGGCCTATTTTTTCTTCAAGGTTGTCTATACGCTGATATTTTTTAGGGGTATTGGGCAAATCAGACCAAACACTCCATTCTTCCCGGAGACGTGCTACAGATTCATCGGTCTGCTTGACAATCCTCAAAGCATCATCATCACAGACTGCTACGCATTCCATACAACCTTTACAGGTGGTAGGGTTGACAGTGATACTAAACAAGCCCCCACTTCCTGGTTGTTTCTTCTCATTTAGGTCATAATAGGGTCTGGTAAGTGCAAATTGGAAATCTCCCAATTCTTCCCTGAACCAATTCAGTTCCATACTCAATAGAGAATCTTTTTTCTCTTGGCTGATCATCTCATCTATGGCTTCATTGATCAGGTTATTTACCGTGGCTTCACCATGAGGTTCATTAAAAAGGTTCCTGACCCTTGGCTCCAGTTGTTTCACGGCTTTGGGTAAAAACTCGAGTTTGTCATGTTTTCTTTTTACCCTCTTCAAAATGGTGTCCAATACATCGGATAATTCGCTGACCAATCCAGGGATAGCTGTATCAGGGCAGACCGTATAGCAGTTGCCGCAAGCAGTACAGTTATTGGCAATCCACTCAGGGTGTTCAAAGCGTATACCTGTCATATCCCTGAAAAGAGAAGATGCTGCAGGCATCACGCTCAGCCCAATAAAAGGATCGGTCAAGTTGTCATTGCCCTGGCCGGTTTGGTAGAAATTGCCTGTTTGCTCCCAAAAACGGTGGATATCGCTGAGTTTGGATCCAGATACCGGACTGTCTTTGAGCATGGATGGGATAGGGGGAGTGGCATGGCCATTGCTTTTTTCTGTTTGGAGGCCCAGAACTTTATTTTTGATTTCATGGACTTCATCAAATCCACGTTTCACCACCCGCATATTGTCATCAACCACCCTTTGGCCTTTGCTGCCAAACTTGTGCTGTAATTGTTCTTCAATGGCTTTGAGTAAAGCTTCATCACTCAAGCCTGCCTTTTCCATAAGTGGTGATGCGGCAAAAAAAGCACCTTGGAAGGCAATACCCTGCATCCTTAGCTGAAGTTCTGGATCGGTGGCCTCTTCTCTGGCTATTTTAAAACCATCTACATAATAGATTCGGATATCATTTTCAATGATTAATTTCTGATAGTGCTTTGGAATATCAGCCCAAACTTCATCTGCAGTTTTCTTCTCACTCTGAATAATGAAAGTACCACCGTTTTTGAGACCCGCCAGGGCATTGGTATGCTTGAATACATTTGGGTCAGGTGACAGTACTACATCTACGAAGTAGTATTCGCAGTTGATATTGATAGGTTCCGGGGCAGCTGCAAGGTAATAGGTCGTAGGCTGTCCTTTCTTTTCCGAACCGTATTTTGGATTGGCCTTTATATCATAACCCAAAAGGTCGAACAAGGTCATGGCGAGGTTTTTTCCGGTGGTAATTGCTCCCCAACCTCCTATGGAATGGAACCTGACGGTGATGGCGCCTTTTGGCATGAGGTTGGGATTTTCTGAACCATGTACAGCCAGGTCTTTTACCATAGGATAAGCATCCTGAATGATTTCTTGGTGTGCTCTTTGTTTTGGAGAAAAGGCATTTTTTCTAATGAAATCAATGGATAGATAGAACTGTTTTTTGTGTTTGCCGTCCGGGAGCATGTTTTCAATAGCTCCAATGATGCCTTCAGGTTGTAAGTCCCTGCTGCCCATTCCAAAAGAACCCGAATAAAGAGGAGGCATATCATTGGTGGAATAAGAGGCTAATTCTGGGTATGGTTTGTCTTTCTTGTAATTGCCATTTTCCAGGCATTTGGTAATGACTGACCGGGTTTCCCTCATTATTGGCGCATCTTCTGCCAAAGGCTGATCCAATCTTTCCAAGATGGTGACTCCTTTTCTGCCTTTCAAAATATGGCCGAGAAGATCTGCAGGAAAAGGCCTGAACATTACCAAGTCTACCACCCCTACTTTTATTCCTCTGGTTTTTCTTAAGTAATCCACTACAGCCTCAGCACTGGAAACCACACTTCCCTGACCGAGTATGAGGTAATCTGCATCTTCTGTCTTATAAGTCATTACCCGATTGTATCTCCTTCCGGTCAGTTGGTAATATTCTTCAAAGGCCTGATCGGTAAGCTCTTTGATATGGTCAAAAAAGAACGGCCTTTGCGCAGCTACACTCTGCATATAGGAATCCTGATTTTGAACAATTCCTGCCATCATAGGATTGTCCACATCCCATAATTCGGGGATTCTACGGCGTTTTTCCCCGTAGATGATTCTTTGGGCCGGAGTTGGTGTATCGATGATATCATCTGGACGGCCTAAATATTCCTTGATGAGTTCGCGTTCAGGAAGTAAGAGGGACTCAATAAGGTGAGTAGTCAGGAAACCATCCTGTGCAATTACCCCGGGATTCAGGGCCAATTCGGCGATCCTGTGTGCAATGATATTGAGGTCGGCTACATGTTGGGCCTTTTTGGCGAAAAGTTGGAAAAATCCGGTATCGTCTATGGCATGGTAATCATCATGACCAGCATGGACATTCAGTGTGGATTTGGTGATAGCCCTAGCGCCAATATTGAGTACATAAGTCAATCTTTTTCCAACGGCGGCATATAAGGACTCGTGCATATAAGCAATGCCTTGCCCGGATGAAAAATTGGTAGACCGAAGACCTGTCATGGATAATCCAGCTGTCACTGCCGCTGCTGCATGCTCTCCCTCTGGCTCGATGAAAATCAAAGGCCTATCTGATATATTCAAGTGACCTTTTGCAGCTTCTTCAGCCCAATATTCTCCCATTTGGGTGGAAGGTGTGATAGGATAGGCCCCTGCAGCATCTGATGACTCCCTTTCACACATGATGGCAACAGTGTTTCCATCCATTGCTACCCTTACTCCAGGGTATTTGAATGTTTGATTTTTATTTTCCATGACAGTTTTTGTTGTCTGATTGAAGTAAATGGAATTTTGAGCTGTTTTTCATTGAAAAAAACAGCTTTCGAGGGAATGAGGATATGCTTTGTTTTTTTTCAAAATGGTCAAAAAACATGAGCTCTGATCAGCTTAATCCGACCAAAACCCTTGTTTGTTTGGCTGTTTTGATGAACTCCATGGCAGTATGTAAGTTGACCATCAACCTATCGGCATGATCTTCATCCATCAAATGACCGAGATCGAGTTCATTAAATTTTGCATCTATTTTTCGGCATTGATTGAGCAGTTCCTTTATAGAAGTGGAATTTTGGATGTGTACACCATGGTTGTTCAGAAATCCTGTCAGATATTTTTCAATGGCTTTGTAGGCATGCTTACAGACATTATAATGTACTACATCTTCTTCTGGTCTGCACAATTCTTCCTGAGCGATATTTAACATTTCTTCAGCTTCAGAAATTGTGGAGTGTGATTTTATGAAGTTCATGGCCGGAGTTATTTTTTTGAGCGTAAGATTCCATCATTTTCGGTCAAGTTATCCAGATAAGTGCTTAAAAATCATGACTCAAATCATTATTTACCATGATTTACATCAAGGGGAAAAGGTTTGACAAGTGCAATTAAAAAAATCGGAATTTTTATAACTATCAATGTTAAATATGGAGAATTATGAGAAATCCAAAGTCAAGTCCAGTCATGGATGTGTGAATCCGTAATTGAAAGCTATAATCACATCCAAATTCCCATATCCTGAATTCTGAAGTTTAAAAAGCAGAAAAGTTTTTCTAACTTTTATTGCCATATAAAGAAGTCAGTTTAAACTCTATAAAAATCAGTGACATGAATAAACTTAGCAGGCGGGGATTTTTAGGCTTTGTTTCCAGTGCGGGAGTTTTTGGTTTTTTGCCAACTACTGTTTCTACGGCTGCTGAGCCGGTGAGAAAGATGGCTTTAAATGCAGGAAGGATTCAATTTGAACCCTTTCAACTTCCCAAGAAAAAGGAACTTGACCTTTCACCTGCGGCATGGATCTGGTATCCGGCTGAGCGGATATTGCCTAATTCTTTTTTCCATTTTAGGAGGGTAATTCAAATTGGAAAAGCCATCAAATCTGCCAAAGGATGGATTTTGGGTGAGAGCAGGTACCTGTTGTTTCTCAATGGACAAAGGATCCAATATGGGCCTGCACCAGCTGATCCAAGATATTCTGAAGCGGATCCTGTAGATTTTTCCAAGGAATTAAAAGTGGGAGAAAATGTTATTGGAGCCACTATAGTTTACTTTGGGTTTGGAGATGGCGCCTGGCCTGTAGGGAAGGCAGGATTTATTTTTTATCTGGAACTGGAATTTGAGGATGGGCAAAATGAACTTTTGGTGAGTGATGAGAAATGGTCCGTTCAACAGGCAAAAAGTTGGCCGGCAGGGAAGTATAAGCGCTGGTACCTACGGGCATTGCAGGAAGAATTCGATAACAGGCTTTATCCTATGGGCTGGAATGATTCTGGTTTTCAGGAGGACCGCACTTGGAAAAAAGCAAAAGTATTTTCTAGGGATGGCAATAAAACTGCCCTAAGTTCTTCCATTTCTGACTATCTGTATGACAGTGGAGGAAACAGAAACACCCAATTGAGGAGACGATCTGTTCCCATGATTTTGGAAAAAAACATTGCTACTTTAAGGTTAAAAGAAGCACATACAATCCACTGGAACAGCAATATTGAAGAATATTTTGATTTTAAGACCGAAAACTCCTTTGAAATGGGTGAGATTCTGGAAGGGTTTTCTGAACAAAGCAGTATCTGGGTTTTTGAAGCCCCAAAAGACGTAAACCAAAGTCTTGTGCTGTCTTTTGCATTGGAAGAACAGGTGATCGGTTGGCCATTTTTTACCGTTGAGTGCAGTGAAGGTACAGTTATAGAAATGATGGTCCAACAAGGGCATGAATTATTGAAAAACGGAGGGCCCGCGCTGATCAATAATAATTTCAATTCTTGGACAAGGTTTATTTGTAAAGGAGGTGAAAATAAACTTATGACTTTTGATTTTGAGAGTGTGAAGTGGATTCAACTTCATATTCATAAGGCAATAGGAGCGATAAAAATCAGTAATGTGGGATTACTCAGAAGGGTATATGATTTCCCTTTTCAGCCACTTTTACAAACTTCTCATTCGGGTTTCAATAAACTATTGAGTGCCTGTATCAATACAGTTTGGAACAACAGCCATGAAACCATAGTGGATTGCGTCGGAAGGGAAAGACAGCAATACAGCGGCGATATTGGGCATATTGTCCATGCGCTGCATTTTGGTTTTGGAGAAAGCAGGCTTCCCCACAGGTTTGTGGATACTTACAGTCAGGGGATTACTTTGGATGGTTTTTTCATGGACAGTTGGCCAGCCTATGACCGCTTAAACAGATTGGCTCAAAGGCAGCTTGACCTTACCCCTTGGGGTGTACTTTTAGACCATAGCGTAGGTTTCTGTTTCGATTGTTGGCATCATTATCTGTACACCGGCAAAAAAGAAGACCTGGAGGAGGCTTTCCCAAGGTTGTTGCGCTTTTATCAATTGATCAAAAATTCCATTGCAGAAGACGGTCTGCTTCCCGTGGAAAATTTGGGTGTCAATGCCATATGGATGGACACGGATTCCTACAAAGCGACCAGGGACAAGCAATGCGCTTATAACCTGTACGTTGCAGCCATGCTTAAGCAGGCCCTGTCAACTTTGGCAGGAGAATTTGGGCTTCTTGACTTACAGAAAGAAATGCTTGACCTTTCATATCACCTGGCCCAAAAGGTCGAAGAAAAGTTCTTTCTACCCGGGGAGAATATTTTGATTGTCAACTTGCCTTGGATTAAAGAAGATGGGGAAATGAGAACATGTGAAAGGTCTTTGGCCCACTGGGTGTTGGGAGGTTTTGTACCTGAAAGTGCGAAAGCGACAGTTTTAAAGGAGTTGACCTCCCGGCCAAGTAGATTGGGAAGGTGTTATCCGGCCAATGTCATTTGGCCTTATTGGACCTTGGCTGCTTTGGGGAATACGGAGGTGATAATCCAAGATTTTGATCAAAGGTGGACCCCTATGCTCTCTGTCAGGGAAAACAATACCATCCAGGAACATTGGCATGCTGAAAAAGATACACAGAACCAATTGAGTCATGCGGGTATAGCACCTTTTTTTGCTGCATATATGTGTTTTGCGGGAATTCAAGTACTTCAACCAGGGGGGACATTGATACAAGTCAGGCCCCAATTGGCAACATTGGAACAGTTACAACTGACTTACCATACTTCCCAAGGCCCCGTGGAATTTGATTGCAGAGGTAAAAGAGGAAAAAGAAAGTTAAGGTTAAAGCTACCTCTGGGAGTGCAGGCACATCTGATTCTACCCGAAAAGGATAAATTGCCAAAGGGTGCCAGGCAAATTGGTTCTCCTGATAAGGGCTTGGTTGCTTTCTTCTTGGAAGGAGGAAAGGATTGGGAATTTGATGTATTGTTTGTGTGAATAGTTTGAAGATTATCAGAATATTACTTAAATTGAAGTGGTTCAAGTAAAATATTCTCCTTTAATGTCCACTTCTATGAAAATATTCATTTTTCAAAAGCCTTCATGGCCATTTTCATTTTTCAATACAGAAAAAATATACCATCCGGATTCTTAAAACAATCTAACATTTAAGCCCCTGCAGCTTATCACAGACAATACCTTTTTACCAAAAGGAAAGGAGTGATGATGCATTTTTCGGTCCATTTCAGGGTGTATCACATTTTAGATTAAACAGGCTCAAAGCTATAATTTACTTCTATGTCCCATCAACTACATAAAATTTCACTTTTTCTATTTCTCAGCTTTTGGTTAAATGCACCATTAATCCTATTTGCTCAATCTTCTCTTGAATCCGTGGGCAAACTTCCACTTACCACTTATCTACCTGAAGACTATAATGGACAGCCAAGGGTATTAACAAGTGTGCAAAGTGATGATGGATTGATGTATTTTGGATTGGATTATGGACTTTTGGAATATGACGGGGTTTCCTGGAGGCCGGTTTTGGGAGATGATGCTTCGATTATTATCAGGACCTTGGCAAAGGACCCATCAGGAAGAATTTTTTATGGTGGACAGGATAGATTTGGGTATTTGGAATTGGACCCTTTTGGGGTTACCCGTTCGGTTTCATTATTCCATCTGATCCCTGAGGATTTTCTTCCCGTTTCAGATTTTTGGACCATTCATTTTATGGATGGATTCATTTTTCTTCAATCCAGGAAATACCTGTTCAGATTGGAGCTGGAGGCAGATTTTTCTTTGAAATCTTTGAAGACCTGGACTGCTGAGACGGGTTTTGGATATGCCTTCCTTCAGAACAGCACAATTTTTCTCCATCAAATTGAAAAGGGCTTATACAAGTTGGATGGGGATGAAATAGTCTTGGTTCCAGGAACAGAAGTTTTGGGAAGGGACAGGCTTTTGGTCATGCAGCCTTTTCCGGGAGCTTCCCAGCCTAGCTATTTGCTTGGCAGTTTCACTTCGGGATTTTATGTGATGGACAGGGAGGGACTTAGACCCTTCCCAAGCCAGATTGATCCTTTTCTGGAAAAAGGAGCTATTCTTTACAGAGGTTTATTGCTGGAGGATGGAAATTATGCATTGGCATTTCTTGGAGTAGGGGTGGTGATCATGAATCCTAAAGGTGAAATCATCAGAAGGATTAATTCAGAGCATGGACTTCAATCAGATACCGTTTTCGGTATTTATCCGGATCAATCCAAAGGACTGTGGATTATTACTGAAAATGGAATGGCAAGGGCAGATGTCGGTTCACCGGTACTTACGTATGGCAAGGATGAGGGTGTTAATTTTTCAGTCATTTCAATTCTCAAAAAAGGGCAGGAAATGTATTTGGGAACAAGAAATGGTTTACTTCGATTTGATCCCCTATCCAACAAATTTAAGGTAGTTCCTGAGATAAACAGTTTGGAAGTGTTAGGGATAAGGGTAGATGGAGAGGACATTATTGTAGCAGGACAACAATTGAATGTTTTGAGGGATGGAAAGGTAATTTCTTTGGAGAACCCTAAGAGTGGAACAAGGCCCATCTATACGCTAATCCCGAAAGATAATCCGAATATGCTTTATGTAGCCACAAGTACGGGGCTTTCGGTTTACAGCAGAGGTTTGTCGTCTAAAACGCCTTGGGAATATGTAGGGGATGTGCCCGGTATTGATAGATTTATATTTCATTTTTTCGAAGATAAGGATGGCGACATTTGGACCCCCGGACTGGGCGTTTTTTTTCAATTCTCTCCGAAAGAAAAAGGTCTACGATATATGGATTTGGAAGACCATAAGGTAAAAAGTTTTGATATAGGCCAGGAAGCTGGTTTTTATATGATCGATGGTGAAATTTACCTTTTCAATGCTGAGGGTATGCAGAAATTTTCCAAGTCAGAGGGAAGATTTGTAAAGGCCAAAGAGTTCGAGGCAGTAGAGGGCAAGATGATTGATTTCAATGAATCATCATTTGGGAGGGTCTGGATAGAGACAAAAGAAGGAAAGGTTTTACTTAATCGCTTGGCAGATGGTACTTACGAGGAAGATAAGACTCCAAGTGCCATTAATTCTTATTTGTCCCTGTACAATTTCCTGGATGAGGATGGCATTATATGGTTTGGTACAACTAAGGGGCTGGTTCGTTTTGATCCCAAAAAAGATAACCAAGCTGACAAACCGTTTTTTACTTTGCTCAGGAGGATCGAAACCAAAACAGATACCTTGGAACTTGTTGCCTATGGAAGGAATAAAAATATTTCAGCGAGAGAACTTAAGGCCAACTCACTGAGATTTGAATTTGCCGCCCCTTTCTTTGAGGATGAAAAGAAGACGAGGTATCAGACTTTTCTGGAAGGTTTTGATGCCGATTGGGTGGATTGGACTGAAAACAAATTCAAGGAGTATACAAACCTGTCACCAGGAGAATACACCTTTCATGTACGGGCAATGGCCCACACGGGAAGAATCAGTGAAGAGGCTTCCTATTCATTTGTGGTCCTGCCACCTTGGTATGCTACCTGGTGGGCTTATCTGATCTATGCTTTATTGATAGGGGGCATCATTACTGCAATAATCAAATGGCGCTCTAAGAAACTCAAGGCTGAAAACCGAATCCTGGAAGAGCGGGTCAATGAGAGAACTGCTGCACTGGAGAAATCCTTGGCTGAACTCAAATCTGCACAGGCCCAACTGATCCAATCCGAGAAAATGGCTTCTCTAGGTGAACTCACAGCAGGTATCGCCCATGAGATCCAGAACCCGTTGAATTTTGTGAATAATTTTTCTGAGTTGAACAAAGAATTGGTTTTGGAGGCCAAAGAAGAACTTGGAAAAGGAAATATAGATGAGGCTAAAAATATATTGGGAGATATAGTGGAAAACTCTGAAAAGATCAACCACCATGGAAAGCGGGCAGAATCCATTGTCAAAGGCATGTTGCAGCACAGCCGCACTGGATCAGGGAAAAAGGAGCTTACCGATCTTAATATCCTGGCTGATGAGTACCTAAGGTTGTCTTATCATGGATTGAGGGCCAAGGACAAATCATTCCAATCGGACTTTAAAGTTGACCTAGATCCCAATGTGCCCAAGTTAGAAGTAATGCCACAGGATATCGGCCGGGTATTTTTGAACCTGATCAACAATGCCTTCTACACAGTAAACCAAAAACGGAAGAAATCACAGGAGCAGGGAGAAGGATCATTTAAACCTTTGGTAACCGTAAAGACCAAGAAATTAAAAGGTGACATAGAAATCACAGTTATGGACAATGGAGATGGAATACCGGAATCCATCAAATCCAAAATCTTCCAACCTTTCTTTACGACCAAGCCTACCGGACAAGGAACAGGTTTAGGTTTGAGTTTGAGCTATGATATCGTGAAGGCGCATGGAGGGGAGATTAGTGTGGAAAGTAAGGAGGGTGAGGGAACGGTGTTTATCATTCAGTTGCCTCTTGTCTGAATCACGGATCAGCCGGATTAAAAGATTACACGGATTATTTTAATTGAGTAATTATGGATGAAAAGCTAAAATACAAAACCATAACAGAGAAAATTATAGGTGCTTCTTTTGAAGTTCATAAGTTTTTGGGTAATGGTTTTCAGGAAGTTATTTACCAGAGGGCATTGGCTTGGGAACTGGAAAAGGCTGACTTATCCTATGCTAGAGAAATAGAACAGGAAATATTTTATAAAGAACTGAAAGAACCAATCGGAACCAGAAGAGCAGATTTTGTGGTGGAAGAAAAGGTGTTAGTTGAATTAAAAGCGGTCATTCAATTGGAAGGTGTTCATTTAGCCCAAGTATTGAATTACTTGAAAGCATACAGATTAGAGGTTGGATTGCTAATAAATTTCGGAAGCAAGAGCCTAACATTTAAACGACTTGTATTATGAAAATAAAATCCGAGAAATCCATTAATCCTTATAAATCTGTGGTTCAGACGATTTATGATATCGTGAAGGCGCATGGAGGGGAGATTAGTGTTGAATTCCAAGAAGGACTAGGAACCACATTTAATATAAGTTTACCGATTTGAATTTTAAACAATGACTATGCATACCATCAAAATCATATTTTCGCTCTTAATCACTTTTCTGTGGCTCCAAACTCCCGGTTTCCTCTCCGCCCAGTCCATCTACGAACAGGTAGGAAGGCTTCCTATCACTACTTATACCACCGAGGAGTATGGTGGATATCCAACTGTTTTGGCCACCATACAGAGTGAGGATGGACTGATGTATTTTGGAGCAACAGGAGGAATGTATGAATATGACGGGGTTTCTTGGCGTTCTATTTTTAATATCAGGGATTATGTAACCGTAAGAAGTCTGACAAAGGACAGCAAGGGAAGAATTTTTTATGGGGGCGATGATTTTGGCTTTCTGGAAGTTGACGAAAACGGTGAAGCGAGGGCAGTTTCACTCTTTCACCTAATTCCTGAGGAACTGAAATCAGGGCAAACCATCGTTGAAATCCTATTTTTGAATGAATTTATTCTACTTCGAAGTCCGAATTACCTTATCAGATTGGAATTGGGGGAAGATTTCAGCTTAAAATCCCTAAAATCATGGCAGTCAGAAACACGATTTGGAAAAAGTTTTTTGGCTGGCAATCAAATTTATGTCCGTTATCTAGATCGAGGTTTATTCCTATTGGAAGGTGAGGAATTAACCTTGATCCCAGGTACAGAAATATTTGGAAAAGAGGCAGTAAGTATCATGCTTCCTTATCCTGAAAAGAATAGCAATACCATACTTCTTGGTGGTCCGAACACGGGGTTTTACTTTTTTGAAAAAGGAACTTTCACAAAGTTTCCCACCGAAGTAGACCTACTGATCCAAGAGGGAAATCAACTTTACGGTGCGATATCCCATCAGGGTAACTATATCCTCAGCGTCATTGGAGTGGGAGTAGTGATCATGAATCCCAAAGGAGAAATACTCAAAAAAATAGGATCTGACCAAGGCCTGCATTCAGATGTGGTAACGAGTGTCTACCTTGATAAAAACAATGGCCTTTGGGTAACAACGGAGGACGGTATGGCCAGGATAGCCATAGATTCTCCGATTCTTATTTTTGGAAAAGACTTGGGGATCAATTCAGCAGTTCGTTCCATCGAAAAAAAAGGGGATGAACTCTATTTAGGGACCAATACTGGTTTGATCAAATTTGATGCGATTGAAAAGGAATTCAAAGCAGGCCTGGAAAACGAGAATTCAGAAATTTTTGGATTGTTGGATGATGGGGATAATTTGATTGTTCCTGGAAGGAATTTAAATGTAATTCGAGATGGTAAAGCCATTCGTTTGGATTTTCCACAAGATGGGAGCTTGGCACGAACTGCAATTATCCCAAAAGACAACCCCAATATCCTATTAGTCGGAACCACCTTAGGGCTTCTTCTCTACGAAAAGGGCCTTTCCAAACAATTCCCATGGGAATTAAGGGGAAAAGTTCCTGGAATAGGCCCAATCAGCAACCACTTTTTTGAAGGAAAAGATGGAAAAATCTTTACAAGTGGTCAAGGAAAACTATATGCACTGGAAATAGAGGTAAAGGGGGTGGAACCCATTGGGAATCAGATCATCAAACCGACTGTTTTAGATGTAGACCCTTCGGGTTCTTTTTCCATGATTGATGGAGATTTTTATATAACTTCCCCTCAAGGCATGCAGAAGTATTCCCCCGGGGAGGGGAAATTTGTAGCTACGGAGGACTTTAGTGCAGTGGAGAATGATCTGTATGATTTCACCCAATTCAAATCAGGCATTATCTGGTATGAATCCTTAGATAAAAAGAAGAATATCCTAAAACGGAATAAAGAAGGGAAATTTGTTAAGGACGAGAGAACCAATTCCATAGCACCTTATTTATCTCAAGTGGATTTTATTGACGAGGACAGCATCCTGTGGTTTGGATCTCCGAAAGGCTTGATCCGCTACGACCCTAAAAAGGACAATCAGACCGATAAGGAATTTTTCACCCTGATCCGACGAATCGAAACCAAGACCGATACGATTCCTCTGCCTTTTTATGGAAGAAAAAAGGATATGCCTGCTTTAGAAAGAAAAGAGAATTCCTACCGCTTTGAGTTTGCGGCTCCCTATTTCGAAGATGAAAAGAAAACCAAATATCAAACCTACTTGGAGGGATTTGAGGCAGATTGGGTGGACTGGAATGATAACAAATTCAAGGAGTATACAAACCTGTCACCAGGAGAATACACCTTCAGAGTAAGAGCCATGGCCCATACGGGAAGAATCAGTGAAGAGGCTTCCTATTCTTTTGTGGTCCTACCACCTTGGTATGCTACCTGGTGGGCTTATCTGATCTATGCTTTATTGATAGGGGGCATCATTACTGCAATAATCAAATGGCGCTCCCGTAAACTCCAAGCTGAAAACCGCATCCTGGAAGAGCGGGTGAACGAACGAACGGCTGAATTGGAAAAATCTTTGACCGAACTCAAGGCCACCCAAGCCCAACTCATCCAATCCGAAAAGATGGCCTCCCTCGGCGAACTCACTGCTGGCATTGCCCATGAGATTCAGAATCCGTTGAATTTTGTGAATAATTTTTCGGAGGTCAGCGAAGAATTAATTGAAGAGATCCAAGAATTGAGACACAAGAAGCAAGAGACAAGACACAAGACTGAAGAAGATGAGATTTTGGAGGATGTCAAGAAGAATTTAGAAAAAATCAAATACCACGGCAAGAGGGCCGAATCCATTGTCAAAGGCATGCTGCAGCACAGTCGCACGGGATCAGGTAATAAAGAGCTTACCGACCTCAATGACCTGGCAGATGAATACCTGCGCTTGTCCTACCATGGCCTGAGGGCTAAAGATAAATCCTTCCAAGCTGATTTTAAAGCCGAACTGGATCCCGAACTTCCCAAATTGGAAGTGATGCCTCAGGATATAGGTCGTGTGCTGCTCAATCTGATTAACAATGCCTTTCAGGCTGTGAATAATGAGGAATTAAAAATGATGAATGAGGGATTCAAGCCTCTGGTAACCGTCTCCACCAAAAAACTTGGGAATAAAATCGAGATTTCTGTCAAAGACAACGGTCCAGGTATCCCCGATGCCATCAAGGACAAAATCTTCCAGCCATTCTTTACCACCAAGCCAACTGGTCAGGGAACAGGACTAGGGCTTAGTCTGAGCTATGACATTGTGAAAGCACATGGAGGAACTCTAGAAGTAGAATCTATCCCCGGTCAGTTTACCCAGTTTGTTGTCACGCTACCCATTGAGTGAAAATTTTCATCAACCTCGTATGAAGCGTCTTTATGAAAACAAAGTCCTCCTTGCCATGTAAAGTAAATGGTTTGATTTTCAAAAAAAAAATAGGATGCCTGATTGAAATTCTTATTGAAATAGAGGGGATTATTCTTTAAGTTACAGAATTAATTAAACAGTAGAAACTTGGACCCAAACATTAGCCATAACCCCCATAACCGAGCCATCCTGGTCAAGCTATTAGGAGAACTTGATGAAGAAGTATTGACGCAAATTCTGGAAAAAGGCAAAGCCATAGAACTTGATACAGGAAGTTTTTTATTCCACCAAGGGGATCTTGACAATTCAATTTATATCGTTCTTTCAGGAAGATTTAGGGCTTTGGCCACACAGTCAGATGGACATCTGCATGCCTTAGGGGATATAGGTGAAGGCGAGCCTATTGGTGAATTTGCATTGTTTATGGGCGAGCCAAGGTCTGCTAGCGTAGTGGCTATTCGTAAGTCTGTCGTATTGGAACTGAAAGAAAACGAATACTTGGAGATAGTGGCCAAGTTTCCTGCTTTTTCTACAAAACTGACCCGCTTTGTGGTAAACCGGCTACGTAGAAATGTGCTTCAGCAACACTTAGAGGCCCCTGCCAAAAACATTGCGGTTATAAATCTACAATCAGAAAATGATATTTCTGAATACACGGATGCTATCAAGGCCCAGTTTGAATCTTTGAATGTCAGTATCCAGATTTTGGACCATGATTCCCATGCTGAAATGGAATTGCAACAAGTATATGATGCATTGGAACAACATGAGGGACTGAATTTTTTGGTCTGTAACGATGAAGATCTTGACTGGTCACGTAGATGTATTATTTATGCCGATTTGGTAGTTTTGGCTTCTGATTTTTATGCGGACAGTAAGATTCATGAGATAGAACGTCATCTGGACTTATATTCACAGAACATCCTCAATAAAAAAATCTATTTGCTCCTGCTTCACCCCGAGGAGGCTAAGTTTCCGGAGAATACACGGCGTTGGTTTGAAGATAGAAAGATTGACCTGCACATTCATTACCGAAAGCATCATGGGCCGGACATTAGGAGGTTTGCCAGGATTCTTTCCAATAAGGCCATTGGACTGGTGCTGGGGGGGGGAGGAGCTAAGGGTTTTGCCCATTTGGGTGTGATTAAATCACTTTATGACAATGGAGTTGAAATTGATTTTCTGGGAGGAACCAGTGCAGGTGCCCTTTATGGACTTACGGCCTCTTTCTGTGATTTTGACCGGAAAATGATTGACTTCTATAGCCATGACTCGGCAAGTAGCAAGTTGACAAAAAATGATTTTACTATCCCCTTAATTTCTATCATGTCGGGTAAAAAAATGACCAATTACCTAAAAAAGATGATGGGCAATACCCATTTGGAAGATTTTTGGGTGGGCAGTTATTGTGTTTCTACTAATTATTCCAACGCTTCTGCAAAAGTTCATGAAAGAGGTTTGGCCTGGAAACAAATAGAAGCCAGTATAGCCATACCAGGGATTTATCCACCCGTAGTTATTGATAAGGAGCTTCATGTGGATGGAGGGGTTGTTGATAATCTTCCCATAGAGACTATGTACAATTACCCCGTTCAACATATAATAGCCATTTCTCTCACACAGCTTAGGTCACAACCTGTTGATTTTGATGAGACCCCTTCTGCATCTAAACTCCTTTTGAGCAAAATAACGGGAAAGAAGAAATTCAGGATTCCGGGTATTGCCTCCATATTGGTCAATTCCCTTACTTTGAACAGCAGGCAAAAACAGGAAATGACAAAATCAGGAGTGGAATTATACCTGGAATTGGACCTTAAGGGAATTGGAATGTTGGATGATACCCGCTGGAGAGAAATTGTTCAGAAGGGATATGACCAAATGAAAAATGCTTTGGAGAATTTTCCAGAGGAAAAAAGATTCTGGTAGGTAAGTGATCCCTACCACCAAAACTACATCTAGTCAAATTTCTTAAGTATTGGTTAGAATATTTGTATTCCAATAGGATTAGACGAATCCCTAAGATCCAACCTTTGAGTATTTTACTGTAAATGATTACCTTGAAGGAGTACAGTTAATTGAACATCTTGATTCCTTAGGCCTATGAAAAATATCATACTTCCAATTTTGTTCCTGTTTTCCCAGGTAATCTTTGCACAAACAAATCTGACTTTTGAAGAGCCTGTCAAACAACGGGTCCTGGTGCTAACCGATATAACCAACGAGCCCGATGACCAACAGTCATTGGTCCGGTTTCTTGTTTATGCCAATGAATACGATATTGAAGGAATCATAGCCACAACCTCTACCCATCTTAGAAATCAAACCAAAAAGGATAAAATTGAGGAGCTTGTCAGGAATTATGGTCAGGTAAAATCCATACTTGACATACATGCCAATGAATATCCATCTATGGAGTATCTGTTGAGCATTACGTCAATACATTTGCCGCTATTTAGTATGGAAGGAGTAGGGGAAGGGAAGGATTCTCCAGGTTCCGAACTGCTGATTAAAGCAGTGGATAAATCGGATGACAGGCCTCTTTGGGTCTCAGTCTGGGGCGGGGCCAACTGTCTTGCCCAGGCTTTATGGAAAGTCAAAAACACCAGACCGGATGCGGAGGTCAGTAAATTTGTAGAAAAAATCAGGGTATATGCCATTTCAGATCAGGATTTTTCTGGTCAATGGATCAGACAAAATTTCCCTGGGATTTTCTATATTGTAGATGCCAGTGCAGGAGATAATTGGAGGGAATATTATAAAGCGACTTGGACTGGGATTGGAGGAGATGTGTTTTATAAGAATGGGCCAGGATGGCATCATGAATTGGTTGAAAATCAATGGCTGATAGAAAACATTGCTAAAAACCATGGTCCACTTGGTGCATTGTACCCACCTTTGGATTACATCATGGAGGGTGATACTCCGTCTTTTTTTGGACTGATTCAAAATGGTTTGGCTTGGTATAAAAGTCCCGCTTGGGGCGGTTGGGCAGGTCGCTATGAATGGTTTAAATCTCTTGGCGAAGTTGATAAGATATGGACTTCATCAGTATACACCCAAGATGAAGTGGTTTTACCTGATGGAAGTATATATGCTTCAAACCAGGCTACGATCTGGAGATGGAGAAAGGCCTTTCAGCATGATTTCGCTGCAAGGATGGACTGGAATATAGCAGAAAGGTATAAGGATGCCAATCACAACCCCATATTAGTACTCAATGGAAACGAAGGAAAGGCTTTTGGAAAGGGAAAAGTTAAAGCAGGAGACTATGTAAGGTTATCTTCTAAAGGAACCTACGACCCAGATGGAGATCAATTAAGATACAAATGGTGGGTGTATAGGGAGGCTGGAAATTTCAATGGAAAATTGGAGTTTCACAATCCTTTTGGAGAAGAACTTGTCTTTCAAATGCCCCAATTGGGTTCAGGCCAGGAGTTACACATTATTTTGGAGGTTGAGGACAGCGGTACTCCAAGTCTATTCAGTTACAGAAGAATTATCCTGACTCATCCCTAAGGGCTATTATGTCACATCATTCCCAAGTATCATCTCTACGCTTGGTTTCCTTAGATGCGTACCGGGGTTTGACCATGTTCTTATTGATAGCAGAAGCTGCCTTAGTGTATGAAACTTTATTGGAGGCATTTCCTTTAGATAGTTTTGCCCATGCTTTTTTCACACAGTTTACCCACCATCCATGGAATGGGCTGAGGTTTTGGGATCTGATCCAACCCTTTTTCATGTTTATTGTAGGTGTTGCCATGCCTTTTTCACTTAACAAAAGACTGGCAATAGAAGGGAATAGCACCAAGGTCACACAGCATATTTTGAGACGTTGCCTGCTGCTTTTCCTTTTTGGCACCGGACTTCATTGTATCTATAGCCAGAAGTTGGTGTTTGAATTATGGAATGTTCTTACCCAACTCTCATTTACAATTTTATTGACTTATTTTTTGATGAGGAATTCTATCAAATTTCAACTTGGGGTTACTTTTGGTCTATTGATCCTTACTGAATTGCTTTACAGGATTTATGCACCGGTATCTCCATTTGTCATGGGGGAAAATTTTGGATCCTATGTCGATATGTTCTTGATGGGAAAAATCAATAGTGGGGGCTGGGTGGCCATCAACTGTATTCCTACAGCTGCCCATACCATTTGGGGAGCATTGTGTGGAAACTTATTACTTTCCTCTAAAAAAGATCAGAAGAAAATTAAAATACTATTGATCGCTGGTACAATAGGTTTGCTTCTTGGTTATGGACTCGATCTTTTGGGGATTACGCCTATTATCAAAAGGATCAGCACGAGTGCATTTGTATTGGCATCTGGGGGTTGGGCTTTGATTGCCTTGGCCTTTTTTTATTGGTTGGTGGATATAAAAAAGCAACAGTCTTGGGCTTGGGCTTTTGTGATTGTTGGGATGAATCCTATTTTTATCTATTTGTTTGCGGAAGTTCTTGGTCACCGCTGGTTATTCGGATTTGTCAGGATTTTCACCATAGGTTTTTTAGAACCAATAGGGTTTTCGGAGGCTTTTCTAGGAATTCTGACCGCATTGTTGACCTTAGGGGCCATGTGGTATTTGTGTTACTTCTTGTACAAAAAGCGGATTTTCTTCAAGATTTGAGGTTAGGGAAAATTCAGCTTTCTCTCGAATGAAAATTCTAAATTTCCCAAGTGAATCATTTATGGACCATGGTTTGAATGAACCAATTAATGTATTAGATTTCAGTATGAAAAAAATTCTGTCTTTTGTTCTTATCGCTTTTTTACCTGGCTTAATTTCAGCACAAACAGTTTATCCACTTTATGGGGATCAAGCCATTCCTAATTCCATTGATGTGCCAGATGAAGAAAAATCAGAAATAGGGGATTATGGCATCTTGCGAATCAGCAAAGTAAGCAAACCGACACTGACAGTATATTTACCTGAAAAGGGAAAGGCAACTGGACATGGAGTTATCATATGCCCGGGAGGAGGATATTGGATATTGGCAGCAAGACATGAAGGTTCGGATGTAGCAGAGGAATTTACCAAAAGAGGAATTACGGCTTTTGTGCTGAAATACCGTCTACCAAGCGATATTACCATGATCGACAAAACGATTGGTCCTCTTCAAGATGCTCAAAGGGCCATCCAGATGGTGAGAGAAAATGCTAATGAATGGAATGTGAATCCAGATCAGGTGGGGATTTTGGGATTTTCAGCAGGGGGACATTTGGCTTCAACTGCCGGCACCCATTTTGAAACAGCAGAGATAAATAATCCAAAAAACACCAGTCTAAGGCCAGATTTTATGGTTTTGGTTTATCCTGTAATCAGTTTCGATCCATCTATTGGGCACAGTGGTTCAGCTAAAAATCTTTTAGGAGATCATCCAAGCCAGGAAATCCTAGATAAGTTTTCCAATGATAAACAAGTGAGTGCAAATACTCCTCCAACTTACCTTGTCCACGCCAAAGATGATCGGGTGAGCATCCAAAATTCATATGTATTCGAAAATTCACTTAAACAAAATGCAGTTACTGTTGAAGCCACTTATTTTGAAACTGGTGGGCATGGTTTTGGTATGGTCAACCCCCAATCAGATATCCTGTGGATGGATCAGGTAGAGGCTTGGATCAAGCGGCTATTTCATTGATTGAAAGTGTGGCTTTTGATTGTTGGATTGGATACAATCTTTATTTTTACCAAATTGGACATAACTAGTCATAAACTGGATGAAGAGATTTATAGCAGGATTTATAGCAGCGGCATTGATTTTTGTAGGTGTTTGGTTGTTGCTGGATAAAAAGGAAAGTAAGGAGGAATTAAAAGAAAGCTCTGCAATGATCCAGCAGCAGATTCAACAGGTAGGTAAATTGATAGTGACAGAGGGATACTTCTCACAGGTATTTACCTTCAAAAACTCCCAAAATCTATTCCTGAACCTGTTTACTTCCGATAAAAAAGCATTGGTAGTGGCTAATGCTAAAGTTACAGTGGAATATGATCTCAGGGCTTTGGAAACTGAGCTGGATTTGGATAATAAGACTGTAATTTTGAAAAGGATCCCAGAACCGGTGATCAATATTTATCCGGATATTGAATACTATGATGTGACCCAAGATTACTTCAATAAGTTTGGAGCTGCAGATTACAATAAAATCAAAAACACAGTCAATGCCCGTATCAGGGAAAAAGTCAATCAATCAAATCTTATGGATAATAGCAGGGAAAGGTTGATGGCTGAATTGGCCAATCTTTTTGTACTGACCAAGTCACTGGGTTGGACCTTAAAATACAATGAAGTAATTATTGAAAATGAGGAACAAATGAAAAATTTAAGAAGGTAGTAATGAGAGCAGGTTTTGATACAAGGATGCTTTTGGTTTTTGGTTTGGCTTTTTTGGTAGCAGCTTTGACCAATTGGACTGTCCCCTATGAAGACTTGGGTCTCATGGAAGATGGTTCTGCCTTGCGCTGGGCTTTTTATGCTGCTGTCCTCAGTCTTATCTCCCATTTTCGACACAATCAATTATCAGGAAAGGTGGCCATATGGATTGCAATGGGATTTGTGACTGCAGTCATTTTGAGGATTGTGTTTGACATTTTCAATGATAGCTCCACGCATAATCTTTGGCCCTTCGAAGTGGTATTGGCCTTAGGGATCACATTTGCCCCGGCATTTGTAGTGGGGTTGGTTTTTAAGGTGGTGCAAAGAACTTTAAAGGGAGAAAATCACTGAATTTTAGCTAGGTTTGAGTAATTTAAACTGTTTATCTCAAACCCGAATTCCTATGTCAACTGCGAAAAGAAAGTCAATCGTTTTAATCATTTATTTTTTATTTGTTCACCTTACCTATGGGCAAATTCCAAGGCAGTTTATCCTGCATTAAGTGACCATACAGGATATCTGAATGGGAGAGCGGGAGGGTGGCCACATGTTTTCACCGGTCAGAATTTGGTTTACTACAAAAGACCTGAGGTAATTGAAACCCTTACTTATTATGATGCGGTCAATTTTGCACGGATTTTAAATACCCCTGGTTTTTATACCTGGGGTTTCAATGATGAAGTCAGCCCTCCCACTTCTTATTATGCGGCCTATAATCAAATCAAGTCCCCCAAGGAACTTTTTTTGGTGCTTGAAACAGGGCATTGGACTTATCCGGAGCAGCAAAAAAAGATTGATGATTGGCTTTTTGGAAAATTTTTATGCATGCTAAAAATAGGCCTTACCAAAATTTCTTAGGATACTTTTTTATCATTTCTTGGGATGCAATTAGATATTGCATTCCTTGATTTTTCATTTTGGGAACAACCGTGAAATTCCAGGAAAAGGTTAATCATTTAGGATGTTAAGTTGTGAAATGATTGTTCCACTTGGTTTCAGCGAAAATTTTTCAGTAATTATGCCTAATTTATTCTGCTTTAAATTTTGTTTTTGAGAAAAAATCATATTTTTATTTTTTGTTGCTCTTTCAAGAACGTTCTATGACACAATCACCTTTGTCATCCAGGATTTATTCCATAGATATTTTCAGGGCCATCACTATGTTGTTGATGATTTTTGTCAATGACCTATGGACGCTGAAAGATGTCCCTCAATGGCTTGGTCATGCAGAAGCCGGAATAGATGGTATGGGTTTGGCAGATGTGGTTTTTCCAGCTTTTTTGGTGATCGTTGGCTTATCAATTCCATTCGCTATTTCCAAGAGAATTCAAAAGGGGGAAAGCCTTAATGATACATTAAAACATATTTTTTTCAGGACTTTGGCTTTATTGACAATGGGGCTATTTCATGTCAATCTGGAAAATTACAATGCTGCAGATTCATCTCTGCCAAAGTCTGTTTGGCAGATTCTGATGACTGTTGCATTTTTTATGATTTGGCTGGATTATTCCTCCTATCTGAATAAAAGAAGGAATAATATAATTCAGATTTCCGGTGTCCTGATCTTAGGCCTACTTGCTTATTTATATGTAGGAGGAAGTCCTGAAAACCCCACTTGGATGAAATTCCATTGGTGGGGTATCCTTGGCTTGATAGGCTGGGCTTATTTCATTGCTTCATTGATTTATTTGGCTTTCAGGGAAAAACTCCCTGTATATTTTGCATTTTTCTTATTCTTCATTTTTTTCAATTCTGCGGAAAAACTTGGGTGGTTAAGCTTCCTTGATTCAATTAAACCGTATTTCTGGATTTCCGGGAATGGTTCAAATCCCGCATTCTCAATGGCAGGAGTCATCATTGGGCTTTATTACAAAAATTACCTTGCACATGGAAAGTACAAAAATTACTGGTTGGTACTCTGTGCTTCGGCTGGAGCTTTGATTTTATTTGGACTTTGGACGAGACCGTTTTGGGGAATCCATAAAATTGGTGCATCGCCATCTTGGGTGGCTATTTGTACAGGGATAAGCTTCTTGGTTTTAGCTTTTATGATCTGGTTGGTTGATAGAAGGGGAAAGTTCTCTTGGTTCGAAACCATCAAACCCGCAGGTACGAGTACTTTGACTTGCTATTTACTACCTTATATTCACTATGCTTTGTACTCTATGGTGGGAATAGTGCTGCCCTTGTATTTGAGAACAGGAGCGATAGGTATAGTAAAATCCCTTTTTTATGCTTTAGTCATCATCTGGATTACCGGACTATTGGAAAAACAAAAAATATGTCTCAAAATTTAACCCAAGACTTAATCCCTATGAAAAAGCTCATCTCCTTTATAGTATTCTTACTGGTTTTAATTTGGCAGCCAAAGGCGTCATTTGGATTTGTCGCTGAAGTTTCAGATAATCTTCCAATCAAAGGTCTAGCTATTGCAGCTCCTAAATCATCAGAGTTAGTCCGGTTTGTCAGTTTTATCCATGAGGAACTTGGTCCAAGAAATATCAATACCCTGGTTTTAAGGGTTGATTATAACTATCAATTTGAAAGTCATCCTGAACTCAGGGATGAGGATGCATTGAGCAAAAATGATGTCAAGAAGTTGGTTGCTGCTGGACGACAACACGGAATAAAAATCATTCCACAAATCAATCTTTTGGGGCATCAGTCTTGGGCCGGTACGATTGGGAACTTATTGAAGATTTATCCTGAATTTGATGAAACCCCCCATGTACAGATGCCGGAGGTTTATCAATGGCCAAATCCTGATGGCTTATATTGTAAAAGTTACTGCCCACAGCATCCTGGAGTACACAAAGTAGTGTTTGCTTTAATGGATGAAATTGTTGAGGTTTTTGAAACTGATGCTTTCCATGCAGGGATGGATGAGGTTTTTTACATTGGGGATGACAAATGCCCAAGGTGTCAGGGCTTGGATAAAGCAGAGCTTTTTGCAGGAGAAGTTACCAAAATCAGAAACCATTTGGCTTTAAAAGACAGGAAGCTTTGGATTTGGGGCGATCGTTTGATTGATGGTAAAACAACAGGCATTGGTTTGTGGGAAGGTAGCTACAATAATACCCACCGAGCCGTGGACTTGATTCCAAAAGACGTAGTCATCAATGATTGGCATTATGAGAAACCTGTCGGTACACCGGTCTATTTTGCAATGAAAGGGTTTAATGTGATCAGTTGTGCTTGGAGAAAACCAAATGTTGGTGTAAGTCATGTGGAGGACATGTTTCTTTTCAGGAAAAACAATACAGAAGTTATGAAGGATAGGTTTGCTGGAGTAATGCTTACTGTATGGTCTGGGGTTACTCCATTCCTGGATGGATTTGACGCCTTTAAAAAGGATCCCAACAAAACCATGACTGAAGAGGAATTGAACAATCCTTGGGTGACTTTTGTGCGGATGTTTGACCGATTGGACCAAATTTCAAAGGGGGGATGATAGTTTTTTCTTAATGAATACTTAAAAAAAAATCAAATGAATAAAAGCATATTGAATGTTTTGTTGCTATTGTCAGGCACTGCAATTTTTTCATGTTCAAATAAGGAGATTAAGGGCAATCAGAGGGAAAAAGAACCATTGCCTAACGTCATCTTCATCCTTGCCGACGACCTTGGTTACGGGGATTTGGGCTTTTTGGGCCAGAAGATAATTGAAACTCCGAATCTGGACAGGTTGGCTGACGAAGGGTTGTTTTTTTCCAATCATTATTCAGGAGCTACAGTTTGTGCCCCTTCCCGATCTGCTTTGATGACTGGACTGCATACTGGGCGAACCCCAATAAGAGGAAATTTTGAAATCCAGCCAGAAGGACAATATCCATTGCCGGATTCTTTATTGACCCTTCCTAAGCTTTTTAAAAATGCAGGATATGTTACAGGAGCTTTTGGGAAATGGGGTTTGGGCTTCGTAGGAACAGAAGGTGATCCAAATCATCAGGGGTTTGACCGCTTTTTTGGTTACAATTGTCAGCGCATTGCCCACCGATATTATCCGGAATATTTATGGGATAATAACCAAAAAGTAATTCTTCCTGGTAATGATTGGACCCAAAAAATTACTTATGCACCAGACATCATACACCAAAAATCATTGGACTTTATTGAGGAAAATTCCAAAAATCCATTCTTTATGTTTGTTCCAATGGTAATGCCACATGCGGAACTTGCCGCTCCTGAGGGGGAATTATTGGAGTATTACAGAGGAAAAATTGGAGAAGAGGTACCCCATTCTGCACCTGTTGGATGGGATTATGGAGATGATCCAATCAATATTCCAGGGTACCAATCGAATGTCTGGCCTAAGGCGAGCTATGCAGCCATGGTAGGACTTTTGGATAAACAAGTAGGCGAAATCCTCAGGAAATTAGATGAGCTTGGGCTTACCGAGAACACGATTATCATTTTTTCCTCAGATAATGGCCCACATGTAGAGGGAGGGAATGACCCTGATTTTTTCAATAGTAATGGGGTTTTCCGCGGATTTAAACGAGACCTTTATGAAGGTGGCATCAGGATTCCAATGATCATGAAGTGGCCTAATGTTATACAGCCTGGGCGTAAAACAGATCATATTTCTGCATTTTGGGACTTCCTACCGACATTTGCAGAAATTTTGGGAGAAGATATCCCTGGAAATTTAGACGGAATATCATTTTTGCCAACAATCAATGGGGAATCAGGTCAACAGAGTCATAAGTACCTTTATTGGGAATTTCATGAGTTAGGTGGAAGGCAGGCCATCAGAAAAGGGGATTGGAAGGCAATAAAATATGGAGTAAAAAGCAATCCCAATGCCCCCATTGAACTGTATAATTTGGGATTAGATCCTGCAGAATCTCAGGATTTGGCTATGTCGCAGCCTGATATAGTTCTTGAGATGGATAAATTATTTATGGAGGCCCGAGTGCCTAATCCGGTATTCAGGTTTATTGAGTAAATCACCATATTTAAAACCAAGGAACATGAAAAAACAATGGATCATTTTACCAATTTCCTTTCTCATTTCTATTTTAGTCTCTGCACAAACAATGCAAGAGAAAGAAATAATTGAACTTGATCTGGCTTGGGAAAAAGCACTCTTAGAGTCTGATGTGGCATTTTTAGAAAATATTCTGGCTGATGATTTTATTTGGGTCCATAATCATGCTGGATTGATAGACGGAAAGTCTGCCGTGGTTTCCAGAGCAAAAAGAATTCAACAGGGCCAGGATGACAATACCAAAGGAAGAGTTTCTAAGGATCAAAAGGCCATCATAATGGGTAAAACTGCAGTGGTGAGTGGTTTTACAGTCGTAGAACGTGGGCCAAGTCTTACCACTTACCATTTCATGAGAACTTATGTCAAAGTGAAGAAAGGTTTTAAACTATTGGCAAACCAAACAATGGCTATTCCTGATGAAGATGAATTGAAATAAATTGTATAATCCATTTTATTTCTTTTAGAGGGGGGGCTACTTAAATTGATTTTGCCATTGGGAAAATTCAAAAAAAGATGTGCCGGAAAACCCTGAATACATTTAATCAATATCCTAAATTGAATCACCTAATCTTTACATTCATGAGAAAACCATTAAGCTTTCTGGCTATTGTGGTTCTGGCTTTACTCTTTAATTATTGTACTTTTAAAGATAATGCAGAAAAAATACAACCGGTAACAAAATCCAGAACCATAGTCACAACTGATGGTGAGGTGGATGATGTAGATTCTTTCATTCGCATGTTGCTTTATTCCAATGAATTTGATCTGGAGGGCTTAATTTACAGTAGTTCTCAATGGCATTACAAAGGAGATGGTAAAGGGACTCTTTTTATTTCAGAATTGCAGAATACAGCTGAAAGGTACGGGGAAAGGACAGAACTTCGCTGGCCCGGCACTACTTGGATGCAGGAACTCATATCAAAGTACGCTGAAGTTTATCCTAACCTCCAAAAGCATGCTAAAGGATATCCAAGTCCTGAAAAGCTACTCAATTTGGTGAAAGTTGGAAATATAGAATTTGAAGGTGAGATGGAAAAGGATTCTGAAGGTTCTGAATGGATCAAAATGGTCCTTCTGGATGATGATCCAAGACCCCTTTACCTGCAGGTATGGGGTGGCACCAATACCATCGCACGTGCATTGAAATCTATACAAGTGGAATATGAAGGTAGAGCTGATTGGGAAAGCATTTACAGGAAGATTTCAGATAAAGCAATCATTTATACTGTACTGGACCAAGATGCAAGTTATACCAAATATATAGCGCCAAACTGGCCAGATATAAAAGTAATTTATAATTCAGACCAGTTTTGGTGCTTTGCCTACCCTTGGTCTCAAAGGGTCCCGGAAGGCCTGAAGTATTACCTTTCAGGTGAATTTTTCAAGGAATATATTCTTTTTGACAAAGGGCCATTGATGGCCAGGTATTTTACTTGGGGAGATGGTCGACAGATTGACAATGACCCTGAACATGATCATGGTGATTTGGAAGTCATGGCTAAATATGAAAGGAACCAATTTGACTTTATTTCCGAAGGGGATTCGCCAGCATTTTTTTATTTATTGGATGTGGGATTAAGAAATCAAGAAAACCCAAGTTTTGGAGGCTGGGGTGGAAGATTTATCCAATCGGAAACACATCCTAACCGTTGGGAAGATGGGAAGCAAGTCACAGATTATAATCCCTATACCCAAAAAGAGGATCCCACTTTTCCTCAGACACGGTGGATCAAAGAGATTCAAAATGATTTTGCAGCTAGGGCAGCATGGTGTGTAAAAAATTATGAGGAAGCAAACCATGCTCCTTATGTTTGGTTAGTACATCCGATGAATCTTAACGCTAAAATAGGCCAAAAAGTAACATTGGAATGTAGAGCCCAAGACCCAGATGGGGACCAATTGAATTATCTTTGGTGGCAGTACCTTGAGCCTGGGACCCTCAAAGCTTTTGTTCAGATCCAAAATGCAGAAAAGCCCAAAGCTTCATTCATCATTCCAGATGAATCCAAAATAGGAGATACGATTCACATAATTTTGGAAGTCGAAGACGATGGATATCCTTCTTTGACAAGATATCAGCGGGTGGTTGTGACTGTAATTCCTTAATTATTTTGGAATTTTTGGAAGTTCCCATGGAGACCGATAACGTGGCAAGATTAACTCATCGGCCATTTTGTTGTTTTTAAATTTTTGCAGCTGGTCATCCCATTCCAAAACACTCTCCCCAATCCTTCCTGAGATATTTGGGATATGCGCATACAAGGCAGCTATTCTGCCGATTTCAGGAGGACAAATGGGGGTTTTTCTGGATTTTACACAATTAATAAAATCCTCTACATGGACATTATGTGATTCTTTTCCTTCCAAGTAAGATAAAGATTCAGTTTTTGGTTCTTTTTTGTCATTGTCCCATTCAGGGTAGACTTCAAAACTCCTTCTGTCCGCCACAATGGTTCCTTTTTCACCGATAAATGCCAGACCATAAGCTTTTCCATAAGGCCCCTGTTGAATACCACCTAACATATCCCATTGGATAGTAAATTCATCATGAGGATATAAGACAGACATGCTGTCAAAAGTTTCTCTATGGCGGATGTCTGTGGAACTATTTGAAGCTTGTGTAATTACTTTATTTGGGGCCTTTGGTGCGGCCATTGCCCAAATCCCTATATCCAATAAATGCACTCCCCAATCGGACATAAGTCCGCCTCCATAATCCCAAAAATGCCTCCAGCTTCCATGAAAGCGGTTCTTGTTGAATGGCCTTTCAGCAGCAGGCCCCAGCCAAAAATCGTAATCTACACCTTTTGGAATTGCAGAGTCTTCTGCCGGAATTGCTCCAGTTCCATAATTAAAATTGGACCAGATATTCACTTTGCGGATTTTCCCAATCTTCCCTTCTTTTATTAACCGGATAGGTTCAATGAATGTATATCCGCTCCGTTGTTGCTGTCCTACCTGTACAACCCGATTGTAATAATTGGCGGCATCTACCATGATTTTACTTTCCCCAATACTATTGGACAAGGGTTTTTCTACATACACATCCTTCCCCGCCTGACAGGCATATACCATTTGAAGACAGTGCCAATGGTCGGGAGTTCCAATAATAACAGCATCTATAGTTTTATTTTCCAGTAATTTACGGAAGTCAGTATATTGTGCAGGATGTTGACTGTATTGATCTAATATCTCCTTAGTCCGTCTATCCAGCACATTTTGATCTACATCACAGATAGCAACACAGTTTACCCCAGGTATATTAAGGTGATGCTTTAGTATGCTGAAACCATGTCCATTGCAACCAATAAGTGCAATATTTACTTGATCACTAGGTGCAATATTTTTCCCCCATGCCAGCTTGGGACCAATTGAAAAAGCTCCAATAGCCAATGTAGAAAGGGAAGTTTTTTGAATAAATTTTCTTCTAGAATGATGCATGACTGAGATAAGGGTTGTTATTTTTTGGAAAGTTTTTTGAATGAAAATAAAACAAAATCCTTCAAAATCAGCATTCTTGATTGATGGATTGAACTATCATGAGTAGTATTATATCAACAGCTTTTAGAAAGACTTCCACTCTTACATTTGAATTCCGGTGCTGACTCCATAAAAAACCATTTCGGAAAACCCGCAGACCATTTTTATAAAATTACTCTTGTTCTTCCCTCATTTCAAGGAATGTAGGGCAATCCTATTTCCTTCCGTATCCAAAAACAAAGCCATATAACCTATTTCATCTGAGATCAAGGTTTTGCTCTGTAACACTTTCCCCCCTGCATTGGGTATGCGCTCGAGTTCCTGGTTGACATCTAAAGATGAGAAATATACAAGGGCTCCCCTTTCACTGGGCTGATAATATTCTTCATTTTTAACCAAACTGCCCCCAGCCCCACCTATTTCATGATTCCAGGGAAACCAAGCCATATCTATAGGCCCCATTTGGTGTCTTTCCAATTTGCATTCAAAGATTACTTCATAAAATGACATGGCCCTTTCCATATCAATTACTGGTATTTCGAACCAGCCGACAGTTACATGGTTTTTCATAGTAAATTGGGTTTAGAGAATAAATTTAAGTAGATTCAGCAGTATAACCCGATAAAAAAGCACGATTTAATTTCATGAAGGAAAAATTACCAAAAAGCAGGAGGGAATTTATCAAAATTGCCTCAATAACCACTTTGGGTTTAAATGTATTAGGGAGTCAAAATCCTGTAATGGCTTCAAAACAAGTTGGAAAAAGAGTTGGTATCATAGGTTTGGACACTTCTCACAGCATTGCATTTACCAAAGTTTTGAATGGACATAGGCATTCAGGCGAATATCTAGGCTACTATGTAGTTGCGGCATATCCGCATGGAAGCAAAATTATCCCATCCAGTAAGGATAGGATTCCAGGATATACAGAGGATATTCAAAAAATGGGTGTCAGGATTGTAGGATCTATTGCCGAACTATTGGAGCAGGTAGATGTGGTTTTGTTGGAGACCAATGATGGAAATCTGCATCTGGAACAGGCTTTGGAAGTATTTAAAGCTGGTAAAAGAATGTTTATAGATAAACCTATTACTGCCTCTTATTCAGATGCGGTGAAGATTTTTCAAGCCAGTTCGGAATTTGGGATTCCAGTTTTTTCATCTTCTTCTTTACGTTTTGTTAAAGGGATCGAGAATATTGACAAAAGCAAGGTTTTAGGAGCAGATACCTTCAGCCCTGCTACTATTGAGCCTTCCCATCCTGATTTGTATTGGTATGGAATTCACGGAGTGGAAACTTTGTACACCGTCATGGGTATAGGATGTGAATCTGTGGTGAGGATAAATACTAATGATACAGATATAGTAGTCGGAACTTGGAAAGATGGAAGGATAGGGACATTTAGAGGTACTCGATCAGGGAAGCATGATTATGGAGGCACTGTTTTTACAACTGAAAGTAATATAGTTTTGGGCCCCTATTCAGGTTACGAGGCATTGCTAATTGAAATTGTAAAATACTTTGAAACCGGAATTGTTCCTGTACAGCCTGAAGAAACTCTTGAAATATTGGCATTTATGGAAGCAGCGGATGAAAGTAAAAAGTTAAATGGTAAAAGGGTTTTCTTGGATGAATTAACTTCAATAAAAAGATCTAGGAATTAATCCTTCCTTGAGTAATGTTATTTCCTAGGCTTGAATTGAAAAAGTGTAACCTTGAACTTTTTAAAGTTAACTTCCTTGAGCGCAAAAAGACCAATTTCCATTATTTCCTTTAATCTGCTTCTGCAATTTTTTCGGAGATTATTGTCAGCGGATTGGATAATAGCAGAACTTTTGATGAGTTTTTTCTTTCTTTTCGAATAAGTTAATTCCTCCTTTTTAGAATGGGCAACATATTCTGTTCACTTTCTATTGCACGATGATCTGAATAGGAAAGATGGGACTTGGTGGATTATGGACCTAAAGAAGTAAATACATCTACTTCCTCCTTCGGTTGTTTTAGCTTGCGCTTCAAGATTCTTAATCCCAAACCTAACCCGCTTCCCCCATCATTTTTTCAGTAGAGGCTATTTAACTGTTTTTTCCTTTTGCATTTCTGATTTCAGAATGCTCTTATTTGATGGAAGTATAATATGTTGAAGCAGAAGGATTATTCGCAACCATTCAATACATCTTATTTTAGATAGAAAAATTATATTATGTGGGCTTTATTACTCTTTAGCATTCAGAGATTTACAAGTGTACCCTGTTTGATGACTTTTTGAATTTGGAGTCGTTTTTCAATACTGAAGTTAAAAATTACAGTATCATTTGTGGGCTTTAGTCCTACAAAATATAAAGGTACAGTTGAGGCCATCTTCCAGGCCTCAGAAATATCGGTAATTTTTTCTTTAACCAGGTATTCAATTCCATCTAATAGACTTTTTGCTGCGCCTGCCAACAGGCCATTTCCATATTTCATGGATAAGCGACCATTTTCTTCGAGAATAATTTCTTCCCCAATCGGGCTTTGGTATGCTCCTGGCTCCATTCCGCAAAATTTGGTACTGTCACTTATCAAGAAGGCTTTTTCTTTTTTGATTTTTAGGACCGCTTTTAAGAAGGAAGGATCCAAATGAAAACCATCGGCTATCAGACTGGTATATAAATCTTCCTGTACTAATTGGTCCCATAAGATATTTGGATGTCTGTGTAGCATCATGGGGACAGCATTTCCCAAATGGGTGGAAAGAGTTGCTCCTGATGTTACAGCATTAGTTATATCCGAATAAGTTGCACTCGAATGCCCGATAGCAGTTAAAATCCCCTCTTCTTTACATCTTTTGATTAATTCTATTGCTCCTTCCAATTCAGGCGCTAAAGTGATGAGTTTGATTCGTCCTCCACTGGCCTTTTGAAATTTTTCAACTAATTTCCAAGAGGGTTTTTGAATGTATTTTTCAGGATGGGCGCCTTTTGCCCCTTCAAAGGAAGAAATGAATGGTCCTTCCAAGTGAATTCCCAAAATGCAGGAATTGATCAGGGGATCAATTTGGCAAGCCCTATGAATAATTTTGAGATTTTTTTCCACAGTTTGCGGGTCATTGGTAATCATTGTAGGAAAGAAACCCGTCACTCCTTTTTTTAATAGGGCATTTATTGCTTGTCGGATAGAGTGTTCGGTCAGTTCCATTTCGTTGAAATCAATTCCGGCGATTCCATTGACTTGCAGGTCTATAAGTCCTGGTCCGCAAAAAGGGAATTGTATTGATGCATGGTCAGGAATTGAGATTGCTGTCATCCGCATCTCTTGCATTTCATTCAAAATACAGAGTTTCCTGGAAATGATATCCATTAAAAATTGTGTTTCCTGAGGTTTTCCAATCTCAAAAGCAGGTAGGGCATTTTTGTCAGTAAATAAATGACAGTTCCAATGGCCCCGCAATATAGTGGCCGGACAATGCTCATCAACAGTGCCATGAATGGTTTGGTAAACAGCCTCTTTTTTTCGTGTTCCAGGAACCACACAGCATATAAAATCTGCATTCAATAATGCTGGAACTGTTAATGTAATCGCATGGGTAGGTACAGAATCAAAGCTTTCAAAACAGCCGTCATTTACCTGTTGCTGCCTGCAGTATTCATCCAGCTCTACTTCCTTGACCAATAGGTTGTCATTAAAATCTGCTACAGGAGGGTCATTGAATGCTATATGTCCGTTTTCACCTATACCCAAACATACGATGTCAATTTTTTTTTCACTCAATAAACCTGAATACCTTTTGCATTCCTTCTCACTGGTATTGTTTCCATCAATCAGGTGTACCCGCTTCATTGGGACATGGTCAAAAAGAGCAGATTTCAAAAAATTTGAAAAAAGAGCAGTATGGCTATGGTCAAGACCAAGATATTCATCCATATGAAAAGCAACTATCTTTTCCCAGGGGATAATCGGAGAATTTCTGAGGTAATTCAAAAACTCATTTTGTGAAGGAGCAGCAGCAAAGACCATCCGGATTTCATCTTTTTGTCCGGCAAGTTCAATGATGTGTTTTTCCACCAACTTTCCGGAAGCTTCACCCATTTTTGCTCTATTTGGATAGACTTTTACCTGCATAATTATTTAATTGTTTCTCAAAATAGAAAACATCTGGTTTACTTTTTCTGGGATCTCTCTTTTTGGAAGGAAACCTATTGTCACATAGGTGATAAAAGAAACCAATAATGGAAGACTGACCTGAACTGCCAGGTTTCCGATTTCCACATTTTTTGTAAATATAAATGCAAGCAGACCAGTCAGGATGGAAGAAATAGCTGCGGCTGATCCACATTTTTTAAATGTCGGAACCAGGCCCAAAAGCAAAGGAATGGCAATTGGACCTACCAGGGCTCCAAACCAGGAGATAATCAAGCCTAAAACTCCTCCAAAGTATTCATATTGCAAAGCTACCAAGATGGTCAAAGTGGTGAAGACAAAGGTGACTGTTCTCGCTGTCTTCAAGGAGTTTGGATAGATTTTTTTGGAAATATTTGGAAGGATGTCCCTGTTGATTACTGCTGCTATGGTATTAATATCTGAAGAAGTCATTGACATGGTGTTGGCAAAGAGAGAAGCAATTACCAAGCCTACCAAACCAGATGGAAGTAACAGTAGGGTAAGTTCTCCATATGACTGGCCAGGATCAGCTAGGTCAGGGAGGAGTATTGGTGCAGCCCACATAGGGAAAAATAGAATCAAAGGCCAAATTAGATATAGCCATCCAGATAATCTTGCTGCTTTTATGACTTGATGCTCAGAAGGACTAGAAATGTAGCGGGTGGCCAGGTTCCATTGGCCTCCATTGTAGGATAAAAAATTGATGAATAGGAAAGCAAGTGCAAACCCGACGGTGTAAGGGTCATTGAAAATTTGACTGTTACCCGTAGGCAATTGACCCCAAAGGTTAGAAAGAGTCGACAAGCCATCGAGGTGCATCAATACCGCAATAAACATAACAATCCCTGCCAAAAGCTGAACGATGAACTGGGCAAAATCTGTTATGACTACTGCCCAAAGTCCTCCAAAAGTAATATACAAGAGTGAGATACCTCCAGATACAAGAATGCCAACCGATAGGCTCATTCCTGTAAATACATTCAATAGGATGGCAATGGAAGCCCATTTGGCACCAATATCAAACAACTTGAGCATTACTCCAGACCATGCCATTAGTTGTTGGGTAAAAAGATTGTATCTTATTTTTAAAAATTCCAAAGGGGATTGAATATGGAAAGACTTTCTCAGCTTCATCCAAAGAATAGGGAATTTTTTGGCACTGACCAAAATACCAATGCCAATAGTAAATGCCCACCAGAAATAAACAGAAATTCCATGGGTATAAGCCAAAGCGGCATAAGCTACAAATACCGCCCCGCTGTATCCGGATACATGGTGTGAAATACCGGACAACCACCAAGGGAGATTTCCTCCAGCTACGAAATAGTCTTCGGAATTCTTATTTCTATAATAGGCATAAACCCCTATTGCCAACATCAGTAAGAAAAACAAACTGATAATAATCAGATCAAGATGGCTAAGCTTCATAGTTTAGAAGAATTGCTATACAATTGGTTCCCATCCTGGCTGATATTGCCTTGACCAATATTGCTGTGCCTCAGGATTATTGAGGATATGACCTGTTTTAGAGTCTATGTCCAAAGTTTTGCCTAATCGTTGTGAAATATTTCCTAACTGCACCAAAAGTGTACTTGTTTGACCCCCAGTGATATCTGCAGCAAGTGGGGTTCCTTTTCTGATGGCATCAAACATGTTTTGGATGTGGATGCTGTCAAGTTCATGGGTTGGATCGGATAAGTTTCTAGGATCCACAGGTCTATTGTATCGGACTTCTTTGACCACCTTGTTCTGTCGATCCAAAATACTGTAATTATTTCCTCCATCGATTTTGATGGCTCCCTCTTCTCCATAGAAAATCACGCCTACACTGGAACCTTCTATATTTAGACCATTGCAGCTTCTTCCTTCCCAAGTGATAAGGCTCTTGTTTTCAAATTCCAAGTTGATAATCTGGGTATCTGGTGTCTCCCAATCATCCTGATAATGATATCGTCCACCAGCTGAACTCACTTTACTTGGATATTCCACTTGCAAGCCCCATCTAGCCAAATCCACCATGTGGGTACCATTGTTTAAGGCCTCTCCAGTTCCCCAATTCCAAAACCAATGCCAGTTGTAATGAATGATGTTATCTCGGAAATCTTCCCGTGGGGCAGGTCCTTGCCACAGTTCGTAATCAAGATGTTTGGGCACCTGAACTTTTTTACCAATTCCTATGGGCGACCTGTTGTTGGTATACCAAGTTTTGGCCATATATGGTCTTCCAATAACTCCTGCATGCAATTCCTTGATGGCTTCTGCAACATTGGGCCAGGACCTTCTTTGGTTACCCATTTGAATGATCCTTTTATATTTGGCTGTAGCCAGTAATAGCAATTCTCCCTCATGGGGGTTATGACTTGCGGGTTTTTCCAGATATACATCTTTTTCTGCTTTACAGGCGAGTATTGCTGCAGGTGCATGCCAATGGTCAGGAGCAGCCACTACCAATATATCCATTTCTTTGTCTTCCAGACTTTTTCTGAAGTCCTTTGTGTTTTTGGGTTTTTGCTTTTGAACAGCTGAAACTGACTGAATGCACTTTTCAGCTGCAATGCTGTCCACATCACAAACATGTAGTACTTCAGAATTTGGTTGGGAGGCAAAATTTAAAGCTAGGGCTAATCCTCGGCTATTGACGCCCATAACAGCTACTTTGATTCGCTCATTGGCTCCTAGGATATTTTTATAACTTTTTGCACTGAAGGCAGGCAATACACCACCTAAATTTATTGCGGTTGCCAATCCAAGTGATTTCCTGATGAATTCTCTTCTGGAGTCTTTATTTTTTTTCATAGTGCTGCTGGATGAACTTAGTTTACTTCGATCCGAAGAAGGGGTGAGCATAGATTTTCCATCAATATATTAATTTACTCATTTTGTTTGGCGAAAATTTTGTTAATCGGGCGTATCTTAATTTAAAAATTTGAATTATTAAGAATTGTTCAAAATTTCTCCTTTGATGTAAATCATTTTTGATTTACCGTTTTCAAGCCCTAATTTTCAACAAGTTGCAAGAGTCAGTGGATTACCTATTTGACATCAATTTCCAATGCGAAGTATTTTATAGCTTAAGTCAATACCCTTATGAACCAAAGAAGAAGCTTTCTAAAATCAACAGGAACTGCCATAGTTGGAACTGCAGTCCTGCCCATGGCATTTATCAATCACCCTGTAAAAGCCACCTTTGACCGAGTTTTGAAAGTTGGGCTGATTGGTTGTGGAGGAAGGGGAACAGGTGCTGCAGCCCAGGCACTTAAGGCCGACCCTGATGCAGTATTGACATGTATGGCTGATATTTTTCCGGATTACCTAAAAGAATCATACGATAACCTCATGATGTTCAATCCTAATCAGGTTAAAGTAGATAAAGCACATCAGTTTATAGGCTTTGATGCCTACAGAAAGGTTTTGGATTCGGATGTGGACGTTGTAATATTGACTACACCTCCTGCATTTAGACCCCATCATTTTGTTGAAGCGGTAGCTGCAGGGAAGCATGTCTTTTGTGAGAAGCCAGTTGCAGTAGATGCTCCAGGTGTCCGGGCAGTATTGGAAGCAGCTAAAAAAGCCAAGGAGAAAGGGTTATCTGTGGTTTCAGGTTTTACCTATCGCTATGATTTTCCCAAAAGAGCTCTTTTTGAAAAGATCTCCAAGGGGGAAATTGGTGAAGTCAGGTCTATTTTGACTGTGAGGAACGGTGGAGGACTTTGGTATAAAGAAAGAAAGCCTAACTGGACAGAAATGGAATACCAGTTGAGGAATTGGTATTACTATGATTGGTTATCCGGTGATTACATTGTGGAGATGATGGTGCATAGTTTGGATTTGATGTCATGGGCTTTAGATGGGCAATTGCCTGTCAGGGTTACTGCCACAGGAGGAAGGCAGGCAAGAACAGAATCAAAATGGGGGAATATTTATGATCATTTCGCTATTGAATATGAATACCCAAACGGTGTCAAAGGGGTACATTTCAGTAGGCAGCAACAAGGTAGTTCCAATACCAATAGAGCGGAGATAATCGGGAGGGAAGGAGATGCCTTCATTGATATCGGTAGGCAAATCCATGCCATCAGTGGCAGTAATACATGGAACTATGAAGGTGAAAAAAACAATCCTTATGAAACCCAGCATGAGGAATTGTTTACTGCCATCCGGAAGGGACAGCCGATCAATGAAGGGGAGTTGATGGCCAATAGTACCATGCTGGCTATCATAGGAAGGATGGCTGCATATAGTGGTCAGACCATTTCTTGGCAAGATGCGATGAGTTCCAATTTGACCTTGGGCCCCAAAATGGAAGATTATGACTGGGATTTGGTATGGCCTGTTACACCTGTGGCAGTGCCAGGCGTTTCCAAAGTTTTGTAATAAAATGATGAATTCAATTCAGTTGTAATGAAAAAAATACTTTTACAATTTGCCTTGATAGCTTTTGCGTTGAAGGTTCCAGCACAAGGTTATTTATTTGAATTTGGTACAGTAAGGGGATTGGAAGCATTGGTTGCATCAAATGCTCCAGAAGAAGTTCCTATCAAATGGTTTGATGTCAATACCGGCAAGGATTCCTGGTATTTTGAAGGAGATGAGCTGGTGTGTCAAGGATTGCCTATTGGGGTAATCCGCTCTGAGAAGCAATACCAAAATTTCATCATGCATATCGAATGGAAGCATATGGAGGCAGGTGGTAATTCAGGGACATTTGTCTGGAGCAGTGCTGTTCCCGGAGATAACAGGTTGCCTGATGGAGTTGAAGTTCAAATGTTGGAATTGGATTGGGTAAATCAGAATAAAAAGGATGGTATTTTGCCACCTATCGCCTATGTCCATGGCGAATTGTTTGGTGTTGGAGGGGTGGAGACCGTACCTGATAACCCAAGAGGTAGCCGTAGTAAATCCATTGAAAACCGTTGTTTGGGAAAAGGGGAGTGGAATACCTATGTGGTAGTTTGTCTGGACGGGGTAATTAAATTGTCCGTTAACGGGAAATTTGTAAATGGTATCAGTCAGTCTACTCAAAGAAAAGGTTATATCTGTTTGGAAGCAGAAGGATCTCCCATCCACTTCCGGAATCTTAGGATTACAGAATTACCACACGGGGTTATTTCAGAAGATCAAATTGCGGATTTGATCCAATGATATTTAAATATATTTTTAGTTTAAATTTGGTGATTATATTGAGCTGGATAAAAATTAGCAGTATCAAAACATTGCAGTTTTAATAAATAGTTATCCAAATTTATTTACCGAATATATTATTGGTCTTCAATTAGCTCATTGTGATTTAACGATCATATCGCATTATTTGACCAAAAATACACAAGGCTATCAAGTAGATAAGCTTATTTGTTCCCAAAATCAAATCAATTTTTTTGGAAAGTTTCGAGAAATTTAAGTGAAGAGATAGGTTAATTTTTTTACCAAAGGCTAATTCTATTTACGTATTAGTTTGATTGGATAGCTTTTATTAGCATTCCATTGGCAAACATAAATATTTTCATCCTGGTCGATGCACACATCGTGGCAATGCTTAAAAATTGTTTCTTGTTGGACCATAAGCTGTAATTCTCCATCAATGTATTTTGGAGCTGTACCACCTGGATTGGAAACCACTTTATTGTTTTCATCCAGAATAGTTACAAAGCCCGAATTGTCCATTTGTTCAAGGTATTTTTTTCTGGACCAACATACACCTGCATATAGGTGCATTCCATGAATTACCGGTCTACAGACAAAGGCTCCCGGAAGAAAAATTGTTTCAAGATAATGGCCATCCAATGTGAATCTTTTGAATGAATTATGCCCTCTTGAGGTACAAAGTAGCGTAGGGACACCATCTTTTCTTTGGTCAACTGCTATACCATGAACAGTTTTGAATTGATGGTCTTCATGCCCATTACCGCCAAACATTCTGATGAATTGGCCATTTCTGTCGTATTGAAGCACAAATTGGGAACCGTATCCATCGGTAATGTATAGGTCTCCATTTGGTGCTACTACAGTTTCAGTAGGTGAGTAACCCATACCCTCAGAATAGATTCCTTGGCTTTTGGGATTTGGAATTTCGGTAATTATTTTTCCGTTTAGGCTGGTTTTGATCACCCTTCCCCCGTTGTCTACTATCCAAAGAAACTCTTCTTCACCTTCTTTTACCAAAGAAAGCCCATGTGCCGCATTGAGGTTCAAAGTCCAGGAGTCCAAAATTTTCCCCGATTGGTTGTAAATGAGGATATTGTTTTTTGGTTCATCTGTGACCATGATGAGTCTTCCTTTTTTATCCATAACCATTTCATGACAGTTGTTGACCGGAAATTTGGAAGGATCTAATGAACCCCAGTTTAAGTCAACACTATAAGTGAAATCACCATGACCTATGATGGTGTCTTTGTTCAGATTGAAGGATGTAAGGGAAAATGTGCTCATAGCTAAGCCAGATAAGGCGGTTTGTTTAATAAAATCTCTCCGATTGATGCTAGTCATGGTGTTGTTTGGAAATTCAAAACAAAATATCTTAAAATTTAAGCAAAGTATAATGCCATTTGTAAAAAAATAAAGAATAGTACTGAAATATTTTGATTATTTTTAAGCACAAACCCAATAAAGACCTATGAAAAAAATCACAAAAATTCTAAGCTTAGGCTTAATTATGCTTTTGCCTGGAGCGTTGTTTGCCCAGGAAATTGCTCTTCAGCTCTATTCCCTTAGGAATGAGATGCGGGAAGATATGAAAGGCTCACATCAATTGATTGCTGACTGGGGCATAAAATATCTTGAAGGTGGTGGCACATATGGAATGGAGCAAGGTGCTTATAAATCTTTTATTTCTGGGTTGGGGCTTTCAGTAATAGCTGTAGGTGCAGATTTTAAGCAATTACAGGAGAATCCCCAAGCAATTATAGATAATGCAAAAGCTTATGGTGCTAAATATGCCACATGCTTTTGGATTCCTCATGAAAATGGAAAATTCAGCATCAAAGAGACTTTGGAAGCAGTAAAAGTCTTTAATGAAGCAGGGAAGATTTTGAAAGATGCAGGTATTACCCTTTGTTACCATCCCCATGGATATGAGTTCAAGCCTCATGGAAAGGGAGTGCTTTTTGATGAGCTGTTGAAGAATTCAAAAAACTATGCCTTCAATATGGATGTATATTGGGTGCAGATGGGCGGTGGAGATCCCTTGGCCATCATGAAAAAATATCCCAAGAAATTCCCATTGCTCCATTTGAAGGATAGGGCCCATGGTACCCCTGGTAGTACTGACGGTCGGGGAGATGTTGAAACCAATGTAGTATTAGGTACAGGAGATATAGATATAAGAGGGCTAATCAAACAGGCTAAGAAGGTAGGTACAAAGTATCTGATCATTGAAGATGAGTCTTCCAGATCGGTACAACAGATTCCACAAAGTGTTGATTTTATCAAGCAGGTTCTTTCAGAGAAATAAGTACTTGGACTTAATCCTAAAAAAAGCCCTCAGATTTTGAGGGTTTTTTTAGGATTTTTTTGCTGGAACTTTTTGTCTTACCTTTGCGGTCCAATTGAATAAATAGCGGTTCAATCACCCGCTCCAACAAAAATTGAAATGGATAAAACTCAAAAAATAAAGGAAGGATTGATGCTTCCTGTCATGGAAGCTTTTTATACGGTCCAAGGGGAAGGAATGCATACCGGTGTTCCTGCATATTTTATCAGGTTAGGAGGCTGTGATGTAGGATGCGTTTGGTGTGATGTTAAGGAATCTTGGGAAGCAGAGAAATGGCCGATATTAGGTATCGAGGAAATTGTTGATCATGCCCTTATTTATCCAGGTAGAATGGTGGTGATTACAGGAGGAGAACCTTTGATGTACAACCTGGATCCTTTAACTACATTACTTAAAGAAAGAGGTTTCTCTACCCATATTGAGACTTCTGGGGCCCATCCTTTTTCGGGCCACTTCGATTGGGTATGTTTTTCACCTAAGAAATTCAAAGCGCCCCATCCCTCAATTTATGAGAATGCAGATGAATTGAAGGTGGTCATCTTTCATAAGTCTGATTTTGATTTTGCAGAAAAACACGCTGCATTAGTAAAAGAGGATTGTAAAAAGCTGCTCCAACCCGAGTGGAGTAAGTCAAGTCAAGTGATGGGAGCCATTGTTGACTACGTAAAAACACATCCAAATTGGAAAATTTCCTTACAAACTCATAAATTTATGGATATTCCATAAAGACATGAGAATCACCCTACTTGTTTTGTTATTTTTATTAGTGCTTCAAAGACTTGATGCTCAGACATATTCTATAATTGATAACAGAGCAATCAAACTTCATGAACAGGGTGATGAGTTGGTAAAGAGCCGTAATTATGATGAAGCAATAGAAAAGTATAAGTTGTCTATACAGCGTGAGGCAAACTTTTTAGAATCCTATATCAAATGGGGAAGGCTCTTGCTTACCAAAGGAAATCATGAAGAAGCGCTGGCTGTGGTCAATAGGGGAGAGTCCAGAGCAGGAAAGGCTTCAACAAAGATTAAGGCTGACTTTTCATGGCTGAAATTGAATATTTACCTGGGGCAAGGGGCCTTTGAAAAAGCTATTGATGAATTTGATACCTCAAGTGAATTACTGGATGAGGCGTTTAAAAGGTCCCATGAGTACAATCAAATCAAAAGTCAAATTGAATTTGTTGCAAAAAACATTGAGAACAAACTTTTGATCCATAAACAAAAATTGCCTGACCCTATTAATGATTTTACCCTTCAGTATTTTCCTGTACTTACTGCAGACAGTAAAAAATTGCTTTTCACAAAAAGAGATGGGACTGAAAATTACCATACAGAGGACATTTTTGTTTCATATTATGATAAAGAAATTGGATGGACAAAGCCTTCCGGGATTTCAGATAGTATCAATACATATTACAATGAAGGGACTTGTACGATTTCTGCAGATGGTAATATTCTGATTTATACCTCCTGTGATGCGCCGGATTCATTTGGAAGCTGTGATTTATATGTTGCCTATAAAGTCAATGGGCAGTGGCAAAAATCAAAGAATATGGGGAAGAATGTGAATTCCAGATCTTGGGATTCGCAGCCTTCACTTTCTGCAGATGGTAGGATTTTGTTTTTTTCATCCAATCGTAGAGGGGGTTATGGAGGTAACGATATTTGGTATTCATTATGGTTGCCGGATGGTTCCTGGTCTGAAGCAAAAAATCTGGGATCAGTTATCAATACTGCCAAAGATGAAGTTTCCCCCTTTATTTATTTCAATAATGAAATTCTGTTTTTTGCTTCCAATGGACATCAGGGATTTGGAGGTATGGACTTGTTCGTTTCCAGAGTAGTTAAGGGTGAGTTTACCAAACCGGAGAACCTTGGTTATCCCATAAATGACCATAAGGATCAGTTTTCATTGTTTATAACAGCTCAGCGAGATTATGCATATTATACTGAAAGTAATTATAACCAAGGAAAAGTTGAAAGGTCATTTCTTTACCGTTTCAAGTTTCCCGAAGAAATTGCCTTAGGGGAAAAATTGGTGGTGTCTCAGGGTAAAGTGCTGAACAGCAAGACAGGGCAGCCAATAGATGCCAAATTATCATTGGTTAGTCTGGCTAATGACAGTACGATGTATCAGTTTAGATCCGATGGAAAAACAGGGGAATTCTTAATGATTTACCCGGATCGTTCGTTTTCGGGCTTGTATGTTGAAAAGAAAGGTTATCTTCCAAAGATTTTTAATGTAGAGCGTGATAATCTGAAGAATAAAGAGAATTTAGAGATTTCTCTCACCCCAATTGCCAGTGGGGAAGAGTTTATATTTGAAAATATCTTTTTTGATTTTGATAAAGACGAACTTAAGCCTGAATCTAAAAGCTCCTTACTTAGACTTCTGGAATTTTTAAAAGAAAATCCATCTGTCAAAATTCATATTATTGGACACACCGACAATGTGGGTACGGTAAGTTATAATCATAGTTTAAGTCAAAGAAGGGCTGAAAGTGTAAGGAATTTTCTTTTGTCAAAAGGAATTCATGAATCAAGACTTACAGCAGAGGGTAAAGGAGATGCTCATCCAATACGGCCAAACGATAGTCCTGAAAATAGAGCGTTGAACCGCAGAATTACCATTTCAATCCTGTAATAGTTAAAAAAAACAAAAAAAAATTAACAAATGTTAATTTATTGTTATATGGATTAAAACATGATTTTTATTTTGATCTTGAACTTTTTAGAGGGTAGAAAATTTTTAATTGGATTTAATTTCTAAAACATTTAATTTCTTCATTATTTTTCAATTTCTAACTTATAATTTCGTTTTTTTTGGAAATAATACCCTTTGTTTCTATTATTCGTTAGTTTATTACTAGTTAAAATCAAATACAATGAAGAAAGTTTTATTAGTTGTCGCGTTAACCGCAATGACGACAGTGTCATTGTTTGCGCAAAGTAGGACGATCTCAGGAAAGGTAACTTCGCCCGAAGAGCCTGACGGAATTCCTGGGGTAAACGTTGTGATAAAGGGTACAACCTTAGGTGTTGTGACTGACTTCGACGGAAATTACAGTGTTTCTGTTCCTGAGGATAGAAATGTCTTGGTGTTTTCGTTTGTAGGATTTATTTCAAAAGAAATGACTATTGGTAACAACTCAGTTATCAATGTGGTGCTACAGCCTGATTTAAAAACACTTGGTGAAGTGGTTGTTGTGGGTTATGGTACACAGGAAAGACGAGATATCACTGGTTCAGTGGCATCGATTAACAATAGGTCTATTGAGAACCTGGTAACTCCATCCTTTGAATCACAATTGGCTGGGCGTGCACCAGGTGTACAGATTACCACGCCAAGTGGAACCTTAGGTGCGGCCCCGGTAATTAGGATTAGGGGTGTAAATTCTATTTCAGGAAGCGCCAGTCCATTGATAGTTATAGATGGGGTACCTGTAGTAGACGCTGATAGATCAGCAGTGATAGGTTCAAATCCTCTAGCCAACATTAACCCTGCAGATATAGAGTCATTTGAGGTGTTAAAGGATGGTTCCGCTACAGCCATTTTTGGATCCAGAGCAGCAAATGGGGTAATCCTTATAACCACAAAAAGAGGTTCAACAGGGAAAGCTCAGGTAAATTATAGCACTGCCATTGGTTTCAATGAAGCGCAAAACCGTTTTGAGCTTTTGAATGGTGATGATTTTGTGACCATAGCGAATGAAAGGAGAGCAAATGCAAACCAATCGCTATTAGCAAATCCCGGAGTAAATACAGATTGGCAGGATTTGATATTGAGAAGAGGCTTTACCCAGCAACACAATCTATCCATATCTGGTGGATCTGAAGCCACTAAATACTTCTTTTCAATAGGCTTTACAGATCAGGAATCTGCAATTGATGTCAATGAAATGAGAAGGTACTCTTTTAGGGGTAATGTAGATCACAGTGTATCTAAATCCTTCAGAATTGGAACTTCATTAAACTATTCATTTACTGAGATTAATGGGTTCAACGAAGGAGCAAATTCGCTTTCGGGTGTAATGCTCAATGCTACAAGAGCATTGCCAAATGTGTCGCCATTTGATCCTGCCAATACCCGTTTTGATGGATTTAATGTAACAGCAGATGGTAGAACCACGGGATTTGGCAATAATTTGGCAGGTCCGGACAATAACCTTCCTAATATTGGTTTTGTACTTGCAAATAACGTCTTCAGAAACCGGGTTCATAGGCTTTTAGGAAATGTTTATGGTGAAGTAGATATTGTGAAAGGCCTTACGGCAAGGTCAATGGTAGGCGTGGATTTGACAATGGCAGAAGATTTTCAGTCCTTGGATCCCAGGCATGGAGATGGGCAAGGTATAAATGGAAGCGTATTTATGGCTTACAATCCTGTACAAAGATGGAACTGGCAAAACACTTTGAATTATCAGACAATTTTGGCAGAAAACCATATTTTCAATATAACTCTTGGTGCCGAATACCAATATGATCAATTCTATAATTTCACTGCACAGGGGACTGATTTTTCTGATGATTTCTTTAGAAGAGATAACTTGATTTCAGGTTCATATAACAATCAGTTTTCAGGAGGAGGATTTGCGGACCGTGGATTTGATTCTTATTTCAGCAGGATTAATTATGGTTATAAAGGCAAATACCTGCTTTCATTTACAGTAAGAAACGATGGTATTTCTGACTTGGCAAGAGAAAATCAAAGAGGAACCTTCTTCGGTGGTTCGATAGGATGGAGGATTTCAGATGAAGGCTTTTTCAATTCCAATGTCATTTCAGACTTTAAAGTGAGAGCTTCTTACGCTGAAGTTGGAAATACTGAAATAGGTACTTTTGCCGCATTCGGTGGGTTTAATCCAGTATTAGGTGGTGCAGGCGCAGGCTTGGGATATGCCAGGATAGCCAATAGAGGATTGCTTTGGGAAACTTCCAAAAAACTTAATGCCGGTATCGATATGACCATTGGTAAAGTAACCTTGGCTGCAGATGTTTTCCGAAATAACATTGATGGGTTGATTTTGAGTGCGCCTACCATTCCTTCTTTGGGTGTTCCGGGCAATTCCATCAATCAGAACGTAGGTGCAATGTTTAATGAAGGGGTTGAGTTTCGGGTAATCACCAATGTAATTAATAGAGGAAAGTTCACTTGGAATACAGACTTTAATTACACTTTCTTGAGAAATGAAGTAACCAACTTGGTTCAGCCAATTGTTGGTACTTATAATAGAACAGTAGAAGGGGGTCCAATTGCCCAGCTATATGGATTCAGATGGGCTGGGGTCAACCCAGCTAATGGTAACCCCATGTATTTCAGTGGCGAAAATATAGTCCAATATAATTTGCAGCAGGGAGATTTGGGCTGGAGGGCCTTTGATCCAGCAAACCCATCGAATATTTCTACTCCAGCAGGACTTCCTACCCAGGATTTCTTAGGTAATACTTTGCCAAGATGGCAGGGTGGTTGGATCAACAATTTCACTTTTGGTAATTGGGACGCAGAAGTCTTTTTGAGATACTCAGGCGGTAATTATATCATGAATGAGACACTCAGGGGGCAGTTAGGTCAAGGATTCTCCAATAACAATGCAATTGTAATGAACAGATGGACAGAGTCAGGTCAGGTTACAGATATACCCAAACAGTATTCTGGACAGGATGCCAACATGTGGTTGACAGCAGCATCTAATTCAAGGTTTATTGAGAAAGGCGATTTTTTAAGGGTACAAAACATTGTGGTTGGATACACGGTGCCTGCATATAAATTGCAAAGTGCATTTAATGGGGCAATTTCAACTGCTAGATTTTTTGCCCAGGCACAGAACCCATTTATCTTCACCAGATACAGTGGATTGGATCCGGAAGCCAATACATTCCCTTCAGGAGCTTTGACTCAGCAGTTACAATTTGGTGTTGATTGGAACGTTACCCCAATCTTCAGGACATTCTCCGTAGGTCTTAATGTAGGGTTTTAATTCTCATCAAAAAATTATAAAGAGATGAAAAAAATTAGTGTTAACAATATAAAACTGGCAATTTCCGCTTTATTATTCGCGTTAGTCAGCAGTTCTTGTGATGTCACAGACCTTAGTCCGGCTAACCTGATTCCAGATTCTGATGCTTTTGCAACTGCAGCAAGGGTAGAATCTGTGGTATTAGGAGTGTATGAATCTGCACAACAAGGATTTTATCTGGGTTCTGCAGGTCAGGCAGGTCGAGGTTATCCCTTTGGTGCAGCCAATACCCAGCAAGGAGATATGCGTGGAGAGGACATGTACAACGATCAGTTGTTTTATGAAGTTACTTACATTGCAGCGCACACTCCATTCAGTGCAAACAATAACGGAATGTGGATTTCCATTTACAGAATGGTCAATAGAGCCAATATTGTACTGGAGAATATTGAAACAGCCCTTGAAAATGGAGTTATTACTCAAGAGCAAAGAGATATATACAGAGGTGAAATGCTCTTCTTGAGAGCCTTAGGACACCATGAGCTATTAATACATTTCTCCAGACCATATATGGATAACCCTGACGCACCAGGTGTACCGTACAGGACAGTTGCAATCAATGATGTGCCTTTAGTGCCGGCAAATGAAGGCTTGGGAAGGACAACAGTAGGTGAAGATTACGCGCAACTGTTAGCAGATTTAAATGAAGCTGAAGGATTATTGCCATTGTCACGTAATTACAATAGGGTTAGAAGAGGAGCTGTTATAGGCTTAAAATCACGCATTAAACTTCACATGGGTGATTGGCAGGGTGTCTTGGATGAGTACAATAAACTGGTGGGTACTTATGCTTTGACAGATAGCCCTGTTACGCCATTTAGGACGGTGAACAGCACAGAAAATATTTTCTCCTTTGTAAATACGCCGGAATCAAACCCTGGGGTGAATGGTGCCCTTCCATCCATGTATGGAAATCCAGCGAGAGGAGCAAGAGGTCTTGTAAAAGTGAGTCCATTGATTTGGAGATCAAACATTTGGCATCCAGAAGATTTAAGGAGGTCCGAATTGACAGATCGAAATGCAGGTGGAATTTATACATTAAAGTATCCAGATGCATTAACAAGGACTGATCCTAATCCAATTTTAAGGTTTGCTGAAGTGGTTTTAAATGCAGCAGAAGCACATGCACGCCTTGGGAACAATGCAAATGCAATTCAACTTTTGAACTCAATAAGGGATAGAGCATTGCCAGCAACTGTACCTTCCTTCAGTTCTGCTGATTTTGCCAGTGTAGATGCTTTGCTTACAGCAATTTTTAATGAAAGGAGAATTGAATTTCTAGGAGAAGGAAGAAGATGGGCAGATATCCATAGGCTTTCTGGAGAAGGAAGAATGGCTGGGATCCCAGCAAAAGCTACTTCCAGATCTATTACCTCATTGGATTTCTATACAACGGATAGAGCTATCCCTACAGACCATTCTTTGCCATATTCCAGTAATTTATTTATTTGGCCAATTCCTATTGATGAAATATTGAATAATAGTGGTACCCCAATACCACAAAATCCAGGATATTGATAATAAGACTGATAAAAAGGCCTCCATTTCGAAATGGAGGCTTTTTTTTTATTCCATATAATTTCAACGGACTTTTTATGATTATTAAGTCTGTAAAATGAAAAACTGTATGTGAAATTTAAAAAATTCTATTTGAAATATAATTCTGTTTTTTGGAATGCTACAATGTTTGTGTTTGGATAAACAAGGATTTAAAGAAAAATAATTCAATAATATTTTATTTTAATATTTTTTTATAATTTTAACGCAGGCAAAATGTACTGCAATGTGTTTTGCCGGTTAGCTACAGAAATATTTTTGTTCGATCTTAGGTAAAAGATCAATTGAATTGCATTTGTTACACCTAATAGACCAGATATGAAGATATTTTTATCTTTATCAACCTGTTTATTGTTACTTTCTACCATTCCTGTATTTGCACAAAGTAGAATTGTAAGGGGGCAGGTATTTTCCAAAAAGGACAATCAGCCCATTTCGGGCGCTTCCATTATATTGAAAGGAACTACAGTGGGTACGGCATCTGACCTTTATGGCCGTTATGTGCTTCAAGTTAACTTGGATGAGTTTACATTGGTATACAGCTATATTGGGCATCAAACCGAAGAAGTATTTTTTGGTGTAGAGAATACCATGGATGTTTATCTTTCTCCGCTTCAGGAAGCAATAGAGGAAGAAGTTGAGGTAGAGAAAGTTCTGGCAAAAGAGGAAGAAGTAGAAGATCCAGAAATTATTCTTCAAAAAGATGGTGCACGTACCAAAAGCCCGGGAGACTTAATTGAGAATATACCATACCAGTCTTTTGACAGAACTTTGCAGGGAAGGGTCCCTGGTCTTTCGGTAAAGGCAGCTTCTGGTATTCCAGGTGGTGCTATAAATGCACGAATTAGAGGAGTTGGTTCCATTTATGCAGGTAATGAGCCTTTATATGTAGTAGATGGTGTCCTGATAAATAATGTCTCTTATTCAATTTTCACACAGTCCAATCCATTGGCATTTCTAAATCCTAATGAGATAGAATCTGTTGAAGTGTTGAAAGATGCTGCTTCCACAGCCATTTATGGCAATCAAGGAGCTAATGGTGTAATCATTATAACCACGAGAAAAGGGAAACCCGGAAAGGCTAGGATCGAATTAAATGCTTATGCAGGAGAAACTATTCCGATTAAATTTTTGGATCTTTTAGATGGGCCAGAATGGTATGCCATGAGAAGGGATGCCTTCAAAAACTCCGATGCTACTAATCCTGAGGCAAGGGCTTTATCCAATATGGGTGTTTTGCCGGATAATTGGAACCAATTAAGTCCAGCTCAATTAGATGAGCTTGGCCTAAATTTACCAACTTATGATTGGCAGAGGCAGATGATGCGGAAGAGCATGATGCATAATTATGAGCTTAGCGCATCAGGAGGTGGTAAAACCACACTATATTATATTTCCGGATCTTATCATTACAGTGGTTCCTCTTTTCCTCCAGTGGATTTTGAGAGAGGAACATTAAGAGCTTCCCTAAGTCAATCCATCAAAGAGCGAGTTCGCTTGGAAGCGAATGTGAATTTGGCTTCCATAGACCAGGCAGTTCCCTTTTCCACAGAAGGTTCCTTTATTGGAAGTCCTGCCTTCGCTGCTTCGACTATTTTAAGGCATAATCCCATTTTTAATGAGGATGGTTCTTTCAATACCCAAATAGGGGGACTTGCAGGACAAAATATTGCATTGGTTAATGAGTTTAATTCAGGACAGACAAGTACCAGATCAGGGGGGGGTAATTTTATTGTCAACTGGAAAATTGCATCCAATCTCAATTATAAAGGGTTAGCGGGAGTAGATTACCGTGATTTGGAAGAATTTAGATTCAGAGACCCAAGGACGCCAGATGGACAGGAAGTAAATGGAAGAAATGGTGTAGGGAATTATTCCGTTAAGCGCTACATGACCAACCATACTTTGGACTGGACGAAGAAAATTGACAAAAGTCTGATATCGGCTTATATTGGTTATGAATTTTTAACTGAGGAAAGGGAGGGCTTGTCTTCAGAAGCCACAGGCATTACCACCCCAAGCTTCAATAACCTGCTTCCGGGATCTACTTTGGTTTCTTCGGATACAGTTTGGGCAGGGTATAAAAGGCAAGGTGCGTTTATAGGGCTTAACTATCAGTTGGCTGAAAAATATCTATTTCACCTAGGGTCAAGAGTAGACGGTTCTTCCCGTTTTGGATCAAACTTCAGATATGGCATTTTCCCATTTGTTAAACTGGGGTGGAACCTGGCCAAAGAGGATTTCCTGATCGCTTCTGGAAAGGTGTCAGATTTAAGATTAAGGGCTTCCTGGGGATTGGCAGGCAATGATCAGATTGGGGATTTCAGGGCTTTAGGAATGTATGGTCCGGGAAATACCTATGCAGGTGGAACAGGTATCCGTCCTATTTCCTTTGATAACCCCAATCTAAGATGGGAAACAAATGAAACCATCAATTTAGGTCTGGATTTTGGATTCATAACTGGCAAAATTTCCGGCAGTATTGATGTTTTTCAGAGAAAAACGAAAGATCTTATACTAAATATCCCAGTATTATGGATCAATAGGGCGGATCAATTTTTAAGGAATGTTGGTGGTCTTGAAAACCGTGGAATTGAATTTGAAATCAATACAATCAATATGGAACGTGGCATTTTTTCTTGGTATTCTTCCTTCAACTTCAGCTACATCCAAAATAAGGTTACATCCTTATACGATGGATTGCAGGTTGATCCGGACAATCCAAGATGGGCAGTGGGGATGCCTGTAGGAAATCCTGCATTCCCTGGACAATTAGCTCCTGGCTCCTGGTATGTTGCTGAATATGCAGGAGTAAACCCAGCCACAGGCAGACCAATGTGGTATGATGCCAATAGAAACCTTACTTACCTTCCTACGGATGCAGACAGGGTTTATTTTGGATCTAATTTCCCACCCTACTTTGGAGGTTTTAATAATGTGATTAAGATAAAAAGTTTTGAACTTACTACATTTTTTACCTATGAATATGGAGCAGTCGTGTCCGATGGGCAATACAATTTCCTCCGTGAAAACGGAACAAGATTTACATTCAATTCTTTGCATGAGGTGAATGACCGTGCTTGGAGAGTTCCTGGAGATATGACAGATATTCCGAGAAATTTCGCACTTAATAGTGGTAATGCTGCCAGAAATCAGAATAGGAACTTTGGATCAGCTTCATTATTAAAGGCAGATTTTATCAGATTGGCTCAGGTAAATATTGCTTATAATTTCAGTTCTGAATTTCTCCAAAATATAGGTTTGTCTCAGGCAAGGATATATGCACAGGGGATAAATCTTTGGACAATTTCGGATTATCCAGGTTATGATCCTGAATTTATGGGTGTTGGTACAGGCCAAATTCCTGTCCATAAAAGTTATAATATCGGTATCCAGTTAAGTTTTTAATAGCGATGGAAAGGTATAGCATATTAAGGGGGCTTTTCTTTTTTGCAATCGGCATTTTCGTGTTTTCCTGCGATCTGGAAGTAGATCCCCGTCAGACAACCAGAACTTCTGAAGTATTAAATAGTCCGGCTAATTTGGAATCTGCTTTGAATTCAGTTTATGGTAGGCTTCGCTCCTTAAATCATTATGGTCGTGACATGATTGCCCTTTCGGATGCTTTAGCAGATGTGGGAAGGGCAACCAATAATTCAGGGAGGTTGGTTGCCGAAAACAATAATGCTGTCAATGCACATTTTTCAGCTGGTTTTTGGCAAAATGGTTATGCTGCCATTACTGAACTCAACTTAATTCTTGATCAGTTGGAAAAGGGAGTTAATGGGGCAAATGAGGACCAAATTGCTGCCTGGGAAGGAGAGGCCAAATTTTTAAGGGCTTTGTATTTGTTTGATCTGGTAAAAGTTTATTCCTATATTCCGACAGCAGTTTTTCAGTCCGGAATAGTGGATCAAGGAGGTATTCCTATGCCTTTGATAGCTGTTAAAATTGCTGATATTGCCCAATTGAATCAATTACCGAGGTCAACTCTGGCGCAAAATTATTCTCAGATAATCAGAGATCTAGGAGATGCTATCAATTTATTGGAAAATAATCAACGGTCAGCTCCGCAATATGCAAGTTCAGCTGCAGCAGCGGCACTGCTTTCACGGGTTGCTCTTTATAACGGTAATTGGCAGGCAGCCCTAAGTGCTGCAAATGCGGCTTTAAGTTCAGATGTAGGGCAATTGCTCTCAGGGGAGAATTATTTAAGTGGCTGGAAGTCTTCTGTTCATCCTGAATCCATGTTTGAAGTGAGAATACAGCTTCCAAGTGAATCCTTGGGAGTAAATACTTCACTTCAGTCAACTTTTTCAACAATGCTTCAGGTTACAAATAAGAATATCAGAGGTGGCTGGGGAGATTTAATCCCATCGCCTATAGTTTTGAATTTTTTTGGTTTATCAGCCCTTCAGTTAGGTAATCCTGCAACAGATAACAATAATTGGGATGTAAGAAGGAATCAAGACATTCGGGCCAGGCTATATACCACGGGTAATGACCAGAGATTTTCAAGAAGGCAAATAGAATGCATCAAATTTTTAGGTAAAAATGGTTTTGATTATGGTGATAATATTCCAGTAATCCGGAAATCTGAAATGTTGCTCAATAAGGCTGAAGCACTTTATCACCTAGGTAGGGAGACAGAAGCATTGAATGAATTGAATGCTTTTAAATCTTTAAGGGGGATAGGGCCAGTTAGTTTGACAAGGCAATTGCTTTTAGATGAGATTTTATTAGAAAGGTTTAAAGAATTTGTTTTTGAAGGACAACGTTTTTTTGATTTGAAAAGGTACGGTAGAAATATTGATAAAAGATCATATTTGGGATCCAATGCATTAGTTGATTTTGAAGATTTCCGAATTCTGGCACCAATTCCTCAGAGGGAAGTTCAATTAAATAGGAATTTAAACCAAAACAGAGGTTATTAAGCTTTAGCAATCATTAGAATCTTTTTACGTATTTTTGCGCTTCAATTGAAGAATCGATGATATACGTTTGCAGAAAAGAGCATTTTAATGCTGCGCATAAGCTTTGGAACCCCAACTGGACAGAAGAAAAAAACAAAGAGGTTTTTGGACCATGTGCGAATATCAACTGGCATGGACATAACTTCGAACTTATCGTAACGGTAAAAGGTCTTCCAGATCCTGAAACGGGTTTTGTGGTCGATTTAAAAGAATTGAGCGACCTTATCAAGAAATTGGTGATTGATCAGGTGGACCATAGAAATCTTAACCTTGACGTTCCATTTATGCAAGGCAAAATGGCAAGTTGTGAAAATTTGGTGATGGAATTTTGGAAAATACTTGAGCCGGCTGTCAATGATATTGTCCCTCATGGAAAGCTTTATAAATTGACGCTTTATGAAACTCCAAGAAATTTTGTGGAGTATTTAGGTGAGTAAGAGTTATAATAATAGGATTGGAAGATTATTAATCGATCATTAATTTTTTGTTTTATTTTGTTGGTGCTTGGACGGCAGTATTAAAATCTAACCCCGGATGAAATATTATATCATATGTGGAGAAAGAAGTGGTGATTTACATGTTTCCAATTTGATTAAATCACTGAGGACACTTGATCCGAGCGGTTCATTTAGAGGTATGGGAGGGGATTATTCCGGGAAAGCAGGAATGGAAATGCCAACACGTTATGAAGAAGTAGCTGTAATGGGATTTTTGGAGGTGTTTCTTGGATTTTGGAAAATAATTAAATATCTCAAATGGGTCAAGGAAGACATACTTCAATTTCAGCCTGATGTATTGATCTTGGTTGATTTTGGTGGTTTTAACATGAAAATTGCTGGCTGGGCAAAAGTAAATGGAATACCGGTCCATTATTATATTCCACCAAAAGTATGGGCATGGAATCAAAAAAGAGTACATAAAATAAGAGAGTATACAGATAAGGTTTATTGCATTCTTCCTTTTGAGCAGGAATTTTTTAAAAAGTTCGGCGTCAATGCGCTGTATGTGGGAAACCCACTCCTAGATGAACTATCAAGTTTCGAGCCTCACCCATTTTTTCATCAAAAGAATGAATTGAATTATCAGCCCATCATAGCATTATTGCCGGGGAGTAGGAAACAAGAAATTGTTATGATGCAAGAAGTGATGATTAAGGTAGTCAGGATGTTTCCCAATGCCCAGTTTGTGGTTGCAGGGGTTTCGAACATGGATAAGAGTCTATATCAACCTGCAGTTGAAACAGGGATTAAAGTAATTTTTGACCAGACTTATGATCTCCTTCACCATGCAACTGCGGCGATTGTCACGTCCGGAACAGCAACATTAGAAACTGCATTGTTTAGAGTACCGCAACTTGTTGTATATAAAACTAGTGCATTTAGTTTTGCAATAGGTAAGATGCTCATCAAAGTGGATTATATTTCATTGGTTAATTTGATTGCAGGAAGGGAAGTGGTTAAAGAATTGATTCAAAAAGATTATAATGTAGCTGAGGTTTCACATCAACTGAATTTGATTTTAGCAAATAGACTTTATAAATCACAAATTTTGGATGGCTATAATGAAGTCATGAGTAAACTTGGCAAGGAATCAGCATCGATGAATGTGGCCCATCATATTGTGAGTGATCTTTCCTCAAATAGTAAAGGGTTCAATTAATGTTTATACATATTTTTTCAAAAACTTGATATACTTTATAGATATTTTTCAATTTTAAAAAAAAAAGATAAAAAATTCTGAAAAAATACAAAATATGGAATTTTTTATTTTTTCGCACACTTTATGGAGAGTTGTTAAAATTAAATAATTACTTCGAAAAGTAATATATTTTAAAATTATATAAGAATAGTTTATTTCAAATTAAAATTTGTCAATTTTAAAACTATATAATTAGAATTTTTTTAATTTATCTTTTTACGATAAATGTTAACAGAAGTTAAAAAAAATTTTATTTTAAATTCATAATAAAAGAACTATCAATATTTTCCATTTAATTAAATAATCACCGGATCAGATATTTTATTTTATTTTTTTTATAAAATCAGAATTTTATAAAAATCCATACAATCACATACATATAGAAATTTTTCAAACGGTTTTGCATTATATCAAGTTAATGGATAAAATTGGGCCATCGTTAAACCAAAAAAATCAATTATGAGGAAAGTTTTACTTCTAGGACTCGCATTCCTCTTTGCTGCGGCTTCGGCTTTTGCGCAAGGACGCGTAGTAACTGGAAAGGTTACATCCGGTGAGGATGGTTTACCTATTCCAGGTGCATCAGTCATAGTGAAAGGTACCACAATTGGTACAGCTACCGACTTAGACGGTAATTTTTCACTAAATGTTCCACAGGACAATAATGTATTAGTTATTTCCTTTGTGGGATCTGTGACACAGGAGGTCAATGTTGGCAACCGTTCACAAATTAACGTGGTATTGCAACCCGATACCAGAAGTTTGGAAGAAGTAATCGTAACCGGTTACGGAACCCAGCCAAAAAGAGAAGTTACCGGTGCTGTATCATCTGTAAAAGGTGAAGCCATTAAAAACCTACCTATGCAGTCATTTGACCGTGCATTACAAGGTAGAGCGGCGGGTGTACAGGTACGTTCTGCTAACGGTCTTCCAGGTGGTGCGGTTAACATCCGTATCCGTGGGGTTGGTTCCGTTACTGCTGGTAACGAGCCATTGTTCATTGTAGATGGTGTTCAATTGAATAACCAAGGAAATGCCAGCTTCACCCAGGCTAACCCATTGGCATTCTTGAACCCGAATGACATTGAATCTATGGAAATTCTTAAAGATGCCGCTTCTGCTGCAATTTATGGGTCCCAAGCTGCTAATGGTGTTGTTATCATCACAACTAAAAAAGGTAAGCAAGGTAAAGCAAGATTTGAATTCAATGCTTTCGGTGGTGAGACTCAGCCAATGAAGTTTTTGGATGTATTGAATGGTCCTGAATGGTATGCCATGAGAAGGGACGGTTTGAGAAATACTGGAAACACAGCTCCTGAAGCAAATGCCTTGTTAGCAATGGGTAGACGTCCAGATAACTTCGCTACTTTGTCTGCCGCAGAATTGGACGCTATTGGTTTAGGTTTACCTTCCTATGATTGGCAAAGAGAAGTAATGGGAAGAGGTAGATTGCAAAACTATGAGTTGAACGTATCTGGTGGTGATGATAAAACCACATTCTTCGTTTCCGGTTCTTATGACTATCAGGAATCATCTTTCAGACCAGTAGATTTCGAAAGAGGGACTTTCAGGACTAACTTGTCACACAAAGCAAACGACAGGTTAACCTTAGAGACTAGTCTTAATTTGGCTACAGTAACCCAAAATACGCCATTTTCTATTGATGGTTCATTCTTAGGTAACCCGGCATTCTCGGCATCTACAGTATTGCCTCATAATGCAATCAGAAATGAAGATGGATCTTTCAATACTGCTATTGCAGGTGTATTGAACCAAAACATTGCTTTGGTTAATGAGTTTAACTCTGGTAGAACTACTACAAACTCTATAGTTGGTAATACTTCTGCTACTTACAAAATCCTAGATAACCTTGTTTACAGAGGCCTAGTAGGGGTTGATTACAGGTTAATCATTGAGAACAGATATAGAGACCCAAGAACCCCTGATGGTGCAGGTGTAAGAGGTAGAGCGACTGCTGCTAATGACTGGAGAACCAGATTTATTACTACTCATACTGTTAACTGGAACAAATCATTTAACAATGTTCACAATTTGACAGCTTTAGCAGGTTTTGAATTCGTATCAGAAACAAGAGAAGGTTTGAATGCTGAAGCAATTGGCTTCCCAACTTTCCAGTTCCGTTACATTGATTCAGGTGCTACTCCTGAGTTTGTCGGTGGCTTTTGGACTGGTTACAGAAGGCAAGGTGCTTTCGTTAATGCAAACTATAACTACAAAGAAAAATACCTTTTCACTGCTACAGCTCGTTATGACGGTTCTTCCCGATTCGGTGCAAATACACAATATGGTATTTTCCCATCTGTAAGAGCTGGTTGGAACATTGCAATGGAAGATTTCTTGAAAGATTCTGAAACTGTAACTGATTTGAAATTGAGAGCATCTTGGGGTAGAGCCGGAAACGACCAAATCGGAAACTTCGCGGCTAGAGGTCTTTATGGGGCTCCTACTGCAGGTAACTATGCAGGTAATGCAGGTATTAGACCGACTTCCTTGGCTAATCTTAATTTAGGATGGGAAACCAATGAAACTATAAACATTGGTTTGGATTATGGTTTCTTTGGAAATAGAGTTTCTGGTTCCGTTGATCTTTTTGATCAAAGAACTAAAGATCTTTTGTTAGATCAGCCTATCCTATGGACCAACGGTTTCAGCTCAATTTCCAACAATGTGGGTGAATTGATGAACAAAGGTATTGAGGTTGAAATTAATACAATCAATATTGACCGAGGTGGCTTCCAATGGAGAACAGCTTTCAACTTTACTTATATTCGAAATGAGATTGTAAGATTGTATGATGGTTTGGAATTCCTACCTGCTAACCCAGGAATCGCTGTTGGCCAGCCTGTAGGTAACCCAGCTTTCCCTGGTCAGAATGCTCCAGGTTCATGGTTTGTAGCAGAATACGCTGGAGTTAACCCAGCTACTGGTCGTCCAATGTGGTATGACATCAACCGTAACCTAACTTACTTGCCAATTGCAGCTGACAGGGTTTATTTCGGTTCAAACCTCGCACCTTATTATGGTGGTTTCAATAATACCTTCTCATATAAAGGATTTGAATTGACAGCATTCTTCACTTATGAGTATGGAGCTATTGTTTCAGACGGACAGTACAATTTCTTAAGAGAATCAGGAACCAGATTGGCATTAAATGGTCTGCGAGATGTAGTTGATAGACAATGGACTAACCCAGGTGATATGACAGATATCCCAAGAAACGTAGGTAACTTCAACGGTGGTAATGAATTGAGAAGCCAGGGAAGAAACTTTGGTTCAGCCGCATTGTTGAAAGCAGACTTTATCAGATTGGCACAAGTTCAATTAGGTTATACTTTCAATCCTGCTACACTTAGAAGTTTGGGACTTACAAGAGCTAGGGTTTATGCTCAAGGTGTGAATCTATGGACTTATTCCGATTATCCTGGATATGATCCTGAATTTGTTGGAGCAGGAACAGGTCAAGTTCCAATTGTAAAAAGTTATCAGATCGGTGTTCAGTTAGGATTCTAAAATTAGATAACCATGAAAATGAAAAAATATATAGTAAAATATGCTTTAGGTCTTCTAATCGGATTCGGGACATTAGTGTCTTCATGTGATCTGAATGTGGATCCTAGGCAGTCAATTGACGCTTCCCAAGCTTTGGATACACCTGATGGTGTGGAAGCTGCAGTGAATTCAGTTTATGCAAGGTTAAGACAGACCACTAACTACGGAAGGAACCTTCTTGCTTTGTCTGATGCTTTGGCGGATGTGGGTAGGACGACATCTAATTCAGGTAGGTTAATTCAAGAAAATAACAATCAACCAAACGCCCATTTCAACTCAATTCCTGGTTCAGGTTTAAGTTTTTGGCAGAACTCTTATTTTGCTATTAATGAAGCAAACCTGATACTAGATGCTATTAGTACTGGTGTTACTGGTGCTTCTGCAGCGCAATTAGCAAGATGGGAAGGGGAATTGAAATTCTTAAGAGCCTTATATTACTTTGACCTTGTAAAAGTATATGCTTATATTCCAACTGCTATTTATCAGCCAGGAGTTGTAGATGAAGGTGGTGTTCCTATGCCTTTGGAAGGTTCCATTACTTCTGATATTGCATTCACTAGAAATTCCCCAAGATCAACAATTCAACAGAATTACACTCAGATTGTAGCTGATTTGAATGATGCAATCCGTTTATTAGGTACTTCAAGCCGCGCTGGTGTTCAGTTTGCATCTGTGGGTGCTGCCCAAGGGTTGTTGGCAAGAGTATATCTATACATGGGCCAGTGGCAGAATGCTGTTACCGCATCAACTGCTGCTTTAGCATCTAATGCGGGAACTGTTTTGAGTGGTCAAGCATATATTGATGGCTGGAGAGCATCTATCCACCCAGAATCAATGTTTGAAGTAAGATTCCAAATTGCAGGTGAATCCATTGGAGTAAACGAATCTTTGCAGTCATCTTACACTGTTTTGCTGAACTTGTCCAATAAGAATGCTCAAGGTGGTTGGGGTGACTTTGTTCCAAACCAAACTGTGTTAAATTTCTTTGGACTTGCTCCGCGTCAGATTGGTGAACCTGCCACTAACAATAACAATTGGGATGTTACTAGAAATTCTGATGTTAGGGCCCACTTGTATACCACTGGTAGTACTGTAAGAGGTGCAAGAAATATTGAATGTATCAAATTTATTTCCAAGGCTGGTTTTGCTTACGGTGACAATGTGCCTGTTATCCGTAAGTCTGAAATGCGTTTGATCAGAGCCGAAGCCAACTATCAATTGGGTAATACTGGTGACGCACTAACCGAACTGAATGCATTCAAAGGTTTAAGAGGGTTGCCTGCTGTTACCTTAACAGGGGAAGCTATCTTAGAGGAAATTTTGTTGGAGAGATTCAAAGAATTTGCCTTTGAAGGTCACAGATTCTTTGATTTGAAGAGATACGGAAGAAGCATAGATAAAAGATACCTTGCTGGAGGATCTATTATTAACTTTGATGATTTCAGAATCCTTCCGCCACTTCCTCAAAGAGAAGTTGATGGTAACGTAAACCTTAACCAAAACAGAGGATACTAAAATTGAAAAAACATATGAAAAAGATAATATCCCTATTTTCTCTTGTGATGGTTTTCTTGCTAGGATCTTGCATCGAGCAGAACTATCCGATTTGGGAGGGAGCTGTTGTTGAATTTCAAACAGCTGTAACCACTGCCCCTGTTGCAGGTCAAACGTATCCTAGAGTGACTGTTGCTAATAATGTTCAAGGTGGCGTAGTAAACTTACAGGTTAATTTGGTAGCTAGACAGCGTCCAAGTGATGAAACTATCACTTACAGGGTTGTACCTGAAGGCACTACCGCAGTTCAAGGAACAGACTACAATGTTACAGGATCTCTTGTTATTCCTGCCAATTCCTCAACTGCCAACTTGACTGTTCAAATAGTCAATACTGGTGCTATTGGTGGTTTTGTTGACCTTTTGTTGGAACTGGAAGGTAATGCTAACATTCCTGCAAGTGAAAACTACAAAAGAGTTCAGGTTAGAATAACTAGACCTAACCCACCTGCAGCTGGATAATTAATATTTAAATAATTTAACTTAAAAGGCCGGATTTATTCGGCCTTTTTTTTAGATTTACAAAATGAGAAAGTTTAGTTTAAGTTTACTGGTTTTATTATTGATTGGTGGTTTGGGAAACCAATCGGTGGCTCAATTGCAACTGCTTAGGGATCAAGTTTCTGGTAACCCTGTAATGGCCAATCCCAATCCTGATGTGAATGGTACTCCTTATTGGAGTGGTTTTGAAGAGGGTAAAATAATTTTTTCCGAAAAAGATACCGTTGAAAATCTTATGATTGCATTTAATGCATTCAATCATACTTTGGTTTATCAAGTGGAGAGAGACTTAGTGGCTTATACACCTGGTAAGATTTCAGGGTTTATTCTTCAATCTAAATCTAATCCTCAACTTTTCAGGTCAGGATATAATATCCCTAATATAGGCCCTAATCGTTTTGTGGAAATACTGGTTGACGGTAAATATACTTTAGTGTCACATAAATTTAAGAGAATTACAGATGACCCTGGTGCTGCTTATGGCGCTCAAAGGGCAAAAGCCTTTGTTAATGCTGAAGATTTGTACGTTTATAAAGAAGGTCAGCCTTTTTTATGGCGTGCCAAGAAAAAGAATTTAATAGAGTTTTTCGGAAATGAAGGTTATCAAAAGATAAACCAATTCGCTGACACCTATAATCTTGATTTGAAGGCAAAATCTGATATTAGAAGATTGATTCATTTCCTAAATCAGGAAAAATAGTTTTGATAGTTGGTTTAAAACAAAAACGCATCATAAATTGATGCGTTTTTGTTTTTATACTGGTTTATTAAGCAACCTGTAATTTTTTGAATTTAGATTTGTCAAACTGACCTTTGGCGTATTTCACGTCGATTACCAGTTCTTTGACGCTATCATCAGAAGGTAATTCATACATGGCGTCAGTAATGATGGCTTCACAAATCGATCTTAAACCTCTGGCCCCAAGATTATATTCAACTGCCTTGTCTACTATGTAATCTATTCCGCTTTCTTCAAACACCAAGTTTACCCCCTCCATAGCCATCAATTTAATGTATTGTTTCGTAAGTGCATTTTTGGGTTCTGTCAAAATACTTTTCAAAGCTGCTTTGTCCAGAGGATCTAAGTGGGTTACTACAGGTAATCTGCCGATCAGCTCTGGAATTAACCCAAATGATTTTAAGTCCTGTGCTGTTACATACTGCAATAAATTTTGTCTGTCTACTTGTTGCCCTTCCTTGGATTTATTGAATCCCAATGGTTGTGTGTTCAACCTCCTGGCGATATGCCTGCCAATTCCATCAAAGGCTCCACCACAGACAAAAAGGATGTTTTCCGTATTGACAGCGATCATTTTTTGATCAGGATGCTTTCTTCCTCCTTGGGGAGGAACATTGACTACAGTGCCCTCCAATAACTTCAGAAGGGCCTGTTGTACACCTTCACCGCTTACATCTCTGGTTATGGATGGGTTATCAGACTTCCTGGCGATTTTATCGATTTCATCAATATAAACAATGCCACGCTCAGCTGCTTCCACATTATAATCTGCAGCTTGAAGTAGTCTGGTAAGAATACTTTCAACGTCTTCCCCTACATAGCCAGCTTCTGTCAATACTGTTGCATCTGCAATGCAGAAAGGTACTTCCAAAACCCTTGCAAGGGTTTTGGCCAAATAAGTTTTTCCTGTACCAGTATCACCCACCATGATGATGTTTGATTTTTCAATCTTTACCTCATCCTCGTCGGTATTTTTCTGTAAAAGACGCTTGTAATGATTGTAAACCGCAACTGTCAACACTTTTTTTGCATCGTATTGACCTATCACGTACTGATTAAGGTACTCAGTAAGTTCTTTTGGTTTTTTCAATTTGAATTTAGGACTTTTGGTAGTCTTTTTACTTTTCTCCTCTTCTCCTAAAATCTGATAGGCTTGATCAATGCAAAAATTGCAAATATGTGCCGAAATGCCCGACACCATCAAGTCTACATCTTTTTTGTTTCTACCGCAAAACGAGCAGGTAACTTGTGCCATTATTTATCTTTTTGGTAATAATACTTCATCAATGAGCCCATATTCTTTGGCCTCTGGCGCTTTCATCCAATAATCTCTGTCTGAATCTCTTTCGATTTCTTCAAATGTTTTACCAGAATGGTCAGCTAGGATCTGATACAATTCTTCTTTCATGGATAGGATGAGCTTTAAAGATATTTCCATGTCTTTTGATTGCCCCTGCATGCCTCCTGAAGGTTGATGGATCATTACTCGTGAATGTTGAAGTGCAGATCTCTTCTCTTTTGCACCACCCGCCAATAGTACGGCTCCCATTGAAGCAGCAATACCTGTGCATATCGTTGCTACATCTGGTTGGATATATTGCATGGTGTCATAGATGCCCAATCCTGCAGTTACAGATCCACCAGGGCTGTTGATATACAACAAAACGTCTTTTTTGGGATCAGTGGACTCCAAGAACAACAACTGTGCCGTGATGATGTTTGCAATGAAATCATCCACTTGCGTACCTAAGAAAATGATTCTGTCCATGATCAATCTGGAAAAAACATCAATTTCACGAAAATTGGTTGGTCTTTCCTCAATCACGGATCTGGTCATGTTTTCCACGAAAGTGGAGTATTGGTCAAATGCATTGCCGCTGATGCCTCTGTTATGGACAGCGTATTTTCTGAATTCGTCTCTGTTGATCATGATTTTCCTTTTATGTATTGTACAAAAATAAAAAAAGCCCTTACTAATAAGGACTTTTTAACAACGTTTTAATCGGATAATTAGTTTGCCAGTAAGTCCTGGAATTTATCCACAGAAATTTTTTCTACTTTTACCTTGGCCTTCTCTTTAACAAAAGCCAATACTTTGTCATTTTGAACAGATGTCAGCATCTGCATGTAATTCTGACCTTCATTGCCCTTAAGGTAATTGTCTACAAACATATCCATGCTTGCTTCAAGCTGCGTGGATAGGCCGGAGGAAGCAAATTGCTCTCTGATCATTTCCTTAGTCTTCTCAATTACATCCTCATGTTCTGCCTGAATTTCATTGTTTTTGGCAATTTCATTGGAAATGATCGTCCATGATAATTGCTTGGCATAAATCGGGTATTCTTTTTCTACTTGCTCAGCTGTGACTTTTCCGTCATTTGCTTTCAACAACCATTCTTTAAGGAATTCTTCAGGAAGCACAAGGTTAGTTTTGGCAACCAACTGATCTTTGATTTTCTCATCACTGAATACTTTTAATTCCTTGTTGTAGTTTTCAGCCATGATTTCCCTTACCTTATTTTTAAGGGATTCTTCTGAATCTACCTGGCCTTCACCAAAAAGTTTGTCGAAAAACTCCTGATTCAAATTAGCCAATTCTGTTCTATTTATATTTTGAACAGTAAAAGTAACTTTACCGCTCAGTTTATCAAGTTCTTCTTCAGTCACTCCAATTACAGTAGCAGCATCTTCTTTGATTGCCTTTTTAATTTCAAATTCAATTGTATCTCCTATTTTAAGCCCAATGAATTTTTTCAAAGATTTACTGTCTACCTTAGAAAGCGGGAGGGAGAATGTTTTTTCAAATGAACCGTCTGCTGACTTCAGATCACCATATAGAAAATCATTTTCCTCACTGATTTCTGGATTTATCATTTTGCCATACTGGCTCCTTAGGTTGTTGATGGTGTTTTCAACCTCTTTTTCATCCATATCAATGCTGTAAAGGGTAGCATCGATATTGTTGTCTAATTTTACCTCGACATTCTCAACAAAACCGATTTTATATTGGAATTCAAATTCCTTCTGGGTATTCCAATCAATTTTTTCTGCATCTTCAATTACAGGAAGAGGATCACCAAGAATTCTAAATGTTTGGTTTTTTAGATAGTCATTCAGAGATGTAGAAAGAATATTGTTGATCTCATCCACTAATAAGGTGGTGCCATACATTCTTTTTACCATAGAAACAGGAGCCTTGCCAGGTCTAAAGCCTCTGATATTGGCTTTTTTTGCATAATCCTTAAGTTTCGAATCAACCTTAGGTTGATAATCTGCTTCAATTAGTTTAATTTTAACTGAAGCTTGATTTGCTGAATGTTTGTCTAACGTGATTTCCAAGGCAGTCTGATTTTGTTTTGATCTTAATTAAAAACCCTCAATCTCCTTTCTCGTCCCTTATGCCGTGGCATTTTGGAAGACTGAAACGTGATTGAGGGCTGGAAAGCGTGCGGATGGAGGGACTCGAACCCCCATGCCTCGCGGCGCTAGATCCTAAGTCTAGTGCGTCTACCAATTTCGCCACATCCGCTTATTTGTGGGCACAAAGGTAATAATGAAATTTAAACTTGCAAAAGTTGATCAAAAAAAATCCTGCAATTTTGGATAAATAATTCTCGAATAAGCTATTAATTTTGATTTGGAAATTGGCTATCCCAATAATATATGATTCAAATAGATTTAGAGGAAGAGAGGAAAGAAATACTAAAGCGGTATAGAAAAGTGCTCCGTACAGCAAAACCCATGTTGAAACCAGGGGATGCCAAGATCATTAAAAAGGCATTTAATGTGGCCAGTGAGGCGCACAAAGAGATGCGCCGGAAATCCGGAGAACCTTACATCTATCATCCTTTGGAAGTGGCCTTGATCTGTGTAGAGGAAATCGGATTAGGAACTACCAGTATCGTTTCAGCTTTATTGCATGATGTTGTGGAAGATACGGACATGGAGCTGGAGGATATTGAAAGGGAATTCGGTACCAAGGTAGCCCAGATAATTGATGGGCTTACCAAAATTTCCGGAGTTTTTGAATATGGATCATCCCAACAGGCGGAGAACTTTCGGAAGATGTTACTCACACTTTCTGATGATGTGCGGGTGATTCTCATTAAATTGGCAGATCGCCTGAACAACATGCGGACTCTGGAAAGTATGCCTCGACATAAGCAATTGAAAATTGCCTCCGAGACCATGTACCTCTATGCGCCATTGGCTCATAGATTAGGTTTATATGCCATCAAATCAGAACTTGAAGACCTTTATTTAAAGTACACCGATTCCGAAACCTACAATTATATCATCCATAGGATAAGTGAAACGAGAGTTTCAAGGAATAAATTTATCAAGTCGTTTATCCAGCCCATAGAAGAAGAACTCCAGACCCAAGGTTTTGAATTCACTATCAAAGGGAGACCCAAATCTGTTTATTCCATCTACAATAAGATGAAAAAACAGAATATACCTTTTGAAGAAGTTTTTGACCTTTTTGCGGTGAGAATTATTATCAACAGTAAACTGGAAGAGGAAAAGGCTGATTGCTGGCAGGTTTATTCTATTGTAACTGATTTTTATAGACCCAATCCAGATCGCCTCAGAGATTGGATCAGTACGCCAAGGGCAAATGGTTATGAATCTCTACACACTACAGTAATGAGTAATACCGGTCAATGGGTAGAAGTACAGATCCGCACAGTAAGAATGGACGATATCGCAGAGCGGGGATATGCAGCGCATTGGAAATACAAAGAAATTGAGGCTGCCAATACAAGAAGTGGATCCGGCTTGGATGAGTGGATTACCCAAGTAAGATCCCTACTTGAATCCAATGATGGCTCTGCTATTGAATTCATGGATGATTTTAGAGGGAACCTTTTTCATGATGAAGTCTTTGTTTTTACTCCTAAAGGAGAACTGAAGGTATTACCATTCGGTGCCACTGCGCTGGATTTTGCTTTTGAAATCCATACTGAAGTCGGTGCAAAATGTATAGGAGCAAAAGTCAATCAGCGCTTGGTGCCCATCAACCATAAGTTGAAAAATGGTGACCAAGTTGAGATTCTGACTTCCAATAAACAGAAGCCAACTGAAGACTGGTTAAATACAGTAGTCACTTCCAGGGCCAAGGCCAAAATTAAAGATGCGCTGAAGGAAGAAAAAAAATCCACCATGATGGATGGAAAAGAAATCGTTCAGCGCAAACTCCGGCAGATGAAGATGGATTTCAATTCTGAAATCGTAGAACAGCTTAGGGCTTACTTCGAAACAAAAACACCCAATGAATTTTATTATAAAGTAGGTAAAGGGATCATTGATCCCACTTCCATTAAGAGCTTTAAAGACTTCAAAGAGCAGAAAAAGCAGCGTGGAAAGATTACCAATGACAAAGTGAAAGATGAATCTTCTTTTACTAAAGAAATAAAAAATATCAAAGGTCCTGACCATGATCAATTGCTGATCGGAGAAGATATGGATGTAGTAGACTATATCCTGGCAAAATGCTGTAATCCCATCCCAGGAGATGATGTTTTCGGATTTGTGACGGTCAACGAAGGTATCAAAATCCATAGAACTTCCTGTCCAAATGCCCTCGAATTGCTCTCTAATCATGGAAATCGGGTAATTAAAGCCAGATGGACCAGTCAACAGGAAATAGCTTTTCTTGCCGGATTGAGGATTGTGGGAACAGACAGGGTTGGATTGATCAATGATGTGACCAAGGTGATTTCCAATGAGCTTAAAGTAAATATGCGTTCAATTACAGTGGATTCTGATAGCGGAATTTTTGAAGGAACTATCAAACTATATGTGCATAGTACCCAACATTTGGAAAAACTGATGTCTAACCTTGGCAAGGTAGAAGGTGTCATCAAAGTTACAAGATTTGATTAGTAATGGAAGTTTTACCAAATCTGCCCTATAAGGCAAAGAAATAACACTTGATTGAGGTAGTTTAGGAGTCTTATTTGAATCATTTCTAAATAAGATCCGTTATATTTGCAAAAAATCAGCTGAGCATGGCCCTAAACGAAAGTCTTTTTGAGGAAGTAAAAAAAATATTCACAGCCTACTTGGAGAATAAAAAGTTGCGAAAGACACCTGAAAGGTATGCGATTTTGGAGGAGATTTATGGCAGGACGGGACATTTTGATGTGGAGTCATTGTATATCTCAATGAAAAATAAAAACTACAGGGTGAGCAGAGCTACTGTTTACAATACCTTAGACCTTTTGGTTGAGTGCGATTTAGTTACCAAACACCAGTTTGGGCAAAATCTGGCCCAATTCGAAAAATCTTATGGTTATAAACAACATGATCACTTGATTTGCGTAGACTGCAATCAAGTATTGGAGTTTTGCGATCCACGGATTCAGAATATCCAAAATACCGTTGGAGATATTTTAAATTTCCAAGTATTGCACCATTCCCTGATACTTTACGGTAATTGTAAAAAAGAAAATTGCGAAAACAGACCATTGGTATGAAATTGACCTATAACATCGAAAAAGAACAAAAAGCTTATTTTTTACATGTCAAAGGAGATCTGATAGGAGATGAAATCGGGCCAAAATTGGTAGAATTTGTTTCTGACGCTGTAAATGAAAATATTAAATTTTTTGTCATTGACTTAAGCCAAATCAGGTACATCAGTTCAAGTGGAATAGGCCTATTGATTACAATGTTGACCAAGATGAGAAATGCTGGAGGAGAGGTATATTTGACTTCACCATCAGAACATGTCAAAAAGCTTTTGATTATTACCAAATTGAATAACATTTTCACTGTTTTTGACTCCATTGAGGAAGCAAATACCAAGATAGGTAAGCAAGAGTAGATCAGTTTTTTGATGGGTAATTAGAGATAGGACCGCATATTAACCTCCTGTTCTTTAAATGTATTATATTTAGGCATTGTATTGTTGTTGACAATAAATGTTGTAAAAAATGTTTTACTTTTTCTGAAGTTAATACGGACTCATAATAAATAAAGACTTTTCCTTGCAATTATTTAACCTTATTCCAAATTTCACGCTTTAAATTTCAGTAAATACGAAATCAACATAAACAATGAAAATGGATATACTTTTGGGCCTACAATGGGGAGATGAAGGAAAAGGAAAGGTAGTAGACGTACTGGCTCCCCAATATGATGTAGTAGCCCGGTTTCAGGGAGGTCCCAACGCAGGGCATACCCTCGAATTTGATGGAATCAAGCATGTATTGCATCAGATTCCATCAGGGATTTTTAGAGAGAATATTCTGAACATCATTGGCAACGGGGTGGTTTTGGATCCTGTGATCCTCAAGAAAGAGATCGAGGGCTTGCACAAATTCAATATTGCATTCAAAAAGAACCTCTTCGTTTCCAAGAAAGCTACCATTATTATCCCAACCCATAAATTATTGGATGCGGCGTATGAAAAGTCTAAAGGTGATAAAAAAATTGGTTCAACCCTGAAAGGTATAGGTCCAACTTACCAGGACAAGATTGGTAGAGTGGCTTTGAGAGTAGGGGATATTTTGGCCGAGGATTTTCAAGAAAAATATGAGGCTTTGGTTGAAAAGCATAAGACCATCCTTTCTTTCTACGAATTTGATCTTGCACAACTGCCTGAATTAGAACAAGCATTTTTTGAAGCTGTGGAATTCTTCAGAACCCTAAATTTGGTAGACAGCGAATATGAGGTCAATGATCACTTGAATGCCGGTAGAAAGGTGTTGGCAGAAGGTGCACAAGGATCTTTATTGGATATTGATTTCGGGAGTTATCCATTTGTAACCTCTTCAAATACAATGGCGGCAGGTGCATGTACTGGTCTAGGGGTTGCCCCGTCCAAAATCGGAGAAGTCTATGGGATATTTAAAGCATATTGCACCAGGGTAGGCAGTGGACCTTTCCCAACCGAATTATTTGATAATACAGGTGAGGCAATGAGGAAAGAAGGGAATGAATTCGGGTCAACCACAGGAAGGCCTAGGAGGTGTGGTTGGATTGATCTTCCTGCTTTGAAATATTCCATTATGATCAATGGAGTGACTCAATTGTTTATGATGAAGGCAGATGTTTTGAATATTTTCGAAAAAATTAATATCTGTACACATTACGAATTACCGGATGGAAGTAGGGTAGATAGGTTAACATATGAACTTAATACAGATAATGTTAAACCGGTTTATAAAACTGTTCCGGGATGGCATACCTCTCTTTCGGAAGTGGCAAGCTATGAGCAGTTTCCAAAGGAATTAAAAGATTATGTAAAGTTGCTGGAAGATGAATTAGAAGTTCCGATTAAGATGGTTTCAGTAGGGCCGGACAGGAAACAGACTATTATGAGATAAAGCAAATAGAGAAGGCTTACTTAAATGGTAAGCCTTTTTATTTTTTAGGATAATCTGTAATTTCAGACTTCAAGGATTTTCTTAACTGATGATAACAAAACTGAAATTATTTGAATGGGTAATATTTTTTCAAAAATACTTTCTGATGTTTTTGTTTTCAGTTATTTCATTTTCGTCCTATTCTCAACTAGGATTTCCTTATTGTGAAACATTTGATGGAGGCAATGTCCAAAGCAATACGGCTTTTGGTGGAACTGCAAGGTTGTTGGATGGTGTGATCAGGTTAACGGACGCAGGAGTAGATCAAAATGGATATGTTTATATTGATATTCCCTTTCCTTCTGCCTATGGTCTCAAGGCGTCATTTGAATATTATATATATGGTGGAAGTGGGGCGGATGGATTGTCTTTTTTTTTATTTGATGCTGAAACTCCAAATTTTACTCCAGGGGGATTTGGTGGTTCGCTTGGTTACGCCCAAAGAAATAATCAGTCAGGCCTTTCCAGAGGCTATTTGGGAATTGGATTTGATTCATTTGGGAATTTCGGGAATTCATCTGAGGGGAAAACCGGTGGCTTTTTTGGGGTAGGTACTGGCTTGGTTCCAAATACTGTAGTGGTCAGAGGCCCAGGTAACGGCTTGACAGGTTATCCCTTTGTGGTAGGAAGAAGGACAATGGAATCAGGCAATGATGGTATGCGGCCGGACAACCAGTTTACTATCAGCTCGGGAGGATTGAATACCACTCGAGTAACTGACCCAAATGTCCCTGGGTATAGGAAAGTGTTCATTGAATTAGAACCCAATCCTCTTGATGGAGGATATTTTTTGACCGTTAGGATGTTGGTGACCTTTAGTCCTGGCCAAGCGCAGATGTTGACTATTTTTGACCGGCCATATTATTTTGAGGCCCCAAAAAACCTTAAAGTCGGGTTTGCCGCTTCCACAGGTGGTTTTACCAATATACATGAGATCGATAATCTAACAGTGGAAGTATTTGATTTGGATGGATTGGAGGAGCCATTGGCTAAAAATATCGATGACAAAGCTTCCTGTGCTTCTCAGGAAAATACTTTTGAAATCACCCTGAACGAAGTCGAACTGTTCAATGAAAATTCCGAGATTGCCTGTTTGCAGTTTTATCCTTCTTTAGAAGCGATTGAGGAAGAAGACAGCGATGTGTGTTCAAGAGCAAAGTGCAGACCGGAAAATAGGGTGCTGGAATTGCCTCAAGGGGTTTTTAGAGCTGCGGATGTTGGAGGGAAATTTACATTTTTTCCCAATCCTGATTTCATAGATGATACAGTTAAAGTTTACTTTACTGTAACGGATAATTACGGAAAAACTTCAAAAGGAAAATACATTAGCCTTTTGATACAAGAATCCCCTGATCCAGTAAGCCTAGTGGCAGAGGGAATGCTAAGCAATGTAGATCAGGTAAGGAAATGTGAAGGCGAAGGAGTCCTTTTGAGAGCAGATGGGGATGAAGACTATTTTGCTTATGAGTGGTATCTCAATGACCAACTTTTACCCAATTCGAATGTTCCTGAATGGATGGGAGTAGCACCAGGGAGGTACCAAGTAATCGCCTATAATTCCAAAAACTGTCCAGCAGCTTCAGCATATTTTGAAATTATTAATCCTCCATTTCCTGTCATAGAGATCGAAGATAGAATTGTTGGATGTGAGCTTGGTGTTGGTTTGGATATTCGGGACTATATTCCAAATTACGATCCTTCCATTTATGATTATGAGTTGGAATCACCTTTGGGGATATTTTTTGGGAATGAGGAAATGTCTGATGTCCAGATTTCAGGCAAATATCTCTTAAGGGTAAAACACAAAGATTTGGAATGTTGGTCTTCAGCCATTCCCTTTGAATTGATCATCAGTACCATTCCTTTGATTCCTGATTTCGATTACGGCGTCGATAGTACAGGTGTCAAAAGCGAAGAAGAAGGCGGAATATTCATAGATGATCCTATAAGATTTGAGGATTTATCTAAAGGCAATGCTGTTTCATGGGAATGGGATTTTGGAGATGGAGCTAAAAGCACGGAGCAGAATCCTGTCCATACCTTTGGGAGGAAAGGTGTTTTTCAAGTCAAATTGACTATTGCCAATAGCTTGGGCTGCACAGAGTCAATAATTATTGAATTGCCTCTTAAATTATCTTATAGGGTGATGATTCCCACTGGATTTACGCCAACATTACAAGAGAATAATTTTTTTAGACCCAAAACCAAGGGAATTATTGCTATGGAAATATACATTTTCAATCTCTGGGGTAATTTGGTTTTTAAATCTGAAGGTGTTAGTACTTTGGGTTGGGATGGTAAAATCAATGGCGAACTGGCCCCGGCAGGAAACTATGCGTACAGGATTAAAATGAGTAGTATTGAAGGAGAGGTTATTGAAGAGAGTGGAAGATTAACTTTGATAAGGTGAGAAAGCTATTAGCTGTCATATTTATTTCACTTCTTATAAAGTCCGGGTATGGGCAGGATATTCAATTTTCACAATTTTATGCTTCTCCACTTTTTTTGAATCCAGCCTTTGCCGGCAGCGCAGAGGTTAGTAGGTTTGGCATTAATTTTAGAAACCAGTGGCCTGGTTTAGATCAGACTTTTATAGCTTACTCCGCTTATTTTGACCATTTTGTTAATAATAAGAATTCAGGGATAGGTTTAATAATCAATGGAAGTTATCAAACGCTTAATAACCTTGCAAATAATGAAGTGGGTTTAGCATATTCCTATAGACTGAAAATTGGAAATGGGTCCTTTTTGCATATGGGCGCTCAAGGTAGTTATGCTACCCGCTCGGCTGCATTCGATGAGGTGGTACTGAGTGCACAGCTGGATATAGATAGGGGAGTGGTGCTTCCTGGTTCAGTTAATGGTTTTCCAGAGGATAGGACAAGGACCTTTTTAGATGTGCATTCGGGTTTGTTGTTTTATAATGATAAAGTTTGGTTTGGAGTTTCAGGGCATCACTTAACCCAGCCAAACATTTCTTATATAGAAGGAGATTTCGATCCTTTAGAGATTCGGGTCAGCATGCATGGTGGGGTTAAATTTGATCTTCCAAGGGGTGTTATCAATGATTTTTTGAATAATACAAGGCAGGAGAGGACACTCGCTTTTGCATTTAATTATAAAAGGCAGGGATTGTTTGACCAATTGGACTTGGGCGCGGAACTGTTTTTTGATCCTGTAATCCTAGGCGTATGGTACCGGGGGCTCCCCACAAGAATCGGGCTACCTAACAATGAAGCTTTAATCGTAATGTTGGGTTTTTTATTTGAGAATGGGGTTCAGGTCGGTTACAGTTATGATTTTACCTTATCCGCATTAGGATGGAGGAATTCAGGAGGGGCTCATGAAGTTTCGGTCAGATATGATTTTATCCAACAGCTTTGGGGTCCCAGGAATCGAAAAGGCCTACCCTCCTTTAAATTTTGAGTCGGGAATTTGAAGTTTAAATTTTTTTCTGCTGATAATCAGCTGTCTTTTTTGAATTGTGAAATTATTTCTGTTGGTGCTTTTGTAATTGAGAAAAAGAGTTGCACCTTTGCATTCCCAAACGACGGGAGGCAGAACAAATCACCCAAAATACATTCTGCATTGATTTACTGAAGACTTAGAAAAAAGAATAAAAAAATTTAATTTCTGGTTTTGTAAAATAAAATTTTGAATTACCTTTGCACTCCTGTTAAACGGAACAGGTGTTAAATAGATCGGCGCTTTAGCTGACGAGCCGTACCTTAAGGTTACGGATAAGTTCTTTGGGATACTGGAATACGAAACGACACAATAACAGGTAAAGACGAATGTTTTTACTCCCTGAAGTCCGGAAATAATGGATCTGCCGTAAAGGCGGATCCGGAAAAAACTTTACAATGGAGAGTTTG
>NZ_PYGF01000013.1 GCF_003014575.1 Cecembia rubra
CAAGGATAAGCCATTTTCTCTTTTTACCCTTTTAAGATATTCACGGTGCTGATCGGGATTTGCAATCCCGATCCACGATACAATGGATTTGTAATCCATCCTAACCTTCAAGGTCCCCGAAAACATCAAAATCTGGTCAATTAGTGAAATTCGTTTAATTAGTGGCTAAAAAATTCTTTTCCAATTCAGAAACGACATCCTCAACCCTTCAAGATTCGCTCATTCTTCATTCTTAACTCTTCATTCTCCATTCCTAATTCTCCATTCCTAATTCTCCATTCTAAATTCTCCCACTATATCGTCGGCGTCGGACGATTCATTTTTTGAGAAGATCCATGCGCCGACTCGGGAAACGTGGTGAACTCATTCAACCCAGGGTACCGCGGCCTGCTGCCGCTCACCCTGGGCTGTTACTATGCAGGCCCTTCAGGCCTTTTTCTTAAAAATCGCCGATTCAGCTACTGGCTTTCGTGAAAATTCGCAAGCCTCGCGCCAAATTTCATTACACATGCAGCTACTGTGCTGATCGGGATTTGCAATCCCGATCCACGATACAATGGATTTGTAATCCATCCTAACTTTCAAGACTCCCACATTCTTCAATCTACATCCTACAAAAAAGACCTCTCCTTCGTCGAGGTGACAAGGATAAGCCATTTTCTCTTTTTACCCTTTTAAGATATTCACGGTGCTGATCGGGATTTGCAATCCCGATCCACGATACAATGGATTTGTAATTCATCCTAACCTTCAAGGTGCCAGAAAACATCAAAATCTGGTCAATTAGTGAAATTCGTGTAATTAGTGGCTAAAAAATTCTTTCCCACTTCAGAAACGACCTCCTCAACCCTTCAAGACTCCCACATTCTTCATTCCTAATTCTATACATTCCCCATTCCTCATTCTAAATTCTACATTCATCATTCCCCACTCCCATCACCCATACACCAGAAACCCACTCACCTCCTCCGGATCGTCCTCCAGAACTTGGACAAGTACCCTTCGTTGAAGCTTCTCATAGGTCTTCTCAGTCAAAAAGTCCAAATATTCCAGATCCAGGTCCCGCCCAACCAAGATCATTTCAATCGTACCGGAATCAATGCCCTGCGCATAATCGCCCACGATATAAGCCTTTTCCACATTTCCCATGCGCTTGACCACTTTCTCCAGGAGTTCATCCAAACCTAGAAACTTGGATACCATGTTCCTGATTTCCTGGTAAAACGGATGGGATTCATTGGCACGGTAGAGCTTGGTTTTCCCATTCTCCCCGGCTTGTAGCAAACCTGCATCCGTCAGGCGGTTGAGTTCCACACGCACCGAATTCGTGGACTCATCAAATTCCTTGGCCAGTGAGCGCAGGTAACCTGAATTGTTATGGGCAAAAAACTTCAGCAGGAGCTTAATGCGGGTTTTGGAAGTGACGAGGGAATCGAGCAATGGAATGGAGGATGAGGAATTAGGAATGAGGAATGATCTTCAAACGAATCATTGATTTATTTAAATAATCAAGAAAATGGCTCTTAAGTTAATCGGATAAAATGGGCTCTGTTTTTTGCTAATTTTATTTTTTTGAAGAAAAAAGCCATGAAGAATATCATTTTAGAAAAGACTACAGTTTTCGCAGCGAAAATACTAAATGTCTATTTTTAGCTAAGAGAACAAAAGCATTATAGATTATCTGAACAGATTGTGGGTTCTGGAACTTCTATAGGTGCGAATGTAGTAGAAGGTCAGGCTGCCGAATCTAAAAATGATTTCATTCATAAATTCAGTGTGGCTGCTAAAGAAGCCCGTGAAACTGCATTTTGGTTAAACCTTTTTGATAGGGAGGAACTTCTTAAAAAACTTCCTGACTTTGAATACCTGAAAATAGAAATAAAAGAAATCATTAAAATCTTAGATTCAATCCTCATTACCGCAAAACAAAACAAATAACTTCAATTGAAACTTGAAACACATTCCCCATTCTACATTCCCCATCCTCCATCCTAAACAGCTTCGCCCTTTCAGTCACAGACAGACTTAGCAAAAATCTGAGTAAAAATCTTACTCATGAGTAACAAATTTACTCAGTTAATGAATTTTTGCAAGAATTTGTAAATATTTTTCAATTGGAGAATTGCCCTGTAGCTTGGACACTGTACAGGTATGGATACCAGGCATTTAAAAAAAGTGAGTGGGAATATTGTAATACTTTCTGGAAGCAGGTGCTTAATGCCCTATCCTTCTGACATACCTTCTTTTGCCTAATTCCAGCATAAAAAGCAAAGATAAAATTGCAAAAAACACCAAAATCATAACCAAATAATCCTGGGGATTAGATATACCCGTCCAATTCCGTCTTAGCAAAAAGTCTACAGAAACTCTTTTTTCCATCGCTCCCTTTAGCATCTGGTTGTTGAAATCCATCCAGAACATGGATAAGGACAAATTCAATAAACTTACTTTTACTAGGTCTTTACCTTTTAACCTGTACCTCCTCAACACTTTCATTAGACCCAGAAACAAAGCTGGGACAAAGGCAACCAAATGACCGGAAGTAGGATGAATGGCTATAAACAAAAAAATAGTCAATATTAAGGTAAATCCGAGCCCCATAAACAAGGACTCTTGGATTAGTTTCCTTAAAAAAATCAATGAAAAGGGAATCAACAAGCCGAAATAGAGAGTATGGCTGATGAGAAAATCAAATGGAAATTGAAATGCCGAAACTAATTCATCCTGATAGAACTGTAATATTCCAAAAGTTTTTTTGGCACCTGAAAGCAAGAACAACAATGTATATACCACTGCCAAACCCGAAATCAGAATCATTATCTGTTTTGATGAAATTCCCTTCTTTACAAATCCCCAGGCAACATGCAATTCAATGGGTGAAATTTTTGCTGTCCAATAAAGCAATGATGCAAATGCCAAAACAGACATTACAAATCCCATCCAGTAGGTCCAACTTTGCTCCAACCTGCCGGAAATTAATCCCAATACGAATAACAAAAGGACAAAGGCCAGGATCAGCACTTTTGAAATACCTGAAATGGGCTTCTCTGAAATTTTCACATCATGGTAATCATAAGGAAACACCAAGAATAATAAACCTATCAAAGGTAGAAATGGGGAAACAAACATCCCCACAAAAGAAACAAGCAGAAGAACATCACGCTTATTTCTCAAAAACAAATTTACCTGGACCAGTCCAGTAGCCAACACAGCCAATTCATTGTTAAAGGGATTGTACCAGATCTCTTTGAGAAAGAAGTAATTAAAAAACAGGATAACAAAAGCCAAACATTCTAAATTTTTATTCAATTGAAGCATATCCATAATCCTGAAAAATGAATAAACGGAAATAAGTAAAAAGAATAAATTCAGGAGGATCATACCGCTTTGAAGGAATGCAGGTTCCAGTCCAAATCCCGCAAAAACAAAGATTATATTCAATAAAGCAAAAGGCAGTATTTCACTTACCTGCCATAGGCTATAATTGTTTTTTTCGAAAGTATCCAAGAATTCCATGGATACTTTAAGGAAAAACGTCGAATCCCCAATAGTACTTTCCTGTATGGGAAGTTTTTCAGCAATTATTTGAAAAAATACGATTGAAAATAAAAGGATGATTAAGAAAACTTTTTTCACGTGTTTTGGGCTCCGGGATTATTGCCTTCATTAACAAGCCTATTCAAACTTTCCTGGGTGTGGGAAAGGAATAGGAGGCTGCTACCAAAGGATCAGATGCCACGAAATTAGGCTATACAAAAAACTGTGAGTGAGCTTTGTAAACCAAAAGCTTATTTTTGTCAATTTTCGTTATTTAACTACTAAGTTCAACGCAATAATGCCTCGAAAATTGACCCCTTACATAGAATCCAAAAATTACTTTTCAATAAGAATGTAACCTTTTTTCCCCACAGGTCACTCTCCGATCTTATTGATCCTCTCCTTCAACCAATGCAGCACATCTCCCATCACAACTTCCTTTTCATATTCATTGAGGAGTTCATGATAGAAATTAGGATAGCGATGAAAAGTCTTATCTGCTGAGGAAACATTCCTGAAAAAAAATTCAGATCCCTTGGGATTGGTCAATTGGTCTTCAGTACCATGAAGCAGGAGAAGTGGATAATTGAATATTTTCACCTGTTCCTCTATAGCATCCATCATCTTCAGTAATTCATACCCTGTCCTGGCAGGAATTGGATCATGATAAACCAAAGGATCGTTATTGTACTTATTGACTTCTTCCGGATCATGGGAAATTTTGGTGCTGTCCAGTTTGAGCACTTTGAGTTTGGGTAATAACCTCCCCACCAAACTTGATATGGCAATCAATAAATGGGAAACATCATCAGAAGGCTGTAAGGCTGGAGCACTGAGAATGATGCCATGCGTTTCAGGTTGATATTGTAAGGCAAATGCCGCGGTCAACCCCCCGCCCATACTATGGCCAAAAAGAAATACAGGTATGCCGGGGATATAGGATTTGACTTTTTGGTACAAGGCATCGATATCTTTCAAATAGTCCTGATAATTGGCAAAAAATGCTGTTGGCTTAGGATGTGAAGACTTTCCATGCCCCCTACCGTCAAAAGTAAATACTGCCACATCCTCAGCAACAAGCTTTTTGGCAAAATGAGCATATCTGCCGCTGTGCTCAGCCAAGCCATGGACCACTAAGACCGAGGCCTTTGGCTGCACCGGCAACCAAGCTTGTAAGTAGAGTTCCAGATTATCATGGGTAATATATTTAGTCTCAAAATGGTTCATAATTTCAAATTGCCTTAAAGAAGCGACTTTCCTTATTTTTTCCTCAGTGGTACAGTCAATCCAAGCCATGGAACAGCTATAAAACTATCGAAGTTACCGCTTATCGGTAAAATCAAACCATAATCAAGGCCTACATCCCCAATTATTCTCCTTCCTCCAAAAGATAACATTCCGAATGTTTCAAAGCCTGTATTGATGATGTAATTCTCAGTTAAAAAATATCCTCTTGGACCTGTTCTTATCATACCACCAAGTGTGATTGTCGGGGAATTGGCTATTTCTCCATCAGAAAAACCCCATCCCAGTCCGAGGGTGATGTTTTTATCCCTATTGCCAAAAGTATTTACTCCATACAAAATCCCAAATGCTCCCCCTCCTCCAATCACGGTTCCCAATAATGCACCTGCCCCAACATTGTATTTGTCTTTCACCACAGGAATTGAAAATTTGGGATTTAACCAGACTGGGGTCGGTGCACCTGCAAACAAAAACAAAGGAACAATTCCGGCAGACATGGAGAAATTCTCTGTTATCCCAAAAGAAAACTGGTTGAAGAATATCCATACATTTTGATAATAGCTTTCCCCTGGCTTAAGTCCATAGCCGTTTGGTGAAAAAAAGTAACGGGTGGACTGGGGATTCTCAAACCATAATTTACCATCTTTCATTTGGCCTGAATTGATGAGTTCCCTCGTCAGGACATCTGTTTTCCTAATGGTTACATTTCCAAATTTCTCTGTGGCAATAACCAGTTTCTCGTCATCTTCCTGCGTAATCTGGCCAATAAATTCATTCCCATCTCTGGTTTTTACCCTGTAGATTTGAATTTCTTCTTGATAGTCCTGTCCATAATTTTCGGTGACAGGGAGTAATATAAAAGAAAGTAGCAGCCAAAAAATGACCATAGATTTTATTTTCATAGCAGTAGGGTTTTAGGAATAGAAATATAACCAAATTCCAGCAAATCCAATTTATTTTCTGGATTTAAACTAAGTCCGAATTTCATACCTGGACCCTACAATCGTTACTGATCGGGATTTGGCGCTGATCGGGATTTGTAATCCTATCATACAGCCAAAATCCCTAACAAAATCAAAACCTGGTTAATTAGTGAAATTCCTGCCTGCAGAAGGCAGGGGTGGCTAAAAAATTCTTTTCCAATTCAGAAACGACATCCTCAACCCTTCAAGACTCCCACATTCTTCACTCCTCATTCCTCATTCTACATTCTACATTCTTAATTCCCCCACTGTATCGTCGGCGTCGGGCTATTCATTTATTTAGGAGTTCAGTGCGCCGACTCGGGAAACGTGGTGAACTCATTCAACCCAGGGTTCCGCGGCCTGCTGCCGCTCACCCTGGGCTGTTACTATGCAGGCCCTTCAGGCCTTTTTCTTTAAAATCGCCGATTCAGCTACTGGCTTTCGTGAAAATTCGAAAGCTCTGCGCGGTGCTGATCGGGATTTGCAATCCCGATCCACGATACAATGGATTTGAAATCCATACTAACCTTCAAAGTCCCCGAAAACATCAAAATCTGGTCAATTAGTGAAATTCGTGTAATTAGTGGCTAAAAAATTCTTTCCCACTTCAGAAACGACATCCTCAACCCTTCAAGATTCGCACATTCTTCATTCCTCATTCCCCATTCTTCATTCCTCATTCTTAATTCCCCACTGTATCGTCGGAGTCGGGCTATTTATTTATTTAGGAGTTCAGTGCGCCGACTCGGGAAACGTGGTGAACTCATTCAACCCAGGGTTCCGCGGCCTGCTGCCGCTCACCCTGGGCTGTTACTATGCAGGCCCTTCAGGCCTTTTTCTTTAAAATCGCCGATTCAGCTACTGGCTTTCGTGAAAATTCGAAAGCTCTGCGCGGTGCTGATCGGGATTTGCAATCCCGATCCACGATACAATGGATTTGAAATCTATCCTAACCTTCAAGGTCCCCGAAAACATCAAAATCTGGTCAATTAGTGAAATTCGTGTAATTAGTGGCTAAAAAATTCTTTTCCAATTCAGAAACGACATCCTCAACCCTTCAAGACTCTCACATTCTTCACTCCTAATTCTCCATTCTAAATTCCCCATTCATCATTCTACATTCTTAATTCCCCCACTGTATCGTCGGCGTCGGGCTATTCATTTATTTAGGAGTTCAGTGCGCCGACTCGGGAAACGTGGTGAACTCATTCAACCCAGGGTTCCGCGGCCTGCTGCCGCTCACCCTGGGCTGTTACTATGCAGGCCCTTCAGGCCTTTTTCTTTAAAATCGCCGATTCAGCTACTGGTTTTCGTGAAAATTCTAAAGCTCTGCGCGGTGCTGATCGGGATTTGCAATCCCGATCCACGATACAATGGATTTGAAATCCATACTAACCTTCAAAGTCCCCCATAACGCCAAAAATAGTTTATTAATTAAACTCCTGCCTGCAGCAGGCAGGGGTGGCTAAAAAATTCTTTTCCAATTCAGAAACGACATCCTCAACCCTTCAAGACTCACACTGTGTATCCCTGATTAGTGTTGACCGGTTTGTGATTGAATTTCATTGTTAAATATTGATGTCTATCCGTGCCCGTCAGGCCCGGCGGGTTATGCTTGAGCTTTTGCTTCAACCGGGATGGACTGCATCCATCCCTTGGTTATTTTGGCCTTTCAGGCCTTCCAACAAACTCTCCTTTAGAAACTATCTTCCCAAACTTACCTCCAAATTAAACTTGACACTTGTCTGTGGCGGAACCATGATAACCCGACAACCACCATTTCATTTTCCACTCTCCATTCATCATTCATAGCACACATTCCCCATTCTACATTCTCCATTCCTAATTATACATTCTACATTCCTAATTCCACATTCTTCATTCTACATTCCCCATTGCCTCCGCCACATCCTAGCCCTCTTTCATCACGCTTCAATTTTCAAGGAATCCACTTGATATGCTTGAAGTTTGGTTTTCTTTTTTCCAAGAAAGCATTCCTGCCCTCTTTGGCTTCTTCAGTCATATAAGCCAGACGCGTTGCCTCACCGGCAAATACCTGTTGCCCCACCATCCCGTCATCTGTCAGGTTCATGGCAAACTTCAACATTTTGATAGAAGTTGGGGATTTGGCCAAAATTTCCTGTGCCCACTCATATGCAGTAGCCTCCAGTTCAGCATGGGGAATCACCGCATTGACCATGCCCATATCGAATGCCTCCTGTGCTGAATAATTCCTTCCCAGGAAAAAAATTTCCCGAGCCTTTTTTTGACCGACCATTTTGGCCAAATAAGCCGATCCATAACCCGCATCAAAGCTGGTCACATCAGCATCAGTCTGTTTGAAAATAGCATGTTCCTTACTCGCCAAGGTCAGGTCACAGACTACATGAAGGCTATGCCCCCCACCTACTGCCCAGCCTGGAACCACCGCTATTACTACTTTGGGCATAAATCGGATCAGCCTTTGAACCTCCAAAATATTCAGTCTATGGTATCCATCTTCCCCAACATATCCCTGATGTCCTCTGGCTTTTTGGTCACCTCCTGAGCAAAAGGAATACACACCATCCTTGGGTGAAGGTCCTTCTCCAGTCAATAAGACTACACCAATGCTGGTATCCTCATGGGCATCTTTGAAAGCATCCAAAAGTTCAGAAGTGGTTTTAGGCCTGAAGGCATTCCGAACTTCTGGACGGTTAAATGCAATCCTGGCTACCCCATCACACTTTTTATAGGTAATATCTTCGTATGTTTTGACAGTTTTCCAATTTATATTCATGACTTATTGATTTAAAATTTTCCCGCAAGATAACAGCCTTACAGGAATTTTGTTGAATTTTAAAACGGGAATGATCATTATGGGCAAAATCATCATAGAAAAAAGCATTTACAGTTTTGAAGATATCCGTCTGGGCAACTGGTCGGAATCTGACCCTTATTTCCATCAGGCCCTCAGTTTTTGCCAATCCTGGCTTTGCGGCAAAGAAGAATTTGAAATGTCCACTTCCGGATCAACTGGAGAACCAAAAAATATTCAGGTCAAAAGAAAGCAAATGGAGGTTTCTGCTGCCGGAACGGGGGATTTTTTTGGTCTGGACAAAGGTTCAAAATTGCTTTGCTGCCTGAATATCTGGATGGTGGCAGGTAAAATGATGCTGGTCAGAGCTTTGGAATGGGATGCAGAGGTTACAGTGGTCAAACCCATCGAGAATCCATTACTGGAAACGGACGATAATTTTGATTTTGTTGCCATGGTTCCTATGCAAGTGGCTGCCTGTTTGGACCATCCCATAACCCGTCCAAGAATTAGGCAAATCAAAAACCTGATCATCGGAGGTGCACCTTCTTCATCTTTGCTGATTGAAAAAATACTGGAACAAGGAATTTCGGCTTTCCAGACCTATGGTATGACAGAAACTGTTTCCCATATTGCACTGGCCAAAATAAGTGCAGGAGACTTGATATATAAAGTTTTGCCCGGGGTAAAAATCGGTACCGACAAAGAAAAAAGGCTTTGGATCAAGGCCCCTATGGCCGGTGAAAAAAAGCTTCAGACCAATGACCTTGTGGAACTTTTGGACGAAGATAGTTTCAAATGGCAGGGAAGAGCAGATTTTACCATCAATTCAGGAGGTATTAAATTACAGCCCGAACTCATGGAACCCAAAATTATTCCAATCATCCAATCCCTTTTCGGTCATCAGGAATTCTTTCTTTTTGGAAAACCTGATGAGAGATTGGGACAAAAATTAGTGTTGGTCATCCAGCAAAAAGAAAAAGATGTGAAAAAGGAACAGGATTTGTTGCTTGCCCTAAAGGAAAATTTCAACAGGTACCATTTACCCAAAGAAATTTTGTATGTTGATGAACTGGTAAAGACAGCCTCAGGAAAAATCAATAGACCCGAGTCCTATAAAATTGCAAAATGAAAACATTTCTCACATTTATTTTAATGCTATTTGCGGTGAAAACCACCCAGGCAAACAACAGTCTGACTTTGACTGTGGACAAAGTAAAAAATGAACAAGGGTTTATCAGGGTTCTTCTATTCAAAGGAGAAACAGGTTTTCCTGACAGCCCGGAGAAGGCATATAAAAGCGCATCTATAAAGATTGTTGGAAATAAGGCCGTAGTGACATTTGAGAATATACCTGAAGGAATCTATGCCTTATCAGTATTTCATGATAGTCAAAATACCGGTAAACTCCGAACCAATGCTTTTGGAATTCCGAGGGATGGATACGGATTTTCAAACGATGCCATGGGCACCTTTGGGCCTCCCAGCTTTGAAAAAGCCTCTTTCAAAGTTACCGCCAGTAAAAATCATGTGCAGATCAACCTGAGATAATATATTTTTGCGGAAAATTATTCGCCCAATGATATTACTGGATTACCCCTATGTTTCTGAATTTCTGAAAGAGACGATAATCAAAAATAATTTCCCTGTAATTGCTACCCCTGAAGCCCGGTCTATTATGGAAGAAAGGCCTGTCAATTGGGTTTCGGAGGAAGATGCCGTCAACCAAATCAGGAAAAATCCAATACTTCCCTTATATACCAATTCGGAAAACAGCATTGCTTGGATTCAAAAGAACTTGGTAGGCACCCCCCTTCCCGAAAAAATTGAGACTTTTAAAAACAAATACAGGTTCAGGAATTTGATTCAGGAAGCTTTTCCAGGTTATTTCTTCCTCTCAGCCCAGCTTTCGGAATTAAGGGAAATGGACATCAAGGAATTTAAATTTCCATTTATCATCAAACCGGCCGTTGGATTTTTCAGTATAGCGGTTCACAAAGTAGACCGGGCAGAGGACTGGGCGGAAGTTGTCGGAAAAATAGAGGAACAAATCAAAAAATCAAGCAGTCTCTATCCCAAAGAAGTGGTAAGCAATACTGAATTTATCATTGAATCCTATATACATGGAGAGGAGTATGCCTTTGACTGTTATTTTGATGAAAAAGGTGAACCTACTATTCTCAATGTACTTCAGCATATTTTCATGTCAGAATCGGATGTAAGCGATAGGGTTTACACCAGTTCAAAGGCCATTATTGATAGATTGAGTCCGGCAATTCTGGAGTTTTTACAGCTGGTAGGCAGAAAAATAGACCTTAGAAATTTTCCTTTACATATAGAAATCAGGGAAACATCCCCAGGAAAAATAATACCGATTGAGGTAAACCCTATGCGTTTTGGGGGCTGGTGTACCACTGCTGACCTGACTTGGTTTGCTTATGGCATCAATTCCTATGAATACTTTTTCCGATCCCTAAAGCCAGATTGGGAAAAGGTGTTCGGAGCAAGAAAAAATAAAAAATACAGCCTGATCTTATTGGACAACCAATCCGATGTGCCTCAAGATGCCATAGCTTATTTTGATTTTGAGGCATTGGCCAGGGATTTTGAGCATCCTCTTCATGTCCGAAAGGTCAATATGGACAAATTTGGAGTATTTGGGTTTCTTTTTACAGAAACAAGTGAAGGAAATGAAAGGGAGTTGAACGAAATCCTGCATTCCGACCTAAAAAAATATATGGTTTTGAAGTAATTTAAACCGCAAGGAGCGCAATGAAATCCGCAAAGGACGCAAAACCATCAAAAAAAGGACGTCTTTTTCATGCGGGGCAACCATGACAACAATGACAACTCGACAACCCTGACTTCATTCTCCACTGCTAATTCTTAATTATATCTCCAACCTTCAAAGCTCCAACCTGACACTTGTCCGCTACGCCACAGGCGCACAAGCGGGGCGGAACAATGACAGCCCGACATGACACTTCATTCCTAATTCTTCATTCTACATTCTACACCAAAGACCTCTCCTTCGTCGAGGTGACAAGGATAAGCCATTTTCTCTTTTTACCCTTTTGAGATATTCACGGTGCTGATCGGGATTTGCAATCCCGATCCACGATACAATGGATTTGAAATCCATACTAACCTTCAAAGTCCCCGAAAACATCAAAACCCAGTTAATTTGTGAAATTCCTGCCTGTAGCAGGCAGGCGTGGTTAGAAAATTCTTTTCCAATTCAGAAATGACATCCTCAACCCTTCAAGACTCCTCATTCTACATTCCTAATTCTACATTCTACATTCTACATTTTTAATTCCCCCCCTGTATCGTCGGCGTTGGACGATTCATTTTTTCAGCAGATCCCTGCACCGACTCGGGAAACGTGGTGAACTTATTCAACCCAGGGTTCCGTGGCCTGCTGCCGCTCACCCTGGGCTGTTACTATGCAGGCCCTTCAGGCCTTTTTCTTAAAAATCGCCGATTCAGCTACTGGCTTTCGTGAAAATTCGAAAGCTCTGCGCGGTGCTGATCGGGATTTGCAATCCCGATCCACGATACAATGGATTTGAAATCCATACTAACCTTCAAAGTCCCCGAAAACATCAAAACCCAGTTAATTTGTGAAATTCCTACCTGCAGCAGGCAGGCGTGGTTAGAAAATTCTTTTCCAATTCAGAAATGACATCCTCAACCCTTCAAGATTCGCACATTCTTCATTCTACATTCCTCATTCTAAATTGTACATTCTCCATTCCTAATTCCCCCCCTGTATCGTCGGCGTTGGACGATTCATTTTTTCAGAAGATGCGTGCGCCGACTCGGGAAACGTGGTGAACTTATTCAACCCAGGGTTCCGCGGCCTGCTGCCGCTCACCCTGGGCTGTTACTTTGCAGGCCCTTCAGGCCTTTTTCTTAAAAATCGCCGATTCAGCTACTGGCTTTCGTGAAAATTCGAAAGCTCTGCGCGGTGCTGATCGGGATTTGCAATCCCGATCCACGATACAATGGATTTGTAATCCATCCTATCTTTCAAGGTCCCCGAAAACATCAAAACCCAGTTAATTAGTGAAATTAGTGCAATTTGTGGTTTTAAAATCCTCTACTAGTTAAGAAACGACATCCTCAACCCTTCAAGATTCCTAATTCTACATTTTTAATTCCCCCACTGTATCGTCGGCGTCGGGCTATTCATTTATTTAGGAGTTCAGTGCGCCGACTCGGGAAACGTGGTGCTCTCCTAATACCCCGGGTCTTTACCACCCACCAGGCCATCGCCTTAGACCCGGGGCTATTGATGGTTCAGCCCATTCTGGGCTGGCATCCGAAAAATCAACTGCTACTTGGCTATTGGTGTTCGTGAAAATTCGCAAGCCTCGCGCATAATTGTATTTCCCATGATGCTATGAGGAAAGAAAAAGACCAAAATCCCTACAAACATCAAAATCTGGTCAATTAGTGAAATTCGTGTAATTAGTGGCTAAAAAATTCTTTCCCACTTCAGAAATGACATCCTCAACCCTTCAAGACTCCTCATTCTACATCCTACAAAAAAGACCTCTCCTTCGTCGAGGTGACAAGGATAAGCCATTTTCTCTTTTTACCCTTTTGAGATATTCACGGTGCTGATCGGGATTTGCAATCCCGATCCACGATACAATGGATTTGTAATCCAAGCTAACTGCCAAGATCGATAGATATTAAGCAAAGAGCTGATTTCTTAACGCTCAGTCCAAAAACCCGCCCTTTTCCTCAATTCATTTTCCTAACTTTGTACATCCAATGCAAAAAGTATGAGCGACTCCCATGGAATCAGGATCAACAAATATCTCAGTGAGGTGGGCTTTTGTTCAAGAAGGGCTGCTGATAAACTCATTGAAGAAGGAAAAGTCACCATCAATGGTAAGGTACCAGAAATGGGGACCAAGATCATTCCAGGTGACGAGATTCGCGTGAATGGAAAGCTCATATCAGAACCAAAGGAAGAACATGTTTATATAGCCTTCAACAAACCAGTTGGAATAGTATGTACGACTGACACCAAGTCTGAAAAAGACAATATCATCGATTACATCAATCATCCAAAGCGGATTTTTCCAATAGGAAGATTGGACAAGCCCAGTGAGGGACTGATTCTTTTGACAAGTGATGGAGATATTGTCAATAAAATACTGAGGGCTAAAAACAACCATGAAAAAGAGTATATCGTGACAGTGGATAGGATCATTACATCTGAATTTATCCGGAAGATGTCCAATGGTATTCCCATTTTGGGGACTGTCACCAAAAAATGCGAAGTTACAGCATTGGGCAAATACAAATTCAAAATCATTTTAACCCAAGGACTCAACAGGCAGATCCGAAGAATGTGTGAATACCTTGGCTACAAAGTCACCCAATTAAAGAGAATCAGAATCATGAATATCCCTCTTGATTTGCCTATTGGGAAATGGAGGGACCTTAATCCTGAAGAACTTAAGGAAATCAACCTTCTTGTAGCAGATTCAAGCAAGACCCATGATGGATAAGTTTAGGACTTGATGATATTTTTGGCATGAAATTGGATTTCCCTTGTGTGAAATCAAATCACATAAGACAATGAAACACCAAGCCTTATTTTCCAAACTATTATCTTTTCTAATTTTAGTTTCTATTCTTTCCTCCTGCAAAAACTGGAACAATACCCAAAAAGGTGCTGTCATAGGTGCGGGAACTGGTGCTGCTGTAGGAGCGGTTATAGGCAATAAAAGTGGACAGGCAGCCCGTGGCGCAGGAATTGGAGCGGTAGTTGGCGGTGTAGCGGGAACTGCAATAGGCGTCTATATGGATAAGCAGGCCAAAAAGATGGAGGAGCAAATCAAAGATGCTGAAATCGAAAGGGTTGACGAAGGCATCAAAGTTACCTTTGCCTCAGGAATTCTATTTGGGTTTGACTCCCATTCCCTTACCCCTGCCTCTCAGGAAAACCTTCAAAAATTTGCGGAAATTTTAAGAGAATATCCGGACACAGATATTATGATTGAAGGCCATACCGACAACAAAGGTAGCCGTTCATACAATCAGGGGCTTTCTGAACGAAGAGCACAATCTGTGCGAAACTACCTCAAAATGAAAAACGTATCAGATGCCAGAATGCAGACAGTAGGTTATTCTTTTGACAGACCTGTAGCCACAAATGATACTGAAGAAGGGCGTGCCAAAAACAGAAGAGTGGAAATCCTGATTACGGCAAATGAAGACCTTATCAATAAAGCAGAAAAAGGAGAATTGAAGAATTAAATTTTAAATCTCGAAATCAATTTATCAAGCCACTGTGAAGGTGGCTTTTTTTCTTCCATTTCATAATAGTTACCAGTATACTTGTTTTTTCTCAGATAAGAATAGTTGTAACCGTACCCATAATTGTATCCTCCAAAGTCATAGACGTCCCCTCCTGCCTTGATGCCATTGAATACTGCATAAACTTTGTCTATCTGATCATTTGCATAAAGGTCATTGATCATCAAAAGGTATTTCTTGTGCGTATAATTTTGTCTGACGATATACAGGTTAACATCCGAAAAACGGAGTAAATCCATGGTTTCAGACACCAGGCCAATTGGAGGAGTATCCATAACCACAATCTCAAATTCAGTTTCCAAATGTTTCAAAAACTCTTCCATTTTATCCTTAAGTAAGAGTTCAGCAGGATTTGGGGGTATAGGTCCTGATGGAACCAAATAAAGGTTTTCATACTTGGTCTCCATGATGATTTCTTCTTTCTCGGCTTTATTGACCAGATAATTGGATAATCCGGTCTTGGAATCAAGCCCTACATATTCTGCCATTTTGGGCTTTCTTAAATCAAGGCCCAACAAGCATGTTTTTTTTCCACTCAAAGCCATGGCTGCAGCCAGGTTAAGGCTTACAAAAGTCTTTCCTTCACCGGAAACTGAGGAAGTAATAAGTATTTTTTTACACTTTTTTTCACTGGCTATGTAAAACAAAGCCGATCTTAAAGAACGGAACGATTCAGCAACCATGGATTTTGGATGCTCTGCCACTAACATATTCGTCTCCTTGTTACTCAAGCCGATAGTCCCTAAAAGTGGAATCCTGATCGCGTTCTTAAGTTGGATTTGATCCATTATTCTATTGTTGAAATAATGATATGCAAATAGAAAAACTAAGGGTATCAATAATCCCAATCCAGCAGCCATTCCATAGTTTTTGGGTTTCTGAGGAAAAATCAAACTCCCCATTCTTGCATAATCAAGAACCGAATTATCTGAGATATTTGAAGCCTTTGCAATCCCTGCTTCCGCCCTTTTCTCAAGCAGGTAATTATATAGATTTTCCCTTAATCTATATTGTCTGAAAATATTGGTATAATTGGATTCAGTCTGAGGCAATTTGGAGAACTCCTTGTCAAATTTTTCCAATTTGCTTGCTGCCTCTTTTTTTCGCTTCAATGTATTTGCTACAAGATTATTGATGTTTTCAAATATATTCTCTCGCAGCTTGGCAATTTCTTCATCCACTTCTTTGACCTTTGGATGGTTATCATTGACAAGCACCAAAAGTTTTCTTCTTTCCAAAGAAGCATCTACCAATGACCGGATCAATCCGTTCAGGAAACTATCATTAAGGCCAACGACTGATGGAGCTATAATATCGGTGTAATCATTGCCTTTGGTCTGAAGGTATTGTTGCAGGGATTGGTAATAACTAAGTTCAAAATCAATGTTTTGAATAATATCCTCTAGGTTTTGAATATTTCCCAAAACGCCTCCAAACTCGGAATTGACATCTAAGAGTTTGTTTTCAACCTTAAAATTGAGCATGACCCTTTCTACCATTTTGAGAGAATCCTCCAAAATCCTCATCTGCTCATCGATAAACTTAAGGGTGTTTTCTGAAATCCGGTTTTTCTCTTTCAGGTCATAATCAATATAGGATTCCATTAAAGCATTGACATAATCTCTTCCCTTTTCAACTACTCTAGTTACCATGGAAACCTGAAGGACTGTACCATAGCTATTGATTGGCCGTACGAAAATGGATCTCGCATATTCATCTACTACTTGGGAAGGATTATGGATGACAAAATATAATTTATCGCCCTCCCTCATAGGTTTGATCTCATGAACAGAAAAATTTGCCCTGGATGACCTAATTTCCTCTCCAAACTTATATTTCTTATTGAGGATTTCATCATCTACCGGACCCTCTGCCTTGGCATTTAGGAAATCAAAGAATCCCTTTTCCTCTTTGGATAAGATAAATTCATTTTCTGAAACCTTAGTGAGAAAGATAGCACCTGTTTGAAATTGAGGGCCGGACCTGTCCACCTCCACTTTGATAGGAGATTTATCATACAGCTCAACTTCCTTGATGGTAGTGTAAGCAAAATAGCTGACATCCAAATGAAGTTTATTTAATGCTTCCTGAGCTAGGTTTTTGGAAGTCAGTAAAAGGATGTCATTTTCTAGGTTTTGCCCTCCACTGAATATATTGGATCTATCCAAAATCCTCGCTTCCGGTGTATTCTTCTGCTTGATCAAAATACTGCCCCGGACTTCAAATTCTTCAACAGTATACCTATGAAAGAGGAATACTACCACCAATGCTATAAAAATACAGGTAAGGTACAAAGGCCAATACCTGGCATATTTAATCAGATAATACTTGATGTCAATAGGTTTGACATCGTCCTCAAACTTCGATATATCAACCTTTCCGTCAATCATATATTCCTAGTAAACAAGGCGACCAACAACAATAAGGAAGAGGAGATGGATAAAATCAGACTAAGTGATGATGACAGGTTGTCCGCCCGCCCAAACTGTCTGATATTCATGGGTTCCAAATACAAAATATCATTATTTTGTATAAAATAAAAGGGTGATGCCAATAATGCCCGGTCATTGAGGTTAATCTGATGGATTTTTGTCCCACCGTCATATTGCCGTACCAAAAACAACTTGTTTTTCTTGGCCAAAATATCGGATTCCCCAGCCATCGCTACTGCATCAAATATTGTGGCCCTGTGTTTCAGTAAGGTCATTGTTCCTGATCGGCTAAACTCTCCTAAAGCTGTAAAACGGATACCTCCAATTCTAAGCCTGACATAAACATCATCTTTAAAATAGGCTTTTATAGCTTCCTCTACTTCTAACCTGGCCTGTTCTTCATTGAGGCCTGCAATTTTAATCTTTCCCAGTCTGGGAACCTGAACATAACCGTCCGCATCAATCGCATAACCTGTAAAAAAGAAAAGGTCACCTGCACCCATCATACCAGCCCCTCCCATCCTCATATTCCTTGAACCTTGAAATTCAAATACCTTTGTCAATTCATCGTCAGCAGAAGCAAAATCTATATCAACTACGTCAAATGGCTGAAGAATATAATTTTTTTCGTATTCAGCAAATGGGATAAACTCATCTAATTCAATAGGCTCATTACCTGGCAAATTCTGAAGATAGGTAATCCGCTTATTGCTGATACAGGAAGATGCAAAAAGTACAATCAAAGAAAAAAGAAATATTACTCTCATGGATAATTCATGCATAGAAACCGGATCAAATATAAAGAAATATAAGAATTAAGCTACACAAAAATCCAACTACCCTGATGAGTGAATTTTAATGTAAATAAATTTGCCTTTCGTACCCAGGAAACTGGACATATTGAATAAAACCAAAAAAATCTTTTCTGATTTAAACCTCAGACATGGAGATGCTTGTCATTCCAAATTCATTTCTTAGATATTTAAAATGATCCAAAAGCTCCTTTAAACATAAAAGATTTTCTTTAGGAAAATTCCCAAAATTATGTGGATGCCACCACAAATGATAAACTTCTCCGTTTCGTGCGGCATAATCCATTTCTCCCTTAATCCTTCTAATTCTTCTTTGGTTAAAAAGAGAACTTTCTTTAAATGGTCTCAATAACCTTGAAGCGGGAATTTCCAATATTTCACCTTGTTTCCGCAAAGGCTTATTAAAAGTAGTTTTACTGCCAAGGGGATACAAGGTGTCTCCTGTCCGAAAAATCCGCTTCACCAGATTCTCATCTTCAGGCTTCTTCCAATACCAATCACTGGGATTGGTCCTTATTGCTCTAAACCCTTCTTCTTTTACAATATTTACTGACTCCAGGTCCATTTGATTCCTGGGAAATACCAGTGAATAGAGTTTTCTTTCGAATTTTTCCCAAGCTATTTTTTTTGCAGCAATCAAGTCTGCCCTGAATTCCTCTTTTTGCTGTCCCTTTTCGCAAGTGTAATAATGGGAAAAAGTATGACTGCCCAACTCCTGACCTGGACAATCAATGATCCTTTTTACCAAATCAGGAGCAAATAATGCTTCCTCCCAGATTTTACTTTGATTTTGTCTCCATACATAGGCTGAAAATCTGTTTTCCTCATATGTTGGCTTAAGTTCTGGCCAAAAAGTCTTCCATTCCTCTTCACTTTCTGCCATTAAACTTCCAACTGTGGCCCAAGTAGCATGTATTTCATACTGATGAAATAACTCTAACACCTCAGGTATACTTTCTCTGGTCCGCCGATAATATAATAAGTTCTGTTCCAAATCCTTTTTATCAAACCGCCCCCAATGGAGTTCAAAATCAAGTGATATGATCAAAAATGGCTTCACAGATCAGATTTTAGTTGCCATAAATCTATATATTATTTTCTAGTTTCAAATTTGAAAGTAAAGCAACTGTCATTAAATGAAAATAGATCATAAAAAATGATTTCATGCGCATGATGATTCCAAGATTATTTAAGGTAATCCCATATACCAACATCAATGTAAATCCAAAAAGCACTGCCCAATAAATCCAAGAAGGCGTGAGTGTCCAATTCATTTTTCTAAAAAATATCAATGGCAAAAGAAAGAAAGCTAGGCTAATGCTATTTTCTATTCCTGCAATAAGCCTCCAAAAATCGGCCGATTCTCCCGGCATGGGTCTGAAATACAATGTCCATAATTTCATTGGCCAGGAATATGATTCCATGGGAATGGAGGAACCTGCAGCAAACTGATCCAAAAAACTTAACTGCTCTTCACTAAAACCCATAATATCCGTTGGGGAAATACCTTCCATATGAGTGATATACAATAGGAACTGTAACATATGCCAACCCACCAATATCCAGATAGGGATGATTAAAAGTTTCAATTGGAAATGAATTCCTTTTTCAAAGCATACCACAGGCAGAGCAATCCCCAAAAGCAGGGCCCCTTGAAGTGGTCTCACAAAAAAGGAAAGTAAAATACCAAATGTGAGCAAATACCAAGACGTTTTCAGATTTTGGGTTCCTTTAAGAAATAAAACCAATCCCAACAAGCTCAAGGATTCTTTTCCAATACCAGAGGTCCAAAAATGGAGGTTTGGCAAGAGAAAAACCAAATAAAGGAGACTAAGGGTCCAAGGATTTGGCCTTGGAGGTAGAATATTGATTACCATGCCGAATAAAATCCGGAGAGCTAAAAAGGAAACCAAAGCATAAATGACATTGCCAAGCCAGAACGGAAATCCAAGGACTTTGGAAGGCAGGTAATTGAGCCATTGGATAAAATAGGTTCGAGTCCCGAAATGATCTGCCCAACTTTGCGGATGATGCGAAGTTTCAGCGCTCAACTGCCAATATCGAATGGCATCTCCGCCGTACTCATTGAGGTACCAAGTAAAAATAAAGGCAAAAGCCACATGATAAAAAAACAAAAATCTTATAAATCCAGCAGGATGTGGTAAAGTCAACTGCTTCATCTGAATGGAAAGGTTGGACAAGGCTAAAGATAATTCAAAAATTGAAGACAAGTTTAAATTCTTAATCAGCCCCTTTTTAAAAGCTCAAGCATGGTCTAAAAAATTGAACCGAATCAATGATAAATTTTTCTCAATTCAATCTTAAGTACCAGGATTTGTCATTTTATAAAAATAACTGGCCCTTTTTAAAGGAATTTAGGTATAATTCCAACCTACTTTTGGCATATCAATTGCAAAATGTGAGCTATAAACCTTAACATTTAAGCACATGAAAAATTCTAAAAGAAATCTCAAAAGAATTGCTGTCCTTTTTGTCGTAATTACGGGATTACTGGGATATTCTTGTTCCGAAAAAGACGATTCCGACTTTAACAATCCTGAAACGCAAGCAAAATTAAGTGCTGAGGCAGCTACAGCCAGCAACAGTGCTGAGAATAACAATGAAAGGGTAATAGTAGCTGGATTTGCTACAAGTGAATTCCATGTGGGTACTAAAGATGTGGAAATGAAATATGCTGCAAGAGCTGATATCCTTGCTGGTATTAATATTGGCAACATCAGCTTAAAAACAAATGCCAATGCCGGCTTGCATACTTCTTCAACGTCCAGAAAAAAAGTTACCCTAATAAGTAATGGGCAGATGAGAACTTCCACTGTCGGAGAAGGCTCAACTCCAAGAGGCAATTACATGGAAGTGACATTTAGGCTATTTAAGAATACCGAAGTGAGTTCTTCCGATCCATTATATGATAAATCTTTGGCCATCACCGGTGAAGTCGAAGGAAAAGCTGCAGAAATCTGGTTCAATTCTGAGAAAATGATTCGAGCAAAAGCCGAATCTGCTCAAGGAGTGGAAGTTGATGGACAAACAGAAATGGTCCTAGTTTTTGACATGGAAAAATTATTTGCCAATGTAAATTTTGCGACTGCAACATCAGCTACATCAACTGGAAAAATTGAAATTGGGCCAAACAGTACTGGAGCAAATGCCCTATTGTATTCACAAATTGAAAGCAATCTTGAATCGGCAGTAGTGCTGAAGAAAAAATAAATCCAAATAAAGCTTTTAATTTTCTTTAAAAGGAAACTTGAACCACTTGAGAAACTCTGGAAAATGGACCGCTTTTATTGTCATGTAATAAATGCAGTCACCAAAAGCACCATTTTTAAGACCTATTTTACTAAAAAAGCCGGACAATTGTCCGGCTTTTTTATTTCAGAGGAGTTTCGGAGCGCTAAAAAACAGTCTGATAGGGCTGAGCGTTAAAAAATAATTCTGTGAATCATTTTGGCGATGAGCCAGCTTGCAGGCCTGCTGCCGACGACTCAAAATGAAAAAAGCCAAGCTTTCGCTTGGCTTATTTTATGCAGAGGAGGAGGGATTCGAACCCCCGGTACCTCTCGGTACAACGGTTTTCAAGACCGCCGCAATCGACCACTCTGCCACTCCTCTATTCCAAACAAGTACCCTTGTTTTGGATTGCAAATGTAGCCGATTAGTTTGAATTTACAAACCACAAAACACCAAAAAACTTTAGCTGAATATTAATTGTCTGATTATCTGTTTTTTTAATTTTCAAAGATTCATTGCAGCCTGTTTTTTTCATATTACTACCCAGTTTTTCTTTGGTTTAACAAAGTTCATTTATTATATTGAGTTTTAATTTCCATATTTATTTGATGTTTACATACAGCCTGCTGTACTTCCTGCTTTCTTGGATGACCACGGTGCCTCAACCGTCAATGGAAGAACCACCTCAAAAATCAAATGAAGTTGTAGAAATAGAGATAACAGAAACTAAACCCCGCTTGGCAATCTCCTTTGATGATGGGAATACTGCCGATATGCCCGGTTATTCGTTGGATGAATGGGATGGACTGATTCTCCAACATTTGGAAAAATATGGAGCAAAGGCCATTTTCTTTGCTACAGGAGGACAACTGAATAGCCAAAGGGGCCGGAATTTATTGGAAAAATGGGTTCAATCAGGACATTACCTCGGCAACCATACTTACACACACCCCAGTTTCAATAGTGAAGAAGTAAGCTTAGAGGATTATAAAAGGGATTTTCTAAAAAATAACCCTTTCTTATCCAAATTCGACAACTTCGTTCCTTTCTTTAGATTCCCTTATTTAAAAGAAGGCCAAACCATTGAAAAAAGGGATGGATTTAGGAAATTTTTAGAAGAAAATGGCTATAGAAATGGACATGTCACCATCGACGGTTCCGACTGGTACATCAACAGTAGACTACTCGGCAGACTAAAAAGAAACCCAAATGCCGATATCTCTGATTTCAGAGACTGGTATGTCAAACACCATGTGGAAAGGGCAAATTTCAATGATAGTCTAGCAACAGTTTTGACAGATAGGAAAGTTTCCCATGTGCTGTTGCTTCACCACAACTTTGCTGCAAGTCTATTTTTAGGTGATCTACTGGAGGCACTTACCGCAGAAGGTTGGGAAATCGTTGATGCCATGGAGGCTTACGAGGATCCGATTTACCAACATCAGCCCAAAACCCTTCCCGCAGGAGGCAATTTCCTACGAGCCTTATCAAAAGAAGCCGGAATTTATGGCTCCCTTTTCGCCCATGCCCCAGAAAGAGAAGGTTACCTTAAAAACAAAATGGATTATTTAGGGCTTTAAATATTCCACCAATAAGTAAATTTTAAGGCAATTGATCTATCTTTTGCCTGAAATGGTGCAGGCAAATAATTGTCAGTGAATACCAGAAAAATATCCGATGCAGGTTTGAATCTCCATTGCAACCTGGTATTCATATTGATATTTTCCCTTTGCTCATTGTACTGGAAAAAAGCAGTCAAAAAGAAAGTATTGGTCATAGTCACATCGAATCTCGGACCAATCAACCAAAACCTGGTAACACTCCAAGGTTCTGGCAAATGAATCTCATTATAATTGGCATTTAGGCTCAGACTGAAATAGGGCTGAAGCCTGTAGCCGATTTCACCCATAGCATTGTAACGGTTTCCACTTGCAAAATAACCGCCATACCTTGTCGAAAAGGCATAAGTAAAAATGCTTTGAGGCTTGGACGTATACTCAGTGCCCCATGCATACCACCTGTGTTCAGTACCTTTAGCTAAAGTATCTCCAAGAAAATTGGTCGGATCAAATGGAGCCAACAATTTGATGTAATCTCTGCCCCCCCATACCACCAAATTGCTCTGTGACCTGAATCTTACTCTATAGGAAAGCCAGGACTCATTATCTGTTTGGTTTAGTTCTGTATCAAAAAACCTTCTGGAATTAAACTCAGGCCCATGACTGAGTACTTTTCTGCTTTTAGGGAAAAACAGATACCCAACAGTAGGATGGATCTTAGTAAATCCCTTTCTGGGCACAAAACCTACCTCAGCAGAATAATTTTCAGAAACATATTCCTGTTGCATGTTCCAATACAAATTACCACTGGTATACCTCAGGTTAGCTGCATAGGCTAAGCCCGATCCATCCTGTCCAGAATTAAATGATTTTAAAACAAATGCTTTACCTGTCCAGTGATTGTTTGAAGATGCCAAATTAAATTCCATTCCCACATTCCGGTCATAATCAGCAAGTCCAACCTTACCTAAATTGGAAGGTGGCCTGAACATTCCTACCTGCCTGTTGACGAAAATGGCGCCAATATTAGATCTTGCAAATACCCTACGTTGTAAAGAAATCACTGAAAAATTTTGGGAATCAAGCTCTTTCTCCTCCACTTGGGCGGTTTGCATACTCATAGCTCCAATTCTCCAGTCCTGGTTGATTTTCCCACTCAATCTCGCTCCAGCTTGAATGGGTGCGTTCAAACCTATTCTCCGGGAAAAAAAAGGACGGATAGTCTCATAACCAAAGTTGGCAAAAAGATCCCCATTTTCGAGAAAAAACTGCCTTCTTTCGGGAAAAAACAATTCAAATCTATCCAGATTGGTCACTTGCCTATCCACCTCCACTTGGGAAAAATCCGGGTTGATTGTCATGTCCAGATTCAATGCAGATCCTAATCCAATTTTGGCATCCAAACCATAATCATAACGGTAACTTGAAGATCCGCCTTCACCCCTACTTTGCCTCATACCTCCCAATCCATATGGGATCAAGGAAATATTGGGGGCTGAAGAGGGCGGGGAATTATCCCATACCAAAACACCCGTATAAGCCAAAGATGCAGAAGGAAATTGCCTTGGCACAGGGGCCCAACCGGATTTCTCGGTAGTTTTTAGGTCCATCCGGCTAAAATTGATCCCCCATTCTTTGATTCCAGCCTTATATCTGATGGATTTAAATGGAATTGCTGCTTCAAAAATCCATCTATCATCATAATTTTTTACTTTGGAAATCCATTTGTTGTCCCAACTCAAATCAACCTTTCCCCCATCATACATAATTCCATCCCATTGGGCACCGGCAGCATTGACTCCAAATGAAAAACCGTTCATCTGGTCTTCAAACGGATCCATAAATAGAAGGAAATTATCATTCTTTCCAAAAGAAAAATCCCGTCTTAATGATTCAACCATGTATGGCCCCTCAACAGCGTGGTGATTGATGACTAAAATATATAGGTTTTTGTCATCATAAGCCATGCGTACTTCCGTTTGGACCTTTGAAAAACTTGTGTCCATAGGAGTAATCATAAAAAAATTGTCTGCTGCTTCTGCTCCCTTCCAAGTAAGTTCATCCATGACTCCGTCCACAGTGATAGGATCTACTGTTCTGGAAATATGCAACCTATAAGAAGAATTGATTTTTTGGGCATTGACGGCACTTTGGATCCCTATTATAAGCAGAACCAAAGGAATTAATTTTTTCATCAAATAAGGATAAATGTGCTTGGGTAGCCTAAAAATAGGGAATGCATTTTCCAAAAAAGCAGGTAATTCTATCAATGAGCTAAATCAGGTAAGAAAGGAGAATTTCAGGGAATAAAATCAGCTATTCCATTAAAGATTTGAGTCCCAACAGAAATACCTACTGCGGTAACACTGTATGGCAGTTTCGCCCAATGTTGAACTCAATGAATAATTGGCCATTGCCCCAACTCCGGCTCCAATTACCGGTATTAACTGAGCCAGCTTCGCCAGATCCATATAGTCCCTATATTCTAACTGAAAGTTCCTCCAATCAAACTCTTTTTCATCTATTTGAAGATTTTCCAAATAACCATCCCAATTTTCGATGATCTCAATCGTAAGATTCCTGGTTTCCTGACTTGAAAAAGCAAGTTTGAACACATACAGCATAAAAAGTCTTTCCTGGAATTTTTTTACATCATGACCGTATGCAGCAGCTATTTCAAAGAGCATTTTCATTTTTATACTTAAAAAAGCAGGAAAGTCTGCAAGACCTAACCACAGACCTCCTGCCCCAGTAATTGCTCCCTCCACAGAGGCAGCCCTTCTATAGACTTTGATAATCTTTCTTACTTTCTCTTCCCTTTGGGAAAGATTGGATGCAGCAAAGGGTTTGGGAGTGATGTACTTTGTCCCAAAAAGAACTCCCTTGATCATATTTTCTATAGCAAAGGTAATGACCTTATGAACCCTTTCAGGTATAAGGTCATTGATAGCCCTCTGAGTACCTTTTGTCAGTTTGTTGACAATGGAAGGTTTCTTCTTAGTTTTATATAACCAAGCAATTAACTCAGCCAATGCTATCTCATCATATTGTTCTGTATAAGCCAAAAGCAGTCCTCGTTTCTAACTATAAAGAAACGATTTTACTTTGGAAATAATCACAGTAATTACCCAAATTTCCTGAGGTAATTTTCTCCGATATCCCTTAATACCAATATCCATCCATTACTAAGGTCCAAGTAACCATATTCAAAATTAAACCAGATTAATTTATCTTTTCCTAACAAAAAATGATGGGTATGATATTTGAAATTATATCCCATCAACGACAACCTATCCTTCTGAAACTTTACAGATTCTTCCCCATCTTTCAATACCTTGGATAAAATCCTTCTGTTTCTCATCAAAATGTTTCTGATCAGGTTCACCTCATCTTCCACATCTTTTCTCCGGCCATTATTATAACCGCTCCTACAATTGTCTCCACAAAATCTCTTGTCCGCCCTACCATAAATCGCTGAATTACAGTAGAGGCAATGTCTCTTTAACCTGTGCATTTAAAAATAATTTAAGTTGAAGAACAGATTGTGCTGGGACGAGCAAATTAGTCAAAAGAAAATTTCTAAAAAATACCTAACATTAGGTATTTTTTACTCAGAATAATGGAAATTTCAGTTTCCTAATCCTCTAAATTGGATTTTATGCATTTTATCTTTTCAGAAAATCTCTCAGTACGTAATGCAAAATTCCTCCGTTTTTGTAATACGCTACCTCAATCAATGAATCAAGACGACTGATAACCTCAAATTCAAAATCCGATTTGCCTTCCATTTGAACTTTTATTTTAAGTCTTTTCAGGGCTGATAATCCATCACTTATACCATGTATATGAAAAGTCTCTTTACCGGTCAATCCCAAACCTTCAGCGCTTTCTCCCGTCAAATACTGTAAAGGAAGAATTCCCATTCCTACTAAATTGCTTCTGTGGATCCTTTCATAGCTTTCTGCCAAAACAGCCTTCACTCCTAAAAGGTTGGTACCTTTTGCCGCCCAATCTCTTGAAGATCCGCTACCATATTCTTTGCCGGCCAATACAATTAGCGGGATACTCTCCTCTTTATATTTTTGGGAAGCATCAAAAACCGACATTTCTTCCCCAGAAGGAATATGCAAAGTAAAACCTCCTTCCCTACTCACCAGTTGATTTTTTATCCTGACATTGGCAAAAGTTCCCCTGACCATGACTTCATCATTGCCCCTTCTGGAACCATAAGAGTTGAAATCTGATTTGTCCACTCCCCTTTGAACAAGGTACTGTCCTGCTGGACTATTTTCCGAAAAAGACCCTGCAGGTGAAATATGGTCAGTAGTGATGGAATCTCCCAGTTTGAGCAAAACCTTTGCTCCAATGATATCCTTTGGTTCATCAACAGTCTCCGAAATTCCTCTGAAAAATGGAACTTCCTTAATATAGGTACTCTCCTTAGACCATTGGTAAACCTGATCTTCTGGCACCTTCAATTGTTGCCACATCTGATTTCCTTCAAAAATCTCTCCGTAATTTTTTTCAAAATCCATTGGTGACAGGACCTTGGACATAACTTCAAAAATTTCATCATTGGAAGGCCATATATCCCTGAGATAGACTGGTTCAAGATTTGGATCGTAACCTAATGGTTCATGTTCCAAATCCACATCTACTCTCCCTACCAAGGCATATGCCACTACCAGCATAGGTGACATCAGGTAATTCATTTTTACCTGGGGATGTACCCTGGCTTCAAAATTTCTGTTGCCTGACAAAACTGAACTTACAATCAGATCATTAGATTCAACTGCCTGGGCAATATGTCTGGGAAGTGGACCTGAGTTCCCTATACAAGAGGTACAGCCAAAACCTACCACATGAAATCGAAGTGCCTCTAAGTCATCCAAAAGATTGGCTTTTTCAAGGTAATCTGTAACCACTTTAGAACCAGGGGCCAGTGAAGTCTTTACCCAAGGTTTCACATCCAACCCCCTTTCTCTTGCCTTTTTTGCTATCAATCCCGCACCTAACATCACGGAAGGATTGGAAGTATTGGTACAAGAAGTAATGGCTGCAATTACGATGGATCCATCATGAAGGACAAATTCCTCATTATGCAGCTTTACCGCTACTGTTTTTAAACCTTTTTTGACTTTGGTCTCGTATTCTACATCCAACAAACTTTCTCTGCCACTTTCTGAAGGTTGGCTTCCTCCTTCTTCAAACCACCTACTCACATCCCTCTTATCAATGGGTATATATTCCCTACCATGGGCTTTGGCAAGGATTTCGCCAAATTTCTGTTTAAATTCCCTAAGCAATATTTTATCCTGAGGTCTCTTGGGGCCCGAGACAGTTGGCTCCACAGTACTCAGATCAAGTTCCACAATTGAACTGTACTTTATTTTTCCCTCCCCTTCTCTCCAAAGCATATTGGCCTTACAATAAGCTTCAACTAAGTCAATCTGCTCCTCTGATCGATTGGTCTTCTGCATATAATCCAATGTCCTTTCATCTATTGGAAAATAAGTAACCGTACAACCAAATTCCGGTGACATATTGGAAATGGTCGCCCGGTCAGGAACAGTCAATGTATCGAGTCCCGAGCCAAAAACTTCGACAAATTTCCCAACTACGCCATGCTTCCTCAATAATTCTGTAATGGTCAAAACCATATCAGTTGCGGTAGTACCAATCGGAAGTTTTCCTTTCAACTTCAATCCCACTACCTCCGGCATTATAAAATAAATCGGTTGGCCCAAAATTGCAGCTTCGGCCTCAATTCCACCCACTCCCCAGGCAATGACGCCTATCCCATTGACCATAGGCGTATGGGAGTCTGTACCTACCAAAGTATCAGGGAAAACCTTTCCTTCTTTGGCGATGACCCCTTGAGCCAGATATTCTAAATTAACTTGATGACAAATACCCATTCCCGGGGGCACAACTGAAAAATTATCAAAGGCCTTTTGAGCCCATTTCAGAAATTGGTACCGTTCACCATTTCGCTCATACTCTACTTCTACATTTTTCTGATAGGAATAATTCGTTCCAAAATAATCCACTTGTACCGAGTGGTCGATGACCAAATCCACAGGAATCAAAGGATTAATCTTTTGCGGGTCCTTACCCTTACGGACTGCCTCTGCCCTCAATGAGGCAATATCCACTACGGCTGGTACTCCCGTAAAGTCCTGCATCAATACCCTTGCAGGCTTGAAAGGAATATCTTTATCTGAAGGTTCGGGAGACCAAGAGGCCAAGGTCTCAATATGCTCTTTGGTTATACCAAAGTCATCAAAATTCCTTAAAGCATTTTCCAATAGTATCCTAATGGAAAAAGGCAGGCTTTCGATATCAAAACCCGCCTTGGTCAAACCTTCAAAACTCCAGTATTGGAATTCTCCTTTATTGGTTTTTAATGATTTTATGGAGTTAAATGGATCTCGGGACATGACGTTTAGGGGTTTAAATGGATCATTAAAAAAATACAATACCCTTAAATTTAATCATTTAGGCCGAAAAAACCGCGCTTAATCCTAATGAAAACAGAATTTATTAAAAAATAATGGCCAAACTTTTAGAGAAATTTGGCCCAAATATTTACACCTTCAACGGTGTTCTATAATCAGTTATTTTCTTTCGCCTTGTTCATCCGCTTAAATCCTTTCCTAAAAGGCCAGGTATATTCCAATGCCTCCAGTCCCCTGTTTAAGTTCATCGTAGAACTATCTGCATAAATCAATGTATGCTTCAGTCTTGATGCAAATTCCTCATCATTGAGAACCATACCCAATGCATTGCTTTTATCATTTAATTTGTAAGTGACTTCATTGAGATTTTCTGTCAGCACCTTAGCATTATCTGCAGTTGCCTGTAGCCCCTGAATGGACGTTTGAAGATTTTTATATAGTTCCTTATCGTTCATCAGGTCATGGACCAAGTTACCTTCCTTGTTCAGGCTAGATGAAAACTTATTCAACTCCACCAACATCCTATTGCTATTAACCGAAGCTTTTTCCAAATTACTCAATATGCTTTTGAAATTATCAGCGAGGACACTATCAGTCATCACTGCACCAACAATTCCTTCCCCCTGAGCAATTTTGCTTGTCAAAACTTTTAAATTCTCTGTGATCGTAACAAGGTTCTTATTATTTTCCTGTAAAGTCTCCATCATTTTGTCCGTATCCAATGGCATTTCAGACATAAGCCTGTCTCCATTTTCAACTGGTGGTGCCTGCGTAGTTCCTCCGTATATAACAATAATTTTGTTTCCTATCAGACCGTCTGAACTAATCGTTGCTTTTGAGTCTTTCCTGATATATTCCCTAACTTTTTCCTCCACATTCATTACAATCTCCACCTGGGAATCTCCAAAAAAATTGATTCTTCTCACAGTTCCGATCTTCACTCCAGAAAACCACACATTGTTCCCTGCCTGAAGGCCTGCTACATCATCAAAAACAGTGGTCAGCTGAATACTTTTCACAAATTTCTTTTGCTGCCCACCTAAGGTTAAAACACCCGTAATAAAGATGATAATGCCGATCAGAACAAAAATGCCTACAATGACGGATTTTTTATTATCGTTTCTCATTATTTGATGAAGTTATAGTCATAGAATGATTTAATATTAGGATCACTTGCATTTTCAAACACATCTTCAAATGAACCTACTGCTTTAAATTGTCCTTTTACCAAAACTGCCATCCTGTCTCCTGTTACTTTGGCACAGGTAAGGTCGTGGGTAATGACAATAGAAGAGGTCTTATATTCCTCCCTCACCTGATTGATCAGGTTGTTGATATCAATACAGGTAATTGGATCCAAACCTGCGGTTGGCTCATCATAAAACATAATCTCAGGGTTAAGAATCAATGTTCTTGCCACACCTATCCTTTTCTTCTGACCTCCGGAAAGTTCCGAAGGCATTTGATTGATGGTATTGGGTAAACCCACGGAATCAAGGAGACGTTCTACTTTGTAATCTATTTCCTTTCTGCTAAGATTTTTGACATTTCTGGTAAGTGGGAATTCCAGGTTTTCTCTAACAGTCATACTATCGTAGAGCGCTGATGCCTGGAAAGCAAAACCTATCTTAAGCCTGAGCTGATTCAGTTCCCTAAGATTCAACTTTGAAAGGTCCTTGCCCAAAATCTTAATGTAGCCTTCATCTTGCTTAAGTAGCTGTACCAATATTTTGATCAATACTGATTTTCCACTACCTGACTTTCCCAATACTACCAGGTTTTCCCCTTTGTACAAATCAAGATCAACACCTCTCAAGACATCATTGTCGCCGAATGATTTATACAGGTTTCTTATTTCAATAACTGACTCCCTCATAGTTTATGCATATCGGATGGCATTGACAATCTGTAGTGCCAGAAGTTCTTCAATAAAAATCAGAAACATAGACATGACCACAGATGAATTGGCAGCCTGCCCTACACCTTCAGTACCTTTAGTAGAATTGTATCCCTTATAACAGCCCACAATTCCAATCGTAAATCCAAACACCAAGGATTTGATTACAGAAGAGAAAATATCCAGAAAAGAAATTGACTCAAAAACCTGTACGAAAAACGTAGAAAGGGAAACAAGCTCATTTTGGTTGACATTGATGAAAGAGCCCATCAAAGCCACAAAATCAGTATACATCACCAATACCGGAATCATAAAGGTAGTGGCCAATGTCCTGGTTATAACCAAATACTTAAATGGATTGATAGCGGATACCTCCATGGCATCAATCTGTTCGGTCACTTTCATAGAGCCCAGCTCTGCTCCTATACTGGAGCCCACTTTACCTGCAGCGATAAGTGCTGTTACCAATGGACCTAAGGCCCGCACCACTGCAATTGAAATCAAGGCAGGCAGCCAGGATGTAGCTCCAAATTCTGCCAAAGAAGGACGGGACTGATTGGTAAATACTATCCCTATAATAAATCCCGTTAGGGAGATCAAAGGCAGGGACCTATAACCTATTTCATAACACTGCCGGAGGATTTCTTTGAATTCATAAGGAGGAAACCAAACCTCCTGAAAAAATCGCTTAACAAACGCAAAAGCATCTGCCAGACCTCTGAAAAAATTATCCAACTTTTTGCTTAAGACCGGGCGCTTATCTTTCATAAAATCTTAATTCTTTTTCTAACGAAACGCTAAAATAGGCAAAACAATTGAGCTTACGGAACAATACCCAAAATCTCAGACATAATTTCGTTCTTTAAAGGCTTGATTAAAAACCCGGATACCAATGAATAATTCAAACTCATCTCTATATCTACGGGGTCCATAGAGGAAGTCAACATCTTTACTTCAATACTTTTCTCTTTTTGACCAAGTAGATCCAAAAACTCCCATCCGGTCATCTCCGGCATATTGACATCCAAAATCAAAAGGTCAGCTTCATTGCCATCCAACCATTCTAAAGCATTATACGGATTTTCAAAAAAGAAAAGCTCAATGTCCGGTTTTAGCCGCTGCAGATTCTTCCGGTTGATCATATGCTGTATGGTATCGTCATCAACAAAAATTATTCTGTTTACCATTCTGCTCATTACCATTATTTATAAAATTCTGACAATTATTCTCTCTCTATTCAAGTAGTATTCTAGGGACCTCTAACCGATCTGGAAAAAGTGGTTTAAATGTACAAATTAATTGACATTATCTCAGGCAGGAACAAAAAATTTAGGCTAAAATGATTTTTTAGTCATAGCTAATTTTTTTAGCCTAGACAAATTTAGGTTAGACTAATATTGATTTAAATAATTTTAAATCAGCACATTAAGAATCACTTTCTTAATTTAAAATTGAAGATCTATTTAGCAACTAGTAGTTGAGGGGATATAATTATCAATGTATGGATTTAGCTGGACAACCAGGCTGGTTCAGCAGTCTTGAAAGGTCAAAAAAAATCCGGCTGATTGGTTCAGCCGGATTAAAACTCTCCCGGATAATTCCGGATTTATCTTCCAGGATTCCGTATTATTCTTACTTCTTCTCCCCTCCTTTTCCTTTATTTCCTTCTGAAGAACCGGAGCTATCAGAGCCTGCGATTGAAGACCTCATGTCTGTATCGGACTTAATATTTTCCATTCGGTAATAGTCCATCACTCCCAATTTTCCGCTACGGAAAGCTTCTGAAATTGCCTTGGGAACTTCTGCTTCTGCCTGAATTACCTTTGCACGCATTTCAACAGTTTTGGCCTTCATTTCCTGTTCAAGGGCCACTGCCATAGCTCTCCTTTCTTCAGCTTTAGCCTCAGCCACTTTAAGGTCGGCTGAAGCCTGATCAATCTGCAGCTTTGCTCCGATATTGGTTCCCACATCAATATCTGCAATATCAATAGAAAGGATTTCAAAGGCAGTACCTGCATCCAATCCCCTTTCTAATACAAGTTTTGAAATTTTATCAGGGTTTTCCAATACGCTCTTATGGTTTTGTGCAGAGCCAATTGAAGTAACTATACCTTCTCCTACCCTAGCTAAAATGGTATCTTCACCGGCACCACCTACAAGCTGTGCAATATTCGCCCTTACGGTCACCCTTGCTTTGGCTATCAACTGAATCCCATCTGCTGCAACTGCTGCCACATTAGGCGTATTGATCACTTTAGGGTTAACGGAAATCTGAACGGCTTCAAACACATCCCTGCCAGCCAGATCAATAGCTGTTGCCTGTTTGAAACTGAGATTGATATTGGCCTTGTCTGCTGAAATCAGGGCCCTGATTACATTGGGTACATTGCCCCCCGCCAGATAGTGGGTTTCCAGTTCATTGGTAGTCAACTGAAGACCTGCCTTGGTAGCTGTAATCAATGAATTCACAATCACGCTTGGAGGCACTTTCCGTATACGCATACCTATCAACTCCCCTATGCTTACCCTTACATTGGCAAAGATTGCGGTGATCCAGAGATTGACCGGCACAAAATAGAGAAAGATAAATAGTAAAATCAGCCCAGCGAAGGCTGCAAATAAAATGAAAGCTGAATCTGTAATTTCCATATATTATGCTTTAATGATGATTTTATTGTTTTCCAATTTGTGTATATAAATTTTGGTACCGGCACGGATAAGACCTGAATCTGATTTGACTTCATAGATTTTTTCACCGATTTCTGCTTTTCCTATAGGCTTGATATCAGAAACTGCTTTTCCTTCCATTCCCAATTCCAATCCTTGCAGCCTGTCTTCAAATGCATGACCGGTTATCGCATCTTTCAATGCAAATTTGCTCCATACACCCGACCTGAAACCATATATGATGGCTGAAAAATTGACCAAAACTGCCAGTAAAAGTATGATCCAACCCGTTTGGTTATCAAATTTCAAGAATGCATAATAAATCCCTCCGGCAGTGAAAAGAACACCAATGATTCCGACAAGAGTGGTGCCGGGAACAAATAGGATTTCAGTTAGGACCAAAAGCAGCCCAACGGTCAACAAGGATAGTAAAATGAACCAGGTCATTATTTTTTTCCTGAAATTACTCTTTTTTAAATATTCCTGAAACCAAAGCCCATATTATTATCATAGTGAACCCAACTATACATGCATCCATAATCTAGAAACTCTTTACGGAACAGGCATCAAAAAAGGTTTGAAAAAATGATTATCAGCCAAGAATCGGACTCCGGTAGGCAATATAAATGCAAATGAAGGAAGTACGTAAAGCAAAAAAAACTGGCTGCCCATTGGACAGCCAGTTGATTTCCTTTCAATTCAATCGATCAATAAGCTCTTGCAAACAGCACCCTGCCTTTAGAGGGCTTGCCGGAAAGGATACACTTCCCCTCTTCTGCTTTTTGATCTATGGGAATGCACCTGATTGTGGCCTTCGTCAACTCTTTGATTTTTTCCTCCGTCTCTGTAGTTCCGTCCCAATGGGCAGAAAGGAATCCACCCTTGTTTTCAATCAAATCCTCAAACTCTTCCCATGAGTTTGCCTCTGTGGTCATTTCATTTCTGAAATTCAAAGCCTTTTGATAAATGGATTCCTGAATTTTTTCCAAAAGCGCCTCAACATATGCATCAATCTCAACATCATTGAGGTTTATAGTTTCCTTGGTCAAGGTATCCCTCCTTGCCAATTCAATGGTATTGTTTTCCAGATCCCTTGGCCCCATGGCTATTCTCAATGGGACTCCTTTAAGCTCATACTCGGCAAATTTCCATCCTGGCTTATGGGTATCTCTATGGTCATAATGGACAGTAATACCCTTAGCCCTTAGCTTGGCAATTATTTCTTTGGCTTTATCGGAAATCCTGTCAAGCTCATCATCACCTTTATAAATCGGCACGATGACCACCTGGATTGGCGCTAATTTTGGAGGCAATACCAGACCATTATCATCCGAATGGGCCATGATCAAAGCACCCATTAACCGTGTACTTACACCCCAAGAAGTCCCCCATACATAGTCCAGTGCCCCTTCTTTTGTAGCGAATTTGACATCAAATGCCTTGGCGAAGTTTTGTCCTAAGAAATGGGATGTACCTGCCTGTAAAGCTTTACCGTCCTGCATCATAGCCTCTATACAATAAGTATCCTCCGCCCCGGCAAATCTTTCATTGGCACTTTTCACTCCTTTGATAACAGGTACGGCCATATATTTTTCTGCAAACTCTGCATAGACATTCATCATCTGCACCGTTTCATCAATGGCTTCCTGTTTGCTGGCATGAGCGGTATGACCTTCCTGCCAAAGAAATTCTGCGGTTCTCAAAAACAATCGGGTACGCATTTCCCATCTTACCACATTGGCCCATTGATTGACCAGAAGTGGCAAATCCCGGTAAGATTGTATCCAATTTTTGTAAGTGCTCCAAATTACTGTTTCAGATGTGGGTCTTACGATCAGTTCTTCCTCCAGCTTTGCATCCGGATCGACAACCACACCTTTTCCATCCTCTGAATTTTTAAGCCTGTAATGCGTCACTACAGCGCACTCTTTGGCAAATCCTTCCACATGGCTTGCTTCTTTGGAGAGATAGGATTTAGGAATAAACAAGGGGAAATAGGCATTGGTATGTCCTGTTTCCTTGAACATTTTATCCAATTGGGCCTGCATTTTTTCCCAGATGGAATAACCATAAGGTTTGATTACCATACAGCCCCTAACAGGAGAATTTTCTGCCAAATCAGCCCTTTTGACTAATTCATTATACCACAAAGAGTAGTCTTCACTTCTTTTAGGCAATCCTTTACTCATAGTTATTTGTTGATTTGAAAAATCTATTTATCTTCGCTCATTACTGTGGGTGGCAAATATAAACCAAAAATTGAAAACCATATGGAATCACCCACGTATATATATGAGTATTAGTAAAACTAACAACATGATGAACCTCAAACAAATATTGACACTTGGAGCTGGAGCAGTTTTTATGCTGTCCTCCTGCAGCAGCAGCTTCAATGCAATGAAAGGCGGCGAATCTGATGATTTGTATTTCATGGCATCTGATGCAAGGGTTGCCACTGAATTTGCAGTCCGCAACAACAATCCTCAAAATTTCCAGTCTTTAAACAACACTTCACCAGATGCTTTTGAGCAGGAGAATTTTTCTGCCAGAAATGTCAATCCAGAATATCTGGCGAGGTATCAATCCCAAACTGGTACCGAGGATTCTGGTATGGTTTATTTCGATGAAAATCAGGGAGCTCAAAATGCGCCTAATGTTAATGTATATAATAATTTCTATGGTTCCGGATTTAACGGAGCTGGCTTCGGTCAAAGTAGGTTCAATTTCAACCTTGGATTAGGATTCGGATTTGGATCCCCTTGGGGTTGGGGAATGCCTATGATGGGCTGGGGTATGCCAATGATGGGTTGGGGAGCTCCCATGTGGGGTGGCTTCTGGGATCCTTTTTGGGATCCATTCTGGGGTCCAGGTATGGGCTTCGGTCCCGGTTGGGGCTGGGGTATGAGACCAGGATGGGGCTTTGGATGGAACTCCATGTGGGGTTGGAATGCCGGCTTTGGTATGGGCTGGGGCAACCCTTGGATGGGCGGAATGTGGGGCATGAGGCCCGGATGGGGCTGGGGTCCCGGATTTGGCTGGGGCAACACAATTATTGTGCTTCCAGGAGAACAAGGCCGTCAGATCGTAAGAGGTTCGAGATATAGCAGAGGATCAAGTACAGCAATTTCCGGTACAAGAGGTTCTACCGGAGCTTATCAGCCTGCCGCTACCTCAAGAGCTGCCAGACGTGATGCTGCCACAAGTGGCAGAGCAATTACTTCTGGTGACAGAACTACCAGCAGGGATTTTAGCTCCACTCAGAACGAGTATTTGAGCGGAAGAAGCAGAATTGCCAACACTTCAGCTGCGCCAAGCGTAAGAAATACAGGTTCTGCTGCTGCAACAAGACCAAGTTCAAGAACAGGTATCAGTAATGCAAGGCCTTCGTATGACAATATGAGCGGTACAAACACCAGGTCTACTTATGGAACTCCTTCCAGAAGCAATGCTGGTACATTTAACAGAGATAACAGCGGTACTCTAAATAGGAGCAATACCGGTACAAGAGGTACCAGTCCTTCATATAATAGAGGAGGTACTATGCAAAATACGAGAACAGCGCCAACAAGAAGTACTTATACTTCGCCTTCCAGAGGTGGTACAATGGGTACCCCAAGTAGAAGTGGTGGTTCAACTTATAGCGCCCCAAGCAGAAGCAGCGGTGGCGGTGGATTTAGCTCCGGAGGAGGATACAGCTCCGGAGGAGCTAGCCGAGGTGGTGGCGGTGGTGCCGTTAGCACTGGAGGTTCAAGAGGTGGAAGGGGGAATTAATTTCCCCCTTTTTTTTACCCCAAAAACAAATTAAAGGCATATTATTTGATTGCAACAATGTTATAAAATAGCATGATTTTATATGATTTCATTTAAAAAAGCTTTATTGACTACAGCAACCAGCTTATTCTTCATGGGATGGGCAGAAGCACAGATCGGATACTTTGAAGATGCTTTAAGATTCAGTCAGTTCCGCTCCACTGGATCAGCCCGGATTATGGGATTAGGCGGGGCACAGACCTCACTCGGAGGCGATGTTTCAAATATCCATACCAACCCGGCAGGACTTGGTTTTTTTAGAAGATCTGAGTTTAGCTTTACTCCTTCTTATGGAACCTGGACCACGGAGACCAACTATCTGGACCAACTTCAACAGACTAAAACCAACAACTTTAGTGTACCTAACCTAAGTTTGGTAATCAGCAGACCCAAAGGCCCCCTTTCAACCAGTGCTTTTAAAGGAGGTACATTCGGAATTAGCTTCAATAGGAACAACCTTTTCAATACAGAATTTGGATATTTTTCTGATATACCTAGCCAATCTTCAATTCAAGACCTTTTTGTTCAAAGGGCTAATGGAACTCCTCCAAATCAACTGACAGGATTAACTAGCTTGGCATATGAAACATTCTTAATTAACCCAATTGCCAATAATCAGTATAGCCCTTTTGTAGGTATAGAAAATGCTCCATTTGCAGATGAACAAGTTGTTTCGGATGGACGTATCAGTCAGACAAGTTTTTCATATGGGGCTAATTTCATAAATAAACTCTTTATAGGCGCTAGTTTGGGTCTAACATCCTTGGTGTACAACTCATCCAAAGACTATGGAGAAGAATTCTTAGATGAACCTCTTTCAACCACTACCATTATCGAAAACTTAAGCCAGGAAGGTTATGGCGCAAGTATCAATCTGGGCATTATATACAAACCTATTGAACAATTGAACCTTGGGGTCAACTTCCAATCCCCTACTTGGTACACCATCGATGAACAATACGAGGCCAGGATGTCCAACCTATTTGACAATTTCTTCTTTGAGCCTGAAAATGTCTTCTTAAGAAGACAGGAAGCCGCCACAGATATCATCCTAAGTAGATGGAATCTGACTACACCTATGCGGTTCAGTGCAGGCGCTACTTACTTCTTTGGAAAAAATGGCTTCATTACAGCTGACATAGATTTTTTAGATTACAGCAACAACTCCATCAGATCCAGAGATTTCAGTCCAGCTGAAGATAACCGGGAAATCCGGGCACTTTTTGGACAAACCTTTAATTATAGGGTCGGTGGAGAATACCGATTTGATATTTGGAGAATCAGAGGAGGCTATGCTTTATATGGTGATCCATTTGCCAACCCGGCAGGATTTGACAGAAGTATGCAACAGATTACAGGTGGATTTGGAATGAGATTAGATAAATTTTATGTTGATTTTGCCTTCATCAACTCTTCATTTGACCAGCTTTACAGTTCCTATACGCTGATCGAAAATGGTGTTAATATTGGCCCTGTCATATCAATTAAAAACAGAATTAATACTGGAATGCTGACTTTTGGAATTAATTTCTAAAAAAGGTCATCAATTCAGAAATCAACATCTCCGGGGAGATATCTTCTCCCTGGAGCTTTATTTTTGATTGCAAATAATACATCTCCCTAGAAGCCAAAAGGTTTTTTAATTTCAGGATAATTTCCCCCTGACCTAATCCTGAAAACAATGGTCTCTTTCCAATTTGATCATTGGATAACCTTTTTAAAATCTCCTCTAAAGGAACTTCCAAATAGACTGATACAGCCTTTTCATTGATCAGATCCATGTTATCATTAAAACAGGGTGTTCCCCCTCCTGTTGACAGCACAAAACCTTCCACTCCATCAAGGACTTTGTTCAGGTAAATACTCTCCAACTCCCGGAACTTCCCCTCTCCTTGTTCTGCAAAAATCTCACTGATTTTCTTCCCTGTTTCCTGCTCAATCAAATGGTCTAGATCAATAAATACAAAATTGAGCTGCTTGGCCAGTAGCTTGCCCAAACTTGATTTCCCAGATCCAGGAAGACCAACCAGGACAATTTTAAGTGGGGTTCTCATTACCTCAATAATTCTAACACTTCGGAATATGTAGGCGTATTTCTATAATGATATTTCTTGATCACCACGCCATCTTTTAAAAGCATCAGCCCAGGGTTGGATCGCATAATGGTCTTAATTACGGTAGCATCTCCTTGATAACCTTCCAAATCCCATTTCCTTTCAGCAATAAGCGCCTTAATTTCCTCTTCAGAAGAAGCTGCAACCAATACGGGATCAATATCACTTTTTTGAATCCCCATTAACATTGCGTCTATTTTATCCAAATGCGATTTATCCATTTTGGCAATATTGGTAACCAAAACCACGGCTTTCTTACCTCTAAGAATTTCTTCTGTAAAGTCCCCATTTTCATTCCAAACTGCAAAATCTGAAATCTTAGGCAAGGCATCCTCATTGACCAACTTCATTTCCACAAAATCATATCCTTCCTCAGTGGGATACTGATCAAAAACAAACAAATCATCTCCTTTCTTCATCACATAATTGTACTGAAGTGGAGCAGATGGCAACATGGCTTCTGGAATATTCACCCCCTCCTTATAGGCTCTAAAGTCAATAAATGGCAAATTCCTTATAGCGGTAATAGCCAAATAAATGGAAAGCACCAAACTTATCCGTGTAGTCCATTTGGCCCATGTAGGCCCATCATTGCTTAGATCTTTCCGATAAATAAATAAGATGCCGATCAGTACCAAAAGGATAACATCCTTAGTAAAAGACTCCCATGGGGTCAGTTTGATGGCATCTCCAAAACAGCCACAATCAGTAACCTTATTGAAATAGGCACTGTAAAATGTCAAAAATGTAAAAAACAAAATCATTAAGGATAAAGCCCATACAGTTAACTTTAACCTAACACCTAAGATAAGCATAACACCCAATACAACCTCTGCCACTACCAAGAAAACAGCCAATGGCAATGCTATATCCTTAAAAATGTAAAAAAAAGAGGCGATGTCATTTGAAAATACATCAAAATACTCTTCCAGTTTGATGGCAGTTCCCACCGGATCATTGACCTTAATGAGACCTGAAAAAATAAACAGGCCACCAACAAACAATCGGATGATAAATAAAAGGGCATTTTTAAGCATGATGATATCCTAATTTAATTAAACAAAAGACTGCATAATTGATCATATCCTGATAATTGGCTTCAATACCTTCTGAAACAATTGTGACGCCTTGATTATCTTCAATTTGTTTGACCCTGTACAATTTCATCAAAATTATGTCTGTCATGGAAGACACACGCATGTCCCTCCAAGCTTCACCATAATCATGGTTCTTATTCTCCAATAAACCCCTTGTAGCATCTACCCAATGGTCATAAAGCGGTTCGAGATCTTCATAACTCAATTCCAATCTTTCATCCTTAAGCAGGGAAATCTGCATCAAAGCAATAAGGCAGTAATTGATTATTCCGACAAATTCATCAACTATTGGATCATTTACTTTTTGGCTGCCTTTTTCCTGAACAGAGCGGATACGCTGTGCTTTGATAAATATCTGATCTGTAATTGAAGGCAATCTCAAAATTCTCCATGCAGTTCCATAATCCACAGTTTTCTTCTTGAAAAGTTCTTTACAATGCCTGATTACTTGATTATATTCGCTGACTGTTTCTGTTTTCAAACCTCTTAACTTTAATGACTGAATTATTCCCTAAAACTTTGGATTCCGAAGATATATCATTTCCATCAAAAATAACACTCCGTAGTAAAGGAAAGCTTTTGATATTGGACAGACCATGGGTGATGGGGATTTTAAATATCACACCTGATTCATTTTATACCGGGAGTAGGCTATTTGGAAATATGGATCAAATTCTACATAAGGCAGAGCAGATGATCCAAGAGGGTGCTGATATTCTAGATATCGGAGGATATAGCTCCAGACCAGGAGCAGAAGAAGTGAGTTTAAATGAAGAGCTTGACCGTGTTGTTCCTGCCATCCGGGCCATAAAGTCAAAATTTCCTGAAATATTGATTTCAGTGGATACTTTCAGAGCCAAAGTCGCAGAGGAAGGGATTAATTCAGGAGCAGATTTGATCAATGATATCTCATCAGGTGAACTTGATCCGGAGATGATTCGGGCCGTAGGAATGATGGATGTACCCTATATTGCCATGCACATGAGGGGAACTCCCAAGGATATGCAATCGTTGACAGATTACAGGGATATCCTTTCTGAAATCATGCTTTTTTTTGCCAGAAAAAAAGAAGAATGTAAAAAAGCTGGCATAAAAGATGTGATATTTGATCCTGGGTTTGGTTTTGCCAAAACTTTGGAACAAAATTATTGGATTCTCAAAAATTTATCTTACTTTAAAACAATTCAATCACCTATTTTGGTAGGGATTTCAAGAAAGTCTATGATTTATAAAACTTTGGAAATTTCTGCAGAGGAGGCCCTAAATGGAACTACAGCTTTGAATATGGCTGCGCTCATAAATGGGGCAAATTTGGTAAGGGTACATGATGTGAAAGAAGCAAAACAAACCATAAAATTATTTAACCGACTATACAGTTGAATCTTTTATTTAAAATAGGATTTTTGGACATCTCCATAGTGAATATCATAGATATCACATTGGTGAGTATGCTTATTTATCAGGTTTACAAATTACTGAGAGGAAGTGTCGCAATTAAGATCTTTCTCGGCTTCCTTTCTATATATCTCATTTACCTATTGGTGAGCGCATTGCGGATGGAGTTACTATCCATCATTCTAGGTCAGTTCATGGGCGTAGGTGTCATTGCTGCCATCATCATCTTTGCACCGGAGATCAGGAAATTCCTTTTGATCATCGGAAGATCTTCCTTCCTGTCCAATGAAAACTTCCTACAGGAATTGCTATTTTGGAAAAAACGGGAATCTCAGGCCTTTAATATCAATCCCATTATTGAAGCCTCCAAGAGCCTTTCAGGGACCAATACCGGTGCATTAATGGTTATTTCAAGCAATTCTGAGCTGAAATTTTACGCAGAAAGCGGGGATATTTTAGATGCTGTAGTCTCCAAAAGATTACTTGTTTCCATTTTTAATAAATACAGCCCCCTGCATGATGGAGCAGTTATTGTTTACAATGGAAAAGTCAAAGCTGCAAGATGCATATTGCCTGTGACTGAAAGAGATGTCCCAGCCCAATTTGGATTAAGACATAGGGCAGCTATAGGGATGTCGGAAGCCACTGACACCTTGGTTTTAGTAATTTCCGAGGAGACAGGTCAGGTTTCATTGGCCAAGAACGGTAAGATTTTACATAACCTTTCTTTTCAAGAAGTGAGGGAGTTTATCAATGACTACCTCTCAGGTGTGGATATCGATGAAAAGTTTGAGCCAATTTCAGCTTATGAAAGACAAAATTTAAAAAGGACCCGTACTAGTAATGTATAAAAAAAGGCGCATAAAGCGCCTTTTTTTAAAGTATATTCAATGATTGCTCTTTGATTTTTTCCAGCTCATCTTTCATCTGGACTACAAAACGCTGCATGTCTGCATCATTTGCCTTAGAACCTATAGTATTGATCTCTCTACCAATTTCCTGAGAAATAAAGCCAAGTTTTTTCCCTTGATTATTGTCTTCTAAGAGGTTTTTTTCAAAATAATCCAGATGGGTTTCTAGCCTGACTATTTCTTCAGTAATATCAATCTTTTCAAAATAATAGATGAGTTCCTGTTCAAAACGGTTCTTGTCAAAATCATTTTCTTCCAACCACTCTCTGAAATTGCTACGTATTCTGTTCCTGATTCTGTCTTTTCTTAATGGATCGGAGGTTTTGATATGCTGAAGACAATCCCTAATGATGGAAAGATTCTCCAAAAACTTGCTTTGCAATACGGACCCTTCATCTATCCTAAAGGAATCGCATTTGTTTAAAGCTTCTTCCAAAACCACTTTTACGGCTTCCCATTCTTCAGAAGCAGAGGTTTTTTCTACTACATGGGTAATTACACTCGGAGACTGCAAAGCCAGTTTAAACAAATCCTCTGTTTTGGCACCTGTTACCTCCGCTAACTTATTGTATGTGAAATAATAGGATCGGAACAATTCTTCATTTATTGAAACGGGAAGATCTACCCCTTCTTTATTGGTAAATTCTATGGTTAGATTTACCTTTCCCCTGTCCAGTATTTTAGTAACTAAATTCCTGATTTCAAGTTCTTTGTCAGAAAACTGCTTGGGACTTCTTATGGAGAGGTCCAAAAACTTTGAGTTCAAGGTTTTTACCTCCACACTGATAATGAATTTGTCATTATCGACTCCGGCCAGTCCATAGCCGGTCATTGATTTAATCATAAAGAATTATGCAATCGATTAGAAATTATACCCGAAGGTAACATAAAATCTCATATCATCACGTTGAAAATTTCTAACTGGCCTTGCCAAATCAAATTTAAAGTAATAGTTAAGCAAGACTGTTCTTAAGCCAGCTCCATAGCTTTGGAGCCATGGGTTATTGAAATTATTGATAGTGATTTTGAAAGGAGAACCTGGTGAGGTAATCACTTCTGTATTTTGATCATTGACCCTCTCCCATGGTGCAGCATCATTCCAGGCAGAACCTATATCATAAAAAGCAACCATCTGAAAGTTCCTGACAAAGTTTGAAGTAATGTTCCCCCTTGATAAATAAGCAAACAATGGAATCCTGAGCTCATTAGTGAAAGTGATCACATTTCTCCCCCTAATTTCATCAAATAAATACCCTCTCAGGTCGACAAACTCGGCAAATAAGATATTGGAATTCTCAACTCCTGATGGATTTCTGACCGGAGATTGCTCTGGTCTGTTGGCCGGAGGATTATAAAACTGATTGAATAACCAGTTGTTCATGCCGCCAACCAGGTAATTTTGAGGGTTTTGACCAAAGAAGGAGCCTGCGTATAACCTGGATGCAAATGTGATGTTTTTATGAATTTTCTGATAATTTCTGAAGTCGAGGTAAAAATTTGAGAAGGACCTTGATGAGTGATTTAATCCCTGATAATGTACAAACCCAACCTTTGCCTTCATCCCTTGTTGCATAAACAAGCCCAAAGTCTCTGTCCTGTCAAAAACAAATTCTGCGCGACCTCCTGCATATTGTACATCAAATCTATTTTGTTCTGGCACTTGTCCAAATAGAATGGAATCCGAATTGAGGTTGAAATATTGTGTCCTGGCAACAAAAGGAGCCAAACTGAACCTACTATGGGTATTGAATGGATAAGCAAAACCCATTTCAACTTTATTGATGACATATTTCTGGAAGGTTTCCCCCTGAATTATCTGAATAGCCCTTCTGTCAAATCTCAATCTTGCATCTATCCTTTGTTTGAGGTATTCATATTCGAAGAAAATATCACTTCCTGATCTGAAATCCAATGGAAACATGATACCTCCTTGAAAAACATGGTCATCCAGTATATCTGTCATTTTTCCAGATAGTGAAATTCCAAAACCTCTTAATGGATCTACTACCCAGTCTGTGCCAAGGTTATTGGTAATAAACTGAGGTTTCATCCTTGCTGGACCAGTGACTCTCCTTTGGGAGGTCTGCCTTCTGAAGTTTTCCAGGAGATTACTTCTTTGCCCTGCTACAGTCTGTGGTCTTTCTGTCAATTGGCTTTGAGCCTGTGGAATAGTGTCAAAAATATAGTTGTCTGTATCGACTCCGGCCCTTCTTTCAAACCTTAACCTATCCATACTGATTGCACCTGTCAGACTTTTTGGCCTGGGCACAGTATCAAAAACCTCTGTTTCCGTACGCTGTAAAGAATCCGGTCTTCCCAATTGTGGAGCAACGGTAACAGGAATTCCCGACATCAGGTCCTCCAGTCTTATATTTCTTAGCGTATCAGGCCTAACTTGAGAAGTGTCGGTAGCCATTGGATCTATTGCACGTTGCATTGCTCTTCTCTCTCTGGGAAGTTCCCTAACAGGGGAAGAGGCGTCCTCTGTAGCTTGTTCTTCAGCTTTTCTGATGGCCAATCTTTCTGAGAGGGTTTTGGCCTGCATCAATTGGATCCTAGGAGTACTTGGGGTAAACTGATCTAAATTTGAAAAACTTTCTACTACCAGACGGCTTTGGTTTCCATCTCTGTAAGAATATGCAATCCTGTTGGCCTTAGAGGAATAGTCAAATGCTTCAATACTTCTATTAAAAGCAGAAACTTGACTTGCTATCCCATTGGAAATTGTCAGCCGCATTAAATTGTTAATTCCACTTTGATCACTGATCAATAGGATATTATTAGAATTCATTACCCTGGGCTGGAAGGCTTTATGATTCATGTTGGTAAGCTTCTCAATGGGCAATGAATCCCTTAAATCATACTTGAAGAGGTTAAAATAATCCGGCAATAACTTTACATCAGGAGCCCTTGTCAATAGGGAGTCTGGAATTTCGGTGAAGTTTGAGGCGTAAATCACCGTGCTATCATTTAAAAATACTGGAGTGATATTATCAAACACATCATTGGTAAGCCTCCTGCCAACACCTCTTGCATTCAAACTGTAAATATCTGTTTTCCCATTGGCAATGGCCGAAAGGACCATATTTCTACCTGTCGAATTAAAATCAAGGCTAAGTATTTGGGTAATATTCCTAAGGAAAATTTTATCTTGAGCCGAACCATCAATGGCTCTCATCCGCATCGTCGTAGTCCCTCTCCTAAAGGTGGCAATTGCCAAATTCAAAGTATCTCTCCAAGCAATAATAGGTGAGGTTTTATTGACAGGCAACTCATTGGAAATGGACCCTCCCGAATAAATATTTATTTCCCTACCTGTGCTTAATTCCCTGACTAGTACCTTGTATCTTCCCCCATTGTTGACGACATAGGCAAGATGTTTTGCGTCTGGGCTGAACTTGATATCATTGATAATGCCTTCATGATTAGGGCCTGTGCTCCTGATAACATTCTCTTTTTTGATGTCCTTGAAAGCGTTGAAAACCTGTTGATTGGAGCTTTCATAGTATTGCCTCCACTGCTCAAGAAACACATTGAAATTCACTCCAATAGTATTGGCTATGCTGTTCTCTTCATTCCTGTTGATTCTGCTTAGATTAAGTATGCTGGACATATACCTTCTCCCATATCTCTCAACTATGAAATTCCAGACTGACTGACCCAAAAGTGCCGCTTCTTTTTCTTTATAACGGTGTAATTTGACACTCTTATTATCTCTTAAATAATGTCTGACAAAATCATCCATCTCTCTGCTCCAGCCATAAGCCAAATACATGGCGGCACCATCAATATACCAATCCGGAAAACTGTTAATCAGAGTTGACTGAAATGCATCAGCAATGGTGGAACCATAAAGCATTTCTTCAATTATCACTTTTGAAGTAGTATAAATAAGGTCTTTTTTGAACTGCTCCCATGTTCCAGAATAGGCCACCTCCCCTATCAAACGGCTGAAAAATTTCTGCCCATCAATGGTAAACTGGTCCTTGTTCAGGTTAACGTTACTCTGCAGGCGCTCTTCTGCGGAATTGTAAATGAAAATTTTAGGCTTGGTATAGGCCACATAACCTATTTGTTGGGTCAACCGATCAAATTCCTTTTCCAGATAATCTATTGCCATGCGGGCATTATTCATGCCTCCACCGTAATAAAAGACTTCAAAATTATTGGAGGTATACTGATACCATTCTATTGTTTCATGTTGAACCCTGCTTTTACCGAACCTTTCCCTGTCAAACTGTGAGAAGGCAGGGTGAACAGCCAATAAAATCAAAATCGAATATAAAATGTGCTTCAACTTTCCTTTCATGCGGTTATATACACTTCGACTTAAATATACTTAAAAATTTATTATGCTCATTTACAACGTTTGATGTTTGCCTCAATTTCTGGTTCTTTTCCCTCAATCAACAACTCCATAAAGACTTTACTGAAATAAGGAATCAACGAAACTCCTTTGGCTCCGAAACCATTGAAAATGTAAACGTTTTTGAAGCTTGGATGTTTACCCAAAAAAGGCCTTCTGTCCTTGGTTGCCGGCCGGAGCCCATGAACATGCCTGACAATTTGCCTTTCTTTTAGTTTGACAAGTTTATCCAATTTCTCAAGAATTTCATTTTTCCCCCTTTCGGTAGGCCCCAGTTCCAAATCATGCCAACTGTAAGTGGAGCCGACCCTATGCAGACCATTGGAAAGCGAAATCCTAAAAACTCCCCTATTGATAATTTCCTCAGGATGAAATTCCTGTTGAATATCCATAATCTCTCCTTTAACTGGCGCAAAAGGTAAATTGCTGAAAAAATGGCTTTTCATCGCCCCAAGGCCATTGCAAAAGATGATTCCTTTCGCTTTGACATCCTTATACCTAACTCCTTCATTATCTACCAGCAAAACTTCTTCATCAAAATACTCCTGCCTCAAAAAGCCAGCATCAACCATCCGTTTCGCATAAGCATCCAAAAGAACTGGAATTTCCAAATAGCCTGAATTCTTTAATAGAATACCTCCATATGGGTTGATTACCTCCTTATACACTTCCCTGGTAAAGATTTTCTCAAAATAGGGCTGCAAAAAAGGATCCCCACTGTGTCCCATCCACTCATTTTGCTCTTCAATATTCAGGAATGGTCTATAGATCTGTTTCTGCACCAAAAACCTCTTTCCTAAAAATTCCTCAAGGGATTGGTAAAATGGCTCGATTTCAGGAAATAAGCGGTCTGCAAGCCAGGTCCTGACCATTTTTTTGCCAGTCACCGGATTGTACAAGCCTGCCGCTACCCTACTGCTCACGTTGGCAGCAGGAGTATCATAAATAATGAAACTGAGACCATTTTCTGCCATCCTGTAAGAAAGAGCAGTTCCGGCAAGGCCCTGACCAATGAGTAAAAAATCTACTTCCATGCCCAAAAATATATTCTTTCTTTGTTATTTTGAGACCTAAACGACAAGATTGTATATGCTTCAACTCAAATCTTTCACTTTTAACCCTTTTATGGAAAATACTTACCTGCTTTATGACGAAACCCGTGAAGCAGTGATTTTTGATCCAGGGTGTTTTGAAAAATATGAGCAAAAGGAACTCAGCGATTTTATAGAAAATGAAGAGCTTGAACTTAAGATGCTGATCAACACCCACTGCCATATAGACCATGTTTTGGGTAATGCTTTTGTCAAATGGAAGTATGGGGTACCACTTTACCTCCATCAAAAAGAACAACCTGTACTCAAGTCAGTAACTAGCTATGCTTCTAATTATGGCTTTGCTGGTTATGAAGAATCACACCCAGATTACTTTATCAGTGAGACCGATCGGATAAAATTCGGCAACAGCAGCCTGGAAATCAGGTTTGTCCCGGGGCATTCACCTGGGCACTTGGTATTTTTCCATCAAGAAACAGGGATCTGTATTGCTGGCGATACTCTTTTCCAAGGAAGCATTGGAAGAACGGACTTACCAGGTGGAGATCATGACACGCTTTTGAATGCCATCAGGACTGAAATGTTCTCATTACCTGACACTACCAAAGTTTATCCTGGACATGGTCCCATGACTAATATTGCATTTGAGAAAGAACATAACCCATTTGTAGGTAAAAGAGCGAGATTCTGATGATCATAAAGCAAATCCCCAATACCCTTACCTCTCTCAACCTGCTTTCTGGTATGTTGGGAATTTATTTTGTATTGGAAGGAAATATCCATTATGGGGCCTATTTCATCTTCCTTGCATCCCTCTTTGATTTTCTGGACGGCTTCCTAGCAAGGGTTTTAAAAGTTCATTCAGAGATTGGAAAAGAATTGGATTCTTTGGCAGACTTGGTAACATTTGGAGTATTGCCCTCTTTTATCCTTTTAAAAATGATTACACAACATTCAGATTTGGGATACTTACCTTTTTTTGTATTTATCGTTGGGATATTTTCAGCAATTCGCTTGGCAAAATTCAATGTTGATACCAGGCAAACAGATCAATTTATAGGACTCCCAACCCCGGCCAATGCCTTATTGATCAGTACGCTTCCTTTTTTGAAAGAACGTTTTCCTTCATTGGATCAGGTATTCAACGAGCCTTATTTCATTATGGGCATGGCATTGATTTTATCTTTTCTTCTTATTTCTGAATTGCCTCTGATAGCTTTAAAATTCAAAAACTTCGGAATCAGGGAAAATGTATTCCGATACTTGACGCTTTTGATGGGCTTGGTCTGTATTTTGACTTTTGGCCTAGGTGGAATTCCTTTTGTAATAATTTCTTATATTGTGTTGTCGGTGATGGAGGGATTAATAACCAAAAATGCTAAAGTCGATTAGATTCTATACCTTTTCTCTCTGCTTTTTTTGTCTCTTTTTTGCTGAGCACACCTGGACTTTGGCCCAACAAAATCAGGCTTTCTTCAAATTTCCAATTATTGATGCAGGTGTGTATAAAATTACAGCACAGCAGGCACAATCATTAGGTTATTCCAACCTTGATGCAATTGGAATTTATGGCACCCCCGGGATGTTGCCCCAAAAGCTTGATAGCCTGGACTTAAAATTTAGACAAATCCCTACCAAAAGAATTGGAAATGATTTGTATTTTTTCCTTACAGGACCTCACCAAATTACTGTCAATGACGGGAATTTCGATTTCCAGGTTCATCATTATTCGGACACTTTGTTTTACCTTTTGGGACCAGCAGAAAAGCATTTAGAAATTCCTGATTCCACAGTACCGGCCTCAGGTCCGGAATTACCAAGATTGTTTGGAATTCAATTTATCAAATGGGAAGAAACCAACCTTTTGACCTCTGGAAGATCCTGGTATTCAAGACCAATTTTCAATAGGGACAGGATTTCTTTTAATTTCTCCGCCTTGCAAGGTGCCAATGGCAGTCCAGAATTGACTCTGAAAGTAATGGGGCAATCATTATCTGAAGGAAGAATGGAATTCTTCCATAACAATACTTTGGTGGGTAACCTTTCGATTGCAAGTATTCCCAATTCCCAATACGGCATTAAAGGGCGGGAGAATACTTTCCGAACAAATTTATCCCCCTCTCCAAATTATAATATTCAGGCCAATTTCAATAGTGGGGATGTAAATGGAACAGGCTATCTTTCACATGGCCTATTGGCTTTTCCTTTTTCTCCTTCTTCAGCCCCATCCGGTAAGTATTTGATCAGAGAAAGTGGAGTAGTACCTAAAAGGACTGGGTTTCAGCAGTGGTTGGTCCGCGGATTTTATAAAGTAACTTCCATAGAAAATCCCGTACTTGCCCAATCAGGAGATCAACTTTTACTTTTCAATTTACAAAACATCCCAACAATCAGTAATCTGGAACGTATTGATCTAAAGGCCAGAACTGAAAGGGATAACCCTCAATTGATCATCATCACCTCCTCATCCCTTTTGTCCCAGGCAAACCGTCTGGCATCCCACAAAAATCAAATTGGTATTAGGACGCAGGTCTATACAGTATCGCAGTTATATGAGGCATTTGCTTATGGAAATAAAGACATTACAGCATTTAGAAATTTCCTTGCTTTCCAGTACCATCAAAACAGGGCTTTAAAAAACGTGTTATTTTTTGGCAAAGGTACATTTGATTACAAAGGAATATTGGGGGGCAGACCTAATTTGGTACCTACTTACAGTTCAAGAAACAGTTTAGATCCTTTAAGCACATTCAGTTCAGATGATTATTTTGGTTTTCTGGACTTTGGCCAAGGGGAATGGGCAGAAAATACCACTGGAGATGAACTGCTACAGGTTGGGGTTGGAAGGATTCCTGCAACCAACTTTCAGGAAGCCAGAGAAGCTGTTAACAAAATCATTTCCTATGAATCCATGCTGGGAATGGAAGGCACCTGGAAACGCCGGCTGGCATTTTTTGCAGATGATGGGGACAATAACATCCATTTGAATGATGCTGAAAGTCATGCCAATTTTATCCAGGAAAACCATCCTGAATTTGAAATCGTCAAACTTTATTTGGATAGGTTTGAGCAGGAAAGGAATAATAATATCCAAAGATCACCAGAAGCTAGGGATGCTTTACAATCAACAATCAAAGAAGGGGTCCTTTTTTTGAATTATATTGGACATGGCAATGAAACCACTTTAACAGCAGAAAGGGTCTTTACTGTTTCTGATATCAACGATTGGCCGGAAAATACCTTTTTGCCTTTGTTTATAACAGCTACCTGTGAATTTGGTAGACAAGACAGTCCATTTATCCGTTCAGGAGCTGAAGACCTGTTATTTGCCCCAAGGAAAGGGGCCATAGGTTTATTGACTACAGGGAGACCTGTTTTCAGTTCATTGAATTTTTCTTTGAATAAAGCTTTTATAGAAGCAGTTTTTCAAAGGGAAAACGGAAGTTTTCAGGACCTTGGGAGCATTTTTAAATCCACAAAAAACAACAGTCTTAATGGCCCCTTTAACAGGAATTTTTCACTGATAGGTGATCCTTCTCTTAGACTTGCAGTACCCGAACTAAAGGCTGACGCCCCTGAAATATGGGATATAAGGTTAGAAATGGAAACAGATACCCTGAAGGCATTGCAGCAAGTCCAAATTAAAGGTAAGATCATAGAGCCATTAACGGGTGCCCATTTGATCAATACCAAAGGAGAATTTATCCTGAGTCTTTTTGACCGCCCCAATAAAGTCAAAACATTGGGAGATGAAAGCAGCGAAGTTGAGTTTTGGGAGGAAAATAACCTTTTGTTCCAGGGAATTGGGAAAGTAAATGATGGTGAATTTATTGCGGATTTGATACTGCCTGGAAACATTGAAATGGAGCATGGGATAGGAACTTTAAGGATTTTCGCTGAATTGGAAAGTAAAAATGAGGAAGCATTCGGGGCAAAAAGACTGATAATTGGAGGTATGGATCCAAATCAACCCGAAGATTTAGAAGGACCAAAAATCAGGCTGTTATTTGGGGAAAATCTGGAACTTACCGCCCCTATTATTCCTTCCAGAACTTATCCTGTTAAAATCCAGCTTGAGGACGAAAGCGGCATTAATATTTCCGGATCCGACCCAAATCAAGGAATTAATTTACAGATCAATAATGATCCACCTATATTGCTGAACAGGCATTTTTTCGCTTTGGATGGCAGTTTTAAAAAAGGAGAAATAATTACTGACCTGACCAACTTACAGGAAGGCCTGAATAGTCTAAAAATATCAGCATGGGATAATTCAGGCAATAAATCTGAACTGAACAGCAGTATAGAAGTAAGAGGAAGTCTTAAGATACAGATCCTTCATGCCCTGACTTATCCTAATCCTGCGAATGAATTAAGTAAATTTAGAATCCTCCACAACCGGCCAGGAGAAAACTTATTACTTACTTTTGAGGTTTACTCAGTGATGGGAGAAACAATATTCAACATCTCAAAACGTTATGTTGAGGCGGAAAATATTTTGGAAGATTTGGAGTGGATTTTTTTCCATACCAAAACGAAAAATCCCACAAAAGGAACGTATATTTACAAGTTACAGCTAAGGTCTGAAGTAGATGGCACTTCAGATTCTTGGAGCGGAAAAATAATTATTCAATGAAAATAACGGCAAAACCATTAGTTAGTTCATTTATTTTTTTAGGGATAATCCTTCTGTCCATACAAGCCCTAGCACAGAATTCCCCCATTATTACCGGTCAGGATCCCAATAGGCGAGTTATCACAACTGCTGTTCCATTTTTAAATTTTGCCCCTGATAGTAGACATTCCGCTATGGGAGATGTTGGTGTGGCTACAAGTCCTGATGCGTTTTCTGCCCATTGGAATGCGGGAAAGTTGTCTTTCGTGAAAAATGACATGGCATTTTCTCTTTCCTATTCCCCTTGGCTGGGCAGGCTGGTCAATGACATGTTTGTCTCGTATCTAACTGGATACAAAAAGATAGATGATGTTTCAGCTTGGGGTATCGATCTAAGGTATTTCAATATGGGAGATATACAGCTCACGGATGGAAGAGGCAACGAACTTGGGGAATTTACACCTCGTGACATTGCTATTGGAGGTACTTACTCCAGAAAACTTTCAGAAAATTTGGGTATAGGTATTTCTGCTAGGTTTATCCATTCCAATTTATCAGGTAATATTTCCTCAGTTGGAGGAAGTGAAAGCCGGCCAGGTATAAGCGTGGGAACTGATGTTGGTCTTTATTACACCAAGGAAGTATTTCCGGGTGAAAAATCAGGGGTGTTTTCCTGGGGTGCCACTATTACAAATATCGGCCCTAAGATCACTTACAACAGTGCTGAAGATTTGGACTTCATTCCTGCCAATCTAAGATTGGGGACAGCTTACACTGTCAACTTCAACGAAATGAACTCCCTGACATTTGCCCTGGATTTCAATAAATTACTGGTGCCTTCTCCTCCAATTTGGAGAAGAAATGAGGACGGTTCATTGGCAACAGATTCCAATGGAAACCTTATTGTTGAATCAGGAAGGAATCCTAACAGACCCTTATTGTCCGGTATGTTTGGATCCTTCGCAGATGCGCCAGGAGGTTTCAGGGAGGAGATGCAGGAGGTGATGATTTCATATGGCATGGAGTATAAATACAATGATATGTTTGCCTTAAGGACGGGTTATTTCTTTGAAAACCCAAACAAGGGAGGCAGAAGGTATTTTACCATGGGACTGGGTTACCTCTATAAAGAAAAATTTGCTTTTGACTTTTCTTACCTTGTACCACAAACACAGAACCATCCATTAGCAGAGACTCTTAGGGTATCCCTTACTTACAATATTCCAAGATTATGACTGTAGACAGATCAATTGCTCCGGCATTCCAAATTCCGGAAAGAATTGACTTTCCTTTACCTATACACAGGACTCTAAAAAATGGAGTCCGTTTGTATTTTATACCCACACCAGAAATCAGTGCCATCAGGCTGGAAATCAATTCAGATGCACCGGCAACACTAGGGATGGAGGAAAAAAAACTTGCTTCTTATTTTACCCTTCATATGCTAATGGAGGGGATTAAAGGCAAAACTTCAGCCGAATTGGATGATTTCTTTGATACCTATGCTTCAGAGGTCGAAGTCATCAATACCTTTGAGCATCATGGTTTGTCTCTTTTGACGACCAAAAAGCACTTTCAAACCGTTTTACCCATATTTTTCAAATTACTTACAGAAGCTTTATTTCCTGAGAAAGAACTCGCTAAAAGGAAATCACAAAAAATCCTGAGTTTAAACATCCTAAAAGAGAAAACCGGGAATCGGGCATCCCAATTATTCCGGCAGGAACTCTTTGGGAAGTCCCATCCATATGGTCAGATAACAGAAGAAAAAGATGTAGAGGAAATTCAAAGATTAGATCTTATTGAATTCTATCATAAGCAATTATGGATAAATCCTGAAATTTTCCTTACTGGCAATTTGAGCACGGAGGAAATCAAACTTATAGAAGGGCTTTTTGGTGAATTACCGGTAGTTCAAATTGAGAAAAAGCTCCCTAATTTTGGAAATGGCAATCATTTAAGATTGGTAGAAGATAGAGAAAAAGCATTGCAGTCCAGCATTAGGGTCGGTTGCCATCTTATTCCAAAAAACCACCCTGAATATTTCGGCCTTTGGGTATTCAATGTGTTCCTTGGAGGATATTTTGGAAGCAGGTTGATCAAAAATATCCGTGAAGACAAAGGACATACTTATGGCATTTACAGTAGTATAGGAAGCCTTCAGGCCACTGACTATTGGGTGGTCATGGCCGATGTCATCAAAGAACACAGAGAAGCAGTCATTGATGAGATCTATAAAGAAATCCATAAACTTCAAATGGAGGAAATTCCATTAGATGAACTGGAAACTGTACGCAATTACCTGATCGGAAATTTACTTTCCAATTTCAGTTCAGCTTTTGAACTGATCTCGAGATTTAAGTCTATCCATCAGTCGGGATTGGATTTTGGATTTTACAAAAAGCAATTAGAATTTATCAAGACATTCCAAGCTGAGCAGATTCAGGAGATTGGCAAAAAATACCTTTCAAAAGAAAAAATGGTAGAGATCATTGTGGGTTAATTCCTTCGAAGCTGCTCTAAAAAACTATAGATGGCTGAAACATCCCAATGGTGTTTCAGCCATTTTTTATATAGCCTGAAACCCAATCCTTCAGCACCCAGTTCCTGGGCCAATTCGACAAATTCTCCTGCTACCTGAAAATTGGCTGAGAGAAGGGCATGCTTCAATTCAAATTGCACACGGTTCAATAGTGCCAAATCTTCCTTTTGGGTCCTATTCATGGTTTTGATTTTTTGACAGACTTTCAAAGTCGAAGGAAGCATGACAGATTTGTACCTCTTATATTGGTCTACTGACATGGCTTTGGAGTGTATTCTTTTTTTGATTCCGATATGATCCGAAAAAACAAAGGGATACTTCCTTGCCAACCTTACCTGAATATCAAAATCCTCATATGCCAAACTCTCATCATAAGCTCCCTCAAATTTAAAAGCCGAAGACCGGATAACCATAGTGACAGAAAGACAATGGTGCTTGGCAACCAAAAGTTCATAAATATCCCCCTCACTTACAGCTGACTGAAGCTCTCCGGAAACCTTTCTTTTATAGAAAGTTCTTAATTGCTTCCCCTTGGAAAAAAGGAGGGCATCCGAAAAGCAAACTGCTGCAAAGGGATTTTTCTCAAGATGGGCTACTGATTTCTGAACATGTTCTTTACAAATTAAATCATCTCCTGAAAGGTCTATAAAGTAATCCCCTTTTGCTTGTTCAAAGGCCATATTAAAACTTTTGCAATATGGCATTCCGGGTGAACGGGAGATAAAAATCACCTGCAGCTTCCCTCCATGTTCCTCCAGCCAATTCTTGATCTGCCGACCGGAATAGTCTGTACTTCCATTGTCCACAATAATCAGCTCCAAATTTGGATATTCAATCTCAAGCACAGCATCCAATGCCTCATTGACATAATCTTCTTGATTATATACCGTACAAATGATACTTACCAATGGAGCTGAATTCATTTTTCCTTATTCAAAAGTTTTAAGATAGTCCAGCTGTAATTGCCTAAACAGATTTTTATCTCTCAGATAATCATCTTCATCGAATGCCCTATCGGACATCACAAGCAATACTGCTCCTTCACCAAATTTAACAGAGGACCAGGTCATCCTTGGAAGATACAAGGCCTCATTTTCTTTATGAAGCTTAAATTGGTATTGCTTGCCGTCAATGCATTCGAGGTTAACATCAACTTCTCCTTTCAGACAAATTAAAAGCTGATTTTCCTCTTTATGGGCATGTATCCCACGCTGATTACCATTAGGCACGTCCAATATCCAGAATGATCTACGAATGGGAAAAGGGAAAAGGCCATCTCCTTCAAAAAAGGTGAGTTTGCCAGTTTCAGAAACATGGCTATGAAGGTATATCAATTCAGGCCTTTGAAGTTTTGTTTTCATGAATCCAAAATTAACTTATCCAGTTAAATCCACCTATCCCCATCCGATTTTATTAATTTTGGCGGAGAAAGGATTTCAGTAATATGTCGGCAATCAATCAAATTGACACTTATTTGACATTAAAGGAGGATTCCGAAGGCCTCTACAAAGAGAAGGGCAGCAAGTTTTTGGCTTTTGCCTATCCTGTAAGGAATGAAGCCGAGATAAAAGACAAATTGGATCAGTTAAGAAAAAAGTATTACGATGCAAGGCACCATTGTTATGCTTACATATTGGGTAAAGACCAGTCAATTTTCAGGGCAAATGATGATGGCGAGCCCAATCACTCGGCAGGAGATCCCATTTTGGGTCAGATTAGATCCCATCAACTCTGCAATGTCCTGATCGTCGTAGTGAGGTATTTCGGGGGTACCAAATTGGGTGTTGGTGGATTGATACACGCCTATAAAACAGCCGCTTCGGATGCCATTGCCAACAATGAAATCATTACCGCTGTACTGCATGAAAGAGTCAAACTTGATTTTGAATACCTCAATATGAATGAGGTCATGAAATTGATCAAAGATTATGAGCTTCAGATCATTGAACAGCATTTTGAGAACCAATGTCAAATCATACTGGAAGTAAGACAAAAGCTTTTGGAAGAAATTACAAATAAAATCTCAGATTTGAATGGAGTGGAAATACATAACCTGGGCGACTCTTAAAAACAAGAACCAATATGCCCTTTAGTGCCCTTTTGTAGTTAAAAATCAAATTCAAATAAGATCTTACGCCATATTTAGTCTGTGGTAAATGTTTGGTTTTAAATGGACCCACGACAGTAATAAAAGCCCACAAAAATTCCGCTCCACTTTCCAAATCCTACCATCCAACTTCTCCCTTAAGGTCCAATTGTCTAAACATTGTTCCGATTTATCACTCATAGGTCAGGAAGTCCTTGATACATAAAACTTGGCACTTGGTATCTGGAACAAAATACCCCCTTCCTAAATCCAAAATCAACTCAATTTCACCTATTGAACAACTGATCCAAATATCCTTGATACTGAAGCTTTTTATATATTTCCAAACAAACCCATGCATCAGTAGCAGCATAGAGCATTTGCTTGTCAGTCAATTCTGTTGCCTCCCAGTTTGAAACCTGTTCTGATTTGGATATCCGCATATTCAGAACCATTGCAGCAAGATTTCTCACCCCCACATTTTCAAAGCCGACCTTTTTGAGTTCATCATTCAGATCAAAAAAACTTTGGGGCTGGAAACCAATGGAAACTTTTCTTAAAGCCCTCAAATCATCCAAAACAGCAGCACCGATCTTGATAATACGGGGTTCTTCCAATATTTCCTGGATCAAGCCCGGCATACCAACTTCATTGAGCCTAATTAAAAAGGCCACATCATTAGTCGCTAACTGAAGTAAGGAAACATAATATTGGGTACCTTTTCGAAATGAAGGCCTGGTCTCTGTATCAAAGCCCAGCAATTTATGCCTTGAAAGTTCATCGGCTACTTCCTTGATTTGATCTAAAGAATTGACCAAAACGATTTCACCATCAAACTGTCCAAGGGGTAATTCGTTAATTTCTTCCTTAGTGATTTTCTTAAGGATCATAAAGCCAATTCTTTTTTGATCTCCATCATTTCTTCTTCTGTATAGAAGGTCATGCCCAATTTAAAGTATCCGAACAAAATGGTCATGAAGGGAGATATGATATTGAAAAAACAATAAGGTGCGTAAGTTAAAGTAGCAACACCCAGTACGGATGCCTGGGTAGCACCACAAGTATTCCAGGGCACCAAAACTGAGGTCACTGTAGCACTGTCTTCCAAAGTACGGCTAAGGTTTTCAGGTTTCAATCCTCTTTTCCTGTAAATATCAGCATACATTCTACCTGGCACAAGTATAGCCAGGTATTGGTCAGAAGTAGTGACATTGAAAAACACGCAGGTGGCAGCAGTGGAGGCTACCAAAGAACCCACTGAATGAACCTTTTCAATAATAGCCTCAGCCAATACTTTTAACATGCCACTTTCTTCCATTATACCACCAAATATCATCGCACAAATGATCAACCAGATCGTGTTCAACATTCCGGACATGCCTCCGGTAACCAAGAGCTCATTGACCACATCATTACTCGTAGTAATGCTGATTTCTCCATACAGAGCCATCATTACAGCTTTGTAAGACTGATAGAGGAAAGTACCCCCCTCCTCACCGGAGATGATAGAAATAACCTGTGGCTGGAAAATAATTGCAAAAACACCTCCCAATAATGCCCCTGCCAATAAAGCAGGTACTGCGGGTACTTTTTTGACTATCATAATGAGTACCAACACAGGTACTATAAATAACAATCCATTGATGTTAAAGTTCTCAACAATGACAGCTGATATTTCTTTGACCTGGGATACCGAACCTTCGGCTCCAGAAATAAATCCAATTACCCCAAAAATCAGCAATGTAATCAATATGGAAGGAACGGTGGTTTTGGTCATATGACGGATATGTGTAAACAAATCTGTTCCTGCCATCGCAGGGGCCAGGTTGGTGGTATCTGATAAGGGTGACATCTTATCACCAAAATAAGCTCCGGACAATATTGCGCCTGCAATAATTCCCTCACCAAAGCCCAAAGCCTTTCCAATCCCCAATAATGCCACGCCCACTGTTGCTACAGTGGTCCAGCTGCTTCCTGTAGCTACAGAAACTATGGCGCTCACGATACAGGCCGCGATCAGGAAAATTGTTGGATTAAGAATCTGCAAACCATAATAAATCATTGCCGGAACAATCCCGCTCAACAACCAGGTACCCGCCAAGGCTCCTATCAAAAGTAAAATCAAAATACTGGACATGGCTGATGAAATACTTTTGACAATACCATCCTGAAGTCTGTCCCATTTGATTTTCAGCCTGAAAATTGCCACCAAACCTGCTATGGCAGAGGAAATTACAAGAACAAGCTGATTAGACCCAGACAAGCCATCTGTGCCAAAAATCATAATATTGACAACCAATAGGACAATTAAAAACAATATAGGAAATAAGGATTCCAGCAGGGATGGGGCTCTTCGACTAGTTGACATTCAATAAAGATCAAAACATTTTAAAATCTGAAATTAATAAAATTTTGCAATATCAATGTGCATCGAACAGATTTACCATCTCCCTGGCGGTCTGCCATCCTATTGCAACTCCCATTCCTCCCAAACGGACAGCAATACCTACATCCGGATTAATCAACTTGACCAAGGGTCTTTTATCCGGCCCAAAGGCCATTATTCCTGACCATTCCATTTCTATTTCAGGCATCCCATGAGGAAAAATAATTTTTTCCATAATTGAAATGAGGTATTCACGGATTTTTGGATTTATGCCAAATTCAACCGTTTCTTCACCTTGAAAATCCTTATTTCTTCCCCCTCCCAACAACAGCCTGTTGTCAATGTTTCTGAAATAGACAAACCCTTTATCATAATGAAATGAACCTTTCCAAGGGATTTCCTTTTTCATTGGAGCAGTGACCAGCACTAGTCCCCTGCCCGGTCTGATATCTAGATCAGGTAATAGTGACTTGGTAAATGCATTGGTACATATGGCCAATTGCCGCGATTGGAAAAAAAGGGGCATACCGGCGGCATCAGTAACTTCTACCCTCTTTTCATCTGGGTGAATGGCCAAAACCTTACATCCGGTTAGGATTTTTATCCTCAGCTCAGAACTTCGCTCCCATAAAGCATTGAGAAACTTACCGCTGTCTAATTCTCCTTCAAATGGATTTTTAACTATAGCTTTTACTTCTTTTCCAAAACCCATACTTTGGAAACTATCAAGCACTTCAAATACATTATTCCCAAAAATGGGACGGAGCATTTCGTTTACCTGATCCAATTTTTCCAAAAAATGGATTTCCTTATCTGTAATCAGTTCAAATCCCCCATGTGGCTTATAATCAAGCTGGGCATCCCCAAATTTTTCCCTTACTCCCAAGAGCCCCTCATAACGTCTCTGAACTAAGCCAAGTACTTCTTGTTCAGTCAATACGTCCAGGTCATCCAAAATCTCAGTCAAACTGCCAAAACAGGCAAATCCTGCATTTTTTGTACTGGCCCCTGAAGGAAACAGCCCCCTTTCCAGGACCAAAACTGATCTTTCAGGGAAGCGCTCTTTATATTGGATTGCAGCAGATAATCCCACAATACCTGCACCGATCACTATTAGATCTTGGTGAAGGAAATTTTTTTTCTCCCAATAACTCAGCATTAGAACATCATATATTTCAGGCTATTTATTAAATTCATGGATATTATCCAATCATAAGCTTCTAAACCCCAAAATACCATGAGAAAAATTGATGAACTACTTTATGAATATGGACTCAGTCATCAAAATGAGACCAATAAAACGATACATTGGATTTGTGTACCTGCTATATTTTTTAGCATAGTAGGTTTGATTTTCAGCATTCCGTCTGAATTTTTGGGGGGCTTATTGCCCTTCCTTGGAAGTTTTGCCAATTGGGCAAGCCTGGTCCTCTTGGTTGTCCTTTTCTATTATGTTTCTTTATCTCCTCCCCTTGCGTTGGGCATGTTCTTTTTTTCAGCAATTTGCCTTGCCTTGGCCAATTTGCTGACATTGATTTCTCCAATTCCACTTTGGGCATTAAGTATTGGAATTTTCGTCATTGCCTGGATCTTCCAATTTTGGGGACACAAAATCGAAGGGAAAAAACCATCCTTCTTAAAAGACCTGCAATTCTTGCTTATTGGGCCCGCATGGTTAATGCATTTTATCTATAAAAAACTTGGACTGGCCTATTAAATCAAATCATTCAAAGTCTATTGAAATACCCACCAATAAGGCCTTCGACGAAGAGTCCTTTTGCCCTGAGCCCTTCGCTCACAATCAAGGCATTCTATAGGATATTCGTTAATGGGTTTCCCAACTACAAACCTGCACCTATCAGGCAGGAAGAAGGGCACCTCATTACTGGTAGTAAAAACCCTGGTTTTTCTGACTTTTGCCACTTCAAAAATCCCCAATACACGTTCTTCAGGATTGGAAGGATTTCGGATATTCCCAATAACTGGTGCGGGTGGCGTGTCAAAAATACCTCCTTGGTTGGAAATGGCAATTCTTATCCTATCCCAATATTCGAAAGTCCGCTGATTGATGCTGTACTGATTGACCGTGACAAAAAATGGATACAAAAATGAATCATCAACATTACGTGAACCAAAAAATAATTCCAATGTACGGGTCTGGGAGTTTACCGAGCTAAACAAGTTGATTCTATTAGCTTCAATCATACCCTGGATGAAACAAGGATCAGGTTCAGGAGAAGGAAAACCTACAGAAGGAGGGTTCAACAACGGCCAAAAGTAAGTTTCTTCAGCAGTCCACCTCAAAAATACAGGCTCTGATATATTGGGTATTAAAGAAGTGCCAAAGGCTTCAAAAATTGGAATATTGATTCTGTCTGCCAAAAGCTGGGTTGTAAACCTGAAATCCACGTTGTCTTCCGCATTAATTTCAGGCATTCTTTCCATTTCAGATTCATATACTTCATTCCCAATACTTACCCTTAGCCCATAAGATTTGCCTGGGGTTCCAAAAAAATTCTCCAATCGATATTCTCCTCCACCTGCCGAAAAGAATGTATGTACTTGCCCATTCTCCTCTACCAAAACAACCAGAGCATTGTCCAGGCCTTCCTGGTTCAAACCAAAATTTCGTGTGATTCCCACATTGACAATATGGGTAGAGTCCAAATCTGTAAACAATCCGTAAATAACTACTTGACCACTGACTGTTTCTCCAATAAAATCCAGGGCATCTACACAGGATTTCCCAATCACCATCAAAGAAATCAGCGATGCAATTAACAAAAGGCGTTGAATAGGTTTTCTCATGGTTATTAAAAGTTAACGCTGTAAGTGACAGAAGGAAAAATAGAACCCAAAACAGACAACTGGTAAGGCCTCAACCTCCTCGATTGGTTCTCCCGCTGGAAAAAGACCGAATAAGCATTCCTTCTGCTCATTACATTATAAATAGAGAAATTAATAGCGTCATCCCAATTACGAACTATACCATTGGTAAGGTAAGAGAAGTCCAATCGTATGTAATCGGGAATCCGGAACTGATTTCTATCTCCAAAATCAGGTATAAAAATTCCGGCAATGATATAATTGGTCGATGGAGCTGTTACAGGTCTTCCTGTAGAATAATTGAAGGAGGCATTAAAAAACCTTTTCTTTCCCAGGTTGATACTACTCACTAAAGAAAGTATATGAGGGCGGTCAAAATTAGTGGGAAACCATTCTCCCCTATTCACCTGGATTTCCCTGAATGGGGAAGTCGTACGGACCAATGAACGGCTGTAGGTGTAAGATAACCATCCCGTTACAATTCCTCTGTTCCGCTGAATTAAAAGTTCTATGCCATAAGCCCTCCCTTCTCCCTGAACCAACTCAGTTTCAATGTGGGGATTCAAAAATAAATCAGCAAAATCCCTGTATTCTAATTGGTTTTCGGAAATTCGATAATATCCTTCTAATGAAGTGGACCATTCATTTTCATTGATGTTTTTGAAGTATCCTAAGGAATAATTATATGATCGCTGTGGCAAAATATAAGTTGTACTAATTTGCCATAAATCTATCGGGGTAGGCCCAGTAGCATTTGAAATAGTCTGGAGGTATTGGTTCATTAGGGAAGCACCTGCTTTGATGGATTGAGTTTCATCTAAAGACCATCTAAAAGAAATTCTTGGTTCAAACCCTGAATATGACACAATAGGACCGGACTCAAATGCCAGCCTATCCATGATATTCAACCTGGATACCGGTAAATTTTCCTGATAGAGGAATACAGAATCAGGACCATTCTGTTGATAAAAAGAGTAGCGGGCACCAACAGAAAGAGAAAAGTTTTCGGAAACAGTCCAATCCAGACCAATAAATGGTGCCCATTCAAAGCCTCTTTCTTTATTGACCTTTCCGGGCAATATGCCAGAAGTTTCATTGAAAGGTTCTCTTTGTTCGGGTTTCATTTGATAATTGACGGCCTCAGCCCCAAAAGTCAATTCCACGGACTCGGAGGTCCACAAACCCGATAATTTGGCCTGCTGGTATTCCAAGCCGTTGGTAATCCGAAAACCATCGTTGATAGTAGGTTCGAAAAACTGGTTGGAAAAATTACCCAAAGCAACCAATCCAATGATAGAAAAATTATCGGACACAAGATTTTTACTCGTCAGCGAACTAACAAAGTTATTCCATTGAAAACCAAATTGATCTGAATATTGAAACCTGTCTCCTGTATTGAGAAGGTTAAATTCAATCGTGTTTTTCTGAGAAAACTTATGACTGATTCCACCATAAATATCATGGAAATTCAAACGGCTGTCCTGCACATCTAGCTGATCAACAGTACTGAGTTTCCAATTTAGATTAGACCGTCTCAAAGCAGCTATCATACTGGTTTTTTCTGTTTTGATGGGGCCTTCCAGCATCAGCCTCGTGACAGCTGAACCAACAGAAACTGTACCTCCCCAATTTTCAAAATCTCCATTTCTGGTCTGAATGTTCAGTGCAGAGGCACTCCTGCCACCAAATTGGGACGGCACATTTCCTTTATACAAACTGAAATTCTGCAGGACATCCCCATTGAAAGCTGACAGAAATCCCAATGCGTGATTATTGGACAAGACAATGGCTTCATTCATCATGATCAGATTTTGGTCAGCTTGTCCTCCACGGATATTAAGCCCACCGGAACCTTCACCAACAGAAGTGACGCCCGGCATACTTTGCAAAACATTAAAAACATCAGGTTCCCCAAGCAACGCGGGAACCAACTTAAGTTCTTCAATATTCATTTTGGTAACACCTGTAATAGGACTTCTCACATTTCTATCCCGCTCCTCAGACATCACCGTAAACATCTCTAATTGAAAGTCAAAATTACCCAGTGTTACATCCAAGACTGCATCTCTAAAAATATTCACAATAAAAAAATCAGCATTCTTACCAAATCTCCTAAATACTATCCTATGCCTTCCAGAGTCCAAGGAGAAAACATACTGGCCGAAATTGTCTGTATTGATTCCAGTAAAAAATCCATCGATATGAACAGAAACATTTTCCAAAGGCATACCTGTTTCTTTACTGGTTACTGTACCCGTCAGTAAATATTTTTCTTTTTTGAGTCCTCCCTGATGTTCAAAATAGATCTCTTTAAATTCATTCTGGGCATTACCCTTTGAAAAGAAGCAATTCACTAAAACAAATAACAAAAAAAGCTTTTTCATACTAAGAACAACCTAAACCAAATCACTAATTCAAATTAAATCATTTAAGGGGCTGATAAACCTTAATCAATTCATCAGTTTCATTGTCAATAAAAGTGTATCAAACAACTGAATTTAAACCCATTACACAGTAAAAATCAGACCTTTACCATGTTCTGACAAGACAAGTATCAATCAGAACTTCTTTATCACAACTCACAAGTAAAAAGAAGTAGAACAGTAAGAAAACAGTTGAAAAGCCCTTTCTCATATTCATAAATATATTCACAAATAATCAAACGAACAAATTAATATATGAATACCTAATTCAGATTCTCAAATATTGGCAATAGGTTCCTCAGCAAATCCATGAACTTTTTTTGTTTTTTTCAATGATTTAGTCTGACGGGGTTATCGGACAAAATTTTAAGAAGACTTTTTAAATTTGCTTGGGAAACGAAAAGAACTACTGCCTTAAATGGTTCCTAACAGGAATAATAAAATTGACCCGTCATACAAATCATGCGAATATTTCTTGTGATTTTGTATCTTACAAATTCGCAAATTTAGATTGTGTGGAAAAAGTACTCGAGAACAGGAAGTTTCCCGAAATATTAAGTATTGGTTACCAATTGAAAAGTTTCTTTTATGTTTAATTTCATTTTTGCCGCTGTAGAATTCCCCATGCTTTCTGATATTGTATGGATCTTTGGATTGGCTACCTTAGTTATCCTGGTCTTTATGCGCCTAAAAATCCCCACCATAATAGGATACCTATTTACAGGGGCTTTGGCAGGACCGTATGGGCTTTCTTTAGTGCAAGCTTCCACTACAGTGGATGTTTTGTCCGAAATTGGGGTGATTCTTTTATTATTTGTAATCGGCATGGAGTTTTCATTGAAAAGCCTCATGGCCATCAAAAAGGCTGTATTTATAGGTGGAGCACTGCAGGTTTCCCTGACCATTTTGGCAACCACTTTTTTGTCCTATTTCCTGGGCTTCAACTGGAACGTCTCTGTTTTTATCGGGTTTCTTTTTTCTCTAAGTAGTACTGCAATTGTGCTCAAACTTTTGCAGGAAAGTGGTCAGGTAAATACCATTTCAGGAAGGACTACCTTGGCCATCTTGATATTTCAGGATATAGTGATAGTGCCATTGATGTTGTTCACACCTATGTTGGCCGGTGAATCTGACAATGTGGCCTGGTCATTGTTTTTGATGGCTTTCAAAGGTACTTTGGTGATTATCCTTACCCTATTAAGTGCCAAATACCTGGTACCTATCTTACTCTACAGAATTGCCAAAACCAGGAATGAAGAACTTTTTCTTTTGAGCATCATAGTGATATGTTTCGCCGTAGCCTATGCAACATCTTTGTTGGGACTGTCTCTGGGACTAGGTGCGTTTTTAGCTGGATTGATTATCAGTGAATCAGACTACAGCCATCATGCAACTGGGAAAATACTACCATTTAGGGAAGTTTTTCTGAGTTTTTTCTTTGTATCAGTAGGAATGCTATTTGATATAACCTTCCTATTCGAACACATCATTCCTATTTTGGGTCTTACTTTATTGACCTTTGTTATCAAATTCATCACTGTAAGTATATCCGTTAGGGCTATAGGACAAGGTTTCAAAGAGGCTTTTATTGTAGCATTCTCTATTTTCCAAGTTGGTGAATTTTCACTGTTATTGGCAAAAGTTGGTTTGAACTATGAACTTTTAGACCCTGAAACGTATCAATACTTCCTTGCGATTTCAATTTTGACCATGGCCATTACACCATTCATTCTGAAAAAAAGAGAAGATTTTTCCTGTGGTATTTTAAACTTACCCCTTCCAAGCCAATTGAGCAAAAAATTTGGAAATATGAATTTCCCTCAATTGGAACTCGATGAAGATATAAAGGACCATTTGGTCATAATTGGATATGGATTGAACGGTCGAAACCTATCCAAAGCAGCAAAATCCGCAAAAATTCCTTATGCCATCATCGAGATGAATCCGGTGACCGTCAAGGAAGAATCTTTAAAAGGAGAGCCCATTACTTATGGTGATGCGGCGAATGAGACCGTTTTGGAACATGTCAATATCCATAAAGCCAGGGTAGCAGTAATTGCCATCTCCAATGCCGAAGCTACTAAAAGGATTATCTCCACCATCCGCCATTTGACCCAAACGCCGTATATCATTGTAAGGACAAGGTATGTCAATGAAATTGATGAAAATCTGAAATTGGGTGCAGATGAAGTAATTCCTGAAGAATTTGAAACTTCCATCGAAATTTTTACACGGGTATTGGGCAAATACCTGATCCCAAGGCATGATGTTGAAGAATTTACCGAAGAAATCAGGTCTCATAATTATGAATTGTTCCGAATTCCTTCCAGTGAACCTAGGCCAAATGTGAAAATAAACCTTCCTGAAATCAATTTTGTGGGAGTAATGGTCGAAAGGGACAGCGGCAAATATATCAACAAGCCCCTCAAAGAAGCAGGTATCCGCGAAGAATTAGGAATCAATGTGGTGGCCATAAAAAGAGAAGGAAAAATCATCACCAGCATTAAACCTGAAGAAAAACTCAAATTAGGAGATATAGTCTATGTCGCAGGAAGTCCTCTATCTTTGGAAAAATTTGAAGCTGCAGTTGAAGTGGACTGAAGATATTTATTCGAGAAATTGGAACCTCCTCAACCTGTTCATAGCATTCCGGTTATAAGGTGAATGGATATTATTTATAATGGATTTCTTTTCCCTGGCGGTCAATCTCCAGTTTAAGGAAGCCCTTATGATATCCTGCTCTTGTTGTTTGAAACCGCCCTCCTCATCAACCAGTCCTCTTTCTTGGAGGTATTGCATGGTGGAATACTCAAATTCTATCCTTTCTAAGGGGAAATCAACAGATTCCTGCATTCTGGTAAACAATACCTCATTGTGGAGGGTCTGTACATTATCCCAATTGATGTAAATATTTTTGAGTGGGGTAAAGAATTTTTCAAGAATTGTCGGAGGGTATTTTTGGTCAATCTCAGAGAATTTTTCGGAATCCCTGATTGTCAGTAAAAGTACCCCTGATGTATTCACTTTAATCCATTCCTGAAACACATTAACGAATTTCAATGCATCCTGCATTCCAAAATTATCTGAAAGTCCCGCATCCATAATTTCCATTTGGGGAGAAGATGGCAATTGGATATTTGGAGTGATAAATGGGAAAGTGGCACTCATCCTCAAAGCAGTTATAAACCGTAATGAAGCAGCGTCATTCTTCCTGAAAAATCTCTGAAAATCTATTCCCTGACTTTTCTCATTGAGACCTTCAGTCCTCTCCATAGAAATCCCCATATAGGATACAGAAAAGGGGGAAACATAAAGTTTGCGGCCATCATTGGTAATCAATGGGGCCAAAGCCATCATCGGGATCTTTGCTTCATATTCAGGCAAAAAATAATCTGAAATTGGCTTATCCAACAAACCTTTGGTATTGATATTCAATTGATTTTCAAAGGCAAAACCCCTGTCCTTAAGGTACCTTCTTCCATTGTATTCAAAAAACTGATTCCTGAACAAGAGGTCATTGACCAATAAAGTGAAAATGATCGGGTTTAGGTTATCTGAAGATATCTGATCCAGATATTTTGCATCAAACAGGTCAATTGATGGATCAGATTGTGAACGGTAAAACAGTTCCCTGAACATTGCCGCACCTATCAATCCACCTGAGGCTCCTGATATGAGTTGGGTGTGTTGGAAGAGCTGATTTCCGGAAACAGCTTGCGCGTCCTGAAGAACTTTCAAAGACCATAAGGCTGCCCTTTGCCCACCCCCACTAACTGTAATCAGAACCATTTTGGGTTTGGAGCCAAGGGGAAACTTGGCCTTCCAATTTTCAAGGATCTCCGTGGTAAGATTGATGTCCTTTTCAACAGAATCCCGGTGCAGAATTTCATTAAGGTGAACAAGGTTGTAGGCTGATGGTTCTTTGCTATAATCCAAACCAAAAGCTTCATGAGGTCTATTGAACCATTCAGTATTGGAAAGAGAGTTGAATATTAAAACAAGCCCGACAACTGTAGGTGTTCCCCATTCACGCAACCAAAAAGATATAGCCCCTACCAACATAGTAGCAATGGCCAGTAATAGAATACCGCTAGCTGCAGCCGGAAGTTGTAAGTAAGGATTCTCCCTAAAAATTCCCATAATCAGGATCAAACTGATGAGGGCAGTTTGGATGATAACCATATGGAGGTGATTCTGGTCAAATACCCTCAGCAATTGCTGACCTTCAAATCCTGAAAGATCCTGTCTGACCGGTTTGATACGGAAGGAAATATCCAAATAGTCCAAAACCTTGTTTTTGGCTCTTTTATTTTCCTTGATCCGCTTGAGCATATTGGCCCTGGATATTTTAGTTTTTCTCAATTGCTTTTCTACCGAATCAGCAAAAAGCACAAAGAAATCTTTGTTGGTAATTCCGAAATACAGAAAAAGCAAAGAAAATGTAATCAAGGTTCCGCTGATAAACCCTGTAAGGTATTCCCAAATGATCCAATTATCTTCATGTTCATTATCCAGCTGAAAATGTAAAAATCCGATCAAATAGATGATATAAAAAAGTAAAGGGATAATTGAATTATTCAGGCAATATTGGAGAAATGGCTTGGGAATAATGGCAAGAAACTTAAACCTTGGACCATCCAAAATGTAAGTAGTCATGTGGAAGGCCATAGTGAAAATGGCAAAAGCTACGCCCACCAGAAAAAAACTTTGAAAGGACACTTTGTTGAGGTATTCAGGATCCAGAAAAAGGAAAGGAATGCCCAGAACTGTCCCAAACTGCTGAAAAATTATCAATAACAAAAGGCCCCAAGATATCAAGAGCAATAAATTCTTCTTAAGGTGAAGAAAAAGCAACTGAACCGGAAAACTGTATAAAATCTTATCCCACATAGACCATTTATTCATTCAAAATATAATGGAATTTTTATTGAATTCTAAATCCGGAATTTCATTGTGCCTTTAAGGTCAATCCACTACCTTCGCTACCGGAAAATAAATTTCGGAATATGAGAATTTGGTTTTTGTGTAAGGTGAAATACGCCAAAGAAAATGAGCAGGGTCTATTGAAGAATGTTTCTGAACAATATCTGGTTGACGCTGTATCCTTTACCGAAGCAGAAGCAAGGATATATGATATGCTTGGTTCTACAATTAGAGGTGATTTTCAGGTCACCAATATCTCAAAAAGTAATTTTGTGGATGTTTTTCCTTATGATGATATTGATATATGGCACAAGTGCAAAATCACTTATGTGGTAGCAGATGCAGACAGTGGAAAAGAGAAAAAAGTGACCCAGTATATGTTGGTGACTGCCCATGATGTCAAGGAAGCCTATGACCGTATCCACGAAAGCCTAAGCAATATGTTGGTTACTTTCCGGGTACCTGATATCACGGAAAGTCCTATAGTGGAAGTATTTCCTTATGAAAGAGATGATGAAGAACTATTGCCCCCTCCACCCTCCAATTTGAAGCCCTTGAGTGAAGTCAAAGCGGAACAGGAAAGAAGGGAAGCTGTCAGGCAGGAAAATATGGAAAAACATTCCTACAATCAGGAAGAATTGCCACGACTGGTAGAGTATGAAGATGAGGATGACCTAGAGAACATATAATCAAAAAAGCATCTATAAAGGCCTGGTAAAGAAATTTGCCAGGCTTTTTTTTGTATGACTAGTGGACAAAAATTTCAAAATGAGGACGTAAAGAAACTGATTGATTACAAATTGTAATAAAACATGTTAAAAGGAAGTTTTCATGATGATTTTCCTAAAAATTATACTCCCATTCTCTAATTATTTAAGAAATTATTTTTCAATTCCTAAAAAAAAACTATATTTTTAGAAATCAAGGTCCGGAATTCTACCCCTATGAAAAAAAAATTCTTATGCTTGTTAACCCTTTATGCATTGTTTTCATGTTCTGACCCAATTGAACCTAGCCTAGAACAGGATGCGGAAAATTTCGAACTTTTTGATTTTGATAACGGTCAAAGTAATGAAGAATTTATATTGGGATTGGAAGTTATTGGTGATAAACTTTTCTTTCTTCATACAAACTTCCCTGGCTTTATTGATAAACAACATCGTGCTGCCCCACTTTGCTGCCTTACTAGTGATCTAAATAACCGGTTTAAGCCCTCTTTCACCGAGAATTATATCATACATCCAATTGAAGATTTAAATGGACTTGTTGTATTCCCTGTTGTCCCCGGTGAATTAAGGACCATTATTTTTGATGAACTACTTGGCGATGAATGGAAAGGTGCCAGATTGGTAACAGGTTTCCAAAAAGAACACTTCCATTCGGAAAAGAATTTTGACCTCAACGGAAATCACCTCATCCTGAATCTTCAAAAAGACGGAAATCTCGCAATCCTAATTTTGGAAATAAATTTCGGGACAGGTTTTCATCAATTGGAATTGAAACAGGTAACCGAAATAGGCAATTTGGGTTTAGAGTCCCATTCAAATTCGGGATTAATTATCCAAAGTATAAAAAAATACGAAGACCGATGGATAGCTCACATCCGTAGTACTGGGAATGGAATGGGAGAAGGCAATTCCTACTTAATTTCCAAGGATGGCGGCACAGAAAAACTACCTGGGCCAACCCTAGGAAGCACCAACTTCAGGTTTTATGATTTTGCAAAATTAGGTCCACAGGAATACCTTATCACTGAATCACCTATTGGAAGAATTTCTTATGGCAGCTCCCCTGTTTCAGAAAACAAAGCATATATTACTGAGATCAATGGCCCCTTGGTAATAAGGTCAGATGGCCAAAAGGGACTAATTTTTATTCCTGGAACCAATGTAATAGCCTCAATTGAAAACTTCAGGGAAAATGGAATTTCCAATCATCAACTGAAGCAATTAGACAACACCGGAATTGCAAATGATCAGATTTATGATGCCCAGTTCTTTGAAAATAAAGTTTATATAGCCACAAAAAGTGGCCTTTTTGTAAAAAGCCAGGAAAACTTCTGGGAAGAGATCAGATTACCTTGATCAAGCCCTCAATTGATTATCAATCACAAACTGGATCAAATCTTCCAACTGAACTCCTGCCCTTTGGGAGGCATCTGCAATGTCCTCCCGGCTAACCTGAGCAGCAAAACCTTTGTCCTTTAACCTTTTCTTTACTCCTTTGATTTCCATGCCCTCATAGCGTTCGGGGCGCATCAAAGAATAAGCATGCACAAAACCAGAGAGCTCATCGAATGCATAGAGCATTTTATCCATTTCAGTCTCCGGATCCACTCCAAAATAGCGAGGACCATGGGAGGCAATTGCCTTGATCATTCTTGGATCTTGATTTCTGGACTCCAATTCTTCAATAATCTTCCTGCAATGGTCATCCGGCCACTGATCCCAATCTGCATCATGCAAGAGCCCAGACAAATGCCAAAGTCGTTGGGTAAATTCATCGTAACCCTTTTCCGCAGCAAATGCCTTCATCAAATGACCTACCTGTTGCATATGAAAGATCAATTTTTCATTCTTTACCCAGCTATTTAGCAAATCCATGGCCTGGGAAAGGGACATTACATTTCCTATATCTTCAATTCGTCCAAACTCAGATCTGTTCAGGGGATGTGTTAAATTCATTTTAAATGTAATTTTTTGTTTTTTGAATATTTTTATTTGTTTTTAATACAACAATGGGTAAATTAGATAAACTTTTAGTAAATGAATCCAGATATTCCTTTAATGCAATCTCGTGAAGATAACCTCTTTTTATCATCCTATTTATATTCCATCATATTGGATTCAAATAATAAAATTGTCCATGCCAATCGAAAGTTCATCAATCAATCACACCAAAAAAGTATTGTTGTGAAAGAACAATATTTCGAGGATAGTATTTTCCCGGATGATTTTATGAAATATAACCAACTTGTGGAAAAAGCATTATCCCAAAAGGAAAGGAGTTTTATCATTGATCTAAGAAAACTCCAGCCTGATGGATCTGATTTTTATTGGACAAGGTGGGAGTTTTCAATTGAATTAAATAATGGTAAATTAATTCATATCCATGGTATAGGCCATAAAATCCAAAAATTCACTGACAACAATATGGACTTACCCTTGGGGATAAAGGATATGGATATCAAAAATGAAATCATAGAAGGACTATTTAATAATAACCTGATTGGCTTTTGGCTTTGGGATATTCCAGGCCACAGCGACCAGATAAGCCTTTCATTATATCACATGTTAGATATTTCCCATAATGGAGAAAAATTGACTAACCGTCCATTATGGAAAGAAAAAATCCATCAGGATGATCAAAACATAGTAAATCTTGCATTGAAAGACCATTTTGAAACTAAAGGTAAAAATCCTTTTATCAGTGAATTCAGGTTGAAGTTGGGTCAAGAAAAAGAAATTTGGGTGACTGCTTATGGTAAAGTAATTGAATGGACTTCTGAAGGAGAACCCAAAACCATGGTTGGAGGATTTTTTGATGTTTCAGGACAAAAAAGATCAGAGGAACTCTTTAAAAAACAGAAAGACTACATCCAACAACTTACCTTCAGTCAATCCCACTTTATGCGTGCAAGATTAGCAAATATCATGGGTATCCTAGAGGTAATTCAGCAAGAAAGCAAAGGAAACCACCATGATCATTTTATAAAAATCATAAAATCTGAAGCCAGAAAATTGGACAATGCTATAAAAATGAGCATTGCCCAATCTACCCAGCTTCAAAGTGATGAAGCTACAATCAATTTACCTTTAAACCCAAACGGAAGCTGATATTGCTCCAGGCAAAGTGTATTGCGCCTTCTTTTTGACCCAGTGATTCTACTGTGAATTTTAATTGCTCCTGAGGCTGGTCCAAATTAACCGGTGTAACTTCCCAACGATGGACATCAAGGTTGGCATCATAATCATCAGCCAAATGCTGTTCATAGTTGGTATTTAAAATAACTGTCCAACGGTCTTTTCCGGGAATAGTAAATAAGGCATATTTCCCCGCAGGTATCAATTTCCCTTCAATTTCAAGATCTTCATTGAAAGAAATGCTTGTGGCAGAATGTGCGCCAGTCACCCAAACTTCATCATATGCCACCAATCCGCCGAAAATTTCTCTACCCCTGACACTTGGAGCAGAATAATCGATATGCACATGGTTCGACCCAATATTGGCCATGGCTGCAGTCCTTGGACTTTTGGAATTAGAAGTACCTGTTGAAGCACTGTGGTCATGATGTGCATGCTCATCTTTAGCCAGTTCTTTCTCCTCGTTTTTATTGGAAGAGCAGGAAATGATCATTAATGAAATTACAAGAATGCTGATTTGTTTGATTGACATAGTATATTTTGATTAATTTAATTCTTCATTTGAAAATTTGAGAAATATGCCTAATGGGAAATAAGATGGAAAAATCCCTGTGGCGAAATAAAATAGAAATAATTCTTATCCTACAAATAGCTATTATCCCCACTTTAGGGATTCAAATTCCAATACTTGCTTAATCTTAGAACACTGTTTTCTATTTATAATGGGGAATTAGCCAAATAACTCGGCAATCTTTATTCCACCTTATTTCTATCTTATTTCCATTTTATTTCCACCTTAATTCAATCTCTTTTTAATAGTTAGTGATTATGCCCCGCGGCTGCTTTCTTCTCTCCGGAAGTAGAAGTTACTCTTTTGCCAGGCTGATAAGTATCCTTTACCTCTCCACAGGTAAGCATCATGTCTCCAAAATAGGGATTGCGGATTTCCTTCTCCCCACTTAACCAATAGGCTCCTTTGTCCCTAAATGCCATAGGGCAATATTGCCTATAAATGGTGTTATCCACTACACCGAAATATTCAACAGCCTCGATCAAGTTATCTGAAAGGATTTCAAAATACTTACGCTGCTCTTCCACATCAGCTGTCTGTGCAATTTTTTCCAAACTACTTTGTATGGGCCTAAGTAAGTCCATCCATATATCATGTGCTTTGCCCTCCAAAAGCTTCATATCCAATTTTGCCAAACTGGCTTTTGCCGGACTGATGGTGTTTTGGGTTTCTTTGGCATCAGTTTTCACCAAAGCATTTTTGATAGGGAAATAAGCCTGTACAAAGGCAGTCAATTGGGCTTTGAATGCTTCCGGAACTTCAAGTGACTTCACCTCCGGCCTGAGCATCATGCTGTAGTTTCCGCTCAACTGGGCAGCCGCATCCACTGCAAACACCCCGTTACTGACTACCTGCTCACCTTCTTCCAGTCCGGACAATATCAGGTAATCTTCTCCTACTCTTGGCCCAAGTTCGATTTCACGCATTTCAAATGCAGGTGCTTCTTTATTTCCTACTTGCACATATACCACAGACCGGGGACCTGTCCAAAGGATGGCCGTCCTGGGAACCATCAGACCGGACTGAACCGATTGTGAGGTAGAAATGGTAGCTGATACAAACATCTCAGGTTTCAGTTCAAAATTGCGGTTGACGGCTTCCGCACGTATGCCCACAGTACGGGTATCAGGGTTAAGTACCGGATCAATGTAAGTTACCTTAGCTTTGAATTCTTTTCCCGGATAGGCAGAAACCTGGAAATTCAGGTCATTACCTTTGCGAATAGCTCCCAAGTCAGATTCATAAGCATCCAAAATTACCCAGACAGTACTCAGATCCACAATTTCAAACATGGTGGTTCCTCTGTTTACAAAATCTCCCACTGCAATATTTCTGGCAATCACTACCCCCGCTACATCTGCATAGACATCAAACTGACTTTGTACCTGCCCTGAATTTTCAATTCTGGCAATCTGCTCTTCGGATATCTTCCAAAGCCTTAATTTCTCTTTTGCTGCTTGGTAAAGGGCAGGCTGTCGGTCTTTGATTTTGGCAGTTTCCAAAAGTTCTTTCTGGGCATTTACCAACTCTGGGGAATACAGAGTGGCCAGCTTCTCCCCTCTACGTACTTCCTGTCCCGTGAAATTGACAAATAGTTGGTCTACCCTACCTGCATAATTGGCAGTAAGGCTTTTTACCCGCTGTTCATTGACCTGGATTTTACCTGTTATGGTGAGCTTTCCTGATCCTTCCCCTGATTTCACCCTGGTCAGCTGCACATTGGATAGGGCCATCGCCTCAGGTGTCATTTCCAGCACAAATGGGCTGTTGCTACCCGAATTATTGCTCACTGGTGTCAGTGCCATGCCGCAAAGCGGACATTGTCCAGGTTCGTTCTGACGGATCTGAGGGTGCATAGAACAGGTGTAAACCGTTCCGTCTTCCGCTACATGGAAGTGTTCATGATCAGGATGATCATCCGTCCCACGGATCAACCAACCTGCCAGGCCACCGAAGATAAGGCAGCCTATTATAATGATGAGTATGTTTTTATTTGTTTTCATGTTTTTAGATTCAAGACATAAGACACAAGATTTAAGACCTGTTTCGTGGCATTAGTTCAACCCCTACAGGGTTAATTCCCAAACTCAACACTTCTCGTTACCTCGAATTTCATTCGGGGCTATTGACAAGTTTGACCCTGCCTGAGAGAATGGTAAGGCACTTCGTGGTTGTCAAGCTTTTGATTTCCAATTAACCTTAACTTATTTTAATTTTATTTTCACTTTATTTTAACATATTTCAAACTCCTACCAGTGTTTCCACTCTGGCAAACTGAATTTCCCTTTCAATCTTCGTATTCAAAAGATTCAATCGAAAGTCCAATAGTTCACGCTGGATATTCAGGATTTCCTCGAAAGAACTTCCTTCAGTGGCATATGCGGTGACGGAGAGTTCAAGTGTCTGCTCAGTAAGCCCGATCTGCTCCTCCAAGAGTATAATCTTTCTGTCAGCATCTTTGATTGAGGCCAAGATCTTTTCAAACTCAGCTTCCAGATTTCTTTGAAGGTCCTCTTTTTGTCGCTCATTGGCTTGCCAGTAATGCTTTGACTCATTTGCCATGGCTTTGTATTTTTTACGGTAAATCGGCAGCGTCACCGTTGCCATAGGCATCACCATATTGTTGCCCATGCCAGCAGGCATATAGTACATATCATCCGCATGACCTACCATACCTGATTCAGGTCTAAAAGAAAAGACCATGTAATTTAGCCCCAATCCAACCATTGGTTTACCTTCCAACTTGGCCATCTCTCCTTGCTTCTGATAGGCCAGGCCTTCTTTCTCCAGCATCAAGAGCATGGGGTTAGTTTCAAGAATTTGCTCTAGCATCGCTACTTCCCAGCCCAATTCTTTTTTGCTATCCAATTGACTTTCAATTTTGACAGTTTCGTTTTTTCCCCTTCCAAGCAATTGGTTAAAGCGAACTAAAAGCGGTCTTTTATCCACTTCCAACTGTTGCAGGTCGGACTCCAGTGCTTTGATCTGCACCTGTAATCTCAGGACATCGGTCAGCTTCCCTGAGCCTGAACCAGAGCCCATCCCTGACATGGCGGAAGCAGATCTGGAGGATTGGCCCATTGAGGCGGAACTGCCGGCACTTGCTCCCCCCATTCCCATTCCATCATCTGAGCTGCCTTGTTGAGCTCCTCGGGAAGGCCTTCTGACAGCAGAAGTTACCGAAGATACGGCTTCAGCAGTATTACCACCTTGATATCTAATGATAGCCAAGCGCTCCAAGGACTTCAAAATCTCCAAATTTGAAGCAGTGATATCGATGGTATTCTGGAGCTGTTGCAACTGGAAATAGGTTTCCTTAACTTGATAAAGCAGCAGGTTTCGCTGCTGTCTGAACTCTTCATATTTTGCTTCAGCCATCAGGGTCGCTTCATCCTTTTGGGTTTTGAGCATCCCAAACCAAGGGAACATCTGCATCACCGAAGCCTCAGCCCTTTGATTTCCCATCAAGAGTTCCATTGGTCTGGTAAATACACCGATATTCAATTGGGGATTATCCAATGCGACTTGATTAGGTTTCTCCAAAGAAGCTTGATAGACTTTGAAGCTGCTCTGTAAAGCAGGATTGTTTTCGACTGCCTCTTCTATATATTTTTCCAGTACCTGACTTTCCGCAACTCCCACATGAATAACCACAAATACTATTAGGAATAGATATTTGTAGATATTCGATATTGATAGATATTGATTTGGATCCCAATCTCTTTTTCTTGAAGAAGAATAGGTTAACCTATTATAGATCGTTATTTGTTTCTTCATTTCAATTCATTTTTTGAATTGTAAATTGATTTGATGTAGTTATTTAGTTTCACAGCTAATTTTTCAGCTGTATCCCTTGCATCATTAAACTCAAAATCAGAAATCACACCCCTTTCATGCATCAAGCTCAACCAATGATTTACAGACTCTAACTTGGAACCTCTACTATTGTACAAAAACCTGATCCTGTCTAAATAATGATACCTTCCATATGCTTCCGCTATATTGGCACCAATGGAGTCAGAAGATTCTATAAATTGATCTCCCATAATTTTTTTCATTTGCCAATTCAAGTTTGAATAAATGGACCATGCCTTTTTTGATAATTCTCTTGCCAATTGATAGACCTCTAAGTCTTCCAATTTTATATAATCTTTATTTTCCCCCATAAATCCATAATTTGCTTAAACCACTGATTCCCATAATAATATCTACAAATATCCAATATCAATAAATATCAATTCCTTTTTACCCTAAACTCTTGGTATTTCCCATAAAGCACCGGAACAATAAACAAGGAAATCAATGCCACTGTCATCCCTCCAAATGCCGGTATGGCCATGGGGATCATAATATCAGAACCGCGGCCTGAACTGGTGAGTACAGGCAGCAAAGCCAACAAGGTAGTAGCTGTAGTCATCAGACAGGGTCTCACTCTTTTCAGACCTGCTTCCAAAACTGCTTTGCGGACATCTTTTACATTTTCTGGCCGGATCCTTTCAAAGCTTTGCTTTAGGTAGGTTCCCATAACTACACCATCATCTGTCGCGATGCCAAAAAGGGCGATAAACCCTACCCAGACAGCCACCGATAAGTTAAAGGTCCTCATCTGGAATAGTTCCCGCATATTTGTTCCAAGGAAACTGAAATCTAAGAACCAATCCTGACCATATAACCAAAGCATCATAAAGCCGCCAGAGAATGCCATGGCAATGGCAGAGAAGATCATCAATACCATGGCTGTGGACCTGAACTGAAAATAGAGAATCAGGAAAATGACCGCCAAACACAATGGTATAACGATTGCTAATCTCTTTTCTGCACGGATTTGGTTTTCGTAACTTCCGGAAAAAGTGTAGGAAACACCGGATGGAACTACCAATTCTCCGGAATTGATTTTTTGCTGGATAAATCTCCGTGCATCATCCACTACCGAACCTTCTGCAAATCCATCCCTTTTGTCAAACAGTACATAGCCTACCAGGAAGGTGTTTTCTCCACGGATCATCATCGGGCCTGGGCGGTAATTGATCTCAGCCAATTGACCCAAGGGAATCTGGGCACCCGTAGGCGTGGTCACCAAAATTCGCCTCAAGGCCTCAGGATCATCCCTATACTCCCTTGCATAGCGGGCCCGGATGGCATAGCGCTCCCTTCCTTCTACAGTAGTACTCAAGGTCATGCCCCCGATAGCCACTTCGATAAATTCCTGAACATCGGCAATGTTGAGCCCATACCTTCCCAACTTGGTCCTGTCAAGGTCTATTTCCAGGTAAGGTTTGCCCAAGGACCGGTCTGCAAAAACTGCTTCTGATTTCACGGAAGGAACTTCTTTCAGCACAGACTCCAGTTTAAGGCTGAAGTTTTCGATGGTCTCCAGATTGGGACCATAGACCTTCATACCCATAGGCGCCCGCATACCTGTCTGCAACATGACCAACCTTGTCTCTATAGGTTGAAGCTTGGGTGCGGAAGTTACTCCTGGAAGGTTCGATGTCCTAATTTGTATTTCATCCCAGATATCATCTGGCGTTTGGATTTCATCCCTCCACTGACGGAAATATTGGCCCCTTTTCTCATCTGGAACAAGGTATTTGGCAATATTTCTGACAACAGCTTTTCTTTGGACTTCTTCTAGGTATTTCCTCTCATCATCCCAAATGGCCCCATCCCGACGGTCATACCACCACTCTTTACCGTTCACCTGTATTAGGTAATTGCCCTCCTTGTCCACCTTGAACCGGAGTTTCCGGGCATTCTCATCCTGTATATATTCAGTTTTATAGTTGATAATATTTTCATACATGGACATGGGAGCAGGATCAAGGGGACTTTCTGCCCTACCGGCTTTTCCAACAACCATATCTACTTCAGGGATGGCCTGAACCAACATGTCCAGTTGCTTCACTATCTGCATATTGGCCTCTACACCCGAATGCGGCATGGAAGTCGGCATCAGGAGGAAGGATCCTTCATTCAAAGCCGGCATAAACTCTTTACCCATGCCCGGGAAGGAATGAACCAACCCAGACCAAACAGCAGTGGTACGGATGTTTACTCCGATCTTATCAAATCCAGTGGCCACAAAACCAAATATCTTTCCGAATCCCAGCCATATATTCAATGCAAGAAGAATAATGGTCAAAGGAATCAGCAAAAATAACCTCGCATGTTCCAGACACCAATGCAACAATCTTTCATAATAACGTATAAAGAGGGCAAATGCCCCCAGAACAAATCCTACAACCAGACCTATAAAGAGGAAATTTACAAAAACCGACTGGGCCAATCCCAATGGCCTCCATTCAGTAGCCAAGAGGACAGAAACGGCTACTACCGCAATAAGCATGGCCAGCTGATTCTTAAATTTACCGTCTTGGGTTTGTCTTGGGAAAAAATGATGGATCAGATGATTGGTTGCAAAAGCCAACAGCACCCATCCTGCCCAAGGGAAATAGAATAGAAGAATTATTCCGGCTAAAGCCATTAGGGCATTAAGGATAGTTTTGTAATTGTTGGATTTCAACTTGGCACCAAAAACCCAATGGGCAAAAGCCGGCATAAAAACTAGGGTAAAGATCAATGCCGCCACCAAAGCAAAGGTTTTTGTATAGGCCAAAGGTCCAAAGAGTTTCCCCTCTGCAGCTTGTAGGGTAAATACCGGCAGGAAGCTGACGATGGTGGTCATCACCGCCGTCAAGATGGCCGAACTTACCTCTGTAGTGGCCTCATAGATTACCTGCAACTTTGTTTTTTTATTATCCGATTCTTCCAGGTGGCGTAGGATATTTTCATTGAGAATAATTCCCAGGTCCACCATGGTCCCAATGGCAATGGCTATCCCGGAAAGTGCCACGATATTGGCGTCCACGCCCACATACTTCATCATAATAAAGCACATCAGTACCGCTAGGGGCAAGAGTGCAGAAATCAAAAGAGAAGCACGAAGGTTATACACCATCACCATGATCACAATAATGGTAATCAGGATCTGTAGTGTGATGGCCTCATTAAGGGTATTCAAAGTTTCCTTGATCAGACCTGAGCGGTCATAGAAAGGCACTATAGTCACTTTGGAAACCGTCCCATCTTCCAAGGTTTTGCTTGGTAAACCTGGCGATATTTCCTCAATTTTGGTTTTTAAAGCATCAATCACTTGCAGTGGATTGTCCCCATATCGGGCTACTACTACTCCCCCTACGGCTTCGGCCCCTCCTTTATCCAAGATGGCGCGTTCAGCCCTACTTGCCGGGCCAATGGTCACTTTGGCAATATCCTTTATTCGCAAGGGCACATTGTTGTTTACCTTTACCACGGCCTTTTCGATATCCTCTAAAGACTTTACATAACCCAATCCACGCACAATAAACTCCACTTGATTAATCTCCATTGTATTGGCCCCAATGTCCAGGTTGGATTGCTTGATAGCATTCATTACCTGCATCATGGACACATTATGCGCCTTCATGGCTACTGGGTCCAGGTCCACCTGATACTCTTTTACATGACCACCAATAGTCGCTACTTCGGCTACCCCTTCTGTTCCAGCAAGGCCATAGCGTACATAGTAATCCTGTATGCTGCGGAGTTCATGCAGATCCCAACCACCAGCAGGATTACCATTTTCATCCCTGCCTTCCAAAGTGTAAAAATACACTTGTCCAAGACCTGTAGCATCAGGTCCGAGCTTGGGTTGCACACCATCTGGCAACAAACCCGCCGGAAGGGAATTCAGCTTTTCCAGAATTCTGGAGCGGCTCCAATAGAATTCCACTTCGTCCTCAAAGATGATGTAGATGGAAGAAAAGCCAAACATAGAAGTGCTTCGGATAGACTTGACTCCAGGCATTCCCAAAAGAGAAGTGGTCAAAGGATAAGTGATCTGATCCTCTACATCCTGTGGAGAGCGCCCCATCCAATCTGTAAAGACAATCTGCTGATTTTCCCCGATGTCCGGAATGGCATCGACCGGCACAGGGTCATTAGGCAGGAATCCTGTGTTCCAATTGAAGGGGGCCGTCACAATCCCCCAGCCTATCACGAGCAAAAGAAGTATTACTGTGACCAGTTTATTTTCGAGAAAGAATTTGATGATGTTGTTGAGCATAGTTTCTTGGACTAAATGCTGTTTTTCTGATTGAACCTTTGATTTTTAGAATCAGATATTAATTGATATTCAGATACTTGTAGATATTAAATCCCAAAGTAAACCTATTATTTTGATAAAAGGGAAATAGCCGATAAAGCTATGGCTATACCTGTCAGGTTTTGAAAACCTAACAGGTCTTCTAACTGTATCGACAAGCTAGAAGAATTTGAATCTTTGTGCCTTCGTGGCAATCCCTTTCTACATAGGGTAAAAAATCAAATCAGGAATACCTGACAAAAAATATAGATCGGAGCGTTTTGGAATATCGGAGGTGAGGAATCAGCAAATACTGTTATTTTATCCTCGGCTATAAAATGAACTGGAAATTCAAAGAAAATCCTGGCATTCAACAATTCAAAGCGCAGAGGTTGAAAATTAAAAAGATCTGATAACTTCTGATCAGTATTGGTCAATTCAAAATTTAACACATCTTCGCAGCAATCCGGCATAGGGACCTTGCTTTCACAACAAGATTGGTAATCTAAAAGCAAGTTAAATCTTTGGAAGTCTTTCCCACAAAAATGCATAGAATAGCTCAACCCTGCGTTGAACAACACATAGAAAACAAGTAGTGCTATTTTGGCAAATGACTTCATGAAGAATTTCAACGATACAAATGTAGGAAAGTTTTTAAGATTAAAGGTACTAATTAAATCAACAAAACATGAAATGAATTGATTTTTAAATCTCTACAAATCATATTAGGGTTAATGGAAATTTTAAAATCTCATACTTCAAGTCCAATTTAGTTCAAATCTTCAGACTTGGACTTACTAAATGCAGTCTTCAGACTGCCTAAATTACAGTCTGAAGACTGTAAGTGTCACGGTCCAAGACAAAGTCTTGAACCAATAAGGATTATTTCCTTCAAAAGAAATACAAATTATTGATTTCTAAAACATTACCAACTCAAATTATAAACATTAAATTTTCAATTAACATAATTTTGGCTTTAAAACGAGGCTGAAAAAAGGACACTGAACCTATTTAAGTTCAATGTCCTTTTAAGTATCACACAAGTCTCTCAATCTGAAACCCTACCTTTTTAACCGCAGATATTACATCAGCCTCAACATCTATTGATCCTTCCACGGTAAGAACTTTGTCCGGGTTTTTTAAATCTACTTCCCAATTGTTAATACCTTGGGTATTGTTCAAATGGGGAGTTACTTTCTCAAGACAACCGCTGCATTTAATGGTTGTTTTAAATTGCATTTTGTTCATACTTTTACCCTTTATTTGTTTTTTATTGTTTTTACTTATCAATCTATTTGTTCACAACCGAATGAGATTAATGGATATTAAGATATTCATGGATATTGGGATAATCATTGATATTAGGATATTTAGATATAGGGATATTGGGATAATAGTAACCTTAATTTGATAACCAATCCTCAATTTCAAAACCGATCCCAATATCCATTAGTATCACGTATCCATTAATATTTAAATCCTTAAAATAACTTCTCACCTTAGCTTTTGCCTATCGTTTAAATCAATTTCTATCACAACTCCCTATACTTTAACCTTAAACTATTTGCAACAACAGATACAGAACTGAAAGCCATTGCTGCTCCGGCTATCATGGGATCCAACAGGAAACCATTGATAGGATACAATACACCCGCTGCTATCGGAATACCGATTACATTGTAAATAAATGCCCAAAAGAGATTCTGCCTGATTCCCTTTACTGTTAGGGAAGACAACTTCAAGGCTTTGGGAATGGATTCCAGGTTGGAAGTGATCAAGGTCATCTTGGCCACATCCATCGCAATGTCAGTGCCATGTCCCATGGCAATACTTACATCCGCTTGGGCCAAGGCATGGGAGTCATTGATACCGTCACCGACCATAGCTACAATTTTCCCCTTTGATTGGAGTTCTTGCACAAAATCAGCCTTTTCAGAGGGCAATACCTCTCCTTTGAAAGAGGTCAATCCGACTTCTTTTGCCACAGCCTCAGCGGTTTGATTGTTGTCACCTGTCAACATGTAAACTTCAATTCCCCTTTTTCTAAGTTTTTCAATAGCTGTTTTGGAAGTAGGTTTGATTTTGTCTGCAATGGCTATAACAGCAAGTACAGATTTTTCATCAGTATAAAAGATGACCGTTTTAGCTTCATTTTGCCACCTTTCGGCAATGGCTTGGGTGTTTTCAGAGATCGCAATATTTTGCTTCTTTATCAATTTTAAATTCCCGATAAAATATAAATTACCAAGATGATCCTTTGCCATAGCTCCCATGCCGGTTATACTATCGAAACCTGTAATTTCAGCAGGTTTTACGCCTTCCTCTTTCAGCTTTTTTACAACAGCTTCAGCCAAAGGGTGCTCTGATTGCGCTTCTATCGCCAAGAGTATGGACGCAAGTTCTGGTTTGTCTTTAAAATTGCTTTCCCAATGTAAATTGGTGATAGTTGGTTTGCCTTCTGTAATGGTTCCTGTCTTGTCTAGTACAACAGCATTTACTTTATGACCCAACTCCAAACTCTCTGCATCTTTGATTAGAATATTATTTTCTGCGCCTTTACCTACTCCAACCATGATCGCTGTAGGTGTGGCCAGACCGAGGGCACAAGGACATGCAATAACCAATACAGCCACTGAAGTAAGTAAAGCTTGGGTAAATGCGTCATCCCCACCCAAAATCATCCAGGTAATAAAAGTGACGATTGAAATTCCGATAACAATTGGGACAAAGATACTTGCTATTTTATCAACAAGTTTCTGAACAGGAGCTTTACTTCCCTGTGCCTCCTGTACCATTTTAATGATCTGGGAAAGTAAGGTTTCTCCTCCAACCTTCTCCGCTTCGAACTGGAAACTGCCTTTTTGATTGACAGTACCTGCAAATACTTTATCGCCAGATGTTTTGGAAACCGGAACAGGTTCCCCTGTGATCATACTTTCATCCACGTAGGAGTTACCTGTTTTGACCACACCATCTACAGGAATTTTCTCTCCCGGCCTTACCACTATTGTAAAACCTTTTTGGACTGCTGAAATTGGAATCTCTTGTTCTTCTCCGTTAATTATGGCTTTCAAAGTTTTGGGTTGGAGTCCCATTAATTTTTTTATTGCAGAAGAAGTATTGGATTTTGCCTTTTCTTCAAGAAGCTTTCCTAAAGAAATAAACGTAATGATGACCACCGCTGCCTCATAATATACATGGGGATGTATGCCCCGCTGATGCCAAAAGTCGGGGAAGATAGTATTGAAAAAGCTGAACAAAAAGGCTGTCCCTGTACTTAATGCAACTAAGGTATCCATATTGGATTTCCCATGCTTTGCCTGCTTCCAGGCATTGATATAAAAGCTCCTGCCAAAATAAAACAAAATAGGGATGGTAAATACCAGAGAAATCCACCTTCCTGCATTCCAGTCCATGTAGAACATCCCGATAATGAAAACAGGCAAAGTCAATATTGCAGACCAAATGGTTCGCTTTTTTACATCTTGATAATGTTCCTGTTGTAATTCTTCCTGTGCTGCTGAAGGGTCATCTTCATTGATCAAAAGATCATATCCTACGCTTCTGAGTGCATTCTGTAGATCCTCAGGTTTTAACCTTTGGTCATACTCGACCAATACTGTATTGCTTGCAAAGTTTACACTTGCCTTGGAAACACCATGCGTATGTGACAGTACAGACTCTACGCTGGAAGCACATGCGGCACATGACATGCCTGTGACCGGAAAAGTCTCCTTTTTTATTTTCCTGTTTTCAACAACTCTAGTACCCATTTTATTGCATTTTAAAATTCTGATACAAAGTTGCTCAACTTTTCCCGTATTGGTCTTATGTAATTTTGTGGTAGATTTTTGAGATTTTGCTACAAGCTGTCCAGGTGTTTATGTCCAGGGCCACGCAACTTTTTAAATTCGGTTGGTGTCATTCCGGTCTCTTTCTTAAATTGAGTTGACAGGTAAGCCACACTGGAATAACCTAATTGGTAAGCAATTTGGGTGAGGGATAATTCATTATAATACAAAAGCTCTTTTACTTTTTCAATTCTTAGTTTGGTGATATATTTTTCAATTGTAATCCCCTCAACGGACGAAAAAAGACGGCTCAAGTAGGAATATTCATGATTTAATTTATCAGAGAGAAAGGCTGAAAAATTGACATTTAAATACTCGGTACTGTAATGAATTTGTTCAATAAGGGTAGTTTTGATTTTGGAAACGAGAGAGGAGTTTCCAGGTTCTAAAATTTCAAATCCAAAATTCTTGAGCTGAATTTCCAATTGATTCAAATCACCTTTAGATAAAGGTTGGTTGAGATCAATCTGTCCCAAATTGACACTGACATAATCTATTTTCAGTTCTTCTAGAATTGATTTGACAGCCATGATACACCTAGGGCAAACCATGTTTTTTATATAAAAACTTTCGATCATCATTTTGATTAATGTCATCAATATTTACTTGCAAAGGTAAAAATAGATACTGCTTTAAGTTTTATAATATTTTGTCTCCCTCTTTCAATTTTTGGCAGTAAGATTTAAACCAGAGTATCGTGAAATTTGAGAGGTGAGGAATCAGAGAACCAATTTTTCTTTCTCCTTGACAATCACACCATTCAATTCAAACATGGAGATAAAAACCTCTATTTACTGAGGCTGCAAATCTAAAACATCGGAAACTTGCTGATCTATGTTGGGACGTTCAAGATTGGAAATGTGATCAAATCAACATGGTATTGGTGTATTGGACTCGCGGCAGGATTTATACTCTGCAAAAACATTAATCCTCTGAAAATCATCTTCACAGAAATGCATGGAATAGCTCAACCCTGCGTTGAAAAACACATAAAAAACAAGGAGTGATATTTTGACGAATGACTTCACGAGAAATAATTACGCTACAAATTTATGAAGGTTCTGTTTAGTGAATGTATAGAATTATTGTTGGAGTTTCAAAATTCATATTGAAACCTTAAACCCCAATGCCTTGCCGAACCGTCTGAAATGATAGTAGAGTGGACCATATCTCCTGAAGTTCCTTCATACTTCAATTCCTTTTATTCTTCAATACAAATCTCTACATGGAAAGACGAAATCATGGAAAACTAGAATCTATAACAAAATAAAACCTGATAAAAAGGTGTGATACCTGATTGCAAGGATTTGACAGTGCTGTTTTCATAGCTGATGATAATGTTATCTTCATTAAAAGTCGATACGTAATCGGTATCCTGCTTTTGATGGGAGTATATAGTTTGCAAACTACTTTCTACTGAGATGGCAAAATTGTTGCCCAACTGGTGAGTATAACCCAGAATTCCTGCAAACCTCAAATTTGTTTCGCGATAGTAGTCATGCACGACTACATTCCAGCCAAAGTCCCCTGTGTAATCTTTGAGATTTACCTTCCTTAAATATCCAAGATCTGCACCAAAGTAAACTGAACTCTTGTCAAATATCAGGAGCTCTCTTTGTATACCTGCAGAAACAAAAAAGGAGTTGACACGGTAATCAAGACCAACTTTATCCTCATTGAATGCAGAGTCAAGGTAAGCATATCCTTCCGCCCCCAACCGCAACCGTAGACTGGTTTTTTTGGGAGCTTGGGGATTCAACATAAACCTCCCAAAAAGCGAATAGGCAGGAAGATCATTTTTATCAATCAAGGAAAGCGCATCTAAACCTATTTCCCACCTGGGAATCCTGTCGCTAACTTGGGCATAGGACTGCTGTTGGATTGAATACAATATCAAAATTATAAGAAAAAAAGCCCTAATAACGTTTTTTGATAATTCAGAACTCACGATTACGTATTTCATCTTTGTAATTTATTCCTCTATTTTTAATTGAGTCTTATTATTGACATTACGTGATATGAGTTTTGAGACTCAAAATTCCTATTAAATAAACTGTTGTTACATGACCCTAAGGTAATTTTTACTTTGGCTCCCTGGCTCTCTGTTTTTTGATTCCCCCAAGTAACCAACACCGCATCAAGTGTTTGATTTATACTAGTAGTTGCACCACCGTTTCCAGTGACACTTACACTTCTCGTACTACAAATGGGGGAATTAACATTGTCATCATCAATTTTATATCCTAAACTAAATGATGTTTGCTCCCCATACCAAAATGGAGATGACCCATATGGGGTAAATATAACATCAGGTTTTGGTGGATCTGTTTGTGAAACTGATGTATAACTTATCAAAAAAAATATAAAATAGGTAAAAGCTTTTTTCATAATTAAAAATTTATAGTTAACAATATTTGATAGAATGGTAATACTCCAAAATCTATTTTATTAGAAGATACTGAGCCCCATGAGATCGAATCTCCCTCTTGGGTTTCTGTCAAGTAATCTTCATTCTTGTAAGTCCTTCCTGCGAAGAGACCTGATTCAAAAGAAACTTTTATTTGGCTAATGGGTTTGTAACTGAACCCCATTAATACATTCATATTCATAGAAAAATTAGTTCTGTCTGTTGTATATAACATCATCGTTTTCTCAGAAAAGTAAAACGCACTTATTGTTTGTGCTCTCCTTATGAAATTCAAGTCTCCTCCCAAGTACATTGAATGCTTAGCGGAGCTAACAAAATCCTTTTGGTATCCTAGTGAAAATAAAGTATTGGCCACTTTATCATCAACCAAAGTATAAAATTCATCTGGTGTTTTCTTCTCTAAATTCTGAATTTGGTACCCAACTCTTGCCCTTATAAAACATTCCCTTTCAGCGCTTGGGTTTAACTGATACCTCCCAAAAACAGAATAGGAAGGTAGTTGGTTTTTGGAAAAAAGTGGTAGGACATCTATTCCTACTTCCCACCTTTTACTATCCTGTTGTCCATAGACGGATAGTATAAAAAAACATGGCAATACTACCAAAACAAAGGTTTTAAATTTCATTTGTTCAACTGTTGAGTTATTATGTACTTTAATATCAATTAAAATAAACTACTATACCTAAATAAATAAAAAAAATAACCCTAAGATCATAGTAATCAATAACTTAAATTTTCTTCTATTAAAATCATCCTTATCTAAAAATCAGATATCATGCCTTATTTTGTTATTTTGGATCCTTCCACGGTCACTACTTTTGATTGGGTTTTGAAGATATACTTTTTAAGAGTTCCCATTCTTAATTTTTCCCAGTTGTGGGATATCTTCTCCGGGCAACCGTTTCAAATGAAAGTTGTTAATACTGAAATTCTAAGAATTCTTTAATTAAGATCAACACAGATACATACCAATGCTAAAAACAAAGAAAATCTAATTGGAAAATACCAACTTCCAGTTTGCCTTTACTCCAAAAATACAGACTTGGGAAACCTTAGAGAGACCTTTTCACTAATCAAGTTTTCCATCTTCATCCCGTGGAACATGTCAAAGACCGGAATTTCAGGATCGACGGAAAGTACATCTTTGAGGTGGATGGCAAGAATAAAACCACTGAGCAAATTCAGGGAATTAAAAACAGCTTTATCGCTGCTGATAGTATTGAATATGGAATTGAAAAACGTATTCAACTCTGGCTTTTTGGTTTTTTACGCTGAGGTTTTAAACAATCGAATTTTTCTTAATTTTCAAAACCCTTTAATTTATAATGTCTTTTTTTCATAACTCAATGCACTCCCTCAAACCAATTGAAATACTGTTTGATGATGTTTTCTTTTTCCAAATGCAGGTATTCCAAAAATGCCTCAGCTACTGGCGAAAACCGCTTATTTTTTAAGTAAATCAGATTCCATGTGGTTACAATAGGTAGATCATTTACCGGAATGATCTTCAAATCCCCATCCTTAATTTCATTTCTAAGCCCTATAAGGGGCATCACCGAACAACCTAATCCTGCAATTACCGCCTGTTTCACGGCCTCATTGGAAGTGAGTTCCAATTTTTTGCTTACCGGAATATTGTTTTTCCTTAAATACCGCTCCATGGTCAGGCGGGTACCTGACCCATGTTCTCTGAAAATCAGGGTAATTTTTTCAAAAATCTCCTTTCCATAAACCTTTTGGATAAGATCAAAATCCTTGTTGGCCACCAAATAAAGTTTATTCTCCATAAGTGGGATTGCCTCCACCTGCATAGCTTCAGGAAGAATTGAGACCAAAGCGAAATCAATTTCGTTTTCATCAAGACTATTGATGACCATTGCCTTGTTGGTCACATCGAGTTTGAGTTCTATGCCAGGATTGGCTTTTAGGAAATCCGCCAAAAAATAAGGCATGACATATTTCCCTGTGGATACCACAGAAATCTTTAACCGTCCAGTCAATTGACCCTTGAATGAAGCAGTCTTAAAATTAATGGCATTGACCTGTTCCACTATCTTTTCAGCAGCTAAAGCTATTTCCTTTCCAAAATCTGTGATGTACAACTTCCTCCCTACTACTTCGGTCAGGGGTATGTCAAACTGCTCCTGAAAGTTTTTCAATTGTATGGAAACTGCAGGTTGGGTCAAATGCAATTCTTCTGCAGCTTTTGTAATGCTTTCCGTTTGAGTGACCTTTAAAAAAACCTGTAGTTGATGAAGTGTATAATTCATAAATTTTTTTTATGTAAAACATTACAAATATAAATGAAAATATATTAATTATACTGGTGAAATTTGCAAAAGGTTTCAAAAATCGAAAAAAATGTCCCAAAGGATTTTTCTTATTTGCCCATCTAATCCAATACAAAACTACCTAAAGAAGCAATACAGGAATGAACCAATATTTTTTTCATCTCCAGGTACAGTTTTTGAGGGACAGGCAAATAAAGACTTGGAAGAAATATATCGGTTGATTAAAGAAATGGGTATAACAGAAATCATCCAGGTCCATGATACGGATTCGGTTTTCCTCAGGGACATTGTTCTGCAGCATGATGAATTCGAATTTCCCGGAAAAAAAATTCTCTCGGAAATATACGACAGCAACACTCATGAGATCGAAAAAGAAGCAAAAACCTCATCCAAAGTTGGTGTATTGGCTTTGTTACATATGGAATCTCAGGCACAATATTTGATAAATCAAGAAAAAATTTCTGAACTTTATTTGGAAGGCCTTATCCATTTCAAAGGATTACTTACCCAAGTACAAAAAAACAAATCGATTGAATTCGAACTCGAATTCCAACAACTACCAGCATGAACTACCATTTATTAATTGACAACTTTACCAATCCTGCCTTTTTATTTTTTGTTTTAGGGATCTTGGCTGTAAGGTTAAAAAGTGATCTTGAAATACCCAACAACTCCTCTAAATTTATATCCCTTTATCTTTTGTTTGCCATTGGATTCAAAGGTGGGCAAGAGCTCGCTCACAGCGAATTCAATATGGGTATCATTTGGGCAGTTTTGTTTGGCATAGCGGTAGCAAGCATTATCCCGTTGTACACATTTTTTATTCTCAAAAAACGTTTCAGCGTAGAAAATGCAGGAGCAATAGCTGCCGCATATGGCTCTGTTTCAGCGGTAACATTTGTAACTGCCGTTTCCTTTTTAGAAATACAGCAGCAACAATTCAATGGTTACATGGTCGCCATTATGGCTTTGATGGAAGCTCCGGCCATCATATTGGGGGTTTTGCTGATCAAAATATTTTCTGAAGAGAGCAATTCTCAAATGAAAATCAGAAAAGTTGTCCACCATGCCTTTACCAATGGTTCGGTCCTTCTCATTTTAGGAAGTCTAATTATTGGACTATTGGCATCCGAAAAAGAGGCAAGAGGAATAGAACCTTTTACCACAGATATATTTAAAGGTTTCTTGGCCATTTTCCTTCTTGACATGGGAATTACAAGTGGTAAAAAATTGAAAGACTTTTTAGATTCAGGAAGATTTACAGCTGTATTTGCGATCATTATCCCTTTTATCAATGGGATAATTGTTGCCTATATATCCCAATTGATTACCCCTAATACAGGAGACCGGTTCATGTTTGCCATCCTGGCAGCATCAGCTTCCTATATTGCCGTTCCCGCAGCCATGAAGATTGCCGTTCCCAAAGCAAATCCCGGCATTTTTTTACCGATGGCACTGGCTGTAACATTTCCCTTCAACATTACACTTGGTTTCCCGATTTATTATTGGGTCGCGAGCAGTTTATGATTTTGAAAAAATCACAATATTTAATTTAAGAAATTGGATCAAATAAAATGTTAAAAACCCTCTTTATAAAAAGAGGGCCCTATTTAAAGATTCCGGATTTTCCACTTGGATTTAAGATAGCCCCAAACCAACTTGGGGCTTATTGCTTTTTTCCCCTGGATGCCTCCATCATATCCCACATTTCTTGAGGAATCATATCTAAATTATTGAATTCTCCTGCTCCCATCAACCATTCCCCTCCGTCTATGGTAATGACCTCTCCATTGACATATGCCGAAAAGTCGGAAACAAGGTAAGCTGCCAAGTTGGCCAGCTCCTGATGCTCCCCTACTCTGCCTACAGGTACTTTTTTGGCGGGGTCAAATTTCTTAACCAAATCCCCGGGAAGCAACCTGCTCCAGGCACCCTCAGTTGGGAATGGACCTGGCGCAATGGCATTACTTCGGATTTTATATTTTGCCCATTCCACCGCCAAAGATCTGGTCATTGCCAATACCCCGGCCTTTGCAGCGGCACTGGGAACCACATATCCGGATCCTGTCCAGGCATAGGTAGTCACGATATTGAGGAAAACCCCGGGATGCTTGGACTTGATCCAGGATTTTCCAGCAGTCAAAGTGACATTTGAAGTCCCCTTAAGGACAATATCCAAAACGGTATTGAAGGCATTGGTGGATAACCTCTCTGTAGGACTTATAAAATTCCCTGCCGCGTTGTTCAATACCACATCTACCTTTCCAAAATGGGAAATGGCATCAGCCCACATTTTTTCCACCTGCTCGATTTCCCTCACATCACAGGCAAGGGCCAGCACCTTTCCACCCGTGGCTTTTTCCATTTCTTTAGCTGTTTCTTGCAGTATATCCAACTTCCGGCTCGTGATGACAAGATCTGCGCCCAATTTCAAAAAATAAAGCCCCATTGACTTACCTAAACCAGTTCCTCCACCTGTCACTAAAATGGTTTTACCTCTCAAAGCACCTTCTTTGAGCATTCCTTTTGTATAACTCATATCATTTGGATTAATTTACCGTTGAATATAGGTAATCCTCAATCCAAAAAAAAGGTTAGATCGGGCAATTTGGCATCATTTTAAATGTCAATGAAAGAAAGTAGATTTACAGCCTCATTATTTGCCTATGCGACAGAGATTCTTACTTCTTGCACTGAGTGTTTTAGTTTTCAGCTCCTGTAATACCGATATAGAAAAAAACATCAGCACGGACTTACAGGTTGAGGGACGGGAAATATTTGATATTTCATTAGGTCTGGAAGAAGCTTACTTTTTCGCTTTTCAGACATTGGATTTTTACAGAACAGTACTTCCGGACTCTTTACCAAGTTGCCCCAAGGTTACTATCAATGAAGCAGAAAGGAAAGTAACCCTGACTTTTGATAAATCCTCAAATTGCTCCACAGGAAAAAAATTGCAAAGAAATGGTAAAATCCATTTACAATATATCAATACAAATGCTTTGGAATCTATAACCAGACTGGAGTATGAAACTTATGAGGTCAGAAAAATCAAATTAGAAGGCAGAAGAGATTTTAAACAAATCCGAAGTTTGACCAATCCGAATAGGAGAACCGAAGATTTTGAAGACCTTTTGGTCATAGATGAATTTGAATCTTCAAGCAAAATCAGTGGCAATTATGAGTTTCAGTTATCCTTCCTAAATGGAAAACTTGCTGGGTTTGAAAGTTCCGGCAATTTGGAAGGCAGAAATATCACAGGAAGACCTATTGTTATGGAACCTATAGCAAATAAAAGGTATTTAACTGAATGCATTAACCAAGGTATAGTTTTGCCTATTCAGGGAAGTGAAAGGTGGAAGATTTTCAGAAATGCCACTTCATCGACTAATCACAGCCTGAACTATGAAAATGAATCCGGCTGTCAAATAAAAGCCAAGGTAACTCTTTTTGATGGCAGGATCCTGATATTTGAACTTAATTAACCTCTGATTGCCTTTAATTTGAAATTAAACAATAGCAGTTTTACCGGAACGCTTTAGCCTGTATCACCTTCTGTTTTAGTTTTACTAAGGCCCCAGAATTCAACAAAAATCTTTTGACTTATGAAAACCCTTCAAGCTTCAGACCCAAGTTCATTTAAAGGAACAGTCATCTTGCCATTTTTTGAAAATGAAAACATATTACAAGCAAGGCTGGAGTTCAAAAATATCCAGGTACCTCAAGCAATTTTTAACGGAAAAAAAGATTCCCAATACCTTGTAAAAGATCAAGAAAGTGGAAATATTTTTATTTTTCTAGGCTTAGGAAAAAATCCCATCTACAAAGAAATTAAGACTGCATTCCGAAGATTAACAGCCAAACAGGCTGATTTTTTTCAGGAAAACGTATTACTGCATCTTACAGAAGAGATGGGGGAACAAGTCCTCGAAGCAGCAGTTTCGGGACTATTGTTAGGCACGTACCGCTTAGGACATTATAAAAGTGCTATTGACAAAGAAAAAGATTGGACTTCTATTTCCCTATCCATTTCCACAAATCTTGCAAACGCAGAAATAATAGTCTTAAAGGCCCAAAAACTGGCGGCTGCCCAATTGGAAACTTTCCATCTTGTAGACCTTCCTCCCAATAAAATCACACCATCATTTCTAGCAGAATGGGCTGAAAATGCAGGAAAGCAATATGGCTTCAATACCAAAGTGTTGGACAGAAAAAGGGCAGAAAAAGAAAATCTGCATGCTTTTTTGGCAGTGGGACAGGGAAGCCATAGGGAACCTCAATTTATAATTATGGAATACCGGCCAAGGAATGCTAAAAAACATGTCGGCCTAGTGGGTAAAGGGGTTACTTTTGATACGGGAGGACTCAATATCAAAACCCAGGGCATGGTGCATATGAAGTGCGATATGGGAGGGGCAGCAACTGTACTCGGAGCCATGCAACTGATAGCAGACCTTAAAATCCCTGTATCCATAACAGCAGTAGTTCCTTGTGTAGAAAACTCCATTGACAATCAATCCATTCTCCCTTCTGAGGTCATCAGAAGTTACAGTGGCAAAACGATAGAAATCATAGACACCGATGCAGAAGGAAGACTGATCCTAGCGGATGGATTGAACTATTTGATCAAAAATTATAAGCCTGATACCATCATAGATTTTGCCACCCTAACAGGAAGTGCTGTGGGAACTTTTGGCTATGAATGTGCAGCCCTTTTTTCCAAGGATGACAACCTCCTAAAAGTATTACAGGAATGCGGGGAAAAGGTTGGTGAAAGAGTCTGGCCACTTCCAATGTGGGATGTCTATCAATCCGAAATGGAGAGTGAGATTGCAGATATCAAAAATTACCATGGTAAGCCCTATGCAGGAGCAATCACTGCGGCAAAATTTTTGGAATTTTTCACTGAAAACCATCCTTCATGGGCGCATATTGATATAGCTGGTACAGCTTTTGGTGATTCAGAATTTGCAAAAACCAAGCATGCCACTGCTTTTGGTGTCCACTTATTGCTTAAATTCATGGAAAATCTTTAAGCGATGAGCCATTCACATAAGACCTTTTTATGCATCTCCAATTATTTTAAGGGAGCTGCTTTTCTAATTGCCCTCAAAAAATCCAATAATACGGTTTTCTTGGTGACCACTGAAAAGTTACGGGAGAGCAATTGGCCCCATGAATACCTGGACGAAATCTATTACATGCCTGGTCAGGACCTGGACTGGGATTTGGACAAGCTATTGACGGGTGTTGCAGGGATCATGAAGCACACAAAGATAGATGCCATAGTAGCCCTTGATGATTATGATGTGGAAAAGGCAACTTTCCTGAGAGAAAACCTCAGGATTCCAGGTATGGGACAGACTACCGGTAGATATTTCAGGGACAAATTGGCCATGCGGATGCGTGCCTATGAAGCTGGTGTATTGGTCCCCCCATTTTCCGCTTTGTTTCATGATGAAGACATCAATAAGTTTGCAGATACGGTTCCTGCCCCCTGGGTCCTCAAACCACGTTCTGAAGCTTCAGCACATGGAATTATCAAAGTCTTTGACAAGGAAAGTCTATGGCACAACATTCATGAATTGGGAGATAACAGAATCAAGTACCTCGTCGAACAGTTCAAACCAGGTGATGTTTACCACGCGGACAGCCTTAATTTGAATGAAAAAACAATTTTCTGTACAGTATCGAGGTATTTGGCCACACCTATGGAAATCTCCCAAGGTGGGGGAATATTCCGAAGTGCGAATATTTCATATGGATCAGAGGATGATTTAGCCATCAAAGAGGCTAATAAAAAAGTTATGAAAGCCTTCGGTATGAAAAATGGCGCAGCACATACCGAATTCATTAAAGGCAAAGAGGATGGTCAGATATATTTTCTTGAAACTTCCTCAAGAGTTGGTGGAGCCCATTTGGCAGAGATGATTGAAGGTGCCACAGACATCAACCTTTGGGCAGAATGGGCAAAAATTGAAGATGCCGTCAGCAAGGGAAAAGACTATAAACTTCCAAAAGCAAAAAAAGAATATGCCGGTATTGTCCTTACGCTTTCCAAATTTGAGCATCCGGACCTTTCATCTTTTGGTGATCCTGAAGTTTGCTTCAGGGTTCCTCTGGAATACCATGCCGGACTTATAGTGAAATCGAAAAACCATGAAAGGGTCATTGAACTGCTTGATGATTATGCTGCGCGATTGAGCAATGGGTTTTCCACTGTAGCAGAACAGGAAAAGGTGAAGAAATTTCACTGATAAATAGATAAAGGGATGGACAAACATCCCTTTTTTATTTTACTCCCCCTTAATTTTTGCCGTTCGCAAATTTTAGGTTTTACTTAAAGTCTGAATTGGTACTTTTATGGAAAAACCTGACACTAAGAAATGAAAAAATTACTGATTGTGCTTCTCTTTCTGGGAATAGGCTTAAATGTAAATGCCCAAGTGGACACCATTAAGGTTTATAGCCAAGTAATGGACAAACATCTGAAGGCTGCTGTTGTAAAACCGGAAACTTATTCCATTGGAGAAAAATCATTTCCCACTGTTTATTTGCTTCATGGTGGTTCCGGAAGTTTTTCCGACTGGCATCAAAAGGTGACCAAAGACAATTTATTGGTTGACCTAGCCAACAAGTATCAGGTTCTCATCGTTACGCCGGGAGTAGGTCCTGCATCTTACTACTATGACAGCCCTATTCTGGATTCAGTAAAATATGAAAGCTACTTTATCAAAGAATTGATTCCCTTCATTGATAAAAATTTCAGAACAATCAAAAAAAGAGAAGCCAGGGCAATTACAGGACTTTCCATGGGTGGTCACGGAGCTATAATGCTAAGTGCCAAAAATCCTGAACTTTTTATCGCAGCAGGAAGTATGAGTGGAGTCATGAACATTGATACCGACTTATGGACAGTCAATGAAGAATTTAGGAAAATTAGAAAAGAAAACCAAAAAGCGATGTTGGGCGAGATAGACTACAAATCTCCCTTTAGTGAATTTACCGCTGTTGGATTGGTTGACAGGATGAAAGTAAACGGCATTTCGCTGATTATTGATTGTGGGGTAGACGATTTTCTTATCAAGACCAACAGACAAATCCACCAACTTTTGCTGGAAAATGGTACTCCCCATGAATATACTGAAAGACCTGGAGCACATACATGGGAATATTGGACAGAAGCTTTGCCCTTTCATATGCTTTACATTGATAGCGTATTTAAAAAGCATTTGAACAATTGATAGAACGAACTACAAAAGATTAAATTAAGCTAGAATAAACCCAAGTATGATCAAGAAATCTTTATTATTATGGTTGTCCCTGCTCATTTTATCTCTTACCAATGCTCAAAGTGACCTTCAAAGATGGCAACAAAGGGCAAACAACACTGAAATCATCAGGGATCAATGGGGAATTCCACATATTTATGGAAAATCAGATGCGGATGCGGTATTTGGGATGATTTATGCCCAATGTGAAGATGATTTTAACAGGGTTGAAGTAAATTATATCAATGCCTTGGGAAGAATGGCAGAGGTGGAAGGCATCTCCCAGCTATACACGGATTTCAGGATGAAAATGTATATCGATGAAGAAGTCCTCAAAAAGGAATATACAAATTCTCCAGAATGGTTGAGAAACCTTATGGATGCCTGGGCCGATGGAATCAACTATTTTCTTTTTACCCATCCGGAAGTAAAACCCAAACTGATCAGCAAATTTGAACCTTGGATGGCCCTTGCTTTCAGTGAAGGAAGCATTGGTGGCGATATAGAAACCATTTCTGTCAATCAGTTGAAGACTTTTTATGATAAAGACTTCTATGCCAACTTGGTCCTTCAGGAAAGGGACTTTGACGAAGAGCCCCGGGGTTCCAATGGTTTTGCCATAGCACCCAAATTGAGTAAATCTGGAAACGCACTGCTTTTAATCAACCCACATACCTCTTTTTATTTTAGACCTGAGATCCATATGGTAAGTGAGGATGGCCTCAATGCCTACGGAGCAGTTACCTGGGGACAATTCTTCATTTATCAGGGCTTTAATGAGTTCAATGGCTGGATGCATACCTCCAGCCGGGCCGATGCCATTGATCATTTTGCATTAACAGTCGAAAAAAGAAATGGCAAATATCATTACCTGTATGGAAAAGAATGGCGGCCTATAACTGAAAAAAAGATGCTTCTTAAATACAAGGAAGGAAGTGAAATCGTAGAAAGGGAAATTACCGCTTATTACAGCCATCATGGTCCCATCATCCGGGAAGAGAATGGAAAATGGATTGCCATTTCTCTGATGGTTGAAAGAGTAAAAGCCTTAACTCAATCTTTTACCAGGACCAAAACCAAAAACCATACAGAATTCAAAGCCACCATGGACCTTAAAACCAACTCTTCAAACAATACAGTATATGCAGACCGGGAAGGCAATATTGTATACTACCATGGCAACTTTATTCCTGTAAGAGATCCACAGTTTGACTGGAGAAATGTGGTAGATGGAAGCAATCCTGCTACAGCTTGGAAAGGCCTCCACGAGGTAGAAGAAATGATTTTTATCAAAAATCCAGCAAATGGCTGGATACAGAACTGCAATTCCACTCCATTTACAGCCGCCGGGCCTTTTAGTCCTAAAAAAGAGGATTACCCTGCTTACATGGCCTGGGATTTGGAAAACGCTAGGGGAATCAATGCTGTCAGGTTATTGGCCGGTCAAACGGATTTCACCTTGGAAACCTTGATTGCAGCAGCCTATGAACCTACCCTGATGGCCTTCGAACCATTAGTTCCAGCACTTCAAAAGGCTTTTGAAGGATTACCAGATTCTGACCCAAGGAAGAAAAGCTTGATTGAACCCATGAATATGCTCGTAAATTGGGACCTTAAATCCGGAATTAATTCCATTGGCACCAGTTTGGCCATTTTTTGGGGCGGGCAGTTGATGGCAGATGCAAGAGATCTTGAAAGAGCTTGGGATCATTATATTTTCGATTTTTTGGCCCACAGCACAAGTGATACCATGAAAATAGACGCTTTCGAAAAAGCCATCAACAAATTGATTGCGGATTTTGGAAGTTGGAATATACCTTGGGGTGAAATCAATCGCTTTCAAAGGCTGACCAATGAAGTCCATGGTAAATTTTATGATGATTTACCCAGTCTTCCTATTGGATTTAATTCCTCCATGTGGGGTTCATTGGCAGCTTATGGAAGCAGGGCTTATCCCAATACCAAAAGGTGGTATGGGAATGTAGGAAACAGTTTTGTGGCAGTAGTAGAATTTGGAGAAAAAGTAAAAGCGAAAAGTATATTGGCAGGTGGACAAAGTGGCCAGCCATTTTCTCCTCACTTTGTAGACCAAGCTGAAAAATACGCTAAAGGGGAGTTTAAGGATGTAAATTTCTACAAAGAAGACGTGCTAAAAAATTCAAGAACCCAATATAGGCCCGGCAGACTGAGTAAGAATTAAAAAAACTATCAATTCATTGGTTATTAGCTGGTTGATTGCTGGGGAATTATTGGTTGAAATGTAGAAGTATTAGCCTCAATATTAATGGCAAGCCCGGCCATTTTAATAAGGTAATTCATTCTTTATTATGCCTAAAATCATAGAAAAAGTGAGCTTAGATGATTCAAGCTCACTTTTTTTTTATTAAATTGTTCAGCAAATTGTTTACCAACAGTATACTTAACCACTTTTACAGGAATTATGATTAGAAAAGTTTTGGCACCTGTCTTTTTTTTGATTTTACTATCCGGCCATGTTGGAAGCCCCGGAGTTATTTTTGAAGGCTTATTGGGTCCTTACAGGGTTTTGGCGAATATCAATCCTCCAGATGTAGTCCCTGGGACTGCGACAGTAACAGTTATAATTCCAGAGCACCCGGAAAGTATCAACTTGGAAGCCCGACCGGTGTATTGGTCAGCAGGCCTTAAGGGAACCCCTAAAGCAGACCCTCTTTTTCCTGTTCCCGGTGAATTGGGTAAATATGAAGGGGAATTGTGGTTTATGGAAGGTGGTGCCTCTAGTGTACAATTGATAATGACTGTTGGAGGAGAAACCTTTGAAGCCATCATTCCAGTGATGGCTGTACCTACAGCCCAAAAGGATATGCCTTTTGAACTCGGGCTTGTTTTGGCATTATTGGGAATACTTTTGGTGGTTTTGATGGTAACAATTGTAGCCTCAGCCATGAGTGACTCTATAAGTGAACCCGGGGTTCAGCGTACAGCAAAAAGTCAAAAAAAGAAACAACTAGGAATTATAGCAGGAACTTTGGTGATGTTGTTGATTTTATGGGGAGGAAAGTCCTGGTGGGATGCCGAATCCAACCAATATAGAAACTATCTATTTGAACCGCTCAGCGGAATATCCACTTTTGAATCTGGACCTGATGGAGATTTTCTGCATCTCAGTATTGAACCGCTCAAATCTACTCAGGGGAGGGTAACAAGGAAAATAAGCTTTATTGTTCCGGACCATGGAAAATTGATGCATATGTTTTTGATCCGGAAAGGTGACCTGGATGTCTTTGCCCATCTTCATCCTGAGCGATTGGACACCTTGAACTTCAGGGTGAAGCTACCTCCATTGCCTTCAGGAGATTACCATGTATTTGCTGATATTACCCGCTATACTGGATTTGCTGAGACAATAGTCTCGGAATTGAATATTCCAGAGTCTGCCAACTTCAGGTTAGCCACAAATGAAACTGTAATTTTAAACAGGGATGATACCTATACTTTCTCCAATCCTGTGTCCAATAAAGTAGTTACTTTGGATGGAGATATCATGATCTGTGGCAAACCTGGCATTAAAACAGATCTCCCAGGAGGTTATTCCGCTGTCTGGGAAACAGAAACCGGGAAGTTTGAAGCCGGAAAGCTGTATAACCTTGATTTTGCACTATTTGATCAAGAAGGGGAACCTGCCCTCTTGGAGCCCTATTTAGGAATGATGGGGCATGCCGTGGTGTTGAAGCATGACGGTACAGTTTATATTCATTTACATCCAACCGGAAATTACTCCATGGGTTCACAGCAAATGCTTCTGGACAGGTTCACGTCTGGAAAAATTGGATTTACAGATATCCCTCAAAGCCAGAGCTTTCAGGATAGTATAGATCAGGTAGTGGCCTTTCTGGATGCCCTGCCTGATGTGGAAAGGGACAGCCTTTTGATGGGGAACATGGTCCATTACAATTGGCAGAATCCCGAACATGAAGAACACAGTATGGTAAGTTTTCCTTATGCTTTCCCTGAAAAAGGGGACTACAGAATTTGGATTCAGGTGAAAATTGGTGGAAAAATCGTCAATGGCGCATTTGATGTAGAAGTTGAATAAAGATATATATGAAAACGAATTTTAGTACTCTAACCTTAGATGGAGCCATTAGCACTAAAAGTGCTTCAGCTACAAAGGTAATCCCGAGCTTCATTTATGCTTCGGTTTTTGCTTCATTTTGCATAGCTATAGGTTTACTTTGGGACATTTCTTGGCATATGAGTGTGGGAAGAGACGGCCTTTTTTCACCTCCCCATATTGCTATTTATCTGGGAGCTGTGATATCAGGAATTTTCTCTGGAATTAAAGTACTTAAAATCAGTTTTTGGGGAAGTCCTGAGGAAAAACAACAAAGCATTAAGTTTTGGGGAATCTTCCATGGTTCCCTTGGTGCCATGTTCTGTATCTGGGGCGCTTTTGCCATGTTGACCTCTGCCCCATTTGATGATTGGTGGCACAATACCTACGGACTGGATGTAAAAATTCTTTCTCCACCACATGCGGTTCTTGGATTGGGAATGATAGTAATACAGTTTGGAGCTTTGATTTCAGTTATCGCACTTCAAAACAGATTGGGCAACAACCTGAAAGATAGGGCAAAAAACCATCTGCACTGGATGTATGCTTTGAGCTCAGGCTTTCTTTTGGTGATGGGTTACACCTTCTTTTCTGAGTATTTCTTCCTGAGCAGGCAACATCATGTATTGACTTATCAGGTAACTATGGCAGCACTTCCAATTCTCATGGTTTCTGTGGCTTATGCCTCTCCTTATAAGTGGGGAGCAACCAAAATGTCAATAGTTTATACATTGTTGATGGCAGGTATGGTATGGGTTTTACCCCTTTTTCCTGCGGAACCCAAACTAAGTCCTGTCCATAATTTTATCACAAGATTCCAACCCTTCCATTTCCCATTTATTTTGATAATTCCGGCAATGGTCATTGACCTGATGATAGGCAAATGGAAAAACCGGAACAAATGGTTCTTGGCAGCTGTCCTTTCGATTGGGTTTGTAGTAAGTTTTGTACCTGCTCAATGGTATTTTGCTGAATTACAAATGTCAGAAATCGGTAGAGGTTGGTTTTTTGGCAGATACTCTTTTCCTTATTTTGCTAATCCCAATTCTCCCTACCGGTATATATTCCACCCCGATTACATCAGCCAGGGTTGGGATCTGTTCAAAGGCCTGGGCATTGCTGTTTTAATTGGTACACTTACCTGCAGACTTGGACTCTCATGGGGCAATTGGATGAAGCAGGTGAAAAGATAGGGAATTGAGTGATTGATTTGATTGGTTTTGGTATCACAAAATCCAAAACCAATCAAATTATGCTCTTTTTTCAGATTATTGGGATTCATTTTAGTATAAAGAAAGCACACTAGTTCTCCATAGTTTAAAAAAATCAACCTATAAAGATTTAGCTCCTCAATAAAAAAAATTCTCTCCCACTTCCTGGTTACCCACATGGAATTACCTTTAACTGTACTTTTCGACTTATTTATTTTTTATTAGATCATCCCTACTCCGAAATTTCTTGCTTTTTGACTGTTACCATTCCCCTTTTCGAAGACCTCTCCTTCGTCCCCGCCTGAACGGAACGGGCAGGGAGGTGACAAGGATAAGCCTTTTATATTAATTGACCTATAACCCAAAGAAAGCAATCTAAGAAAGTCCTGTTCTTTTCCGACTTCAGAAATCCTAATTGGCTCTTTTTACTCCCGAAATCCTTCGGTAAAAGTTTTTGCATTGGCTCTCATTCCTAAGCTACAACCTGGCTGGCCCTTTGCTAAAAATGTTCAAAGGGACATATTCTTGACGCACAGTCCTCTCCCGATTCTCGCTTCTAGTGTCTAGCTTAATAAAAACTCAGGGCCAGCGATTCGGCACGGTATGCTTATTCAATATCCTTTCTGCATCTTTTTGAACAGCCGGTAATTTTTGTGCCTGCCATATTTTATCCCTCGCAAATCGTGCAGCAGATTCCAGTTCCACTATAGGATATGGATAATCTATCCCTATGGCAACATTATAAATGTCCTGTTCAATCTTTGTCAATTTCCAAGGCTCATGGACCAAAGCAGCAGGAATCTTAGACAAGGTAGGAATCCATTTCTTGATAAAAAAACCATCTGGGTCTTGGTCTAGGGATTGTTTGACCGGATTGTAAATTCGGACAGTATTGATCCCAGTAACCCCAGCCTGCATCTGAAACTGGGGGTAATGAATTCCAGGTTCAAAATCCAAAAACAACTTTGCAAGATGATCTACCCCAGTCCTCCAATCCTGCCAGAGGTGATGCGTGAGAAAGGAAACCAACATGGCGCGCATGCGGAAATTCAGATAACCCGTTTCCTGCACACAGCGCATACAGGCATCCACCAAAGGATAGCCTGTTTTCCCCTCTTTCCAGGCATTGACCTTCCTTTCATCATAAGGTTTCTCTAGCTCCTCAAAACCCATGTTGACATGTCTGAATTCCATTTCCCATTCCATCTCAAATTTCTGGATAAAGTGGCAATGCCATCTTAGCCTGGACTGGAAATTGGTTAAGCAGCCTACTTGAAACTTCTCCTTTTTGCGGATTTCTGCTTCTTGGTATACCTGTCGCATGGAAAGATTGCCCCAAGCAAGATAAGGCGACAATCTGCTACAACCTTTACGGCTAAGTTCAGGTTTACTGATATGTTTGTTATAGTTTTTGACCCGCTCCATAAAGAATGAGCTCATGTATTTTCTCCCAAACTCCTCTCCTCCTCTTTGCATATTTGGTTGAACGACTATCCATTTTTCAGGAATGGATTCCTGAGAAATCCCTTTCAAGAATGCATTGGAAAGAGACAAAAATCTTGCCTTCGGAAATTCAGGGTCGCATACGGGGGCTGACATAAAGGCATACCAATCTTTTGACCAATTTTTTCTATTTTTCCTCCCTCTCTTGACTCCTTGTTGCTTAAATTCTTGCCAGATTATTCCTTGGGAAGAAAAAAAATCAGTCATTGCTTTATCTCTTTTGAAAGTTAATTCAATGCCTGTCTCCACATGAGAAAAAACTTTCTGAACTGAATAGTTTTTAATCAAATATTCAAATACAATTAAGACCTCTTGGTAAAAGACATACACTTTGGTATTCCACTTTTCCAATTCCTTGTTCATCCCTTCTATACTCTGCCAGACAAAACGCCAGTGCCGTTCTGAACTTTGAGGCGCATTTACTAAAGATGGTTCAAAACAAAACAATAGAATGAGAGGCAATCCATCATTGATGGCTTCTTTTAATGCCTCATGGTCATGAAGTCTCAAGTCCCTTTTAAACCAAACTATGTTTACTTTTTTCATCCCAATAAAAACAATGCTCAATCGGTAAAGTTTAGGCAATATGAAGAATCTCAAAAATCTTAGCCTGGCAGAAATTGACAGAATCATTGAAATGGCATGGGAAGACAGGACTCCTTTTGATGCCATAACCGCCCAATTTGGTCTTTCAGAAAAAGAGGTGATCACATTGATGCGCAGGGAAATGAAACCAAGTTCTTTCAGGATGTGGAGAGAAAGAGTACAAGGAAGGGCTACCAAACACCGGATAAAAGGACCGGAAGACTTAAACCGGTTCAAGTGTAATCTCCAAAGAACCATCTCCTTGAACAAAGTATCCAAAAGGTAAAATTACCGCTATATTAAGTCCAAAAGAATAAGACTCCAGTAAATTAAAAGACATTTAATATTCCCTTCGCCTTAAGGCAATCTTAGAGATGTACTTTTGAGAACGTACAGCAAACGAACATTTTTTATTAATCTTGCAAAAACTTTTAGGCGTCGATGGGAATCGACGCTTTGCTGTTTTATGGTCAATGCATTGCCAATGACATATTACCGGACTTGTCACCCTGAGATTTTAGAATTTGACATATACAGATTAACAAATGACAAACGGTTGCACCCAAAGGGCTCAGCAAAGTCCTGGCGATCGCCGTGATAAATAACTATTTGTCATTGGTAGTAAAAGTCTCATAAAGAATAGGAGTTTCTTCTCCACTTTTGTCAAATAAGGATGAGGTTTCAATAACTGTCATTACATTTTCTGTACATTCCCCAAATATTAAAATCTCCAAATGACGCATAATATTGACAATACCTCCACTTTAATTTCACCAAATGCTAAAATTTTAGAATGGGTTTTTACAAAGCACTAAAAATTTTAATTTAAAACCATCTTCGCTCCACAGCCTGATCCTTTTACCAACTGAAGAGGTTATACCGGTTTTCAACTTATCTAGAAAAAAAATTATTAACCTCACAACACTTTCTCCATTACAATCCTATAATCATCAATTCCTCCCTTTTTGATCAGGTCTACAATTTTAAATCCTCTGTTCAGGCCAAAGTGGATCATCTTGGAAAAGCGGTTACGTGTTTTGAAATATACCTTTAAGTAACCATGGTTACTTGCCCAATGTTCCTGCTCATCTGCCAATTTAGTAGCAATACCCATCCTTCGGTGACTGTCAAGCACCCCGCCCATCCAGGAATAAAACAGTTCTGGAGAATCCCTCTGATAACCCACTTTAAAGCCTACAGGTTTGCCTTCCACCTCAGCTATCAAAATCAGGTGTACCGTATCTTTCAACCTGTCTTCATAGGTTTTTTCAGAAAAAGGCTGGAAAAATTCTGTCACTTTTTTGGAAAGTTCCGCCACTTCTTGAATGGTACCCTGTCTGATTTTTATCTTTTTCATGTTTTTATTATTTATAAGGGCAACATGCAATCTCACCATGAGATAATCTTTTCTTTATGTGAGATTATGGCCATGATCAATTTCATAAGGAGATTTCCATTTTGACATTACAACGTCCGTATTGACTACAACCCATGTCTACCTCCTGAAAACCAAGTTTCTTATACAAGTGCAATGCAGGCGCCAATTTGGTATTGGAATAAAGTACCACTTTCTCTGCTCCCAAGGATTTAGCTTTCTCCAAAATAACTTTGCCCAAAAGTGATCCAATACCCCTTCCCTGTCCTTCAGGGGACACACCCATTTTGATCATTTCAAAGGTATTGGGCTCTTGGGAAGGAATCAGGGCAACAGTACCCAAGATTTGATCATGCTCTTTGGCAAAGATGATATGGCCACCCTTATCTAGAATATTTTCTTGGGGATTTTCCAACTGGGCGATATCAAAAGGCTCCAAAGTAAAATATTGTTGCACCCAAGCTTTATTGATGCGCTCAAATTGGGGTTGAAGTTCAGGTAGGTAGTCGATAATGTCAATAAAAGGCATAGAGATAGTATTCATATCATGAATATAAGCACAAAAAAGAAGTGGGAAAAAAGTTTCCCTTTCCTGATCGAAAAATTTGGAATTAAGTTATCCTTGTCATTTCGACTGAAAGGAGAAATCTAATAAACATACAATATACCTCCAACCAAGTTGCCAAAACCTATATCTCAAGTAAAGTCATTCTAAAAAATTCCTTATTTTTGACCTTTGTTTTATATCAACCAAAAATTCAACATGGGATTATTAAGCGGAAAAACGGCTCTGATAACAGGAGCATCTAAAGGAATCGGAAGAGCTATTGCAATCCGATATGCCCAAGAGGGCGCCAATGTAGCATTCACTTACCTTTCCAGCGTGGAAAAAGGACAAGCTTTAGAAAACGAATTGGCCGCTTTCGGCATCAAAGCCAAAGGCTATAGATCTGATGCCTCCGACTTCAAAGCTGCTGAAGAATTGGTCAATGCTGTGGTGGCTGAGTTTGGCACTTTGGATATCCTGATCAACAATGCCGGTATTACCCGTGACAACCTTTTGATGAGAATGACTGAAGAGGCTTGGGATGAAGTAATCGGTATCAACCTTAAATCCTGCTTCAATACCGTCAAAGCTGCCACCCGTACCATGATGAAAGCCAAGGCAGGATCCATCATTAACATAACTTCGGTAGTTGGCATCAAAGGCAATGCAGGACAGGCGAACTACGCTGCATCCAAATCCGGCATCATAGGCTTCACCAAGTCTGTGGCCCTGGAATTGGGCTCCAGAAATATCCGTTGCAATGCGGTAGCTCCTGGTTTTATCGAAACTGAAATGACTGCTGTATTGGATGAGAAAACCGTTCAGGGCTGGAGAGATGCTATCCCGATGAAGCGTGGGGGCCAACCGGAAGAAGTGGCCAATGCCTGCGTATTCTTAGGTTCAGATATGAGTTCTTATATTTCCGGTCAGGTGCTTCAGGTGGATGGAGCGATGCTCACTTAAGAGGCTAGAGAGGAGAAGCGAGAGGTTAGACAGAAACAAGACATAAGATAAAGTGGAATTTCGGAAGTCGGATTTCAGGACGGGACAGTGTAGTTGGAACATAGAGGATTTTTGTTAGAGGAAAACAATGGAGTAAAGAGCTAAAAACTTTGAAAATTCAATATTTTCGAAGCTTTAATAGTTTAAAAGACCTTCGAAGTTTCAAAAACCTCAAATGTATAAGCATCCCCGCTCAATAAAATTGGGCGGGGTTTTATTTTTTCAAAAACCACAACCTTTTAAATGAAATTTAAGTATATTGCAATGATATCATTTTAATATCATAACAATATGGAAAAATCAACCAAACCCCTATCCGGCTATTTAATGGTATTGGCGGCGATAGCCCTGATTCCTGCCATTGTTTTTGCGATGATCAACCAGATTTTCTGGTTAGGTATAATGCTAATAGTGCTATTTATTCTGATACTGCCTGGATTCTTCACCTTGCAGCCCAATAAAGCAATGGTACTGATCTTATTTGGTGCCTACAAGGGTACAGTAAAAGACAATGGTTTCTTTTGGGTCAACCCTTTCATGACCAAACAGAAGATTTCTTTACGTGTCAGAAACTTTGAAAACAAACCGCTTAAGGTGAACGACAAAATCGGTAACCCTGTCATGGTCGGGACCATCGTTGTCTGGCAGGTGGAAGACACTTTCAAAGCTACTTTCGACGTGGAAGACTATGAGAATTTCGTCCACCTTCAGACAGATGCAGCCGTAAGAAAAATGGCGGGCAAATACCCTTACGACGATTTTGAAGCCGAAAATGCGGAGATCACTTTACGTTCTGGCGTGGAAGAAGTCAACCACTCCCTGGAACTAGAGATTGCCGAAAGGTTGGAGCATGCAGGGATCAAAGTAATCGAAGCCAGAATATCCCATTTGGCGTACGCCTCGGAGATCGCCTCTGCCATGTTGCAGAGACAGCAGGCCACAGCCATTGTAGCCGCCAGAAGAAAGATCGTAGACGGAGCCGTGGGCATGGTAGAAATGGCTTTGGAAGATTTAAAATTGAAAGGAATAATAGACTTTGAAGAAGAGAAAAAAGCAGCCATGGTCAGCAACCTAATGGTGGTATTGTGTTCGGACCGCTCTGCCAGTCCGGTTTTGAATGTTGGGACTCTTAATCAGTAAGAAAAATGGCCAAATACGTTTTCAAAGAAACACAGCGCTTTAATCAGCCTTGGATTTGGGGAATTCTTATTCTGGTCTCCTTGATCACATTATATGGCATGATCTCTCAACCTATAGATGGTTGGGAGGCAGTCATCCCCATTATTATCCTTGGCTTGGTGATTCTGCTATTTGCAAGCATGCAATTGAAAACAAGAATTGATGAAAGCGGTTTGACTTTTAGTTTTTCCCCTTTTATTGGCCAAAGAAAATACAGCACAGACCAAATCCAGAACCTGGAGCTCATCGAATACAATTCCCTGCTCAAATTTGGCGGTTGGGGTATACGATACAATTTGAATATGTGGGCGTATAATGTGGGAGGCAAACATGGCTTGATCGTAACCCTTAAGGGTAAAAAATTTCTGATCGGCACCCAAAAACCGGAAGAAATGAAAAAAGCCATTGAGCAGTTTAATGAATTAAAAACAGGAAATCATGCCGGCTAAGAAAGCATTTGCCCTGAGATTGGACGAGAAGATGATGCAAGCTGTGGAAAAATGGGCAGCAGATGAATTCCGCAGCACCAATGGACAGATCGAATGGATCATCCATGAAGCCTTGAAGAAGGCGGGGAGGTCACCAAAAGAAAGAAATAATCAATCATAACTATATTTGATATGCTTGATTAAATACCCATTGTCAAATCCGCCTGATGCATTTAAAGTCTTTACAGATCTATCCTTTTCCTGCAAAAACTGGCTTGAAGGAAGCCATTTACCAGCAGTCCATTCAAAGTTGATGATATTCTCAAAAAAAATCTCCCCAGATTTTAATTCATCCGTATAGAATGCTTTGTTTGTATTCCGCTCATTTAAACTATATGCATATTCCATTTTTAAAATAGCAAAAGTCAATAAATCAATAAAAATCATACCTTTAGGCACATAAAAATCCTTTGCAAAATTACCTGCTATTGAGACAGGAATAGATTTAGATGAATGCACAATCCTTATTTTATAACATTCTCTTCCATTAATTTGAGATATTCCTTCAAGCTTAAATTTATGAGTTTCTAAAAATGTTGAATTCACAAAACCAAAATGGTCTAAATCTTGAGTTTTTAGGTTATGGTTAAATAGAGGATTAAACAATAGATTTCTTTTAACCGGAAAAAATCTCTCCAAATAACAACTTAAGGACGACAAATTATCACAATCATCATTCTCAACAGCATCAGACCTATTAATATTTCTCTCTTGCAAAACTTGTATGATTGTAGATGGATTATTTACAAAAAGAGACTCCAACCTATTGTATGCACCTTTATTCTCCATTGAAAAAACATAATTTGATTTTGATTCTAACAAATCGAATCCTCCATTATCAATCTTAAAAGTTAGTTTTCCTGTTCTCTGGATAACCGGTTCAAAACCAAAACTAAAACTCGTTTTTTCCTCCATCTTACCGTTTACATTACCATAAAGATGGTTAACTTTAAAGTTAAGAAGCATTTTTTCTAAAATATCTGTAACCTTTAAGGGCTTAGCTTTCCTTGTACTTACGGTAACTTGATTCAATTCAATGGGTTCTTCTTTTAACAAAACAACAATCGTTTTCTTATCTCTAAGGAGCACCTCTTCCCTGAAGATTTCGTATCCTAATCTTTGGACCACTACAGTGCACCTACCATAAAAATTTTTGATAATAAGCTCTCCTCTTTCATCAGAAACATAATTTTCCCCACAAACACTTACTGAACTGAATGGAAGGACCTCAGAAGTCAGTTGGTCTTTGATGATTATTTTAAGGTCACTTTCTGTTTTTAAGAAAAACATGACCAATACAATTGACAAAAGAATTTTAACCACAAAGTAAATTTCTATTTTCCACATAGTCTATTAGATGTATTTTTTCCAGTCTAAGGTAAACCAGATGATTTCTATGGGTTTTAAAAGGGTATTTCCAAAAAAGCCTTGAATTATCAACTAAGGCATTACCTCTAAAATCAAATACATCCTGTTCATTTCCTGAAACCCTTATTAAAAGCACATTGTATTCTTGACAATTTGAAAAAATAAAATTCTCAGCAATGACAGTACAGTCCTAGCAACCATAAACATCATAAATAAATAGAAAATCATATTTACTCAATCCTTTTATACCTAATGCATAAACATAATCATTTTCATAAATTATTTGGTTTTAGTGAAACATATTCAAAACAAAAAAAGATTAATTTTTGATAATCTATTGATTATATAACAATACATTTTTCACGAAATCATACAAAGTCAACTGTCTTATTTCATAATATGCCATCCAGAAATCCCGTAAAGACTGGATAAAAGCCCTTCTGTTCCTGTCCTTTTCTTCTTGGGCGATGTTCAGATCCGTAATCGAAACATTTCCGCTTTGGTACCTACGCAATGAAATTTCATATCTTTTATCAGCAACCTCATCAGAGAGTTTGGTTATCTCCAACCTTTCCCGCAACATCGAAAAGTTCTTCACTTTGGTAAAAACTTCCTGCTCGAAATTGATGACTTCCTGCTCTACGGTATATTCCACCAGGCGCTTATTGGCCTCAGCCACTCCCATCCGGGCCCTATTCCTGCCCCAATCCAAAATGGGCACAAAAAAACCCATATTGACCAATGTCTGTCTATTGGGATCCATATAAATGTCTCGCCACTGTAGGGCAGCATTGTTCAATCCGTAACTCGCATTGAACATCACATTGAAGCGCTGACCTCTGGCCTGTGCTACACCGGATTCAGCTTCCAGCTTGCGCCTGTCAAAACCCAATGCTTCAGCCCTATTCTGAAAAGCATAATCAATAGCTTTTTCTACATCTATTTCAAATTCGGGGAGTTCTTTGGGAGGAATTAAAGTCAGTTCTGCAGTCTCATTGATCCCTACAAAGGATTTCAACCTTAAAGCATTCGCCTCCAGGTCCAATCTAGCTTGGGCCAAATCCTGTCTTGCCTGCAAGACCTGCAATTCCACCTGAAGCAATTTATCCTCGTAAGTGGTACCCAAATTGTACCTTCCATTTTCTATTTTCAGGATTTCCTGAGTGTTGTTCAGGTTTTTGGAAGCAATTTCAAAATTCACCTGGGCAATCAGAAAATCAAAAAACAACTGGGTCACAGTCTGGGAAATCTGCTCCATTTCCTCGACATACTCCCTCTTGCTTTCTTCATAAAGTAGAGGTTCTATCTTCTTGTCCCACTTTAGAGGATTGAAAGCAAATATGGGTTGGCTGAACCGCACATTGACAGGCACACCGCTCCACTGTGTCTGAGGAAAGCCCGCGGGAGCCAAGAAATTATCAAAACGGTTGGTTGATGAATTGATGGAAATATTGCCTCCTGTGGCTCCAATCACCTGCTCCATACCTAGCTCCAAATCCATCAGGTTTTGCCTTACTTCCCTGAATCCGATACTCCCATCTGGCTGGACGACATTATTGACCGATTGAGAAAAACCTGGCAATGTCCCGCCCAAGCGCAACTGTGGATTGTAATTAGACCTGAAAAAACGATAACTCCAATACCTGTTTTCTTTTCTCGTCTCTGCTCTCAATGCAGCAGGAGAACGGGACTTTGCTCTTTCTACAATCTCATCTAATGTAAACTGGACTTTCTCCTGAGCAAAAGCATTTGGTGCAAGAAAACAGAAGCCCAACAAGTAACCGAAAGCATAAAAGCATTTTCTCATAAACCTTTGAATTTGTAAAAAGCAGAATTACAATATCGTATTTTTTCATATATACCGAAAGAATTAGGCTTAAAAATTTCTCCAAATCTCAATAAACATGGTGTAAGGCTTTTAAAAACAAAGCATTTTAAGGCCATTTGATTTAGGTTTGTTAAATTGCGGTTCCTTTTCAGGAAAGATTTTCACAAACCATTTTAGGATAATCCCTTCATGAAATCCATCATCAGTTTTGTCATTCGGTATATTCCAAGAAAGTACCTCCAACTGGTTTCCCACTTTTTTCTTAGGATACTGGCCATTTTTTACCAGGGAAATACGGTTACCTGTAATGTGTGTGGGCATTCATTTAGGAAATTTCTCCCTTATGGACGAAAAGCTAGGGAAAATGCCCTTTGTCCTAATTGCCTCGCTTTGGAAAGGCATAGGTTGATGTGGCTGTTTTTGCAAAGGGAAACCGAATTTTTCTCTAAACCATTGAGGGTATTGCACATTGCTCCTGAACTTTGCTTTATTGACCGGATGAAGCATTTACCTAATCTGGATTACATCACGGGCGACATAGAATCTCCTTTGGCTACTGTTAAAATGGATGTTCACCAGATTCCTTTTGAGGACAACAGCTTTGATGTGGTTTTTTGCAACCATGTACTTGAACATGTGGATGATGACATTCAGGCTTGCAGGGAAATCAACCGGGTGCTTAAACCGGGTGGTTGGGGAATCATCCAATCCCCGGTGTACGATTTAGAAAAAACCTTGGAAGACAAAAGCATTATAGATCCTGCCGAGCGGGAAAGGTTATTTGGCCAAAGAGACCATGTCCGAAAATATGGAAAAGACTATGCGGTAAGATTGAGTCTATCTGGATTGAAGGTTGAAGAAAACAATTTTGTAAATACCTTGGACAAAGGCTTGAACCAAAAGCATGCCCTTCCTGAAAATGAGGTCATTTTCCTCTGCTCAAAGGGATAATCTTAAGTCTTTTTCAGGAATTTCTTGCGTATAAAAGCTGTAATTAAGCCTAATCCATAGGCACTCAGTTGCCCAAAAGATGTGCATACAGCCAAAGCTCCTACGGCAATGGACTTTTCTTTGATACTGGAATCCAAAAAGATCAATAGGATCCAAATAACATAAAGATTCAATCCCCATCTGAACAAACTTATCCCCATTATAAAAAACAAAAGCGTCAAAACCCAACCAATTAGAAATAAGGAGGGCATCCAATGGACCAATTTAATGGCCTCTGGATGAAAGCGGCTTACATGAACCCTGTTTTGGCCAAAAGAAAAACTTTGGGCGAGAAAACTTTCCCAGGTATTTCTCCTTTTGTGGTACACATAAGCTTCTTCGACCAATTCCAATCTGAAGCCCAGTTTTTTGAGCCGGATGGAAAGTTCAATATCTTCTGCCCGATTCGGATCAATAAATCCCTTGGTGGACTTAAATGCTTTATTGGAAAGCCCCATGTTGTATCCTCTTGCCTGATACTTTGAAGGATCTTTCGTCTTTCCTCTAATGCCTCCAGTAGTCAGAAAAGAGGTCATACTATAATTGATCGCTTTTTGAAAGGAGGAGAAATCCTTATCTGCAGCATCCGGACCCCCATGGGCATCCAATTTTCTTTTCTCTATGGTGGCTTTTAAAACTTCCAGGTATTGGGGTGGAATGATGCAGTCCGAATCAAAAAGGATAAAATAGTCTCCATTTGCCCTTTCCATTCCAAAATTCCTGGCAAATCCCTGACCAACATTTGAAATGGAATAATAGTGGATTTTCAATTCATGTGAATAAACTCCTACCGCATCTTCACAGGTAAAAGTGGATCCATCTTCAACGATGATCACTTCAAAATCTTTCAGGGTCTGTTGTACAAGACTCCCTAAAAGTTCCTTGATCTCTTGAGGTCGGTTATAAACAGGTATGATGATTGAGAAGAGCATCAGTTTTTGAAATTCAGCTCATCTTCTATATTATAATCAGCTTTCTTAATATTATTGGAAGCCATTATCTCCGCCAAAAAACCAGTCAAAAATAACTGAGCTCCCACAATCAATGCCACCAAAGCCAGGAAGAAAAGGGGTTGGTCAGTAATATTCCTTACTACGAGACCTTTGGATATTCCTCTGATTTTCTCGAAGATCAACCAAAACGTAATGATAAAACCTGCCAGAAAGGATAAAGTGCCCAAAGTACCAAAAAAATGCATGGGTTTGCGCTTATAACGGTTGACAAAGGAGACAGATATCAAATCAAGGAAACCATTGATAAAACGTTCCCAACCGAATTTAGTCACCCCATATTTTCTGGCCCTATGTTCTACCACTTTCTCACCGATTTGGGTAAAGCCATTCCATTTGGCAATCAAGGGGATATAGCGGTGCATTTCTCCATAAATATGGATGTTTTTAACTACTTTGTTTTTGTAGGCTTTCAACCCACAATTAAAATCATGCAGTTTGATCCCTGAAATTACCCGGGTCACCCAATTAAAGAATTTTGAAGGAATGGTTTTGCTGATGGGATCATGCCTTTTCTTCTTCCAGCCAGAAACCACATCATATCCCTCCTCTGTAATCATTCTGTATAAATCAGGAATTTCATCAGGACTGTCCTGAAGGTCTGCATCCATGGTAATGACTACCTCACCTACTGCTTTGCTGAAGCCCATATCCAATGCTGCCGACTTACCATAGTTTCTGGTAAAGCTGACTGCCCTGACTGATGGATTGATTGAAGAAAGCTTTTGGATTACCTGCCATGAATGGTCCCTGCTTCCGTCATTGACAAAAATAATTTCATAGGATATGCCGTGTTCTTCCATTACACGGCTTATCCAGTTATGCAGTTCAGGCAGGGAATCCTGCTCTTCAAAGACAGGTATAACTAAGGAAACTTGAATCATTTTTCCTTAATACTCTAATGATTTGTCTTTCTTTTTAACTATAGCGGCAACAATGAGTGCCAAAATACCATAAATTATAAGTGAAATTAAATTGGTTTTCATCAAACCAAAAAAAGTATATCCTTCTAAAATACTTTCTTTCATTTCGTCAATCTGATCATCATTGAAAGCATCTGCAGCACCAAATTTTTCCATGATTGCAAGGGTATTTTCAATAGATTGATCTGCAAGTCTGGAAGGAAGACCTGTATCAATTACCGTGTATAGTAAGATTCCAGTTACAAAACTAACCAATATCAAAACTAAAAACGCTATTATAGAAAATTTATACGCTTCACCAAATGAAATAAAGCCTCCAATACTTTTCCTATATCTTATACCTAACACTACTGAAACCACAACAAACAGGATAAGTAGTCCAAAACCAAAAGATCCTGCCACGAGAAAATTTGGATTAATAAAATAAACCAAGAACATTAGAATGGCACTACCAATTCCGAGAATTAAGCCGGCATTTAATCCAGCTTTAACTGCACTTTCTTTTTCTTCCATTGTTTGAATAGTTAAATTTTTCTTAAAATTATTGAAATTATGATTGTAAAAAAGAGTCCAAAAGCAATTTTAAAGATAAAATCCGTTATGGCTACATCAAAAATGGAAAGCCCTAACATCTCCTGATAAGTCTTATCATAGGAGGCCTGACCCAAAGTATTGATGATTTCTTCCTTTTTTTCAAAAAGCACATTCATCATATTGCTTTTGATGTTTTCAAACAAGCTTTTGCTCAAAAGAAGACCTAGATAAATCCCCAAAAAGGTAAGCAAAGCATTAATAAAATAAATAAAAAAGCCAATTGTCATTCCTTCTGCAAAACTGAGCATGTTTTTATTCAGCTTGAATCGATAAAAATAAATACCTCCCCCGACAAAAAAAGGTGTAATTGCAAAGCTAAAAACCTTGCTGCTTAGGGTTGGATCCGGAGTAAAAAGAGTGGAAACATAAAAAGTAAGGATCGAAAAACCCGCAGCCAGTAAGCCTATTTTATTGAAGTAATTGAAGTGTTGTTTCATGAATTTACTTTGACAAGCCTATCCGAGTTAATTACAAATTTCACTTTTCCTTGTAGAATTTCACCAAACCAAGGATGGTTAGTTGAATGGGACAGATTCGATTTTTTGTCATAAACCCACGTTTCTGAAGGATCAAAAACCGTAAGTTGATGGATTTTCTCATTCTTCTCCCCCAATATTCTCAAAGGACCTTCTGTGATTTTTGAAATTAAAAGTGGCCAACCCAATTCTTTTGAAAGTTTGACCAATGAAGGTAAAAAGGTCTGAAGTCCTAGCATACCTGAATGCGCAAGATCAAATTCCATGTGTTTGGCATCAAAATCCTGTGGTTGATGGTTGGAAACTATGGCATCTATTGTTCCATCTTTTAAACCTTCGATCAAGGCCTCCCTATCCTCTTTTCCCCTGAAAGGAGGCATCACTTTGAAATTCGTATCAAAACTTAGAAGATCTTCATCACTGAAAATTAGCTGGTATATTGAAACATCCGCTGAAACTTTAAGCCCTGCATTTTTGGCTTTTCTGATGCTTTCTACCGCTCCTTTTGTGCTGATGGTCTGGAAATGGATTTTCCCACCTGCATATTTTAGAATTTCAATATTCTTCTGCACAGCTACCTCTTCAGCAAGGTTAGGAATACCTTTCATGCCTATCCTTGTGGAAACTACACCTTCATGCATTTGTCCAAACAAGGCCAACAAAGGTTCATAACTTTGGTCAAATAAGGTGCCATTGAATTTTTGAAGGTACTGCAGTACCTTCATCAGCCTGTCCGGATTGGATATGGGATTCAATCCATCACCAAAAATATCAACCCCTTCTTGGTGGATATCCAGAATGTCCGTGAAGTCATCCCCCTTGCAGTCTTTGGTAGCAGCTGCATTGATAACCAAATCAGTGATCCAGTTTTTGGTCTTTGAACGTAAGAATTGAATATCATTCTTGTCCTGAATAGCAGGGTGGGTATTGGGCATTAAGACAGCCTTAGTAAACCCACCGGCTTTAAGCAACTCCCCTAAACTCTCCAAGGATTCTTTATGCTCTTCACCGGGCTCGCCTGAAACACATCTCAAATCTACCCAACCCCTAGAAGCGAATAGCCCCGTACAATCTATAATTTCATCGATATTCCCTGGATAATTATCACTTTTTGGCAAAATTTCCGAACCTGTGTAAATATAATCCTTAGGAGAATGGACTGTATTACCGTCGATGAAAGTTAAAGATTGAAGCAGTTTGGCCATGTAAAGAATCGTTTGTGCAAAACTGCAATAATATTCTAAAAAAAGGAAACGATGTTAGGAACTTTTGGAAAGCGGGAACCACCTACGATTGAATTCACCTTGGATGGGTTTGGGAAAAAATCAAGAGAACGGATTTTTTGCACAACAAAGGGAACAAAAGGCAGACAAGGTTGATCTATCCTTCAATCCGCCTTCCTACTTCCGAAATTGCCAAACTTCCACCGTTCAATTATCCTCACCTTTCGCCTTGATCTGAAACAAAATACAGGA
>NZ_PYGF01000014.1 GCF_003014575.1 Cecembia rubra
CATTCCTCATTCTCCAATATTGATGTCTATCTGTGCCCGTCAGGCCCGGTAGATTTTACTTGAGCTTTTGCTTCAACCGGGATGGACTTCATCCATCCCTTGGTTATTTTGGCCTTTCAGGCCTTCCAACAAACTCTCCTTTAGAAACCATCTTCCCAAACTAACCTCCAAATTAAACTTGACACTTGTCCGTGGCGGAATTATGACAACCTGACAACCACCATTTCATTTTCCACTCTTCATTCATCATTCTCCACTCCATTCTTCATTCCTCATCCTACATTAACCCTCCTCCATTCCTCATTCTCCAATATTGATGTCTATCTGTGCCCGTCAGGCCCGGTAGATTTTACTTGAGCTTTTGCTTCAACCGGGATGGACTGCATCCAACCCTTGGTTATTTTGGCCTTTCAGGCCTTCCAACAAACTCTCCTTTAGAAACCATCTTCCCAAACTAACCTCCAAATTAAACTTGACACTTGTCCGTGGCGGAATTATGACAACCTGACAACCACCATTTCATTCATCACTCTCTATTCTCCACTTATCATTCTTCATTCATAAATCTCCATTCCCCAACCCGTGTTCATCATCATCCATCAGTGGTTCAATTCTATTTGCGAAAATCCATCAGATCCGTGTCATCGGCGTTCCATAAAAATCCCGGATTCTTATCGTCAACGTCGGACGGACAATTCCTTTAACCGATCACTGCGCCGACTCGGGGGACGGGCTGGGAATCAAAAAACCCGAGGTTGAAACCCCGGGCTTCCACTATATCACCTCCCGAATCCCTTTGCTCTCGGGACAGGCACTTCAGGGTGGTTTTTTCACCATTGGTAAAGATTAAAATCTCCCCCAACAATTTGTCTCCCTTTGCAGGCCTTGCGGTCCAAAAATCAAATGCTCCATTCATTCCCAAATCCGCCTTTCGACATCGACCTTTTTTTCATTCTCCGCCCCAAATTCAATAAATAGCCTTCACCAACTCAATCTTCCTAAACTCCACCGGACCATGATCACCCTGAAGCATAATAGGACCTGGCAAACCTTCTTTACTGTCCAATGCGCCTCCTGTTATCCCTGGAATGATCTGATCACAAATTACTGTTTTACCATTGGCAATGACTGTCAGCCTTCTGCCGACCAACCTGATTTTAAATGTCTGCCATTCACCGGCCTTGCCGGCAGCCATTTCGTTGGGAGTCAAGAATCCATAAACCCCTCCAAAGAGGACATTCGATGGCTCTTTTCCAAAATCGTCCTGAATCTGCACCTCATACCTTCCCCTCAAAAATATTCCGGAATTGCTACCTTCCGGATATCTGAATTCAACCTCTAATTCAAAATCTTCAAATTTTTCCAATGAAATCAGATTGGCTCCTGATCTGGTACTGGTCAAAATGCCATTTTTTACCTCCCACTGATTTATTGATTTATCCGCATACCAACCTGTAAGATCCTTTCCATTGAAAAGGGCAATTTTTTCACCCCACTTTGGCTGATTTTCCCTTACCAGGCTTGGTGCTTTTTCACCTACAAAATTATATCGCTTTCCGTTGGGATATTGAATCGTTCCGGTCAGTTTACCATTTGAAAGGGAGCCTTCAAACACCAGGTCATTATCAGCAACCTGCCACTGAGGAGGAATGCTGAAATTTACTTTGCCATTATCAAAATTCACCTTTGAAACAGGTCTTGCGCTGCCATCATCCCCTACAAAATATCCCACCAAAACTTTAATCCCGGAGAGTTTTACCTCCAACCAAGAAGGTGCCTCCTTTCCATCCATATCCAAAGTTATGTTCCATCGGCCGATCAGGTCTTTTGATTCTGCCTGGGCCATAACTTGGCCTGTATGCAAAACACTTAAAACAATGACTGCAATAAAGCTGTATATTTTCTTGAGGTTCATGATGATAAGTTTTTTAATTGAACCCATGAATTTAAGGAAAAAAGCAAACTAAATATAAAATCACTGAGGTTTAGCTCCTAACTAAACACCACTAACATGAAATTGGAGAGGTATTACCCTCTCCTTTTTATTCAATGATCTATTTGAAATTAGGATCCTTGTCTTTTTAAAAAAAACTGATCAATTCCTACTTTTTCAATTCGATTTTCTGTTCCAAATATACCTGACCCTCCTTACCCTTTACCTGTATCAATAATTTATTGTTCTCCCAATCAAATATGGCTAATCCATAATGGAGCGATGCTATCAAATTACCGACTCTGTAAGGATTGTACTCTTCTTTGTAATTTTTCCAGACATGGGTCAATCCACTTGATGTTACTTCATAAATACCCTCTGGAAAATTATCATCTTGCAATCTGGAGATTTCTGCAATATGTCTGTCGCCGCTTATGAGAACCGGGTTTTTCACCTTGCTATTGGTGATGAGGTCAAAAAGCCTTTTTCTTTCATGCGGAAAGTTTTCCCATTTCTCAAAAGGATGCTCAGTAGGTATGAACTGTATGCCACCGGCTATTAGATTAACTTTTGCAGTACTATTGAACAATTCTTGTTCCAACCATCTCCATTGTTCTTCCCCAAGTAAAGTACCCTCATTATTAGGTTGGTAAACTTTATCAACCACCAGTAGGGTATCCCTATTGTATCTTGTGTCCAAAAGGATTACCTTAACCATTTGATTTCCTTCACCAAATTCATAGGAAGAATATACCCCACTTTGGTTTCTTCTTGGACTATTCTTTGGCTCATCCAAGAAGTCTAGCATCAATTGCATGGATTCTTTCTTTTTGGTATAGAACCTTCCTCCATCATTGATTCCATAATCATGGTCGTCCCATACTCCTATAACAGTACTTCCTGATTTCAATTGTTGATATTCGGGAATAGAATTTTGGGCATCATATTTAGATTTTAACAGGGACATATCATGAGTGTCTCCATAAATATTATCCCCTAACCATATAAATACCTCTGGATTATCATTGAGGATAGGTGCCCAAAGCAGCTGAGGCAGATCATGCTTATTGCAGGAACCGAAAGCGATTTTCTGGACCGAAGACTCTTGGGCAATGGAAGAAAATTGGAAACAAATAAAAAAAAAGGCATAGGCTGCCCAAGACTTAGTAATTATTTTGTGTGACATTTTTGTTAATATTTTTTATGATTCTTGATTTCATAGAAGTTAATTGATGATGTTTATTTCCTTCAGAATTCTCAATACTTTTAATCAACTTTGACACTGTCTGTCTACTAATTCCTGTCATTTGGGCAATGTCCACAATGCTGAGAAGGTCGGGTACAAAAACTGCTTTACCCTTTGGATCCTTTATGATCCCTTCAAACTCACTGTAAATCGCACGGATCCTTTCAAATGGAGACAAGGAGCAGATTTTAAACAACCTGGTTTCCATTCTGCACCACCTTTGAATGGTGGTAAGATTAAACCAATCGGAAATAACCGGGTCGTGGACGATCATTTTTTTATAAAATGACAAATCGATACAGATGACCGTACAATCTGTTAGGGCTTTGGCAAATTCAAAAAACTGTCCATTCAGATATCTGAGATTCCCAAAAACCTCCTGTTTAAATAGCAGGTCATAACAAACCTCCTGACCATCTTCAGAATAGCTGCCGATTTTGATTACCCCTGACCGCACTTGAAACATTTCTGCTGGTTTATTAGGGGGGACATAAATATAAGTGCCCTTTTTGTAATGCCTGGATTTGATCAATCTGTCATAATCAGCAGGAGAAAGGGTCTGTTGAAAATATGCCAAAATATCCATGACTTTTTTTAATAAAAATGGGGAAGTATTCGAACAAATCCCAGATACTTCTCCATTCTTCATCAAAGCTTAATCTTGGCTTAACTTAAGTAATTAGAAAGAATACCTTAATCCGAGTTGTACCCTCCAAGGGGTGCCATTGACGGGAAGTACGCCCACACTTTGCTCTACATTGTAAAGGTACCGTTGATTGTTTTGATCAAAACCTCTGATACTTTGCAAATTTCTGGAACTGCTCAAATCATTGTTTACTCCCCATTCCTTGTTGAGCATATTCATGAAATTGAAAATATCTGCCGAGAGTTCAAGACGTTGGTTATTAACGATATGAATGTTTTTCAGCAATCGCAAATCCAGATTATAAAACATGGGATTTTCTCCACCATTTCTTTCCGCTATTCTTCCAAAGCTTTCCCTCAAATATCTTTTGGCACTTTCGGCCGTATTGGGATCATTTAAAATAGCATTGTATCCATCCCTGATTGCTTCTGGTGTGTTAGGGTCGTTGGGATCAAAAACAAACGCCAATGCATTGTTCAAAGGAAAGTCACCCTGTAAGGACCCATTGGAGACCAAAAATGAATACCTAGACCCGCCAATTCCAATCAATGTTGCTCCGAGAACAAAACCTTTCCAAGTGGGAGAAGCACCATTCAATACAATTTTGTCTCTGAATTGATTGTCTGAATAGGCCCAGTTTAACTTCCTCGAATCATCTACCACAGGTAGGAAAGTTGAAGTATTGGCTACACAACAATTGTAGGAACTATTGTCAAAAGCTTGGTTGTAAGTATAAGATGCAGTAAAGTAGCCATCCTTACCAATTCTCACACTACCATCCAAAATCAGAGCATATTGATATCCCTCTGCTGTAGAATTTAACTCCAAAACCCTACCTACATTTGGTGATTTTCTTGAATTTAGCCAGTTGGTCTGACCATTTGATCCAATCGTATTGGCAGGAACAAAAACCCCTCTGTTGGCTTCATTGGATAACCTAAAATAAGGTTCATCAACTAAATTCCTTTCTAAATAAACATAATTGTTGAAAGTGTAAGAGTAAAGAATATTAGCTCCTAACCTCAAGCGACTATTGAATAACTTATTGTAATTCAAGTTGGCCTTAACAGTATTTGGAACCCTGAAATCATCGGCTACACTGTTGATGGTTGAGATAAAGCTGGCACCTTCTGGAATTCCAGGTGCTTCTACGCCATTTCTGTAACCTATAAAATCAGCTTGGGGAACTAAAGCTCCTTGAACATCAATGGCTGCCAACATGGCACCTGAATTTTGGATATTATTGACTTGGGCATAATAATGCGGTTGGGCGGCAAATAGTCCAAGTCCAAACTTGAGAACATCCGTATTTTTCCCTTTTATGTCCCATGTCATTTGTCCTCTAGGCTGGATATTCCTGAAATCTGCTGGTTTATTATTGGTTCTAATGCCCAATCCATTGAAGACATTTTCATTGAATGCAGCTTCATTCATAAACATGGTGGCATCATACCTAAGGCCAAATACCATATTGATTTCCTTATGCGGGTTAAACTCCATTTGGCCAAATAGTGACAGATCTACCACAGTTTGTCTTACAATGGGAAGGCCTTGAAGTGGAACCTCTCTGGCATACCTGAAGGGATTATTATTTTCAAAATCCTGCAAAGTGTTATAAAAAAACCTTCCGTTCTGCTCATTTGATAGCAATGTCTCCAAATAGGTAACCATATTGTCCGTACCAAAAGTAAAGTTGAATTTACCTCTTTGCATATAAGTAGTATTTACTATGTGCACTTGTTTCTCCAGGTTGGTCTCAGGTAAAAAACGCTGTCCCCCTATCTGGATATTGGTGGTCTGGATAGCATTTGGATTGTTGGCTGTTGGGAAAGGCGATACAACCCTCACAATGGCACGTGGTATGTTGCTAACCGGCAATTGCCTGTTAACAGAAAAAGCTCTCTCAGCATGCTGAAACTGTACTTTCAGCTCATTGGTAGTATTAGCATTGGCAATGGATCTCAGCGAAAACAATAAGCTGTTTTCTTTGGAAGAAAAATCTCCCCAGACTTCCGCAAGATTGATCGCAGTATTATCATTAACAGAAAATGGATTTGACCAATCTGTATAATTATTCCGGATCGTCAGTTTATTCTTTTTGTTGATCTGCCAATCCAATCTGGCAAAAAAGGTGTTAGCCACGGTTTTCCTTTCAAATTCACCTACCTGCTGCTCTGGTCCCACTCCATATAGCCGTCTGGCCACATCAATAAATTTATCCAAAGTGTCTTTCCGGATCCTTAGCCTTCTTTCATCATCCTCGTTTCTAATATCGGCTATAAAAACAGGTTCCCCGGCATCTTGTCTGTCAAAAACAGTAAAAAAATGCAACTTGTCTTTAATAATCGGCCCTCCTAAACTAAAGCCCCACTGGTAATTATAAAAACTCACTTCCCTTTTATTTCCCCTGATATCATAAGGACTTGCCAGATTATCATTTCTGTGGTAAGCGAAAGCTGAACCTTCCACAATATTGGTACCGGCTTTGGTTACTGCATTCAATGCCCCACCGGCCTGTCTTCCTTGGGTAACATCATAAGAATTGGTCGCAACTTCAAATTCCCTGATCGCTTCAATAGAAACTGTATAAGGGCCACGCCCAATCTCCCCTGCTGTAAGCTGATTTCTTGCATTTACCCCATCCAATGTAACATTGGTAGAAGTCCTTCTTTGCCCCCCCAAATTGAGTCCCCCTCCACCTTGAAGTGGGGACAATGCCGTCAAATTTGTAAAATTACGGCCCTCTGTAGGTAGGTTTTTTATCTGTTTGGAATCAATGGCCGTCACGGCACCCAGTTTTTCTACCTGGTTTTTAAAACTGTCCCCGGAAACTACCACCTCTTCCAAATCAGAATTTCCATAATCCATGGATACTTCTATATTGACCCTATCGCCCTGATTAAGCTGGTAGCCGGTCAATCTTTGGGGATTGAACCCTATAAAGCTGATTGAAACCGAATAAGGTCTTCCCAGCGGCAGCTGCTGCAGGTGAAACCTTCCATCAATACCGGTAACCGTGCCCGCTTCAAATCCCGTGGATTCATTCCTCACCACAACTGTAGCGCCTACTAGTGGCTGCTTGGAATCATCCAATACCAATCCTGCTATCGTAGCATTGGTAGCCTGGGCCATAGTTTCTTGGTTTGTAAAACAGAAAAGCATCAATGTACATAGACAGAGAAACTTTACTTTAATTTTTTTCAAGATAAACATAAGATTAATGGTTTTAATACCACAAATCTCATCAGGCTTTGAAAGTAAATATGTTAAATTTTAACATGTTAAGCATTGGTAAATAATACTTCACAAACAGGTAATAAAGACAATTTTCATTCATTCAAAAATTAAAAAACATCGCGATCAATTGGAAAATGGCACCTTCCTGATTTTAACCATCTTCAAAACCTATTCTGCTGCATAAGCCTTAATACCGGTAATTTGATTGTGAAATCAAAAAGGATCAACAAAATTGTACCAAGAAAAAGGCTGCCCCTGTCAAAGGAACAGCCTCCTATTTATAGAGAAGATAATGGAATAAATTCAGACAACAGCTTCTACAAAGCAAAGCCAGTTGGAATCAGTTGGCTTGTGGGATTCAGAATAGAAGCATTTACAATTTTTAACCCAAAACCTGAGTTGAAAATTATAGATGAAAAAATTCCAGCCCGACTTCTTTTACTGAACATACTGATTATAAATCTTTAGGTCTTTTATCCTCATGTCAGTCCATATCAATCTATTGATTAAGATCGAAGTCAAAATATTGACATCAAAACTGTCTTCATAACTGTAAGTTCTGCCTGGCTCAAAAATGAAGTAAAGACTGGTATTCCTGAATTTCTTTTTGATCATGTATTTATTGACAAATTCCGGGTCCAAATGAGGCATATTCCTCAAAACTTTACTGATCAGGGTAGGATTATTGGATTCCGGCCTGCTGGAAAAATGCTTATTGACAAGCTGACTGTACACTTCCCTATCCAAACCAGAACCTTCTGCATTAAACCTCGTGCTGCCGGGTATGATCTCGGTTTCATAATGCAGGTAGCCCTTTTCAAAATCTAAGTTCTGAAGCAGAAAATTCAGAGACCGCTTCATATAGTTTTGGTTGGTATCCAGATTATTGGCACCTTCCATATACTCAATTAGGTTTTGAAGGATGGTCGTCTTTTTGACTAAGTCTTTTCTTACCTTTTTGAACTCTGAAACTTCATAGAACTCCACGACTACCTTGTGGGGATTGGAAAAGTGGCTGACAGAAATTTCAAAATCCAACAGGTTATCCTCTTTTACCAACTGAACATCAAATTCCTTTTTCTTTTGGATATTATCCGTTTCCACATAGCTCAAAAAAATCTCAGGGTTCTCAATGGAGAACAAATCATAAAATTTGACTTTAGGTTTGACCAAACGGAATACTTTTTCCTGGAAAGCAGGATTTGCATACCTGATCAATGCTTTTCCATCAAGGATCACGATTGGAGTGCTCAGATGATCAAAGAATTTTTTCATAAAATTTAAATTATAGTTGGTCTATTTGTTTTATTGCTTTTTTTCAATTAAATGGTAGTTTAAGTCAATTATACGACAAAACCACCTAAAAAGTTACCTAATAAATTATTTTATTTAGATTATCAATCCTTATTAAACCATGACAAAAATCATACCAAAGGAGGCTGGTTATTCTTGTAAATCCTTGATTATTCTAAACATCATCTATTTCCTAAAACCCAGAAAATCAAATGTATTCCAGTTTTTAAAGGCTGAAATCGACAATTAGGAAATCATTTTTGATTATTAGAAGTAAAAAAATCCAAAAACTGGTTTCCAGGACTAGAAAAATCCCATTTGAGCTAGTGTTTTAAAAAGAAAAAAATTTAATGAAATTTCCCAATATAGGGCCTTAAAAATCTGCCTCCTCGGGTTCTTCATCATCACTTTTTATATAAGCTGCATCAATAAAAATAAATTTCAAGATCTCATCTCTCAGTTCTTCAGCCTCACTTGGAACATGAACCATATAGTAGGATTCAAAGTCTTGCCCTTCGGCATATTGCATTTCAATGTCTTTGAATAACTTTTCAATCCTCCCCCCGTATTTCTGAAGCAATTCCCTAAATACCAGGAATTCCTTCCCAATAAATGTTCCTTTGCTTAATTCATCTTCAAGAAAAGCAACCGGAAATTCTTTTTTAAAAAGAACTACTATCCTCGATGGATTGACATTTTCTTTTTCCTCCATGGCATTATATTCAATTGGTTTGGACTTTATAAGTTCCCAAATGGAAATCTTTCTTAGAATTACTTTCCATCATTACTATTATGTACTCTATTTTGAAAGGCATGGTTATTCAATTTAATCAGGTACAGGCGAGGGGCCTGTACCTGATTGAAAAAGTATTTGCTTATGATATGATACCATAAGGATATCCTGATTCAACAGTCCAGTTGGATGTATTGATTTTTACATATTGACTGCCTTTGAAAAAATAAACTGCACTACTTTTTCCATTCCACAACGAGGCATTTATACCTGCCTTGAAATTACTGGGCAATCCCTTCCAATTGTTGCTGATCACTTTAGGGTAACCTGCTTCAACCTGCCAGGCATTTGCTGGATTCACCCTGATGTATTGGTTTCCTTTGAAGAAATAAATCCGCTTATTGGTACCACTCCACAGGGCTGCATCTACACCTGAAGCAAAAGATGTTGGAAAGCCCGGCCAATTTCCAGAAATGGGTTTGGGATAGCCCGCCTCTACCTGCCACCCTGCGGCTGGATTGACCCGGATAAACTGATTTCCTTTGAAAAAGTAAATCCTTTTATTGGTATCACTCCACAATGCGGCATCTATCCCTGTTGCAAAGGCCGATGGAAATCCGGGCCAATTACCGGCAATAGGTTTTGGATATCCGGCATCCATTTCCCAGTTATTGAAAGGATCAATTCTGATAAATTGGGATCCTTTGAATAAGTAAACCTTTTTATTGGTATCACTCCACAATCCTGCATCTAAATTGGAACCAAAAGAAGCCGGAATTCCAGGCCAGTTCGAATCAATCTGCAGGTTGGCCATCGCTGCTTTCAGGTCTGGCCTTCTCCCAATTCTTTGGCTGGCTATCAGCTTGGGATAACCTGCTTCTACAGCCCAGCCATTGAGGGGATCTACCCGCGTATAGTTTTCACCTTTGAAGAAATATATCTTCTTATTGGTCCCACTCCAAAGCGCTGCGTCAATATTGGAAGTAAAGCCTGCGGGAGTATTTGGCCAGGAGGAAGCGATGGTTTTAGGATAACCGGACTCAACTTTCCAGCCATCAGATGGATTGACCCGGATAAACTTATCCCCTTTGAAGAAATAAATCCTATTGGTCGTATCACTCCAGAGCGCTGCATCAACTCCGTTAGCAAAGTCTGACGGAAATCCCGTCCAGCTGCCGGCAATAGATTTCGGGTAACCTGAATCCACTTTCCAGCTGTTATTTGGGTCTATCCTGAGAAACTGGTTTCCTTTAAAGATATACACCTTATTATTGGGTTTACTCCAAAGTGCAGCATCAATGCCGCTCTCAAAACTGGCTGGCCAGCCAGGCCAATTGCCCTTGATGGGTTTTGGATAAGTGGGATCTATGTTCCAATTGTTTTTAGGATCCACCCGGACGTATTGATTGCCCTTGAAAAAATATATCCTGTCACTTTTTCCATTCCAGAGTGCAGCATTGATACCACTTCCAAAATCGGCATCCAGCCCACGCCAATTGGAAATAGCATCCACTTCATTCTGACCACTGTACCGCAATTGTCTCGTTCCCGTATTGCGAAGGACATTTCTCGCAGTCACTGCAGTAAGTTTGGGCTTGCCCCTGGCAATCATTCGGCTTTGAAGGTTAATTAAAGCCCCGGTCACCACTGGAGATGCACTGGAAGTTCCATTAAATCCACCGGTGTACCAAAGGTCCTTAGATTTAACAATATACACCCTGTCATTGATCCTGTCATAAAAGGCAGCATCCACTCCTTTTTGGAAAGTTGCAGGAAATCCTTGCCAATTACCGGCTATGGCCTTGGGATAGCCTGCATCCACTTTCCAGCCATTGTTTGGATCCACCCTGAGGTACTGACTGCCCTTGAAGAAGTAAATCTTAGAAGTTTTAAAACTATACAAGGCGGCATCAACCCCTTTAGCAAAGGAAGCGGGAAAGCCCGGCCAGTTACCTGCTATTTTTTTGGGATAACCGCCATCTACCTTCCAAGAATTATTTGGGTCAACACGGATAAAACTGTCACCTTTGAAGAAGTATATCTTTTGGTTGGTATGGCTCCAAAGTGCTGCATCTACCCCATTTTTGAAATTTGCAGGAAAACCAGGCCAATTTCCGTCAATATCCTTGGGATATCCCGGGTCAGCACTGTACCCGTTTTTTGGATCAAGCCTCAAGTACCTATGTCCTAGGAAAACATAAACTTTTTCATTGGTATTGCTCCACAACATAGCGTCTGCACCATGTGCCATACTCCGTGTTGCCCCTGGAGGCGGAAAACTCATCGGAAGGTTGACTTTAAGTTCTGAAAGGTTTTTGGGATATCCTGCCTCAACTTTCCATGAATCATTAGGATTTACTTTGACCATCATATCTCCCTGAAGTCCGGCATACCCACAGGTGGCCACATTGTGTCCCCAACCTTGGGCATCTACCCTTCTGCCCCAGTTTGAGAAGCCAAGAATCTTCCTGTCCAAAGTATTACCTGCGGACCCCCCGGCTCCTACAATGATGGCACCTGACTGGGGATTGGATGGATTAAACGGATTTTTCCATGATGAAGGAAAGCCAGATGGACGTTTGTTGTAAATTTCCTTATCAAAATCCTCTTTTCCATTACCGGCAGCTTCCACTACCAATATTCCCTTGGCTACAGCATATTTTATGGCCGCAAAATCATCAGGCCACCACTCTATAGCAATATAACCCCTCTGCCCATCAACGGTCTTAAAATCGTATGCCGGACCAGCCCTATGGACTTCCAATAAAATTACATCCCCAGCACTCAGTTTATTCGCCGCCTCAATAATTGCCTTGGAAGTCCCAAGACCATTATGTGAAATGGCCATCAATTTGGTTTTGGGGGAAATTCCGGTCATACCGAATTCATTCTGTCCGGCTCCCAATACCCCCAAAACAGCTGTGCCATGATCCATAGATGTCCGGGTATTATTGCCTGCAATAATACTGCTGATGTTATGGCGCAGATCTTCATGGGTAAGGTTGAAGCCCTGTTCAACATCTACCACCTTTACATGCTGTCCATTGCCCCCCACAAGCTTCCAGGAAAATTTTGCATCAATTCCTCCCGGTGCTACATCCAAATAACCCTGATTTCCTTCAAAATTAGTTGTCTTCCAGGAAGCATTGGGATCTTCTGCCGGTGGTTTGATATAGGCGGCTTCTACCAAAGGATCCTTTAGAATCTCCTCTCTCAACACATCCAGATCGCCTTCTCCATAAAGTGAGAAATAGGAATCCGAATGAATACCTTCTTTTTTCAATTGCTTCAGAATCCCCGGAGCAAGTACTTCAAAATTAGTCTTAGCTGAAAATACCTGCTCAATTCTCGAAGATGCTTTTTTTACATTGGCATTGAGTTGCTTTACAGATAATCCCTTTCCGGAAGAAAATAACCTTGCAGTTGCTTTCATTTGTGCGTCTTCTTTGAAGATCACCACCAATTCACTTAGGTTTTCATTCTTTTGCATAATGTTTAAGTTTAAAAGTTAATAATGGATTCGTTAATCTAATCGGTACTATTTGTTTAATTCATTTAGGAAATTCAGTTGTGAAGTGGACCGGCTGTCATCATTGATAAATACCACCCTGGACAAGCCGTTTGGATGGATACCCTGCGGGAGACACATTACTTTATCGCGCTCCCAAATTTCCAGGACCAAACGATACAGTTCACCGCTATTGACCTTTTCAAAAGGGATAGTTACCTCGGTATTGATATCGATCTGATGGATGCAGAAACCTTTTCCATATTTATACCTAAAAAAATCGCCCATCTTGAGAATATGGGAAATAGGTGAAGATGCGATTAGGCGGGGATTGACCTCTATTATTTTTTCCTGGATAAAATCGAAACAGACCAGCCCCCCTAATTTTAAGTCCTTGATGGATGAAATTTTCCGGTAAGTATTATAAACAAAATCCTGATGGGCAAAAGTAATCTCAGGTGTCCATCGACTGCCTGAACAGCGCCCCTTTTGGGTGACTGTTTGTTCATGGATTTCCAGCATTTCAAAATTCCCGTTTCCAAAAAAGCATGCCGAACAACCATAGACTTTACCGGGTAAAAATTCCTGCACCTGAAACTTCATTGGCAATTGTCCTGATTGCTCCAAAGCTTTGATATGTCCGGCAATTTCCCTTTTACCTGCCCCAATAAAATTGGTCGGATAAAAACCTATGCCTGCTGCACCTCCCGAAGGTTTAAACACATAATACCCTAGATCAGGCAATGCTCCTAATTGTTCATCCAAATTTTGCCTTGCATCAAATAGGTGGGTACTTGCAAAATAATCATGTTGCCCTTTCAGTAACCGGACACTCTCATTCTTTTGCATAAGCAGGGAGGTTAAGTTTGCCACTTCCTGATGGCCATCCTCCAAATAATGATAGATGCCGATTTTTTGCATCAGCTCCTTATTGTATGTAAATGCCAGGTAAGCAAAGTGGTCGGACTCCAATAACCACTTGACCGCATCGTCCATAGTCCCCTTGATAAAAAAGAAATTGTCAGGAAAAAACAATGGCGCTGGAGGATCAAGAGCCGAAACCAAGATGATGGGACTTTCTTTATTTGCAAGCTTGGACCCGGTAAAAAATTCCCATATCCTGGAGTTTTCTTCCAGACACTTCCTTACCTCTCCGATTACTTCATTAGTAACAATGGGCAGGCTTAAGACGAATGCATCTTTTTCCCTAGTATAGAGATGTCCCTGAAATCCACTGTCTATCGATGAAACTGTTTTTGACCAGAAACCCGGAATCAGTGTATCATCAACAAAAACATTTGAAGTAGAAAGTGAAATAATTCTATCGGCCGTTGCATCCCCGATAAGGACCCCGAGATGGGAAACTTCACTGTCAAAAGAAAGTTGCAATGGATTAACGGAAAATCGGCAGTCCATCGGCATTTATTAAAGCAATAAAAAGTGGCGGAATTACAAAACTCTTCCTTTTACAAACCCGCTGTTAAACTATGGAATTGGATAGTTTAAATTGGCACCTTCGGTAAAGGCTGACTCCCTTTTGGAGAACATTCCACTTCACCTTTGTACTTTTTTATTAAAATAGTTGTCGAAATTACGAATGTCTGCCATTAGAAACAATACCCTAAACAGGGTATTTTTCATTTCATCACACTTCTATAGCTTTTCATTAATGTTTCAAAACAGATTATCACAAATCCTACTGGCCAATTGCCTTGCTCAGATTAAGCTTTAGGAATGTGGGACTATTGCTCTAACAGCAAAATTTATCATGAAAAAATAAGCGCTCTTTTCCCGATTAACGCCTTTGGAATAGAAATATTTGTATAATTCTAAAGCAATATGCAGGCTTGGTGGCCTTTTTACTCAATTGCTTGATACCCATCAATAATAATTGATACTTTCGGTTTTTTCAGTGATTTCCCTTATGACATCATCCAGTTCCTTTGCTGAACTGATGATATATTCCATTAATTCTGCAAGGGATTCAAGGCTTTGATCCGGGTTTTCAGCCATTTCATCTTTCAACAAATAGATCAAGCCCAACAGTCTGGCTAAAGGAGCCCTTACTATATGGGACTGAAGCCATGCAATTTCTCTCAATTTAGCGTTTTGGATTTCAATGGCTCCTACATATTTATTTCTAAGGGTCACATCAACTGCCAAAACCAATACCACTATTTTTCCCTTATAATTGATTTTATTTGAACTGATCTCTACGTCAATAGATTGCCCGTTTTTCTTGATATGCCGGTAAACTCCTGAAAACACCAATCCATTGATTTCCTTTCTTTGGCTCACCTTTTCTTCAAGGGCAGCGATATCTTCTTCTCCCCTAATATCTTTGATCGTCATACTTAAAAATTCTTCTTTGGAAAACCCATAATTGTTGACGGCGGCATCATTTACATCCAAAAAACGTAATGTTTCCAAATCAAAGACCCACATGGGCAAGGGACTTAATTCAAAAAGTTCCCTGTACCTTTTTTCGGATTCCTCCAGGCGGTAGATGGCCTCTTGCAGTTCTTTAGCCCTTTGGTCCAGTCTTTCGGAAAAATTGATCAATTGGATTTCCCGCTCCTTCAATAGTGAAATATCCTGGATTGCCCCATAAAATTTCACTGGCATTCCACTTTTGTTTCTCAAAAGAATCCCTTTATCCACTACGTATGCATAATCCCCATTCTCCTTCAGGAACCGGAATTCCTGCTCCCAGAACAGCTCTTTTCCTTCAAGAAATTTCTGGAAGTTAGATTTTGTCCGCTGCAGGTCCTCAGGATGAATGAGTTCTTCAAAAAGTTCCTGCTTCATATTGAAAAAGGAATAAGAATAACCAAAGAGTTTAACGAAATTTGGTGACCTGTATATCCTGTCTTTTACAAAGTCCCATTCCCAAATAGCATCAGAGGTCGCTTTGCTGGCCATTTTGAACCTTTTAATGGTCTTCCGAAGCTCCTTTGATTTCTTGGCCACCTCTTTATTGAGAATGGAGGGCAATTTGGCTAAAAACAGGATGGCCATACCACAGATCAGGGAAAAAAAAGTTCTAAATATCAACTGGGGCAAAACCTTTTTGAAAGCATCGGATTTTTTCAATTGAATACTAAGTATCCAATTTCCCTCATTGATTTTATTAACAATACGGAAACCATTATATCCATTTTCTTCAGGCAGAAAAAACTCCTCTATTCCTGTACCCGGGTTTATTTTTGAAAATTGGACATAATATTTGTTTTCCTCTTCTGGATTGTAATCCAGTAATGCTAAAAAGGTTTCCAGGCGGACAATTACAACTGAAAATGCAAAAAAATCGCCCTCCCTGTAAATTGGCAGGCGGCCTACTATCCCCATTCCTTCCTGCTTAAGTTCAAAAGGACCTGCAAAAAACAGCTCCCCTTTTTCAATTGCCAGCTTTGCTTCAATGCTTTTATGGGTCAAAGTATCATTCAAAATATCCAAACCCAAAGAGGCTTCATTTCCCTCCAAAGGATATACATATTTGATTATTCCCCCTTGATTCCATTGGACAGCATCTATCAAAGGGAATTTATCCAGAATCTCTTCCCCTAAAACAGCAAACTCCTTATCAAAATCCACTCTCCCATGGAGGAAAGTCAGAATAGAAGCAGCTGAAAATGAATCTTTTAAAACAGTATTGATTTTTTCAATTATCAGCGAAGAATAAGATAAAACCTCTTCTTTTTCCTGGTTCAAATGGATTTGATAATCCTTGAGGGTAATCAGCTGACTCAGGACAAAAGCTATTAAAAAGCCAAGCAAACCACTTGCAATTGGTTTTTTATAAAAAAAGTTGAAATAATTGTAAGACTTGACTTTTTCCATCAATCAGTAATTTTGGATTTACAACCGGAATAACCAGGCAATTTCAAAAACCTCCTTATCGATTTAAACTCATGTTTAAACCTATTTATCAATCCCTTTTGGATTACTGTACTAAATGCTTCAAATGTTATTTTTTTTTGATCTTTTTAGACACTTATACTTTTTAGAAATAGGACTTTAGACAAAACAAACTTTAAATAGCTTTATAATACAAAGATCAACAGTATTTTATGATTTACCAATACTTAAATATGTTATTGAATATCAGATTTTTGCTTCACGTTTAATTTGCAGAGATGTTGAAAAAATCCAGAAAAACGGGATTAAGAATGGAGAAGGCGGGCAGACATTTAAACTGTAAGCTCCCCAAAAAATCGGACAGTTTAAAAATAGAAAGAATTCTTGAGTTTAAACTATATGAAAAAGACTAGGTTTACCGAGAGCCAAACCATCAAAGCACTAAAAGTGAATGAATCTCGCAGGGATGTGATCTAAATCTGCCGGGATATGGGGATTCACAGGGCTACATTTTATGCATGGAAATAGAAGTTTGGCGGCATGGAAGTCCAACGGCTCAAAGTAGTTGTGGAGGAGAACAGGAAGCTGAAGAAGATGTATGTAGAACTCACCCTGGACAATAAAATCCTCAGGGATGTAATTTCAAAAAAGTTTTAAGCCCTGCTGAGCGCCAACAAAGAGTGGATTACATCTTGGAAACATATCCTGTGAGTATCAGCAGGGCGTGCAGGTTGATGGGACATTCCAGATCCAACTATTATTATGTCAGCAAACGTGACGATTCGCAAGTAATAGATACAGTAAGGAGCTGGGCTGACTGCTTCAGCCATTACGGGTTTTGGCTGCTCTTCAAAAGGATGCGTAAAAAGGCCATAATATGGAACCACAAGCGGGTTTACAGGATATATAAGCTTCTCAACCTGAATATGAAAAGAAGGGGGAAGAGAAGGATTCCGGTAAGGGAAAAAGAACCGTTGGACCAGCCGTTGTTTCCCAGCTCAACATGGTCCATGGACTTCATGTCGGATAGTCTTGTAAGCGGACAGCGTTTCAGGACGCTGAATATTCTCGATGATTATAACAGGGAGGTACTGAACATAGAGATTGCAACAAGCCTCCTTTAAGAAAGGGGAATACTAGTTCTGGAGGAATTAAAGGAAACCAGAGGTCTACCCGAAAAGATCAGGGTGGATAACGGGTCGGAGTTTATTTCGGATAAGTTAAGAAGCTGGTCAGAAAAAAACTGTGTGACTTTCCAGTTCATCCAACCGGGAAAACCGACCCAAAAGGCATATGTGGAAAGATTTAACAGAACATACCGCAAAGAAGTGCTTGACAAATACCTGTTCTTCAGCTTTTAAGAGGTAAGAGAGATAACTTTGGATTGGATAGATGATTACAATAATCATTGGCACCATGAAAACCTAGCTGATTGCTCTACAATAGAATTTGGTCAAATAAGAAGGACCTCAACAGCGGAAAACTTCAGAGGAGTTATCCACAATACCCCCCCCTAATAATAGTAATAAAGCAAAATTTCCTATTTAAACCTGTCCTAAAAATTAATCCAAAATCTCATCAAAATCCTTACCTAACCAATATTGCCGGGAAAAAAATAAGGAGAACGGCCAGTTTTTTTCCTGCAATTGTATAGGATGATAGGCAAAAGCTTCCTTTGCTCCATAAGAGCTGTGCAATCTATCATCATCGGTTAATATAGCTTTGGCATATTGACCTGATTCTAATAGGGCCAAATCCATCCACTTAGAATCTTTGAAGGGTTTCAATTCAAAATTGCTTGAGTCCTCCAGTAGCTTTAGTTTCAATAGCCATCTTGAGTTATAAGTTTTTTGTTCAATTTCATTTCCATATACTTTTCCTTGTACTATATTTTCGACAAATTCAATATAATTCTTAAGCATTTCAACACCGGGATTTTTCAACTGGTCTTGTTTGAAATCCCTCGAGGAAAGACTTGTTATCAATGTGATGCTTTTCCTAGCTCTTGTGATTGCTACATTTAATCTGTTAATCCCTCCTGACTTTGATAACAACCCAAAATTTGCAATCAATCTTCCTGATTTATTCTTAGCATAACCAATTGAAAAAACAACCCTGTCGAATTCATCCCCCTGGACATTTTCAATGTTCTTAATTTTCACATTTCGAAGATTGATCTCGGTGTCTTCCAAGACCATTTCCTGAATCAATTCCATTTGGAAAAAATTGAAAGTTATAATTCCAATATTGTCCCTGGGAAATTTTTTCTGGAGAAACCTTATTTCTTTGATTACTTCCTCTGCTTCATTCACATTTGTTTGAAATTCCCAAATTCCATCTACTTTTATCATCCTAAATGCGTCTTGAGGATGATTCATGAGGTTCCTATCAGGAAGCATACTTAATTTTCCTTCATAGAAATTCATATTTGAAAATTGGATGAGATTGGCCTGAGAACTTCTGTAATGACCCTGTAACCAATATCTTTCAAAATATTTGGAACAAAGTTCCAATAACGAAACAGTATCATACTCCAATCCTTCACCTTCCCCATCCATACGGATAGTATATAGGTCAAAAGGCTGCAACTGCTTTGAATCCCCCGCAATAACTACTTGCTTTCCCCTAAGCATGGCAGGAAATCCCTTTTCAACAAAACACTGAGAAGACTCATCAAAAATTACCAGATCAAAAGATTGTTTCAATGGAAAGAGAGCAGAAACTGTCTCAGGGGATGCAAGCCAACAGGGCATCAGTTTAAAAACTTCCTCCTCATATGCCTCTAATACTTTCTTAACAGTCCAAATTTTCTTTTTCTTATTTACCTGATGGCTCAATTCCCTATAAGTAAGAAGGTTTCCCAAGCGGTTGTATTCAAGGGAATTAAATGTTCTTTCTCTGACCCGGAGCGCAGAAATGAATTTTGAAAGCTTCCATTTTTCAATCACATCCGCTACCAATTCTTCCTGGATATGTTGGGCTTTGGGAGTACTGATTTCTTTTAATACAGGATATTTAAGTTCAATATGCTCAATCCACGCTAATCTTAGGCCTGATAAAAACTTTTCCTTTACTATTTCAAAATCCTGATCCGGGTAATTGTCCCAGATTTTCTCTATCAATTCTTTTTCATCAGCCTGGATTTGATCCCTTAAGGCATCAAATGCTACTAAGTCATCAAAAATCAGCTTAAGTTCTTCTTTAAGAGATGCTATTTCCTTCCCTGAATTCTGCAAAAACAAATGTTGGACTTGTACTTTTGAAAACAAAAGATGCCAATATGGTAGCCTTTTTTCCAGTTCACCAAGATCACTTAGAAATGTACCCAACCGCATCAAAAACTCTTCCCCCTCAGAAATCTGGTCAAGCAGGAATTTACCGTCCTCGCCTAAGTTTTGGATAATCTCCATCGCATCAATAGCTTTAAAAAGAGATATTGCAAAATGGTTGAATTGAACAAAGTCAAATGGTTTTCCGGGAAGGTCCAGCCAGGTTTTTTGGGAAAGTAGCGTGTACTGATGATTTACGTTTAATCTATTTTCCAGCTTTTTTACTATCGTTTCATTTCCAAAATCATCTTGTGTTAGGCTATTTTTATCTAAAAGATGAAAAAGGGGCATGAATTTTTTCTTTTTCCATGGCCAAAGAAATACATTGACTAACTCCCTCCTTCTTTCCTGATATTCAAGAGACAGTTTTAAATATGACTCCACCTCATCGTCATTAGAGGTCCATTCCACACCATACTCGGAAAGCATCAATTTAATAGCTGAAATCTTTTTGTCCAGCCAAGGCAGATCAATCTCCGAAAAATCCACCTTCAATATTTTCGAAAAAGCATTCAATGTGTCCTTCTGGCTCAGGAGCAGAAAGCATTCTTTTAAACTTTCGTGTCTTTCATAAAGTGTGAACAGATAAGAAATATCAAATCTGCTGCATTGATGGTAATTATTTATGATTTTTGATTTAAAGGCCTCAATTTCATCAAAGGTCTCTTGAAATCTTAATAAAGTCTGTGGCGAAAAAAGGCTAAAGCTATCCCTGTGAAGCCAAAACGAATCATTCCTTTGATATTTCTTGTAATAAATCCCGTAAATTTTCAGGTTTCTTAAAAATGAATCCACCTTGTTAAAGGTAAGTTTTTTGTAAAATTGCCTAAGATCAAAATGCTCCTCTGAAAATTTTGATTCCAGATACAAGGACTTTATTGGTAAATCACATTCTTCGGTATTGAAAAGGGCTTTTTTATAATTGTCAAAAAACTCGGCGTTATTCTCTATGCGTTTCGACAATTGAAAGAACTGCCTTTCTAGCTGAATAGAATCGATTGATCTATTCATTTCTTCGTACTTGTCAATTGCTTCAATCTGGGACTGAATTTTTTGGAACAATTCCTTTCGATCTGCCCTAAAATCATGCACTAGCGCTAAAAAATCGCCAAACCCTAACTCCGAAAGCCTTTGAAATACTACATCAAGTGCAACTCTTTTCTGCGAAACCACCAAGACTTTCTTGCCCCGAGAGATATAATCAAGAGCTAGATTGCTGATCAATTGCGATTTTCCTGTACCGGGTGGTCCTTCCACCACAACTGATTTTCCGGATCTCACTGCTTTGAGCACTCGCTCCTGATAAGCATCCAAAGGGAAACAGCTGTATAATTGATCTTCCCTTACAGAGATCGGAAAACCTTCTTGGGGAGCAAAATGATGGTAAAATATATCCTCCAAAGAATCAAAATCGTTATCTTTTAGAAGTGACTCATAGTCCTGAATCAAGAAGCTGGTCTTTTGGGAAAATAGCCCCAAAATGGAATAAGGCATTAATTTCAATTTGCCCAATTCCAACCTTTCATCATCAAGACTTTTTGAAGAATTCGGGAAATTTTTTAGACGGTTTTCGTAAAGTTCTGAGGTGAAATTTATTACTAATTCTTTTTTCAAAAACCTGTAAAGTTCATTTAAAAACCCTACCTGGTCATTTGGAAATACTTCTAAGGGGTTTTCCTCTTCAAAGTTTAAGGGTTCTGTACCATAGGCATGGGAATAGGCCAAAAAGAAATTCTTATTAAAAAATGGAGGGTATGTTTTTGATTGTTTTAAAACCCAGGTTTCCGATTGCCTTACCAATTCTATCGGAAAAAAAATCAATGGGCATCTTACTACCTGATCATTGATCAGTTTTCCTTCCACAAAGGGCCATCCTACAAACAAACTTTTTTCCCCGGTTTCGGACTCTGCTGTTTCAGCCAATGAAAGAATTCTTGCAAGTCTTTTTGAAATTACATTTACTTTTTCATCCCTCGCATCTGCCAAAGGTATCAGAGGTATAGATCTGTTCTTCTCTAATAGTTGCTCAATATAAAAGTAGGAAGGTTGGTGGTTCAAAAAATTGAAATCATTCAAGTCTACCATTTGAGAAATTATAAGATTGGATAGGTACAATGACCTATTCCTACTGGATAAATCCACCAATCTATTGAGGTAAACCTGAAAGATATCTTTGAGCATGAACTTTATTTAAATGGAGAATCTTTTTCTTTGGCCATGTGATTGTAAACAATTCCATCCATGATGCCTGGAATCCATTTATTCAAGAATACTGCCAATTTGCCCTGACCTGTGAGTACAAGATCTCTTTTTCTCTTTAATATAGCTTTCAATATTTCCTTGGCTACCTCCTCAGAACTCATCATCTTGGCTTCTTCCCTAGGAGATTCTCCCTGAGGTGTTCCATCGGCTGTAAGGGCATTGTTCCTGATATTGGATGCTGTAAAACCAGGGCTTGCAACCAATACATGTACCCCCCTTTTCATAACTTCTGTCCGGAGAGATTCAAAAAATCCGTTCATGGCATATTTACTTGCTGTATATGCTGTTCTTGCAGGAGTTCCTCTGTAACCATTGATTGAAGATACTCCAACAATTGAACCTTTATTTTTAAGAATTTCCGGAAGACAATATTTGGTGGCGTAAACTGTTCCCCAAAAATTGGTGTCCATAACTTTATGAAAAACCTCTAAATCCAAATTTTCAAATAAGGCCCGCATACTGATTCCAGCATTATTGATAAGTACATCAATCCTTCCGAAATGTTTTACGGTCTCTTCAGCCAACTTTTTATTATCTGCTTCAGAAGCCGCATCTGCAAGAATCCCCAAAACAGAAACCCCTTCATTTTCAAGTCGTTTGACTGAATTTTCCAATTTCTCAGAATTCCTTCCGGTTATGGTAATTTTTGCCCCTTCCATTCCGAAAGCAAAGGCACAAGCTTCACCAATCCCAGAAGTGGCACCTGTTATGATAACAACTTTATCCTTAAATCTCATCATTTTACATATTGAATTGTTAAAGATAAAAAGATGCTCGGGATGAATATAAATTCAATTCAATTTTTAGTACTAAATTTCCTTTGATCCAAAGCTAAAACGAAAAAGGAATTCATGTTTTATGAAGGCACAAGGCTTAGAGAATTTTTTTACTTAATTTTGCGGCCATGTCCAGAAAGATGAAAAATAAGGTTATCAATAACCTCCAGATAGAAAGGATTGCAGCAGAAGGAAAATGCGTGGCACATTATGAGGGTAAGGTTGTTTTTGTCAATAATGTTGCACCAGGGGATGTGGTGGATGTAAGGGTTACCAGAGGCAAAAATTCGTTCATGGAGGGAGAAGCCATTGTTTTTCATGAATTATCAAAGGAACGCGTTGATCCATTTTGCTCACACTTTGGCACTTGTGGTGGTTGTAAGTGGCAACACATCAATTATGAGCTCCAGAAATCCTACAAAAGACAACAAGTAATCGATCAATTCACCAGGATAGCTAAAGTAGATACCCCTGAAGTATTGCCGATAATAGGATCAAATAAAACCCAGTATTACAGAAATAAGCTGGACTTTACCTTTTCCAATAATCGCTGGCTGACCAGGGAAGAGATCAATTCAGGTGAAACTTTTGAAAAAAATGCTTTGGGATTTCACATTCCCAAGATGTTTGATAAAATTATTGACATCGAACACTGCTATCTGCAGGGAGGATTATCTAATGAAATTAGAAACAAACTCAGGGATTTCGCACTAAAAGAAAGTTTGAGTTTCTATGATATCAGGAACCAGAATGGATTGCTTAGAAACCTCATTATCCGGACAACTAGTATTGGCGAAACAATGGTTATTGTGCAGTTTGGCGAGGATAATCCCAATCAAATTGAGCTTGTAATGCAATTTTTAAAACACAATTTCCCCTCAATAACTTCTCTATTGTATATCATTAACCTTAAGAAAAATGAGACTTACCATGATCTTGAAGTAAATACCTATCAGGGTAAGGATTACATTGAGGAAGAAATGGAGGACTTAAAATTCAGAATCGGACCAAAATCCTTTTACCAGACCAATTCCGAACAGGCTTATGAACTTTATAAGGTCGCGAGGGAATTCGCAGAATTAACAGGGGAAGAAATAGTTTATGATTTGTACACCGGTACAGGAACCATAGCTAATTTTGTAGCCAAAAGAGCAAAATCGGTAATTGGGATAGAATATGTTGAAGCAGCGATTGAAGATGCCAAATTAAATTCAAAGGTCAACGGATTGGATAACACCTCATTTTTTGCAGGGGATATGAAAGACATTTTAAATGATGAGTTCTTGAATAACCACCCCAAACCAGATGTAATCATTACGGATCCCCCAAGGGCCGGCATGCATGAGGATGTGGTGAATATGCTTCTAAGGTTGGAAGCTCCAAAAATTGTTTATGTGAGTTGTAATCCTGCAACGCAGGCTAGAGACCTTGCTTTATTGGCAGAAAAATATAAAATCGATATAATTCAGCCTGTTGATATGTTCCCTCAGACTTACCATGTAGAGAATGTTGTAAGATTAACTTTAAAATCATGATTTCAGATTTCAATGATCCGGAATTGTCCGGCAAATATCTCGGAACCATCACCAAGGATTTTGTAAATGTATCAGATATCCTCAAAGAAGCATCTTATCAAGTCAGAAGTAGGAAGTTTTCGGATTATCCCATTTTCCCCATTTCCAAAGAAGAACAGCCAATTGGGCAGTTATTTTTAGGAAAGGTAGAAAAAAAGTTGGACTGGAATTACTACATCACCTATCTGGATGAGTTCATTCAACGAAAATTGATTGCGGAAGAACTTGTTGAAGACTTTAAAAAAGCCTACAAAAATCCGGATGAATTTTGCTGTCTGTTTGTAATGGACAAAGAATTCACAAGCTTTGTGTATATCCCTTATCCTGAGGATTGATGGTCTGTTCCTGTTCAAAATAAGAAATCCGGAAAGTTTACTATTTGCGTAAACTTTCCCCATCTAAGATCACTTTTATTTTTTTTGTCGATAAACCTATTCCCTGTATTTTATTCAAGTAAGTTATTGAAATAGTAATGTTTCTTTCATACTGCCAAAATGATTGATCGAAAGGATTGTCCGGTCAGCCCCAATCCCGGTTATCCCTTGTATAATATGGATTTAATGTTTGATTAAACTTTTTTATTTTGCCGAATCTAGGTTTAAATCCAGGTCTACACCTAAAATAGATCAACATAACTTTTGCAGGCTGTTTATAGCTTTATAGCATAATACTTAAGGTTTCCTCCTTGTTTTTAGACCACAAAGCAGGCAATTTGAAGGCTATAGAAATAGCTAAAATTATAACTTGGAAGGTTTCCCTTTTTAAACTCTGTTTAAAGTTCTTTTACCTTTACTTCTAATATATTGCCGGATTAAATTTTTGAATAGAACATTTTGGCAGCCTGATAAAATATTCTTCCATCCTTGATAGAAGGACAGAGGTCAGGGGTAGTTTAACTCTCAACCAAATTTACCGCGTCTAAGAGATAATCCCCATCATTCAACTTCTTTTCAATTAACAAAATATTTTTCTTTTGTAATAAAGGATCCATAATAACCCGAGGTTCCCTGTAGTCCACCACAATTTGAAGTTGATAAAACTTTGAACGTTTTTGTTAAATTGACCTCTTACAAAAAATCACCTATTGTAAACACAAAAAATAAGGTCATTTTTTCCTGGAATCGGTATAAAGGAGAGAAATCCTGTACTTTATACCGATTCAAGGAAAAACTTAGAAGTGTTTCCAACCTTGAGCTTTCAATTGTGCCGCAGTACCACTTTTCGTCACTAAATACTTTCCGTCCTCTTCTTTGGAAACATGACCGATAAAATGAATGTCAGGATGCTTCTCCAACTTATGAAAGTCCTTTTGATCAATAGTAAATAATAATTCATAATCCTCCCCTCCATTCAGTACACACGTAATTGGGTCCAAGCCAAGTTCTACTGCTGTATCAAAAGTTTGCTTATCAATTGGAAGCTTATCTTCATATATTGTCACGCCAACATTAGAGGCTTTACAGATATGGAATAATTCTGAAGCCAATCCATCCGAAATATCCATCATACTGGTAGGTATTACTTCAAGTTCTCTAAGTTCGTGGATAATATCCATCCTAGCTTCAGGTCGTAATTGTCGAGCTGTGACGATCTGATATTTTTCAAGTTCAGGCTTCATATCCGGATTGGAAAGGAATACCTGCTTTTCTCTTTCCAGAACCTGTAAACCAACCAAAGCTCCTCCTAAGTCTCCGGTCACACAGATAATATCATTCACTTTGGCTCCAGACCGATAGACAATTTGTTCCTTTTTCGCCTCTCCAATGGCAGTTACCGAAATCACCAGGCCAGATCTAGAGGCAGTAGTATCACCACCAATCACATCCACACTATAATGCTCTGCAGCCGCATTGATGCCAGCGTATAATGCATCAACAGCTTCAACTGAAAATCTATTGGACAAGGCAATGCTAACTGTAATCTGTTTTGGAATTGCATTCATAGCTGCTACATCAGAAACATTAACAGCTACGGCTTTGAAACCCACATGGGTTAATGGCGCATATGAAAGATCAAAATGTACCCCTTCCAATAAAAGGTCCGTAGTGACAACTTTCACATGTTCACCTGAATCTATGACAGCGGCATCATCTCCAATTCCTTTCAGAGTAGATGAATGTCGGATAACTATTTTTTCGTTGAGGTGATCTATCAGACCAAATTCACCAAGCGCACTTATTTCTGTTCTTTTTTCTGACATTATTTTAGCAATTAATTATACCATCAAAGATATGATGAAAACTACACCATTCTATTCAATAAATGAATTACAAAAATACAAGGTTAAATATTATTTAAGTTTAATAGAAAAAAAGCTGGAATTCCAAAAAAAAAAGACCGATTAGAGATAATCGGTCTTGAATCAACTTTTATTTGAAAATTTAATTTCTAATTTTCTATCAATCTATCTTATTTCGGCACTTGCTTTTCTTTAAAGAAATCCACTTTTGATTTGGTGTAAGCTCCACAGCCTCCCGCCGGGGAGTTACAAGATGTTGAAATTAAAATTTCATTGTTGGGCAATTCTGTAATTACGTTTATCCTTCCAGATAACCCTTTGTTTTCTAATTCGATCCTTCTTATTGTACCTCCTCCAATAGTCAATTGATAAATTTCATTACCAAAGAATCCAATTACTTTTCCATCAATTTCAGTAAAATCCAGAAGTGAGAGTAACTGATTATATTCAACGCTTCCTGCAATAGACCAATTACTTCCATTGCGGTCTGATGTCTTTGCTACAATATTGCCTGTTCGACTGTCTATTTCAATAGACATTAATCCTGCTTGATATTTGAATATTTTACCCTTGTTTTCAGATATTTTTGAAAAGTTTCCGTTGTTATCAAACTTATACTTGAAAAAATCTAACTGAACATAAAAATTATCAAAATGAGATTCAATGTTCTCACAATTAACATAATAATCTATGAAATTTTCTTTTATTAATTGAATACTTTTGATGACTATCTTATCATTTTCCAGATCTGTTTTTATCAACAAAAAACTTGGCGTATTAACAGCTACCCCATTTGATAAGGATCTGTAAGGAATAAATGCTGTACCAGTTGGTAATAATCCAAAAGCCTCACCTTCCCACAAAGGGATATCTTCAAAAAATAGAAATTCAGGATCAAGTTCAATCATATTTAGCCTAATGGCATTATCAAGGCTCAAATTAGCTGGATTAAAAACAAAAACCTCTCTCTCAGTTCTTGTAATAAATGCCTTTTCCGATAAAGGAAGTTTGTATCTTCCAATTCTGGATTGAAATTGTTGGAAACTCAAGGGCGAATTTGCGCTTGTAATATTTAGGGGATTGAATAAGGCGTTGCCTGATACTGCTTTTAATACATTTCCAAACAATTTTGTATTTGCTAGACCCTGATTTACAAATTCTGACTTCGACCAAGATACAATTTCTACAGGTTGAGGAATTGGATCAGAATCATCTTCTTTGCTACAACCAAAGAATCCAGATATTAGTATAAAGAATAATAATTTTAATGGTAATGGGGATATTCTCATAGCAGAACTAGATTTATTAGATAAATCCATATAAATGGTAAATTGAGTATTCATAGTATTTCTAAATAGATAAATTAATGGCATTATTTTTAAATCACCATAATTAAACTATGTTAATAGTGATAATTGGCATTTTTGAAGAATTTGTTTGAATTTATAACAAAGCTTCGATTTAATTTGAAATTTAGATATAAAATTACAATTTGGATTCATCAAACCATTAAATTATCTAATTAGTTAATATAATTTTTTTCTTCTTGATTCTTCTTATTTTCTTTCTCCAAATTTTTGGATCATTTCAATCAACTAATTAATTCTGTTTTATTGTCAAACTTATGAATTGTATCTACTGTATTCTGAATGTTCTGCTTAGATGAAGCTCCAAACAATATTGACTCTACATTAGGCAAGTTACTTACATATTCCAAAGCTTCTTTCGGTGGAATGGCACCTCCTCCCAACACTTGCATGGCAATAATCCTAGCCCTTCCTTGTTTTAGGATTTCTTCATAAAGCTCTTTTCCTCCGGACATCCTGAAATTGACTTTATTTATTGATGTACAAATTATGGGATTCTTGATACCTCCTTCTTCAAGAATAGGTAAAAGTTTGGGCAAATTCATGGTAATAAATCCAGCCTCAGCATTGTATTTTTTTTCAATGTAATTGGCAAAGGCTATAAGAAAATCTTTCATACCTAACCCTATCAATAAATCAGTTATTACATTTTGAAGGAAAATAACTGGCGTATCTATACCTTTAAACATTTTCATTTCAGCATCAATCAAAAGCTCCATCATTGAAATGAAATCTTTGGAAACAACTGCCATTCCTCCTTTGAATAAGGATCCAAAAAAATTACCCGGTACATATTCTTTTAGGGTTCCAACAATTCCAAGTTCTGTGACAGCATTTGCATATTTATGTGCATAAGGCATACATGGATAAATTTTAAACCCTTCATATTTTTCAGGGTTATCTCTTATGATATCGCAAATGTTTGCAATCCTATCGTGTGTAGTACACATAAATGTATTTATCCCAGCAGCCCTTGCATCATCCAATACCTTGATAATGGCATCATCATCTTTAAATTTAATGGCTTGAGCCCTTGATTTTTCATCTGAAATATGATTAACAGCAAAAAACTGATTATCGCCGAATATTATTCTTTCCATGATTATGAAGATTTTTTAATGATTGAAATTGAAACATCAGTTTTCCAGGCACTTTCAAAAGTATTAATGTTATTTGGGACCTTTCCTTGAACTGCTTTCACGAAGTAATCGATTTGAGAAGAGTATTCTTCCCCACGAAGATAGAAATCAACTTCATTAGTTAAGTCGGTAACATATTTAACATTCCACCCTCCACTGTACCCTTCAGGGAATTCTTTAGTTTTAAAATACACTTTCAACTCGTTGGCGTCAGAAATGATCTTTCCTTTAGAGCCAATAATTGTTAATGAAGTTGACATTTTCCTGAAGGTTTCATCACTCCAGTTAACTGAAATCACACCTGTCTCTCCAGATTTTATACCTACCAATGCATAAACCGCATCGTCCACATGTTTAGAATAAATAGATTTTAAAATGGCCCCTTTACAGGATTCAATAGGCGATAATATATCATTGATCAGGTCAATAACATGTGAAGCATAATCCATTAGGCACCCACCTCCTTCATTAGGGTCAGATCGCCAAGTATCACTTTTTTTCTTGATTACAACTGGCCCATAGGCTTCTCCTGTAAAATGTTGTATTTCGCCTATGTAACCAGCTTCGACTAATCTTTTGACCTCCTGAAAAGTTCCTACAAACTTGTTATGGTACCCCACTTGATTGACTAATCTTTTTGACTTTGCTATTTCTACCAATTCTTTGCTTTCCTGTGGATTTAGACAAAATGGCTTTTCTGAAAAAACATGGATTCCTTTGTTCAAAAGGTCTTTTACCATTTGGTAATGAAATTTGGTGGGAACAGCTACAAATACAGCATCAGGCTTTGCCTTATCAACCATTTTTTTATAATCAGCAAAACATTCAAAACCACTGTACTTTTCCAAAACATCTGAAACGATTTTGGAAGTATCACAAACCCCTACTACCTCCACCTCAGGATGTGCTCCTAAAATTGAAAGGTGAGAAATCCCCATCTTACCTGCTCCGATTAAAGCTACTTTTAACATTTAAGTAAATTATATTTAATTAAAGAATACATAAGTCCCACCCTAAAGAATCAATATCTCAAAATGAAATATACTTTTCACCTAAGGACACAGCTATCGCTGATTTGATATTCAAATTACGTTATTTATTATTCAAATAACAAGTTTTTATATTTAAAATAATTCTATTATAAAATTAGCATCTGATATCGCATAAAAACAATACATCATTAAAGACAACACGTCTTTTTGATTGATTCCTTGAAATCCTAATTCTCTGGACGACAAGGATATTATAAAAAGCCTAGGCTATGTTGACCAAAAAATCCAACAAGAACAATATTTACCATTTCATTTGATTGTAAATGACGGCTAAAGATTAACAAAAAATTAGTTGGGTTGATTTAATTTGAGCAATCCAAATCATATAAAAAATGATTTTCAATTAGTAAACTATTTAAACCCTCTCTTGACACAATTCTACCAATACCCCATTGGTACTCTTTGGATGAAGGAATACTACCAATTTATTATCAGCTCCGATTTTGGGAACCTCATTTAAAATTTCAAAACCAGCATCTTTTAACCTTCTAACTTCAGATTCAATATCTTCGACATCAAATGCGATATGATGGATTCCCTCTGACTTCTTAGATAGGAATTTACCAATAGGACTATCTTCCTTTGTAGCTTCAAGTAATTCTATTTTAGTTTCTCCTATTTGAAAAAAGGAAGTTTTTACTCCTTCCCCTTCAACCGTTTCCTCTTTGTAATGGGCTTTCCCCAATAATTTTCTAAAAAGTTCATTTGATTTTTGCAGATCACTAACAGCTACACCAAGGTGCTCAATTTTTCTCATAATTTTTGATTTTTTATATTTGTATTTGAATTATTTCAAAAGTAAGCATGTTTCTCAAATGCGGCTAAAGAATTGAAGAAATCATATGATATTAATTACCGAAAAGGCAAAGCAAAGAATTCTCGACCTTAAGCAGGAGGAAGGAAGACAGGAAAATGAAAACATTAGGGTCTCAGTAAAAGGAGGCGGTTGTTCAGGATTGATGTATGACCTTGATTTTGATGCCAACATTACCGAAACTGATCATGTTTTCGAAGACAAGGGCATTAAAATCCTAGTGGACAGAAAAAGCTTGCTTTATTTAGCCGGTACAACACTTGAATTTACCGACGGCTTAAATGGGAAAGGTTTTCAGTTTGTAAACCCCAATGCCTCCAGGACTTGTGGTTGTGGAGAAAGTTTTTCAGTTTAAAGAACATCGTATTTCCATTTAATCATAGACCGGTTAGAAGACCGGTTTTATTTTTTAAAAACATTTTAATTAGTATTGCAAAGAAAATAAACCCTTGCGATGATAGAACAGATTAAAAAAATTCAGTTGAATGATAAACATGTAGCGCTAGGAGCAAAAATGGCTCCTTTTGCTGGTTTTAATATGCCCGTAAGATATTCTTCTGATATAGAAGAGCATCAGACCGTTAGAGAAGGAGTAGGAGTTTTTGATGTTTCCCATATGGGTGAATTTATGGTAACCGGACCAAAAGCGCTGGAACTAATTCAAAAAGTAACTTCTAATGATGCCTCCAATCTGGTAGTGGGTCAGGCGCAATACTCTTGCTTCCCAAATGAGACTGGAGGTATTGTAGATGATCTCATCGTTTACAGAATGGGTGATGAAGAATATATGTTAGTAGTTAATGCTTCCAATATTGAAAAGGATTGGAACTGGATCAATAAACACAACGACATTGGTGCCAAATTGGAAAATATTTCAGATTCTATTTCCTTATTTGCTGTACAAGGTCCTTTAGCAGCAAAAGCCATTCAATCCTTAACTCCCACTAATTTATCAGAAATTAAATTTTATCATTTTTCAATTGGGAAATTTGCCGGGGTTGAAAATGTCATTATATCAGGCACGGGATACACTGGCGCAGGAGGTTTTGAAATATATGTAAGAAATGAGGATGCTGAAAAAGTTTGGGATGCAATTTTCGAAGCAGGTAAACAGTTCAATATCAAACCAATAGGTTTGGGTGCAAGAGATACCTTAAGGCTGGAAATGGGATATTGTCTTTATGGAAATGACATTAATGAAGAAACCTCCCCACTTGAAGCAGGTTTGGGATGGATTACCAAATTCAATAAAGACTTTATTAATAGTAAATTCCTGAAAAGACAAAAGGAAGAAGGCATAAACAAAAAATTGGTTGGTTTCCTTTTGGAAGAAAAAGGAATTCCAAGAGCCCATTACCCAATAGTAAATCAAAATGGGCAAATTATTGGAGAGGTTACTTCCGGCACCATGTCTCCCTCAATGGGAATTGGAATCGGTCTGGGATATGTAAACCTTGATTACAGTAAACCAGGCACTGAAATATTTATTACTGTGAGGAATAAAAACCTGAAAGGAAGAGTAGAGAAATTACCACTATTTAAAAAGTAATGAATTAATTTTTAATAAGATAAATAAACGCCCAGAAAAATTGGCATTATAAAATTTATTAGAAATCCCTTCATGAAAAAGGCTGTCAATAAATCTTTGACAGCCTTTTTCCTTTATCGAATCTAAATTAATAAGCGTTCTCAGACTTGAAAATTATATCTCTTAAAGTAAAAAATATAATCATTACATCAAACCCTACACTCCATTTTTCTATGTAGAATAAATCCAGTTTCAACCTAGATTTCATATCATAATCAACTTTTATTTCACCTCTAAATCCTTTGGCTTGAGCCAACCCAGTAATTCCTGGCTTTACCAAATGTCTAAAATTATAATTTCTATATCGCCTCTCAAAATCCTGATTCATTTCAACTGCATGAGGCCTAGGACCAACTATTGACATGTCACCAATTAAAACATTAACTAACTGAGGCAGTTCATCAATACTTGTCCTCCTAAGAAATGCTCCAATTTTAGTAATTCTTGGATCCCCTTTTCTTGCTTGCTCAAAGTTAGCTGTGGGATCAAAGGTCATCGTCCTGAATTTTAGACATAAAAATTTGTTATTGTATTGCCCATCTCTTAATTGTCTGTAAAAAACAGGGCCTTTAGAATCAATCTTGATCAAGAGTCCAATCAATGGAAAAAGCCATATTCCAACAAACAATAGGAAAATGCTTGAGAGGATAATATCCATGACTCTTTTAAGTAATACTTCAGGGCTGTTTAAAAGGTTATCTGAATACTTTTTGAAAACAATTCCAGAACCAACTTCTTTTTCTATTACGTTGGAAGGATTTGATAAAAGGGTTTCCATAACAATGGCAGTTTAAAATTTAATAAAATATTGACAAGTAATAACCATATAGATTTACTTTCAATTTCTGATGGTCAAAAATAGAATTAATTAATTTTTATTCAAACATATACAGCATTTTTTTTTATTTGAAATACAATATTATGTTTAAAAATAGATAAAAAGTCAGCTTTAAACTAAAAGATAAATTTTCATTATCTTTAATTCAAATGAAAATAAAAAAAAATGTGACATTGGCATATTTTTTGTTTTTTAATTTATTAAGTTTATAACCAATTGGATTTCACTACAATGCTTAATATAAAGCCCTATGTCAATTTATAAATCATTCATTAAAGTTGTAAAACCATGCTTAAATGGTAAAAATTTTATTGTTTTTTTAATTCTTTTACTTTTTTCTAAAAATCTTCCATCCCATTTTAAAATAATACCTGTAAATGTTAAATTAAAAATGATAGGGATATAAAAAGTCTCCAATTTTATTGGTGAAAAAAAAATTGAATAAGAATTATGAATTTTTAATTAGGGATTATAAAGGTTCTTTAATCAATGTCCTGATAATGAAATCAAAAAGAAAAAAGATATATTTATTGACTTTAGCAATATCAAGTCTACTTTTTGGCATTGTAGATGCAGCGACATATCATTTTTCTACTACTGATGGAGATGACAACAGATCCAGTGCCCAAGCCCAAAGCCCAAATACCCCTTGGAAAAGTATTGAAAAGTTGAATTCAGTTTTCCCAATGCTTCAACCTGGAGATCAGGTACTTTTCAAAAGCGGTGATGTTTTTTATGGTGAAATTAGGATAACAAGATCAGGAACAAGCGGTGCTCCTATTGTTTTTGGCAGTTATGGAAGTGGAAACAAACCCTTAATTACAGGGCTCGTGCGCCCCACAGACTGGGTGAGCGTAGGATCCAATTTATTTGAAACGAGATTACTGATAGCCCAGAGCAGCTTAAATGTTGTAATAATTGATGGCATTATCAGAGCGATGGGAAGATTTCCAAATCCTGATGCAAACAACAAAGGTTACTTAACAATTAATTCCGTTAATCAGGGAACTGTTTCAAGTAGTGAATTGAATTCCCCAACAAACTTGAATGGTGGAGAAGTTGTCATACGCAAAAACAATTGGATTATCGATAGACATCCGATTACAAATCATTCAGGAAACTCTATTACTTACAATACTACAGGAAGCAATTACAATCCTGCTGTTGGATTTGGATTTTTTATTCAAAACCACCCCGGAACACTTGACCAACACGGTGAATGGTTTTATAACGTCGGAGAAAATAGGCTTAGGATTTTTTATGATAAAGGCTCTCCTAACAATAAAGTCGAAATTTCTCAAGTAACCGATTTAATTTCTTTACAAAGCAACATTAGCAATATCACCTTTCGAAATTTGAATCTTTCTGGGGCCAACAGGAATATAATTTCTATCCAAAATTCCGCTAACATCGTATTTGAAAACTGTGTTTTAGAAAATATAGGGGACTTAGCCATCAGGAGTGTAGGCTCAAACAATTTGACCATTGATAGAACAGTAATTCAAAACGTCCACAATGGAGGTGTTTTTCAGCAATGGAATGATACAAAGTTAAAAATTTCCAATAGCTCCTTTATTAACATATTCAATTTCCCTGGGATGGGAAAAAATGGTGATCTTCATGGGATGGGGGTTTACATGAGTGAAACCGCAAGTGATGGACTGATAGAAAATAGCAATTTTACAAACTGTGGCTACATCCCAATTAATTTCAGCGGGAATAACACTATTGTTAGAAATAATTATATTGATACTTTCAATAACGTCAAAGATGATGGAGCTGGAATTTATACCTACACAGGCAGAATAAATACGAATTACACAAACAGGAAGGTAATAAATAATATTATCATCAATGGCATAGGTGCAAGAGAAGGAACAAGGCCTTATGGACCAAATGATCCACCTTATGTCGAGGGTATTTATATGGATGACAACGCCTCAGGTGTGGAAATTTCGGGAAACACGATTGCAAATATTGCCAGCTCAGGGATTTTTATTCACAATGCTAGAAATATAACCATTACAAAAAACAATATTTATAATACTGCTTATTCACTTAAATTCTCTCATGATAATCTGGGAGATCCCATTCGAAACATCTCGGTAACCGGCAACTCATTTTTGCAAAAAAGTGAAACCCAACTTCACCTGTATGCTGTATCAAGACTTAATGACATTAATCAAATTGGGACATTTGATAACAATGTATATAGCAAACCAATAAATGAAAAAAACAATTTTTTAATTTCTATACCCCAAGGCAGAAGATCTCTTGATCTTACTGATTGGCAAAACGATTTTGGTTTTGACAAAAACTCAAAAAGAAGCCCCATTTCCCTTCCTGAACCAAAAATAATAGATGTAAAAGGAGAAAATAAAATTAACAATGGAAACTTCAGTACCAATCAAAACAATTCAAGCTGTTGGTCAAGTGCAGGTGGATGTATTGCCTCAATTATCGATAATTCTTCGCTTGATGGAAGGGCACTGAGAGTTGATAAACCCAATCCAAGTATATTGATGATTAATGTTGGATCTATTGAAAAAGGAAAATCATATAGGTTTAAATTTTCGATAATTGGAAATAATGGTTCATCATTAATTGCTTTTATAAGAGAAAATCAAACTCCCTGGTCCCGAATCTCGAACGAGAGGTCAATATCCATAACCAATCAAAGGCAGGAAATTGAATTTGTATTCACTGCTACCGAGACAAGGAATAACGCTGTGTTGATTCTGGAATCTAGAGCAAATGGAACATCTTATCAATTAGACAACTTGGTCTTGGAAGAGGTAACAATTGAGGCAATAAAAATTGACGATTTTCTATTTTTTGATTACAACAGGAACAGTTCTCCAAAATCCATCAATCTTCCAGGAAATTATGTTGATTTAAATGGTACCGAAGTAGGGAGTAGTGTTTCAATCCCTTCATTTTACTCTGTTTTGCTATTAAAAAAAAACGGTGAAGTCCCTCAAGAAACTTTAAGCCCTTCGGTAAAAATTACAAATCCCTGTCCTAATGCTACTTTTTCTACTACAGGTAACATTACTGTTAATATTGAAGCTTCAAGTCCCAATGGAAAAATTGAAAAGGTTGAACTATTTAGAAACTCTGTTTTAGCATTGAGTTCATCCGGAAGTCCATCTATTTACAGTTTTACAATTGGAAATCTACAAGAAGGTCCACTTGAATTAATGGCCAGGGCTACTGATGAAAAAGGAATAGTTGGTGAATCGTCAATTGTCAGAGTAAATATTGTTAAGCCAAATATTCTCCCCAATGTTCAAATAATAAACCCCACAAATGGGGATAGCTTTGAGAAAGGAAAAATGATACTTATTGAAGCGGTAGCTTCAGATGAAGATGGTGAAGTTACCAAAGTAGATTTTTTTTGGGGCAACAACCTTATAGGAACAGCAGATCAGGCACCATTTGTTACCTCCTTTACTCCTCAGAATGTAGGGAATTTTTTCCTTACAGCAGTAGCTTATGATAACAAAGGAGATTCCAATAAATCGAGCGCAATTTCAATAACAATTAATGATGAAATTACACTTCCAAAAATTTTCTTTGTTACCCCGGAAAATGACCAGGAATTTGCAGAAGGATCAAACATTCTAATTTCAGTCGCATTTGATGGTAGTGATGAATCAATCGATAGAATTGAGTATTATAATGGAAGCCAATTAATCGGAAGCTCCAATTCAAAACCTTTTTCATTTGATTGGAAGAATGTTGCCCCAGGCGTTTACAGCTTAAAAGCAAGAGCCATAGGTAAAGACCCTAATAAAACAAATGAATCCGAAACTATCCAAATCAGGGTTATTGCTGAAGGACAGAATACTTTCAGAATAGTTTCTCCTGAAAGAAACTCAGTATTACCAGCTGGGTTTGACTTACCAATAAAAGTCCATATACCTATAAGTTCAAAAATTATAAGGACTATTGAATATTACAGGGGCAATACATTAATCGGCCGTGTAAATACTGCACCTTATATTTTCATCTGGAAAAATATCCCTCAAGGAGAATTCAATTTAGTAGCACGTATTGTTTATGAGGATAATTCTACTCTTCTAAGTAATATCTTAGGAGTAAACATTGTAAATAACAGAATCCCCTCTGTTAGAGTAAATTATGATATCCTAGAATCCGAATCAGAAAATAAAAACCCTGATATTTCCTTTACAGTTAATTATGAGAACGTAGCTACAATTGTAGAAAAGGTTGAGTTTTTTGCAAATGGGAAATCAATTGGTTTATCTAAATCAGAACCTTTTGATTTTCTTTGGGAAAGTGTCGAACCAGGTACTTATAATATAAAAGTTGTAATCACTGATAAATTTGGCATAGAATATATTTCAGGGGTTGAATCAATTTTAATTAAAAACGTACTTGATGAAAAAGAAGCATTTTCATTAAGAATTGGCCCGAACCCTACAAATAATCAGTTGATTATATTCTTCCTTAATTCCAAATCAGATAATTTTTATGAAATAAAGATTATTTCGATGAATGGCCTAATCATGAAGGAATTAAAGGAAAACAGTATTGATTCAGCAATTGCATTGGATGTTTCTTTTTTAATAAGAGGAACTTACATTGTTCAAGTAACCGATGGTTATAAAATTTTGGTATCTGAAAAATTTATTAAGAACTAAATTGGTACTGCCTGCGGCAGGCAGGCGTGGATGCTCTAGTCCCAAATCAGCCTTTTCTCATTCTTCATTCTCCACCAACTCTCCATTATTAATAGAGTTGCTTCATTTCGTTCAGCATGACGGCTAGATATAAGCGCACACCGCTGATCGGGATTTGCAATCCATCTTAACCGCCAAGATCCCAAATAACATTGAAACCTAGTTAATTCATGGAATTTGTGTAATTCCTACCTAATACAGGCAGACTTGGATCTCTTTTTCATATTTTTGGATTCATCAAAAACAAATCTTCAAAAAACAACAACCTTTAGAAAAAAAGGATACCCCCAATAAAAAATAGCAGTCAGTAACTGCTATCAAAAACTCCTCTAAGAAACTAGATTTTTTTAACCATCAGAAATGAGTCCAAACTTTTAATCCCCATAGCTAAATCTCATCTCAACCCTACGTAGTCCCGATAGCTCGGAATAAACAGAGTTTAATTCCTAAATCACGCAAAACTACACTTCGGTTTAGCCTTTATATGGTAGCTATGGATTTTTCTATTTCGTCAATTGCTTTTTCAAGTCCGTTTTCGTTGTTAATTAAACTTTGTATGTGTTTTGCATTGTCATAAAGTTGTTCGTTTGTCAAAAGTTCGTTTGTGCTTTGCAAAAATATTTTTTCTGTCATTTTACTGATGGGTGTCGGTTTAACTGCAAGTCCTTTTTTGTAAGCGTAATGTCCCCAAAACTTCTGGTCGCCAATAGGGTAAAGTATTGGGCAAATTAGAAATGGTTTTCCTGCTCTTAAACATTCTGCTGTTGTCCCTATGCCACCGTGATGAATAATTGCTTTTGTCAATGGAAATAGTTTTTCGTAAGGTGCCGAAGCAATTACCTTAATCTTGGGATTATTTTCAAGTCGTTCAGTTTGGTCAAGTCCCCAACCTTTGACTACAATTATTCTTGTATCAAATTGCTCTGTTAGTTTAATGATAGCTGTTTGTAAATCAAATTTGCTTTTAAATGGCATACTCCCAAAAGTCAATAACAATGGCGGTTCGCCTGCATTGATAAAGTCTTTAAGGTCCGCTGAAAATTCTGTTGATGAAGTCCCAAACCAAAACCCTGTGAATTTTGAATTTGTTAGATAATCTTGTGGAACTGGCAAAAAATGAGAACTTATTCCGTAAATATTTCTTACAGTCGGAGTTGTAAACTTAGTTGGTAAATCAAACTTTGCTCTAAATTGTCCGATTGGCTTTGATAAAATTTTAATACTCAGATTGGAAATTTTGTAAGTCATTTTGTTCAGAAAACTTGGTATTGACAAGCCACTAAATGCAGGATTTGCAAATTCACTTGTAGGCTCAACGATTGGCAAAACATTAGCTCTAATCATTTTGTCCGGAAATTGGTCGGCAAAACTGTCCGCCAATGTCTTTACGTGATAAAGGATGATGTCGCTTTCTTTTGCTAATTTGTAAAACTGTGTCAACGAGTTTGTAATTAAAGGATAAACCCACGTGTTTAGATTTCTCTTAACAGCAAGTGGATTTCCTTTCATCATCTTTTTCCCTTCGTCCGAGTTTAAGAGTTCTTGAAAGTCTGCATCTATTGGGGCGAAGTCAATGTCATAAGATTTTATAAGTTGCTCAAAGTTTTTTGCGGTTGAAAAAGTTACTTGATGTCCACGTTGTTTGAGAGCTTGTCCCAAGACCGCATAGGGTTGAACGTCTCCACGAGTTCCAAGTGTCAATATAGCTATCTTCATTTTGTTATGGTCGTCTTTTTAAAATCATAGCTAATCAGATCAAGCAATGGAATTTTATCCTCACCTTCCCACAGTACTCCCGCAGGTCGGATCAGGCTGTGCGTTAGACTCTCATCCGCCGCGGCGGACTGTTCATACCAATATCCACTTAAAGATAAAATACTAAATGGATCATTTAACGGTGGTCTAGTTTTTTATCCATAAATCTTCTCCGCCTCGGAGGATCAGCTCCATCAGTACTCTCCTAAAGGGATCAAAGGTCCCGTTTTCCTTACCGCTCAGCACATATTGGTTTCCCTAATATGCAGCGTAAGGTGCCACAATGAGCGAAGCCGAATTGTAGTTTGATAGCTGCATCGGTAAACTGCCATCAGAGGGCCTCTCTATTAGTCACCCAATAGTCCTCCATCCATTTCAAAGCATTCGACCATGAAGGACTTATACAAGTCACACACGGTTTGCAGCTAAACGCAGTTGGGGATTTTTAGCATTGAACTCTCTACAAAGAACTAAACTTTAAATTTACCACTTTCCTGTCCTACGAAGTACGAAACCCCTGCTTGCGTATAGGTGATGTTAGGGCATCGTGCTTTCTTCATAGTATGCAAAGGATTGTGGCGGTACTTTTCCGAAAGATTCCTTTATGCAAAGTTCCTTTTTATATCTCTTGACTCTTTTAACTTCAAGGGCAAATCCATTTTCCTTGCCGACAAAATAGTCGTAAAAATAGTCTTCCGTAATTCCTGAGTACTCCTTAGTCTCGTTCCAAAGTGTATTTAGGTCTTTGAAGAGAATTTCCCCAATTTCAAACTCTCCAATAACTTTACTTATCGGAGAAGATGCATAAACAATAACTTTCGAAACATTTTTATTTTTAAAGATGCTTCTTCTGAATTCGAATTTTTTATCTCCTTCAAAGATCTTGTTTGCAAACTCTGGTTTAATCGACAATATAATTTTCATTTGCTCTAGCTTCTTTTAAAAATTCTTCAAATTTATCATTTCCAATTTGTACAAATCCACGTGGTGCGTCATTTATTGATTTTATTAACCCAATCTCTATGAGTCTTTTTAAATTAACCTTCGGTTTTGGGAAGGAGTCTATGTAAAGAAAGTTAACAATGAAAGGTCGGTTGTGCTTTCTGAAATTCCACCAATGGCTTAACTCATCATCTTTAAATATACTTCGTTTTCGGCATAGTCTTATGAATTCAGTTTCACTGGCAATATTCGTTATTACACTCTCTACAACTCCAATGGTAGATATAACACTTTCATGATATCCACCTGTTCTGTAGAATAGTATAATATCCCCACGAACCAAGTCTTTATAGAATGAACGAGAAATATAAACCTTCTTTAGTGCATTTCTATGGGGTGCATTTTCGACATAATCCAAAGGAGATTCATTATTTAAATATGAGTCTGGAAACAGTTCTGTATGATAATCAGGCCAAATCGGATTTAAAAAAACTCGTGAACTTCTTTTTATAAAAGGAAAACACTCTCTTGGATTTTCGAGGACTTTCTTTGTAAAATCCCTCACAAAGACTCTTTCACTTCCATTCTTTGTTTCTTTCTCCCCCCAATACTTGAATCCCCATTCTTCCAATAGGGCAATCAATCTTCTTTGTTCATCTCTTTTATCAAATATAGTAACATAGATTTCATCAACCATATTAGCAATCGCATTGTCAAAAATGATTTTCAAAAACCGTTCACCTAATTTATATCCGGTGGAAGTTACTTTGAAAGTGCCAATTTTTAATCTCTTTTTTTGTTCGAATGCCGGCTTAATCTCTGCATAACTCTCGCTTCCTGCGTTTTCAATCTTCAGATACAAGAAAGCTTTTACATTACCATCAGTAATACACACATAAGAAATATTGTCGGCTTTCTTATTAAACCAAGTCTCAAATTCGCCATAATCTTCCAAAAACGATTGGAAAAATTCATCTTTTAAATTGATATTTCCGAAGTACTCTTTCTTGACAGAAAGCACTTTATAATCTTTTAAGTCAGGATTTTCAGAAGTGCATTTGTCGATGAAAGCGTCAATCTTATAAATTTTGTCGGCAATGCCTAAGAATTTTGCCTTCCTATGAATGCCCTTATCCTCGGTGATTAAAAAGTCGACTCTACTATTTAGAACCTCTTTTAGAAGGCTTGTATCAATAAAGTCATTTCGGGACTTATCAGCCTCTCTAAGAATGGATATCTTCTCTGTTTCGGGTGAATCTGTCTTAAGTTGGTTATAGTTCCCAATTTTAACACGCATGGTATTTACAACTTCCTCATCCTGATAAGACCCAATTTCTTCAATGGTTAAAGGGTGTACACACTTTTCATAATGAAGCTTATCTATCCAATTAAAAAGCAAACCAATATCTTGATTGTAAATCCTACTGGCTTCACGATGTATAATAATGTTAGTGTCGAGTAAAATTCTCATCGTATAAAAATGTTTTGAAGTTATTGGTTTCCTCAGATTTAAGGGTCAAATGTGGCTTGTTAAGCTGTTCTGCCAATTCTATTGAGTACTCAAGTTCGAGTTCCTGGAATTTTAAAAGCAAATCAAAATCATATTCTCTATTGTCACGGTTCTCTAGTCGTTTTTTAATTTCTTGAACGTCATCTACAACAATAATGAATGCAAAGGGATTTAATGCTCTGAATGTATCAAAGTCAATTTTTTCAGGAACATTGTCCTTATTCAATAAACAATAGTGACCATCAAGAACATATCTTTCATTTTCTGTAACAATCTGTTGAAGGTTGGTGATTAGCCGATTTTGAGTAAGTGTAAAATCTTTCACCAATTTGTTTTCCTTCTCGCTGATTTCTTCCCACTTCAATACTTCACTTGCACTTAAATGTCGTAGATTAAGGTCATTGCAAACTTTTCTGCAAAGTGTTCCCTTGCCAACTCCGTGAATACCTCCTATGAATATTATGTTCTTCATTTCGAGTGCTGTCTTTCTAGCATGTGCCCTAACGTTTTGGCACTTGGCGCAGTGGCGGATTTCGGAGCACAAAACTGTCAATACACCACAAAAGCTGATGCGAGGTAGAATGTTCAATTAACCACTTCACCCGCCATTGAGCCAAATGCCTGTTATGCACAGTTATTTTATTGTTTCTATTACTAATGATTTTTCGATATCAATTGCTGGTCCATATACTAATGCTTCTCCACGTGATAATGTTGGTAATAGTTCTTTACTTCCGTAACCTAAAATACCTTCTAAGTAGTCAAGCCCTGTTTGGTCAACGCTTTTGAAAGCAATTAGATTTTCGCATTGAGATAAAGCTCTTTTCGAAACTACCGCAGTTCTTTGAGAGATAAAAATTATTGAAATCCCATATTTTCTAACCTGCATCATATTTAAACCGAACTTCATTGATTCTTCACGACCTGGAGAGTTGAATCCAAGTCCTGCGGGTTCGGGAATAAACTGATGCGCTTCATCTATTACTAATACTCTTGGCTTTGGAGTTCCTTCTTGATATTCTTTCTTTGCAAGAGCCATTAAGTGATTCAAATATTTGAGAGCAGACTCGGCTGGGTTTCCACTTGGTTCGCATACAGAAACTCCTGTTGTTTGAGTATCATCACCTTCTTTGTATTTCTCATATCCAAGTTTTGAAACAAATTCTCCACTTTGATCCATCACAGTAACTCTTCTAGTTTTTGATAATTCTTGGATGAGTTTATTGCAAAGAGTAGTCTTTCCCATCCCTGTCATTCCCAAGATTGCCATATGAGATTCCATAATTTTTAATAAATCAAGATTAATTGGCAATTCTGAGTTTTTTATCTTTCCGATTGTGAATTTGTTTTCTAGTGCTTTTAGTTTTGAAGTCAATACTTTGTCATTATTTGCAAGGAAAATTGGTTCGCTTAGCAAAGGAAGCATTTTGTTAATATGGAGTGATTGTGTATCGACTTTGTAAGTCCCAATCTGAATTGCTTTTATGCGTCTGTCGAGCTGAGACCCTGATTTGATTATTAGTTTAATTACTTCTGCCTGAATGATTTGGTAAAAAACAACTTCGCCATCATTCATTAGGTATATTGTATCTCCAATTCTGATTCTTGAGTAAGAATCAAAAACGAGTAATGATGTATTTGTGCCTTCGTCAACATTACCTAAGAAAACTCTTTCGCTAGAATCTTCATCTTGTTGAATTACCAGTTGCTGCCTAGATACTAAAAAACCAATTTTTGAATCATTATCTAACTGTATTTGTCCCCAGACATCATCTGTTCGGTGAATTCTTTTTACTATGATGCCTTTTTCAACCAGACTTCCTGAAACAACTTTTACTTTTGTTCCAACTTTTTGCAGGCTTCTAGAAGTTACGAGTAGGTTTGATGGCCCTATAATTCCGATAGGTGAAACTGGTGTTGGTTTATCAGTAATATCTAAAAAATATTCTTCCCAGTTTATAAATCGAGTAAATGTCAGTAGTGCCCAACATCCGCCAAGAATCCAAAAGTTATTATTTATCGTTGGATATAATTCAATTACAGAAAGCCAAAACACTAACGAATAAATAACAGTGGCTTTCCCAAGCTTAAACAATGGGAATAGTGCTTTTAGTCTAATATTATCTTCTTTCTCTTTTTTGGCATTATAAACTAGTTGGATTATTGAGGTAATTATAAGGATAGCCAAAAATACTTTTAAGAATGTCCAACCTACAATTGCCACATTAGGTGAAACTACAAAACACAGTAGAATAGCAATTATACTGTTTGCTAGTGTGTCATAGGATTTTGGGTACCAAGGTTCTAACAGTAGTGGATTTATCACTATGGCAAGAAGTCCTGAAAAATACCATACTTCATTAACAGCAAATTGTCCTGTTACTAGATAAGTTGCGAAAGAAAGTATTAAAACCTGTAAGGCTAAAAGTATTATTCTAAATTTTATGCTCATTTCGTCCTTTATAATTGCGCATAACGTTTTGCGGCTTTGCGTAGTGGCGGATTTCGGAGCACTTCACTGTCAACCCACCACAAATGTTGATTTGAAAAACTGCACTTCAATTTACCACTGAACCCGCCATTACGCAAAACCGCTGTTGGCAGCTGGTGTTCTGTCCTCCGTGTCTGTAAACCATTGAATTTGTTGAGATTAACGATATTTGTCGTGTCGGTTTGTGTGTGGGGTGTTTTAATTTTTTCAAGAGGGAGGGAGAAAAAAAATTGAATTTCTTTCTGCGTTGGGAAAAGCACACTCTTTGCCAAGTTTTGGCTTGTGTGTCGGCTGGTGCGACTTGGCAATGTGTGTGCTTTTGTGCGTTGGCTATATGAAGTATCTAAAATCATAGGCTTTGTTTCCAAGTTCTTCTAATTGTTTTCCCATTACTGAAAGTCTTTTTGAAAAGTCAATTGTAACAGGCATTGTTTTATACAATTCTGCTCCGTTCCAATTCATTTTTGTCAGTTTTAAAATATCGTTTGCAACTGTTTCAATAGAGTCTGTACCTCGGAATCTTTTAATAAGTAAAGGCGTTGGAATTCCTCTTTTTCCTTGGTAATATTTTCCGTTTAACTCTTGATTTTCGACAACTCCGTGTGTCCATAGTAGGAAACTAAATTCGTCTAACTGAATAATTGTCCCTCTTTCAATTGGATAGCCGTCAAAGGTGTGCTTACCTGTTGCAAAGTCTTTCTTTAATTTTATCGCTCTCCAATTAGTGAATTGTTGAATTTGCAGAAGTTCAATATTTTCAATTCCTTCAAGTGCATTGCAAATTCCTTCGATTTCGTCTCGTGTATAATGTGTCGTTTTATGCAACACTAATTTTTTAAGTCCTATAATTGGGTCTATTTTATGATAAGTATTCCTAATGTTACTAACTAAACGGAAAGCATCATCTTTGCTCATAAATGGATTCTTACCAAAGTAAACGGGCTTTTCTATTGGTTGAAGCAAAAAACGCAAGCCGTTTCCGCTTCCGTCAAAAATTTGGCTACTTCCTAAAACAACCTTGTTTCTTGCATTTTGTCTAATAGAATAACCCAAACCTACGAATGCAGTTTCAGTATTGTCTGTTTTTACTTTCCAAGGTGTTCCGTTTGATTTTACATAAATACCTAGGGAAAGCCACCATTTAATTTTTGCTTGGTCTTTGTATGTAATAGATTTGTCTTCAATAAATTGTAACCTTAAGCCTTTCTTTACGCCATACAGCTTCAAGGAATCGTGTAAGTCAAAGAACGTTTGTTCGTTTTTTAATTCTCTAAAATTTTTCCAAGCATCAGGAATATAAATAACTACACAATCAATTTCGGTGCTTCTTGTCGAAAGTTTATCTATTTTACTTTTGATTAAGTCATAAAACTGAATTGCAGAATAATGTTTAATCTCTTGGCTATTAATGGAAACAACAAATTCATTTTGAATGGAATTTGGTATTATTAAGTGTTTCTTATAAACTTCGTCAAAGCCTGGAAAGTCTTTCAAGTATTCTTTTTCGGTTGTTGGGCTTACTGAATTAAGTAATGATTCTAAATGAGTTTTAACCCTCTCAAATCCTGTATCAGGTGCGATAATGGCTAAAGTGATTTTTGAAGCAACACCATTCGCTCCGAAACTTTCTTCTAAGGGTCCTAATATTTTTAAACCGTTTATCGGATGTATAGATTGTTTTGTGTCATCTTGGTGATGAAAGTAAATTAAAGGTTCTTTAGCTTTAGAATAACTCTCAAAACAAAAGAAGTTATCCATCTTTTTTGCTGCGGTGGAATAATACTCTGAAAGTTTAATTTCAAAGTCACCCAAACGAAAAGTCAAGTCTGACTTTCTTCTTTTTAATTCAGCAAACCAGAAGCCTAGTTTTTTACCATATTTACCATTGTAGCGATTTGAAACAATAGCATTGGTAATATTCTGAACTGTTAAACGGTCTGGCTCTTCGCCTGTGTTGGTTTGTATATGAATGGTTGGACAAATCAGTAAAAACAATTCTTTATTTACAAATTCTACTTTGAACTCAAATGCTTCAAATACTTGAATATTGTTCGGGATTGTAAATGACCTATTGAATTTTTGAATGTCATTTATTTCTTCTTGATTAATAAGATGATTCAAAGAGAATACTTTTCTGAATTGACTTCCTTTGGTGTGTAATGCTAAGTCATAATCATTGACCAAAGACTTCTCGATTAATTGATACAATAGACCAATGTAATATGAATCAGGTTGATGGAAAATATAATCAGGAATGTCAATTAACTTTAGCTCGTCTGTAAAATAATCCTTGAATAATTCCTTGATTTCATTTTCATTTCCGAAAAGCGATAAGGTTTCTCCTTTGCTGAAAGAGGCTATTACATTTGAATCTTCTAGAAGTTCAATAAGTTTTTTCCATTTTCCTTCTCCGTTTATCTTAGTCTTTGTTGAAAATATAGTTTTTGGGAAATTCTTAGCTTTTACAGCATTTAACAGAATTGGTGTGGTATTAGATTGATTTTGAGTTAATCTAAAAAATTGCCTTTGTTCAAAGCGTTCACTTGCTATTTTATCAATGTGTTCGTTTTTTAAATCACATATTTTATATAGCTCGTGAAGGAAATAATCAAAACTATCAATTGTCATAAATCCTGACCGTTGATTTTGTTTGTTAGCTAATTCAATAAGTTGAGTTAAACGTTCATTTGGTGAAACATCTTTTGGAATACACCAAATTAAGCCTTTCGGAAATGCGTTTGGCTTTTCCAATGCCTTTTCAATAGTTTGCAAAACAGATTCGTCACTACCTGAATACCCAACTACTAACAAACCTCTTTTTGTTGAAGCATCTAAAAAATATTGATGCAAACTTTCTTCTAATTTTTGAAGTTCCTCATCCGTATTTTGTAAAGGGTCATATCTAAAATCTCCGTGAAGTTTTACAACTGTTGGAATATCGGTTTTGAATTGTTGAACAGTACTTGCATTGTCTGGAGAAACGATTTGACAGCTTTTGTAATTTAATCCATTAATTGCTTTTTCAATTAAGTCATCAAAGTTTGTTGTCCAAACAGTATTGATTTTTTGTTGTTCAATCATTGCCGAAAGGCACATAAAACCAACAGACGGCTTTTTATCTCTAACCAAACTTGTTAGAAAATCTTTCCTTACTAACGGGTCGGGATAACATTCATTGAAATAGTGTGAATACGGATTTACAATGTGACTTTCTCCTTTTTCCGCAAAGTAACTTTGAATGATTTTTTTGTTGTCTTCAATTTTTAAATCCTGAAACTTTTTGCCACTAATTTTACCGCTACTGCTTAAAATCTCTCTTTTAAAATGCCATACTAAATCACTTCCTGAAGGAATGCCTGAAGAAATAGACGCACCTGCACCAAGCAACAAATCAAATGACTGATTTGAAAGTACTTTAAAACTTCGCAGAAAGGTATCCTTGTCTATTTTTTGCATATTAATTCAAATTCATTCCGTTAATAAACGTCTCTACAAAATCAACAATACGTTTCAAAATTCTGTCGCCTAATTTTTTGCGTTGAAGTAAGCTTGGTTTTTCGCCTTCAATGAGTTCTAAAACTTCGTCACGGAGTGGCTCTCTTTCAGCAAAGAGATAATCTTCAATGAGTTTTTCTGTTTTCTCGGCTGATAGATTTTCTTCTTGTACGATTTTAGAAAATTCCTTTTGTTGTTCTTCGTTCCAAAACTGTTCAAATGCAGGTGTAATGTTGTCGGGGTCGCTGATGATTTGAAGATTCTCCAAAATGAATTTCTCTATGAGTTCTCGTTTGCTTCTTAGCGTTGCTTCCGTACTCAATAAGTTGAAAATCTCCTTTTCTGCTTTTGTCGTGTCTTTTTGAGTTTGTGATTTCAGTTTGATTAAAAGCTGGATGATGTATGAAACATTGATTTCATCACGGTGTATCAACTCCAATTCAAAGTCCACATCTTCCAAAATGGAAACTTTCTCCTTTTGATGGTTACTTTTTACTTTGTCGTATAAGTCAAGGTATTTGCTTTTAAAGTCCTCAAAAAGTTGTTCGTTCATTTTCAAATCTTCCCATTTGAAGTCTGAAAAGGCTGTGAGAATGTTTTTTATCCTCATTAAATCACGGAAGGCCTTAATGAAGTTCAGTTCATCATCTTCGGTTTCAAGGTCATTTACTGCGTCTGTTGTCGGTGTAACTTCTAATAGCTTTTCAAATGCTTCATCAAACTTGGCAACATAATCTTCATAAGGTTTCATTATGATAACCTCAATCGCTTCTTTGTTGCTGAATAGGGTAATGGCTTCGTCTGTTCGGTTTTTCAGGTTTCTGAAAACAACAATATTTCCCTGTGATTTCTGTTCGTTTAAAATTCTGTTAGTTCGGCTGAATGCTTGAATCAATCCGTGATATTTTAAGTTCTTGTCAACGTAAAGCGTGTTCACTTTCTTGGCATCAAATCCTGTCAGGAACATATTCACCACCAATAAAACATCAATGCGATTGTTTACATTTTCGGGTTGGCGTTCTCGGTCTTTCAGTTTCTTTGAAATATCGTTGTAGTAGTTGTAAAAATCCTCACTGGTTTTGGTGGAATATTTTACATCATACAATTGATTGTAGTCTTCAATAAATTCATCCAACTTCTCTCGGCTGTGGGCTTGCAAGCCATATAAAGCCCTTGGTTCTTCAACCACAGAAACTTCTTCGGGAATAAAGCCATTGGCATCTGCATCATCTTCATTGGCTGCATAGCTGAAAATAGTTGCAATATTTAGATTGTGTTCTCCTGCTAATTTTTTGCGTTTGAAAATGTCGTAGTAGCGAATCAATGACTTTACACTATCTACACAAAACATTGCTGAAAAATCTTTGCTATGCGTTTTTCGGTTGTGATTGTTGATGATGTAATCGGCAATTTTTTCTAATCGCTTTTCATCTTCCATCAACTCCTGTGTGTCAATGTCTTCAACCTCTATATCAATTTCGGTTGCTGTGTCTTTTTGCTTGTACCTGCCTACATATTCAACCGAAAATTTCAATACGTTTTCATCTTTTATGGCATCTGTAATTACGTATTTGTGCAAGCAATCTTCAAAAAGGTCTTTGGTGGTTCGTTTGCCCAATTCATTTTTATTGGCATTATCAGCAAAAATGGGTGTTCCTGTAAAACCGAACATTTGAGCATTATTGAAATACTCTTTTATCCTGTTGTGTGTTTCTCCAAACTGGCTTCGGTGGCACTCGTCAAAAATGAAAATGATTCGTTTGTCTTTCAAGTCTGCCATTTTCTTTTCGTACTTCAATTTACTGATGGCAGTATTGAGTTTCTGAATAGTGGTTACAATTAATTTGGTGTTTTTCGCTTCACCTTTTTTGTCTTTGTAAGTGCCAATAAATTGTTTTACCAAATTGGCGGTATTGTCTGTTCCGTCAATGCAACCATCACTAAAACTGTTGAACTCTTTTGTGGTTTGGTAGTCCAAATCTTTTCTGTCCACTACAAAAACAACTTTGTGAACTTCTGGGAAGTTCATCAAAATTTGACTGGCTTTAAAACTGGTTAAGGTCTTGCCCGAACCTGTTGTATGCCATATATATCCGTTTTTGTTGGAGTTTTTTACTCGGTCAATTAATGCTTCTACTGCATAGAATTGATACGGACGAAGTACCATTGGAATTTTATAGGCTTCATTGAGTACAATGTATTTGCAAATCATTTTACTGATGTGGCAAGGCTCTAAAAAAGCATCTGTAAAACCGTTGAGAATATTGGTCAATCGCTTGTTTTCAAAATCTGTCCAATAGAAAGTTTGCTTGAAACTTTGGTTTCGGTTGTTGGCGTAATACTTTGTATTTACTCCGTTGCTGATGATGAAAATCTGAACATATTGATACAAGGCGGAATTAGCACCAAATGAATGGCGTTGATAGCGATTGACTTGGTTAAAGGCTTCTTTGAGTTCTAAACCTCTGCGTTTGAGTTCAATTTGAACCAAGGGCAAACCGTTGATTAAAATCGTAACATCATAACGGTTTTTGTACTTGCCTTCTTGGGTTACTTGGTTGGTTACTTGGTATTGGTTTTGACACCAATGTTCTGTATTCAGAAATTCGAAATAGAGATTGTCTCCGTTATCTCTTACAATATGTTGTTTTTGGCGAAGTGTTTTTGATTTTTCAAAAACTGACCCTTTATTTAACAAGTTAAGCACCTTGTCAAATTCAGCATCTGAAAGCGAAATTTGATTATGCTTTTCTAATTGACTTTTAAGATTTGATAATAGCGCTTTTTCGTCTGCAATAGGAAAGTAAGCATAACCCAATTTTTGCAACTGGGCAATCAATTGTTCTTCTAATATTTGTTCGCTTTGTTTACTCATAAATCCAACTGCAATCTTGTTTTAGCGTGTCCTACTAATTCGCTATATGTAAGCACTTTAATGTTTTTGTAAGTATTTTTTAACTCCTTGTATGCCAATTTTCCGTTTGTTTCATATTGACCTTTTGAAATTTTTGCTTTTTGTGAAGCATTAAGATTTTCATATTGGGTGAAAATGGAATTAGAACTACCTATTATAATTGTTCCTGTAGGTCTAACAGATTCAACATCTAAATTATCGGCACCTATTTGTTCTTGAAGAAAATCTCTAATTTTTTTATTGTCAATTTTAAAGCTTTCATCATTGTCTCTATTGATTGTTGTGATGTATCTTTCGCATTGAGAAATTGCTGCTGCTAATGTTTTTGTTGGGTAAAACTTTTTTCTGCCAAAATCAAAATCCATTAATATTTCATCTGACCTTTTTAGTTCTACAAGTTCAATATCGCCTAAGTGGGTAATAAGAATTAAATCTAATTGAGAACGAGATAAATCACCGTGGTGAATAACATACTTGTTTGTATTAATCATTGCAGGCACACCAAAAAATGTATATTGACCATATTTAGTCAAAATCTTTTCCATCAAATCCTCAGGACCTTTAATTTGAATTTTAGGAAATCCGAAGTATGTATTTCCTATAGTTTTTGAATCAGCGGTAGTAATCTTTGATTTACTTAATATTTGTTCTTCAATGGTTGTTATCAACCAATCAACTTGTTTATTAATTTTTTTTTCAACTACAAGATTGATGTTTTCACCTGTTTCAAGATTTCCTGTAAGTTCTATTATATCAGCCTGTGATACTTGATTACTGGCGATTATCTCTTTTAGTACAAGGGAATAGTCTTTTTGTGCTTCAGCCTCATTCAATTCAATATCAAAATGATTTTTTAAATATGGTGCTACTCGATTTCTTATCCGAATATTTTTATCAATTCCTTCTTCTCTTGCTATTTTTTTATAATCCTCAAATAGTGATTTTGTTGTATAGAGTATCGGTGGTTCAACTTTGTTTACATTTGAAATGACTACCTTATTGAGGTCTTGGGCAGTAATGTTTTTCATAAAGCCTAAGAAAAATCCAAAGTTTTTATCAGGTTTTGAACTAGATGAACTAATAAGGGAAAGATTTTCACGGTTCAATTCAATTTTTACTGTGTAATCTCTTGTATAAAAGCGGTCGATTCCGTCATAGGTATATCCATTTTCGGTGTATTCAACAAAATTTTGATTATACTTTATTAGAATCTTATTACCTGCTTTAAGGCTACGATTTGTCAATGACATATTGCCATTGATACACCTATTAAGTTTGGTTTTTAATAATTCTATTGGTTCTTTTTTAACAGCCATTAGCAGAATAATTTACTTAACAATGCCTTTTTAAAGTTTCTAGTTTCTTCCAATTGCTCGTTTACCAAAGCAATTTGTTTGCTTATCTCATTGAGAAATGAAGCTATCTTTTCTTGTTCTTTTATGTGAGGATAGGGTAAAGGAAGTTTCTCAAAGTCTTCATTGGTAATATTCATTCTATCGTGCCTTACTCCATAATTAGCAATCCCTCTCATATATTTAAACCAAAATGAAGTTTGGAAATAATGCTCATAAAAGCATAAGTTTCCGCTTTTAGGTTTCAAAACTGTATACAGTGGAGACATAACTCCTTTTACTAAATGATTTCTTTTTAATGGACCAACTGGAGCAGAAACGGAAATTCTTGGGTTGTAAACAAAATCATCAACCTCAACAATATAATATCCTTCAAGATTATTTTGATTTGCTATGTCTTTGTCAAAGTAATCACCTTGCGAAATAATCCCTCTTGTTGCAGAGTTGGTGAGTACATTTTTAATTAAACTCCCTTTGTTTTTAATTGATTTCCTTGAAAAAACATCTTTTAATTTCTTTATTTCCCACTCTGGAAAATCCTTTCCATTTTCATCTTTAAAGCGGAGTTTTTGGGAGAATAATTTTTGCGTAATTCCTTTTTTGTACAGCTCTAAATTTTCTTTTTTCTCTTTGAGTTGAGCAATGCGTTTGTCAATCTGAATTAAAGAATCGGATATCTTTTTCTGTTCATCTTTTTGAGATGGAAGGTAAATTTTTCCGCTCAAAAGATAGTCCGCATCTGCTGTAATGTACCTATCCCCAACCAAAACATACTTTCTTAAAAAATTATTTGCTCTGTTTAAATGACTGAAATAACAGTCAATAAACTTTGGAAAGACATTTTCTTTAACCTTAAAAGTATAGTAAAGCGTAGATAACAAACCGTCTTTGTAGTCATTTACTTTGAATAAACCATAAGGATAACTTGCACTAATACTTTTGCCATAAACCAAATCATTTAGCCTTGTTTTCTTGTAGCTAAGGTGATTAACATTACTGTAAGTCTCTTCAAGAAGTTCTTTTCTACTGACTATTCCATAATGTGAGGACAAAGACAAGATTTCATCAAGGCTAAATTCTTCATCTTTGTTTGTCTCGGAATATCTTGTTAAAAAATCGGATAGTTTACATTCTTTCCAATCCTCTTTAAATTCAGGAAATCGCAAGACTGGTTTTGTTCTTGTACTTCTCATAATTAAAAGGGCGTTGAAATATTAAGTTCTTTACAAAATTTAGCTATCTCGCTTTCGGTTGTTTTGATGTCTTTCTCCAAGTCAACCAACTTGTTTGAAACTGCATCTAAATCAATCTCTTCTTCCTCCTCAAAAGTATCTACATAACGAGGAATGTTCAAGTTGTAATCATTTTCACGAATCTGTTCAAGCGAAGCAACAAAACTGTATTTATCTTCTGTTATCCTGTTTTGATAGGTGTTTATGATTTTATTAATGTCCTCTTGTCGTAAATAGTTTTGAGTTCCTTTTGCGAAGTGTTGGCTGGCATCTATAAAAACTACATCTTTAGGGTTTTCTCTACATTTCTTGAAAACCATTATACAAGTTGGTATGTCTGTTCCAAAAAATATTTTTTCAGGCAATCCAATTACTGCATCTAAATAGTTTTTGTTTTCAATGAGGAATTTGCGAATGTGTTGTTCTGCACCACCTCTGAACAATGCACCGTGTGGCAATACAATTGCCATAGTTCCATTTTCAGCCAAATGGTAAATCATATGTTGAACAAAGGCAAAATCAGCTTTGCTTGCTGGTGCTAATTTTCCGTATTGGCTAAAGCGGTCATCACTTGTAAAAATAGGGTTCGCACTCCATTTGGCAGAGAAAGGCGGATTGGCAACAATGGCTTCAAAAGGTAAATCGTCAATGTGTTGCGGATACTCCAATGTATCTTCTTGCTTAATGTCAAATTGACGATAATGCACACCGTGCAGAATCATATTCATTCGGGCAAGGTTGTATGTTGTACGATTCATTTCTTGTCCATAAAACATTGCTACGTCTTTAACTTCTCGGGCTACACGCAACAACAAAGAGCCTGAACCACAAGTAGGGTCGTAAACTGATTTTAGTTTTTGCTTGCCTGTGGTAACAATCTTTGCCAATATTTTAGAAACTTCCTGTGGTGTATAAAATTCACCTGCTTTTTTACCTGCACCGCTGGCAAATTGCCCAATTAAATATTCGTAAGCATCACCCAAAACATCTAGTTCCGTGTTTTCCAACTTGAAATCAATCTTGTCAAGGTGAGTTAGCACCTTTGCAATTATTGTATTTCTTGCTTCGGGTGTTTTACCGAGTTTGGTACTGTTCAAGTCCATATCTTCAAAGAGATTATCAAAGTCCTCTTCGCTTTCAGTACCCATTGTACTCAATTGGATGTTGGTCAGTATTTTTTGAAGGTCTTCAAGTATGAAGTTTGTTTTGCTTTCGTCAAATTGGTCAATGTCTTCGTTGTTGCCCATTCCTCTTTTAGCCACTTCGGTAAAGAGTTCTTCGGGTCTAAGGAAGTAGCCCAATTTCTCCAAAGCTTCTTCTTTAATAGCTTCTAAAAAGTCGTTGGCTTGTGCTGTTTTTGGTGTTATTTCACGAAACTTGATTTTGTCTTGTTTCAAGATGTCGTTAGCGAAAATTTCCATTTTCTCGCTCAGATATTTGTAGAAAATGAAGCCTAAGATATAGTCACGGAACTCGTCCGCATTCATTTTGCCTCTCAGCGTATTGGCTATATTCCAAAGTTGTTGTTCTAATACTCGTTTTTGGTCTTCACTCATTTAAAATTCTCTTTATTTATTGGTTCGCTAAATTACTTTTTATTGTTGGTCTTTCTGTCCGTGCGTTGGCTAAAAAAATGGCTCTTTTGGTTTTTTGAGCGTTGGCTCGTGTGTTGGAAAAAACCAAATGTGACATTTGTGCGGTGGCAATAGAAATTCAATTTTTTTTGTGCGTTGGGGAAAAAATTAAAACACAGAAGGGTAGGCAATGAGTGTCGGCTTACTCGTTGTCCGTTTGTTGTATCGTTCTTATGTCCGTGTTCACCTGTCAAAATGGTTTACTTTTTCTCTGTTTTTAGTCGTCTGTTTGTTGTTGTCGGGTTGTCCTTTACACTTGCTGCCAACGTTTTGCGGCTTGGCGTAGTGGCGGATTTTTAGCACAAAAGTTCAATCGAAGAACTACACTTGAACTTAGCACAAAACTGTCATACGAAGCACTGCACCCGCCATTACGCCAAACCGCTGTTAACAGCCGTTTTTATTTGAATAATTCTTTAAATACATTTCTTTTCTTTTCATCAAATAATTCTCTGACAGAAACTTTTTTATCTTGCTTAATCCAACTGTTATTTTTCAATTTAAAAATGTATCCATAGAAATTATTGTCTGCGTCAACTTTTAAGTTATCATATTGATATTTTTGATGGAAAAAGGAATTTCCTTTTGAACTTTTAGAAATATATAATAAGACATATTCAGATTTTTCAAAATCTGGTCTTCCATAATGATCATATGCAACAAATTCAACGGTGTCATTCTCAACACGATTATAAACATTCTTGAGAACTAAATATTTACAACGAAAACCAGAATCCATTATATATGATTTTCTTACGATTTTCTCTCCAGTTAAACTATCAGTAGATATTACTTCTTTTTCTTCAGCATTTGGATCGAACTGTGTTACGGATATTTTCTTGCCAACAAAAGCAAAAAGATTTACATTTTTATCCTCAGAATAGAAATTGTCTGTCATTTTCTTTGCAGAAGAACAACTGATTAGAATACATACTAAAATTGTAACGAAATATTTCTTCATATTACGGAATTCCAAAATGGCTGTTAACGTTTTCGGGCTTTGCGTTCGGGCGGGTTTCGGAGCACAAAACTGTCAACCTGCACTAAATTTGAATAGAAGCACAAAGCCCCAAGTTTGCACGTCACCCCGCCTGACGCAAAACCCGTGTTATAGCCAGTGGTTCTTGTCATTCTTGCTCTGTCGGTATATGTTTTTCTTTACAATATTTTTCTACTTCTGTGTCGTTTGCAAAATACTCGTCACAAAATTCGTCAAGCTCTTTTTCTGCACCTGAAACATATTTTTCACTGGCTGTCATTAGCTTTTCTGTCTGCTCAATAAATTTTTCAAATTCCTTATTGATTTTGCAGAGTTTGTCAATGGTCTTAAAGTCCAAGTCACGATACACGGCAGGAAAAAGAATTTTGCTTTGATAAGGATTAGCGTTCAATTCAATTATACCTATTCCAAATGATTGGTTAAGTCTTGCCATTTCTTCGTTTAAACTGTCGCTGAACTCAAAGGCAACTAAATAACCGTAGTTTGCCCAACTTGAATTTGAAACTGCCTGAAAGAATGCTTTTTTAAGTTCACTGTCGCTGTTGATTTCCTTTTTCAATTCGTAAGAACTCATTTTGAAAGTGTCAACACGATTAATTGATTTTAAAAAGTTTTGACTGGCTTTGGTCTGCAAGTTCAAAAACTTAATTCCAACCATATCTGGGTGTGTCCAAATTTGGTTATTGTCTTTGCCGTTTGATTGCTCGTGAAAAATTGTCTTAGAGTAAGTTCCTGTGTTTTTTAAATAGCTGCTTAACAGTTTATGCAAGTCTCTCTCATCAAATGTTTTCGCTTTGTCAACCTTAGTAACTTTTGTTGTTTGAGTTTCTGTCGCACCGCTTAAAATGTCTATTCCAATATTTTGTTCATTTTTTGTCAAGTAGTAGGAGTAAGTCCCGCCTTCTTGTTTTATTCGTTTTACTCTAGTATCACCGTTACGAATAAAGTCGCCCAGCAATGCAGAAATTGTTGAAGCCGGAGTTTTAGCTGTACCGAAGTCGTAATAATTGTTTTTAACGATATGGTTGTAAATGTCCATATACGTTGTCAAGTCGTTGATTTCATCAAGGCTTTTTAAAATCGCTTCTTTTATTGTCATTGTCTGCTTGTTTTTATGTTACGGTTCGGTCGTCCTACCATTGGCTATAACTTACTTATTACAACGTATTTATACCACCAAGCCTTCAATTCTTGCTGGCTTGATACTACAATTGCATTGTTTATTAAAACTAATGTTTTTTATAAATCATTATAAGGAGATCTTACTTCTGAGAATATTTACAACTCTTTAGATGTAACTAAAATCCCTCTTCCAAACCTACCAAATCCCTCTAAACTAAAAAATCCCCTATACAGGGTATTTTTTACGTTCATTATTCAATTTCAACCTAAAATTTACGATTTTAGGTGTCTTATTCAAATTTTTAGCCTTATGAAATGGGATTATACTTGCAAAGACTGTGGTGTTAATACTAGGAAAGGAAAGGAAAGGTGAATTTCTATTCAGTGACAGATGAACTCTGGAAAAAGTATGGTGTAGGGAAGGAGTTGGTTCAAGTGTCAATGAAAATGACCGGAGAAAACCAGTCCTTCAGTAGATGAACTTCCATGCAACAAGGCGCCTTAAGCCATGGTTTCGCTATAGTAAATTCAATATAATCTTTAAAGATTACTTGTCATTTAAGACTGTACCTCGACTACCACTAGTACTTGGTAGTATTGTAGATCAACCTCTGAATGAACATCATATTTCATGCTTTAGTCAGTTGCTTTAAACGTCCTTGAAACGATTGGTAATAATTTCTTTTAGTTGAATCATTCAGAAAAGAAGCAGCCACCATTTTTTCAACTAAATCTGATTTGTTAATCATCAATGCCATAATATCCTGAAAAGTCTTTTCACTGATTTCTGCTTTCTCTGCTAGTTTAGCAAATTGTAAACCGATTTTGCCTTGGGCTAGATTTCTGGGCAATAGACCATCATCTAATGCAAAGTCTTTATCTTCTATATGGATACGGCTATTTAGTAAGTCATAAGCCGGGCTCAGTCGATAATCTCCAAAAGGTGTTTCTAGTATAGAGAAATTTTTAAAGTGTGCATCTCCATTTGAAAAAAGATAATTAAATATAAGTATTCTTAAAAGTTTTGGCGCTTCTATCTTGTAAGTTGTTAAATAGTTACGCATTAATTCAAATATATCTAAATAATTCCCGAGATACTTGTAATGTTCTCCATGGGTTTGTGGGGTTCTTTTTGCTAAGGAGGCAAAGTCATCTTGAGCTAATTTTGAACCATCATCTTTTACATCAAATCTTTTTGTGATGTATGCAGGTGTGCCATCTTTAAAAAATATCAGCGCATTTTCTGCAGTCTCTATTCCATAAACCTGACGGGCAATTTGCATGGTTAAATGCTCATTGGCAGGCATTTGATCTGGCTTTTTACCGGCACCTGGAATTGGTTTCAGAATATAAGTGCCTTGTTCATTTTCATTAATAAGCCTTATCTTGTTTTTGTCAAGCAATACAGAGTATTTTTCTTGTACACCTGATATTGACATGCGGTTTCGATTCTCATCAAACAGAAGATCAGTTTCGGGGTTGGATGTTGGCGAATAGTAAGGCAAAACATGATGCACCTTCTTGGCCTGAAAAACTCTTTTTAAAGCTGTTCTGCTATATGTATTAAAACCTTCAGATAATGTTCCGGGACAATATTTAATTTCTGGCAAACTCATTAATTATCCAGTTTAATAATTCTTACGGCACCTATGGTGTCATTTTTTGCAGTAGTCATCAACAATCCGAAATAATCCTCACTGTCAATTCTATTGAGTTTGCATACCACTTGCTTATTAGAACCTTCAGGAAGCATGTTGTAAAAAAATGGAAACAGGTATTTAGAATGAAATTCTTTTTCATTTTTAGGTAAAGTTAGACTGATGCTTTGCCTGTCGTTATTGGTTACCCAGTCTTCGTGATAACGAAATGTAAAAGAACCATCATCGTGTTGGGTCAAGATACCCGATTCTTCATTCTTGAATAATACTTTGGCTTTTCTCATTTAGTATGCTTCACGTTTTTAATTTTTAGGCAAACCTCCATGCCCAACACATCAGATATCTTTTGCAATGTTGACAGCGTAGGATTTCCTTTTCCGCTTTCAAACTGTTTTAATGTTCTCAACCCAACACCTGATAATGCTGCCAACCCCTCCTGAGTTACTTGTAGCGCTTCCCTACGTTTTTTTATGGTTTTTATTAACTCTAACAAGTGCATTATAAAGCATTATTTTATGCAAATATAATACTAATATTTAAAAATTCAATATAAAGAGCTATAAAATGCACTATATTTTACATACCTTGGTCTTTATTATGTAATTACATTAAAAGGTGCATCTTAGAGCACTATTTATTTGATAATGAGCATTTTTTCTGTTTTTGCAGTATTTTAACTAACCCAACCCAATCCCCTCAATTCGAGCTAAATTCAAATAATAAAACTTTGAAATGGAGTTCAACCTCCATTCAATTAAATTATCCTTGAAGCTTCCAAATCAATTTGACCAACCAGGCAATAATTGCTACATTTATATTTTAGTTTAAAAGAACATGCCAACCAACCCATTAAGCCATTTACCCAAATCAAAGCAGGATGAGATAAATGCCATCCTTGAAATCATAAAGGAGGAGGCAGATCCTACTAAAGTGATTCTATTTGGAAGCCATGCTACTGGTAAGTGGGTAGATTCAACACTTCAGCATGATGGCATCACTTTAACTTATGAAAGCGATTATGATTTTTTGGTGGTAACCAAAAAGAAAACTGAAAAAGAGCAAGCCATCATAAGCCACATAGAAAACAAATGCAACGAAGAGCTTAAAGGAATTACAAGCATACTCGTTCACAGCATTGATTATATCAATACAGGCCTAAGCTATGGCCAGTATTTTTTTATCCGAATACTATCAGAAGGTATAACCCTCTTCGATGATGAAAAATTCGATTTTTTAAAACCACATAAACTCAGCAAGGAAGAACTTAAAACCAGATCACAAAATTATTTCGACATATGGTTTCCAATGGGAAATGAATTTCTTATTGATGCCGAAAATGCTTTTGATAGAGGGAGTTATAGGAAATCATTATTTGAGCAACACCAAGCAGTAGAAAACTTTTATGCAACAGTTATGCTGGTATTTTCAGGATATAAACCGACTGTTCATAACCTTAATAAATTAAGGAAATATGCCAAACACTTAGATTATGGATTATACAATCTCTTTTTATCACCGCCAGATGATGAAGAGGAATATAGGTTGTTTGAATTACTACGCAAAGGTTATGTGGAAGCGAGGTACAGTAGGGATTTTGACATTTCAGAAGATGATTGCTTTAAACTTTTAGAGAAAGTTAGAAAAATGAAAATGTTGGTGTTTGAAATTTGTCAAGAAAAAATAAGTACCTATTAAATTTTTTAAAAATTATAGATATCCTCAATGTCTATCTTTAATGCCTTTGAAATTTGCCATATATAAAATGCCGATGGATTAACCTTCCCATTTTCCAATCTACTAATATCTTGATAGTCTTTATTTATTAATGAACCCAATTGTGGCTGGGTTAAACCTTTAGATTTTCTAATCTCTTTAATTCGATTACCTAATTTTACTCTAAATTCTATTAAATCCTCCTCCATAAGATAAAAATGAGGATTATTGAAAAAATAAAACTAAACATATTTGTTTTGTTTTTACATTTTAATATATTTGACCCACATCCTCAATGTTAGGTCTGAGAAGCCAAACAATAAAAGGATGCAAAAACATTTAAAACTGTTCCAAAAGAAGGGCACAGCCTCTTTTCAATTAGGCTTGGGTGACTTCTCAGACCTCAGCAATGAGTGTAAGAGGTCTGTGCCCAGGATTTTTGGCCACAGTAACTTCCTCCATAACTTAAATGCCAAAGTATTCCTTTTTGAGATTGGTTTCCAGTACCTAACAAGAGGATTGACTGCTTTCGAAATTCTTTTTGAACGAAAGCCAAAGAACCCTATTTGAACTTATTGTTTTGCAAGGCAGGCAACATCAATCAACCCCAAGTTGATACAAAATCCTTTCAGTCTGTCTAAACGGTATCGGGTCTACTGCAGTGACTCCGGTCTTCCATTCAAATCCTATTTCCTGTTACAAAAGCTAGATTTAGCAAGGGTTAGATCCTCTATTGGGTAAATCTCCGCTTCAATCTTATGCTTTTCAACAATGTTTTGCTGCATGAAAAAATTCATACAATCATGCTTCCTGGGACTGCCATGTCTTTTGGGGAATTAGGAATGATGAATGATGAGTGATGTATTTAGAATGAAGAATGAGTTTCCTTCATAGCAGCCAGCTAGGACAAGAAATAAAAAACCATAAACCCAGCACCATGAACTCACTTACAACCACTGCAATCATAGGATTGCTATTTGACGACAGCTGAAAAGTTGCCTGTCACCCCCACAGGACCCACACCGCGTCTTTTCTCATAAAGGTGAAACGAATCAATAGACCCAAATGTAGCTAACGGATACACAGAAGGTGACGGTACTACAGCGGTGCGGGCCGGGTAGAAGCAAAAAGCCCTGGTAGTGCTTTTTGGCCCGGGGCCGGAAGGATAGCCAAGCATTTTTTACGATGAAACTCGAGAATGCTTCCCCTTCCGGCTTCCTTTATTTCAAATTCCCAATTATCCAACAAGAACCCAAGTATATGAGAAAAATCATCATTTCAATTTATTTTATTCTAAACAGCATGCCATTGTTCTCCCAGACCAGTGAAACCCCTCCTGTCCCGGTAGTGATTTATGGGGAGATTCATTCTCCATTTGAATACAAGGAACTGGAAGCACAGCTATTTGAAAACTTCCTCTGGTATAATCCAACAAAGCTTGAGCATATATCAACTACCATTCCTTTGCGGAACCCTACCATGGTCCAAAGGAATCCCAAGTCAACTTATTTCAGATGGGTGTCACCTCCCATCCACAGCCCTGGCTATCTGACTTTGAAATCAGATTCGCATTACCTGATGCAGGACTTTTTGGTATCCCCAGGGGACAGTGTCATGATCTTCTTTGATGATTTTACTAAAAACATATTCTTTTCAGGTAAGTCTGCTGGTGCTTATGAATTTCAAGCAAAACAGACCAGAAAAAGCAAATTAGAACAGTTTGAATCAGGACTAATTATCAACAATCCCAATCCTGAAGAATTTATAAAAAAAGGAAGATTTTCTGCACTCCTTGAGGAGTTTGGTTCACAATACGGAAGGAGTTTTGAGGTTATCCCCTATGATCCATTTCTCCAGATTAAAAAACTGCGACAAAGAATACGTGAATTGGAAAATCACCTAATTCAGGATTTTGATACATCTGAATTGAATATTGATAAGTACATATTAGACATCATTAAGGGTAACTATCTGGGTTTAGACCTCTACAAAATCTATAATCAGTTCAGGTTTGCATACAACTCAGCTGCCTCGTCAAACAATAGCATAGTTTTGGATAGCTTGTCCCAATTTTACAAAAAAGAACTTCCGCATCCAAAATCATTTGATTTTCCTGAAAACTCACTTTACCACGGATCCCAGCTTCATATTGCAGTAATTGAATTTGGACTTATATCAGCTAGGATTGAAAATATTCCAATAAGGAAATGGATAAAACAAAATTTTATAGGACCTGAAAAAGACAAACTCCTTGGATATTACCTGATCAGGTATTCTAGTGAAATTCAGAATCCGGAAAAAGAGTTTGCTGCTGAGCTTCCTTTCATAGAAACTCCCTGGATTTCTTCCCTTTTGGAAGATTATGTCAATAAAACACAACATTCCGCATCCTTGGCCCCTTTGGAATTTTCCACACCTGAAAACAAAAAATCAAACCTTTCATCAGTTGCCTGGGACGGAAAACTACTGTTCCTTGATTTCTGGTTTACCGGGTGCGGGGCATGTGTGATTTTCTATAGGGACATCCTTTCTCAACTGGAAGAAGAATTCGGACATCAGGTTTCCTTTGTCTCAATTTCTACCGATAAGGACTCGGAACTGTGGACCAACAGTCTGAAATCTGGCAAATACACTTCAGATAAGGCAATAAATTTTTATGCAGGTCCTGACCATGAAATTCTTAGAATATTTCAGGTTTCAACATTCCCCAGACAGATTCTTTTGGGACCTGATCTGAAGCTTATCCAGAGTGGTGGATTCCCCTCCACACTGGAGGAGTGGCGGACACTCCTTAAAATGAACCTGGATTCTCTGGACAAAACCGAATAATCATTTAACCCAAATATCAATGAAACAGATTCTACTATTAAGCTTGTTTTTGAGCTTTCTGGGCTGCAGCATTCTTTTAGCCCAAACAAACAGATCAGTGACCGGAACGGTCAAAGATGCCAATGATGGGAACCCAATCCCTGGAGTAATAATAAAAGTTAAAAATGAAACCAGAGCAACCATCTCCGATGAAAAAGGACGGTTTTCCTTAGCTATAGAGGACAGTTATGAATTCCTGGAATTATCCTACATCGGCTATGCCAGGCAACAGGTCAGGATTCCAAATGACCTTTCCAAAATGCTTGAGATCAATTTGGCACGAGAGGATATGGACCTGGTTGAGGTGGAGGTCTACAGCACAGGATTTCAGGAACTCAGCAAAGAAAGGGCTACAGGTTCCTTTGTGGCTTTGGATAGAGAACTTGTGAACAGAAGGGTAAGCACAGGCATCTTAGATAGGCTGGAAGATGTAACTTCGGGACTGATTTTCAACAGGGCCGGAAGCCTTAGCGATCCCATCAGTATAAGGGGAAGGAGTACCATCTTTGCCAACACCAGGCCACTGATTGTCATTGACAACTTCCCTTATGACGGACCTATAGAAAACATCAATCCAAACGACGTGGAAAGCATCACGGTACTCAGGGATGCGGCAGCTGCCTCCATCTGGGGAGCAAGGGCAGGAAACGGTGTTATCGTGATCACTACCAAATCAGGCAGCAAAGTTACCGGTATGAGGGCCAGTGTCAATATGAACACCAATATCATCGAGGTTCCTGACCTCTTTTACAGGCCCAGGATGTCAGCGTCCCAGATGATTGAGGTAGAGGATCTTCTATTCAGGAGAGGTAGCTTCAACAGCGCTGAAAACTCACCGAACCGTACTGCATTGTCCTATGGGGTTGAAGCCATGATCGCCCAAAGAGAGGGAAGGATTTCCGAGGAGGAGAAAAATCGGCTTCTATCAGACTTTAGTACACATGATATCAGAAACGACCTCACCAAATACTTTTACAGAAACCAGGTCAACAAGCAGTTTTCCTTTGATATCAACGGCTCCACAGACCTGGTCAACTATATTTTCTCAGCAGGCTATGACCATAATACTGAAGAAGTAACAGGAAATGACAATTCCCGCCTTACACTGAATTCAAAGAACACATGGACCCTTCTCAGCGGAAAAATGAGGCTAAGTACCGGTATGTATTATTCCCAGACTGTCCGGAATGTCGGGACCGAACTGCCCAATGTGCTGGACTATTCTATCTACGACAGACTGGTTTCCCCATCAGGCGAAGCACTGCCCATTACAAGGACTTACAGTACCCGCTTTCTTGAAACTGTTGAAAACAATGTTCCAGGCATGTTAGACTGGCGGTACCGGCCCGTAGATGAAATAGGAATGTTGGACCACAGAAATGGATTCAATGATCTTAGGCTGAATGCAGGGCTGCACTATGACCTCACAAAAGGGCTGCAAATTGAAGTACTCCACCAGTTCTGGAAAGGGAACGGTGCTATGGAAAACTACAGTCCCCAAATTTCATTTTTCACTAGAGACCTGATCAACAGATTTACCCAAATGGGTCCCGGAGGCAACCTCACATACCCAGTGCCTGTGGGAAGTATTCTTGATTGGGGAATCACAGAATCCCAAAGCCACAACTTCAGAAGCCAGATCAGATACCATAAGGAAATAAAGGACCATGAACTGAATTTCCTTGGTGGATTTGAAGCCAAAGACCTCAAAAGTGAAGGAAGGAACAGCCGCATCTATGGATACAGAAGGGAAAACGGAACCTCCCAGTTTGTTGACAATGCCACCCTGTTCAGGACTTTTCATAATCCTAACATGATACAAAGAATCCCTCCCGGAGAATCCATTTCCGGTATGGTGGAAAGGTATATATCCTATTATGCCAACGCGGCCTATCATTTCCGAAAAAAATATGGGCTGACAGCATCCGCCAGAAGGGATGCCTCCAATCTTTTCGGAGTTAATACCAACCAGCGATCCGTTCCATTATGGTCTGTTGGAGGAAGCTGGATCATGTCTGAGGAAACTTTTCTCAGAGCATCCTGGATAGATTATCTGAAGCTTAGAACTACATTCGGATTCAATGGTAATGTGGACAGAACCCTGTCTTCATTTACCACAGCCACTTATATGGCCGGTTCCATCAACAGAATGACAGGCCTACCCTTTGCAAGGATTACCAACCCTCCGAATCCCAATCTCCGCTGGGAAAAAATCGGTATCCTCAATTTTGGATTGGACTTTTCACTGGTCCGTGACAGATTTTCTGGAAGCCTGGAATTTTACAGAAAAACAGGGGAAGACCTAATAGGGACTGTACCCATGCCCACTTCTACTGGGGTGGTCAATTTCCGGGGTAATTTTGCTGATACCAGAACGATGGGTGCTGACCTGATATTGAGAACTGAAATCTTAAGAACTACCGGTTTTGGTTGGACTTCCAATCTTCTGGCCAGCCATGTTTACGAAAAGGTGACGGGATATGAAACACAGGCAGTACCGATACAGGTCCTGACTTTTGGAGGAGGAACGGGACTTCCTGCCCCTGTTCAGGGAAGGCCACTTATTGCTATATACAGTTATAAATCAGCTGGGTTGGACCCTGATACAGGAATGCCGAGAGGTTACCTTAACGGTGAGCCGAGCACCAACTACCCAAGCATTTTGGGAACAACAGGAATTGATGATCTGATATACCATGGTCCCTCAAGACCAGTACACTTTGGTGCATGGAGAAATGATTTCAGTTACCGCTCTTTCAGCCTCTCGGTCAATATCTCTTACAGGCTTGGCTATTATTTCCGAAGGGAATCTGTGAACTATGGAGAACTTCTTGCAGGAAGGATTTCTCATAGTGATTACGGTTTGAGATGGCAAAACCCAGGGGATGAACTCTCTACAGTGATTCCAGCATTCCCGACTGTGCCAAATTTAAACAGAGACCGGTTCTTCCAGTTTTCAGAAGATCTTGTAGAAAGGGGTGATAATATCCGGTTGCAGGACATCAGGCTAGGATATAGACTAAATCTGAAAAAACAGTCTTCAAAATTACCTTCAGGAATTGAGGTGTATTCATACTTCAACAATATCGCCCTTCTCTGGAAGGCAACCGACCAACCGGTTGACCCGGACTTCCCACTCATGCGGCCACAGAGAAGTATTGCGTTTGGACTCCGCATTGATTTGTAATTACCTATAAAAATTTTGAAAATGATGAACAGAATATTCAAAAACAGACTTTTACTCTTGCTCTTGATAGGTTTGGGAGCATGTGATGGCTTTTTGGATGAAAAGCCAAATGTATCACTGGTAGTCCCTACAAGCCTGGATGATCTGCAGGCTTTGCTTGACAATACAGACCAGGCAATGAACGAACATGGTCAGTTTCCACTGCTCAGATCTGATGAATTTGTAGCAGATGAATCACTTGTAGATGCAGAACTTGAAATGTTAAGGAATGTGTACCTCTGGGAGCCAAATCCATACTCACAGGATGATCTTGTCATGGACTGGACCCGTCCATTCAATCAGATCCTGATTACAAATATAGTTTTGGAAAAAGCCGGAAGGATTCAACCATCTACGAGTAGAGAGACAGAAAGAAAAGCCCAATTGATGGGATCAGCATATTTCTTCAGGGCACTTGCCAATTTTACACTAGCTCAGGTTTTTGCCCCTGCATTCAGGCCCAATGGTAACAATAATTCCCTATGCTTTCCTCTGAGGGATACAGCAGATCCTAATACATCATTTGGACTTTCCACTACAGCTGAGGCCTATGATTTTATTATAACGGATTTGGAAAAAGCCTTGGAATTGCTTCCCCAATCAAGTGAACTGCCCACAAGACCAAATTTGATTTCTGCGAGGGCACTTTTGGCAAGAATTTACCTATCAATGGGTATTTACGACAAAGCAGGAGAATATGCAGAGTTGGTATTGGCTGAAAAAAGTGACCTGAAAGACTTCAATGAAATTACTGTCTCTGGAATAAATCCGTTTGCGAGATTCAATAAAGAAACCATCTTTTACTCCCAGTTTGCATTTTCGGGTTTTACTTTCAGCCAGCTATTTAAGGTGAGTGATGAGTTTCTGTCTTTATATAATGAAGATGATCTCAGACTGCCCCTTTATTTCATCCGCAGGCCTGGTGGATGGAAAAACTTTATCGGCCATTACTCCGGATCCATTGAATATTTTTCAGGAATTACCACAGCAGAAATGTACCTGATTGCTGCTGAGTCAGCTGTAAGAAACGGAAACCTGGCTAAAGCGAGGAATCTTTTCGCTCTTTTGGCAGGAAAAAGGATGCGCAATGGATTGGTCCCTGATTTATCAAGTCTTTCAGATGAGGGGCTGCTGTCAGAAATACTTGACGAAAGAAAAAGAGAACTCTTCGGAAGGGGGCTCAGGTGGTCTGATCTAAAGAGGCTTAACCTAGAAGAAAGATTTGAAGTAACATTTGTCAGGAAATATAGAGAAACCACAATTTCCATTCCACCCAATGATAGCCGTTACGTCTCCGTTATCCCGCCGAGAGAAATTGAACTGGAATCATTTTAAGGCAGAATGAGTACTCTCAATCCAATTAATAAAAAAAATGTACCGACAAAAAAAGTAAACCAAACTAATTTTACAAAGAGGCTGCCGACTATGCTGGCAGCCTCAATTACATGTTAAGGGATCAGGCTAAACCTTCCCATTTGGGCAGGAATAGTAAGTTCCGGATCCTGATATGTACAGATTTCATTTTGGGGATTATCACAACGATAATTCAAACCTGACACATCTTCAACTACCCCATTGATTTCCTGATACAATGGAGTGGAATCTAAAGGCTTAGTAAAAGCAAACGCAAATACCGCTGCCAATACAAATACCCCTGCGCGTAGCAGGTTTTTGATCTGATTTTTCATAATTTTGATTGTTTAATATAGTTAAAGTAATTCCGGTCGTTTTGATCCTGACCTATTGATCTTTGGAGAGGAACGGCCGGTCCCCTCACTCCCCTATCCCCTACCTGGTAAATGATCCGGAAGATTTTTTCTATCTTAAGTCTTATGTCTTGCGTCTTGTGTCTTATGTCTTGCGTCTCATGTCTCATGTCTCGCTTCTCGTCTCTCGCTTCTTCAACCATACTCCCCAAACCCCCATCACTAAAACCACCAAATTAAACCCCAGATGCTCCCACCAGCCCAAACTGTTCAACACCCCTCCACAGCTACAGGGAACCCTTCCAAATACACCCGTAAGTACCATACCAATGTAACCGGTAAATAAAGTCATCAATATCACTGACAACCATAACCCTAAATACCTCCACCTGGACACCAAAAGCATCATAGACACCATAACCTCCAAAGGAGGAAGCCCATATAAAATCACATCTGCCATCCATATAGGAAATACCTGATTGTATAATGCGGCCTTGGTCCCATGCCAGTCCAACCATTTGCTGAGCCCTGTATAGGCAAACAGTGCTGATAGCATCAGACATATCACTTCAAGCTGCCAAGTAGCAGCATTCGGTTTAATTTTTAGTTTAGTGATGGAATGCCACATGTTTTACAGTCTTTAAGTAACACTAAATTAGAGACCTGAAAATCCAAGTCAAAAAGCCTGTGTGACAAAAGTCACATAAAGAGATTTTGTGATTTTTGCCTCAGTTTTATTAAAAACACTGCTTAAAAAACAGGATCTGTCGCTTTTTTAAAGCCAAATTTCAAAAAGTCCCAAATGGGACCTCCCTTCAAGCCACATCCTAATTATATTCAGGGGAAAATCGTTTTACCATGGTATTGTATAAAAGAAGGCTTCAGCTCAGATTATATATGCTCCATCATAAGCTCCCCATGGATCCTTTATGCAGATTCATGATGGAATATGCTTTGCCGGTTAATTTCAAAAAAGAGGAGTCAATTAAAATGCCCGGAAATAAAGAAATGATCTATTTCATCAATAAAGGACAGGCAATTGCCTATTCCCAATCTAATCAATTTCAATCTTGGGTAAGGTTGATAGGCCCGAACAGTTTCTTTTATGATTTTCAAATAGATACAGAGCACAGGTTTCAGTTACTCAAATGGGAAGCACTCAGTCCTTTGGAGATCCTGGCCATTCCCTTTCATGCACTCCAATCCAATATGAACAACTTTCCCAATCAGTGGGGAAAATTCATCAGCCATCTACATCAAGTAGATCATGAAAGAATCGAACAGATGGCAAATCTGACTTCCTTAAAAAATCAGGAAAAAGTGGACTATATGGAAAACAACCTTCCCCAAATTTTCATTCAGACAAAATATGAGCATCTGGCAAAGTTTCTTGGCATGAGCAGAGAATCACTAAACCGGATTATTAGCAAAAAAAATAACTGTCCTTCCATTTTTTAACTATTTCTAGACAAAATCTGTCGCTTTTTTTACCATTTTCTTGATTTTTTCACCAATACTTATTGACTTATTTATTTTTAGTTTTATAGATTTAATCGATTAGTTTCTGTTCCACCTTATTGAACTTACGCATTTAGTGACTTTCTAAAAGAAAACCATGGGAATTTTTTTGTTTCCAAGGGTATACTTTTAACCAATTACTGTATATCTAAATGTGAAAGGACATGAAAAAAAGTAATGAAACGCTGATTGAGCTGAAGGACATTCTTGATAAAAAAATTCTACTTCCCATTGAGCATTATCAGAAATTGCTACCACTGGCAACCTTCCATACATTCAAGAAAAATGAACTCATAAGAGAAGAGTTGCTGGCTGAAAATGAAGCCCATTTCATAATTGAGGGCTGTATGGCACTTTTCGATGACCAAAAAATAATCAGGCCCTTTTTCAAAGGACAAATCGGCTTTGATGCTGAAGCCTTTTACCAAAACCAATTAAGCCGCTATAAATTAATTGCTTTGAGAGACACCAAAACCCTTGCTGTTTCAAAAGAACAGGAACATAAAATTCTTGCTGAAATCCCCGAATTATCCACACTTTCGCAGATTCTCAGGCAACAATCCAAGAAAGACAATGAATTATGGATGAAAATCTCCCAGATGCACTATAAGTCCGCCATCCCTTTGCTTTCGGAAATTATGGGGGAAAGCCTCAGTGCTCTTTCCAGAAAACATTTGGCGGAATTGCTAGGGGTAAACGCAAGAACAATTGACCGGTTCAATAAAAAAATTTATCAGAACAAAGAAAGTATTCCGATAAAAACAAGAAACCGTGAAATCTTCAATTACCCATTCTCTTCCGAAATCCATCCTGAACATGAATTTATTTCTAACCTTAATTGGGATTGGTTGGGGCAAATGAAATTACTCACCACTAACAGGGATAAGGCCAAATTCCAAAAAATGCAATTACATGCCCTTGCATGCAGGCTTTTCCCTGAAGCAAGTTTTGAAGCGGTCAACTGGATATCGAAGCTATTCGTGCTTTTCTTTATGCTCGATGATTATACTGACAAACTCCCTCCGGGAAAAAAAGCGGAGTTTTGGATGGCAGCCCTCAACTATCTGCTGATCATAACTTTGAACTTGCCAACCAAAGATGAATTGGATCTTCAAGACCCCTTCAAAAAATCCATAAAATATTTATGGAACAATCTCAAAATCCATGCTTCAGATCAAAGCCTTAACCATATCAAGGTAGCCTGGAGTACTTATTTCAAATCATGCATCTGGGAGGCCTCCAATATGGATAAGAATGCCGTACCATCCATGGAACATTATTTACAGCAAAGACCCTTATTTTCAGGTGGCAATCTGGCGCTACAATTGATTCCCTTTACAATGGAAGACACACAGCCCCACATTTACAAATTATGGCCAAGTTTACAGGAATACCTGAACCTGGCCTCACGCCTTATTTTTATTTCCAATGATCTCTTGTCTTTCGAAAAAGAAATGAAACTGAAGGATCCACACAATTGGGTTTATCTGCATATGTATCATTTTGGCTGGAATGAAAACGAAGCCAAAAAACACGTACTATACATCCACGACAGGACATTGGAGGCCTTTTTAAAATTGGACAAACAGTATTTCGAAAATTACCTTCCCGAAAACCAAATTCTTCTAAGTATCATCAAGAAGATCAAATACCAGGTTTCCGGCGCAGTAGCGTGGTCAGTTACAGACACCTACAGGTACCTGAATTACTGAAAAAAAAAAACAATCACCCAGCAATTTGATTTCAGGTGTTTTTCATCGGCAGGAGGCCTATTGTCCCCAAAATCACAAGCAAATAGACGCATTTTATAAGCATTTTTTTAAGACAGATTATGGACCTAAAGCGATGTGTTATTTATGCCAAGGATATTCAGAGAATGGCAGACAGATCAGAACGGTATTCACAGGATCTGTTGCATAAAATTGGGACATAATTCAATAAAAGCTCCCAAATCAAGAAATGGGCTGGGCATAAAAAAACCCGGAGTTGAAACCCCGGGTTGCCATTGTGATGGTCGCAATTTGCAATCCCTATCCTCGATATAATGGAATTACTACTCACTCTCCATAATTAAAGGAGTTGCTTCACTTCGTTCAGCATGACGGCCAGAGATAAAAAATTTAAAATTCCTCAGTTTACATTCAAAATTCAACCGGCCTTCCTTCCCATCGTCACCTTTCTCTTCTGCGCCTCAGTAATCTTTCTTATTATATATTGCCTTCTCTCCAACAAATGCACCTGATAGATATAGATCAAGAAAATCAGGAAATACACAAAAGTCATATTCTTCATCCTTACTATGATCCCGAAATTACTCATGGCTCCGGCAAAGGCAATGGAAGACAATAAGAAAGTCAAAAACATGATTTTGATGGCATTAGGAGCTTTCTGATAACCCTTTATAGGATTGACTTTTGTAAAAATTATAATCGTCAACAACAAGTAAATCAGATTCTCTATTGAATTGAGAAAACTGGTAAAATTATGGGCATCAAAGAATAAGGGCCTGTAAAGAAACGTAAAAACTTTTAAGGGATAAGGATAACCTGACATATCCACAAAAGATTTTCCATAACTCAAATTCCCACTGGAAGTATTGAATACACTTTCAATGTTTTCCGCATTCAATTCATCAATCTTTAAAAACTTTAAAACTTCATCATAGATTAAAACAAAACCCACCATGGCGATTGCAAAAAAAACGAGTTTATAAGACAAATGGAGCTTACTGTCTATAATCAACATGACAGAGCTGGACAATAAAACGATAAAAGCCATATGTGGGCGTACATGATAGAGCAATACCGCACTCAGAAATACCAAAAACACATATTTTCTTAAATCCCTTATCCCATAAAAAAACATAGCCATAAATAGAAAAACCAAAGAGTCTTTCCCAATTCCCGAAGACCAAAAGTGAAGGCTGGGCAACAAAAGGATATAAGGCCAAATATTAAAACCTTGAAGGCTCACTTTATTGGTTTTTAACAAATCCTGTCCCGCCAAAAACAATAAAATAAAGGCCCAAGCCGAAACACTAGCATATAAAAAAGTACCGGTCCAAAAATCCAAGCCCAACGTTCTGGAGAAAGGATAATTAATAAAAAACACAAAATAATTATGGGTACCATAGGCATCCCACCAAGATTCAAAATTGAAGTGGCGAAATTTATCCCCTAAATTCCAGTAAAAACTGGTATCAGTTCCTTTAGCAAACCACCCATAATAAAATCCTATTAATAAGTGGTAGTGGACCAATAAAAAGGAAAAATTTAATCCTTTTGAATTGGTCCTCTGCCGGACAAACTCACTAATCAATATCAGATTGATCAAGTAAAGAATAACTCCAAAAAAAATATCCGCCATATATTTTTAGGTTATGCTTTCTCTAGAATATTTCCCACTCCCGATCAACATCCAAACTCCCAATCTAAAAATATAAAAATAAGCAATAGAGTAAATCAAGATTGGTGTAAAACTAAACCCACAAGAAATTAAAAAAGAAAAAAGAAGCACAATTGAATAATATTTTACCCTGAAGACATCCAAAGATCCTACTAGTTTTTTTAACCAGCTGATTTTATATTTTGGTTTTACCGCATGTTCTATGGTCCTAAGCACAGGAAAACAGCATAAAACAATCAAATATGGATCAAACCCATGTCCCAAACCCAAATATAGGATAGGAAATACCCAATACTTACTCAGACATAAGAAGAAGTAAGAAATGATATTCCATCTTGAACGAATTACATTATGTAGATAGAAAAAAAACCTCGCAAATATAACTATTGAAACAAACCATACTATTTGTTCAATACTACAAAAATTGAAATGATACAAGCTACTTGTAAATCCCATAAAAATTAAAATCCTGATCCAAGCAATTCTACGGAAATTCTTATTTATTAAATCAATATCCTCTTGGTTAATCCTGAAATTTGGATGTGCTTCCTTCTTTATTGTCAAGGCATCATTTTCCAAATACCCAATCTCATAAATACTTATCCAGGCTACAAATGCCAAAAAAAAGGAAAAGAAATGGGGATTGATTTCAAGCTGATAAAAACCAAAAAGAAAAACCATCAAAAACAACGGATAAATCCATACTAGAGATAATTTCTCTGGAAGACTTTTTAAACGGGAATAAGACAGGTAATAAAAGGGAATAACAAACTTATACATGTAAAATTTCAGCATGTGGATGGGTGGCCAATAAGCTTTCCCATTTTTTTATATTCCGTTTTTTGGAAATCACCAAAGCTTTTTCAGCTAGCGCAATCAATGCAATATCATCCAAATTATCGGTGTACACAAAGAAATGAGCAGTTTGAATATCAAAATACTTTTCAATCAGTCTTATTTTATTTCCCTTTAGGTCTTGGCATAATTTTCCGGAATAAATACCTTCTTCTGATTTTTCTAATATTGAAGCAAAGTATTCTTCCACCTCCAATTCATTAGCAATGGCTTTAATTACTGGTTCCAGAGAGGCGCTTACCAAAACTATCCTCCTATTTTTTTCTTGCGCTTTCTTCAAAATGCTTTGTGTTTTTAAGAACCTTTTTGAATTTAACTCCTCAGACACAAAAAGATTAGCATAACGTTCTAGTTCGTACGCATTTTCATGCTTTAGCATTCCAATCAAAAAAGTTCGTAAATCTGCTTTTATGCCAATCTTAGTTAATGCAATAATAATGGCCTTTCCCGGCAAAGACAATAAAAGCTGAATCAGCCAATACTTGGCCCTATCCTTTTTTCTAAAGTAATATTCCAAAAAACTATAAGTAGTATTGGTATGGTAAAGGGTACCGCAAACATCAAAAACATAAACGCTCTCCTTATCCTTCTCCATATTGCAAAGCTTGGTGATACAAGGCTGCTGATCTCTCCAAAGAAAAATGTTCTTCGGCAAATTGGATAACTTGGTCTCTCCTATCTTGATCCATAAGTTTTTGGATCCATGGAACCAAACTTTCAGCATCCACAGCTTTCATGGTGTCCAAGGAATAGGTAAATTCCTGAGTACCCAAAAGCTCATCCAAATCTCCAATTCCAGGATTATAGATCAAAGGCAATCCTGCACTGAGGTATTCCACCACTTTGATTGGGGCTACTCCCTGCATGGAAAAGCTTGGTTTGCGGAAGGAGATCCCAATATGTGCCTTTGTCAACTCTTCCTTTACTTGCCCTGCAGGAACAGATTTGATCTCCACACTTGAAAATAGCTGTGGATAATGTTGCTGAATATAATTTTGGACTTGCCCAATTTGAAAAGTAAGAATTTTAAATCGGGCATCGGGAAAAGCCTTTTTGATGATTTGAAAGGTTTCCAACATTTCCGCTAACAGATATTGCGGGCCTTTGGACCCCGCATATACTAAGGTAAGTTGTTTTGGTTTGACTACAGAAGGATGATTTTCAATGGGTACAAAAGTACCATTATTTACCACAAACACTTTATCCTTATCAAATCCTTCTCCCCCATTTTGAACAATAATTTCTTTAGCTTTTTGAGTTCTGCAGAGCAGGGAAGCTGCTTGATGATATGCCTGATGCTCCATGTTTTTAAAAAACTGGTACCGCCAAGTCTTTTTAGATAAGCCAGCAAAATCAACCCGCTCTTCTAAAGGAAAGCCATCTGCATCCCATACAAAGCGGAATTTTTGATTTTGACACAAGGCCTTTACAATAAAATAGGCATTGACTGCTCTGGGCATGACAACTTCTATTCCATGCTTTTTTGCATATTTTTTGACCCGATAAATATCCAGGAATTTGGCTTTCAACATTCCCCATAAAGCTGATTTTTGGGAAGAAGGAATACCCAGATAATGAATCCCTTTTGTTGCTAAATCTTCTTTTCTTTGCTTGATTTTTTCTTGTTTGGCAGAAGTAAACTGGATAATATGAAATTCGTATCCATACCTCTCTTTAAGTTTAATAAAAATAGGGGCAAACAGGTTTTCCAGATAAGTCACTTCCGGACCATCCCAACTCAAAAATAAAACTTTTGTAAACCTCAAAATATGGATAGTTTTTCAGGAAATTAATCCCTTTTCCTTTAAGAGTTGTAGGTATAAATTTTCAACCTCTTGGCAGTATCGATCAGCTGTATAATTCACCACGGCCCTTTCATAGCCTTTTTCTCCCATAGATTTCCGTAATTCTGGATCTTCAATCAGGATTTTCAACTTTTCAGCTATTTGATCTGGTGAAAAAGGGGGCACCAAAAATCCTGTCTTTCCATCGATCACAATATCCTGAAGTCCTCCTACCTTAGTGGCAATGACAGGAAGTCTGTGTAGCATTGCTTCAGCCGCTACTAATCCAAAACCTTCATGGACAGAGGGAATACAAAATGCATCCATCAGTGCATAATATTTATGAGGGTTCGCCTGGTAGCCAACAGGAATACACTGATCTACTAACCCTAAATCCGACATCTGACTTTTTAATTTTTCCAAATCAGGCCCGGTTCCAACTAATAACAGTTTAAGATTTTTTTGTTTTAGTAATGAAAATGCAGAAATCAAATCCGAGAACCTTTTGATATGGTCATACACTCTTCCAACAGCTCCAATTACGAAATCCTCTTTTTCAAGATTTAAATCCTGCCTTAATTTTAATAATTCCTTTGATGTATTAGGTTCTGGTATTGCGACACCATTATTGATCAAAACAACCTTCTTTGGTTTTAATTTAACATTTTCCCTTAAAAATTTGAGGACTGAAGGAGAAATTGCCACGACTTTATCAGAGAAAATTGAATACAACCTTTGAAGTATTATAGCTTTTTTCGATCGTGTTTGAGGATCTGAAGTTTCTTCAATTATTTTCACAGGTACTCTGCCAAACACTCCTCCAACAGTCGCCATACTCATTCCTTCGAAGACTGCTCCATGAATAATATGTGGCCTAAAAGACTTTATAATTTGAATTACTTTGCTATATTTTTCAATATGAAATGGATGAGAAAATCCTCCCACAGTAATAATTTCAACTCCTTCATTTTTCAATTCTTCGTAAACAAAACCAAATGCATGAGTACATATAATTTTCACTCCATACTTTTCCTTATCTAACCACCGGACATTCAAAAGTCTCCTTTGTTCCACTCCACCGGAAGCGATAGTTTCCAAACAATACAATATTCTAATTTTCTTCATTAAACTAATAGAAGTATAAAAACTAAGAACCTGGATTAGAGTAAATATTTAATAATCGGTTTGAATAATTTTCAACTGAAAACCTTGTGGATTCAATTTGAGCTCTTTGCCCTAAAACTGTCCTTTGGTCCTTAGAAAGATCAATATAATCGTACAAGGCTTTAAAAATAGAGTATTCATCAAGAGGATCGATTAAAAAAGCAGATTTAGAATTGCCGATAATCTCCAGAGTACCACCAACCTTGGTAACAATAGAAGGTAAACCAACAGACATCGCCTCCACCAAAGAGACAGAGGATCCTTCACTCAGAGAAGGTAACACAAAAACATCTGAATTTTCCAAAAATGGATAGACATTCTCTTGAAATCCCCAGAATTTCACGTTTTCTGTTATACCCAATTCCTTACTCTGATTTTCTAGGCTCTCCCTCAAAGGTCCATCTCCCACAATCCATAATTCTATAGTTTTTTCAGAAAACTCATTGCGTAACCTTGCAAAAGCAGTAATCAACCTATCCAAATTCTTCACAGGCACCAATCTACATGTCGTCACAAACACAAAAGGCTTTCTTTCCTCACTTTCAATTCCATCAGAAACAGCTTCACCAAAAGAAAAAGGCTTTCCTTTGTCAATTCGAACGGAGGCACGGAGAGAGAAATCTAATGAACTGTTCGATAATCTCTTTTCTCTATCCCCTATTTCAACCGGATTATAAACCACCTCCACCTTCTCTTCCTCCACCTCTCCCAATTCCACAATTCTATCCTTCACCGCCTGGGAAATAGCAATGACTTTGGTCGCATTCTTATAAACTAACCTAAAAATATACTTCCAATAAGAATGATGATTGGGGAACCCTATCTCCTCTCCTATCCTAACGGGAACACCTGCTAATCTTGCTGCAATCAATCCATGGAAATTTGCTTCGGCAGCCTGACAATGCACAACATCTGGATTAATCAGTTTAATCAAATCAAGTAATTTAAACACTAAACTAATATTAGGTATCCTTAGATTTTTATTTAAAACTGTAACATTTATACCCTTTATCTGTAATAATTTTGCGCATTTTCCTCCTTTTGATAAAACGATTACCCAAATTTCAATATTTGGTAATGTTTTGAAAGCAGGAAGAGAATTAGCTAGGACTTGTTCAACTCCACCAAAATCAAGTTCTGGAATTACCCTTATTATTCTCACTTTATTTGTAAATGAAACGAAAACAAAACTTCATGTAATTTCTTAAATGGTGACTAAGAAAACCACTTTTTACAAAAGCATTAATAAAAGTTTTCGGAAGCAGGTAAAACAATCGAACCAAAAAATATTTATTAGAAAGTGATCTAATAAATAAAGATAAATCATCAAAATTTTCTTTTGACCTAAATAGAGGGTATAAAGTAAAATAAGTCCATTTTATTTTAAACTTTTTGAAATCCTTAATATCTTCATTCGAATAAGCGGATTGCCAAGGAAAATAATCTTTTTTATGAATTTTATAAATCAAGGTCTCACTTAGTAAGTACTTTTGCTTAGTCGCAGCGTTAAGATCATTTTGATTGTAAAACACAAGTCGATGGGGAATATAAAAAGCTTTCCCGTAATAAAGTATTGCACGGAACCAAACATCTAAATCTTCGCCTAATTTTATTTTTGGATCGAAGCCTGAATTTTTAAAAAAAAAATCTCTTCTTATTGCCGTTGCTGACGTAAAAAAGTAAGTGTATTTGATCGCTTTTTTGAAATAATTTTCAATAGGAAAACAATTTATCTCTAAGGGACATTCCAAATCTTCTAATCTAGACCCATAACTAGAACCAATTATATTGATTTGGGAATTATCTTTTATGAATTTATTCAAACTGCTTAAGTATGTTGAAGCCCAATAATCATCTGCATCTAAAAACGCAACCCAAGGGAATTTAGAATTTGCAATACCTGCATTCCTTGCAGCTGAAACCCCAGAATTAATTTGATTGATCAATTTGATATTATTTCCAAACTTCTTTGAGACCAATTCCACACCTCCATCTGTAGAGCCATCATTGATTACAATAATCTCAAAATCTTTATAATCTTGCTGAAGGACACTATTTATGGCACTTTCTATAAAAGCTACCTTGTTATATAATGGAATGATTACTGAAAACAACTAAAAAGGTATTTATTGTTAATAATTTTATTGAAACAATCGCTTTAATCTAAGAGCATTTTTGAAACCAATAATTTTTGAAACAATTTGAAACTTAGGACCTCCTATATAAGTATTTTCGTAAACTCCCAATTCCTCTATAGACTTCTCAGCCTCCTTTAATAATATGGAAAAATTGGGAAAAACATCGTAAAGAAATTTTTGATAAACTTTTTTAAGGGCAATCCTCACCCGTTTTGAATCTTCAACTGAAAGCACAGCTTTTTGATAACAGTGGTAAGACTCCATCATGGACATTAAAGCCTTTTGTGATTTCTGTTGGCTTACATTTGATTCCCCTGGCATCCTATAATACACCTTGCCTTTAGGTTCAAAGACAATCCCTTGACATTTCACTAAAACTCTACAAAAAAACTCTCCGTCTTGATTAATCTTAAGTCTTTCATTCCATGGCCCCCCTTTCAAGATCAATTCCCGATGGGTTAACCAAGCCGCAGGCTGCATCATTTCCTGATGGTTCCAAGCATGCAGTAACCAATTCAAGCCTGAAGAGAAATCACCAAAAACACCATAAGGTACATGAGTCTGATCCACTAAATCATCTTTAAACATCACCCACTCACAGGAAGCCATAATAGCTGATGACTCTCCTTGAAGCAGCGAAACCTGATTTGCTATTTTATCAGGTGAAAGGATATCATCTGCATCTAAAAACTGGATATATTCTCCCTTAGCCACATTGATGCCTAAGTTAGTCGCAGCTGAAACCCCTTTATTGATTGTATCGATCAATTTTATTTTTTCAGGAAATTGTTTGGCATAGTTTTCCAAAATCGACAGAGAACCATCCGTAGATCCATCATTAATTACTATAATTTCAAGATGGTCATAACTTTGATTCAACGCGGAATCAAGTGTTTGCTTAACAAAATCTACTTTGTTAAAAACAGGAATAATAATTGAAACGAGCGGTTTTATATTTTTAATTTTTAAAAATTATAAGTAGATAAAATTTAGTTAATCTCAACGTTTGGGCTCTCCTCCACCAACCAAATGAAAATATTCCTGAAGGGCTCCTTTATTAATTTCATGACATATACTTAGAATAGCAAAAGACTCATTTGGAGAAAGTGTCACAATTTTTTTTAAAGCAAATCGATACCTTCTAACAAAAAAATCTAAAATATATTTTCTAAATCCTTTTTTGTTTTCTTTAAATCTCCTTGTATAGGTTCCTCCAATTACCCTTCTATATTTATCTACGAGTTCTTTACTTTGATACCTTGCAGGATGGTAAACTTTTACTTCAGGAGAAAAAACAACTTTATATTTTCCAGAAATTTTACCTGACAAATCTGTATCTCCATTAGATCTTAGTTCTGAATTGAAGCCTCCAAACTCTTGAATCACGGATGTACGGGAAAACCAATTTGCTGTAATAGCAAAACCGTCTTTAGCATATTGTTCTGTTTTAAACGCTGTATATTTTTCATAAATTTCTGATGGCGATAACTTTTTTGGATCTTTGAAAAAAAGTGGAATTGGCCCGGTTAATACTCCAATTTCTCTTTTTAAATCTCTATCAAAAAATTCTTTTGCCTTTAATAACCAGTTCTTGTCAGGCAAACAATCTGCATCAGTAAATGCTAAAATTTCACCTTTCGACTTCTCAATCCCTTTATTTCTAGCCGCATATGAACCTTGCTGACCTTCGGAGGTAACAATTAAATTCAATCCATCAACTTGGACGTTAATCTCACAAGAAGGATAATTATTTACAACAATTACTTCGAATTTTGATTTTTCTAAAGATTGCGAAGACAAAGATTGAAGACATTTATTTAGCCTTTCATTATCTTGAAAAGTGGGAATTATTACTGATATCATTTGAACGCTTTTCTCAATTTCAACTTCAAATAAATTGCTTTTTCCAAACCTATAAACTGCGCAAAAAACAAAAGCTTAGAATCAAAAAAAACATAAGGCCGTTTTTTTCCACTCAAAGATTTTATTTTTTCAAAAGCTCTGCAACATAATTCCGGGCTAATAGCATTCATTCGATAAATAAAATGTTCATAATTTTTAATTAGTGCTTTTTTTGTTTTTGGTGAACTACAAAAATTTAATATCAAGTTTTGATAATTTTCGAAGGTTTTAAAAAGTGATTTCGCCGAATCAAAATTCTTTGTGGTGATAATGTTATTATATCTTGGCTTTCGATAATAACCTAAAGAGTCATTTACAAAAACTACTTTTGAACTGTTAGCAACTACCCTTGAAAAAAAATCACCATCTTGATTCAGTGTAAGATTTTCATCCCACAGACCTGTCGCATTAATAATTAGCTTTGATGTCAACCAAGCAAATGAAGCAATCATTTGTTGTTTAGTCCATAATTCAATTAATAATTCAAATGGTTTTAAATGTTCTCTATAAAATGAAAAATTTTCAGAGTCCAAGTCACCAATCACATCATCAAAATATTCCCATCTACCAAATACTAAAACATCTTTTGGTTGACTTTTTAATACTTCAAACTGAAATTCAATCTTTTGTGAATCCAAAATATCATCAGCATCCAGAAATTGGATGTACTCACCTTTGCTTACCTGAATTCCAATGTTTCGTGCATGACAAGCACCTTTATTAGTCTGTTGGATTAATTTAACCTTTGATGGGTATCTTAACGCTAAATCTTTAAGTATTTCTGTTGAACCATCTGTTGAACCGTCATCAATTAAAAGTATTTCTAAATTATCATAGGTTTGGTTTAATACAGAATTAACTGCTTCCTCAACAAAATCCTTTTTATTAAATACAGGGATAATAACTGAAACTAAGGGTAACATCATAAAGAACAATCAGATTACAAACTAAAAATTAGATTTTATAATTTTTTCAGCTAGTATTTCGTCATGACAAAACTTTATTTATGAATCAAATAAGCCAATGATTTTCCCTTTTTTTCGAACTTACCAACCATACTCACAAATGGAAAGCCAGCATATATCAAATCATTTGCAACTATCCCTTCTTCGGGAGTAACCAAATCATATTTATGTGCTTTATAACCCTTTTCTAACTTTCTGGAAATCCGATAAAGCGCATAGTAATACCAATTGGCTATCCAAAACGGAATGATACCGTCCCAAATAGAATTTTGAGGGTAATATTTTTGCTTCATAATATAGTTAAACACCTGCATATCATAATTCCCATCATCCCCAAGTTCAGAAAACAGTTCGGTCATCTCTTGATAGATTTTTTCAATGACTTCTTTCTTCCCTCCTAGTGTTCCTGGAGTCAATAAAGGATAATTAAAAAAGCTAACAGGTAAGCGTCCTTTGAATTTACTATTAAAACTAAAAAGGGCTTTTAGGCCCCATTTACCGGTTTTCCAATACTTCCGCTGTCCCCTTCCGACAAATAATTTATCTGAATCTGACTCAAATAGTTCCAAAGGGTTTTTGTTAACGATCACATCATTGATATCTGTGGAAACCACAAAGGCATCGGCCTTCAATTTCTTTACAAATTCATAAAATATAAAAAACCGTTCATCATTCAAGGAATGAGGCCCCAATTGGCACCTAACAAATGAAATTTTTTCAGTGGTATATTTTTTTTCAAACGCTTCTGAAATCGTATCACAAAATATTATTGCCCTTAATCCTAACTCTTCTATACTTTCATACCAATTTCTAAAATATTCAAAGTTATCACCAGCTTGCTGGATTTTGCGCATGGGATCAATCTTCGAGGTGAAGTAAGTCGACAAAATAATTAATTTCTCGTTCGAGGAATTAAAATTGCTTATTAAACTCTCTGTATCCGAACTAATTCTATTCATTACAAATCCTTTAAATGACTTAAATTATCAAGAGTCTATTTTACCTATTTTTGAAAAATGCTTAAAAAAAACCTTTTGGACTTTGAAAATAGAAGGAATAGAAAAGGTGTGTAAAACAAAACATACTCTCTTAACGAAAACTTGTAACCTTCTTTTTGTAAAATTTTTCTGAAATAAGATGCCAGATTATATTTATAATTCCCCCTCACAGATGAAGATGTTATTCTATTTATATATTTATGTCTGATTTTATTATTTCTACTTTTTTGCCAATGTTTTTCATAAAATGGAATGCAATCAAAATAATTGACCTTCTTAATGTTTGGCCTTGTCCAATTAACTTTTACATCATAATTTTCAAAATACTTCCATGGACTAACTAAATGCGCTCTAATAAAATAATCATAATCTTGATGTCGCTTTAGATCTTCATCAAACAAGACTTCCTGTGCTAGCTTTCTCTTCATCATTAAAGAAGGAGTTGGACAAAAAACATCATCACTTAAAATAAAATCGAAAACTGATTCGCCATCTCTTATATCTCTTGAGGGTAATTTTACAATAGAGTTTGGTCTTATTACATGTGCTCCACTAAAAATAGCTTCAAAATTTTGTGAATTTAAATAGTTTAATGCTAGTCTAAGCCTATCTGGATTCCAAATATCATCTGAATCTAGAAAAGCAACATAATAACCTCTAGCCTTTTCAATTGCATAATTTCTTGCAGCATTTCCGCCAGGTTTTCTATTTTCAGGTCTTTTAAAAATTCTGACTCTTTTATCTTTCTTTGAAAATTCTTCCAAAATTTCCCAGGAATCATCTGTACTATGGTCATCAACAATAATACACTCCCAATTTTCATAATTCTGAAGAATGACAGAATTTAAAGTAGACTTTAAAAAAGGCCCTTTGTTGAAGTTTGGCATCAGAATTGAAACCATAATCATGTGAAAATTAATCTTTTAATGATTTTTCGAGGCTGAAAAGTTTTGAGTTTAATTTCAAGAAGGTGTGGTATTTATTCCATCTTGGAAAGATAGTCTTGAATATTTATAGAATGATTTACAATGAGTAAATCCTAATTGGTCCCTCATACTATTTAGAAGGAATTTCTCGTCATTCCTATTTGTATCATCCAAAAATATTATTGAGGACTTACTTATTTTCCCTTTCAGAAAATTTAAAATTCCATATCTTGCAAATCTAGATTCAAATCCTTTTGGTCCATCTATAATAACTAAATCAAAATTATAATTCAAAAGATCAGAATCATTTGGGATATCAAACCATTTTCCTTTTCCTTTTTTAGAATATTCATTTTTTTCTGAAATTTCAAAATTTTTGAATGTTACTAGATCACAATAATTGAGTAAATGTTTTTGCCAATTCTCGTCTTGGTCAAGACTAATAAATTCAGGTCTATAATCTAATTCCTTAATCAGATTATTTAAAATCATAGTTGAAAGTCCTGATCCAATTTCTAAAATTGTTTTAGGTCTATGGATAACAATATCATTAGCAATGTGTTGGATAGTTTGGAATGATAAAGAAAATTCAGATTCAAATAGAAATCCCTTAGGAAAATATGGTTTTAAAATCTCAATAGCCTTTAATTCTTTTGTTCTAAACCAAACTATTTCTTTAACTTTTTCCTGAATTAAAAATCCTGTTTTTTGAATTCCGAAAACCCAATCTCTCAAATTAACTAACTTCATATTTTATTTTATTCTGTAAAAAAAACTGCACCAACCCGATTTCAAATATTTTGAAGAGCAACAGAGTTCTTAAATTTTTCAGAAATATTTATTAAACTTTTAAAGGTTCCCATTCCTTCCAAATCTCCATTCTCCAACAAAACAACTTGATCAGCATTTTTAATAGTTGAAAGTCGGTGGGCAACAATTAAAATTGTCATTTTCCCTTTCAATTTTTCAATATTTTCCTGAATAATCAGCTCTGTTTCCACATCCAATGCGGAGGTAGCTTCATCTAAGATCAACACCTCAATTTCTTTGTATAACTCTCTGGCAATTGACATGCGTTGTTTTTGGCCTCCACTTAAATTGATGCCATTATTTCCTAAAAGTGTTTCCGCTTTGTTTTCCAAATTGTTTACAAAATCAAGGATGGCCGCGTTATCTAAGGCTTTCCAAAACCTATTTAAATTGGTTTCACTAGGCTCTGCCCACAAAGTCACATTATTGAAAATGGTATCATTAAAAATGATAGGTTCTTGTGTAATATACCCAATTTTTTTTTGAAATTCAGGTAGATCCAAATCTGAATAATTGATGCCATCCAGTAAAATCCTCCCTTCACTTGGAGGCATTAAGCCCGCAATCAAATTGGCCAAGGTCGTTTTTCCTGATCCTGATTCTCCTACAAAAGCATAGGTTTGATTTTTAGATAACTTCAAATTGATATTTCTAAGGACAACCTCATTTCCATAGCTAAAAGACAAATCCTTTAACTCGAACCCCTGAACAATTGAGTCCACTTTTTGATTACCGAATTTTTCCTGCGCTTTTCTAAGTTCCCTCTGAAAATCACTGATATTTTCCAAAGATCCTGACATATTCAAAAAGCTATTCCAAGAAGTTTGTAAAGCCATAAGGAATGTCAAGGAGCGATAAAAAAACAGTAAAGACAAAATAATCAGTCCCAAGCCTTGATCAAAATAACTTACCTGTATAATAATTACCATTACAACTACAGCAATGGTTATGGGTTCCCTTATCGCTTGTAAAACAGCGCCATAATAGCCGGTTTGAAGATTGTAGTTTTCAATTTCCTGTATTGCCTTTTTTAACCTCTCTGAAAATTGTAGATTAATACCAGTGGCTTTCAAATACTTAAAAAAAGCAACCTTCTGAATTAACAACCCTTGATAATTGTGGCCTACGGCAGTGATTTTTCTGGATAACTCTTTGGTCTTTTTATAGATCAGCTTGAATAAAAAATTAGAAAATATCCCCCCAAAGGCCACTAAAAGAGCAAACTGGGGATTTGCCAAAAAGGCCAGAAAAACATAGACGATCAGCATAACAGCCATCTGCATGGACATAAAATAAGAGCGATAAGCGGCAACCACCCTTTCGGTTTCCCCACTTAAGGTATTCTGAATCCTACCTGCATCTGCAGTTACAAAAGCTTTGTAATTGTAATGGGTCAAATAATCGATATTCTCTAGGCGAAGCTTTTTGATAAAATACTGTTGGACGATCACCCTGTAATAGGTTTCAAAAAATTTGGCCAAGCCCTTTAGCATAAAAAACAGCAACATGACCAGTAACACTGTCTTCAAATCCAATGTCAATCCTAAGGACTTTAATCCGTCCACTAAAAATCCTAAATTCCCCATAGCTTCCGAGCTGGCTTCCCCTTTCCCATCCACCATTTCCAATAAGGGTAAAAACATAGCCAATCCAAAACCATCCAATAAACCTACCAGAATACTCAATACCAAAGCAAAAAAGATTCTATGCCTTAAGTGGATATAGAAGTAAGTAAAATGGGTGAAGTATTTTTTAATAAAGGACTTGAGATAGCTCACAATTAATTCTTCAAAATGAAACTTATTATAATTAAAACTTTAAGAAAACCGCCAATCCCACCAGCCATAAAACACATAACTGGCTACCAGAATAAAGGCATTCTGTGCTTTCAAATTCTTCTGAAACACAAACCAGTACAGCAAGAATACTACAGGAAAGAATAAAAGAAATTCGAAAGAGTTAAAGAGCATCTATCAGATCTGACTTTTAAAATACTCAATGGTTTTCAATTGTCCATTTTCTAATTGAACTATAGGTTTCCAATGACCAAGAAAAATAACAGCGTTAAAAACACTATGTTGCTTATATCAAGTGAAGATGAAGTGCTAAAAAATTTAAAATTTGATACCATTCTTCTTCATTAAATTGGTCATTGAATAATTTCTACACAGATTTTAGGCTTTAAGCCAAAGTAACTTTGAAAACTGATTTTTGCTAAGATTTTCAGATTTCAAAGCAAGAAGTACAGTAATCAACAATGCCAAAATAGCAAACAGGAACCCATTAACTTCTAAACCAATTTTTGTAGAAACCACACCCAAATACCGCATCACGATCAAATGAAACATGTAAAAACCAAAGCTGATTTTACCTAACTCCTGAAATACCGGCAGAGCTAAAATCTGCTGGGATATCCATCCCTTTTCATAATAAAAAACAGCTATCAAAGGAACTAAGACTATCCATAACAAAATGGAATAAGACCAAGGAAGAAAATATTCATACTGCCTATTTACAAGCGAAAAAAACAAAATAAACATAAATACCGCCGATATTTCGAGCAGCGTGCCCTTTCTTTTGCTGATTTCCCAATTTCTGTTCTTAATAATTTGGAAAAGCATCATCCCAATCAGGAAATCAAACACCCTAAAATAGGGACTGATATACAGGTAATAATGATGATACTCCTTAGGGATCATGATCCCGGAAAGAACAATTGTCAAAACCATAAATAAAAAGCCCATCCATAAAGCTCGACTGCTCATCTGCTTGATCAAGCTCAGGAAAAAAGGAAACAAGAAATAAAAGACCAATAATATCGCTGAATTCCAGGTGACACTGTTAAAAGAAAAATAGAATCCCTCTTTCGGCACAAAAACATGAAGATGGAGTAGATTGAGGACAAACTTTAATGTCCAAACTGCTCCGTCCTGAACCAATTCATTCAAGGTAAAAGGAATGGCCAAAATCAAAGTAATGACATGCAGTGGATAGATCCTGATCAATCTTTTTTTAATAAAATCCCAATAAGACATGACGCCCGGCACTAATTTTTCCTGATAAGCCAATGTAAGCACAAAGCCACTCAAAAGGATAAAGAAAGCATGACCCGTCGCCAAATCCGTCCAACCTAAATGCACTGAAAATACAAGAAGTGCAAAAATAAATCTTAAGCTGTTTAAGGACTTGACCAAAAAGGAATAGAATTAAATGAGTTTCAAATGAAGGCTGGGAATTTTCCTTGAAACCGCCCCAAAACTCTCCTTCCAATAAGCCAGGCTTTCCAGCTTTTCCCCAGTCTGTCCATCATAGACCGTTCCCATATCTATATAATGAATATGGGGAAGATTCATCAGGTATTGCATAAGGAAGTCCATCGCCCGGCATATTTTTCCATGTTCGGTAACAGCCGAATATTGGACTTTGATCACCTGTGGATGTCTGAAAATCACCAGTCCCGCCAGTAACTCCTCCTCCAGATAAGCCGAAATCAGTTGGATCCTTCCAGGATGACGTTCAGAAAGCAAAGCTATTTCTTCCCAGCTATGCACAGGATCCTTGCCTATTTTGGCAGCATATAGAGGAACCATCAGCCCTTCCCAAAATCCTTGGGTCAGCTCCCCTTCCCTGACATCCAAACCTTTCCTTAATGCCCTTCTTACACCTTTTTTCTTCCCTTTATCTTTCAGAATAAAAGGGGCTTCAATCAAATAAATCTCCTTATTTCCAGAAATCTCAAAACCAAGGGTATCATAATCCACTTCCTGTAATCCCTCTTCTTGACTGTAGTAATAAGGTACAGGAGTCACCATAAGGCTTTGGATTGCTTGATTTTTATAAAATCCAAGAATGCTATTTATGATTTGTCTTTGAAAAGAAAGTGATAAACCCCTTTTGAATATCCATCCCCCAAAACTCAGTCCCTGATGCGAAAATATCTGATTACCTACCTGATGGGCCGGAAAAACCGCCAGCAGCTCCTCCCCTTCCCAGACCATCAGCGAAGCGTCCTGAAATCGATCTCCATGGTATTCCATAAAAGAGCGGCGTTGCAGGAAAGTGCCATTGGCAGCGCGCTCGATAAAGGCTTCCCATTGCTCCCGATATCCTTCCTCATATTTCCTGATCTGAATTTTCAAATCTAATCTATGTGCTCTGAGTTTTTTATCCACTATCTAAAAAGCGAAGCTTTTTCTATGTGTACTACTACTACTGTGTCTATGTGGTTTCAAAAAAAATCAAGCTCTTTATCGGTGTTTATCTGTGATTAAAATCAAAAGCGAAGCTTTTATCTGCGTTCATCCTCATTCATCTTTGGTTAAAATCTAAAAGCGCAGCTTTTTAGCTATGTGTTCTACTGTCTCTATGTGGTAAAGAAATAAAGCGAAGCTTTTACCCCAGCCTGCGGGAGGATGTTTTTCCGTAGGTGAAAAATACAAAAGTGAATATCCTTTCAGAATAAAAAGAAAGCTAAACCCCCCCTTGATTATAAACTAGACCAAAAACTAAAATTTGATTTTTTTCTTTATCAATCTTGTAAACCACAATATGATTTTTAATCACCAAATCTCAATTATCTGCAGAATCAAAAAAAATAGACTTCCTATGCTTCAATGGAGACTTGGGTATGGATTTTAAGCTTTAAAGACTTCTACTTTAAATTTCCTGGCAACATTAGGCCTATCCTGGGCAATAAATTCTATTTGGGAGTTAAGTTTTACTGTAAAAACATGCGAAATTTTAAGCTCCATATCTTTTTAAAGTATCCTCAAGAAGTGCATCAAGCTCTTCTATTGACAAATGGTTTTCAGGAGAATTCAATGATTGTTCTAGATCGTCATGCAATTCAGATTTTAGCTTCTCCAAATTTTGGATTTCCACAATTTCCAATTCATCCTTGGAAAATCTTTTAAGAAACCACATCAAATGGTTATAGATTTTATCGCTTACTTTTATAGTGATAGTATTATTCATGAAGTTACCTGTCTTTAATCCTTAAAGATAAGCTAAAATTCTTGATTCCAGCTGTTAGGGATTACATTCTCTTATCTCATTTACTTTCAGTTTACGGATTAAAAATCCGCTTTATCGCATCACAAAATTGCAAATTTCGCGAAGCACATATCCCCATGGTATTCCATAAAAGAGCGGCGCTGCAGGAATTACCATTGGCAGCGTGCTCGATAAAGTCCTCCCATTGCTCCCGATATCCTTCCTCATATTTCCTGATCTGAATTTTCAAATCTAATCTATGTGCTCTGAGTTTTTTATCCACTATCTAAAAAGCAAAGCTTTTTCTATGTGTACTACTGTGTCTATGTGGTTTCAAAAAAAATCAAGTTTTCTATCGGTGTTTATCAGCTTTTATCTGTGGTTTAATTAATCCGCGACCATCTTCTCAATCCGCGTCATCTGCGTTCTATTGACATTCACGTTCAATATCGTCGGCGTTGGACGATTCATTTTTTCAGAAGATCCCTGCGCCGACTCGGGGAACGGGGTGAACTCATTCAACCCAGGGTTCCGCGGCATTCTGCCGCTTTCCCTGGGCTGTTACTATGCAGGCCCTTCAGGCCTTTTTCTTAAAAATCGCCGATTCAGCTACTGGCTTTCGTGAAAATTCGAAAGCTCTGCGCGGTGCTGATCGGGATTTGCAATCCCGATCCACGATACAATGGATTTGTAATCCATCCTAACCTTCAAGGTCCCCGAAAATATCAAAATCTGGTCAATTAGTGAAATTCGTGTAATTAGTGGCTAAAAAATTCTTTCCCACTTCAGAAACGACATCCTCAACCCTTCAAGACTTCCACATTCCTAATTCCTCATTCTACAAAAAAGACCTCTCCTTCGTCGAGGTGACAAGGATAAGCCATTTTCTCTTTTTACCCTTTTGAGATATTCAAAGTGCTGATCGGGATTTGCAATCCCGATCCACGATACAATGGATTTGTAATCCATCCTAACCTTCAATGTCCCCGAAAACATCAAAATCTTGTCAATTAGTGAAATTCGTGTAATTAGTGGCTAAAAAATTCTTTCCCACTTCAGAAACGACATCCTCAACCCTTCAAGACTTCCACATTCTTCATTCTTTATTCTACATTCATCTGTGTATCCCTGATTAGTGTAGACCGGTTTGTGATTGAATTTCATTGTTAAATATTGATGTCTATCCGTGCCCGTCAGGCCCGGCGGGTTATGCTTGAGCTTTTGCTTCAACCGGGATGGACTGCATCCATCCCTTGGTTATTTTGGCCTTTCAGGCCTTCCAACAAACTCTCCTTTAAAAACCATCTTCCCAAACTAATCTCAAAATTAAACTTGACACTCGTCCGTGGCGGAACCACGACAACCCGACAACCACCATTTCATTTTCCACTCTACATTCTCCATTCTTCATTCTTAATTCTCCATTCCAAATTCTAATTCCGATCCCTAATTCTACATTTACGACCGCACATACCTCCTCCTACCCTTCTCCAACAGCCACAACAAACCAATAAAGATCCCCAAAACCACCACCATCACTCCAAGATCCTGGGCATCCCCAAAATGCATCCAATACCGCTGTGCCGGAAAACCTCCCCTCTCCCCTTTTTCAAAGGCCTCTTCCAAGCCCGGAACATTCAAGCGCACCCAAAACATGGACAAAATCAGGTTCAAGATCCCTATCTTCCATACATCCTTCCACAAAACCCTGTACCTCCGGATCGCTTTCATCAGGCCCAAAAATAACAAAGGTAAAAAGGGCACAATGGTCCCGGAATTGGGATGCAGGGCAAAGACAGCCAAAATCACCATGGCCAAGGTAAATCCTATTCCCAACAATGCCGTTTCCTTCAGCACCCGGTACAGAAAAACCAGTGAAAGCGGGATAATCAGACCAAAAAACATAAGGTGACCGGCAAGGAAATCCAATGGAAAACGGAACAGGGCCCCTACAAAAGCCTGGGTCAGTTGGACCAGGCTTACATTGCTATTGCTCCCGGACAAGAGCCACAGCAGCAGGGAAACTACAAAAAGGCCACCGAAGAAAATCAAAATCCGTTCTTTGTGAAGCTTTTTGCCTATGATTTTCCAGCTTTCAGACCAGTTGATGGGGGAACTCCTTCCTACCCAGTAAAGAAATACCAAAAGTGTAATAAGGGAAACCATAAAGCCCAAAAACAGCAACCAGGAAGCTTCAAACCTTCCTGTAACATAGGCAAGCACCAACATGAGCACCGCAAAAAAGACCACAATAGCAAAAGAAATGATAGAATTTGGCTTTTCCTCTTCATAGATAACCAGTTTATCTCCGGGTAGCACCATCAAAAGCAGGCCTATGGGTAAAAGAAAAGGAGATACAAAAGCCCCCACGAAGGAACTTAGAAAGAGTTTGTTTTTTTCATATCTGATAAAGTAATTGACCTGCGCCAATCCAAGGCAAAAAGCCGCCATATCCGTGGAAAAAGGATTGTACCAAACCTCCTTCAGCAAAAAGAAATTGAAAAAAAGAAGGACAAAAGCCAATGCTTCCATGGCTCCTTCGAAATGGAGTTTTTTCATGATCCTGAAAAACCAGAATACAGCAAGTCCCAAAAAGATGAAATTCAAAATGACCATCCCGCTCAGTAGGCTTTCCGGCTCCAATTCTAGACCAAAAATCACGTAAACCATATGCACCAAGGCAAAAGGAAAGATATGCTGGAGTTGCCAGATATTGTAACTGTCCTTATCGATCACATCCACAAATTCGATGGCTACCTGCCTGAAAAACAGGCCATGGCCATAAGTACCCTCATTCACAGGCACCTTTTCACCTGGGATCTGGAAAAGAACGATAATGAAAAATAAAGTTATGAGGAGTATGCGGGGCATTTTATTGGGAAAAAGGTTTAGGGTTCAGGTTTTGGCGTTCAGGGTTCAAGTTTAACGGTTAACGAGTTCCTGGTTCAGCTTGTTCCGAAACATTTATTAGCGTTCAATAACATTCGCGAAAATTTGTAAGCCCCACGCCTAATTTCTTTACCTTGGCTGTTATGAGGAACAGTGCTGATCGGGATTTACAATCCCGATCCATGATACAATGGATTTGTAATTCATCCTAACCTTCAAGACTCCCACATTCTTCATTCTACATCCTACATCCTACATCCTACAAAAAAGACCTCTCCTTCGTCGAGGTGACAAGGATAAGCCATTTTCTCTTTTTACCCTTTTAAGATATTCACGGTGC
>NZ_PYGF01000015.1 GCF_003014575.1 Cecembia rubra
CTGTTATGAAGTCTGTTTTCCTCGCTGCAAGGGAAGCATCGAAAAAATGGACTATGCCCATTCGAGACTGGGGTACTATCCTTAACAGTTTCCTGCTTATATTTGGTGATAGGGTCAGGCTTCTTGAAACCTGACCATAAAATCATAATTTAAAGTTTACACACTTATCGGGATAGTGTCAATAAAAAATCCCGGTCATTAACCGGGATTTTTGAGTAAATCAACCAACCTAATCTATGAAAATTAAGATCTTGAATGTCTATGGTTTCTTTTAGAATTTAAATGGCCGGCCTCCCTGCCCTGAAATGATCTGCGATGCTGTTTTCTGTATTCAGATTTTCTATCTTCTCTCCTATTTTGGCGCATCTTTTCACCTTTTTTTCTGTTTGATTCTCTTATTTCAGCCCACTTAATCTTTTGTTCAGGGGATAATATGGCCTCAATTTCTTCTATTTGCTGCTTTCTTTGCTCTTGCATAGCCCCTCTTCTTTGCTCCATTTCAGATTTTCTGGTCTCCCATTCAGCTTGCCTTATTTGGGCATTTTCGAGGTGGAGCTGATAGATTTTTTGTTTTTGCCCATCATCTAAGCCAAGCTGTTCTGCCATTCTGTTGGTCATTCTTTCAGCCCTTTGCTCTGGACTAGGCATTTCCCTTTGTGTGACACCCTGGGCAAATGCTCCAAAACTTAGGGAAAACATTGCGGTAATTATCAATAGCTTTTTCATGGTTCTTTCTTTTTTAAAGTGAAGTTAAAGTTTCAGCAAGATTAGGCAGTCCCGGGATGTGCTTTTTTCTTGTCTGATTCTTATGGTTAGACCCGATCTTCATGTTCAGGTTTAAAATGGGATACCGGATATTTTGTTAACAAATCTTAAATTGCCATATGGAAAAGTTTTATTATTTCGGTTATGCCAGCAATTTGGACGAAAGCACCTTGGAAGGAAGGCTGAAACATAAACCTCAAAAAATTGGAATAGCTGTATTGCCACATTTTGGCTTTCGTTTTTCCCACCCCAATCCTGATGGCACTGCGCGGGCGAATATAGTTCCCAGTGAAAATGAGTCTGTATATGGTATGCTTTATGAAATAAAAGAAAGTGATAGGCCGTATTTTCTGAATTCTGAACCAGGCTATGAATTTGTGGAAAAAGTGGTTTTTTCGCAGAAGGGAAAAATTTTAGCTTACACCTTTATTTCATCAAAAAATGAAACAGGGATTTTTCCAGCCGAAGATTATTGGAAGCTGATCATAAAAGGAGGAAAAGAAAACGGAATTCCCAATACCTATCTTTCCAATATCCTAAATAGAGTGGGCAAATCCCCTTTATTGGATTGGGATCAGTCCTCGTAATCTTTTTCTTCAATCATCCATTTTCTCTTAAAGGCTTTGACATACCTTGGACGAATAAGCAATCTTAAGCTTGGATCAAAAGAAAGGTATTTCCAAGCCCAGGTTATCAGGATCTCGAGCTTATTCCGGACACCGAGAATGGCCATTAAGTGGACAAATAGCCAAACAAACCATGCAAAGAAACCCCTAAAGCTGATAAAAGGCAGGTCTACTACAGCCATATTTTTCCCTACGGTGGCCATTGATCCAAGGTCCTTGTATCTAAATGGTGCCCATTCCTTTCCTTTTACCTCTCTTTTGAGGTTTTTGGCCAGGTTGGCTGCCTGCTGAATGGCAACCTGCGCGACCTGGGGATGGCCATTGGGATATTTTGGTTCTTTCAAAAGGCACTGATCCCCAAGAGCGAAGATGGCTTCCTCTCCCAATAAACGGTTATAATCATCTACTAGAATCCTTCCGTTGGAGGCAAGCTGTTCGCTTGATAAGCCCTTCATGTGGTTTGCTTTCACCCCTGCTGCCCACAAAAGGGTCAAGGTTTGAATGGGAGCTTTATCTTTCAGTTTGACCATAATACCGTCATAATCTTCCACCAAGGTATTGAGCATCACTTCCACACCAAGGCCTTGGAGGTACTCAAGTGCTTTTGCTCTAGACTTTTCAGACAATCCGTTTAGGAGACTATTGCCAGCTTCTATCAGGATGACCCTCATATTTTTGAAGCTTAGCTGGGGGTAGTCTTTTGGCAAAACTTTGTTCCTCAATTCTGCAATTGATCCTGCCAATTCCACACCAGTGGCACCTCCACCCACAATGACCACATTCATGATGGGCTTCCGGTCATTTTCTTCAGCAATGTTTATAGCCCTTTCATAATTTGAAATGATCTTATTCCTGATGTACAAAGCTTCAGAAGTGGATTTCATTGGAGCGGAAAACTTCTGAATATTCTTATTGTCAAAGTAGTTGGTAGTGGCTCCGAGAGAAAGGACTAAAATATCGTATTCCATTGTCCCTAGATTGGTAAAAATTTTTCTTTCCTGTTTATTGATTTCCTTCACCACTGCCATTCTAAAAATCACATTGGGTGTTTTGTGAAAAATTCTTCTTAAAGGGAAGGAGACTGCATCAGGTGGTAATGCTGCTGTCGCCACTTGGTAAAGAAGAGGTTGAAACATATGGTAATTGTTTTTATCCAGCAAAACCACCTGATAGGTGCTACGAGAAAGTTTTTGAGCTAATTTGAGTCCGGCAAAGCCAGCCCCCACAATGACTACCCTTTGATAATTGGAATGTGGAATATTTGGAATAGGATTTTGAGGAATGCCGGTATCCATGGTTTAAAGATTTTTGTTCAATTAGAAAATCCTCCTGAAAGCGCTTTCCGAAGAAGTTCAAAATAGCTTCTTAAAAGGTTTGGTCTCGATAAAATTTATAGCTAACAATTTCGGATTAAATACCCTGAAGAGAAAGATTTTGAATGGAATTTTATTCGATTTCAGATTTAAAGAAAAGAAAAACCATCAACTACTTTGGATATTGGCGGATCCGTTGAAGCTAATGAAAAAGATTTATTAATTTTACCGACCTTTTATAAACTTCGAAAGTAATGGGAAGAGCATTTGAATTCCGAAAAGAAAGAAAATTCAAGAGATGGAGTAAAATGTCCAAGGTATTTACCCGCCTTGGCAAGGAGATAGTGATGGCAGTGAAGTCAGGCGGTCCGGATCCGGCCAACAACACCAAGTTGCGCACGGTAATTCAAAATGCCAAGGGTGCGGCGATGCCAAAAGACCGAATAGAGGCGGCTATCAAAAGAGCTTCAAATAAAGATGAGAAGAATTATGAAGAGATCGTATACGAAGGATACGGACCTTATGGGGTAGCTGTAATTGTTGAGACATCTACGGATAATACCAACCGTACAGTAGCCAATATAAGACATTATTTTACCAAATCCGGTGGTTCTTTGGGAACATCTGGCTCTGTTAGTTTCATGTTCAACAAAAAAGCTGTTTTTCGTTTTGCCCAGAATGATCTGGATATTGAAGAGCTGGAATTGGAACTGATAGATTTTGGATTGGAAGAGGTAGCCGAAAATGAAGGGGAGATTTTTGTGTACACTGCATTTGAAGATTTTGGAAAGATGCAAAAGGCACTTGAAGACAGAAATATTGAAATCATCAATGCTGATTTTCAGTGGTTTCCAGCGACAACTGTGGAGTTGACGGAAGAGCAGGAAGAGGAGATCAACAAGATGATCGAAAGGTTGGAGGAAGATGATGATGTCAACCAGGTTTTCACTAACGTTGCCTAATATATTTGGCTGTGAGAATTTTTCCACAGCTTTTTTGTTTTAAAGCACAGACATGAATTTTCCTAAAAGAAAAAATATCAAAGAAGACCTGCGGCAAAAACTCATTATCGTAGGAAGTAAGAATCCTGTAAAAATTTCCTGTACCGAAGCAGCTTTTCATCAAGCGTTTCAAGGGTCATTTTTAGTTGAAGGGCTGAATATTAATTCAGGTGTATCGGATCAACCTTATGGAGATGAGGAAACTTACCAAGGGGCTTTTAACCGGGCCAATAATGCCAAATTGGTATTTCCAGAAGCTGACTATTGGGTTGGAATTGAAGGTGGTGTGGACCTTGTAGGTTCAGAGATGCATGCTTTTGCTTGGGTGGTGGTCATAGATAAAATGGGGAATGTTGGAAAAGCAAGGACTTCAACATTCTTTCTGCCTAAAGCCATTGTCGAATTAGTCGAGGCAGGCGTTGAACTTGGAGAAGCAGATGACAGGGTTTTTCAAAGGTCCAATTCTAAGCAGGAAGATGGAGCAGTCGGTATCCTTACCAATGGTGCTTTAGAAAGGAAAGAATATTATCAACAGGCCGTATTGTTGGCGCTTATTCCTTTCTTGCAAAGAGACTTGTATTTCAATTGACCAATCATATATAGACAAAATCAATTGGTTATTTCCTGTCATAGTACATAACTTTGCGATCTCAAAAGAAAAATTTAATTATGTTGCAAGAATTAAATACTGATACCTTACAGGAGTTAGTTGATTCCAATGATAAAGTAATTGTACAATATGGTGCTACCTGGTGTGGAAACTGCAGGATCATGAAGCCAAAGATGAAAAGATTGGCAGGTGATTATGCCGGTATTTCTTTTATATATGTGGATGCCGAAAAGAACCCTGAATCCAGGAAACTAGCTCAGGTGACAAATCTGCCTACTTTTGCTTCATTTAAAGGGGGAAAATTAGTGAATCAGACTCAAACAAATAAAGAAGAGAATTTAAAAGCTTTGATCGATGAGATTGCCGATAATTAAGCACGTTTTGGGATTTATTGAAGCCAATGATGAAGACTGGGTCAATGAAACCATTGAATTGCTTGAAAATTTGACCGAAATACCTTCACTGAAGGACCAGGAATTGGAAGTGATTGGTGAGTTGCTTTCCAACCTTTATGGTACTTTGGAGGTGAATCAAATGATAAAGGATGGAATGGATAAAAAAGAGGCTATGAATGCCTTTATGAAAAGAGTAACTGGCTCCATAGATAAATAATTAATAAGCTGAAAGTTGTTTGATCACCCATTTGAACGAATTAAGGCTTAATTAGAGGGACTGGGAACAGTCCCTTATTTTATTTTAAGGTTTTCCAAAAATCCCGCTAAGGCCTTGCGCCAATCCGGATCTGCGTCCCAAACGGGGCCAGCATATAATTCATCCCTTACTATTAACCGGATATAATACTTCACCACAATTCTGTTTTTTTCTTCTGGCTTTTCCACTGGGAATCCCATAGATGTCATTAAATCTCCTTCTTTGCCTTCTAGCTTGACCAAAACAAATTGGATCCTGTCCCTTATCAACTCAGCATCTCCTCTTGCACTGGTTAAAAACTCAAATTGGAAAGGATAATTTGCTTCAAAAATCTGCTCAATACTTGATCGTTCAGATGCTTGTTCTGAAAGTATGGCCTGTTCGCTTTTCCCCAATAAATCATATCTATAGCTTGCAAGTATCCCAATATCACCTGAAGCCCCTGAAAGGGGGATTCCAAGTTTGAATACATCAAGGTTCAATGGATTTCTATTAAAAAACCTTTTTGTTCCCTGAAGGGCTCCTTCTGCATTCGGAAATTCAGGGATTTCCAAGACTAAAAAATTCCTTGATTTAATGTTTTGTCCCATTATCTGGAGATTTCCAATCAATTCATCTAAAGAGTTGGCATTGATTCCCCAAGCTCCTGTAGAAGAAACAATATTCTTGTTTTTTGAGAATGGGCTAATATGTAAGGCTACCTGGCCATTGGGTTTTCTTGTTATTATTAAAATGGATTGGATTAGCCGTTTATTGAAGGCTGAGGCAAATCCGGATTGCACTTCCTCGGATAATGCCACATCTTCCAGTTCATAATAAGCGACTGGGTCACCTCCCATAGAAAGAATGGCCGGGTGGATCAGTTCTGCGATCTGTTGCCACTCCATATTAGGGTAAGCCTGAGGAGAACTTGAAATCAGGACTACTGCTTTTCCATCTAAAAAATAATCAGGAACAGCAGACTGACCCTTGGTTTTGTTAAACACTATTAAAACAGACAGCAGTGCTGCGAGATATTTCATATCAAAATGCCTTGCGGAATAGAAACCTTACTAATTTTACGAATATACACAACGACAAAAATTAAACCTTAAAATGAACAAATTATTGAAAATACTTTGGATAATTTTTTTTCTGATCCCTGAGATATCTTTTGCTCAAAAGATTGATGAAGAAGAGTTATTGAAAGATATGGAATACCTTTCTTCAGATAAACTTGGGGGCAGGAAGCCACTTTCTGAGGGCAGTTTGAAAGCCAGAGAATATATCAGGTCCAGATTTGAAGCATTAGGTCTTACATCACAATATAGGAATTACACACAATATTTCAGTTTTAGGAATGAAAGGGATGGGCAATTCTATGAGAATTCCGCCAATATCATCGGTTTTGTCCCTGGTGAAGAGACTGAGAAATTGATTGTGGTTATGGCGCATTATGACCATTTGGGAATTCAGGGTGATAAAATTTTTAATGGTGCAGATGATAATGCTTCTGGTACTGCTGCAGTAATGGCTTTGGCCAAATATTTTTCATTCAAAAGGCCAAAACATTCCATGATGTTTGTGGCTTTGGACGCGGAAGAAATGGGCCATCAAGGAGCCAAGGCTTTGGTGGATGATTTTCCTTTTCCATTAGAGCAGGTAGTCCTCAATATCAATTTGGACATGATTTCCAGAAATGTTCATCAGGAATTATATGCAGCAGGTACTTATCATTATCCTTATCTGAAACCATTGATTGAGAAAGTTTCAGAAGGGAGAAATCCAAAATTGCTTTTTGGACATGATCAACCCGAAATGGGCAGGGGAGATTGGACTTTGTCTTCAGACCATGCCCAGTTTCATTTAAATGGGATACCCTTTATCTATTTTGGAGTGGAAGACCATGAAGATTATCACCGGGAGACTGATACTTTTGATCGGATAGATCAGAAGTTTTATGAAGCTGCAGTGCAACTGATTTTGGATGTGCTGATTAGCTTGGATAAAAACTTGCTATAATTGGGAGGTGTTTTAAAGCAACCATTCCAAATCTGCATAATATTGACATTTTTTAGAAATAATATAACAAAATAGATATTGTTAATTCATGTTTTGATTGAGTCATTTAAAAAAAGTGCGCAGGTTGTTGGCCTGCATCTCCTTTTGCCAATCTACCTATTTGGAGATTACATGTATTTCAATAATTAGATAAATCCAAGAACTCCGCTTTTGAAATTTTATTTGGAGGGCTTGATTTTTCCACTTGTTGCCCTGGAGAGTTTGGTTCTAAAAAACTCATTTACAGGAAGATATCCACAAAATCGCCCTTTTGTAAAATGGTTTAACATTCTGAAAATCAAATAGTTAATACTTATTTGGGAAGAATTGTGGATAAGTGTGAATAAATGTGGATAAAAAAACACGAAAAAATTTTATGCCTTTTTCAGGCTGTTTTGAGGGTTTTTGATGAGCGGTCAAACAAGGATTTTGAATTTTCGTTTATGTATTGCCAAGATAGTTTGGTTAGCTGAACCAAATAAAATTCTATATGCTAATTAGAGAGGGTTGTATTGGGCCTCCAAGTGGATTTTTTGAAGCCCAATATTTCTTTTAAAAATAAAATTCTTGATCGGAAAAGGTAAAATTATTCTAAATGAGTTCAATATAACATGAGGAGTTTAATCTTATCAATATTGGCTTTTACTTTGGTTTGGTTCAAAGGAGATAATCATTTATACGATGAGCAAGAGCCTGTTTTTGCCATTATAGATTTTCCTGAATTTGAAAGGATGGCGGATGCAAAAACCGGAAAGATCAGGGTTTTTAACTTTTGGGCGACCTGGTGTGCTCCTTGTGTAAAAGAAATGCCTTATTTCCAGCAGGTAAAAGCAGAGGACGAAGATTTAGAATTGATTTTTATTTCTATGGATGATGGAAGAAGGCCAGAGAGGGTGACTGATTTTATGAAGAGGAGGAATATTACCTCTCCGGTATATCTCCTGAATGATGTAGATTATAATCAATGGATAGATAAGGTAGATCCGGAATGGTCAGGTGCGATTCCAGCTACATTATTTGTTAAGCCTAACGGTGTTCGCTCTTTTTATGAGGGCGAAATGACTTATGAGGAATTGAAAACAATGATTAGCCAATTAAAAAAGTAACAAGATGAAAAAGTTAACTGCATTACTTCTGTTCTGTGTAATGGTATTTTCGGGATCTTCGGTTTTGGCCCAGGATAGTCAGGGCTACAAAATCGGAGATAAGGCATCGGATTTTAAGCTTCAAAGTGTTGATGGTTCTTGGGTTTCTCTAAGCGCACTCAGAAATGCAAAGGGAGCCATAGTAATATTTTCCTGTAATACCTGCCCTTATGTGGTGGCATATGAAGACCGGATGATTGAACTTCATAACAAATATGCAGCCATGGGTTACCCGGTCATTGCCATTAATTCCAACGATGATAAGTTAAGTCCAGGGGATAGTTTTGATAAAATGAAGGAGAGATCCAAGGATAAAGATTTTCCATTTGCCTATGTTTATGATAAAACCCAAGAGGTCATCAAGGCTTATGGTGGTACACGTACCCCACATGTATATATTCTAAACAAAGAGGGCAATGATTTTGTGGTGAAATATATTGGTGCAATCGATAATAACTATCAAGATGCCTCAGCAGTTACAGAAAGATATGTGGAAAATGCATTGGCTGACTTGATGAATGGCCGAAAAGTAGCAACCTCAACCACTAAGGCAATTGGTTGTACGATCAAATGGACCAAAAAAGCAGAATAATACTTGGATCAGATAAGATAATCCCGGAGCAAGAGCTATGCTTCGGGATTTTATTTCTTCTTACTGATGGATATTCCTGAGCTACTTGTCCTGTCTATTTTGGTTTCGTATTTAGGATTTGCCTGAATCAATTCCATAAATTCCCGTATGCCACTGATATTGTTCAGGACATTGTGGGCGGTAAACATTCCATCTTTAGGAATTGTACCGTCCAGGTCCTTAAAGTACTGACTGTACCAGTCTTTGTCAGCATCAAGGAATACAAATTCTATGGGACCTTTTAATTCCTTCACAATCTGGTGGGCATCCCCCAACCTAAAATCAACATATTCAGACAAACCTACTTCTTTCAGGTTGGCAATGGCTTGCTTTTGTCTTCTCTCATCAATCTCAATGGTCACTAGTTTTCCACCAGTTTTGCTCAGTGCCCATGCTATCCAAATCGTGGAATGACCTGTAGAAGTACCCACTTCCAGGGCAGAGGTATATCCATTGGAGACAATAAGGTCGTGAAGGACTTTACCATCTTCGAAAGGTACATTTAAGTCTCTCCACTGGTGTTTTTTTTCTTCCAGAAACTTTTCCACTTTTTGATCGATCTGTGCTCTTTGTTGGGCTAATGACCAATGGTTTATCCCAATCAACAGGAAAAAACAAAGAGGTAAGAAGGCTTTTGTGGAAGGTTTCATAGGTAGTTCTTTTTCTTTACTGCGTGCTACAAAATCTTGTAATTCAGATCAATATAATGAAAAATGAAGAAACTTTGCTCATTTTTATCCTTGTATTGGTAAAGAGCCTGATTTTTCTTTCCGATGAGAATGACTGAAGGCTAGCCGTGTAGCTATTCCATTTTAACTATGTTGTTTTTGCGTGTTCAACTCAAGGAAGGGGCCAGGTTTCCGGCTAAATCTTTGGTTTTTAACGCCGGATTTATTAGTTTAGCTAAAAGCCTGATTATGAAAACAAGTTCATTTCCTGTTCTGATTATTTTGATGCTGATTTTTGCCTGTTCCGAAAAAAATAAGCTTCAATCAGTTCATCCTAATGACATTCAGTTTTTCAAAGTGGATTCCGTCCAGATTCCTTACCTTGGCCTGCTCAATTTGATGGATGTTCACCTTCCTTCCGGGCAGCTTTTATTTTTTAACCAACAAACAGGTCATTTGGTCTTGGGCAGTATGAGAGGTGAATTGATCCGGGAATTCAGCAAACAAGGAGATATGCCTGACAGCTATGGTTTTTTTCCTTTAGGTGCAGGAAAGTTCTCAAGCAATGGAAAAGCATTTACCATCATTTCCAATCAGGGAGTCTATACATATGATCTTGAAGGTAATTTGGTGCATGGGGGAAGACATCGGATAACAAAATTGCCTGCATTTTCTGGAAGAGCTTCCAGTGATATGGAGTTTTTCTGGGTGGGGGACAGAATTCTCACCGTAGGGGCTGGAAGAGGGGAATATCCAAGAAACACCCCTGAATTTTATGAAAATTATCAATCTTTGGCCTGGTTTGACACATTAGAAAGAAAGGTTGAACAGTTTATGAAGCTGGATGAAAAAAGTGTTTTTCGAAATGGCATGGCTCACGACATTTCCCATCTGACCCCAAGGATGGCTTTGGCTAAGGACAAAATTTATTTGGTTCAGGGTATAGAGCCCGCATTGAATATGCATTCATTGACAGCTCCATATGAAAAGATTAAAAGAGTTGACTTTGATATTTCTGATTATATCTTCAACCAAGGAGAGGAATTTAAAAAAGCTGATCCAAGAATAATCAATCCTGACATGTTTTCCGGAAGAATAGAAAACCTAAAAGTAACTGATCAATATGTTTTGGTTTCTTTTTTCCCAGGAATTCCTGAGAGGGAGCAGGAGAAATATCAAAACTTGGGTTGGATGGATTTTTTAGACAAAACAAGAAAAGATTATAATCCGAGGATGTTGGTCATGGATCTTGATGGAAATCTACTAACTGAATTAGAGATTCCTTTGCAATTCAGTGAAAGGCAGTGGCTTTACCGTGATGGTTACCTTTGGTTTTTGGCTTCCCTTAATCTGAAAGAAGAAGAGGATTTTGTAAAAGTGTATAAGGTAAAATTGGGGGGGTAATTGTATTTGACTTGAGTCATTAAGGCAAAAAAAAGAGGCTGCCTCATAAATAAATGCTTTAAAAACATTGCCCAAATTTTATATGGTGTTTGATTGGTGAAACTTTGTGACTTAGAGCCTTCGTGGCATTTAAAGCCACAAAGCCACCAAGTCACAAAGTAATTGATTCTTTAACAGAATTTTATTTGGGCAACAGATCTAGAGTTCTAATTATAAGACAGCCTCCTTTTATTTTTCTTTGCAGAAGATGGATCAGACCGCTTTTGCTTTATCCAGCTGATCGATGATATCCTCATAATCCAACTTGTCCCAGTTTTGGGTGATCAGTGGATTGGCCATGACCGTATCCATGATTTTTTGTTGTAGTTTGCCCAAAGCATAAGCCTCGGAATAGGGCATAGATGAGAAAGTAACCATGGTATAAAGTGGAATCCAGTCATTTGGATAGAGGGCATGAAGTTTGGCCTCTATCTTTTTTCGGATAATAAATTTGGGATCTGCCACATCAGCTTTCATTTCTTCAAAATTTTCCAAAGCTAATTGGCAAATAGCATCTGTATCCGGTTTTCTTTTCTTCTGGAATTTGGCAAAAACCAGTTCCCAGGCAGAAGTTCCGATTTTTTCAATTAAACTATCCAAAATCATACAATCCTCAAAGCCACAATTCATGCCCTGACCATAAAATGGAACCATTGCGTGCGAGGAGTCCCCTATCAAAAGGGACTTGTTGAGCATCCAAGGATAGCATTCAATTGTAATTAAAGACGAGGTGGGATTGCTAAAATATTGTTCACTCAACTGGGGCATCAGCTGATAGGCATCATCAAAATAGGTTTGGAAAACCCCTTTGACATCTTTTTCATCCCTGATATTTTCAAAACATACCCTCTCTCCCTCAAAGGGCAGGAAAAGTGTACATGTAAAAGATTTGTCGGGATTGGGAAGCGCAATCAACATGAAGGATCCTCTTGGCCAAATATGTAATGCATTGGGATCCATTGCAAATTCTCCATCAGCCGTAGGAGGTATACTTAATTCTTTATATCCATGGGAAATATATTCCTGCTTGTAATTGAAGCGCACTTGCTTTAGCATGGCGTTTCGAAGGGAAGAATAGGCGCCATCAGCGCCAAGGATTACCTCTGAACTGATTTTCTCAAGTCCTGATTCTGGATTATCGACTGTGATTTCAAAGTTTCTAAGGTCAACATCCTCTATCCTATGTTCAAAGTGAATGTTTACTCCGGCTTTTTCAGCCTCATCCATCAGCAATTGGTTGAATTTTCCTCTTGAGATCGAATAGATGGCCTGACCCTCTTTTCCATAAGGTATAAAGCTGGTCTGTCCATGTTCATTATGGATTTGTCTACCGTACATAGGAATAGTAAGGGGAAGGACTTTTTCTTTAAGTCCAACTTTTTCCAGGGCCTTCCATCCCCTCTCACTGAGGGCCATATTTATGGACCTGCCCTCTTCTTTGTACTCTCCTTTTCTATTGTCAGCCCTTTTTTCATAAACATGAACATCAAGGCCTCTTTTTTTAAGATAAATACTCAGTAAGGACCCTATTAGGCCTGAGCCCAAAATACTGATTTCATTTTTTTTCATGGTTTGAGAGATTAATCCCTAGGTGTATTAAGCGAATTTTTGAAGGGATTGTTCAAGTATTTTTGCGAATTGATATACGTCTAAGAAGCTGTTATACAGCGGAGTGGGAGCAATTCTGATCACATTTGGGTTGCGCCAATCTCCCACAACACCATGATTGTAGAACTCATCAAAGACTGCTTTGCCACCTTTATGGATCAGCAAAGATAACTGACATCCTCTTTCCGAAGGATTTTTTGGTGTAATTATTTCTAAAACACCACTTTTCCCGCTAATTTCATGGATGAGAAATTCCAGGTAGCCTGTCAAAAGCTCGCTTTTTTTCCTTAACCTTTCCATCCCCGCTTCCTCAAATATGTCCAATGAGGCCTGATGAGCTGCAAGAGCAAGCACATTGGAATTGGCCAGCTGCCAGCCATCTGCCCCATACATGGGTTTGAAGCCTTTTTCCATTCGGAAGCGTTCTCCTTCATCATGTCCCCACCATCCTGCGAACCTCGGTAATTCCGGACTTTCGGCATGTCTTTCATGAACGAAAATTCCCGAAATATTTCCAGGGCCGGAATTGAGGTATTTGTAACTGCACCAGGTGGCAAAGTCCACCCCCCAATCATGCAGCTGCAGAGGGACATTGCCTGCAGCATGCGCCAAATCAAATCCAGCATAAGCCCCCGCTTCATGTGCTGCTTCAGTAATCACTTCCATATCAAAAACCTGGCCAGTGTAATACTGGAGCCCAGCCATCATGACCAAGGCCAGGTTTTCCTTATTTTCTTCGATTACCTTAAGAATATCCTCTGTACGAAGGATGTATTCTCCAGCTCTGGGGGCCAATTCAATGATGCACTTTTCCGGATCTAAACCGTGGAACTTTACCTGGGTTTCCAGCATGTACATGTCTGATGGAAAGGCCCCAGCTTCTGTGATGATTTTGTACCTTTTCTGATCAGGTCTGTAGAAAGAAACCATCAAAAAGTGAAGGTTGGAAGTGAGGTTGTTCATAGCTACCACTTCATGTTCATGGGCTCCCACGATGGCTGCCAGGGCAGGCTTGGACTTTTTACGGACATGATACCAGGCATCTTCACCATAAAAATGGCCATCTACCGCCAGTTTTGCCCAATTTTCCAACTCCTTTTTAATATATGCTTCTGTCGTTTTGGGCTGAAGCCCAAGGCTGTTTCCACAAAAATAAAGGGCTTCCTTGCCATTGACCTGTGGAAAAAAGAACTTCTTACGGAATTCTAATAATGAATCATGTTCATCCATTTTCCTTGCAAAAGCTTCTGAATATTCGTAGTTTATATTTTTCATGGCTTAAATTTTTGGGCTTTGGTCTTATCAGAGTACCAAGGACTATCTTGAGTAGACTGACAAATACCCAAACTTACAACCTTTCAGCTTTGAAAAAAACGGATTTCCTTTCGGTTGAAGGATTATGAATATTTAATTTGCGGAAAAATCATAACCATGAGTAAAGAAATTATCTTTTCAAAAGAAGCACCTGCTCCCATCGGACCCTACAGCCAAGCTGTAAAAGCAGGCAATACATTGTATGTTTCCGGTCAAATTGCACTGGAAGCTGAAACGGGCGAACTGATCAATGACAATATCACAGAAGAGACCCATGCCGTCATGAAAAACCTTGAAGCTGTATTGAGGGAGGCTGGATATGGTTTTGGGGATGTAGTTAAATGCACGATTTTTATCAAGGATATGGGCCAGTTTGCTACTATCAATGAAGCCTATGGACAATACTTCAAATCCAATCCTCCTGCTAGGGAAACCGTAGAAGTGAGTAGATTGCCAAAGGATGTCAATGTAGAAATTTCGTGTATTGCTGTAAAATAATAAATTAATGGACTGCAAGGGATTGTAATGGGCTCAGGAAATATTCCAGTGCTTTGCTGATCTCCTTTGGAGTCCTTTTTTATTTTGATCATCAGTAATTTTGGGAAAACTTTAGCCCGAAAATCAAGTTTGATTCTTATGCCTTTTTTTCCAAGCCATAGTGAAGTATTGGTCTCTTCTCTAAGTAAGGAGGAAGTAATGGAGCGCTTGGATTTGGTAACAAAAGATGCCAATTTTTTGGAGTATGAGCTGAAAGAAAACCAAGGTTATCAATTCAATGGGACGCTTTCTGAGGACAGTTTTAGCCTTTCTTTGGTTATTACCAAGGCAGATAGCTTTTTGCCTTTGATTAAAGGAAAACTAGAAGCTACACCCAAGGGAAGTATTTTATTTCTCCAATATAGTCTATTTCCAGGAACCATCTTTTTTTTGGGTTTCTGGTCTGTGGTGACCGTAATTTTGGCGATTTTCTTTGCAATGGTTTCTGTGAAATATATCTTATCCGGTATAAGTTTGGCGGTCGGCATAGGCAATTACCTATTTGCATGGAACCATTTCAAGCGGAAAATCAGAGTTTCTCAGGAAATCTTTCATGAGCTATTGAATCTTTGATTCACCAAAAAGTTTCGGTTAGGCCTACTCATGAAGGTGGTTTATTTAGGTATTTGGATATTCATACAAAATAGCTATGTATTATGCCCTTCAGACCTTATTTTAGCGTGCGCAAAAAACGTTCAAAAAATTCATAATTATGAGCTTTAGAATTGAGAAAGATACCATGGGGCCAGTAGAGGTTCCAGCGGAAAAATACTGGGGGGCACAGACCCAAAGATCTATCAACAATTTCAAAATCGGCGGAGAGCGTAACCGCATGCCGATTGAAATCATCAGGGCATTTGCCATTTTGAAGAAGTCAGCTGCACTTACCAATGCAGAATTGGGCGTTTTGGCTCAGGAAAAAGCAGATATCATAGCGAAAGTCTGTGATGAAATATTGGCCGGTCAGCATGATGATCAGTTTCCATTGGTAATATGGCAGACAGGTTCAGGAACCCAATCCAATATGAATGCCAATGAGGTGATTGCCTACAGGGCCCATGTGATTTTGGGAGGCTCTTTAGAGGATTCCAAAAAACTGATCCACCCCAATGATGATGTCAACAAATCCCAGTCTTCAAACGATACTTTCCCTACGGCCATGCACATTGCAGCGTATAAGATGGTGGTAGAAACAACCATTCCTGGTGTGGAGAAGCTGAGAGATACTTTGAAGGCAAAATCTGAGGCTTTCATGGATGTGGTAAAGATCGGAAGGACCCACTTTATGGATGCCACACCATTGACCTTGGGACAGGAGTTTTCTGGTTATGTAGCCCAGTTAGATCATGGTTTAAAAGCATTGAAGAACACCCTTCCGCACCTTTCTGAATTGGCACTGGGCGGAACTGCGGTAGGAACTGGCCTCAATACGCCAAAAGGCTATGCTGAATTAGTTGCGAAGAAGATTGCAGAATTCTCAGGACAGCCTTTGGTGACGGCTCCAAATAAATTTGAGGCATTAGCAGCGCATGATGCAATCGTAGAGACTCACGGTGCCTTGAAGCAATTGGCAGTTAGCTTAATGAAGATCGCAAATGATATCCGTATGCTTTCTTCAGGTCCAAGATCAGGTATTGGAGAGATTTTGATTCCTGAAAATGAGCCAGGGTCATCCATCATGCCGGGTAAAGTCAATCCTACTCAAGTAGAAGCCATGACCATGGTAGCGGCTCAGGTGATGGGCAATGACGTGGCCATTTCGGTTGGCGGATCCAATGGTCACTTTGAACTGAATGTATTCAAGCCGATGATGATAGCCAACTTCCTTCAGTCTGCCAGATTGATAGGAGATGCCTGTGTATCTTTCAATGACAATTGTGCCATCGGGATCGAGCCAAATACACCATTCATTAAGAAGCACTTGGAAAATTCCCTTATGCTGGTAACTGCCCTGAATCCGCATATTGGTTATGAAAATGCAGCAGCAATAGCCAAGAAGGCACATAAGGAAGGTACTTCATTGAGAGAAGCTGCCTTGGCTTTAGGACTTTTGACCAATGAGCAGTTTGATCAGTGGGTAAGACCAGAGGACATGATTGGAAGCTTAAAATGACAATAACAAAATAGATAATCCATGAAAAAAGCGATTTTGAACCTTTTCTTGGTTGGATTGATGGTCTTGGCCGGAAATCAGCAAGTTTTTGCTAAGGAGAAGTTCTCCAAGGGAAATATTGAATTCTCAGAGGCTGAAATCAAAAGATTTGCTGAAATTGAAGCAAGGATTATGGAAATCAATGCTTTGGATATATCTGGAATGACTCATCAAGAGAAAAAGGAACTCAGGACTGAGCTAAAAGACCTGAAAAAAGAAGCTAAGCAAAGTGGCGGTGGACTTTATATCTCCACCGGCGCTTTGATTATCATCCTGATCTTGTTGATTATTCTTTTATAATCTGCTTAGATTTTCAGTCCAGAAAGGTGTTCAAAACTCTTTTTCAAAGCTGATTGTGGATCGGGGGTCAAGTCTTTTTCTAAGAAGAAATGCTTGACTCCTGATTTTTTTGCTACAGACATGATTTTTTTAAGATCCAGTACCCCTGTTCCAGCATCTGCTAGGTAAGGGAAAAGTCCCATCCATTCTCCCATATTGCCCCCATCTCCGGTAAATGTCTTCAATTCCCGCATGTCCTTAACATGTAAGGAAACAAATCTCCCGGGGTTTTCTTCCAAGTATTTAATAGGATCAGCCTTGGCAGCTGTAAACCAGAAAACATCGAGTTGCATTTTGACCAGCTCAGGATCAGTTTGCTCCAGAATCATTTGAAATGGTATTATGCCATCCATTGGAGCATGACCATAGCCATGGTTATGATAGAAGAAAGTCACCCCATATTTCTTGGCACTTGCCCCTACTTCATTAAAAATATCTATTGTCTTCTTATAGTCATCGAGATTTTTCCTCATCTCATCAGGAATCATGGCAATACCTACATTTTTATGACCCAAGATATGGGCGGCTTCAGCGACAGCTTCCATATTTTCCTGTAAGGTGGGTAAGTCAATGTGAATGGAAGGAGCAGAAAGTCCATACTTATCCAGCATCTCCTTCAATTTTTTGGGAGAATTACCGAAGTAACCGCTTCCGCTAAATCCCAAGGCATTGGCAGCCATTTTCCATCCCTCCTTGGCAGCGGAGGTGCTGAACTCATACGGGCCAAAAAATTCAAGTTCTTTGTAACCTAATTCGGAAATCATTCTTAATGTGCCTTCAAAATCCTCTGAAAGGGATTTGGGAAGGGTAAATAAGGCTACTCCCAAGCGGGGAGCGACATTTTTATTAGTAAATGCTAGCGAAGGAACCATACTCAGGCCAGCTGTAGCCAGGCTAATTTGTTGGATAAACTGTCTTCTTTTCATCATGGGAAATTTTGAAAAGGCATTTTAATCATTATGTATTTTACACACAATGAAACCCTTGATTATTTTTCTTTTTCCAGAAAAGTTTTCACATCCATGGCCCTTTTACTGATTATGATCAGAGGAACCAACCAGATCAATTGATTAAAGGCCAGCTGGAAAATTGTTCTCTTATTCCAGCCCAACTCAGGTATAAATCCAATGACAAACCATAGGGCCAAGGCAAAACTTCCAACAATTCCTACCCAGGTCAGGTATCTCCAACTGATAGGATAGAAAGCACTCAAAAAAACAAGGAAAGCGGATATCATACCTATGCTTCCAAACCAATTGCTTTGCATCGCGCCGGTCCAATGGCTGTCCATGGAAAGCCATTTGAGGAAGTCTTCTCCAAAGTATTTGAAAAATGCAGCCCAAGCAATATTGTACATTCCTGTAAGTAAAAGTAACCCTCTCATCGGCATGGGGAAGCTTGGTGTAATGCTGCTTTTGTCCATTGGTATAAATTTATATCTTCCTGAAAATAACTTTAGCTGAATCAATTGGTTCATTGTACACATACAAAATTACATGATGCTATTCAAAAACAAGTCAAAGCTTGGATTATTTATCCTCGGATCGGCTCTCCTTTCTATTGGCTTCATTGCTGGGAAAAAGGCCGGTGAAATTACCCCATCTGCCATTTCAGGAGCAGAGACCTTAATCGGTTTGGCATTCAGCCCTGCTGAAAAGGACAGTATGATCCAAAACCTGAGCAATCACCGGAACAGTTTTGAGCGGATGAGAGAGCAGAAACTAGAGAATTCCACTTCACCTGCCCTGTACTTCAACCCTTTGCCCCATGGATTTACCCCGTCTCAAGAGCAAATGGACTATGATTGGGGTTTTCCTGCCCTGGTCAGATTACCTGAAAAGGAAAATGATATTGCTTTCCTTTCTGTGGCAGAATTGTCTGTTTTGATCAAAAACAAACAGATCAGTTCCGAAAGGCTGACAAGAATTTATCTTGACAGGATCAAGAAATATGCTGATACCTTGGAGTGCCTTATTACTTTAATGGAAGAGGAAGCCCTTGTACAGGCCAAAAAGATGGATGCAGAGTTGGCAGCAGGAAAATACAGAGGTCCACTCCATGGAATTCCTTACGGAATCAAGGACCTTTTAGCCGTAAAAGGTACCAAAACCACCTGGGGAGCCATGCCTTACAAAGATCAGGTAATTGATGAAACGGCCTCCGTGGTAGAAAAACTGGAAGCAGCAGGTGGGGTATTGGTAGGGAAATTTACCTTGGGCGCTTTGGCCATGGGTGATGTATGGTATGGTGGGGTGACTAAGAATCCCTGGAACCTGCAGCAGGGATCTAGTGGATCTTCCGCTGGCTCGGGGTCTGCAGTAAGTGCAGGCTTAGTTCCCTTTGCTATAGGTACAGAAACTTTAGGGAGCATTGTTTCTCCTTCTACCCGCAATGGAGTAACCGGTTTAAGACCTACCTTCGGTAGGGTCAGCCGACATGGAGCCATGGCCTTGAGTTGGAGCATGGATAAAATAGGCCCGATGTCCAGGTCGGCATTGGACAATGCCATCGTCCTTTCTGTGATCAATGGATTTGATCCTAAGGATAAAAGCACCATTGCAGCTGCTTTTAATTACGATGCCAAGAAATCATTTAAAGAACTGAAAGTTGGGTACTTTGCTGCTTTCTTTGAAGGTGAGCGTGCAAGTTCCTTTGACAAAAGGGTTTTGGAAGAATTAAAGGCAATGGGTGTAGCATTGCATCCTGTTGAGCTAAAGACCTCAGTGGATGTGGCATCCATGCTGATTTCCCTCTATGTGGAAGGTGCAGCTGCCTTTGATGAAATGACCCGCTTGGACTTGGATGATCTATTGGTAGCCCAGCACCGCAACGCCTGGCCAAACCTGTTCCGGTCTTCCCGCTTTATTCCGGCGGTGGAATACATTCAGGCCAATAGGTTCCGTAATATCCTCATTGAAGAAATGCATGCACTGTTTTCTGACTTTGATGTGATTGTTACCCCTTCTTATGGTGGCAATCAATTGCAGATTACCAACCTCACCGGACATCCGGCCCTTTGCATGCCAAATGGATTTACAGAAAATGGCAGCCCGGTATCCATTACCTTCCTTGCTAATTTATTTGATGAAGAAAAGCTGATCATCTTGGGAAGGGCTTATCAGCAAAGCACCGAATGGCAAAGAAAAAGACCTCCTTTGTTTGATCAATAAATAGCAAATTTTTAGAGGTTCTTAGGAAAAAATTGCAGGTGGTTTGTGGGTTCCGCCAAAACTTACCAAGAGCGGCCAACCAAATGCTGAAAATAAAAAAGGGGAGGGGAAATCAGCTATGCTGAATGCTCTCCCTCTTGTTTTTCAGCTATTTCTAAATTCCTCATCATGATTTTCCGCTTTCTTGCCAGTAGGATCATCACAATAGAATAAACCTAAGATTTCAAACCCATATCTATTCATATCAGGTTGATTCAAGACCCAATTTAAATTGGTTACTGGTCTAATTGCGGATATACATATTCCTCATTGACTACTTGAAACTTTGTAATCCAATGGTATTAAATCCCCGATTTTTTCCCAAGCCATATAACCGTCTAAGTAAAGGTCAAAAGGGTGGAAATAATTGCCATCTTCAAATAACCTCAGGGCATTTCCAGTCAAGTTGAGTTTGGAGATTTGGACCGGTAAAGGATTGGTCTGGGTAAAAAAAATAAGATTCCCACTACGGATTGAATTTTTTTGATCCATTAACGACTTTCGATAGTTCAATTCTTCGATTTCATTGTTAAATATCACAAAAAACGGCTCTGAATAAGTTAAAAACAAAAAACCATTTCGGGCCTCTTCTACCAAATCACCTCTTCTCAAAGTATCCTCTGAAATTTTTTCCAATTCTTTTGGAAGACTTTCCATTTTAATGACTTGTTGTAGGCTATCTCTGGTCAACCAAGTCCTTGTATCAGCAAGCAACATTTTGGTTGCCTCAATTTCTTCATCACTTGGGCGCTCTGGGTTAGGAACCAATTCAATTTTTTTGACCAAATAACCTTCATCTTCCAGCTTATCATGGTATAAGGCCCTGACAAAATGGGTAATGCTGCCTTCAAATGCCCGCTTTCTTTGTTCTTCGACTTTAGCTTTTCTTCTTTTGGGTATATTTTCCTCAAAAAAATATCCTTGACCGACATATTGGGTTAAATTGCTTTTGAAATCATGGAAAAAAGACTCCAATACAAATTTTATGGTATAACCTAAATTGGGGTTCTGTATTTCTAGGATATCTTTTCCTCTAGCCACCAGTCTGTTTTCATAGGATTCGCTATCCAAAATGAGCACTTCAGGATTAAGGATCTTCGATTTTTTCCCGTTGATGCTGTTTCCCAGGAACTTTTCCTCAAAAATTTTCAGATTCTTGTACCATTCCTTGTCTCTTTTATCCACCACCTTGGCCTCCTCCAGATCAATGGTTTCCTGAAGAATCCGAAACTGATAAGACGCCCTGATTTCCTGCGTGGAAAAAGGGAATATAAATGTCTGATAACCCATAAAGCTGATAACCAGTTCGTAATTCCCCGAAGGAATTGGGATTTCAAAGACCCCGTTTCTATCCGTAATATCTCCGAAAGTAGAATTATTGATAAACACCGTAGCAAATTCTACAGGCTGAAAAGTTTCTGCGTCCACTACCCTCCCTTTCATTATATATTGGGCATGGGCAGTGCTGTAATCCAATATTGTCAAAACCATTAAGACCATCATACCAATTAAAAAGTTCTTTCTTTTCATCAATCGGAAACTTTAAAATTATAACTGGCCTGAATAGGTTCGCCTTTATTGGATATACCTTCCAAACTCACCCTTACTTCAGGGCTTCCCTCTGTTAGGCGAAACTCAATATAGGCTTTTCCCCTAGGGTCTGTCTGGACCATAGGCTGCCAATAAATGGTAGACCGGAAGTCTATGGCAAATGGCGCGTTGATATCCGGTACAGCAGGAGGGGTATAAAATTCACGGATAGGTGCATAGCCTTGGGCAACAATCGTAGCATTGCCCAAAATATCCACATCTGACCAATCCCTATTGGGATTACCTCCTTTGGTAAGGATATTGACTACACCGCCTGCCCCATCCGCACCAAAAACAGCCGAGCGGTTAAGGCTCCTCAAAATATCCACCCTTTCTATTTCTGGTACAGGAAGGTTCATCGCCCATAAGGGATCCACAGGCATACCATCGATGAAAATCCTTGCTCCCTGAAAACCGAAACCACGGATCTGACCACCACGCATCAATATGGCAGGAGGATTCACAAAATCAAATACATTACCCACGACATTTACTCCCGGGAACCTTCCTCTGATCAGTTGATAGACATTCTGAAATCCATAATACTCCTCCGTCACCACCATACTCAACTCCGGATTATTGTTGTACTGAATGGCACGGGTATCTCGAATCAATTCACTTCTCCTTCCTCGGACGGTTACTTCCCCAAGTTCCAATTCCCTTCCAAGGCGGTACTGTTCCACGAGGTCTCGGGCTTCTTTGACACTGACAATGTAGTCATCGAAATCCATATACTGATCTCCGCTTGGAAGTCCAATAAGGTTGGCCATTCTAGGTTCGGGTATCTCTTTTTGAAAGATTTGCACATCATTTCTCTTGATTTGCCTTTTGCTTCCGCTCCTGCGCTCTCTTTCCACATGGGCCTGAAGAAAGATGCCTACAGTATCCTGGTAATCCATTCCCATAAAAGTAAAATATCCTAAAGAGTCGGTTACTCCTTCATAGATAATCGGGCCTCCATAAAAATGACGTACCAACATAGTCAATTGGTGTACCTCGTTAACAGGAAGTTCATTGCTCCTGGCCACCCTGCCACTCAAAGTCAGACCTGATTCGGACAGGTATTTGGGGTCTGTGTTCATCCTATCCAGGTTTTCCCAATTAAAGCGTCTCCAGCCTTGGGTCAACATCAAATTATCCAAATAGGCCGCGGCATTGGGATTGCTTTCATTGAAGTAGTAAGCAGGACTTTCAATCTGCCCCTTCAGTTCAGACACCAAATTCAAATAAGAAGCAATGTCCTCGGTATGCTCCAAATGCATGACCTGATAGGCATCAGTAACAGATATAGAAAAATTACCTTCCACAGGACTACCAAATTCATCGACTACCTCAACGTCCATTCTTACCAGCTCCTTTGGACTATAAAGGTGTTTTTCTGTACGAAAATCTGCTGTCCCTTGGGCAAAAGGCAGGAAATACACCAAGCGTTCGGCCAATAAACGGGTCTCTTCATCCAGTAGGGTAAAGGTATAAACCCCTGGAAGGTAATCATCCTGGTCGATCACCCATTCATGGGACTTTTGATTAGCATCAAACATTTTTCGGGCGACAACTTTTCCTTTGCTCTGCATTAAGAGGTGGAATTCCTGGGGAGGGAACCGGTAATTATGACTGATCTGAATTTTGGTTTTATCCTCCTCCCAAATAGGGTCCACGCTCATTACCACACCCTCGACCTGAATGGAGGCTATATTGAGCCGCTTCCAAGGAACTTGGGAAGACCTTGTCCATACTTCGTACGTTTCCCCTGCTTTTGGAGTAAACTCCATGCTTCCCATACCCATATGGGCCGATTCAAAACGAAGTACAGTATCTTGTTTATTATTGAGGATCATACCAAGCACATCCAATCCCTTGCCCGTGGCATCGGTAGCTTTGAAACCGATTTTTGAAGTTAATCCCCTTACCAGATAGCCACCTTCGGGAAAGAAACTCAAGTTTAATTCCGGTTGCTTTTCCACAAAAGTCCAACCATCCCCAAACTCACCCACCCAAAGATTTTTTTCAAAAAATGCTTCCTGACCAAAGTTCCTCATCCACTCTGTATAGGCTCTTAGCGTATAGACTCCAGGCCTCAGGTTCCTTGGCAGGACAATATCTCCCAGTCCTAATCCATTTTCTAATTTGATAATGATGCGGGATACATAAGGCAATAGTCCGTTTTGTAACAATTCCACATATAGGGGTACTGAAGTGGTTCTCACAGGATCTTCCTGACCTACATCCATTAGACCATAGGCCTTGATCCAGATGGTATCATTTAGAAAATAGTGTGGCTTATCCGTATGCAGGTAAACTTTCTCAAAGGGATAGTTTTGATGATAAGCCTCTATGCGCTCTACTAACCGGTCCATTGGGCTCTGGGCAAAAGCAAAGCCCAAAGACAGGACTGTCATTGCCAAAATCAAAAAGGTTATTTTTCCGTATCCCATAGAATTTTATTGTGAGTCCTTAAAAATATACGAAACCTTTAATTGGCAAGTTGTGCTTAGCTATTTTTTTGTTTTGCTTTTTCAAATATTTGGTCTTCAAGTCCAGTTTCAAAGTTTGCTTTCCACTGTAAATTCCATTTTGCCATGAAAAGCTTGGCCACTATCTGAAATTCCCTGTACATCCACATGAACGGTGGTAGCCCCTTCACTTAAAGGAAATGACACCAAGGCCCGTCCAAAATCATCTGTACTGATGGTTGGATTCCAGTAAATGGTGGAACGGTAATCCAAAGCTATTGGGCTGTTGATGTCCTGTTTGTCAGGAGGTATATAAAATTCCCTTGTAGGTGCATAGCCCTGTATATTGAAACCACGGGTACCTGATACTTCAACGGATGACCAATCAAAATTTGGGTTTCCTTTTTTTGTAAGGATATTAAATGCAAGTCTGCCATTTAAATTCATTTGATTTGGCCTCCTTCCATCTAGGATATCCACAAACTCAATTTCTGAAACCCTCAATGTGGCCACCATTTGATAGCTTGAGAAATTACCATCAATAAAGTAATTGTTGGAGGGATTTATAGTGACATTCCTTCTTGTAGCCCTAGCCTGCAAAAGCTCAATGATATTGTAGTAATTATATACCGCTTCTGGGATTCTCAACCGGATGTCGGGATCATCATTGTAGGCGATGGTTCTAGGGTCTTGCCTGTATGCTCTTCTTCCTTTTACCACAAATTCCTCCAATTCAAATTCATTCATAAGGAATGATTTTCTTAAGATTTCATTGATATTCTTTACCTCTTGGAGATAGGGGTCTTTCTCCAAAAGATCTATCCAAACAATTTCCGGCAACTTCACCAATTGTGGAATGGGGGGAATTTCTAATTGATGGAGATGTATTTTCCCTGATTTGATTTCTTTGGCATCTTTTTTTCTTCTGGATTTTAGCTCAAATGACTGTATATAAACTCCTACAGAGTCCGTGAAATCCATTCCCAGAAAAACAAAATTACCCTTCTCATCGGTATGTCCTTCATGAATCTCTGGATAGCCGTCCTTGTCGATCAACAAAAGGCGTAAATCCCTGGCACTATCCCTGCTGTCGTCCCTTACCTGACCGGCTATATTCAATCCTGTTTCAAAAACATAGGGGTTTTTATTCCCATTCAAAAATTCCAACTCAGGGAAAAAACCTCTCCAAAACTGCGTCATTAAAAAATTGTCCAGTTTTATAGGATCTTGTGGAATTGGAAAGTGTTGGGCATTGGCTTTTCCGGATAATTCGGAAATTAGGTTTGAAAAAGTTGCTATACTTGATGGACTTTTTGTAGGGATGACCTGCTTGGCGTCTGTTATGGAAATTGAAAATTCTCCATGGATAGGCTTGCCTAAATGGTCCAAAAGCTTTATTTCAAGATCTACCTTTTCCTTAGGAAAATAACTGGACTTTGACGGGGATATTTCCACACTTACTTCTTTTTCCCCTGCTAGATAAACCAATCTTTCAGCGATTGGCTCATCTCCATTAATAACCAGTTTGAAAACTGTCAAGCCAGGGCTGAAGTCTTGTGTTGAAAGTTCGAGTGTGGCTTCATCATTCCTAAATTTCATTCCGATTTCTTCTATCACAAAACCATTCTGAATGATGAATAAATTGGTTGCGGCCTCTTGCTTTAAATTGATTCGGGTTACTTTGATTTTTAGCTGATCCCTATCCGAAATAGGATCGATCTTTAGGGCATACCCGCTTGTATCAAAATCCGGGAGATTTATAGTTTTTCTGGTACCGCGTTGATTGAATGTTTGGATTTGATATCTTTCATTAGCCAAAGGGGTAAATTCAAATATCCCCAACCCAGACTCATCAGTGCTGAAATCTATTAATTTTTCATTCATTGCAGATAAGATCTGGCCATTTACAGGAATACCATTTCCATTATTGTCCAAAGATTGGATAGCAAATCTTTGCTTAATTCCGGCCAAAGCCGTCCCGCCTTCAGGATAAATAAAAATACTGTAATCGTTTTCATTTACCTGAAGCATACCCAACTGGCCTATATCTGAAATGAAAACTTCTTTTTCAAAAAATGCCTGATCACCAAAATTCAAAGAATAAGCAGTGTAGGCCCTCAATTTATATATTCCGGTTTTGAGGTCCCTAGGTATTACAAAATCCCCCTCACCTTTTCCATCTTTTAATTTGATGATCTTCCTGGATGCAAAGGGGATGACACTGGGTTTTATCAATTCAACATACAAGGGAACAGAAGGTGTGGGAGATTGCCTGAAATCTTCTTCTGAGGTGGTGACATAAGCCTTGAACCAAATGGTGTCACTAGGGAAGTAATAAGGTTTGTCCGTATGGATATAAATCTTCTCGTAGGGGAATGCTTTGCTAAAAACGTTGACGGTTTCACCGTAATTTTTTTGTGCTTGAGCTAATAATGTCAAAGAAAAAAATAGAATTGTCAACAGGAAATTTTTTGTCATTTGAGCGTGATGTTTAAATGTTCTTTTCGATACTCAATTTGTTATAGGTTCATTTCCTGAACCACAGAATAAAATGTTCAATAAAGAATCAGATTCAAAAACATTTCTGATTCTGGCTACAATTTTTGAAATTTTATTATTAATTAAAAATTACGTCAGAGTTTGAGTTTTTGTTGTAAATTTTTTGAAATAATGTGAGAAACCTTAAAATATGTTTCTTTTAAACAAGCAAAAAGCCTGACAGAAATGTTTCTGTCAGGCTTTGAAGTAGATTTTATCATGCGATTACCCAAAGGTTTTCATCGCATGGTGCGCTGCCCTGGCTGCAAAAGCCATATAGGTCAAAGATGGGTTTTGGGTAGCAGTGGAAGTCATGCTGGCACCATCGGTGACGTACACATTCGGTACGGCATGCAATTGATGGTTGGCATTGAGCAAGGAGGTTTTAGGATCTCTGCCCATGCGCACGCCGCCCATTTCATGGATATCCAATCCAGGTGCCCTTCGGTCATCACGGGTTTGGATATTGGTAAAGCCTGCCTTTTCAAACATTTCTGTCATCTGCTCCAAATAATCTTTGACCATCTTCTCGTCATTGTCATCATAGTCCACATTGACCCTGAGCAATGGAATTCCCCACTCATCTTTCTGGTTCGGATCCAATGCAACATAATTGCTTTCTTTAGGTATGGTTTCGCCCATCATGTGGGATCCTACTCTCCATGGGCCATATTGGTCTGGGTTGAGCAGATTTTCTTTCAGGTGCATGCCCACGCCACCTTGCTCAGGGTAGACGCCTCTGTTGGCAGAGAAGCCTGCTGCATAACCCCTCAAAAAGTCTGTTTCCTGTTTGAAGACATTACGGAACCTAGGGAAATAACCAGATGTAGGTCTTCCCCCTTGGGTGGTATATTCTAAGTGACCATGGTATTCCGCTGAAATTCCCGCTCTGTAATTGTGAAAGGCCACAAATTTACCCAACAAACCGTTGTCATTCCCCAGTCCATTGGGGAAGCGGTTGGAAGTGGAATTCAACAAAATCAGGTTGGTGTTCAGTGCTGATCCGTTTACGAAAATCACATCTGCAAAATACTCTTCCATTTCTTTAGACTGGGTATCTACAATCCGCACTCCGGTTGCCTTGCCTTTCTCTTCATCATAAATGATGGAATGTACTACCGCATTGGTCCTTAGGGTCATGTTGCCCGTTTTTTCCGCCCAAGGCAAAGTGGAGGCATTGGCGGAGAAATACCCACCAAAAGGACAGCCTCTCTGACAAAGGTTTCTGCTTTGGCATTTTGCCCGGCCTTGCTGCGCATAGTAATCCAAATTACCGGTTATATGGGCACATCGGGCCAAAATCATATGCCGGGAACCGCCATAATGTGCTTTAAGTTGGTCCTGAAAATACCTTTCCACTACATTCAGTGGAAAACCAGGTAAGAATTCCCCATCTGGAAGATGTGGCAGTCCGTCTTTGTTTCCGGAGACTCCGGCAAATTTTTCCACATGGCTGTACCAAGGAGCAATATCTTTATACCGTATCGGCCAGTCCACCGCAAAACCATCTCTTGCAGGTCCTTCAAAATCAAAGTCTGACCAACGTTGCACCTGTCTAGCCCAAAGCAGGGACTTTCCACCTACCTGATATCCTCTGATCCAGTCAAATGGTTTTTCTTGGACATAGGGGTGTTCTTTGTCTTTCACGAAGAAATGAGCTGCATCTTCCCTAAAAGCATAGCAGCGGCTGACAATAGGATTCTCCTTTTGGACCTCCAAAGGAATCTGACCCCTGTGTTCAAATTCATAAGGAAGCATATTGGTAGTGGGGTAGTCTTTGATGTGTTTCACATCCCGGCCCCTTTCAATGACCAGGGTTTTGACCCCATGTTCGCAAAGTTCTTTGGCCGCCCAGCTGCCGCTCATTCCCGAACCAATCACAATGGCCTGGAAAGTTCTTTCTTTTACTGCATCTATATTGAAATTAGCCATGGATCTTGTCAGTTTTAATATCAGCAATCAGTACTTCTCCCTGATAATCCCCAGGGATAAGGGAATAAGGTTTTACCTCTGTCTGGATGTATTCAGAAAGCATGAAACCTTGAATAGTAAAGCGTTTGGTAGTCCCCAAAAATGACCGGATGTCCCTTTCGGCTTCGGCATCTGTAGTCATGCCGGCAAGTAGGAGTTCCTCTTTTTGTACCGTTTCAAGTTTAGAAAAGGTATTGCCTTTTGTCTTTTTGCTGAATTCCTCAAAACCTTGCAGGCCATTCATAAAGGATTGTTGTCCATTTTCATCCACACAGTCATTGACCATCACCAGGATAAAGTCCTGCACGCTGAGGTCTGAGGCACCTTTGATTTTTCCCGGAGGAATGATGCTGTCTGCTATGTCGGCCAATAATTGCTTAAGAGTAGGGGTAATTTGAAGGTTCTGATAGGCAGCGAGGATGTCTTCCTTGGAAAAATCGCAGGAAGGCACCAGGACCAGTCCGCCTGTCAACAGGGCAAGACTCCTAAGGGCATCTCTTCTTTTCATGGATAGGTTATTAGGGATTAATTTGAAATGAGGGATAAGGTAAAACGATTTAGGGATTTTTCAAACCACTGATTAATTTAACCAGAGATGAAATTGGATAAAGATTAAAAAATAAACCACAGATGAATGTGATGAACACTGATAAAATGAATCTGGGATGAAAATTGATTTTCTATGATTACTGAATATGGGATAAGGTTTGACTAATTCAGGTGAAGTTTTAACAACAGATGAAATTGGAAAAAGAAAAAAAATGAACCACGGATGAATGGGATGAATACTGATAAATGATTCAGGGATAATGATGGATTTTCTATGATTACTGAATTTGACAATTGATTTGAGGTATTCAGGTAAAGTTTTAACCACAGATAAATGGGATGAACACAGATAAAATGGATAAGGGATGAATGAGGATTAACGCAGATAAAAAATGATTTAATCGGTTATTTAAACGGATAATATGAAACGCATTTGACTAATAGCGGTTATTTTTTGGAAAATGATTTGTTATGGCATGGGATTATGATTGGATCACTGAAGAAATAATTGGCAAAGCCTTTAAGGTTTCCAATACTTTGGGTGCAGGTTTTCTGGAAAAGGTTTATGAAAATGCATTGGCTATTGAATTAAGAAAAAGCGGATTTTCTGTCAATCAGCAATATCCAATACATGTGCATTATCAAGGAGAAATAGTAGGAGAATATTTTGCCGATCTATATGTGGAAAAAACGGTAATTATAGAATTGAAGACAGTAAAAACCCTAGATGATATTCATTTGGCTCAAGTTTTAAACTATTTGAAAGGCACAAGAAACTCAATAGCACTTTTAATCAACTTTGGAGCTCCAAAAGTCCAAATCAAAAGAGTAATCAATAATGTTTTATAGACAAATCGACCTGTTATTTTGAACTAATGATGCTACGGAAAGTGTGAATACAATAATTAAAACGAAGTTTTATCAATATTTATCAGTGTCTATCTTTGGTTAAATCATCAGTGTTCATCGGCGTTAATCTGCGGTTAATTCATCCATTTTTATCCACCATCAGTAGTCATCAGGTTGAATCAATGGTTCATTCTATTTTCACAAATAATATCAGTGTTTATCGGCGTCTATCTGTGGTTAATTCATCTATCATTTATCCAATATCACTAATCATCCGAACTCATACTCGGTTAAAACTTTTGTCAACATTCATCTGTATTTTTTATTCCCAAGATCAGTGTTTATCGGCGTTAATCTGTGGTTAGTTAATCCTTTTTTATATTCATCATCCGCGTTCATCCAATTTATCTGTGGTTAATTAATTATCCCTGGTAATTACACCAAGTTCTGCAAAGGAGCCCTTCAATCCATCCGTAGTTCCCAATGCCCTCAGCCGGAAATACCTTGCATCCACCCCATCAAATCTTATAGTCTGCTCAATAGGATTGTTGTAAATATTTGAGAATTCGCCCAGAGCCCTATCTGTCCAGTTCCTGCCATCCATACTACTTTGAAAAACATACCTGTTAATCACACCACTCATATACCTATTTTGAGGAGGAAGGTAAGTAAATCCATGAATTGTGATGATCTCTCCTAGATCTACAGTCAACTCATCACCTGTACTCTGCCAAAAGGTGTTGGGATCCTCGTCAATGGCTTTTTCAGCATTGGGAATATTGTGGATAACTTTCCATTTAGCCTTGGCTATATCCACGTCTTGGACCAAAATCTCACTCAATTGACCGGTAGCGGGGTCATGACTGATGGCCCTCAATTGGACCGCTTGATCCACCATCACAGGCCTTTCATATTTAATACTGTTGATGCTTGGATTACTGCCATCCAAGGTATAATAAATATCCACATTGCTTCCGGGAACATTCAAAGTCACGGCTCCCGATTTATCCCTTTCCAACACCGGCTCGATCAGCAAGGCAGGTGCATGGTAAACTCCAATTCTGGAAATAGTAGGGCTTGCTTTTGCATCGGTAATGGTAAACCTCAAAGCATCTGTATCCACATCCTCAAATCTTAGGATTCTCTTAGCCCCAATGGTAGTTCCATTGTGGATAAGTTCCCAGCCTTTTTCTGTTTTGGCTTCCAATGTAAAAGCCTTTACCCTTTGGCCTAAAGCAATATGCTCTTGGGCCATAAACCTGTTAATGCTTTGTTTTTTAGGAAATTGTATAAGTATTTCATTGTGGATAACTCCATCTTCAGCTGCCCAATACTTATTTTTTTCCTCATTGAGCACCTGCTTGATTTCAAAGCCTCTACCTCTTTCATTGGAAGCGCTTAACTTGGCTTTTTGGGCCAGGTCTACGGCAAAATCTTCCTTGATTTTTGTGGATAACTTCATGATTTGTTCCACGTCTTTCTCATGGATCAAACCTCTTCTATCCACAGGGAAGTTGATCAAGAGAGCGGCATTTCTGCCAATGCTATTGTAATAGATATCCAGCAATTGGGGGAGGGTTTTGACCTTGTGATCCTCGTATTCATGGTAGTACCATCCCGGTCTAATGGATACATCCGCTTCCGCCGGCACCCAATGGGTGCCGGCTTCCTGTCCTGAAGCATATTTTTCAGGATATTCCGGCATACCGGCATAAACAGAGTCCCGCATCAAATTGGACCAAGTGGTCTCATAGGCATATCCCTCCTCATTGCCAACCCAGCGCACGTCCGGGCCGCCATCGCTGAACAATACCGCACCGGGCTGCAATTCTCTCACCAAGGCATAGATATTGGGCCAATCGTAATAAGTCAACTTATCCACATAGCGGTTTTCATTGGCACCACCATAGAAGCCGGTTCCCCCGTTGGCTCCGTCAAACCATACCTCAAAGATTTCTCCGTAATTGGTCAATAGTTCAGTCAACTGATTCCTCATATATGTGATATAGGCCGGTGTGCCATATTCCGCATGGTTCCTGTCCCAAGGGGAGTAATAAATTCCCATTTTTAGACCAAACTCCTCACAGGCTTCCCTCAACTCTTGGATCAAATCTCCCTTTCCATCTTTCCAGGGGGAATTTTTTACGGAATGTTCGGTATAAGCGGAAGGCCAAAGACAGAAGCCATCGTGGTGCTTGGCCGTGATAATAATGCCCTTCATGCCTGCCTCCTTGGCTACTTTGGCCCATTGGCGGGTATCCAAAGCTGTGGGGTTAAAGTCTGCCGGATCTTCATCCCCCATGCCCCATTCCATATCCGAAAAAGTATTCATATTGAAATGTACAAAGCCATAGTATTCCAGGTCATGCCAGGCTAGTTGAGCCTCGGAAGGAATGGGATATACCGGTGCTGGAGGAGCTACACCAGGGCCTTGGCAAGCACATACTATAAGAAATAGAAGGAGGCATTTTTTCATATCGGAGCAATTAACTCATTATAATAATCATTTTTCAAGAAAACATGAACTCTGAAGCTCCCAACCTTAATATCTTTGAAAAATTTAGGTTAGATCTTCCTAGTTTAAGCCTGGCATTATTTCGAAATGGAGGCCAAGGAAATTGCTATTGCTTGTCTTTTTGGACCAGCTGTACTAACTTTTAGGTAAATTTCTGAAGAATTTCATTATCACTCCCCAATCAGTCATGAGAATTGTACAGTTTAAATTTAAAGAAAAAGGTACCAAGGTAGCTTTGGTAGATGGTGAAAAGGTAAGGCTACTTAAGGATGTAAACAGCACCTATGACTTGAGCCAAAGGGTATTCAAAACAGGGAAAAGCCTTGTTGAATTGGTGGAGGCACTTGTTGGTGATGAAACAGAAAATTATCAAGACTTATTGGACAAAAAACAGATTTTGCTTCCCCTTTCACATCCTGATCCCTATCATACCTGGGTCACTGGAACAGGTCTTACCCATTTAGGGTCTGCTGCTTCACGTGATGAGATGCATCAAAAATTAAAAAAGAGTAACCCTAATGAGCTTACAGATTCAATGAAGATGTTCCAAATGGGACTTGAAAATGGGAAAATGTTAAACGGAAATCCAGGAGTACAACCAGAATGGTTTTACAAAGGGAATGGGCTATCGGCAATACCTTCAGGCCATGAATTGCTTTCTCCTCCCTTTGCTCTGGATGGTGGAGAAGAACCTGAATTGGCAGGACTTTATGTGATTGATCCGGATGGAAAACCTTTTAGGCTAGGTTTTGCCATAGGAAATGAATTTTCAGATCATAAAATGGAAAAAATCAATTATCTCTATTTAGCCCATTCCAAACTAAGAAACAGCGCCTATGGACCTGAAATCTTATTGACCGAGCTTCCCGATCATTTGGTGGGATTAAGCCGAATCCTAAGAGGGGACAAAGTGGTATGGCAGAAGGAGTTTCTAACAGGAAATGCCAATATGAGTCATAACATCGCCAATTTGGAATACCACCACTTTAAATATGACATGTTCAGGCAACCTGGGGATGTACACGTACATTATTTTGGTACTTCAGTGGCAAGTTTTGCGGATGGGATTGAAGTGCAAAATGGGGACAGATTTGAAATTTCGATCCCTGAACTCGGAAAACCACTCATCAACACATTGAAACAGGTATAACGACAATGCTTTAATTTTTCTTCAACTGCCTCAGTTAAAATTATACAGAAAATAATGGTTCATTTCTGCAGAATTGGAACTTTAAACCATTGAGCAGATCAATTACAAACAACAGATCACCTTAGTGTAATTTAGGTTGATTCAAAATCTACGTTTTATCTACAATAAGTTTAGGTTAGATAGTGTTATGCATTTGGGTTATCCGTGAAATGCAATTTTAATCCAACTCTTTCATAAATAATTAGGTTAAAAAAATAGAAAATGTAATTTGCCCTCATGCAGCATACCTCTTATATAGAAATCAGTAAATCCGCCTACCAAAAAAACATTCAATTTATCAAAGAAGAAATAGGGCCCAAAACCCAGATTTCCATAGTAGTTAAAGGCAATGCCTATGGGCATGGCATAGAAAATATTGTTACTATGGCTGAGGAAAATGGGATCAGGCATTTTTCCACTTTTTCTGCAGATGAAGCTTTAAGGGTGTTTTTATCCAGTCAGAATGGAAGCGAAATTATGATTATGGGAATGTTGCAGGATGAAGATTTAGTGGAATTGATCCTGAAAGGGATCAGTTTTTATGTCTTTGATTTTGAGCGGTTGGAGGCGGCAGCTAATGCTGCCAAAATTACTGGTTATAAAGCCAAAATTCATGTGGAAGTCGAAACGGGTTTTCACCGGACAGGCTTTGAATGGGAAGAAAGGAAAAAGCTCGTCAAATTTTTCAGGGACCATTCAGATTACTTTGAGCTCAAAGGACTCTGTACACATTATGCAGGAGCTGAAAGCATTGCCAATTATGTGAGGGTCCGAAACCAAATCAAGCAGTATAAGCAATTTAAAAAATGGTTTGATTCTCAAAATATAACCTTTGACAAATACCATACTGCCTGTTCCGCTGCCACCTTATTGTATCCGGAAACCAAAATGGACATGGTCAGGTTAGGTATTGCTTCCTATGGTTTTTGGCCAACCCAGGAAACCTACATGTACCGCTTCCAATCTCTACCGGATGATAATAAAAACCCACTAAAGAGGCTTATATCTTGGAAAAGTAGTGTCATGCATGTCAAATCAGTCAAAATGGGAGAATTTATTGGATATGGGTCCAGTTATATGGCCCCTCGGCAAATGACCATTGCCTTGGTTCCTATTGGTTATGGTCACGGATTTAGTAGGATCCTTAGTAATCAGGGTAAAGTGTTGATCAGTGGCGTTATTGTTTCAGTCGTGGGTACCGTTACTATGAATAGCATTGCCGTAGATGTCACTGATCTCAAAAATGTGAAAAAAGGGGATGAAGTGGTCCTAATAGGAAGTCAGGGAGATAACGAAATCTCCGTCGCTTCATTTGGAGAATCCTCCCAGCAGGTGAATTATGAATTACTTACCCGATTACCTCAGGATATTCCAAGAAAAGTTGTGGATTAATAATAAAAAAAATTCATCCTAAGTGCTTTAGCCTTAGGATGAATTTTCTGGGCTAAGGTTTACCATTCAAAAAGCCCATTGTTTAGGCTTTTCAAGGCATCATTTTTATATTTAGCATCAACAAGAAGAGAAACATTGTGTCTGCTGCCACCGTAGGAAACCATCCTTACCGGGAAATCAGCAAGGCTGTTCATTATTTTTGCTAAAGTACCTCTAGACTCAGCAATCATATTGCCTACCACTGAGATAATTGTTTGATTATTATCAATCTCCACAATTCCATAAGCCTCAAGTTCTTTTACTATATCCTCCAAGTGGCTAAGGTCATCTATCGTTACGGAAACAGCTACTTCAGAGGTAGTGATCATATCGATAGAGGTTTTGTATTTTTCAAAAACCTCAAAGACCTTTCTTAAGAAACCATAGGCAAGGAGCATCCTACTGGATTTGATTTTGATGGCGGTGATACCATCCTTTGCTGCCAGTGCTTTGACTCCGGTTCCCTGCTCTTTAGCCGTGATGGTTGTCCCAGCTGCTTCCGGCTCCATTGTGTTTAGGAGCTTCACAGGAATGTTATACATTTGGGCTGGCCAAATGGAAGCAGGATGAAGGATTTTAGCACCAAAATACGCCAATTCAGCTGCTTCATCAAAGGACAACTGTGCTATTGGCCGTGTTTTGTCCACCACCCTCGGGTCATTGTTGTGCATGCCATCTATATCCGTCCATATTTCAACAACTTCCGCATTGACAGCGGCACCAATAAGTGAAGCAGAATAATCTGAACCTCCTCTTTTTAGGTTATCTACCTCATTTCTGTGGTTTTTGCAAATGTAGCCCTGGGTGACGAAAATCCTGTCATTGGGATAATTTGCCAAAATGGCTTTTACTTTTTCGGCTATTTTCTTCAATTCAGGTTCAGAGTTTTCATCAATGCTCATGAAGTCAAGAGCAGGTAGGAAGACTGCCGGAATGTCCAGTTCCTGTAAAAGGGTGTAGAATAATTTTGTGGATAGTAATTCCCCTTGAGCAAGAATATCCCTGTTGATGGCTTCATTGAAAGAGATCTTCAGGATGATATTCAAAAACTCGAAGTGTTCCTTTATGATTTTCTCAGCTTTTACCCTTGCGGTTTCTGTTTTTAGCAGGTCCTTGTAGAATTTCAAATAGTGCTCATGTAAGATGTCAATCCGCTCCTTTGCCAAGTCTTTGTTGGCCTCTGCCAAAGCCTCTCCAATGCCTACCAATGCATTGGTTGTGCCGGAAAGTGCAGAAAGCACCACTATTTTCTTTTCGCTGTCTCTGGTAATCAAGTCTTTCACTTGATGCATTCTTTCGGGTTTTCCTACTGAGGTTCCCCCGAACTTCATTATTTTCATATTATAAGTAAGGTTTGAGATTTCTAGAATCCTAGCATTTTGATTGCGGTTATGGCAGCTTCATCACCTTTGTTGCCATGCTTGCCACCGGCTCTGTCCAGGGCTTGTTGCATGGTGTTGGGAGTCAGAACCCCAAAGATGACCGGTTTGTTGTATTTAATGCTGACATTGGTAATGCCATGGGCTACTGCATCACAGATAAAATCAAAATGCCTTGTTTCTCCCTGAATTACACAGCCCAGACAGATTACGGCATCTATTTCTTCCAATTCTGCAAGCCATTGGGCACCAAGTGTTAGCTCAAAAGAGCCTGGAACGTTTTTTCTGAAAATGTTTTCTTTTTTAGCCCCGTGTTTCAGTAAAGTATCCACAGCGGCTGAAAATAGGGATTCGGTCACTTGATCATTCCACTCCGAAACGACGATACCGAATTTTTTATTGGAAATGTCCAGTATATTTTTGTCAGAATACTGGCTCAAGCTTTTCAATGAAGTTGCCATATTTTTTTTATGTTGATTGAAAACAAAAAAGAGTAAGGCTTTTGGCCTTACTCTTCTTAAATGCTAGGGTACTACAAAGCATTACTTAGAGGCAAGGCCTTCCAAGCGAGCTTTATGCTTTCGAGCGTTGGTATATTCGAAAGACTCATAATATTTGTCTTCTATGATACCATAGGTTTTGATGGCATTTTCAATTTCTCCTGCCTCCTCATAGGCAATAGCCAACTTATTCAGGTATCTAGGTGCAAAATGCTTATTTTCTTTGTGATCGATTGCTTTTTTGTAAGAAGCAATTGCATCTTTGGTATTCCCCAATTCCAAATAAGCATCACCCAATAGGGCAAAAGCTCTGGCCTGAACGAAATAATCATCGGCAGAGAACTTTTTCAGGTGGTCCGCTGCTTTTTGGAACTGACCTTCAGAAAGATAAATGGAACCAATATAGAAATGGGCAAGATTGGCTGCAGCAGTACCGCTATATTGGTCTACGATTTTAAGAAAACCTGAATTTGAACCATCACCGTTCAGCGCAAGATCAGTGCTGTCCTGCTCAAAATAATATACGGCCTGGAACATTTCTGACTGGGCCTTCTTGTTTTTATTCTGCTTATCAATCTGGAAATATAGCACGCCTGCAATGATCAGGATACCTGCGATCAGAATTCCTCCAAAAACTTTGGAATTCTTTTTGATGAAAGCTTCACCTCTTTCCAGTCTGCCTGCAATCACTTCCGGTTTTTCCAAAAGCTCATATTCTACTTCAGGAGCTTTTTTCGTTTCTTTCTTAGCCATTCTATAAAATTTTTCGCCCGCAAATATAAGGCTTTTAATTAATTCACAAATAGAAACAAAAAAACCAGCTGTTAATGGGTATACCTCATTCACAGCTGATTTTTTGTTGGGTTATTCCATTACAAATGGATAATCTTCCTGCACATACACATCCTTGAATGCATCCATGCCATCAGGCCAAGGGGATTCTTCTGCAAATTTAACCGAATCATCCACTTGTTTTTTCACCCTTGCATCGATCTCAGCAATTTCTTGTTCTGTCAGGATATTGTTTTCCAAAATGGTGGCTTTCACCTGCTCGATTGGATCCCTCTGTTTGTATTCCTCAACTTCCTCACGGGTTCTGTATTTTTGAGGATCAGACATAGAGTGTCCTTTGTATCTGTATGTTCTGAATTCCAATAGGGTAGGACCTTCACCTTTTCTTGCTCTTTCAGCTGCTTCAGCTACAGCTTCATGAACCGCCTCCACATTCATCCCATCTACTGGGAATGCAGGCATATCATAAGCCTCCCCTATGGTGTAAAGTTCAGTTACATTGGACGTTCTGGCTACAGATGTACCCATAGCATAACCATTGTTCTCGATAACAAAAATCACTGGCACTTTGTACAGCATTGCCAAGTTGAATGCTTCGTGAACAGCACCCTGTCTTACTGCACCATCACCCATGTAGCAGATACACAGATTTTTGGTTCCTCTGTATTTTTCAGCAAATCCGATTCCCAGGCCCATAGGAACTTGTGCACCTACAATACCGTGCCCGCCCATAAAGTTGCGTTCTTTGTCAAAGATGTGCATGGAACCCCCTTTGCCTTTGGTTGTTCCTGTGGCCTTGCCATAAAGTTCAGCCATGACAGCTCCAGGGTCAGTGCCTAATCCAAGGGGATGAGCGTGATCTCTGTAGGCAGTTATCCACTTATCATCTTTTTCCAGAGCAGTGATGGCTCCGGAAGCACAGGCTTCTTGGCCTATATATAAGTGACAGAATCCTCTGATTTTTTGCTGTCCGTATAGCTGTCCGGCTTTTTCTTCAAACCTTCTCATCAACAGCATGCTTTCGTACCAATAAGCGTAAGTTTCTTTAGAATATTTCGCTTTAGCTTTGGTCGCTGAACTCTTTTTTGCCATATCGTTTAATGTAAAATATGCTAAATTAGGCCCCAAATATAATCAAATGGGCTGAATTTTAAGGCCGAACGCGAAAATAGTCAAAAACCTCACAGATTCTGCAAGATGCACCTCAAAAATATCCGCTTACAGCAATTTAAAAATTATCCCAAAGCGGAGGTGCAGTTTTCCAATGAGATCAATTGCTTCGTGGGCCTGAATGGAAGCGGCAAAACCAACCTGCTGGATGCCATTCATTATCTCTGCCTTACCAAAAGCGCCCTCAACGGAATGGACAACCTCAATATCCTCCATGAAAGAGACTTTTTTACTGTCTTTGGTGATTTTGAACTTGAGGGTAAAGAATTGGGAATCAGGTGTATATTTGAAAGTGGTAAAAAAAAGCAGCTACTGCAAAACGGGAAAGCCATAGATAAAATGAGTGATCATGTAGGCTTACTTCCTGTGGTGATGATTGCCCCTGATGATACCTTGCTGATCAAAGACGGTAGTGAAGAGAGAAGGCGATTTTTTGACAATATGCTTTGCCAGTTGGATAAAACCTATTTGGATAACCTGATGCGGTACCAGCATTTTTTGAAACAGCGGAATGCCCTTATCAAGCAATTCGCAGAAAAAGGAATTTGGGACAAGAATTTTATTGAGCCCTATGACCGTGAAATTATCCTCTTGTCCCAGCGGGTTGCCAAGGACAGGCAGGTTTTTTTACAGGAATATGAACCTCTTTTGATGGAGTACTATGCGGAAATTTCCGAAAACAGGGAAAATATCAAGATCAGCTATGAAACGCAGTGTCTTTCGGAGGACTTTGATAAGGATTTCAAGGCAAGTGCCCAAAAAGACCTGATCCTAAAAAGGACCAATATGGGAATCCATAAGGATGATTTTGTATTTGAAATTGAAGGATACCCCATCAAAAAATTCGGTTCCCAGGGTCAGCAGAAGTCCTTTGTAATTGCGCTTAAGCTTGCCCAGTTCCAGATTTTTCTTAGCCATAAAAAGACAAAGCCTATCCTCCTTTTGGATGATATTTTTGACAAATTGGATGATGGCCGCATCCGAAAGCTGATGGAATTGGTAGCCGATCACCGCTTTGGGCAGTTGTTCATCACCGACGCAAGACCGGAAAGGTCCAAGCAGATCTTAAAAGATATAAATGCTGATTGTAAGTTTTTTATGATCGAAAAGGGCACGGTTGCAATTTGGAATCAATAACCGTTTCTCCTTTTTCGAATCTGCGCATCTACCGAAAACTTGCCAGGTCCCATTATAAACTGAACAATAAAAATAAGTAAGAAAAGCAAGGCTTTTTCCTTCATGGCAAATGGATCCTCTGCATGTACAATAAAGCTAACAACGGTCATTGTAAAGATCAGTGGAATCAGAGAAAGTCTTGTCATAAAACCAAGTGCCAAGAGAATGGAGCAGAAAAATTCTGCAAAAATAGTTGCTTGTAATGACATAGCAGGTCCCAATCCTATAGGATCTCTAAATGTGGTCAATCTTGCGCTGAAGTCAATTATTTTTGCCCATCCATGTGTCATCATCATCAAAGAGGTACCGATTCGTAGTAAGAGTAATGCTACATCTGTTCCCCATGAAGAAGAGGAAAAAAACAACTTTTTCATATTTAAGTTCTTGTTGAATGTTGTGGTCTGCTTTCAAAATTAGCAAGAAAAACATATCCTCTTACTATATTGGGGCGTTAAATCGTAAGTTATCGCCTATAATTTCAAAAAAAATGAAACGCATCCTTTTAATTCTGATATTTCTTCTGTCTGGAGGACAACTTTTTGCGCAAGGACCCTCCCAAGGTTTCCTTGAATACATGAATGGAATACAACAATTGATACAGAATGATCTCTATAACAAGGTATCAGCTGTTTTATATGATGTGGAAGAGACACCAAAGCAGAGCGTGTTTTTGGATTTTTGTAAAAATGTGGAAAAGGATTTCCATACACACTATTCAAAATACGCCGACAAGTTGAGTTCAGAGGAAAAAGATGCTGCAGCAAAGTTTACCCAAACCATGATGATCCAATTGGGGGAGCTGTACTTGGACAGGGCCCAGGAGTTGGAGGTCAGTGAAAGGCTGGTTTTCTTCAGGACTTTCATGATGGAAATGGGATATGCTCAAAATCTATCCTCATTGAATGAAGACGTTTCGAGGGCCATTATCATGGGCATTTACTCGGCGATGAACATTCCTTTTGGCATGCCTACCCAGGAAGTGGTGGCATACATATATAAGGAGGAAGAGCCCATCAAGGAGCTTTACCATGCAGCATTTATCATCAATGAAATGGCCATGCTCAATGAAAGCTACGATGAATTGGAGGCCATGTCAGCCGGATTTCAAAAAGAGTATCCATCATCCCGCTTCCTTTCAGGGCTGGACGCCACCCTGGCTTCTCTAGAAAACCTAAGGGAAGGGGCATTGGTGCAGGATTTTTCTTTTGTGGACCAGGAAGGCAAAGAAAGAAAGCTTTCAGAATTTAAGGACAAGATCATCTATTTGGATCTTTGGGCATCTTGGTGCGGGCCATGCATCAACACTTTCAAAACCAAAACCCCTGATTTCGAGAAGAAATTAAGGAACCGCGAAGATGTGGTGCTTATGTATATTTCCATTGACGAGAAACCTGAATCCTGGAAAAATTACCTGGACAAAAACCCCATGAGAGGGATACACCTGTTTGCTGGAAGAGGTTTCGAGGCAGATATTATGAAGTATTTTAAAGTCTGGGGAATTCCCAGGTACCTGATTATCGGAAAAGAAAACAAACTCATTAGCCCGAATGCTCCTAGGCCGGGAGATGAGGCTTATGAGGCCTTGATTGGTTTAAATTAGTTGAAGAAAAAGAGGCTGACCCATATTTGGGAAAGCCTCTTTTTTACAGATTTAACAAAACAAATGAAAGTTTGATTAGGCCATTCTACTGGGCCAATTTTTAAATTCTATACCAATTTTATTGATTAAAACCTTTTACTATTGACTAATTTCTTCCAAAGTTTGAAGATTCCATATGCCATTAAGATAAGTAAGGTGAGATTGATTAACTGGATAGATAAGCCTATCGCATCCCATGAAGAAGTAAATATGTATAATTTCATATTTAAAAGTTTAGTACTTTCAAATGTAACCGCTTTATTTCACCTAAAAAATACCTAACGTTAGGTATTTTTTAGGTGGTCACTTATGGAATTGGGCCGTATTCAAGATGCTATTTTTCTTAATCAACAAAAAAAGACTTTAGACTTTGGGGAAAACCCAAAGTCTAAAGTCTGAAATAGATTGTTTATTGTAAAGTTTTTAACTTTAATAGTATTGGATTGAATATAAAATCCCGAACTCAGAAAATGAGAAAGTTTTATTACCCCCACAGATTCTCAGGATACTCCCCGGAATCATGCATGTTTTTTAAAGCTTCGATGACAACAGGTCTGTCCTCGGTATAAGTTACCCCAAACCAGGTCTTACCTCCTGCAAGGATTTCGAAAGCAGCTTTCCCTTCCTGTATCAGATTGTTGGCTACGGTAGGAATGTAAAATTCAGATTTGATATTTTCTTTGTTGGCAGGTAAAAATTCATCCCACATGCTCTGAATATCTCCGAAAACTGCCGGATGGAATCCCCAGAAGTTCATGGAAACAGGGGTCCCTGGTTTGATTTCAATTTCTTCATCTTCCCCACGGGACACTATTTTTTCCCCTTCTCTGGCAATGGAGGTTCTTTCCACCATTCCTATCAGCTGATTGGCCTTATTCATGGAGCAGACACCTCTGCTTACCGTTCCGTTTTCTGAGAGCACATTTTCTATCGCATACCCCACCATGGCATGAAGGTTTGGCTGTACCCCATGGGTCAGGAATTTGCCCAATACCTCAAAAGCTTCTCTGCCATAGAAATCATCCGCATTGATTACAGCAAAAGGTTCAGCGATGGCGTCTTTGGCACAAAGCACTGCATGGGCAGTACCATAAGGTTTTACCCTGTTAGGGTTTCTGTAAACTTCAGGAACAAAACTATTGAGGGATTGTAATACAAAATCCACTTCAATTTTTCCTTCTAATTTGGGAAGGAACAGGTCTTTTGCCATCTGTAGGATTTCTTCCCTTACGATCAGCACCACCTTGCCGAAGCCGGCACGGATGGCATCATAAATGGAATACTCCAAAATTGTCTCACCATGAGGACCAAATCCGTCGATCTGTTTATTACCTCCATACCTGCTGCCCATACCTGCAGCCAATACCAAAAGTGTAGGTTTAGTGTTCATATTTTTCCGTTCAATCAAAACAAGGCTCAAAATTAGGTTTTTCCATCTTTTCAAAAAGGATTGTGGCATTTAATTTAAAAAATAGGAGTTTAAATGATCACTGGTTTAATAAAGAACCAATAAAACGATAAACAAGCAAAAATTTTTCAATATGGGGGTGTAAAATCAACCAAAAAATGACCAAAAATGAAAAATTTACGAAAAACCAGTTAAAAATTGAATCCAATTTTGCATTTGTGGTAATATTTGTCTTAGATTAGCGAGGATTTCCTATTAAACCCATTGTAAAATTGTCTAAAATGAAAAAAATCGAAGCAATTATTAGAACATCCAAATTTGAGGATATACACCAGTGCATTGCTGGACTGGGAGTAAAATTCTTCACCTTTTACGAGGTAAAGGGAATGGGGATGGAACATGCCAAGCCACAGACCTATAGGGGTGTCGCTTATGAGCCTGCTTATATTCCTAGGACCAAAATTGAGATTGTCACCACGGACGAACATGTGGATGCCATCATCAACTGTATCCTGACGACCGGAAGGACCGGTGAAGTGGGAGATGGAAAAATATTTGTCTATGAAGCCCTTCAGGCCTATCGTGTCAGAAACAATGATACGGGAGAAGAGGCTCTTTAATTTCCTCTTTCACACCCAATCTCTTCATCCTATATCTTAAAAAATCAAATCTTTCAAACCTATGAATCAAGAATTATTTACCGTCAATAACCTCTGGATGATGGTGGCCACCATTTTGGTTTTCATCATGCACTTGGGCTTTGCCAGTTTGGAAGCAGGGCTTACCAGAGCAAAAAATACTGTCAATATCCTGTTCAAAAATACCATTATACCGGCAATTGGATTGCTTACCTATGCCTTCATAGGCTTTAACCTGATGTATCCGGGTGAAGGCTTTGCCGGAGGGTTTATTGGCTTTACAGGAGTTGGGATTTCATTGCCGGAAGGCTGGAATACTTTTGCTTATAACGAAGGTTATACCTTTTTTACTGATTTTATATTTCAGGCCATGTTCGCAGCTACTGCAGCTACGATTGTATCAGGAGCAGTAGCCGAACGTATCAAATTGGGTCCTTTTATTTTCTTTTCTATCCTATATGTTGGGATTTGTTATCCCATTGTAGGTATGTGGAAATGGGGAGGTGGGTTTTTGGACGCTTTGGATACTCCATTTTATGATTTTGCAGGATCTACCATTGTACACTCCGTAGGAGGTTGGGGTGCCTTGGTAGGTGCTTTCCTTTTGGGACCAAGATTGGGTAAATACACAGAACATGGCATGAGGGCTATTCCTGGCCATAGTATCCCTATGGCTACTATCGGCGTATTTTTGCTTTGGTTCGGTTGGTTTGGGTTTAATGGCGGATCCGTATTGAGTGCTGATCCAGGTACAGTTTCTTTGGTTTTTGTCACCACTGCCATAGCAGGAGCTGCAGGCGCTTTTGGAGCTTTGATCACTTCATATATCAAATTCAGGACCTATGATATCACAATGGTGCTGAATGGTATATTAGCGGGTTTGGTAGGTATTACTGCCGGGGCTGACTTGATGGGCATAGGAGAGGCTGCTATTATTGGATTTATCGGCGGTGTTTTAGTGGTATTGGGTGTGGTCCTTTTTGACCGTATCAAAATCGATGATCCAGTGGGGGCAATTTCGGTGCATTTGATAGGTGGAATTTGGGGAACCTTAGCAGTCGGTATTTTTGGAGACCTTGCCGGAATCCAGCAATTAGTTTCCCAGTTGACAGGGATTGCAGCAGTTGGTGCTTTCTGCTTCTTGACCAGTTGGCTGATTTTCTTTTCCATGAAGCGTAGCCTTGGTATACGGGTGGATGAAAAAGAAGAATTGGAAGGCTTGGACATCAATGAGCACAGTATGCAGGCATATCCTGATTTTGCTCCAAAAGATTAAACAACTATCACGCTTTATAAACCAAAAAGCCGGTCAGTTTACAGGCCGGCTTTTTTGTTATATAAATAAACACCCATTTTTACCTGGGGTTTAGTAGGCCTTCAAACTGATATCCAAGCTTTTTACCTGATGCGTAAGCGCTCCAACGGAGATAAAATCTACGCCACATTCGGCCACATCTTTGAGGTTCTCTTCTGTAATTCCACCAGAGGCTTCCAGTGGATACTTGCCATTGACCAATTGGACAGCTTTTCTCATGGTTTCATAATCCATATTGTCCAACATGATGTAATCAATACCTCCAATACGGAGAACTTCTTCTACTTCCTGAAGGGACCTGGTTTCTACCTCTATTTTAAGTTTGAGATTCTTCTCAGCTAGGTACCTTTTGGTATTATGGATGGCGTTTTTTATTCCCCCAGCGAAGTCGATATGGTTATCTTTTAACATCACCATGTCGTAAAGGGCAAAGCGATGATTAATTCCTCCACCTATCCATACTGCCCATTTTTCCATTAATCTGAAGTTAGGCGTGGTTTTGCGGGTGTCCATCAGCCTAGCTTTGGTGTGGAGGATGAGCTGTGTCAATAGGTGCGTCTTGGTAGCAATTCCGCTCATGCGCTGCATACAATTCAATACCAAGCGCTCAGTCGTCAATATAGAGGCTGCCTTACCTTTTACCCGTAGACCAATATCACCGGATTTGACCGGATCCCCGTCCTTAAGGAGCAGTTCAACCTGAAGTGAAGCATCAAATTGTTTAAAAATCATTTCGGCCAATTCCAACCCGGCAATTATTCCAGATTCTTTGACCAGCAATTGTGCCTGTCCCATGCAATTGTGTGGGATCGAACCCAATGTAGAATGGTCACCATCGCCCACATCCTCTTGGAGAGCTTGGGTTATAAATTGATGGATTTTATCCGGGTGAAGGTAAGTAGGTCTGTTCACAGCGCAAAAATAGGGAAAATTCAGGATTGCCTCAGTTTTTTACAATATCCAAACTGTAAACCTTGAATTCATTTTGCTCTTTTCTGCCACGGATAAATACCTTGAAGACAGTTTCCTCTGACTTATAATTCCCTATGTAATATATAATCTGATCAGAATTATTTCCTTTATGTAGCAACTGAAAATCCATTGGAGGGAACTTCTTGAAAAAATCTCTCATAACAACTTCAGCTTGGCTTTTGGAATAATCACCTTGGTTGCCATTAATATTGATATCTATACCTTGGGCAAAAAACCTTGCCAATTCTCTACTTGATCCAGATTGAAATACCGTCACAATTTCTTCAATGGAATTGTTTTGGGCATTGATTGATTTAGCCTGACCGTAAGTAAAGACGATAAAGAAAAGTATGCCTATGTATAACAATTTTTTCATTGTGAAATTTTTCAACAAATTTTAAGCCAAAAATTAGTTAAAGGATAAAGTCCTCATATTTTTCTGTTTTTTTATGTTTTCGAAATTTTAATGCAGTGTTTTTTGTTGACCTGATAAAGAATCCGCATTTTTACAGCCACTTTGTAAAACAGGATGGAATTATCCGTGCAATAACATTATGGAAAAGAAAGTATTACTGATGATTTTGGATGGTTGGGGATTGGCAACCAACCCAGCTGTATCTGCCATTGAAAAAGCCCAAACCCCTTTTATCGACAGTTTATATCTCAAATATCCACACTCTAAACTGGAAGCATCCGGATTGGCCGTTGGTTTACCTGAAGGTCAAATGGGGAATTCTGAGGTGGGCCATATGAATATCGGTGCAGGTAGGGTAGTCTATCAGGACCTGGTCAAAATCAACAAAGCTGTAAGCGAAGGGGATCTTAATTCCCATCCTACATTGGTGGAGGCTTTTGAGTATGCCAAAATGAACCACAAAAAGGTGCATTTTATTGGATTGGTTTCTGACGGTGGTGTACATGCCCATATCAATCATCTCAAAGGCCTTTGTGATGCAGCAAAAGCAAATGGGCTGAAAGAGGCATTTATTCATGCTTTTACCGATGGACGTGACACTGACCCCAAAAGCGGTGTTCATTTCCTCAATGAACTGAAAGAACATTTACAACATTCCGTTGGCAGTATTGCTTCTGTAGTAGGTAGATACTATGCCATGGACAGGGATAAAAGATGGGAGAGAGTCAAATTGGCCTATGATGCCCTTGTTCACGGGGAAGGAGAAAAATCGAAAGACATAATTGCCTCAGTAGTGAAATCTTACTCCAATGATGTGACCGATGAATTCATCAGACCTATTATCCAAGCCAATGGTGAAAATAAGCCACTAGCAGTCATTGAAGAGGGAGATGTTGTGATCAATTTTAACTTTAGAACTGACAGAGGAAGGGAAATCACTCAGGTACTTACACAGCAGGATTTTGAGGATTTCAACATGAAGAAAATTAAGCTCCATTATATCACTTTTACCAATTATGATGATACCTTCAAGGATGTAAGGGTTATTTTCGATAAGGATAACCTCAATAATACTTTGGGCGAAGTTTTGGAAGCTAATGGTAAAAAACAAATCAGGATTGCTGAAACAGAGAAATACCCCCATGTGACATTCTTTTTCTCAGGAGGAAGGGAAAAGGAATTTATTGGAGAAAGTAGGATTTTGTGTTCTTCTCCCAAAGTCGCCACCTATGACCTCAAACCTGAGATGAGTGCTTTCGAAATTGCAAGTAAAATCAAACCTGAACTTAGGAGGAAGGAAGCTGATTTTATATGTCTGAATTTCGCAAATGCTGACATGGTTGGACATACAGGGGTGTTTGAAGCTGCAGTCAAAGCCTGTGAAGCCGTAGATAAATGTGCTGAAGATGTCATTACCCAAGCATTGGAAAGTGGATATACTACCATAGTGATTGCTGATCACGGCAACAGTGATGTGATGGTAAATGAAGATGGTTCACCTAATACAGCTCATACCACGAATCTGGTACCTTGCATCATGGTCGATGATCAGGACAGGCTTGAAGTAAAAGACGGAAAGCTGGGAGATCTTGCTCCCACAATACTTAGCCTGATGGGTTTGAAAAGACCTAAAGAAATGACTGGTGATGTTCTCTTAAAATAATTTTGATGATATATTTAAGGCCGGTTTTGGGATTTTCCATCACCGGCCGTTTGTTGAAATCCCTTATTACTTTCAAGCTTATTACCCCAAACTTTATGAAAATGAAATATTTCTTAAGCACTGGTATTTTGCTCACCTTGCTATGGGGCTGCAATATTGGTTCTGAGTCAGGCAAAATTGATGAGCCCGGCTTTTTTCCTGTAAAGGAATATGTGGAAGTTCATGCATCTAAACTTGAGGGCAAAACACTCTATAAGGAAGTAACAATCAATGGTGAAACCGAAAAAACTGAAGGACCTGTAACGGTGGATGAATTGATGAAGGAACTAGATTTTTTTATTAAGGCAGATATCAACAGCCCGGCATTGGCTGATTCCTATGAAACAGAACGAAGCCGAAGGTACCTGATCCATACATTAAAGGAAGGTGCCAAAGGCAAAGTGAAGAAGATAGTGGTTCAATATTATGATGAAGATGTGAAGGAGATAAGTTTTCACATGAAGACGGAAAATCCGTTTTATGAATCAGAAACCAGGGGTGTCCTCCTTTGGCATGCATCTATGTGGGTGATTCATCAATATAATATTGAACATTACCAAAAAGTGATTTTCATGAAACCCAACAGAATGTTCATTAAAGGGGATATATGGTAAAAAAAGGGCTTTCAAAGTTGAAAGCCCTTTTTTATTGATTTTATCAGATAATGTCGAATCCAAGGTATGGAATCAAAACCTTAGGCATTTTAATACCTTCTTCAGTTTGGTTATTTTCTAAGATGGCCGCGACAATTCTAGGAAGTGCCAGCGCACTTCCGTTGAGAGTATGTGCCAACTGGGTCTTCTTGTCTTCCCCTCTAAACCTCAATTTGAGCCTATTTGCCTGATAGGATTCAAAGTTGCTAACCGAACTTACTTCAAGCCATCTTTCCTGAGCAGCAGAAAACACTTCCATATCATAAGTCAAGGCTGAGGTAAATCCCATATCACCCCCACAAAGTCTCAATACCCTGTAAGGTAACTCAAGCTTTTGCAGGAGGCTTTGAACATAGTTACTCATCTCTTCCAATGCCTCATAAGATTTTTCAGGATGGGCAATCTGAACAATCTCTACCTTATCAAATTGATGGAGTCTATTAAGACCACGCACATGGGCTCCCCAGCTTCCGGCTTCCCTTCTAAAGCAGGGTGTATATCCCACATTTTTAATAGGAAACTCCAGCTCATTGAGAATAACATCCCTGTACATGTTGGTAATTGGTACCTCTGCTGTCGGAATTAAGTAGAGTTTGTCTATAGTAGCCTCATACATTTGACCTTCTTTGTCAGGGAGCTGACCAGTGCCATATCCAGAATCTTCGTTGACCAGGATGGGAGGCTGTACTTCTGTATAGCCTGCGTGAAGGGCTTCATCCAAAAAGAAATTGATCAATGCCCTTTGTAGCCTTGCGCCTCTACCCTTGTAAACTGGAAACCCTGCCCCTGTTATTTTTACTCCAAGGTCAAAGTCGATGATGTCGTATTTTTTGATAAGTTCCCAATGGGGCAATTTATCTTCCTGAAGCACAGGAATTTCACCATGCTGCAAAATCACCTCATTGTCCTCAGCAGATTTTCCTTTTGGGACAGCATAGTGTGGAACATTGGGGATGGTATAGAGCAATTGTCTTAGGTCCTCCTCATAGGTATTGTATTCTTCCTCTAAGGTTTTGATCTGCTCTTTGATCTCAGTAGTTCTGGTTTTGATTTTTTCAGCCTCTTCCTTCTTTCCATCCTTCATCAACATCCCTATTTGTTTGGAAATATTGTTGGATTCCGCCTGGAGGCTGTCTCTTTTTACCTGAGTTTCTTTTCTGTTTTTATCAAATTCCAAGACCTGATGCAAAACTGCCTCGGCATTGGGGAAGTTGCGTTTTTGCAGTCCTTCCAAAACTATCTCAAAATTATCCCTGATGGTATTGACAAGTAGCATAGTCTGATGTGAAAATAAGTGTTGGGGACAAAGATAAACATGTTAATGAAAACCACCGTTCTGGAATGAGATTTTGCACTGATCAATCCAAATAATATACCCTTTTTACCCGGCTACTGATATTGGTAAGCAACTCATATGGGATGGTTCCAATCCTTTCAGCAAGCTCTTTGAGGGATATTCCAGGGCCATAGATGATCACTTCATCTCCTTCCTTGACATTTAAACCGCTTACATCAATCATGGTCATATCCATACAAACATTTCCAATGACCGGAGCTTTCTTTCCGTTGATGAGTACAAAACCTTTTCCATTACTGAACCGTCGGTCATATCCATCCGCATAACCCAAAGCAATAGTGGCTATTTGACCGTCTTCTTGCATTACTCCCTTTCTGCTGTAACCTATAGTCTGCCCTTTTTTCAGGTTTTTGATCTGTGAAATGGTGGTTTTAAGCGTGCTGATGGGCTTGAGGTGTTGGTCATATTTACCTGTGACCTCTACTCCATATAGTCCAATACCCAGTCTTACCATATCATATTGATGTTCAGGATATTTTGCTATTCCGGCTGAGTTCAGTGCATGACGGATAGGGCTATAATTCAAATTTCCCATGATTTTTCCACACATCTGATCAAATGCTTGGAATTGTTCCCTCGTATAGTCCTCATGTTCAGATTCATCTGCCCCGGCCAGGTGGGTATATAGACTGGCAATTTCCAATTGTGGATTGGTTTTGATCAACCCGATAAGCTCATCCACATGGCTTTCTTCAAATCCCAGCCGGTGCATACCTGTATCCAAATCCAGATGGACTTTCATTTGGGTTTGTTGGCTCTCACAGTATTTTGCCAGCTCTTTGAAAAACTCCGGACTGTAAACTACCGGCTCCAAATGGTGTTCTTTCAGATGGATAAATGATTCCTGTACCGGATTCAACACCATAATTGGAAGCCTGATGCCCTCCTCTCTCAATGCTACGCCTTCATCTGTATAAGCTACTGCAAGATAGTCAGCCTTGAGTTGCTGTAAGTGATTGGCGATTTCAGAAGCTCCCCCTCCATAAGCAAAAGCTTTCACCATGACCATGATCTTGGTTTTGGGGTTCACCCTGGTTTTGTAAAAATTGTAATTATGTGTCAGGGCATTCAGATTGATTTCCAGGGTAGTCCCGTGAATTCTTTGCTGTAGCCTGTTTACCACAGACTCAAACCCATATTTCCTGGCTCCTGTAACCAAGATTAGGTCATTGTCAAAGGCATCAATATTAAGATTTTGGAGTAATTCTTCTGTTGAGGCAAAAAAATCCTGCTTTATTGGAAGTTCTCCTTTTAAAATTTGGATGTCCTCTCCCACAGCAATGAGGTAATCAATGCCAAAGAATTCCAATAAACGTCCCACCTCTGAATAGACTTGATTGGTATTCCCAACCTGAAGTAAATCTGAAATGATCAATACTTTCCTTTTCTTCGGCCTTTGGGCCGCCATAAAATCCAATGCCAGCCTCAAGCCTGCCAGGTCATTGTTGTAGGTATCATCAATGATCAGGCTTTCATTGGCTCCAGGTTTTAAGGTCAGCCTCATATCAATGGCTTTCAGGTGTTTTAACCCCTCCTGTATTGTTTGTTCTTCCATTCCCAAAGTCAAAGCCGCAGTGATGACATGCCTGATATTTTCCAGTGAGGCTTCATCTGAGAAAGGTACATGAAAAGTGAAAATGCTCAAGTCAGGCCTCATCATAATGAGTTTTGAGCTTTGCTCTTCTTTTTTGACAGTCAGAGAATAGTCCGAACCAATATTGTCAGACCATGCTATCAAGCTGTCTGAAGGAAAAGTCTTTTTCAGGTAATCTGCAATCAGGAAATGCTCTTTACGAAAGATGATATAATTGCAATAAACGAAAAGCTTGGCTTTTTCCTCTAATTTATGCTGCATGGATTCAAAACCCTCTTCGTGTGCAGTGCCGATATTTGTAAAAATACCCAATTCCGGCATCAGCATGGATGCCAAAGATTCCATCTCATTTGGCTTGGATATACCTGCTTCCATAACGGCAACCTGATGTCCAGGTTCAATTCCAAAAATAGAAAGTGGTACGCCAACCTGACTATTATAACTTTTTGGGCTCTTGGCTACGGCAAATTTTTGGGAAAGTACCTGCCCCAGCCACTCTTTGACAATAGTTTTTCCATTGCTTCCTGTAATCCCCACCAATGGACCTTTGAAATTGCTGCGCTGATAGGCTGCCAGTTCCTGTAAGGCTTTCAGGGTATTCTTAACTTTAATAAGATTTGCATGGCCTAGATATGTCTGGGTCAGATCAAAGTCTTCACGGACTAAAAATGATTTTACACCTTGTTCAATTACTTCAGGAATAAAATCATGTCCATCGAACTTTGCTCCCTTGAGTGCTACAAATAGGGTATTTTCAGGCTGAAGGATATTTCTAGAATCAATGGCAATCTCAGAAATCAAAACATTTTTGTCTGATACCTGAATTTCAGCATGTAGCAGGCTAAGCAATTGGTCCAATGTAAGGCTTTGCATCATGGCCTAAAAGTACGCATTTGAATTCAATCTTCTTTCTTCTTAAAAAAGACCTGTTTCACCCAACGAGGTAAGAAAATAGCGCCCAGTAGCAAGTAGGGGTAATATGAGAGCAACCTCCAAAGGATACTGGTCACGAAGGTATAACCTTGTAAAAACTGTTGGAAGAACTGTGCAAAAAAGAACTCTGCAGTACCGCTACTTCCCGGAGTTGGGGAAATCATCATGACAATCCACATGATTACTTGTCTCGCAAAGATGATGATATGTTCTGAAAAGGTCAGGGAGTCATATGCCCCGATCAATGCATTGAGCATGAGGTACCTAGAGCACCAGATAAAGATTGTTGCAACGATTATTGGCAGCCAATATTTATAATTTTTCCCAACAAGCTCTTTGGATGCCTCAATGATCTGATTACCGTATTCATTGGCAGAATGTTTCCATTTCCTCAGCCATTTGATGGAATAAATTTTCAATAAAATCCACTTGAATACCCTTGGCTTGAAAAACAAAGCAGCTGCCATAATAAAAGAGTAAAATGCATAAAGTCCGTAACTGGTCCAGAAAAGTAATTCCAAGCTTCGCCCTAATCTCATTTCCATTACCCTGCTTGCAGGAAATATATTTCCTTGAGCAAAAAAGAGTATGATAGGTGCCCCAATGACGAAAAACAGATTGTCAAGTATTGCCGTGACCATCACATAAGCAATGGCCTTTCCTAGTTTAATTCCTTCCTTGTTCAGGATGAAAACTGCAACTGCTGTGCCCCCCACCACCGAAGGGGTAACTGCAGAAGCAAATTCCCATAAAATAATCACATAAATCGCCCTGGTCCAAGTGAGCTGCCGGTCTGTAATTTCGCGGATTCTATAGATATACCCAGCATCCCTACCTAGGATTACCAAGATGGCCAGAATAATTCCCCATGCAGAAGCATCAAACACCCCTTTTAAGGTTTTTGCATTGACATTGGGGTCCAAATAGAACATCAAAAAGACTATTCCCACACCGATCAAAACCGGCACCCACACCTTATTGGGATTTAGGGTCTCAAAAATCTTCTTATTGTCTAATTTCATGGCTTAAGCTGCGGGTACTTTATCGATTTTTTCAACCCAAAAGTTGTTGAATCCTTCACCAATGGTAATAGTGACCAGGGAAAGTTGTAAAAGGTCCAAAATTGCCAAAAATGTGTATATAACGAATATTTTATCCGGTTTGTAGCTTACAAAATCTGAGAAGGGTACCCTGTCTTTGAAGCTTATTTTTTCCATGACAAAGTCTTTCTGCTGTTCAATGGTGTAAGGGTATTGTATGACTGTATGTTTGGTTTCATCTGTTCGGGAGGCATATTTGGACATTACTTTTTGGAAGACCTTTAATAGCTTGTAAAGGTCCAGGTCCTGCATTTCAGCATCTACGTCATCTGCTTTTGAAAGTTGCCTCAATTCTGCGACAACATTGCCACGTTTTTCTTTGGAGAGGCGCTCCTCTTCCATCTGGGCAAGGTCAGCAATCACTGATTTGTACTTTTTGTATTCCAATAAGTGCCTGACTAGTTCTTCCCTAGGGTCTATTTCTTCCCCATTTTCATCCAGATCCGGTCGGGGAAGCAATAACTTGGATTTGATTTTCATCAAGGTGGCAGCAAAAAGAATGAATTCACTCGCCACTTCAATTTCCATTTTTTCCAATTGGTGGATGTAATCCAGAAAATCCTGGGTGATTTTTGAGATTGGAATATCATAAATATCCAGCTCATCCCTTTCGATGAAGAAAAGCATCAGGTCAAAGGGACCTTCAAATAAAGGCAATTTGATTTCGAAACTCACTGGATTGAAATTTTTTATGTTATTTTTGCCTCGGAATTAGACCCAAAGATATTTAATTAATGGTAAATTAAGCATTTGAATTCCAAAAAGACTTATGGCAACGGATGATTTTACATTTGTTGATTATTTGGAAAACAATAGTGTATCCTAAGTGTTATTTACCTTTACAATGAAACGTTTCGCTAATGGTGATCAAACCCGGTAAATTGCTATCAAAGATCGATTCCCCTGATGATCTTAAAAAGTTTTCAAAGGACCAATTGGTTCAGATTTGCGATGAACTCAGACATTTTATAATAGATAATGTTTCGGTTTATGGCGGTCATTTTGGTGCCAGTTTAGGTGTAGTTGAACTTACCGTTGCGCTTCATTATGTGCTCAATACTCCTGATGACCAATTGGTTTGGGATGTGGGGCATCAGGCCTATGGCCATAAGATTTTGACAGGTAGGAGAGATGATTTCCACACTAATAGGATTTATGGGGGAATATCAGGTTTTCCAAAGAGGAAAGAAAGCGAATTTGATACTTTTGGTGTGGGGCATTCAAGTACTTCCATTTCTGCAGCACTGGGAATGGCCGTTGCTTCCAAATATAAGGGAGAGCAAAGGAAACAGCATGTGGCTGTCATTGGCGATGGTTCCATGACAGGAGGTATGGCTTTTGAGGCAATGAACCATGCGGGTGTTTCTGACACTAATCTGCTCATTATACTTAACGATAATTGCATGTCCATCGATCCCAATGTGGGGGCATTGAAGGACTACCTTACTGATATAACCACCTCCCATACCTATAACAAGGTAAAGGATGAGGTTTGGAATCTGCTTGGTAAATTCAGCAAATTTGGTACTTCTGCCCAAGAAGTGATTTCCAAAGTGGAAGGTGCGATCAAGTCTGCTGTGTTAAAACAAAGTAATTTATTTGAGTCACTTAATTTAAGATATTTCGGACCTGTTGATGGACATGACGTTAATCATCTGGTCGAAATTCTGGCCGATTTAAGGGATATCCCTGGCCCAAAGATCCTGCACTGTGTAACAGTCAAAGGAAAGGGGTATGAACCGGCGGAAAAAGGAAACAAAACAACTTGGCATGCTCCAGGTCTATTCGATAAAGTGACCGGGGAAATATACAAAAAGGCACCTACTACGCCTCAGGCGCCTAAATATCAGGATGTCTTCGGACATACGCTGGTTGAACTGGCCAAAGAAAATGACAAAATCATGGGCATTACTCCGGCAATGCCTTCCGGTTCTTCCCTCAACATCATGATGAAAGAAATGCCGGATAGGGCTTTTGATGTGGGTATAGCTGAACAACATGCAGTAACTTTTTCTGCGGGGCTGGCAACACAGGGTTTGATTCCATTCTGCAATATTTACAGTTCCTTTATGCAAAGGGCTTATGATCAGGTTATCCATGATGTAGCATTACAGAACCTGCAGGTAGTGTTCTGTCTGGACAGGGCTGGATTTGCAGGGGCTGATGGTCCTACCCATCATGGAGCTTATGACATTGCTTATTTTAGATGCGTTCCAAACATGATCGTTTCGGCACCGATGAATGAAGAGGAATTGAGAAACCTGATGTATACGGCGACCCAGTACCAAGGCCCTTTCTCAATTAGGTATCCCCGCGGCCAAGGAGTGATGCCAGACTGGAGGACCCCTATGAGGGCAATTCCAATTGGACAGGGAAGAATTGTGAAAGAAGGTGAAGAAGTTGCCTTATTAACGCTAGGACATATTGGTAATTATGCTGTAACTGCTTGTGAGGAGCTTGCAAAGGAAGGATTGAATCCGGCTCATTATGATATGCGGTTCGTAAAACCTTTGGATGAGGGATTATTGCATGAGGTATTTGGAAAGTTTAAGAAAGTAATAACCGTGGAGGATGGTTGCTTAATGGGGGGATTTGGATCATCAGTCTTGGAATGGATGATAGATCATGGCTATCAAGCCCAGGTAAAAAGATTGGGAATTCCTGATGCGATCATAGAACATGGAGAACAGATAGAGCTTCACAGGGAGTGCGGATTTGACCCGGAAGGCATTGCGAATGCTGTAAGAGCATTGGCAGCTGTGGAATTTTCCGGTAAATAACCTGTTTGGTTTCTTACAAAAATTGAGTTTGATGCTTTTTAGAAGAAGCCTTGCTGTAATTCAGCAAGGCTTTTATTTTTTGTTTGTGTAATTTGCATCAAATATTCAATTACCATGATTGCATTTAGTCAACAAGGTTCAGGTCCTGCTCTAATTTTGATACATGGATTCTGTGAATCTAAGGAAATGTGGAAAACCTTTGTCGAGCAGTTGTCCAATAATTATACTGTTTATTGTCCTGACCTCCCCGGCTTTGGAGACAGTCCATTGCTAGAAAATGAGATTTCATTGGAAACTGCGGCTGTATTGCTTCAGGAATGGATGGAAGAAAATAATATCCATAACCCTATTGTCATCGGACATTCCTTAGGTGGATATATTACTTTGGCTTTGGCAGAATTGTTAGGGCATGGATTAAAGGCTATAGGTTTGTTCCATTCCACAGCTTTTCCCGATGATGAGGAAAAAAAGCAAACCCGGAACAAGACCATAGGATTTATCAAAAAGTATGGAGTGGATAAATTTGTTGAGTCATTTGTTCCCCCATTATTTTCAGATCAACACCGATCGGAACAGGCTGACCAGATAACTGAACTCATTCAGGCTGGGAAAAAGAGTTCCCAGAATGGGCTGATTGCATTCACTGCTGCTATGAGAGACAGAAAAGACCGGTTTGAACTGTGGAAAAACTTCCAAGGTCCCAAACTGATGATTGCAGGGGAACTTGATTTAGCTGTCAAAATTGATGGTAGCAGAAGGCATCAACCTTACGCAAGCCATTACCATGAACTTATCGGTACCGGTCATATGGGCATGTTTGAAGAACCGGAAAGGACTTTAGGAATTATTCAGGATTTCTTAAAGGATGTGGAAATTAAATAGTGAAACAGATTTTGAAGTTCGGTATTCGGGAAGGTAACTTATTAAGTTTATAGAGAGGCTTTTATCCATCAAAGATGTCAAATCCAGGCTTTCAATTTGACCAAAGGATGTGGATATGTAACACCCAATGAAATACCGTATCCTTTCAATGTGGATGGAGGTAATTCAAATGGTTGATGGATATCAAAACCGGGAATAGCCGCAAGTTCGGGAATCCAATGCCTGATATATTCTCCCTTCTTATCATAATTTTTTGCTTGCCTTAATGTATTGAAATAGCGGTCGTCTTTGGGGTCATTGCCCACTCCTGCTACATACATCCAATTGCCCCAATTGCTGCATACATCGTAGTCAATCAACATACTTTCAAAATACATGGCACCCCACCGCCAATCCATACCAAGGTCATTGACCAGGAATGAAGCTACATTCTGCCTACCTCGATTGGACATAAATCCTGAATTATTGAGCTCCCGCATATTGGCATCGATGAAGGGGATACCCGTTTCTCCCTTGGCCCATTTCCAGAATAATGATTCATTTCTGGAATATTTTTCTACTTTATATTTGATGCCGGTAAGTTGGAAGATTTTATTGCCATGCTTTTTACTGATGAACCTAAAATAATCTCTCCATATCAATTCAAATATGAGCCAATAGGTTGATTGGTTCTTTTCTCGTTCCTTTTCATAGCGCTTAACTTCCTCATAAATGATTCTTGGGCTCAGGCATCCTATAGCTAACCAAGGGGAAAATTTGCTGGAATAATCAGGTCCCAATAGGCCATTTCTGGTTTCTTTGTAATTCTTAAGTTGATCCCTTTCCCAAAAATAGGCCTGAAGTCTTCCCAGTCCCTCGGTCTCACCACCAACAAACTCCAATACCGAGCGAGTGGATTTTACGGGTTCCTTCAGGCCAAATGTGGATAATTTGGGCAATTCAATAGTTTCAAATTTCTCTTTTGGAAATGGAATTCTTTTGGGAACTGGCAGTGGTTTCTGGATTTTCCCAAATTTTTCGCATTCTTTCCTAAACTGGGTAAAAACCTCTGGCGTCTGCATAATTGGAAAAGGCAGATCCTGAATATGAAAAAGTGTACTTTGCCAATATGAGCTGGTTTTGATTCCCTGTTTCCAGGCATGCTGCTCCAATTTGAATTCCACCTCTTTTTCCTCAGAAGTCACTTCCTCAGAAAAAAAGATAGCGTCAGCATGAATTTGCAAAGCAAGATCCACCAATCTCTCTTCTGGTTTTCCTTTCAATAAAAGCAAGTCTCCATTTAAGGAGCGAAGATTTTGGCTTAAGTCAGTTACAGCTTCCAGAAGAAACTTAGCCCTAAAGTTTCCTGTTTTTTCCAGGCCGAGCTCCATTTTGGAGAAATTTCTTGGGTCAAAACAATAAACGGGGATAACTTCTTTTGCTTTTTGAACAGCGTTAAATAAGGGTGCATTGTCATGCACCCTTAAGTCATTCCTAAACCAAACTATAACTCTATTAAACATCATGTACATTGCCAACAGCTTGTTAAATAAAAGTGTTTGGGGATTCCAAGGATTTATCTTTATTTACCAATCATTCAATAAATCCCAACCCATAAATGAAAAATTTCTTGTCCCTAACCCTGTTCATATTTTCATTTACTGCTATTGCACAGGACTTGAAACCCAATGAAGTTTTTTGGAAGACCTTACAGCTTCATTGCGGTAAGGCTTTTGAGGGTGAAATCATGACCCCTTCAGAGAATGATCCTTTTTCTGGTAAGCGATTGGTAATGCATGTAGTGGACTGTGGGGAAGATTTTATCCATATCCCCTTTTTTGTGGGGGAGGATAAGTCCAGAACTTGGGTTTTGACCATGGAAATGGGAAGAATCAAATTAAAGCATGACCATAGACATGAAGATGGGTCAGAGGATGAAATCACACAGTATGGTGGTATAGCTTCCAATACCGGAATGGCAGGGATCCAGTTTTTCCCAGCTGACCAGGAAACAGCAGAATTGATACCTTATGCCGCCAATAATGTCTGGTGGATTACTATTGACGAAACTTCTTTTACTTATAATTTAAGGAGAATAGGATCAGAACGCTATTTCTCTGTCAAATTTGATCTGAGCAAAGAAGTGGATAGCCCTGGGCCTGCTTGGGGTTGGTAGAGGATTTAAGCTTTTTAATTGAGATTGTACTAGGTGAGCCTTTAAGCTTATTAAATCGCAAAAGCACAGAGGTACACTTGATTATTTAAGTTTTTCACATTCAATTGTTTATCTTTGATATATGCACAAGAGTTTTTATATGATATTGAAATTAATTTTTTTGGTCTGCTGCATGTCCTTTTTTTGTCGATCGCAAGCCCAGCAAATATCACTTTTTGACGAAGAGACTGTGTTGGATATTACCTTATCGGGAGATTTGGATAAATTATTTAAAGACCGTGTTGGCGAAGCCACTTATTTAAATCTACACCTCAGGTACCGGGATGAAAGGGGTGAATTGGTTGAAATACCAATCAAAAGCAAAACCCGTGGTAATTTCAGAAGAAGAAAAAATGTTTGTACCTACCCTCCATTATTACTCAATTTTTCGAAGAGTACTTCCTCAAATTCTATTTTTCACCAGCAGGATAAAGTAAAACTTGTCATGCCCTGTAAAATGGACAAGTATGTTATCAGAGAATATTATGCCTATAAATTGTTTAACCTTATTTCTGAAAAGAGTTTTAAAGTCAGATTGGTACGCATAACATTGGAAGACTCTTCAGGGAAAATGAAACAAGAAGGTCCCTTTTACGCTTTTTTGATCGAAGAAGAAGAGCAATTGGCCAAACGAAATGGGATAGAAGTATTAAAAAAGGATTTTTTACGGCCAGAGTTGGTCATAAAAGAGGATTTTTTAGCCATGGCTGTATTTCAATATTTGATAGGGAATACTGATTGGTCTGTTCAGTATAGACAGAACATCAAATTGTTCAGTGACCAATATCAGGAAAATATTGTCGCAGTACCCTATGATTTTGATCATGCGGGAATAGTTTCAGCGCCTTATGCCAAACCTGCCGAGGCATTGAAGTTGAGCTCTGTTCTTGAAAGGAGGTATAGAGGATACTGCATCCAGGATATGGAGAAATTTGAACATGTTTTTACAATTTTTAATGAAAGGAAAGATGATATTTATGAACTCTATACTGGCAGTCCGTATTTAGAAAAAAGTTATATCAATTCCACCCTTAAATACTTAAATGCATTTTATCGGACAATAAATTCTCCTAGATTAGCAAAAGTAGAATTTACTTATCCCTGTGATCCCGAAGGTACAGGACATGTAGTGATAAAAGGACTAAGAGAAATCGAAGATCAAGATTAATCCTCCTCGCCCATCAACAAAATTGATTATGAAAAAACTTCCTCTATTCCTGCTGATGTTGTTCAGTAGTTATTGTTTTGCTCAAGAAAAAACCTTGGCTGAAAGGCTAGGATATTCCAAAACTGACAAATTGCTTATCATTCACGCTGATGATATCGGTATGGCCAATTCAGAAAACCGCGCAACCATAGAAGCAATAAGAAATGGAGTGGTCAATTCTACAAGTATCATGATGCCCTGCGCCTGGTCTACAGAAGTTGGAGAACTGATCAAAGATATGCCCGGGCTGGATATAGGTGTGCATATCACCTTAACAAACGAATGGCATACTTACAAATATGGACCAATAGCTTCTAAATCAGAAGTTCCTGGATTGGTTGGTCCGGATGGATTTATGTACAAAGACTGTGCATCAGTTGCACAGAATGCCTCGCCTGAGGAAGTGGAGATAGAAATGAGGGCACAGATTGAGGCTGCTTTAAAAATAGGAATCCGTCCTACTCATTTGGATTCACATATGGGCTGCGTCTTTTATGGCAGGCCGGAGTATGTAGCCTCTTATCTCAAATTAGCTCAGGAATATGGTATTCCTGCGATGATGAACCAGCAAATTGTTGATGCAATAATTAAGCCCAATCCCAGCCTATTTAATGAAGTGGATTTGGAAAAAGTGGTATTAATAGACCATACCGCCATTGCAAATCCTCAAGCTTATGATGATATGGGTATGGATGCTTTTTATTCCCACTTGCTCAACAATCTTCAGCCAGGTGTAACTGTTTTGTTGAATCATATAGCATATGATGATGAAGAGATGCGTGCCATTACAACTGGTTTTAGCCATTGGCATGCTGCCTGGCGACAGGCAGATTTTGATTTTTTTACCGGTGAAAAAGTCAGGCAGTTACTCAAAGACAATAAGATTCATTTGATTACCTGGAAAGAAATTGGAAATTTGGTTGGGAATGAATTAATATTGCCACAAAGAAAATGACATGAACAAGCCTTCAAACTACCTTATATTATCCTTAATTGTAGTGCTATTGATCAGTGGTTCTTGTTCTAAGGACTGCAGAGATGGTTTTTTTACTATTAATGAAATAAAAATTGAACCTAGGAGATGGTTTCCTGAGACCAATATCGGAGAAACAGAACCTTGGGACAATTCAAAAGAGCTGCCAATTATCGTCTTGACTATGGAAATGCAGCTAACCAAATTTTTTAGAACATTGCCCGAATTTGGAAATGGATGCTTTGGCAAATATTTGATTGAAAATCCTGTCAAGGATATCAGGGTTTTCAGTAATTTATCTTTCAATGGAGTTAGTTCCGGATCTGATCTTTCCAGCATACTCTTATTTTCTCCTAGGGCCAACACCCGGGTTGGAGAGTTTATTTCAAAGGAAGAGTTGCTGAGGTTTTATGTGAATGAGTCAAATTTTACCAAGGTTTATTTCTATTTCAACCAGAACCCAGAATTGCAGGGTGTACACCGGATAAGAATGGAATTTGTCTTTGAAGATGGGACGATAATGGAGTCAAATCCGGTGGATGTATTATTAGTTCCTGCAAGACCTGCTCAAAATTAAAAAGAGGCTTTCTTAAAAGTCTTACCGCGTTAAATTATTGTTTGTATTTCTACTTGAAGGTGTTTTATGTCTTGGTGGATTGGTGGATTTTTTTGAAGAAGAAAGCCGCCAAAGCGCTGAGCCAAAAATGATACGATTTGTTAGACTAATACTTATAGGGTAATTAACCAGGTAAGGATTAATGAGACAGTCTCTTCGGTTTTTTAAATGTTTTTCTTTAGTTTGAAGACTGGTTCTGGATTTAAAGCTAACCATTCATGAAACAATATAGACTTGGTCCCGTCTTTTTTTTGCTCTTATTCTTGCTTTCCTGCAAAGAGGAAATCTCTCCGCTTAGTGATCATTTAGCTGATTTGGAGGGTTTGGAAGGGAATAAGAACTACCTTTCTTCTCCCTTTTTTGCTGCAGGGGACAGGGTTTATATGGTCGGTCATCAAGATGGAAGTTTCCCAGATCTTGGTTGGCATGTGGAAGGTGAAATGGGCGGTATCTGGAACCATCCTATCAAGTTAATGGATGGTTTTACGGCAGCATTGCAATTAGAGAATGAAAAGTTTTGTCTGGATAAGGCCGATATTTTTATAAACTATCCCATCGGCAACAAACATGTTTTCCAAAGCCAAATCAATGGACTTGAAGTTGAACGATTTCAGTTTGTACCTGATGGTCAAGAAGGCCTTATCATTGAATTTACTTTTAAGAATCTAAGTCAATCCAGCATTCACTTTGATTTTGAATTTACGGGCCATACTGATCTAATGCCCGTATGGTTGGGCGAAAGAGCCAATATGATTGATCATGAAGATGTTCTTGAATTTGATGCTTCCAGGCAGGCATGGAGAGGTAAAGATCAAGGTAATGATTGGTATGTTTTATTCGGTTCAACTCTGAAGCCCAAAGCTTATGAAATCGGGAGTTCAACGTCCTGTACTTATAATCCCCGAGGTAAAGGAGTTTCAGGCAAATTGTCTTACAATGTAAAAATTGAAGCTGGAAATTTCCAAGCCATTCGCTTTGTTGTAGCAGGGTCCTACCAAAGCCAACAAGATCTGGAAAAAACTTATGAGCTTTTGAAATCAAACGCCGAGGACTACTTAAAAGATAAAATCCAACATTATAAAAAGATTGCAGAGAATTCAAAACTCACCCTCAGTGACAAGAAATTAGAAAAAGCTTTTGAATGGGTAAAATACAATACAGAATGGCTTGTCAGGGATGTGCCTGAAATTGGTAGAGGTTTGGGAGCAGGTATGCCTGATTATCCATGGTGGTTTGGTGTGGACAATGAATATACACTTAAGGGAGCAATTGCAACAGGAAGGAAGGATTTGGTTTACCAAACCATCGACCTTATTCATAAACTCTCTGAGGCCAATGGTAATGGTAGAATAATCCATGAAGTCAGTACCAATGGTGTGGTCTTCAATCCTGGAAACATTAATGAAACCCCTCAGTTTGCCTCCTTGATTTGGTGGGTTTTTCAATGGACTGGGGATAAGGAATTTCTTTCTAAGTACTATCCTACCGTAAAAAAGGGTTTAAAATGGTTAATGGAAGAGAATGATGAAGATGGTAACCTTTTTCCTGATGGTTATGGCATGATGGAAATCCATGGTCTTGAGTCAGAAATGATTGATGTCGCCACATATACCCAGAAAGCATTTGATGATGCGGCTAAAATGGCCAAAGTATTGGGAGAGACGGAGCAGGCTAAATCCTATCAGAAGATTGCTGATCAATTGATCCAGAAGATCAATGAGGAATTTTGGGTGGAAGAGTTTAATTCTTATGCAGATTTTATTGGTACCACCTCAGAGGCACTTCATTTGATAGATGCTGCCATAGTGAGGGCGGATACCTTGCAAAAACCCTGGGCGGTAGAAGAACTCAAAAGCACAAAAAAGAGGCTTTCAAATTATCTAAAAGATAAGAAACAAGGCTTCGTCATTTTTCATAACTGGGTGGTCAATACTCCTATGGAAATGGGGATTGCTGAAAGGGATAAAGCGCTTAAAGCTTTGGATAAGGGCAGTAGGTTTGTTAATCCCTTTGGTGTTTTTGTCACGGGAATTGACAGGGATGAGTCGGCAGAAACAGAGGAGGGCTCTTTTGAAGGAAGCAAAGTTTTCTCCTATACCGGGGCAGTGATGACCTTACCTACAGGGGTCCAGGCTATTGCAGAAAATAATTATGGAAGACCCGATAAGGCATTGGATTACCTTCAAAGAATGACTAGATCATTTGGGTTTGCATTGCCTGGCTCCATTTATGAGGTGTCTCCTGATTACGGAATGATGACCCAAGCTTGGAATCTTTATTCATATGCTGTTCCGATTGTTACCCAATTTTTTGGCATACAGCCACAAGCCCATCTCAAACAAATAGATTTAAAACCCCAATTGCCAAAATCTTGGGATAACGTAAGTTTGGCCAATGTCATTGTAGGTGATAATGTTTTGAACGTGACCTATTATCAATCACCTAGAGGATTGATTGCTGAAATTTCCCAAGAGAAAGAGGATTGGGAAATCAGGTTTATTTTGGAAAATAAAAATTATACTTTACTAAAGGTAAATGGTTCAGATCTTGATCTTCCAGCCGATGGTGCTATCTCTCTGCATATCAAGGGGAAAACCAACAGGATAGAATTAAAAAAATAAACAGAAGAATTATTAAAGGTTAGTCGCTTTTTGTTTGGAAAATGTATTTTTGCAAACCGTTATTTGTGTTTTTGGCAACCAGACCTATGAAAGTGACGAAATTTAACCTTTCAAATAAAGGGCTTTCCTTTTGGGATGCCATCATTGAGATATTAGCCTTAGTGGCATTGGTACTATTGTGGGTTTTGACCTATTCCTTTCAGCAATTGGGCTCCAAGATGGTTTCAGATAATTTTGATTTTTTTCAGAATCCTAGTGAATATTGGGCAAGTAAAATGACCTACACTTTACCGATTATTGCTTCTATTTTTTATTTGGGGATTACTTTCTTTGGATTAAGCAGAGATTATTCCGGTGAAAAATGGAATGAAAATCCGGAGAAAGCCAAAAAATTGAAAATGATCAATCAGAGATTATGGCGCTGGTCCAAGTTTATTTTGGTGCTGATGTTTATGCTGATTGAGTATTTTTCATTTCAAAGTGGATCTAATTTTGGTACAGGAATTCCAAAATGGCATATCGTTGTATTTCCATTGTTAATTTTTGGTCCGGTAATCTATTTTTTCTTAGAGTTTTCCAAGTATCAATTGGATGATTGATCAGATATTAAACCAATAATTCAGCTTCATTATCAATGCCCTTTGTTTTGGCGCGAAGGTAGATGGAAAATAATTGTCAGTATATACTATAAAAAAATCAGACACCGGCGCATATCTCCATTGTAATCGGGTATTGATATTAATGTTGTCGATTTGATTATTGTATTGGAAAAATGTAGTCCAGAACAAATCTTTACTGAATGTCAGGTCAATTCTTGGCCCAATTAAAAACAAATCTGCCGAGTTTTGCGGTTCCGGAAGGCGAATATCATTGTAACTGAAATTCATCGAAATATTGGCCAGATAACCCATTCTCCAGTTCATAGTTCCCTGTAAGGTTTTGATATCACCTGTAAAGTACTCACCAAAATCCCCTCTTAGGATCAAGAAAAATGGTTTTCTGGGATTACCAATGTAACGGAAACCAAAAAATGAGTTCCGGTAATCTGTCCCGCTTTCCAAAGGAATACCCCCGGTCCTGGTCGGGTCAAATGACCTAAATAAATAGGTGTATCTGTTATTGACAGTAAATGCCAGTCTTGAAAGGGATTGAAATTGAAATTCATACAAAAAAGTATGAAGTTCATCGGTGGTTCCTAATGATTGATTCCATAGAACTTCAGTTTCAAAGCCCGGGCCATGCCGGTTGATCAGGTTTGAAACAGGAAAAAACTGGTAGACAAATCTTGAAGCAATTCTTTTGTAATCATTTCTAGGGGTAAAGCCTACTTTGGGATTAAAATTGTCCCCTATATCTGAGATCGCTAAACTGGCAGATATATTAATATCATTATAGTTCAATTGCCCATGCATAGCACTTGAGTTGGGTTGCTTTTGGGCATCAAATGTTTTGTGATAGAAGAATTTTCCTGTCCATCGGTTGTCTTTTGAAGCAAGATTATAATCTATTCCTGCTAGCCTGTTGAAATCATTAGGGTCAAAGAATGGTAGCTCATTGTTTTGGTTTACAGTTTCCCGATTGATCATAATCAATCCTATGTTTGATCTCGAAAAAACCTTTTTTTGAACTGCAGCTACAGAAAAATTTTTACCAGAAATTCCTCTTTCAGGATCATTAGCTGTTTGCATATTCATGAGCCCTAACCTCCAGTTTTCATTGAGTTTCCCGCTCAATCTCCCTCCAAATAAAATCTGATTTTGTACATTTTGCCCGGTGTTTTCATCCCGGTCTACCCCAATCCTTCTTGAAAAAAAAGGCCGTACATTTTGTGTACCGAAATCAGCAAATAAATCTGCATTTTCCAGAAAGAACTGTCGCCTTTCAGGAAAGAATATTTCAAACCGGTCAAGGTTGGTCACTTGTTCATCAACTTCAACCTGGGAGAAATCAGGATTAAAAGTCAGGTCCATATTCAATGCAGGTCCTACCCCAATTTTGGCATCTCCTCCAAAAGTGGGTCTTACAGGATTGGATGTTCCAGTTAGGAAATTCTTGTCAGTTGCCATCGCGGCGTAGGGTATGATGGACACATTAGCCCCGTCCTTTTTTAAGGGTTCTGTAAAAATCAGTTTCCTTGAAAAGGCCAAAGCAATCACAGAAAAATTCCTGGGAATTGGAGTCCAGGTGCTTCTTTCATTGTATTTGCTGTCAATTCTATAAAAATTTACATTCCAATTGTTGCTGCCATCGTTGAATCTTAAAGTTGAAAACGGAATGGCTGCTTCCACTATCCAATGGTCTTCATATATTTTTGCGGCCGAATACCATTTGTTGTCCCAAGCGAGGTTAAGATCTGATTGTTGCATACCTCCATTGGCGATCAGGGATTCCCTCTGAACGCCATAGGGGTTAATTCCGAATTGGTAGGCATTGGTGTTATCATTGAATGTATCAAAAACAAAGCTGACCCCATCATTTTGCTCACCTCTAAAATCCCTTCTAAGAGAAGTGCTTACATATTTGTCCCTGGGCCCAAGGTTGTACATTACAGCAGCGATATAGATGAACTTATCGTTATAAACAATTCTTACTTTGGTCTGTGCTTTGGCCAGGGAGGTATCTGATGGAAAAAACTGGGTAAAATCTTTGGCCCATTCGTTAGATTGCCAAACTTCTTCATCAAGTATCCCATCCAATTTGATTTCTGCATTGACTTTTTCAGCAATAAGAGCAGGGTATTTGTAGGCAGTTTCTTCTTGGGCAAAAGATGAAAAGCTAATGAAAATCAGAAATGGAGCAAAGAAGAACCTCATGTTGCTTGGGAATTATACTCCAAATTTGGAGATACGCCATCTATGATTTTATTTGATTTATATCAGTGGTAAAAATCTCATGTAATCACTTAAAAAGAAAAAATAATATTTGTATCAATTGCCAATGGCTGTCAAAACTAATTTTCTTGACCCACCATTATCTCTGAATTCGCACAGGTAGAGACCTTGCCAAGTGCCCAGGTTCATTTTTCCATTGCTGATGGGAATCTGTACAGAATTTCCAAATAAGCTGCTTTTGATATGGGCTGGCATATCATCAGGTCCTTCGTAATTGTGGATAAAACGGCTATAATTTTCAGGGATAAGGTCATTGATAAAGGTTTCAAAATCCTTTCTTACACTTGGGTCAGCATTTTCATTTATTGTCAACCCTGCAGAAGTGTGCTGGATGAAAACATGCAGTATTCCAATTTGGATTTCCTTCAATTCTGGGAATTCCTTTTCGATCCAATCTGTAATCAGGTGAAAGCCTCTGGGATAGGGTTTAAGTCTGATAGTTTTCTGAAAAGTTTTCATTTACCCTGAAAATATTGACTGATACATTTCTTCCAATTTGCTTAAAGCGATGATTTTGATTTTGAACTTATCCAAATCCAATCCTTTGACGGCATATTTGGAAACCAAGATCCGTTTAAAACCTAGCTTTTCTGCTTCCACAATCCTATTTTCAACCCGGTGCACGGCACGTATTTCACCTCCGAGACCAACCTCGCCGGCAAAGCACAGGTCTTCTGGTACAGGATTATCCTCATAAGAGGAGATCAAGGATGCACACACAGCTAGATCCAAAGCCGGATCATCTACCCTTAATCCTCCAGCTACGTTCAAAAAAACATCCTGTTGGCCAAACCTCATACCTCCTCTTTTTTCTAAAACAGCCAATATCATATTCAGCCTTTTGCTGTCAAAGCCTGTACTGCTTCGTTGTGGTGTGCCATAAGTGGCCGGGCTGACCAAAGACTGAATCTCGATCAAAAGAGGCCTATTTCCTTCCAACATGGCTCCGATCGCAACGCCGTTGAGTACTTCTTCTCTTTGTGTCAGCAGGATTTCAGAAGGGTTGGCAACGGGTCTCAAACCCTCAGTGCGCATCTCATATATGCCCAGTTCATTGGTAGAACCAAAGCGGTTTTTGGAGGTGCGCAGGATGCGGTAGGACAGGTGTCTGTCACCTTCAAATTGTAATACGGTATCCACCATATGCTCCAGTACTTTGGGTCCCGCTATCATACCATCTTTGGTTATGTGTCCGATCAGAAAAACAGGAGTGGCTGTTTCCTTTGCAAAACGCATCAATTCTCCTGTACATTCCCTTACTTGGGATACGGAGCCTGCTGCTGACTCCACATGCTTGCTGTGCAAAGTCTGTATGGAATCAATGATTAAAAGTTCAGGACCGAGTAATTTGATCTGCTCAAAAATGTTTTGAGTATTTGTTTCTGAAAGCACATAACAATTATCGGAACTTGCTTCCATGCGCTCCGCACGCATTTTGATTTGAGATTCACTTTCTTCGCCGGAGACATACAGCACTTTTAATTGTGGAAGCATCAGGGCAATCTGGAGCATCAGAGTAGATTTGCCAATACCTGGTTCACCTCCTATCAGTACAAGTGAACCTGGAACTATGCCTCCTCCAAGGACTCTGTCCAATTCCAGATCACGGGTGATGATACGTGGATATTGTTCAAAATCAATCTCCTGTAATTTTTTCGGACTTGCTACACGGCCTTCCCTCACTCCGTCTTGTTTCCAGGTACCTCTGCCGGAATCTTCTTTCTGAACAATCTCTTCGACATAGGTATTCCATTCCCCACAGGCTGGACATTTGCCAAGCCATTTGGAACTTTGTGCCCCACAGTTTTGACAGAAATAGGAGGTTTTGATCTTTGCCATAACAAATTAATGGGCTTCCAACCAATTTTCACCAGTACCTGTCTCCACTACAATCGGAACTTCCAGTTTGACTGCCTTTGCCATCAATACAGGAATTTCTTTTTCTAGAAGTTCAACTTCGTCTTTATGGGCATCGAACACCAATTCGTCATGAACCTGGAGAATCATTCTAGATTTCAGATTTTCTTTTTTCATCCAATGATGGACATGGATCATGGCTACTTTGATCATATCTGCTGCCGAACCTTGAATCGGTGCATTGATGGCGTTGCGCTCTGCAAAACCCCGCATGGTCATGTTCCTGCTATTGATATCCCTAAGGTACCTCCTTCTACCCAAAAGGGTCTCTACATATTCGTTTTTCCTTGCTTTTTCTATGCAGTCATCCATGTAGGCTTTGACAGCTGGAAATTCTTTGAAATACGCATCGATGATTTCTTTGGCCTCTGTTCGGGAAATGTTCAATCTCTGAGACAGTCCAAAAGCTGAGATGCCATAAATGATTCCAAAATTGGCAGTTTTGGCTTTCCTTCTCATATCGGAAGTCACTTCCTCCAAAGGCACTTGGAAGATTTTGGCTGCTGTAGCAGCATGGATATCCCTCCCGTTTTTGAAGGCCTCCATCATGGATTCATCTCTCGAAAATGCAGCCATGATACGGAGTTCTATCTGAGAATAGTCCGCAGCAAATAGGACATATTCCTTATTTCTGGGCACGAATGCTTTTCTGATTTCCCTTCCTCTGTCTGTTCTGATTGGGATATTCTGGAGATTGGGATTGATAGAAGAAAGCCTTCCTGTAGCGGCTACAAATTGGTTGTAAGTAGTATGTACCCTTCCTGTTTTGGGGTTGATCATGGTAGGAAGTGCATCCACATAGGTGGACTTCAATTTGACCATTTGCCTGTAGTCCAGGATGGCCTGGGCAATTTCATGTTCCCCTGCCAGTTTGCTCAACACTTCTTCCCCTGTCGCATATTGCCCTGTTTTTGTTTTTTTTGCTTTGGGATCCAATTTTAATTTTTCGAATAAAACATCTCCCAATTGTTTTGGAGAGGCCAAATTGAACCTTACTCCTGCAAGTTCATATACCCGCTTTTCAATCTCTTTGCTTTCATCATCAAGAATGGTAGATAAGTCCGCTAAACTGGCAGTATCAATTTTCACTCCCTCAAATTCCATGTCAGCCAAGACCTCAATAAGCGGATTTTCCACTTCATTGAGCAGTTTTTCTAAACCATTGGTCTTAATGATCGGATCAAATTTCTGTTTCAACTTCAAAGTAACATCAGCATCTTCTGCTGCATAAGCAACCACTTCATCCACATCCACATCCCGCATGTTGCCCTGGTTTTTTCCTTTTTTGCCGATGAGTGATTCTATGGATACCGGTTTGTAATTAAGGTATTGCTGCGCGAGCCAATCCATAGAATGTTTTCCTTCCGGTTCGATCAGATAATGGGCCAACATGGTGTCGTATAGTTTCCCTCTGACTTTCAGCCCATAATTCATTAAGACCAACATGTCATATTTGACATTTTGCCCGATTTTAGTAATGGCTTCATTTTCAAAAACATCTCTGAATAGTTCCAGTTGTTTTTTGGCCTTTTCCTGATCGGAAGGGAAAGGCACATAGAAAGCTTCGCCAGGAACATAAGCAAAAGAAAGCCCGACCATTTCAGCCTCATTGGGATTCAAAGAGGTAGTTTCCGTATCAAAACAAAATTCATCTTGGAGTTCCAGGTACTGGATGAGTTCCTTAATACCTTCCTCCCCTTCTACTTTGTGGTAATCGTGGGCAGTGGTCAAAATGCTGTCATGAAGAACTGGTTCAGGAAGCGGGCTTTCGATAACTACTTCTTCAGTTTCCACTTCCTCCATTCCGGCAAAAAGGCCCAATTGCTCAGAAACTTTTACCTGAGGCTTTTTCATTTTCTCGCCAAACACCCTTTGGGTTAGGGTTCTGAACTCAAGTTCTGCAAAAATGGCCTTCAGTTTTTCTTCATCTGGACCATCATAGCGTAGGGCCACCTCGTCAAAATCAACCGGGACATCTATTTTGACTGTAGCCAATTCTTTGGATAAAAGCCCTTGTTGGGCAAAGTTCTCTACATTCTCCTTTTGCTTACCTTTCAGTTTATCCGTATTCTGCAATAGGTTTTCTAAAGTACCGAATTCCTTGAGAAGCTTAACGGCGGTTTTTTCCCCAATTCCTGGAATTCCCGGGATATTGTCCACAGCATCACCCATCAGACCAAGGATATCCCTGACCTGGTCCACATGCTCGATATCCCATTTTTCGCAGACTTCCTTGGGTCCCATAATCTCTACCCCATTGCCCATAAAGGCGGGTTTGTATAGGAAAATATGGTCTTCTACGAGTTGGCCATAATCCTTGTCCGGGGTCATCATATATACCTCAAAACTGGTACGTTCTGCTTTTTTGGCAATGGTGCCGATGATATCATCCGCTTCATAGCCATCCATTTCAAGCACAGGGATGTTGAAAGCCTGAACAATTTGCTTGACCCAGGGGGTTCCGATTTCTATATCTTCAGGTTGTTCCAGTCTATTGGCCTTGTAAGCTTCAAATTGGGTATGACGGAATGTAGGGGCCTTGGTGTCAAAGGCCACTGCGATATGGGTTGGCTTTTGTTTTTCCAGAACCTCTAAAAGGGTATTGGTAAAACCCATCATGATGCCGGTGTTCAGGCCTTTGGAATTGATACGGGGATTTTTGCTGAAAGCAAAATGCGCCCTGTAAATGAGGGCCATGGCATCCAGCAAAAACAATTTTTTATCTCCTTTGGAAGACATATTTTTCGATTATCTGATAAATTAAAAGCCCTGGGAGAAATTTCCGAGGAAGGGCTAAATTACAAATAATAATGAAAAGGCTTGAATCTAATTTTTGGTTTGGATTTTGGCAAATTGGGAATAAAGCTTCTTTTGTGTGCTATTTTGGTCTGATTATTGGGGTATTGGGCCTGTTTGTGGTAATTATATCCAAACAAGTTTTGAAATTATGTTCCATTTAAATCAGATCAATTATGAAAAAAATCATGTGGTTTTTATCAGTGACACTTTTGCTGACAGTATTTTCACCAGTAGCCATGGCAAAGAAAGATAAGCCTGAACTGACCGAAGAACAGAAAGAAAGATTAAAGGAAATTGAACTCCGAGTAGAAGAAATCAAAGCCATGGATTTTACCGATTTGGATAAGTCAGAGCGTAAAGAAGTGCGTGAGGAACTTAAGGAAATGAAAAAAGAAGCAAAAGAATTGGGGGGTGGAATTTATCTTTCAGTAGGAGCTATCATCATTATTCTTTTGATTTTGATTCTATTAACCTGATATATGTTCCCGGGTCAAGAATGAAAAGTCCCCCTCGGAAAAGGGGGATTTTTTTTGAATAGTGAATTGAATCTCCACGTTCAAATTTCCAAATCATAATCCTTAATTTTGTACCTGCTGAAGAAAAGCCGTAATGAAAATCTGTTTTGCTACCAACAACAAAAAGAAAATCGAGGAGGTGAAAGCTGCTTTAGGGGAAGCCTTTGAGATCGTATCATTAGCCGAAATCGGCTGTCATGAGGAACTTCCGGAAACAGGGGATACCCTCGATCACAATGCTTTCCAGAAAGCCAGGTATGTTTTTGAAAATTACGGTATGGACTGTTTTGCCGATGACACAGGATTGGAAGTGGAGGCATTGGATGGAGCTCCGGGTGTTTATTCAGGAAGGTATGCCGGAGAACCCAGGTCGGATGAGAGAAATATTGAAAAGCTCTTAAAGGCAATGGAGGGGAAAACTAACCGAAAAGCCAGTTTCCGGACCGTCATTGCACTGATTCAGGAAGGAAAGGAATATGCCTTTGAAGGGATAGCTGAAGGTGAAATCATCAAGGAGAAAACAGGGACCGGAGGATTTGGATATGATCCGGTGTTCAGGCCCTTGGGTTTTGAAAGAACCTTTGCAGAGCTCAGTCTAGAGGAGAAAAATAGAATCAGTCACAGAGGCAAGGCAGTTCAAGCTTTGGTGGAGTTTCTAAAATAATTTTTAATTTTGTCCCCCATGAAGAAACCTTTCATCGTTGGGATTACAGGCGGGAGTGCCTCTGGAAAAACCCTCTTTTTGGACAAATTGCTGCATACTTTCGATCCAGGACAGGTTTGTCTGATTTCCCAGGACAATTATTATAAACCAAGGCATCTTCAGCCCATAGATGATAAAGGGGTTCACAATTTTGACACACCCAATTCCATAGATTTTGAAAAATACGCAGAGGATATCCGGAAAATCGGAGGAGGGGAGACGGTTTACCGTCAGGAATATACCTTCAATAATCCCAATAAAAAACCCAAAATGCTGGAGTTTGCTCCGGCTCCTGTGGTTGTAGTGGAGGGGATTTTTGTTTTGTATTATCCTGAACTTGCAGATTTATTGGATCTTAAAATTTTTATCGATGCAAAGGAATACATCAAGTTGAAAAGAAGAATCGTAAGAGACAAAGTGGAAAGAGGATATGATCTGGACGATGTATTGTATCGATATGAGATGCATGTGATGCCCACCTATGAAAAATATATAGAACCCTTTAAACACGATGCCGACCTGATTATTCCGAATAACAGAAGTTTTGAGCGGGCATTGGACGTGATTAGGACGTACCTGCGTGTTAGAACAGAATAAAATTCTGAAACCAAATATTTTGAGATAATTTCCAAGCATTTAGATTTTTTAGAATAAGGATGCTTGGATATTCAAAACTTTCTATATTTGCCACCCGTGAGTAAAAAGAGAAGACATAGCGCCATCTGGAGACAACGTGCCACTTTACTGTTGGTCATGTTTTTCTGCATGCTGGTTTCAGTCCTGGAATACCTTCCACAGTCTGATGCTCATCATTTGTCTTCCCAGCAAGAACAGGAACAGGAGTCTCAGGATGAAAATCAGACTTTTTTAAATATCGCAGTTGATGCTGTTGTTCCTTTTGTAACAGTAATCGGGCAGCAAGTTCTTTATCTGATTTATGAAATCATCAGTTTTGAGAAGCCTGTAACTTCCAATCTTAGTTTTTCACTACCCACTAATATCCCTTATTGGGAAATCCTTTTGGAGCGGATCATATCTACCAACGCTCCCTAATTTAACCTTTTTGATTCTTCTTGTGTATTCCGGCTATGGTTATCGGGATAATAATCTATTTAAATCAAGTAAAACAATTAATCTAAAATAATATGCGTAACAAAGGTGTCGTAGTGTTTTTGACAGTAGTCATTACAGCATTGTGTCTGTATTACCTGTCATTCACACTTGTATCAAACAGAATCGAAGGCCAAGCGACGGCCTATGCCACAGAAGCTGGAGGGAATGTGGATTTTGACAAGAAACAAGCTTACCTGGATTCTATTTACAGAGAACCAGTTTATAATTTTCTTGGAGCAAAGTTCACTTATAAAGAAATCAAAGAAACTGAATTAGGTCTTGGCCTTGACCTTCAGGGCGGGATGCATGTGACCTTGGAAGTTTCTCCAGTAGAGATTGTGAAAGGTTTATCCGGTAACAGCAAGGATGTCACATTTAACCTTTCATTGAATCAGGCTACTGAAGCTGCAAAAACAAGCAATGAGAAATTTGTAAACTTGTTTTATGCTGCTTGGCAGCAAAATGCCAGTGGAAGAAAGTTAAGTGAGATTTTCGCCACTGCTGCCAATAGGGGAAGGATTTCTTTGGAATCATCTGATTCTGATATTCTAAAAATCATTGACACAGAGGTTGAAAATGCCATTGAGCGTTCTTTCAATATCTTGAGAACAAGGGTAGACAGATTCGGTACTTCCCAGCCAAATATCCAAAGAATTCAAGGTTCAGGAAGAATTCAAATCGAACTTCCTGGGGTAAGTAATGCAGAGAGGGTAAGAAATCTTTTGCAGGGTGTAGCCAAACTTCAATTCTGGGAAGTAGCAGAAATCAATGAGTTTTTGGCTGAGCTGGAAGAGGTGAACCGTCTTTTGGTGGCTGAAGCACAAGCTGCAAAAGGAAGTTCCACTGCCCAAACAGAAGAGGAGGCTGATGAGACCACAGATCTAGAAAGGCAGTTGGCACAGGGTTCAGAGGGTGATGACATTTCTACCCAGATTTCTCCTTTGTTTTCTTTGACCAAAGGACAGGGTCTTGTATATGAAATAAGAGATACGGTTACTATCAACAGGATTTTGGCAAGAGATGATGTTAGAACCCTTTTGCCTAGAAATGTGAAATTCCTTTGGTCTGTCAAGCCACAAGTGGTGGACAATATGGAGCTACTTGAGTTGTTTGGTATAAAATACAACAGAGCTTCTGATCAGGCTCCACTTGAAGGAGATGTAATCACAGATGCCAGACAGACATTGGATCAGACTTCAAGACCTGCTGTCAGCATGCAGATGAATGCGGATGGTGCCAGAAGATGGAGAAAACTGACCTCTGAAAATATCGGCAGAAGAATCGCAGTGGTTTTGGATGATTATGTTTACACTGCTCCAGTTGTTCAAAGCGAAATTCCTTCAGGTCAATCTGAAATTACAGGTAATTTCACTATTGAAGAGGCGAAGGACTTGGCAAATATCCTGAAATCAGGTTCACTACCAGCTCCTACCAAAATTGTTGAGGAGGCCATAATCGGTCCTACTCTTGGTAAAGAAGCGCAGAAGCAAGGTGTGGTTTCCATGATCGCAGGTCTGGTGCTGGTGGTCCTTTTCATGGTTGCTTATTATTCCAAAGGAGGCTTTGTAGCCATTGCTGCCTTGGTATTCAACATCTTTTTTATCCTAGGTATCTTGGCGCAGTTAGGTGCGGCGCTTACCTTACCAGGCATTGCAGGTATAGTATTGACCATTGGTATGTCTATTGACGCCAACGTGTTGATCTTCGAAAGGATCAAAGAAGAATTGAGAAGGGGTTCAGGCTTGATGGCTGCCATCAATGAAGGTTATAACAAAGCATTTTCCGCTATCCTTGACTCCAACGTCACTACTTTCCTTACGGGAGCTATTTTATATGCATTGGGGCAAGGTCCTGTAAAAGGATTCGCAATCGTATTGATGATAGGTATTGCATCTTCATTCTTCTCTGCTGTATTTATTACAAGAGTGATTGTACACTGGATGAGCAAAAAAGGAGATAAGAGTAATATTTCTTTTGCAAGCCCTTTTGCGAAAAATACATTGGGTCAATTAAATATTGATTTCTTGGGTAAGAGAAAAGTTGCATATATCATTTCAACCTCGATAATTGTTATAGGTTTGGCCATTGCTGCGATCAATGGACTGAAGTTTGGGGTGGATTTTACAGGTGGTAGGTCTTACATCGTGCAGTTTGCCCAGCCAATGTCCCCTACAGATCTTAAAGTTGGTTTGGATGGTGAGTTTGATGGCTCAGTTGAAGTGAAGACTTACGGTGCAAGCAATGTCATGAAGGTAACCACTTCTTACTTAATCAATGAAGATGATGATGATTCCAATGCTGAAGTGGAAAGAAAAGTAATTGAAGGAATTGCGTCTATCACTGGATTGAATTATAACAACGACGCAGCTAATCTTGGAGATGCTCAATTTACCATTACAGGATCTTCCAAAGTTGGGGCTACGGTAGCTGATGACATTAAGAAGTCTTCAGCAGAGGCCATGTTCTTTGCCTTGGTTGCGATCTTCTTGTACATCTTGTTGAGGTTCCGTAAGTGGCAGTTTTCTTTGGGATCCATTATTGCCTTGGTGCATGACGTGTTCTTCGTGATTGCTGCATTTGCTATAGCTTCTGCTTTGGGTGCTACTTTCGAAATTGACCAGGTATTTATTGCAGCGGTATTGACTGTGGTAGGTTACTCCATTAACGATACTGTGATTGTTTTTGACCGTATCAGGGAAAATATCGAAAACCGTGGTACATCCAAATTGGTAAAAATGTTCAATGATGCCATCAATCAGACCATGGCCAGAACATTGATCACCTCTGCCACGACTTTGATAGTGGTATTGGTATTGTTGATCTTTGGTGGTGAAGTATTGAGAGGATTCTCCTTTGCCCTGTTCATCGGTGTATTGATCGGTACTTATTCTTCTATATACATTGCTACACCTGTAGTGGTAGATTTGATGAAGAGAGAATTGGAGGCTGAAGCTGCCCAGGAAGCAAGCGGTAAAAAGACTGCATAAGCTGTCATATTATCTAAGATTGGGAGTCCAGGTCTGATGATCTGGCTCCTTTTTTTTTGGGGGGATTGTGACAAAAAATCCCCTGTACAGGGGATTTTTTAGCCCTTTCAAACATCTTACCTTTGTAAAGAAAAGGATAGGTTCATGTTTGGAGGTTTTTATCTTTTGGTAATAGCGATTGGGTTCCTGTTTTCTCTTTTTCCCTTAAGAAGAATCCAAGGGGTAGAATCTACTGCTCAAAATTGTATCATTTCTATTTTGTTCCTTGCTTTATTATTGGAAGGTTTAGGTGATTATACTGCTTCCAGAGGCATTAATAATTCACTCCTTTATAATTTCGGGTGGGTGTATTTGGAATCTCTGCTTCTGATATATTATTTAATCCAGCTTGAAATTGATTGGGGATTCAAGAGAAAGATCATTTGGGCAAGTTTAGGAGTTTTGATCTGGGGTATGGTCAATTCTCTTTTTTTTCAACCCATTGACACTGTTTTTCAGTATTTCACCTTTTTACCATTTGCCTTGTTGATAATTTTTTTGGTGTTAAGGTTTTTGATTCAGTTGATACAAATGAAAACTTATGCAGACAGGGATTTGATTCAATTGCCCCATTTTTGGATTTCTTGGGCCATATTGCTGTTTTATATGGAAGCCATATTGTTGTTTGGGACTTATCAGTTCCATCCAGTTTTTGTATTGGATAATTTACATTTGTTATTCACTATCAACCAGGTGGTAGCAGGACTGATGTACCTAGTGTTTGGTTTGGCCTTTATGTTGCCCTGGCTTAATAGGAAGAGAGTAACTTTCATTGAATAACCTTATTTCAGGTTGGAACACCTTTAACTCAGCCAATTAATATCATTTGTTTGCCAGATATTTTTCACGTAATATTAGTAGCATCAAAAGATAAAAATACTTTGAACTTGGGATTGGCTTGGAATTTATACAATTACATCCTTTTATTGTCCTTAGTGATTGGGGTAATCCCATTTTTTTCTTTTCAAGAAAATAAAAAGGAACATAGGGTTTTGTTTTCAGTGATTTTTTTGGGTCTGGTAACCGAAGCTATTGGATTGTATTATGGCTCTAGGGGTATATATAATTCCTGGATATATAACATTAGCTTTTTGTACTTGGAAACCATTGTGATTTGGTTTTATTTTTTGGCTGTATTCCGGAAGGGACATTATCAAAAGATATTCATTGTGGGTATTGTGTTATTTTCTGTTTGGTTTGTTTTCAACTCCTTCTTCTTACAGGGTTTTTGGGAAGTTTTTCAAACCTATACTGTGATTATTTCTTCCCTGTCCATCATCTTATGTTGCCTTTGGTTTTTTTATTTACTTGTAGCAAAGAATTGGTTAAGTGAAAAAAGCTTGGTTTGGTTTCCTGCTTTTTGGGTGGTATGTTTTTTATTTTTCTTTTACGCTGCTTCTTTCCTGTATTTTACCTCCCTAGGTTATTTGATTAGTTTAGATTGGCATTTGAACTACATTTTAAACTCTATTTTAAAGACTTTAAGTGGATTGATGTATATGGTCATGGGCTTTGCTTATCTTTTACCTTATTTGCAAAAAAAGTTTTTCTTAGCACCTGAAAAGTACTAAATTAGGAATTGGTAATCTTTTATAACATTCACTTTTAATAGTTTAGCCATGAATCAGGAAGATTTGAAAAAATTCGTAAAGCCTTACAGAGAAACTATTCAGGTAGGAGAACCAGGCCGCGATAAGCGAGGAAGAGTCATTAAAGATCAATCCCAATGGGTATTTTTTGATAGATCGACCATTGAAAAACTTTTAGGGATGACAGATGCCAATAAGGGGGGCATAAAAGTTTATTTTGGTCAATACAATAGGGAAAATCTTTATTTAGTCCCACAGGATAGGAGGGATAGAGAACAATACATCGGAAAAATTTCTGTAGCCCTTTCTGCAGCCAATGAAGAGCAAAATGGCATTTTTGATGTCTTTTTGAGTTCAGAGGGTCAAAGAAGTGGTGGTAATTCCATAGAAAATGCCGGCAATTTATGTCCCCCAAATTGTAAACCACCTACAGAGATCAATTTATAATTTCATTTTTTCAATTTGAAGCGATTATATTGAGATTAGATCTCTGCACAATTGAGAAAAAATTTCATGAGAAGATTTACCAATGAAATTGACAATTAGACATTGTGGAATAAAGAAATAAATCCTATGGTGAATTTTAATTTCTTCCTCTATTAGGGAGTAAAAACATGAACCTGGTTGATCTCCTAGCAAAAAAGTAATTTGTTGAGTACTATTAAATATATCATCCATTTTAGGTTTCTTTGACATGGGTAGTAGTGGCTCCGAAGTTTTCTACATCGTTTTATTAGGATTTGTATTGATGTTGTTGATGGGCTCATTTATTGTGACTATGGTGATTGTACATCGTCAAAAGCAGCTACAGAATCAACAAAAACTGGCGGCAGTAAGGGCAGAATACGAGAAAACCATCATCAATGCCGAGAAAGAAATCAGGGAAAATACACTTACCCACGTAGGGCGGGAACTCCACGACAATATTGGACAATTACTCTCTTTGGCCAAAATGAATTTGTCCAGTTCCAAACCAGAGAAGGTTTCTGAAGGCAAGTCCATGATCAATCAGATCATAAAAGAGGTGCGCGGACTTTCGAAATCCTTAAACCTGGATTGGGTGGAATCCATCACTTTAGAAGACTTTATTCAGAATGAACTTGGGAAGTTGGAAAGCGCTGCATTTTGTCAGACAAAATTCACCAAGATTGGAGTGGAAGGAAGTCTCGAAAAAGACAAGAAAATCATTCTGATCAGGACCATACAGGAGTGTCTGAACAATGCCATCAAACATGCCAAACCAAAAAGTATCTCCTTTTATATGGAGACAAAACCGGACCAGTTGATGATATGTATAAAAGATGATGGAGTTGGTTTTGATACTGCTCAAGGCAGTAGTGGGTCGGGAATGTATAATTTGAAAAGCAGAATGAACACAATTGGAGGTGATTTTGAAATTAAATCCAAACCAGGTAATGGAACAGACATTAAACTCTCCTTGCCTATATCGAAACCTTGACTTATCTTTTGGAAATAAATCGAATCACCCTATATAAATTAACAACTTCTTCATGATTACCATTGCATTGGCAGATGACCATAAAATGTTTGCAAAGGGGATAGAAAGCCTTTTGGAAGAGGAAGAGGATTTTAAAATCAGAGGGGTTTTTAACAATGGGCAGGAATTATTGGATTTTTTAAAATCCCATCATGTGGATATAGTCCTTACAGACATGAATATGCCCCAGATGGACGGGATGGGTGTAGTGGAAGCAGTGAAAAGAAAAATCCCACAAATAAAGGTGATTGTTTTATCCATGTATGATGATAAAGTGATCTATGAAAAAAGCATCAAACTGGGGGCTGATGCTTATGTACTAAAGGGTTCTGATCCTGATGAACTCATCTACACAATTAGGGAAGTATATGAAGGTAACTATATTCAAGGTTTTCAGAAGTTAATTTTTCAGCAGGATGATGGAAAATATCCTGACCATTTCAAAGAGCGTTTTAAGCTTTCCAGAAGGGAGCTGGAGATATTACGCCTGATCAAAGATGGTCATCTCAATAAGGAGATAGCTGATATCCTAAGTCTTAGCCAGCATACTGTAGAATCCCACCGCAAAAAAATCCATCAGAAATTGGGTGTGAGTTCAGCCGTGGAATTGGTGAAAAAGGCGATTGAGATGAATCTGTAAAAAATATTATATGTATATCCCCAATAATACCGGTAATCATTAGAAATCCGGTTTTTAACCATTCTTATATTTATTGATATAGGATCCGCCTCGGCGGACAAGTTATTCATGGAAATTGATTCTAATTTACAGGTAAATTATATGAGTGGTATGATTGCGGATGATCATAAAATATAAAATCCCTGTCTTCAAGAAACAAGTCTTTCTTTCAGACAGGGATAGAATTTTAGCGTTCAGATTATTTAAACGGAAATAGCATAAAGCTCCTTTAATTTTTCAATTGTATAGTCAACTTCTTCCAAAGTATTATACCTGCTAAAAGAAAACCTTACTGATTCTCTCTCCGGATCATGTCCCAAAGCCCTCAAGACATGGGAACCAACTGTAGCCCCACTGCTGCAGGCAGAACCCCCTGAAGCGGATATGCCATGTAAATCCAAGTTGAACAAGAGCATACCTCTGTTTTCCTCAGATGGTGGCAAACTTACATTCAGGACTGTATAAAGACTTTTTTCCAAGTCTCCGGAGCGCCCATTGAAAGTAACACCGGGAATATTTTCTTTTAACAACTCGATGAATCTCTTTTTGAGAGATTCAATATGGCTTCTATGCCCATTCATATCTTCATAGGCCAGTTCAAGTGCCTTGGCAATACCGATGATACCAATCACATTTTCGGTACCTCCTCTCATATTTCTTTCCTGTGCTCCTCCATGGATAAAAGGATGGATTTTTTTGTCTTTTCTGACATATAAAAATCCGGAACCTTTAGGACCATGGAATTTATGACCACCAGCTACCAGGGCATCTACAGGAAGGGTTTTAAGGTCATGTACATAGTGTCCCATAGTCTGTACGGTATCTGAATGAAAAAATGCACCGTAAGTTTTGGCAAGATTGCCAATGGCATTCAGGTCATTGATATTCCCAATCTCATTGTTGGCATGCATCAGGGAAACAAAAGAGTTTGGATTGGCTTTGAGCAAGCCCTCCAATTGATCCAAGTTGATTTCCCCCTTTTGGTTTACATCCAGAAGACTGAGTTTTATTTTGCCTTTTTTGGCACACTCTTCCAGTGTGTGCAATACAGCATGGTGCTCAATGGGGGAAGTTATGGCATGTTTGATACCATGAGTTTCAATACCACAGACAATGGCTGTATTGTCAGCTTCTGTACCACCGGAAGTGAAAAAAATTTCAGAAGGACTGGCGTTTATCAGTTCTGCTACTTTTTTACGGGCTTTTTCAACGGCAGACCGTACTTCCCTGCCATGGCTATGAACAGAAGAAGGATTGCCATAATGGAGCTTCATGTAGGGTAACATGGCTTCGATTACCCTATCATCCATAGCAGTAGTGGCGGCATTGTCGAAATAAACTCTCATCTTCAAGTTATTTTGCTGGGTATATATTTATTCCTTTCCCAAGTTCAGAACTTTGAAAAGTATTTAAGATCCTGAAATTACCTCTTTGATATCCAGAATGATTTTGTTGGCCAAGTGTTCAGCTGTAGCCTGTGTTTCAGATTCAGAATAAATTCTGATTATGGGTTCTGTGTTTGATTTCCTCAAATGTACCCACTCTTTTTCAAACTCGATTTTCACCCCATCAATATCATTGATGGGCTGCTTGCTGTATTTTATTTTGATTTCCTCGAGAATCTTGTCCACATCAATTTCTGGAGTGAGTTCGATTTTATTTTTTGAAATGTAGTAATTAGGATAGCTTGCCCTCAACATGGAGATACTTTTTCCAAATTTTGCCAGATGCGTTAAAAACAAACCAATTCCAATCAACGCATCCCTACCATAATGTGATTCAGGATAGATGACACCGCCATTACCTTCTCCACCAATGATAGCATTAGTTTCCTTCATTTTGTTGACCACATTGACTTCACCAACTGCAGCAGCCTGGTATTGACCACCTCTTTTCTTTGTCACATCGCTCAGCGCACGGGTTGAACTTAAATTGGAAACGGTATTTCCGGGAGTCTGCGAGAGCACATAATCAGATACTGCCACCAAGGTATATTCCTCTCCAAATGGAGACCCGTCTTCGTTCATAAAACAAAGTCTATCTACATCCGGATCCACAACAATACCCAGGTCATACTTTCCCCTTTTCAGTTTATCGGCGATATCCCTTAGGTTTTCAGGTAGTGGTTCAGGGTTGTGCGGGAAATGGCCGTCAGGTGTACAGTACATTTCTTCTATTTCTTCCACTCCCAGCGCGCGAAGCAGTTTAGGAACTGCTATTCCACCTGTAGAATTGACAGCATCAACCACTATCTTGAATTTACGTGCTTTGATGGCTTCAACATCCACCAGTTTAAGACTCAATACATGTTCTATATGTCGGTCGATATAATTATCAATCCTGCTGTATTTGCCTAATTTTTTTACTTCGGCAAATTTGAAATCTTCATTTTCTGCGCTTTCCAAAATAGCCTTACCTTCGGCATCAGAGATGAACTCACCTTTGTCATTTAACAGTTTTAGTGCATTCCATTGGATAGGGTTATGACTTGCTGTAAGAATAATTCCACCTCCTGCCTTTTCCAAGGGTACAGCAAGTTCTACGGTAGGGGTAGTGCTCAGTCCTAAATCTACGACGTCAATGCCTAATCCCTGAAGGGTTGCAGTTACTAATTTGGAAATCATATCTCCAGAAATCCTTGCATCCCTACCTATGACCACTTTTGGGTTTTTGGTATGATTGATTACCCATGCTCCATAAGCTGAGGTAAATTTTACTACATCCAAAGGTGTAAGTCCTTCACCTGGTTTACCACCTATAGTACCTCTTATGCCTGAAATAGATTTAATTAATGCCACGTCTTAAACAATTGTTTAAAATTGAAAAATCCTGGGATAGCCAGGAAATGAAAATTATTTATTTGAATTTGGCCAAAACCTTGTCCACTTCATTATCAGGGTTGCCACAGGAAGAATTAGCATCCACTGTTTTGCCACAATAACTACAGGTCCCTCCATCTTTGTTGAGATAAGGGTTTTGGGAGGCACAAGTCCCTTTAAACTCACCGTTTTTCAATAAGATAAGCCTCACGGACATTAATACGAAAAACAATGCCAAGAAGCCTAAAGTCAAATACAAGGTTGCCATATCAATTTAATTTGCGCAAATTTACGTAATACTTTCAAAACGTCCTCAAATTAATTATAGTTTCCCTTTTTATGTCTGAATTATCATCAAGAGAATCGCAGTTGGCAGCATTTGACCGTTTACTCACCATTATGGACGAGCTCAGGGAGAAATGTCCATGGGACAGAAAACAGACCTTGGAAAGCCTTCGCCACCTCACCATAGAGGAGACTTTTGAGCTTTCCGATGCGATTCTAGAAAACAACCTTGATGAAATCAAAAAAGAATTGGGCGATATCCTCCTGCACATAGTTTTTTATGCCAAGATCGGATCAGAGAAATCTGCTTTTGATATGGGTTCAGTGATCAATAGTCTTTGTGAAAAGCTGATCAGAAGACATCCTCATATCTATGGAGATGTAAATGTAAAAGACGAAGAAGCTGTCAAACAGAACTGGGAAAAAATCAAACTGCAAGAGAAAGGGAATGTATCTGTATTGGGAGGTGTACCCAAATCCCTTCCTGCACTGATCAAAGCCATGCGGATTCAGGAAAAGGCAAGAGGGGTAGGATTTGACTGGGAAGAAAAACATCAGGTATGGGAAAAAGTTGAGGAGGAAATGAAAGAATTCAAAGAAGAATTCAATGCTGCCAAAGAGTATGAAATAGACAAAGAAAAAGCTACGGGTGAATTCGGTGACCTTTTGTTTTCACTGATCAATTATGCCCGGTTTATTGATATTAATCCAGAGGAAGCCCTAGAACGTACCAATCTGAAATTTATCAAAAGGTTCCAGTATCTTGAAAATGCTGCCAGGTCAGCAGGCCGCAAAATCGAAGATATGACTTTGGCTGAAATGGATGTGTATTGGGAAGAGGCTAAAAGGATACCGAAAGATTGATTTTGTGTTTTCTGAGACACTATCCCGATAAGTGTGTAAACTTTAAATTATGATTTTATGGTCAGGTTTCAAGAAGCCTGACCCTATCACCAAATATAATCAGGAAACTGTTAAGGATAGTACCCCAGTCTCGAATGGGCATAGTCCATTTTTTCGATGCTTCCCTTGCAGCGAGGAAAACAGACTTCATAACAG
>NZ_PYGF01000016.1 GCF_003014575.1 Cecembia rubra
CCATCGGAGGGCCTCCCTATTGGTTTCCCAATAGTCCTCCATCCATTTCAAAGCATTCGACCTGCTTTTAAGGTCGATTCAAGTCACACACGGTTCTCAGCTATACGCAGGCAGGGATTTTTAGCACTGAACTTCCTACGAAGAACTGAGCTTTCAATTTACCACATTCCTGTCCTACGAAGCACGAAACCCCTGCTTGCGTATAGGTGATGTTATGTGCATACCCTTTATTTTGTCTTATTTTTTTTGTGAAATTTATAACCCAATCCAATTGACCAAACCCATTTGTCTGGGTTATCGAAATGAAAAAATGGTGCTATCAGAACAAAATGTTTGTAGTCAATTCGTGGAGAAACTCCAAGTTTAGCACCTGTTTTTCCTTCTTTGATGTAAAATGATGGCAATGCACCCACACCAATTTTCCAATCATCATTCAGTCTTAACATTAGACTTGGTCCGCCAACATTAAATGCGTAAAAGTCATTACCTGCTGCAAAACCAAGCATTCCTTCCATTCCAATATCCCATTTTGGATTTTCTTTTTCCTTTTTTTCTTGTTCCTGAGCATAAGTCAATGTTGAAATGAAAAATGCCACTACAAGTATTACTGTTTTTTTTAAATTCATTCTCTTTGTTTATTTAGTAAGTTTTAGAGCATTGTCTAACCTGTATGCTACGTTGTCCCAATTGATGATGTTAAACAAATTGTCCACAAAGTCGGCTCTTTTATTTTTGTATTTGAGGTAGTAAGAATGTTCCCAAACGTCAATTACAAGTAAAGGAATAACTCCCCATTGAGTCAATTTTTCGTGATTTTCACATTGTAAAATTGTCAGCTTGTCCGTATATGGTTGATAGCCCAAAATTCCCCATCCGTTTCCGTCAACATCTTTTGAGGTTTTGGCGAGATACATTTTCAGTTTGTCATAACTGCCAAAATCCTTTTCAATTCGTTTGAGCAAGTCTCCTTTGGGGTCGCTCTTTTTGTTTGTGAGGTTAGTCCAAAATATGGAATGAAGAATGTGAGATGAAAGATGAAAAGCCAATTTCTTTGTCCAAAAATCAACGATTTCTAGGTTGTTGTCGTCTAATGCTTTTCGTATCATCTGTTGGTCTTTGTTTGCACCTTTTACCGCTCCACCGTGATGGAAGGTATAATGCAAGTGTAATGTTTCTTCATCCATATACGGCTCTAAATGACTATTTGCATAAGCCAAAGGTTGATGAATGAAATTTCCGTCCTTGTCCACCAACTTGTCAATGGTGTTGTCGGTGAGATTTTGGGCAAATGCTGATGCGTTCGGAACTAGTGTCGCTCCGCCAAGTATCAGTCCGGTTTTTAGAAAGTCTTTTCTGTCCATATTTCTGTCGTTTTATTGTTGCACGTTCGTTTCTCAGGGTTGCACATAACGGTTTGCGTGTATGTGCAGTAGCGGATTAGAAGCACTTTCTTGTCCGTTTGGCACAAAGATAATTAAAAGCACAGACCTTCGATTTATCACTTCACCCGCTATTGCCACATACACGCTGTTGGCAGCTGGTGTTCTTGTCCACCGTCCTTGTAAACCATTGTCAGCATTAAGTTTACGTATTATTGTCCTGTCGGTTTGTTGTCTGTCGATGTCGGTTTGTGTGGTAGCGTAATTTTTATTTTCAGAAGGGTCGGAAAATTTTTTTAATTCAATTTTGTCTCGGTGGGAGAGGTGGAAGCTCTTTTGCAAACTTTGGTCTGTGGGTGGGCTTGTAGCGGTTTGCAAATGTGCTTACACCTGTGGGCGGATTATTCCAAGAACAATTCGTTTATGAAATAGCTCTCTTTCTTTACATCCCAAGTTAACCAATGTTTTTTCTTTATGGAATTAATTCTTTGCAACAGGTCTGGATTGTCGATGTATATGGCAGCTAAATTATTTTTTGTCAAGCGGTTAATCGGGTCATTCAGTGTTTTGCTGAAATGATATGAAGTCCTTGTCGGGGAATAAATGATGTAAATTATCAACCCCTTGTCACATAAAACCTTGTAATGTTTGTCGTTGAATACCCGTATTAAACGCCCTTTATGGTCGGTATAACCCCAAATGTCAGAGCGTCTATAAATAACAGACGTATCAGGGGTTTTAAGTTCAATGTCTTTGTTTTTGAAAAACCCTTGAGGCCACAGGGAATAGTTTTTCTGATAGGGTTTAAATCCATTGGTCAATTTTCCAGCTTCAAAATCTTCAAACGTCAAATAAATTCCTGCTGAATCGTTCACCATAGTATAAGAATACTGAGCATATAACGAATTTGAAGTCAGCACAAATAAACACAAGTAAATAAGAATCTTCACTTTCATTTTTTATGTTCTGTTTTACGGTAAGCCCAATAAAAAACCTGTGGCAACACGGTTAGCGATAAAATCATACAGATGATTAGACCACCTACAATCATAATGGCTAAAGGTTTTTGAATTTCAGAACCCATACCTGTTGAAAGTGCTGCCGGCAATAATCCCATAGAACCCATTAGTGCAATCATAAGAATGGGTCTGATACGGCTATACACCCCTTTTTTAATTCCTTCAATCAAGGCATCTCCCCGATTGATATTTTGACGAATGGTGCCAATCAATACAATACCATCTATGGTTGCTACTCCAAATAAAATGATGAAACCTATGCCTGCTGAGATTCCGAAGATTGTTCCTGTTGTCCAAAGGGATAGATAGCCCCCAATAAAAGCAAAAGGGAAAACCATAAATGAAATAAGCGTATCCTTTAGATTTCCGTTGAAATTCATCCAAAGTAAAAACATAATCAACAACAAGGATATAGGAACTATAGTGGCAAGCTGCTTGGTAGCCCTCTCCTTACTTTCAAATTCACCTGCCCATTCCATTTTGTTCTCAGTGGGAATTTTCACTTCTTTGTCCACATTCGCTTTAGCTTCAGCTATGGTGCTTCCCAAATCTCTACCTTCAATACTGAAACCAACAGCAATGTATCGGCTACTTCCTTCACGGTAAATAAAAGTAGGTCCGGTAATGAAATTGATGTCGGCTATTTCACGTAAAGGAATTTTCTTTCCGCTCATTGTCGGGATTAAAATTTCTCCTATCTTTTGTTGATTATCTCTGTATTCCTTTTGAAATCGAATACGCACATCAAACATTCTTTCATTTTCATAAAAGGTCGTAGCCGCCTGTCCGCCAATGGCCATTTCAACTACAGCTTGCGCATCTGCCATAGCCACACCATATTTCCCCATTTTCTTTTCATCCAATTTGATGCGGAGTTCGGGCAATCCAATGTTTCGATATACATTCAGATCTGTAATTCCTTCCACTTTACCAATACTGTTGGCTACTTGTTCGGCATATTCTTCCAGTTTGAACAAATCATCACCAAAGATTTTAATCACTAAAGAACTTTTCACTCCTGCCACATATTCTTCCACATTGTCCTGAATGGGTTGGCTAAAACCGAATACAATGCCCGGATAAGATTGCAATTTTTGCCTCATTTCCTCGACCAGATCATCTTTCTTAACTTTTCTATTCCATTCTTTTTCGGGATGTAGTTGTATATGAAATTCAATATTGAAAAACCCGGTCGGGTCTGTTCCGTCATTGGGTCTTCCTACTTGATTCAATACAAATTTTACTTCTTCGAACTCGCGTAACTTAGCTTTCATTTCCTGTGCCAGTCGCTTGGATTCTTCAAGATTTACACTATTCGGCAACGTAGCTCTCACATATACAGCTCCTTCATTCAGTTTAGGAAGAAACTCCGTCCCGTGATTCATAAACCCAATGATACAAGTTCCCAAAAGCACAAAAAAAGAAATCATTGTTATCTTCTTATTCCTGAAAGTCCATAAGAACATACTATTAAGTCCATTGCGAAATGTCCTTGTAACCCAATTGTCTTTTTCTACAATATTTTTGGTCAACAGCACCTTACACATTGCAGGAACATAAGTCAAACTCAATAAAAGAGAGCCTAATAGTGCAAAGCCCAAGGTGTATGCCAGTGGAGAAAACATTTTCCCTTCCACCTTTTGAAAGGAGAAAATGGGCACTAATGCGATAATAAGTATAAACAGGGCAAAGAAAATATAGGAAGCCACATTCCTGACACTCTGTTTGATGATCCCCGATTTTGACATTTTGTTGAAGCGAGCCATTCCGAGTTGATGTGCTTTTTGCTCCAGACCTACAAAAATCCGCTCAGAGATGACCAAAGCCCCTTCCAATAACAACCCAAAATCAAGGGCTCCCATAGAAATCAGGTTGGCGGGCATTCCCATTATTCTGAGCATCACAATGGCAAAGAGAAAAGATAAGGGTATTACCGATGCCACGATGAGCGTTAAACGCCAATTATAAAGAAAAATAAAGACAATAATTGAAACTAAAATAATACCCTCAATCAAGTTTTTTGTAACTGTGTTTACGGTTACTTCAACCAACTCCGTTCTGTCAATAAAGGGTTCTATTTTTACATCCTTAGGTAAAATCCTTTCGTTCAGGTCAGTAATTTTTTCTTTTACTCGTGCAATCACATCTCCAGGATTTTCACCTCGAAGCATCACTACAATACCCTGAACCAAATCTTCTTCGTCTTGCAAGCCTACCACGCCCAATCTTGGCTTAGCCGATACATTTACTTCCGCCACGTGCTTTACCAAAATAGGCGTTGCCCCTCTGACTTCAATCAGGATGTTTTCAATGTCCTCAATGCTTTCCAACAAGCCCACACCACGAACAACATAAGCTTGTGAGCCTCTTTCAATCACATCACCGCCCACATTTATATTGCTGTTAGAAACCGCTTCAAAAACCTCTAAGGGTGATAAATCGTAATTCGCCAGTTCGGTGGGGTTTATTTTTATTTCATATATTTTTTCTTCGCCTCCAAAACTCACAATATCTGCCACTCCGGGAACAGCGACCAACTCCCTCTCAATCACCCAATCGTGGATAGCTGTAAGTTCTTTAATAGGACGATCGCTTTTTATCACATAGCGGAAAATTTCTCCTGTGGCTCCATAAGGCGGCTCAATTTCCGCATCTGTACCATCAGGTAAATCAACACCTTGCAAGCGGTTGGCTGCATATTGTTGTGCATAAAAATCATCTATCTCATCTTCAAAAATTACGGTTACTACCGACAAGCCAAATAAAGAAATAGAACGGACACTTGATTTTTTCGGGATGGTATTTACTGCCTTCATAATGGGCAGGGTCACAAATTTCTCTACTTCCTCTGCACTTCTTCCGGGCCACTGGGTTATGATTCTTGCACGGGTATTGGTTACATCAGGAAATGCCTCTATAGGTGTATGAATGTAACTAACGATACCTCCTATTAGCAGTAGGGCCGTGAGAAAGAAAACGACAATAGAATTCTTGAGTGAAAACGCAACGATACCTTGAACAAATTTCTGCATAACGATTAGTTGTTGAAGTTTTTAATCTGTTCGTAAATCAATAGATGGTTCTTCGTGATGATTTTTTCGTTTTCACTTAAACCGCTTGACAAGAATGTGATTCCGTTGCTCTTGGTGAGAATTTCAACCTGTCTGACTTCGATTTCACAATCACTTTTATACACCACCACATAATTCTGATTGCTGTCAAAAACCATTGCTGCAGTGGGAATACTCAGTGCTTCCGTTTTGAGTTCCTTTAAAGCCGTTACATCTACGATCATCCCGGGTTTTAATTTCAGGTCAACATTTTGCAATACTACTCTTGCTTTCACAACTCTTGCTTCCTCATCCAAAACCTGCGAAATAGCTGCGATTTTTCCTTTGAACAATTCATCAGGATAAGAAAGAGTTTTAATGTCCACTTCCATTCCTGCCTCTATATTTTTAACATTAGTAGCATAAATATTTACCAAAACCCACACTTCACTTAGGTCTGAAATGGTAAACAAGGGGTCTCCTTCGGCTGAAATTTGTGCTCCTGTCGATATGGACTTGGCAGTAACTATTCCTGTTGTGGGGGCTTTGATTTGAAAAACACCTCTTTCAGAACTTGCACTGAATAAATGGAGGTTAGCGTTAATTTTTACCCTTTCTGCTTGCAGTACATCCAGTTCGCTTTGTGCTTCCAACAAATCTTTTTGCGAAGCAATGCCATCATCAAACATAGACTGCACGGATTGTAAATTTTTCTCGGCTACCTTTATTTGAGCATCAATGGTTTTTGATTGTGATTGCAGTTCGGACAATTCTGTGCTTCTTAATTCTGCCAATACCTGACCCTTGGTTACTTTGTCGCCCAATGAAAAGTAGGTATTGGAAATAATCCCACCAACCAGACTGACAAAATGAATTACTTTGTCGGGGTTGGGTTCTATGGCTCCAGTAAGTGGAATGCCTTCTGTTACTAACTGTTTTTTGGGTTGTTCCAATTCAATTTTTGATTTGAAGTTTTCGTCCAAACAGTAAGTTTTATTTTCTGAATGATTGCTTTGTTCTTCCGAATTCCCGCAACTATTTAATAGTACCACCGCCAAAATCGAATAGAAAATGAGTTTCATATTTTTACCTGCTATGTTCATTGTTCATAAATTTATTTAATCAAGTCTGTTCCAATAGAAAAATTTAGTTGTTCTGCTTTTTCATTGACATCTTTACCTGCTTCCAAAATGATTTCTTTGTTTTCCAGATAAGCGTCTAAAAAATCAAGGTATTCAAGCAAACTGATATTTCTATTAATGAAATTTTTGGTATAGCTTTCAAGCATCCTATCCAGTGTAGTTTCATAATCGGGTTCTATTTCTTCTAAAAAAGTAATGGCATTAGTCAGGTTTTGAAAGGAAAGTACGATTTCACTTTCAACACTCAATGTCATTTGCTCATATAGAACTTTAGATTGTTCTATACCGATTCGGGCAGATTTAATATTTCCCTGGTTTCTATTGAAGAACGGTAAGTCCATTGCTACACCAAATCCAACGAAATCTTTGATAAAGTTACCCCCTCTATCATAATTGACAATAAAATTTAAGTCAGGTGTTCGTTGTGCTTTTTCTAACGCATATAACTTATTGTAATAACTTTCTTCCAGTGCTGCAATTTTATAATCAGGACGGTTAGCTTTTGCCTGTTCAATAACATCATTCAAGGCAAGTATTTTAAATTGTTCGGTGTTTTTTAAATAACCCTCGTCAGTGATTTCCAATTGTGTGGTAGCAGGTAATCGCATCAGTAATTTTAGTTCCTTTTGAGCTTCATCCACATCTTTGTTCAGTTCATTGATATTTTTTGCTATTTCCAGTTCAAGGGCTTTTAAGCGGATATATTCGCCTTGTGGTACATTACCTTGTTCTACCTGCCTTTTGTAGGCTTGTGTAAGTTGCCTGATAGAATTGAACTGGTTTTGATAAATACTCCTGCTGAATTGCAGGTATTGCAAAGTGGTAAGTTGATTTCGAAATTCTATTTTCAGATTTCTCAACAAGTCCTCCAGATACTGTTTAGACATATCCACAGACACCTGTTCTAAAGCAACTAATTTCTTTCGCTTTCCTGCTGTTTGAATAAGTTGCTCTATTTGAATTCCAAATTGTTGATTTTGTCCAAACCTTCCACCCGAAGTAAAAGGAGGTAAAAATCCTTCAGCTCCAGCGTGTTCTATTTGGTTTCGTGTTACCCATAGATTTGTTTCGTTGAGTTCTATTGTTGGATTTGGCCAAAGTTTGGCTTGTAGAACCATTGCTTCGGCTTTGGGCACTTCCAACCTTTCAGCAATGAGCAACAGATTTTCTTTAAGGAAAACGGCTTCGGCTTGTTCACGGCTTAGGATAAGCTTTTCCTGAGCGAAAATTTGCCCTGAGAGACAAAAAAACAGTATAGTTAAAGCTCTGTATTTTATACGTTTATTCATTCTGAACTACATTAAGTGTAGTGCAAAAGTCCAATGAACAACCTTAAAAAGACCTTAAAACCGATAAAATTTAGCTTAAAGGGAAAGAGATTTCAAAAATATTGAGATTCGTATCAGGACTTGAATAAGCAATTTTTGCGTTGTGCATTTCAAAAATTCTTTTGACTAACACCAGACCCAGACCAAAACCGGTTTTGCTTTGGCTGTTCTGCCCTCTGAAAAAATGATTGAATAGAAATTTTTCTTCTTCAATAGAAATCGGAGTGCCCGAATTTGATATTAAGACTATCAATTTTTCAGAATCTGAACAGTCAAATAGAATTTTAGCTTTTGTATTGTCGCTGTATGTAATACAGTTTGTTAGAATATTCAGGAATGCTTGTTTGATTAGTGGTTCATTGGCTTTGATTTCAAGTTTGGTTTCGCTAACCTGTTTAGGCGTATAATTGGCCTCAAACTTAAAATCAGGATGAATGATGTTGAGTTCTGCAATAATGTCAAAAATTAATTCATCAATGCGAAAAGCCTGTTGCGTTGTTTGTTTGGCTGATTCAATTTTTGAAATCTCCAATAAAGTATTGATGATATTGCCCAATGATTTGGTTTTGACAATTTGAGTTTCAATAGCTGTTTTAAGCTCTATTGAATCCGTTTTTTTCTCTATGCGTTCCAACTCTGAAACCAAAACGGTAATCGGGGTTTTTAACTGATGGGAAATATGGTGAATCGTGTGTTTCTGAAAAGCAAAAGCTTCGTTAGTTCTTTGAATTAATTGATTGAATCGTGTGATAAGAGATTTCAGTTCAAACGATTTTGATGTCACCTGCAATTCTTCAATGCTCTCATTGGCAATATCCAACTTGCCAAGTTGCTCTGCAATTTCGGTAATGGGCTTTGCAATTCTTTTTGATAAAAAAACGGTGACAAGTAAAACAATAATGGAAATAATTGCTGTGATTCCAATAAGAGCATTTCTAAGAAATGCCAGTTTTGTATAACCAAATGCATCATATGCTTTGCTAATGGCATAAAAATGGGTTGCTTCATTTTGGATATAAACAGCAATGATGTCGTATTTATCTTCTTTCGTTTCAACCCATTGTTTTGCAGGAGATAGGCTGTTTAGAAGGTTGTCCGCATTGTTAATCGGCAAATCATCAATACTTTCATAAATCAATGTTTTATGTTTGTCATAAATCAACATCTTTTCATCATAGAAATCGTGGATAGTATGCTTATCCATTATCGCAGTCAATTTCTCACTCAAATCCTTATACTCTGCAATTAAACCAATGGTATATTTTATTTTTTCTTTTTGTCTTTGCTGAAATTCTTCTTCGCGATATTCCGAAAACAAAATATAAATGATAACGGATGATATAATCGTGAGTGAAATTACAGTCGTGGAGAAATACAGCAATATTTTGTTCCTTATTTTCATTTTGTATCAAGGTAATAGCCAAAACCTACTTTCGTTTTGATAGTGTTTTTCTTGAATGGCTTATCCAATTTATTGCGTAGAAAGTTGATGTAAACTTCAATCGTATTGGTATTGGCATCAAACGAACCTCCCCAAATTTCTTTCACCAAATCTGCTTTTGAAACAATTTCTCCCGGTCGTTGAATTAATTTTAAGAGTATTTGATATTCTCTTGGGGTTAATACAATTTCATCATTATTCCTGAATACTTTTTTAGTCGAATCATTCAGCGTAATATCATCAAAGGTAAAAACAGGTTCAGTTGAATATGAATTCTTTCCTTTTCTTTTGATTAAAGCGTTTACTCTTATCAATAATTCCCTCATAAAGAAAGGCTTTGTTAAGTAATCATCTGCACCGCAGTCAAACCCCTGAACTTTATCCTCCAGTTCACTGAATGCAGTCAGCATAATTATGGGAGTAGTGATGTTGTTATTTCTGAAATCTTTGCACAACTCGAATCCGTTTTTGCCTGGCAAGTTAATGTCAAGAATAATGCAATCAAATTGCTCTCTTTTGGTGGTTCGTTCTGCCAATGACCCATCAAAAAGTGTCATTACTTCAAAACATTCCGCTTTGAGTGCTTCACTTATATTTTTGTTTAGTGTATGGTCGTCTTCAATTATTAAAACTTTCATAGATGCAAAACTACATAATGTAATGATTATTGTTTAGAAGGGCGTTGGCAAAAAACGGCTCTTTTGGTTTTGTAAAGGGTCGGCTTGTGTGTCGGACAAAACCAAATGTGCCGTTTGCGGGTGGCAATAAAATTGAATTAAAAAATTGTGCGGTGGGAAAAATAAAAAATACAGAAGCGTAGGCAATGAGTGTTGGCTTACTCGTTGTCCGTTTGTTATATAGTTTCTATGTCTTTGGTCACCTGTCAAAATGGTTTACTTTTTTCTGTTTCTGTCACTCGTTTGTTTGTCGTTGCTATGGTCTGTTACACTTGCTGCCAACTTGTATATTACCCTGACATTTATCAGGCTTAGCCGCCCGAAATTGGTTGGCTAAGCCTGGTTTTTACTTACCTTTTATCAGGGCTTATTAAAACTAATTAATTTGTCATAGACAAACAAAACCCTTTAATCAAAAAAGCAAACCCCTCCAGAAGCTTGCTTTCTTGTTTTTTAGTCTTTGATTAATTACCCGGCCTTACTGCTGGTCTGGGGTAAGGTGGGACATTGACTTCCTGGCTGCCTGCTTTCTCCAGCAACTTCAAGGCTTCTTCCACGCCCCGCTCCAACTGCACATCCCTGCCTTCTGCAAAAGATTTCGCATCAATCGAAACTTCTATATCCGGTGCAATGCCCACATTCTCCCCAATCCACTCGTTTCTTATTGGATCAAATACCGCATTATCAGGAGAGGTCATGGCACCCCCATCGATAAATGAATAATGTACCGAAGACTTTACCAAACCTCCCCAGGTCCGTTTCCCGATCAAAGGTCCTGCATTCTGATTGCGGAATACCCAAGGGAAGAAATCACCGCCAGACCCCGCCAGTTCATTGGTCAAAAGCACTTTTGGCCCTAAGATACCGGCCGGCAACCTGAAATGTCTCGGGTTGGGCACTTCATTGGTGATGGCGGCCCTTAAGGTCCTCGTCATCAGGTCCACCATATAATCATCTAACAGCCCTCCCCCATTGAAGCGCTCATCAATAACCGCCCCCAATTTATCCTGCTGGGCAAAAAAGTACCTATTGAAAGATTCAAATCCTGCTCCGGAGGTATTCGGCACCCACACATAGGCAAGTTTGCCCTCCGACAGCTCCTCCACCTTTCTTCTGTTGTCTTCCACCCATGCCCGCTGCCTTAATCCACTTTCGGAACCTATGGGCTCTACAGTGAGTTTTCTTGCCCCGGTCATAATCGGCTGGCTGTTTACATGCAATAAGGTCTGTTTGCCGGAAGTACCTTTAAATGCTTCATAAATATCCATATCCGCATCCACTTCCTGCCCATTCACCGCTACCAGATAATCTCCCACTTTCACATCCAGACCAGGCTCGGAAAGGGGTGCTTTCAGGCTTGGGTTCCAACTCTCAGCCGTATAAATCCGCTTGATCCTCCACCTGCCATTAGCCCTTTCATAATCAGCTCCCAATAGTCCGGTAGCCAGGGTATCCACTGCCGGAAAATCCCCCCCAAATACAAAACTATGACCCACAGACAATTCTCCATTCAGTTGGTCCAACAAATAGGTCAAGTCCTGACGGTGTTGGATATAAGGGATCAATGGACTGTAGCGCTCCCAGACATCGTCCCAATCCCTGCCATGAGTAGCTGGATCATAGAAATAATCCCTTTCATAGCGCCAGGCTTCTGTGAAGATCTGCTCCCATTCTTTTTTGCGGTCCAGCTCCATGCGCAATTCCATTTTAACTAGGCCATCTGAGGGACTTGGATTCTTGTCCACCGTGACTACCTTCCAGTTTCCTGCTGAGAAATAAAGCAACTTTTCCCTATTTTGGGCAATCTTGACCCGACTTACTCCTTTGGTAAACTCATCGAATTTCTTGCCTTCAATGGTAAATTTATGCAAGGTCAAGCCTGGACCTCCCGCACCTGACTCCGCTATAAATGCGGTCCCTTTTTTCCCTGCCAAAACAAAACTATAGGATTTTACAGGTACAGGAAGGGCCAAAGTCCTTTCTTCCAAACCTTCCCAATCAATTTTGACGGCAACTTCCCCATTTTCCTTTTTCTCCTCTTCTTTTTTCACCTCCTCTTCATCACTTTTCAGTGGAAAAGGGTTTTTCTCTTCCTTGGAAAGAACGAGCATGTAAGCCCCATGTTTGGGCTCGGCCGTGATGGCAGAAGTATTGGCCCAACCCGAACCGAGCGCCAGATTGGTACTGGCCAAAAAATACAGGTATTTGCCAGAGGCATCCCAACTCGCTGAAAAAGAATCTGCCAATGGATTGGTAACCGGCTGGGTTTCATTTTTGTCCACTGACCAGACATAAATTCTCCGGAACATATTGGGACCGGTTTTGCTGTAGGACAGCCACTTGGAATCAGGTGACCATTCCAAACGCATGTTGCCCCGCTCAATGTTGATGCCGCCGGAATCGATGGTGCGAATATTGCCATTGGCAACCTCTAAAATTTTTAGATAGACTTTGTTATCGACAAAGGCGATAAACTTACCATCAGGGGACCAAGTAGGTTCCCAAGCCAATTTGGATTCACCCAAACTAACCTTCCTTAGCTCGCCCAGGCCATCCTGTGATGCCAGGAAAAGCTGGTAACCTTTTCCTCCCGCATCCGAAAACCAGGCCACTTGATCTCCTTTTGGTGACCATAAGGGCAACCTGTCCGCTGCATCACTGGACCTGCTGAGATTGCGAGGGCTTCCATCTTCTACCGGAACGGTAAAAATCTCCCCTCTTGCTTCCAGAATGATCCTTTTGGCATTGGGAGAAAGACTGGCATTGGTACCACGGGAGGTTACATTTTCCCAGCGGGCCTCTGCCCAAGGGAAATCTCCTTTGACATGAATCTCTAATGCTTTGGAAGTTTTTGCCTGAGGGTCAAAAAGGTGTAATAAGCCATCTTTTTCATAAATCAACTGCTTGCCATTTCCGGCAAGCCACATGATGTCCGAACCTTCATATTTAGTCTCTTGTACCAATTGCCCACTACTTGGATCAAATGACCAGATATTGCTTACCCAATCCCTATCAGATAGAAAATATACCTTTCCACCAATCACCACGGGATGGATGTCTGTGGTCCGCTCATTGGGAATCATGGTTTCTGATAAATCATTGAGATTAGTAATGAGCAAAGGGGTATTCTGTCCGCCCCTGTAGGCCCTCCAGGTTACATCCCAGCGGGAAATGGGTTCGACCACTAATTGTTCCTCTCCCAAATAAGCCGCTCTGATGCCCCTTGGTAAATTAAAGGCTTCTGAAGGCCCTCCATCTACAGGAACTTTCCAAAGTCTGCTATAGCCAACCGGAGCGGTGTCTCTGCTGGATTCGTAAATCACATGTTTGCCATCAGGCGTCCATCCTACCACATTAGCCGCAGCCGGATGCCAGGTAAGTTGTCTGGGAGTCCCTCCTTCTACCCCTACCACATACACTGCATAAGCTCCAGTACGGTTAGAAGAAAAGGCTATATGTTTTCCGTCTGGAGAAAACTTGGGATTCCGCTCAATCGCTGGGGTGCTGCTCAGCCGCTTTGCCTCTCCTCCCTCCAAGCTGCTTAACCAAAGGTCCGCTCCATAAACAAAAACCACTTGGCTTTCACTGATATCCGGCTGTTGAAGCAAGCGTGTGCCTTGGGAAAAGCCTAAAAAAGGAATGAGTAAGAAAGCAACAATGCCTAACAAAAGGTATTTACTTCCATGGGATAATCGTAGTAAACTTGGGTTCATCTTATTGTTTTTTGATTCGTTTCGTTTAATATGTTTAATCACTGGCCTTTGGCTTCCTGATTTTAAAGCACTTTTAGAAGAACTGAAGCCAATCATTTCGCCATTCCAAGATTGGATAAATAAAGCCAACACAAGCTAATCAATAAAAATAAAGGGGGCAAATCCCCCCCCTTAATCCCTTTACTTTCTCACAAAAGGCTGTACTCTTCCATAAGTCAGGCATCTCCAAAGCCATTCAAGCGGCCCAAAGAGGAAGTACTTTAACCATATAGGGCTGATGACCAGTTGGAAAATCCAAATTCCGATCACCAAGTAATAGAGTTGGTAATATTCCCATTCGGCATATTGATTGAGTCCATAACCAAAAAAGACCAAAGTACAGATGACCGAATGCATGACGTAATTGGTAAAAGCCAATTGTCCCACAGCCCTTAATCCATTCATCAATCTGGTCAAATAGCCTTTTTGATAAAGCACTATCACCAAAGCCACATGCGCCATCATGATGAGGATCCTTTGGAAATCATAGATCAAATTTACCCACATGATGGAATGTTCTTCAATGTATTTCAGCCCTGCTTCCACATTGGGGAAATGGATGGTATTATAGACAAAAGAAAATATCACCAAAGGCAATCCAATTCCATATCCTATCCAGATGGTTTTGATGTATTGGTCAGTGGTCCATTTCATGGTCAGAAAGCCCCATTTATACAGGGCAATGCCCAAAAGCATCAAGGCCAACATGTCCCAAATGGAGAATATCAGGTATTTGGTCTGCCCGTCAAATGCCTTAGGCCGGACATGTCCGGCTACATCGGAATAGCTCCCTTTCATCAGGGCTGTGTTTTCCACCACTTCATCTTTGTTGGGAATCATTTCTTTTCTCGTTTCCTCCCAGGCTGCTATGGCCTCCAATTCCTTCTCACCAAGCGCTTCTCCAGCTTCCTGCTTCTCCATGGCTGTTTTGGCTTCCAAATATTCACCCCTGATGTTTTGCATAAATAATGTACTTGCCACAAAGCCAATGATTGCCACAATGGGCACCCCCATGGCCAGATATTTGGGCTTCATTTTTCTAAAAAGAAAAGCCAGCATCCCAATCAGTCCATAGAAATAAAGGATATCCCCCATCCATAAAATCAAATGGGCATGGGCAAGTCCAAATAGGGTCAACCAAATCATGCGCTTGTAAAATAGCCAAGTGGCAGATTTTCCAGCCTTTTCTTTGTTGGTGGTAAAGAGGACAATTCCTGCCCCAAATACCATAGAAAACAGGGCCCGCATTTTTCCCTCAAAGAAAATGATGTTGACTGCATGCACCCAAAAATTGGTATTAGCGGTATCTTGTGACCATGGCTCTGTGAAGTATTCTTCCATGGAAAAATAGGGAATATTCAGAATCAGAATACCCAAAAGTGCTATTCCTCTGATGATATCAATGATGTCAATTCGTTCGGTAAGTACCGCGGGTTTTGGAGCTTGTTCCATTTGCTCCATCTCAGTCGTGGTTTTTAAAGTCATAAAATGCAGAGTTACAGTAAAAATTTTCTTAAATCTAACCAATAATCCCGCAATTACATATCACATAATAATGTGATAATCAATCCTTTTTCCAGTATAAAACATCCTGATTATCCTAAATTTTATGTAAATTTAAACAATAACCCTTCGCTCCTCCTAAACCCCTAATTGCTATGAAGTCTTTTATCCTATTGGCCGCTTCGGTATTGGTGATTTTTGGAAATGCTTTTTCCCAAACTGCCACAGAAGATCAAATAATATTGCTGGAAAATGAGGAAATCACTGCGGTTTTAAAGCATGACTATCCCACATTGGAAAAAATTTGGGCTGAGGACTTTATGGTCAATAACCCCAACAATATGGTTATTCTCGGAAGAGCCGCGGTAATAGATCGGATGAAAGAAGGGATTATCAACTACAGTGGTTTTGAGCGGGAGATCGAAAAGATGATGGACTTAGGAAATACGGTGATAGTCATGGGGCTGGAAACGGTACTTCCCAAAGAAGGAGCCCCCATGGCCGGCCAGAAAGTACAGCGCCGCTATACCAATATCTGGATCTTGGAAGATGGCAAATGGCGCATAAAGGCACGCCATGCCAATGTAATCTGTATGGGAGATTGAATTTTAGTTAAAAATCCTTCAACTTCACCTCCCCGCCATATCCCCTACCCTTTTTCCCAATCCTTTTGCTTTTTCCAAGAAGATTTCCTGAACTTCTTTTCCATCAAATTCTCCTTCACCTGTGATGGCAGAAGCTCCAAAAGCAGCTTCCACCTCTTCCCCTCCCACAATTACCATCCCATGGATCATCATAGACCGTATCATACTGAACATCACCGCTTCTTCACCAATGGAAAATCCTCCACCGGTAACAAATACTGCCCCGATTTTATCCTTCAAAGGACGCCCATCAAATGGCCAGGAGTTGATAAACTCCTGCACTTGCGGAGCCATATTGGCATTGTACACCGGTGAACCAAGGATAATGGCCGAGGCATTGAGAATTTCCTGTTCCTGTACTTTACTGATGGGTTTAAGAATATAACTTACACCCTGAACCTGAGATACTCCCTCTGCAACAGCTTCTGCCATGGCTTTTGTTTTTCCGGATTCGGAATGGTAAGTGATCAGGATACTGGGGAGGGACTGGGCATTTGACACTTCTATGAAACCCCGTAATAGGATAATAAAAACAGTCGCCTTTATATTTCTATTTTTCATCCTTAATATGTAATCTTATCTCAAAGTGATTCTTGTCCATTTTCATAGATAGAACCTTTTATTCCTTTCCAAAACCAAATCATAAACTTTTATTCCCCTTGAGACTGCATAATCAGACAGTCTTGAATCTGATGTTATCAAAATCTCACAATTATCAGCATAATAAAGCAGTAATGAGTCAGTAATCCCTAAATCAAAAAAAGTATATTGCTTAGTAGCTTCAATAGTTTCTATATATTTTTCTGTTGATTCTTTAATTAGCTCTGTAACTCTTAAGATATATTGACTCTTTAAATTTCCTGTAAAGGAATTTAGTAGATTATCAACTTCTGTCCAGACATTTGGCAATACTATTAATTGATTTAAGTCCTCTACAACCAACAATAAATTATTAACATCCTCTTCATCATAAATGGAAAGTCTTTTATGGGTTTTGATTTGCCGAATATCAACTATCCCAACGATCAATAAAATAAGTGCATTGGTGTCAATCAATTTCATTCTAATTTTCAAAAATATAAAAGCCCATTACCTCTTTTCTAGAATTGATCTTGATTCTCTTAAAAGTTCTATAGTTAGTTGACCTCGTTAAATTTAATATATTCTGACCCTCACTGGAATTATCAATCAAATAAGAAACGATAATATCCCACTCACCCAAAGACTCATTAAACTCTGCCTGTTCTAATCTAAAGTCAGGGTTCTCTACGGTTGTCAGGTCTTTAAGTTCTTCAACTGCAATCTTCAATAGGTCCTTGAATTTAACTTTAGATTCCATTTAATTCTGTATTAAAATTTAACCTTCACTTGAATATACGATTCATTAAGCAAAAAAATGATATGATTTAAAAACAAGAGTCAACATTTGGGTTTTATGGGATCAAGTGAAATTAAATCAAATTTTAAAACTTCCCCTAATACACCACAGTATCCGAAGACAGCACAGGCAACTCATACCCCCCATATTCCAATCTGGCCAAAAACCTCACAATTTCATCAGAAGAAATCGCTTTGGAGGCAGGAGTAGCATAAAAAAATATACCTTCCAGGGAAGGATGATCTTCCAATGCCAACAGATTAGAAAGTTGGAGATCAGAGTCATTCAAGTTAAGTCTTTTGAGATTTGTCAATTGGTGTAAGGCCTCTATTCCCTGCCCTTCAATATCAACCCGGTTTATCTTCAATACCGTCAAGTTCTTAAAAGCCACCAAATCATTCCAAACAGCATCATCCTGATCAGTACCACTGATATCCAAGTAGGCAATATGTGAAGCAATGCCTTGGAAATCCTTAAGATTTAACTTTTGACCTTGGTGAAAATTGATGGCACTGATTTTTAACAAAGGGGATTCTTGACTAATGGGCTCTATCAAAAGTCCTGATTTTCTAAAAGGCAGCAATACATTCTCCCCCAATTTGGCAAGTTCAGTTTCAGGATAAAAATCATCCTTTGCATCTGGAAAATACATGTTGATCATTTCTTCCTTTACTCCAGCCTTTGCCAAACTCACCTCAAAGGAAGCACCAGCTTCAATCCACTTATGGATCAAAGCAATTTCCTGTTTGGAAGGCTGTCTTTTATCCTTGGGCGGCATGTGCTCTTTGTCATCATGAGGCAATAACATTCTTGCCAAAAGGGTACTGTTTAAAGGTACTTTCGAATCTAACACCTTCCCATTCTTTCCCCCTTTGGTAATCCATTCAGGACTATTGAGAACTAGCTCCCCTTTCTTGTTTTTTTCATTATGACAAGAGTTACAGTTTTGGGAAAGTATGGGATGGATGACATCTTGGTAAAAAATGGCCTCTCCCCAGTGCTCTTCATCCAAACTGATCATTGTAAGCTCTGAAGCGTTTGAAATGCCGAAAAATTCCTGAAACTTCTCAGGTAGTACTTGGGTGAAGTAGTCCGATCCATGGGTCAATTCCCCTCCAAAATGTCCTGTAAGCATCAACAAGATCATTAGACCCACAGACATCCCCCTCACTTTTGAATCAATGAAATCGACCTTATTCTTAAGATAGAGATAAAAACCAAAGGAAAACAAGGTAGTCAACACACCCAAAATCAGGTGTTTGCTTACCGTATCAAAGCTGTATCCTTCTCTTAGGTAAAGTAATAATCCTGATACTACAGAAAATAGGGCGGCTATTGTCCCCCAGAAAAATGAAATCCTGATCGCGGGAAGAAACTCCTTGCTCTCCTTTTTGGCATAAAAAACCAGAATACCGCCAAGGATCAAAAAACCAATGGGCAAATGAACCAATACAGGGTGAAAACGACCAAAAAGGGAGAAAATAAAATCCATAAACTCAGGCCAATATTTCTTTGATGATTTCTCCTTCCACATCGGTCAACCTGAAAGGTCTTCCCTGGAAATCATAGGTGAACTTTTCATGATCAAATCCCAACAGATGAAGGATGGTAGCATGGATATCATGAACAGATACACTCCCTTCAATACCCGAAAAACCCAAATCATCTGTCATACCAAATGAGGTTCCTTTTTTAATGCCTCCTCCGGCCATCCACATGGTAAAGGCCTCCACATGGTGGTCTCTTCCTTTGAAGCCCATGGTTTTTCCTTCCCTGTTTTCCTGCATCGGAGTTCGCCCAAATTCTCCTCCCCAAATTACCAAAGTATCCTCTAAAAGCCCCCTTTGTTTCAAATCAAATAGCAAAGCGCTCATGGGACGGTCAATTTCCCTGCATTTATTTCTAAAGCCGAGGTCAAGAGCGGTGTCCTTTTCTGTTCCATGACTGTCCCAACCCCAATCGTACAACTGCACAAAGCGGACTCCCTTCTCTACCAACTTTCTGGCCAAAAGGCAATTATTGGCAAAGGCCTCTTCTCCAGGACGGGTTCCGTACAGTTCATGAATATATTCCGGTTCATCATTGATATTCATGATTTCAGGAACATCAATCTGCATCCGATAAGCCATTTCGTATTGATTGATCCTAGCCAAAATTTCGGGGTCACCTACTTTTTCAAACTCCTCTTTGTTGATATCATTGATGGTGGCGATTATCTTTTTCTTTAAATCCCTACTGATGCCCTCCGGGTCTTGAAGATAAAGCACGGGATCTCCCTTTGACCTGCACTGAACACCCTGATAAACCGAGGGCAAAAACCCGTTTCCCCAGACACTTTTTCCTGCATCAGGCGTTTTTCCGCCTGAAGTCAAGACCACAAATCCGGGCAGATTTTGATTTTCCGTCCCCAACCCATAAGTCACCCAGCTCCCCAAACTTGGTCTTCCCAATCTTGGGCTCCCAGTTTGCATAAAGAGTTGGGCAGGCCCGTGATTGAACTGATCGGTATGAACAGCCTTCAAAAAGGCCACTTCATCCACCACCTTGGAAAAGTGTGGAAGAAAGTCTGATACCCAGGCACCGGATTGACCATGTTGGCTGAATTTGGCCACTGGCCCAAGCAAATTGGGAACACCCCGAATAAAAGCGAATTTCCTTCCCTCCAACATGGATTCGGGACATGGCTGATTGTCATATTTGGCAAGCTCTGGCTTGTAATCAAACAATTCCAATTGGGAAGGCGCTCCCGCCATGTGCAGGTAAATGACTGACTTTACTTTTGGGATAAATGGTGGCGCAAGAGAAGCCAAAGGATTTAAATCCCTTTCGGATAAATTTAGCCCTTGAACCCCCTCTTTTCCAGAACCTATTTGACAGGCATTTAATAGGGGAAAGAGTGCCAAACCACCCATCTTACTCACACAGTCCATCAGGAAATGTCTTCTGGTCTGTTTTTGGAGTCTTTGTAACTCCAGCTCTCCCAATAATCTCTCAATCCCCTTCATATCATGGTTTGGTTAAGAATTCATCCAAGTTCAACAATGCATTGGCCACTACTGTATAAGCACCCCATTTTTTCCTTTGGGAATCGGGTAAATCTGCTGCAAAAAAAGCGGATTTTTCATAAGCAAAATCAGCAAGAGCAGCATGGTAAAGTTGCATCAAAGCTTTTATCTTTTCCTCAGAAGGTTTTTGGAACAAAACTGCCGCATATACTTCTTCAATGGCTTTGGCCGGCTCTTTGGAATCATGGTCAAGCATCTGCTTTCCCAAAGCGGTTGCCGCTTCAAAGAATACGGGATCATTCAAAGTTACCAAAGCCTGAAGCGGCGTATTGGTAACAATCCTTTTACTCAAACAGACTTCCCTACTTGACGCGTCAAAACTGATAAAAGTGGGATAGGGACTGGTCCTTTTTAAAAAGGTATAAATACCTCTGCGGTACTTGTCTTCTCCTTCACTTTCTTTCCAAGATTCTCCACTGTACACCGTCTGCCAAATTCCATCCGGCTGAGGAGGCATGACACTTTTTCCATACATCTTATCGCTTAACAGCCCAGACACAAATAGGGCCTGATCCCGCACAATTTCTGCACTCAACCTAAATCTAGGTCCTCTGGCCAACCATTGGTTTTCTGGATCCCTCGACATTTGTTGCGGACTGATGGAGGAGGCCTGTCTATAGGTATGGGAAAGTACTATTTCCTTGATCAAGGCTTTGAGGCTCCATTGATGGGTATGCATCAGTTCCCAAGCTAAATAGTCTAACAAGTCCTTTTGAACTGGGGGGTCAGACTGGGTTCCCATATCTTCCAGTGTACTGACCAGTCCTCTTCCAAACAATTGGTCCCATACCCTGTTGACCGCCGTCCTTGCTGTCAGCGGGTTGTTCTTATCTGTCAGCCACAATGCAAAACCCATCCTGTTTTGAGGCCATTCCTCTTTCCAGGGATTCAGGGATTCAGGTGTAGTGGCTTGCACCTCTTCTCCATGCAACATCCAATTTCCCCTTTCGAAAACATGCGTTTGCCTTTGCATGAAAGAGGGGTTTTCTATCATGATCGGAACTGTCAGAGGCCTTTTGTTAAGCAGGTCATGGAAACTGTTCTTGACCTTTTGATGTGCGTCGCTTTGGTCTCCTGGAATTTCGGAAATAAAAGCAAACCAACTGATCGCTGCCGTGGATTGCTGGGCAGCAAGTCTGGAATTTTCTGCATAGATATACAGGTCCACTTTTTCAAAAATGGGTTTGAATGGAATGCTCCTCGTGATAGTTCCTGTCCGGTCAATGATAAATTCGCTCAGCACCTCTCCATTGGGACCTCCCTTTCTAATGGTCATTTTGGTGCCATCATGCGATGACCAGTAATTCAAAAGCATCCTGTCTGCTCCTCCTGTAAAGACATTCTTGAGGTAAGCAGAACCTTGTGGCCATAAGCCCAACCATTTGGTATCGATCAACTCTCCCTTGACAAAATCCGTGCACAGATGGGCATGGTATTTTGGTTCTTGAAAACTTAAAAATTCCGTATACGCTTTCGTTTGCTCAGGTACCGCATTTTCTTGTAACCAAGACCTGATCTGATGGAGCTTCAGCTCGTCCTCAACTTCATAAAGTCGGATTTTAGGCTCCTCATCTGTGGTGTCCTCATCCCTACTGTTATTGAAAAAAGCCATTGAACGGAAAAAATCTTCATGTACAAAAGGATCATAAGGATGGCTGTGGCATTGCACACAGGCCATCGTAGTACTTTGCCAGACTTCATAAGTGGTGTTCACCCTATCCAATACTGCTGCTACTCTGAATTCCTCATCCTCCGTTCCACCCTCATCATTGTTCATGGTATTTCGGTGAAAAGCTGTGGCTATGAATTGGTCATGGGTAGGATTTGGTAAAAGGTCTCCTGCCAATTGCTCAATGGTAAATTGGTCAAAAGGCATGTCCTGATTAAAGGCCTTGATGACCCAATCCCGGTATGGCCAGATGATTCTGGATTGGTCCCGTTCATAGCCTTTGGTGTCAGCATAGCGGGCAAGGTCCAGCCACCACGAGGCCCATTTTTCGCCGTAAGTTGGCGAGGCAAGCAAATGGTCCACCATTTGCTCATAGGTAATCTGACCAGCTTTCCATTGATCTACCAAATCTTTGGATGGTGGAAGCCCCGTAATATCCAGCGAAAGCCTCCTTAACAATTGCATGGGATCCGCTTCTTGGGAAGGTTGAAGCCCCTGGGCCATTAAGTTTTCAAATACAAATCTGTCAATATTGTGTACTGCAGATGCTCCTATCTGTTTTTCAAAACCTTTGACAGTTTGGGGAATCTTATTAGCTTGGACGGGTACATATGCCCAATGCTCCCCCCATTTGGCACCTTGCTTGATCCACTTTTTTAAGATGTCAATCTCCCCTTGGGACAATGCCGGCCTATTGTAAGGCATTCTCAATTCAGGATCATGTTCCAACACCCTTTTGATCAACTCGCTTTGATTGGGTTTTCCTTTGATAATGGCCGGAATACCAGAGTCCGTATTTGCAAATGCCTCATGTTCAAAAAGTACGCTGAATCCGCCATTTTTCTTCACACCTCCATGGCAAGAAATACAGTGGTTGTTCAGGATGGGTTTAACATCTGTACTGAAATCCACCTGCTCTTCCCTCCCTATGACTAGAAAAACCAGGAGCAGTAAGGCAAGAGAAGCAACAAGAATCCATATTTTCTGTTTGGATAACATATCCTTAGAAATCTGCTCAAAATTTCCCTGAAAATCAACCCCTTGAAAAGATTAATGGCACAAAGCAAAAATAATACAGGGATTAGAAAAAAATTCAGCTATCAAATAAGTAGAAGATGGCCTTGATGGAGACAAATTTTTTTACCAAAACTTTAACCCGAGCATCTTTATAAAGCTTTTTTTGGAATCGTCTTCCCTGAACATAATTATTTCATAAAGCGATAGCCAAAGCGTATAACCGAATAGCTCAAACCTTAAGTTGTCCCACTACTTTTATGCTAGCAAACCACATAATTTGAATACTGCATACCATCATGACAATGCCATAGGATGCAAAACCCACGTTCATAATGTTACATCCCACAGCTTCATGAAGAAATAAAAAGGTCAATCCACCAATAGCCGTAAATAAACAGGCAAGGATATAAATTCTACCAACTATCCTGTGAAAATCCAAAAACCGATTGCGTACCTATTCAAGTAGCTGTGCACTTCCCAAATCCAGGATAATTCCCCCTGCTACAAAATCTAATGCCATTCCTCTTTTAGCTTGGATATAATGTGGGTCATAGAGATTGGGATTGAATAAACCATTCCATTGCTCCATCTTGCTTTTTAAAAAACTACCTTCCTATTGAGCCGCGATGTATAATCCTCAAAGACCTGAACTGATCCAGAAAATAGCCACCAACAAATAACTGATCAGGGTAACAAAGCTAATTGAATTGGGAGTTATTGTTGAGGCCTTTGATGTCATACTGTAATTTTTCAAGGAGTTTACAATTTAAATTCTGGTATTTTACCATAGGTGAGCTTCCTCCAAAGCCATTCCATTGGACCAAACCTATACTTGCTCAGCCACCATTTGCTAAAGGAAATTTGGAAGCTGAAAATAGCTAAGACCAACAAGATACCTTGCCAGACTTCGATTTCTCCAAACAAACCAAATAAAAGGGAAAACAAGACAAAAAATTTCCCAGTGAAAAAGAAGTAAATAAAACCATTGGAAAGTATCTCCATGGTACTTTCTCCAAAGAAAGGTAACAAGATCAACTCAACGGCTGGTTTGAAAAAAGCTGGCATATTGACCATAAGAATTCCGAAAATGGCAAATCCCCTCAAGGAATCTACCAAGTCGATTCTTTTGGATTAGGACAAAGGGGCAAGAGTTTCCATAGTGTGTAGTTTTTGTAGTTCACGCAACGAGCGCAGCGGGATACGCAGCGAACGCGGCGATTTTAAAACCCTACCGTTGCGCTCGTTGCGTTTTCTCACTGCGTGCGTTGCGTGAAACCATTCCCCTAAATTTCCCTCAATTTCAAGTCGCCCACAATACCCCAATGATGTGATGGTATTATAAAAAATCCCTAATTCTCAATTCACTTTAGGCACTTGCTTGGTGAAACAATGAATACCTCCACCCCACCAATTATAGGTTGTAGCATCTATCCAAACCAAAGTTTTATCAGGGTATAAACTTGAAAAGATATTTTTCACACGTTCTTCTTTTTCAGGAGAACTGCCTACATGTAAGTAGGTGGGTAATAAAACCTTGTCATTTGAAATCAAAAAATTCAAATAGGAAGAAGAAGACAAATACTGAAATGTATCTCCGAGTTGAACATCCTGATCAGGGGCAAAATACTCTTTTCCAATCGTGGAATCACTCATTGCCCAGCCTTCTACAACCACATTAGGCCTATACCTAAGGTCAGGCAAAGGAACCTTAATGATAGAAAAAGGCCTTCCATCTTGATCTTTTGCTTTTTTCAGAATTTCATAGGTCTCCTGCATCCTTTTGTGATTTTCGGCATGTATGGGATGTAGGTTTTTTTCTTCTTCATCCACCCATGCAAGAAGAATCGTATTGGCATTGGCGAATCGAATGTATTCATCCGTATGACCAGCAGTGCCCATAGCAACATATCCAGGAATGATGATTTTCGATATATCACCATCTTCCACCAAGCCTTTTCCCACCCAAATAAAATGCTGAACACCCAATGTGCGATGCAACTCTTGCTCCATGCTTTCCTTCGTGGAAGTAGGATTGACCATAAACATCCACGCTTCATTCAGCAAAATGGTACCTTTACCATTGACTTCTAGTGCACCCCCATCTAGATTCAAGTCAGAAGTAATCACCTCTAACCCATCTTTTACAGCCAAAAGACTGTCGGTTTTTTGATTTCGGTCGAAAAAAGACGCGTCTGATTTTGCCTCCTCAGCATCTATCCCTTTTTCGATCAAAAAACGTTCAAAATAGTCTTGATAGGACCATCGGAAGTCTATGACTTTTTTATCCCCCAATCCATTCACCAAGTAAACCGGACCAATGTCCCTAAGTGCCAACGACTGCCTAATCGGTACGGATAAAAACGTAAATTTTGAAGTATCTAAGCCTTGTTCCAACAAGTATTCTTTAAAAACCATTTGGTTTTCACTGGTATCTGATACAAATATGACATAAGTGGAACCTTCAAGCGCTCGTGCCACATCTGCAGCCAAGGGGAAAAACCCAGGTTCCCTTTCAGCCCAGCCCAATAATATGGCTTCCTGTGGTTCCCATTCAGCAGGATAATAAAAAATAGCAGGATCTCTTCGCTCTTGCCTGCAGGAGAAAATAATCACTATCAAAAAGACAAAGAAAATTAGATTTTTCATGGATTAAGGATTTTTGTTTCATGCGGCGAGCGCAAAGAAAAGCGCGGCGAACGTAGCGATTTTTTAAATTAATTACGTTGCGCCCGTTGCGTATTTCTCGTTGCGCTCGTGGCGTGAAACCATACCCCTAAAATTCCCTCAATTTCAAGTTGCCCACAATACCCTAATGATGTGATGGGTGAAATATTGAGAAGTAAAAAAAATAATCAATTCCAGCAATTACACCAATTTCACCAAAGTGGCGGCAATAGCCTCAGCAAGCTTTGAGTTCACTTTATATTTTCCAGCATAACTTGTCCAATTGGAAACGACCTCCTGTACTTCTTGGATAATGCCTTGCGGGTTTCGGATAGAATTTTGCTTGGCTATCGCCAAAAAATCCTCTAGCACAAAATCTTTCCTTTTGCCATTGATGCTCAGACAATGCTGACTGACCCAAACACTATCCGGCCTGTAAGCATGGCAAATATCATAGGCTGGAGAAAGACTCCATTTTCCCTTCTGATTCATTAGGAAAGCAAAGTTTTTGGTATGATCGTCACAATTTCGGGCCAGCACATTGAACACCATCCTGCGGAACAACTGCTCTGCTTCTGCATAGGTAAGCCGAAGTTGGCGCATGGTCTGAAACAGCTGTTCGTAACTGTAGCTACTGACATTATTAAAATCAAAATGCTGCAAAGCACAAAAAGTCTGCATGTGTAGCTTTTCGGTTCCGTTTACTCTATCAAAACGCTTAGTCATAAAATGAGCCCTACCCTCTTCTTCAATCAGCCTGCTTTCAGCCATTTCAATTCCAGCGTCTATCGCCATGGCATAATAAGCCATCTCCACCCGTCCATAACCAAAGGTCTCTCCAAACTGCGTATCATTGACCCCATCAAACTTGATCAACCAATGCTCAAATCCAGCCTCCTGCAAGGTCTGCCCCGATCGGATCATTCCTGTAGCTTCATTGTATGCGATGATGGCTTTGGGTCTCGCTCCCCCCGCAGAGGTCCCCATCTTTAATACATTCAACATGACATCGCGCATAGCCTGATCTGTATTAGTTTCAAACTGCTCCCTGCTTTCCAACAACTTTTTGGTTGTCTCGACAAGGCTTGATAGCTCCAATAACTGACCTTGCTCTTGAGCAGGCAGTGTAGAAGGCTCAAACTCCAAACCGCCCATGCCTCGATTTCCTATGAAACAAAGTAATTCTACAGGATTCAGGGAGTTTTCCGGTCGTCCATGACGGGCAAGCCAGCCATTGATCAATTCATTTCCATAGCGATCAGGTAAGGAGTCCGCCAACAAACCTGGAAGTCCTTTGAATGTTGCATTGCCTCTCAATTCAGGAAAGCCATAAATACGATTCCCAAGCGGCATCCGAATTGGTGAGATATCGAGTTTATCGGATGCAAACCTGCGGTCGTATTCGAAAAAAGCCAATTCTTGACTTTCATCCCATACCACCGCTCCTATCCGCTGTCCCCATAGCTTGACAAATGCCGTCCTTACCATCCCAGATCATCTTTAGGAGGAGATTTTTTGCTTTTGGAAGCCCTTTTCCACTTGGCCTCATCTTCTTTGGCCAGCTGCATGGGACTGATCGGCTTTACTTCTTGAAAATGCTCCAACACATACAGCGCATCTAAAACACGAAGTATTTTTAATAGATTGGTCAGCGCAATATTCTCTCCCCTCTCCAATAAACTAAGTGTAGATCGACTGATCGCAGCCCGCTCCGCCACTTCATCTTGCGTAAGGTTCTGCTCAATCCTGCGGGATTTGATAAAGCCTCCTATTTTTTTGAGAAGCGCTCCATCACTTATATACGATATGTATGAAAAATCACTCATTATATGACAAATTAAGCTATTATGACTTATTTTTCATACAAATATACAACTATTTTTCAATACAAAAAACATATTTTGAATGATTTTTCATTCGTTAATAGTAATTTAATCTATTAACGAGTATTATTTCATTCGTTATTTTAATTTATAAATAACAATTTTGATTGATGAAATAGTTTTTACAAAAAGCATTTTTCAAAAATAGTTTTTCAAGAAAGCGTATTAATAATTGTTTCACGCAACGAGCGCCAAGGGTATCGCAACGACCGCAGCGATGATATATTGACTGCCTTTGCGTTCGTAGCGTTTTTATCGTTGCGCCCGTTGCGTGAAATATTAACGCTGAAATTGGTTGAAATTCAATTGGTTGCCAACAACTCAATCATAGATAGTTTTGATAAAGCCATTATTAAAACTCCTGATTTACCTCAAAACTCTCCTTTCGGGTTCCTGTTGTGTACTGCAATGTATACCTCCACCATGCCAATTCAGCATCAAAGCATCTACAAAAACAATTTTACGACTGGGAAATGCTTGTTTGAACAAACCTTCGATGGTCAGATTTCCTTTAATCCATTTGGCATCGGTGGCAACAGCCATTAGGCTGTCCACTTTTGCTCTGTCAATTGTTCTTGTTTTTTCTCTAAATATCTCTAAACTATCCAAGATAGTAGAATCTCTGAGTACCCTCCAATCCAAGCTCCCATATCCATTCCACTCAAAATCTACCGCTCCTAATTCTCCTTGGTGATTGACCACAAAAGCAGCACCATGATCCCTGATCCAGTGAGCCTCTCCCGGCATTACAAAGAATTGAATTTTGCTAATATCCACACCCAAGCTGTCCAATTTCTTTTGAGCAATCTGCATGATACTATCCGAAGGAGAGGCCATTTTGATCTGCACATGTGCATCAATCGCTTTCATCACTTCGCTCATGACTCTCTTGTAGTCAGTAGCCCACTCGCCCATGATCCAGGTTCCAAACCACACCGCTTCATGGGGTTCGAATTCCCCAGGCATGTAGAATGCAGTTGGGTCTTGATGCTCTTGCTTACAGGTGAAAAGGATAAGGACTAAAATGGTAAAGAGAGCTAGTTTTTTCATGAATTTTTAGATGGTTTATAATTGTTCATGCAACTAAGGCAAAGAAGCTCATCCTTTACTTCCTTGGAATCTCCCAATGGTCGGGTACGGCTTCACAAAAGAAACGCTGCGCTCGTTGCGTGAAAGTCGTTGCGCTCGTTGCGAGAAACTTTTAAACTATTTAACATCTTAATCAGATAAAATTTTAGCAATCCTCGGCTGCTCAACTTTCTGCAATTCAGCGGCTTTTTGTTCCACTGCTTCAAAGACCCTCAAAAAATTCTCTTGGGTCACCTTTTTCAACTCGCTTTCTTCATGCGTCAGCTCTACTTTGCCTGTACAGGAAATCATAACAATAAAGAACAAGCCATATATTTTCATGGTTGAAAATTGATTATAATTAAAACATAGATAGTTACCTCAACCTAATGAAGCTACAGATAAAAAGCCCTTTAAATAATCCAATAGCATCATAATTAGGAAAAGGATTGTACCAATCAAGGCAGCGCAGCCCCCTATCACACAGGTATGGGCCAGGATATTTTCAGATTGAACTTTCATAGTGTTGATAACTTGATAAAACATTGAATATGAATATCCTATAAATGTACAGAAATGACAAAGTGCGGACAATACCCTAATTATGTGATATCGAGGCAAAACGTTTAAAAATAAAACAGTGTGTTGTGAAATTAAAAACAAGATACTAACTTTAAACGTTAGTAACGCAAGGCAAGACTGATGATAAAAGATTTTGGTGATAAAGAAACTGAAAAAATTTGGAACGGTATCTTTTCAAGAAAACTACCAAATGAAATTCAGCATGCTGCAAGAAGAAAATTAAGAATGCTTCATAATGCCCAAAGTCTTCAAGATTTGAGGATTCCACCAGCAAATAGACTTGAAAAACTCAAAGGAAATCTATCTTCATTTTACAGTCTCAGAATCAATGATCAGTGGAGGATCATATTTGTATGGGACAATAATGATGCTTACCAAGTTCAAATATTAGATTATCATTCATAAAATGGAAAAGCTTAAAAACATTCATCCAGGTGAAATTTTATTAGAGGAGTTTTTAATTCCTATGGAAATTTCTGCTTACAAATTGGCTAAGGAAACATTTATTCCTCAAACGAGAGTTTCTGAAATCATCAAGGGCAATAGAAGGATTACTGCTGATACTGCACTTCGATTAAGCAAGTTCTTCGGAACTAGCCCTAAATTTTGGTTAGGATTACAGGATGACTTTGACCTAGAAGAGGAACAAGATTTAAAATCAAAAGAACTGGATAAAATCATTCCTGTTGAAGATTCGGGTGTTTGATGGTTTTTTTAAAAAAATTTCACGCCACGTGCGCAAAGAGAAAACGCAACGATCGCAACGAATTCTTGCCGTTTTTTCGCTGCGTTCGCCGCGTGAAACCATCAATTTTTTAAATCAAAGATTATTGACAATTCGATGAATCCCATCTTTAAGATATTTGACATTAAAATTTATAAGTAGACCAAGCTTTTTCTCTGATAGCTTCAAATATGTCAAGGTTTGGGCAAAATGTACAGGTGCTAGAGCTTCGTTGGCTTTAATTTCTACGATCACCTTGTTTTCAACCAGCAAATCAAGTCTAAAGCCTGCTTCAAATTTTATTTCTTTGTAAATAAGAGGGACCGGCACTTGAGATACCACAAAAATACCAGCCTGAATCAATTCAAACTCCAAAGCTTTTTCATAAACTGACTCCAATAATCCCGGGCCCAAGTTTCTATGAATTTCAAAAGCCTTATCCAGAATGACAGTTGCAATTTCATTTTCCTTCATGACTTAAAAATTGGTTTTTATCAAATTTCCAATCAAAGAATTTTTCTACCAATTCTGAGGCAAGAGATAATCGATTAATTATCCGTTTAATCATTTTCATTTAAAAATTTCACGCAGCGACCGCAGAGATAAAACGCAGCGACCGCAGCGAAATATGGACATCTTATTCGTTGCGAACGTTGCGTGAAACCGCTGCGCCCGCTGCGTGAACAAAAAAGCTAAAATCTTAGATCTAAAACTCAATAATGATCCTCACCTCGTCAGAAAGCACCAAACTCTTCTCTCCTAGCCCGAAATCCAATCGATCAATTACAAACTCTCCCTTAAACTTCTGCTGCCTTCCTGTTTGGGACAAAGTAAATGGGATTTCAACTTCCCTTTTTACATCCCGGATCTGCAACTCAAAAATCCCTACAAAAGCGTTCTTACCTTTTGCCTTAAAAGATTTGGATTCCAAACTAATGGAAGGAAATTTTTGGATATGGAAGTACTCCCGCCCATGTAGATGCTTATCTCTTAATTTAATTCCTGTTTGAATACTTTCTGGATTGGCTTTTCCTCGGATACTTGATTGATCCAATCTCTTTGAATCAAAATCCACCTCCACCTCCCAATCTGAAATCATTCCATCCACAGTAATTCCCGCATTTTTGATTTTGAATTGGATAGGGCTTTCTGGTTTAACCGATTGAGCTATAAGCAAACACGGAACTAATGCAAAAACCAAAAACAATCTATTTTTCTTATTAATTAAAACTAGGTTCACGCAGCTGGCGCAAAGAATACGCAATGATCGCCACGGGGCTAAAACAATATCTAAATATCCAATATCCATCAATATCAATTTTTAAAAGTTTAAAGTGTCAACAAATACGCAACTAAAGCCTTCCTATCCCCTTCATTCAACTCCATCCCAAATTCATGACCTTTAACTGCCTTGGTTTTGATATCATGTGGCTTGAATCCTGTAGGCACATAATCATCTCTCAGTCTCGCTGGATCAAATAGATCCTCCAGCTTAGCTAATGAAGCATCATGTAAAAAGGGGCCTCTATACCACAGCCCCAACAAAGAAGGAACTTTGTAATACCCTGTTCCTCTACGGGTATTCAAGGTATATCCTGGGTCAGTACCAACCGAAATATCGAAGACATCATATTTATCAAAGTGTTCATCAGGTACTTCAAACCCATCAGCAGGAGTCAGCTTATTGTTTGTAAAAAGCGGCGGGGTATGACAAGTCACGCAACCTTGTTCCGCAAAAATGATCTTCCCCCGCTCGCTGACAGTTGATGGTTTATAAGGGTTTTCCGGTGGGGTCAATGAATAAACATATTTTGCAATAGCATATAATTGTGCATCTGAATGTCGGTCATGGGTTCCTGGAAAAAAGATGGGTTCTCCATTATTTAGCCTTTCTTTTGTCAAGCCTATGGAATTGTAGTCTCCATAGAAATTCAAAAAATCCAATGCCTGATTCATAGCAATGTAGCGCATCATATCTTCTATATTCCTGTGTTGACCCAAACCTCCATGGTCTAGGTATTTCCGGTCTTTTACACCAATCAAGTTTGGCGCTTGGGGTGGATACAGGATACTGGTTCCTTGTCTACCAAACGCACCTTCCGGAACTGCCTTATAGGCTTCCAGAATAAATTCTCTTCCACTGGCCAGCAATTTCCCATGAGGATCACCTTCCACAAAAGGACTTCCGAAAAGAATATTGGTAATACCCTGCACTCCTCGTTCAGAAACTCCATCGGACTCTAAAGCAAATGCAAAAGCCTTATCCCCAGGCCAGTTTCCTTGTGCTCCTTTCAATAGACTACCATCTTCCATGATCCGGGTATGGCACATGGCACAGGAAAGATTCCCCAAATACACCTTCCCTTTTCCTGCTACAACCCACTGTGCAAAAGGCATGATTCCCTCTGGTGTCAAAGGCATGCCTGTACTGGAATAAAAATACGGATTGCGGACATGTTGGGTATTGATTATAGCTCCTAGGGTATCAATTGGATAGTCAAAGAGTAACTCACCTGCTTTGATCCAGTCCTCCTCTGTAACTAATTTACTTTCATCAAATACAATTTCTGCTTCCTGTTCGTGCAACCATTCCCAGTATCCTTCTGGTTCATAATCTGGATGGTAGACAGGATAAGTTTTGTAGATGACTCTTTCTGGGAGCTTATAGTAAAAAGCTTCTGATACAGGTTGTGCCGAATATGCTGGATTTGAATTAGGCAGCTCCCAATCCTTCATGGCTTCATCTGTCCAGATACGTGGAATATCCCTAACAGAAAAATAAGAAACCCCTTGATTACTCAACCCAAAAGCCAGAAATGGCAATATCATACAGGCATACAGCCACAAGGGGAGTCTAGAAAGCCATTTTTTGATTTTCATATTAATACTTTATTTTCAACCACTTACACAAGTTAACACTTTCAAAAATCTACCACAATACCCTAATCAGGGGATATGGTTTGGGTAAAGACCTGTCAGGTTTTGAAAACCTGACAGGTCTTCAAGCTAAAGCCTACCAAATCCTCAATTCAACATCTTGTCTAGCCTTAGTTCTAGAAATCACCTTATACTCAAATTTCTGATTGGTACCTGACATTGTTCCTTCTGATTCTATTACCAACAAATAGTCTTCCTCAGACCTAGGCTTATTGTACTCTTCGTAGCGGGAAGCCACTCCTTTCCTTGGATTGAGGGCTTCCAATTCAGGAAGAGTTAAGACTCCATCCGCCATAGCATTTGCCAATAAGCCACTATCCACAAACCAAACAGGCATATTCGATCCTGCACCATAAGCAATGGCTGGAAAAGTACCCATTGGTGCATTTGGTTCGATCAAACCTTGTCCGGATAGTGTCAATGGGCAAAAAAATCCATTGGGAACATGGTACAAATCCAGCAAGTTAAATTCAGGATCAATGCACTCTACCTGCCGCATCATGGGAATCACAACCGTTCCATTAGATTCCATCAATAAAACATCCGGACCAAGGACTGCAATTCTTGCGTAAAATGGTGGCCCAGGATCATCCTCTGGAAAGGCCAACTCGATGAATGACGGATTGGCTTTCAGTTTCTCGTATTCCATCCGTGCTTTTTCAAGCTCTGAAACTGTAGTCTCAGCATCGTCATTAGAGCATGCAATTATCAAAAAAGTAAGACCGATAAATAAGTTGATTAACAAATAGTTTCCAATTCTTTTCATGACTTTAAGAATTAAGGTTTAACAATGATTACCCTACAAACCTATATTCCAGATCAAAAAATGGATAGTAAGAAAGCGACATGTTTATTGAGTAGCGAGAGACGAGAAGCAAGATATTAGAATCAAGAGGCATGAATTAAGAAAAAAAGAGAATTGGAAAAAGATGGCGTGTCTCGTTTCTAATCTCTCGCTGCTAGAATCTAATTGCCGCCTGAAACCTCAGTGGCTTCCTTTTCAACTCCTCCTCCATCATCGAAGGTGTGATCCCGGCAAATTCTTTGAAGTCTTTGATAAAGTGCATCTGATCGTAATAACCGGAGAGATATGCTATTTCTGACCAATTAGGGATTTCTGATTTTTCAAAAAGTCTGTATGCATTGGAAAACCGGATCAAGCGGGCATAAACTTTTGGGGAGAAGCCCACCCTTTCTTTGCATTTTCTTTCAAATTGTCTCAGGCTTAAGCAGGCATTGTCAGCCACCTGTGAGATGGGCATCAGCCCTTGATAATAGATCATTTCATTTAGGGCATTGTCTATCGGCAAAAGCTCTTTGACTCTACTCAATTTCCCAAGCAAATAATCCTCTATGAACTGATGTGCTGTCTCCAATGATTCTACTTGTGAACAGCGCTCTACCAAATCATTGATATCATTGCCCAACAACTCCAATCCATCAAACCCATCATCAAAAATTTCTACCATAGGAATACCCAGCAATCTAAAAAGGCCTCCTGGACGGAAACCTATGACAGCTACTGAATAATCATGGCTCACCGTCAATTCCATCCGGGTTAACTGTGGCCCTACCACCACAGCCTTTGATCTTACCCTAAATTCAGATTCATAGACTTTCTTGGCTTTGAACTTTTCTTTGATATATAAAAAAATACAATGCTGAGGCGTTGGAGGATATTGACCGGAAATTGCTCCTTCATTTGGGTAAAGTACATGATCCACCAGAAAAATACTTTGGACAAAACTTGCCAAAAGCGGATGGGGAGCGAAAAATTTGTATTGGATCATATTTGTAACTTCATTTTAGCATCAAGACGTCTTCTTATATAAAAGATATTCATAGATATTGGGATATTGATGAATATTGAACCTAATACAACCTTCAAAAAATATCAATCGAGTATCAACAAATATCGATAAATATCCATTTTAGGAAGATCCAGACCTAGCAAGTCCTTATCAATATCTCATCCCGATGCCCGGGACAGGGTATCCAATCGTATCTATCAACATCAATCAAACCAACCCTTCATTTATTGCTTTCGATACTGCCTCCGTTTGGCAGTGTACCTGAAGTTTTTCGTAAATGTGTTTGATATGGGTTCTCACTGTATCAATGCTGATTTTACAATCCGCAGCAATCAGTTTGAAACTATTGCCTTTGCTCAATGAAAGTAATACATCTTTTTCTCGTTGAGTTAAACTATAATTAGATGGCTTATGATGATTCTGCATTGATTGAATTACCAATTTAGCTACTGCCGGTGACATGGGTGCCCCTCCCTCCAATATTTCTTCCACCGCATGAAACAAACGTGTGGCGATGTACTTTTTAAGCAAATATCCAGAAGCTCCTGCTTTTATGGCACTTAATACATTTTCTGAATCCTCGAAAACGGTTAAAATCAAAACCATTGTTTTTGGAGCAATTTTTTTTACAATTTTTGTCGCTTCTATTCCTGATATTCCCGGCATCTCAATATCCATCAAAATCAGATCTGGCCTTAATCTTTTCACCTGTTCTTCCGCCTCATTTGCATGTGCATAAGCCCCCAACAACTCCATACCCTCATTCAAAGCAACCATACTGCTGATGCTTTCGCGCAGGAGGTCATTGTCTTCATATAATAAAACCTTAATGGACATATTCTTGGTATTCAATGGAACTTTGTGTTTTGGCAAACTCCTCTTATTGAAATAAATAGTAATATGCTTTTGGCGAAATATTTTGAAATAAGCTTTCGGAGAAATATCCTTAAGCCTTCCGCAGTCAAGTGTAATTAATTACATTGATATTTAAATTTGGTGAAAATTATTTCAACCATATTACGTTAAACTGTCTATCGAATAGAAGAGCTTATTTCCACTTTATTTCAATCAACATATTTCAACCCTATTTCGCGAAGCATATTTCAACGTTATTTCTACCTTATTTCGCAGAGCATATTTCTTACACACTTAAATATCCGATTTTACTTTCAAAAAATAAATCCCCTAATCATGTGATAAAAAAGCATTAGGTAATTGGTGCACTTAGTTGTATCGAAGTTCCAGATTGTGGAAAGCTAACTATGGTCATGCAGCCCCCCATCATACTTGCTCTTTGTTGCATGTTAAATAGTCCATTTCCTTTTTTGATCTGCTGAGGATCAAAACCCTTCCCGTCATCTTTGATCAAAAGTTCCAATTTATTTCCTTCAAATCGGAGTTTGATATCTAAATGCCTACTTTCCGCATACTTGGCTGTATTATTTAGTGCTTCTTTGAAAATCAGAAAGAGGTTTCTTCTTTTTTCCAAATCAAGTTTAACTTGTTCTGCTCCTTCCTCAATTTCAAAAAAATAAGTAATCCCTTTGGGATCCAATATCTCAGCTGCGAATTCCTTCATTTTGCTAAGCAACTGTTCCAAACTATCGTTATTCGGATGGATAGACCAGACAATATCACTTAATCTGTCCATCATGGCTGCAGTCTGGATGTTGATTGTAGAAAATAAGGACTTGTCTACCACCCCTCCTTTTTGTATTGCCATTTGGGAAAGTATATGGATACTCGAAAGTGTACTTCCCAAATCATCATGTAAGTCCCTGGCAATTGAATTACGTAACTTTTCAACTTCCAGTAACCTTTTAGTACGATTTACAATCCTATATTTATTAACCAAAATAGTTGCCAGTAAAATCAAAAAGGCAAAAATTGAAATTATCAAATTTTGGTTGGCTTTGCGCTTGACCAATTCTAAGCGGTCTAATTCCTTCTCAGCCTTGAGCAAACTGATTTCATTTTCTTTAATGTCAAGTGCATACCTTGACTCCACTTCCTTTAGCTGGGCTTGTAATGCACCAATTCCAACAGAATCTCGATAGGCAAATTCAAGGGTTTGAGCTTCAAGAGCATCCTTGAATTTTCCACGATCTTGAAAATATTCTTTTATGTTCCTAAATGCAGTACTGGCCTCACTGTATTTTTTGTTTTGAACTGCTACCTCCGACGCAGTCATAAGGCTCTGAATTGCCTCCTTGTCCAATGCCAAAATCCTTTGGGTTTTCCCTAAATCTGCTAAAATCTTAGCATCATACGTGCCGATTTCTGCTTCCTTCAATACTTTTTGTGCCTTTTGAAAATGTTCCAAAGCAAATTGGTATTCCTCCATAATCATGTAATTTCTTCCAAGATTATAAAGTTGGATACCTACCAATTCTTTCAGACCAAGCTTTTCCTGCATCTCCAAAGCCTTGGTAAAGAATTCTTTAGCCTTATGATTTTGCCCGATATCCATAAAAATATTTGCCAGATTGCCCAATACCATGGACTCTCCCCTTTTGTCGCCCAAAACCTTCCTATATTCCATAGATTTTAAAAAATACTTTTCAGCCTCATTATAATTTTTCAAATGGTAATGGGCAGCTCCGAGGCTGTTATAAACAAAGGCCAAACCAGTCTTATTCTGGGTTTTTTCAAAAATTTCCAAAGCCTTGAAAGTAGCATCAAAATTGGATTTGTGATTTTCCAATTGCTTATACACATTTGACAAATTAATGTAAAGGCCAGCCACATTATCCTGGCCGATCGCCTTATGATCCAAGGCTAAGGCTTTCTCGTAATAGAATAGTGCCTGTTCAAATTTTCCAATTCTGTTAAAATGTATCCCTTTACCGTTATAAAGATTATAAGCGAGTTTTTGGTCATTTAAATCAGATTTGCGAAGCTCTTCTGATTTTTCAAAATAATAATACACAGAATCCAATTTGCCCATTGCAGAATAATTTCCTGCCAAACGAATAGCGGCATTTGCTTTGAACTTATCAAAACCTGAGTCCTCCTTCAGATTTAGAACTTCCCAAAAGTACTCTGCCGATCTCTTAAGGTCAGAGCGCTCCAGCGTAATTCCTAAATTCAATAGTGCTTTGGCATGTGTGGTATCTTGCCTGTTTTGGGAAACGATATTTTGCAAACTGTCCAAAAGGGAGGTCTGAGCTCTAATATTTGGACTGACAAAAAAAACCAATATCAAAACAATTATTCTCATGATCTCAATCTCCAAAAACTCATTCAATATAGAATATTTTTCTGGAAATCAAAAAGTTAACCTCAGCACTCTCAAAAATAAAGGAGGCCATCCTGGGGATAGCCTCCTGAAATATTAATTAAAAAACATATCATTTCATCGTGTCCAAAATAAAATCAGACAAATCCTTTTTGAATTTGATCAATGAAGGCATGTGCGTGTACATCATATGACCTGCTTCATAATAAGTCATAATTATATTTTTTCTGATTTCAGGCCTTAAGTTCAATTGGTCAATGGTATGCTCCACACCATAAAAAACTGTAGCAAGATCATAATACCCATTCATAATCAACACCTTAACATTAGGATCCTTGTTCAGAGCATCGGCCATATCGATAGCGGTATTAATAGAAATCATGGAACCCCAGCCTTCATTTCCTTTATGTGACCAATCCCATTTAAACCCGGGAGATGAATATGCAGAGGTTTTGTAATTCAAATTTTTGCTTACGCCAAGATCTCTGTGAAAATAATCCAGAAAGCCGGCAGTATAAGCAGGAGAAATGGCATCACTTTGGGGATCTGTAATGGCATATTGGTTTATGGGAAAAGGATTGATCCCAATAAATCTAGAATCCAATCTTCCTACAGTCATTCCTTCTTCTCTAAGCAGCTCATTAAAAAACTCTCCTGCCGTCATCCTAAGGTTAGCTCTCTCCCAAATTTTGGCAGGAACACCAGCATAATTTTCCATTTTCTGGGCTACTTGCTTTCTTTCTGCATCGCTCAATCTTCCTCCTTTAAATAGGGCTGGTAAATATTCTTCTTCCGTAAATTTCCTGACCTCATCTACAAATGCTTCCAGGTTAGGATTTTTATTCTTCAATTTATCATGATACCAGGCTGTTGTAGCATATGTAGGAAAATGTACCAGGTAAGAAGTACTTTCTTGTACAGGGAAAGCAAGAGACCGGATATCGAAAACAGCTGACACCATTACAACCCCATTAAGGGCATATCCTTTATCCAACAAATAACTCATTACACCCGCATTTCTCATGGTACCATAGCTTTCACCAAGGAGATATTTTGGGGATTGTAGTCTATCGTATTCTTTAAGAAATTGCATGATAAATAAACTAATGGCCCTTATGTCCTGATCAACACCCCAGAAATCCTTACCCTCAGCCTTTCCGACAGGTATACTTAACCCTGTCCCAACAGGATCCATCATTACCACATCTGCAATATCTAAAATTGAATATTCATTATTCACCAATTGATAGGGTGCAGCTTTGGTATAGTCAGGGTCATTGACTACAATCCTTTTGGGCCCCATTACGCCCATATGTAGCCAGTATGAGGATGAACCTGGGCCACCATTGAATGAAAAAATAATAGGCCTTTTAGAAGGTCCATCTTCTTTGAAGTATGCTGTAAATCCATGAAGGGCAATTGGCTCATTATTTTCATCCTTCAGGAGCATGGTTCCTGCCCTGGTTTTAAGAGTATGGTTTACACCATTGATTCTTACGGTCTGATTAGAAATAAATACCTCTGGTTCGGGAAATGGTTTGTCTGTTGGCTTTTCCTGGGCCAAAGTAGCCGAGGCAAGAAAAAAGATTATTAGAATTAGGAAGTTGAATTTTCTCATAGGTTTTATTAAGTTGGTTACAGCACACAATCTAAGCATTTATCTTTATCCATTGAAAGCCACTTATTGGCAGATTTTAATCAATAGGACCATTAATCGGATATAGTCGGATATATCCGATTAGAATTTAGGCAAATCACTCACTTTTCTGATATTTGAACAGCTGCCTTTTTTTAGTCGGCTATTAATCTAAATCATTCTTTTAACCATTTACTATTTTAACAATGAGCAGTTTAAGAAACAGGGTACAACTTATCGGGAGATTAGGTGCCAAAGCAGAAATCAAAAGATTTGAAGATGGAAAAATTAAGGCTTCATTAAGTTTGGCCACAAATGATTTCTACAAAAACCAAAAAGGGGAAAAAGTTGAAGAAACCACTTGGCATAATGTAGTGGCATGGGGCAAATCTGCAGAAATCATTGAAAAATACACTGATAAAGGAACGGAGATTGCCCTTGACGGAAAACTGACCAATAGGAGCTATATAGACAAGGATGGTATTAAAAAGTACATTACAGAAGTTGTACTAGACAACATCGTGCTTTTGGGTGAAAAAGTAGCTGTAACAACTTGATCTGATTTATCCAGATTTCAATATTTTTAACGAGGCATGGCCCTACCCCTTTTCGTTGGTTTGGAAAGGGATAAGATAACATTTAAAAGATTTTCAGGTTTCTTATTTTTAAAAGGGTTTTATCAGTATTTTTACGCCTCGTTAAACCTATTAAACAATGAAAAGAATAGCGGTTTTTACTTCAGGTGGTGATGCACCTGGAATGAATGCATGCATACGTGCTGTTGTTAGGACAGCCATTTTTAAAGGTATAGAAATTTATGGTATTTCTTATGGATACGATGGTATGATCAATGGAAATATCAAAAAAATGCAATCTCATTCTGTAAGCAATATTATTCAAAGAGGAGGCACTATCCTCAAGTCTGCTAGAAGCGAAGAGTTTAGAACTCCTGAAGGAAGGAAGAAAGCATATGAGAAATTGAAAAAGAATGAAATTGAGGGAATTGTTGCTATTGGCGGTGATGGTACATTTACAGGAGCCAAAGTTTTTTTCGAAGAATTTGGAATACCAACAATAGGCTGTCCCGGAACTATTGACAATGACATTTACGGAACTGATTATACTATTGGTTTTGACACTGCTGTTAATACTGCTTTGGAAGCAATTGACAAAATCAGGGATACAGCAGCAGCCCATGATAGGATCTTTTTTATTGAAGTCATGGGAAGAGATTCTGGGTACATAGCCTTAGAATGTGGAATTGGTGGAGGAGCAGAATTTGTGATGATTCCAGAAACTGAAACCAATTTAAAAAGTGTAGTTAAATCCCTGAAAAATCTTCGAAAAAGCAAAAGTTCTTCTATCATTGTCGTAGCAGAAGGAGATGAAGAAGGAGGCGCAGAAGAAATCATGAAAAAGGTTCAAGAGAAAGTAAATGACCCTGAAAAGGAGTTTAAAGTTACTACCTTAGGCCATATTCAAAGAGGAGGTAATCCCACTGCCAGAGACAGGGTTTTGGCTTCCAGATGTGGGATGGCGGCAGTAGAAGGCCTTTTAAATGGCCATTCAAATTGCATGGCCGGTATTGTCAATGGGGAGGTGGTTTATACACCGTTTGAAGATTGCATTGGCAAACCCAAAGAATTAAAAGAAGACCATCTCAAACTTATTGAAATATTAAGCATTTAATATGGGGTTTATTCCAGTCATCCTAACCTTGTCTGCAGCCATAATTTTATTTATTATGGCTGTAAACAATTCTTTGAAATCAAAAAAAATACAAATTCAGGATTTCCAATTTAAAATGATAGAGGGGTTAAAGGAGTTTGATGATTCATTGAAATCCAATGAAGCCATCAAACCTGATTACATTTCCGAGATATATCAAAGAGTAAAGAAAAACCTCCAAGAGGATGATTTTGAAGCTTTCGAAAACAAAGTAAGGAGACCTTACCAACAGATAAAACTACTAAAATCACAATTCAACAAGCTCATCTCCAAAAAACCATATAGTTTTGTTGCAACCCTAATGGGACATAAACCATATTGATTGCCCTATTAATTTAAATCTACAATTTTTGCCCTTACAAAATCAAATATTTCCTGCTCTTGATCCGGATGGAACCAGGTAATTTCTGGATCATTCCTAAACCATGTCAGTTGTCGTTTGGCATATCTTCTGGAATTCCGCTTTAAAAGTCGGATTGCTTCAACTTTATCATATTCCCCTTTCAAGCTCCCAAAAATCTCTGAATATCCTACCGTCTGAAGGGCATTTAAGTCCCTATAGGGAAACAGCTTTTCTGCTTCTTCAAAAAGACCTTGATCAATCATAAGGTCCATTCTTTGATCTATCCTTTCGTATAATTCAGCTCTGTCTCTGTTTAACCCTATTTTTATGATATGAAATGGCCGATCAGTTTTCTTTTTTTGTCTAAAAGAACTATAGGGTTTACCTGTTCCTAAACTGACCTCAATTGCCCGCATCAAACGCTGAGGGTTCATGATATCTACTTCAGAATAATAAGTAGGGTCAATTGCTTTTAACTTATTTTGTAAGTATTCTAAACCAAATTCCTGATAGGATTTAATTACCCCAGCTCTAATCTGTGGTTCTATTTCAGGTATTTCATCCATCCCATACGATATAATATTTACAAAAAGGCCAGATCCGCCTGTCATGATGGCCAAATTACGTCTTTTGAAAATTTCATTTAGCGCATCTAAAGCGTCCTTTTCAAAATCCTTTACATCATAATTATCAAAAATGGATTTATGATCAATCAAATGGTGTTTGACCAAAGCCAATTCCTCTAAACTAGGCTTTGCTGTCCCGATAAGCATTTCTTTATAAAATTGTCTGCTATCGGAGGAAATAATTTCTGTTTGAAAGTTTTTAGCTAATTTTAGGCAAAGGGAAGTCTTACCTACAGCCGTAGGACCGACTACAATGATGAGATATTTGTTTTGTTTACGCAATTCGGCTTAGGAGTTAATTATTAGTTGCTTCCAAAATTATCAATAAAACCTGATGAAAAACAAAAAGGTCCTAATTGCAGACGATAATGCCTTAAACAGGAGGGTGTTTCAAAATATAATCAGTCAAGTTTATCAGTTTGATTTAGCAGAAAACGGTAAAGAAGTAATAGAAAAGCTTCAAAGCGACCATTTCGATGTGATTCTGCTAGATATTCAAATGCCACAACTTGATGGAATACATACATTAAAAGCCATCAAAGAAAGACAGCTCAGCAATGCTCCAATAGTAGCAGTTTCGGCATTTGCAGAAGACAAAGACAGAGAATACTTTCTATCAGCCGGATTTGATGATTTTATTTCCAAACCAATCAAACCAAAGCAACTGCTTGAAACTATCAACGACCTAATAAAAAAATCTGATGCCTCCGAAGCTTATAGTAGCCAATCTATCAATCAATTGGGGGAAGCTGCCATAATTGACAACAACATTTTAATCAAACTATTGAAATTCAATTCTATAGCCAACATAAAAGTGGTTTATGATGATTTCATTTCTGAAACAGAAAAACTATTGGATGAAATTGAATACTTGATCAAGTATGGTGATTTCCCAGGAATCGGTGAGAAGTTACATATTATCAAGGGAAACTCAGGAACTTTGGGTGCTATGCAATTGTATAATTTTTCCCAAACATTTGAAAGAAACATAAAATCAGGCAATTTTGACAATACTTTAAAAGATTATATATATTTGAAGACCTTATTTGAAACCTTTAAGGTGCAATATCATTCATCAGAATACCTTAATCCATGACGCCAACGAGAAAAATATTGGTAGCTGAAGACAGTTCTGTAATCATCAATCTTACCAAAAACGTATTAATGTTTGAAAAATACCACATTACTGCGGTAAAAAACGGTAAGCAAGTTCTTGAAAAATTATCCAAGGAAGATTTTGATCTGATTCTGATGGATATTAATATGCCAATAATGGACGGCATTGAATGCACAACAGTGATACGTTCCCTCCCAGATAGTAAGAAATCAAAAATTCCAATTGTAGCCATTACAGGAAACTACAAAAATTATACAATGGACGATTTCAAAAAAGCTGGTCTTAATGATTATGTCCAAAAACCATTAGATTATGACCATTTATTGGCTACAGTTAAGAAATATTTGACCTAGGTTCTAACATGATTGTCAAGTACACCAAAAACTTTCTTGATAAGCTGGAAAATATATTTGCGGCTTCTGAGTATATTTTGAGGTACGAAAAGGGAAATTTCAAATCCGGCTATTGTGTTCTAAAGGAAAATAAAATTGTAATAATCAATAAATATTACACTCTGGACGGAAAGATCAATGCGCTATTGGATATCATCAAAGAGCTGGGTTTGAAACCTAATGATTTTGAAGACCAAAAAATACAGGCACTTCTGACTGAACTTCAGCAAACAGAACTTAAGCTTTGAAAGTAACGTTTTTAGGCACGGGAACATCACAGGGCGTACCGGTCATAGGCTGTGACTGTCTTGTTTGCAGTTCTTTGGATTTTAGAGATAAAAGAACAAGAAGTGCTATACACCTTGAGATAGATGGGAAAAGCCTGGTAGTAGATACCGGTCCCGATTTCCGCATCCAAATGTTGCGAGAAAAAATCAATAAACTGGATGCTGTGCTTTTTACTCACGAGCATAAAGACCATACTGCCGGATTGGATGATATCAGACCATATAATTTCTCCCAAAAAAAAGACATGCCTATATTTGGGTCAAGAAAGGTCCTAAACCAAATCAAAAGGGAATACTCTTATATTTTTGATGAAGTTAAATACCCTGGTGTACCTTCTGTAGTTCCCAATGAAATTACAAACAATCCTTTTTCAGTTGAAGAAATTATTGTAACTCCTATTGAGGTTATGCATTATCGACTTCCTGTATTTGGATTTAGATTCCAGGATTTCACTTATATTACTGATGCAAAACACATAGAAAGGAAAGAGATCGAAAAAATCAAGGGCAGTAAGGTACTGGTTTTAAATGCCCTTCAAAAAAGCCATCATATTTCCCATTTGACTTTGAATGAGGCCATCCAGCTAACAGAAATCATCCAACCTAAGGTGGCATATTTTACCCATGTCAGTCATAAACTGGGTACACACCAGGAAATTGAAAAAGATCTCCCAGCTCACATCAGGCTGGCTTATGATGGACTTAAGATCCATATCGACTAATGCATTTCAATTATCATTTCCTTAGATTTTTGTGTCCTGAACTCGACAAAAGATTTCAGGGGATGCGCATCATTACTTGTTTTTCCCAAAACAAAGATGAACTTGTTATCGGATGTACTAAAATTGATAGTGAAATGTACATTAGAGCAAATCTCCTACCTGTTATTTCCTGCATTTCCTTTCCTTTAGAATTTAAGAGAAGCAAGAGAAATACAATTTCTCTTTTCCCGGTAATCATTGGTCAGGAAATAAAAGGCATCAAGGTATTTCAATTTGAACGGGCCTTAAGAATCGATTTATTATCTGGAGATTGTTTGGTTTTCAAGCTTCATGGCACAAGAAGCAATGTCCTGTTCTATCCAAAAGATTCCCTTTTTCCTTCCATTTTATTCAGAAATGAATTGAAAGATGATTGGAACATAAACCTGCTCGAAATTGATGTACAATTAGATCTTAGTGTTGGGCACTTCCAAGCATTGGAAGGTAATGCTTCAAAATTTTTGCCTACTTTGGGAAAAATCCCAAGAGATTGGTTGAAAAACAAAGGGTATATTGAGGCTGATGTTCAGTCAAAATGGAGTTTAATGGAGGAATTGATGGATATGCTCAATGTTCCACATTATGCCATAATCAGAGAAGAGAAGGAATTTAATTTAACATTGCTTCCAGCTGAGAATCCAATTTTTGAAAGCTCTGACCCTGTAGAAGCATGTAATGAACTTTTTAGATACAGAGTTGTCATTCAGGCTTTTGAAAAGGAAAAAAACCAATGGCAAAAATCTTTTGAGGAACAAAAGAAAAGAACCAAGGCCTATATTCAAAAAACAACAGAAAAACTTGAGGAACTGGAATCAGCAACTTCTCCGGGGCAGATTGCAGATATTATCATGGCCAATCTCCATCAGATAAGTAACGAGGTAGAGGAAATAGTTCTTTTTAACTTTTATACCAATAAGGATGAAATAATAAAGCTTAAAAGAGGTTTATCTCCTCAGAAAGTAGCAGAAAATCTTTACAGGAAATCCAAAAACAGAAAGAAAGAGCTGGACCAGCTTTATCAAAACCTTGAGGAAAAAGAAGAAATATTACTTCAATTGGAGGATTGGCTTGATGAACTTGCCAAGGTCAACAATTTCCGTGAATTGAAAGAATTTGTTAAATCAAAGCAGCTTCTTGAAAAACAAAAAGTAAAAGAAGAACAGGTTCCTTACAAAAGGTTTGAAGTTGAAGGCTTTGATGTACTTGTTGGAAAATCCGCAAAGGCCAATGATGAATTACTTCGTCGGTATGCCTGGAAAGAAGATCTCTGGTTACATGCAAAGGACGTGTCAGGGTCCCATGTGCTGATCAAGTTCCGATCGGGTCTGAACTATCCAAAAACAGTTCTGGAAAGAGCTGCAGAGCTAGCTGCGTTTTACTCCAAATACAAGAATGAATCTTTGGCACCTGTCATCTATACCTCCGTAAAATTTGTAAGGAAAGTAAAAGGCACTCCTCCTGGTGCAGTTATGGTGGACAAAGAAAATGTTTTGCTAGTTACCCCAAAAGGTCCTACCAATGAATAAAAAAAGCCAGGATGAAAACCCTGGCATTTATTTTTAACTTGATTTAATTATTCGACTTCATGGATTTTAAGCATGTTGGTTCTTCCTTTTGCTTTCAAAGGCATACTTGCAGTATTGATTATTATTTCCCCTGGCTTTACATATCCATCATTTTTTAATTGATTTTGGATATCCATAAAGGTAGCATCTGTGGAAACATTGCTTTCATAGAAGTATGTTCTAACTCCCCAAACCAAGCTCAGCTGGGTCATCAATTTCTTATTTCTGGTAAATACAAGCAAATTAGCCAAAGGTCTAAAGGAAGCTAGGCGTAGGGCTGTCATTCCGGAACTGGTAATTCCTATTAGCGCTTTAGCCTTAACGTTTCTAGAAAGCCTTGCAGCCATCAAAGTAAGATTCTTGCTGTAAAAATTCGGATCATCCTCTGGTATTTTGTAGAGGTGATGGAATACATCATGGTTGTTTTCAATGTAATTGATAATACTGCTCATTGCTTTAACGGCATTGATTGGAAACTGACCTGAAGCAGTTTCAGCAGAAAGCATCACAGCATCAGCGCCATCTAATACAGCTGTGGCAACGTCATTAGTTTCAGCCCTGGTTGGTCTTGGATGGGTAGTCATTGACTCCAACATCTGGGTAGCAATGATTACAGGCTTGCAGCTTAATTTGCATTTGGCCACCATTTGTTTTTGCCATAATGGAACTGTCTCCATTGGAACTTCTACACCCAAATCACCACGGGCGACCATAATGGCATCTGTAGCCTCAATGATTTCATCAATATTCTTAAGTGCCTCGGGTTTTTCGATTTTGGCTACGATCTTACAATCCTTGCCTGATTTCTTGATCCTCTCTCTTAAGTCTTTGATATCGTCAGCAGTCCTGACAAAAGATAAAGCAATCCAGTCCACATCTTGGGAAAGACCGAATTCCAGATCCTCTATATCTTTTTCAGTCAGAGAAGGGGCAGAAACTTTCGTATTGGGGAGATTGATGCCTTTTCTGGACTTCAAAACTCCACCGTGAATAACTACACAACGAACATTTTTCCCATCAGTGTTATTCACGGCCAACTCTATATTACCATCATCTATGAGAATTTTATCACCTGATTTGACATCATTGGGGAGGTTTTTGTAAACAGTACTGACGATTTCAGCATTTCCAATCAAAGGTTCATTGGTGATGGTGATTTTTTGACCAGGACTTATCTGAACGCCTCCATTCTCGATCTCACCTACTCTTATTTTGGGACCTTGTAAATCCTGTAAAATCCCAATATTCAACCCTGTTTCTTTGTTTATTTTTCGGATGATGTTGATCACTTCTGCATGTCCATCATGACTTCCGTGGGAGAAATTCAATCTGAATACATTGGCTCCGGCATTTGCCAAGCTTAGCAAAGTATCATAATTATTGGATGCGGGGCCTATTGTTGCTAAAATTTTTGTCTTGTTGTAAAGTGCAATACTCATTGAATAATTGTGTTAATAGGTTAGTAGATTTTCCTTTGATTTTAATTTAGAGACGTCAAGTTTGATTACGTTTTGGATATATCTCACCTCACTTAGGCGCTCAATATACGTATTTAAATTCAATTCGAAGGTCATATCCTGAATTAGCATAAAGTAGTCCACCATCTTTAACTCGGGTATCAAATACAAGGTTTGCCTACTTTCGAGTAGTGATCTGTTTTTTAATAATTGGGTATAACCATGCTCCTTTTCTTCCAAAAACTGGGCAATTTTCATTTGTGGCTGATTAAGAAAATCCGGTTCAAAGTCACATACCCTGACCAATTTCAACCCTAATGTATTATTGATCACCCATGCCATTTTATAATCTTTGATAGGGGCCACCAATCCAAGGAGTTCAAATTCATATTCGGGTTCAACTAGTAACTTTGTTTTCTTCATTAAAAGGAAGAATTAATGCGAAACAAAGTTAGAAATATTCCTCCAAGTTCAGCCTGCTTTGGGCAGTTCTTGAATTTAGTTAGGTTATTTTTTTGGCAAAAAGCCATTAAATATATTTCTTTGCGGAGTGTTTAAATTTAAACTGATCAAAAAATGTCTGAAATTGCACAAAAAGTAAAAGCCATTATCGTTGATAAGTTGGGCGTAGAAGAATCTGAAGTTACTCCTGAGGCTAGCTTCACTAATGATCTTGGTGCTGACTCTCTGGATACAGTAGAGCTCATCATGGAATTCGAAAAAGAATTCAATATCTCTATTCCGGATGATCAAGCTGAGCAAATCGGCACTGTTGGTCAGGCTATCAGCTATCTGGAAGCTAACGTAAAATAAATAATCACTTAAAATTCATTTATGAATTTAAGAAGAGTTGTAGTAACAGGTTTAGGTGCCCTTACGCCAATTGGCAATACCGTTGAAGATTATTGGAACGGTTTGGCAAATGGCGTAAGCGGCGCTGCGCCTATTACTAGATTCGATGCCTCAAAATTCAAAACCCAATTTGCTTGTGAGGTCAAAGGTCTAGATATCGATCAGCACATCGACAGAAAAGAAGCCAGAAAAATGGACCTTTTCACCCAGATGGGTTTGGTCGTTGCGGATCAGGCTATACTGGATGCAGGTCTTGACCTGGAGAAGTCCAATCTCAACAGGATTGGGGTGATCATGGGGTCGGGAATTGGTGGACTGAAATCATTCCAGGACGAAGTCACAGACTTCGCCAAAGGAGATGGAACACCAAGATTTAATCCTTTTTTCATTCCTAAAATGATCGCCGATATCTGTGCAGGGTTCATTTCCATCAAATATGGATTTAAAGGACCTAACTTTGTCACAGTATCCGCTTGTGCTTCTGGAACAAATGCGATCATTGATGCTTTCAATTATATCAGGCTGGGTAAAGCAGATATTTTTGTAACCGGTGGGACTGAAGCCACTGTCACCGAAGCAGGTGTTGGAGGATTCAATGCCCTGAAGGCACTATCACAAAGAAACGATTCTCCACAAACAGCCTCTAGGCCATTTGATAAAGACAGAGATGGATTTGTACTTGGCGAAGGAGCTGGTTGTTTGATTTTGGAAGAATACGAGCATGCCAAAGCACGCGGTGCAAAAATTTATGCTGAAATGGTCGGAGGCGGCATGTCTGCTGATGCTTACCACCTGACTGCCCCACATCCAGACGGAGAAGGTGCAGGAAATGTTATGAAAAATGCACTTGAGGATGCAGGATTGAGACCTGAGGATATAGATTATATCAACGTTCACGGTACTTCCACACCGTTGGGAGATATCAGTGAGATCAAAGCAATCCAAAAAGTCTTTGGAGAACATGCGTACAATCTGAACATCAGTAGTACCAAGTCCATGACAGGGCACTTGTTAGGTGCTGCCGGAGCCATTGAGGCCATTGCCTCTATACTGGCAATTAAAAACGGTATCGTACCTCCTACAATAAACCACTTCACTGATGATGAAGATTTTGATAGCAGATTGAATCTGACTTTCAATAAAGCTCAGAAAAGAGAAATCAATGCTGCATTAAGTAATACTTTTGGATTTGGCGGTCATAACGCTTCCGTCATTTTCAAAAAAATCAGCCAGTAAATTGAGACTGTCCAGATTACTCAGATTACAGTCAGTATTTTATAATCAATCTGAAAAAAGGCTTGCTTCTGCCATAAAACATATGGTCGGGAGCAAGCCTTTTAACTTATCCCTTTATAAGCTTGCTCTGAAGCACACCTCAGTAGCAGAAGACACAGTCAATGGACTTAAGATCTCCAATGAAAGACTGGAGTATTTGGGCGATGCAATTTTAGGGGCCGTGGTAGCAGAGTTTCTTTTTAACAAATTCCCATTTAGGGATGAGGGTTTTTTGACCGAAACCAGATCAAGGATGGTCAACCGAGAAGCTTTAAACCAGATTGCCATCAAAATTGGCCTTTCAAAAATCATAGAGAAAGAATTTAAAGGAAAAAATCTAAGTGCACATAAATCTATCTATGGTGACACTTTGGAGGCAATAGTAGGTGCCGTCTACTTGGATAGAGGATATGATTTTTGCAAAAAATTTATCCTGAAGCGTATTATTATTCACTTTGATGTGGACGGAATCATCACTACGACTTCCAACTTCAAAAGTAAAATCATTGAATGGTCACAGAAGGAAAACAAAGATGTTGACTTTCAGACCCTTTCAGTTTCGGGAAACCCGCGTTTTAAGGAATTTCATGTTCATTTGTTGGTAGAGGGGGAAGTTATCGCTGAAGGCAAAGGATCTACCAAAAAGAAAGCTGAACAGGATGCCTCTAAAAATGCCTGTGAGATACTTAAATTAGATATCTAGAACAGTATCTTTGGTTTTAATGTTTTGTTGTTTTAACAAATAATATGTCCACGCTCAGAATCTCATGCGCCACAGTCAATCAAACCCCACTTGATTGGACAGGCAATCTAAACCATATATTATCTGCAATAGAAGAAGCTAAAAAAGAAGGTGCTGAAATACTGTGTTTTCCCGAGCTTGCCATCACTGCTTATGGTAGTGAAGACCTTTACCTGAGCTATTGGTATCCACAAAAAGCTCTAAAACAACTGGAGAAAATTCTCCCATATTGTGAAGACATTACAGTAGCTGTAGGTTTGCCTGTGAGAATTCATGAAAAGGTATATAACTGTATGGCTATCATTGAAAATTCCGAACTGAAAGGCTTTGTGGCCAAACAGTTTATGGCAATAGATGGCGTACATTATGAGTTTCGCTGGTTTACTCCCTGGGAAGCCCATCAGCTTATAAAGTTTGATTTTTTTGGAAAAGAAGTACCACTGGGAGATATGATTTTTGAAAAAAAAGGCATCAAATATGGTTTTGAGATATGTGAAGATGCCTGGAGAGGCAAAATCAGGCCTGGCTACAGACTTAAAGACAGAAAGGTTGACATTATTTTTAACCCCAGTGCAAGTCATTTTGCAATGGGAAAAACCTTACAGAGAGAAGAACTAATATGTGAAAGTTCAAAAATTTTCAATGTCACCTACTTTTATATCAACCTTTTAGGAAATGAAAGTGGGAGGATGATTTTTGATGGGGAAATTATGGTTGCCAGAAACGGAGAAATCCTGCTTAAAAACCAACTACTTTCTTTTAGGGATTTTCAAGTCAAGACTTTTGACTACGATTCGGATTCAGAATCTCATCTGCCTATAATAACTTCACTGAACAAAAATGAAGAATTTGTACAGGCAGCTGCTTTGGGTCTTTTTGATTACCTCAGAAAAAGCAAAAGCAAAGGTTTTGTATTGTCATTGAGCGGTGGTGCTGACTCTTCCACTATAGCTATTATTGTGGCCGAAATGGTCAAAAGGGGTATTAAAGAACTGGGCGTAGATAATTTCTTAAGAAAAATCAACCTTGATTTCTCTCCAAAATCTTCCCATCCAGAAAAAGAAATAGTAGGACAAATTCTGACAACTGCTTATCAGGCCTCGGAAAATTCTTCAAAATCAACCTTTGATAGTGCAAAGGCCCTTTCAGAAAGTATTGGCGCTGAATTTTTGAACTGGGAAATTTCCCAAGAAGTGAAAAGCTATACCCAAAAAATCGAAAAAGCGATAGGAAGAAAACTTAACTGGGAAAAAGATGACCTTGCGCTTCAAAATATTCAGGCCAGAGCAAGGTCTCCCATTATTTGGCTTCTCGCCAACCTAAAAAATGCCCTACTTTTAAGTACATCAAATAGAAGTGAAGGTGATGTGGGGTATGCAACTATGGATGGTGATACCAGTGGTAGCATCTCCCCTATCGCCGCTGTTGACAAATATTTTATAATCAATTGGTTGAGATGGGCAGAAAGCCATTTAAACTATACAGGGCTTAAAATGGTAAACAACCTGAAGCCTACAGCAGAACTTCGTCCATTGGAAAACCAACAGACGGACGAATCAGATTTGATGCCCTATGCTTTGATTGTAGAAATCGAAAAGTTAGCGATCAGAGACAGAAGGTCTCCCGTGGATATTTATCTTATCCTCAAAGATGAGCTTGCAATTGACAATGATTTGCTTAAATCATATGTTAAAAAATTTTTCAGGTTATGGTCAAGGAACCAATGGAAAAGGGAAAGACTGGCTCCTTCCTTCCACTTGGACGAATTCAATGTGGATCCCAAAACCTGGTACAGGTTCCCAATTCTATCAGGTTCTTATGAAGAAGAGTTAAAAGAGTTGGATACTTACTAAAAAAAGGTAATTTCACATCCTTTGGATAATCAATAAATGATGGACACGATAGATTTCATTTTAAGCTATGTTGTCTGGAGCCCGAATCCAGCAGTTTTCCCAAGCTTTGAAAGGTTGAGATGGTATAGCCTTCTTTTTGCTTTGGGCTTCATTATTTCCCAGCAAGTTATGTTCTACATTTATAGAAAAGAAGGGCATGATGAAAGGTTGGTAGATAAACTGACCATTTACATGGTTTTGGCCACCATCATTGGTGCAAGATTGGGACATGTATTGTTTTATGAACCCGAGAAATATTTAAGTAATCCAATTGACATTCTTAAAGTTTGGGAAGGGGGATTGGCCAGCCATGGTGCTGCTATTGCCATCTTGCTAGCCTTATACATGTATTCAAGAAAGGTTCCTGGCCAAAGTTATCTTTGGGTAGTGGACAGGATAGTTATTGTGGTGGCTATGACGGGAGCTATGATCAGGATAGGCAACCTGATGAATTCTGAAATTGGAGGAAAAGCGACAGATTCTGATAGTGGATTTGTTTTTGCAAGAGATACTGAAGAAGTGCTGGAAACCTTGAGGATTCCTGTCACCGATGTAAAAGCTTACAAGCCAGAGGACAGAAATTCCGAGCTGAGAGGTAATGGAATTGTACCGGTTAATTTTGATATTAAGATAGAAAAAGGGGGATATAGGGAAGTGGATCTCAGAACAGCCCTTGAGTCTGATGTTAAATATGTTCTGACCAAATACAGAAGTTCACAGAAATACTTAGCTGAAAATCCTGAAACACCTTTGAATTTTGACCTTACTGATAAGGGTGACCATTACCTTGCCACAATATATACCTTTGGGATAGCCAGGTACCCTACCCAAATTTATGAAGCTGTAACTTATTTTATAATTTTCCTTATTTTGTTAGGAATATGGCAAAAGTACCAGTCAAGATTACCTGATGGATTGTTCTTGGGATTATTCCTCATTTCTGTCTTTGGTATGCGGTTTGTCTGGGAATTTCTGAAAGAGAATCAGGTGGATTTCGAGGATGGACTTTCCCTCAATATGGGGCAGACCCTGAGTATTCCTTTGGTTATCGGAGGAATAATTCTAATTTTCTTTGCCTGGAAAAAAGGACTCAAACCCAAGCAAGGTTAAGGAACTGGGTCATGGCCATGCCCGCCCCAAGGGTTACAGCTGGCAATTCTCTTTATTGCCAGCCAACCTCCCTTTAAAACTCCATGTTTCATTATTGCCTCTTTGGAATATTGACTACAAGTGGGATTGTATCTGCAGGTGGGGGGAAATAAAGGTGAAATCAAATATTGATAAAAAAGGATGGGTAATACGGCGATTTTTCGGATGATGTTCTTCAATCTTTTGCTGGCTTTATTCTATAATATTAAAAAAATTCTGAAAGTTCATTTTCATATCCTAGGAAACAAAAATTTGCTGAAAATATCATTGTCATATAGATTTTTCGGACTTTTTTTACTGGTTTTTATCGGTAACAATTTGGATAATTTAGCTCAGGATGAATCAAAGGAACCCATTTTGAACATCGCTCCTGAAAGGGTTTTGATCAATAACATTTATATTATCGGGAATGAAAAAACGAAAAAGAATATCATCCTCAGAGAAATTGACCTGCAAACTGCTATTTATTATGATTGGGAAGAACTGATACAAACCATTGAATCAGATAAGAAAAAAATCTACAACCTCCAGTTGTTCAACAATGTAGAAATTACACCCCTGTTTACAGGCCCAGAACAAATCGAACTTTTGGTAACAGTAACAGAAAGATGGTACATCATTCCCAATTTAATTTTTAATCTGGCAGACAGGAACTTAGCAGAATGGTGGACCAATCAGAACAGAGATTTATCCAGGGTGAATTTCGGGGCAAGATTGATTCATAACAATGTCGGAGGAAGGAATGAAAAACTCCGGATTGGAGGTCAGTGGGGGTTTGTGAGAGCATTTGAAGTTCTTTACAGTAAACCTTACATCGATAAAAAACAAAAACATGGACTGGCTGTACAATACACTTATTTTACCCAAAAAACAATTCCGGTAAGATCGGAAAACAACAGGCAGGTATTCTATAGAAATGAGAATGAAGATGTCTTAAGGCGAAACTCCTCCGCTTTCCTCAGATATACATACAGAGGAAGTTATTATAATTTCCATTTTTTGACTTTGGGTTATACCAATACGCGTATCAATGATGATGTTTTTTCACAAAATCCAAACTACTTTATCCATGGGGACAATAGGCTCAATTTCTTCATGATGAGCTATAATTTTAGGCATGACAATAGAGATAATATTGCCTATGCAACAGAAGGGAATTTGTTGAACTTGACGTTGACAAGATATGGGTTGTTACCTGGAAATGATGTAAATGATCTAGAATTCACATTAAATGCTAATAAATACAAGCGTTTAAATTCCAAATTCCATGTAGCTTCGGGCCTTTCATTCAACTATTTTTTTGCACAAAACCAACCCTACACCCTGGTAAGGGGAATAGGATACAATCCTAACTTTATCCGTGGTTATGAATTAAATGTGATTGAAGGGCAACAGTTGTTCGTCCATAAAAATAGTTTAAGATATAAATTATTTGATTTTGGATTTGATATTTCCAACTATGTACCTAGAGATGAGTTTTCATATTTTCCATTCAAATTTTATATCAGCGCCAATTATGACCATGGATTTGTCAATGATAAGAACAGATTGCCAGAAAACTTGAGATTAACCAATAAATACCTGTTTGGATATGGCCTGGGTATTGACTTGGTAACATTATATGATATGGTATTCCGTTTGGAATACTCAATAAACAATCAAAATGAACGCGCTTTTTTCTTTAATATCAGGGCTCCTTTTTAATTGAGATAAATTATCCGTTTATATCCGGATATCACTGCAGTAACCCTATATTTAAATAGTATTTTTAGCCTGATCATCTATTAATTTTTATGAGATGGCTGATTTTTATCATAGGTTTTTTTAATAGCGTCCATTCGGTCAATGCACAATCTGGAATTGAAACTTTTCCAAGAGGGGCAAGAAGTATGGGTATGGGAAATGCTCATGTTACTTTGCATGATTCTTGGAGTTTTTTCAACAATATTGGTGGCTTAAGTCGTCTGGAATATTCTCAGGCAATATTTGCTTTTGACCACCGCTTGGACATTGAGGAGTTGACCACCTTGGCAGCTGCAGCTGTTCTTAAGAAAAACAATGCCGCTTTTGGATTTGGTGTTTCAACCTTCGGTTCAGATATATTTTCCCAAAGTAAATTGGGAATCGGGATTTCCAATCATTTGGGGATCGCTAGTTTAGGAGTAAAAGTAAATTATTTTCAGACAAGCATTGAAGGTTTTGGAACGGGAAGAGCTGCGGTATTAGAATTAGGTGGAGTAGCGGAATTGAGCCCTGAATTATTTTTTGGGGCACACATTTACAATCCCACAAGAGCCAAATATGGAAGATTTTCAAGTGACCACCTGCCAACTGTAGTCAAAGCAGGTATTTCGTATAGGCCTTCAGAAAAAGTATCCCTTCAAGTTGAAGCTGAAAAAGACATTCTACTGGATCCTATAATTAAAATGGGAATTGAGTATAATTTTCTAAATAAAGTATGGGGACGGAGCGGAATGATTTCCTCGACCCGGTCCCTGTTTTTTGGTATTGGATTTCATGGAAAGCTCATTCAGATAGACTATGCCATGACACAGCATCCGACATTGGGATTTACCCATCATTTTTCAACCAACATCCGGCTTTCTAAATGACATCGGGAATTGTAAATAGTGTGACTCATCAAGATGCTTACCGGTTACGCATATTTTCATCTGTCCAATACAAAGCAATTTTTTAGCATGAATAAGATCGGATTCTATATTCTATTCCTGCTACTTATTGATTGCTTCAAAATCAGTCTTGGGCAAAATATTCCTAAGGGTGAAATTGACATTGAGAACTTCATAGAAGATATATTTGGTATGCAAAGGGAAGAAATGGACTATGAGGATCTTTATGAAGGGCTTCTACAAACTCTACTCAATCCGATCAACCTGAACAAAACTAATCCCGAAGAACTGAAATCTATTTTTATCCTTAACCCTAATCAAATCAATCATTTTTTTGAATACAAAAAAAAATTCGGGGATTTATTGTCCATTTATGAGCTTCAGGCTATTCCTGAATTTGATTTGGAAACAATCTACAGATTACTTCCTTTCGTTATATTGGAAGAAAGAAACAAGACGAATGCCTCTCTTTGGAATCGGATAGGGAATGCCAAGGACGGTTATTTCATTTTTAGACATAGAAGGGTTTGGGAAACGAGAAGGGGCTTTACTCCTCCTGACACCTTATCCAATGGAAATTTAACAAGTCGCTATCTCGGAGATCCGAACAGCCTATATGGGCGATTCCGTATTCAACAAAGCAAAGATTTCAGTTTAGGCTTTACTATTGATAAAGATCCCGGTGAGCAGTTTATTTGGGATCCATCCACCAAACGCTATGGATTCAACTTTTTATCCTATCATTTTACATTGTACAACCGGGGGAATTGGAAAGCAATAACGATAGGAGATTTCCAAATGCAATTTGGTCAGGGACTTGTATTTGGTGCGGGATTCTCTGCGGGAAAAGGAGCTGAAACAATTACTACGGTAAGAAGAAGCAGTTTTGGGATCAGGCCTTATACTGCAGCTTTGGAATTCGGCTTTTTCAGAGGAACAGCGGGAACCTATCAAGCCGGTCCAATTCAAATTACAGTTATGGCTTCTCATGCCCCAAGGGATGCTAACCTTCAAGTATTATCAGACACTCTTGAAAATGAAACTGCCATAATCACGTCCTTACAGAGCAGTGGACTTCATAGAACAACCACTGAGATCAGGTATAAAAACAGGGCTAGGGAAAAGAATCTAGGTGGAAATTTACACTATCAAAGCAAAAACAAGAATTTTCAAATGGGGATAAATGGGCTTTACACGCAATTCAGTCAACCTTTTTTAAGGAATCCTAGAATTTACAATCAATTTGAGTTCAGCGGCCAAAATAACCATATCCAAAGCATTTATTTTTCTTATAATATTCAGAATTATTACTTTTTTGGTGAATCAGCTCGATCTGCAAGCGGTGGAATGGGAAGCATAATGGGAATGATGAGCAGTCTTCACCCCAAACTTTCCTTTTCTCTACTGTGGAGGGATTATTCCAGAAATTTTCACACTTTCTATGGAAATGCTTTTGGAGAAGGAACTCGGCCAATAAACGAAAGAGGCATGTATATGGGGTTGAACTTTAAACCCAATATCCGGTATAATCTTTCATTTTATTATGACAGGTTTCATTTTCCATGGTTGAGATTCCGGGTCTACTCCCCCTCATATGGGGAAGAGTGGTTTGGCCGTTTTACCTATCGGCCCAAGAGAAATACAGTCATTTTTATGCAGGTAAGAAATGAAAGCAAATCAAGAAATGTAAGTGATTATAATGGGTTTCAGTCTACCTATAGACTTGATCAAGGTATAAAAAACAATTTCATCTTCAATCTTGATCATAAGTTGGATCGAATATGGAGTCTAAAATCCAGGGTAAGTGCCAGTACCTTTAAATTTGACGGAAAAATAACCAAAGGTTTTGCCATCAGTCAGGATTTGAATGCCGATTTTGAAAGGTGGAGAATTTCCTCTAGAATTTCACTCTTTGATACCGATGATTTCGATAACCGACAATTTCTCTATGAAAGAAATGTACTTTGGCTTTTCTCTATTCCCGCATTACATGGCCAAGGAATGCGCTATTATTTATTGACACAATACAGATTAAACAGGAAACTCACTTTTTGGCTAAGATTTGCACAGACGATTTACACTGACAGGGACATCATAGGTTCCGGATTGCAACAAATTAGGGGAAACACCATTACGGAAACGAATTTTCAACTGCGCTATCAATTCAACAGATAATTTCCACCATCGGTTGTTTTGGAAAAAGGCTTTTTGATAAATTCAAAAATCAAAACCACCAGATCATGAAAAATATAATATTATTAAGTTTCTTGTTCACTTCCATCATTGCCGAAGGGGTAATTGCACAGGCGATTGATAAAAGTAAAATGAATAAAAAGGAGGGATTTTTCACATTTTACACGGATGAGGAAAAAGGGAAAATTTACCTGGAAGTGGACAAATTGGATTTTGAATTTTTATATGTGAATTCAATGCCTGCCGGAATAGGTTCAAATGATATTGGATTGGACAGGGGCCAGCTTGGAAGAACCAGGATCGTTGAATTTAGAAAAGCTGGAAATAAGCTACTCCTTGTTCATAAAAATTATGACTTCAGGGCCTATAGTGACAACCCTTCTGAAGTGAAAGCCGTTAAAGATGCTTTTGCTGAATCTGTGATTTGGGGTTTTGATATCAGTCAGAATGATAATGGCAAACTCCTTGTCGATGCGACAAACTTTTTCCTCCAAGATGCCCACATGGTATCAGAAAAACTGGGAAGCTCCAGACAGGGAAGTTACAAACCAGATGTTTCGAGAAGCTCGCTTTATTTCCCTATGACCAAAAACTTCCCTAAAAATACAGAGGTGGAAGCCATTGTAACGGTTGCGGGTACACCTACAGGAGGATACATCCGATCTGTAACACCCTCTCCAGAATCTGTCACAGTAAGACAAAGGCATTCATTTATAGAATTACCTGATAAAGGCTATCAGCCGCGCGAATTTGACCCAAGGTCCGGATATTTTCATATCAGCTATATGGATTTTACAAGTCCAATTGGTGAGCCAATTGAAAAGAAATTTATTTCCAGGCATAGGTTAGAAAAAAAAGACCCAAATGCGGCGATTTCAGAACCGGTTAAGCCAATCATTTACTATTTGGACCGTGGCACTCCAGAACCAGTAAGGTCAGCTCTACTGGAAGGTGGCAATTGGTGGGCAGAAGCCTTTGAAGCTGCCGGATTCAAGAATGCATACAGAGTAGAACTTGCACCTGAGGATATGGACCCAATGGATGTTCGCTACAATGTCATCCAATGGGTACATCGCTCCACAAGAGGTTGGTCATATGGTTCGTCAGTCCGTGATCCTAGAACAGGAGAAATCATCAAAGGACATGTCACCCTAGGTTCATTACGTGTTAGACAGGATTTTCTAATTGCCCAAGGATTATTACAGCCATTTGAAGAAGGCAAACCTAAAAACCCTAAAATGCTGGAAATGGCTCTTGCCAGGCTGAGGCAACTCTCAGCACACGAAATTGGCCATACGATAGGTCTTGCTCATTCTTACGCTTCATCTCCGACAAACAGAGCTTCGGTAATGGATTATCCCTATCCTCTAATAAAAATGGACGAAAGCGGGAATATTGATCTATCAGAAGCTTATGATGACAAAATCGGTGACTGGGACAAATGGGCAGTCAAGTATGGATATGCTACAATCCCCCAAGGCGAGAATGAGAAAAAATACCTGAGTAAAATCCTTGAGGACACTTACAGTGCGGGGCATACATTTATTTCGGATGTAGATTCCAGACATCCAAGTAGCTCGCATCCACATGCCCACCTATGGGACAATGGTACATCTGCCAGTCAAGAACTGAATAGGATAATGGCAATTAGAAAGAAGAAAATGGAATCATTTGGTCTCAACAGCATTGAAGATGGCCAGCCTGAAGCTCTTATGGAAGAAGTTTTTGTACCCTTGTATCTTATGCACAGGTATCAATTGGAGGCAACGGCCAAATTGATCGGCGGATTGGATTATACTTACAAAGTTAAAGGAGACAACCAAAGGATACAGTCTAGGATTGAAGATAACGAACAAAATCGGGCCTTTACCTCCTTGTTAAAAGCTATCCATCCAAAAGAACTGGCTGTCCCCGAACATATTCTGGACAGATTACCTCCAAGACCTATGGGGTATACAAGAAACAGAGAAACATTCCCTTCCAGAAATGGGCTTAATTTTGATCCCTTAGCACCTGCAGAGAATGTAGTAGAAATGGTTTTTGGATTACTTTTTGAAGCTGGAAGAGCAAATAGGTTACATCAACAGGCATTATTTCAAAGTAATCTGCCATCATTTACTCAGGTTCTTGATAAAACTGTTGAATCTGTATTTGGTGAAAATGCTAATGAAACCTATGAAGGTGAAATCAAGCGCATGACTCAGGCAAAATTGGTAGATCATATGATTGCATTAGCCAATCATCCCCAAGCCTCAAGCTCAGTCAAGGCAGAAGTAAGAAAAAAACTGAAAGATTTTCTGTTTGACAATCCTTCCAGAAATCAATTTAGATCAAGGACTTTAGCCTCTAATCCTTCAGGTCTTAGAAATTCACTCAAAAACAATTTTGACCAATACATTGCCGATAAAATCATTGCATTCTTGGATTTACCTGAGAAACTGAGCACTCCTGTAGAACTTTCAATTCCAGATGGCGCACCAATTGGTTCTGAAGATATGTCCTGTGATTTTGATTATTAAATAAAAAAACCCGGTGGATTAAAATCCATCGGGTTTCTCATCTTTTAATCGTACTTTTTGCCTTGCTAAACTCCCACATTTTTTAGAACAATATTTTACATTTTCCCAATTTTTTTCCCATTTCTTTCTCCAGGAAAAGGGTCTATTGCAAACAGGACAGGTTTTGGTAGGCAAATGTTCCTTTTTCATCCTTCCCAAACTGAGAATATTCAAAAAAGTTTATTTTAACTTTTCATTATTAATATGTCTGTCTTTGTCCCGAATATTCTTCTTTTCAAAGTTCTTTTTCAAAGATTCAGTCAAGTCCACCCCTGTCTGATTGGCAAGACAGATCAATACCCAAAGCACATCTGCCATTTCATCGCCGAGGTCCTTCCCTTTGTCGGACTCCTTGAAGGATTGCTCTCCGTACTTTCTTGCCATAATTCTCGCCAACTCCCCTACTTCTTCCATTAGTATGGCCGTATTGGTAAGTTCATTGAAATACCTCACCCCGACTGTTTTGATCCAATGATCCACCATTTCCTGTGCATCTGAAATAGTAATTTCATCCATTCCTTTCATACAAAATCCTCTCCTTTTTGTTTGGCATCATTTACAAAAACCCTGAATTTCCTTTCCGTATCCAACTTACAGATGATCAAAACATTCTCGCTTTCATTTACAAGGTAATTTTCCAACCCTTCAATGACCACGAGTTTATTTGGACTCACTTTTATAAAACTATCTTTTGTTTCATAGAGTATGGCATTTGCATCTACAACGTTATTGTTTGCATCCTTGTTTCTTGTTTCATATAGGCTTAACCAAGAGCCCAAATCCGACCATGAAAAGTCACCCATCACCACAAAAACCTCATCTGCCTTTTCCATTATACCATAATCAATGGAAACATTTTTCACCAATGAATAAGCTTTTTGAATGTACGCCTCCTCCTCGGTCCTATCATAAAACTGCTTTCCATCCTCGAAGACTTCAGCAACTTCGGGCATGTATTTTTCAAATGCATGAATTATACTTTTGGCTTTCCAAACAAACATGCCTGAATTCCATACAAAATCCCCGCTTTCCAAAAAGGCTGTTGCCAGTTTCATGTTTGGCTTTTCGGTAAAAGTCTTTACCTTCTTGACAGGGTTCCCCGGATCAGATATGTACTGAATATAACCATAGCCCGTCTCGGGCCTATTTGGCCTGATTCCAATGGTAATTAACCTGAAATCAATTTCAGCTGCCGATAAAGCAATATTTATCTTTTCCTGAAACTTGTCTTCCTGAACGATCAAGTGATCTGATGGAGTAACAATAATTTTGGCTTCGGGATCCTTTTGTGCAATTTTATAACAGGCGTATGCCACGCAGGTAGCAGTGTTCCTCCTGAGCGGCTCAGTCAAAATCTGTTGTTCCTGAATGTCCGGTAACTGCTCCTTAACCATCTCAAAATATTTCTTGTTCGTAACCACATAGAACAAATCCTTGTCTGAAATTTTAATAAACCTATCATAGGTCATTTGAAGCAATGTCCTACCTGTTCCAAGGATATCCAAAAACTGTTTAGGCTTGTTATTCCTACTGTATGGCCAGAATCTTGAACCGATTCCACCGGCCATGATGACTATATAAGGCTTATGATTCATTTACTGGTCAATAATTGACTAAATTGAAATCTGATGATCAATATGGATATAAAGTTTGGATAATTTGCAATCGACCAATCCGCTAAAAAGAAAAATCTTCCGCGAAGATTCCCTGCTAATTTGCTAATCTCCTTAAGTTAAAAAAATTAGGTTAGTATTCATAGATCAAAATACCTGAATACCAATATTTTTCGGTTCAACGGAAGAGAATTCAAACCCTATCGTTGCTTTGGTTTTTGGAAAATGTCCATCAGGAGAATTTAAACACAAAAAAATAATCAATAGTGGGCATGAACTGTTAATTTCTTGCGTAAATCTTAATATTTTTTGTTAATTTCAAAATTGCCGCGGTTAATCATTAAATTTGTATCAAAGGTAAAAATTACCATTTTAGTTTAATGCGCCCAAAAGTAACGGCACCTTATTAAACCGACTTTGCTGTGGATCAAATCGTAAAAGAAACACTTAAAAAAATATTCGGATTCAGTCAATTCCGGGGCAATCAAGAGCCAATCGTAGATAATATTTTAAAAGGTAAGAACACCTTTGTAATTATGCCCACAGGGGCAGGAAAATCATTATGTTACCAATTACCTGCAATAATTGAAGATGGAACTGCCATTGTAATTTCACCTTTGATTGCTCTGATGAAAAATCAGGTTGATCAGCTCAACGCATTTGGTATTAACGCACACTTTTTGAATTCTACCCTCAATAAATCTGAAACCAATAAAGTAAAAAAAGAAGTTCTCTCCGGTAAGACAAAATTACTTTATGTTGCGCCGGAGTCACTTACAAAAGAGGAAAATATTCTCTTTCTGAAAGATGCCAAAATCAGCTTCGTGGCCATAGATGAAGCACATTGTATTTCGGAATGGGGACATGATTTCCGTCCCGAATACAGAAAAATCAAAACCATCATCGCCCAACTTGGTGAAGACTTACCGATTATAGCCCTGACTGCTACCGCTACACCTAAAGTTCAGCAGGACATACAAAGAAACCTTCAAATGGAAGAGGCAGACTTATACAAGTCCTCTTTCAACAGGACAAATCTTTTCTATGAGATCAGGCCTAAGGTAAAAAATGAGACCAAAAAACAGATTATTAAATACATAAAGTCCCATAAAGGAAAATCTGGTATTATCTATTGCCTGAGCAGAAAAAAGGTGGAAGAAATCGCTGAATTGCTTAAAGTCAATGGAATTAAAGCCGCTCCGTACCATGCAGGACTTGATCAAAGTGTAAGGGTCAAAAACCAGGATGACTTTCTTAATGAGGAAGTAGATGTGATTGTGGCTACAATCGCTTTTGGAATGGGAATCGACAAACCAGATGTGAGGTATGTAATCCATTATGATGTACCTAAGTCTCTGGAAGGTTATTATCAGGAAACAGGTAGGGCTGGACGTGACGGATTGGAAGGCCATTGTCTCATGTTTTACCGCTATGATGACATCATCAAACTTGAAAAGTTCAATAAAGATAAGCCTGTAACTGAAAGAGAAAATGCCAAAATTCTCCTTCAAGAAATGGCTGCTTATGCAGAAAGTTCTATTTGCAGGAGGAAGTTTTTACTCCATTATTTTGGAGAGATTCTGGAAGATGATTGTGGATATTGCGATAATTGCAAGAAGCCAAAAGAGAAATTTAACGGAACAGAACACCTGAAAGCTGCCATTGAGGCCGTCAAAAAAACAAATAACAGGTTCAACATGGACCATATTGTGGCAGTAATCAGAGGAGAATCCAACGACTATATCAAAAGTTACAAACACGATCAATTAGAGGTTTTCGGAAAAGGAAAGGAAGAAGATGAGCGACTTTGGAGAACTGTAGTCCGTCAATCTATGATCGGTGGCTTTCTGGAAAAGGATATTGAAAACTATGGTGTAATCAAAGTGACCGAAAAAGGTGAAAAATTTCTTGAAGACCCCTTTGATGTCAACTTTTGCAAAGACCACAATTTTGAAGAAATCCTAGAAAATGAAGTACCTGAAGAAACACCATCAGGAGGAGGCAAGGCCTACGATGAAAAATTATTCGAACTGCTAAAAGCAGAACGTAAAAAAGTAGCCAAAGCAAAAGGATTACCTCCTTATGTGATTTTTCAAGACCCATCTTTAGAGGAGATGGCGACTGTCTATCCTACCTCAAAAGAGGAATTGGCCCAGATCAACGGGGTGGGAATGGGAAAAGTAGCCAAATTTGGAGCTACATTTCTGAAGCTGATTGAAAATTATGTAGAGGAAAATGATATCATCACTGCCTCTGATGTGGTAGTCAAAACTGCAGGGACAAGGTCAAAAGTCAAAATTTCAATCATTCAGCAAGTTGACAGAAAGATTAACCTTGACGAAATTGCAGAAAACCTGAACCTAAGTATGGATGAATTGCTCCAAGAAATAGAGCAAATCATATACAGTGGTACGAAACTGAATATCAATTACTATATTGAAAACATCATGGATGAAGAAAGGGAAGATGTTCTCCATGACTATTTTATGAATGCTGAGACAGACAATATCCGGGTAGCTATGCATGAATTGGAGGAAGAGGACTTTGCAGAAGAAGAAATCAGGGTTTACAGGATTAAGTTTATTTCAGAACACGCTAACTAAAAGGAATTTTATCAATGAATATATTATTATTGGGAAGCGGAGGCAGAGAGCATGCCTTTGCTTGGAAGATTGTCAATAGCCCAAAATGCAGCAATCTTTATGTAGCTCCAGGAAATGCGGGTACTGCAGCTATAGCAGAAAATGTAAACATTGCTGTCAGTGATTTTGATGGGATTTCCCGTTTTGTCGAAGAAAAGAATATTGAAATGGTGGTGGTCGGGCCGGAAGAGCCACTTGTAAAAGGTATAGTTGATTTTTTTCAATCAAAAGAAACCTTAAAGAATATTCTCATCATCGGTCCAGGAAAGGTGGGTGCGCAATTGGAAGGATCCAAAGATTTTTCCAAAAAATTTATGGATAAATATGGTATCCCCACTGCAGGATCTCAAACCTTCACCAAAGACACAATTCAAAAGGGCTTGGAATATATAGATTATCAAGAAGCTCCGATAGTTCTGAAAGCTGATGGATTGGCAGCAGGAAAAGGAGTGTTGATCTGCCAGACCCATGAAGAGGCCAAAGCTTCTCTCAAAGAAATGCTTCTGGAGTCAAAATTTGGTGCTGCTTCAGAAAAGGTTGTCATTGAGCAATTCCTGTCTGGAATAGAATTGTCTGTTTTTGTCGCTACTGATGGCCATCATTACCGGATATTACCGGAGGCAAAAGATTACAAAAGAATTGGAGAACAAGATACAGGCCTGAACACAGGAGGAATGGGAGCTATCAGTCCGGTTCCTTTTGCAGATCAGGATTTTCTTAATAAAGTCGAAACCAGAATCGTAATACCTACGATCAAAGGACTTGAACAAGAAAATATCCCTTACACTGGCTTTCTGTTTATTGGTTTAATGAACGTCAACGGTGACCCCTATGTAATTGAATATAATGTGCGTATGGGAGACCCCGAAACACAGGCTGTTTTACCTAGGATAAAAAGTGATTTTCTTGAACTATTATTTGCCATGGGAACCCAGCAACTCCATGCCTATCCTCTGGAAATACATGAATACTGTGCATCTACAATTGTTATGGTAGCCGGTGGTTATCCAGAAGATTACAAGAAAGGAGATGTAATTTTGGGGCTTGAAAACAAACTGCCTGAATCTCAAGCATTGGTTTTCCATGCAGGAACCCAACTTAGTTCTTCCAAAGATGTAATCACCAATGGAGGAAGAGTAATTTCAATAACGGGAATAGGTCAAAAATTGGAAGAGGCACTTATGAATGCATATTCCCAGGTCTCAAATATTAATTGGAATGTAGTGTATTTTAGAAAGGATATTGGACAAGATTTATTAAACTTGAAAAAATAATCCCAATTTTAACGAGGAGGATAGCCTCCCTTTAGATATATATTGATATGGCAGGATGTAGTAGCTGCTCTACTACCACAGGGACAAGTGCGGGATGCAATAACAATGGCACATGTGGTACGAGCGATTGCAATAAAATGAATAGCTTTGATTGGCTATCCCATATGGGGATACCAACAATAGATAAATTTGATTTAGTTGAAGTAAAATTTAAAGGTGGAAGAAAGGAATATTACAGGAATGTTGACCACCTACATTTGACTACAGGTGATCCCGTTGTGGTAGACGTACCCAATGGTCACCATATAGGTTATGTATCTTTACAAGGAGAATTGGTAAGGCTTCAAATGCAAAAAAGGAAAATCAAGAATGATGATAACATCCTTAGGATTTACCGTGTTGCCAATCAAAAAGATCTTGAAAAATGGGAAGAAGCTAAAAACAGAGAAATCCCAACTCTCTACAGAACGAAACAAATTGTTGAAGAACTCAAATTGGAAATGAAGCTTTCCGATATTGAGTACCAGGCAGATAATTCCAAGGCAACTTTTTATTACTCAGCAGATGACAGAGTAGATTTTAGAGAACTGATCAAAATCCTAGCCTCTGAATTCAAAATCAGAGTAGAAATGCGGCAGATTAGTTTAAGACAAGAGGCCGGCAGGCTTGGAGGTATAGGTATTTGTGGAAGGGAACTTTGCTGCTCTACTTGGATCCACGATTTTAAGAGTGTTTCCACTGCGGCAGCCAGATACCAAAATCTTTCACTTAATCCAAGCAAGCTTTCGGGGCAATGTGGCCGGCTCAAGTGCTGTCTGAATTATGAACTGGATACCTACATGGCCGCATTGGAAGATGTACCTACTGTAGAAAAGCCATTACAAACTGAAGCTGGACCTGCTAAACTCCAGAAAACGGATATTTTCCGCAAACTCATGTGGTTCAGTTACAACAATGAAAACAATTGGTATTCCATTTCCTGTGAAAGGGTTAGGGAAATCCAGGAAATGAATGAAAATGGAATTGTCCCCTTTGATCTTCACAATAACAAAACCAAAGGAATTGATGACGATGTGCTACAGTCCAATCTGGAACTGGAAAGACTGGATAAAAAATTTAGTACTAAAAAGAAAAAGAAGAAGAAGAAAAAACCGAATACCGGAACCCAGGAAACTTCATCACAGAGAATTACCAAGCCTGAAATAAAGACAGCTGAAAATAGAGAAATAAGCAAACCTGCTCAGGAAGGAGATAAAAACAAAGCTAAAAAGCAGAGACCCGAAAGGAAAAACTTTGGAAATAAGTCAACCGGTACAGAATCTTCCACTTTAAGTGGAAAGAACTTACCAAAAAGAGAAAATCAAAATGCCGAAGCCAAAGAATCTCAAGAAAACAAGCCCAAAAACAAAGGAAAAAGAAGGTTCCCTCCAAAAAACAAAGGCGACCAAAATAAAGGTGAGTGAACAATGAGAATAGCCCTAAACCTTACCGGACTTTTGATTGTCCTACTGCTGTTTTTCCAATGTTCCGGAAACAGGGAGTTCGAACAATACCTTGGCATGGAAAATATTTCATGGGGTCTTCAGGACACCATTTCATTTACAATGACACATCCATTACCAGAAGGTGTTACGATTTTGGCTGTTAAATACAATAATGACTATCCATATAGGAACCTTTATATCAGATATGTTCTTAAGGATAGTACTGACCATATCTTCGAATCTCAATTGATCAATATACCATTATTTGAAAACACTAGCGGAAAACCATTAGGTAAAGGATATGGAAGTACGTATACCAGGTACGATACCCTTCCCCTGACTTCGAAGGTTCCTTACAGCAAAATTGAGTTTCTCCATTATATGAGGCTTGAAGAACTCAAAGGCATCGAAGCTATAGGATTAAAGCGGGTGAATAATTAATCTTCACAAACGTCTTCTTTAAACAAAGCGTCCTTTAGGTGTATCCAACTCAAATGTTTGTAATTTTCTTTTTATAACAACGCTTTTCACTACAGGTACTTTATCAATTATCTTATTTGATTCTGGTTTTATAAACCAAATATCATTGATGAAATTATTTGTAAAATTATTCCGTGATACTTTTGCAAGTGTAACTTCTCTCTTACCCTGCTGTTAAGTCAACAAATAATAATAATAATGAATTCTCATGCCTTCATTGTTAACTTTTAATTCTGTTCCTCGATAGTTAAAGATTACTGGAATTGTACTTTCAAGCCAATTTGAAGAAAACATTGTAAGCACCCCCAAAAATCGGAAAGTTTAAAAACAGAAAGAATTCTTGAATTAAAACTGTATGAAAAAGACTAGGTTATACAATTAAAAAAATGTTTGCAAGGTTGATTACTTACACAGAATACCTTGGTTATAGGTAATTATACTTTTTTTCAGCAGGCATCTATTATGATTTTTGGTTGCAAGATTTTAGAATGCTACGAAATTAATTTTTTGATGAAGTGATCAATCGTTCTACTGTGTTTTTCAGGAATATAATTTTCAATTCTTTTGAATTCTTCTTGAAGAAAAACAGGATTGGAATTTGGTTCAAAAATAATAGTATTTGAATTATTGAAATACTTATAACGAGACACATAAGTATTATTTGTGATTATTTTCGTTTGAGCATCTAACGCCTCAAAGCATCTTATAGTTATTCCGGATTGCTCTGGATGAGCATAATCCAAAGTAAAGTTTGATTCTCTTAGAACTCGCATATACTCACTGTAAGGAAGAGATTTAAAAGAAATGTTTTTAAAATATTTTAAATAAAGGATTGGACTTTTGATAAAGTTTAAGATAAATGTAAAATAATTCTGCTCAAATATGTAAATAAACTTCCTCTCAATCTGGAGGTTAGAAAATACTTTATCAATATAATTCAACCTTTCTGAATGGTTTCTTACTATTGCAGAAATTTGATAGGAAAACTTTTTTTCAATATTGTTCTCTGAAAGCGAGGAAAAAAGTTCTACAATAGGTAACTCAAATTTCTCACTGTCTCGGTAATCAAAAGTATAAAATGTGTCAACATATTTAAACCATTTAATAGGGGCGCTAAGATATTTGAAAGAATCAAAACTAAATCCAACAATTTTGGCTGAAACCTTTCGCATTTCTTGAATTAGTTCAGGGCTGATTCCTCTACCCTTAATAATCAAAACTAAATCATAACTCTTGCCATCAAGGAATTTCTCTTTAATTTCAATTAGTGTCAATTTCAATAAATGGGGAATTCTCAATTTACCCATTATTTTGCCTAATGTGCTTTCTGGATATTCGTCATTACATACAGTTACTTGAAAACCATTTTCATACAATGCTTTTTTAAAATATTCTGAATAATGATAAAACGACTTTGGGAAAACCAATAAACAATTTTTTGGGTTATTGGACTTTTTCATAATAACTTGACAACACTTGGTTTATTTATACAACCCTCTACTTTTCATTTCTTCAATCGATACATGGTATTTATCCTCCTTAATTTCTTGGTCTTCTACCCAAGCACAAAAGTTTGATATCCCATTTAAAAATGAATACCGTGGAGAAAAACCTAACAACCTATTGATTTTTGTAAGATCAGCATAATTGTGGCGGATATCCCCAATCCTATAATTCCCGGTAATATTAATATCAATTCTCGATTTATAGTTCTTTTTTAATTCATTGGCAACGGTCAAAACATCGATTGGCTTATCCGCTCCCACATTAAATACTTCAAAATTAGCTTCATTTTTTGTAAGACCTAGAATAGTCGCATCAACAATATCATCTATATATACAAAATCCCTGCTTTCTTTTCCATCTTCAAAAATATTGATATTTCTATTATTTTTGATCAGGGTACTGAATATTGATAAAATCCCTGTATAAGGATTTGATAAAGATTGACCAGGCCCATAAACGTTTTGATACCTAAAAGCAACTGAAGGAATGCCAAGTGATTTGCCAACAGTCAGAACCATTTGTTCTTGGACTTGTTTTGTAATTCCATATATTGAACTTGGATGAATTTTGGAGTTCTCATCTGTTGGAACCAACTCTAATTCATTTTTGCAGATTGGACACTTACATTCAAAATCACCTCTACTCATATCCGCATCACTTCTGCCTTCTGGATAAACGAATCCATGCGTTTGACAATGGTATTTTCCTTCTCCGTATATAGCCCTAGAAGAAGCCACGATTATTTTTTTAACACTATGCTCTGAATTGGTGAGCAAATCCAATAACAATGCAGTACCGCTGATATTAACATCAACATATTTTTGGATTTCATACATAGATTGCCCAGTTCCAGTCTCAGCTGCAAGATGCACAACAGCATCTTGGCCTGCAAGTGCTTTTATCCAATCGTTCTTTTCAGTAACAGAACCCTTTATAAATTTAGCCCCCCCATTGATTATTGTATTGAAAGTTGCTGAATCTTTTTCAGGATTAGTCCCATGAATTTGTGTGGACAAATTATCCAAAATAGTAACATTATATCCTTGATTTATCAATTTCAAACTCAAATTTGAACCTATAAATCCAGCTCCACCAGTAATTAAAATATTTTTCATAATTAACAATAATATCTAATCAATTCATTTAAGTGTGTCCCAATTTGCTGTTTTGAATTTTCCATTCCATTTCCTTAGCAAAAAATAATTTAATAATGATAACCTGTTATTTTTTTTCAGTTTTAACTCACTAACTGCTTTAAGTAACTGGTCTCCCAAATTTCTATAATTATACTTTTTAACTGATGAAAAAGCACTTTTCGACATTCTAATTTTTTCAGTCTCGCTCAATCCAATATATTTCAAAATTGCTTCAGTCATCTGTTCAGGTTGGTTTGGATCAAATGAGTATCCATTAACTCCATCTTTAAGCAAAGTATACCCGGCATTAACTCGGTTACTCAATAAAACAGGTAAACCTGCTGACATAGCTTCATTCACTACTAATCCCCACCCTTCCAAAAAACTAGGTAAAATAAAAGCCTCGGAAATGGCCAGTATTTTAGCAATTACACGCCTATTTTGATTTCCTAAAAACTTTACTCTTTCTAATTCTAATTTAATTTTTATTGTCAGAAGATTCTCATATTCAGGCCCATCTCCTATAATTATTAATTGATAATCCGGATTAACCTGCTCAATGACCTTCCATGAAGTAAGCAAAGCCTCTAAATTTTTTATTTTCACCAATCTACCAACAAAAACAATTTTTTTGGAACTACTAAATTGTTTTTTTTTTGAATGGAAGTAATCGTTATCTATACAATTCAAGCCATAGTAGAGTTTGGTTTTTGCAATATTCCATTTTTCATATTCAGAATCATATTCCTCAGATGGGACTAAAATACCATGAGCTAATTTGATCAAAGAGATCTTAATGTAATTCACTAAAAAATTCCTGTTATAATGTGAATGTTTTGAGTCATCAAAAATAATTATTTTTTTCCCTCTTTTATAAGCCCATTGCATACCAATAGCACCTGATGTAAATGGTATTGGTCCAGCAATCAAAATATCTGGATTAATCTCATCCAGTTTATCCATAATTTTCTTTTTAACTTCAATGGTTGTGAGGTCTTTAAAACTTTCAGTTTCAAAGAGACAATCCCACCAATCATCTTGCCTCGCCTTCTGATCGAATGAATACGGAGATTCATTGCCAAATATTTCTATTACATGAACCTGAATATTCTTTCTTTTAAAAAAATCATATAAATAATAAAGTCTACCTCTCCAATAAACTTTAAAATCATTATGCAGAAAGCCTAACTTCATATTTAAATTTAAAATTGAACTTATAACAATAAATAGAAATGAAAACTTTAAAAACATTAATCCAGCCATCAAAAATAAACTTTTGATAGCTTAAAACTAAATCAAATTTAAATTTTAGATTTTTTGATAATTTCAATAAATGATTTCTTATCTTATTCTTACGACCCTAATTTAACAAGTATTTTTGAACAGCTGAAAAAAATAATTCTATCAAAAAAAATTTCTTCTTTATATCTTCTACTCAGCATTAAGGCAGATTTAACGACTAAGTTTAATGATAACCATCTATCCAAATATAAGTTTTATTGGGTTGATTGAAGCTCTTGCTCATGAAAAAAACAGTATAAATAAATGTTCAGAATTATTGAAATTTTTCTGAATGTGGCAAGCAACATTCAGAATACTGTATAATTGAAATTAACGGTTACTTTGGTTAAATTCCAAGTATTTTATTGATGGTTTTCTATATGGAATCAAGTCCTCAAAAGACTAATTTGAGATTCTAAAAATTTCACAAGATTCTAAACTTCACACTGCCTTTGTGTTATCCTACATTTTTCAAAAAAACTTTGATTTTCAAGAACAGGATGGCCCATTATTTCTGTGATAATGTTTTAAATAGATCAACATATTAGTGATATTATCCAAAGAATAAGTATCAGGAATTATCCTGAAAAGCACATAGTAAGGGATAACTTCCCGAAGTATTCATCAATCACTTCCCGTATGATATCAACAACACAAATAAACTTTTTATGCCTGCCTGTTGCGGACAGTTATTCCACCTGGCACGAATCCTACTCAGCGTTTCCGAAATGTTTCAAACTGTTCTGGGAAAGCTATGAATGGATATTAGAAAATCAGCCATTCGGTTCCAGAAGCTTCATGAGAAACAGAAGCCTTAGTTAAAAGTATATTGAACAGAATTCCGAAATAAATAGCCCAATTAAGATAAAAGTGGAGAACTGTGTTAACGAATTTGATTCAACAAATTAAAAAATATGTATATCCGCAATTAGACTAGTAACCAAATTAAATTGGGTCTTGAATCAACCTGATATTAATAGAAATTGGATCCGACTCGGCGGACAAGTTATTCATTGATATTGGTTTGAAATCGTAGGTTTATTCTATTGTGATGATTCTACTGGCAAGAAAGCGGACAATCATGTTAAAAAATTTTGATTCAAAGGGACTATGACAAAAACTGTGTAAGTTGGTTTCACTACTTACGAAGTTAAAGTTATACCTCGAAATTCTCTGTGTGATTTAGAAGAAATCGCACGGGGAATTTGAGGAACCCGCGGTAGGCGAATACCCGATCTGTGTGCAGACAATTTCTTACCTTTAACACACAGATTGCAAAAATGAAAAAAG
>NZ_PYGF01000017.1 GCF_003014575.1 Cecembia rubra
GGCAGCTGCTGGCCCTCAACCATCAGCGGCATAAACAATGCCGACAAAATCAAAATCCTAAAAATCCTTTCCATCTTTCTATTCGGTTTATTTGACTTGAAATCCCGACAGGTCAATTGAATTTTTTCCTGCTTAAAAATGAGGGGATATTACATCGAGTTATTTTTTGGCCTTCAGTAAAACTTCCTCATTTAATCGGTTTTTAGATTTATGTTTTACATTTTTTTCACAAGTATTTGATAATCAAATTTGTCAAATACTTAATTATGCCGTAAACATACATCTTTTTGTTTTTCATGTCAAGAAAAAGAAAGAAATATTTTGATTTATAAAGCAATTTTTTTTATTTGAAATACATTTTATTTGTTTCTAAGTTAATTTCTGCAGGTGGTTTTTTATCAAAAAATCCCAAAATTTAAAAAAATACGTGTTTTGAATAGATTGAAAGCCTATGGGAAAGGTGCAAAAAAATAAAGGAGCGTTTAGCTCCTTTTGGTTTTACTAAGTTTTTCACTTTTAACTTTTGTGAGGTATTCTTTAATCAACCTCATCTTCTGATTATCTCCCAAAATCCCTTGGGGAATAATCCTTTCCAAACTCCACTGCATAATAATTTTAATTTGGGGCGATGCAATTATAACGGGTGAAAATTGCTAATGGTTTAAATTAAGCTTTACAATTTGCTGAAACTTTTTCAGCTTTCAAAATATGTGCTTAATTTAATCATCCATAAACCCTTTAATTTTCAAACGATGCAAAAGGAAAATATAGATATAAATGCCACACTCATTGATCAGGTTTTTGAAATGCAAAAAGCACAGGCCATTAAAATGAGAATGAGCTCAGTAAATCAGCGCATAATTTTATTGAAAAAATTATTGGATTGGATAAAAAGCCATCAAGTTGATATCAGGAGAGCAATCCATGCTGATTTCAAAAAGCCATATCCTGAAATTGATATTTCGGAAATTTTTGTGGTTACCTCAGAGATCAAACATGCCATCAATCACTTGGAAGCTTGGATGAAACCCAAAAAGGTGAGCACACCTATCACCATGCTGGGAAGCAGTTCCTATATCCATTATGAACCCAAGGGGGTAAGTTTGATCATCGCTCCATGGAATTATCCCTTTAATTTGGCCTTGGGACCATTGGTCTCTGCCCTATCTGCAGGCTGTACAGCAATAATCAAACCATCTGAGATAACACCTCATACTTCGGCATTGATTAGACGATTGGTAGATGAAACTTTTGACAAATCTCAAGTCGCTGTATTTGAAGGAGAAATTGATACTGCACAGAAATTATTGGAAAAACCTTTTGACCATATTTTCTTTACCGGAAGTCCTGCAGTGGGTAAGATCATCATGAAAGCTGCAGCAGAAAATCTTTCTTCTGTCACTTTGGAATTGGGGGGCAAATCTCCCGCTATAGTCGATAAACAAGCAGACCTGACAGATGCAGCTACCAAAATCGTTTGGGGTAAATTTGTCAATTGTGGCCAGACTTGCATCGCTCCAGATTATGTTTTGGTCCACCAATCAGTCCAAATCCCATTTTTGGAAGAATTGAAGGCCCAAATCCAAAAAATGTATGATCCTTCCGAAAAAGGCATTGAAAAATCAAAAGACTATGCAAGAATTGTCAGCACCAAGCATCTCAAAAGACTAAAACATCTCATGGCAGATGCGGAATTAAAAGGTGCCCAATTGTTTTTTGGAGGATATGTGAATGAAGATGATAATTTCTTTGAACCTACTGTAATTACAAATGTGACTGATGAAATGGAAGTACTTCAAGAAGAAATTTTCGGTCCAATCTTACCAATAAAACCATATGATGATATTGAAGAAGCATTGGGTTATATCAACTCAAAGCCTAAACCGCTTGCTCTCTATGTATTTTCCAAAGACGAAAAACAAATCCAAGAAGTATTCAAAAATACATCTTCAGGGGGAGTTGTTGCCAATGACTGTGTTCTGCATTTCCTTCAAAACGAACTTCCTTTCGGGGGCGTAAACAACAGTGGAATAGGAAAAGCACATGGCCATTTTGGCTTTTTGGCCTTCAGTAATGAAAAAGCAGTATTAAAACAGCGGATTGGTTTTACGGCCTCCAAACCACTTTTCCCTCCCTATGGATTCACCTCCAAAAAAATCATCCAAAGTATACTTAAATGGTTATAACTAACCAAATACTAAAATAATGCTTCAAAAATCCTTTATTATCTTCTTCATTTCGCTTTCCATGAGCATTCAAGTCTATGCCCAACAAAGGGCCCGTGACCTCGGCATTCAAATTGGAGTTTTTCATCCAGGCCCTTTAAATAGTATCACGGATGTAAACCAAGTCACTGTTGGCCATAAAACCAAAATAATTGGAGAAGATATCCGAACAGGAGTAACAGCAATATTACCCCATGAAGGAAATTTATTTCAATTGAAAGTTCCTGCGGCAGTATTTGTTGGAAATGGTTTCGGAAAACTGGCAGGAAGTACCCAGATTGAAGAATTGGGAAATATAGAAAGTCCAATTATTTTGACCAATACTTTAGGTGTAAGTGCAGGCATACAAGGAATCATCTCTTTTATTCTTAAGCAGGATGGAAATGAGCAAGTACAGTCCGTCAATGCAATTGTTGGAGAAACAAACGATGGTTATTTGAATGATATCCGTGGAATGCATATTTCCAAAGAAGATGTGATGGAAGCGATTTTCGATGCAAAGTCAGGTATGGTTCAAGAAGGTAATGTAGGGGCTGGAACAGGAACGGTTTGCTTCGGATTTAAAGGAGGCATAGGCACGTCTTCCAGGGTTATTCCAACTGCTTTAGGCGGATATACGGTTGGAGTTTTGGTTCAGACCAATTTCGGCGGAGTACTCCAGATCAATGGTGTTCCTATTGGAGAAGAGCTAGGACAATACAGTTTCAAAAATCAATTGGAAACTGCAGACGGTTCCTGCATGATCATCATTGCCACTGATGCGCCTGTCAATGAAAGAAATTTGAAAAGAATGGCCCAAAGAGCCATGATGGGGCTTGCTAAAACCGGAGGAATTGCTTCCAATGGTTCAGGTGATTATGTGCTTGCCTTTTCCAATAATCCAAATAATCTCATACCACATGAATCGAAAAATCTTCAGTTAGAAGAAAAAAAATATCTCAGAAATGATGATATGACGGCACTTTTCCTTGCCACCATTGAAGCCACAGAAGAAGCCATCATCAATTCTCTTTTCGCTGCCCATGACATGAAAGGTAAAAATGGAAGAACAATTAATGCAATTCCCAAAGAAAAGGTTTTAGAGATTATGAAATCCTACAATAGAATTCGTTAAGATCAAAGGTCCTCCAGATTGGCCAGGTATACTTCTGCCTGATCTAAGATTTCCTTCCTTCCGTTCATCTTTTCCCAAGTACGGTACATCATACCAATCCTCGGATTCTTGGCCAATTTATCCTGATTCCTATGATAAAAATGCCAATAAAGAGTATTAAACGGACAAGCATTATCCCCTACTTTCTTTTGTTTATCATACTGGCAGGAACTACAATAATCGCTCATTTTGTCTATGTAGTTGGCTGAACATACATAGGGTTTGGTCCCTACGATTCCTCCATCCGCAAATTGGCTCATTCCACGGGTATTGGTGATTTCTACCCATTCAATGGCATCTATATAAACACCCAAATACCATTGGTCTACCTGATCGGGATCTATTCCAGCCAATAAAGCAAAATTACCTGTTACCATTAACCGTTGGATATGATGGGCATAAGCTTTTTCTAAAGACTGACCTATGGCGTGCTTCATACAGTTCATTTTGGTTCTTCCAGTCCAAAAAAAATCAGGGAGCTTCCTTTTATGTGTCAAATAGTTTAATTGAGCATATTCCGGCATTTTGGCCCAGTAAATGCCCCTCATATACTCTCTCCATCCGATTACCTGCCTGATAAACCCTTCTACTTGGGCTATATTTATTCTATCCTGATGCTCTAACCAGTATTTTTCAACTTTTTGGACTATTTCCAATGGAGAGATCATTTTGGTATTGAGTGAAAAACTCATTCGACTGTGAAAAAGAAAAGGATCACCTGTATACATGGCATCCTGGTACTTACCAAAATGGGGCAGCAAATATTGACAGAAATGCTCCAGAAGTTTCAAACTCTCTTCCCTGCTTACAGGCCATTCAAAATGCGTGGGTTCTATTTTTCCAATAGTCTTTATCCCTTCACTTTGGATCATGTGGATCAATTGAGATACGTCTTTTGCATAGGTAGGAGCGGGAAGGAGAAGTAAAGGGTCTTTCAGCTTATTCCTATTTTCCTGATCGTAATTCCATCTCCCTGTGAGAGGAGCTTCTCCATCCATCAGGATGTTGAATTTTTTTCTCATTTCCCTGTAGAAGGACTCCATTAGATAGCTCTTCTTACCATTAAAAAAATTGGCAAGATACTCCCTCTTTGTGAGAAAATGCTCTGTATCATATGCCCAGGACTGAATTCCTGATTCAATACAAAAATCACTGAGTTGCTTATCCAACCGGTATTCATCCGGAAATTGATATTCAAAAAGCTCAATATTTTCTTCAATGATGATCCTTTTGAGATTTTTTACCAAATCCTGTTGGTTGGCCAGATCATCCAACGTTATGTATAGGACTTTATGCCCTTCCTGTTTTAGAAAATCAGCAAAATTCCGCATGGCAAGGAAAAAAGCGACAATCTTTTGAATATGATGCCTCACATAATCCGTCTCTTGCCGGATCTCCATCATCAAGTACAATGTATCATCATTCTTATCCTTGAACCAACTATGATTGGAATTGAGTTGGTCACCTAAAATCAATCTTAACGTTTTGGGCATGGAAAAAGGGATTATGACATCATAATCCCTTTTACACTCCTTTGTTCAAAAAATCTAAATAAAAATAGCGTCATTTAATACTTGAAACATGGCAATATGCTTCCTTTCCTTCCTGACTGTTTTGCATCTCCTGTTAAAAATGATAATCTCATTGATACCTCATGGGCTCCTCCGGTATTGGCCTGACCCAATCTGGACAAGGTGAAGTCATAACTGTACCCTATGTCCAATCCGTTCCCTAATGAAACACCTACCAAACCAATCAAAGATTCGTTATTGGGTAAGGCATTTCCTATGTTAGGTAGGCCTCTGTACCAAATGCCAAAAACTATTGGCTGAAGGTTGACCTGGGTTCCAAGATCTAATTGATTGAAAGGGTCCTGATGCTTATAATTAAATGCCAAAACCAATTCCCTTTGGTTTTGGGTACTGTTCATATAATTTCGTACTGAGCCCCCAGAAAGGTCAAATTTCAAACCACCATGGGCAGAAATCTTCATTGGCCATCGGCTGATCTGATCATCAATAAAAGAAATATTGGGCTGTGTGATATGATGTGCTGAAAGACCCAACCAGCCAAACTCATTATTGAACAGCATACCAAAATGATAATCGAAATACCTATGTCTACTATCTAACCCCATTTGCTCACCACCAAAATCGCCTATGGCACCACTCCCCCGATCTATCTGACTTTCAAAAATAAACTGGTTCATATTGGCATCCCGTGAGAAATAGCTTGCCTGGCCTCCAAATCTCAAAAAACTGTTGAAGCCCAATTGAACCCGATAGGAATATGCCAATCCGATTTCTGTGGTACTCAGACCGGCAACTGTTTCATTCATACCATTCACTATTACCCCTATTCCAGAATTCAAGTTGAACAAATAATGGTCAAAATATGCTGAATATGCATTTAAGCTATGGTCAAGACCAGGCCATTGGTTTCTATAATTTACCCCAAAGCGGCTCATTTCCGAAGAACCAGCAAAAGCAGGATTCAGGAAGATTGGCGCTGCATAAAATTGGGAAAACTGAATATCCTGTGCTTTTCCTAAAATCACAATAGCCATAAAACAAAAATAAAAAAGCATCTTTTTCATAAGCCTAACGAATTAGGGTAACTGTACCGGTCTTTTGGACAGTTTCTCCGCTGATGGTTGAATACTTAACCTTATAGATATAATTGCCCCTAGGTAAAAGTCTACCTTTATTGGTACCATCCCAGCCACTGTTTTCCAATCCACTAGAAGCAAAAATGTGTTCGCCCCAATGGTTGAATATGTCTATTTCAAAATTTACCACTCCTTTCATTACCGGTCTAAAGACATCATTAAGACCATCACCATTTGGAGTGAAAGCATTGGGGATGGTCACCCATTCATCTGACTCCAAAACCTTAATTACCCTGCTTTGCAAAGAGGAGCAGCCATAAATATCAAATCCGCGAAGGATGACATCAAACTCTCCTGGACTCTTGAAGACATGGACAGGATCTTTGTCTGTGGTGGTGGAGCCATCTCCAAAATCCCATTCCCAGGCAATAAAATCTTCACCTATTTCACTTTCAAAAACCAAAGGCTCCAATACCTGCACTTCCGGTTCTGAAGAGAATGAAAGCTTTCTGACATTAAAGTCTATCCTTGCAGCAATGCTATTATTATCAAATGGAAAATCTACCCTGATTTTTTCTACCACAGAACATCCTGAATTATCAATCACTTCGACTTGAATTTCTCCTGGACGCTTAAATTCAATTTCATTTCTGCCAGTCTCTCCAGTTCCCCATTTGATCTTATAAGGTGCAACTCCGCCCTGAATTTGAACCCATGCAAAACCGGTAGCCTCTCCTGATTCACAGTTCATATCGACGCTGGAATGCAGTTTTGCCGTCAACTTTTGAGGTTCCTGTACTATCACCTGAGTGTTTATTTCACATCCTGATGCATCTTTCACCTTAAGTGTATAAGTACCGGCCTTTAATCCTTTCAGATTTTTTGTAGTCGACCCGTTATTCCAATTAAAAAGCAATGGAGGCTGTCCTCCCTTGACTTCAACATCTATTTCACCATCAGCCAAACCATGACAAAGGTTATGCTGTATCCTGGTTACCATCACCTCAACTGTGGATGGAGACTTAATCTCAAAAGTTCTATTGATAGTACAGCCAGCTTGATCTTTGATCATCACATCATATTTACCGGCTTCCAATCCAGCAATATCCTTTGTGGTCATTCCATTGGACCAAGAAAAAGTATATGGAGCCTTACCTCCAGTAATTTCCAATGAAATTTCCCCCTTTGAATTGTCAGCGCATGAAATTTGCTTAATGTTTTCTTTCACCTCAAAAGATGCTGCATTGGATTTAATCTCAAAAGACAGGGTAACATCACAATTGAACATATCAATGACTTTCACACTGTAGGTTCCTGGCATCAAATTTTTGGCATCCAACTCATTTTCTAATCCATGGCTCCATAAAATTTTGTAAGGCTCACCTCTCCCAAACCTGATTTTAACACTGGCACTTCCATCAGCAATTCCAGAACAGGAGGCTGCTTGGATCTCTGCCATTTCTACAATCAATGGGAATGGCGGCTGAATAACTATCCTTTCTTCGTGCCTCCTTCCTTGACTATCTGTGATAAATACCGTGTAAGTACCTGCAAAAAGATTATGCCTGTTTTGTGTCCTTTCCTGGTTATTCCAAAGAAATGAATAAGGAGGTACCCCGCCTGAAACCTCAAGAATAATATGTCCCCTATCCAAATGGTGGCATAGGGCAAGTTTTCCGGAAACCTTTACCGAAAGCTGTTCAGAAGGCTGAGCCTGATCAATCCAATCCAGGCTGTGGGATGATGGGAAGTACCCCCAAAAAGATTTAGGTGCAGACAAAGCAAATGCCTGCTGCCAATAGATCAGCATGATAATCATGCCCATTATTTTCCTAAACCCTGACATTTTTCAGATAAATGACGTTCTCTCTCAATTAATTCAGCATAATTTGCTTTTTAAATTCACGAAATTGAATTTCATGATTTAAAATTAAATTTTATGTATTTCAAACAATTCAAAATGATATTTCTTATATCACCTATATTTGTTTAATTTATAAAACAATATACCGAAAATGCAAGTGTATGGAACTTGCCTTTAAAAATGAAATACTAGTTGAAAAAGTGATATTTTTCTCAAAATTGTACAATATTCAAAATTCCATAAACCACCTGCTTTTTTTATTATCTGAAATAGGGATGGAGTCGAAAACAGGAATAAAAAAATTTTTTCCTCAATATGGATTTTTTTTAAGAATGACCCGAAAAGCCATAAAAAAAGGCCGGGGATCAATTTCTCCGGCCCAAATATTATTCGGAAATAGACTAAAGTCCGATATCAATCTGATGCTTCAGTATATCATCGAAAGTTTCCCTTTCCCTAATCAAATGGGCTTTGCCATCAAGCAAGAGTACCTCTGCAGGTCTTAGTCTAGAATTATAATTGGAAGACATGCTGAATCCATAGGCTCCTGCATTTTTAATTGCAAGAATATCGCCTTCCTGAACTTCCTTGAGTTTTCTGTCAGCTGCTATGGTGTCCGTTTCACAGATATAACCGACTACGGTATACACCCTTTCAGGACCATCCAATTTGGAGATATTGACCACCCCATGATAGGCATCATACATCATTGGCCTAATGAGGTGGTTCAGCCCGGAATCAACTCCCACGAATGTGGAAGCCGGTGTGGCTTTAATTACATTCACTTTCACCAAAAGATACCCTGATTCGGAAACGAGGAATTTTCCGGGTTCAAACCAAATTTCCAACTCAGATCCATATTCCTTGCAGAAATCCTTGAATGCTTTAGAAACCTTATTGCCCACTTCTTTGATATCAGTTGCTATATCACCTGGCTCATAGGCAACCTTGAATCCTCCACCAAAGTCCAAAAATTTGAGCCCTTTGAATTCCCTCGCTGCGTCAAAAAGTATTTCAGCTCCTTTCAGAAACACTTCAGCATCTAAAATATCAGAGCCGGTATGCACATGAAGCCCTACAACCTGCAGGTCATAAGCCTCTACCACCTTGAGTACATGCTTTAACTGCAAAATTGAAATTCCAAATTTACTATCTATGTGCCCAACCGAAATTTTGGCATTTCCCCCCGCAAGAATATGGGGATTGAGGCGGATACAAACCGGAACCTTATTGCCATAATAGGTGCCAAAATGTTCCAGCATTGGAATATTATCTATGTTGATCATCACGCCCAACTCAACTGCCTCCTGAAATTCTTCAAAGGAAACGCTATTTGGGGTATACATGATCTCATGGGGCTCAAAACCCGCATGCATACAAAGCTTCACTTCTTCTATAGAAACGGCATCTACACCAGTACCAGCCTTTTTAACCAACTTAAGTATATTGATATTTGACAATGCTTTGGTAGCATATTTGATTCTGAGCTTTACATCTGTAAATGCATTCTGTAACACTTTGACCTGGTCCAAAATTTTCTGACCATCATATACATACAATGGTGTACCATATTGCTTCGCCAGTTCTGTCAAAGCAAGCCCCTGAATCTGATACTGTTGGTTAATAATTTCCATGAATCTTTAATTTGAGCGCAAAGATAAGGATAGGCGCCCAATAAAAAAGGGAGATTTCCACCCCCCTTTTGTATTTGTAAAGTATTGCTAATTTAAGAAACCAATCATCGGGCCAAAAGTAGGGCAACAGATTTGTTCTTTCAAATTCCCAAGGCACCATGACCTGTTAAAAATTGTTAAGCCACTGAGCTTGCTATCATTATCCCCTAAATTTGTGATATGTCAAAAACCCAAATGAAATTAATCATCCTTTTGATGTCCATAGCTAGCCTTGGACTCATTGGATTCCAATACTATTGGGTTAATAATGCTTTACGCATTAATGAGGAAAATTTTGAGCAGAATGTTTATCAATCACTTTCCTCTGCGATCGAGCAATTGGAGAAGGGAGAAACCAGTGACATATTTTTATCTTACCTGGCGAAAGATACCCTTGCCCAGCAATTGCTATTTCAGAAGATTGAACCCATTGAGGTACAGGTTAGACAAAGACCGATCAATCGCAGAAGGCCTTCTTTGACAGATTCCATGATGCGGCAACCCATTCCCACAGTCAGTCAGCGGTTCAGGAGATTAGTTGAATCAAGGGGTGTGGACCCTTCCGTTCTTAATGACCTTGATAATTTCTTCACTTATCTTACTCCTCAAATTGCCTCTTCCATGTTTACTCCAGATGAAATGGAAATCCTGCTCCAGGAAAGGGAGAGGCAACTACAGTATTTCAATCAAATGGAAAGTTTCGGCAGGAACCGTTTTGGATTGGAGCAGGAATTTATTGAAGAATACAATATTCCGATAGACGCCTTGGAAAAAATCAGGTTCACCAATATTAAAATTGAGGCCATGAACCAAGCTTGGGAGGAGTTATTGGAAGGTCAGAAAGACATTTTGGAAAGGGTAGATACCACTCAGCTAAAAGCCTTGATCAAAAACCATCTAAAAGAAAGAGGTATAGAACAGGCTTTTGACCTTGCCATCCTGAATGACCAAGGAATTGTCATCCCATTGGGACCTCTAAACCAACCCGAAAAATTATTGCCAGGCATACAGGCCAAACTTTTCCCCAGTGATCTTCTGGGCAAAGAGAACCTGGTTCTCATCAATTTTCCTGATAAAAAAATATTCATCCTTCAGCAAATTTGGTTACCCCTTCTGAGCTCTATGCTCTTTATTGCCATCATAATATTTTGCTTTATTTACGCCATCAAAGTTATCATCCGTCAAAAGAACTTATCGGATACAAAGAATGACTTTATCAATAACATGACCCATGAGTTCAAAACACCTATCGCCACTGTAAGTCTTGCAGTAGAAGCGCTTCAGGATCCGGATTTTTTAAACCATGATTCCTTTAGAAACAGGTACATAGGTATCATCAAAGATGAAAACAAAAGACTTGGCCAACAGGTGGAAAAAGTCTTGCAAGCTGCGACTTTGGATAAAAAGGATTTCAAGCTCAAGTTGGAAATACTTAATATTCAGGAAATTCTTACACATGCCAGAGACCTAATTGCTTTACAAGTCGAAAATAAGGGAGGTAAAATCCAACTGGAAACTAAATTATTTGATCCTTATTTAGAAGGAGATGCTTTTCACCTGACTCATATTATCAACAACTTATTGGACAATGCCATCAAGTATTCCAAAGAAGCTCCTTATATTCGTTTGAAAGCATGGGATGAAAACGATCATATTCTCATCTCAGTTACAGATTCTGGAATAGGTATGTCCAAGGAAGCTGTAAAGAAAATATTTGATAAATTTTACAGGGTTCCTACCGGAAACCTTCACGATGTAAAAGGATTCGGATTAGGTCTGGCTTATGTGAAAACCATGTTGGAAGCCCACCATGGTGAAATCCAAGTAAAAAGTGAGCCGGGAAAAGGAAGTATGTTTACTTTAAAATTACCCAAAAAACAATGAGCAAAGCAAAGCTTTTAGTAGTAGAAGACGATCCCAACCTAGGTGACATATTGCAGGAATACCTGAATATGAAAGGTTATGAAACCACACTTTGTAGGGATGGGGAAGAAGGTTGGTCAAAATTCAAAAAGGACAAATTTGCACTGGCAATTTTAGATATCATGATGCCGAAAAAGGATGGCTTTACGCTGGGCAAAGAAATCAAAAAAGTCCAGGAGGACCTTCCCATCATTTACCTTACCGCCAAAAACCTAAAAGAAGATATCATTGAAGGCTTGAAAATCGGTGCAGATGATTACATCACCAAGCCTTTCAGTATGGAAGAATTATTACTGAGAATAGCTGCCATTTTGAGAAGGACGCAAAAAAGTGGAGAAACCCAATCTCTCAAGATTTACCAATTCGGGGATTTTGAACTTCACTATGATGAACAATATATCAAAAGTCCCTCCGGTGACCACAAACTCACTTCCAAAGAAAATGAGTTGCTGAGGCTTTTGGCCTCAGAAACAAACAAATTGGTCAACAGAAGCCATGCTTTGAAGCAGATTTGGGGGGATGACTCCTATTTTAACGCAAGAAGTATGGATGTTTACCTCAGCAAAATCCGGAAGATCTTAAAAGAAGATCCAAAAGTCCAAATCATTACGGTCCATGGAGAAGGCTTCAAATTAATCGTATCAGAATGATCTTTAGGAATAATATAGCAATCCAATTGTACTCAGGGCTTTTGCTTCTAAGCATTGGCCTTTTTTCATGCCAGGAAAAAAAGGGAGAGCAAACAACTTCGATTAACCAGCCAATTCCTGGGCCTTTAATTCAAGCCGGAGAAAGTAATGCATTTCTACCGTATTTAACAAACCATAATGGGAAGACATACATTTCCTGGGTAGAACAATCGGAAAATACCAATCGCTTATTTTATGGCCAACTGGATCAGAACGAAGTCCAGTCCATCCAATTGATTACTGAAGGAAATGACTGGTTTGTCAATTGGGCGGATTATCCCCAAATACAATTTTTTCAAGACGGAAGCATAGTTGCATTTTTTTTGAAAAAGAGCGGACCAGGTACTTTTTCTTATGATATCATGGTCACTTTATCCAATAATGGAAAAGACTGGACATTGCCCAAAAAGCTTCATGATGATGGCACACAAACTGAACATGGATTTGTTTCAATGAGCCCCTGGGGAGAAAATATGCTTATCACCTGGCTGGACGGAAGGAATACTGGTGGAGGGCATAATCATGACCATGGACATCATGGTCAAATGACATTAAGGGCTGCTGTCATGAATTCCAATGGAGAAAAGCTGGAAGAATGGTTATTGGATGACAGGGTATGTGATTGCTGCCAGACCGGATCTACAATAAGCAGTTCAGGACCCGCTGTAGTTTTCCGTGATAGGTCAGAAACGGAAATCAGGGATATAGGAATCATCAATTGGGAAGGCAGCCAATGGAAGGAAACAAAAATCATCCATATGGACTTATGGGAAATACCTGCTTGCCCAGTTAATGGGCCAAGGATTGCATCTTTTGGAAAAGACCTTGCGATTGCATGGTATACTGCTGCACAGGATAGGCCAGAGGTGAAAGTGGTTTTTTCTGAAGATAATGGAAATTCATTTGGAATACCCATCAGAGTTGGTTTAGGAAAGACATTAGGAAGAGTTGATCTGGAAATAATTGATAATCAACATGCTTTTATCACATGGATGGAGGAAGGTAAAATCTTGGGACGCAGAGTCAATAAGAATGGTAAGCTTGGCAGCCCAATAGAAATTGCAAAAAGTTCAGAAAAAAGATCCAGTGGTTTTCCCCAGATGACGAACACAGATGGACAAATTTGGTTAGCATGGACTGATGATTCTCAAGATCTGAAAAAAATACAAACAGCAAGCTTAAAATTAGATGAAGTTATTTCAGACTAACTTGCTGCATTTGAAATTCAACCGAAACGACCCCTAATAACTCCATCATTTTCGATTTGAGATCATTGATTCTTGGAGACGGATAAAGATAGGCTGCTTTGATCAATTGTTTATAGGCATTCTGATACTCCTTATCATCAAATTTTTTGATGGCATCATTGTAATACTGAAGGCCCGCCAATTCCTTTAATCCTATGTAATTGAGGTACATTTTTGAAGAATGAGGGGATTCATTCAATTTTCCAAGGCTTAAAGTAGAAATGCCTTGGTCGGATTTGTTCCCGTTTGGTAAAAACTGGCGCTCAAATTTCATAATCTGTTTTGCCCCGGTAATAAGCCCATTCTTAGGAAATGTACTTTCTATAATAAAGGGCATTTTATCTAATAGTCCTTTAATATAGACATGTTCGTCTGTCTCAACAATATCATATGGAATTTGATAACGGTCCAGAACTAATGCAAATAATCCTGTTCCAGTGACGCAGTCATAAACCCCATCAGTCAATGTATTTGAAAAATTAGCATGCTTGGCATAATCCTTTAGCATCAACTGATGGGTAGTAAAAAACAATTCGTACAGCATGCGAACATCTCCAACCTCTCTTTTCATTTTTTGATCCAAAACTTTGGTCAATTCTTCCCAATTTTTTGTCACCCTGACATCTTCAAGAATATTTACAGCCTGAAGTAAAAAAAATGGATCATCCTGATTTTCCATTAAAATCAACTTTTCCTTTGGATCTGAAAAAAGGTTGAGTTGGTAATAGGCAAAACTGTCCTGAGACTTTACCTGAAAGCCTACTAGCCAAGTTGCAATCGCTATCAACAGTACCTTTTTCAATGTGGAATTAACACGTCAGGAAATATTCGCTTAACCCAAAGTTAACAATTATTTAACATTGCAAAAATGAAACACAATTTTTGTTAACATTAGCTTAACAACACAGATTCAAAAATTCAATTCACAAAAAAGTCAAACCTATGCCCTCATTTTTTGAGGAACATTGGCATTAAATAGTATTCACTGCTGTTCTCCTCAACACTGGTTTATTGATGATGATACGGTTCATTTCTTAATATGGTATAAGCCCTATAGAGCTGCTCAATAAAAAATATACGAACCATCTGATGGGAAAAAGTCATTTTTGAAAGTGAAAGCATGCCATTGGCACGCTGGTAGACTGCATTGGAAAAGCCATATGGGCCCCCAATCACAAAGATCAATTGCCGTAGTCCTGAGTTCATTTTCTTTTGTAATAATTGCGAAAATTCCACCGAACTGAACTGCTTCCCAATTTCATCCAAAAGAATAAGTTCATCAGAAATTTGCACCTTTTTCAAAATCATCTCCCCCTCCTTTTCCTTTTGAACAGATTCGCTCAGGCTTTTGGAATTCTTGATATCCGGCAAGATTTCCAAGTCAAATTTGACATAAAAGCCCAGTCGCTTCACATATTCCTCAACTAGCTGCTGAATGGAAGCCTGATCAGTTTTTCCTACGGCCAACAATTTGATCTGCATGATTCAAAAATACGCTGTTATTATGAATTCCTGTTAACAAATCTATTAAGCAAACCTACCGTTCATCAATTTTTCAAAATCAAACTGGACCTATCTGTGTATCAATCTTAAGTTAAAAGACACCAATGACAATTCTGCAGAATAAGTTAAAAATTTGAAAAACAATGCCTTACAAATTAGTCTTTAAGATTGTGAACATAACCTTAACTATTATAACCATGAGAAAACTACTTATTTTTGCAGTCTTGGTTGCATTTTTTGTGACCTCTGCATTTCAAGTTAATCCAAAACATGCTTCAATTCTGGAAAATGACATTGTGGATTTAGCAGTACAAACTGATATTTTATCCACCCTAGTAGCCGCAGTAAAGGCAGGAGACTTGGTGGATGTTCTGAAAGGCGACGGCCCTTTTACTGTATTTGCACCCACAAATGAGGCCTTTGCCAAGCTACCTGCAGGCACAGTTGAAAACCTGCTCAAGCCTGAAAACAAAGCACAATTAGTGGCAGTTTTGACTTACCATGTAGTTCCTGGAAAAGTCTATTCCAAAGACCTCAAGGACGGTATGAAAGCCAAAACTGCACAAGGTGGAGAGCTGACCATTTCTCTCAAAAATGGAAAAGCTATGGTAAATAATGCTACAGTAGCTGCAGTTGACATTGAAGCTTCCAATGGAGTAGTACATGTCATTGATACGGTTATCCTACCGCCAATGTGAAAAGCCCATAAACAGAAAAGCCTGCCGAAATTGGCAGGCTTTTTTTATTTGATCAGCTCTTTCCTCTTCAGAATTGTTTCCAAAAATTTCTTCTCATTATCTGAGTTGAAAATTTTATAAGGTAGATGAATGAACTGTGCCTTTGACATGGTCAGGATAAACGCATCTTTTGTCATTTCTGCTCTCTTGATCATGTCCCATTTTATGGGCATTCCCTGCTTGGTATTCAATTTCATCAGGATCTGCCTGCTGTCTATTTCATAGGACATTTTTTCAAATATCACTTTATTCTGTTCCATTTGGGTAACTCCGGCAAATTGGATCAGCCAAAACACCCAGTACAAAACATAAGCCAATAGTGCCATACTGATCCACCACCAAGATGCAATCCAAAAATATCCACAACCAATGGCAATAGCGATAAGAGCTACCCACCATTGTTCTTTCAGAATATTGAATAGTCCTAACTTAATGTATGTTCCAGTCTCTAATTGATATTTTTTAGTCTTTACTATCATCACATAAAATTTTCAGAGCGCAAATATCCTATTATATCCACTATTTCACAAATAAGAGCAGCATGCTAAAAAAAATTTCTGACAATATTTCAATCAAAATGGTATGTTTGAGAGTTAATTCATTGACTTCTAAGCTCAAATGTCTTAACTTAAGGAGAAAAATCAATCTTATGAGTAGCCTGGTTATTGATTTGGTATTGTGCGGTTTCGCCTATGTGGTGCTGATATACTTTGTGGCTACCTTGACGAAATCAAAAATTTCCCGTAAAGACAGCAATAATGATGACGGGGATGGTGGAATCGAAGATTTATCCCCACCAAAAATAGATCTTCCACCTGGTGTCATTTGGCCCTCTGATGTTCCAAAAAACAAAAAAACAGTTGAGCCTTTAGAACTTTAACTGCATTTATTACAGATCCCTGTCACCAGTAAATTCACCTCTTTCCCCAAAAATCCATCTGGAAGTTTAACTTTTGGCAGACTGATTTCATCTATACATATCGTCCTGCCGCATTTTTCACATTTAAAATGAACATGTTCATGATCGTGGGAATGATGTCCGTCATGGCCATGTGCACAAAGGGCATATTTAGTAGCACCACTGTCATCCAACACCTTATGGATAAGATCCGTTTCAAGAAAGGTCTTTAAAGTTCTATAGATGGTAACCCTATCAAAAGATTCTTTTAAAATGTCCTCAAGATCGGAATGAGAGAGGGCTGATTTCTTGTACAAGAAGGTCTTCAAAACTTCTTTTCTACAGCTTGTGATCCGCAATTTGTGCTCCTGTAGGATTTTTGTCGGGCTTTTGGCCATAAATTCAATATTACTCTTCAGCGTAAAAATAAATATATTTTCCTGAATGAAAAGGGATTATAAAAATTGGGTGTAATAGGAGTTAAATAGAAAGGCCCCTTGATTTTGGTAAATCCCCATTTCATGAAAAAAAGGAATTTACGTAAATAAAGGGGCCTCAATCTCAATTAATTATTTGGGATCAAGAATGGTTTTGATTCTTTCCAAAACATCTTCTAAATGGGCTCTAGACATCCTATCTGCTGCATTGGGAAGTGCTGCAGTAACCTGCCTTTGCAGGGTCCTCAACTCTGCCCTGGCCATAGGTCGAATATCAGACTGGGAAGCATTGATCTGAGGGCCTACCCTTGACCTGAACTGGGCAGGTACCATGGGCTCATTACCAGTCAGCAGCAATTCCAACCTTTCGATATGGGCACGTTGTAAACTTCTCCTATGCACATCAATTCTTTTACCGCTGGACAATTCTGACCATATTCCTCCGCGCAGGTCATCAAACAATTCTGCCATACTGTAGGCACTCCTACCATTAAGAACTTCATTTTCAATCATTCTTCCTAACCTTCCCCATTCCAATATGCCATTTAAGGTAGTTACCTGGACACTACGTATTCTTTCCAAATGGCCAAAATCCCCAATTCTGGAAAGAATGGTTTCATCCATCAACCAGGAAGGAGTAGCAAATAGCTCTTTATTCAGGAACTGCACAGCCCTTTTCTGGGTCGCTTTGTCCACATGAATATAGACAGGGTCACCTTGACCGGCAGACTTATACATTTCATATACACCACCCACATTGGTTCTTACATGGCCCATGTAGCGGTTGTATTGTCCGATTACCTGTCCGTACATCTCATTCAGGTCACTGTAATCCTTGTATGGTTTATCCTCTTCTGCAGTCCAGGCCATCAGATTTGGTAGAATGACTTTTAGGTTTTTGATACCATAATCAGAAGCTTTCATTGCATCATCACCCAAATCTTCACTCTGTGAACTTGGATCAAATGGATTGCCCTGCCTTCCAAATCTGTAAATAGGATCATCCTGTTTGGCCAAGATCCACTCATCAAGTATTGGCTGCTCCTCCTCTGGAGTTTTAGCTTCCAAAATTGGCCTATAACCCCACATGACAGAGTATTTGTCATAAGGACCAACATTTGGCATCAGGGAGACATCCTTGTCGCCAGGCTGCGCAATATAATTGAACCTGGCATAATCCATGATTGATGGTGCTGTGCCAAACTCTCTGGTAAAAGTCGCTGAACGTAAAGAATCAACTGGATAGGCATGGGATGAAGCAAAATTATGTGGCAAGCCCAAAGTATGACCAACCTCATGGGCTGATACAAATCGTATCAATCTTCCCATCACTTCTTCTCTGAATTTCACCCCTCTTGCTTCAGGATTTACCGCTGCAGTTTGGATGAAGAACCAGTTGCGCAATAAATTCATTACATTATGATACCAGCCAATATCTGACTCGATAATTTCTCCTGATCTTGGATCTGATACATGCGGACCATAAGCATTTTGGATATCTGAAGCAAAATACCTAATAACCGAATACCTAGCGTCTTCAGGACTCCAATCAGGATCTTCTTCCTTGCTTGGAGGATCTTTTGCCAAAATCGCATTTTTGAATCCTGCTTCCTCAAATGCTGCATTCCAATCTTCTACTCCTTGCTTCAGATAAGGCCTCCATTTTTCAGGAGTAGCGGGGTCGATATAGAATACAATAGGTTTTTTAGGCTCAACCAATTCTCCTTTCCTGAACTTTTCATAATCCTCCTCTTTGACCTCAAGTCTCCACCGGTTGAGGTAAGTCCTTTGAGTTGCCTTTTGCTCGTCCAAACCATAATCTATTACTGAACGGGTAAACCACCCTACCCTTCTATCTGCCAGACGTTGCATCATCGGTTCTTTCGGAAGCAAGACCATTGATGAGTTCATCTCTACTGTAATCAAACCTGTGCTACCGTTTGAAGGTGGTTCAGTGGCAGCATAAGTCATCACATACCTTGCCTCAATATTAATTGGATATGGGCTGATTCTTTCAATGTAAGAGCGCTCATTATCCAACCTTGTGACCTTAAATTCTGTCCTGCGGTTTCTTGGCAAACCCAATGCCTGAACATCTTTGTTAAATAGATCTGTGACTTCGATAACCGCTCCATTGCCATCTTTGGATTTGGATTTAATATCAAATTTCTGAAGGATTGGCTCCAAGTTTGAGCTTCTTACGGCAGTGAAAATTGGAAGAGAATCCGCGGCTGTATTGCTGTAAGAGACAACTTTCAGAAGGATATTGTCTCCATTTTTGTCCCACCTTACCAATAGGGTGTTGGTTCTTTCTCCCCCGTATCCGATTCCATCAGCAGTTTTTGCGATTGTAGTTACAATCAACATTTCCCTGCCCATCAATGAATCAGGGATTTCATAGTAATATTTCCCTTCTATCTCATGGACTTTAAATAGCCCCTCTTTGGATTTGGCCTTAGCAGTAATAACTTCTTCATAGGGTTTTATCCCATTCCTTGCAGGTGCTGGCCTAGAAGCTGGCGGTGTAACCGTGGCTGGTGCAGCATTCTGGCTAGGAGTATCTTTTTTCTTTTTTTTCTGTGCAAAGGCATCCTCAGACAAAATTGAAATGCCCATCAACAGTAAAAAAAGTACTCCCGTTTTTAATCTCATTTGGGTAAACTTCTTCATGTTTTATTAGTTGACTTGAAAATTAACTTTTGAAAATAACCAGTTGAATGAGCTTATTCTTAATTTAATCAGTGGAAATTTGATAAGCGGTATATCCTACAAATAAAAGGCTGTTATGGCAGAGAAATTTAGGGAAATTATTATCATCGGTGGCGGTCTGGCTGGATTGGTAGCAGCCCATCAGCTTTCCAAATCAGGCAAAGAGGTCCTATTAATAGAGAAAAAAAACTATCCCTTTCACCGGGTATGTGGAGAATATATTTCCAATGAAGTCCGGGATTTTTTAATCAGAGAAGACCTTTTTCCTTTTGAATTTGCTCCTTCTGAAATCAGTAAATTCAGGTTGACTTCGGTAAATGGTAACATGGCTGAGATGAAACTAGACCTCGGTGGATTTGGGATAAGCCGTTATGTTCTGGATCATTTTCTTTTTGAAAAAGCAAAAACATCAGGAGCGGAATTTCTTCTTCAAGCTCAGGCAGAAACAATCGATTACTTAGCAGACGAGGACAGGTTCAGGGTAGTGCTGATTGATGGAACGACATATTACAGCAATTATGTATTAGGGGCATTTGGGAAAAGGTCCAAAATTGATAAATATCTCAACAGAGCTTTTATTAAATCAAGATCCCCCTACATTGGTGTCAAATACCATATCCATTTGAACTATGAAAAGGATCTGGTCGCCCTGCATAATTTTGAAGGAGGGTATTGCGGTATCAATATCATTGAGGAAGGAAAATTCAATCTTTGTTACCTTGGATCCAAGGAACACCTTCGGAAATATGGCAATATCCCCGAAATGGAAAAAGAAATCCTCTATAAAAACCCACAACTGAAAGCCATTTTCGAAAATGCTGAGTTCCTTTTGGAAAAACCAGAAGTAATCAACGAAGTTGATTTTTCACCCAAATTACCCGTAGAGGACCATATACTCATGTTAGGAGATGCTGCAGGTCTTATCACTCCATTGTGCGGTAATGGTATGGCAATTGCCATTCATTCAGGAAAACTAGCCGCGGACATTTTGACCAAAAACCTGAAGCGTCAAGAAACTGAAAATACGTACCGGTCAGAATGGACTAGACATTTCAAAACTAGGTTATGGTTTGGTAGAAAGGTCCAATGGCTTTTTGGACGCAATAGAGTTTCTGACTTGGCGGTCAACCTGGTTCGTAATTCGAAATTTATTTCCCGGACAATCATGAAAAACACCCATGGACAAGTCATCAAATAATCAAAAGACCTGCAAGATTTGTGTGTTTTCCAGAAAGTACCAAATGAAAAATGCATTCAGGGCTATTCCAGAAACCCTGTTCATCCACATGGCCCATGTGTAATTGGCATATCGCTTTTCATCCTTACGGACAAAGGAAAACCAAATAACAAAATATAGAACAACTGGCACCATGGCCAATAGAAACCCATAAAGTGCATTTACTTGAGACCTCTGTATAAAAAACCAGGCGAAGGCAATTCCTGACACCAAAAACCAAAGTGCTGCAAAGGAAAAAGTACCCCTAACCCCCAATTTCAAACTCAAAGTTTGATCTCCCCTTTTGGCATCTTCCTCATGTTGGTACACTTGAGTCAGGGGATAGGATCCCCAAAGCATCAGGGAAGTCAAGATTCCCGGGATAATCACATGCTGCCTGGAGAAAATTTCCCAACCAAAATCACTCAATCCTGCATAGGCCATACAAAAAGTGAAAAAACCTTGAAAAAAGCCAGCGATAAACCAGCTCAAAAAGGGATGTTTTTTCAACCGGATTGAGGGATGGCTATAAGCCATGGACACCAACCCATAAACTAACACCATAGAAGCAAATTGCCAGTTGATAAGATAAGCTAAACCCAGTGAAACTAAAAAAAACAATAAGGATAGATAATAAAGCCCCAAAGTCACCTTGGGTGGGTTTCTAAGTCCTCCGATACTTTTTTCATCTTTGTCAAAGTAGCTATTGTATCCATTGCTGGAAGGATATAAGAATAAGTGTAAAGTTATTAATACGATCAGAATCCTTTCACCATTATGATTTGGCGTCATGGCCAAAGCAAAAAAGAAAACCGGCATAAGGTAAAAGGAAAAGGGAATACGCAAATGCTTCCAGTTTGACCACTTCAACATACTAATCAATTTAATTTTTTTAACTTTTGGCTTGAGGATATGTTTAATCTCAGGTACTCAATTTAGAAAAATTAGTTTAACTTCAATCAATGAACAGCCATTTAGTTAGCATAGGCACCGCCAATCCGGGAGAAGGCATACCTCAAATGCAGATCAGCAATTTTATGAAAATTGCCCACGGACTGGATGAAGCGGGATCTAGAGTCCTGAATTATATCTATAGGCAGTCTGGTATCGAACAAAGGTTCAGTGTGCTGGAAGATTTCAGGTATGACAATCCTGAACACTTTGAATTCTTTCCCAAAAACAAATACCTAGATCCATTTCCGGGAACAAAAAAAAGAATGGAGGTCTTTCAGCAAACGGGTTTTAATCTTGCCCAAAAAGCTATCACCCAATGCCTTCAAAATGCCATGCTTTATCCAAATGAGGTGAGCCACTTGATCTTGGTTTCCTGTACTGGGATGTTTGCCCCCGGACTTGAACTTAAAATCATCCACGAGCTGGGCTTAAGAACAGATATTGAGCGCTATACCCTTCATTTTATGGGCTGTTATGCTGCTTTCAATGGCCTTAAGCTAGCTGATAAAATCTGTCAATCCAATGCGAAAGCCAAAGTGATTGTCGTTTCAGTGGAACTATGTACCATTCATTTTCAGAAAGAATATACAGAGGACAATTTACTTGCCAATGCCATATTTGGTGATGGAGCTGCCGCAGCTTTAGTCACACGATCAAAACATGGACTTGATATTAAAAAATACGATACCCAATTGTTCAAAAGCGGGGAAGATGACATGGCCTGGTCTATTGGGGATTTCGGATTTGAAATGAAACTGAGTAAATATGTACCTGAACTACTTCACAAAGGCCTTGATCAGATACATTCACATTTAGAAAAGCTATTTAATATTTCACAAATAAAGAATTTTGCCATCCATCCAGGAGGCAAGCAGATTCTCCAAAAAGTTGAAGAAGCTTTTGGAATTGGGATGTCTGCTAACCGCCATTCCCATGAAGTGCTGAGAAATTCGGGAAACATGTCTTCCGCATCAATCCTTTTTGTACTAAAAAAGTGGTTGGAAGAAGAAGCAACTTCAGGACCATTATTGGCTATGGGTTTTGGTCCAGGACTGACTTTAGAAACCATGTTGCTGGAAAAAAGATGAAAAAATTTGCCCAAAGAAGTTTCGAAAAGGAATGGATGGACGATTTTGAGTCTAAGGGTCAAGTCTTGGAGCAAACTCTAAAAGAACTGAAGACTATTAACAAATTTTTGGGTGGAAACTATGTAACCACTTCCGCCCTTAGCAAGATTATGCATCGATTTCCCCAAGAGGCCTACCAAATAGCTGATTTAGGATGCGGGAGCGGTGACATGATAAGGATTATGGCAGATTGGGCAAAGATTAATGCTCATAATTGCCAATTTGTGGGAATTGATGCCAATCCAAACATCATTGAATTTGCCAAAAATAATTTATCTGATATTCCATCCGCCACTTTCCGATTCCAAAATGTCTTTGACAGGGCGTTTGAAAAAGACAGTTTTGACATTATTACTTGTACTTTATTTACCCACCATTTCACAGATCAGGAACTAATCAAACTATTTAAGGCTTGTATTATCAAGGCCAAATTGGGTATTGTTATCAATGATCTTCATAGACACCCGATTGCCTTTGCAAGTATCCGCCTGCTGACAAAAGTTTTCTCCAAGTCGGAAATGGTCAAAAATGATGGGCCATTATCTGTAAAAAGAGCTTTTACCCGAACAGATTTGGAAAGGATTTTGCAGGCTTCAGGAATCAGTAATTATCAGTTGTCATGGCATTGGGCATTTAGGTGGAGATTGATTATATTCTGTCGATAAATGCCTTTTTTGAATCAGAAAATCAAATTTTAATCATTTATGGAACCCAACTTAAACTTACAGGAAATCAACGTCATCAAAGAAAAAGCCATAGAAATGGCATTTGAATTTGGGCCTGTTTTGCTGAAAGCCATAATTTTATTGGTTATTGGTAGACAGGTCATCAAATTTTTGACAAGGCTTCTTTCTAATGCCTTGGAAAAATACGAGATCGACCCATCTCTTTCAACATTCTTTAAAAGCTTCCTTTCTGCAGTACTTTGGGTAGTGCTTTTGATCAGTGTGGCCACAACTTTGGGCATGCAGATGGCTTCTTTTGTAGCGATTCTGGGTGCCGCAGGTCTTGCTGTAGGCCTGGCGCTGCAAGGATCTTTATCCAATTTTGCCGGAGGAGTTTTGATTTTGGTCTTCAAACCGTTCAGAGTGGGAGATACGATCGAAACCCAAGGACAATTAGGTTCAGTTGAGAGTATTGATATCCTTTATACTAAAATCAGGATTTTTGATAACAGGGTAGTAACTGTACCCAATGGAGCATTGGCCAACAATATGATCATCAACCTTTCCCAAAAACCAACCCGAAGAGTAGAAATGAAGGTGGGAGTGGCCTATGGAACAAACCTGAAAAAAACCAGACAGGTAATTTTGGATACTTTAAAAAAAGATGAAAGAATCCATGAAGATCCGGCTCCAGTGGTTTATTTCACAAATTTTGGGGACAGTTCTTTGGACTTGACCATTCGTTGTTGGGTAGATGCTGCCGACCTATGGCCAGTTTATTGGGACAATATGGAGGCGATCAATGAAGCGTTTGAAGCAAATGATATTACAATTCCTTTCCCTCAAAGAGATGTGCACCATTTTTATCCGGAAGGAAAAAAATAATGGAGTATGATAAAAAGTTAAGGCCGGTAATTTAACCGGCCTTAATTATTATCACTCTTGTGGTTATTGGGAACAATTGGTTTTTGTTTCTTTTTTCCGTCTGAAGCACAACCAATGTTCTTGGTAAGCTCCAGCTCTTGGGGAATTCCTCCAAATCCTTCGCTGAAATCCCATTCTTCTGCTAATTTTTCCTTCACGATTTTTGATTTTTTCCTGCTCATCAGATGGGCCAATTATCAGTGAATTTTTCTCCATTCAAAAAATCTGCCAATTCATAATCATCCAACAGACAGTTCTCTAATTCAGAAGTAATTTGATCTTTGTCCAAATCTTGTCCTATGATTACCAATTCATTGAGTCTATCTCCGAAATTTTTATCCCATTTGGATTCAATATACTCCTGATTTTCCATGTAGGAAGCATAGTGCATCCTCTCCTTAAACGGCATACTTGCCCACCATACTCCTACGGGCTCCGCTTTGAGTGATCCTCCTGCCTGGGACCATGACAGGGCCTGATCTTTCCGGGATGCAATATAAAAAAGCCCCTTGCTTCTAATGATTCCCGCTGGCCAGTTCTCCGCTAAGTAGGTCCAAAAACGCTGTGGATGAAAGGGTCTCTTATTTCTGAAAACAAATGAAGAAATCCCATATTCTTCTGTCTCAGGCACATGATGGTCTTTTTCAAGCTCTGCCTGCCATCCTGCTGAATTGGAAGCCTCATCAAAATCAAAAAGACCCGTATTCAAGATTTCTTTGGGATCCACTCTGCTATTTGAGGTTACAATAACTTTTGCAGCAGGATTAAGCTTCCGGATAATGGCTTTTAACTCCTCTACCTGCTCTCTGGTGACAAGATCTGCTTTATTGATTAGGATTACGTTTGCAAACTCAATTTGATCAGTAAGCAAGTTGACAATGGATCTTTGGTCTTCAGGGTCTTCATTCAACTGTTTTGAATAAACAGTATCCGCTGAACCAAAATCCCTAAAAAAATTAAAAGCATCTACAACAGTAACTAGGGTATCCAAACGGCTGAACTTGGAGAGATCAATGCCTTTTTCCTCATCTACAAAACTAAAGGTCTGTGCAACTGGCAAGGGCTCTGATATCCCTGTACTTTCTATCAATAAATAATCAAACCTGTTCTCCTTTGCTAAACGCTCCACTTCCAACATAAGATCTTCTCTCAGGGTACAACAAATACAGCCATTACTCATTTCTACCAGCTTTTCCTCTGTGCGGGAAAGGGTATTCTGATTGAGCACCAACTGAGCATCAATATTGACCTCACTCATGTCGTTGACAATTACAGCTACTTTCAGACCCTCCTTATTATGTAAAACATGGTTCAAAAGCGTGGTTTTCCCAGCCCCCAAAAATCCACTCAAAACTGTAACTGGAAGTTTTTTTCCCATATTAATTCAAAATTATTTCAGCATCCAAAAGGATAAAATTCAGTTCATCTATATCCTCTTCATTCAACTTGAGTTTGCCTCTTATCTTGACTATTTCATCCATTTTAATCTTTCTTGAAGGCTTCTTTTTCAAATAACCTACCAGAATACTTTCAGGACCAGCGCCTCCACAAAAAAAACACTCCGCATTTGGGAATTTGGACACTACTGCAATATCAGAATTGTTCATATCCAATGGAATATAAAACCCTGATACAGTTACTATCTTTCCCTCCATTGCCTTTAGTTCATCTGGGAATTTCGGATACAGAAAATACATCCCAAACTCTCTATTTAGCTTTTCGATAAACCTCGTTTTGGCAAATAGTGCCCAAATATTATCCTCTCTAATAGTGGCAGAGCTCGCTAATATCATGACTGTTAGGAAGGCGTATATTATTTTTCTCATTTTTAATTGATCAGGTTATTAGAACAACGTCGGACTTGTTGCTTATTATTGAATCCAACCAGAAAAACGCCGCAGAAATGATATAGTTCAAAGTTAAGGTTATTTCTGCTCTAAATGCAACATAATTGCAAAAATAATTCCTTCCCTGTTATTGCCCTTAGTTATATTTAGCAGATGAAACTAGATGAAAACATATACCCATTATCAAAGAAATTGCAGAGCCTAAAGAAAAAAACAGCTCTTACAGCCATTTTTCGTGTGTTGATTTTTATTTTACTGTTGATTTTTTTGATTCTGGGGCTGGCAGAAAATGGTTGGTATTTACTTGGTATACCGGTTTTAAGCATAATTTTCATTGTCTTGATTAAGCATTTCAATACGCTAAAAGATACAGAGTCATTTATATTCGAACTTCAGGCCATGGAAAAGGAACAACTGAAACGCAGTTCCAGAGAATTGGGCAGTTTCGATTCCGGTGAAGAATTTTTGGATAAGGGCCATCCCTTTTGCAATGATCTGGATCTATTTGGGCAACATTCTTTATTTCAGCTGATCAACCATACGGTTTCAAAAACAGGCAGAAACTTACTGGCCATGCAGATGAAAAAGCAAATAGATCAAAATATGGCTAAGGAGAAATATAAGGCTGTAGAAGAACTGAGATGCAAGCCTGGACTAATCCGTAATTTTGAAGCCCTTGGAAGAGCATTCCTCAAGAAAGAGAAAGAAAAAGGCCAGTTTTACGCTTGGTTGCAAAAACCTGAATCCTGGCAAAAGCATTATATTTTTCCAATGGTCCTTGGTCCAATAGGTGGAATCGGCATCCTGCTTGCCAGCTTCTTAGGCTTAATAGCAAATGCCTGGTTAGGGCTTTGGGTATTGATGGGAATGTTTTTCCTTTCATTGATATTTAAAGACCTGCAAAGGGCATCTCGGATTTGGCCAAATGAAGGGGATATCAAAACTTTCAGAATCTGGTCTGAATTATTGGAACAAGAAAAATTCGAGGAATCCAGCCTTCAAGCTATCCACTGTCATTTTGAAGATGGCCAATTTTCCAAAGGACTTCGCACTTTGGAACAGGTATCTTTTCTGATTCAGAATAGGATGAATTTTGTTTATTTTATCCTAAATCTTTTATGCTGGACAGACTTTTTTCTATTATGGAAATTAGACCGATGGAAGAAAGCTTTTGGTGCTGACCTTGCTGAATTGGAAAAAGTATTTGACCAGTGGCAGGTATTGATATCTTTGGCTGCCTTTTCCAACCAAATGTCTTTAAACGGAGAGGTCTTCTGGAATGGAAGCGACTTGATTCATTGTAAAGAAATCAAACATCCATTATTAAAAAAAGAAGTTGCCGTAGGCAATGATTTCCACCTAGAGGATAAAAAGAAGACTATACTGCTTACTGGTTCAAATATGTCTGGAAAAACCACATTCATGAGAACTTTAGGCATCAATTTAGTGATGGTAAACTTGGGTCTGAGACCAATGGCTGAGAAGCTGAGTGCGGGGAATTTCCAACTTTATACTTCCATGAGAAATGCAGATAATCTAGGAGAAAGTGTGAGCTCTTTCTATTCTGAGCTATCCCGAATCCGTAAAGTGCTGGAGGCAGTGAAAGAGAGTAAGCATGTATTTTTCCTGATGGATGAAATACTAAAAGGGACCAATACCAAAGACAGAATTTTAGGGAGTGAGGCATTGATCAAGCAACTGGCCGATGGCCAAGCCAGAGGAATTATTTCCACCCATGATATCGAGTTGAGCGAACTGGAAAAAACTTTGCCTTACTTGGCAAATTTCAGTTTCCATTCTGAAATCCATGAAAATGAAATCCATTTTGATTATAAGCTGAAAGCAGGTTCATGCCCCAGTTTCAATGCACATAAACTCATGGAATTGATGGGAATTAAATTTGAATAAACTTTCCTTTGGCACAATCATTGATTTATTAAGCTCAAATTCAATTGTTTAACCAAAACAAATAAAGTTATGAGCTCTCTATTGTATTTAATCGCAATCATATTGATCATAGGATGGATTTTCGGATTCTTTGTATACAGTCTTAGTGGTCTGATCCATATTTTGTTGGTATTGGCCATTATTTCTATCCTTTTGAGGTTAATTGGGGGTAGGACTGTTTAAGCTCCGCGAAATTTATTCAATTAAGCTCCTTTAAGGAACTTGTGCCATAATCCTTTTAAAGTTTCCTGAAGCTATATTTTTCTGCTATTTTTGGGAAAACAATGCCTTTTCCTGTGCAGAAAAACTACCAGCAAAAAACTTTGGGAATTCTGGGCGGTGGTCAGCTTGGCCGAATGGTCATACAATCTGCCATCAACTACAACATTGATATCCATATCCTAGACCCGGATTCCAACGCTCCCTGTAGATCCATTTGTCAGCGCTTTGTCCAAGGAAGTCTAACTGACTTTGATACTGTGTATGCTTTTGGAAGGGACTGTGATGTCATTACCATCGAAATCGAAAATGTCAATACAGATGCACTGGCAAAGCTAGCCAAAGAAGGCAAGGAAGTTTATCCCCAACCACATTTGATCAAGCTTATCCAGGACAAAAGACTACAGAAATCTTTTTACCAGGAAAAAGGTATACCAACCGCAGAATTTATTCTTACAGAAAACAAGGAGGAAGTTCTTCTTCAAGAGGATTTCCTTCCTGCTGTCAATAAATTGGGAAGAGAAGGTTATGACGGTAGGGGCGTACAAGTCCTTAGAAATAAGGAGGAACTTGGTAAGGCCTTTGATGCACCGGGACTATTGGAAAAACTCATCGATTTCGAAAAAGAAATTTCTGTGATCGTAGCGAGGAACAAGAGCGGGGAAATCATTAGTTATCCCTCTGTAGAATGCTCTTTTCATCCAACAGCCAACTTGGTTGAGTTTCTTTTTGCGCCAGCGGATATATCTTCAGAGCTGGAACAGAAGGCCCAGGAAATTGCCAGAAAGGTCATCATAGAATTAGACCTGATAGGAATATTGGCTGTGGAAATGTTCGTGACCCCTGAAGGTGAAATCCTGGTCAATGAAATTGCACCAAGACCTCATAATTCAGGGCATCATACCATTGAAGCCAATTTTACCTCACAATTTGAACAACACTTAAGGGCCGTACTTGATATGCCATTAGGTAATACGGACTTAAGAAGCCCTGCCGCCATGGTCAATTTGTTAGGAGAAGATGGCTATAGTGGAGAAGCATTTGTGGAAGGTTTGGACCAAGCCATCAGCCAAAAAGGAGTTTATATTCACCTTTACGGTAAAAAGTTGACCAAACCTTTCAGAAAAATGGGGCATGTAACGCTTCTGGATGAAAACTTGGAGCACCTAAAGGCAAGAGCAAAGGAAATCAAAGAAGTAATCAAAATAAAAGCCTGAACACCATGAGTGTACATGTAGGAATCATTATGGGCAGCCAGTCAGACTTACCTATTATGTCTGAAGCTGCTCTTGCTTTGGAAGAATTGGGGGTTAACTATGAATTGACGGTTGTATCTGCTCATAGAACTCCCGATAGGATGGTGGAATATGCCAAAACTGCCAGAGATAGGGGTTTGAAAGTTATCATTGCAGGAGCCGGAGGTGCGGCCCACCTACCAGGTATGGTTGCCTCTATGACCTCTATACCTGTCATAGGAGTTCCTATCAAGTCTTCCAACTCAATTGACGGTTGGGACAGCGTCCTTTCTATTCTCCAAATGCCGGGAGGAATTCCTGTTGCTACCGTAGCCCTCAATGGAGCCAAGAATGCAGGAATTCTTGCAGCTTCAATTGTAGGTGCATTTGATAAAAAGATTGGGCAAAATCTGGATAATTATAAGGAGACACTAAAAGAAAAAGTTGAAGATTCCGCCAAAAAAATTGAAACAAATGGTTGGAGAAGTGCGTTAGAAAAATAGACATTAATTGAAAGTTTACTAGATTGATTGGTTAGCGGGCCTTATTTTTGCCCGCTTTTCTTTTTGTTGCTCAATCCAAACAACCATGAACCTTAAAAAAAACATCAGATTCAAAATCGGTTCCGAAGATTGGGAAATTCCCTTGGGTGTCTTATTGCTTTTGATTTTGATTACTATTGTATTGATGATTGGAGGAGCCTATTTAGGCTATAGATTTGGAGAAAGGATGGCTGGCGGACCACAGTTGACCATAGTCTTGGGAAACCCTATTTACCTTTAGGACAAAAAAGCACTCTTTATTGTTCTTCTCCAATTGTGGGGGGAAAAGATCAATAAAGAATGCTAGCTTCTTGGATCAAATTCCATTTTTTAAAAATTGGATATTCCTTCGGAGGAACCCTTCGTTTTCATTCTATTCCTTAGAAAGGAAGGATATCATCTGCGCTTTCATCCGAAAAACTGGTAACATCAGGAATGCTGTTTTTTGAAGCGACATTTGCTGTTGCAGCTCCAGCAGCGCCAGCCTTTTCGATTTTCCATGCTTTTACATCAGTATACCATCTTCCATTATATTCCCTACTTTCAATATCAATGGAGGCATTTATATGATCTCCTTGTTTCAAAGCAAACTGATCAATGCTATCTCCCCAGACAGTCATGCATACTTTTTTTGGATAATTTCCTGCTGTTTCCAAAATATATTCTTGCTTTCTCCATTGACCATTTCTTCCATTGCCATTGATTTCAGGCATAATCTGAACAATTCTTCCACTTATTTCCATATTACTGTTAATTTCCAAAAACGAAGGTAAGGAATTAGCCCTGAAATGCCTTACCAAGTACTGTCAAAATCAATAACCAAAAAAAGCCTGGATTATTTTAGCACTTGGCACAATAAATGCAGTATTTCTATTCGTTGAATACATGGATTTTTTTGTTTTATAAATCGGGAATTTTACCGTTTATTGCGGAATTTTATTTTATAAAAAAAAGGTTAAGTGCAATTCTATTCCTTTATTCATTACTTTGTCAAAATATGTTTAAAAAAATTTAATAATTTTTTGCATGTATGTTTCTGAATCAATACATTTGATTAAAGTAAAAATTTTAATTGTTTCACCCCAAATATATACTATGGCATAGACCTCTACGTTATTTTAAAGTCCATAAGTATGAGTAAAAAGTTAGGTCCAAGGGACTCTGAACTGATTTCCCAGTACAGAAGCGGCAGTGATGCTGCATTTGAAAAATTGGTAGACCGATATAAATCAAAAGTTTACACTACCATTTACCTAATTGTAAAAGACCAAGGCGTTGCTGAGGATTTGTTACAGGACGTTTTTGTCAAGGTAATTCATACATTAAGTGCTGATGGCTACAACGAAGAGGGGAAATTCCAACCATGGTTGATGCGTATAGCGCACAATCTTGCTATAGATTATTTCAGAAAGACCAAGCGTTACCCAACAATCATAATGGAAGATGGGGAGAATTTGTTCAATACGCTGAAATTTGCTGATAACAATATTGAAGACCATAAAGTCAAGGAGGATACCCTTGAACTCGTCCGTAGATTGATAGATGAGTTGCCAGAATCTCAAAAACAGGTACTCATTATGAGGCATTACATGGATTTGAGTTTTCAGGAAATTGCAGAGCAAACAGGTGTAAGTATCAATACTGCACTAGGCAGGATGCGGTATGCACTGATTAATATGAGGAAAAAAATGAAACAGTTAAATTTTGCCTATGACAAAACCTTTTACCCCAAATGACCTGATCAGATATATCTATCAGGAAATGAGTGAAAATGAGAATGAACGATTGGTGCAGGCCTTGCGCGAAGATGGGACTTTGATGCAAGAATATCTGGAATTGCTGAGCACCATCGATCAATTGGACCAACTCATTCTTGAACCTTCTGAGAAAATAGAAAAAGGCATTCTTAGAAAAGCCAGATCTATAGAGCGAGAAAAAATAAAGTCGTTTTAGTTTCCCGGTAACCTGAAAGTATAAGCTTTCAGGTTTTTTTATAAATGCACTTGAATAAAATCTTCTGTCATTTGGATAATCTCCCTGTAAATTGATTCAGGAAAACCATGCCCTAATCCAGGATAATATTTAAATGTCTTGGGGACACCGTTTTTGATTAGTTTCTCTTCCAACAAATAACTTTGACTTATAGGGACAATATCGTCCTGATCTCCATGAAAAAATGCAGTAGGAACAGAATTGGGTCTAATAAAATTGACTGGTGACCCATTTTCATACTTTTCCTTGTCCACTTGAGGGTCACCAATCATGTTCCTCAACAAAAATTCAATTAATGGATTACCGTTTCCCAAAGTCAGCAGGTTTGTGGGAGGGAAAATGCCAACTGCTAATTTCACCAATCCATCGTTGTTTTTATAACTATGCAACAAACTCAAATGCCCCCCAGCACTTCCTCCTGCAAGTATTACCTTTTCTGAAACATTCCATTCTTTAAGTTTTGATCTTATAAATGCCAAGGCATTTTGAATATCCTCTTCTTGTCTTGGAAATGGATTAGACCTATTGGCAGCATTGAACAAGCGGTAGTTCAGGGATACATAGGCATAATCTTGCTGCACCGCCTCAAACCAAGGCCTGAAATTTCTAAACTCGGCTTTATCACCATCTATCCATGCTCCACCATGAATCCATATCAGTAGCTTGGTGTTTTGGCTTGTCCTATTGGCAGGTAAAAACACATCCATTTTTTGCCTTGAATCATTACCATAGGCCACATCTAACAAATCATAAGGGACACTGGGATCAAGCTTGGAATCACTTAAATCATCATCCTGGCAAGAAGTAACGAAAATGACAAGGGCCACTAGAAAAATACTCCGTAATTGTTCAAGGCGAAAGTGAAGTTTCATATAGGTAAAGTTTAAATTCCAAATTGCAGTCGTATTTAGTACAAATACTTGTGACAAATGGATTGGAAAAAGGTTTAAATCTTTAAAATTGTAAAATCTAATTTAACAAGAATCATGCTCAAAAAAGAACGGTACGCTGCTTTTATTGAATACTTTTCGAACCACATGCCTGTGGCCGAGACGGAACTGATGTATGAAAACCCGTTCCAACTCCTTGTTGCTGTAGTCCTTTCGGCACAATGTACCGACAAAAGGGTCAACATGCACACCCCTGCTATTTTCAGAGATTTCCCTACCCCCCAACACCTTGCAAGTTCTAATTTTGACGAACTGTTTCCCTATATCAAATCCATATCCTACCCCAACAACAAAACAAAACACTTGCTTGGCCTAGGGAAAAAACTGGTGGAAGAATTCAATTGTGAAGTGCCCTCAACTGTAGAAGAATTGATCAAACTACCCGGAGTAGGGAGAAAAACAGCCAATGTGATCACCTCGGTGGTCTGGAACCAGCCAAATATGGCTGTGGATACCCATGTCTTCCGTGTTTCCAAAAGACTTGGATTGGTGAATCAAAACGCCAAAACCCCTCTGGAAGTCGAAAAAGATCTGGTAAAAAACATACCCAAAAAGCATATCCATATTGCCCATCATTGGCTGATCCTTCACGGTAGGTACATTTGCTTGGCCAGAAACCCCAAATGCCTGGAATGCCCTATTACAAGTTTCTGTAGGTACTTTGAAAAAAATAAAAAAATAATCATTGATCAAGCAAATGCCTCACCGGCTTCCAAACCTTAATGTGCGGGATAAATGTCATATTAGGCCAAGATCCCCAAAACCGGATCCAATCCATGATGGATGCCACTGCACATCGTGGACCTGACCACTCTGCTTTTTGCCAAGTTGAGGAAGGATTGTTTTTTGCAGGAAACCGACTAAAAATCCTTGATCTGAGCGATAAATCCAACCAACCGCTTTGGACAGAGAAAAAGGATGCCGTACTTATTTGGAATGGGGCCATCTATAATTACCAGGATTTAAGAAATCAACTTATCGATTGGGGTTACCATTTTAGCACCCACTCAGATTCTGAAGTCTTACTATATTGGCTACAACATCATGGAGAGCAAGGCATCAAAAGCCTCAAAGGCATGTTTGCCCTGGCGTTTGCAGATTTGAAAAAAAACTCCCTGATCATTGCAAGGGATCCATCGGGTGAAAAACCCCTTTATTATACGCAGGAAAATGAAACTTGGCTTTTTTCTTCAGAGTGCAAGCCTATTCAAAATGTCTTGCAGTCCAAGTCTTCAATAAATATTGGACAATTCCCTTTTTATTTCTATCTCCGCCATACGCTTCCTGATCAAACGTTCTTTAGAGGAATCCAACAGTTTCCTATTGGAACTAGCTGGACTATGGATTTGAAAGGAAAAAACTGGAAAGAAAATTCACTGTCCCTCAGCAAAACCCTAAAAGGCAATATCAGCCATACACATTTTGAAGAATTGCTTAAAGAGGCTGTACTTAAAAACTTTCATGCTGATAGTAACATTGGGGTCATGCTTTCGGGTGGGGCAGATTCCAGCCTCCTTTACGCGCTTTGGTATGAAGAAACAGGCATTCAACTCCCGACATTTACGGTTCATTTTGAAGAAAAACTGCAAAAAAAATATGCAGACCCTCTTTTTGTGGGTAAATATTTCAAGAAATATCCTTCGCTTCAACATACCATAGATATTTCGCTTCAAAGCATTCAGGACAATTGGAAAAAATATATCCAAAGTCTGGATCAACCTATTGGGGATAGTGCAGGAATGCTAACTTGGATGATTGCCAAAGAAGCATCAAAGGAGGTAAAAGTCCTGATATCCGGGGCTGGGGCAGATGAGCTTTTTGGTGGTTACAACAGACATAAAGCCTACCTTGCATACATTCAGCATCCAAAATTCTGGCTCAATTTAAAAAAATCAAATATTGCCAAATTCCTCCCTGCCAACTGGCGCAAAATGATCCAAAGTATTGAAGAGGACCCGAGGGAAACTTATTTTCAAATGGCTGCTTTGGTGAGCATGCCGAAAGAGTTAATTCAAAAACTCGAATTAATTTATCCAAAGGAAGAAGGTTTACTAAAAAATGCTCTCTCTTGGGACAGGAAGTTCTATCTGGTAAACGATATCCTAAAAATCCATGACAATGCCTGCATGGCTCATGGAATTGAAGGCAGGTCTCCCTATCTGGATACGGAAATTGTAGAATTAAGTCAGCAACTCAGTGAAACTGAACATAGAGAACTGATCGGCAAAAAATGGATCAAATTGTCACTTGAACAAAGAAATCTCGGTTTTATTGGCAAAAGACAAAAGCTTGGTTTCGGCTTACCTTTAGAGGAATGGTTTTTGAGGAAAGAATTTAGGAACTGGGTGTTTGGGCCTATCCAAGCAATGGAAAAAGAGTGGGGGAGTTTTTTTCCCAAGGAAATGCGTAATTTGGCTTCCAATCCGTCTAAGGCAAAAGGAAGGCAGTTTCTTCAAATCTGGAATCTCTTCCTTTTGGCATCATGGCTTGAAGAGAATAATTAAATGAGAGTAATTTATATCCATCAATATTTTTTGACTCCCGGCGAAGGAGGAGCTACCAGATCTTATTACCTGGCCAAGGGAATGGTGGATCATGGTATAGAAGTGGAAATGATTACTGCCCACAATAGACCCTACTATGATCTTAAAGTCATACATGGCATCAAGGTACACTACTTACCTGTAAGCTATGATCAGGAATTTGGTTTCTTCAAACGGCTATGGGCCTTTTTTACATTTATAAAAATTGCAAAAAAATGGATCAAAAAACTCTCCAGGCCGGATTACCTCTATATCACTTCTACTCCTTTGACTACTGGCCTGATTGGCTTATGGGCTAAGCGCAGATTTGCACTTCCTTTCATTTTTGAAGTGCGCGACCTCTGGCCAGATGCACCCATTCAAGTAGGGGCCATCAAAAATCCAATCCTTAAGAAATTCTTGTACGCCCTTGAAAAGCGGATTTATCACCATGCCTTAAAAGTCATCGCACTTTCTCCGGGAATTGCTGACAATATCAGAAAAAAATGTCCCGAGTGCGAAGTACAAATTGTGCCAAATTTTGCTGACACAGAGATCTTTCAGCCTAAAGAAAAATCACCTGAATTAATGGAAAAATATGGACTTCAAAATGTCCTTACCATTAGTTATGCCGGTGCTATTGGTAGGGTCAATGCTGTAGAAGAAATCCTAGTTCTTGCTAAAATGGCTCAGGAAAATGAACTGGATTTTCAGTTCATTGTTATGGGAAAGGGTTCTTGCCTGCCTGATTTACTTAAAAAGGCGAAATGTCTGAACCTAAATAATTTCAAACACATTACATTTGGGTCTAAAAATAAAGTAGCTGAAATCCTGAGCATTTCAGACATTGCATTTATAAGTTTTGATCATTTGCCAGTATTAAAAACCAACAGCCCCAATAAATTTTTTGATGGCCTGGCTGCAGGAAAAGCCATCATGGTCAACCACAAAGGCTGGGTATATCATTTGGTAAAAACTTACAATCTTGGTTTTTACTTTAATCCCAAAAAACCAGTAGAAGCCTTAAATAAACTGGAATTTCTTTCCAAAAACCCCAATCAGTTAAAGGAAATGCAACAAAATTCCAGGAATTTATCCGAAAAGTATTTTACCAAAGAAAAGGCAGTTGGACAGGTACTTCACCTGTTAGATCCAGTTAAATTTGGAAGATCCACTACCGACGGGGTTTATACCCTGACTGCCTGAAAATTTTCTCTGTATCAGACTCCATCATTAATTCCTGTAAAGAAAAATTATTGTTAAAGCGATAATCATCCACAATATTCCAACCTAGCCATCGTCCCAGTCTTCCTGGTGCATCAGGACTGATGGCATCTGTAAATGGCGCCTCACCTATATACTTCCTGATTTCAAAAGGGTTGGTGGTAAAGAGCAGGTCATTTTCCACAAAATGGGACCAAATCAATTCCTCATGGGTAAAACAAGCAGCTACTTCATCTGAAGTATAACCGATTATAAATTCATCAGGAGTACAGGGAAGAATACTTTTGGTAAAATGATAAGCTTTCCCATAATAAATCATTTCGGCCAATAAATTATTCTGGCCCATATTCGTTCTGTTAAACTGTGAACTGAAAGCCATGGCTACCATAGGGACCAGGTAATCTTTTTGGTACCGTTTGGTTATATACTGCGGTAGATCCGGTGGTTGAAACCTGTGTTCAAAGGGTAGATAGTAATCCAATCCTATTACCAAAACCTCTTTATCTAAGTAAATATCTGAGCCAAAGCCAGTCACGAAGGTATAAACTTTAGGTATCCGAAATTCCGGGTAATAGTATTTGATATGTTTGAAAGCTACTTTCAACTGTTCTTCAAGATCACTCAAATCTGAAAAATACTTTTGAACCTCATCAAAAAGTTCCATCATCAGGCTATCCTGATTGACCAAAATCAATTCTTCAATCAATTCTTCTTTTGAGGAATACAGGTCAACTTGAAGATAGTTTTTAGCAAATTCAGGATAATTATCAAGCAAGTTCAGAAATTCATCCTCTGTCTTTGCCTGGAAAAACTTATCCTCTAGACGAACCAATTGAAAATCTACCTCTATTGCCAAAATTTCATCATCTACTGCACATTCTTGCCCCTTTTTTTGGCAAGCCTTGGTCATTAAAAGAACCAAAATCCAAATGGAAATTCTCCGGAAATATTTCATAACAATCTTACTTAATCACTGTACCATGACAAGGATTTACAAATTAATGCAAATCCTAAAGATACATAGCTAACTCTTCTAAGATTTAGGAGGCTTTTTATTTTGATCATGCTTAATATCAGAAAAAACCCCCATCAATAAATGTCTATACAATAATTTTTTTTTACAAAAATCTTTCATTGATACCTAATTTGACTGCATACACAACAAAAATCTTAATTGATTTAAAATTGATAAAACCTTACTGTCCAAGTAGAGTTTAATATCTGTCCATCTTTCACTAAACCAACAAAAATTATGAAAAAGAAAGGTATTTTGAGATCGATTTTCACATTTCCACTACTTGGATTTGTATTTGCTTTCGGAATGACATCATGTAATGATGATGATCAGGCTCCAGTACAGGAGGCACCAACCATTGTAGATGTTGCTGCTTCTACCAATGATTTTTCCACACTTGTAGCAGCGGTTGATGCTGCAGGTTTGGTAGAGACACTATCAAGTCCAGGTCCCTTTACAGTTTTTGCCCCAACCAATGATGCGTTTGCAAGATTTCTGGAAGACAATAATTTAGAAGCTTCTGCTCTATTGCAATCACCGGCTCTTGCTGATGTATTGACTTACCATGTCCTTGCATCTTCTGTCCCTTCTTCTTCAGTAACTCCTGGGAGAGTAAATACAGTAGCTGGAGTTCCCTTCTTTGTGAGCCAAGCTCCAAATGGTAATCTTTGGATCAACGGAAATGCTCAGATTATCCAAACTGATGTTTCTGCTTCCAATGGTATCATTCACGTATTGGATTATGTAATTACTCCTCCTACACAAAGTATCGCTGAAATTGCAATTGCAGCTACGGAAGCTGAAAGTCCACAATTTACTCAATTGGTTGCTGCCTTAGTGAGGGCCGATTTAGCAGGCGCTGTATCAGGGGGATTGGATGATGACCTTACTGTATTTGCACCGACTGATGCTGCATTTGAAGCCCTATATGAAGCATTGGGTGTGAATGGAATTGACGATATTCCTTTGGAAACTTTAACCAACGTTTTATTGTACCACGTAGTACCGGCGAGAGCATTTTCTCAGGATTTGAGAAATGGAGCTCAGCTACCGACGCTTCTTGAAGGTGCAAGTCTTACTGTCAATTTAGGTTCATTGCAGATCAATGAGTCAAATCTGTTGGAATCTTTATTGAATATCCATGCAACAAATGGTGTCATCCATGTAATCGACAGTGTCTTGTTACCGGAATAATTGAATTTGGAATTAGTGTAGAGGTCCAACCAAATCGGTTGGGCCTCTTTTTATTTTCAGATTCTTTTGATTATTTTAATCTGTGAAAAATAAGTGGATAAAAGCAAAGGCCTATTTTAGCCATCTAACCTTAAAAAAAGCTGTTAACTTTTTATTGCTGTACCTCTCTTTTGTCCTGAGCAGGGCTATTAAAAAGCCTGTCCTTTGGGGGTATCCCACTACCTTATCTATAGAACCTACAACCAGCTGTAACCTGAGATGTCCAGAGTGTCCAAGTGGATTAAGAAATTTTTCCCGGCCTACTGGCATGTTGTCAGAAAGTCTATACGAAAAGGTTATTTCGGAAACCAAGGATTACCTAACCTATCTGCATTTATATTTTCAAGGTGAACCCTTTTTACATCCTAAGTTTACAGATTTGGTGTCATTGGCAAATCAGTCAGGAATCTTTACCTCCACTTCTACCAATGCCCACTACCTGAGTGAGCAAAACATAAAAAAAACCCTGGATTCAGGACTGAAACAGCTCATTATTTCTATGGATGGCATAACACAAGAAGTCTATGAATCCTACCGTGTGGGTGGTAAGCTTTCCAAAGTACAGGAAGGATTGGGCCGATTGCTTCAGATCAGAAAAGAGAAAAAACTTCTTTACCCTAGGGTAGTACTTCAATTTCTGGTTACAGGAAAAAATGAGCATCAGATTCCAGAGCTCAAGGATTGGGCAAAAAAGATGGGAGTGGATGAACTCCAATTAAAGAGCACACAGATTTATAATTTTGAAAATGGATCCGATTTGATTCCAAGTGAGCCCCAGTATTCAAGGTATGTACCTGATGGAAAAGGGAAATGGAAACTGAAGAAAGAAATAGAAAACAAATGCTGGAGGATGTGGCAGGGAGCAGTGATTACCTGGGACGGACGTGTGGTCCCCTGCTGCTTTGACAAAGATGGCAGTCATGAAATGGGGAAAATCGGGGAAAATAATTTGGAAAAAATCTGGAAAAACAAAAAATATCAGACTTTTAGAAATCAACTTTTGGAAAACCGTAAGCAGATAGAAATCTGCAAAAACTGCACGGAATGATCCCAGTCCATGTAATTTAATTCTTGGACTATTTCTTTACTGCTCGGAATACTTATCTTTACGCTGATTTTATTCTGTTTAAAGTAGAAAAATGCCAATAACCCCTTTTGCTGGCGTTTAAATCGTTAAAGAAAAGGCGGGGAAAATCCTATGAAACTGAGCTTGGTAGTGACTGTCTGCCTCTAAGGAGACAATAACTCTAAAAGTCAGTTTAGGCAAAGGCAAAAAATCAATTAAAAACACATGAAAGACCATTCTTCCAGAGCAAATAAAAAACACTATTCTGCTTTAAAATTACTTGCCTTCTTTTGCTTGGGCCTGTTTTTTATTATCTACCATCCTACATCCTCACAAGCCCAAAATATACCTGATATTGCAAATATCAATGTAGATGAACTTACCGATGAACAGATCAGAGAATTGATCAGAAGGGCCGGTGAATCAGGAATCACAGAATCAGAATTGATTCAGATGGCCAGATTAAGAGGTTTGCCTGCAAGAGAAGCAGAAAAATTGCAAAAGAGGATTGAACAGCTGGAAATTTCAAGTACAGGCACTAGGTCACGAACAAGTGCTTCAAAAAGAGAACCACGAAGGCAAACTGATTTTAATGAAATCAGCCAGGGAATATTAAAGGTACAGCCGGAAATGGAAGATTCCAGTATCTTAAATTCCCCAATTTTTGGACTGGACCTTTTTTACAACAAAAACCGCAGACTGAGTTTTGAGCCCAGTATCAATATGGCTACGCCAAAAAATTATATCCTCGGACCAGGCGACATGGTTTATGTGGACATCTACGGTCAATCTGAGCAATATTATGAAGCCAATATCAATGCGGATGGTTTCATGATTTTGGATAATATCGGTCCTATCAGCGTATCAGGAAAGACTATAGAAGAAGCTAGCGGCATCATAAGAAACAGACTCGCATCTTATTATCCAGGTATCAGAGGCAGTAATCCCAACACTTTTGTTCAGGTGACATTAGGCAATGTAAGGACTATAAAGGTTCATTTGGTCGGTGAACTTCGTTTACCGGGAACATTTACCTTAAGTGCTTTTAGCACCGTATTCAACGCTTTATATGCCGCTGGTGGTCCGAATGAGAACGGCACCATGCGTAACATCAAAATCATCCGCGCAGGGAAACCGGTTGCCAGCGTAGATGTCTATGATTTCCTAGTGAACGGAAAAGCCAATCTTGACCTTCAATTGCAGGATCAGGATGTAGTATTGGTAGAACCCTTCATGTCAAGAGCTAAAGTTTCGGGAGAAGTGAAAAGACCAAAAACTTTTGAGGTGAAAGAAGGAGATACTTTTGATGATCTTTTACGCTATGCGGGAGGCTTTACAGATGAGGCTTTTAAAGAACGAATCAATGTAAGCCGCGTTACAGGGAAAGAAAAAGCTGTTTCTGATATTTATCAAAATCAATTTGGTTTGTTCTTGGTAAAAGGTGGTGATGAATACCAAGTTGGCAGAATTCTAAACCGGTATACTAATAGAGTGCAGATCAAAGGTGCGGTATTCAGGGAAGGTAATTATGCACTGAATGAGGGTCTCACACTGAGCCAGCTGATAAAAAATGCAGAGGGACTGAGAGGAGATGCCTACCTGGAAAGGGCAAGTATCCTGAGAACCTATGATGATTTCAGCACCGAAGTACTCACTGTCAGCCTAAAGGAAATCATTGAAGGAAGAACTGCTGATATTCCTTTGAGGAGAGAAGATGTCATCCGGATTTCAAGCATTTATGACCTTCAGGAAGAGTTTTATGTTCAAGTTAATGGAGAAGTAAGAAATCCGGGGACCTATCCTTTTTCCAAAAACATGACTGTGGAAGAATTGATCATAATGGCAGGAGGTTTGAGGGAGGCTGCCAATATAAGAGATGTGGAGATTGCCCGCAGATCCAATGAAACTGCCAAGGGGAATTTTTCTGATATCATACCCGTAGAAGTAAACGAAAAACTGATTTCAGGCAATAATTCTGTTACCCTTGAACCTTATGATATGGTTGTGGTAAGGAGAAAGTCGAATTTTACTTTGGACAAATTGGTAAAAGTGGAGGGCCAGGTCAATTCACCAGGAATTTTCCCTATAAAAAATGCTGAAGAAAGGATTTCTGATGTTATTAAAAGAGCAGGAGGATTGACTAATTTCGCCTATCCAAATGGTGCTACTTTGATCAGAAGGACAGAATTTTTTGAAACAGAATCCGAGCAGTTACGCAGACAGAGAAATTTAATGGACCTTCAGCAGAAGTTACTTATGGACCCTAACAACTCCGAAGCTCAGGAACTTTTATTAGAAAGGCTGTTCAAAGACTTGGGAACAGCTCCAGTGGAAGGTGGAGAAGGCCTGGCAACTGCCGCTACCAAAAGGGAAACAATTACTGGTATCACGGAAACCAAAGCAGGTGTTGCTCCTGTGAAAATCAGACAAACCGAAGCAGTAGCCATAGACTTGGAGGCGATTATCAAAAATCCAGGTTCTGACCTTGACCTGATCTTAGAAGAAGGAGACATCATTTCCGTTCCGAGACAACTTCAGACGGTCAGAATGAGAGGAGATGTAGTTTACCCTGCCACTGTCAGGTTTGAAAAAGACAAAGGAATGAAATATTACATCAATAGATCCGGAGGATTCGATATTCGGGCTAATAGAAAAAGGACCTATATTGTATATGCCAATGGAGAAGTAGCCAGGACCAAAAGTCTATTTGGCCTTCGAAGCTATCCTAATGTAAGACCAGGCTCAGAGGTAATCGTTCCCACCAAAGGCCCAAGGGTTCCTGTTCGTCCAGGTGAGCTGGTAGGTATAGCAACCGGAATTGCTACTTTGGTACTTGTGATCACCCAAATCAATCCCTAATGGCCGAGCAAAAACACATTATAGATGATAAAATCACCTTGAAAGAATTGGTGGAGCGCTTCCAGTATTGGCTTATGTTTTTTGTCGGAACGTGGAAAGTTTTATTACTTTCAGGAATCATTGGAATTGGATTGGGTGCTTTGGTTTCAATTCTAAAAAAACCGGTTTTTCAAGCAGAAACCACTTTTGTGTTAGAAGAAAACGATATGTCGGGCCTCAGTCAAATGTCCGGATTGGCTTCATTGGTTGGGGTAAACCTGAGTTCTTTGGGGGCTTCAAGCGGACTATTTCAGGGGGACAATATCATGGAGCTTTACCGTTCTGACAACATGCTTGGCAAGACCCTTCTCAGCCCATTTGATGGTTCCACACTTTTGATCGACCGGTATATAGCCTTCCATAAGCTGGAGAAAAAATGGAAAAGAAAAGTGGATTTATCCAGCATGGATTTTTCAATTGACCGTGAAGCTTTTTCGGTGAAGCAGGATTCCGTGGTCAAGGAAATTGCCAAGCTCATCAGAGAAAAACATCTTTCCGTAACCAAACCAAACAGGAAACTTACCATTATACAGGTCAACGTCTCCTCTAAGGATGAGCCCTTTGCCAAAGCTTTCAATGAAACATTGGTAGAGAATGTAAACACTTTCTATTTTGAGACCAAGACAAAGAAAACTGCAGAGAATGTTGCCATTTTACAGTCCCAAGCAGACAGCGTTAGGGCTATTTTGGATCAAAGCATATTGGCTTATGCGAGCAGTTCAGACCGGGTACCAAATCCTAACCCCATACTTCAGGCTGCCACCGTGGAAGCTAGAAAGCGGCAAGTAGATGTGCAGGCATCTACGGCAGTTTATTCAGAAATTGTGAAAAACCTGGAAATAGCAAAGGTCAACCATAGAAATAATTCCCCATTGATACAAATTATTGATGCACCGAGACTTCCACTTAAAAGATCTGAGATCAGATTATTAAAGGGTATGGTTATTGGAGCTTTAATTCTGGGTGTTTTGACTTTGATTTATTTGTATATAAGGCAATTGTACCGTCTACATGTCAGTAGGACTGAAGCATAGCCTTTTTGGACCATGTTCGATAAAATCCTTTCTTTTTCTTCCAACAATCTGATAAGGAACAAATCCATTCAGAACTTTATTTTTTTGGGCTTTATTCAAGCTTCCAATATCCTGATTTCACTGATCTCAATGCCCTTGCTCATTGAATCCATAGGAGTGGACCAATTTGGCTTAGTGAACCTTTCCCTTTCAGTCATCCTTTTGTTCAACATTTTGGTGGGTTTTGGTTATAATCTTAGTGGGCCAAGAGAGGTTGCCATCAACCAGAAAAACACCGAAAAATTGTCCCGAACCATTTCAAAAATCATTTCCAGCAAGTTGGTATTGGCAGGTATTGCCACAAAGATCATCTTAATAGCTGCCTATGGTTTCAATCTTTTCAGTGAATACAGAACCATTTTGGTATTTTCGGTGCTCTTGCTTTTCTCCGAAGCTACCCTTCCTCTTTGGTTTTTCCAGGGCTTGGAGAAGATGAAACTGATTTCTGTGGCCAACATATTTAGTAAGCTACTTTACTTAGTGGGTATTGTATTATTTATCCATGAACCTGATCAGGCCAAATGGACTAATTTTATCTTGGGTGGCACAGCATTTCTGGTCAATTTGATGATAGTGGTTTATATACACTATGCTATGAAAATCAGTTTCTTCTTGCCCAAAATATTGAATATTCTGCAGTCCTTAAAAGACAACCTCCTACTATTCCTCTCCAATCTGGTTTCACACATCTCTATTAATGGCGGCTTGATAGTTCTGAGTTTTTTTGCGAATGCAGAAACCTTGGGAATGTTTAGTTTGGCAGAAAGGATTACTATGGTATTGAGGATGCTTCCTTCTTTGATAATACAGGCCATTTATCCAAATGCATCCAAACTTTTTGAAACAGATAAACCTTCTTTCTTTCAGTTTTTGAAAAAGGCTTATACCTGGGCCCTTTTATTTGGATTATTCCTTGCGGTCTTTACAAATTTGGCTTCACCCTTAATTATTAAAGCATTGGCAAGAGAAACCTTGGAGGATTCGATAAGTTACCTAAGGATTTTATCATTTGTTCCCTTTTTGGCATGTCTTAATATTGCCAATGTGCTGGGACTATTGGTCAAAGACAAAAAACGTCAGATTTTCCACTCCTCTTGGCTCATGTGTGCATTTATGCTTACAGTTTCCATAGCCTTGACTTCCATATATGGAGGAATTGGTCTATGCTATGCACTTGTTGCTACAGAGGTGTTTATTTTCATTATCAGTTCATTTTTGATTTATTTCAAAAACAAAGACTTATTCTATGGATTCAAAAACTCACTCTTCGGTAGCAGTCATTCTGGTTAACTGGAACGGCTATGCATTGACCAAAAGGTGTCTGCATTCCCTGGAAAAAGTAAGTTTTACGAATTTTTCTGTGATCGTGGTAGATAATGCCTCTGAGGACGGATCTTATGAAAAGCTGAAATCTGAATTCTCTTTTCCTGTTTTTTTGAAAAACAATAAGAACCTAGGATTCACAGGAGGCAACAATCGGGGAATTGCATATGCCATGGAGCAGGGATTTGACTATATCCTCCTGCTCAATAATGATACAGTAGTCGATCCTGGTTTTATAGAAGAACTGGTGTTGATAGCAGGTAATAAACCCGATTCCGGAATGGTACAGCCATTGATTTTATTCATGGATTCACCAGAGCGCATTTGGAGCGCAGGCGGGAAGATGGCGAACAGTCTTGGTATATCAAAGACTCTTGGAGACCGTGAAAAACTTTCCGATTATCGTCTAAAAGATAGAGAATTGGATTGGGCGACCGGTTGCTGCATCCTGATTCCAAAAGAGGTTATCCAAAAAACAGGAGCCTTGGAAAATTCCTTTTTCGCCTATTTTGAAGATGTAGACTGGTCACTTAGGGTCCGAAAGGCAGGTTATACTATCTTTCTTGCCTCCAAAAGCATCATTTTCCATGAAGGCAGCGCCTCCTCCAAAAAGGCACATGATGAAGGTACGCTAAGCCCAAGAGTCTTTTACCTACATGCGAGGAATCAGCTTTTTATTCTGAGAAGACATTTTGGTTTTCCATATGGCCTCTTGGCATGGCCTTATCATCTATTCAAGTATATAGCCTGGATGTGCTATTTTTGCCTTAGAGGAAGATTCAAAAAAATGAAAGCTGTAGCCAAAGGGATCCGTGATGGAATATCTTTGGATCACCATAATCCGGAGCCCCTATGTCCCTGATTATTTTTGCCATCATCGCTATTATTAGCCTGGTACTCATTTCTTGGGTACTCAGAATGGTACTTTTTGAGGGAAAATGGGAATATGGAATCTATTTCCTTTTGCTTTTCCTTCCCTTTTACATCACAATCTTGAGTGTAACCTATTTGGCCACAGGCTCTTCCCTAGCTGTGAATGCCTTCCAATTTTTGAAGGAAATTGTCGTCTTGGCCTCGGTTTTGGGATTTGTCTTGTATCAAAAAAACATCTTCGAATATCCTTTCCGCCTTCACCGCGTGGATATCCTGTTTCTGGCTTTCCTCACATTGGCCTTGGTTTTTCTGATACTTCCTCTTGGGGAAGCCAGCCTGCTTAACAAAGCACTTTATTTCAAAAATATGCTCATCCCTGCGCTGGTATATTTTTTGGGAAGAAATACCAATTTCAGCAATAAGGAAATAGAACGCCTCTTCAAAGGAATTTTCATGATCGCCATCGCTGCTTTTTTGGTGAATGTCTTCGAAAAAACCATTGACACCCACCTTCAGTCCCTGACAGGTTATGCTCTGTTCAATGAAGAAATCAATGAGATTGAACCCACGGGCCATTTCGGTCTTACCTGGACTTTTGAAACCCAGGCAGTAACCAAAAGATTGGCCTCCTTTTTTTCAGATCCCCTTGAACTGGCAAGCTCAGTCCTTTTGGGTTTTTCGGCAGGTCTGATCTGGTTTTTGACCAGCAAAAGAGAAAATTGGTTCTTTTATACCATGGTCATGCTTTGTTCATTGGCCAGTCTTTTTTTTGCATCATCCAGAGCCGCCTTTCTGGCTTTCTTTATCATGATCTTTTATGTGGCTGTAATATTCAAACTTTATAGATTGATCTTATCAGGTTTTGCTTTAGTATTAGCTTTTATCATATATGTATTATTCTTTGCCTCTGAGGATTTTTACTATTTTATCGTAGATACCATCACTTTCGAAAACACCTCAAGCATGGGCCACTTGGTAGAATGGCTATTGGCTTTGGATTCCATGATAGCCAATCCTTTGGGGATAGGTTTGGCCATGAGCGGAAACGTGGGCAGTGTAGAAGACGAATTACGGGTGGGAGGAGAAAACCAGTTTTTGATCTATGGGGTGCAAATGGGCTGGTTGGGCATGATTCTATATATCCTAATCCTTGCCTATAGCATTAAAACCTCTCTGAAGGTATTCAACCGTACACAAGAAATCATGACGGCAAGAATAGCCTTTGTGGCGGCTTCTGTAAAATTTGGCTTGCTGCTCCCTTTGTTTACTGCCAATGCGGAGGTCTATACCTATGTGTCCTGGATTACCTGGTGGATGGTAGGCTATAGCGTTCATGCCTATCAACGTATAATCTCCCAAAAAAGATGAAGGCATGAAAAAGAAGGTATTTGTAGATCTTTTTTATCTAAACACGGCTCTCACTGGCATCAAAACATACATGCTGGAGTTTTGTGAGGCGGAAAAAGAATTCTCATCAGAGGAGGTAGAATATATTTTTTCGCATGACCCCAAAAAACAGGCTGAAAGTGGTTTTTACAGAGGGAATGTACCTTACTGGAGAAAAGTACTCTACCATTTTTATTACTTTATTTGGAAGCAGATTTTATTGCCATTACGGGTGAAAAAATCAAAAGCAGATGTCCTGATCTGTTTCGATTACATAGCCCCGGCAATTCCAATGAAGGCAAAAAAACTGGTGGTGATTCATGATGCTTTCTTCTGGCAAATGCCCCAAAATTACAATAAATATTGGCGAAAATATTTCATACCAATGATCCATGCAGGATTGAAAGGCAATACGGTGGTCATCACTACCTCTGAATATGCCAAGCAGTCTATCATCCAATTCACAGGAATCAAAAACCCTATAGAAGTAATTTATCAATGCCCAAGGTTGCTTCCTGAAATGGCTGATGAAAGTATTTTGGAAGATCTGGGACTTCAGCCAAAAAGCTACTTCCTTCATGTAGGTAGCTTTGATAAAAGGAAACTGCTTCAGGTTTTGGTTGAGGCATTTTCAAAGATAGAAACCAACTTTCCGGGAAAATTCAAACTGGTCTTGGTGGGAGAAAGGGGGCTGAGTTCCGCATTGGACGATTACGATCAAGTCAGAAATTCTGTCTATTCTTTAGGTTTGAAAGAAAAAGTATTGTTTCCAGGCTTTTTGAGCGATTCAAAATTAAAAAGCCTTTACAATGCTGCATTTGCTTATGTCTTTCCGTCATCCAATGAGGGTTTTGGCATTCCAGTCATAGAAGCTATGAGGAGTGGGATCCCTGTTATTATTTCTGAGCAACAAGCCTTATTGGAGGTAGCAGGTGGGGCAGCCCTAGTCCATCCAATAGGAGACAGCCAATCCCTGTCAAAATGCATGGAAAAACTCATCCTTTCAGATCAATTGGCTAAGAAATTGATTGAGTCTGGAAAAAGGAGAAGTGTTGATTTCAGCAGATCATCTTTTATTCGGAATTATCAGAAAATTCTGGATATACCGCTTGATAAGCAGCACAATTTCAAGCAATGATTTGCTTTTCTGAGCATTCTTTGGGGGGAAAATGCCCAAAATAATCAATTCAATTGCAGGTTCATGAATTAACACGCGCTAAAAAGACAGGCATTAAAGAAGAAAATGGATATTTTTCAATACTTTTTCATAGATTTGGGGGTTTATTTATAAAAATGAAACATCAGGCCTTTAGCAAAGCCAAATACAAAGGATGAGATTGTTTGTTTAGGTCTTTTTTAATAAGGCAGATAATCAAAAATTTTTGCCTTGGAATTTCATAAAAATGGGGTTTCAAGGCGATAATAATATTAATCATGAATCATAAAGGTAGGGTCATTTTTTTGCATAGTAATTCAGACTTGTACGGATCATCCAAGATTCTCATCTATGTGATTGAAATTTTTCAAAAAATGGGTTATTCGACTCTCCTGGTTCTACCTGGTGAAGGTCCTTTCAGGGTAGAGGTAGAAAAAAGAGGGATAGAAGTAGCTATAGTCAACTTGGGAATTCTCAGGAGGAAATATTTTAACCCCTTAGGAATCCTAGATAGGGGAAGAAAATTCCTGAAAGCCTATAAATTCCTGCACAAGCTGAACAAAGAAGAACCTATCACTTTGTTGTATTCCAATACCTTGGCTGTAATTGTTGGCGCAATCTTTGCCAAGAGAAATAAAATTACACATATTTGGCATATCCACGAAATCATCAAATCACCAAGATTTTTGGTGCGGTTTTTGGCTAGACAAATAAATGGAATTGAGAGAAGGCCCATTGTGGTGTCAGATTCAGTGGCCAAACATTGGGAAAACCTATTAGATATTCAGCCTGAAGTAATCTATAATGGAATAGATTATAAGCCTTTTTTGGCGGAAATCGAAAGTCCTTTTGAAAAAAGCGGATTACCGAAAGGCAGGAAGATCGTGACCATGGTAGGAAGAATCAATCCGGGTAAAGGACAGATGTCATTTTTAAAAATGGCAAGGGAAGTTATCAAAGAACATCCTGATGCACTTTTCCTACTTGTAGGGGACCCTTTTCCTGGATATGAAAATTTATTGGAGGAAATCGGAACATTTATCCAGGACAATGGACTTGGCAAGCATGTACTGGATTTAGGATATAGATCAGACATTCCGGAAATCCTGGATTGTACACAGGTTTTTGTCTTACCTTCTGTAATGCCTGATTCATTTCCAACCGTAGTGTTGGAGGCTATGGCTTCTGCCCTGCCTGTTGTGGCCACCCGCTCTGGCGGTGCAGTAGAAATGGTAGATGACGGCAACACAGGATATCTGATAGGTATAGATGATGTGCATACAGGCAGCCAAAAAATAAACCTATTGCTAAAAGATCCTGAACTGGCCCGGGAAATGGGAAAAAAAGGAAGAGACCGAGTATTAAGTAATTTTAGTTACGGGCAATTTGCCCAAAAAATGGAAGATTATATATGCCAGATATTCCCGGAAACGAAAAATTAAAAGTAGCTATTCTTGGCGCAAAGGGATACCCTTATGTGTATGGAGGCTATGACACCTTAGTTAAAGAATTGGGAGAAAGATTGCAGAAAAGAGGTGTTGACCTAAGGGTGTACTGTCACCGGGCACTTTTTAGGGAAAAACCGACCATAGTCAATGGCATAAAACTGATTTATACACCAGCTATTGAAACCAAAAGCCTGACCCAGCTGACCCATTCCTGCATCTCCATGGTACATGCTTGCCTTTCTGATGTGGATGTAATTTTTGTGGTGAATAGTGGAAATGGCCCATTTGGTATTATTTCAAGATTTTTCAGAAAACCAACAGCCATCAATGTAGATGGGTTGGAATGGCTGCGTCCTAAATGGAGAGGATTTGCTTCAAAATATTTTATCTGGGCTTCCAAAATGGCCACCAAATATTACGACCGAATTATCAATGATTCTGACGAGATGCACCGGATATATAAAGAAATGTTTGGGGTAAATTCCACAATCATTGCTTATGGGGCCAATCCGGCAGAAACAGGAGATATAAGAAAAATTGAAAAATGGAACTTAGAGCAAGGTGGCTATTTTCTGATTGTAGGAAGGCTTGTTCCAGATAATAATGCCGATCTGATTGTGGACGGCTTCCTCAAATCCAATTCAAATAAAAAACTGGTTATAGTCGGGGATGTTCCTTATAAAGATGAGTTTGAAAGTAAACTGAAAGAAATCCCAGATAAACGCTTGCTTTTTACAGGATATGTAACCGACCCTGAAGAACTCAAGTCGCTTTATATCCATTCTTATGCGTATTTCCATGGCCATGAATATGGAGGTACAAATCCAGCGATGCTGAAAGCTCTCGGTTATGGCTGTGCTGTTCTGGCATTGGAAACGGTATTCAATAGGGAGATGCTTCAGGACGGGAAACACGGCTGGTTCTTCAAAAAAAATGTTGAAGCTGTAACAGAATGTATCAATAAAGCAGAAGCACAGCCAGAGGCCATGAGGTTTTTAAGAGAAACTGCAAGAGAAGGGCTCATTGACCGTTACAATTGGGATTATGTTACGGACCAGTATTTACAGGTTTTTGAGGAATTAAAAGAAAGAAAAAAGAAAACCAAGCTTATTCTTTCAAAATAAAGCGATATACAACAATCCACTTGCCCTCAAGCCTTTTCAATAAAGCAACATTCCGGACCGGATACAGGGCATCAAAGCGTTTGCTTTGAATATGCTGCCAATAGATGTCAAAGTCTTTAGGCTTAATATCCTTAAAAGCAATTGTCATATGAGGGTGAAACGCTCTATCACTGAGTTCATTGATCAGTTTCAATTCCGTTTTGCAGAATTTGTTGAGGTCTTGCTGTAAGCGCTCAAGTTCCTTTGAAGGCTTCACGTCTACAAAAATCACTCTCCTTCCAAATCGGCCAAAACCTTTAAGCTGAAGGTCAAAAGAATGATAATTTTCAAAAAATTTGCCCAACCTGCCTTTTAAACGCTCTTCTTTGAGTTCATTATAGATAAAGGGCATTTTTATGGTAATATGAGCCGGAGATTTTAGGGCATATTTTATATTAAATAAGTCCCGCATTTCCTCCTTAAGGTTGCTTGCCTCATCTTGAATTTTACCTTCAGGAACCAAGGCAATGAAATATTTTGCAGGTTGTGTAGCCATTTAACACAAATTTAGCTGTTTTGCATCCTTTTGTCTTTATTTCAAAAAGCTTTGTATTAAATTACAGGGAGAATTTTCCAAAGATTATTTTTAACCCATAATTTAAAGCAAATATTGACCACAGTAATATGAAGCATTTCACCAAAGCAATGGTCGGACTTGATTTGAGCAAAATGGATGAAATCCTTGTCCAAAAAGTAGCCCATTTAGCAGAAGTATTAGGAATAGAAAAACTATATTTTATCCATGTAGCCAAGGACCTTTCCATACCCGAGGATGTAAAAAGATTATATCCTGACCTGGTGGCCCCTACGGACGAAACCATTAAATCGGAAATTCGAACCTTGGTAAAATCCCATGACTTCCCCGACAAAACCGAAATTGATATAATCGTGGAGGAAGGTAAACCAATTGATACCGTACTTCGCTGGGCTAAAATCAAGGATGTGGATGTCCTCATCATGGGCAGGAAACAAGATTTGGAGGGCAGCGGTTCTCTCTCCAAAAATATGGCACACAGGGCTCCCTGTTCCGTACTGTTTTTTACAGAAAAGAGCCCGGTAAAAACACCACACAAGCTCCTAGTTCCCATGGATTTTTCAGAGCACTCCATGATGACACTAGAATTTGCAGAGCGCTTGTCCCATGAAATCGGTGCAGAAATACTCGGTCTGCATGTATATTCCATTCCATTGGGATATTACAAAACCGGTAAAAGTCATGCGGAATTTGATCAGATTATGGAGAATCTGGCCAGAAAAGACTATGAAAAATTCCTTAAAAAGCACAATCTCCCTGAATATAATTGCCTATTTCTCCTAAAACAGGAAGGAAATGAAGGTAGGTTTATCATCAAAGTTGCCAAAGAAAATGAGGCTGACATGATATTAATGGGAAGCCGGGGAAGAACTGCCTCAGCAGCTGTGCTTTTGGGAAGTATTGCCGAAAAACTTGTCAATGTCAACAACGAGGTACCAACCCTGATTTTCAAGAAAAAAGGAGAAACCATGAATTTCCTCGATGCCTTGATGAAAATTTAATTTCTACGTTCCAAATAAAAACAAGCTTGGTCCCCAAGGCCCTTCTGATTGAACAGGAGGGCTTTGTTTTGAAATTCCTTCTTTAATTTCTTAGAAAAATTATGGCTTGAAGCATCTTTCAAGGGAATGCCCATTTTGTAAAGCTCTGTTCCCCAAAACTGGAATTCAGTACTGTCAAAGTCTATCCTTTTGACATTAAAGCCTATCTTCTCTGCCAAAACCTTCAAACCTTTTACAGATGGAATATGCAGATGTCTGGGAACATCCAGCTGTACCCAATTTACACCATCTTCCTTCCAGACTTGGGCATCCGCAAGGGGTATCCTGACAAGTAAGCAGCCTCCTTTAGCCAATAATTCATAGCATTTGGACAGTACCTGCTCCGGATCAGACATGTGTTCCAAAGCATGGTGCATCATCAGCAAATCATATTCCCCCTCAGCATCATATATGGACTTCTTGAATAGTCGAAACCCTTGGGTCATTTTATTTTCCTTTTCCATAAAAGGATCAAATCCATCGAGCTTTTTAAATCCGGCAGCATGCATTTCGTAAAGCAATTGTCCGTTTCCACAACCAATATCAGCAATCCTGGATTTTAGTCCTGCTCCAGACCAACGTACCCATTCCCCAAAAACCGGTTTCAAAAACCGAAAGCCGGAAGCAAACAATGCATATCTCAAACCTTTTAAAACCTTCTTTAATGGTCCAGATATAACAAGCTCCTGCAAAGAATAATAAGTTGCTGGATAATAAATAGAAAGATCAGATGGAGGATTCAGCAATTGAAGACTGCCACAGGAAGTACATTCAGAAAGCTCAAAGCACTCGCCGGTACCAAACATCATTTCCTTAGCTTGATACTTTTCGGGAGTTTGCTTGTCGCCACAGTAATAGCAGGAATAGCCGGAATCAATAGACATTCTCCCTGTTATAAATCAATTCATGAAATGTCCCAAAACAAATTTTCAGATCCAGCCAAATTGACCAATTTTTGATATAAAAGTAATCCAGTTTGAACCGGGACCGAATCTGAAAAGGATGCTCAATTTCTCCTCTAAATCCTCTTACTTGAGCGAGTCCTGTAATTCCAGGCTTGATCTGATGCCTTGAATTGTATTTTTCTATCTGGGACTTGAAAACCTGATTCATGGGAACAGTATGAGGCCTTGGGCCTACTATTGACATATCACCCATTAACACATTTATAAACTGTGGCATCTCATCCAGGGAAGTCCTTCTCAAAAATGCCCCGATACGGGTTACCCTAGGATCATTCTTGGTAGCCTGAATTTGATCAGCGTAATCATTTGGGGTCATAGAACGGAACTTCAGACATCTGAAGATCTTGTTGTTTACACCATTTCTTTCCTGAATAAAAAAAATAGGTCCCTTGGATTCCAATTTAATCAGTAATCCGACCAAAGGAATCATCCAGCTCAGAATAAAGACAGTTACCAATAATGAAAAAATCAAATCGAAAGATCTTTTCAGAACCCTGTTAACAACATTGTCCAATGGTATCTCATTCACATTGATGACAAAAAGATCACCATACCTTGAAAAAGTAAGGTTTTTTTCCAACTGTAGGGAGTTTCCTGGAATTACTTTTATCTTAATGTAATGTTCATCTGCTAAGTCTATCAGCTTCTTGACGACATCTGAATTTGTAAGTTCATTGATATATATGATGTCAATCTCATTGGAGACTGCTTCTTCAAAAAAATTCCTCAAAGTAGCTTTATTATGCATGATTTCTGAATTGAAATCATATTGCCCCATATATCGTATCCCAAAATCTTTTCTCCGCTCCAGAACCTTAGCCAATTTTTCTCCTATCTCACTTTTACCCAAAATGACTGCATTTCTGAAATTGTAACCTTTGGCCCTGTATTTTTTCAATAACAAAAAAGTCCCTATCCTATATGAGGAAACAGAAATAAAAAGAGACAATGACATCATTCCAAAATAAATGGTTCTATTGGCCTCCATTAAAACAGGAACCCATAGAATGGCCACAATGACCAAAAACCAAACCAAAGAACCGATCAATTTCCCAAAAAGATTGTCATAGCGGGAAGTCCTTTCCCAACGGTAATCCTTTCTTAAAATAGTAATGACCATCCATACCAGTACAAAAACCAAAAAGTAAGAAGAATCAGGTCCATTATATTCTCCGATATTCCCCATCAAAAACGAGGTAGAAATGATGGAGAGACTCATGACTGCAATATCTCCAAAAACGAACAACCATGGAAATATTCTATCGAAACGCTTTTTCATTAAAAATACAGCCTAAAATACCAGAGCTTATACGATACTAATGGCTACATGGATGATTTTTTTTCCAAAATGGTTGAAAATTCATACATTTATGAGCCAATTTGAGCAAAAATAGCAAAGAATCCTTTTTCCCCATTAAATTTGTTGGATTATTTTAAATTCTTCTGATCATAAGTGCCTGTCGCATTCTTTCGTTACATTATGAGTTATGTAAAAGCCATTCTGGCTCCTTCCGATAATCCGGACTCCTTTGGCTTTGCCATGAGGGAAAAAAGATTTCAAATTTTCGAACAACTAATCAACCGTAATTTTGCATCGGATAAGGTAATCCATGTGCTTGATGTAGGAGGTACGGCTTATTTTTGGAAAGATAAAAACCTTGTCAAAGAAGGTAAGCTTAAAGTTACGCTCCTCAATCTGGAGAAAGAAATCGGTGTACCAAAGGAAATGGAGAGCATTGCAGGCGATGCAACAGACTTAAGCATGTTTGAAGATGGTCAATTTGACCTTGTTTTTTCGAATTCAGTAATCGAACACCTGTACACTTGGGAAAATCAACAAAAAATGGCCAAAGAATGCGTTCGGGTTGCTAAGAAATATTTTATCCAGACACCAAACAAACATTTTTTTATTGAAGCTCATTATGCCATCCCATTTATTCAATATGTTCCAAAAAAACTGACCTATAAGGTTCTGACCAAAACCAAATTGAGCAGGTTGAGAAAATGGAAACCGCAAGATGCACAACAATACCTGGATGAAATCCGACTGATAAATAAAAAAGAAATGAAGCGGCTATTCCCTAAAGCAACAATTTACAAAGAAAAAATGATGGGAATGACCAAATCCTTTACCGCTCACAACATGGACTGAAAAACAAAAAGGTGGGGTTACTGGGTGGTAGGTAACTGAAGTGTTGTGAGGATTTTATAACTTAATTCTGAAAAAAGGAGATGTGAAACTTGGGAGATGAGACTCAAGAAAAATTTTTAAATACATAAAGCAATGGTTCCAAAAACGGGATAGAATATTTGTATCTTGAGAAAAGATGGAAATAGCATGGGTTTTTTACCTATTATCCTATTTTTTCTTGGCAATTAATACATTTTCGGCATTATTTATGTACTGCTTACCTTTATGCCATTTATGTACAGTGACTATTTTTCTATATCGGAAAATTAGGGTGATTGAAATATTCATTGTCTAATATAAATGAATAGGGGCCTAAGCTAGGGCTATATTAAGATTCTAAAAAAGAATAAGATTATTGAACAAGCGTAAGGGAGAAAAAATCCTGGAAATGTATAATCCGAAAAAGAACCATAGTCTACTTATTTTACCGCTTGTTCTCCTCTTTCTGTTAGCGGGAAATCCCTTGTTTGCCGGAGAAGATGAATTTTGGACAAACAGGAACTTTAATCCTACAAATTATACTGTAAGCATTTGGAACAATACAAATGGCCTTCCCCACAATACTATCTACGCACTTGAGAAAGATCAATTTGGCTATACCTGGATGGCTACCGAAGAAGGCCTGAGCAGATTTGATGGAACAACAGCCGTAGTTTTCGAACCCAGAAATTCACCCGAACTGATTGAAACTTCTTATTATAACTTTTATCCAATTAATGGAAAAGGCATCTGGGCCGCAGGGGATTTCAGCTTGGTACTATTGAACAAAACAATCAAACAGGTCATAGATTGCCAAAGTATTACAGTTTCCTCCTGGCTTACCGCTTTATCAGAAGATGAAAATGGTGTTCTTTGGATAGGAACTAAGGAGGGAAAAATTTATTCCTTTCACAAGGGAACGTTTAAGCCTTTAGAGGCATGGCAAAATCATACAAATGATCCAATTAACAGCCTTTTCATAGCAAATAACCAATTACTGATAGGAACAGAAGCAGGTTTATTTGTGTACCACCTTATCAATCAAACCCTCGAACCAATTGTCAATGGGCCAAAGAAAATCCGGCATATCGCCTCTTTGGGTAAAGAAGTAATTTTTGGAGCATCCGGCTCTGGAATCTGGAAACTTAGCCCTGATCTGTACATTCAACTAATTGCTAGAGAAAAAGAACTCTACGCAATTAATTACAGGAGTATAAGGCCCGATGAGGAAAACAGGATCTGGGCGGGTACAGAAACAGGTGAAATCTTATTGATAGAAAATAAAGAACTTAAACAAATTAAATTTCCAGAACTTACCGAAAATCCAATTAGAAAATTACTAATTGATGGCAATCATTTTTTTGTAGGTACTCAAAGCAAAGGCCTGATGATATTCAGGGAATCCCTTATCCAAAAATTAGAACACCCGCTGTTGTCCCATAAAAATATCCGCCCAATTTTCCAGGCAGCAGATGAAAGTATTTGGATCGGGACAAGAAACAGTGGTGTTTTTAGGTTAAAAGACAGAAACACTACCACTTTTGATGCCTCCAAGGGGATGTTTCACGAAGGTATTCTTTCCTTATGTGGAGATGAACAGAATATGTTTGTAGGCACTAGAGAAGGACTGTACAGGATAGAACTGGCCAGTAATTTGATTACAGAGGATTATCATATCAGCCAAAACTTCCCGAGATACCAGATCAATACCATGATCAGGGATAAGGAGGGAAAAATCTGGTTTTCTGCTGCTCAAGGGGGTATTTTTTACTTCGATGAAAACAAGAAGATACATCAGGTCGAATTACCGGAACACCTGCAGCGGACCAACATCATCAGTTCGGGTATCCTAAAAAACGGAGACATTGCTTTTGGTTCAGAGGGAAACGGGCTTCTCATCCTAAGAAATGGTAAATTGGTAAGGCAAATCCCCCTTAATCTGATCCCTGGAGAAAACATCATATATGCGATTTATGAGGATGCTCAAGGAGGAATCTGGATTGGGTCTCAAGGTGGTTTATTACTTGAAAAAAACGGAAAATTCTCCGGCATCCGTAAAGAAAACGGCTTAATTGGCAATGGAATCTATTCTATCACTCAAGACAAACTTGGAAACATCTGGATCAGCAGCAATTTTGGTCTTCAAAAATTTCAAGAAGAAGAGCTTTTACGTTTCAAAACCGAAGATCCTGAAGATTTCTTTCTGGCCTCAGAAATTTTTTCGGACAAACACGGAATGAGTAACCTAGAAACGAATAGCAGGATTTCTCCAGCCTCTTTCATCATGAATAATGGTCAAATATGGATACCTACCATTGAAGGAATCAGTATCATAGATCCTACCATCTTCGCTGAAAGAAAAACCAATTCTATTTTCTTCTGGGATCAACTCAAAATTGGAAATACCTTTACCAATATTGAAAACGGGCTCAATATTAATGCTGGAACTGGTAATTTTTCAATTACCTTTTCCATTATTGATTATGAAGACGATAACCAAAGCTCCTATTTTTACAGGATCAAAGAATTGTCGGAAGAATGGACCTATCTGGGCAAAAGAAAAGAAATATTCTTTAGCCACCTATTACCGAATTCTTATACGCTGGAAGTGAAAAAACTGGAAAGGGGAAAAATAGCAGATATTTATATCCTCAATTTCCGGATACTCCCCTATTTTTACCAAACCTTACTGTTTAAGATTTTATTGTTTTTAACTGTTCTCCTTTTGGCTGTATTCTTTGTAAGTTATTCCTTCAAGGTTAAACTTGGAAATCAACTCGCTTATAAAGTCCAACAAAGGACAAGGGAAATTGAAGAAACCAACCAACTCCTTGAAAAAGCACTTAAAAGTATTGAAAGTCAAAACTTGATGCTCCGGGATACCATCTGGCATCAGTCCCACACCATCAGAGGACCTCTAACCAGGGCCATGGCAGTAATAAATTACCTGAAAGAACTTGAAGAGCATGATAAAGAATTAAGCCATGAACAACTGTTGGAAGAAGTGGAAAAATCACTCCAGGAGCTGGACCAAAATATCCGCCATATCAACCAACTTCTTCAGGAACAATTCAAGGAATATTAGGATTTCATAAGTATATTTCTGGTACAGATTTTGAGTTATTAATTTCAAAAAATAAATCATGGAAATTGGTAAGATAAAAGGATTATTGGCAGGAGCCTTAGGCTTTTGGATGAGTATCCTTGCCATTACTCTTCCTCCTATTTCCAATGATTATAATGACAAGCTGGCACAGACCACTTTCCAGAGTGATGAACTGGCTCCCTCAGATTGGAGTTCACATTTTTATCTTTCTCTGGATGGACTGGACAAACCCACCTTTCCGACCAAAGCTTATTGGACTGCGGATGCCGTGCTTTCAGGGGCTTGGTATGCACTCCATGCCCTGAGTGAATCCCTGAATACCTGCCACAAAAACCAGCAATCGGTTGAGCTGGCTTTTAGTATTCGGGAAATGAAATTCCCTACGCATTTTTTCTGGTAAAACGGCTGCCCACAGCCCTACAGCAATCTTCATTATCCTTGGGTCCATTTGGGATTTTCTAAAGGAATTGGCTTCGTTGTGTCGCGTCACACTGAGTTGTTAAAATTTGGCATTTACAGATCATCAAATGACAAAAGGTTTCACGCAGCGGGCGCAGCGCATTCGCAGCGATCGCCGCGAGAAATGGCTATTTGTTATTGGTAACCGGAGCCTGCGGAGGTGAAAGCCTGCTCAGTAGCATTACGGGGAATCTCCTCTATTTTGGGGGACTCTTCGCTTTGCTCAGAGTGACGATTCCGGTATTCTGTCAATGGTAACGCAGTGAAGCATCTCCTCTAAAACGGGAGACTCTTCCTTCGTCAGAGTGACGGTCAGGTAAACATGCCATTGACTTTGAAAATCACATGACCGGAAATCCATTCCTGAATTGTTGTCTTTAATCCTGCACAAAGCAGGAATTTAAACCCACCTATAAAAATTAATTCATGATTCTCTGAGAGAATCCTATAAACATGCATTGATATGTTTGACATAGATATCACCACCTTGGTCATTGCAGGCTTGTTTACTGCTGCATTTATAGCTCCATTATACTGGAACTACCGTAAAATGAGCCAAAAAGAAAAAAAAGCAGAGCAGCTTATCCAAAGTCTAAAAGCCAGCAAAGGTCTCTTCTTAAGCGAAAAAGATTATTGGAACAACCAATATTTCATTGGAATAGATCCTGTAAAAAAGGTCTTGGTCTATTCAGAAAATATCCATATCCATGAACCCATGATTGTGGATCTGAACCAAATGAAAGGGATCAAGATGGAAGAAAAAAGCCATGAATTCAACAAAAGGAAAATTGTGGATGAGCTGACATTGATGGTCCATCCCCTTCAAAAAGCTCCGATTCCTCTTGAATTCTATGATGCCGATAAATTTTCTTCTTTGGATGCTGAACCTGTATTGATCAAAAAATGGGAAAGCCTCATTAGGCCTTTGTTGAAGAAAATTCCCGAAAAGGAACTGAGCGCATAAATTGTTATTTTTTCTCTGACCCCGCATCCATTAGGCCTGAAAAGGTCTTTTGGATGCTTTTTTATTCACTAAATTCCGGAACCTGTATTGGCCCAACTTTATGTTCCTTCTCTCCCTGACAATTTCATAGAATCCCGTCGGGTCATATTTTTGATAAATTCCAATTTTCTGAAGCGTATTGCACTCCAGTCTTCATCGATGGCCACTTGTCTGACGCCTTCCAAATTAAACTTGCCCAATGCCGACCATCCTGTATCCCGGTTGAATTCACAGGTATATCTTTTGGAGGAAGCTTTGGGATAACAATACCAAAGGATAGCATCTCCTTCAAGCTTGTGGTAAATGTCAGCAATACTGTCTTCGATTTCATGCAGCGTTTTGACAAAAACAAGGATGAAATGTAGGCGCTCTATGTTCTGCAGGGATTTTAAAATTGGGGTTTCTGAAGCCATTTGCTCCATTTCCCTTTGAAATGAAGAAGGGCTATTGAGTACCAATATATGTGAATGGGCTTTAAAGTTCAGTTTTTTGAATAATGGCGTTATCATACTTTTTCTGTTGACTTGAATACTGTCCCCCTCCAAATCGGCTCTTCGGACCTCCGGAATTCTTGAATTTTTCCTTGTGCGAAGGGTTTCACCCTGGGCTTTTACAGAGCAGCCCTTCAGGCCTTTGGCATCTTTTCTTTTCCTAAATCCGCCTTTCGAAATCCACCTTCTCAATGAAATCCTTAATATCCCTAACTTCTTAATGTTTCAAAAATCTCCGATTCCCCCATTCTGACATCAGCCTTCAATTCGGTCCTTAAGACCTCTGAATTTCTTGAACATTTCCTTTTACCCAGGGTTTCACCCCGGGCTTTTACAGAGCAGCCCTTCAGGCCTTTGGCATTTTTTCTATTCCTAAATCCGCCTTTCGAAATCCACCTTCTTAATGAAATCCTTAATATCCTTAACTTCTTAATGTTTCAAAAATCTCCGATTCCACCCACTCCGACATCAGCCTTCAATTCGGTCATTCAGACCTCTGAATTTCTTGAATTTTTCTTTTTACCCAGGCTTTCACCCCGGGGTTTTACAGAGCAGCACTTCAGGCCTTTGGCATCTTTTCTTTTCCTAAATCCGCCTTTCGAAATCCACCTTCTCAATGAAATCCTTAATATCCTTAACTTCTTAATGTTTCAAAAATCTCCGATTCAACCCACTCCGACATCCGCCTTCAATTCGGTCATTCAGACCTCTGAATTTCTTGAACTTTTCTTTTTACCCAGGCTTTCACCCCGGGCTTTTACAGAGCAGCCCTTCAGGCCTTTGGCATCTTTTCTTTTCCTAAATCAGCCTTTCGAAATCCACCTTCTTAATGAAATCCTTAATATCCTTAACTTCTTAATGTTTCAAAAATCTCCGATTCCCCCCACTCTGACATCAGCCTTCAATTCGGTCCTTCAGACCTCTGAATTTCTTGAACATTTCCTTTTACCCAGGCTTTCACCCCGGGGTTTTACAGAGCAGCCCTTCAGGCCTTTGGCATTTTTTCTATTCCTAAATCCGCCTTTCGAAATCCACCTTCTTAATGAAATCCTTAATATCCTTAACTTCTTAATGTTTCAAAAATCTCCGATTCAACCCACTCCGACATCCGTCTTCAATTCGGTCCTTTAGACCTCTGAATTTCTTGAATTTTTCTTTTTACCCAGGGTTTCACCCCGGGCTTTTACAGAGCAGCCCTTCAGGCCTTTGGCATTTTTTCTATTCCTAAATCAGCCTTTCGAAATCCACCTTCTTAATGAAATCCTTAACTTCTTAATGTTTCAAAAATCTCCGATTCAACCCACTCCGACATCAGCCTTCAATTCGGTCATTTAGACCTCTGAATTTCTTGAACATTTCTTTTTACCCAGGCTTTCACCCCGGGCTTTTACAGAGCAGCCCTTCAGGCCTTTGGCATTTTTTCTATTCCTAAATCCGCCTTTCGAAATCCACTTTCTTAATGAAATCCTTAATATCCTTAACTTCTTAATGTTTCAAAAATCTCCGATTCCACCCATTCCGACATCCGCCTTCCGACATCCGACTTCAATTCCGATTCACCTTCCCCAACCCACTCACATTCTCGGTCACCTGCTTGGGATTACCGGTATAACTTACACTTCCTATGCCACTGACATTCATGATCAGCTCTTCTTCTGCGTGCACAGCGATCATCCCAATACCAGAACTGGCCAGTTCTACCTTTTGGCAGATCAATTGGGAAGCATCGATATTTCCTACGCCCTCATTTTCAATCAGGAGTTCCCTGGAGAAGCCTTTGAGTTCCATATTCCCCACAAAATTCAGTTTGGCCTCCAGCAATTCCGCATCCAGTTCCAATACGATATTCCCCACACCTTTACCGGTAATTAAGAGTTCGTCCAGGTCCAACAAGCTGCTGGTCTTGATCTGCCCTGCCCCTTCAAATTCCAGTTCGCTCAGGTCCTTGAGTTGTAGGTAAACTTCAATTTTTTCATTCTTTCCCCAGGATTTTTGCCCCTCTTTGAGGCGTATAGAAAGGAGATTGCCGCGCTGTTCCACTTTCAATTGCTCCACCCATTGCTTGTCTCCCTCCACGCGCAGGGATTCCGAATCCCCTTGGGAAAGGTAGAGGTTGATAATTCCCGATACCTTGAGTCTGGAAAAAGGCTCCAAACTTCTTTCCTCTTCTATTTGCTCCCCACTGGAGCGGGAATTATTGGATTCACAAGAGAACAACAGGCCTGCCATGAAGGCTAATACCAGAAGGAATTTGTATTTTTTCATAAGCTGTGGTTTTTTGAAGGGTACAAAATGATATTTTGTTCTAAATTGGACAATTATTTGTTAAAATATGATCTGGGATATCTAATATACTGAATTTTAGAGAAGAAATATTTTTTTATGAAAAATTGATTTTGCCACAAAGACAGGAAGGCACAAAGATTTTTGATTAAATTTTTCGATTTTTATACAGAGACAAAATGCCATTGCCGTGGATAAAAAGCCCAGACCCTATAGCGAACCAAAAATTACGGTACCCCGCTTTTCGGAGGCAGAAGGCTTTTATACTAGCCCTCAGCGGTCTTTCAATATGTCCCAGATCAAGGGCAAGAATACCCAACCTGAAAAACTGCTTAGAAAGGCCCTTTGGCATGCCGGCATTCGTTATCGAAGCAACAAGCGTAAACTCCTTGGCAAGCCTGACATCAGCCTGATCAAATACAAGCTGGTGATTTTTGTGGACGGTTCCTTTTGGCATGGGCATGACTGGGAAAACAGAAAAGATGCCATCAAATCCAACCGTGACTTCTGGATTCCCAAAATCGAAAGGAATAGGCAGCGCGACCGCGAGATCAACCAATACTATCAATCCAAAGGCTGGACTGTGCTGCGGTTTTGGGATTTTGAGGTAAAGAAGGAGCTGGGGATGTGTGTGAAGAGGGTGGTGGATGCCCTCAATGATTGACACGCATTTCAAGGATATGCCTGGAAATTAGTAAATGCTTTGGCTGGACCATTGCCTATTGTCTTAAAACTTCCACTCTTCTTAGGCGATAGGTGTCGATGAGGTCTCCCATGGACCTTCGGAAAACAATTTCTTCCCCCTCCCTACGTATTTGATAGGTCCCGCTCAAAATCAGGCTCCAATCAAATTCAGCTGTAAAAAAGCAGGTATTATTAAAAGTGATGGTATTTCTGGACAGGGCAAAGGTCCCCTGACAGATGCTGGGATAGCGGTTGGCTCCACCTGAACCTCCAAACCTATCCCCTTCAAAAGCCAAGGTAACCTCTGCTACTCCTAGAGATATCCCCTTATCGGTCCTCTCAAAGGTTCCGGCAAACTGGCCCTCCAATGAAGAGCGGAATTCATTTTCAACAGAATTGCAAGCGGATAAGGCCCCTAAAAGTCCAAATATCAGCCCAATAATGATTTTTTTCAATGTCTTATCTTTTACCCAATAGAGACGAAATTCGGATTTAAAATGTCCTGGTAGGAAGAGAAAATTATGGTTGGGCAAACGTTTAACAGTTTAGCAATTGTTTATCAAGAGTTTTTCCCACGTCTTCGGGGGCATAGAAGATTTGTATTTAGAAATTAAGCTTCTGTAAATATATGAGTCCATCATAAACTCCAAAATTAAAAGATATAGTCCTAATGTTTTATGCCTTTATATGCCTTATCCTCTACTACTAATACGAATGAAAAATTACAAAATTTAGATTTCGTATCCTTTTTCAATCCCTTCCAAAAATTCCTTAAAATCTCTTTTATCAGTAACACCTTCTTCTGTCCATTCAAACTACTCAAATTCATGCCATTCATGGTCAATCTCAGGGTCATAAGGATGATATTGTAATCTTGGCAATTTCCAATCTTGAGGAACAAAAAACTCATTGGAAATCAATTTCTGACTTAACTTTTCTGATGCTTTTCTAGGTGTCAAAAAATTTGGATTTGCAAAAACAACGTATCCAAACTGCTTGTAATTCGCTCCGTCCCGATATAGGTAGTTTAATTTTAGATTTAAAGGTCTCTTCTTATCTCCGATGGGCATCTGATCCAAAAATTCCTCCAAATCACTTTCTGAATCGAATGAAGCAATGGGCTCCTTTCCAATTTCAAAAAACTGGATCAAATCAACCAAACTATCAAAAACCCTAAAATGCTTTCCTTCAAAATTGTAAACATAGACTTGTTTACTTTCCTCGAATTTTACCAAGTTAAAGATTTCAATGGTTCTTGATGGCATGATGTGTTCGGTGGTAATGGGAATGATTTTGTTCATGTAAATCAAAATTTAAAGGGTAAATATAAAGAAAAATTAGTTTTTGTAGACTATAGTCCGTGGTACAATAGCCGACATTTTTTCAGATTGCATGATGGACATTAAAGTTGCCTACGGCGAAAAAGTTAAGGCCATCAGAAAAAGTCAGAATGTTTCTCAGGAAAAGCTCGCTGAACTGGCTGAGTTGGACCGGACCTACATTTCTGATATTGAAAATGGTAAGAGGAATGTTTCTATAGAAACAGTCTTCAAAATCGCCAAAGCGCTTGATAAGCCAATGGTTAGTTTTTTTGAATTCTAAATTTTTATAAAAGCATGATTGAAGAAGTAGTAAGTCTTATTAAAGAATGGGCACTTGAATTTGGTGCAAATAATGAAAATGAATTCTCAAAATCTTATGTGTATAGAAACAACACTGGCCCAGAGGCATTGAAAGATAATGGAGCTTTTTTTGGTTTTCTTCATCCAGATGAAGAAGAAAGAGGTGTATTTCATGATTTTTCATTCACACTCTTCCCTACTGACCAAGAAAAGCCATGGTTACTTTGCTTAGGTATCGGCTCTAACGGTTTTAAAAAAGATCTTGAGCTCGCCAATAAACCTGGAATGAGAAGACTATTTTCTCAACTTATTGATAATGAGGGATATTATAAAAATGACTTTAGTGATATTGAATCCGGATTACCAAAAAGCATTACTTCAAATCCAAACCTTCAGCATTTAAAAAACACGATTAAGACCTATACCAAAGTATTACCTGTTTGTCAAGTAATACATAACCCGCTTAGCGAAAGTGGAAAATCAAGAATCAAGGCTTTTTTAGCAGCTTATGCAAAAGTGAGAGATTGGCCTTCAAATCAAAATCACAGAAATGCCATATCTAAAGCCTTAAAACCATTTCAAAATGAAAAGTTAGAGGATGACCGAGAGTTAATTTTCGAATTATTGAAAGAAAGAAAATTTGTAATCCTTCAAGGCCCTCCTGGAACAGGTAAAACCACACTTGCCAAAGAAATAGCAAGTAAATCATCGGCAAAGAGTTTCTTCACCCAATTTCATGCTGAGACCACATATTCTGATTTCATTTATGGCATAAGACCTAGCATTAACAGCGATGACCTAACTTATGAAGGTAGAATGGGTAATCTGGCTGAGGCGGTATTGTATTCAATAGAAAATCCCAATGAAAAAGTAGTTCTTATCATTGATGAAATAAATAGGGCAAACCTTTCCAATGTATTAGGTCCAGTTTTTTATCTCTTTGAACATAAAATGAAAAATTCGGAAGTATCTATTCAGATCACTCCTGAATTAGAAATAAAACAGCTACCCTCAAATTTCTATGTGATTGCTACTATGAATACTGCTGACAGAAGCTTAGCAGTCGTTGATTTTGCTTTAAGGAGACGTTTTGCATGGTATACTGTCAAACCGAAACCTATTTCAGGTTCAAATTTTTACAAAAATGACTTTAACAAGGTAGCTGAAATTTTTGACTGGCATGCAACATCAAGTGAGTTGAACCTTCAGCCTGGTCAAGGATATTTTCTTGCTAGTTCTGATGAGGAAATGGAAAATAGAATTCGTTATGAAATATTTCCTTTGATCAGAGAGTATTTACAAGAAGGGTTGCTTACTTCTGCTATTGAAGAATTCAATAGTTATTTTATGGATAGGATCAATCAACCTCTTTTCGAATGACAAAAGACCAAGGCTTATTTCATGAAATTCCTTGTTTAACTGAAAGATCTTCAACTATCAGCGGTAGGGAATTACAGAAAAAGGTATTTAAAGGAGCCGATAAAAGGGTCATTGGCCTTTATTTGCAAAAATTTATCCAATACAATTTAGAACTATTCAGCTTTTTGGGAATAGAGGCCCATATTGAAGGATCGGATCTAAATACTTCTATTTTTTTTAAATCTTCTGAATTCATAGGTACTATTCCACTTAGAGCCCCAGATACAGGAAAACAGATAGGTGATTTTGTTGTTTCCCCTAGGTTTACGGGAACTAACCGATTTGAGGAGTTTGTCGAAATTTTGGACTTACTGGGTGATGAAATTAGTCCTGAATTCATTGAAAGTCTGCCATTGGCTTCTAAAAGAGCTTTTCGACCACCTATATATTTAGAAGCTGTAAAATTTATATCAGCTTTAGAAAAACTACTTAAACAGCACTGGAGAAAATTTGACAATAAGGAAATTCAATTATCCCAACCAAGTGGTCAAGTGAACTGGAATAAATATGCAAAGCAAAGTTTTAAAGTTGAACAGAGACTAGTTTACCCGACAAGAAAAAATTTTTTAAGCGAATTCCACTCGGAGTTTAGTGAAATCAGATTTGTATACGACTTGTGCAAATTAGAATTATTAAGCTCCAACACACCAATAAGAATTAGGGCCTCAATTTCAAAAAGAATTTCATTTTTGGATGAAAAATTATATTTCCACAAGCCTAAAATCACCTCAAAAATTCAAATAACGAATGCAGATGGTGTGACGATAAAAGAAGCAAAGCAAATTGCAAATAGAATTCTAAATTTCAATTTAATCGATGGGACAGCATGGAGAGTAGACTTTGCTGATGTTTTTGAAAAGTTTATTCAGCAGATCTTTAAAGAAGTAACCAAATCGATAGGCGGTAAATTTATTCCCAACCTAAAGATCTACTCTAATACTAAAAAGAGATTCCAGTGGAGCTTAAATAAATTAGAGCCAGACGGAGTATTATTAAAGGATGATCAAGTGATATTTATAGATGCGAAATACAAGTCTCATCTCTATAATAAATTTGACCAAAGCGAGACGCTGAAGGAAGATCATAGAAGAGACCTGCATCAAATTCTAGCTTACAGCTCCTTTAATGATGCTAAAAACAAATCTGGTTTTTTGTGTTATCCTTCCAATAAAATAGAACTCTCAAAAATTGAATATAATTTTTCTCAATTAGGATTTTTCAATCAAGTCCTGATACTAGGAGTCCCCTTTAGGAAATCAATTATTCCTGAAACCAAAAATCTTATTATCGAAAATCTAGAATTACTAAATCTTTAAAAAATACTCAAACCCCCTCCACCCCAATCCCTCCAAAATGATGCTCTTTGGCTTTGCAGGGGATGCCATTTACATAGCAGGTATTTCCCTCATAACGCTCTTCTGTATCCTTGAATTCCCCCTGACAGCCATGTGCAGAAATTATAGTGCTGACATTTAGAAGAGTCTTTTCCAAAATATGCGAACTCTATTTTTTGTCCTTCTTGATCTCTTTCAAAATCTTTTTTTCAGTACTGTCAATTCTTCTTTGCACCTTCTTCACATCCTCAGCTGGAGGCAAACTTTCAGGTTTCACTCCTCGCTTCAGTAGAATATTTCTTACCTCACTATTATTGTCAATATGCTCTTTTGTTATTTCCTGATCCCCTGACAAATCTTTATCAACCACATTATGGCTTGTTAATTCAGTGGCAAAATCTTTCGCTTTAATTAAAAGCGTCGGCAAAAAGTCGGCAAGTGGTCTCGTATTAGGAACTCCCAATTTATTTTTCATGAATTGAGTTGTCTTACCTCCAAAAAGCGCTTTGTCTCCTTCCGATCGAATCAGAGCGAAACTTTTATTGTCTATTCCTCTTTCATAAATAATCCCTGATAATTTCTTTTCAGATCTCGAAAGCTTCTCCCTTGCATTTACTCTGTCTATGTCCAGGAGTCTTTTCTCAATTAATTCTTGCTTTCGTGTCTGTACTGCAAAATATGTCTGTGCGAAAGCAATTTCGGGTTTTGCAGGATCCCCATTCTGGGCAACTAAATAACATGCATATCTTGTGAGTGCAATATCATCAATAGGTCTATCAGTTCCACTACCTATCTTAACCATTTTGGTGATCCCAACAAAATGGTCTCGAATTTCCTCTCCTGAATTCTCACATGCTTTTGATGCTTTATGAACTGCATTTATAAAATTTCGCCAATCCTTGTATCCTAGAATTTCTTGCATTTCCCTTGCACTCCAACATTCTAGTCCATCAAGGTCGTAGCATGCTTCTTCAAATTTTTCAAATAGCTCACTAATCAATTCTTTTTTCATATCATTAGGTTATTTGTCTTCAAAAAACTTGTTTAAACAATTATGTGATACATTTCATTTTAACGCGATTCATTCACATTTCGGCTAATATTATTCTATCTAAAACTACAAATACTCAGCATTCTATACCCCCTCCTAAACCACCTCCACCACAATCCCACCAAACCTATGCTCTTGGGCTTTGCAGGGAATGCCATTTACATAGCAGATATTTCCCTCATAACGCTCTTCTGTATCCTTGTATTCCCCCGACAGCCATGGCCGGAAATACTGGTATTGTAAAAGGCCACCGGCCTTCCTTCGGCATCGTTACACAGGTCCATACAGGTACTACAGAGATACTTGGGATACCTGGAGGAGTAAGCTATCTCCTGCTTACATATCGGACAATGCACCTCCTTTTCCATAAAAACTCCTTTTTCTTCCTTTACCAAAGTTCCCGAAAAGGAATAGGATAAAAAATTAATTGTCATCAATTGTCGCAATAAGAATAAGTGTTTTTTGAACCATTGAGAAGTTTAGGAATTAAGGGGTTCAATATTAATCGCCACAAAGGCTCGAAGGCACAAAGGTTAACTGTGGATAAACAGCGCCCTTTGCGAAAAACCTTGCGCTTCCTGCGGAAAAAACCAAGTCTTCAAGCAGAGAGGATTGTACAAGTGAATTAAAAATCCGCAGTATCACATCTCGAAATTGCAAATTTCAAGAAGCCTCTGCGCTCTTGGCGAAAGCCCTTGCGAACTTGGCGGAATAAAATAAATGGTTCACACTAAGACGCAAAATCTTTAAAATGCTTTTGTCCTCTTTTGTTAACTTTTGCCACTTTTGTTGTTCAAATAAAAAAGCCACAAAGGCGCTAAGGCACTAAGGTTCATGGTGCAAAACTCAGCGTCCCTCGCGAAAACCCTTGCGTCCTTTGCGGTAAAAAAACAAATGAGTTATCGCCACAACATCCTCATTTATCCCCATTTAATCCGCTTTGCGGAACGAGTTCAGCGGTAAAAACCAAGTCTTCAAGCAAAGATGATTGTACAAGCGGATTAAAAATCCGCTGTATCGCTTCTCGAAATTGCAAATTTCAAGAAGCCTCTGCGCTCTAAGCGAAAACCCTTGCGTCCTTTGCGGTAAAAAAACAAATGAGTTATCGCCACAACATCCTCATTTATCCCCATTTAATCCGCTTTGCGGAACGAGTTCAGCGGTAAAAACCAAGTCTCCAAGCAGAGTGATTGTACAAGCGAATTAAAAATCCGCAGTATCACTTCTCGAAATTGCAAATTTCAAGAAGCCTCTGCGTCCCTCGCGAAAACCCTTTGCGCTCTTTGCGGTAAAAACAAATCAGTCAATACCACAATATCCCCATTTATCCCGCTTTGCGGAACGAGTTCAGCGGTAAAAACCAAGTCTTCAAGCAAAGATGATTGTACAAGCGGATTAAAAATCCGCAGTATCACTTCTCGAAATTGCAAATTTCAAGAAGCCTCTGCGTCCCTCGCGAAAACCCTTTGCGCTCTTTGCGGTAAAAACAAATCAGTCAATACCACAATATCCCCATTTATCCCGCTTTGCGGAACTAGTTCAGCGGAAAAAACCAAGTCTTCAAGCAGAGAGGATTGTACAAGTGAATTAAAAATCCGCAGTATCACTTCTCGAAATTGCAAATTTCAAGAAGCCTCTGCGCCCTTAGCGAAAACCCTTGCGTCCTTTGCGGTAAAAATAAATGGTTCACGCTAAGACGCAAAATCTTTAAAATGCTTTTGTCCTCATTTGTTAACTTTTGCCACTTTTATTGTTCAAATAAAAAAGCCACAAAGGCGCTAAGGCACTAAGGTTCATTGTGCAAAACTCAGCGTCCCTCGCGAAAACCCTTGCGTCCTTTGCGGTAAAAAAACAAATGAGTTATCGCCACAACATCCTCATTTATCCCCATTTAATCCGCTTTGCGGAACGAGTTCAGCGGTAAAAACCAAGTCTTCAAGCAAAGATGATTGTACAAGCGGATTAAAAATCCGCTGTATCGCTTCTCGAAATTGCAAATTTCAAGAAGCCTCGGCGCCCTTTGCGAAAACCCTTGCGTCCTTTGCGGTAAAAAAACAAATGAATTATCGCCACAACATCCTCATTTATCCCCATTTAATCCGCTTTGCGGAACGAGT
>NZ_PYGF01000018.1 GCF_003014575.1 Cecembia rubra
CAAACTCTCCATTGTAAAGTTTTTTCCGGATCCGCCTTTACGGCAGATCCATTATTTCCGGACTTCAGGGAGTAAAAACATTCGTCTTTACCTGTCTTGTGTCGTTTCGTATTCCAGTATCCCAAAGAACTTATCCGTACCCTTACGGTACGGCTCGTCAGCTAAAGCGCCGATCTATTTAACACCTGTTCCGTTCAACAGGAGTGCAAAGGTAAGAACTCTTTTCTATTTGGCAAGAAGAACTCGAAATTATTTTTTTTCGTTTCGAAATCTCTTTTTTGTTTTCCCCCGTTTGGGATTGCAAAAGTGGGAAGGTTTTTCCAATTCACAAAGAAGCTCCGAAAATTAATTTCCATATAGGACAAAAATCACTGAAAGACAGCGTGAAAAAAATAAAAATAATGCCTGTCCAGGTTTCTGGACAGGCATTATCTGAGTGAAATTTTACTTACAGGGGTTTGATCACAATATTTCTCCAATAAACTTTTATCCCACCCCCATCATGGATCTGAAGCAAAACTCCTCCTTCTCCTTGTCCGATTTTCTCATCAGAAAAATCGACCATCTCCACACCATTGAGGAATGATTGTACCCGATCTCCCTTTACAATGATCTTCATTTGATTCCAATCACCATACTTCAATGCTTTATCTTTTTCAGGATCTGGTTTGATCAACCATCCCCTGCCATAAGATTCGTAAATACCTCCGGTATCATGGCCGGGAGGAGCAACTTCAACCTGCCAACCTGAAACTTTGGTCCCATCAACTGTAGAGCGGATAAAAACACCACTGTTTCCATCAGCTTCTTGCTTAAACTCCAGATTGATCTCAAAATCTTTGAAATGTCTATCTGTACCCAAATACCCATATTCCTTATCCGGGCCACTTTCTGAAACCAACAATCCGTCTTCCACATACCATTTCTCTGTTCCATAAACAATCCATCCTGACAGGTCTTTACCATTGAATAAACTGATTTCATTATCCTGCTTACAGGATAAGAATGACGCTGTCAACAAAATCATCATGCCAAATTTCCAAACTTTTCTCATAGGGGTCTTATTTTAATGTTTTTAAACCATGCTTCACTACCGTGATCCTGAAGTGAAATCAATCCTCTTTTGGCAATGGCATAATCAGGAAAGGCATCCCATTTGCCACTGTTCCTCCTTGTAGTCCAATCTTCTGAGTAAGGAACAAACTCTAATGTCTTTTTACCATTCAACCAATAGCTGGCACCATCATTCCTAAATATAATCTTGGACTCATTCCACTCTCCTGCCGGCCTAACCACTCCTTCCACATCCCCTGGATACATCGCATAATCTGAAGCAATAGATTGCCAGTCTTCAAGAGGACTTTCAAAACCCAGTTGGTCTATGACCTGATATTCAGGCCCTGTCTCATAAGGGGCCTTATATTTAGGGTCCTCTACAACATGATAAAATACACCGCTATTCCCTCCTGGGGCGATCTTCCAAGTAAATTCAAGCTCGAATTGCTCAAAGTCCATTGGAGCAAAAACAATATCTCCTCCGATATCCCCGCCAGTCCCCAAGGCTTTTAATGCTCCATCTTCAACGGTCCACCCTTCTGGAAATTCTTTTCCATTAAAAGCCCTCCATCCCGCGGGGTCTTCCCCATCAAACAACAACATCCAACCCAAAGCTTTTTCTTCCTCCGTTAAGGTATTGTCAGCAACAACCTCTACAACTTCTTCCACTTCTTCTTTTTCCCCGGATTTCTCAGGGGAACATGCCCAAATCATAGCAGAAAGGACAAACAATCCAATTGTTTTTCTATTCATAATCATATCAATTTCATGTTTACAGGGTCCCAATTTATGAATTTGTTTTGGAAGTAGCTGTCATTACACAATAGTGCGGGAGCAGCTGCTCGGAAACCAAAAACAGGATCCTCAGCTACAGTACCACCGGTTCTTATGGCTGTAAACCAGTTGCCAAAATGATCATAATGTGCACCTTTCCAGTTTCTCTGTGCAGTATACACCAGTTCTTTTGGAGGTAAAATAGTTGCTCTGGTTTCTGGCTCACCCCTCAATCTCGCCTGCTCTTGGAGGAAAGGATCATCAGAAGTCATAGTCTGATTCATTTTTACTACAACTTCCTCCCATTTCACGTCCATGGAACCTTTTGTTCCTACAATTCTCAAATAGGTCGTACCACTGGTACCATCCACAAAATTACATCTCAATGAAAGGTTAAAACCGGAGTGTTGGGGAGTTTCTGGGTAATCAAAAGTCCCTAATAATACATCAGGAACTTCCCTCCCATCCTTCCAATACCTCAAACCACCCATGGCCGAAATCTTATTGGGTCCATAGGAATCCGTAATAAAGTGAAGGCTAGAGAACAGGTGAACAAACAGGTCACCTGACATTCCTGTTCCGTAATCCAAATAATTTCTCCATCGGAAAAATCTTAGCGGATCCCAATCTCTTTTATTTGTATTGGATAAATACCTTTTCCAATCCACATTCTGCTCATTCCCATCTTTAGGTACTGCATATTGCCAGGCACCTTCTGGAGACATCCTTGCCCAAAAGCCTTCTGCATACACTATATCTCCTATTGCACCTCCCGCCAATAATTCTTTGGCTTTTTCATTTCCCAAAGAAGAAACACCTTGACTACCCACAATCATCACTTTTCCTGACTTTTTCCAGGCATTGATGACGTCCATCCCTTCTTTTACGGAGTGAACCATTGGCTTTTCACAATATACATGTTTACCGGCATTAAGGGCATCTATGCTGATCTGCTTATGCCAATGATCAGGGGTTGCTATGATCACTGCATCTATATCTTTTCTTTTTAGAAGTTCTGTATGGTCTTGGGTCACAAAAAGGTGATTGCCCCAACGCTGTTTTGCCGCATCCAGCCTCCCCTTATATAGGTCGCAAACAGCCACAAGTTCAACATTGGCATGGCGAAGAGCAGTGTTGGTGTCCTCAATTCCCATAATTCCGGCTCCAATGAGGGCTAATTTAATAGTAGAATTATTGGTGCTGGAGAACAGTGGATCCCTTTCCAGAATATTGTTTGCTTTCGCTTCTCCGCTGAGTGCAAAGGGACTTAAGGCAGCAACTGCTCCTGTCGCTCCTAGTTTTTTCAAGAAGTTCCTTCTTTGTTGCTTCATGGCATTTGGGTATTAGTATTTTTTAAAGACGAAAAGTTAATTAAAAATTTTAAAAAAGTCCGATAGGATGATGTATAATTTTATAAACGGTTGGATTTTCCTTAAGTGGTGAAGCTAGAAACCAATCCCGAAAAATAAGCCCTGACCAAAGATAATCTACTCCCATACCATGAAAACATCTCCCCATCTACTACCAGAACTCTAGTGTTCGGCAACAATGATGAGAACTCTTTCACATGTTTCTCCTTAAAAGGATAGGGTTCTGAACTCAGTAATAAATAATCAGAAGAAAGTTTTTTCAACTCCTCCATGGAAAGTTCGGGATAACGAGGTTCCTCCACCATATTGGTAAAACCTGCCCTTCCCAACATATCGTGGATAAAAGTTTGTGGTCCTACTGCCATGAGCGGATCTTTCCATATCAGATACACAGCAGTGCCCTTATTTTGTTGAGAAAGGGAAGTCATATCTTGGGTGATCTCATGAATCAATCTTTCTGCCTGTACAGCAGTTCCGGTAATCTCCCCTATTCCCTTCATCATCACCAATGCATCCTCCAAAGTGTAAATATCACTCATCCATACGGGATATTTCTTGTCCAAAAGCTCTATTCCCTCTTGATAGTTTTCCTCTTTATTACCGATAATCAGATCGGGTTGCAGGGCATCTATCTTATCGAAATGAAAATTCTTAGTCCCGCCAATAATGGTTTTTTGTTTTTTTAGCCCTTTGGGATGCACACAAAACTTGGTCAATCCCACTAGCCTATCCTCCAAACCCAAATCCACCAGCAATTCCGTTTGCGAAGGCACCAAGGAAATAATCCGCTGAGGCTTCTCAGGGATGTCAATGGTTCTGTTCATCTGATCAGTGAAGAAAGGCATCTGGAATGAGGAATATGAAATTAGGAGTTAGGAATTGGTTGATTGAGTTACTGGTTGATTAAGTTACTTATGAATAGTTGTCATGGTTGTTAGATTATCCTTGTTCTGAACTGTATCTGTCAAAACAAAAGCCCCAAAAACCATTTCAGCCTTAAGTCTCCTTTCTTGTGATTTGCGTATTATTTTAATGTCTCGCCTCTTTATCGAAAAATCGACCAACATTCGATATTCTATCTTGTTTCTTGACTCTTTCTTCCGTACAACAATCTCAAGTCATTCAACAAATGTAGTCTAGCCCTCTCGCTTCTAGCCTCTAAACCACATATCTAAAATCAAAACCTGGATCAAATTCAGTCAAGAACTTGTACATCAATTCAATCACATTGTCAATATCTTCCTTGCTGGCAGTTTCTACAGTGGTGTGCATGTATTTCAAAGGCAAAGATATCAAAGCAGATGGTACACCTTCATTTGAATAAGCAAAAGCATCGGTATCTGTCCCCGTACTTCTTGAGGCAGCAGCTCTTTGGAAAGGGATATCATTTTTCTTTGCCGTGCCTATAATCAGGTCCAACAATTTTTTATGAACCGCAGCTCCGTAGGTAAGTACCGGCCCTTTTCCTGCTGTCTGATCACCACTGCTAATTTTGCTGTACATAGGAGCAGTGGTATCATGGCACACATCTGTAATGATGGCCACATTTGGTTTAATTCTAGAAGCGATCATCTCTGCTCCTCTCAAACCAATTTCTTCTTGGACCGCATTTACCACATACAAAGCAAATGGAAGCTTCACTCCAGACTCATTGATTTTTCTTGCAACTTCAGCAATCATGTACCCTCCTATACGGTTGTCCAAAGCCCTACCGGAATAGAACTTACCATTCAACTCCTGTAGTTCATCTTTAAAGGTAATCACACAACCTACATGGATCCCTAGGTTTTCTACCTCTTCCTTGGATCTTGCACCAACGTCAATAAAGATATTATCCAAGGTAGGGGATTCTTCTTTCCCTTCTTTTCTTACATGAATCGCTGGCCATCCAAATACCCCTGGAACAATACCCTTATCTGTATGGATATTTACCCTCATGGATGGGGCTATCATATGGTCTGAACCACCATTTCTTCTGACATATATATATCCTTCTGAGGTAATGTAATTGACAAACCAGGAAATTTCATCTGCATGGGCTTCAATGACTACTTTGTAAGGATGTTCTGGATTGATTACCCCAACGGCAGTTCCGTAGTGATCGGTAAAATAGGTGTCAACAAAGGGTTTTAGGTAATCCAGCCAAATCTGCTGGCCGGAAGCCTCAAATCCAGTTGGAGAAGGGTTGTTGAGGTAAGTGTAGAGGAAGGTTTCCGAGTTAGACATATCTAGGAGGTGGATTTAGTGATTGGTTGATTGAGTGATTAGTGAATAATGGATTAGGGATTGGTTAATTGAGTTAATAGTAATTAGTGATAAGTTCATTAAAGCTGACAACTGGCGTTCATTGAATTAACTTACATAAGAATAACGTTTCGGCTAATTTTAGTCCGAAACCCTTCATGGTACCCAATACTTGGTTCTTGGTACAATGAAAGTGATTGGTCGTTTAGTTAATAAGTGAATAGTGATTAGTGGATTTGTTTTATGGTTTCAATTGATCGTTTTTGGCTTTTTTTAGGTAACCAATTTAACCGTTAAGTAATTTCAGACAATCATTGTACAATATTCTAAAATTATCAAGCTCATGTTGAGAAATATACTCTACATCAAAAGCAACAATGACATGGTCAAGGGTTTCAGTTAACGAACCTCTCGAAATCCTGCAGAACTGAATATTTTCTTGATAGAAATACCGTCCATGGCCTTCCGCTAAATTATTGGTAATCGAACGGGAAGATTTCCTTATCTGCAGGGTTAAAGCATATTTTTCCTCAGAAGGGAATTTTCTGATCAGATCTCTGACGAATAATCTGAGTTCTCTACCCTTCTTCCAAACTTCAAGGTCTTCAAATAACTTAAATTCCATAAACGCAAAAGTTTAGAACCAAAGACAATAAAAACCCAAATTAATTAGGGTGCTTAAAATAACAAACACTGCCTACCAAGTTAATCGATTAATTAATCAACAATCCTAACAACCTCTCTTCAACCGCAAAACCAATTTGCTAATGATACAACCCCCGTTAACCAATAACCCAATCAACTAATAACTATTCACCTAATTAACCAATCACCCAATGAACTAACCCCTTAAAGCGGAATATTCCCATGCTTCTTTCTAGGCAGTTTATCTACCTTATTTTCCAGCATTTTGTAGGCACGGATCAGTTTTTCCCTTGTCTCTGACGGGACAATTACCTCATCCACAAACCCTCTATGAGCGGCACGGTAAGGGTTGGCAAACTTGGCCGTATACTCATCTATTTTTTCCTGTAATTTGGTCTCAGGGTTTTCAGCTTCTGCAATCTCTCTCTTAAAGATGATCTCCGCTGCTCCTTTAGCTCCCATCACTGCTATTTCAGCTGTAGGCCAAGCAAAGTTTAGATCTGCACCGATATGCTTGGAGTTCATCACGTCGTAAGCACCACCATAGGCCTTTCTTGTAATCACGGTTACCCTTGGTACAGTGGCCTCAGAGAAAGCATATAATAATTTTGCACCATTGACAATGATTCCATTCCATTCCTGATCAGTACCTGGCAAGAAACCTGGCACATCTACCAAAACGAGCAAAGGCACATTAAAGGAATCGCAGAAACGGACGAACCTTGCAGCTTTGATGGAAGCATGGTTATCGAGTACGCCAGCAAGGGACTGTGGTTGATTGCCTACAATTCCTATACTTCTTCCTGCCAATCGGGCAAAGCCAACCACTATATTGTCTGCATAGTTTTTATGCACTTCAAAGAAAGAGCCCTCGTCCGCTATACCATCAATCACTTCACGCATATCGTAAGGATGATTGGGATTATCCGGGATAATACTATCCAGCACAGACCGTTTTTCATCGTCTTTTAGTTCATACTCATATATAGGCGCTTCATCTTCGCAGTTTTGGGGAATATAGCTGAGTAGCTTTTTGATATGGTTGATACATTCGAGCTCATTGGCACAGGCAAAATGGGTCACCCCGCTTTTGGTGCTATGAGTGCTTGCCCCTCCTAATTCTTCGGCTGTCACTGTTTCTTGGGTAACAGTCTTAACTACATTTGGACCGGTAACAAACATGTAGGAAGTGTTTTCAACCATCAATATAAAGTCGGTAATGGCCGGTGAATATACCGCCCCTCCCGCACATGGCCCCATGATGGCTGATATCTGAGGTACTACCCCCGAGGCAAGGGTATTTCTGTAGAAAATATCTGCATACCCTCCCAAAGAAACTACACCTTCTTGTATTCTGGCACCTCCGGAATCGTTCAAACCAATCACAGGAGCTCCATTTTTCATGGCCATATCCATGATTTTACAGATTTTCTCTGCATGGGTCTCAGAAAGCGAACCACCGAAAACAGTAAAATCCTGGGAATATACATAGACCAATCTGCCATTAACTTCACCATATCCTGTCACTACTCCATCCCCGAGGTAATGTTCCTTTTCAAGACCAAAATCTTTGGCCCTGTGCATCACAAATTTATCAATCTCCTGAAATGTACCCTCGTCAAGCAACAGATGGATCCGCTCTCTGGCAGTAAGTTTTCCTTTTTTATGTTGTGCAGCTATCCTTGCCTCCCCACCCCCTTGTAGGGCTTCTTCGTTTTTCTTTTGAAGCAGTTCAAACTTGTCCTTATTACTGGGAAGGGTATAAATTCCTTTGATATTGCTGTCCATACATTCTTAAAATTTAAGCTGCCCAAATATAAGGATGGCTTCCAACCAATGGAAATATTTGTACGAGAACCTTCATTGAATATTGGGCCTCGTACTTTAAAATAATTCATAATGATGGAATTACAAATAAGTTTCTATATTCGCACAACTTAAATTTAGGCGAGTATGATACCTAATAAGGCGGCAGTTATAGACATGGGTACCAATACCTTTCATTTGGTAATGGTGGAAATTTTTGAGAATAAGTTTGAGACCCTTTATAAAGAAAAAATCCCTGTAAAGATTGGACAGGGTGGCATAAGCAACAATACAATTCATCCGGATGCTAAGAAAAGAGCATTCCATACGCTTCAACATTTCAAGAATTTGATCAATGGGGAAAGCATAACCAAAGTATTTGCATTTGCTACCTCGGCAGTCCGAAATGCCAATAATGGTGCGGATTTTGTCAAAGAAATTAAAGAAAGATTTGATATTACTGTTCAGGTCATAGATGGGGCTGAGGAGGCCCAGATGATCTATGAGGGCATACGGCTGAGTGGATCTTTAAATGGAGAAACTTCCCTGATGATGGACATAGGTGGAGGCTCAGTGGAATTTATTATTGGGAATTCACAAGAAGTTCTTTGGAAACAAAGTTTTGAAATCGGTGGGCAGCGTATGCTTGACCTTTTCCACTACCATGACCCCATTTTACCGGAAGAAATCAAAAACCTTACTGCCTATCTTGAAGAAAAACTGCAGTCACTCGCCAGAGCCATTGACACCTATAAACCGACAGGATTAGTTGGTGCATCAGGAACTTTTGACACGCTAACAGATATTTATTACGCATCTCTTCATCAGCACAAGGCAAGAACACAACAAACTTTTCAACTGCCCAAAGCTGCCTTTGAGCAGATCGCAAGGCAATTGTTGACTCTTCATAAAGAAGACCGATTGAAAATACCCGGCATGATACCTATGAGAGTAGATATGATAGTGGTCGCATCTTGCCTTATCGAATATATCCTCCAATTGGTTCCTGTTGACACCTTAATTTGTTCCAATTATGCCCTAAAGGAAGGAGCAATTGCAAGATTGATGGGCAGGCACACTATGGCAAACGCTGAGAGCAGATAAAAACAAGAAATTCATGACATTTTCATACGAGCATTTATTCGAATTCACCAAAAACATTCTTTTAAAGATAGGATGTTCTGAAAAAGATGCTGCCCTTGCGGCCGATGTACTATTGTCCGCTGATTTAAGAGGAGTAGACTCTCACGGAGTGGCCAGGCTTTCAGGATACGTACGCCTCTGGGAAAAAGGAAGGATCAATGCCCAGCCCAAAATCCGCGTGGTCCACGAAACTCCCAGCACCGCAGTTGTGGATGGTGATGGCGGTCTGGGATTGGTTGTGGCTCCCTATGCCATGCAAGTCGCAATTGATAAAGCTAAGAACGCAGGAACTGGATGGGTGGCGGTAAAGAACTCCAACCATTATGGAATAGCCGGATACCATGCCATGATGGCTTTGGAGCATGAAATGATAGGCCTTTCTTTAACAAACGCAAGTCCATTAGTAAGCCCTACCTTTTCCAAAGAAAGACTTCTGGGCACCAATCCCATTTCAGTAGCTATTCCAGCCAAAGAACAGCCCCCATTTGTGGCGGATATGGCCACTACAACCGCCGCCAATGGAAAATTGGAAATTTTACAAAGAAAAAACCTTGATGCACCCATTGGGTGGGTGCAAGATAAAGAGGGACATCCTACTACCGACTCGAATGGGGTGAAAAAAGGTGGTGCTTTACTGCCATTGGGTGGAGATAGGGAGCACGGTTCTCATAAAGGTTATGCCTTAGGAGCAATTGTGGATATTTTTTCAGCGGTTTTGTCAGGAGCCAATTATGGCCCTTGGGTCCCACCTTTTGTAGCATTTCTTGATCCAGACCCGAATCCAGTCGGAGATGGAATAGGACACTTTTTTGGCGCTATGCGTGTAGATGCATTCCGTCCTGCTGATGAGTTCAAAACACATATGGATAACTGGATTACCCGGTTTAGAAAGGCTACACCCACACCTGGAAATGAAAAGGTAATTATCCCTGGAGATCCTGAAAGAGAACTGGAGGCTGAAAGACGCAACAATGGGATTCCTCTTCTTGATCCGGTTGTGGAAGATTTAAGCCAATTAGGAGAAAGGTTTGGGATTAAAATGTAAGGTGATTTTGCTTTCCAAATTCTTTCAAAAAAAACTGGAAAACCCATCATTGAGAGAAACTGAAGCTTTCCTAACAAGGATGGCTTGATTTTTCATAAAAGCATCTGATTTCTTTTTATTTAGCCATTCATCAAAAGGCATTGGTTTGGTTTTGGTCTTTTTGTAAATTGTTGACAAATGAATTGAAAACCTATTTACCCAATAACCTATGAATCATCTCAATAGAAGAGAATTTCTTAAAACAGGAAGTGCAGCAACCTTAGCCCTAGCAAGCATGGGTCTTATGGGGATGCATCCAATCAATAATGAACAGCCCCTCAAAGTCGCCCTTATCGGTACTGGTTGGTATGGCAAGAGTGATCTTTTCAGGCTGATGCAGGTAGCCAATTGTGATGTGGTGGCTTTGTGTGATGTGGATGCCAATATACTTAAGGAGGCAGGAGAATTGGTAGCCAAAAGATCAAAGTCTGGCAAAACTCCCCAACTCTATAAAGACTACAGAGAATTACTAAAAAACCACAAACTCGATATAACTGTGATCGGAAGTCCGGACCACTGGCATGCTTTACAGGCAATAGCTGCCATTCAGGCCGGATCTCATGTATATCTCCAAAAACCTATTTCAGTGGATGTTATAGAAGGTGAAGCAGTAGTAGCTGCTGCCAGAAAATATAATAAAAAAGTCCAAGTGGGAGTTCAACGCCGAAGTACACCCCACTTGCTGGATGCCAAAAAGGAGATCTTGGAATCAGGTAAATTGGGAAAAATTTCACATGTTGAAATCTGCTGTTATTTCCATATGCGGGCTAATGGCAATCCGCCCGAAGAAGCTGTACCTGATTTCCTAGATTATGAAATGTGGACAGGACCTGCGCCTTTGAGACCTTATGATGGCCTTCCACATATACGATGGTGGAGAACTTTTATGGAATATGGAAACGGGATAACCGGTGACATGTGTGTGCATATGTTGGATACAGTAAGGTGGCTTCTGGGATTGGGTTGGCCAAAAAGGATCACCTCCACAGGAGGTATATATGTCCAAAAAGAAGGAAAATCAAATATTTCTGATACCCAAACTGCCATCTTTGAATATGATGAAATGAATGTAGTTTGGCAGCATAGATCCTGGGGAAATCCTGTGGATCCTGAATACCCATGGGCATTTAAAATATTTGGGGAACATGGTATGCTAGCGGGAAGTACACTTAAAGCCGAATACTTTCCTTATGGAAAGGGTGAAAAAATTCTTTATGACTGTCTGTATGAAAGGGAGAAATACCCTGAAGATTTAAAAGAAGAAAGGATAGAACTCAATGCCGCACCCGCTACCAGAAGGCAGATGCAGAATTTAATTGAGTCCATTAAGACGAACAAACTTCCTGTTGCAGACATTGAAGAAGGACATATTTCCACAGCTTCTTGTATTTTGGCCAATATCTCCATGGAACTAGGTGGAAGACCACTGGCTTACGATCCTAAAAAAATGATCGTAACCAATGACCCCGAGGCAACTTCCAGATTAAGAAGACCTTACAGAGGACCATGGGTGCATCCCGAACCTGACAAGGTTTAACTTCTGTGGACTTTATGAGTACAAAAAATATCCCCATCAAAAATTTGGGGATATTTTTTTGTCAAGATGTAGCACTTTTAGCCTTTGTTGCGTCTTCTTTTTATGAAGACTAAACCAACTATTTTAAAAAAATGAAAACTCTTTTTATGAATTTAACCAAAAGTATCTCAGCATTAACACTGATCGTTTCAACGATCTGTTTGTTTGGCTGTCTGCCTGATAATAATGACCAGCCTTTACCTGATACGGCCTTTGTTACCATTTATCATGGTTCACCGGATGCCCCGGAAATTGACATTTATGCAGAAGCAAGGAAGATCACGCAATCTCCTTTGAGATTTGGCGAATCCTTCCCATACAGCCAGTTTTTTGTCGGGAAGAGATTATTAAGGTTCAGTCCACATCTTGCGGTAAATACTTTGTTGGAATCAGAATTTACCTTTGAAAAAAACAAAGTTTACTCAGTTTTTTTGGCAAATACAGTTTCAGAACTTCAAGCAATACAAGTAGAGGATATATGGACTGAACCTGATGCTGATCATGCACAAATCAGACTGGCACATTTATCACCTGATTCCGGTGAAATTGAAGTTATATTAAATCAAAATATAAGGCATTTCGGAGAAGGTCATAGTTTCCGGGAGATTTCCGAATTTAAAAAAATAGAAAAAGGAAAATACAGAGTAGAAGTAATATCTAAAGCAACAGGAGAAGTCTTAGTCAGCAGTAATGAAATCGATTTAAGGGGAAACCGGGTTTATTCTTTGGTGATTAGGGGGTTTGAAACACCAATCAATACCAACAAACCACTTAGCATTCAGCTAATTACAAACTATATAAAATTTTAAGTTTTGTTTTTCTGGGTTAATTTTATAAATCCCGGGAACTGTGGTTTCCGGGATTTTTTTATCCAAATAAATCTGAGCTAAGGTATCTGTCTCCCCTATCGCAGGTAATACATACAATTAACCCCTCATCTAAGGATTCGGCCAGTTTCATTGCTGCAAAAAGTGCTCCTCCGCTACTCATTCCTGCCAGGATCCCCTCCTCTTTGGCCAATCTTCTGGTCATGAGAGTTGCCTCTTCCTGACTTACATCTATCACCTGATCCACTCTGGATGGGTCAAAAATCTTGGGGAGAAATTCCGGGCTCCACCTTCGTATACCAGGTATATTGGACCCATCAGTAGGTTGGGTTCCTACAATCTGAATCAATGGTTTTTTTTCTTTCAGGTACATTGATACCCCCATAATCGTACCTGTAGTTCCCATTGCCGAAACGAAATGAGTAACTTTCCCATTTGTATCCCTCCAGATTTCAGGTCCTGTACTATGATAATGTGCCATAAAATTATCAGGATTTGAAAACTGATTGAGAATGATATATCCTTCTTTTTCAGCCATTTCCTCAGCCAACTCTCTTGAATATTCTATAGTCCTATCTGCTGGAGTCAAAATAACCTTAGCCCCATAAGCTTCCATAGAAAGTACCCGCTCTTTGGTTGAGTTATCAGGCATTATTAGCGTCATTTTCAGGCCCATTAAATTTGCCACCATAGCCAAGGCTATTCCCGTATTACCACTCGTAGCTTCTACCAATTTATCTCCAGGCTTAATCTCTCCTCTGTCTAAGGCACTTTTGATCATATTATAAGCAGCCCTGTCTTTGACACTCCCCCCAGGGTTCTGGCCTTCGAGCTTACAAAAAATTTTAACATTTGGCTTAACGGGAATATGAGCCAATTCAACAATGGGGGTATTCCCGATCAAATCCAGTAAATTCATGATCAATTTTTAATGATATATGTATCCGTCTCATCTGATGCAGGATTGTACATCTTGGCCTGATAGTAAATTTTACTGTTTGATGGAACACTTTTGGTTATCCAAACATTGCCACCAATAGTGGAATGATTTCCAATTACAGTATTACCGCCCAAAATGGTAGCACCTGCATAAATCACTACATAATCTTCTATAGTCGGATGTCTTTTTTTATCCGCATCTGATTTCTCTACGCTGAGTGCGCCTAATGTAACCCCTTGGTATATTTTGACACATTTTCCAATGATCGTGGTTTCACCAATAACGATTCCTGTACCATGGTCAATACAAAATTTTTCTCCAATTTTTGCACCGGGATGGATATCTACTCCGGTTTTGCTATGGGCAAACTCAGTAATCATCCTTGGAATGAGGTCAACTCCTAACGTGTGTAATAAATGTGCTATCCGATATGCTGCTACGGCATAGAATCCTGGATAACAACGGATTATTTCTGTGGTACTTTTTGCTGCCGGATCTCCGTCAAACATGGCCTGAACATCCTGAATCAAAAGATCATAGACATGCTCCAATTTTTGAAAAAAAAGATTGGCGATTTCCGCACCATCCCCATTATGAAGGTGCTTGTTTCTGATCAAAATCCGGCTCAATTTATGCCTTAATTCTTCAATTTTCTCAGCAATCTGATCTCCTTCCTTCATCAACTCAGTAGCGAAATCCGGAAAAAGTAATCCAAGCACATTTTCAAAAAAAACATGAATAACTTTTGGGGAAGGACATTCCGGGCAATTGCGGTGGGAAATGCTAAGTTTTTTGATCAGTGATTCCATTTTATAAAGCGGAAATTAGATATACTAAAGTACAAAACCCACTCTTATTACATAAGGTTCATTGTATGGAGAACGCCTATTATCATGCAAGAGGTTGTATAGAAAAGTAAAATTAGCTCCTCCCCTATTTCCAAAAGGCGCAAAATAACCGGCACCGAGGAAGAATCCAGGAACCCATGTTCTTTCAAACCTCTCTGATTGAGGATTAAATAAATCAAAATTCAAACTCTCATATTCCGAATGTAGAAAAATATTGGGGAACACATTATATCTTCCGAATACCCTACCTCCATAAAGACTGCTATTTCCTCCAATAAATCTCCTGTCATCGAAATATTGGTAAGTAGCTCCCACTCCTCCCGAAAGCCTATTGGTAATCATGGCGCCTACTAAAGGCGAAACATCAATAAAGGTTATGGTACCAAAGGACATCCCGAAATTACCCCCATAATAAAGTCTGTCTTTTAAAGGGGGCCGATTACCTTCATCTATTTCTCTCTGCGCTGATACACCGAAAGTCCAAAGAAAAAAAGCAATAAATAAAAAATAATGAATTTTATTCTTCAACCACAACATACAAATCTTCTGTTTTCCTTTTCATCAGATACCTTTCCCTTGCAAATTTCTCCAACATTTCATAGTTGCTCATTAGCTCCTCCCTGTCTTCCTGGATTTTTTCTTTACGCTCAAGATAAAACTCCTTTTGCTTTTCCAACTCTTTCAGCTTAGACTTTAGCTTAAATTGTGAAAAGATGTCATTGGAGTCCATAAAGACCATCCAGACCACAAAAAACAGACTGAAGACAACATAGAAGTTTTTAGTGTATTTCAGGTACTTGGCCATTTTTCATAAAATTGATAAAAACAAAGATAGGAATTGCCTGCATAAAATTCCAATAAAGCAATTTAAGGAAATTTTTTCCCAATTATCTAATTATAGGTCAGTCAATAATAACTCAATGGGGTAAACTACTTCTAAATTCATATATTGAAAGACAAATTGGACAACTTAATGAAGAGAAAATTTTACCCAATTGTCATTTGGGCAATGTCTGCCTGCTTGACTTTCCAAATCAATCAGTCAGCTGCCCAACAGGTCAAACCATCTTCTGCCAAAGAAATGCAGGAGGCTGTCAAGAAGCACCAGGAAATGCTGGAAAATAGTCCCTATTGGGATTATCCTGCCAGAAATTTAGGTCCTACAAATATGAGCGGCAGGATAGTAGATATTGAAGTCAGCAGTGATTTCAAAACCTATTATATAGCCGCAGCCTCTGGAGGTGTATGGAAAACTACTGATAATGGACAGTCATTTATTCCTATTTTCGACCATTTGGGAGCATTGGGCATTGGAGATATGGCCATCGCCCCATCTAATGACCAAATAATTTGGGTAGGTACCGGCGAAAATAATTCCAGTCGTTCTACGTATGCTGGTGCAGGAGTATTTAAAAGCTCTGATGCAGGCAAATCATGGGAATTTATGGGGCTACCATTTTCCCATCATATTGGTCAAATCCAGATCCATCCCCAAAACCCGGATATCGTTTGGGTGGGTTCTATGGGTGCCTTGTATTCCAGAAATGAAGAAAGAGGCCTGTATAAAACTATTGATGGTGGAAAAACCTGGAAAAAAACGCTCTATATCAATGAAAATACAGGTGTAATCGACATCAAAGTCCATCCCCAGAATCCCAATATAATTTTGGCGGCTACTTGGGAAAGGTTCCGACAATCACATGATTTCATAGGAAACGGCAAAGGTTCGGGTATTTGGAGATCAGAAGATGGGGGAGAAACATGGAAAAAAGCTATGGAAGGATTTCCACAAGATCAATTTATCGGGAGAATTGGTTTTGATTTTAGCTTAAGCAACCCAAATATAGTTTATGCTTTATTGGATTATCAAAAACCTCAGGAAAATTCAAGACCTCAGGCGCCCAGAACAGCACCTAAAGATGAACTAAGCTTGGAGAGCATCAAAACCATGTCAGTTCAAGATGTCATAAATTTGGAAGATGAAAAACTTGAAAAAGTACTTAGAAGCAACCGTTTTGCATCAAAATACAATGCTAATAATGTCAAAAGGCTCCTCAAATTGGGCAGAATTACACCTGCCCAAATCGCTAATTACCATGGAGGTGGACAAGATGCCAATGCAGCTTTATTCAATACTTCCATTACAGGTGCCGAAGTATACCGCTCAACAGATGCCGGAAAATCCTGGTCAAAGGTCAATGAAAGTAATTTAGATAGACTCTATAATACCTACGGTTATTATTTCGGAGAAATCCGGGTCAGTACACAAAGCGAAGATGAGGTTTTTATTCTTGGGGTTCCCTTACTTGTCTCAAGAGATGGTGGAAGAAATTTTGCCAGAACAGATACTGTAGGTGATGTCCATTCTGACCACCAGGCCCTTTGGATCAACCCTAAAGACAGTAAACATTTGGTCCTTGGCAATGACGGAGGCTTGTACTTGTCTTATGGAGGAGGAGAAAGGTGGAATCATCTCAATACAGAATTGACCATTAGCCAGTTTTACTCCATAATGGTAGATGAAAAAACTCCCTACAATATTTATGGCGGAATGCAGGACAACGGGGTATGGTACGGAAAATCTACAGGAAAACCATCAGACTTATGGACTTCTTTGATGGGAGGTGACGGAATGGTTGTAGCAGTGGACACAAGAAGCAATGATATTGTTTATACCGGATTCCAATTTGGAAATTACTTCAGGATCAATACTGCCACCGGGGAAAGAAAAATGGTAACCCCTGCCCATGATATTGGAAGATCTCCCAATCGTTGGAACTGGAGAACTCCTGCCTTTCTAAGCCAGCATAATCAGGATATATTCTACATGGGATCCCAGTATGTTTACAGAAGTCTAGATAGAGGAGATACTTGGGAAACCATCTCCCCTGACCTGACAAAAAATCAAAAAAGTGGTAATGTCCCATTTGCAACCTTGACAGTGATTGAAGAATCTCCTCTTGAATTTGGAACAATCTATGCGGGATCTGATGACGGAAACTTATGGATTACCAGGGATCATGGAGCTTCTTGGACAGATATCAGCAAAGGGCTGCCCCAGGACCGTTGGGTTAGTAGTATTACCCCTTCTCAACACAAAGAGGGAATTGTTTATGTGACCCTTACCGGATACCGCTTTGATGAATTTATCCCACATGTGTTCAAAAGCACGGATTATGGAAAAACCTGGAATTCAATTGCGGCAGAATTACCTCATGAAGCAGTAAATATCCTTAAAGAAGATCACAAATTTGAGAATATCCTTTATGTAGGCACAGATCACGGACTTTACATCAGTTCGGATGGAGGGAAAACCTATAACCTCTTCCAAGGTCATCTTCCAAATGTAGCCATATATGATATCGCCATTCAAAAAAGAGAAAATGACCTGGTCATAGGAACCCATGGCAGAAGTGTTTTTATTATCGACCTGAAGCCTATTCATCAGTTGATGACTTCAAATCCAAATGAAATCCAAATATTCAAAGCTTCAGAAATCAGATTCAATCCGAGATTATCAAGTTGGCTCGAAGGCATAGTAAATAAACCCAGACAGAATATACTTTTTTATACTCCTGTAGCAGGGGAAACCAAATTTGAAATCAAAAATGATAAAGGAGAAGTGATCCAATCCTGGACGCATTCGGCAAGAATTGGTTTTAATCAAAGTAGCTGGGAATTTGGAGATATTGGAAGGGGAAAATACAAGATCCTGATTTCTGTCAACAATGAAAAAGGAGAGAAGGAATTTGAGGTAAAATAGGAAAGAATTATTTACGACCTACCCAAATAAAAAAAGCAGTCAATGTTGGTCTGCTTTTTTTTTCTAAAATAACCTAAAACCTGCCGATAATACGATCTGACTAAGCCTTTGATCAGTTTCAAATCCAGCAACACTTTTTGCTATCTTTCCAAGGGAATTTTCATATTTAAAGTCTAAAATCAGATTCTTTACATCAAGCCCAATTCCTGCCTGATACCCTAAGGTGGCAGATTTATAATCCACATTTTGGGCAATCTGTAAGGCATCTTCAAGCCGATAATCTAGCAAAATGGAAGCAATAGGACCAGCTTGTAACCTGAAAAAACCAGCAAATTTAAATCCAAACATCACAGGGATATCCAATCTATTAAAGTTAGTTTCCAGAATTCCATCATCATTGCCCTGGGATTGTTTTATAATTGTGCCTCCAGTATTGGTAAATAGAAATTCAGGTTGGACAAAGATTGAATGACCACCCATTCTAACAAATACACCAAGATGATATCCTATTTGCTCATCCCCAGAAGAAAATCCATCTCCATTTACACGGATATTTGACTGGGAAACACCAAATTTAGGTCCAATAGAAAAATCCTGGGCAACGCTGTACAAACAAATCAAGGAAATAGCGATCGTAAATAAGAGCTTTTTCATTGCTGAATCTATTTGAAATGAATTTACTCAAAAAACGCTGAATAAAAATTAATCTTATCCCAAAATGGGATTTTGTTTAATTTATTGCACTGCTTCCCATTCCAAAAGCTTTAGCTATTCCATATAGCTCATGAAAATCCATGGGCTTGGGCAAAAGTCTGTCAAACGAGATTATACTAGTTCTTTTGAAATACTCAATGTCACCCGCTGTAAATCCAATTATTGGTATTCGGTTGATTGTATCATTCAATTTTATTTCAGCTAAAAGCTGTAAACCATCCATTTTTGGCATCATGATATCTGTGATGATGACATTGAAGTCAGGCTCATTGGTAAGTATTTCCAAAGCCTCTTCACCATCATTGGCAGTCTGAACCGTATCATTCTCCCTCTCAAAAATCTTCTTCAAAATAAGCCTGTTAATGGCATCGTCATCTACCACAAGGACTTTCATATATTTTATTTATTGATGTAGCAGTGCTAAGTTACATAAATTTCAATACAAAATGCATTTTTATGAAGTTCATTTACAAAAAAAGAGAGGCCATAACCTCTCTTTTCATAGGATTTAGGAATAAATCTAATATCACCCCCCCTCTTGTGGTGCTCCGAATACCCCCAATAGGTCTAACAAAACCAATGCAATCACAATAGGACATACCCACTTAATGAAAAACACCCAAGCTGTTCTTAGGAATCCTTTGAAACCTGGAGCCCCCATAGCCAACTCATTGGCATAATCAGAGATTTTCTTTGCCCATCCTGTATACAAACTCAGCATCAGGCAAATCAGCACCACAGCAAAAGTTCCAAAGGTGAAGTCCATAATGCTGAAGAATCCTACTTGGGTATTTCCAAGAAATGTAATTGTAAGTTCATTAAAGAAATTGCCCTCAATAGAGGAAAGTGCTGAAGGCACAGATAGTATCATTGCTGCAATGCCGATAGTCCATGCAGCCTTTTTTCTGCTCCATTTTTTTTCATCAATAAAATAAGCCACTGGCACTTCCAACATTGAAATACTGGAAGTTAGGGCTGCCACCAAAAGCAACAAGAAGAACAAAGCGCCTATGAAATTTCCTCCTGGCATTGCATCGAACACAGCCGGTAGAACTTCAAAGACTAAGGCAGGTCCGCCTGCAGGATCTTTTCCAGGCAAGAGTGCAAACAAAGCAGGGAATACCATCAAACCTCCCAAAAGAGCAACTACAGTATCCATGCCGGCAATCCAACCTGAAGATTTAACAATATTACTGGTTCTGGGCAGATAGGAACCAAAGGTGATCATCAAACCCCATCCCACAGACATGGAGAAAAAGGCTTGACCAAGTGCCTGAAGGGCAACTTTTGTATTTATTTTAGAGAAATCAGGCTTCAAATAATATTCAATACCAGCTCCAGCACCTTCCAAAGTAACCGCTCTACCCGCAATGAATATGATAATAATAAAAAGAACAGGCATCAAAAACTTAGCTGCCTTTTCAATACCTCCAGATACACCTCCCAAAACAATGCCGATAGTCATAAGTATAAACAGGAAACAAAGTGGGACCACGTACATCGGAGTTTCTTGGAATTCACTGAAATTTATTGGAATGTTGATCAATTCTGTAAAAATGTAACCTATAGTCCAACCTGCAATCACTGAATAATAGGACAGCACACAGAAACAAACCAGTATACACAGAATACCTGCAATTTGCCAAAATTTATTGCCACCGGTGGCCTTAATGGCCCCTATTGGGTTTTTACCTGAAATTCTACCAAGGGCGATCTCATTCAACAAAAGAGGAAGACCTATCAGAAGCACACAAATGGCATAAACGAACACGAATGCTCCTCCGCCGTTTTCACCTGTGAGGTAAGGAAATCTCCAAATATTCCCCAAGCCTACCGCTGAACCGGCTGCTGCCATAATAAAACCCAAACTGGAACCCCATTGCCCCCTACCCTGGGTATCTGAACTCATCGCCATAGTCTATTGATTAGTAGTTTTTTAATGAAAATTTAACGTTTAAAGATCGGCTAATTTAATTTGTTTTGATAAAATACCAATTCCATCCATAAAACTTTTGGGAGAATAGCCTAACTCCCTTTTTGCTTTTTCAATAATAAATCCGGTTTTTAAAGGACGTTTTGCTGGCTGCCTAAAAATGTTTGAGTCAACCTCCTTGATCAGGGATTTATCCAGTCCAAAATATTCAGCTGTCATGACAGCCATATCATAAGGAGTCAAGAAATCTTTGCCCGAAATATTAAAAATCCCAGTGGCCCCCTTTTCCATGATCAGAATGCATCCATCTGCCAGATCTTCAGCCAAAGTAGGAGTCCTCCACTGGTCATTTACTACCTGAATGGGCTTTCCTTCTTCCAAAGACTTTTTAACCCATAGAATAATATTAGACCGGCTCATGTCAGTGGCCAGACCATATACCAAAACTGTTCTTGCTATTGCCCATTTGATCTTGGAATCCTGCACCAGTTTTTCAGATTCCAGCTTGGTAAGTCCGTAATAATTCAAAGGGGCAGGATCAGCCTCTTCTGTATATGGCCCATCTTCTCCGTTGAAAATAAAATCAGTAGAAATATGAATGAAATGGGTGCCTCTGATTTTACATGCCTGTACCAGGTTCTCTACAGCTTCCACATTGCTGTGATGACATGCTTCTTTGCTCGTTTCACACTCATCCACATTGGTCATAGCAGCTGTATGGATCAAAAAATCCGGCCTCACCTGTTCAAATACATCCAACACCTGCTGCCCGTCAGTAATATCCATTGCCAGCCACTGATAGTCAAGTTTCCAATTTTCAGGAAGTCTTGATTTTCCTTTGCCTGTAGCAAAAACTTGGTAATTTGGATAATCCTTTAATTTTTCAACCAATTTCTGGCCAAGAAGCCCATTGGCTCCAGTTATCAAAACCTTTATCATGGTTATTTGGCATAACTATAGCCAAAATCCTTTTCGATTTTAGATTTGGGCAAAAGTTCAACACTAATCTTCATGTAAACCTTATTTTCAGGAATATCCCTCTGCCCAGTGGGTTCAGCAGCAATTTTTTCCATGACCTCCAATCCTTTGACTACCTTTCCAAACACTGTATACTCACCATCCAGATGGGGAGTGCCTCCCACTGTAGTATAAGCTTCTATCTGCTCCTTAGTCATTGGCTTTTCCAGACTGATACTATAGAATTTTTCCATATTGGCCTTTTCAGCTAACATCATCTCATTCAAGGCCTCAAACTGCTCTTCTTCGTACAAATGAGTATATTTTTCCTTTAATTCTGAATTGCTAGCCAATTGAATATACTTGAAGAAATTTTCTGCCAATAACTTCATATCTGTCACCAGTTCATCCCTTGTATAAACTTTCCCTTGAACTATATAAAACTGGGATCCGCTGGATCTTTTCTCCGGATTCACATTATTACCCATACGTGCAGCAGCTATCATTCCTTTGGAATGGATAAATCCAGGCCTGATTTCTGCAGTAACAGTGGGCCAAGTATCTTGGGGCAGGCCCTCTTTTCCGAAAACATCCCCTCCCTGAATCATGAAATTCTGAATGACACGATGAAAATCCGTGGAATCAAATCTTCCGGCTTTGGCCAATTCAATGAAATTATCTTTATGCTTTGGTGTCTCATCAAATAACACTGCGTACATATCCCCATGTCGGGTCTGGATTTTAACCAAATAGTCCTTTTCAGATTTGCATGATGAAAAAATAGTCAGAACAAATGCTAATAATACGTAAACTGTAATTCTCATTTTTTTAAAGCCGATTTGATATCCTTTAATATTTTATCTCCCCCAGAAGCAATAACAAGATCTGCCAATTGCTCACCTAATTGCTTAGCTTCCTCAGGCCTTCCAATAACCTTATGAACAATTCTTTGCTTCCCATCTAGACTTACAATCCCTCCTTTTAGTTGAAGTTTGCCATTTACCATACTTGCCAAGGCAAAAACTGGAATACTACACCCACCCTCTAAAACCCTCAAATAGCTTCTTTCTGCCATAAGCCTATTCCCTGTTTCGGCATGATGACAGGCCTCTGTTATTTTCAGTTTTAAATCAGAATCCAAATTTACAGATGATTCTATGGCCACAGAACCTTGTCCAACCGCAGGAGTAAACTCCTCAATAGAAAGTTCGTGCCTGATCATATGGTCATAACCCATTCTATGTGCCCCTGCAAATGCAAGCAATAAGGCGTCGCAGGCGCCTGATTCCATTTTTGCTATCCTTGTCTGAAGGTTTCCTCTGACTTCCACAGTTTTGATATGGGGATAAAAATGCCTAAGTGTTGATACTCTTCTAGTCGAAGAAGTCCCCAAGAGTAATGGCCGTGAAGGGTCTTTGTAATTGATATCCACTTGATGGCTTAAGATGATATCATTCACTTTTTCCCTTTCTGTAAAAGCTATGATTTCAAAACCCTTAGGTAATCTGGACTGCATGTCCTTGGCACTGTGTACTGCTATATCAATTGCTCCAGAGGTCAATTGCTCTTCCAATTCTTCGGTGAAGACCCCTTTACTTCCTATTTTGGCAATAGAGACATCCAATATTTTATCTCCCTTGGTCTCTATGATCACAATTTCTGAATCCAAACCTTTGGCTTTCAGCAAATCAGCGACATGATACGCTTGCCAGAGTGCCAATTTACTCCCTCTAGTGCCTATCCGGATTGCTCTCTTCATTTTTTTGGCCTTTCTTTTTTTTGATCTTCTTCTCGACCGATTCCTCAATAAATTTAATGATCTCTCCGGCGATATTTACACCGGTCGCTTTCTCTATTCCCTCCAATCCGGGGCTACTGTTCACTTCCAAAATCAATGGACCCCTGTCTGATTGCAAAAGATCCACACCTGCAATATCCAATCCCAATGCCTTTGCAGCTCCTAAGGCTGCTGCTTTTTCTGCCTTAGATAGCTTGATCACTGTCGCTTTCCCACCTCGGTGAAGATTTGACCGAAATTCCCCTTCAGCCCCCTGTCTCTTCATTGCACCAACGACTTTTCCGTTGACCACAAAGGCCCTGATATCTGCCCCCTTGGCCTCTTTGATAAATTCCTGGACAATTATCCTCGCTTTTAGTCCATGAAAGGCCTCAATTACAGACTGACCTGCCTTCTTGGTCTCCGCCAATACGACACCCAAACCCTGCGTACCTTCCAATAGTTTGATGATCAAAGGAGCTCCCCCTACCCGCTCAATCAAAGCTTTTTCTCCACCCTTGGAAAAATTTGTAAATGCTGTCTTGGGCATACCCAAACCTGCTTTGGATAAAATCTGAAGACTCCTAAGCTTGTCCCTACTCCTTACAATTGCCTGAGATTCCACAGCGGAAAATGTTCCCATTAACTCAAACTGACGAACAACTGCAGTCCCATAAAAGGTTACTGACGCACCGATCCTTGGAATAATTGCATCCACATTTGCCAATTTCTCTCCTTTGTAAATAATAGAAGGTCCCTCCTGTTCAATGATCAGGTCACAGATGGAATGATCAACCACGAGTGCTTCATGGCCAGCTTCCCTAATAGCTTCAATGAGCCTTTTGGTAGAATATAAATGGGGATTTCGGGATAGGACCGCAATTCTCATTTCTTAGATTTTTTTGACAAATAAATACCCTGAACATCCACTAAAAACCTCTCCCTCAACAACTTCCTGCCCAATAATATCGGATTTTTCATTTTGGACCTGTCTGTAAGGGTAAATTCTGCTTCAATTTCCTCCCCAAACATAAGGACTTTCGTAGTCACTTTATAACGTAACTCCTCCTGACCAAAAGAATTTCTTACCTTTTTTTGGGTAAAATTTTGAGTTTGAAGGAGCTTATCTTTGAACTTTTTGTGTGAAGGATCAAGGACTTTGAAGTAAAGTGTAGACTTCCCTTCCTCCTCTTTTTCTTCACAATAAGTACAATGAATAGAAGATGTGAAAGCGCCAGTGTCAATTTTGGCAATTACATTTTTAAGATCCCATTCAGGAAAAGTAATCCTTTCTCTTCTACCGATTGTTTTTTTCATTTTCAAGCAGTTTGTAGAGGTTTCATAACCCTGGTGATTTTAAAACTTAGATCTGTGAGCAATACTTTTGCATTGGCATTCCTCTCCAAATGGTAATGGGCCCGATTCAATAATTCATAAATCCTCATGAGCTTCTCCTCATCCATTACATGTACTCCTAGTTTATGGATAAATTCCCTGTCCTTCTCTACACTTCGCATCAATTCCTGAAGTTGGGATTTATCCAACATCACCTCCCTTATTACATTTAGTCCACTTAGTAAGAGAGATTTTTGCGCTTCTTTATCTTTACTGCTAAACATCTCTGCAAATGAAAGAATATCATTGACTTGAAATGAATAACATGCCCTGAACCAATCCCTGATCAACGTGGTGTTTTCATCTTCAACTTGATCAATCATTCTGTAGGCTTCACGCAAATTACCGTCTGCTAAAGGTGCAATCTGAGCAGCAGCTTCTCTTGAACAAAATCCATCGTCTACCAAGTGGCTCATAATCTCATTGTCACTAAATGCCCGAACCATGATTTTTTGAGTCCTGGAAAGTATAGTTGTAAGGAGTTGCTCGGGATGTGAAGTGACCAAGAAAAACATGGTTTTTTCCGGTGGCTCTTCCAAAATTTTCAGAAGTGCGTTGGCAGCATTGACATGCAAATACTCCGGAGACCAGATCAGCATAATTTTATATCCCCCCTCAAAAGATTTAAGAGAGAGTGTTTTGATGATCTGCCGGGCAGCACCTTTTGAAATATTCAGCTGCTTTTTCTCAAAATCATTTTGGTAAATCCAGTCCGAAACATTCCCATAAGGGGTATTGATGGCAAAATTCCTAAAGGATCCTACATAATCTACTTTCTTCTTTTCCTCTTCCTCTTCTTTTGAATCTCCCGTTCCTGGCATTGGAAAAGCAAAGTTCATGTCCGGATGGATCAATTTGTTCATTCTTTGACAGGAAGGACAGGTACCACAGGCATCCTGTTCCTGAGGATTTTCGCAATGAAGATAAGTAGCGAGTGCCAATGCCATTTTGAGGTTGGCCGAACCTTCGGGACCATGAAATAAGAGGGCATGCGCCAAATGGTTATTCTGAACAGCCAGAATAATTTTCTGTTTTACTTCTTCAAGTCCCGGTATGGAGGAAAATAACATAGTCTATCAAGCCTCTTTGTCCCAAATTCGGTAATGCCTCGTCAATTCAAAAACCTTTTGGATAATTTCTTTTTCAACTTCATCGTAATCCATTCCCCTACGCTTCATTACAGCTATAGCTGTTTCCTCAAACTTCCTCACTTGAAATGTACTGAATCCTGCTGCTCCACCCCAAGCAAAGGAAGGAATAAAATTCCTTGGGAAACCATCCCCAAAAATATTGGCTCCAACACCTACTACTGTTCCTGTGTTGAACATGGTATTGATTCCGCATTTGGAATGGTCACCCATCATCAGGCCACAGAACTGTAAACCTGTATTGGTAAATCCCCCTTTGGTATAATCCCAGATTTTGACCTGTGCATAATTATTTTTCAGATTGGAGTTATTGGAATCTGCTCCCATATTACACCACTCGCCCAACACGGCATTCCCCAAAAATCCTTCATGACCTTTGTTGCTATATCCAAAAATGACTGAGTTAGACACTTCTCCGCCTACTTTACAATATGGGCCAATGGTCGTATCACCGCGCATTTTTGCCCCCATATTGACAGTGGAACCTTCACAAAGAGCAAAAGGCCCCCGAATCAGTGATCCCTCCTGAATTTCGGTGTTTTTACCGATATAAATAGGCCCTCCTTCAGCATTCAGAACGGCAGCTTTGATTTTAGCCCCCTCTTCTATGAAAATATCTGCCTCATTATACAAAACCGTATGCGGATCAGTACATTTTTGGGAAGTCCTGCCTTCAGTGAGCAGCTTATAATCTGCACGGATTTGCTCTCCGTTGAACTGGAAAATATGCCAGCTTTTCTGTATGACAAGCAACTCATCCTTAAATTCAATTTGGGAAAGGCTTTTGGTTTTTTCGGGTTGAAAACCTGATGGTTGATCAGCATGAACAGCCAGCAAAATATTTTGAAAATAAAGTGCCTCTCCAGGATTCAAAGCTTGAATGGACTTCCAAAGTTTTGAATTGGGGCAAAGGGCTCCATTAATCATAAGCGCAGGCCCTTCGTTTTTGGGGAATTTGACAGATAAATATTCTTGAGTCAAGTAGCCTGGCTTGACACCACTGTATCTCTCCCATTTTTCGGAGATTTTGAGAATCCCTACCCTTATGTCCGCCACTGGTCTGGTAAAAGTAAAAGGCAATAAAGCGCCCCTGATGGCAGGGTCGTCAAATAAAATTAGATTGTCCATGTCACAAAAATAAAAATTCTGATGGAAAACCAGCCCATAAGGTTTTAACTCTTGCCTGAATATGAATTAATCTCACCAACTCTCGACAACTAAATGATGAATACTTGGCTTTTTTTACTAAATTAGGGATATGCAAAAGGAGGAAGAAAACAACAACCTTGTCAAAGAGCCCTACACCGAATATGGCCGCTACACCTATGCCGATTACCTGACCTGGGAAATCGACCATATGGTAGAACTGATCAAAGGAAAAGTGTTCCGGCAGGCCGCTGCGGCTCCAAGAAGGATCCATCAGGAGGTCTCTGGGAGAATATTTGCAAAATTGTATACCCATCTGGAGAGAAAAGAATGCAAGGTCTACGCAGCCCCTTTCGACGTCCGCCTACCTGTCAAATCCAGAAAGCATGAGGACATCACCACAGTAGTCCAACCCGATATCTGTGTGGTCTGTGATCCGGAAAAGCTGGATGACTTGGGTTGTGTAGGTGCCCCTGACCTGATTATGGAAATCCTCTCCCCTTACAACAACAAAAAAGAACTTCAGAATAAGTATGAGGTCTATGAGGAAAGCGGCGTGCTAGAATACTGGATTATCCATCCTTATGAAAAAACCTTGTTGGTTTATACCCTTACCGACAGGAAATATGTTCCCTCCAAACTTTTTACCTTAGGGGACCGGGTACCCTCTCAATGCATTGAGGGCTTTGTGTTGGACTTGGATGAGTTGTTTGAAGGCTTGGAATAAAAAAATCTCCCGATTATAATTAACCGGGAGATTTACAACTTTAAAGAAATGTAAATTATTTCTTCGCGTATCTTCTGTTGAATTTCTCAACCCTACCAGCAGTATCCAAGATCATTTTCTTACCGGTGTAGAATGGGTGGGAGTTAGAAGAAACTTCAATCTTATATACAGGATACTCCTTACCGTCTTCCCATACGATCGTCTCGTTAGTCTCGATAGTAGACTTGGTCAAGAACTTATACTCACTGGAGGTATCGTAAAATACGACGTCTCTGTAGTTAGGATGAATGTCTTTTTTCATTGTATTACTATTTATCTTTGATCGCTTTTTCCAAATGAGGCACAAAGTTATTTCTTTTTTGAAATGATTCCAAAATTCTCCAAAAATTATTTGGATTGAAAAGTTTCCATTCCACCCAAATTCCCGAATGATGGCAAAATTTGGTTTTGAATCGTTTCAACCCTTTTAAAAAAAAATCCAATCACCTCTATACATTTTAAACCCCATATTCAATAACTTACAAGTTCATCCCCGAAATTAAATTTCATCAAAGCCTGCCTGGTTTGGTTTCTGGCAGCTCTCCTGATTACGCCCCCGGAAATACTTAAGCCAATATTGGCCATGGTCAGGGGAAGTAAGATGTTGCTGGGCGTAGAAGACTGAATTTGGGGAGTGAGAATATATCCAACAAATACCGCTGTAGAGGCCAAGCCTACAATTCCCAGCGCCGAACTCCAGTTTTGGTTTCTTTGAGATTTCCGCATATACTCAGCAAACTCCGGAAATTCCAACATGTACTGGTTGAGGCGGCTTTTGTTCAAAAGATTCGGCCCATCGTAAATGTCGATTTTTTCGCCGAGGTAATTATTGCGAAAATCCATAGTCAAGTAAGGCTTCGTAATATCATCTTGCCTGATCAGGTAATTGTGCTTGTTTAACAAGGTATTGATTCTTCTGACGCCATCCCTGTTCATTGGCCTACCTACTCCCGCACCTATTCCGCCTATTGTAGTGGCTATTATCCAATTTCTGACAATTTGATTGTTCAGATTATCCCTGTTGGCAAAAGCGTATCCCAAAGCCCCCCAAACAATCAACTGTCCACCCAGTGACAATCCCGAACCTGTCATAGCTTTGGTATTGTTTTTCATAAAGTCGTTAGCATCTCCCGGCATAATTTCCATGTAAGCCTTTACCTCTGAGGCCTTAATTTTTTTCCCTTCAATAAAATAAATCGGGTTACCAAGGAAATTTTCCTTTAGGCTGATAATAGGATAGTCGGCATATTTATTTTCAGAAAAGAAATTAGACGCTTGGCTAAACACCTGACCAGGTTGAAAGAAATCAAAGAACAAGAACGTAAGGACAAAAATTCTGAAAGGTATTTTCATGTGTTTGCAAATTGAGAGAAACTAAATTAATATTTTAAACGAATATTGTAATACATTGGATCATAAAATTTAACCCTTCGAAGTAGTTGCAGCAGAACTTTTTCCTAAAAAGAGCGCGGGTTGCTGCCCTATCTGTGAAAGGTTTACACGGGATTTAGAAGAGACTTTTTAGTAAACTAGGGAAACTTATCCCCTGCCTCCAATTGACATTGTTAAAAGATGATAATTACTTGTTCATAACGCAAAAATAATTCAGAGAATGCATAGGTATGTCGGAATTTTGATTTTACTTTGTATTTCAAAGTACTTTTAAAATGAAAAACCCTCAGCAAGATCTAGCAGAAATCAAATCCATGATGGAGCGGAGCACCCGTTTTCTGTCCTTAAGTGGCTTATCAGGTGTGTTGGCTGGAATTTATGCCATCACCGGAGCCTATCTGGCTTATTCCTGGCTTTATTCTCCAAATGTTCCTTGGGGTTTGGAGGCCTCTGCCCAGATCGATAGTCCACTTTTGACGAAATTGACATTAACAGGAATCGTAGTAATGCTCCTCTCCATCACTACCGCCTGGGCACTTAGCCGCAAGAAAAGCAAGAAAACAGCAAGTCAACTTTGGACTCCAGCTGGGAAGCGTTTTCTTAAGGCGCTATTTATCCCAGTGGCAATTGGCGGATTTTTCTGTATGGCTTTTTTACATCAGGGATTTTTCCTTTTCATTGCCCCTGCCACCTTGGTTTTCTACGGAATGGGCCTTTGGCAAGCTTCCCATTTTACCCTAAGTGAAATCAGGTATTTGGGTTATGGACAGATCTTACTGGGAATAATCGCTGCTTTTAACCCAATGTCTGGACTAATTCTATGGACTTTAGGTTTTGGCGTATTGCATATGATTTATGGCAGCTTGATGTATTTCAGATATGACAGATGAATTGAAGGGTAATTACGACAAAGCATTTGAAAATGTCATTAGGCTCCGCATCATGTCCATTCTTATGGTCAATGAGCAATATGACTTTAATTCCTTTAAGGAATTGCTTGAAGTTACTGATGGCAACTTGGCCTCACACTTGCGCTATTTGGAAAAACAGGAATATATAGAAGTTGAAAAATCATTCATTGGAAGAAAACCATTAACCAATTACAAAGCCACAGCCTTGGGAAGAAATGCTTTTCAGCAGCATTTGGAATTCCTTGAAAATCTGATCCACCAAAACAAAGCTTAAAAAAAATTTATCAATCCACTTTGAATCCCAAAGTACTTTCTCATTAAACTCCTTAAATCATGCAAAACGAAATCTTAAACAACCTTACTCAGCCCCTCCAACTTGAAAAACTTTATCGAAACAGGAAGAATGAATTCAGACAGGCTTTTCTGGAACTTTATCCCCAATTGAAAGGAAACCTGCTTGCAGATGCCTGGTATGAACGGTTAAGTTACGAACCAGATTCCATTCAATGGGGAAAAAGGAATGATATACAACTCATCATCAGTATTGTACTGATTTCAGGTATTCTTGCCAAAATCCCATCATTTTCCAACCTGAATGAGGAATTCTTCTATCCAAGAAATATTGGTTTCATCATTCTGTCAGCACTTACTGCTTTCTTTCTATGGACACAGGAAGTCCCCCCGACAATCAAATACTTAATTACCGGATTCACGGCACTGTCCTTAATTTATATCAATGCCCTACCTGTGCTGGAGAGTGACACCTTGATTTTGGCCTGTATCCACCTGCCTATTTTACTTTGGGGTATGCTTGGTGTGGCATTTTCAGGATCAAGTCCCTTGGACAAAAACAAACACCTGGATTTTTTACGCTTTAACGGTGAAACACTGGTAATGACTGCCATCTTGGCAATTGCGGCAGGAATTATGTCCGGTGTGACAATTGGACTATTTGAGTTAATCGGTATCAAAATCGAGGATTTCTATTTCAAAAACATTGTGATCTTTGGATTTCCTTCCATTCCGATTTTAGGTGCTTATCTCACCCACAATAATCCCAACTTAGTCAACAAAGTTTCCCCTCTTGTGGCTAAAATCTTCAGCCCCTTGGTACTCCTGATGTTAATGATCTACCTTGGTGCAATCTTTTTCACCGGAAAAGACCCCTATCATGACCGGGAGTTTCTCCTCTTATTCAATGTGCTACTTATCGGTGTCATGGCTCTGATTTTCTTTTCCATAGCTGAATCTTACTCCAAAAGGAAAAATATTTATGGAATTGCCGTTTTATTACTACTTTCGATATTTACTATTATTGTCAATGGAATAGCTCTTTCAGCCATTTTATTCAGAATTTCCGAGTGGGGAATCACACCAAACCGATTGGCAGTCTCAGGCAGCAATCTTCTCATGCTGATCCACTTGCTTTTAGTCACTTTCCATTTATTCAAATCAATATCAGGTAGGCAGCCCCTTTCCATTGTCGGAAAGAATATGGTGAAGTATATACCAGTTTATTTGATCTGGGCCTCAATTGTTGTATTTGTATTTCCTTTGTTTTTTGAATAAGAAAAACCCTACTCATTAATCACATACTAAGGACTCTGGTAATGGCGCAAATTCTGGAATTTGCCTTGCCGGAGTTCTTTTCTTTTGGCTTACTTTTTTTAGCTTTACATCTTTAGCATGGACACTTTATGAAAAAGTTTATCATTTTGACCTTTTTAAGCCTGTTATTTTTCAATAAAGAAAGCGTTGGGCAGGGAGCTTATGTCCCATTCAATAGAGACTATTACCACCTACTTGAAAGGTATGAAATCCTTCAAGGTGAAAACAATACAGAATTCCATACAGGTTTCAAACCTTATCGAAGGGATCAACTCGGGGCATTCTTGGACTCCATTTCCTATTCAGGAGTCATTCAATCCAGAGCGGACAGGTTCAACTTGGAATACCTGAGCAACGACAATTGGGAGTTTATCAGCCGGGACACTCCTTATTCCAAAAATCCAATTTTCCGAAAACTTTACAGGAAACCTTCAGACTTATTCCATCATAGGGATGAGGTGGTAGATATCCATGTGAACCCGGTTCTTTATTTGGCAGGCGGAGTGGAACAGGATGTAGACCGGCTAAGACTCAGAAACAGCAGGGGTGTAGAACTGAGGGGAAGTATTGACAGGAAGGTAGCTTTTTACACCTACATGACCACTACCCAATCCATTTTCCCCTCCTGGGTCAAGGATTATATTGAACACTCAGGGGCAGTGCCTGGAGAAGGATTCTGGAAAAGATTTGAAGGGGAAGGATATGGCTACTTCTCAGCCATGGGACATGTAAGCTTCAACCTCACCAAGCACATCCATGCACAGATCGGACATGATCGCAATTTTGTAGGGGAAGGCTACCGATCCATGATTCTCTCTGACTTTTCCAATCCCTACCTTTTCGCCAAAATCAACACCAAAATCTGGAAGTTCAACCTGACCAATGTCTGGGCCCAATTGAACGCAGATGTAATTTTTGATGGACAGGGCAGGCCCACAGACGGTCGTTATCCACAAAAGTGGTTTTCATTTCACAGATTGGGTATGAACATAGGCAAAAAGTTGAATATTGGCCTTTTCGAATCAGTGATGATGAACCAGTTTAACTGGAACTATCTCAATCCTATTATTTTCTATCGTTGGGTAGAGCACCAGTTGGGAACTCCTGACAAAATCATGCTGGGCATGGATGCCAAATGGAATTTCACTCCCGGTATGCAGCTTTATGGCCAGTTCGCTTTGGATGAATTTGTTTTCAGTGAGTTTTTTGGAATAGACGGGAAGCAATCCAGCCGCAATAAGTATGGACTTCAGGCAGGATATAAATACATTGATGTCTTCAAAATTTCCAATCTGGATCTTCAGTTGGAATACAACCAGGCCAGACCCTACACTTACCAGGAAAAATTCGATTTTCAGTCTTTTTCCAACTACAGGACACCATTGACCCATCCTCTTGGGGCTAACTTCAGGGAAGCTGTAGGTATCCTAAGGTATCAACCCGCCCCAAGGCTTTATGCTAATTTTACCGGTATTTTCCAATATTTTGGGGATGATCCATCCGAAGGTGTGAATTTTGGAAAAGATGTGCTCAAAAACAGGCTGAACCCCAATACAGGAATCGGCCTTTTTGGAAACAGAATTGGCCAGGGGATAGAAAACAGGGTCATTATGGGAAGCCTAAACCTGAGCTACATGATCAAACAAAATGTTTTTCTGGATTTGACACATACCTACAGAAGGAGAACCGCACAAGATCTCAATGCCCCTGAAATCAACCAATTCACCCAAGCAGGTATCCGGGTGAACATGGTTAGAAATGATTTCAACTTTTAATTCCGTAACTTGCGTGGGAATTTCAAATCCATTGCATGAATACTTACCTTAGGATATTATCCTATGCAAGGCCGTTTAGGCGTTACTTTCCAATTTATGTGGTCTACACCATATTAGCCATCGTTTTTGGCTTATTGAACTTTACCTTGCTCAAGCCTTTATTTGATGTCATATTTGGTCAGGTAGACCCCTCGAGTTTAACCAAATACATTGAAAAGCCTGAATTCAGCTTTTCAATTGATTATTTTTTCCACCTTTTCAACCACTATTTCATCAGCATAGCGGAAAGTCATGGGAAATTTGGGACCTTATTGTATGTCTGCCTCATCATCGTGGTTTCTGTGTTTCTTTCCAACCTCTTCACTTATTTATCCGGTGTAGTGCTGGCAAAAGTCCGTGCAGAGATTATCAAAAAGATGCGGATGAATATTTTTGAACAGGTCACCAACATGCACATTGGCTACTTTTCCAATGAACGCAAAGGAGATTTGATGTCCAAAATGACCAACGATATCCAGGAAGTAGAAAACAGTATTGTACAATCTCTCAGGGTAGTCTTTAAAGAACCTGCAACCATCATTCTTTATTTTGCAGTTTTGTTTTTCATGTCGGTGAAGCTCACTTTGTTCACCATCTTGGTCATTCCTATTTCAGGGGCCGTAATCGGAGGCATCACCAAAAGGCTTAAAAAGAAAGCAGTTGCGAGCCAGGAATCACTGGGCAGGATTGTCAACATTCTGGACGAAACCATAGGCGGTATGCGGGTCATCAAAGCATTTGCAGCACAGCCATTTATGAGGTCAAAATTTGACCGGGAAACTGATTACTATTCCCATGTCAACATTTCCATGGCAAGGAAAAACGAATTGGCTTCCCCAGCCTCCCAATTTCTTGGGGTCATGGTGGTCGCCGGAATTTTATTGTATGGGGGATCCCTCGTTTTAAGCAATAATTCTGCTTTAGGTGCCTCTGATTTTATTACATACATTATCATTTTTACACAGGTTTTGAATCCAGCAAAGGAAATATCCAGGGCTGCAAGCAGTATCCAAAGAGGTTTGGCTTCTGCGGAAAGGATTTTTGAAGTAGTGGACACTCCGAGTGCTATTCAAAATGCAAAAAGCCCTATTGAAATAAATAAATTTGAAGAGGCCATTCAATTTCACCAAGTTTCATTTAGCTATGAAAAAGAGCTTGTTCTCAAAAGCATTGACTTTACTTTGGAAAAGGGGAAAACCATCGCACTGGTCGGGCCATCCGGAGGCGGTAAATCTACAGTAGCAGATTTAGTACCCCGTTTTTATGATCCTACCGAAGGCAAAATCACCTTAGATGGAAGAGACTTACGTGAAATCGGACTGAACAGCCTCAGAAAACTTATGGGAATTGTAACCCAGGAGTCTATACTTTTCAATGATACAGTTTTCAATAACATAGCTTTTGGGCTAGAGGGAGTTTCTGAATCAGAGGTCATAGAAGCAGCCAAAATTGCCAATGCACATGAATTTATAGAACAATTGGAAAATGGTTATTATACCAATATCGGAGAACGAGGGTCGAAATTATCCGGAGGCCAGAGACAAAGATTAAGCATTGCCCGGGCTGTGCTGAAAAATCCTCCCATTCTGATCTTGGATGAGGCAACCTCTGCATTGGACTCCCAATCTGAAAAATTAGTGCAGGATGCCCTGACCAACCTAATGGCGAACAGGACTACTCTGGTAATTGCCCATAGACTAAGTACCATTCAACACGCAGATGAAATCCTTGTGATCAAAAAAGGCAAGATAGTACAAAGGGGAAGTCACCAACAATTAATGGGGGAAGATGGTCTTTACAGGAATCTTTCTACCATGCAGTCCGTTTAGTATATTGCACATCAATTAGCATCACCTGCCATGAAACAAGTCAATAAAATCGCCCATTTAGTCGTTTTGTTATATTTCGCCCTGAGCCTAGTGATATTTTTATCATTTGATAGTATCAAAGGATTGATGGGAATTGAGGACCTGAGCAGTTCATTGGTGATCAATATATTATTGGTTGGACTTATTCTTTTCCTTATCTCTTGGGCGACCAGCACATCAATTTCTAAAGGACTTACGCGTGATTTGGAGAAGAAAGATATTGAAAAAAATGAGTTAAAAGCCAAGCTTTATGATTTGGAACAGGGTATCAAACTGAAAAATATGGAAAACAGGTTGAGGCAAAAAGAAGAAGAAAAAGAAAGTTCAGTCATTCGGCCTAGACAAAATTTCAAATAAAAAGACAAGTTAGTTGAAAAATCTCTATATTAGGAAACCGTTTTGGTTTCCTTTTTTGTTTTAAAAAATTAGCACATCATGGTAGCAAAAACTTTTGGAAGCGCGGTATCCGGGGTAGATGCCAAACTGATCACCATTGAAGTAAATGTGGGACAGGGTACAAATTTTTATATGGTAGGCCTTCCCGACAGTGCCGTAAAAGAAAGTCAGCAAAGGGTAGAATCAGCACTCAAGTACTCGGGATACCGGATGCCACGTCAAAAAGTAGTCATCAATCTCGCGCCGGCCGATATCCGTAAAGAAGGTTCTGCCTACGACCTTCCGATTGCTCTCGGTATACTGAAAGCCTCTGAACAGGTCAATTTCCCGGAATTGGAATCTTACGTTATCATGGGTGAATTATCCCTGGATGGTGAATTAAGACCTGTCAAGGGTGTTCTCCCCATTGCTATTGAAGCAAGGAAAAAGGGCTTTAAAGGATTTATCCTTCCCAAGGAGAATGCATCCGAGGCATCCATCGTCAATAACCTAGATATCATTGGTGTAGACAAATTACAGGAGGCCATAGATTTTTTGGAGGGGGAACTGAACATACCTCCAATTGTCACAGATACCCGAGATATTTTTTTCAACTCATTGGAAAATTATGAATTTGATTTTGCCGATGTCCAGGGACAGGAAAACATCAAAAGGGCAATGGAAATCGCTGCGGCTGGTGGTCATAATGTAATCATGATAGGACCTCCTGGAGCTGGAAAGACCATGCTCGCAAAAAGATTGCCATCCATTTTGCCTCCACTCAGTCTTCAGGAAGCTCTGGAAACTACCAAAATCCATTCTGTAGCAGGAAGATTGGGAAAAAATGCCTCTTTGATAGCACAAAGACCTTTCCGGTCGCCTCACCACACCATTTCGGATGTAGCCTTGGTGGGAGGTGGAGGAAATCCTCAGCCAGGGGAAATTTCACTTTCGCACAATGGAGTGTTGTTTTTGGACGAATTGCCGGAATTCAAAAGGACGGTACTGGAAGTAATGAGGCAACCTTTGGAGGAAAGAAAGGTAACAATTTCAAGAGCCAAAGTTTCTGTAGATTACCCAGCTAACTTTATGCTTATTGCCAGTATGAACCCCTGTCCATGTGGTTACTATAATCACCCCGAGAAGGAATGTGTCTGCGGTCCTGGAGTAGTTCAAAGATATCTGAATAAGGTCAGCGGTCCTCTCTTAGACAGAATAGATCTACATGTAGAGGTGACCCCAGTGAAATTTGACGAAATGACTTCCACCAGAAAATCAGAATCATCCAAATCCATAAGAGACAGGGTGGTTTTGGGAAGAGAAATTCAAATGGAAAGATTCAAAAACAATCCTGATATCTATTGTAATGCCATGATGCCTTCACACATGGTAAAGGAAATATGCAGCATCAATGATGCAGGAAAATTGCTTCTGAAGACTGCCATGGAAAGGTTAGGCTTATCTGCCAGGGCTTATGACCGTATCCTTAAAGTTTCCAGAACAATAGCTGATCTGGCGCAAGCACCTGACATCAAAGTAGAACATTTGGCCGAAGCAATTCAGTACAGGAGTTTGGATAGAGAAGGATGGGCAGGTTAATCACCTGAAAATTAAGGATATTGAAAAACTTCAAACGGCAAGAAAATAATACAATATTCGTTTCCAAAAGTGAAAAAAGATTGCTTTATTTGTTTTACGGAATTAGAACAGAAAAGCTGCTTTCTTCACCCAATTTGCTTTTTATTCAGTTGATTTCGCAAAAAAACAAAACCAAAAGAGGTTGCTTGAAGGCAACCTCTTTTAATTTTTGAAAAAATTGCAAAAAACTAATACTCCAGCGCTTCTTTGAAATCTTCTATCAAATCTTCCGGATTTTCTAAACCTACAGACACTCGCAACAAATTTGCTGGTGTCTTGGAATCAGGTCCCTCTACAGCCGCTCTCCTCTCTATTAAGCTTTCCACTCCGCCCAAACTTGTAGCATTTGTAAAGTATTTAAGTTTTGAAATTACCTCATCTGCTTTTTCAGGACCATCCTTGATTGTCAATGAAAGCACACCACTGAATCCTCTCATTTGGGAACTTGCAATTTCATGATTGGGATGGCTTATTAAACCAGGGTAAAACACTTCTTCAACGCGAGGATGACTGGTAAGAAATGCTGCAAGTTTCATGGCATTTTCATGGTGTCCTTTCATTCTGTAAGGTAAGGTTTTGATACTCCTGGCCAGCAGGTAGCAATCAAAAGGTGAAGGTACGGCTCCTCCAACATGTTGTACCAGCCTTATCTTTTCCCAAAATTCACTTTTTTCACGTGTGACCAAAGCACCTCCCAAAATATCGCTATGCCCTCCGAGAAATTTTGTGGTACTGTGCATCACCAAATCGGCGCCTAAATTCAAAGGGTTTTGAAACATAGGGGTCGCAAAGGTATTGTCACATACCAACAAAAGCCCATAGGTTTTGGCAATTTTAATCAAACTTCTTATATCTGAAATTTTCAATAAAGGATTGGAAGGGGTCTCTACCCAAATTAACTTAGTATTCTCCTTTACAGCAGCTTTTACTGCTCCAAGATCTGCCATATCCACAAAGCTGGTCTCATGGGTACCTTTGAATATTTCAAGCAATTGCTTTCTGATTCCATGATACATATCGTCTGGGGCAATGATATGGCTTCCAGCGGGCAATGCCTGATACACCGCCATAGATGCAGCATTACCTGAAGAGAATGCGGCAGCATCTGCACCATATTCCAATTGGGTCAAAACATGCTCCAAAGCCATTCTGTTGGGATTATTGGCCCTAGTATAAATCAAGGAACCCTCATGATGTTCAAAAGTAGTGGACAAAGTGACGGGCTGTATGACCGGCCTATTGCTATCTGTGATAATTGTCCCTGCATGTATGGCAATGGTTTCGATTTTCATGATGTCTTGATTTAAAATAATAAAGATAAAAAAAGCCGACAGCTGTTGCTGTCGGCTTGTGATATTTTTCTTTCCTGTTATCTGATCCGATCAACAGACCTTACGAGCATTTCATCCCTTCGGATAAATCTATTGGCCAAAAGGTTACAGACCATACCTGCAAAAATTGCCCAAAAGCCCAGAACAAAAGCCCCATTTACTGCTGGATTAAAAACCTCATTGGCAGAATGGCTCATCCATACAATCATCCCCACATTGATTACCATGACCAGGGAATTAATCATATTGATCAACATCTGTTTGCTTCTATTTTTATATTGGAAAATACTCACCAAAGCCAAAATGGCCGCAACTATAGCCAAGATACCTATGATCATTTTATTATCAGATTCTATGACTTCGCCACTGGCCACATCTTTGGTCACCAGGCTCCATGCATCTAAGGTCATCATTTGGGTCTGTCCTGGATTTACTTGATGCCATATTGGAAACATCATCACCAATACCATTGCGACAGCCACCAAAAAAAGAAAAACAGTCTGAATTCTTTGTATCATAACTTTTCTAAATTTTAACAAAGAAAAAGGGTTATTTCTGTAATCGCAAGGTTTGGATAAACGGAGATAATTTTTTGACTACGAATACTATCTTTGTGTCTGGAAAATGAAAACCAACAGATACTTTCTAGAATTGGGCTATAAAGGCACCCATTACCATGGTTGGCAGATCCAAAAAAATGCCCATACCGTACAGGCAGAATTGGAGAAAGCCATTTCCACCATCTTGGGTGTTAATACTGGAATTATGGGCAGCGGCCGGACAGACACAGGCGTTCATGCTTCCAGACAATTTGTCCATTTTGATACTACTGAGGACTTAAAAGAGGATGACTTCCTGAAAAAATTAAACGGAATACTCCCCAAAGACATAGCCGGATACAGCCTAAGAAAAGTGAAAGAGGAGGCTCATACCCGGTTCGATGCGATCTGGAGGAGTTATGTCTACAGGATAAGCCTTAGAAAAGACCCATTTGAACAAGAGTCAGCATGGCAACTTTATAAAAACCCGGATGTGCACTTAATGAACCAAGCTGCATCCCTCCTGCTTTCACATGAGGATTTTCAGTGTTTTTCAAAAGTAAAGACTGACGTCAATACCTTCCATTGTAAAATAAAGGAGGCCTATTGGGAACAAAATGGCCCGCTTTTGTTATTTCATATAACGGCCAACCGATTCTTAAGAGGAATGGTCCGGGCCATAGTGGGCACCCTGATTGAAGTGGGAACCTTCAAGATTACTGTCGAAGATTTTCAAAAAATTCTGGACAGCAAAAATAGAAATGAAGCCAAGGCAGCAGCACCTGCCCATGGTCTCTTTTTATGCGACATTACCTATCCTGACAACCTGTTTATTTAAACCTTAGGTCTTTTGAGCTTAGAAAAAGAAAACGTCCATAGTGGGGAAATCATAGATACCCAAGTGCTTAAAAAGCTCTACAAATTTGTAAAGCCTTATAGGGCACAGTTCTATTTTTTGGTTTTTCTCACAATAGCTTTGGCCATTTTGGCACCTACAAGGCCTTATTATATCCAAGTTGCCATAGATGATTACGTAGCGATCGGAGACGGAAAAGGCCTGGTCAAGATAATTTACCTCTTGATCTTTTTAATGGCCCTGCAGGCCATTGTACAATTTGCCCACACTTATCTATCCGGCTGGATAGGACAGGTCATTATAAAAGACATCCGTATCAAATTGTACAGGCATTTATTGAAAATGCGGCTGAAGTTTTTTGACAATACCCCTATAGGAAGATTGGTGACCCGAAACATTTCTGATATAGAAACCCTGGCAGATGTATTCAGCGAAGGGCTAGCCGCGATCATCGGAGACCTACTCCAACTGGTGACCATCTTAGCGGTCATGTTCTACATTGACTGGAAACTTACCCTGGTCAGTTTATGTACATTGCCACTGTTGATCATTTCTACTTACATTTTCAAAGAAAAAATCAAAGTGGCCTTTAACGAGGTACGTAATGCCGTTTCCAACCTGAATTCATTTTTGCAGGAACACATTACCGGAATGAACATCGTTCAGATTTTCAACCGGGAAAAAAGGGAACTGGAAAAATTCAAAGAAATCAACAAAGAACATCGTAAGGCCCATATCAAATCTGTACTTTACTATTCCATCTATTTCCCTGTAGCAGAAATCATTCAGGCAATAGGTATAGGTTTGGTGGTATGGTACGGTGCTACCGGAGTTTTTGATGCAGACATCAAGGTAGGGGTTCTGATTTCCTTTATCATGTACTTACAGCTCTTCTTCCGTCCGATCAGGATGATAGCTGACCGCTTCAATACCCTCCAATTAGGTGTAGTAAGCTCCTCAAGGATATTTAAACTCCTTGAAAGCGAGGAACAAATTCCCAATGAAGGCAATTTCAAACCTGAAAAGATCAAAGGAAACATTGCTGTAGAAAATGTCTGGTTTGCTTATAATGATGAGGAATGGGTGTTGAAAGACATCAATTTTGATGTCAAACACGGGGAAACAGTAGCCTTGGTCGGCGCTACAGGCGCAGGAAAATCTTCGATCATCAATCTGATTTCAAGATTTTATGAGATCAACAAAGGAAGCATCAAAATTGATGGTACAGATATCAGAGATTTTGAACTGGGAACTTTGAGAAAACATATTGGTGTGGTATTGCAGGATGTGTTTCTTTTCTCAGATACGATTTATTATAATATTACACTTGGCAATCCGGATATCAGCCGGGAAAAAGTAATGCAGGCTGCTAAACTTGTCGGAGCCAAAAAATTTATTGAAAAACTTCCCGGTGGATTAGATTATAATGTCAAAGAAAGAGGTGCAACACTTTCTGTAGGTCAGAGGCAATTGATTTCCTTTGTCAGGGCAATGGTTTATGATCCGGAAATCATCATCTTGGATGAGGCCACTTCTTCAGTAGATACAGAAACGGAAGAAATGATACAAAAGGCCATTGAGAAAATGATGAAGGGAAGGACCTCAATTGTCATCGCGCATAGGCTTTCGACCATTCAAAAAGCCCACAAAATCATCGTATTGCATCAAGGTGAGATTAAGGAAGTGGGTACCCACGAATCTCTTTTGGAAAGAGGAGGCTATTATGCCCAATTGCATCAGATGCAATTGAAATCCATGGCCATCTGACCTGGATTTTGGATTCAATTTTCCTATTTTCCTGTCAACTTAACACAACAGGCCCTATTTTTGCGCCGTTAATGGAGCAGATTTAAACTAAACCAAATACCGTGAAGAAAATTATTTTATTGATGGCATTTTACCTGCCATTCGCTGCCTGGGCACAGGAAGATGGTATAGGGATAAGGCTAGGAGAACCCTTGTCCATCACCATGAAAAAATTTGTAGATGACCACTTTGCAATTGAAGGAATGTTTGGAGGTGCCGGGGCCTTCAATGCCAGGTATTACCAAAGGTCATTCGAAAACAACCGTCCAAGCTCCAATTCATTTTATGCCGGTCACAGTACCCGAAGCATACTTTCTTTCAATTTAAGAGGGATTTACCATGAAGACATCACCGATTTTTTCGGTATAGATCTGGGTTATTTGTTAGGTTATGGAGGTTTGGGGGCCCAGTTAAGGAGCACACAAGTGGATTATTCCTATACAGACCCTCCTCGCAACCCTAATGCCTTATTTAGGGAGACCAGAACGAATCTGGACTTTGGCCCTGAAATTTTTGGAGGAGCAGAGTATTATTTTGATGACCTTCCTTTAAGTGTATTCATTGAAGCAGGCTTGTTTATGGAGCTATTGGACCGATTCGGACATTTGAGGTTCCAGGGCGGTGTTGGAGTCAGGTATATATTCTAAAAGATGAAAAAAACAGTTGCCGGAATCATTCTTTTGTTGCTCATAGCAGCAGGCTTATACTTTTTCAATGCCCTGGGAGGATTCAATGAAATAAAAATTTCAATAGAAGATCTGGGTGAGATTGAATTGGTAGGCATACATTATAGAGGCACACCTCAGGATGAATCCTTAGGGAATTCTTTTATGCTGATTGAGGGCTTGCAAAAAGAAAATTCAGGGTCCATTCTACACACGATATATTATGTGGAGCCTGCAGGAAAGTTGGATACCATGGAAGTTTTTGTGGGCATAGAGAAGAAATGGCTTGAGGATATATCCGGAAAAAAAATCCTGTCTTTAGATGGTCATGAAGCCATAGTAGCAGAAATTGAAGCCAACCGATTTGTTATGCCCGGACCTAATAAAGTCAAGTCAAAGATTGAAGAATTTGCAAAATCCAACAACATGCCGGTTCCAAACATCTACGTCGACCAAATACTTGGTCCTGAACACGTTAGGGTCATCGGGATTTATCAGACTGATGAAAAATAAATTTTGGTATAATTTTAGATTGATAAAATACATTGCAAAGATTATAAACAAATCCAAAACATTATTCGTCTGAATTACTGTGCTCACATTTTAAATATTCAACTTATGAAAAGATCACTCTTTATTCTACTGCTAGGGATAGTTGCCATTTTACAGGCATGCGAAGGCCCAATGGGACCTCCCGGACCTCCTGGACCTGAGGGAGCTCCAGGAATAATATTGGTTGGGGAAGCCTTTGAAGCAAATGTTGATTTTACTGCCCAAAACGGCTATTTAGTAAACTTTGATTTCACTCGGGCTATTGAACCTAGCGATGTGGTTTTGGTTTTCATCCGCTGGGAAACCTTCAACGGCAACCCGGTTTGGAGATTGCTTCCACAGACTGTTTTGTTCGAAGAAGGGGTGCTTATATACAATTATGATTTTACCAGAAATGATTTCTCTGTCTTTATGGAAACCACATTTGATCCTGCGATTTTGGATAATTCTTGGACTAGAAACCAAAGGATCAGAGCTGTAGTAGTACCTGCTGATTTTGCTTCTAGCAGAATTGATTTTACTGATTACGAGGCAGTGATGAAACTCATCGGCGCTACTGAAGAGGATGTGATCAAGATTCAGCCAAGGAACTGAAAGGACATTGACCCATAAATTGAAAACCCTCCCCCCAGAGGGTTTTTCTTTTTTCCCTTAATTTGAATTTTTAAGACTTATTCACAAAATAAAATTTCCTCAGCTATCTTTGCGCCATGCAATTGAAGAATGATTTATTATTGAGGGCGGCCAAAGGGGAAAAAGTGGAAAGAACACCCGTTTGGTTGATGCGCCAGGCCGGAAGGATACTTCCTGAATACAGAGCTGTTAGGGAATCCGTAAGCGGTTTTATCGAATTGGCTCAAACGCCTGAATTGGCCGCTGAAGTGACCATTCAGCCGGTAGACATCTTAGACGTAGATGCAGCCATCATTTTTTCCGACATCCTGGTCATCCCGGAAGCCATGGGTCTTCCCTACGAAATGGTAGAAAAAAGAGGACCTTGGTTCCCTGAAACAATCAAATCTGAAGCTGACCTTAAAAAAATCAGAATAGCTGACGGTGTAGATGATTTGAATTATGTCATTGATGCCATTAAGATCACCAAAAAAGCATTGAATGGACGGGTTCCCCTCATAGGTTTCGCCGGAGCGCCCTGGACTATTTTTGCCTATATGATAGAAGGTTCGGGAAGCAAAACTTTCTCTAAAGCTAGGGCAATGTTATATACCCAACAAAAGTTTTCGCACCGACTGCTCAAAATGATCACCGACAGCACCATCAATTACCTCAAGGCGCAGATTGCTGCCGGTGCAGACCTGATTCAAATATTTGATAGCTGGGCTGGAATCCTGCCCCCTGATCACTACCAGGAATTTTCCTTGAAATATATTTCACAAATCTGTGATGCCATTACAGAAGTTCCCAAAACAGTCTTTGCCAAAGGAGCATTCTTTGCCAGAAAAGAAATGGGGGCACTGAACTGCGAAACCATTGGTTTGGACTGGAACATGGGCATTGCCGAATCGCGTGAACTGATTGGTGATCTCAAAACTTTACAGGGTAACCTAGATCCCGCTGCCCTATATGGCAGTCCGAAAGAAGTAGAGGCTGCCACCAAGCGCATGATGGATCAGTTCAAGGGTTCCAGGCATATCGCCAATCTGGGACATGGGGTCTATCCTGACATAGATCCAGAAATGGTAAAAGTTTTTATAGAAACTGTAAAAAATTACCGATAGGTTATCCTAGATCATAAAAAAGGCCATTCTGCAAACAGGATGGCCTTTTTATTTTTTAATACGCATGGCTTTTGATTGAAATTTTGGCAACAAAACGGATATTTGGTTATTTTTTTAACCACAAAATTTGTTTTTCATTGCTTTATTGAAATTAATGATTAATTTAGAAACCGAATCTTAGCTTTTAATCATTTTTTTGATTAAAGCTGGTTAAAAATTAAACCTATTATTCACAAAACCTATTCAACCTATGAAAAACAAGTTTACCTTACTGCTTAAGAGCAGTTCACTGATAGCCCTATTTATTTTGGCTATTTCCTTCCAGACAGCAAATGCACAAGAAGAGGACAAATTCAGTTTCGATGTCAGCTTGAATTCAGATCAATTCTTCGGATTTTACCCCTTCTTTCAGGGCAATTACAAATTGAGTGACAACACCGCTTTTACCTTTTACGGCATCCTTTGGTCAGGCGGAACAGGTGGTGCCTGGGGCAACTGGACTGAGTTTGGGGTGGGTTTGAATTTTGATGTAGCTGACGGAGTCTCTGTCAACCCTCAAATCGGTATTCTTGGAGGTAACCTTCTTTCCTCAGGAACTTTTGGCTCTGGACGATTTGGAGATGGTGTAGTACCTAACCTTACAATAGGATTGGACAAAGCTAAAACTGAAGGTCAGATCTATGCAGGTTTTTATGCGCCATTGAGAAATGAAGCACCCCCTAGCGGAACGACACTTTCCTACTTACATTATTGGGCAAACTTCGGTTACAAAGCCTCTGATTTCTTTTCATTTGGGGGACATTTCGAACATCTAATCAATACCGGAGGATCTAATGTTTCTGCTTCGACTGACGTTTATCAATGGTTAGGCCCTTATGTCCAGTTTACCAAACCAGGAGGAGGACCCTATGCAAGATTCTCATTTGGGACAGATTTGGTAGAAGGGAATGATTCATTTTTTAAACTGACTACGGGTTTCAGTTTTTAATCAAATAGAGCCGGTTTTTCCGGCTCTTTTTTTTCTCATTAAACTCAAAGCGGTAATACATCATCCCCTACCTGAACTTGCTTGCCCTCCAACAATAGCATATTCTGTCCAAACATTACCTGATTTTGAAAAGTGCGGTAAGTGGACAGTGTCCGTAGGGGTTCTTTTCCTTTTTCACCGGTAAGCTGATCCACTGTGGTCATCACACAACGTGCGCATGGTTTGGTCACTTTAAAAATTGCCTCTCCGATTTTCACCTTTTTCCAGTTATCTTCCTCAAATGGTGCTCCGCCATTAAACACCAAATTGGGTCTAAATCGATCCATAGGTACAGAATCTGTCAATTTCATATTCAAATCATCCAAGGAACTTTGGCCAATTATCAAATAAGGCATTGCATCTGCAAAACTCACAGATTCCCCATGGACCGCATATTTGGGCTTCAGCTTTCTTCTTGTGCTTTCAGGCATCAAAACCAGACGACAATCCATACCCAATGACTCGCTGAACCAATCATTGATCTCTTTTTTGATTAACAGTCCTTTGACAGTGTCTTCCCAAATACTGACATCAATTAATCCATCAGTTTTGCAATCAAATGGGATTGTTAGCCTCATTTCAAGCTGATTTTTTTCAAAAACCTCCATTTTGTCAGAAAAAATCTCAACTTGAAGCAAGGCCATTTTAGAAAATGTTCTTTGGCTTAGAAAAGTGCCTTCATGATCAACCAACATCCACCTGCGGTCAAATTGAAAACCTCTTTCTTCCAAATTGGCAGTTTCTACCCTGATTCCACCCAAAGATTTGATGGGATAAATGTAAATATCCTGTAAATGCATGTATTACAATCTGAACCTTTTTAACTTATCCGGTAAGCTGTCGGTTCTAAAAATAGTCAAAATCTTAGAGAAAGGATTTTCTTGTTCCATTTTAAAAAACTCTATGGGATGGGTAAGGTGATAGGTTATAGACTTTAAAGTTAGCTGGGAAGAAAAATAAAAAGAACTCAAAGCACAGATTATCAGCACTGTGCCCCATCTTTTTCTTTCACTTTTCAACCTCTTATGAAATCCCCTTTTCATACTACCAAGATACATAAAGTTCTTTAGAGGTTGCATGAAAAATGTAAAAAAGGAAAATGACACAATTTCTGACAGGCCCTATGGAAAAAACAAACCAAGAAAAGGGAAATAATTGAAGATATGACTTTATAATCCTGACAAACTAATTTGTATTCAATGACAATTTTTGAATACAAAGAAGTTTTAGCTGACATAAAATCTGTCAAACTGACACAATTTTGGATTGAAATCTACTTGGCACAAGCCTTGTCCAATAGGATTTGTAACTGAATTTGTAATCAATAACAGAAATTAAATATACTAACATGGGAAAAATCATAGGTATTGACTTGGGTACCACTAACTCTTGTGTAGCCGTAATGGAAGGAAACGAGCCGGTGGTGATCCAAAACTCAGAGGGAAGAAGAACTACGCCATCCATCGTGGCTTTTTTGGACAATGGTAACGGAGAGAGAAAAGTAGGTGATCCTGCCAAGCGTCAGGCAATTACCAACCCAGCAAATACCATTTCTTCTGTAAAGAGATTTATGGGCAAAAAATTCTCTGAAGTTTCCGAAGAGAAAAAACATGCCTCTTACAAAGTTGAACAGGGAACAAATGATACTGTTGCGATAAAAATTGGAGACAGATCCTATACCCCTCAGGAACTTTCTGCGATGATCCTTCAGAAAATGAAGAGTACTGCGGAAGACTTCTTAGGTCAGACTGTTACTGAAGCTGTAATCACTGTACCAGCTTACTTCAACGATGCAGAGCGTCAAGCTACCAAAGAAGCAGGACAAATTGCAGGTCTTGAAGTTAAAAGAATCATCAACGAACCTACTGCAGCTGCCCTTGCCTACGGTATGGACAAGAAAAACAAGGACATGAAAATCGCCGTGTATGACCTTGGTGGTGGTACCTTCGATATTTCCATTCTTGAATTAGGAGATGGGGTGTTTGAAGTGAAATCAACCAACGGAGACGTACACCTTGGAGGTGATGACTTTGACCAAGTGATCATCAACTGGCTGGCCGATGAATTTATGGCGGAAGAGTCTATGGACTTGAGAAAAGATCCGATGGCCCTTCAGAGATTAAAAGAAGCTGCTGAAAAAGCTAAAATTGAATTGTCCAGCTCAGCTTCTACAGAAATCAACCTGCCTTATATTACGGCTACTCAGACCGGTCCTAAACACCTGGTAAGATCTTTAAGCAGGGCCAAGTTTGAGCAATTGTCTGAAAATCTAGTAAGAAGATCTATGGAGCCTTGCAAAAAAGCGCTTCAAGATGCCGGCATGAGCCCTTCAGACATCGATGAGGTGATTTTAGTAGGTGGTTCTACCAGAATCCCTAAAATACAGGAAGAAGTAGAGAAATTCTTCGGTAAGAAACCATCTAAAGGTGTAAACCCTGACGAGGTCGTAGCCATCGGTGCTGCCATTCAAGGTGGTGTTTTAACTGGTGAAGTGAAAGATGTCCTTCTTTTGGACGTAACGCCACTTTCCTTGGGTATTGAAACCATGGGTGGTGTATTTACTAAATTGATCGAAGCCAACACTACGATTCCTTCCAAAAAATCTGAAGTATTCTCCACCGCTGCTGACAACCAGCCAGCTGTTGATATCCATGTCTTACAAGGTGAAAGGCCTTTGGCAAAGGACAACAGGTCTATCGGAAGGTTCCAGTTGAGCGACATTCCACCTGCACCAAGGGGCGTTCCTCAAATTGAAGTGACCTTCGATATTGATGCCAACGGTATCCTGAATGTATCTGCTAAAGATAAAGGAACCGGTAAAGAGCAAAAAATCAAAATCGAAGCTTCTTCCGGACTTTCTCAGGACGATATCGAACGTATGAAACGCGAAGCTGAAGCCAATGCGGCTGCTGATAAAGCAGAAAAAGAAAAAATCGAGAAACTGAATCAGGCTGACAGTTTGATCTTCCAGACTGAAAAGCAATTGAAGGAGTATGGTGATAAATTGTCAGATGGCAATAAAGCGAATATCTCTTCTGCATTGGAAACTTTGAAGTCAGCACATCAAACCCAAAACCTGGCAGGTATTGACTCCGCCATGGAAGGCCTCAACAAGGCTTGGGAAGCAGCCTCTCAGGAAATCTACAATGCCACCCAAGGTGCTGGCCCTCAACCTGGACCTGATGCAGGTGCTGGTACGGGCAATGCCGGTGATGGTGTATCAGACGTAGATTATGAAGAAGTATCTGAAGACAAAAAATAATATCAACTGAACCAACAAAAGACGGCATCTGTATCTGATATGGATGCCTCTTTTTTTAGAAGCGAGAGTTTAGAGGCGAGAGACTAGACTTTCTTTTGGAGAAATTTTGAGGTATTGAGAATGAAATATGCTTGTGCGAAATAAATTGATATATGCCTTCGGCGATATATTAGGGGCGTATAGGGATGAATATTGTTCTTAAAATAAAATTGGGGGAAAAAGGAATGAAGGGCAAAATTGGTTTTTGATTCCTAAAAAAACCTTCTTTCAGAAGCGAAAAAGATCTATTTTCTTGCCCCTAAAAAAGGGAACAGATTCGTTTTGAAGTGGGCAATTCGAGTCTTACCTCTTGTCTCTTGCATCTTGGTTCTATCACAAGACAGCCTAATAAGTATACCTATGAAATTGACTCCCGACAATAAACTGAAAAAACTGATCATCGTGGGAGACCGCGTATTGATCAAATTGAGAAAGGCGGATGAAAGGACTTCTTCCGGACTGTATTTACCACCTGGCGTACAGGAAAAAGAAAAAGTACAGCAAGGATATATCATCAAAACAGGTCCAGGCTATCCCATTCCTGCTCCTGTAGAAGATAATGAACCTTGGAAAGACAGGGACGAAGCCATCAAATATATTCCATTGCAGGCCAAAGAAGGCGATCTAGCCATTTTCTTGTTGAACGGCTCCTACGAAGTGATCTATGAAGGAGAAAAGTATTATATCGTTCCACAGCATTCAATTTTGATGTTGGAGAGGGAAGAAGAACTCTAAGCGCTTATTTAGAATTCAAAAAGACCTATCAGGTTTTTGAAACCTGACAGGTCTTTTTATTTTTCATACCTGGCTTTTAGTTATCCAAAAATTCCAGAGAAAATTTCTGAAACCTAAAGTACTCTTCACTATTTTCCGGATTATCAGGGTGATTAAGAGAAATAAACAAACCTTCTTCATTGATAAAAAAATTGGAAGGCAAATAACTCCCCTTTTCAAAATAGCTCTCCCCTAAGATATTGAGGTCATTGTCAAGAACCATGATCACAAATGGCCCCGGTGCTGTTCTCAATCGAAGTACATCATTCTCTTCACTTACTTCAAGCGTAGGATAAGCAAACCTATAAAACACTTCACGGTAGGAGTCATAAACCAAACTTTCATACCTAGAAGAAGCTTGAAGGTATTGCTGGGTCTCAAATCTCCCCCCATCAAGCGGGAACAATTTCAAGTTTTTATCTAAAAAGGCACTTGCCGTTTCCATGGATGAGAGTTTTTCATCATAAGAACCAGCATAAAACAACCGGTGGTCACCAAAAAAAGAATAAACTATCTTATTCTTACTTCTGGCGATACTTGGCTCAAAATGCTTTAAGCCATTGGCCAGATAATCCTCCGGATAAGTATGGCTTAAAAACCTGGTTTCTCCAGTAGAAAGATTAATGGCATAAACCATATGCATTTGTTTTAAAGTAGCATTCTCAACTTCCCTGTAATTGCCTGCAAAATGTGTTTTTACGATCAATTCTCCTGACCTTAATTCTGGTGGTGAAAGAAAATAACCTGGATGAACAAAGGCAGATGAATAACCATCGGGTATTTGGTACCTGATCTTTTGACGAACAAAACCCGAAGTATCGGTTAGGTAAATAAATGGATCCATCTGACTGAAAAGGAAAATACTGTCCAAGTTGTACACATGAAATCCAAAGAGTTCTCCCACACCCTGATCCCCTTCCACCTCAAAATTTAGATTTTTGATTAGCTTTCTACTGGCAAAATCATAAATCTGGAGTTGGTTGTAAGCCCAATTGATGTTGAACAACAATCCTGAATAATAATCCATCCCCATGCTAACATTAGGCGTCTGATCATCAAGCTGAAATTCTATAATTGCCCCATCGGCCTGAAGCATGGCTTTTGTGTTTTTTCGATCATATTGACCGCAGGATATTAAAACTAAAGGAAGTAGGAAATTCAATAGATAAGAGGTGTTTTTCATGGAAAATTAGCTTTAGATAAAAGAAACTTAGTATAGAAAAACTCAAGAAAATTACTTTTTATGACCGTCTGCTTTTAGCAAATATTCAATAAAAGAGAGGTTTGTTCCATTGTGGAAACAAACCCCAAATGAAACCTAATTATTTGGCTTTGGTCTTGTGCAATTATAATTAACACAATTTTCAAAACCTTGATAATCACATCATCAGGCTGGGTAAGTCGGCTCATAACTTGCCGCCTCTACAGGGCTGTTCAACATAACTATAGAAGCTACTACTAGTGCTGAAAACAATGCAATTTTTTTCATTTCGTTTAAAATTTTAAGTTAGAAATTGATTAATAGCCCGGCCAGACTCCTAGCAATTAAAAAAAAAATGAGATATCAAATAGTTACCTGTTTAATTTTTACGTTGCCGCAACTATCTATTAATTTTTAAAAGCCCAAACTCTTTCGCAAAGTAACTTAAAATCACATTAGCCCCGGCGCACTTGATACTGAGGAGACTTTCCAGCATGGCCCTTTCTCCATCTATCGAACCACGTTCAGCTGAAGGTTTAATGATTAAATTTATTTTTCTTTTTGTGCTTTTTATTTGTCTAGCTTCTAAACCTTGATGTCAATCTAACCTAGGACAGTACTTCTAAAACCTCCCTCTGAATACCTAAAACGACCTGCATATAATTTTGAGACCAAATTCAGAGAAGAATTAGTACATTATTAAACCGAATGTTACTACTTCATTCCACCCCTGGTCGGTTCTTTTATAGATTGAAATAGCATTACTTCCTGAACCTATACCCCAATGATAGGAAACATACGACCTGTATAGGAAACAAAATCGATCTGCTTCGCCAAAAAATACTGGTTTTGAGATTTCATAGAATTCCAAAAACCGTAACTTATCTTCCTTGAGGCTATCCGTTTGTGACAAGAGAGCCTGATGAATATACTTCCGGTCCAAAAGCTGTATGCCGCTGGATAAATAGCTTTTTTGGAATGTGTACTTTTCAAAAGACTCTTGTAAAACCTTTTGAAACTCATCTCCTCCACTAAACACATCGAGTACAGACATATTCTTCACCCTGGTAGAATACCTATTGGAATTCTGCTGAAATTAATGCCAATGGTACAAATTTCGCATTCCAATCATGCTTGATTCAGGCAACTTACCTCTCCAATCAAACACAGCTTCCTCAACCAAAAAGAATATCGTATCTCTTTCAATTAATGGAAGATAAAGAAAATTGATAAATTCGTGTATTTGTGTGGTGTCTTCTCTCGACCCTTCTAATCCAGTCTCAGTATCATCTTTGGTAGTTTTACCACAGGAAATCAAAAGGCTGACAAGGAATAAGTAACTAAAAACCCTCATAAATATTAACATGCTTTTTTGCCTTAAGGAGTGGTCCCTTGATATGTGGTCATCAAAAAATCTTCAATACTTAATTGTTTGATGCAAGAAACTCCTTCTCTCAATGTCTTTTTTTAACAATCTAAATAAAATGGCTTGAACAAACAAACGATTTAGTTGTTCCAGATTTCACTTCTGATATATTCAAGCCTCAAGGCAACTTTGAGGCTTGAATAGCTGTAGATAGCTCCTATCAAACCAGATAGAAGTTCTGCCCAGCAATCGGTTTCCATGTACCATCTATTTTTTCATAAATAGTCAAAACTGGCCCAACACAAAGGATTGGAAAACAAACCGATTGCCTGTATATTATTGCGTACCTATAGTTTTTGGTGAAAATGGGTTTTGATAATTTTTCATAATACCTAAACTTGTCCATTTCCTCGGTAATATATATTGGGCCACCTCTCTTTACATTTTCTTCTAAGGAAGCAATCATTTTGTCAATCCTTTCCTTAGCTACAAGACTAATCTGCGGATGTAGCTGAGTAGGCAAAAACTTATAGGTTTTACCAATTTCATTGCATATAAGCTCGACATCTTTTTCGGTGTATATGGTTGATACTTCTATTTTATTAAATGAGTTGCTCCCCATAAAATCTTCTAACCATTCAAAGTCACATTGTGAACCCTCCAGGTATCCTTCCCAATCCAATACGGCATCTTGTATAAGATAGACGGAATCGCCTCTTACAACATCCCTTTCGAAAATAGCCCCAAGTAAGGACGCAATCTCTTCCTGCTCCTTAGTTTGACAGGACGCACATCCAATAACTACAATGAGTACTTTTATTAATGTTTTCATATCAATCACATGCTTTCAAAGCCTTAGGTGCCGTTACAATATTAGTATAACCACCATTGGAATTGTTTACAGCTCTAACGACTGACTCACCCTTAATCTCCGCATTAATTCTATCTTTTATCCTGTTTTGTTCAGCTATAGTTTTGGAGTTTTTGAAAACATCAGTTTCAGTCAGACCACCCCAGACCATGTCCTTGAAAAACTGATCCCCAAGGGTATTTACGTTATAACCCACACTCGAAGCATAGTTTCTCAGTTCGGTGGCGATATTCCCCAATGATTCTAATCTATACCAACATAAGCGTAATTGTAAAATAGTGTGTCCAATCGCCGTCATCCTTCTTGTAGACAGAGAAATGGGGACCTTCTCTCGAGATGTACAAGAACGCATACCTGTATCCTTGCAAGAAGACCGGTTTGGAAATCGCCTTGTACTTCATGTATTTTCTCAGTTCCATATCTAGTTCGACTATTTCCGGTTCGCCGAGATGTTTGTAAAACGCCTCCACAATACTGTCATACCGACTCCTATCCGGAGAGACATGTATCCCCTCCGGAAACATCTCCTTACGGAACCTGTAGGGTTCTCTCCCCTCCCTGTAAATCTTTTCGACAACCTCCAGTGTAAAAATATCTTTAGTCGACACTTTATGGTGAAAATCGCTTTACAGGCTCAGGATTCCTTCGGCCGAACAAGAATCAAGCCAAGGAACTTCCCAGTTAGTTTCTGCATCCTCAAACAAAATGACTTTGCGACCAGCGCCAACTCCTTTTGGAACACGGCGGTCATCAAGGCTTTGATCTCCCTCTCTTCCCTCGTTGTGCAGCCCAGGCATGTCAAGGTAACTATTCCAATGATGAAGATATAAGGTTTCATTTTATTCACAGGCTTTCTACCCTCTCGGAATTGCTCCATAGTAGTTTTTGTTATAGAGTTCGGGTTCTATTCAGTTGGTAATCCTACTTCAAGCCAGGGAATTCCTTACGGTATCATCATCTTTTCTATGAATAATACAATCTACTAACTCCCCCTCAATTAATGTAACTTTACGTCCATCATCAGCCCACTTTGGTTTATGTCATCATCAGCATCTGGGATAATATCAACTTCCATTCTCCATCATCGCATTTTTCAAAAAACAAAAGTGATGTACCGCCATCGATCATTGGAGCTGAGATGGTAAACCTTTCGTAATACACAAACGCATATTTGTAGCTTTGAAAAAACACTGGTCTTGAGAAACTATACCAAGCTATTCCCCCAATCTCTGGTGTCTGCCCATCAACTCTAAATTTTTCAAGTAACCCCTGGATATACTCATACGGAACAATCGATACATCTTCGGGAACATGTTTCTGGCTAAATCGGAAATCGACTACGCTTTCTCTGCATAACTTCTCGTAATCCGATTCGGATAAAAAGTCCGATTCGAAATTTTCTGACTTAAATAATCCCAGCTCCAATTTGTTGTTCATTATCAAATCCCCAAGGATACAGGAATCCAAACCCGCCCTCTCTATCCAGTCAGTCACGGCTTGATTTGAAACAAGTACTGTGTCGACAATGTGGTTCGCCTCTCCTGCCACCAAGGATTTCATTAAAAGCCTGGTCTCCTTCACCTCCCTGTCAGTGCATGAAAGCATTAAGAACAGAGAAAATACCATGAATATAAATCTTTTCATAAAACACAAATTCAATCGCATGCTGTAATACCAATTGGCGATGCACTGCTACTCCCATAGGTATGAGATCCGCCCGTCAATTCAGCTTTTACCCTGGCATTGATTCTATTTTGCTCAGAAATTGGTTTTGCTTTAAACAGGTTCGTTTCGTGAAGCCCTCCCCAGGCCATATCCTTGAAAAACTGATCTCCCAGGGTGTTTACGTTATATCCCGCACCCGCAGCGTAGTTTCTCAGCTCGGTGGCGATATCGTTCAGGAACTTTGTTTCGACATACAGGTTATGATGTGCGGGATTTAAATTATTCCCCCCGTATTTGCTGATATAGTTGTTTAGTAAGCAGTTCAGGTCACAATCTGACGGGTAGTTCTGTTCAAATATCAAATAAGCGTGCAGTGTCTCATGTAACATGGTCCTAGCAAACGAAAGGTCTGTTGCGTTTTGATTCACGGATTGGCTGATGGTGATGGTAGCCCATCCGTCTTGGATGTTTTTACTAGTACAAGCTGTTGCCCCTAGCGGACATGTACCGTATTGAAATTTCACATTATAATTTCCAGGTACTGGTTGATTTCTGTTAAATTTTTCAAATATTCTTTTGAATTCTTGCTGTGATGAACCTATCAATTTTTTAATAATATCTTTATGACAATCAGATAAAACTTCCATATCAATTTCCTCCTCCTCTTCGGTCTCTAATCCATTTCCACCTACTCCACCATTTTGTCCATCATCCAAGCAAGCGTCTTGGGTATTTCCTTCGCAACTTGATCCGCAAGTCGTATGACTGTACTCTTCACAGCCATTACTATATACCCAATACCAGTCTATGCAATTTTCAAAATTGAAATTTGAAATATCTGTGTTTGATTGGAGAAAACGGTCTAAGGATCGCTCAACTGACAATCCGTTTGCTTGAAGACCATCGACAAGACTAGAAGCAAAATCAGACCATAAATAGGTTACTTTGGGAGATTTTATGCCATTCAGAAAGCCCTCGATTAAAATATCTTCATTGATTAGCAGCAAGTTTTCCTCTTTGGTGGACATTTCTAAAACACCACCTCTAATCACTTGGCCGCTAGCATCAAATTAAATACTATTCTGCGTAGATATTCATGTGAATAGGTTGCCTGTACTTTTCTATGGGCAGCTACTATTAAAATCTGCTCATCAACTAGATACTTTGAACTTTCCCAATATGGATAAACTTCAAGTTCTGCCTGTATTCTTGCATACATGCTCCCTTGGGTTGTTTTTTCTTGATTATAGTAATCCTTTGACTTTGAAAGTGGGTCTGCCACCTCTAATTGTGCGGGAGTCTCAATTTCATTGAGCGTACAGGACCAAAATGAGATTAGCGCTAAAAAGATTAGACTAAATGATAGTAAATGTGTGTGTGGGGGGGAGGGGGTGTTTTTTAGTTTCATAGTGAAATTGGTTAGTTTCAAAGGAAAGGATTATAGTTGACAAAAAAAATACCCAACATTGGGTATTTTTGGGACTATGACAAAAACTGTGTAAGTTGGTTTCACTACTTACGAAGTTAAAGTTATACCTCGAAGTTCTCTGTGTGATTTAGAAGAAATCGCACGGGGAATTTGAGGAACCCGCGGTAGGCGAATACCCGATCTGTGTGCAGACAATTTCTTACCTTTAACACACAGATTGCAAAAATGAAAAAAG
>NZ_PYGF01000019.1 GCF_003014575.1 Cecembia rubra
CTGTTATGAAGTCTGTTTTCCTCGCTGCAAGGGAAGCATCGAAAAAATGGACTATGCCCATTCGAGACTGGGGTACTATCCTTAACAGTTTCCTGCTTATATTTGGTGATAGGGTCAGGCTTCTTGAAACCTGACCATAAAATCATAATTTAAAGTTTACACACTTATCGGGATAGTGTCTCGGAACTCCAAAATCCGCCTTCCGAAATCCCATTTTCATATTCCCCTCTTTCTTATCTCTCGCTTCTTTCCAGACCTCTCCTCCGTTGAAGTGACAAGGATGAGCCTTTCTTAACAACTACCATTAGACTTTAGGACAGCTTATTATCAGACCCTAGCCCTTAGTTGTTCTTGCTTCTTGCTTCTAATTTCTCGTCTCTCGCTTCTAATCTCTCGCTTCTAATCACTCGCCTCAATCCTTCACTTCCTCATAATCAATGTAATCTCCACCTTTGATTTCTTTGGCTCTTTTTTCCTGATAATCCCGGGGGATATGGTCTACATTGATATCACCATTTCCGGATTTGCCTTTTCTTCTCAGGTCTTCTTCCCTTTTGAGGTTATTGGCATGGTCCACAAACTGCTTCAGTTTACTTCTTAGGAAGAACTGCAAGAGTTTGGAAAATATCCAGGATAGAGCAATGGCAATCAGAAGAAATTTAAATATAAATCCCATGTTAGACTTTTAGATGCGAGAAGTTAGACGCCAGACAGTATTAACAATAAGTAGACAGATATAAGACCTAGTTTAAACTGATTTTCCAGCCCAAATCTTAGGTCTTGTATCTTGTGTCTTAAGTCTCTTAAAAACTCCCCTAGTTCCGTAATTATATTTTATCTACTCAAATAAAGATTTCTTTCAGCATAAATTTTCATGAAATAATCATCCATCAGGTCCTCGATAAAATAGATCGCTTCCCCTGTGGATTTCATTTCAGGCCCCAATTCCTTATTTACATTAGGAAATTTATGGAAGGAGAATACCGGTTCCTTTATCGCATATCCTTTTTTGGTAGGCTTAAATTTGAAATCAGTCACTTTCTTCTCACCCAACATCACTTTCGTTGCATAATTCACATAAGGTTCCTGGTAGGCTTTACAGATAAAAGGAACGGTTCTGGATGCCCTAGGGTTGGCTTCAATTACATAAACCCTATCATTTTTGATGGCAAACTGGATATTGATCAGACCAACTGTTTTAAGAGCCAAAGCGATTTTGTGTGTATAAGTTTCAATCTGACGCATCACATAATCACCTAAATTGTATGGAGGCAATACCGCATAAGAATCCCCTGAGTGAATACCGGCAGGCTCTATGTGCTGCATGATGCCAATGATATAAACATTCTCTCCATCACATATCGCATCAGCTTCTGCTTCAATCGCACCTTCTAAAAAATGGTCGAGCAGGATTTCATTATTTGGAATGTCCCTCAGTACATTTACCACATGCTCTTCCAGTTCCTTTTCATTGATCACAATCTTCATTCCTTGACCCCCAAGTACATAAGATGGTCTTACCAACAAGGGGAAACCAATGGTTTTGCACAATTCGAGTGCTTCATCTGTATTATGTATTGTCCCGAATTCAGGATAAGGCACTTCATTTTCTTTGAGCAAAGTAGAGAAACGCCCTCTATCTTCAGCAAGATCTAAGGCTTCAAAACTGGTTCCAATGATTGGTATGCCATATTTATCCATTTTCTCAGCTAACTTGAGGGCAGTTTGACCTCCCAGCTGAACAATGACTCCCAAAGGCTTTTCCTGTAGGATGATCTCATAAATATGCTCCCAGAAAACAGGTTCAAAATACAGTTTATCAGAAATATCCGGATCAGTGGAAACTGTCTCAGGGTTACAGTTGATCATGATCGTCTCGTAGCCACATTCTTTGGCTGCCAACACCCCATGTACGCAGGAATAGTCAAACTCAATACCCTGACCCACACGGTTAGGTCCTGAACCAAGCACCACTACTTTCTTTTTGTTGGACGGCTGGGATTCATTTTCTTCTCCAAAGGTGGAATAATAATAAGGTGTCTTGGCTTCGAATTCTGCAGCGCAGGTATCCACTAATTTATACACCCTCTTTATACCCATTTCATGGTAACGCTTGTTGAAGACTTCTGACTCAAGGCAGCCAAGTAAATGAGCGATCTGCCTGTCTGCATAGCCTTTTTTCTTAGCAAGGTCCATCAATTCCTTTGGAAGGGTGTCGATGTTGTATTTTTCAATTTCAGCTTCTACATGGATCAGTTCCTCGATTTGTTTGAGGAACCATTTATCAATCTTGGTAAGGTCCTGGATAGTCCTGAATGAAATACCCAACTTGAAGGCATCATAAACATGGAACAGTCTGTTCCAACTCGGATTGGCCAAACTGTAAAGCAGCTGTTCTTGGTTTTTCAGCTCTTTTCCATCTGCACCCAATCCATTCCTCTTGATTTCAAGAGACTGACAGGCTTTTTGAAGTGCTTCCTGGAAGTTGCGGCCTATGCCCATTACTTCTCCTACTGCTTTCATGGAAAGGCCCAATCTTCTGTCTGAACCTTTAAATTTATCGAAATTCCATCTTGGAATTTTGACGATCACATAGTCAATGGAAGGTTCAAAGAAAGCAGAGGTGGTTCCTGTAATGGAATTGGTCAATTCATCTAAATTATAGCCAATGGCCAATTTGGCGGCCACTTTGGCAATAGGATATCCGGTAGCTTTGGATGCCAAGGCTGAGGATCTGGATACCCTTGGGTTGATTTCGATACCAATTATCTCGGAATTATCAGGGCTTACAGCGAACTGAACGTTACATCCACCGGCAAAATTGCCTATGCTGTTCATCATCTTGATGGCATAATTCCTCATACGCTGATATACCGTATCAGGAAGTGTCATAGCAGGAGCCACTGTGATGGAATCACCTGTATGCACACCCATTGGATCAAAATTTTCAATGGAACAGATTACGATCATGTTTCCAAGGTTGTCCCGCATCACCTCCAACTCATACTCTTTCCAGCCGAGAATGCTTTGTTCAATTAAAACTTCGTGGACTGGGGAGGCCTGCAAGCCGGCCATTAAAAGCTTTTCAAAATCTTCTGCTTTCTCTACGAAAGCGCCACCTGCTCCTCCTAAAGTATAGGAAGCACGGATAATCAAAGGGAATCCTATTTCCTGTGCGATTTCTTTTCCCTGAAGGAAGGAAGTGGCCGTATCTCCCTTACAAACCCCAACACCGATTTCCTCCATCAGTGCCTTGAATTTCTCTCTGTTCTCTGCTGTGTCAATGGCATCAATATCCACGCCAATCATCCTGACACCAAATTTTTTCCAGATACCTGCCTTATCACAGTCGATAGCGAGATTAAGTGCAGTTTGTCCTCCCATGGTAGGCAGCACCGCATCAATGTCCGGATGCTCCTGAAGGATTTTGACAATGGATTTCTTTTCGAGGGGCAACAAATACACGTGGTCAGCGGTAACTGGGTCCGTCATGATGGTAGCAGGATTCGAGTTGATCAGTGTGACCTTGATCCCTTCTTCCCTGAGCGACCTGGATGCCTGTGAGCCTGAATAGTCAAATTCGCAAGCTTGTCCGATAACGATAGGGCCTGAACCGATAAGTAGAACGTGTTTGATGCTGGTATCCTTAGGCATTCTAAATGAGGTTTTAAGAGGGTTAAATACTTATGGCTAAATTGGTGCAAAATTAGGGAAATAATTTTAAGTAGCCCGATGGATTCCAAAAAACATCGGGAAATCTGGGGATTATATCAAAACCTATCTCAAACTCGAATTACGCCTTTAAAAATCCCGACATCACCCTTCCGAAATCGGGCTTTCGAAATCCCACATCAAACCGGTCCTTCACATCCGGGATGGCCTACAACCATCCCTTATATATCAAGGCCTTTCAGGCCTATTGCGACATCAAACTTCCGCCTTTTGCCTTTTTACTTGGCTCTTAAATCCCTACCTGCAACCTGGCCCCTCCCTAAAAATGTCCACAGGACATTTTATTAATGCTCGGTCCTGGTATCCGACTTCTTAATGAAACCCTTAATTCCCTTAACTCCTGAATGGTTCAAAACTCTCAAATCTCTCTTTTACGGGATGGACTACAACCATCCCTTTGATATCAAGGCCTTTCAGGCCTAACCCGACATTAGACATCAGACATCCGACTTTTGCCTTTTGCCTTTTTACTTGGCTCTTCTCATCCCCCTAAACCCTCCACTTAAAACTCTGCGCATCAATTGCCCGCATGGTACACAAAACCCCATTCAAATGGTCGTATTCATGTTGGATCAATTCAGAAATCGCCCCTTCCACTGTCCAGCTTTGTTTCTCCCAGTTTTCATCCAGGTATTCCAATGTCAGGGACTGATGCCTCTTCACTTTGACAAATAGATTGGGAAAACTCATACAGTCATCCCACAATTCAAACATCTCCTCGCTTGCATGGACGATTGCAGGGTTAATGATGATATAAGGTTTATCCAAGTTGAGATAAAAAAGCCGCTTCATAATTCCCAATTGAGGGGCAGCAATTCCCCTCCCAAATCCATACCGCTTTCGGATATCTTCCATGGCTTCGTGCAGGTCTTTCACCCAATCCGTTACCAAGGGGAGTTCTTCCTTATTGACCGATCCGCAGGTTTCATATAACCTTGGATCACCGAGTTTGAGGATGTCTTCTACTGTTTTCATCACCACAATTTATAAAAAAAACCAGGGCCTTTGAAGCACCTGGTTCTGTCATAGAAATTTCTTTCAAATTTAAATTTTTTATACTCAAGAAGTGACCCGGTAGTTCCCTTGTCTTATCCTGGAAATACTTGACACTTTTTTTCTTTTGACATGATAATTCAACCCTTTTAGGGTTGGGATTCCCGAAAACTAATATCATCCATTACCACCGGGTTTCACCCGGGGCAAATACCACTTTGTGGGTCCAATCACTTCGTGATTTTCTATCTCCGCAATCCGACTTCTAAATTTCGAAATTATTTTTGTCTTACTTCTTGTGTCTTGTATCTCAAGTCTTAAATATGCAAAGCCCTATTGTCCGTAGCCGCCAAACAAGCTTCTTTGAATGCTTCTGTGTAAGTTGGATGAGCATGGGACATTCTGGAGATGTCTTCTGCAGAAGCCCTGTATTCCATAGCCACTACCGCTTCCGCAATCATATCGGCTGTTCTAGGACCGATCATGTGTACCCCTAGGATTTCGTCCGTCTCGCCATCTGCCAATACCTTTACCAAACCATCAGTATCCATGGAAGCCCTTGCTCTTCCGGAAGCCATGAACGGGAACTTACCAACTTTGTACTTGATACCTTTTTCCTTCAATTGCTCTTCGGTATAGCCTACTGAAGCTACTTCAGGCCAAGTATAGACTACACCAGGTATCAAAAGGTAATTGATATGTGGCTTTTGGCCAGCAATATATTCAGCTACAAAAACACCTTCTTCTTCAGCTTTATGTGCCAACATGGCACCTTTCACCACATCTCCGATTGCATAGATATTAGGTACATTGGTTATCAGGTGATCGTCAACTTCCACTTGCCCTCTCTCGTTCACCTTCACGCCGGCAGCCTCCGCATTCAGGCCATCTGTGTAAGGTCTTCTACCGATGGAAACAAGGACATAATCACCCTTGATTTCCACGATTTCACCTTTGCCGTTATCTGCTTTGACGATTACTTCTTTTCCTTTATTCTCAACAGCCGTCACTTTATGTTTCAGATAGAAGTCAAAGCCCAGTTTCTTCAATGATTTTTGAAGCTCTTTACCCATGGTCCTATCCATAGAAGGAATGATGGCATCCATAAATTCAACCACAGAGACTTTGGCACCCAATCTTCCGTAAACAGAGCCCAATTCCATGCCAATCACCCCACCACCAATTACGATCAGGTGTTTGGGGATTTCCTTCATCTTCAAAGCCTCTGTGGAAGTGATAATCCTATCCTTGTCAATTTTAATAAATGGGAGAGAAGCCGGCTTGGAGCCTGTGGCGATGATGATGTTTTTACCCTGAATGGTCTCAGAAGAACCATCCTCTTTGCTCACCTTAACGGTATTCTTGTCCACAAAAGAACCGAAACCATGGTGTACATCGATTTTGTTTTTCTTCATCAAAAACTGGATCCCTTCCACATTTTGCTTGACCACATCTTCTTTGCGGGCAATCATCTGCTTGAGATCTACTTTCAGGCCACTGAGGTTAATCCCGTGGGTTTTGAAAGTATGTGCAGCATTGTGGTAATGCTCCGAAGAATCGAGCAAAGCCTTGGAAGGAATACAACCTACATTGAGACAGGTACCGCCCAAGGTTGGATATTTTTCAATAATGGCGGTTTTCATACCCAGTTGTGCAGCTCTGATCGCTGCCACATAGCCTCCGGGCCCTGAACCGATTACTATTACGTCGTACATAGTATAGACTTTTAGATGTTAGATACAAGATGCTAGATCCGTATCTTGGTAAAATATCAAATTCTTGTCATTTAAAAGATATAAGGCCGACAACCGGACCTTATATCTTTCTTGGGGAAGCATTCCCTAGAAACCCTATCATTTGACAAGTAACCCCTCTTGCTTCTTGCTTCTTGTCTCTTGAGTCTTGCTTCTTGTGTCTTGTGTCTTGTGTCTTGTGTCTTATCTCTTGTGTCTTGTTCCTAGAGTCTCGTCTCTCGCTTCTCGTCTCTCGCCTCTCCCTAGACTCCAAACAACAACCTCGTCGGATCCTCCAAGAGTTGTTTTACCCTTACGAGGAAACTCACAGATTCCCTGCCATCGATGATCCTGTGGTCATAGGAAAGTGCCAGGTACATCATTGGACGGATAACCACCTGCCCGTTTTCAGCTACCGGTCTTTCTACAATGTTGTGCATACCCAAAATAGCAGACTGAGGGGCATTGATGATCGGAGTGGACATCATGGAACCGAAGATACCTCCATTGGTGATGGTGAAAGTTCCCCCTGTCATTTCCTCAATGGACAATTTGTTGTCCCTGGCTTTAGTCGCCAATCTCACCACTTCTTTTTCGATCTGTTCGAAGCTCATGGACTCGGCGTTTCTGATCACGGGCACTACCAAACCTTTTGGTGCGGATACTGCAATAGAAATATCACAGAAATCATTGTAGACGATCTCATTGCCGTCGATCATTGCATTCACAGCAGGCCACTCCTGAAGGGCAACACAAACTGCCTTAGTGAAGAAAGACATGAAACCAAGGTTGACACCGTGCTTCTCTTTGAACTGATCTTTAAATTTCTTTCTGAGCTCCATAATCGGAGCCATATTCACCTCATTGAAGGTGGTCAGCATGGCGGTTTCGTTTTTCACAGAAACCAACCTTCTGGAAACTGTTCTTCTTAGAGAAGACATCTTTTCTCTTCTGCTCTCTCTGGAACCAAACACTCTTGGTGCTGGTGCTGCTTCCTCCGCTTTTGGAGCGGCAGGCTTAGTGGCAGCTTGAGGAGCTGCCTGTGGTTTAGGCTGTGCAGTCAAAGCATCTTCTTTTGTGATTCTACCATCTTTCCCAGATCCTGCAATATCCGCTGGATTCAAGCCTTTCTCGGCAATGATTTTAGCAGCTGCAGGAGAGGCATGGCCTGTGGCATATGTTTGAGATCCAGCTGGAGCAGCGTTTGCTGAGGCTGCCGGAGCAACTGATGGGGCAGCAGCTTGTGCTGGAGCACCACCTTCTACCACTTCAATCTTGCAGATCAAGCCACCGATCTCGAGTGTATCTCCTTCATTGGCAACATGTCTCAAAATACCTGTTGCTTCTGCGGGTAATTCAAATGTTGCTTTATCAGAATCTACTTCAGCAATGATCTCATCCAATTCCACAAAATCTCCGTCTTTCTTCAACCAATTGGCCAAAGTCACCTCAGTGATGGATTCGCCCACAGTTGGAACAATCATCTCTTTTACCTCACCGGTCCTGGAGCTGCTGGTTGAAGCTGCCGGGCTACTGGAAGCTTGAGCTGGACTTGATGTTTCAGAAGCTCCCTCCTCAATAACGCAGATTACGGCTCCAATTTCCAAAGTTTCTCCTTCCTGCGCTTTGATTCTCAAAATTCCCGACTGTTCAGCGCTCAGTTCAAATGTTGCTTTATCGGATTCCAGTTCACAGATTACTTCATCCATGGCTACCTGGTCTCCGTCTTTTTTAAACCATTGTCCAATGGTAACTTCACTGATGGATTCCCCTACGGTAGGGACTTTCATTTCTAGGCTCATTGTTTTTCTTTTTTACCCCCAAACCCACATTTGCGGGCCTAAGGTTAATTTAATTGGATAAAATTTAAATTAAACCTATTTCCCGAGGCCTGAAAGGCTTCGGGACTAGGGGTTATTTAGGAAAGTTTTAACGCTTTGCTGATAATATTTGACTGCTCTTCGACGTGTACTTTATGGTAACCTGTAGCTGGAGAGGCAGAAGGTTTTCTGGAGATTACATCCATAGGAATATCTTTGTAAAGCATTCTCAATATAAAATTCCAATAACCCATGTTTTCAGGCTCTTCCTGTACCCATACTACTTCAGCGCCTTCATATTGTTTCAATGTTTCCAAAATTTGTTTCTTTGGAAGTGGATGTAGTTGTTCCACACGGATAATTGCTACATCTTTTACTTTTTCCTTTTCTCTGGTTTCTTCCAGGTCATAATAAATTTTTCCGGAACAGAGCACAACACGCTTCACATCCTTGGCTTTCACAAGGTTATCTGGAATGAGTTCCCTGAACCTACCTGAAGTGAATTCATCAAGTGGAGAAACAACCTTTGGATGTCTTAGCAAGGACTTTGGAGACATTACAATACATGGCTTCCTGAATTCCCATGCCAGCTGTCTCCTAAGCAAATGGAAGAAATTGGATGGCTCGGTTATATTAGCTACCACGATATTGTACTCAGCTGACAACTGCAGGAATCTCTCCGGCCTGGCATTGGAGTGCTCAGGCCCCTGACCTTCATAACCATGCGGCAATAACAATACCATTCCGTTCATTTTGCCCCACTTAGATTCTGCGGAGGAGATAAATTGGTCTATCATGGTCTGTGCACCGTTGGCAAAATCACCAAATTGTGCTTCCCAAATGGCTAAGGAATGAGGGTTGGCCATGGCATACCCATACTCAAATCCCAAAACGGCATATTCAGAAAGCAGGGAGTTGTAAATATGGAACTGGGCTTTGCTGTCTTTTAGCTCTTTTAGGAAATTGTAAGGCTTGTTGGTATTGGCATCATGCACAACCGCATGCCTGTGAGAAAATGTACCTCTTTGTACATCCTGACCAGTAATCCTTACCGTTTTACCGTCCAACAATAATGATCCATAGGCAAGCAATTCAGCCGCTGCCCAGTTGAGGGATTTGGACTGGAAAAACATGTCCTTCCTTTGCTTCAACTGCACTTCAATTTGCTTTATTGGCTTGAAGCCTTTTGGGATGGAAGTCAGGGCATCTGCCACTTTCTCCACGACCTCTAAACTGATACCTGTTTCGGGAGATTTTTCAAAATCCTGCGGAGTGGATTTTCTCAGTTCCAACCAGGCCTTTTCGAATTTAGTAAACTGGTAGGGAAGTGGCTTTTCTTTCACCATATTCAACCTATCTTGCAAAAGCTGACGGAATTCTTCATCCATTTGTTTCGCAATCTTAGCATCTATATCTCCCCTTTCTGTTAACCTTTTTACATAGATTTCTCTTGGGTTTGGATGCTTGGAAATGATATTATATAATTCAGGTTGGGTGAATTTCGGTTCATCAGACTCATTGTGTCCATGTCTTCTGTAGCAGACCATGTCCACAAAAATATCCTTGTCAAATTTCTGACGGAACTCAGCCGCTAATTTGGCAGCAAAAACTACTGCCTCAGCATTGTCCCCATTAACGTGGATGACAGGTGCATCTATGATTTTGGCCACATCAGTACAATAGATGGATGTTCTGGCATCATCAAAATCAGTAGTGAATCCAACTTGGTTATTGATAACAAAATGGATAGTACCACCTGTATTATATCCTTTCAGTCCGGCCATCTGTGTAACTTCATACACGATACCCTGACCGGCAACAGCGGCATCCCCATGTACCAAGATAGGTAGTGCTTTTTTGGAATTTCCTTTATGCTGCGAATCAATTTTTGCACGGATAAAACCCTCCACTACAGGATCCACGGCCTCCAAATGTGAAGGGTTCGGAGCCAATTTAAGGTTGACCTTTTTATCACCTGTGGTAATGATATCGGATGAATAACCCATGTGGTATTTCACATCCCCATCACCCATAGTAAGGTCAGGCTTGGCAGTACCTTCAAATTCAGAGAAAATCTGCTCATAAGTTTTGCCCATGATATTGGCCAGAACATTGAGACGTCCTCTGTGTGCCATCCCGATCATGACTTCTTCTACGCCATAATCAGCTGCAGTATTGATCACTGCATCCAGGAATGGGATGGTGCTTTCTCCTCCTTCAAGGGAAAATCTCTTTTGTCCTAAATACTTGGTATGAAGAAAGTTCTCAAATACAACGGCCTGGTTCAATTTGAAAAGAATTCTTTTCTTTTCTTCTACTGAAGGATTAAATGCCAAAGCTTCTTTTTCGACTTTGGTCTTCAACCAATCCAACATCTCAGGATCCCTTATGTAAAGGTATTCAAAGCCAATAGCTCCTTCGTAAATAATTTTTAGGGAATCTACTATTTTTGAGAGTTTGGCACTTCCTATTCCTATTTCATTTCCAGCCTGGAACTCAGTATTCAGATCATTTTGGTCCAAACCGAAATCTTCAAGATCAATCAGCGCTTTTCTGTCCCTCCTTTCTCTCACAGGATTTGTCTTGGATCGCAGGTGTGCCCTAGACCTGTACGCATGGATCAATGCCCTCACTTTGATCTCTTTGGGCAATTGTTCCATATCCATAATGGTACCTCGGGTAGCCAAAGCACCATTTACTGCAGGTTTACTTTCACCGTTAGCTGTAGTAACCTTTACTGCACCACCTTCTTCATCTTCGCCAAATCTGGTAATGGCAAAATCAAAGCCATCAAAAAAACTCTTCCAACTTGGGTCTATTGAATCTGGGTTGTTTTTATATTCCGCATACAACTCATCAATGTAAGCCACATGCGCATTGGAAATGTAGGAATATTTATCCATGATTAGTTAAGATCTTTGATTACAAAGGTATAGGATTGATTATTTTTAAAAAAACCGTATATTCGGTTTTACAAATATTTTATTTTATTATTTAAGATCCACATAAATAAAATTTAATTCCGCTTAGAAGGAGAAAAAAATGCAATGAAAAAATATGATTGATGATTTTTATAATTTATCAAGGAAAGATAAACTGAACAACAATTAGATTTAACGCTATTTCAAAGAAATAAAGTAAAAGTTTTTATTTGAATTCAAAGCTAAAGTAGACTTTTTGTATCTGAAAGGATTCTTTCTACATTGGAGAGCTATCTAAAAATTTTGATTTAAGGTTGGCATTTATATACAAAAGCCGGGATTCTATTGAGAATAAACTTGAATCTTAGATAAAGAAACCAAAAAAATAAAAATATTAATCGTATATAGAAGCTTTACGAACAGGTAGATCAACTTATTGGGGAGAATGATTTTTAAGAGAAAATTATAAGAAGTTATGGAATTGAAAGTAAGGAGAAACAAAAATTGCAACTTCACAGAGTGGTATATCTATTAGAAATTAGTGCAAAATACTTGATGAACCTAATTTCAGATTGTATTAAAAAGAAAGAAATAAAATGCTAATATACATGATTAAATTTACGAATGGACAATTTATAAAAAACGCAGCATAGTTCGAAGATTCTTTGTTGGAATTATTGATTGGCGAGATCTCAATTTTAGTCCCAAATCTCGATTAAAAGCTTTTCAGATTAATTGGTATTGGGCCCCTAATTTGACAAATAACCAAAGCAATCAGCTTATAAGAATTAATAAAAAACAATAAAATTGAAAGACCGAATCAAATTTGGTTAAATAACATTAGTGAAACTCAAAGCTTAAAAGGTTTAATGTAATTAAATGCTGATATGAATGTGTTTAACCGGCATTTTTTTTAAAAGATTCAAACAAACAACGATGGTGCAAAATGTTATAGATAAGTGTATGAGGAGTATTTTAAAGCATAAAATAAGCCAGAAATAATTAATTCCTATCCAGAAATCCAATACTCCTCATTCTTATAGATGAATAAACTTCAATGATTTTACAATAAAATCTCGATGGGCTGAAAAGACATCCCCTAGACAATACCTATATTGAATGTTTGGAAAGCCTATGATGTAAGATTATAACTAAACGAATCCAATTGAGGACGATTTTGAACTGTCGAAAGAAGTAGAATGGTATTTGGAATACTATTTCCCAAGATTCATCAATTTTCCCAAGAATTGCGATTTTAAGAATTTTTCTGAACTAATCGAAAAAGCGAATTAAACAGTAATTTGATTTTTTGACCTTGTGGAAAACTCATATAGATCACAGATAAAAAAGAAGATTTTAAGAAATAAAAAATTAACTAATCCATCTATACTTTTGGCCAAATTATTAGTCGGTAAATATAGTTTATCAAAAATCCATTGGCTAATTTTGTATATGTCTGCCTAACCTACTTTATAAGATGAAAAAAAAAACATTCTTTGTATATGGCACAATAGTAGCCTCTATCTTTCTTTACTTTTTTTTCAAACCATCTCTGGTTACTAATGAAAAAGAAATATTGGCCCAAGCAAAAAGAGGAAAGTTCAAAGTTGAGATTACAACTTCAGGAGAGCTGCAGGCACTCAATTCAACATTAGTGTTGGGACCAATTGAAGCTCGACGGTTTCGAGTTGGGAATTTTACTATTGAAGAAATGGTAGATGAAGGTACTAATGTTAAAAAGGGAGAATTTATAGCCTCGTTAGATAAAACAGAACTCTTCGGACGCTTGGAAGATAAGCGCTTGGAATTAGAGCAGGCCATTGCACTTTTTGAGCAGACTCAACTCGATACTTCTCTAGTTCTCAGACAGGAAAGGGACAATATAATCAATCTTGAATATGAAATTGAAGAAAGAAAACTTATTTTGAACCAATCTGAATATGAACCTCCTGCTATAATCAAACAAAATGAAAACAATGTAGAAAAAGCAAAAAGGGATTTGAAACAGGCTATAGATCGGTATAGGATAAAAACCATGCAGGAAAGAGCAAGGATGGTGGAAGTTTCAGCAAAGTTACGAGATGTACAGACAGAGGTAAAACAAATAAATGAAGTTCTAGAAAAGTTTACTGTTACCGCACCTCAAAATGGTATGGTAATCTATGCTTCGGGAATGGGTGGGAAAATAAAAAAAGGAAGTCAAATCAGTGCCTGGAATCCAGTGGTAGCGACACTACCTGACTTGACAATTATGCAAAGTATTACCTATATAAATGAAGTGGATATAAGTAAGGTTAAAGTAGGTCAAAGGGTGGAATTAGGTTTAGATGCGTTTCCCGAAAAAAAACTATATGGGAAAGTTAAAAATGTTGCTAATGTAGGTCAGCAACGGCCTAATTCAGATGCCAAAGTTTTCGAAGTGACTATATTGATCAATGAAAGCGATCCTATGTTAAGACCTGGAATGACTACCAGCAATACCATTATTGTAGAGGAGTTAAATGATGTAATATATGTACCATTGGAAGCTTTAAATACCCAAGCAGATTCTCTCAATTATGTTTATTTAAAATCTGGCAAAAAACAGGAAGTTAAGGTCGGAATAGCAAATGGAAATGATGTAGTAGTGGAACTTGGGTTGAAAGAGGGTGATGCCGTATACCTTTCTACTCCAGATTGGTCCACAAAGGTAGAAATTAACTTGTTGGAAGGATTGAACAGAAAAAGAAACTCTTCTTTTTAGAATATTCCATTAAACTAACATAACATACATCTTGAAAGAGCTAGTGAAGAAAATTTATGATTTTTGAAAATATTGAAGGAAAAAGGCTTTGGGTTAATTTTTGCATTGCCTTGGAAGCAGTAATTGCCAATAAAATACGCTCCTTATTAACATCCTTAGGTATCATTTTTGGAGTGGCTTCGGTCATTGCCATGTTGGCTATAGGGAATGGGGCCCAACAGGAAATATTAGATCAGATAAAACTCGTTGGGGTCAATAACATTGTCGTTAAGCCTATTTTTGAACAAAGAGATCAAAGTATAAATGAAGCTTCTGATTTTGAGAAAGAACAAGCCAGATTTTCTCCCGGTCTCAAATTACAAGATGTAGAAGCCATTAAGCAGATTATTCCCGGTATTAAGAATATTAATCCTGAGATTGAAATAGAAACTTTTCTGGTTCAAAGTGGTATTCGAAGGTCTGCTAAACTTGTGGGGATTACACCTGCGTATTTTGAAATGTTGGATTTAAAGTTGTTTAAAGGTAGAATTTTCAGTTCAGAAAATATGCGCAACAGTGAACCAGTCTGTATAATAGGAAAGGCGGTTGCTAATAAATTTTATCCCAAAGAAAACCCTATAGGAAAGCGCATAAAAAGTGGCAATCAATGGTTGGAAATAATTGGGATTATGGAGGAAAGATTTATTTCGAAACAAAGTGTATCTAAATTAGGGATAAGGGATTTCAATATGGATGTTTATATTCCTATTGAAACCATGCTTGTAAGATTTATGAATAGAGATTTGGTACTGTCATCTAACTTACAAGGTAATAATAACCGTAGGTCGGACAATTACCACCAATTAGACAAGATAGTAGTCCAAGTAGAGAAAAGTGAAACTTTGAACCCAACTGCTGAGGTTGTAAATAAACTTTTGGGAAGAAGGCACAACCAAGTAATTGATTTTGAAGTGACTATTCCAGAGTTATTATTAAAACAACAACAGAAGACCCAAAATATTTTTAATTATGTTTTGGGATCTATAGCGGGAATTTCTCTTTTGGTAGGTGGAATAGGCATTATGAACATTATGTTGGCCTCAGTCCTGGAAAGAATAAAAGAAATTGGACTTAGACTTTCGTTAGGTGCGAAAAAATCAGATATTGTTAATCAATTTCTTTTTGAATCTATCTTGATTTCTGTTACCGGCGGATTAATTGGAGTATTGTTAGGAATAATTTTAGCGAAGTTGGTAGCTACATTAGGAGATTTTCCAACAATCGTTACATTCCCATCTATATTGTTGTCTTTTGGAGTGGCGACAGCAGTTGGTTTGATTTTCGGAATTTCCCCTGCAAGAAAAGCAGCAATGCAAGATCCAATAACCTCTTTGAGATATGAGTAAAAGTTAATTATGTGTTCATTCCTGTATTTGAAAGGGATGTCGAAGTGCTCCAACTATCAATTTTTTAAATAAATTCTCGCCAAAATATCTTCGGCTAATCTTGTAGACAAGATCATTACTTTAATTCTTTATAAAAAAACCAATAGAAAATTTTTCTTTTTGATACTAAATTATTAAATTAATGACGAAATGTTTTTGATTTAACCTAAACTTTAAAATTTATTAACTATGAAAAATCTAATTTTATTTCTATTACTAAATTTTGGCATGTCTATAATTTTACATGCACAGTCTTGTCCCGCTGGATTTATTTGGAGCAATAGAACAAACTGTTGTATTGCTGATTGTAATTGTCCAGATTACGGTGTTGATATTCAAATCGAGCCCAATGAAACTATCGGAGCTTGTTTAATTGATTCATCATCATGTTTGACATATCCAAATTTCCCAAATCCTACAGATTTTGAAATAAGATGGTACATCAATAATACTCTTATTTCAGATTCTATTCAGTTATCATATTCTCTGATTGTAAATAGCTTAAATTTAGGAAGTGGCTCTCACTCCTTGAGGGCAGAATATAGAAGACATTCTTCGTGTACATGGAAAAACACTGGGAATATCACTTTTTACCTTTAACAAATTTCAAAGACATTTCAATGATTACCTAGTACCTTGGGACTTTTTATAAAATCCCTTCTGTAAAATCGGAGCAAGGTGTATTTATCACTTTATTCCGATTTTTTCTTATTTTTGTTCACATAAATGGAGTCAATTTCAGTTGGGGAAAGTACAAAATTTATTTGTGTTTGACTTAGAGAATTAGAATTTTTGACTTGGGTAGAAATATATCTTTATTGGCTTTCGTGGCTTATTGTTTTAAAGTAATTTCCTATCAGGTAGATTATATTATTCTCTTTTCCTTTTTGCGATCTTTTCTGAATTGGCTGTCAATTATGCAAAATTATCATAAGTTACTCCTGAAAAAAATTAATCTGTTTCTTCCCAAACCTGCCAAATCCCCCATATCTAAAAAATCCCCTATCCAGGGTATTTTATACATCTATGTTTACAATTAAACCTTAAATTCACGACTTTAGATGATTTATTCTAATTTTTTAACTTATAAACTTAAATTATACAAATAAAGACTATGGGATCAACTCTAGAAAGGAGGGTGTAATTTTATGCTGTTACATAAGAACTATGGAGTGGAAGTCATATCGTAAAAAAAAAACAATCCTGGACATATTTTAGTGAGGGTCCAAGATGCAGGGGGACTAGATCAGTATTACCTGTCCCGACCTTCGGAATACGGTAGCCCCGATTCTTGGGATAAATTGTGAGAGCCTCAACCTGAGCCATTTGGCTCAGGTCGGGCTACTCGATTATCGCTTCGGTGATCTTTTTCGTCCGATGGCTTGTCGGTCGTTTTGGTCGTGCGGTTGGGCAGACACACTCTTTGCCAAGTTTTGGTTTGCGTGTCGGCTGGTGCGACTTGGCAATGTGTGTGGCTGTGAAGCGTTGGCATTAGTTTTAAATAGTCGTAAAGTCAAATATCAAGTGTTTCAACATCCCTATGTCAGAATGATTAGATTCAAAATAGCTTTTTAATAGATTGTTTGAGCCAAGTTTTAAAATTTCTGCATTTCTCTTGTCTTTTACCAATAAAGAGTTAATTCCTTTTACAGTTTCACTTACTTTGCCTTCAAGCAAATACCCAATTAGACTGCCATTTTCGTACTTTTTAGAAACGAAACTGTTTATTCCTGTATCTATGTATCTTCGTTTTAATGCAGAATCATTTTGTTTCAGATTTTTAGCTTCAAAGAAATACTCAAATTCATATGTTGAAATAAAGGATGTTAGTCTAAAATCAATTCGAGGGAATTTATCAGAAAATCCTTTTGCTTTAGGTATGTCTTTTGGAATGTCTGCTTCAACATTAGTTGAAACTTTCCATTTTAGTCTTAATGGATTTTCTTTTAAATGGCGGTGCAATTCTGAAGAAATATCATTTTCATTCCAATCTAATTGTATCACTTTCGCATACAATGAGGTTTCATACGATTCAACGATTAACTGAAAACATTTTTGCTCAAAAGCATTCCTGAATTTTGTATAAACAATCGTATTCAATGCCATCGTTAATTCCCATTTAAAATTTCAAGAATTAACTCGGGAGCATCTTCCAATGCCATTGACTGTGACCAAAATCTACGTTGATTTGGTCGAATGATATATATGTCATTTCCGATTTTATAATTCAGCTTTTTTCTGAAATAGATATTATTTGATTTTTCTTCCCATAAATATTGGTCGATTTTTTTAAGCTCATCATCAACAAATTCTTTTGATGTTGCTAATTCTTTTTGTTTCTTATCAAAAGAAAGTTTAACCATCATTAAGGGAGTAAACCTACTTATTTTGTATATTGTAGCGTTTACAAACAAGTCCTGACCACTAAGAAAATCGTTGAGTTGATTAACAAGTTTTATGCAATATCTTTTTACATTATCAATATTTGGATGTATGCTAATTGCAACGGTATCTTTCTTTAATAACGGGACAGTATATAAAATAAAGTCTTGAATAATGTTGGTTTCTATTTGTTTGAATGACGATAATTTTTCAAAAATGTATTCGTCAACTTTTTGCACCAAAATATCAATATTCTGATGTCTTGAAAATTGGTTATCTATTATGTATTCATCAAACAATTTAGCCAATTTGTAAAAATCTACTGTTTCAAGAAATAGAGGAAGATTATATAATTCATTTGGTTTTATTTCTTCACGTTCAATGCCAATTGATGCTGATGTCAAGAAGATATAATAAAGAGCGAATGTTGAATTAATATAACAAACTAAACCTTTCAGTAACTGTGAATCTGTGTGGTGAATTCCTATGACTTTACTATTAAATGAACAATTATTGTCTAAATAAGAAGCACATATTTCCCAATTTGACAACCCTTCTTTAATTAATATGTGAGGTGCTTTGAACGCTCCTTTTGTACCTATTCTCCTGAAAACATTGATTGGTGGTAGATTCTCCTTTGTGGTTTTGTAATAATCTGCATATATTTTTTTAGATTCATCAGTTAAACCATCATTTAATTTAGAAAATGAAGATGTACTAAACCTTTCTATTGATTGAGGCTTTACATATTTTTTAGGTATTTCGTTATCAATTATCGGTTTTTTTGTTGATTTATCAAGAAACTGGAGTCCAAGACCTTTAACAAACCCCCTTTGAGATAATAGTTGTCCAACATTTTTTTCATTAAATGATTGCACCAATTGCCAATCATTCATTCCTCCCCACATAGCAATTTTCCAAATTTTAGAGTTTGGCTTTTGACATTCCTCTCTAGGAAGATATTTTAAATCAGTAAAATCAATACACAAACCGTCAATTACATTTGATTTGATGAATGTTTTTGGAGCGTAATAAACTATCTTTTCACTATATTTTTTAGGATGTTCTTTTTGGTAAAACACGATACTTATCGGACCGGTTGCATCTCCAAAAAGTTGACCGCCAAAATTTTTCTTTGCATTGCGTAAAATTGAAAAGTTAAAAACCTTTTCAACGTAACATTCATTAAATAGCCACTTTCTGAAGTTCTGATAAGTCCCACCTGTATTTGTTAAAACTTTAGTGTTGAATATCAATGCTATTTCACCATTTGGAGCAAATTTAGTTGCTTTATGGAGAAATGGCAATACCATTTCTTTGGCAAAACTATGTTCATCACAATAGTTGTGTATGGATTCCAATAAATTGGTTGTACCGAATGGTGGATTCCCGACTACTAAATCAAATTTAATATTTTCAATTTCTTCGTTTTGTAATATTGTGTCTCTACAAAAAAGATTTTTTCCTTGCTCTTTTAAAGATTTGTCGTTGGGGTTATTGATGAGATTTGGTAAACGATGTTTTTTCTTTTGCCATAAATTTTTTGGATCTAGTTTATCAACCAAAGCCAAATACAAACTAAATGCTGCAACTTTTATAGCTTGTTGGTGTAGTTCAATTCCAAAAATATTATCAGTCAACAATTTCTTTAGTTTGTCGAAGTCTGTCAATTTTTCCTTATGTTGATTTTCATATCGCTTAACTAACCTGTTATAACTTTCAACTAGGAAAATCCCCGAACCACAACTTGGGTCTAAAACTTTAACATTGAAATCTTTGAAAGTTTTATTAACCGGTAGTTTCTCATTTAAAATAAACTCTACAAGTGATGGGGGCGTGTAGTAAGTGCCTGTTCGTTTCTTTAAAATAGGGTCTGTTTTGAAAAGGAAATTTTCGTAAATCTCACTAAGTAACTCAATTTGTATAATACTAAAGTCAAATAATCGCCAATCTTCAAATAATTTAGTTTGGGGAGTTTTGTCATTGCCACTTATGAAACATTTTTTTATTATTTGGAGTTGTTCAGAAGTAATTTTTTCGTCTTTTTCTAAAGTGAATATGTTACCATTAAAGTCTTCTTCTAATCGCTCAAATAACTTATATGTATCTTGTTGGTCATTTAAAATATCAAAATAAGATTTTGTTCCTTTCTTAATTTGAGAATATAGTTTTTCATCTGTTGCTCCTCTGTCTTCGAGATATAACAAGAATAAAGAACGAAGTATTATTTTATGTATAAAATTAATCTCAAGCCCTTGGTCAGCTAGTTGCTCCGCTGTATTTACTAAACTTTCTACCAAATACTTATCAACTCTACGTTGCAGTTTAATTTTATTTCTAATAAATTCAGCTTCTTCCAAAGTCCAAATAATTCCTGAATCAACAGCCGTTCTAGAGAACAGTTTATTGAGTTCTTCAAGTTGTTTTTTATCTGAAAACAGATACGATTTTATTTCAACTTTTTGAAGTTCCTTTTCGTAATCAAAGTTTTCTTTGGTTTTAATAAGTGGTTTCTCTGAACAATTGTAAATTCGAATTTCTGTTTCAGAATAAACATATAAAAACAACACCTTTTTATAGTTCCATATTTTTTTGTGGGTATCTGCTATATTTTGTAATGTTTCCTCATCAAAAGTGTTTACTTTTTTCAAAAATACAGCAGGAAAGCTATTTTCGTTTTCATCAGTATTGAAATAAACCGAATCGACTCCAAAGTTTTGCTTCTTAAATTGTCTTAATAAGTCCAATTTGCTTTCAAGGAGGGTATCTTCTTGAGAATTTACAGGTGTTGCTCGATCAAAACCTAAAAAATTTTTAAAATTGAATTTATTATTCATTCTCTTTTAAGATTTGCATTTTAATGCAATTTGCAAAATAAAATTCAATTGATCTTATTTGAAAAGTACAGATTGTTATATTAAAAAATAAAGAACATTATTCGGAATAACGCCAATTATATCATATTTATTACTTCAAATTGGTTTAAATTAGAATTTAATTTATATGATTTGATTATTCACTTAATAAAAAAATATACCTTTTTTAAAAGTTGACACTGATTGTCTTATTTTTTGTTCCAAATAAGAAGAGAAGGATAGGAACTAATACTTTTCTCATACTTCAAATAGCGACATTCAATCCTGACTGAATTATACCTTCTTTGGGTTAAGGAAGAATAAGAGTAATATCGTGAGCTTATGGCTCCTGGTCTTCTAGTCTATTTTGGCCAGTTACTATTGTTCTCAGATGTATATTTTTATATTCAACAAACTTCTTAGTCCTTTGTATTAGATAGTAGTCAAGATACTCTTTTTTACCTTTCGTGTTTTTAACTAAGGTCATAAACTCTCTAAAATCCAGTACATTTAAAAATATTTTTGATTCACACATCGCTATTAAGATTTCCTTTTGAATGTTTTCCCAATCACCAAAAGGAAGTAATTCAGAAACTAAAACAATACAATGTGGAACTATATTTTTATTTAATTCTATTTTCTTTCCTTTTGAGTCAAAGAACTGAGTTCCTCTTTCAATGTTTTCCGTTGCTCCAATTAGTTGCGTAATTGCTTTTTTAATATGTTTTTTAAGTGTCGTAACTTTTTTCTCCATTGACTTTTCTTTAGTTTGAGCAAAAACAGAAAGTCCTTTTGTCTCAATTAGAAAAATTCCCGAATCATAAAATGCAAGAATATCAGTTAATTCCTTATCACCTTTACTGTTTTTAAACCTGGGATTTAAATAAATATTAAAAGGAAATAAACTCTCGATTGAAAACCATACATATTTTTCTAATGTTGCTCCTTCTTCTAGATCGTCAATTCTTGTTTGTGGTTGTTCGATTACCCCAGCAAAATGAGCGTCGACATGATTCCAGTTTTTAAATTCACAGTTTATTGTCATCAAATCAATTAAGTATGGATTTTTAAACTGTCTTGTATTATCAATCGTATAGTCAAAAGAGTCAAGAGAATCAATAACTTCTCCGGTAAAATCTCCGAAATATAAAGTCTCTAAACCACCAATAAATTCAAGAATTTGTTGGGTATCTGAGTTAAAAACAACTTGACATCTCGATACCAATACACCTAATTCATTATATAAGCCAACTAAACATGATTCTGATTTTAGAATTTTTATAAGAGCTTTATTTTCTTCACGAAATCTATGAGCACCAGTTAATAGTAACGGATTAATCTTATCATCAAATATCTTTATTCCTATATGGATAATTGGTTTAATTAAAGTATTGTCTTTTCCTATTATTATTTCAGCTCCACATTCTTTAATTAATGATTTGCAAGTATTTGTTGGAGCCTTTATCAAAATACATAAATCATTAAGTTGTTCCGTAAACCAGATGGAAGCATCTTCCACTAATAACTCCTTCGATATCCGTTCAGTTTCTTGCATTATTTTATTTAATTCAGACTAACCCAACCAACCCCGCCTCAATTTGCGCCGCTTTTTGCCTTGGTTATTAAAAAACCAAGTTTATCGATTTGCTTTTTAATTCTTTTAACTAAGCCCAACTTTCTTTTTAAAACCTAGTAATAGACCGAATACTGGCTAAACCTGAGGGGTACTTAACACCAAAATGTTGCAAATAATGTTTAGAAGATTTTGAACCGTTAAGATCCTCCAACTATTAATACAATAATTAATGGAGGAAAACCAATTAATGCACGGAAAATAAACTTAGTTTCAAAATAATACTTTAACTTTATTGTCGTAATGTTTGTCCATTTAAGCTGGTGATATTTTGCTTTTTTTGCTTTAAAGATTTCGTGATCAATGGGGTCATGATTTTCATGTCTTTGAAGAATTCTTCCATATTCTTCTGAGATTTCCTCAGCAAAGATCCGTTTATTTTCTAATGTGTTGTTTTCATTGAGTGTTTTGAAAATTCGTAAACGGTTATAAAGTTCAGATAACTCAAGAGCGCAATTGTGAAATTCATTGGCTTTTTTACTGTAATCTTTAGAGTTTTCTGTTTGTGTGAATACAAGCAATAGAATAGATAAGCACGTAGTAGAATAAGCAAGTATATTACCGCTTATAAAGCTTGAATTATATATATTGTATACTGATAGTAATCCAACTGCTATCAAGTAAACTGAAAAAAGACTTGTACATAGATTTGAAAGTTGGGAAATTTTAAGGAGTCTGTGACTTGCATTAAACCTAGCACCTTTTGTAGACCATATTTTATAGTTTAACTCTTCCAAATAAGTTTTATCCAAATAATCAAGATATGACTTAGCTTTTTCCATAGTGATTAATTTAATGATTAAACGATAATAAATCTTCCTAAATCTACCCATTCCCATTCACCTAAAAAACCCCCTATTCAGGGTATTTTTTACGTTTATTACAACAATTCAATATAAAATTTACGATTTTAGGTGACTTATTCAAATTTTTAGCCTTATGAGATGGGATTATACATGCAAAGACTGTGGCATCAATTCTAGAAAGGAAGGGTCAACTTTTATGCTGTTACAGAAGAACTATGGATTGAAGGTCTGATTGTAAAAAAATCAACCCTTGACATATTTTAGCGAGGAGTCAGGATGCAGGGGAGCAAGAAAAGGGGGTTGGTCCGCTTCGGAGGATTAGAGCCCTATACTTATTACTTATATAACTCTGTCCCACTTAAGAAGAAAATGATACGAATCTATGCTTTCCTACTATCTCAAATCCTGCCTAACCATGTCATTCAGGCGGGCCCGTCCGACTGGATCATCCGGGCGGGCGCAACCTACAATCCAGTGAACTGGGGTCGAGCGTAAAGAAACCTTCCAGTGGAAGGTTTTAGTGAGGAGCCGGGATGCAGGGGGGACGAGACCCGTACTGCCTGTCCCGACCTTCAGGATATGATGGTTTGTGACCGCGTGCGCCGAAGCGGAAACGCAACTCGCTAATTTAATGGTTGGCGAGGCAGTACCTCGATTGGGCCAGTCTTTTCTTTATAAATCATATAAAAGTATTGATCTATTTCATTCTCTGAAAATTCAAAGGTCTGTTTAGTCGCCATTATCTCGAAAGACGTTCTAAAAGAAATTTGAAGTTTTTTATATTCTTCATAGTATTCTATTTCTTTGATGTACTTAGAACATGGTTGTCCTCTACCAATACTAGGAAGTGAGCTTACATGTTCCAGACACACTCGGTAGTAATGTTTAATCGCTTTATACTTAACATGAAAGTTTGTTTTAGGTAATCCCTTGTGTTTGTAGGCACATTCCTTTTTGTCGTCATGAAGTAAGTATTGTGGGTATTCAGATAAATTGTCGAAGTTCAATTCCTTTGAAATAATCCGGCTGATATTTTTCCCAATTATGTTTTTGTGAACAAAATTTCTTTCTCTCTTTAATGATTTAATTCGAGACTCTTTTTCATTTATTTTAGTAACTGAAACTGTATAGGTATAGAATAAAGAACCTAATCCTAAAGCAATACTACCAAGGAATAAAGTACCCATTAAGAATCTCTCCCTTTTCCAAGGAGCATCTTTTTCAACACTACCTGGAGGTCTTCTTTTATGAGGACGGACGTAGCTTCCATCTTTTCTATAGTATCCAGACACACTAACTGAATATGGGGTTAAATGTGTCCCTGCTTCCATATAAGTTGAGCAAGACTCAAACCCTGCAATAATCGAAAGAGGCAGTAAAATCCATATATATGATTTTAAAATTACTCTAAAGACTATACTTGTCTTATTTAGATTCAGTTGTTTCAACTAGCTATTTTTTCAATTTGCACCAACCACTGTTGGTGCCTGTTATCAATAAATTTCTTTAATAATTGAGTCTATTTTTATTTCAAGAAGGTCAACTTGATTATAATACAATTCAATCGTATCTGATTTATTTTTTAATTGGGTCTTTGATTTCTCTTTTAAAGTTTCAAATTCCCTTAGTTTGTTCTCCAATTCAGTCTCAGCTTTATTTTTATCTCCTCTCTCTTGTGCTTTTCCAATTTCAAAAGTAATCCAACATAATAATGAAGTTGCTGATATCCAAACTCCCCAAAAACCTAAGTTTCGTGTTAATTTCCAATTTGTAGTTGGTTTACCAGAAACCGTTCTTCCCTCTATCTTAGTACTATCTTTAAATTGTTTTAGTCGATCTTCAAGGGCTTTAATTTTCCTGTCCTTGTCGTCTTCATTCCGTTCTAATATGGTAATGGCCTTAGTGCATAATGTTGAAAGCCCATCTCTTGCATTTTGCCATTTATCTGACCAATCTCCCCATAATTTGTGAGACTCGTGAGGTTTGATGTAAAAGTTTGAATAGAAAGTCTCAAATGAGATAGCATCAGATTTCATTCCTATTTCTAGTAATATTTCCTTTAAAGTTTTTGCTAACTTTCTATTCTCATCATAACTATTGATATTGGCATTCTCAAATGCTTCTTTCAGGAGTCCTAGATCTACTATTTTTTGGTTTATGCTCATCAAGTATGTTTTTTTAATCTAATTCTGACTAACGTAAAGAATAGTGCAATATTTTAGCATTGAAAAATACTATTCCCCTATGTAGAATTTCATATTTAATTTTCGTCACTCCATGCGTTAGCTCTGAAAGTAAATATGGATCATATATGGGGGATTGCTCCCAACGGCAGACCTTGAAAAAGTCTCTTCTGATTCTTAGTTCAACTATTTTTCAGACCTACTAAAAATAGTAAATTTGGTTATGATTTCTTTAGAACCTTCGACAGATTTCAAACAACCGCTTCCTAAAATGTCTAAAACGGAGGTCAACGGGCCAGGGATTCCGGTGATATTGGGCCATGGATTCCGGGAATCAATGGGCCAATAAAACCGTTTGGATTCCGGAGGTCATTGGGCCATTTTTTTGGAATGATGTATAATCCAAAACGGAGGTCATTGGGCCACTTTCCATGAATAGTTTATAGTCTTGTAGCTGTTAAAACAACGAGCTACATGGCAGGACAAAGAATAGACATCATGGATTTAAGAAGTTTAATTTTGTTTAAACAGAAAGGTCTGAGCAACCGCAAGGTTGCCGAACTTATGGGGATCAACCGAAAAACGGTTGACAGTTATGTAGGTAGGTTCAAGGAACTATCTCTTGGTTATTCCGAACTTTTATTGCTTGAAAACAGCGATCTGGAAGATGTTTTCAGTAAAAACGGTCAGACCGAAAAGCAGAGATATGAACAGCTTTCAGGGATGTTTTCCTTTATCCAGCAAGAGCTCCGCAAACCTGGGTGTACCCTTCAGATTCTATGGAGGGGATATATTGAAAAAAATCCTGACGGGTATAAATACAGCCAGTTTACCTGGCATTACAGGCAATGGAGTAGACGCAACAATGTAAGCGGCAAGCTCGAACATCTGGCAGGAGAAAAGCTTTTTGTTGACTTCTGCGGCAAAAAACTTCATTATGTTGACCGCAGTACAGGGGAACAGATAGCCGTAGAGGTCTTTGTTGCCGTCCTTCCCTGCAGCCAATATACGTACGTGAGGGCCGTTCCGAGCCAAAAGCGTGAGGACTTTATAAGCTGCCTGGTTTATTGTCTCGGATGGCTCGGAGGGGTTCCGTACGCCATTGTTCCGGATAATCTCAAGTCAGCTGTAAGTAAGGGTTCTAAGTATGCCCCTGTCCTGAACAAGACTTTTGCTGATTTTGGTCTGTTTTACGGATGCTCCCTGGATCCGACCAGGCCTTACAGACCGCAGGATAAGGCTCTTGTAGAACGTGCCGTCACCCTTGTGTACCAACGCATATTTTATCCCATTCAGCAGCATACATTTTTCAGTCTTGCCCAGCTCAATGATGCTATTGCGGACAGGCTTGTGGAATACAATGATTATCTGTTCAGTCATGGAAACGGCAGCCGCAGAAGTCATTTTATAGATACCGAAAAAGCTTTCCTTCAACCTCTGCCCCAGGGGATATACAGTATCAGGAATTATAAAAGGGGCACTGTCCAAAAAACATCCCATGTTTACATGAGTGAGGATAAGAACTATTACAGCTGCCCATACCGCTTTATAGGGCTTTCGGTGGAGATACAGTATAACCAGGATACCGTGGAAATATTCTACCGCAATGAAAGGATCGCCTTTCATAAGAGAAGTTACAAGGCCGGGACGTATACAACTGTCGGGGAACACATGCCAAGCAGCCACCAGTACTACAACAACTGGAACCCGGAACACTTTGAAAAAAGAGCAGAAAAAATAGGCCCTGATACCAAAAATTACATAAGTCGGCTTATCGGTCAGTATGACTACCCGGAAATCGGATACAAGCAGGCCCAGGGCATACTTGGTCTGACAAAAAGCTACACCCCTGAACGGATTGAAAATGCCTGCAAAAGGGCATTGGGGTTTGAAAAATCCAGCTATCATACCATTGAAAAGATATTGAAAAACAAAATGGATATAACAGACCTGTTTTCCGGACAAGACCATGTAACACCGGGCCATGGAAATATCAGGGGCTCATACAAATGATGCCCCCAAGATTACTCAACCACTTAATTACAAGATATATGAACCATTACAGTACAATCGAAAAAATGAGACAGATGCGTATGTCAACCATGGCTGACCTTTACAACAGAAGCCTGACTGAAAACCTTTACAGGGAATATTCTTCTGATGAACTGCTGACCTTTCTGGTTGACAGCGAGTGGGAGTCCAGAAACAACAAGACCATTGACAACCTGATCCGGTAGGCAAACTTCAGACAGAGTGTCTCACCCACCGACATTGATTATCATTCCCCACGGAAACTGGACAGGTCGGTTTTTGAAAAACTGCTTGGACTCGGTTTTATCAAGAACAGGGAAAACATTATCATCACAGGAGCTACCGGATGTGGGAAAAGTTATCTGGCACAGTGCCTTGGCATCAAAGCTTGCCAGTTTAGGCAAAGGACCCTTTACTATAATACCGCCCGCCTGTTCGACGCCGTAAGGCTTGCCAAACTAGAAGGAACATATCACAGTCTGATTAAAAAACTGGAAAGAACCCCCTTACTGATATTAGATGATTTTGGTCTTGCACCAATGGATAATCAGGCCAGGCACGCATTAATGGACATCATGGAGGACCGTTATGAAAAGAACTCAACTATCATCGCCTCACAGATCCCTGTGGAAAAATGGCATGAAACCATTGGTGATAACAGTATCGCAGACGCCGTACTCGATAGGCTCGTTTACTCCTCACATAGAATAGAACTCGAGGGAGATTCAATGAGAAAAAAAAAGAGATTGGGCGTTTGATTTAATTAACATTAATTGCAGTAGGAAAGTGGCCCAATGATTCCCGTAAAAAGTGGCCCACTATACTCCGGAATCAGTGGCCCGGTATCGCCGGAATAGACAAGGGATAGACCGGTTTCAAGTGACCTTCTCCCAAGTGGAGAGGCGAGATACTAGATGCGAGACGCTAGACTCAGGGCGTGTTAAGAAGGAAGAAGCAAGAAGCAAGAACCAAGACTCAAGACTCGGGGCGTGTTTGACAACCATGACAACTAGACAACCCTAACAACCCCGACAACTCAACCTACAATCTAACTTCTAAAATCTAAAATCATGGAACCTCCCCTCAACCCCGCTACACTTCTGTCAACAGGGGCCAATTCCGAAATTAGGTCACTGAGCCTGTCGAAGTGCCGCTGCGCTCCACTTCGGTTTAGCCCTTATATGTTAGCAGCAGCTTTTATTTTTTTAAAGTCATCAGAAGCATTTCACATTTCTTGTCCAGTTCAATTAGCTTTGGTAATAATCTAAGTGTTTCAGGATTATTGAGCCAGTCTTTGGGTTCTCCCCAGAATCTTGACTTATGAAATAAATATTCAGGAAGATTTTCATCAATTCTAGCTTTAACGACTTTTTCTAATGCAATCAACCATAACTTGGTAAGTTCTTCATTTCTGAGATATCCATTATCTGAAATAAAGTTTTTTGTCTTAATATTCGCTTGCTGAATTGAGGTAGTAGCTTCAATAATGGCTGGTTTATCATTTTCTTTAATTATTCCTTTTTTTAATTTTTCGAAAAATAAACTGATAGATTCTTTAATTCCACCTGTTAGCACTAATTTTGCAATTTAATCAATCATGATATTTTGTATTTATTGTTTTCATTTTCTTAAACTTAGTAGTCAACAGGACATGATGGCTTGCTAGAGACTTCAGGGTTTGCATTTTTATAGGTAGTTCATATTACAGCATCCGAATTGTATTCATCAGGATATTCAATTTTAATATCTCTCAGGTTTAGGCTATTTTTTTTAAAGAGACAAATTTGAATCGCAGGTTTGTAATCTAGGTATTGAGGTTTTGATAATTCAAAGATTAATCGATGTCTATACTTTCTATAGGCTTCTTTATGTTCAGATATTGATTTTATTCCATAAACTCGAATAGCCTCATAATTAAAAGCGCCTGTTTTTCTTTTTAAAAATTCCAACACACGAGCAACTGTTGTGTCATCAGTAATTAATTTTTGGCTTCTTAAAAACTCAATAGTATTGTTAAAATCAAGCATATGTTCAGTATCTCCTACCAAGTCAAAGCATTTTATAGGATCATAATCACAAGTTGCTTTACAAATAACATAAGTATTACTATACCTTACTTCACCCCACCAATGTGCATTTTCAATAAAAGTATCCCAAAAGTAATACCCATCTCCTAACCAAGTATTTCTCCACTTACAAAGAAAAGGAGCATGAGCTTCTATATAATCAGGATTCCCTCTATCTTCTAATGTTTGATATAAAGTTTTTTTTTTCACGAAAAAAATATTTTTAAGATTGTTCTGTGCTTTCTCTTAACGGGATTTCTAATGATGACAAGTTCATGGTTGGCAAAACGATTGGAGGAATATTTGCCTGGAGTGTTACCGTCCCAATAAATGCCCTTATATAGGGGAATAATATCGCAATGCTATTCCGGTAAAAATATGTTGGAATCGCGTCAAAATCTACGTTATCCTCAAATTGAAACTCGGCTATGCATTCAATTTTCACAAAAGGCTGTTCTGAAGATTCAGTGTGTGCTTCAAAAACAAAATTCAACTCATATAATGATTTATCTTTATAAAACTTACCAGATGGCACAAAGCCTATATTTAAATCATTTGATGTTTTATTAGAAAAATCAATAAAGACCTTTTCAAATCTATAGCGTTCTAAAGAAAATGCTGCTTTTTGCATATGAATTTAATAATCTAAAGTGCTTAGTTAAATGCTAAAATAAAAAAAATCCGAAGAAAACTCCGGATTTTTAATTATATTATTTAAACAATTGAACTCCCAGTAAGAGTCCTGTGGTTCAATTACATAAAACAACTTAGACTGTTCTAAAAAATCACTAATTTTCGGACCTATTTGATCGTATTTTTCAGAATCGGCCCAATCCTTATCAATTTCAGCTCTTGAATTATTCTGAAAATACTTTACTAAATTTTCTAAAATCGTACTCATAGGATTTATGTTTTTAACTCTATTTTAAAACTGAAATAAGAGTTATTTGTTGTGACAAAATTATGCTATAAGCCAAACATAACAAAATTCATGCTGATTTATTTAACTTGATAGTACCTAAATAGGTAGGTACTGGCATCTCCAAACTTTTAATCCCCATAGCTAAATCTCCGCTCAACCCCGCTACACTTCTGTCAACAGGGGCTAATTCCGAAATTCCGCTGCGCTCCACTTCGGTTTAGCCCTTATATGTTAGCCACAGTATTTATATTTTAGTTATTTTAAAATTGTTGTGTGGTACAATATCTGTAAAAATTAATTCATCACCCTTTCTCCAATAATGCAGATGGTATTCATAATCAATATCTCGTCTCCAAGCCAAATACCCCTTATGAGAAATTTGATTGCTACCACCGCTTTTCCCTTCTCTTAATTCATGGGTATCTTTCATATTGATATTTAGGACTTCTTCATACAAAGACCTAAGCAATAGATTTATTTTTGATTCATCTTTATGGAAATTCAAATTCCTCATTGATTGGAAAAAACTATCATGCAATACAAAGTTTGGTTCTTTTTCTTCATAGATGTAATTGCAGTTAGGGTCAATTTGAAATAATTTAATGTAAATGGCCATTTTGACACACACATCACTTTGCTCATTAATAACTATTATTGCTGGCTCAATTTTAGAGCAAAATAGTTTAAAGTTAGAAAAATGGAAAAATTCTACATTTATTGCCAACGGTAAATCTATTTGATGTTTTGAATCTATTAATGATATAAGTGCATCAAACTTTATAAGAGGTTCTTTTAAACCATTTGAGATAATTATGTTTTTGTTATTGTTTTTTTTGTTTATTACGCAATCAATTTCTAAGATGGTTGCTATTTTTTTTAACAAATAAATAAAATCTTCATTTCTATTTTCGATATCTGAAAAATTATCATTATCAATTAAAACGTCAAAAATCTCACAATGGTCCTCAATGTGAGGTAATTTATTTAGAATTGCATTGACAATCTTATCTATTTCTTCTGGTTGTATGTAGTCAATGTTATATTTATCAACTAATTCCTTTAAGGTGTCAATGTAAGGGAATAAATTATGTTTGAATAATATATCAAAAGTCTCAGTTGGCTTAAAAACACTTCCCCAATTTAAATCAATAAGTTTTTTCCAATCAATTAAATTCTCAATGAATTCTTCTAATTGGATTTTGGTTATGCTCTCTTTATCAAAAGAAAAAACATATGGATCAATAAAGAAATTCATAATTAATCCTCCTTTTCTCTTTTTCTCTTTAACATAGCTGCTTCTAACATCTTTGAAGCTAGTTTTTCGCTTTCATCGAAAAATCCCTTAGGCCAATCTTTTATGACTCCATACTTGTTTATTCTTATTTCATTGTATGTGGATAATGAATTTTCTTTTTCGACAAAATATAAAATTGAATTATTTGATAACGTTTCTCCATTTGAGGTTGCAACTAAATAACGTAATCTATTTATTAAGTATTCACTATGTGTTTCTACTAAACATTGTTTGTCTAAAATATTTAAAGAAATAAAAAAATCTGCCAAACGTGTCTGAACCTTTGGGTGAAGATGAAGTTCTGGTTGTTCAAAAATTAATGTTGAATCAGAGTTGGCAAGCAATGACAAAACTAAAATTGGTAAAACCTGGCTTACTCCTACTCCAACATGGGTTAAATCTTGAAAATTATTTGATGAGTCCGTTGAAACGGTTAATTCGTGTCCCAATTTACCTTTATCCGAAGTTTTATAATTTGCAGCTACGCCTAAATAAATAAGCCAATCTAATACTGCGTTTTGAAGCGTGTCTTTCTTTGTCACTTTTTCTTCGATGTTTTTATCAAATTCTGATGAAGGTATATAAGATACAATTGTGTTTTTATGAACTTCTAAAACAGCGGCCGTGTTTTCCCCCTTAAATCCTACATCAGTTGAATCAGCGTATCCCTCTAATGGGTATATTGCTTTTGGTTCATCTCTCAGTGGTCCTAGATATTTTAAATTTCTTTTAAAATAGTTTTCAATATAGTCTACTTCTGGCAAATGCAATGGTAATGTTCTTACTTTAATATATTCATCAGATCTAATTTTGCTAAATATTTTCTCAATTTCTGTCTTTTTATCTTCAAATAAAGTGGCTATTGTCCTTTGAAAATATCTATTACTCAAGCATCTTTTTAAACTTTGTAAAGTAAAATCGTTTTTTAAAGCTTTCAAAGAAGAGTTAAAACTCTCAATTATCTTCTGATTTTGAATATCATCTATAGCCTTTGTATTTTCGACTAGTTCCGAAAATAAATTTAATATCAATGTTTTAAATTCATCATTAAGTATTACATCAACATGCTCTATATTATCAAAATCTATGTATGGGATTTTGCCCTCAAGTGTTTTTAAAATATACGATATTTCTGAATCTAGTTCATTATATACACCAGTTACACTGTATGGTAGAAAATGTAACAAATTGACCCCTATAAATTTAATGTCGCTTGGAATTCTGTAATATCTTCCAGCGGTTCTTGTTTTTGGTGAGATTTCGACCTCGAATTCCATTGATTGTTTATCAATGTTTGATAAAGTATTTATTTTGAATTCGGTTTTTCTTTCCTCAAATGATTTCGCCGATTTTTTAATATTGATTTTTTGCTTTACTTTTTCATTTAAATCACTTTGAATATTTACACTGTTTAAAGTCGGGTTGAGTTGTTCTACTTGATTACTATTTGCAGAAAAACTAAATTGTAAATCAACTTTATTAATTTCTTCATCATAGTGGATCATGTACCTTCTAGAAAGAAAATCAGTATTTAGATGATTTTTACTTGGTATCAATGAAAAGCCTATTTCAATATCGTTTTTATCGTTTTTATCATTTTCATTGTGTGAAAGTATATCATTAAAATTTCCAAATTTCGAAATGTGCCCATTCAAAATTACAGATCTAGATGTTACCGAGTTTTGGATTGTTTGAGCAGTTAAAAGTAAACTTTGAATGATTGTACTCTTTCCAGAACTGTTTGCCCCTGCGAAAATAGTTAGTGGTTCAAATTTTAGGTCAGTCTTTTTGGATACTGATTTAAAATTTTTAATAGTCCATTTTGTGATCATATTCTTATATTTTGTCTATTTTAATGTTGTGGCTAACATTTTGCTTCCCTCTATAGAGGAAAGTATTCTTATTTAGGGCTCTTTCCTCTTCAATAGTGGAAATATTCCAATTACCCCCAAATCTACCCAATCCCCATCGCCTAAAAAATACCCTGATCACGGTATTTTTGCTTTTTTATTGGATAGGAGAATTCAAAACCAATACTTTGTAATAAAACACTTTACCATTTGGACTTTTTCTAGAGATTTTAAACCATTCAAATTCCTCAGCAATTCTTTTTATCGCTTGTTCTAAAGCGCTATCAGAAAAAGATCTAACAAACAAACTATTAGATTTTAGCCTTGTCTTTATTTCGCTTAACCTTCTTTCCTCTCTAAAATAAGTATCTGTTAAAAGTTGGTCTTTAACGAACCTATGAGCATTATGAATTTTTGATAAACTAATGAAATATTTAGGGTTTGCGGAATCATCAGACTTAAAATTAATTAGCTTCTGAAGTTTTGGGATATGGCTAGTTTTTACCGGATACTTATTTGAAATTTGAGAAGATGTTAAGCCGAATGAAAGCGCAATTTCATTTAGCTTATTTGGGGATATATTTGAAAGCTTTAAAATCGCCCTGTCGATTGTAGGCTTTGAGACTTTTGTGAATTCTACAATTCCATCAACCGTTAAATCTGCCTCCTTCATAATTAATTGTAAATTTTTGGAGATGTTTTCTGCTCTTAAATAGTCTATTTTGCTCATAATGAGCAAATCGATAAATATTTTCTAGTACATTTTATATCAATAATTTTTTTATTTGTACTGAAATATATACTTTTGGAATATCAGGTAATTAGACCTGAATTAATTGAAGATTATTAGCAGTCATTAAACTAAGAGTCTCTATCACAAATTCCGACAATTTGACAAGGGAGAGACGGTAGGTTAATGCCCAAGAGGTTATTTTGTGTACATTTGTATGCACTATAGCGCTTGGGCCCTATCGAAATCACCCCTTAAGGCGTCGGAACCTTGTGATGTGGTTGAGATAGAAGCCCACGCTATAGTGTTCTTTTTTTTCGACTTCGTCCAGACTCGTTTTTATATAGCTGACCAATGCAAGCGAGTATGACACACAGTTCCACATTCGAATTGAATAATCAGCTTCTCAGTCAAGAGAAGGGGAGGACTGCTGTCTGTATGCCGCATGAGTCTGGAAGAACCCTCACCCTATTTGAACTTTTAAAGAACGTCATCAAATCTCCGGTTTGATGGATATGCCCTAGGTAAGGAAGGGTAGAAGTGGCTATTTGTGCTACGTATCCGGATTCCCTGTTCCTTTTATTCCCGACCTGCTGCAGAAGGTCCTGGGAAATGTATTCCAATTATTCTATAAGGTAATAGTTGCCTCTTAGGTAGCCTGGAAGAAGTCTGTCCAGACCGCTTATCAAGTCTTCTTAGCTCCTCATCTGACTGCATGAAAAAATTGATGCATCATGCTTCCTGGGACTGCCATGCCTTTTTGGAATGTAGAGTGATGAATGATGAGTGTAGAATTATGAATGAAGAGTGATGAATTTAGAATGAACAATGAGTTTCCTCCTTAGCAGCCAGCTAGGTCAAGAAATTACAAAACCATAAACCCAGCACCATGAACTCACTTTCAACCACTGCAATCATCAGATTGCTATTTGACGACAGCTGAAAAGTTGCCTGTCACCCTCACAGGACCCACACCGCGTCTTTTCTCATAAAGGTGAAACGATTCAATAGACCCAAATGTAGCTAACGGATACACAAAAGGTGACGGTACTACAGCGGTGCGGGCCGGTCCTGATGCCCCTAAGGGTTTCAGATAAGGCCGGAGCCTGGAGCTGGATTGGAACCTATTGGTGATCAGTCCGATAGTTGAATTTCCCACTTCAGGTTTCCTTTTACTCTCGATCTGATACAGAAGATCTAGGGATATTTATTTCATCCCATTTGATTTCTTAGTAAAATTTTGCTGCCTCCAGGCCTTGTCCGGCATTTCTAACTCCAGTGGATAATCCAATCATTTTGGCATCAAAGTACTCCATTGTTCCATGTATACATAATTGCATAGGTTAACTGGAATTACTTTGTCTTTTGCCAAGGATTTCAAGAGGAACACGATCCACAGTATTTAAAAAGAAAGACAAATGAATGGTTGTAGAAAAACTGCTGATTTGTCAATTGGTGACAGTTTTGCAAAGTTCTTCGTCAACCTGAAATCCTTCCATACTTTGCTCATACTGATAAAGCGATCAAGGATTCCCATACAGCTGTAGAAGTACTTAAGGTGGCGCTGGTGTTGCTGAGGTTATTATCCTTGGCTTCAAGCAGGGATCAAATCTGGCTTTTAGCCTATTTCAAGGATTTAAGTTACCTGATAAACTACATTTAAAACTTATGAAAAAACTCACTATTCCTCTAATTTATAGTGGTATGCTTCTAATGTCCATGCCAACTTTTGGTTTGTCTAATCCCTCCGATGAGCCCATACCTAAACGTGTATTCATTAGAATAGAAATCAAGAAAAACCCTTTCCCAGATTCTTTACAGGTTTTTTTCTGGGAGAGCTTGCTAGATATTCCTACCGATCTTCCTCAAGCCAAGATACAAAACCATTTTTTGACTAGTGGAAATATGTTCGAAGGGAGCAGGGAATCCAAAGTTCTGGATTGGACCTCTCCTCCGATTTCAAAATCAGCTTTCTTAACTATTAAAAATGGGCGGTATGACTTGCTAGATAAAATCATCATCCAACCCGGTGATTCTGTTAGAATTGGTTTTGATTTGGAAAAAGGGCAGACACTATTTTCCGGCCCATCTGCGGAAAAATTCAGGGCCCAACATTCTCTTCAGATGTCATGGGATGAATGGAAATTCTCCATAGACCCTGCAATGTTGACTTCAAATAAGCGATTTTGGGCGAGTTCATCCAAAGATTCGATCGCTTATTATCAGGCAATTCAAAAAAAATCATCAGTTCACAGGTCAATTGAACCCTTGGTGAGTCTTGAAGACAAGATCAAGTATTTGGATAGGCAACTTGGAGCTGACTATACACAGCATCCAGTTTGGTCACAATTGCAGCCATTTAAACACCTATTGGAAAAGGATTTTTTTCAAGCGCTTCAAACAGAACTTATGGGTAAAATCCTTTTTGAACCTGTGGATTTATTTAGAAAAACCTATGAAGATAACCCGGAATATCTGGCACTTTTCCATCGATATTTCATGGATTCAATCCCTGTAATTCCAAGCAATGCAGTCGATTCTCCACACTTTTTGGAATATCTGTATACTCAAAAAGTTGTGAATTCAGCCGTTACCAAAAAACCATTTAGAGACTTATTGACATTCCAAAGTCAAGCGTTGAATGATGCGCTTGAAGTAAAATTTATAAGCCAAAATTTCAGAAGATTTTCAGATTCAAACGCACAGTTTGAAAAAACACTAGCACGAGTATCAGATCCTTTTTTACATGAACTAATAGCTAAAATGTTTGCAGCTCAAAAGATTGGTGCACCAATTGCCAAACTGCCACTTTGGGATTATGAAGGCAATGAAATTTTCCTAAATGACCATAAAGGAAAATTTCTATTGCTGAGTTTTTGGCTTCCAGGTTGCTCAGCGAGTGAATCTGCTTATAGACACAAAGTTTCTGAGGTGGATAAACAATTCCAGTTTTCTGAAAAGCTAGAAGTTATTTACGTAGGGTCTTCCAAAGATCATCAACGTTGGCTTGACCTCGTGTCCCAATCAATATATAGCCCTTCAAGCGGAGTTAACTACCGAAGTTCACAAGATGAACAGTCCTTTTTGAGCTATTACGATATCAGAAGCTTCCCCACCATGATGTTGATAGACCCTGATGGCAGGATGGTCAATAATGGAAATTTTCTATACAGCACCCAAGGCTTAATCAATTACTTGGAAAACCAAATCCAAGAGTATTATAAACATCAACCCTAACTATAAAAACAATGAAAAAAATTGTACTCAGTTTTTGGCTGTTTCTGCTAAGTACAGGAATGTATGCTCAAGAAGCCGCTACTGTTCACATTAGCGGAACCATCTACGCATCTAATGATCAAACACCACTTCCAGGCGCACTGATTAAAGAAGAAGGATCCGATCGTGCCACCGTTTCAGATGGGGATGGTAAGTTTGTTTTAAGGACTGATAATAAGTTCCCGAAAGTTCTTATCGTATCATTTATCGGCTTTTCTTCTCAGAAAGTAGAACTCAGTGTAAATAGAAGTTTAACTGGACTGGAAATTTATCTTGATGCTCAAGATATGGGATTACAAACTGTTGAAGTCCTTTCTACAGGATTTCAAGAAATACCCAAGGAAAGAGCTACCGGTTCTTTTGTCCAACTGGATCAAGAACTGATTAACAGGAGAGTAAGTACCAATCTTTTGGAGCGATTGGAGGATGTTACATCAGGGCTCGTATTCAACAGGGCAGGACCTGCGTCTGATCGAATTACAATCCGTGGAAGAAGTACCATTTTTGCAGAAACCCAGCCATTGATCATCATTGATAACTTTCCATACGATGGCCCTCTGGAAAATATCAACCCCAATGATGTTGAATCCATAACCATCCTAAGGGATGCTGCTGCTGCATCTATTTGGGGTGCTCGCTCTGGGAATGGTGTAATAGTAATCAAAACCAAAAGAGGTCGAGCCAATCAACCTATGCAAATAACATTCAATGCCAACACAAATTTCATTGAAGCTCCTAATCTATTGGCGAGGCCATGGATGGATATTTCTGATTTTATTGATGTTGAAAATGAGCTTTTTAACAGGGGCGTCTTTAATGCGGCTATTAATAATTTAAATGCAAGACAGCCAATGTCACCGGTAATTGAAACTTTATTAGAGCACAGGTCCGGAAAACTTGCTGATTTAGAAAGAGATAGAAGATTAGATTTATTCAGACAAATTGATTCAAGACAGGAACTAATGGATAATTATTACCGATCTGCTGTCAATAATCAGTTAAGTCTTGGTTTTTCGGGCGGAAAAGAAAATTACCGCTATAGCTTCTCTGTAGGTCATGATCATAATCTTGCTGCTGAAATTGGTAACTCTAATTCCCGCACGACAATTTCCTCCAATAATAATTGGAGTCTACTTAACAGGAAGTTAGATTTTGGGATATCATTCAACTACACCGAATCCAACTCATTGGTTGATACCCAAATCCCAACGCTTTTTCCATATGAAAAATTGAGAAATGATGATGGATCAGCTAATCAAATAGTAAGAGAGCACAGCTTAAGGTATGTGAATTCCTTTTTAGATACTGATTGGTTGGACTGGAGATTCTTTCCCATGGAGGAAATTGGGATATTTGAAAATAGTGTTAAACAACAAGATGCTCGAGTAAATTTTTCAGTTGCTTACAAAGTTACAGATTGGTTAAGCACAGAAGTTTTGTTCCAACATTGGAATAACCAATTTTCATCAAGGAATTACAGACCTTCAGAAAGCTTTGAAGCCAGACATTTGATAAATAGGTTTACACAAATCAATACCGATGGGTCATTGTCTAGACCAATTCCAATCGGTGGATTTATGGATTCTAGGAATGGGACATCAAATGGCAGTTATGGTCGAGTTCAGGCTAAAATTGACCGGTTATTGAGTGAAAAATTTCAATTGAATGGGATAATTGGTACTGAATTTAAAGATGTGAATAGCATTGCATCTGCAAACAGATATTATGGTTATAACAACAGTTTTGCAGTCAGTTTACCAGTTAATTTGTTTAATCAGTTTAGGATCAATCCCAATAATGCACTTGCTACTATACCCTCAGGCATAGACCATGAAGGAAGAGTTGATAGATTTATTTCTTACTTTGGAAATTTTTCACTCGCCTATAAAAACAAATTGGTATTAACGGGAAGTGCAAGAAAAGATGCCTCTAATTTATTCGGAGTTGAAACTAACTTAAGGGCAGTACCACTTTGGTCAACAGGCTTGTCTTGGATTCTTTCTGAGGAAAGTTTTTTCAATGTGTCTGCAATCCCATATCTCAGGTTTCGAGGTACATATGGATTTAATGGTAATGTAGACAGGACATTAAGTGCATTTACTACGGCCTCATATTTTGTTACAGATGGTAACTTTATTAATCCTGGTCAGCGATATGCAATAATCAGAAATCCCCCGAACAGAAATCTGAGATGGGAAAAAATACAAACAATAAATGTTGGATTTGATGCAAGTCTCAAAAATAATTTATTAGATATAAGTCTCGAATTATACAGTAAAAATGGATTAGATCTTATAGGAGATTTCCCAATTGCTCCAACCACTGGATTTACAACATTTAGAGGAAACTTTGCAGATACTCAAACAAGAGGTTGGGATTTAACCCTAAACTCTAAGCCTATGCAAGGTAAATTTAATTGGGAAATCAACTTTTTCTTAAGTCGAGTGAAAGAGGAGGTAACTAATTATGAGGCTCCCACTCAAATTGTAAATCTCTTATCTTCGTTTGGAATCACACCTTTTCCGGGAAAACCATTATTTTCAGTTTTTAGCATGAAATCGGGAGGCTTAGATCCAAATACAGGAGATCCAATTGGATTTTTAAATGGAGAGCCTAGTACCAATTTTATTGGAATTAGGCTTCAAACTCAACCCGATGATTTAATTTTTCATGGATCTGCCAGGCCTCAGGCTTTTGGAGCTTTGAGGAATACCTTTAGTTTTGGTGATTTTTATATATCCCCCAATGTAGCTTTTAGATTAGACTATTATTTCCGAAGACTATCAGTAGATTATACAGATCTTTATGCAGGCCGCATTACTCATAGAGACTATAATGATAGATGGAGACAGCCGGGAGATGAATTGATTACAACTGTTCCCTCAATGCCATTGACTAACAACACTTTTAGACAATTCATTTACACGTTTTCGGAAACATTGGTGGAAAGGGGGGATCATATTCGACTTCAAGATATCAGGGCTGGATATCATTTGAAAAAAAGCAAGTTGCCATGGTTACCCGTTAGAAGTGCAGAATTTTATACCTATGTCAACAACCTAGGTCTTTTATGGAAAAAGACAAAATTCGATGTAGATCCTGATTTTCAAAATATCCCACCACCTCGCAGCATAGCCATAGGATTAAGAATTGATCTGTAAACTAAACTAGACTGAAATTATGAAAAATATAAAATTATATTTCCTTATCGTACTTATATTAATATCATCATGTGAAGGTTTCCTCGATGAAAGGCCGTCAAAAGGTATAATTGTACCTACAACCATAGATGATCTTTATTCAATTCTTGCAAATACCCAACGGATTAATCGAGAAATTAACTTAGGTATATTGCTTGCTGATGATATGTTTACAAATGATCAAGGTTACCTAACTTTCATCAATGATTTTACAAGAGATGCCTACAAATGGAAGCAAGAGATTTTTGAAGTAACTGGTGGTAATGCCTTTTGGAACATACCATACATTACCATTTTTCATGCTAATTTCATTTTAGAAACTGTTAGTGAAATAAACCCAAGAAATGAAAATGATATCAATGATCTTCGCAATCTTCGTGGGATGGCTCTATTCCATAGAGCAAATGCTTTAACTGGACTATTGCAATTTTTTGCTCCACCTGTTTTAACCGAATCAGATTTACAGAAGAGAGCAATACCAATAAAGCTAAATTCAGATGTAAATGATCACCAAGGTTTGGCAACTATTGGAGAAGTTTACAATAGAATTTTTCTTGATTTGGAGGAATCAATGGAATTGTTACCCGAAACTCAATCGACAGTGGTTCACCCTGGAAAATTGGCAGTATATGGATTACTAGCCAGAATACATTTAATTCTTGGGAACTATTCTGAAGCCTTGAATTTTTCTCAAAAGATTCTAGATAAAAAGTCTGATCTTTTAGGCTATTCAGAAATTTTTGAGAATACTAGTTTTCCAATAGTTGGCTTGCAATACCCGATCCCAGTTTTAAATAATGAATTAATATATTTTAGTAGTGGGGGAGCATCTCAGTCTTTTACTTCACCTTTAAGCTTTGTGGATAGAGAGCTTGTGAATAGCTACAGTGAAAATGATTTACGGAAATTTTTATTTTTCAATAATCCAAATCAAGATGGAAATGTAAATTTCATTGGGCATTACACAGGGAATTTCGAATTATTTTCTGGAATAGCTTTGGATGAAGTATATCTAATTAAATCAGAATGTCTAGCGAGGCTGAATAGAGGAAAAGAAGGATTAGATGTTTTAAATTCATTATTAGAAACACGATTTAGGAAAGGTACCTATTTGCCTGAAGAGTATTTATCTGAAACACAATCCCTATCAAAAATATTAGAGGAAAGAAGAAAATCATTGGTCTTTAGAGGATATTTAAGGTGGGTTGATATGAGAAGGCTTTTGAAAGACCCTGAATGGAATGGCCCTAAACCAAGAGTTGTTATGGGGGAAACTTTCTCAGGGACTATGACAAAAACTGTGTAAGTTGGTTTCACTACTTACGAAGTTAAAGTTATACCTCGAAATTCTCTGTGTGATTTAGAAGAAATCTCACGGGGAATTTGAGGAACCCGCGGTAGGCGAATACCCGATCTGTGTGCAGACAATTTCTTACCTTTAACACACAGATTGCAAAAATGAAAAAAG
>NZ_PYGF01000020.1 GCF_003014575.1 Cecembia rubra
TTTCAAGAAGCCAGACCCAATCACCAAATATCATCAGGAAACCGATAAGAATAGTGCCCCGGTCTCGAATGGGCATAGTCCATTTTTTCGATGCTACTCTAGCAGCGAGGAAAACAGACTTCATAACAGCATCATTAGTTGGGAAAGAGAGCTTGTTTTAAGTGTATTTTCTGATCTTGTTTCAAATTCAACGCAGCCATTTGTGCATAAAGGTTTTCTAATGATTTACCATGAAATCTCTGCCATAACAGGAAAATGATCAGAAGGATATTTCATTCCGTAATTGTCTGTCAATATGCCATGTCTATGAACCTTTATTTTGGGACTGACAAAAATATGGTCAATTATTCCCTCAGGAAGTTTATCCCAATTGAAACCAGTAAATGTTCCTTGGTTTCCTATTGCAGGCAATTGACTTATCAGTCTACTGTCATTAAAATCTGAACTTTCTATAATAGTTAGGTAAGCAGGGTTGTCGGGTGTAACATTGAAATCACCCATGAAAACCACTGGCAAATTCTTTTTATTTATTTCTTTTATTTTTGTAAGAACTAGTTTACTACTTTCTTCTCTTGCTTTTTGGCCTATATGGTCATAGTGGATATTGAAAACCAAAAACTCTTTTTTCCCTTTTTTAGTCCTGAATTTTCCCCAAGTACAAACCCTGTTTAATGCAGCATCCCAACCTTTGCTTGGAAGATCAGGAGTTTCTGAAAGCCAAAATGTACTACCTTCTACATAAATTAATTTTTCTGGATTATAGAATACTGCACTGAACTCTCCTTCCTTACCTCCTTTGTCCCTTCCAAGTCCAATATAAGGGAATCCGAGGGCACTTTTCATTTCTTCCAATTGATGAAAAAGCCCCTCTTGCGTACCTATGATATCCATTTGGTGAAATTTTATCTGATTGATTAAATGCGGGGATCTATCTTTCCACAAATTACCAATATCATTGGGATTGTCAAATCTTAAATTATAAGTCGCTACGTTTAAAGATTGTGCTTTTATACTTAAAGGCAAAGAAGAAAATGATACAGACAAAATAATAATTACGGACAGTTTTTGGAAAATGTGTCTAAGCATGGGTCTAGGTTGTTTTTGGTTTTTTAATTTAGCAAAATAGAATGAAGTAAAAGCAACCGTTTAGGTAAAGGATTTGTTATTTCAAAAAAAATCAAATGAAAACTATTGACCCAAAAGAGATTGAAACTTCCCAACTGCATGGATTATTATTAGGAGCTATTGCACCTAGACCGATTGCCTTTGCTAGTACCATTGATGGTGATGGAAATGTGAATTTAAGTCCCTTTTCTTTCTTTAATATATTTAGTTCCAATCCCCCTATTTTAATTTTTTCTCCATCCCGAAGAGTAAGGGATAATACTACAAAACACAGCTTGGACAATGTTTTGGAAGTGCCTGAGGTGGTGATCAATATTGTCAATTTTGAATTGGTTGAACAAATGTCCCTTGCAAGCACTGAATATGATAAGGGGGTCAATGAGTTTGTGAAATCTGGCCTGACTGCGGAAGCATCTATAAAAATTAAGCCACCCAGGGTAAAAGAGGCCCCTGTTGCATTCGAATGTAAGGTAAACCAGGTTATTTCTCTAGGCAATCAAGGTGGTGCGGGTAATTTGGTGATATGTGAAGTGGTATTAGCCCATTTCAAGGATGAAATTTTTGATGACTTTGGAAAAATTGACCCAAGAAAATTGGATGCAGTTTCCAGAATGGGAGGGGATTGGTATTGTAGAGCTAATGGATCTGCACTATTTGAAATTCCTAAACCAGTAAAAAATAAAGGTATTGGAGTGGATCAAATCCCCGACCATGTTAAAAATAGTACAGTCCTTACAGGAAATAATCTGGGCAGGTTGGGCAATATAGAAAAATTACCGGCCCAAGAGGATATAGATGCATTTTCCCTTGATCCGGTTATCAAAGAGCTGCGGACAAGGTTTATTAATGATAAGGAAAGCTTTATAGATCATTTGCACCAATATGCCAAAGAGCAGTTGGAATTGGGAGATCTGGAAACGGCTTGGAAAGTTTTGTTACAAAAATAAAAAAGGAGCATTTCGCTCCTTTTTTATTGAATGTGATAATCAAAAGGCATCCTGACCATTATGCCTTCATATTTATTGAGTTCTTCTATTTGCTTATAAATCGGATAAAAAGTTCCCAATTTTTCTTTTTGGTAATAGGCCTGGACTTCATTAGATATTTGGCTCATAAATCTTTCAAACCAAGATTTCATTTCGGGGTAATATACCACCCTGTAATCCTCTTCAATACCTGCTTTTTCTGCAGCAATCCTGATAGCTTCATCCAAACCGCCCAGAGCATCAACTAGACCGTTTTCCAAGGCTTGGTTTCCGGTCCATACCCTACCAGAAGCCACTTTTTTAACAGCTTCTTTATCCATATCTCTTCCTTTTACAACCCTCTCCAGGAAAATATCATACCCTTCTTCGATCTGATTTTGAAATATCAATTTTTCTGCTTCAGTTACTCTTCTAGTGGGGCTAAGGAAATCAGAAAATTCACCGGTTTTTACTACATCTGTTGTGATTCCCAACTTATTATTTAGAAGACCTTTGGCATTGAACCATAGGGCAAAAATTCCTATAGAACCTGTTATGGTATTGGGTTGGGCAACAATGGTATCAGATGCTGCCGCAATGTAATAACCTCCGGAAGCAGCTACTTCACCCATAGACGCAATAACTGGTTTTTCTTTTCTTGCTTCCTCCAGTTCCCTCCAGATTACTTCAGAAGCCAAAGCAGAACCTCCTGGTGAGTTGACTCTTAGTACTATGGCTTTTACATTTTTATTTTTTCTGGCAGCACGGATTTCTTCCTTGAAGCGTTCAGAGCTTATCAGACCCTCTCCATTGCCTCCCATGATTTCCCCTTCAGCCACGATAACAGCAATTCTGTTTTTGGAACTTTTTGATTTGGGTTTGGCAGATTTATTGATTCTAGAAACATTGATAGTATTGATTTTATCCTCCTTTTCCAGACCCAACTTTTGTTTTATCAGGTCAATTACCTGATCCTCATACCAAATTCCATCAATTAATTCCAATTCTTCTGCATCTCTTACCCTCCTGACAAGCATTTGGGAATTGATTTCTTTTAACCGATCATAATTGATTCCCCTGCTTTCAGAAATTTCATTCAACATAAAACTGTTTAGGTCTGTCAGAAAAGAGGAAGTCTGTAATCTGTTCTCTTCACTCATTTTGTCCAACATGAAAGGTTCTACTGCACTTTTGAAGTCACCCACCCTGAAAATTTCAGGTTCGATTTCAAGTTTTTCGAAAAGTCCTTTGAAGAAAAGAATTTCAGAAGCCAATCCGTTAAATTCCATCATTCCTGATGGATTGACATAAATTTCATCAGCAACAGAACTTAAATAATAACCGTTTTCGGTATATAGCTCTGCATAACTTACAATGAATTTTCCACTTTCCTTGAATGATAATAGCTCATCCCTCAACTCTTTGATTCCTGCCTGGCCTGCCATGAGCGTTCCTGATTTTAAAAAAATGCCTTTTATATTGTCATTTTCCTTTGCCGCTCGGATGGCGTTTTTCAAACTGGTCAATCCAATTGAGGGAACAGAACTGATAAGTCCGAAAGACGAAAAATCCGGGTCATCTTCATTGCTCCTTTCGACCAAAATTCTTCCTTCAAGATTAAGAACAAGTACGGTGTTTTCTTTGATTTTCACTTCATCTTCAGAAGAAGAGATGATAGCAATCAATCCTGCCAAGATGAAAAAACTCATGACAGAGAAAATCAAAAGTCCAACAATTACTGCTAAAACATTACCTAGAAATCTCATATTCTTATTATTTATTTGGCTAAAATAAGTGTTTTTTCTTTATGTTTGATCTGTTTCATTAAACAGGAAAATGGGAAAACTGGTTTTAATTATCGGTGGAAATTTAGGTGACCGCCTTAATTTTATTTTTCAGGCTACTAACCTGTTGATTGAAGCGTTTGGCCCAAATATGGAAGCTTCCTCAATTTATGAAACAGAGGCTTGGGGAGGCAAATCCTCTGGAAGTTATTTAAATCAGGTGCTTGTCTTTCAAAGCTCAATGAAACCTCATAAAGTATTGGAAATCATTCAATCTGTAGAGAATAGGCTTGAAAGAAAAAGAGAAGTCAAATGGGGGAACAGAACCATGGATATTGATTTGCTTTTTTACGGGGATCTTTGTCTGGATAGTAAAGATTTGATTGTTCCGCATCCCTTTATTTCTCAGAGGAGATTTGTCCTTGAACCCTTGAATGAGCTTATGCCTGACTTTATCCATCCGAGTTTAAAATTGAAAATACGGGAATTGCTTTTGAGGTGTAAGGATAATTCCGCTGTCCTGAAGTATAAAAAAGGCCCGGATTTACCGGGCTGAGAATCAGATGCTGGAAACTTCGGCTTCTTTATGGATTTTTTTTACCAAACCTTGTAAAACCTTGCCTGGACCACATTCTATAAAAGTTGTTGCACCATCTGATACCATTTGTTGAACTGATTGTGTCCATTTGACAGGAGCAGTCAATTGTGCAATCAGATTTCTTTTAATTTCTTCCACATTACTTACTCCGGTTGTGCTTACGTTCTGATAAACAGGGCATGCAGGTGTATGGAATACAGTGTTTTCAATAGCCTTTTGTAATTTTTCTCTCGCAGGCTCCATCAAAGGGGAATGAAAAGCACCTCCCACAGGTAGAGAAAGGGCCCGCTTAGCACCTGCCTCTTTCATTTTTTCACAGGCTATTTCAATACCTTTATTTGTACCTGATATGACCAATTGTCCAGGGCAGTTGTAATTTGCTGCCACCACGGTTTCGTTCTCGATGGATGCGCATATTTCCTCTACTTTTTCATCTTCCAACCCTAAGATTGCCGCCATACCTGAAGGGTTGATTTCGCAGGCTTCCTGCATGGCCATTGCCCTTTGGTAAACCAACTTCAATCCATCTTCAAACGCCAACGTACCATTGGCAACCAAAGCAGAAAATTCACCAAGAGAGTGGCCTGCAACCATATCAGGGTTGAAGTCTGCAGAGGTTTTGGCCAAAATGACAGAATGAAGGAAAATTGCAGGTTGAGTGACCTTGGTCTGCTTCAGTTCTTCCTCAGTACCTTCAAACATGATGTCTGAAATCCTGAATCCTAAAATTTCATTTGCTTTTTCAAATAATGCCTTGGCTTCTTCATTGTTTTCATAAAGGTCTTTTCCCATTCCTGAAAACTGAGCACCTTGGCCCGGAAAAACATATGCTTTCATAGAGTTTGTTTTTTTGAAGCAGCAAATATACCAAAAAATAAATTGTGACTTGTTCCGGACTTCTTTACAGATTTTGTAATAATCAATTGTTTTTGATCCAATTCAAACAATCTCCGATTCCGTCAAAAACTTATCCAGTTCTTCTTTTTTTGGAATTCTACAGGTTTCTTTTTTCCCAAACCATTTGTAGCGGTTATTGGCTATCCAGTCGTAGATTGGATCCCTTATAAAAGCAGGTAGAAAGATGAAAATATAAAATAAGGGCCAAAGAGCATTTAATTTCTTGGCAATTTCCAATGCTGCTCTGCTTCTATAGAAGACTTTTTCTCCGCGGATCAGGATTAGGGAGTCTAAGTAACCTTCTTTTATTTGATAATTTTTTAATAGTTTTTTTGCCGCAGGATCCTGTAAAGCACCAACTTTAAACTGGGAATGCTTATCCCTTCGTATAATAAAATCGACGGCGTTATTGCAGAGGTTGCACACGCCGTCGAAAAGAACAATGTCAAATTTATCCTGAATCCTCATCGGATAATCTGAACGGTACCCTTCAATTTCTTCTCCTGAAGAGCTGGATCGAATGCATCGAATTTCACTGTAGCGGTATAAAAATACGTCCCTGCCGGAAGTTCATTGCCATTCTTGTCCCTTCCATTCCATCGAATAAATATATCATTTTCTGTAGAATTCAAACTGTTGTATTTGAATACTTCTGCGCCCCATCTGTTTACAATGAAAATTTCAACTCCTAATACGAATCTTGGACATTTGGCGAATGGATTGTCAAAAGCCATAAAGGTGTCATTGACCCCATCTCCATTTGGTGTGAATGCATTGGGAAGGTTATAGCTAGGGCAATTGTCCACGCATACTATATTGCTGGGCTCACTTTCATTTCCTGAGCGGTCCACAGCCGTGACATAATAACAACCCCTATAATTGGGAAGGTTTGTAATCCTAGCCCGTAATTCAAATGATGAATAGGTGCCCACCAAGTTAAATTCTGCTTCAGGACCTTCTGAGGAGAAATAAAGCCTATATGCACTTAATTCATCATCGCATGAACCTGAAAATTCAGGTTCCCAGCTCAATTCATGGACAAAACTACTGAATCCACAAACCTTATCATCCAGATACGCTGCACAATCCGGTCCTTCAAATGTCAATACAGGTGGACATGGAAGTCTGTCATCATCTGGTCTTGCACAGATTATTTGTGACTTGTTTTCTAAGGGAAGTTCAATCATGTCCACATTGTAAACTCCCTTTGTGACCACATAGTAGCAATATTCTATGTCTTTTTTGAGTGTTACACCATTGTGACTTCCATCATCAAAATAAGTAAAACCATTCACTGTTGGGTCAACCTCTGCAATTAAAACAAAATTATTCTCATCCTGCCCATTAGGGTCAGTTCTGTTCCTGTAGACTTCATGTTTGAATTGTGATACCGAATTGTTCCAGGGAACATTAAAAGTCCAATTAAGTTCAATGGCTTCATTGATTATAGTTGGAGTTAACCTTACAGAGGAAGCAGAACTAGAACTGTCAATCACTGTATTGTTTTCTCTAAGCACCACTTTATAATTATAAACCAGATTTTCTGTATTTAGGCCTGTATCAGTAAAGGAGGTGTCAGTAGTTGTGATTACGGAGACTCTACCTTGATTTCCGGTCAATCCTGTATTTCTCAAGAGCTCATAAGAAAATGGGCCTGGGAATTGTGACCTATCAATATCATAAGGCGGAGTCCAGCGAATGAAAATTTCACCATTGTTTTGAGAAGTGGCTTCAACACTAACATTGGTTATCAAAGGAACATCTACATCCACTGTAATACAGATTTCTTCAGAGACTATACTTTCTCCCAACCTTGGAGGGGGATAAGCCGCAACTAGCCTGTAACAATATGTATTGCCTGGGGCCAACCCTTCACCATTGTTATTGTCCAAAAATTCAAAAATGCTCATATTGGTGGTGCCCACTAGTTGATAACCCGCCCTAATTCCAGTTTCACAGGAATCCGGCTGGTAAGGATTAGAATTCAACCGTCTCCATACTTGCATAGTTTCTGCTGTACTGCCACATGAATAAGGATCCCATGATAATTTGGCTGACCGTCCTTGCTGTTGTTCAATATTATCAAATACCGGAGGTGGGCCGACTACTTTAATGTTCCAGGTCCTAATATCCACCAATGAAGGACCTGACCTAGGTTGGTCTGCAATCCTTATCCTGACTTGGTATACTCTTTCCCTTACATGGCTACAAACGGTCTGCCAATTGAATCTTATGATTCCTGGGCTCGGCTGAAATACAGAAATTGGGGCATAACTTGCAGGGGAGGAAGTGATCTCTATTGGGTCCCCAAATACTTCTATCCTAATAGGGTCTCCGTCGGGATCAGAACCTTGGATGATTTCTTCTATCCTGGTGCCGGCAACCACACATAGGTCTGGAGGAATTATGAGTTCAGGCCTTCTGTTATTGGTGTTTTCTATGATAATCTGCATGTCTCTTACCACATAGCCTATCATTTGATATTGCCCACCTATTTTTCTCCATTCCTGAACTTGGAAGGCAATGTTGTACTGACCTGCAAGTCCAGGGGCATCCCAAATCAGGTCTCCAGTGAGAGGATCCATGGAAATAAAGGGATTTGGGGAGCCATCTTCCCTGTTGAAACTGAATTGTCCGGAGGCAGGGCTCCTGTAATTGTTGACAAAGCGTTGAAATCCTTGTTTAGGTCTTACGGTCAGTTCATCGAAAAGGTAAGCCAAGCTGTCCCCATCCGGATCATAGGCACCAGGATTGTGTATATACCGGACATTTACTCCTCCATTATCAACAGGTGGAATGGTCAAAATCGGCGAATTATTGATCCCAATAAATGGATCAATAGTAATCATGGTTTCTACATAAAAAGGCGTATCTACCGAATTGTCCATATTCAAGGTAGCCGCATTTCTGTTGAATTCTCTGAACCGGATCACATATTGTCCAGGACCTTGATAGGTATGTGTGATTACAAAAGTGTTTTTCTCAATCTGATTGCCTAATGCTTCGACAAATCGTAAGTCGCTTTCGGTTTGGAGTTGTACCTCTCTACCATCTCCAAAATTGATATCCCCAGGGCCAAAAATTACGCTTGATCGGGTGTCTGTATATCCTACCACCGTTATCCTGTAAGTCAAAGTTTGAGTAGAAACCCGCTCAGCTGTTATCTCACCGGCACGGATATGCGTAGCAAAAGATGGAACAGCCGCAAGAAAAGCAAGACAAAAAGCCAAGAGGAATTGTAAAATTGATTTCATGAATAACCAGCTATGTTTAGGTCTATATACGAATGTAATCAAATCAGGATTAAATTATGGTATTTATTCAAACAATAAAAATAAACACTTGGTTAGAAAAACAGTAATGAAATCATGATTTAACTAAAAATTCACTATTTAGAACGTTTTAAAATAAGTTCAATCGATTGTTTTGGAATTGTTTGCTAAACTTTCCAAATGTAAATTTGGCCGCAAAGTATAAAACCAAAAACCAATCGAAAATTTAAGCAAAACTATATGAGTTGGGTATCAAAAACCTTAAGCAGCACCTTGGGCAGAAAACTTCTGATGGCCCTGACGGGATTGTTCCTGATTTTGTTCCTGATCGGACATGTTTCGGGTAACACGCTATTATTTAAAAATGATGGAGGAGAGGCATTTAATATTTACGCCAAGTTTATGACCACTAATCCAGCGGTTAAAATCTTATCCTACCTCACATACATTTCAGTTATAGCCCATGTGGTTTATTCAATCATCCTTACAAGGGTAAATAAAGCGGCAAGACCGGTACCTTATGCAAGCAGCCAAGCCTCTACCAACTCCGCTTGGAATTCCAGAAATATGGGGGTTTTGGGAACAATAATCCTGATTTTCCTCGTGGTCCATTTGCAAGGATTTTGGTATCAGATGCATTGGGGCAACTTGCCTACAGTACAATATAATGGGGAAGAGTACAAAGACTTGTACACCATTGTAAAATTTGCCTTTCAGCAAGAGTGGTTGGTGGCTCTTTATGTAATTTCTATGGCATTTTTAGGATTTCACCTATCTCATGGATTTGCAAGTGCATTCCAAACTTTGGGACTGAATCACGTAAAATATTCACCTGCCATAAAGAAAGTAGGTCTGGCATTTAGCATCATTGTACCAGCACTTTTTGCAAGCATGCCATTGTATATCTATTTCATGAATTAAACAAGATCATTATGATTCTAGATTCAAAAATTCCAGAGGGACCTTTAGCAGAAAAGTGGTCCAAACATAAATTCAATGTCAAGCTGGTCAACCCTGCCAATAAGCGTAAATATGATGTGATTGTAGTAGGAACTGGTCTTGCCGGTGCTTCCGCAGCAGCCTCTTTGGCAGAGCTTGGATATAATGTAAAAGCTTTTTGCTTCCAGGATAGCCCTAGAAGGGCCCACTCCATTGCTGCACAAGGCGGTATCAATGCTGCAAAAAATTACCAAAATGACGGAGACTCTGTTTTCCGTCTTTTCTACGATACAATCAAGGGCGGTGACTATAGAGCAAGAGAGGCCAATGTTTACCGATTGGCTGAAGTATCAGTAAATATTATCGACCAATGTGTGGCACAAGGTGTACCTTTTGCCAGAGAATATGGAGGATTGTTGGCTAACCGATCTTTTGGAGGTGCTCAGGTTTCCAGAACATTCTATGCCAGAGGACAGACTGGTCAGCAATTGTTATTGGGTGCTTATTCGGCTTTGAGCCGTCAGGTTGCGAATGGAAAAGTGAAGCTTTATCCCAGAACTGAAATGATGGATGTGGTCATTGTGGATGGTAAGGCAAGAGGAATTGTAACAAGAAATCTAATTACCGGCGCCATTGAATCACATAGCGCTCATGCAGTATTGTTGTGTACAGGAGGTTATGGTAATGTGTTTTTCCTTTCTACCAACGCCATGGGTTCCAATGTTACTGCTGCTTGGAGGGCTCATAAGAAAGGGGCCTTGATGGCCAATCCTTGTTTCACCCAAATCCACCCCACCTGTATTCCTGTATCCGGTGACCATCAGTCAAAACTGACTTTGATGTCTGAGTCTTTGAGAAATGATGGTAGGGTATGGGTTCCGGCTACTGCCGAAATGGCTGAAAAACTCAGAAAAGGTCAAATCACTGCCAACGAGATCAAGGAAGAAGATAGGGATTATTTTCTCGAAAGAAAATATCCGTCATTCGGAAACTTGGTGCCCCGTGATGTGGCTTCCAGAAACGCGAAATATGTATGTGATGAGGGTAGAGGTGTAAACGAAACAGGAGAGGCTGTATTCCTTGATTTCCGTGATGCAATAATTAGAGACAGCGAAGATGTGATCCGGGCAAAGTATGGTAACCTGTTTGATATGTATCAACAGATTACCGGAGAGAACCCTTACAAAGTACCGATGAAAATTTATCCAGCGGTTCACTATACCATGGGTGGCCTTTGGGTGGATTATAATTTGATGACCAATGTTCCAGGTTTGTATGCTTTGGGAGAGGCCAACTTCTCAGATCATGGAGCCAATAGGCTTGGTGCATCTGCTTTGATGCAAGGTCTTGCTGATGGTTATTTTGTGATTCCTTACACCATAGGTGATTATCTTGCACAGACTCCTTATACCAAAATCCCAACCGACCATCCTGAATTCCAGAAAGCAGAAGCCGAAGTAAAGGCCAGAATTCAAAAGTTATTGGACATTCCAGGTGAAAAAACAGTGGATTACTTCCACAAGAAACTGGGGAAGATCATGTGGGATTATTGCGGAATGGCCAGAACGGAAGAGGGATTGAAAAAGGCTAAGGCCATGATCAAGGAACTTAAAGCTGAGTTCTGGAGAAATGTGAATGTCTTGGGGGGCAATGAGGAGCTAAACCATTCATTGGAAAAAGCACACCGCGTAGCCGACTTCCTTGAATTGGGAGAACTGATGGTGGATGATGCCTTGAACAGGAATGAATCCTGCGGAGGGCACTTTAGAGAAGAATATCAGACTCCTGAAGGGGAAGCATTGAGAGATGATGAAAACTATGCTTATGTAGCAGCTTGGCAATATGTGGGCGAAGGTCAGGAGGAAGTCCTTCATAAAGAACCATTGTTGTTTGAAAACGTGAAGCTGACCCAAAGGAGTTATAAGTAATTTAACAGCATTAAACTCGCTAGAGCTATGAACTTAACTTTAAATATCTGGAGACAGAAAAATAATACCGACAAAGGAGGTTTTAGAGAATATAAAGTGACTGATGTTTCCAAAGACATGTCATTTTTGGAAATGTTGGATGTGTTGAATGAACAATTGGCAGAAAAGGGAGAAGATCCAGTCCATTTTGACCATGACTGCCGTGAAGGTATCTGTGGTATGTGCTCTCTTTACATCAATGGAAAGCCACATGGTCCACTTCAGACTACCACCTGTCAGTTGCATATGAGGTCTTTCAATGATGGAGAGACTATTACTATTGAACCGTGGAGGGCAAAGGCTTTTCCTGTGATGAAAGATTTGGTAGTAGACCGGTCTGCATTTGACCGTATCATCCAAGCAGGTGGATATGTATCAGTCAATACTGGTGGTGTACCTGATGCCAATGAAATCCCCATTCCAAAAAGGGTTGCTGATGAAGCTTTTGATGCCGCTACCTGCATAGGTTGTGGGGCTTGTGTAGCAGCTTGTAAAAATGCCTCTGCTATGCTTTTCACCTCTGCTAAAATTTCACAGCTTGCACTATTGCCTCAGGGACAGGTAGAGCGAAAAGAAAGGGCAGAAAAGATGGTAGCCCAAATGGATGCAGAAGGTTTTGGCGCATGTACCAATACCGGTGCCTGTGAGGCCGAATGTCCAAAAGGAATCAGCATTTCCAATATTGCACGTATGAATAGAGAGTATTTCTCTGCTGTGGTAAGCAGTGAGAATGTTTAATAGGAATAAATTCTAATCAAGATAAGGCTGTCTCAAAAAGGGACAGCTTTTTTTATCTATTTTCCTTTGCATCATGATTTTTTTTAAATTTATAGTGCTAGCGGAGTTGATCAATTGTTTTATGGCACTTCTTAAGAAGTTAATTGCATCTAATTAAGTTTTATGTATATCCGCAATTAGACCAGTAACCAATTTAAATTGGGTCTTGAATCAACCTGATATTAATAGATATTGGATCCACCTCAGCGGACAAGTTATTCATTGATTTTGGTTTGAAATCGTAGGTTTATGCTATTGTGATGATTCTACTGGCAAGAAAGCGGACAATCATGAAAGGAAATAAAGTTTTGAGAAATGAAAAAAAACACTCCTATATCTGATTTTAGTGTCCTTGATTGGGTGTGATAGTGGTATGAAATATAAGGACATTGATTATACGTTTACACTAAATGCTATTCCGGAAATAAAGCCACTGAAGGCAATGAAGATGGCTTTAGGATTATTGCTCTCCCCCTTTCAGATTTTTTTTTTATGATTCGCTATTATTTGTATCAACTGCAAATCAATCCTTTAATGTCAAAGTTTTTGATACACATAAGGACAATGAGCTTATAGGTGAAATTTTTGAAAACGGAATGGGACCTTCAGAAACGCTCTCCGTTTTTAATTTGATTTTTTTAGAGGATGGGACAGTTTGGGTTCATGATGTTGTTTCAACCTTAATGAAAAGATTTCTTTTCGATATCAAAGGTGACGCTATTGAAATTGAGGAAATTGAAAGTATAGCATTTATGAACCCCATTCTATACTCAGTTTATTTGAAGAATAACCAATTTTTTACCACGACTCAAGCGATTGTCCCTCTTTCCAGGTTTTTGGTTTATTCTCAGAATGGTGTTGAAATGTCTGGAATTGGAAATTATCCGGATTATGGCAGAGAAATGCCACCTATGGTGGCAGTGGATGTTTTTTCTGGCCAATTAATTTCCAATCCTGAAAAGGATAAAATGGTATTGGCTTATGAATATACAGATTTGATCGAGTTGTATGATGAGAAAGCTAATCTTCTAAAAAGAATTCACGGTCCACATCAATTTGTGCCTGATTTTGATATCGGTGATCGCTCTGGAACGCCATATATGAAGCGGGTATTTAATAAAACTCAGCATGCTTTCAAATCTTTGGCTGCAAGTGAGGAGCTGATTTTTTTATTGTACGCTAATGGTAAAATAGTAAAACCTGGAGAAGAGGAAGCCACTATTCATCATGAGAAGATTTTAGCCATTGATTGGGAAGGCAATCCCTTGGCATTTTATGAGTTGGACCATGCTGTAACTTCTATAGCCGTGGATTGGAAAAATAGAATAATCTATGGATTGGACAGGATTGAATCAGAAGTCTATGCATTTAATTTCTAACTTAATCCGAACTTTGAATTTGTGGCTGTCTCGGTTTTTAATAAATGTTTTCTTTCTTTTAGACTAATTTTATTTTTTGTACCTTTGAAAAGTCATATTTATTTGAAATTTTATTTGATTTAAAGGAAGGGGATTCATGCATTACATAGACCTCGGCATATTTGTCGGGTACATGTTGCTGATGCTGGGAGTAGGGTACTACTTTATGCATCAAAATAAAAATCAGGATGATTATTATGTTGGCGGTAGAAATATAGGCAGTTGGCATATTGGTCTTTCTGTCGTGGCCACAGATGTTGGTGGCGGTTTTTCAGTAGGGCTAGGGGGCCTTGGATTTGTGATGGGACTATCAGGCAGTTGGATGTTGTTTACCGGGCTTTTGGGAGCCTGGTTGGCGGCAGTGGTGTTGATCCCTCGGGTCAAGAGTGATCCTGCTTTTGCCAATTTTTACACTTTCCCTCAGATTTTTGACTATCTCTTCAACAGACAAGTCGCCTTGGTGGCAGCGGTAATTTCATTGATGGGTTACCTGGGTTTTACCTCTTCCCAACTATTGGCAGGGGCAAAATTGGCTTCGGGAACTTTCGTTGAACTGGGCCTTACAGAAGCATTGGTGCTCATGGGTATCATTGCTGTGGTGTATACCGTTTTGGGAGGACTCAAGGCAGTTATCTATACAGATACGGTACAGTGGATTATCCTGATGCTTGGATTTATCCTGATTGGCCTACCTGTGGCCTATTTTCATGTGGGGGGCTGGGAAAGCATTCAGGCTACCTTACCAGAGTCCTATTTTTCTCTTTCTAACCTACATTGGCAAGATCTGGCCAATTGGGGTATTACGATCATTCCGATTTGGTTTATCGGCATGACGCTCTATCAAAGGATATTTGCGAGCAGGGATGAAAAATCGGCCAAAAAAGCCTGGTTTATTGCTGGTTTTTTTGAGTGGCCCATTATGGCTTTTATGGGGGTATCTCTGGGCTTGCTATCCAAAGTAGCTTTTGAACAAGGCCTTTTGATCATTGACTTGGAGGTGATGGACCCTGAAATGGGTTTGCCCATCTTACTTCGCACCATTCTTCCTCCAGGAATCCTTGGACTGATGATGGCTGCTTATTTTTCCGCTGTACTCTCTACCGCTGATTCCTGTTTGATGGCCGCTTCAGGCAATCTCAGTACCGATGTGCTGGGAAAATGGATGAATCCCAAAAGTGAAAATTCACAGATCCGATACAGTCAATTTTTCACCTTGATTTTAGGAGTCCTTGCCTTGTCTTTGGCTTTGCAAATGACCAATGTCCTGGATCTGATGCTGTACAGTTATGCCTTTATGGTTTCAGGTTTATTGGTGCCTATTCTATTTGGTCTCTTTACCAAATACAGGAATCCAAAAGCTGCTATAGCTGCTATGATTTCAGGTGGGGCGGTGACAGCAGGGCTTGGAATGATGGACTGGGAGCTTATTTTGGGGCTTGATCCAAATTTTTTCGGAGTTTTCACCTCTTTAGCAATGTATTTGCTTGTAAGCATGGGGTATAGAATTAAAAATCAAAATAAAATTAAAGAGTATGCTTAAGATAGAAACTTTATCTGCTAAAGATCAGGCCACCTACTTACAGAAAAAGGAGATAGCAGATTTCCTTTTTGTGCATTTGGAAAAATATGGTGATCCCCACAGGTACATCATGAAATGTTTGGATTATGCTTTGGATCAAGCGGTGGATAAAGGAGGTTTTGTGGTCATGGTTAGGGAAAACGGAAATATTGTTGGTGTTGTGGTGTTGAATAAAACAGGCATGTCCGGATATATACCTGAGAATATATTGGTTTATATAGCTGTAGATGCTTCCCATAGGGGTAAAGGCATAGGAAAAAAGCTGATGCAAACAGCAATCGAATTGGCCAATGGGGATATTGCACTTCATGTTGAACCCGACAATCCCGCAAAGGGACTTTATGAAAGTCTAGGTTTTACAAATAAATACCTTGAGATGAGATTAAAGAAGTAAAATGGCTTACTTGAACTTAAATAGGATAAAACTTCAGGAGAATTTTCAATTTCTTAAAGAAAGATTCCAAGAGCAGAATGTTTCTTGGGGAGTAGTTTCTAAGCTGTTTTGTGGAAATAGGAAGTTTTTAAAGGAATTGATTGATTTGGGAGTAGATGAAATTCATGATTCCAGAATCAGCAATCTTGCTAAAATCAAAGAATTAAACCCTGATATTCAAACAGTTTACATCAAGCCCGTTTCAAAAAGAAATATATCCAAAATGGTAAAGTATGCGGATGTTAGTCTAAATAGTGAACTCACAACCATCCGCTGGATATCTAAGGAAGCGCAGAGGCAAGGAAAAGTCCATAAAATCATAATTATGGTGGAAACAGGAGACCTTAGGGAAGGGGTCATGGGGGACCATTTGGTGGATTTCTATGCCCAGATTTTTGAACTGCCCAGTATAGAAGTCATCGGTTTGGGAACCAATCTCAATTGCCTCAATGGAGTAATGCCTTCTACTGATAAATTGATCCAACTTTCCCTTTACAAGCAGATCATTGAATTGAAATTCAATAAGCAGATACCTTGGGTTTCTGCGGGAACTTCGGTGACTATTCCTTTGCTACTGAACAAACAAATTCCCAAAGGAGTCAACCATTTTAGGGTAGGAGAGACCCTATACTTTGGTGTTGACCTTTTTGAGGAGAAAATAATAGATGGTATGCATGGAGATGTATTTGAATTATATGCTGAAATTATTGAAATGCAGGAGAAGCCAATGGTGCCAACAGGAATAATCGCGGCAAATCCTCAAGGTGAAACGGTGAAGATTGATGAATCTCTTTTTGGGAAAACTTCTTACAGGGCTATTCTTGATATTGGTTTGCTTGATGTAGATCCAAAGTATTTGATTCCTGAGGATGGGGAATTCGAAATCTTAGGTGCAAGTTCAGACATGTTGATTTTGAATTTGGGGGAAAACCCTAAAAATTACCAAGTAGGTGACACAGTTAAGTTTGGATTAAAATATATGGGGGCACTAGGAATTCTTAACTCCAGTTATGTAGATAAGTTGGTGAAATAGATAATTTTTGCTGAAAATTAACCCGTAATAGGTGAAAAAATAATTTTGAAAGTGCTTTGGCATAATATTGGAATAGCCTCCTTCATACCAATAACTAATTCTATGAAAAAACTTAGTTTATTTATCATGATGGTTGTCATGTCAGTTTCTTTGTCCTATGCCCAAAATCGTCCAAGTGATAGGGGAGGATTTGGTGTAAGGGGAGGTGTTAACTTTTCTACATTTGGAGGAGGTGATATTGCTGATGATGATTATTCGCAAAGAACTGGCTTTCACGCAGGTTTGTACAATTCCTTTTATTTTGGAAGTATGATAGCATTGGAGCCTGGGGTTTATTTTTCAGTGAAAGGAACCCGCAATGAGGACTTTGTAAATTCACGTGCTGTCCTTAATTATATTGATATCCCCGTACTATTGCGTCTTCATCTTACGGAAGGATTGAATGTTTTTGGAGGTCCACAGGTTTCATTCTTGACATCTTCAAAATTTGAAGGGGATCTTTTTGGTTCTACAATAAGATTTGATACAGATAACGTACATGAAAGGGATTTTGGAATGATTCTGGGAATTGGATATAATTTGCCGAAGGGCCTAAATGTACAAGGATCCTATAATTATGGCTTAAGTCCAGTATTTAAAAGCAGCAATACGGATGTTTATAACAGAGGTTTTCAGATCTCTCTTGGTTATACATTCTAAAATCTCAGAAATATTTAATCATTAATTTTGCCTTGGCATTGATCTAATTAATAATCAGTGCCAGGCATTTTTTTTATAAATTGTCTTTACCTTATTTGTGGTTCCCTGCTTTATTTTGATGGGTTAAATTAATGATTGCAGGATTTGGTATAAAGAAGCGTAAAGTATGGCAGATAATACATTTCACATTTCATCTATCCATTTTTTGATAAGTTCTAAGCCTTCTTGGTGTACAGATACACGGCCTAATTCGGGCATGGCTGCACCTACCAGATTGGTGCCCATGCGGTAGGTAAGGATGGATTGATCAGACTTTCCTGGGACTATGTCAAATTTAAAACTTCCAGCTCCAAAACCTGCAGCAACGGGAGTTTTGAGGATACCCAATTTCATAGGGTCCATTTCTTCATAGGTCAAAAATAATCCTGAAGTACTCCCTGGTGCTTCAGCGCGATGGCAATGTGCGCAATTGATGTCCAAATAGGCCCGAGCGCGGAGTTCTAATGGTTGGGAGGTATCCTGATAATTGACCATGCTGGGGTACCTTTTTTCCTTGGAATAATTGCTGAGTTTTCCACTTATTGCCCATTTCAGCAACTGGTTTTCACTTTCCTCTTTATGGACGATAGTGTGGTTGAGATACTTGGCTTTGACACCTATGGGAACCAGTTGTTCATGGATATTATGGCAACTTTTGCATTGGTTTTTGTTTGGAACTAAATAATTGATCATTACCTGATCTCCATTATAGTCTTTCCAATGCACTTTTATCTCTGCCCCTGCTACTTTGTATTGGGCATCACTTTGGTCATCTTTCCAAATATATGGATATGCCTCCCATGTACCTCTCTGTTTGACAAGTAAGCGGGTTTCCAGAATTCTCCTAATCCCTTCCGGTTGAGAAAAATCGACAGGATAATAGAAATTTTTGATCAATATGGTGTTATCAGGAAAATCAAAAGTTCCTTCAACATCATTTTGTATAGTGATCGAATTGCCTTTAGGCAACCAGATAAAGCGGGATTTAAAAGCATAATCAGTAAACAAAGAAGATGCCGGTTCATACAGCAATACTCCTTCAACTGGATCTAGGTTTCTGATAAGCCCTTGAAAAAAACCATAATCTGAAAGGTTGTCAAAAGGAATTTCATTAAGATCTATTGCGTTGATGTTTTTATAAGGCAGGTCGATATCGCTAATCAAAGAAGCATCCCAAAGTTCAATATGTTCCTTCTCTTTGGATGTACATTCCAAAATTGAAAAGAGGATCAGTGAATAGAAAAGTGTTTTCAAAAGGGATTTTTTTCTCATAGGATTATCGAAGAGAAAGATGCTTTACCTGTGTAACAACTTCAGTTTTACAAACAAAAGGGTTATAATCTTTTGTAGCTTTGATGTTTTTTTCACCTTCCCAAAGGTCAAATAAAGTGAAATGGAGATTATTAATTTCCTCTTCCTGTAGACATATATTCATTGGGTTAGTCTGAATAGTTGTACTGATATTTTTATCAAAAAATCCATCATAAATGATATCCTGGGTTTTGCCTTTCCCATGGGCATTATATATGAATATCAATTGACCAAATTCCTTGGACAAGTCAGGTAGTTTTAATGTCCTTTCGTAATCATTGTTGTGAATAAAAACATTAGATGAGAATGGGGACCAGTTAGGTGCATCCATTGGAAATCCGGTTACATGATAATTTGCGATGGCTATCCCTACTGTTTTATTTTTATGAATTCGGTTATTGTATATTTCCACATCCTTGGCTGCAAGAAGTATAATGCCTGAACCTGGAGGGATCATAGTAACAGTATTTCCATTGGGGTCTTCTCCCAATGGAGTGGCAAAATTGACATGGTTATTGGAATAGACGTTGTTATTATAAATTTTAGTCCCTTTACCATCTGATTTTGGAAGACCAGGAAGGTTGAATACTAAAATGCCACCTGCATTGTCTCTTGCGGTATTTCCAAATACTTCAGCATTATCGCAATTTTCGATTTCTATGCCGGCCACATTACCGAAAGCAAGGGAGTTCTTGACAATGATATTTTCAGATTGGCCCACATAAATTCCAGCATCTTTGGAATGGGAAGCGATGCATTCATCGATTACTACATTTTTACATTGTACTGGATAGATAGCATAGGTTCCATTTTTTGACTTGTCCCCATTGGTCCATGTTACATTGATTCTCCTGAAAGTGATGCCATCAGAATGCTGACTTTTTATACCATCCCCAGGGGCATCTTCAATACTTAAGTCCTGAATGAGAATATCGTTTCCAACTAGTTTGACCCCTTCACCACCGGTTTTTAACTCCCTAAATGAAAGTACAGTCTTGTCCATCCCTTGCCCTTTAATCTGAATGTTGTTTTTGTTGTCCAAAATCAATTGTGTTTTGAAGCTGTAATAACCTTCAGGAATGTCAATGAGGTCCCCGTCATTAGCCAGGATAACTGCTTCTACAATTTTTTCTACCTCTTCTGCTGATGCTTTTCTGAGTTTGCTTGAATCATAGGTCATTTCAGTTGTGGAACTGGTACAGGACAGGGTGTACCAACTTATAAAAATCAAAAATGCTATTATGGACAAAATTTGGAGTTTTTTCATAGATATGCTTGGTCAAGTCAAAAGAAAGTAGTTAAAAATATAGCATTTATCTAAAGAATCCAACCAGCTGGTTTGATTTGTTTTAGGTTAAAGTGAAGGAAAGAATTTTTGCCCCATTGGACCAACTTTGCAAATGTTTCTTTTAATTTGGCCTAACTTTTGAAAGGAATCAGATTTCAAATTGAGATTTGATCATTCAAAAGTATTTAATATTAAATATAAACCGACCTATGAGGAAATTATCATTGATAACTTTATTGCTTTGCTTGATTGTTTCATCTGAAGTATTTGCGCAGTTTGGGGTTAGAGCTGGAGCCAATATTTCTAATTTTCAGGGCTTTGATTATGAGTCCAGGATTGGTATGCATCTTGGAGCCTACTATGATCTTGATTTAAATTCAGGCTTTAGCATTGAACCTGGTTTATTTTTCTCTCAAAAAGGTTTTAAATCCAATAATTTGGAAATAAAAGAGAATGTGAATTATATCGATATTCCCGTTTTGGTAAGATACCATTTTGAGGATATCTTCAATGTTTTTGCAGGTCCCCAGGGCTCACTTACCTTGTCCAGAAATTATTCTGAAGGAAATTTTAGCTCTAAGGATAAAAATATTTTAAGAGGATATGACTTTGCTGCTGTCCTAGGGGCTGGAATTAAACTTCCTTATGATATGAACTTTCAGCTATCTTATGATTTTGGGCTACTCAATCTCAACTATTTTGATCAAAATGTAAAGAATAGGGCATTTAAGATATCTGTCGGAAAATCCTTTTAGTCTTTGATTCTAGTGGGGTTTTCCTCCAAAAATGCTTTCCAGCCTGCAGATCTTCCTCTGGTCTGTAGGCGTCCATCATGAAAATGATGGCATAATGCAACTGCCAGAGCATCAGTAGCATCCAAAAGTTTGGGGATTTCTTTTATATGCAATAAGGTTTTAAGCATTTCAGCTACCTGTTCCTTAGAGGAGTTTCCATTTCCAGTTACAGATTGCTTTACTTTTTTAGGGGAATATTCAGCTATTGGAATCTCTCTGGCTAATGCTGCTGCCATGGCCACTCCTTGAGCTCTTCCCAGCTTTAACATGGATTGCACGTTCTCTCCATAAAAAGGAGCTTCCAAAGCTACCGCATCCGGGTGGTATTCATCAATTAATCCAGTGATTCGCTCAAAAATTTTCTTTAGTTTCAATTCATGCCCACTGTATTTTTTCAGATGTATGACGCCAAATTGAATAATGCTGTATTTATTGCCCTCAACCAAAATCAGTCCATAACCCATGATGTTGGTGCCAGGGTCAATTCCTAAAATAATTTTTTCCTTTGTCGCTTTTTTCCCTTCTTTACTCATCACCGCAAGATAAATGAATTCATGGTAACTTTATACCTGTTGTTTCCTATACTTTATGCAGGAATGCTCAAATACTTAAAGTATGTATGGTTACAATCAAGTCATCCGGATACAGAATTACTTTCAGTTAAGTCAGTTACATTACTTGTCCCATTTAGAAATGAGGCCAAGAACCTGGACGCCATTTTTCATTCCATCCTCCATTTGGATCATAGGCCTTTTCAGGTGATTTTCATAGATGATCATAGTACAGATGATGGAAGGGCAATCTTAGAGGAGATTGAAAGAAAAAATCATGATTTGGATCTACAGATTTTAATTCTTCCTTCCAAAGGGGAAGGTAAAAAGGCAGCGATTGAAACTGGAATAAATCAGGCTAGCGGGGAGTTGATTTTTACAACTGATGCGGATTGTATATTGCCAAAAGGTTGGATAGAGGGATATTTACAGGTATTTAGCTCGGAGCAAATTCAATTTGTGGCTGGACCAGTCATCAGTATGGAGAAGCAAAGCTTTTTGCAGCGTTTCCAACAAATTGAATGGGCAAGTATTTTGACAGTAACCCAAATGGGTTTTTTTATTAAAAAGCCAATTATGTGCAGCGCAGCAAATATGGCATATCGTAAAAGTGCTTTTATTTCCGTCAATGGGTATCAGGAAAACCTGCACCACCTTTCAGGGGATGATGAGTTTTTACTAAAAAAGTTTGTTCAAAGATTCGGAGAAGATTCATGCGTTTACAATCAAAATAATCGAGTGCTTACCCAAGCTGAAAAAAATTGGGAGATGCTTTTGAGGCAAAGGACAAGATGGGCATCAAAATGGAGGCTTCATAAAGGAGATATCACCCACTTGGGAATTTCTTTGATACCTTTTCTGATTCAATTGCTGTTCCTGTCCAGTCTGGGCTTTTTACTTCAAGGAGGTTTGGGACTGGTATTGTTTTTGTATATCTGGGCAATTAAAATTGCCTTTGAAAGGGAAACATTAGGGACTGTTTTAAAGCATTTTCATATCAGTCATCCTTTTCCGGTATATCTTTATTCAAGTCTTCTACATCCAATTTATGTAGTTGCTGTAGGATTTAAGGCGATGTTTGGAAAATTTGAATGGAAGGGCAGAAAATCCTCTTAATTAAGTTAATTTTAAAGCTGAAATATAATGAACATGACAGACGAAGAGTTTGATCTTTTAGATGAGTTATACTTTGTGCAGCACTTTGATTATCTCAAGGAGACCATGGGTTGGGCTGAAGACCGGCTTTTGGCCACTTTGGATTCTTTGTACAAAAAATCATTCATCAAGTGCCTCAAAGGTCCTGATGATGAAATTTTTGAAATTGAAAGCCTCCAAGACTTAGGAAAAGAAATGTATTTTTTAGCAACCAAAAAAGGGTTGATGGCCCATAATGGTAGACTATAATCCTATGAGTGTTCAGTCTGTAAAATATCGCAAAAAAGAACTTGAGCTTAAATCTCTTTTGGAAATCACACAGGCAATTAATGAGAATAAGCCTGCTACTGTGCTTTTGGATATTTTCAAGTTTACCTGCCTGGTACATCTGAATATCAAATCCCTATTACTTTACATGATTCAGGAGGAGAGATATGACAAAATGATCAGTCATGGGCTCAAAAATAAAGTTCCAGAGTATTTTAATTTATCAGATATTTCTTACAGTAAGGAATCTGGAGAACTGAAATTGGAAGTTCCCAAGGATTTTTCATTTTCAGAACTTGAAAGTTACCTGCCTGTCTATCATAAAGAGAAATTATTGGCAGTTTTATTTCTGAAAAAGAAATCAGAAGAGGAGGAACTGGATCTGGATTTTACACAGGCATTGGCCAATATTCTGGTTGTAGCTTTGGAAAATAAAAAGTTTGCCAAAAAGCAATTGGAGCAGGAAAGGTTGAAAAAAGAAGTGGAAATAGCTTCCAATGTTCAGCGAATGCTATTGCCAGCTACTCTGCCCAATAGCACAAGACTTGCTGCTAAGGTTACCTATGTGCCGCATTCGACAGTAGGAGGGGATTATTATGACCTGATCCAAAAAACAGAAGATGAAGTCTTCTTTTGTATTGCTGACGTTTCAGGGAAAGGTATGCCAGCTGCACTATTGATGTCCAATTTTCAGGCAGCTTTGAGGACTTTGTTACGCAGTACTTCTGATTTGAAAATGGTGGTGGAACAATTGAATTATACCATTTTTGAAAATACAAAAGGTGAGCGGTTTATTACCTTTTTTCTTGGATATTATAATTATAAAAACAGGGAACTTGTTTATGTAAATGCAGGCCATAACCCACCGGTATTGTGTTGGGAAGGAGAAAACAGGACTGAGTTTCTAGGTGCGGGAACCACCATTTTGGGTGCATTTGAAGCCTTACCGTTTATTGAGTTGGGAAAAAGATCATATCTCAAAGGTTTTACCATTCACCTTTATACAGATGGACTTACTGAGAGCATCAATAAGAAAGAGGAGGAATTTGGGGACCAGCGTTTTCATCAGTTCATAAGAAGTAAGAATTGTATGGCCCCGAAGCGCTTCCATGATTTGTTTTTTCAGGAAATGAAGGATTTTTCAAGTGGGGCCGAACAAAGAGATGATATAACTCTCCTGACAATTAGATTTCAATAACTATGGTTTGGCTGCATCACATTCCTTCATTTGTTCCAAAGATTTTTAATGAAATGATTTGGCACATGTCCAGAGAAGAAAGTGTGATTTACCTTACTTTTGATGATGGGCCAGTGCCTGGGGTTACTGATTTCGTTCTAGATCAATTGGCCAAGAGGGGAATGCTTGCCACTTTTTTTATGGTTGGGGATAATGTGGGGAAATCCCCACAATTAGCAGCAGAGGTTTTTGAAGCAGGTCATGCCATAGGTAACCATACTTATCATCATGTAGATGGTTTTCGGACACCAGACAAAAAATATTTTGAAGAAATTCAGCTTTGCCAGGATGAAATCAGTTCTGTCACCGGAATTAGCCCAAGCCTATTCAGACCTCCTTATGGAAAAATTACCAGAAAACAATTGGAGGAGGTAAAGCAACATTACAAAATAGTGATGTGGGATGTGATTACAGGGGATTATGACCCAGATCAAAGTTTCCATAAATGTCTAACCAAAACCAAGGAGCATACTAAAAAGGGTTCTGTTATTCTTTTTCATGACCAACAAAAAACTGAAAAAGTAATAAAAGCAGTCTTACCTGATTTTCTGGAATATATTCAGGATCAAGGTTTCGAAACGGGGAAATTATGATCCTACATTTGTCCATATTTGTTGTGACCATACTCTTGATTCAGGATTTGGCTCTTACCTTTTTGCTGACTTTTAATTTCAAAGAATTTGGAGAAGAGAGGTTTATTGAAAATGGATTACCCCAAATCAGCATTCTCATACCCTGCCGAAATGAAGAAGGAAATTTACCCAAAACTTTAACCTCGCTTGATCAATTGGATTACCCAAAAAATAAGGTTCAGGTCATTTTGGGCAATGACAACAGTTCAGATGCATCAGGAGAAATTCTTCAAAACTGGTCTGCAAAACGCCAATATTCAGAATTTGTTGAAATACAAGGACATGAGGCCGATTCCAAAATGAACGGAAAGGCCAATGCTCTTAGTCAAATGGCCAAATTAGCATCAGGAGATATACTTTTGTTCACAGATGCAGATTGTGAGATTTCCCCAAATTGGGCCATGCATATGGCCCAAACTTGGCTCAGGACCAAAGCTGGAATGATTACTGGGATCACTACAGTGAGTGGTTCACGTTTTTTTCATAAGATGCAAGCATTGGATTGGTGGCTTACTCTTGGGATGGTCAAGGTAATGGGAGATTTGGGGATTTCAGTTACATCTATGGGGAATAATATGCTGATTTCAAAAGAAGCTTATCGGGCCGTGGGTGGATTTGAAGGCATTCCATTTTCATTGACGGAGGATTTTGAAATAGCTAGGCAGGTAGAGAAGAAAGGATTCCGAAATATTCATGAAGTGTCTTTAGGGAATTTGGTCAAAACAAAAGCACAAAGTGATTTCAAAAAGTTATTGTCCCAGAGAAAACGATGGATGCATGGCGCAATGACTTTGCCTTTTGTTTGGAAGCTGATTTTGTCTGTTCAGGTGTTGTTTTTCCCCGCTATTTTGGGACTTATAATTTTACATCCTTTTGAAGGAATTATACTTTGGCTTTCTAAAGTGTTAATACAAGGCTTTTTTATTTACCGTTTTGCTTCGAAAACAAAGACCTATTTAAAAATCCTTGATTTTCTGTCTTTTGAAATATATTATTTGATTACAGCTTGGTCCACTATAGTTTATTATTTTTGGCCGTCCAAAATAGATTGGAAGGGAAGGAAGTATTGATGTCCCAAGTTTGAGTTCGGATTTCAGGAAGGAAAGGCATTTTATGCTATTAAAAGAAAGTTTTTGAAATGAGTTCAAAGGCATTTCTGGAAAACAATACTTGATAGGGAAGCAATTGAAAATTAATAAGTTTGAATCAAACCTATTTTAACAGTGAATTATACCGATACCCATGTTCATATTTATTCCAGTAAGTATGATGCAGATAGAGATGAAGTGATAAGAAGAACACTTGAAAATGGTGTTTCCAAATTATATATGCCTAATGTGGATGTAGACACCATAGATGCTATGTTGGAAGCCGAACTGCGTTACCCGGAAGTATGTATTCCAATGATGGGATTGCATCCCTGTGATGTAAAGAAGGATTTTGAACGGCAGCTCTATATTATGGAAGACTGGATAAATAAAAGAAACTTTGCCGGAATAGGGGAGACTGGACTTGATCTTTATTGGGACAAGACTTTTTTTGAGCAACAAAAGGAAGCCTTAAGGGTTCAGATCCAATGGGCAAAAGAAAAGAACTGGCCCATTATCCTTCATTGCAGGGAATCTATGGAAGAAACTATAGCTATCATCAAAGAACAGAAAGACGAGAATCTATTTGGTATTTTCCATTGCTTTTCCGGTACTTTGGAACAGGCAAAGGACATAATTGAATTAGGATTTATGTTGGGAATTGGTGGGGTTTCCACATATAAAAATGGTGGCCTTGATGCAGTAATTCCACATGTAAATCCCGAATATTTGGTATTAGAGACTGATGGGCCTTATCTTGCTCCGGTTCCTCACAGGGGAAAGAGAAATTCTCCTGAATTTATTCCGATCATTGCGGAAAGGGTGGGCGATTTTTTACAGAAAACAAAAGAAGATATTGCAGTACTAAGTACTAATAATGCGAATAGGGTATTTCATCATTTCAAATCATGAACTACAAGATTGTAAGGCTCAACACATCAGCAAAGAGTGAGGTCACCTCTTCTGTGTTGATCATTTATACCGGAGGTACACTGGGAATGGCCTATGATGACTCAGGAGCTTTGGTTCCTTTCAATTTTGGTCAAATTTTGGACAAAGTACCATCATTGATGCAGATGAATATTGCCATAACGGTAATTTCTTTTCCTGAACCTATAGATTCATCCAATGTGAATATGCAACATTGGGTGGATATGGCCTACATTATATATGAGAATTATGATAGTTATGATGGATTTGTGATCCTTCATGGCACAGATACTATGGCCTATTCTGCCTCCATGTTGAGTTATATGTTACAGGGATTAAGTAAGCCTGTGATATTTACAGGAGCCCAATTGCCGATATCTGCCATGCGTTCTGATGCCAGGGAAAACCTCATGACATCTTTGGAAATTGCAACGGCCAAGGCCAATGGAAAGCCGGTTGTACCTGAGGTTTGTATTTTTTTCAACCACATGCTTTTGAGAGGTAACCGGTCAAAGAAGGTACAAAGTGTGCATTTTGATGCATTTGAATCCGAAAATTATCCTGCACTGGCCGAGTCAGGAATTATAATAGATTACAATTATGCTGTGATCAAGCCATTTGAGGAAGGTAAAAAGCTGAAATACCATAATAAACTTGACAATAATGTCATAGTATTGAAGCTTTTTCCTGGTATTACAGCCAATGTTCTTGATTCTTGTTTTGATATTAAGGGGCTAAGGGGGGTGGTTTTGGAGACTTATGGTTCAGGCAACAGCCCAAGTGAGCTTTGGTTTTTGAATGCTTTGGAGAGAGCGGTAAAAAAGGGAATTATTATACTTAATGTTTCCCAATGCAATGGTGGTAGGGTGATTCAGGGAAGGTATCAGACCAGTAAAGATTTATTGAGGATTGGTGTGCTCAGCGGAGGAGATATTACAACTGAAGCTGCTGTGACCAAGATGATGTTTTTGTTGGGAAATGAAACTTCAGATGCTGAGATCAGAAGAAAATTAATAATGCCTTTGGCTGGAGAAATGTCCTTGACTGGAATTGCATAAATTTTTCAAAAAGATGTTGGATGGCTATGGAATAATTCATTCCTTTGCACTCCGATTCAGAAATCAACCATTTAGAGAGGTGTCCGAGTGGTTGAAGGAGCACGCCTGGAAAGTGTGTATACCCCTAAAGGGTATCGAGGGTTCGAATCCCTTCCTCTCTGCTAAAAGCCAACTTTAAAAAATAGAGTTGGCTTTTTTATTTGTGTCAAAAAAAGAACAGGATGGAAGGGATGAGAACCCTCGACCAAGCACTTGGGTTCGAAATCGACCAAAGGGAGATTCACGAGGGGCAGTGCGGCATGCCAAGAGTGTACGAGTAATCCCTTCCTCTCTGCTAAAAGCCAACTTTAAAATAGAGTTGGCTTTTTTATTTAGGTCAAAAAAAGAACAGGATGGAAGGGATGAGAACCCTCGACCAAGCACTTGGGTTCGAAATCGACCAAAGGGAGATTCACGAGGGGCAGTGCGGCATGCCAAGAGTGTACGAGTAATCCCTTCCTCTCTGCTAAAAGCCAACTTTAAAATAGAGTTGGCTTTTTTATTTGTGTCAAAAAAAGAACAGGATGGAAGGGATGAGAACCCTCGACCAAGCACTTGGGTTCGAAATCGACCAAAGGGAGATTCACGAGGGGCAGTGCGGCATGCCAAGAGTGTACGAGTAATTCCTTCCTCTTATGAAATGAGCCTATTATTAGTTTAGAAATCATTCTGAATTTCAGCTTTACGATTTAATTTTTAGTCAAAAAAGTCTTTTTAATGGTTCTCAACTCCACTTAAGCCATTTGTTTTTCCTTTTATATAAATTCTCTAAGGTCTTCATATTCGTTATTTTAGCTTGCATGAAATTCAATCAACAGCATAGGAAATAATTTTTCTGAAAAAAATATGACTATTTCCTTTGCAATTTGATTTGAAAAAATGATAACTTTAAAATCTCAATATTACGTTAGAAACCGTTTAACCTTTATTTAAAGTCTATTTAAAAACTACATTATGAAAAAGTTAATCGCTTTGTTCATGCTTTCCGGAATCTTGATGTTTCCGGTAATTACGAAAGCTCAAGATGCAGAAGAAGCTGCAGAAGAAACTACAGAAGTTGTGGAAGCTCCAGCGGCTCCAGCCGTGGTCGATGATGAAATCATGGACGAGGAAAAAGGTTTCCACCAAATTATTAAAGAAAAATTCATTGAAGGTGATCCAACTTTCATGTCTCCGGTATTGATCTGTTTGATTTTAGGTCTAGCTGTAGCATTAGAGAGAATTATCACTTTGAACCTTTCTACAACTAACACCAAAAAACTTTTGGCAAAAGTAGAGGAAGCTCTTGAACAAGGCGGTATCGAAGCTGCTAAGGATGTTACTAAAAACACTAAAGGTCCTGTTGCTTCTATCTTTACCCAAGGTCTGATGAGGTACTCAGAAGGTATTGAAATGGTAGAAAAATCTATCATCGCTTATGGATCAGTAGAAATGGGACGTTTGGAAAAAGGATTAGTTTGGATTTCCCTTTTCATCTCCCTTGCTCCGATGTTGGGTTTCATGGGTACAGTAATTGGTATGATCGGTGCATTTGATGCCATTGAAGCAGCTGGAGATATCTCTCCTTCCCTTGTAGCTGGTGGTATTAAAATCGCCCTTTTGACGACTGTTGCAGGTTTGATCGTTGCGATTATCCTTCAGTTGTTCTACAACTATTGCGTAGCTAAAATCGATTCATTGGTGAATGATATGGAGGATGCATCTATCACTTTGGTAGATATCCTTGTGAAGCATAAGCTGTCCAAGTAATAGTCTGACAGTTTATCCTTCAGCTCAATCAATCCTTAAATCGAAAATTATAAATTATGGATTCAATAGATATATTTATATACGTTGCGGAAGGTTTAGTCATACTTGGAGCTATCTTTGCGATTCTGATGCCATTGATCAAATCATTTGATAACCCTTCAAGTTTGGTTAAAACCGGCCTTGCAGTAGTTGCTCTTGGGGTAGTATTCTTCGTTGCCTATTCAATTTCTGATGGTGATGTTCTCCCTAAATTTGCTGCAGAACCGTTTAATCTTACTCCGGGAATGTCCAAATTCGTTGGAGGTTCACTTTATACCACTTATGCTTTGTTTATCATTGCAATAGTAGGTATTGTGTTTACAGAACTCAATAAAGCAATAAAGTAATGGCAAGAAAAAAAGGCAGATTAACCCAGGAGGTCAATGCAGGTTCCATGGCGGACATCGCCTTCCTGTTGCTGATTTTCTTTCTGGTTACCACGACTATTGCTTCGGATAAGGGTATTCTAAATGTCCTTCCTCCAAAGCAAGATCCAAATCAGCCACCGCCTGAAATTAAATTGAACGAGAGAAACATCTTTAATATCCTCATTAACGCCAATGATCAATTACTGGTAGAAGGTGAGTATATCGATAACACTGAAAAGTTATCAGAAGATATCAAAGATTTCATTCTCAATTTCGGTGCACCTGATGAGGAAGCGATATCTCTTTTCAATAGTTTACCTGCCTCATTGAGGAATAGAGCCAAGAGAGATGCATCATCTTCTGATCATCCGATGACCGGTGGAGCAGTAGTTTCTATTAAAACAAACAGAGGTACCAGTTATGAAAGGTACTTGGAGGTACTTGACCAGGTAAAAAGAGCATATTTTGAAATTTACGCAGAAAGAGTCGGTCTTACTTCTGATCAATATAGAGCTTTAACTGGAAAGACTCCAGCTGAAAAAGAGCTTCAGGATCGTGGTAAAGAAGGAATTCCAATGGCTATTTCAATTGCAGAACCAGATAAAATAGGAGGAAATTGATATGTCAAAGTTTAAGAAAAAAACCAGTACTTCTCAAAATATTCCTACATCTGCATTGCCTGATATTATCTTCATGCTTCTGTTCTTCTTTATGGTGACTACTGTATTGAGAGAGCAGGAGATTCTGGTAGAGCAGAAGATTCCTCAGGCTACTCAGTTGCAAAAACTTGAGAAAAAAACCTTGATTTCCTATCTCTATATTGGTAAACCAAAAAATATTGCAATGTTTGGTACTGAACCACGTGTTCAGGCAAATGATGTACTAATCAATACCAAGGATATTGTTCTTTGGGTTAACCAAGAAAAAGATAAATTATCTGAAGCTGAAAGAGATCAAATTACAATCTCGATGAAAGCAGATAGAGAAGTTAAAATGGGTCCAATTTCTGATGTTCAGTTTGAACTTAGAGAAGCTGATGCCAGAAAGCTTTTATATGCTGCTGTTGGAAAGGTTCAAAATTAATCTTTATCAAATATCTTAAAAAACAAAAAAGCTATTCCCTTAGGAATAGCTTTTTTACTTTATAGCCATGATTTTGAAAAGTCTGAAAAATAAAAATAAGGTTCAGAATGCTTGGGCCATGTACGATTGGGCAAATTCTGTATATAGTTTAGTAATAACTTCCACTATTTTTCCGGTTTATTTCAACAACGTTACCCATTCAGTTGAATGGGGGGATAGAGTCTCTTTTTTCGGTTTTTCAATTGTAAATACGGTTTTGTATTCCTATTCAATTTCTTTTTCATTTTTAGTGATTGTTTTCCTTTCCCCTTTGTTATCAGGAATAGCTGATTATGGTGGGAATAAATTGAATTTCATGAAGTTTTTTGCCTATTTGGGGGCATTGTCATGTGGAGGTTTGTTCTTTTTTGATGGGAGTAATTTAGAATATGGAATTGTTTGTGCCATGTTGGCCAGTATTGGATTTGCAGGTAGTATTGTTTTTTATAATGCTTTTTTACCTGAGATTGCAACTGAAAAGGAATTTGATTTTTTAAGTGCTAAGGGTTTTTCTCTTGGATATTTAGGTAGTGTGATCCTTTTGGTTTTAAACTTATTTATGATCCAAATGCCCGAAGTTTTTGGGCTGAAAGATGGTGGGCATGCTGCACGGTGGTCATTCCTGATTACCGGCATTTGGTGGGCAGGTTTCTCACAGATTCCATTTAAATTCCTACCCAATAACACGCAAAAGAAAAAAATTAAAAGAGCAGTTTTATTGAACGGCTATAAGGAAATTACTTTGATTTTTAATGTGGTGAAAAATTCAAAAGTCATGAGCGGTTTTCTTGCAGCCTTTCTATTCTATAGTATGGGTGTACAGACTGTTCTTTATTTAGCCGCATCATTTGGAGATAAGGAACTCCAATTGCCTGGTGATAAATTGATTTTAACTATTCTGATTATTCAATTGGTTGCAATTTTAGGGAGTTATTTATTTGCATATGTATCCAAGCGTTTCGGTAATAAGAATTCTTTGATTATTATGGTTTTTATTTGGATATTGATATGTGGGGCCGCGTATTATGTGATGGATGAATTCCAGTTTTATGCTTTGGCATTCGTCGTTGGAATGGTGATGGGGGGTATTCAATCACTTTCAAGAGCCACCTATTCAAAATTGATTCCTGAGAATACAAACAATAATGCTTCTTTCTTTAGCTTTTATGATGTGACTGAAAAAATAGCAATTGTATTAGGTACATTCTCTTATGGATTGATCGAACAGATATCTGGAAGTATGCGTAACTCTGCGCTTGCTCTTGGATTATTCTTCTTTATAGGATTAGTATTCTTGTTTTTGGTTAAAATCCCCAAACAAGGATTGGACAATATAGTCGAAATTAAAAATGCTTAGTATCATTTCAGGAGATGATGTAAAGAAATTAGATGCAGCTTTTATCAAAGCCACGGGAATTAGTTCTTGGGATCTCATGGAAAATGCTGCCAAAGCTTTTTTTGCTTGGTACCAGAGCAAGTTCATGGGAGTAATGGGTAAGGTTTTTGTTTTTTCCGGACCTGGAAATAATGGTGGTGATGGTATTGCTATTGCACGATTGCTTGCAGAATCTGGTAAGACTGTTTCAGTAATTTTTTTTCAAGAGAAGGAATTTTGCAGCAAAGATTACACTTTGAATATAGAAAAATTACCTTCTAAGGTAAATTTGATTCATATCTCTGATTTTAATTTTGAGATTGATGAAAACGATGTCGTTCTAGACTGCATTTTTGGAATTGGGATCAATAGACCGCTTGAGGGTAGCTATCTTGAAGTTATTGAGAGATTAAATAAAACTCAATGTCATAAGGTTTCCATTGATATTCCATCAGGCATTCCTTCTGACGAGATCCTTCAGGGAAAAGCCTTTAAAGCTGACCATACTGTAACCTTTCAGTTTCCCAAACTTTCTTTACTCTTTCCTGAGCATTCAGAATTCACGGGAAATATCCATGTTGTTGATATCGGTATTCCTGATTTTTTTATCCAAAACTTTCATAAAGACAAATTTTTCCTCCGAAGGGAAGATATCAGGAAGTTTCATAAAAAGTTTAACCCATTTAGCCATAAAGGGGACTTTGGAAGAATAATGCTTATTGGTGGAAGCGTTGGAAAAGTAGGAGCGATGGTGTTGTCCTCTAAAGCGGCTTTGAGGACTGGAAGTGGCTTGGTTCATGTACAAATAGCAGAATCAGAAAGGTTTATCATGCAAACTGCGGTTCCCGAAGTCATGGTGGCCGGTGCTGAGGAAATCAAAAGATTGGATGTTTTCGATGCATTGGGTATTGGTCCAGGATGGGGAACAGAAGTTGATCTATCTTTTTATTGCAGCATTTTGAAAAGGTATCATAAACCACTGGTCATTGATGCAGATGGTTTGAATTTGCTTTCAAAGAAACCTGAAAATTTAAAATATGTTCCTAAGGGAAGTATTCTTACCCCTCATATCAGGGAGTTTCAAAGGTTAGCGGGAGAGGTGAAGGACCATAAGGAAAGGTTGGACAAGGCCAGGTCTTTTGCTTTGGAGCATGGGGTGTATTTGGTACTCAAAGGTGCATTTACCTCAATTTCAACACCCAATGGTGAGCAATATTTTAATTCTTCAGGCAACCAATACCTGGCTACAGCAGGTTCAGGAGATGTACTTACAGGAATGATTGCTTCTTTTTTAGGACAAGGATATCTACCATTGAACGCAGCGATATGTGGAGTTTTTCAGCATGGCTTGGCGGGAGAAATGACAGCATTGGATAAAAGAAGAGGTGTAATAGCATCTGATATCATTGATACTATCCCAGCCACTTTTGTCGATTTGGATATTGAATGAATATTTTTGGCACATTTAGAACTTTACTTTTGTGTAGCTGGTTAAAGTCCAAATCGCTTTTCAATGAATAAGGAAAAACTTTTACTTTGGACCCTTGCGGCCATCAATTTTACCCACATCGTGGATTTCATGATTTTGATGCCTTTAGGTCCTCAGTTGATGAGGATTTTTGAAATCAGTCCAAGAGAATTTGGACTTCTTGTTTCCTCTTACACTTTCAGTGCGGGAATCAGTAGTTTTCTGGGGGCCTTTGTTTTGGATAAATATGACAGGAGAACCATTACTTTATGGGTTTTTTCTGGTTTCCTCATAGCTACACTGGCTTGTGCTTTGTCCCCTAATTATCCCATTTTATTGGCATCAAGAATTATTGCCGGTTTATTCGGAGGCCTTACCTCCGCTTTGATATTGGCCATTATTGGAGATGTGATACCTGACTCCAGAAGAGGAAGAGCAATGGGGTTGGTGATGGCTGCCTTTTCTGTGGCATCGGTTTTCGGTGTGCCATTCGGTTTGTTTATTGCTAGTGTTTCGAATTGGCATGCTCCATTTTTCTTTTTAGCGGTGATTTCTTTGGTCATTCTGTGGATGATTTACAATTACCTGCCCTCTATCACAGGGCATTTGGAAAATGGTCAGGCAAAACCTAGTCCAGTTCAGGTAATAAAAAGAGTGACCAGCAATCCCAATCAAATGAAAGCCATTACCCTTACCATTATGATGATGCTTGGACAGTTTATGATTATTCCATTCATCAGTCCGTATATGGTAGCTAATGTAGGGTTTACAGACATGGAGCTGACCTATATTTATATGGCAGGAGGATTGTTCACAATTTTTACCTCACCTTGGGTGGGGAAAATGACAGACATACATGGAAAGGTGAAAGTATTTGTGATTTTTATGTCACTGAATTTGATTCCTATTGGTGTTATTACCCAATTGGGACAGACCCCAATTCCCTATGTACTTTTGATTACTACCATGTTTTTTGTGACTTCTAATGGGAGAATGGTACCAGCTATGGCACTTATTACCGGAACGGCCAAGCCCGAGAACAGAGGTAGCTTTTTGAGTTTCAATTCTGCAGTTCAACAATTGTCGGCTGGTTTGGCGTCATTTGTGGCTGGATTGATTTTGACCGAGGGGATGAATGGAGAATTGATCAATTATAACTTTGTCGGATACATTGCGATTTTCCTCAGTGTTTTGTGTATCCCATTAAGTAGAAGAATTAAAAGCATAGGTTAAATATTTTACAAAGATCTTTTTGTTTTAATTCCCAACTCTTGGAATAAATAGTTGACATTTTTGGGCATTTCCTGCACATTATCTGTTAGATCTTCCCTGATTTGATTTGATGATCTGGGAATATTTGTAGGTTGTTTTTAAGTCTTTTAAACCTAAAGCAAATGAATCATGGAAATAATAAAACATTTATTGGAAATGTTTTTAGCCTACAGCTTATAAATTCTATATCCAATCGAATTTTAATGATTTTAAATAAGTCAATAGGTATTCAGTTATTGCGTCGGATAATTGAAAATAGGGCACTTTTTTGCTAATAATAGCATCATTTTCCCGGAAATAGGAGTTCTAATTTGAGATTGAACCTATATATATTCAAAAATAAAAGAACCTACTATTTCAATTTTCCCACCATGGTTTGAAGGGCTTAGTTCGGATTTTCCTGTTAAAAAATTACTTGGTATTGTTCTAATTGATGATTTGTATGAATTTAAGTAGGTTGAGAATATTAATAGTTGAGGATGAACTTGTAATAGCAGAAGACTTGAAATGTATTATTGAAGAGTTAGGTCATGATGTTTGCGGAGTTGCAAGGAATAGGGATGAAGCATTGGTCTTAATTGAGGAAAAAAAGCCCAATCTAGTTTTATTGGACATAAAGATCAATGGAGAGGTCGATGGTGTTGATCTTGCGGTTGAAATGAATGAAAAATTTAAGCTGTCATTTATCATAGTGACCTCCTCTATTGATCTTCAAACAATCAACCGGATAAAATCAATAAAACCTTATGGATATTTGGTTAAGCCTTTTAATGAAAATGATATTGGAATGGGAATTGAATTAGCCAGGAAAAATTTTGCCAAAGAACATACGCAAGCGAAAAAGGATGAAGATTTTGGGGGGTACCTTTTTAAAGACAGTTTGTTTGTCAGAATAAATGGAGTACTTCAAAAAATCAAACACAAAGATATCATTTACTTGGAAGCGGACGCCAATTATACTCAAATATATACAAGAGAAAAAAGGATTTTGGTACGTGCAACTTTGAAGGAACTGGAACAAAAACTGAGTAATAGCCTATTTGCAAGAATTCACAAATCATTCATGATCAATTTGGAAGAAATAGAAGGAATACAAACAGATTTTATTCAGATTTCAGGAAAAGAAATTCCAATTGGAAGAAACCAGTATAGCTGGCTTTTACGAAAGATTAAAATATTGTGATGGGAAAACTTTTTTAGTGTCAAGGCTATTCTCATTTTTTAATTTCAAGGTCTCATTGAAATATAGATTTAATTTTTAATCCTGGATTTTTTGATGATTCCAAACAATGTCAAACAATGAAAACGGTTTATCAAGAAGATGGAGCATTTCTTATTTTTTACATTAACAGATTATACCTTTTCTTTTACAAAAATTGCTGCTTATTCCCTGAAACATGTTCCTAAGAAGGTAATGTAATTAGATTCATTTTAAAGTTTATTCCAACAAAGCTAATTAGAATGAATCATGAAAACGGCTGTTGAATTTTTTCAAAATTATTTAAAGGTCAGTGCTTCATATCATAAAATTCCGCCCGTAGACTGCTAATTCAATATTTAGCCACTTTGGAAAAAAGCTTTTGTTGGCGCTATAAATCATAAAAAATCCTGAAAATAATAAAGCTAATTTTTAAGCATTTCAATATGAAATTAGAAAATATCAATGGAATTCATCAGTTTTTCGAGGCTCAAGTTTCAATAAACCCAAATAATGTATCCCTGTGCTTTGAAGGTGAAGAACTAACCTATCTTAAAGTCAATAACCTTTCAAACCAATTGGCAAACCAATTGATTGCAAAAGGCCTTAAGAAGGGACAAATTGTAGGAATTTGTATGAAGCGCTCTTCAGAAATGATTTTCAGTATTCTGGCAATTTGGAAAGCTGGAGGAGTTTATTTACCACTAGATGCAGATTATCCCAAAGATAGATTGTCATTCATGGCAGAAGATGCTGCAATCGAATTTCTTCTTACCCATTTGGACTGCCGGGATACCATTGAAAAAGCATTTCAGGATTTCAGGGGAGAGGTACTGGTTTGGGAGGATTTTTTAGGTGATTTGGATGCTTTTTCTGTGCAAAATTTAAATCTGGACATACAGGCTTCGGATCTTGCTTATATTATTTACACATCTGGCTCAACTGGCAGACCAAAAGGTGTTTTGCTTGAGCATAAGGGTCTGAATAACCTGGTAACTGTACAGACGGATCTTTTTGGTATTACTTCATCATCTAAGATACTTCAATTTGCCTCTATCAGCTTTGATACTTCCTTATGGGAGATTTTATTGGCGCTTTCCTCAGGAGCCTGTTTGGTATTGGCTAAGTCGCCTGGTTTGATGCTTGATGGAAGTCTTTCGAGGACTTTGAGGGATTATAAAGTTACTCATTTCACAGCACCCCCATCGGTTTTGGCGATTTTGGATCCTACTGAATATCCGGCTTTGGAGGTTGTGGTCAGTGGTGGGGAAGCTCTGAAAAAAGAGATAGCCAACAGATGGGCGAGACTTAAGAAGTTATACAATGCTTATGGGCCTACTGAGGCAACAATAGAAGTGTTGGTTGCAGAAATTGATGCCGATATGGAAGTGATTTCCTTAGGTAAACCCCTCCCGAATACACGTATTTACATCCTTGATGAGGAGGGGATGCAAGTCCAGATTGGTGTTCCGGGAGAGCTTTGTATTGGAGGGATAGGACTAGCGAGAGGTTATCTGAACAGGCCTGATCTGACTTCGGAGAAGTTTGTTGCCGATCCTTTCAGTCCGGGAGGGCGAATGTATCGTTCGGGCGACCTTGCCAGATGGCTACCGACAGGTGAGATCGAGTACCTGGGCAGGATTGACCAACAAGTGAAAATTCGCGGTTTCAGGATTGAGATGGGAGAGATTGAAAGTAATCTTCTTGAACTGCCTGGAATCAAAGATGTAGTTGTGACTTTACGACATACAGTGGACGGTCCAGATTTTCTCTGTGCCTACTATATTGCCAAAGAGGAGAAACCGGCCTTGGAATTACGGGATTTTCTATCCCTTAGACTTCCTGTCTATATGATTCCTGCCCGTTTTATGCAGATGCAGGAGTTTCCTCTCACTCCCAACGGAAAAATCGACAAAAAATCCCTTCCTGATCCGGGTGATACGGTCACTACAGGTGCTGAATTTATTGCCCCGTCGACCCAACTGGAAACAGTCATTGTCCGGCATTGGTCGCAGCTTTTGGGTCTGGATATGGAATCGATAAGTACCGTGGATAATTTCTTTGCCCTTGGGGGAGACTCTCTGAAGTCTGCGCAGCTTGCCGGCAGGCTTTCACAGGAAACACAAATCTTGGTATCAGTCAGGGACATTTTTACAAAGCCCACGATAGCCGGCTTAGCTGTATTGATTGCTTCCAGGGAGCAGTCTGCCTCCTTACGGATCAGGAAGGCTCCTGTTCAGGAGAGTTATCCGCTGGCCTCGGCGCAGAAGCGGGTGTACCTTCATTCTTTACAGCAGGGAGAGGGCACTGTGCTGTACAATATGCCGTCAGT
>NZ_PYGF01000021.1 GCF_003014575.1 Cecembia rubra
TAAAAACCAAGTCTTCAAGCAAAGATGATTGTACAAGCGGATTAAAAATCCGCAGTATCACTTCTCGAAATTGCAAATTTCAAGAAGCCTCTGCGCCCTTAGCGAAAACCCTTGCGTCCTTTGCGGAAAAAAAGGTTCACGCTAAGACGCGAAGACGCAAAATCTTTGAAATGCTTTTGTCCTCTTTTGTTAACTTTTGCCACTTTTGTTGTTCAAATAAAAAAGCCACTAAGGCGCTAAGGCACTATGGTTCATTGTGCAAAACTCAGCGCCCCTCGCGAAAACCCTTGCGTCCTTTGCGGTAAAAAAACAAATGAGTTATCGCCACAACATCCTCATTTATCCCCATTTAACCCGCTTTGCGGAACGAGTTCAGCGGTAAAAACCAAGTCTTCAAGCAAAGATGATTGTACAAGCGGATTAAAAATCCGCAGTATCACTTCTCGAAATTGCAAATTTCAAGAAGCCTCTGCGCCCTTAGCGAAAACCCTTGCGTCCTTGGCGGAAAAAATAAATGGTTCACGAAAAGACGCAAAGGAGCAAAGTTCAATTGTGGATAACTGAGCGCCTTTTCTCATTGAGCCATGGAATTAAGGGACTGAAAACAGCATTTTGGCCAGATTGTTCCAAGCAGGATGGAAGGGCATTTTATAAAAAAGGAAAACACCCATCAAGTGCAGAAATAGCACCGTAACGGTAGGCCATAGAGGTAGCTTACGCCTATAATGGGAAATAAGCAAAATGATAAACAAGAAAAATGCAATTCCAAACGTAAAATTCTGCGCAACCGCATTAAACTTCCAACCCAAAGCATCGCAAAGATGGCCGATAAACCGATCCCCAGAGGGACCCAATATGGTCATTGTAGCCGCCAACATAAAAGTTGCATGGGCTTGGGTCTTCCTTCGGAACACAATTCCCAAAACATAATATACAAGTAACCAGATAAAATAAACACTTCCTATAACCACAAAATCAGCCGCTTTTGTCATTGCACTCGCACCATCCGGATAGTATTCAGGTGGGGCTACCAGGTCTCCTCCAAGTACACGCCTATAGCCATATTGCAGCAATAGGTATCCAACAAGCAGAATGAACGGCATTAAAAGATAGCTCAGTCTACCGATAATTTTGTGCCACTTGATTTTATGTAACTTGATAAGCCATGGTTGAATGATGGCAGTAGCCAACCATAACACCATCAAGGCTCCGTGTATGTGGATAATTAAGGGAGCTTTTAATGTCGAATAATAGCTCGGAAAAAAACCAATAAAAGTAATTGGAATCAGTAATAAGAGCACCCAAGAAATATTGGGCAACAACACCACGTCGATAATACCCTGTTTTACCTGTCGTCTGCTCATTTGTATGTTTTCATCTGTTCATATAAGGTGGTCCTGTACCGGTTGTGTTTTCTTATGATTACCCAATCGGTTCAGGCAAGGAAACTCCACCTTTCCACAGAACTTACCGTAAAACAGAACAGGCGCTACGTGAATTTACTATTTTCTTCGACATAAGTTATATTAAGCTGTTGTCAATATTGGTTTTATTTCACAAAATATTTTTTCCATTTTCCCTCCTTCCAAAAAATAAATACTGAACCAAAAAGAAAAATTATTCCTGTTGCAATTCCGACCATGGTGTAAAAAGGCTTTTCAGGAATTCTTACGCTCAATTCGGAAGCAAAAGCTGCATAAAGTCCTAAAACAGAGTAATACATAAACCATAAATGAAACACCCTGTATTCTTCTTTCATGCTTTTTATTAGTAGGGGAATCATACCGGCTATTAGGGTTGAGATTCCTCCGATAGCCAGAATATGAAATATTCCAAAATTACCCGTCAAATTGTAAATACCTAATGCCGAACTACAAACTAAAATCATTGAAAATACATAAATGTAGCCTACTTGTTTATGTCGTTTTGTTCCTTTTGGTTTGAACAAAACATAAGCCCCTGAAATCAAAGCAACTAAAGCCGTGACCAGGTGAAACCATCCAAGCGAAGTGTTTACAAAGTCATACATTATCAAATTCCTTTGATTCTTTTTTGAACTTGCTATACCAAAAAATAATCAGTGGTGTATACAAGAAATAGGTTACTCCACCAATGACTGATGCCCAAATGAATGAAATCTCATTGATCAAAACTGTCGATAAAATTGACAACAAGGGTACGGCAAACATGATGAGTAATCTTTTCTTCTGTGACCTGGTGTAGAATTCTTCGAAGGCATTAAGATGCAAGGCTCCCTTCAGTCTTAAGGCTCTATGATAAAATAGATATAACACAAAATAGAGTGCAAATGCAACAAAGCCATAATAAATCATAAGGAATGGCACTTGGTCACCTTGAATATTTAAAGCTATTTCAGTATTAAAAAAGAAGTTGGTAAGGAACAAAGTCAAAAAACGAAGGGGATAAACGTAAAAAATTACTAAAGCAATAAAAACGGTATTTAAGATAGTCAGTCTTGTGTCATTGAGGGTGTAAATCTCCGAAAAGTCTAAATGTTCATTCCAGATCAAAATGATGAAAGATATACTTATTAAGAATGCCGGAAGTGTCTTGGTGAAAGTTAATAAGTCCTGAAACGAATTTGGGTTTGTCAGATTAAAAATAAGCAAGGTAATCGCTATACCAAAGACTGCATCAGTCAGATTGTCAAGTCTTGATGCAGCTTCTCCCCGATAGTTAATTCTTGGGTCCTGGTGCCTGTTTTTTAAAAGTTCATTTCTCATTGTTGCCTGTCTTTAAGGATTAATGCCAAGGTCAAACAGTAAAAAAATCTTTGCTGACTTTTGGCCAATCTTCTTTTACTTATCCCGCTGGGCAGTACTCTCTTTAAAAATAGTAAATTTAGTTGTATTTGTTTTAGGCAACGACTTAATTCTATGGACCTTATTTGGGGAGTAGTTGGGGTTTTAATCTTTTTTACTACGTATATGCTGTACTTAAAGTCAAGAAGGAATATGGAATTTCTTAAACTTCGTTACCCAAGTCGGCATCCGCCAGACTTTGAAGGGGAGCATGGTTTTTTCAGTCTTCCCTTTTACCTCCATAGACACTGAGATCTGGAAAAAAGGATACTGGCAAAACCTGTTTTCTATGTTGCTATCTATATTTTCTTATAGAAAAGTCGTAGTTCATTTTCAATTGCCACCAAGGCACCAAAATCCATTATGGACAATCTATCGTCCTCGACGAAAAAACTTTGCATACTCTGTAGTCAAAATTGGGGCCGAAAGGCAATATCCCCTTTCATCACGCATTGAAGGAATAGTTCCGTTTTTAATACAGTATCTCAAATCCTTCTATCAGACACCCTGCTACCAGCGGCTTGTAAATCAATATAATTGTATATCAAAGTGGAATACTTCCACTTTTAAAAAAAAATATAGCTATTTCCAGGAATCATAATGAATGCGGATTAAAAAAAATATCAGCGGTTTGAGACATAATTTAAATTACCCTCGTCCTAGGCAAAAACACTTGAGATGATATGAAAAAACTCTTACTATTTTTGGCCGCTCTTTTAATCTTGCATTCATGTGTAGAAAATGAATTCATGTCTATGGAGGCCGGGGAACTTCCAATCGGTGCTTGGACGGTAGAATCCTGGCTGGAAAATGGTTTTATTTTACAGCGAACCAATACTCTTCCTGAAAATACCTATGGCTATGTATTTGAAAAAAACGGAAAAATGATCAGTCGATCAAATTCTGGTTTCTGCGGAACCCCTCCGATTGTTACAGAAGATTTTGGAGGAAAATGGAGTTTGCGAGGAAATGTGTTAAAAGTTGAAATGCGTTTTTGGGGAGGCACTATCTTCGAAGAGTGGGAAATCCTGAATTCAGACGCACAGTCTGTCACCGTAGAACGCTTGAAGTCTGAGTATAAATTTGATAAATAAAGCAGAATTTCTCTAGATTGGAGATTAAAATATTTGCTCAAAGCAAGAAGTTTTCAATATAGATGTTGTGTCGAATCAAGAATACTGATTGGCTTAACCGGCTTGAGGAATTAAAATACAATTGAAACAAGAACTTATATCCATGAAAAAATCTTTGATTTATCTCTTCATCATCTTCAATCTCTTCTCCTGCATAAATTCCGAGGAAGCAATAATTCCAAAAGAATTGGTAGGAAAATGGGAAAAAGACTTCAATGTTGAAGGGGATTCTTGGAAGGTGACTTTTATATTCCATTCCAATGGCAATTATGAAAATTTTTCCACGAGGACCATCCAAACTGAAGCCCTTCAACCTGGAATTATGGGTTATTCCTTAGGAAATTATTCCAAAAGAGAGGGTAGATTGGTATTATCAGACATCAGAAGTTTTTATGCCGAGGATCTTTCAAACCCACCCAGTCAGGCGAGTTTGCTTAAAGAACAGCTCGAATGGATTATACCAGATGAAATTGCTGAATTTTCTTTAGAACAAAACAATACCCTTTTAATGCTCACCTTCTTGGGATGTAATGATGTCTTGATCCCTAGATCCTTGGCTAACTGTTTACCTCCTACCCCAGTGACCTATACCAGAGTCCTTGAATAATTTTTAGATCATAAGGTTCCGGAGTCCTCAACAACCCCTCCCTGAAATCTTGGCGGGTAAAATTAATATCACCAAGGCTTCAGGGCACTATGATTTGTGCGAGTTCCTCTATGCTCCAGACAAAAATCCAGGAGAACTCATCGACTAATAATAAAATGCTTCACTGAATTTGGCCTTAATAAAAAAACAGTCCAATTTTATTCCCGTTAGAAATTAACAGGTAATAAAAGCCACAATTATGAAGCCTCTTGTTATTTTATTGGCCCTCTTTATCCCTTCTTTGAGTTTTGCTTGGCTTCCCGAACAGGATAAACCCTTCCTTTCCAAAGAGTTCAATGCATCAGGGATAGAACAAATTGGCCTTGAGACAGCAGGAATCAGTATCAATCTATCTTCTTGGACGGAGGATAGGGTTTTGGTTGAAGTATTTGCAATGAGGGATAATCAGGCAGTCAGCTCTAATGATGCACAGCTCCTAAAAAAACTGGAAGCTTATGATTTTCAAATTGAGCAAGTAGGAGAAAAAATTGAACTCAAGGTAGATCAGTCCAAAAAATCCGGTATCAAAATGTCCAGAGACAATATTGTGCTTTTGATCAAGATCCAAACACCTCAAGACATTTCTTCCAAAATCCAAAGTACTGGAGGAGCAGTAACTCTGGCTGGTTTGCAGGGGAGGCAACAAATAATCAGTAAAGGGGGAAGCCTACGTGTTATTCAGGGTACGGGTACCATCCAATCAGAAACTCAGGGAGGAAGTATCCTGGTTGATAGTTATAAAGGGGAGCTGAACCTAAGTTCTGCAGGAGGTTCGGTTAGGGTTGAGAAGTTTTCTGGCATTCTGGATATAAATTCAGCGGGGGGAAGCTTGAATTTGTTTGACCTCAGCGGTAAAATCTCGGCTGAGGCAGCTGGTGGGAGCATCAGGGCAAGCTTTCAGGAAAAATTGGAAAGTGTGAATTTGTCTTCAAAAGGAGGCTCCATTGATGCCTTATTGCCCAAAGGCATGGGAATGAATGTATTGTTCAAAGGAAGTATTGTGGTAAACAACCATCCTAATTTTGAAGGAGAAATTAAGAGAAGCCAGGTCAGTGGCAGCATCAATGGAGGCGGTATTCCGATAGTTTTCGAAACCTCCGGCGCCAATGTCAGGGTGGATTACCGTTAAACCTGAAAATCCTTAGTAAGGAGCAGAAAAATTTCCCGCCGCGATCGTTGCGTCTTCTTTGCGCCCGCTGCGTGGAACTAAGCCTCTTACATAATTCGGGTTTAAGACTCCCAAACCTTCCCAAAAAATCTCTGACAGTTTTTATAAGCCAATTTTTCCAATTGATCTGTACTTAGGTGTTCAGCAAGTTTTTCCAAAATGGAAGGATATTTGGATGCATCCTCCACAATCGGAAAGTAAAAAGGATGCCTTGAGGGATCCGGAAAATCCTTGGTGTAGAAGAAATCGGCCCCAAAGCACATTTGTTCTTCCGCCCCGATTTCAAAGCCATAAAGGATATGGTCATAGACCCTTTCTGGATTTTCTGTATCCAAAAATGCCCTTAGGAAATTGATGCCGATAATGCCGCCTCTGTAGATGATTTCCTTGGCAAACTCATCGCTAAGGTTTCTCTTGTGGTTCCATTTGCTTCGGAAATTGGAATGGCTGGCAATTACCGGAATGACCAGTTTTTGGGTATCAATGTGTTTTAGTATTCCTTCAGCCAATAAGTCAGAAGTATGGGAAAGGTCAATGGCGATTCTTTTCCCTGAGATATAATCCAAAACCCTTTTTCCATCCTCCTTTAGACCAATGCCTTCTGTATAATTCCCCCCGCCAAACCTGTTTTCGGTATGGTGGGTCAGACTGATATAAGCAATCCTCCCTGTCATTTGGATCAATTTATCGAGTTGCTCATAGGCTTTTTGTATAGGCGCTTTTTCATCTGCAAGCCCGGCCGCATTTTCAATTGCTGCCACCATACCAATCTTGGAATTCAGGTCCATAGATCTGAGGAATGCTGCATCGGCCTGCACCAGTTCATGAGAATGGGTGAGCAACATTTCCCTATACTTGAATGCCTCTCTCACTGCTAATTCCATACTACCTGCCTTGACATCTGTATAGATGGCACAGACCTGCATTTTGACATGTCCTTTTTGGAGCAAAGGAATGGCACAGGCTATATCTTCCGGATTTTCTGGAGAGGCATTGGGCGTTTTTGCCAGGTAAGAAAGGATATCACAATGCGTATCGATGATGGGAAATGCCATGACTTTGGATTTGAATTCCCAAAGAAACCAAAAAAATGAGAGTTTTTTGATAATTTTAGCTCTGAAACCGAATCCAATCTATATTCCAAATTCTTATGCCGATAGCCAGACCCATCAACTTCAAAAAATGGATAGATGAAAACCGTCACTTGCTTAAGCCACCGATTGGCAACCAGGTCATGTACAAAGGCAATGATGATTTTATTGTTATGGTGGTGGGTGGCCCCAATTCCCGAAAAGACTTTCACTATAACGAAGGGGAGGAATTTTTTTACCAGGTGGAAGGCGATATTGTACTTAAGATAGTGGAAGATGGGGAAGTAAAAGACATTGAGATCAAAGAAGGCGATATGTTTTTGTTACCTGCCAGGACGCCACATTCTCCGAGAAGACCCGCCAATACTATTGGCCTGGTGATGGAGCGCTACCGCCGGGCAGGAGAGAAGGATGGTTTTATTTGGCATTGTGAAAATTGCGGCAACAAGTTGTATGAAGAATTCCATGAGATCACCGATATCGTAAACCAATTGCCTCCGATCATGGAGCGCTTTTGGAAAAATCCGGAAAACACTAAGTGTAAGAAATGTGGCACTGTGATGAAAAAGTGAAAAAAGAGGCCAGGTGCGAAAATTTTAAGGATAGAGGGTTAGTGAGCGGTAAAAACTGAAATATGCTTTTGCAATATATTTAGATATACTCCGGTCTTCAAAACCCAGTCGTACCAAAACCACATCAAAAATGGGCAAGCTATGTTTTTTATGATTCTATGTGGTCCAAAACCAAATTGAAGGTTTATTGTCATTTTTTATTTACCGCATAGCCACATAGCACACATTATTAAAACCCGCTGTTCGGGATTTGCAATCCCGAACCCGGATAACAAGGATTTTAATCCTTTTAATCCCTACAACCAGGCCCTGAACCAAATATCCAAAAGGGGTTATTTCTTAACACCTGCATGGCAGTCAGACAGGCTCAGTCTCCTTAATAAAATTCTTTAAACCCTAAACATCTTATTGGTTCAAAATATCCTACATCCTAAATCAAAATCCAAATCCACTTTCCAAATCCCCGCTTCAAATCGGTCCTTCAGACCTCTGATTTTCCTGAACATTTTATTTACCCAGGGTTTTACCCCGGGCTATTACAGGGCGGCCCTTCAGGCCTTTGGCCATATTTTTCTATTCCCCACATCCGCCTTCCGAAATCTTCCTTCTTAAGGAAACGCCGCTGTTCGGGATTTGCAATCCCGAACCTGGATAACAAGGATTTTAATCCTTTTAATCCCTACAACCAGGCCCTGAACCAAATATCCAAAAGGGGTTATTTCTTAACACCTGCATGGCAGTCAGACAGGCTCAGTCTCCTTAATAAAATTCTTTAAACCCTAAACATCTTATTGGTTCAAAATATCCTACATCCTAAATCAAAATCCAAATCCACTTTCCAAATCCCCGCTTCAAATCGGTCCTTCAGACCTCTGATTTTCCTGAACATTTTATTTACCCAGGGTTTTACCCCGGGCTATTACAGGGCGGCCCTTCAGGCCTTTGGCCATATTTTTCTATTCCCCACATCCGCCTTCCGAAATCTTCCTTCTTAAGGAAACCCCGCTGTTCGGGATTTGCAATCCCGAACCCGGATAACAAGGATTTTAATCCTTTTAATCCCTACAACCAGGCCCTGAACTTCTTAATGGTTCAAAAGCCCTCCTTCAAACTTCCGAAATCCTCCTTCTCACCTCGTACCATTCACTTCCAACCTCCCTCTTTCTTTACCCTTTTGCAGGATAAGGCTTTTAGGTTTGCGGTCCAGATAAAAATTGACAATATTCTGCTGCCCCCGCTGTTCGGGATTTGCAATCCCGAACCCGGATAACAAGGATTTTAATCCTTTTAATCCCTACAACCAGGCCCTGAACTTCTTAATGGTTCAAAAGCCCTCCTTCCAACTTCCGAAATCCGCCTTCTCACCTCGTACCATTCACTTCCAACCTCCCTCTTTCCTTACCCTTTTGCAGGATAAGGCTTTTAGGTTTGCGGTCCAGATAAAAATTGACAATATTCTGCTGCCCCTCAAAATGCTGCAGTAAAACAGCATTGTACACATCCACGGTTTTGGGTAGGGGAACCTTTTCAGCCTCCATATAAAACCAGGCAGCCTCTTCTTCGATCTCAAATCCCAGGTATTTCAGTTTTACCGGTTGACCATTGACCCGTATTTCATTCTTTTCCAAAAGGTAAACCTGGACCATTTCCTCCAGTTTTTTTTTGTCTGAAGGGTTGAGAAAATCAACCTTGGTTTTATGGATTTCACCAAGAGCTACTTCCAGGTCATCCCAGAAAATTTTCTGGGCTATTTCCAAACTTTTGCCATTGGGATTGTACCTGATTTCGGTCAAGCTGATATAGAAGGGGTGAAAAAACACCTTCCATCCCAAAAAGATCATGAAAATGTAATTCAATTGCATGGGTATACGGGTAATTTGTTTTCTTTGCAAATTAGACATTAAATGGACAAGCCTGAAAATTAATCGGGATTAAATAGATTAGAACAGCAGATGGGACAGTTTCAACTGTATTTTCAATTGGGTATCCAGCACATTTTGGATCTGGATGGTTTTGATCATATTCTTTTTGTGGTGGCACTCTGTGCCATTTACATTTTAAGAGATTGGAAAAAAATCATTATTCTGGTCACTGCCTTTACAGTAGGCCATTCCCTAACTTTGGCACTAGCTACCCTAAACCTTGTCAAAGTAGACACCAACCTGGTGGAATTCCTGATTCCGGTCACCATCGGTATCACAGCACTGAGCAATATTCTCAAACCCAAACCCAGTACTGGTAAAAGTCTACAGATCAATTATTTATTCGCCCTTTTCTTTGGACTGATTCATGGCTTGGGATTTTCCAATTACCTGAGATCCCTTTTGGGAAAAGAAAGCTCGCTATTTGAGCCACTTTTAGCCTTCAATTTAGGGCTGGAAGTGGGACAACTTGTAATTGTAGCCATTTTCATGACCTTGGCAGGAATCCTTAATGGGATTGTTGGGGTAAACAGAAGAGATTGGGCACTTGTAATTTCATCTATTGTGATGGGCATGTCCATCATGATGATGCTTGACACGAAATTTTGGTAAAGAAATCACTTAACTATCCATAAAAGTACTTCCGCGTACTATTTGAATCGCTTATGAAAAAACTATTGACCCTAAGTTTCCTAATTGGAACCATACTGCTCAGTTTACCGGCAGAAGCGCAATGGTCTGAGCAGAACCATGCCGAGCGTTTTGAGCAGTTGGGACCAATGCTTCGCTCTCCCAATGTGTACAGAACCGCATCCGGTGCTCCAGGTCACATGTACTGGCAGCAAAAGGCCGACCATGAGATTGAGGTAGAACTGAACGATGACAACCAATCCATCAAGGGTTGGCAAAAAATCACCTATTACAACAACTCACCAGATCCTTTGAAATACCTTTGGATCCAGTTGGACCAAAATGAAAGGGCCAAAGATTCCAATACCCCAAAAATTGCGGAAAGCAAAATCAATCCCAGAATGAATCTTCGCCAGATTGAATCCATACTTTGGCATGATCAGGATCTTGGCTATAAAATTCATTCTGTAAAAGACATGTCAGGCAAGGATATACCTGTGACCATTGTAAAAACCATGATGCGCGTGGACTTGCCTCAGCCTTTAATGCCCGGACAGCAAACTGAATTTACCGTGGACTGGAGCTTCAATATTCATGATAGGATGAGTTTCATTGGTGGAAGACCAGGTTATGAATATTTCCCCAAAGACGGAAATTATCTTTATACCATGGCAGAGTGGTTTCCAAGAATGGCTGTTTACTCTGATTTTGAAGGTTGGCAACACAAGCAGTTTGTAGGAAGAGGGGAATTTGCACTGACTTTTGGGGACTATAAGGTAAAAATCACAGTTCCTGCTGACCACATGGTCGGCGCAACAGGTGTTTTGCAAAACCCCCAAGAAGTATTGAACTCCACTGAACTTCAGCGCTGGGAACAGGCCAAAAAGACTTATGATAAGCCTGTGATAATCCGTACCCAAGCTGAGGCTGAAAGGCTGGAAAAACAAAAATCCAAAGACAAAAAGACCTGGATCTTCCATGCAGAAAATGTGAGAGACTTTGCCTGGACTTCCTCCAGGAAATTTATTTGGGATGCCATGGCAGTAAAGCAGGGCGGAAAAGATGTGATGGCCATGTCGTACTATGCCAAAGAAGGTAACCCGCTTTGGGAACAATATTCCACCAGAGTGGTTGCACATACACTTAAATCTTATTCTGCAAGGACATTTGATTATCCTTATCCAGTAGCCATTTCAGTAGAGGCCAGCAATGGGATGGAATATCCTATGATCTGCTTCAACTACGGCAGACCGGATGAGGACGGAACATATTCTGATGCCATCAAATACGGCATGATCTCGGTCATTATTCACGAAGTGGGACACAATTATTTCCCGATGATCGTCAACTCAGACGAACGTCAATGGTCTTGGATGGATGAAGGGCTGAACACCTTCCTTCAGTACCTAGCAGAGCAGGAGTGGGATAGAAATTATCCTTCAAGAAGAGGGCCTGCTCACAAAATCGCACCCTACATGGCAAGTGAAAGACACTTACTTGAGCCTATCATGACCAACTCTGAAAATATCATCCAGTTTGGTCCTAATGCTTATGCCAAGCCAGCCACTGCCCTGAATATTCTCCGGGAAACAATCATGGGAAGAGAGCTATTCGATTATGCTTTCAAAGAGTATTCCGAAAGATGGATGTTCAAACACCCTACTCCTGAAGATTTTTTCCGAACCATGGAAGATGCTTCCGGAATTGACCTTGATTGGTTCTGGAGAGGTTGGTTCTTTGGAGCTGACCCGGTGGATATTTCCCTGGAAGAAGTGAAATGGTATAAAATGGATAACCGCACTCCAGCTGAGAAAAAAGCAGATCAAAAAAAAGAAGCAGAAAAGGAAGCATACCATATTTCTATGGATTACAACAAAAAAGATATTCCTCAGACAGTGGTAGAAGCTGATCCTGCAACACGTGATTTCTACAATTCCTATAATCCTTTCTCAGTAACACCTGAAGATGAACAGGCTTACAAAAACTTCATGGCTTCTCTTTCTCCAAAAGAAAAAGAGCTTTTAAACAGTGGATTGAATTTCTATGAAATGCGATTCAGAAATGTCGGTGGATTGGTTATGCCTTTGATCATTCAGTTCAATTACAAGGATGGAACTTCCGAGGTAGAAAGAATTCCTGCCGAAATTTGGAGACTGAACGAATGGGAAGTGACAAAGGTCTTTGCCAAGAAGAAAGAAGTGGCCAGCATCGTATTAGATCCTTTAAGAGAGACTGCAGACATCGATGAAGCCAATAACTATTGGCCAAGACAATTTGTACCGAGTAGGTTTGAGCTTTTCAAAGGTGCAGGAGGTGTTCGCGGAGCTTCAGCAGGAGACAATCCGATGAAGAGGGCTAGAAGGAATAGATAGGATTGAGATCTTTGTACCAAGTACCGAGTACAATGTACCAAGCGACCAGTCCTGCAATAATTGAAATGAGATTTTGAGGAAAAATTTAGCATCTATCACGAAATACCTGAAAGACCATAATTTTTCCTCAAAGTAAAAAATAAATTGGGACTGAAAGTTCCAAAATACCCAAGGATGGATAAATCCATCCGCTAAGGCTTAAAAAGGCATTTAAAAACCCCGGGGAATAAATTCCTTCGGGGTTTTTTGTTGATTCCAACCAATAATTTCAAAAGAATTGCCCAAATAAAGCGCCTGTTTATTAAATTGATCAGTTTTCAAAAACCACCAGCAATCATGAAAAAATTCCTAAGTATTTTCCTCGTCCTCATCGGATTTCAGGTAATAGCACAAGACCTTTTTGACGCCTCCAATCCAATCAAATACCGAAATATTGGACCTTTTAGAGGAGGACGATCTGTGGCAGTGAGTGGCGTATTGGGTGATCCTTTGACTTATTACATGGGCACCACGGGAGGAGGAGTTTGGAAAACTATAGATGCCGGACAAAAATGGGAAAACATTTCAGACGGATATTTTACAACGGGCTCAGTAGGTGCAATCGCAGTATCAGAAAGCCATCCAAGAATCGTATTCGTAGGTATGGGTGAGCATGCACCAAGGGGCGTAATGACTTCTTATGGAGATGGTGTATATAAATCTACCGATGCAGGAAAGACCTGGAAAAAGATGGGCCTGGAAAAAACCCAACACATCTCCCGAATCATCATCCACCCCGAAAACCCGGATATTGTCTTTGTGGCAGCCCAAGGTGCCTTGCATGGACCAAATCCTGAAAGGGGAGTTTACAAATCCACAAATGGGGGTGAAACCTGGGAGCGAGTACTTTTTGTGAACAATCTTACCGGGGCAGTAGAGCTTTCCATGGATATGAATTTTCCGGATGTACTTTACGCAGCAATGTGGGAACATCAACGCCTACCTTGGAAAGTCATTTCCGGTGGTGATGGAAGCGGTCTTTACAAATCCACAGATGGAGGAAAAACATGGAAAAAAATGGAAAAGGGCTTACCCAAGGAAATGGGCAAAATGGCCATAGCCGTTTCCCGGGCCAATGCCGACAAAGTATATGCTTTGATCGAAAGTGACTCCGAAAAAGGTTTGGGGGGACTTTTTGTATCTGAAAATGGTGGGGATAGCTGGAGCAAAGTCAGCGGAGACAACCGTCTTGTTCAGCGTGCCTGGTACTATATAGAAGTATTCCCGGATCCGAATGCAGAAAACACAGTCTATGTTCTGAGTGCTCCTGCCCTTCGTTCTATCGATGGAGGAAAAAACTGGGAAGTTTTAGCCAATGCCCATGGAGATTACCATGACATGTGGATCAACCCACATAATTCCAAAAATCTCGTGATAGCAGATGATGGGGGAGCAGCAATCAGTTTTGATTTTGCACAAAACTGGTCCAGGCAGGACAATATGCCTACCGCCCAGTTTTACCGGATCAATACAGACAACCAGTTTCCATATCGTATTTATGGAGGTCAGCAGGACAATACTTCCGTGGTAATCAATAGCCTTGCTTTGGGCAGGGGAGGAATCTCCCAAGAACACTGGAATTATTCAGCAGGAGGGGAGTCTGCCTTTTTGGCCTTTGATCCTGACAATCCAAGGTATGTTCTGGGCGGGAGTTATCTCGGCACCATTGAAGTATTGGACAGCAAATCACAGGCTTCCACCAATATCATGATTGAGCCCATCCAATACCTGGGCAGGGAAACCAGTGACATGAAGTACCGATTCAACTGGAATGCACCCATTATCTGGTCCCAGCATGAACCGGGCACTTTCTATCATGCCGCTCAATTTGTACTCAGGACAAGGGACAGGGGCAATTCTTGGGAAGTAGTATCACCAGACCTGACCAAAAACGAAAAAGAAAAGCAAGGAAAAGGTGGTGGGCCCTACACCAATGAAGCTGTGGGTGCAGAAAATTATGGCACCATCTCTTATTTGATCGAATCACCTCATGAAAAAGGAGTATTCTGGGCAGGAAGTGATGATGGTCTGGTGCACCTAACCCGGGATAGCGGGACTACCTGGATCAATGTCACTCCAAAAGGCTTACCTGAGACTTTGGTCAATGCTATTGATGTTTCTCCACATCACCCAGGTACAGCCTATATTGCCACTACAAGATATAAATTCAATGACTATACACCGGCCATTTACAAAACTTCAGATTACGGAAAGACATGGACCAATATCAGCAGGGGAATTCCCTACGGAGCCTTTACAAGGGTAGTGCGGGAAGACACCCAAGTAAAGGGGTTGCTTTTTGCTGGAACAGAAACGGGTATTTACATTTCCCGAAATGACGGAGCCAATTGGGAGCCATTCCAATTGAACCTGCCAATTACGCCTATAACTGACCTAAAAATCGCCCATAATGATCTGGTTGTAGCCACCTCAGGAAGGTCTTACTGGATTTTGGATGATCTGAATGTAGTACGGGAATTGAAAAAAAATGTGGACAAACCCACCCTCTACACGCCAGATGATGCCTTTATTGGTCATTGGTATTCTGCCATGAACAGTAATTCGGCCAGTGGAACAAATGAACTTGAAGGTGTCAATCCTGCCAACGGTGTGGTCATTTATTACCAGCTTCCAGAAAATATTACAGAGGACCTGACTCTTGAACTTGAAATCAAAGACAAGAATGGGTTAAGCGTAAGAAAGTTCAGTAGCAAAGTGGATCCCAGTTTCATAAGCTATGACGGAGGTCCTTCACCTGATCCTAGATTAACAGTAAAAAAAGGACTGAACAGGTTCGTCTGGGACATGCGCTTCCCTACATTACCGGGTATTCCAATGGCCTTTATTGAAGGAAGCTACCGGGGCCATAAAGTGGCTCCAGGTACTTACAGCTTACATTTAAAATCTAGCCTAGGTGAATCTTCCACTTCTGCAAAAGTATTGAATAATCCATTGTTTGAAATCAGTGATGAGCAATATGAAGAATACCACGCTTTTATGATGCAGATGGAATCAGAATTGGCTGATATGCACCAAATGGTCAATACTTTGATGGATTATCAAAACCAGTTGAAGGCATTTTTGCAAAGGATCAAAACAATTGAAAATAGAAAAGCCCTCTACGATGAAGGCAGCAAATTGCTCGAATCTATGCAATCCTGGGATGAAGATATGGTTCAGCGCAAATCAAAAGCCTATGATGATGTGGAAAACTTCCCAAATAAATTTACAGCCAATTACCTTTACCTGATCAATCAGACCGAAAGCCAGATTCCAAGGGTCAACCAAGGTTCCAGAAAACGACATGCAGAGCTTTTTTCGCAGTGGGCCGAACTGAAAGCTCAGGGAACAAATTTGATGGACAATGCGATTCCTGCTTACAACAAAATGCTACAGGAAGCAGGAATCGGGGTTTTATTTGTCAAGTAAGATAAGAGGAGGCTGTCTTATAAATTGATCTTCAGATTTGTTACCCAAACAAAATTCTGTTTAAGAGTCAATCCCTTTGTGACTTAGTGGCTTGGTGGCTAAAAATGCCACTAAGTCTCTAAGACACATAGTTTAACCGATTATAAACCAAATAAAATTTTGGCAATATTTTAAAGCATTGACTTATGAGAGAACCTCTTCTTCAATTAAAGCCTGTTTCTTTATAGGCATTCTATTGGGACTATCTCTACAATCAGAAACAGGGAATTCATAATTTTGCAGCATGTCATCACATCACTTTGTCAAAGAACAACAGGAACCTGCTTTGGTCATCTTAAATACCAAAGGGATTCACTTTGATTTGATTGCCCCACTTTTGGAATGGGTTCCCACGGTAATGGTGGCCCAGGAGGAAGTGTACACTGTGATTTCCTGGGGCATCAAAATAGATATAATCCTGGCAGACCTGGAATTTCAGAAATCCCATTATAAGTTACTGGAAGAACAGTATCCGGTCAGGTTTCTGGGTGTTCAAAACGGGAAATTTCTGGAAGAAGCCTTGCAATACCTTATCGCCTCTAAGCATGGTGCAGCCAATATCATTGGGTATGAGCACCAAAAAGTCTTTCAGTTGGAATCCATGTTGGAATTCCTGGACCTGGTCATTTGGGATGGACCAGCAAGGTATTTTCCTGTTAAAAATGGGGGGTTTAAAAAATGGTTTACCGCATGTGATATACAGCTTCACGCAGCAGCAGGAAGCCTGATAGAGGTCAAAAATGCAGAGGGAGTCCAGATTTTGGAAATCCGCCCCACCACCATGATTGCACTTCCAGAAGGGATAAATGAGTTCAATGCAAAAAGTGTTTTTTGGATCGGAGAGATTTTTCATTGAGAGGGGAACGCTTTGATTTATCAACCAAATCAAAAAAGAAACAACGGTCCAAAAAACCATTCATACTTGATTACTTGCAGGATTCCTTAAAAAATAAAACTGACGGTTGTACCCGATGTACCACTCTTGATCTCAACCTTTACCCCGAGGTATAAAGCCACTTTATAAAGAATCTGCAAACCAAAACCAGACTTATCCTTTTCAACATCTTTGAGAAAAACAGTTCCATCTTCAACCTGTTTCAACAGATTTTCAGATATTCCAGGTCCATTATCTTGAATAGAAACCCGGTAATGGGGCCCTTCCCAAGTGCCTGTAAGGATAATTTTACCGGATTCAGGGGTATATTTAATGGCATTGACCAAGGCATTTCGTATCATCATCAAACATAATGAACTGTTACTTTCTTTGAGAACAAAGTTTTCTGCACCAGTAAACTGTAGTTGAATATTTTTTTCCAAGGCCATAGCCTCCCAATCTGCTATAAGTTCTTCCAAAACTTTATGAATGGGAACCTCTTCATTTTTAATGAATTGGGCATTATTGACTTTGGAAATAAGCAAAAGTGCATTGACCGTTTTTTTCATCTTTTGGATAGTCTGCTGCATATCCATCAATTTGTCCATCTGTTCATCGCTAAATCCATCCTGCGAAAAAAGATTCTCTACTTTGGTCTGCAAAACAGAAATAGGAGTCTTCAGTTCATGTGAAGCATGGGAAATAAATACCCTTTCCTGATTGAAGGCTTTTTGAATCCTGCGCATCATTTCGGAAAGCGACTCATCCAAAAGCACAAATTCTTCAGTATTGGTTTCTATGGCCTTATAGGAAAACTGCTGAGGTTCCTTAATATGGGAAAGCTTTTTTTCAATTATCTGGGAAAAAGGACGGAGAATACTTTTGTTGAATGCATTGTCCAGGAAAAAAGAAAGGGCAAAAAACAATAATACTGTGCCAATGAGAATTCTGAATATGATCGCTTCAATTTCATCGATGGTCTGTAGACTTCTTCCTATCTCAAGGAGAAAATTCTCCCCGTCTATTTCAAAAGCATAGGAATAAACCCTATAAGTAACGGATTCGTTGTCCAAAATCCTTTCCTCAACAAAAATCAGGTCAGACTCAAAGGCCTGAGGAACCTGTTCCAATAGGATATATTCTTCCTTCAGGATATTATATGAACCAAATCCCAGCTCAGGGTTCTCTTCGGAAATAAAATTTTCAATCCCTTCGGCCTCGATAATGCCCAATACCTCATTTCTCTTTTCAATCAATTGCCGATCTGTACTTTTGATGGCGAAATACCGGAGCACAAAGGGGCCTGCCGCTAAAAAAACCAATAGGATGATTCCTTTGGCCAAAAAATTAAACAACAAAAATTTGGTCGACAGGCGCATAACTTGCTAAGCTTTGATTTTATATCCTAGTCCACGGACAGTTTCAAGCCAATCTGTAGACGCGAATTGTCCCAGTTTTTTTCGGAGGTTTTTGATGTGTACATCAATATAGTTCGATTGGTAGTCATCTTCCAAATGATCCCCCCAAAGATGCTCAGCAAGTTGGAACCTATTTAACACCCTGTTTTTATTCATGATCATAAAATGCAACAAAGTGAATTCTTTTTTGGTGAGGTTGATCTCTTCTTTTTGAAATGAAATGGTCTTACTGTTAAGGTCCATTTCAAATTCTCCAATATGGATCAGATCTCTGTTCCAACCGCTTTTTCTCCTTAGTATAGCCTGCATTCGGGCCTTCAATTCTACCAAAGAAAAGGGCTTGGCCAAGTAATCGTCTGCTCCTAGCTGAAGCCCTTTCACCCTATCATCAACTTCTGACCTCGCTGTCAGAATAATTATAGAAGCCTGTTCTTGGTAATCCTGAATTTCTTCCAGCAAGTCCAATCCATCCCCATCGGGAAGTCCTAAATCCAGAAGTACAAAATCATAAGGATTTACGGCCAAATTTTCTGAAGCATCTCTGAGATTTCCGGCAATGTCACAAATATCCCCTTCTGTCTCCATAAAGGCTTTGATCTCCATGGCCAGGTTTTTTTCATCTTCTACCAACAGAATTCTCATAGCTTTTTAGTTCTTTTTACAGGTATGGTGTAAGAAAGCTGTCCTCCAACAACAAATCTTCCAGCAGACAGGTCAAAATCAGGAACATTCAGCGGTTTGACATATCTCCCTTGAAATTCAAAATCAAAATAACCTACATTAAAGGTAAGCGGAAGAAAAAACTCCCAGCTCTGCAATTGTAATTTGCCGAGATCCTCCAATTCCTTGGGGGAAAACTCATATTGTCCCATCACATAAAACCTACTACTACCTGCCATCAGGGAAAATTTAGGTTCAAAGGATACCGTAAATAATTTGAACAGTTTTTGGTCAAATTCAAAATACCTTGAATTATGAAGACTGATAAAATAGTCCACCTCTCTATTGAACAATAGCTGTCCCTGAATGCTACTGTATAATGGCCCCCATTCCCATCCAAAAGTACCCTGAAGGAAAGCCAGGTTTTGAATGCCTGTAACTGAACTTTCATCCACTACAAGAAATTGGGAATAACTTAGATTGAAATCTGTTTTATTTGAAATATCCTTTGCATACCCTGCTGTAAGGGCATATTGCCATGGCAATCCGGATTGAAAAAATTTTATGCCACTCGCATTCAAATAGAGCCCCGAGTTGAAGTAATACATCACATCCGTAGAAACCATGGGTATATTCAGTCCAAAATCCCTCGCCAAAAATGTAAAAGCATTTTGATATCTGGAGTTGAGAATTACAAAATCATAAACAGCTTTTTCATCACTAACTTTCAAAGTGTCGGCTTCCTGTGCCTTGGACAGTGAGATATTAGCAATCCAAAGCATGGTGAGAAGTAGAATATTCGACTTCATGTTAAGATATAATTGGGTGATTAACAACCTAAAAAAGGACTGCCTTACTGTGATTCCACAGTAAGGACAGTATTATAGACCGAATATAAAAAGAATTTAAATTCCTCCTCCGGGTAAGCCAGTAGGCCTTCCTGCTGGTGGTGTAGGTCTGTTTGGCGCTGGGGAATTAGGCCTAACAACTGGCGCATTTGGTCTGGACTGTGGAACAGTCACGTTAGGCCTTGCCTGTGCCGGAACCTCAGGTCTCATTTGAGAAGAAGGACGCACCTGGTTAGACATGGATCTACCTTTCTCTGCATTTTCAGCTCCCATGGCAGCTCTTTCTCTTCCTGCAGCAGCATTCTCAGCACCCATTCCCGCTCTTTCTCTTCCTGCAGCAGAGTTTTCAGCACCTTTGGCAGCTCTTTCTCTCATCAAGGTACTTCTTCTGGCAGCACTTGAAATGCTCATTCCTTTTTCTTTACCTCCTTCCAAAGTGGTTCCCATATTGCTGATTTCCTGACCTTTTGCCGCATTTTCATTTATTTGACTATTTACAGGTTTAGCAGGATCTTTCACTTCTTCGGTCTGGGCATAAGATATGCCAGTCCAGACAATCATTGCTGTGATTAAAATCAACTTTTTCATATCCATGTAATTTAAGTTACTTCTACAAAGAAAGAAGGCCAAAATGAAGGAAAAATGAAGAAATCATCATTTTTAAAAAAATCACAGTTTCCCCTCAAGGCAATTGAGTAATTATTGTATTTCTTGAAACTTGTTACGAAGTTCAATTTTTCAATCCCAAAACCATCCTCTCTTTAGCATTCAGGTCTGTCAGCACCTTTACCTGAGAATAACCCAGTCCTTCCATGAGTTTTTGGGTATCAGCTCCTAAGGCTTCATTGATTTCAAAATAAAGTTTTCCTCCAGGTTTCAATACCCTCCTCGCCTTCTTTGCAATTTCCCTGTAAAAGAGCAATGGGTCTTCATCAAATACGAAAAGGGCCAAATGGGGCTCATAATCGAGCACATTTTGATGCATTTTTCCCTTTTCGGAATAGCGAACATAAGGAGGATTACTGACCACTATATCCAAATTTTCAAAGGGAATTTCCTGTTTCAGAATATCCAACAAACAGAATTCAACACTTGCATGCTGGGTAAAAGCATTTCTTTTGGCCACATCCAAAGCCTCCGGACTGATATCCACTGCAAATACCTGAGGCCGGGCCATTTCCAGGGAAAGGGTAACGGGAATACAACCTGACCCAGTGCCTATATCCAAGATCCGCAATCCTTCCTTTGGGTTTTCCTTTATGATCAGATGTACCAATTCTTCTGTTTCATTTCTGGGAATCAAAACTGCTGGACTGACCTCGAACTCCCTGCCATAAAAAGGAGCTCTTCCCAGTATGTACTGGATAGGCTTACCCTGAAGCAGTTGCTCCAGTGCATCTTGGAGTACTTCGGGAAGTTTTTCAACCTGTTCATCTCGGATGAGATCCATTCTTTTTTTCCCCAGGAATTCTTCAAAAAGCCAGATCACCAAACTTTCCGCTTCTTCTATAGGGTACAAGGAAGACAACTTATCCACATATTGCTTAAACAATTCCCTAATGCTGATCATCAATGAATCTTAACGGTTAATCATTCGGTAAAACAACAAGGACCCCAATCCATACATCAGTACATCCAGCGGATCTGAGACATAAATATCGGAGCATTTGGGCAATAAAAATTCGAATAGGAATGAAAAATACAACCAAGCTACCAAGACCTGAACAGGGGTAAAGCTGAATTTGGCTTTTTGGGGATGAATCCATTGGAATACCTGCAAGGTAATACCTAGTACCACCGGCATGGCCAAGAGGTCATCCAAATAGGCATGAACATAGGGAATATATATGTCCTTAACTTTCTCCAGGTATTGATTCGTCCAAAATAAGAGACAGGACAGAAGGAAGTAAGGATTTTTTATTACACGCATTATCCCGGAAGAACAGCAATCAACCAAGCCAAGAAAGTAAGTATGGCCATATAGATTGTATAAAAAAGATTACCGGTCTTTTTCATTAAGACCATCAAAGGGCCATCACTCTCTTTGATATGAAAAATCCATTGTTCTTTATTGGCTTTGCTGTCTTTCTCCCGGATTTCATGGTATTCCAAGTCTCTTCCACCAAGTCCCTTGCCGCAATGCTCACAAGTATCCTTCATGTCTGTGGTCCACTTTGACCATTCCCCACAATGTGGGCATTTTTTCTGTCCCATGCCCAAAAATAACAAAGCTTTCCTTAAGATGACAAATAAAGCCATCCTTTGCTACCTAGGAATACCTATCTTTGCGGCATGAAATTATTTCCCAACACTGTCAATGGCGTGGTTCAGGCCATAGATGAGATTTTCAACAAAAACCGCTATGCAGATAAGGTCATAGAAAAAATCCTGAAATCTAACCCCAAATGGGGAGCAAGGGATAGGGGATTTGTGGCTGAATCAGTATATGAAATGGTTCGCTGGTGGAGACTAATCAATGAAGTGAGCCCAAGCAAGGATCTCTACCATTTATTTGGCAGCTATTGGCTGCTTCAGGGAAATGTCCTTCCGGATTGGCGGGAATTTCAGGAGCTTAATCCTAGAAAAATTAAGCAAAAGTATGAAGCAATAAAAGACATTAGGGCATTAAAGCAATCTATCCCTGATTGGCTGGACCAAATGGGGGCTGAACTTTTGGGAGAAAAATGGGACAGGGAAATTGATACGCTCAACCAACAAGCTGATGTGGTCATTAGGGTAAATAGTCTGAAAGTAAGCCGGGAGGAACTCATGAAGCGATTGGCTGAAGATGGTATAGATACTTACGCTCCCAAAGGTTATAAAGATGCTTTGGTTTTGGCCAAAAGACAGAATATTTTCAAGCACCCAGCCTTCAAGGAAGGCCTTTTTGAAGTGCAGGACGCTTCCTCTCAATTGGTAGCAGCTGCCCTGGATGTAGAACCGGGCATGCGGGTAATTGATGCCTGTGCAGGTGCAGGAGGAAAATCACTTCACCTTGCAGCACTAATGAAAAACAAAGGCCGCATTATCTCCATGGACGTGGAAGGCTGGAAATTACAAAACACCAAATTAAGGGCAAGGAGAAACGGGGTCAGTATCATAGAGCCAAAGGTCATCGAAGACAGCAAAACCATTAAGAGGCTCAAGGGATCTGCAGACCGTGTATTACTGGATGTCCCCTGTTCAGGTTTAGGAGTTCTCAAAAGGAACCCGGACACCAAATGGAAGCTGAGCCCGGAATCCATTCAAAAAGTACAGGACATTCAGCAGGAAATTCTCCAAAATTATTCTTCTATGGTCAAGCAGGGAGGATTATTGGTCTATGCCACCTGTAGTATTCTGCCTTCAGAGAACCAGTTTCAGATAGAAAAATTCCTGGCATCCGAAAAAGGCAAAGACTTTGACTTGTTGGAAGACCAAAAAGTATTGGCCCAAGAAAGCGGATTTGACGGTTTTTACATTGCCAAGCTAAAGAGAAAAGAGGGATAGAGCTTCAACCTAAAGCATACTACCTAATATTCTCAACCTAAAAGCTATTGATTAGTGAGATTTTTGTGTAATTTTCATCAAACACAAAAACCCCTTCACTATGACCACGCTTGAAGCTGTATTTGGTATGGCTAGCCTTCTGGCCATTTTTTCCTGGATTGCACTTTTTATCTTCTATCCAAGGAAATGGATCTATCAGACCCTATTTTCAGGAACGTTAATCGTCCTTGCACTTACCTACCTATTTTATTTATACCAAGGATTTGGAAGTCCAGAAGACTTCAATTTTGATAGTCTGGCAAAAGTAAGGGCAGCATTCCAGTCAGATGAGGCCCTTTTGGCAGGATGGATACATTACCTCGCCTTCGATCTTTTCGTGGGCATGTGGATCAGCAAAGATGCTTGGGAAAAAGACATTAACAGGTGGGCCGTACTCCCTTGTCTATTGTTTACGTTTATGATGGGACCTGTGGGCTTGTTGATTTATTTCATAGTCAGGGCCATCAAAACTAAGCAGTTGAACCAAAGTCCTTATCAATGAAGCAGTTAATAGGGGAAATATTTAAAAGGAACAAAGCACTAGCGAGATTTGGCCTCATTAATTTTGCAGTGTTTTTTTTCTTAATGATCCTTTCCTTTTTTGATGGAAGAACGCTTTTAGGAACAAATTTATGGTTCAAGCCCATGAAATTTGCATTATCTATAGGACTGTTTTCCTGGACTATGGCATGGTTTTTAGCATATATTGGCCGGGCAGCTCAAGTCAAAAAAATCCAGTGGACCATTATTCTGATGATGACAATCGAGCAGTTGATCATTATTGCTCAGGCAGCCAGGGCTGAATTATCCCATTTCAATATCAGTTCTCTGCTGAATAATATCCTGTTCAATATCATGGGTATTGCCATTTTTGTCAACACAATCGTGGTTTTCTGGACATTTCTATTGATTCGAAAGGAAAAAAATCTTCCAAAAGGTTATAAAATGGGAATTTTATCCGGGATGTTGATTTTTTGCATTGCCAGCCTTCAGGGTTTTGTAATGGCTGCCAATTTGGGACATACCTGGGGAGCAGCAGATGGGCAGGAAGGGATATTCTTTTTGAACTGGGCCAAAGGATACATTGACTTGCGGATCTTCCATTTCCTGGGTTTACATGCCCTTCAAATTATTCCACTTTTTGCGTGGTACTTTGCAAAAGATAGCAGTGGACCTGTGTTGCTGTTTTCAATATTCTTCATTTCCCTGGCTTCTACTACTCTCTGGATCGTATTTCTCTGACTTTTAATCCCAAATATTATTTGTTGTCAGCAAAGAAATATCGCGAAAACTTAAATTTATTTTGAATTGAGTTTGATTGGCAAGGGAAAATGTTTGTATCTTTGACGGGCAAATAGGGTAACCTAACCATTATTTGCCATGAACAAAAATTCAGATAAATTCCTCTTCGAAGCACTCACCTACGACGATGTGCTTCTTGTCCCAGGATACTCAGAAGTCCTTCCACGCGACACTAACACCTCCACCCAACTCACCAAAAACATCAGGCTCAATATTCCTTTGGTATCTGCTGCTATGGATACCGTAACGGAAGCTGATTTGGCCATTGCTATAGCTCTGGAAGGGGGACTGGGTTTTATTCACAAAAACATGTCTATCGAGAAGCAAGCAGCCCAAGTGAGAAAAGTGAAGCGTTCTCAGGCAGGCATGATCCTAGATCCAATTACGCTTGATATCAATGCAAGGGTAAAGGATGCCGAAGCGATCATGAGGGAATTCCATATAGGCGGTATTCCGGTTGTGGATGGTGACAGGGTTTTAAAGGGAATCATCACCAACAGAGACCTAAGGTTTATCAAAGACCCAAATGTCATGATCAAGGACATCATGACGGTAGAAGGCTTGATCACTGCTAAAGCTGGTGTTTCACTGGAGCAGGCAGAAGAAATCCTTCAGGAATACAAAATTGAAAAACTTCCGATAGTTGATGAAGATTATAAACTTTCTGGGCTGATCACATATAAGGATATACTAAAAAGAAAAGACAAACCCCATGCCTGCAAAGATGAATATGGCCGCTTGCGAGTTGGAGCTGCTGTAGGGGTAACCGCAGATATAGTCGAAAGGGTAGAGGCCCTGAAAAACGCAGGGGTAGATGTTGTATCCATTGATACAGCTCACGGACATTCCAAGGGTGTAATTGAAACTTGCCGCAAAATCAAAGCGGTTTTCCCTGACCTGGATGTGATCGTGGGAAATATTGCTACTCCTGAAGCAGCTATTGCATTGAAAGAAGCCGGTGCAGATGCAGTGAAAGTGGGTGTAGGACCAGGTAGTATATGTACGACTAGGGTGATTGCAGGTGTAGGCGTACCCCAATTGTCTGCTGTATTTGAATGTGCAGAAGCATTGAGAGGCTCAGGCGTTCCGGTAATTGCAGATGGAGGTATACGTTACTCCGGTGATTTGGTCAAAGCGATTGCAGCAGGTGCCAGCTCCATTATGATCGGGTCACTTTTGGCAGGAACGGAAGAAGCTCCAGGAGAAGTGATCATCTATGAAGGAAGAAAATTCAAAACCTATAGAGGTATGGGATCATTGGAAGCCATGGAATCCGGATCCAAAGACAGATACTTCCAGGATGCAGAAGACAATATCAAAAAACTTGTTCCGGAGGGAATTGTAGGAAGGGTAGCATACAAGGGCTTGGTATCAGAAGTACTTTACCAGTTGGTTGGTGGACTTCAGGCAGGTATGGGTTACTGTGGCACCAAATCCATCGAAGACTTACAACGAGATGGCAAATTTGTGAAAATTACCGCCGCGGGTGTCAAAGAATCCCATCCTCACGATGTAAGTATAACCAGAGAAGCTCCTAACTACTCTGCTAAGATGTAATGTGGATAAATCCTAATAGAAAGCGGCGGGGCAACCCGTCGCTTTTTTTATTAAGTCTTTGAATTACAATAAAAAATCATCTATCCACATTGGAATTTTGCTAAATTGGAAAATCATCCATTCAGGCATTAATCTTCCACCATGAAACCAAGGCATTTCATTACTCTTCTATTCCTTTTGGGGATATTTCATTGTGCTTTTTCACAGAGCCAATCCTTAAAAATCATCATGATCGGAGCCCATCCTGATGACTGCGATATCAAAGGAGGGGGAACGGCCGCCCTCTTTGCAGAAATGGGCCATCAGGTAAAATTCATTTCTGTAACCAATGGGGATGCTGGCCATATGGAACAGGGAGGCGGTATCTTGGCAAAAAGAAGGACCGCTGAAGCCAAGGAAGCAGGCAGAAGATTGGGGATTGAGTATGAGGTATTGGACCATCATGATGGAGAACTGCTGGCCACCTTGCCCATAAGGTTGGAAATCATACGAAAAATCCGCGATTGGAATGCGGATGTAGTCATCTCCCATCGGCCCAACGACTATCACCCCGACCACCGCTATACTGCCATTTTGGTGCAGGATGCCGCTTATATGGTGGGAGTTCCAAATATCGCACCCGATACTAAATCACTTGAAAAAAACCCTGTTTTCCTTTATTTCCAGGACAATTTCCAAAAGCCTTATCCATTCAGGGCAGATATAGCAGTAGATGTTACGGCTGTTTTTGATAAAAAAATCTATGCCATGGATGCCCACGAATCCCAGTTTTACGAATGGCTTCCTTGGATAGGAAGGTACCAAGAGGAAGTCCCAAAGGGCAAAGAGGAAAGATTAGTCTGGCTGAAATCAAAACGGTTTGGACAGGTAACTGATGCAGCCAAAGCCAGCCTGGACAAATGGTATGGATCCCAAAAATCCTCACAAGCTAAACAAGTTGAACTTTTTGAAATCTGTGAATATGGTACCCAGCCCAGTGATGAAGGAATCAGAAGGCTTTTTCCCATGTTGAAAAAATGACAAGTCTTGCGATTGGGGCTTTTCGTCTTTGCATGAACCATTTTTTTCCGCCAAGGACGCAAGGTATTTCCGCTAAGGGCGCAGAGGCTTCTTGAAATTTGCAATTTCGAGAAGCGATACAGCGGATTTTTAATTCGCTTGTACAATCATCTCTGCTTGAAAACTTGGTTTTTTCCGCTGAACTTGTCCCTCAAAGCGGGATAAATGGGGATATTGTGGTATTGACTGATTTGTTTTTACCGCAAAGAGCGCAAAGGGTTTTCGCGAGGGGCGCACAGGCTTCTTGAAATTTGCAATTTCGAGAAGTGATACTGCGGATTTTTAATTCGCTTGTACAATCACTCTGCTTGGAGACTTGGTTTTTACCGCTGAACTCGTTCCGCAAAGCGGATTAAATGGGGATAAATGAGGATGTTGTGGCGATAACTCATTTGTTTTTTTACCGCAAAGGACGCAAGGGTTTTCGCTAAGGGCGCACAGGCTTCTTGAAATTTGCAATTTCGAGAAGTGATACAGCGGATTTTTAATTCGCTTGTACAATCATCTCTGCTTGAAAACTTGGTTTTTTCCGCTGAACTCGTTCCGCAAAGCGGGATAAATGGGGATATTGTGGTATTGACTGATTTGTTTTTACCGCAAAGAGCGCAAAGGGTTTTCGCTAAGGGCGCACAGGCTTCTTGAAATTTGCAATTTCGAGAAGTGATACAGCGGATTTTTAATTCGCTTGTACAATCATCTCTGCTTGAAAACCTGGTTTTTTCCGCTGAACTAGTCCCTCAAAGCGGGATAAATGGGGATAATGTGGTATTGACTGATTTATTTTTACCGCAAAGAGCGCAAAGGGTTTTCGCGAGGGGCGCACAGGCTTCTTGAAATTTGCAATTTCGAGAAGTGATACTGCGGATTTTTAATTCGCTTGTACAATCATCTCTGCTTGAAAACCTGGTTTTTTCCGCTGAACTAGTTCCGCAAAGCGGGATAAATGGGGATAATGTGGTATTGACTGATTTGTTTTTACCGCAAAGAGCGCAAAGGGTTTTCGCGAGGGGCGCACAGGCTTCTTGAAATTTGCAATTTCGAGAAGCGATAATGCGGATTTTCAATTCGATTGTAAAATCACTCAGCTTGGAAACTTGGTTTTTTCCGCAGAGAGCGCAAGGTTTTTCGCCAGGGTCGCTCTTTATCCACAATAAACCTTCGAGCCTTTCTGGCAATTTAAAATGACTCACAATAGCCACATTAAGTAACAAAAAAGATCGGAAGAACTATTGGCGCACTTGGCGTCTTTGCGTGAACCATTTTTTCCGCCAAGGACGCAATGTATTTCCGCTAAGTGCGCAGAGGCTTATTAAAATTTGCAATTTCGAGAAGTGATACAGCGGATTTTTAATTCGCTTGTACAATCATCTTTGCTTGAAGACTTGGTTTTTTCCGCTGAACTAGTTCCGCAAAGCGGGATAAATGGGGATATTGTGGTATTGACTGATTTGTTTTTACCGCAAAGGACGCAAGGGTTTTCGCGAGGGGCGCAGAGGCTTCTTGAAATTTGCAATTTCGAGAAGTGATAATGCGGATTTTTAATTCGCTTGTACAATCATCTTTGCTTGAAGACTTGGTTTTTTCCGCTGAATTAGTTCCGCAAAGCGGGATAAATGGGGATATTGTGGTATTGACTGATTTGTTTTTACCGCAAAGAGCGCAAAGGGTTTTCGCGAGGGGCGCACAGGCTTCTTG
>NZ_PYGF01000022.1 GCF_003014575.1 Cecembia rubra
GAAGAAAAGACAGTGGAAGCGCTGCGGAACTTCCTTTCAAAAGGCCTTCCGGACTTTATGGTCCCTGCCCGTTTTGTGGCGATGGACAAACTTCCTTTGAGCCCTTCTGGTAAAATAGACCGCAAAGCATTGCCTGACCCTGGAGAGGAGTTTAAAACCGGAAAAGTTTTTATCGCTCCAAATAATGAGCAAGAGAAGCACATGATTGAGATATGGGCTGCCACTTTGGGGATCAGACCTGAAGTCATTAGTATGGAAGATGATTTTTTTGCTTTAGGTGGCAATTCTTTGAAAGCGGTTATGCTTATTTCTAAAATTCATCAAAGACTTGAAGTTCAGATTTCAATACAAATGATCTTTCAAAATGCTACGCCTAAGTCTTTGATTGACCATATGCATAAAATCAAATTCGAAAACTATCAGTTTGATGCGCATTTGATTCCATTACAAGCAAATGGTTCAAGGGCCCCGTTATTCGTTGTCCCAGGTATTGAGGGTAAATGCTTTTATCTGGTAGAAATGGCAAAAGCCCTAGGTAATGACCAGCCTGTTTATGGCTTCCAATATATGGGATTGTTGGATGGAGAAGACCCTTTTGACAGCATTGAGCAAATGGCAGCATTCAATATAAGCCTTATCAGAAAAGTTCAACCACAAGGTCCTTATCAATTGGCCGGTCATTCCATGGGAGGTTGGATCGCCGTTGAAATTGCAAAGCAGCTTACGGAACAAGGTGAGAAAGTAGCTTTCTTGGGCTTATTTGATTCTTACAGCCCTAATGTCCTAAGAGAAATGAACGTCCATCCTGTTTCTTCTCAAAATGATGACCTCCGTAACTTATTGATGCTTCTTGAAAGGCTCTTTGCATATAAGGGGACGGATTTTGGATATGCTGAATTAGAAGAAAATCTGCTTCAAATGGATCATAAAAACAGAATAGCTCATGTTAGGGAATGGATCATTTCAAATGGATTATTGCCAAACACTTTTACTGATAAGGAAATATGGCAATGGGCAAAATTGATTGGTGCCAATAGTAGAATCAGTTATGAGCCAAGCCGAATTAATCTTCAAGCTCTATTGATCAAAGCAGATATCACATACCGTGATCATTCAAATTTATCAGAATGTCTGGGCTGGACTAAAATATTGGATTCAGATTTAGAAATTAGAACAAGCCCAGGGGATCATATCAATATGATGAGTAGTCAAAATGCAATCGATTTGGCTAAAATCCTAAAAGAGAATCTTCAAAAATCAATGAGTATTCTTGAAATCTAAATTTTCAGATTCGGATGGAACTGTGGGTGGCTATTTTATTGGAATAGTTTATTCTCTACTTGAAAAAAGTAGAATTGCTCCATTTTCAATGTGAGATAAAGTATCAATATAGGTAGCTGCCCACGCAATAAAAATTTTAGAATCTGACAAGTCAACGTTTTTTAGCACTTCTTTCACATTCTATGTGAGTTGCTCCCTAAGTAAGCTTCAGCACATATAAAAATGGGTAGTTTTAATTTAATAAGACAATGGAATAATTGAACCATTAATTGAAAACCACCTATTCTTATATGAAAATACTATTTCAAACACTTTTATCAGTAATTCTTCTATTTGCATTGGCACATACTTCTATGGCGCAAATGACCCCATCAAGTATCAAAGGCAAAGTAACGAATATTGAAAATCAGCCCATTTTATTTGCAAATGTGGCTCTTTATAATAGTTCAGATTCGACAATAGTTAAGGTTGGATACACGCTTGAAGATGGGAGTTTTCTGCTTCCTGAACTCGATCCAGGAAATTATTGGTTAAAAATCAGTTTTGTAGGGTACAGCCCTTATGTCCTCAGCCCTTTAGATTTGGTTCAAAATTCTGAATTGGCATTAGAGGAAATAACAATGATAACTGCTGAAAATGAACTCGAAACATTTACAGTTGAAAGTCAAAAACCCCTTTTGGAAATAAAAAAGGACCGCGTAATTTTTAATGTAAGGGAGAGTATTAACTCAATAGGTATAAATACTTTGGATCTCCTTAGAAAGTCTCCCAATGTCATGATTGATAAAACAGGAAATATCCGCATGATGGGTAGATCTGGAGCTATTGTAGCCATAAACGGAAAAATTCTCCCTTTGACTGGTGGGGATCTTACTGCATATCTTGAAACGATTCAAACTGATCAAATTGAATCCATTGAATTGGTCACAGACCCCGGCGCTCAGTTTGATGCAGTAGGTACAGCAGGGGTGATCAATATAGTCCTAAGAAAGAACTCTGATTTCGGAGCTAATGGCTCTTTTGTTTCTGGTTATTCTATTGGAAATAAATCACGTTATAATACAGCGCTTTCAGGAAATTATCGAAGTAAATTATTTAATATTTATGGTTCATATTCATTTAACCGTTACCAGAACCCTTATCAGGAAGAATCATTAATTAAACAAAATGGCCGTTTTTTGGATTTAGTAGGAGATGGTAATATTGACCGAAAAGTCCATGCAGTTAGGGCTGGCATGGATTTTAATTTATCTCCAAAGAGTGTAATTGGTTTTTTGGCTACTGGCAGCTTTGCTGATCTTTTATGGGATATTTCTGATCAGGCTAATTTTGGGACCTCTGCTGGAATCGAAGGAATATTAAATGCGGCAAGTAACAATGTACTTGAGCGAACTGACCATTCTTTTAATTTGAATTACCGCTATCAAAATGAAAACGGCACCATTTTTAATATTGACGCGGATTATGCCTCTTTTCAAAAAGATGTAAATAATAGGCAGCCCAACACGATATTTGACCCTGCCGGAGAAAATATTATCTCTAGTGTAATATATTTCATAAGCTCTCCAACAAGCATTGATATCAAGTCAATTAAAGCTGATAACGAAAGGACCCTAGGTCAAGGAAAACTAAGTTTGGGAGTGAAATTAACTGACATTCACTCTGATAATAGATTTGGCTTTTTCCGTGAAGAAAACGGTAATTTGATTCCGGATTTAGAGCGTTCCAATGACTTTTTATACAAGGAAAATATTAGTGCTGCCTATGCTTCCTATTTTGCAAATTTTGGCAAAAAATTCAAATTAGTTTCAGGTTTAAGGGCTGAGTACACCCAAACAATCGGGGAATTACAGTCATTGCAAATTGAACAAAACGCATCAATCAAAAGAAATTACCTGGACTTTTTTCCAAACCTGAATTTAACTTACCTTGCCAATGAAAAGCACAATTGGAGTTTTAATGCGAATCGCAGAATCAACAGGCCTAATTACAATAGGTTGAATCCTTTTCAGCTTTTATTGAATGAGTTTACCTTCTCTCAAGGAAATCCTTTCTTGCTTCCGGAGTATGCTACAGCTTTTACATTTGCTCATAATTTTAAATCTACAATCACATCCTCAATAACCTATAATGAGGTTAAAAACCATATTGGACAGCTTTATCTACCTGCAGAAAACAATAAATTTTTTCTAACCCAAGTTAATCTAGAAAAACAATCTCAGATTACTCTTAACGTGAGTGCTCCATTGACTATTTCTGATTGGTGGGAAGCATATGGGACTTTTAGTGGTTTTTATATAGATAATAAGTTTGATACGCTAGATACCAGCTTTGATGAAAAAGTAACATCAATGAGTCTTTCTCTTCAAAACACATTTACGCTTCCAAAAGCTTGGAAAATTGAATTGTCAGGGTTTTATAACTCACCTACACTTTCTGGTGTTAATGAAAGGATTGGTACGATTTGGACCGTAGATATTGGAGCCAGCAAATCGATTTTGAAAAACAGAGGATTTTTATCAGTAGGTGTATCTGATATTTTTAGAACAAATGTTTGGCCCTCATCTAGCAATTCTTTAATTATCTCTGCCAATGATTTTAGAATAGAAGACACCAGACGATTGTTGCTTACTTTTAACTACAATTTCGGTAATAGTAAAATTAAAGGCTCAAGAAGAAGGACTACCGGTTTGGATGAGGAAAGAAGAAGAAGTAACTGATGAACCGTTCAAAAACCATAGAAGTTTCTTCCCAGCCAAAGAGTTTGAAGGAAGAAATAAAGCTGACCATGAAGTTAGGCTGGCCGATTATCGTGAGCAATCTCACTCAAATATTATTGCCAATTATAGATGGTATAATGGTGGGTTCAATCCATAGCAATCAACTGGCTGCGGCCTCCTTGGTTGTTAATATTGTAACTATACCAGTTATTTTGTGTATGGGACTCCCTATGGCACTGTCTCCACTTGTTTCAGCAGCTTTAGGAAAATCGGATTTTGATTCACCCGCAAAACTGCTATTCAATGGCATAATTGTAAGCGGATTATTATCCCTGTGCCTTGCTTTGATTTTTTATTTTGGAAGGGATCTTATCTTTCATTTAGGGCAAGATAAAGAAATAGCGGAGATTGCCCAAGGCTATTTTGTGATTATTGGCTGGAGGTTGATTCCCCTTAGTTTATTTGTGGTTTTTGTTCAATTCGCCAGCGGATTAGGATTGACTAAATTTGTAATGATACTAAGCTTTATAAAAGTTCCCATAAATATATTTCTAAATTACATCCTCATTTTTGGACATTTTGGGATGCCGGCTTTAGAATTATTGGGGGCTGGTTATGGAACTTTTTTAACCCAAATTATTACCTTTTTAGTTTTTGTGGTGGTTTTCCTGCGTTCTCAAGTCTTTGACAAATATCGGAATAATTTAAAAGAGGCTTTACAGATCAGAATATCAATCATGAGAAAAATAGTTAAGATAGGGTTGCCCACAGGATTACTTATTGCCTTGGAAAGCGGTGCATTTGCTTTTTCAGGAATAATGGCAGGCTGGATTGGTGCCCAACAACAGGCAGCTCATCAAATAGGATTATATATATCTTCTCTTACCCTTATGGTTCCTTTGGGAATTTGTGCTGCCGGGACTATTCGGATTGGATTTAACTTTGGGAAAAAAGATTGGGAAGCAATTAATTCCATTGGAAGGACTACTCTATTTTTAGCAATTTTGGTGAGTATTTCATTTTCTTTATTTCTTTTTTTTGGTAATGAATTTATTTCACGTCTATTCATTAGTGAACTTGAAGTAGTCCAACTTGCAAAGATGGTTTTGTTAATGGTTGCTGTTTTTCAGATATCAGATGCAATTCAGACGACTTCCTCCGGAATTCTTCGCGGAATTCAGGATGTTAAAGTACCGGCTTACCTGTCATTGATAGCTTTTTGGATAATAGGTATACCCTCAGCTTATTTGTTTTCATTCCAATTGAATTGGGGCGTTTCTGGATTATGGATGGGATTAGTTATTGGTTTGACATCAAATGCCATACTGTTGACTTCCCGTTTTTTTACAAAAGTTAAAAAGGAGAGTAAAATGGAATTGGCAAGTGTATAAAAGAGATCTGTGAGGAGAATTAAATTTCAGACTAAAAATTTATCCATTTAAAATGAAAATTTCTAAGGTGTAGTGGGTTTATATTTCTTAGGTAGCCTTAGGGCCTTCGGGGCATATAATTTTCAAAAAAAGTCAATTTTTTTTTCTATTCTATTAAAAAATCCCCCAAGCTTTCACTTAGGGGATTTCTTTAATTACTGTTTGATTAAAACTCCGCGTGACCAGGAGTCCTTGGGAAGGCAATCACATCTCTGATATTACCCATACCCGTCACGAACTGTACCAATCTTTCAAAGCCAAGTCCAAAACCTGCGTGCGGGGTACTTCCGAATCTTCTGGTATCCAGATACCACCACATTTCCTCTGCAGGGATGCCCATTTCTTCCATCCTAGAGGTCAATAATTCAAGTCTCTCCTCTCTTTGAGAACCACCTACAATTTCACCAATTCCCGGGAATAAAATATCCATGGCCGCAACGGTTTTCCCGTCTTCGTTCTGCCTCATGTAGAAAGCTTTGATGTCTTTCGGGTAATCAGTCAGGATTACGGGTTTTTTGAAGTGTTTCTCAACCAGATATCTTTCATGTTCTGATTGGAGATCAACTCCCCAGTTTTCCACGAGATATTGGAATTTCTTCTTTTTGTTATGATTGGAATTTCTAAGGATTTCAATAGCTTCAGTATAGGTCAATCTCTGGAATTCATTTTCTACGACAAACCTCAACCTTTCCAATAAGCCCATTTCACTTCTTTGATCGGCTTTTTTGGCATTTTCTTCCTCTGCTGCTCTTTTATCCAAAAACTCCAGATCCTCTTTACAGTTTTCCAATGCATAGGAAATCACATATTTAAGAAAATCTTCTGCCAGGTTTTGGTTGTCTTCCGCATCATAAAAGGCCATCTCAGGTTCTATCATCCAGAATTCAGCCAAATGTCTAGTTGTGTTGGAATTCTCAGCCCTGAAAGTCGGACCAAAAGTATAGATTTCAGCTAATCCCATGGCAGCCAATTCACCCTCTAATTGACCGGATACAGTAAGGTTGGTTTCCCTTTCAAAGAAATCCTGACTGAAATCAATATTTCCACGCTCTGTAAGAGGAGGATTTTTGAGATCCAAAGTAGTTACTTTGAATGTCTCTCCTGCACCTTCTGCATCAGAGGCTGTGATGATTGGGGTATGAATATAAAAGAAGCCTTTGTCATTAAAGTATTTGTGGACAGCATAGGCCAAAGCATGCCTTACCCTGAAAACCGCACCGAAAGTATTGGTTCGGATTCTTAGGTGCGCAATTTCTCGGAGAAACTCTAAAGAATGCTTCTTTGGTTGAAGTGGATATTTTTCAGGATCTGCATCTCCCAATACTTCTATATGTTCCGCATTCAATTCGGTTTGCTGACCAGATCCTTGTGAAGCTACAATTGTTCCCTCAATTTTGAGGCATGCTCCTGTAGTGGCTCTTTTTAAAATATCGTCAGATATGAGATTAGGATCAGCTACAATTTGGAAGTTGGTGATGGAAGATCCATCGTTGAGAGCAATAAAAGCCACGTTTTTGTTGTTTCTTTTGGTACGCACCCAACCCATGACCGTAGCCTTTTGCCCGGAATGATCCTTTTCAAGGAGTACTTTTATTTTTATTCTTTTGTTGAAGGCCATAAATTTTTTTGAATATTTGAAAGTTAAAGAGCCTCATTACATTGGCTTTCCAAAGGGAATGCAAAAAAACGATATAATAAGCTTTTTATCAAAAAATTGTTCTAAATTCCTAAATTTGAATTGCAGTTATATCGTTAAAAATCGTGATTTGTTGCCTTATCCTAATTGCTAAGCAGATATGCAAAAACTAAATTTAAGTCAGATATTATCCCAAAAACTGTCTCCACAACAGATCCAGTTTATCAAACTTCTACAAGTGCCTACAGCTGAATTGGAAGCTAGGGTAGAGGAGGAGTTGGAGATTAACCCAGCCTTGGAAGAGGGGAGGGAGGAGGAAAGGACTGAGAGTGAAGATATGGATTTTGAGGACAATTATGACGATGATTTAAGATATGATGACAAAGATATCAACTTAGAAGATTACCTCAATGATGATTACGGAGGATATAAAATGCAGGGAGATGGCAATTATTCCCCAGATGAGGAAGATAGAGAAATACCCATTTCCAGTGGGATATCTCTTCATGAGCAGCTCTTGACCCAATTGGGTTTTTTGAAACTTGACGATAGACAGAAAGTTATCGGTAAGCAATTGATAGGTAGTATCGAAAGTGATGGATATATAAGGAGAGATTTGGAGGCAATCATAAATGATTTGGCTTTCAGTCAAAACGTGGAAACTGATATCGATGAGGTGGAAGAAATTTTAAGAAAAATCCAAAGCTTTGATCCCAGTGGTATTGCAGCAAGAAATCTTCAGGAATGTTTATTGATCCAACTAGAGAGAAAAGAGCATCCTGATGACCCAAGCATTCGGAATGCCATACGCATCATCAACGATTGTTTTGATGAATTTACCAAGAAACACTATCCTAAAATTCAGAAAAAACTGGATATAGGGGATGAGGAAATCAAAGAAGCCGTCAATTTAATAACCAGATTGAATCCCAAACCGGGGGGGATTTCTGATGGGTTGGTCAAAACCCAATATATCATCCCTGATTTTATACTTTCCAATACAGACGGAAAATTGGAAATCAGCCTTAATTCTAAAAATGCACCTGAACTTAGGGTCAGTAGGTCTTACTCTGAGATGTTTGATGCCTATGATAAAAGTGATAAAAAAGACAAAAAGCTCAAAGAAACGGTCACTTTTGTAAAACAAAAATTGGATGCAGCCAAATGGTTTATTGATGCCATTAAGCAAAGACAACAAACTCTTTTGAAAACCATGCAGGCAATTTTGGATTATCAGCAAGAATTCTTTTTGGAAGGGGACGAAACTAAGTTAAAACCCATGATCCTTAAAGACATTGCCGAGAAAATTGAAATGGATATTTCTACAGTATCAAGAGTGGCCAACAGTAAATCTATTCAGACAGAGTTTGGGATATTTCCTTTGAAGTATTTCTTTTCGGAAGGGATTACTACAGAATCCGGGGAAGATGTTAGTAATAAAGAAGTCAAAAGTGTTTTACAATCCATGGTGGATCAGGAAAATAAGAAAAAACCCTTGTCTGATGATAAATTGGTTAAAATGCTCAATGACAAAGGGTATAACATTGCTAGAAGAACCGTTGCCAAATACAGAGAACAGTTGCAGATACCTGTCGCCAGACTTAGAAAAGAACTATAAGTGTACCGAAAAATCGCCCTTCTCATTACTTATTTATTCCAACCCTTGTTAATGCCCACATTGGTGTTTGTATATTTGATTTATGGGGCAACACAGCTGGTAAAAGTATCCTATTTTGATCCACGGTTTTTAGTGGCCATGGTATTTCTGACCACATGCATCATTCCTTTGTTAAGTATGGTGATGATGCGGCTTACCAAGAATATTACATCCTTTCAAATGAATGCGAAGGAAGAAAGGGTTTTTCCATTTTCAATGATCAGTCTTTTTTACATGATCACAACTTACCTTTTTTATTTAAAATTCCGAATAGATCCTGCATTGTTACTGGCATTGGTGGCGATTACTATTTGTGTGATCATCTTGACCAGTGCAACATTTTTTTGGAAAGTCAGTGCCCATATGACAGGGATTTCAGGCTTGGTTGCAATTATTACAGCCCTGGCACTAAAGTTTCCAGCGTATGATTATTTAAATCAGGTAGTTAGCAGTATAATTATTGCCGGGTTGGTTGGTTCTTCCCGTCTTTATTTAAATGCTCATACACCAGGGGAAGTCTTTACTGGATTTTTGTTGGGCTTCTCTGTATGTTTCAGTGCTTTTTATTGGTTGCTCTAAATAAACAATTTCTATATCCGCAATTAGACCAGTAACCAATTTAAAGTGGGGCTTGAATCAACCTGATATCAAGAAATTTAAGTTTGGTTAAAAACCGCATCTATAATGACTAGGGGTATGTATCATTGCAGGTATACATAAATAAACAAAATCAAGAGTTGAGATCCAATCCCTCGTTTTCAGGCTTGATAAAATATCGATTAGCGAAAACCAAAAGATGGTGTACCAAAAGTCTTATAAATGGTTTGAGGCCTTTCCATAAAAAATTTCTTTTGACGCATTTCAAAAAAAAGAGGCTGTCCCATAATTGGACAACCTCTTTCTTTTTAGGATTGGCAAATTATCTTTAAAACAGCGTGAAAGAAACACCAAAGTTAATTTGTGAAGCCTCGGTGTTAAAAGGACCACGTTCGATCCTGAAGACAGTGTTTAAGCCATAATAACCCCAAATATTGAATCCAGGGAATCCCATACGGGTATATACGCCATATCTCAAAGGATTTAATCCATAAGATTGCCTGTCTTTTATTCTTCTGGTTAAACCATTCTCATCGGTGATTTCCACTTTTGTATGAGCATTCATCAAATATCCAATTTTTCCACCTAGTGCTACCCTCATACTTTTGTTGTAGTTATTTTTTTTGAAGTGGTATCGGAATTCAAGAGGGATATCTAAATAATTCAAAGTAACATTGTTTTTGGAAACAGAAATATTGTTTCCATAGACGGATTGAAGGGTAAGTAGTCTGCTGGATTCAGGGCCTAAGGTTGGGTTGTTGAAAAGTGTCCGGTCATTTCCAAATGCCATTTTATCTGTTCCAACTCCAATGCCAGGATTGAAAGTTAGCCCCGTAGCTTCACCAATTTTCACTTCAGTTTGATAATAAATATTAAATGTCCTTGAGGGTAAAAAATTGGTCCTTAGTTCATCTGGTTTGTTGTTAAGGGTATTGAAACCAAAATCTAAAAAAAGATCGCCTTTGATATCTGGTCTTCCCCCAATAGGTGTTCTTTGTCTTTCCTGTGCAAATAGAAAATCTGAAGCGATAAGGTTGATTAGTAAGCAGACAATAAAGATTCTTTTCATGAAAGCGCTTTTGTTTTTAAAATTTCGGCTAAATTATAAAATCCAATGTGATTTGCTGTCCTTTTTCTCTTAATTATTCTTAATTGAAACACAGGCAGATCAAAAATATAGATAAAAACAGCCAAGGGACCTTTTGGATATTTGAAAAAGCTCACTACTTTTGCAATCCCAATTGGCCTCGTAGCTCAACTGAATAGAGCACCTGATTACGGCTCAGGAGGTTTCAGGTTTGAATCCTGACGAGGTCACTTCTTGCAAATCCTGCATCGGCAAGATTTGTTTTCTTCAAATCTGATTACGGCTCAGGAGGTTTCAGAGCCTGTACCGAGAATCGGTATTTGAATCCTGACGAGGTCACTTCTTTAAGTCCTAAAGCTGGTAGTTTGATTTTCTGCTAAACTGGTTGTGATTTAGTAATTTCAGGTTCTTCACCGGAATCTAGTATTTGAATCCTTACGAAGTTACTTCTGACAAAGTCCTACAGCGGTAGGCTTTTCTCTTCAAAAATGAGATTCATTCCATTAGGCTTTATTGTTCTAGCCTTTCATTGGAGATAGAATTAAGGCTTAGAATATAGATTCTAAGAATATCTTGTCCTGTACTTGTTTTTCTAAGAAAAATTGAATTCAAGTGGAACGATAAGTGCAGCTTATTTGTTTTTCTACATGGACATAATCAAAGTATTTAGCCAAAAGTGGCGAAAGTAAAATTGAATGGTGTTGTTTGAATCTTTTAAGATTTAATCGAAAAAAATCTCCCACAAATTCAGGAGGTTAGCGTGAAAATTAAAATATTTTCATTTCGTTTAAACTTTGGTTCTTGCCAAATAGAAAAGAGTTCTTACCTTTGCACTCCTGTTAAACGGAACAGGTGTTAAATAGATCGGCGCTTTAGCTGACGAGCCGTACCGTAAGGGTACGGATAAGTTCTTTGGGATACTGGAATACGAAACGATACAATAACAGGTAAAGACGAATGTTTTTACTCCCTGAAGTCCGGAAATAATGGATCTGCCGTAAAGGCGGATCCGGAAAAAACTTTACAATGGAGAGTTTG
>NZ_PYGF01000023.1 GCF_003014575.1 Cecembia rubra
CCATCGGAGGGCCTCCCTATTGGTTTCCCAATAGTCCTCCATCCATTTCAAAGCATTCGACCTGCTTTTAAGGTCGATTCAAGTCACACACGGTTTCGGGCTTTGCGTTCGGGCGGGTTTCGGAGCACAAAACTGTCAACCAGCACTGAACTTGAATAGAAGCACAAAGCTCCAAGTTTGCACGTCACCCCGCCTGACGCAAAACCCGTGTTACAAGCTGCCGTTCTTGTAGTCAGTGTTCGTTGCTTCATATTTTGGTCTTTTTCTTACACTATAAATTGTTCCTGCAATTAGTCCTGTCAAACCGCCCAAATAACTGAAGTTGTGCATTGACCCAACTGCTATAAAATTTTTTGTATCAATCAAGTTGTCAGGTAGCCACCAATCTACACCTATGTCTGCGAGATAAAGTTTGCCATATGCAAGTCCAATTAGTCCTGTCGCAAACGCAACAATAACTGTCACGATAATAGCTTTCAAAGTCGTACGAAACATTTGTTTGTTGTCCTTGTGAACCAATCCAACAAGTCCGAGTATTAGACCGATTGGAAGTCCCATCCACCAGGTCGCCATAAAACCTACTGCCGAAACTTCAATTCTAGGATTTGGAAAAATTGCTTCGTTACCTAAGTCCATAAGTCCGAACTGATAGAATTTGAATTTTGTATAATATTCTGGTGAAATTGTGTAAGTCAGTTGGTCGTGTAAAATGCCGTAAAGTCCACCTATGATTGGTGCAAGTCCGATTATTAATATTAATGTCAAAAATTTTTTCAAGTTGTCTGTTTTTTTTTACGGTTGCTTGTAACGGTCCGCAGCTAAGAAACGTGGGGCTTTTCAAAGCGATTATCTGTCCGCCATAGCTAAAGTCAGTTTGGGTAACAATCCTTTCCGTTACCACTGTCCGCCCCATGTTTTCTTAGGTGCTGTTATAAACCGTGATTATTTAGTTCTTCTTTAATTTTATTCTCTAGTTGCTCACCCCTAAGGTCTTTTGCTACAATAATTCCATTGGAATTAATTAGATATGACGAAGGTATTGCCTGAACATTATAAAGAGCCGACATTTTACTGTAACTTCCTTTTTCATAATCCATTACATTAGTCCAAGTAAGCTTATCTTTTTCAATTGCTTTCTTCCATGAAGATATGTTGTCGTCAACTGAAAATCCGTAAATCTCAAAACCATTATCTTTATACTTTTCATAAAGCTTGACAAGCTTGGGGTTTTCTTGCCGACAAGGGCCACACCAAGATGCCCAAAATTCTAACAGGATTAATTTTCCTTCAAATACAGATAGGCTAATCTCTGAGCCCTCTACATTTAAGCCTTTAATATCTACAAATTTGTCACCTATTTCTAATCTTTTATTTTCTATAAATGAATTTATTACTTCGCCCATTTTAGTGTTCTTAAGGTTAGAAGGGAATCTCTGTAATAATTTTGTTAGTTCATCTTTTGTTAGTTGGTTACGCAAAAAGTAGAGTTCTTGTAAAGTGTAAAATGAGGGGGATTCAGTTTCTATACTTGATTTTCTAATTTCAAATATTTCTTTATCAATTTCAGATACAAGGCTTTGCAGTTCTTTAATTTCTAATTCATTCCCTTTTGCATCAGAGTAGTACTTAGAAGAAACTTCATCCGCTAAAGAATCCCTTCGTAATTCAAAATCTTTTTGCATGTCCCTGTATTTAACCATAACATTGTTAAGTTCAGAACCATCAAAATGTGAAAAGCGGAATGAGCCTTTCTTGCCTGTAATATTTGTAATTCCCTTTTCAATGTACAGAACTAACCATTCGTTATCGATGGTGTGTATTCTAGCTATAAATGGTTCATCTACGACTCCTGAAAATTCAAGTCTGTTTTGAAAAACATATTGCGAATCAATCACAAGACCCCTATCTAGGTCGAGTAATTTAAATTTTGTGCTGTCAGCATATCCTTCAATTTCAAAAAATATGTTATAGGTGTTACTTTCTTTTTTTGAGCAAGAAGTACCTATAATGAAGAGTAAAGTGATGGTAATTATCTGTTTCATACAGTTTTTTATCATGGTTTATAACGTTTTGGCGCTTGGCGCAGTGGCGGATTTCGGAGCACAAAACTGTCAATACACCACAATAGTTGATGCGAGGTAGAATGTTCAATTAACCACATCACCCGCCATTGAGCCAAACGCCTGTTACCTGCTGGGCTTTATTTTGTTTTCATTTTTCCAATCAGTCTTTGTTTGTTAAACCCTGCTATTTGAATAATTCTGTCTCGCTTGTTTCTTTCTACAAAGTTTGTATATAAATACCTCTTAATGTATTCTCTCAAGATGCACTGAGCCAAATAATTGTCCTTAACATCTTCAAATAAATTTTCTAATTCTTTAGTATCAATTTTATCATAAAACGTTTTAATAGCGAATGTTACTATTTTGGAAGCTGTAGTGTCTATGTTTGCATTAACTCTGTCAAATAATTCATTTTGGCCTTTTGTTCCAACTGCGAACATTAGATTAGTCATACTATCTACACAAATACGCCACGAAATAAATTGAAGTATATTTCTTACTGTCTTTTCTATTAACTTAACATCTATTTCGCCACGTTTACTTTTCTTTTCTTCTTCCTTTTTCTTTATATCCTCGACTATTGCTTCAATAAGTAATTCTTTGTCTTTTTCTAGCATACCTGAATAGAAACCAAGAAATCTAAAAATGGTATTGTAGGCTGCTTCAACTAGTTTGATAAGTTTTTCCTTTTCAAAGTCACCACTTTGATTCTTTACAATCTGACCAATGATTTTAACCGTTCTAAAGGCTTGATTCATTTCAATTGCCTCAGAAGGTAATATCCCTTCTTCATTATCACTATCTGTATCAACTCTATTCCTTCTTTCAATGGCATCTTTTTTCTTGAGTTCCCTTTTTACTTCTTCTTTTGGGTTTCTGTCTTCAATTATTTCATCTTTGATTTCATTTGTAAACTCAGTGATAAATTGCACAAACTCGTCATCCTTACTTAATGTTAGTGGATTAGCTTTCTCAAAAGGAATTTCACTTGTGAAAACGATACTATCTATAAGAATTTGTGCGCCTTTGAATGGTGAGATAGGAAAATCAAAATATTTGCATTTATCTCTAGATGAATATTGTTACATAAGTCATATATAAGACCTTGATAGCTTTCTATATCTGTTGAAATTTTTTGGGCTATTAGGAAGTAGTATATGTACTTGTAAGAAAAAGTGTAGTATTCATCATCAAATTTCAAAATATTAGAGTTGCAAAGGACACTTAGTGTTTTATCGTTTGTTAATGATTTGTGGCGGAAATATTTAGCTGAATATTCTAAAACAAAGCTGTCAAAATCTTCTCTATTGAAAGGACTTTTCTTCTTGTCGTACATATAAAAAGCAAGTTCCTTGAGAATATTTAGTAAACTCGTCAAAACTGAATCTTTGATTCCTTCTTTTACGAGCCCTGCTTTGATTAAAACTAGGTAGATATTAGCATATGATGTTTGTGAAAAATTTTGCAGATTTTCATCAAGACTTTGTAAGAGTGTCAATATAAAAATCGGATAAGAAGGCATCAACCTATTTCCAATCAATGAATTGATTTCATTAAATCTTGATTTTACTGTATTTAAAATTACTTCTTCTTGGACCGTCAACTTATTTTCACCAATCAAAAGCCATTGCTCAATTAATTCACTCCTCTTTTCGTGACCAAGCGGTAAAAGTTTATATTTAAAATAGTCCTTAAAGCTAGTAGCCTCCTCTGTTACATTTTTTGAACTGTAGGTGTTGTCAGAGGTAACAATAATTACTTCAAAATTATTGTTGAATGATTCTACTAACCGTTTTTTATATTTTGAATTAAGACCTGATTTGTGGAAGTTGTCAAGTAATAGTACTTTCTTGTCAAGTTGGAAAAGTAAATCTACATTTTCACTATCGTATTGCTCCTTTAAAACCTTTTTTACTAATTTCTTGACATCTGTTTCATTACAATATTTACCTCTCAAATAAATAGGAGTAAGCCCCATTTCATAATACCTTTTGTAAAGGACATAAAGTAAAGATGTTTTACCTGATTGGTCAGCTCCCTCAATTAGTATATTTAGATTTTTTTCATTTTTAACCTTTTCAATTAATTCCGAAGAGTTTGGATATTGAGCTACGTAATTGTCGTCTTCAAGTAATGGTTCTAGGTCAGGGTAGACGAATATATCTGATAAAATTAATTTTGGCTTTTTTGAGTGTTTTAAAGGAATACTTAAATCTGTAATTTTTGTTTCAAATTCTTTGTTTAAAATAAATTCCCGTTTAACTTTTTCAATAATTTGATGTTTGTCCTCTGTCTCAACTTTATACGTTTCACCATCAAAATTGAAAGTTTTAATATTTATTGACTTATCAGTTAGGTCTATTTCATAAAGACAAAATCCCGTTTCAGTAATAATATTTTTATCAAAAGCTTTACCACCGCAAAAAACTACATTATTGTTTTTTTGAAGTACTGCCTTAGGATTTCCTTTATCGTGTTCGTGGCCATAAATTACAAGATTTGAGCTATTTATTAAATGTTCTTCAAATCGTTGTTTATTATTTCTTTTTGTATTTGCTGAAAGCCAATCTACTGGATGATGAAAAACTGAGATTACGTATTCGCCATTTTCGTTTTCAATAAATTTATTTTCGGGAATTATAAGTGAACCTTGTTTTTCGTTAATTTCAGTAAGCCAACTTGTATTGTAACAATGGAAAGTAACCTTAAAATCGAGATGTGGTCTGAATTCATATTTATACGATACTAAATTTCTGTCCGACAATTCTGTTACCTCATTTATGAAATCCCAAAAATCAGACTGAACAGCCATAGCGTCTATGAAATAATCTTCTTCATCAACTATATCTGTTTTACAATCATTTAAAATTGATTTTCGAGTTTTCTTTTCGTTGTCAAAACAACAATCGTGATTTCCTGGAACTGCTACGATTTTTATGTTTAATAATTTCCACTTTTCTTTTAATCTATCTGTTAGTCCTGCAACAAAAATTTTGGCGTTTTCAAATTCAGATTTTCTACCAAAATTTACAATGTCTCCGGAGAAAACTAAATATAAGTGTGAAATCTGTTTAATATCATATTCTACAGATCTAACAAGGTTTTCAATTCTATTTGTTAAGTCGTCTTCTTGTATATGTAAGTCGCTTAAATGTAATATTCCAATTTTCATAGTTTATTATTTCTGTTGGTCTTTTAGCCTTGCAGGTAATCGGGTCAGGCAAGGGAATTGCACCCTCACCTTCCCACAGAACCGTGCGTGAGACTCTCACCTCACACGGCTCTTCATGTTTATGAATCGCTTCGGTTCTAATATACCTATGGTTGAACCAATTTCCAATGCTCAAACAGGTTTGGGGCCGACTTGTATTGTTGCTTTAGCCATCTGACTGCCGCCCATTTATATAGTCCTTTCTCCCATTTCACCCACTTGAGTAAACGGTGGTTGAGTTGATTCCATACCTCACGTATGGATTCTCCCCTAAGCTTGTGATAGTAATTGAGTAGTCCCCTGATGACAGGATTCAAACGATTGGCTACTTCCTTTATGGGTTTGCGCCATTTGTGGATTTGCATTTCCCTGAATTTGCCAAGTATTGAAATTTTGGACTTTATACTCACAAATGTCCCAGGTAGCAACATCCCCTTTCCTTTGATGGTCTGCATGGATGCCTTGATCGTGAATCCAAGAAAATCATACTTTCGGGGATATTTGGTCTCTGACCAACCCCGTAGGTTCACAATCTTGGTCTTTTCAGGATGCAATTCTAGAAAGCAGGACTTCATCCGCTGACGTATTTGTCTTAACATGAATTGTGCTTGCTTCTCTGTCCTGCAGTGTACTACCACATCGTCTGCATACCGTTCGAATGGTTTCTCAGGATGATATTTCCGCATCCATTCATCAAAAGCTACATGCAGATAGAGATTCGCAAGTAATGGACTCACTACGCCTCCCTGAGGTGTTCCTCCTTTTGTCTCCTCGAAAAACCCATCTGCCATGATGCCTGCATTTAGCCATCTGGAGACGTACATGGCTATCCATTCATCCTTACAGTAATATCTCAGCGCTTTCATCATCAGGCCATGGTTGATGTTATCGAAGAACCCTTTGATATCAAGGTCTACCACAAGGTCATGCCCAAAACAATTTCGCTCTGATTGTTTCACTGCTTGGTGAGCATTACGGTTTGGTCTATAGCCAAATGAACTCTCGTGGAACAGTGGCTCAAGTTGTCTTTCCAAATGCGCTCTTACTACTTGCTGGGCGATTCGGTCGAGGAGTGTGGGCACACCTAACTTACGGACTCCTCCATCCTTCTTAGGTAGCTTAACTTGCTTGACAGGCACAGGAAAATAGCTCCCTGAGGTCAGTCGGTTCCATAATTTATACAGGTGTGAGGATAGATTGCTGTCTAACTCCTCCCAGTCCATACGGTCTACGCCTGCACTTCCCTTGTTGGATTTAACTTTCTTGTACGCCTGCCACACCATCAGCTTGGTAATTGGTTGCGATTTTGTTTCATAATAGTCTGTCATCCCAATTGTCTTGGTTGTAAACTGGTTTGAAACTAAACATGTCCAGCCCTTCGCTCCGCTCCCGTTACAGGTGTTTCATTGCTACTACGACTGGATCTGCCCCCCATGCCTCACCCAACCACGGGTGCAGGTTTCCTCTCTCGATTTGGCTTGACGGCATGGAGTTCACTTGTTCCTTGAAATGACCTGTACTGCGTTCCTGCCAGCTTAACCCCGGATGCGATGTGGCCAGTATATCCGATCGTCCGCCACACTTTGTCATAGGTACAAACGTAACTACCTATTTTTCACATCGTAATTTGCCTTATCGAGGCTTCGTCACTGGTTCATTTTCATTCAGCTCCATCAGTACTCACCTACAGGGATCAAAGTCCCCGTTTTTCCTTACCGCTCACCACATACTGGTTTCCCAAACATGCAGCGTAAGGTAGTTTGATAGCTGTCTCGGTAAACCGCCATCAGAGGGCCTCTCTATTGGATACCCAATAGTCCTCCATCCATTTCAAAGCATTCGACCTGCTTTTAAGGTCGATTCAAGTCACACACGTTTTGCAGCTACCCGAAGGTGGCGATTTCGAAGCACTTCACTGTCAACCAAGCACAAATGTTGATAGAAGCACAAAGCTTGGTTTAACCACTGAACCGCCACTTTTGGGTAGGTGCTGTTAGGTGCTGGCCTTCTTGTTTTTCGTCCGACTAAGATACTTTTTTTATCTTTAAGTCAGTCGTTTTTGAAGTCTAAAATGCTTGTCCAATACCGAAGTAAAATAATCTGTCTTCTTTTGAATGTCCATAGTCAAATGATAAAACTGTGGATTGATTCCAAGCAATTCTAAGTCCACCGCCATAGGAAGTTTTAATGTTTTTAAAGTTCAAGTCTTGCCAACGGTCTCTTACTGTACCTGCGTCAAAGAACGGTGCTACTCCAACGGCAAATCTTTGCTTTCCAATTTGAGTTTCTGCAAGTCTTACTCTCAATTCTACATTGGTAAACCACATTGAACGAGCCAAAAATCGGTTGGCTCGGTAGCCACGCAATGATTGTCTGCCACCCAATGCGTTGATACTTCCTTCTGGACTCCATTGGTCTTGAAATTCAAAAAACGGAGCATTATTTCCAAAAATGTTTCCTGCTCCAAATCGTCCTGCTAAAACTGTACGCTTGCCAATTGGTAATTTTTGATAGGCTCGTCCTTGGATAAAAAGTTTATTGAAGTCGAATTGTGAACCAATGTATTTACTGGAATATTCATTTGCTATTTCAAAGTAATAACCTTTTGTAGGGTCGGGTTCAAAATCTCTTGTGTCAAAAATCAACGCTGTTTGAATAATGGAAACCCAACCACCGTCAACGCCCGAAATTAATCCGTCTTCAAAATCTCGTCTAAGTAGTGAAATACCGTTTGGTGCAGTTGTGTTTTGTCCTGTAATCGGGTCAATTGCTTCCGCTTGCATTCCTTCAAAAGTTGAATAACTCAAATGCTGTATTTCATAACCACCCATTATCCGCCACTTACCATTTCCAAGTGCATAATCGGCTTTAAGGTTGAGCATATATTCGGTTTCCATAAATCGGTTTGAGAGTGCATCTGTTACAAAATCAGCTTCTCCAACTCCCCCTGGTCTTAAAGTTTTTCTCGCTCTATCAAATTCTCGATAAGTTGAAAAAGTTGTGTTTTCGTCAGATGGTAGGCGAAGTTGTCCGAGCGTAGATTCAGTTAATCCAAAATAAAGGTTGGCTGGATTTTGTTGTGCTTTGAAGTCCACTTTAAATCTCCAACGTGTTCCTTTATAGTAAGGGACATCCAAGTTTAAAATTAATTCTCTTGCATTTGAAGTGTAATAAGCCGCATTTGCAGTAAGTTTCATCAAATAAGGTGTGTAAGGGAACAATGGGTTATCTCGGTTGCCATTCCAATAAATGTTTGTTCTCGCACCCAAGCCAAATCCCGTAACTGGGTCGGAAGAAAAGTCGGGTATTCCTGTGAAAAACGTCCCTTCTCGCTTTTTAGCAAGGTCATCATCAGACATTCTTTTCGATTTGATGAATGAAAGACTGTCTTTTTCTTGTGCCTTTGCAATTGTGATGGAGAACAGAATAATTAAGGTTGCTATGATACGCTTCATAAATTGGATAATTTTTTAATTACCCTGCAAAGCTCCGAAGCGATTTAGAAGAAATTTTGAATTGCCCTAGAAGTTGATTTTAAAAGTGTGTGTGTCCTGCTGAAATTCATAGGCGATTTTCCATTGATGTCTTTTGCATATTTGCTCAGTAATAGCCAATCCAAGCCCACTTCCTGAACTTTCGTCAGAAGTTTTTTTAAACCTTTTGAAAAGCTGTTCCTTTTCTAACGCAACGCTTCCTGAATTGTTAATATTAAAGCCCGATTTACTCAACTTAACTTCAACTGTTCCTTTTTGAAGATTATGTCTTATCGAATTGAGCAATAAATTATTGATAAGAATTTCAAGCAAAACACTATTTCCTGTAACGACACAATCTTTTTCTATTGAAGTATTTACGCTTAATTCTTTATTTGAAAAATGTTCCTGCAATTGCTCCAAGCATTCTTCGGTCAATCCGCTCAAATTTATTGTTTCACTATCATCAAACTGATGGTTTTCTATTTTGGCAAGCAACAATAGATTTTTGTTAATTCGAGAAACCCTTGTCAAAGCTTTATTGATGTCTTCAATTAGTTGGTATTGCCTTTCTGTTAGTGCTTCTTTTTGCAGAAGTATGTCCAATTTGTTTTTGATGATTGCCAACGGTGTTTGCAATTCGTGAGAGGCATTTTCGGTAAACTCTTTCTGCGAATTATAAACCGAAACAGTGTGTTCGATTAATTTATTCAAAGCCACATTCAATTCTTCAAACTCAAGGATAGATGATTTTTCAAACGAAATATTTCTTTGAGAATTGAGATTAAAGGATTTCAGTTTTGTTAAAGTATTTCTAAAGGGTTGCCATAACTTGACGGATAATCGTCTGTTAAGAATCAAAAAACCAACAACCAAAATCAGAAAAAACAAAAAGGTTAGAATAGCGATTGCAACAACGGTTTCTTCGGTTTCTTCAACATTGGTTTCTACGGTGAGTAAATAATTTTGTCCATTTATTTCAATCACTCTCGAAAGCCCACGAAATCGGTCAATATCTTCGTGAGTTACATAAGGGTTTTTTCTTAAAACAGTGTAGGTGCTGTCTTTTCTTGCATTGTCAAGATTGGTCTTTTGCAGATTGGTTCCCGGTTGAATTTTGTTCCAAAGCACTATGCTTTGATTCAATTCGGTTTCAGATAGTTGTAATTTATTGAGTTCGTTTTCCGTTCTGTCAGCAACAATTTCATTATGTTCATCTAATTCTCTTAGCCAAATGCTGTCCACCAAAAAATAATACGCTGGAACACTTGCCGCTAATACAATTAAAGCGTAAATGGTAAATGATTTTAGTGATTTGTTTAATAATTTATTCATCCTTCCCATTTATAACCTGTTCCGTAAACAGTTTTCAAATAATTATCGCAACCTGCTTCGTTCAATTTCTTTTTTAGGTTTTTGATATGAGCATACACAAAGTCGTGGCTGTCCAACATATCAGCAAAATCGCCTGAAAGATGTTCAGCCAAGGTGCTTTTTGAAATTACTCTGTTTTTATTTCCGACAAAGTAGAGCAATAAATCAAATTCTTTTTTGGTCAGAATAACGGGGTGATTATGAACGGAAATAGTCTTTGCAAGTAAGTCTATTTCTAATTCATTTTGTCGAACAGTATTTGAATTTCCAAATTGTTTTCTACGGATAATGGAGTAAATCCTTGCCGCTAATTCCGAGAGATGAAAAGGCTTTGTCAAGTAGTCGTCTGCACCAATTTGAAGTCCTTTTATTTTGTCGTCTAATGCGTTTTTTGCAGAAATAATAATTACTCCGTCTTGTTTGTCTTGTCTTTTGAGTTCTTCTAAAATATTCATTCCGTTGCCGTCTGGCAACATAATGTCTAATAAGATGCAGTCGTAATGAAATGAATTGATTTTCTCCAATGCTTGATTATACGCTCGGGCAAACTCACACAAATAGTTTTCTTCCGAAAGATATTCGGAGATGCTGTCGGCAAGTTCGTTTTCGTCTTCTATAATCAGTATTTTCATTTGTCAAAGTTACCAGTTCAATTTTGTAGAAAATTTGAATTTGGTTGTCGGTTTGTCTCGGTGGTGTCGTTCTTTAGGCTTGCACCTAATCGGGTCAGGCAAGGGAATTGCACCCTCACCTTCCCACAGAACCGTGCGTGAGACTCTCACCTCACACGGCTCTTCATACCAATAACCACTAA
>NZ_PYGF01000024.1:0-4603 GCF_003014575.1 Cecembia rubra
GGCAGCTGCTGGCCCTCAACCATCAGCGGCATAAACAATGCCGACAAAATCAAAATCCTAAAAATCCTTTCCATCTTTCTATTCGGTTTATTTGATGTTTTTGAAAATGGGGATAAGAACTTTTAAAAGAATCCTCGTAACTCCAGGACTTGAAAAATTACCCTACCCTGATTTTCTTCAAATTTGAACTATCTGAGGGCTTTTTGATATGAACATCTTTTTCAAAGCACAACAAATATTCTATTATGCTGTAAACATACAACTTTTTGTTTTTCATAGCAAGAAAAGCAGAAAAAATATTTTAATTTAAATGCAATTTTTTTTATTTGAAAATCTTTTTTATGTGTTTTAAAATGATACAAAAAAATGGATCTAAATCTTCTCGTTGATTTTAAGGAGTTTACAAAAAGAGGCTGCCCCATTTATGAGACAGCCTCTATTTTTTTGGACAGTTATCCGAATCTAATTTTATTTAGCCAAATCTCAGGCCGTTCGTATGACATAGGATACGGCCTCAATTGGATGAAATAAAAAAAGGCGATCAATGACCGCCTTTTTTTATCTGGTATGAGACTTTTATTTAATTACCTGAATCCAGCCTTTGAATTCATGTTTTCTACCTTGTGCATCGGTACCTACCAACACGTAGAAGTAAGTTCCTGCTACTTGGCCTGGAGCATTCCAATCATTGTTATAATCTTTTCGCTGGAATACATGGTCTCCATACCTGTTGAAGATTACAATTTCATTGCTTACAAATTTGCCCAAACCTTTGATTTCAAAAGTATCGTTTTTACCATCTCCATCCGGAGTAATCACATTTGGTATAAAGAATGGATTCACCCTGTTCACATCCGTATCGATATTGTCAATAGGATTGGTTTCATTGCCATCGGAAACTATGGTTACCTGGTTGGTAATTGTCTGGGCTACCTCACCATTTAGTGGACTTGCTTTTACTCTTAATGTGATGGTCACTACTGCATTTGCCGGCAACAATGGTATTGTCCAAGTTACCCTGCTGCCTTGTACCGCTGTAATTAATTCTACATTCGGATTCGTAGAAACGAAGCTTGTACTTACATAGGTAACACCATTTGGAAGATCATCGGTAATCACTACGTTCTCAGCATCGGTACCTCCATTATTGGATAACGTAATAGTGTAGTCAAACTCATCACCTTCAAAGACTTCAATGTTATTTGAGGTTTTTTGAACAGAAAGGTCAACCTCATTTTCCAATAACCTGAAGATCACAAAGGCATCATCCCTATTGGTTGGATTCAGCGTTTCTCTTAGCACATATTTCAACCTGTACTCTCTAGGTTCATTGATTCCTGGAATCAACAAGCTCAATTCACCATTTTCATTGATATTCAATCCGATAATTCCATCTAGTTCTGTGAACTCGAAGTCAACATCATTCGGATCAGGTCTTTGACCTTCCAAGAGGTCATTATCAAGGATATTACCTATTACACCTGAGAAGTTGATCGGGAACGCACCATAGTCATCATCATTAGCAATGATTTGTTTGCTTGAACCCCCAACGGTAACACTGTCCTCGTCAGTCACATCATTTCCATTTGGATCTTTTGCGTTGACCAAAACATTGTTTACCACAGAACCTCTTTCAAGATCTTCCAAAGTAATGGAGTAAGTGGTCTCAAAGGTTCTCTGTTCTCCTGGTGCCAAGGCATCGATTTCAACATTAAGACCTGTCAATGGATCAACCACTGTAATGGCAGTCAAGGTAACAGTCCCTGTATTGCTTACAGTAATTGTATATGTCAATACATCGCCGATTTCAGTGTAAGTACTGTTATTGGCCACCTTTTCAACATTTACCTGAGCACTTGGAGTAACAACAACAGTAACCTGATCTTCACCTTTGGTATCTGTATCATTAGGATCCGTTCCCGATACAGTGGCAACGTTCACAATGCTGCCGGCATCCATGTCCGACTGGGTCACAGTATAAGTAACCGTTACAGTGGCACTCTCTCCTGGGGCAAGGGTACCCACATTCTGGTTCACGCTTACCTTATTGTCAACTATGGTAACGTTCTCTATTGTTACGTTGCCATTATTGGTTACAGTTAAGGTATAGACAATCTCCTGACCGGCTGCACTTACTGTGGACCTGTTGGCGGTCTTGCTCATGCTCAGTGAAGCATTCTGAACAACCGTCACAGTTACTCCGTCTTCAGCATCCGTATCCGAACCATTAGGATCAGTTCCGGATACAGTGGCAACGTTCACAATGCTGCCGGCATCCATGTCCGACTGGGTCACAGTATAAGTAACCGTTACAGTGGCACTCTCACCTGGGGCAAGGGTACCCACATTCTGGTTCACGCTTACCTTATTGTCAACTATGGTAACGTTCTCTATTGTCACGTTGCCGTTGTTGGTTACAGTTAAGGTATAGACAATCTCCTGACCAGCTGCACTTACTGTGGACCTGTTGGCGGTCTTGTTCATGCTCAGTGATGCATTCTGAACAACCGTCACAGTTACTCCGTCTTCAGCATCCGTATCCGAACCATTAGGATCAGTTCCGGATACAGTGGCAACGTTCACAATGCTGCCGGCATCCATGTCCGACTGGGTCACAGTATAAGTAACCGTTACAGTGGCACTCTCACCTGGGGCAAGGGTACCCACATTCTGGTTCACGCTTACCTTATTGTCAACTATGGTAACGTTCTCTATTGTCACGTTGCCGTTGTTGGTTACAGTTAAGGTATAGACAATCTCCTGACCGGCTGCACTTACTGTGGACCTGTTGGCGGTCTTGCTCATGCTCAGTGATGCATTCTGAACAACCGGTATGGTTACACTGTCTTCTGTTGAAGTATTATTTCCAGAAGGATCTTGACCAACAGCACTTGCTATGTTTTCAATATAGCCCCTATCCATATCTTCTTGAGTTACTTGATAAGGAATATCAATTGAAATACTTTCTCCAGGGGCTAGTCCTCCAACATTACTTGAATAACTTACTTTTGGATCAGATTTTACAATATTTCCAATTGTAACATTTCCTGTATTGGTTACGGTGATGGTGTAGACTATTATATCACCTGCTCCATTAACAGAATTCACATTAGCTGACTTGCTCAAGCTAAGGCTTGGTAGTCTTTCGAAATTCTGTGTATCGCTGTCTGTGTCTGTAATATTACCGTTATATTTTCCAGTTACGGTAGCAATATTTGTAAATGTACCTTCGTCAATATCTGCCTGTGTCAAGATATAGACTGCCGTGAATGTGTTTTCATCTATAGCTCCTGGTGCAAGGAAAGGAATTTCAATACCATTCACATCCACCAATGGATCCTCAACCACAACATCATTCAAGGTAACATTTCCATCATTGGTTATAGTAAAGGTATAAGTGATCTGATCACCTGCATCTGCTCTTCCATTTCCGTTCAAATCTACGAATTGGCCATTTTTTATGAGCGTAATTTTAGGTGATGCTGCAATCGGAGTTATAGTCTCCTCATCAGTAGCAACCAACTCACAGCCCAGTACACAAAGGCCAGTTGCAGTAGCAACGTTGGTAATAGGTGTTCCATTGTCAATATCCTGCTGGGTAACTGCATAAGTCGCAATGAATGTAACGGTTTGACCCGGGTTAACACCATTCACTGGATCACTTGTTGTCAAGTCACTAAGTACACCAGTACCAGGGTGGACATCTGTGACATTTATATTGTTTGCTGTAATATTTCCAGTATTGGTTACCACATAAGTATAAGTAATCACATCACCAGCTTCCACATTGGTAGTTTTATCAGCAGTTTTTTGGAGGCTGATTCTGGAAACAGTTACAAATGTTTGGACATCCTCACCCGTTTTTTCAATCACATTTCCTTCATAATCGGCTTTAACCGTTGCAATATTTTTAAATGTGGTTGCATTGATGTCTGCTTGGGTCAAGGTATAGACTGCTGTAAATGTGCTAGCATCTGAAGCACCTGGAGCAAGAGAAGTAATTGGATCTCCGCTGACTTCCACCAATGGATCCTCAACAATAATATTTGTCAAAGTCACATTACCATTATTGGTTATTGTGAAAGTATAGGTGATTTGTTCGCCTACATCAGGTATGCCGTTTCCGTTTGCATCTACGAAGGTACCTTTCTTCTCGATTTCAATGGAAGCAAATGCAGCTTCAGGTGTGATGGTAGCAGAATCGGTAGCACTTACACTTTGACCATTAACTCCTACAGCCGTAGCAGTAGCTAAATTAGTGATCGCTGTAGCTTGATCAATATCCTGCTGGGTTACAATATAGGTTGCCGTAAATGTAACTGACTGACCTGGTATCACATTATTGACAGCATCTGAAGTAACCAATTCACTCAAAGAGCCTGTACCAGGATGTTCATCTGTTACATTGACACTATTTATTGTAATATTACCTGTGTTGGTTACTACATAGGTGTAGGTAATCAGATCCCCAACTTGAATGTTGGATGTTTTATCAGCAGTCTTCTCAATGCTGATCGACGGATTCTGCTCCGCAGTGATTGTCTCACTGTCTGAATCAGTCACCGCAGAACCGGTCGGAGGCGTGCCTGAAGCAGTCGCCGTA
>NZ_PYGF01000024.1:4802-8933 GCF_003014575.1 Cecembia rubra
CTGAACTGTAGGTAGACTGGCCTGCAGTCTTGGTGATGCTGATCGACGGATTCTGCTCCGCAGTGATTGTCTCACTGTCTGAATCAGTCACCGCAGGACCGGTCGGAGGCGTGCCTGAAGCAGTCGCCGTATTGTCCACCTTGCCCGCATTCATGTCGGCAAGGGTAATGGTATAAGTAGCCGTAAATGTTTGGCTCTCTCCCGGATTCAAGGTCACTGGTGCAGGGCTGATCGTGCCAAGGCCAGGTAGCGGATCGCTCACACTCACGTTAGTCAATGTGACGTTGCCCGTGTTGGTAACCTCAAAGCTGTAGGTGATCTCCTCACCAGCTGAACTGTAGGTAGACTGGCCTGCAGTCTTGGTGATGCTGATCGACGGATTCTGCTCCGCAGTGATTGTCTCACTGTCTGAATCAGTCACCGCAGAACCGGTCGGAGGCGTGCCTGAAGCAGTCGCCGTATTGTCCACCTTGCCCGCATTCATGTCGGCAAGGGTAATGGTATAAGTAGCCGTAAATGTTTGGCTTTCTCCCGGATTCAAGGTCACTGGTGCAGGGCTGATCGTGCCAAGGCCAGGTAGCGGATCGCTCACACTCACGTTAGTCAATGTCACGTTGCCCGTGTTGGTAACCTCAAAGCTGTAGGTAATCTCCTCACCAGCTGAACTGTAGGTAGACTGGCCTGCAGTCTTGGTGATGCTGATCGACGGATTCTGCTCCGCAGTGATTGTCTCACTGTCTGAATCAGTCACCGCAGGACCGGTTGGAGGCGTGCCTGAAGCAGTCGCCGTATTGTCCACCTTGCCCGCATTCATGTCGGCAAGGGTAATGGTATAAGTCGCCGTAAATGTTTGGCTCTCTCCAGGATTCAAGGTCACAGAAGCAGGGCTGATCGTGCCAAGGCCAGGAAGCGGATCGCTCACACTCACGTTAGTCAATGTCACGTTCCCTGTGTTGGTAACCTCAAAGCTGTAGGTAATCTCCTCACCAGCTGAACTGTAGGTAGACTGGCCTGCAGTCTTGGTGATGCTGATCGACGGATTCTGGTCCGCAGTGATTGTCTCACTGTCAGAATCAGTCACCGCAGGACCGGTCGGAGGCGTGCCGGAAGCAGTCGCCGTATTGTCCACCTTACCCGTGTTCATATCGGCCAGGGTAATGGTATAAGTCGCCGTGAAAGTCTGACTCGCTCCAGGGTTCAATGTCACAGAAGCAGGACTGATCGTGCCAAGGCCAGGAAGCAGATCGCTAACACTCACGTTAGTCAATGTCACATTCCCTGTGTTGGTAACCTCAAAGCTGTAGGTGATCTCCTCACCAGCAGCACTGTAGACCTTCGGATCTGCAGATTTAACCAATGAGATTAAAGCATTTTGGGAAACTTCAGTTATTGCTCTTGAATTAGTAGGACCTGGAACCTGGGTAGTAATTACTGAGGCTAAATTTATCAAATCCACTCCTGCATCGATGTCTGCTTGGGTCGTGGTATATGATGCATTATAAACCCAAGTTTCTCCAACATTCAATACACCTGGGTCAGAATTGTCACCTGAAATTACTGAAAGGACTACAGGAGTAGATGCTCCAGGGAACAAATCCTGAAGTACAACATTTGTTAAGTTGATATTTCCTCTATTTTCAACTGTGATCTGGTATTGAAGGATCTGTCCTTCAGCTGTAACAGGATCAGGACCTCCAATTTGAACCTTTAAAATGCTAAGATCCGGAACTTTGGTAAAATTTTGAGTATGCGAATCATCTGCAGTTACAGTTACACTACCTGCTTGACCCGACGCCCTTGCTGTATTTGTAAAACTTCCATTTTCAATATCACTTTGCTTAATAATATAGGTACCAGTAAAGGTTGTACTATTAGTCTCTCCTACCGCCAAAGAAATTGGATTTCCTGACACAGTTACAGAAGGATTCAGATCCACTACAAATACATTGGATAGTTGTGCATTACCGATGTTTGAAACACTGAAAGTGTACCTAATTTCATCACCAGCATTTTGCAATCCATCACCATTTGCATCAAAATACTCCCCAATTTTTATTATATCTATTGCCGGAGTAGGAGAAGTAAGAATAAAAGTCTGCGACCTAATACAACCAGACTGGTCTGTAACATTAACTTGATAACTGCCAGGTGCGAGCCCGGTTCTATTTGTTACCCCGTTGAAACTCGGACTATCTGCCCATGTAATATTTAAACTCCCTGTCCCACCGGTAGGAGCTATTGTTATACTGCCATCATTGATTCCAGGCGAAGGCTGAGTAACATTGCCATTGATAGCAATCACAGCTGGGGGATTGATTGTTACAGGTCCAAATGAAGATGATATTGTATTTCCTTGGGAATTAACAAATGACACTGAAAGTGTTGCTGTTGCTGAACCAGTAAATGAAATTACTGGGTTTGCCAGATTAGATGTTTGTGGGGTTGCATTATTTGAAAACGTCCAAGAATAATTGTATGGTTTACGTCCTCCAACAGTTTTATCTAAAAGATTTGCCGTTGTCAGACCTTGATCATCTGTACATGCAGTATAATCAAACTGGACTGCCAAAGGGGAATCGATGGTTACCCCAGAATTTGTTTGACATTGAGATTTACTAAAACTATTACAAGTAAATGGTTGTTGAGGAATATTTTGGCGGGAAGTTTGCCAAACAGTTAGAATATCACTCAACTCGAGAGATTGACCACAAACCCATTCAAAAGAGCTATTAGCTAATGTAATGATTTGAGCACCAGGCCTTACAGTTCTTGTAGACTCACCTGGTGAAGTAACACCTTCATTGATTGTTTTGAATAATTGCCCGTTGACATAAATATCAGCAAAAATCCAAACCCCATGAATCGAACTATTCGAATTGGAAGTTATATCCAATGATAAATAAACAGTTCTTGGTGTAGGATCATTTACATTACAAGCCGCTAAGGTATTTGTGATCGCATTACCATTGGCGTCGCTTAAAAATACTGATCTAACTGTAAAATTATTTGAAGTACAGTTAAATCCGCAGTTTTCTTTCCTCAGATCAACCAACTGGGTCTGAGCTTGGGTTAAACCTGTAATAAACAGGAAAAAGGTTAATACTAACCCAAACAGATTTCTAGACAAAGTTTTCATAGCCTATTTGATTTATTTAAAACCATCACTGGTTTCAAGTGATTTACATATTGAAGTGAATTTCCGGACAGGATCCCATCAAGGAAAAAAATCTTTGATTGTTTGTCCAGATATTTGGATGCATTAAGTTCCTTTAAGAAAATTCCATAAATGCTACCCCTAAACAAAATATTGTTAGTATTGGCTCTTAAGTCTGCCAAACTTAATTGTTGATAACGTACCATATTCAGTCTATTTTAAAAATTAATCTTACCCTTTATCATTGACTTGAAGACATAAACCGTATTCAAATCAAATATTTTGCTGTAAATATACATTTTTTTGTTTTTTAAAAACAAGTTTATTTAAAAATATTTTTCCTTGTGTGACTTTTTTTTGTATACATAATGCTTTTTTAGCATTATAAAATAAATAAAAGGGCTTATCATTACCAATCTGACATACCAAATGCCGTTGAAATGAATCAAAATTCAAAAAGCATCCGCAATTTTCCACCAGAAAATTAGTGAATCAATAGACTCGGTTAAAAATGGTGAACAAACCTCCGTTTGCTTTTAATAAAAACCAAATAAATTATTACAGTTCGTAGCTTCGGTAAATTTCATGCTTTTTTTTGAAATAATAAAAATTTTTTTAATGTTTTTTTATCTATTACAGAATATAATTCTTCAAAAGAAGTTTTTCTATACACAAAATGCAATTTTTTTAATGTACAAAAAATACTTAAAACAGGTGTTTTTTACGGATAATTAAGAATTCAATGACATTTAGAGATCTTCATCTAATTATAGCCAATAAGTGATGAAATTTAATTTCCTTAAAAATAAGTAAGGGGTCAGTCTAGTAAACTGACCCCTTGTATAGAAATTTGGATATTTAATTGTTCAAACGATCAATATTATTTATTGCTGACTCTGAGCTCTGTTCTTCTGTTCTGCTGGTGCTGTGCCTCTGAGCAGTCGCCCGTTGCGCAGTCCACCTTCGGACGGCTCTCA
>NZ_PYGF01000025.1:0-3323 GCF_003014575.1 Cecembia rubra
CGCTTCCCGCTTCTCCCATAAACGCCAAAAGCCAGCATTGCTGCTGGCTCTGTAATAATGTGGCGGCGGCCTACTCTCCCGGGTGTAACCCCAGTACCATCGGCGCTGCAGGGCTTAACTTCTCTGTTCGGGATGGGAAGAGGTGGGACCCCTGCGCTGGGCCGCCTATGCTTTTAGATATAAGACTGAAGACACAAGACATAAGACTCAGCTTTGTCTGACTTCCGGTCCATATATTCAATATCTTAAGTTCTGCTGACGTGTACCGAGTCCCAAGTCTTGTATCTTGTGTCTCGTGTCTCACGTCTAATTTGATCATGTTTCGCGGAAAATGCAACAGTCAGACTTCTGTAAGCTTTCGGGCTATTAGTACTGCTCGGCTTTGTCATTACTGACTTTACACCTGCAGCCTATCAACGTCATCGTCTCTGACGGCCCTGTTCGGAAGTCTCATCTCGGAGGGAGTTTCGCACTTAGATGCTTTCAGCGCTTATCTCTTCCCGACGTAGCTACCCGGCAGTGCAGTTGGCACCACAACCGGTACACCAGCGGTCAGTCCAACCCGGTCCTCTCGTACTAAGGTCAGGTCTCCTCAAACTTCCCACGCCCGCAACAGATAGGGACCGAACTGTCTCACGACGTTCTGAACCCAGCTCGCGTGCCACTTTAATCGGCGAACAGCCGAACCCTTGGGACCTTCTCCAGCCCCAGGATGTGACGAGCCGACATCGAGGTGCCAAACCTCCCCGTCGATATGAGCTCTTGGGGGAGATCAGCCTGTTATCCCCAGAGTACCTTTTATCCTTTGAGCGACGGCCTTTCCATGCAGTACCGCCGGATCACTATACCCGTGTTTCCACCCTGTTCGGCTTGTCGGCCTCACAGTCAAGCTCCCTTATGCTATTGCACTCCGCGCACGGTTACCAAGCGTGCTGAGGGAACCTTTGGAAGCCTCCGTTATCCTTTTGGAGGCGACCACCCCAGTCAAACTACCCACCAAGCAATGTCTCCCGAAAAATCGGGATTAGATACCAGGCAAACAAAGGGCGGTATTTCAACAGCGGCTCCACCATGCCTGGCGACACAGTCTCACAGCCTCCCGCCTATCCTACACATCGTTTACCCGATACCAATGCTAAGCTGCAGTAAAGGTTCATGGGGTCTTTCCGTCCCGTTGCGGGTACACGGCATCTTCACCGTGACTACAATTTCACCGAGCTCATGGCTGAGACAGCGCCCAGATCGTTACACCATTCGTGCAGGTCGGAACTTACCCGACAAGGAATTTCGCTACCTTAGGACCGTTATAGTTACGGCCGCCGTTTACCGGGGCTTCAATTCAATGCTTCCCTTGCGGTAACATCCCCTCTTAACCTTCCGGCACCGGGCAGGTGTCAGGCCTTATACATACTCTTTCGAGTTCGCAAAGCCATGTGTTTTTGCTAAACAGTCGCCTGGGCCTTTTCACTGCGGCCCCCCTTATGGAGGGCGCCCCTTCTCCCGAAGTTACAGGGCAATTTTGCCGAGTTCCTTAGCCATGACTCACTCGAGCACCTCAGGATCCTCTCCTTGACCACCTGTGTCGGTTTGCGGTACGGGCGTACATACGCTTATCGCCAGAAGTTTTTCTTGGAAGCCCTTAGGGACACTATCCGCTCCCCCGGAGGGTCGCGGTACTGTCAGGTTCGGCTGGATCTGCGCATTTCACTGCAGATACAATACCTACACCCTTTAACGCGGTATTCCGTCACCGCGCGGTCCTTTCATCACTCCGTCACTCCGTCACCTGTATGTACGGTATGGGAATATTAACCCATTTGCCATCGGAATCCCCTTTCGGGTTATCCTTAGGTCCCGACTGACCCTGATCCGATTAACGTTGATCAGGAAACCTTGGTCTATCGGTGTGGGGGTTTCACGCCCCCATTATCGTTACTTATGCCTACATTTGCTTTTCCAAACGCTCCAGCGCACATCACCATGCACATTCTCCGCTGTTTGGAATGCTCCCCTACCATCCCGATAAATCGGGATCCTACGCTTCGGTATTACACTTGATGCCCGTTTATTATCGACGCCCTGCCGCTCGACCAGTGAGCTGTTACGCACTCTTTAAAGGAATAGCTGCTTCCAAGCTAACCTCCTGGCTGTCTCTGCAGCTGGACCACCTTTGTTCAACTTAGTGTAAATTTCGGGACCTTAGCGGTAGGTCCGGGTTCTTTCCCTCTCGGACTCGGACCTTAGCACCCAAGCCCTCACTGCCGTTACAGTATCGACGCATTCGGAGTTCGTCAGGATTTGGTAGGATGTGACTCCCCCTAGTCCTATCGGTAGCTCTACCTCATCGATACTTTCCACGACGCTGTTCCTAAAAACATTTCGGGGAGTACGAGCTATTTCTCAGTTTGATTGGCCTTTCACCCCTACCCACAGCTCATCCGGAAGCTTTTCAACGCTTATCGGTTCGGCCCTCCAGTACGTGTTACCGCACCTTCAGCCTGGCCATGGGTAGATCACAAAGTTTCGCGTCTGCCGCCACTGACTCAACGCCCTGTTCAGACTCGCTTTCGCTCCGGCTGCGGACCTTAAGCCCTTAACCTCGCCAGTGACGCGCAACTCGTAGGCTCATTATGCAAAAGGCACGCCGTCATCCCGATACATATCGGGACTCCGACCGCTTGTAAGCGCACGGTTTCAGGTTCTGTTTCACCCCGTTATTCACGGTACTTTTCACCTTTCCCTCACGGTACTTGTACACTATCGGTCTCCATGTAGTATTTAGCCTTACCGGATGGTGCCGGCAAATTCAACCGGGATTTCTCCTGTCCCGGCCTACTCAGGATACCCGCCGATATGATCTTGCTTCCCTTACGGGGCCCTCACCCTCTATGGCCGCACTTCCCAGTACGTTCAGGTCACATTCACATATCTTGCGCAGGTCCTATAACCCCGTACGTGCCGTAACACGCGCGGTTTGGGCTGCTCCGCTTTCGCTCGCCACTACTCACGGAATCACTCTTGTTTTCTCTTCCTCTGCCTACTTAGATGTTTCAGTTCGGCAGGTTCGCCTCCATTTCTGGATACCACTGTCGTGGTGGGTTGCCCCATTCGGAAATCTGTGGATCAGCCCCCCTTGCAGGTCCCCACAGCTTATCGCAGCTTGGCACGTCCTTCCTCGCCTCATGGAGCCCAGGCATCCCCCGTGCGCCCTTGTTCACTTACTCTTAACATATGGCCCCCTTTTGCAAAGGCCACATGCAGTCTTAAGACAGGTATTAACCCGTCCTGTTGCATTCTCCGCTCAACATGTCAAAGAACTTTGT
>NZ_PYGF01000026.1 GCF_003014575.1 Cecembia rubra
ATTTATTGCTGACTCTGAGCTCTGTTCTTCTGTTCTGCTGGTGCTGTGCCTCTGAGCAGTCGCCCGTTGCGCAGTCCACCTTCGGACGGCTCTCACCGAACCATCTGTGCTCCATCCTTGTGGATGCCACGCCCCGCTTCACCAGATAGGCCATCACCGCCTGGGCCCTGCGCTCCGACAGGCCCATGTTGTATGCTTCGCTGCCCCTGCTGTCCGTATGGCCCTCTATGTACAGCCTCAGGTCAGTCTTCCTTCCGAGCATCACTCCGACACGCTCCAGTTCCCTCCTGTGCTCCGGCCTGATGCCGGTCCCGTCAAAGTCAAAGTAAACCGTCGGAAGGCCCGCCTCCTCTGCTATACGCTCCAGGTAGGCCGGAAGTTCGCAGGGATCCTCGATCCCTTCCGGAAGCTCATACTGTCTGCCGCTATCCGAAAAGGCCTCCAGGACCAGTTCGCTGCGCCTGTTCAGCTGGTGGTCAGACTCCGGACAGGAAACCCCGTCCCCGCATTCGTTCACCAGATTCTGCTCCCCGTGCCACTCCAGTCTCACCCTGCCCCCGTCTATGCCGTATTTCGACAGATAATCCCTCACCGAATTCGCCCTGCGCTCGCTCAGCGCACGGTTATACTCCTCTGAGGCCCTCGAATCCGTATGCGAGGATACCACCAGGTCCATGAAACCGTACCTGCCCATCAGATCTCCTATCCGCTCAAGGGCAGGCTCCGCATCCTTCCTGATCTCAGACCTGTCAAGGTCATAGTAAACTATGTCAACATACACAGGCGTCCTGTACGGTATCGGCGAAAGCACGTAATCCCGCTTCAGCGTGTCCGCTTCAAGGCCCTTCGTGCCCAGGCTCCCGTCGGTCACCGGAAAATAGCCCTTCCTGCTGATCCTCAGCACAAAGTCGCCATCAGGGTCAAGCTCTGCCGTCAGGATCCCCTCACGTGAAAGCTGTGCGGCTATGATGCCGCCCCCCTGACGGGACAGTTCGCCGCTGTAATCCGGAACCACGTTCCCCTCGCAGTCGCGCACCCGCGCCTGAAGGATCCTGAACAGGTCCTCAACTGTATAAATATCGTCCAGGCCAATGCCCCCATCTCTGTCTGTGGTCAGGTAGCGCTTGCCGTCACCCGCAACCACGAACGCAAAGTCGTCGCGGACACTGTTGTACGGAACACCCATGTTCCTCACGTTGCCTATTTTTCCGCCGTTATAGTCCGCCGTGAACACGTCCATGCCGCCAAGCCCTCCGTGGCCGCGCGAAGAAAAGTAAAAACTGCCCCCGCTCCTCGACGGATGGCTCTCGTTCTGGGACGTGTTCACCTCAGGGCCCAGGTTCACCGGAGCCGAAAAGTTCATCTCTCCGTCATATTCCACATAGTACAGGTCAAACCCTCCTTCACCGCCGGGCATGTCCGATGCAAAGTAGATACGATTCGCTTCCGTGTCAACATAGGGGTTCATAACCCCGTAGGACTGGTGGTCGTTGTATGGAAAGGAAACGCTCCCCGTGATGTTGCCATCCCTATCGATCTTACCGTAGTAGATCCCGGCATGGTTGGTGATCTCACGCGTGCCCTTCTGTCTGGTCCTGCCCACAAAGGCAGTATAGAAAACAAGCCCCCTGTCAGACATCAGCGAAGGATCGCTCACATGCAGCGCTCCCGCAAGGTCGGTAACCACTACTGTTGCCGCGCCAGAACTGTCCTTCCTGTATATCCTGTAAAACTCACGCTCGTTGTAGCTGCTGCGCTCCGAACTGTAGATGTTGTTCTTCGCGTCAAGCCTGATCCCCGCCCGGCGAGACACATCCCCCACTGACCCACGGTCGCTAGAAAAATACAGCGTGCCACCGCCGTCCGGCCAAGCACCGATATCGCTGCCGCCGCTGTTCGCCCCGGAAACCGGGACCAGCTTCACCCGGGCAGGGCTTTCCAGAAGCCTGCGCATACCGGAAAGGTCAAGCCCAGGAAAATCATATTCCGTATAGCCACCGGACTTCAGCAGAACCTCTATTTCGCCCCACCGGCCGGACTGTACCGCCGCCCTCAGGTAACTGGCGTAATCATCCTTCCCCGAACCCTCATGGCCGACCGCTCTGCCCCACCATTCGTAGGACTCCGAATACATGCCAAGCCTGTCATAACTCTCCGCGGCCTTGACCGCCGTGCCGTATTCCGCTCGCCTGACGTAGGCTTCCCTGTAGGCCTCCGCCGCCCTTCCGTAATTCTCAAGTAAGTACTGCTTGTCCCCGTATCTCAGAAGACGAGCCTGCCCGTATATATCCGTGGCCAGAAGCAGAAAACCTGCCGCTATAAATATCTTTATGCTGTTTCTCATGATCAGAACCATCTAGGGTTTTTCAATTTAACATTTCTGGGAGAAAGATAATATCCCAGGCTGATCTCGTGCGAATTGTTCCTGTAATCCTGTAGAACGTTCAGGTTGTGGTCGTAGGCATAGCCTATCCTGATGCTCTCCGTGGCAAAAATCTCCACCAGAAACGCAACCGCGTTCCTGTTCCCGAGGTTCGACTCCAGGTTCTCGTTCCAGATCTTCATGTTAGACCTGTAAGACGCACCTAGCCACAGCCGCTCCATGAACAGGAACATACCGTTGATGTCATAGCTCGTCGGAGCCCCACTGACCTGCCTGACCAGAAAACTCGGCTTGAACTCAACCCTGTCGCTCACCGGAATAAGCGCCCCGGCTGTCAGATAATAATGGTAATCATGGAATCCAAGGGACAGGTCCTCACGCTGGAGAGAACCCTTACCTATCATGTTGTACGCACTCAATCCCGCATAAAAACGCGAATTGTGCCAGAAAATGCCCGCATTCATGTTGGGCGTGACCATACGCTCGCGGCCCTCGGGTATGTTCGGATCGTTCGGATCGTTGTACCTCAACAGGTCTCCGTCTATCATGTACTCCGAAAAACCACCGCTCAGCCCGAGACTGAAAAAACTCTCCTCTCCGACCTGCATCCTGTATGCATAGGTGAAAAGACCACCGGTCGTCTTCGAAGGACCGATCTGGTCGGTCATGAACGAAACACCGAAACCCTGCATACCCTCGTTCGAACTCAGGTCCGCAGTAACCGTAAATGTCTTGGGAGCACCGGGAAAACTGACCCACTGGCTCCTGTAAGTGCTCTGGATATAACCCTGTGACTTGTATCCCGCATATCCCGGATTGATATGCAGACCGTTGAACATGTACTGGCTGAACTGGGGCAGCTGCTGGCCCTCAACCATCAGCGGCATAAACAATGCCGACAAAATCAAAATCCTAAAAATCCTTTCCATCTTTCTATTCGGTTTATTTGA
>NZ_PYGF01000027.1 GCF_003014575.1 Cecembia rubra
CAGGAGAGTTATCCGCTGGCCTCGGCGCAGAAGCGGGTGTACCTTCATTCTTTACAGCAGGGAGAGGGCACTGTGCTGTACAATATGCCGTCAGTATATGAAGTTGAAGGCAGGCTGGACCACGGACTTCTGGAGAGTGCCTTCCAGCGGGTGGTGGGGCACTTTGCTGCGTTCAGGACCTCGTTTACGATGGAAGGCGGAGACCTCCGCCAGGATGTGTCTGCATGGGTAGATGTCAGAGTTCCAGTGAGGAGGCTGACCGAATCCGCACTAGCGGATCATCTTGCGGACTGGGGGAAGACACCGTTTAACCTGGAAGAGGCTCCCCTGGTGAGGATGGAGCTTTGGGAGACGGAGGGCCGTCAGTTTTTGGCTATCGATACGCACCATATCATTATGGACGGGCTGTCTTACGGGCCGTTTTTTGGATCATTGTCGAAGGCATATTCAGGGGAAGCCCTGGCAGAGAGGGCAGTTGATTTTATAGACTATGCGTATTGGCAACAGTCGGAGGCCCAGCAGTTGGAGAGGCGTAAGCATGGGGAGTTCTGGCAAGGGATGTATAGTGACGGTCTTCCGGCGCTGGAACTTCCTACGGATTATCAGGCGCCTTCAATTAGGACGTTTGAAGGGGAGGTGTACAGTTTTACACTTGATGGAGATCTTTTCCCGGAGTTACAGGGCTTCTGTAAGGAAAGTGGGACGACGCCGTATATATTTCTATACACTGCCTTCACGCTGTTGCTGAGCAAATATGCACAGTGTGAAGATGTGGTGATAGGGACTACCTCTGCGGGTAGGAACCTTCCGGAGACAGAGGACATGGTTGGGATGTTTGTGAATACGCTTGCGGTCAGGAACCGGATAGATCCCTCCCTGTCTTTCGGGGACTTTCTGGAGCTGACCAGGGAGCTGTTGCTCAGTTCATTTGAGCATGACAGTTATCCGTATGATGAGCTTGTATCCCATCTGAGGGGCCATGGCCATCCGGACAATGGGGTACGTGTAATGTTCACGATGCTCAAAGAGGGCGAGGGAGAGCTGTCACTGGGTGGGCAGGTTCTTCGGATGCTGGAAACGGGTGATCCATCGGGAGTGAAGTTTGACCTGACCTTTAGCGGCACGGAAAGCGGAGAGGGGATAGGATTCAGCATTGTGTATGCGGCGGAGCTGTTCAGTGAAGAAAGCATACAGCTTCTTGCAGTCCGGTTCAGGAACATAATCCGTGAGGCAATGAATGCCCCTAAAGACATGTTGGCAAGTTTGCCGGTCATTCTGGAAGAGGAGGAGGCCCGGATCAGGGAGTGGAACGGGACGGACATGGCTATTCCAGGGGAGGCACTGATCCACGGGCTGTTTGAACAGAAGGTAGGGGAGTACCCGGAAAATACAGCCCTGATTTTTGAGCAGGAAGAGCTGAGCTACGTGGAACTGAACGGAAGGGCGAACAGGCTGGCGCACTATCTGAGGGACTGTGGGATAGGGGCGGAGCGTAAGGTAGGTATTTGCCTGGAGCGTTCCGCAGAGCTGATCATCAGTATCCTTGCAGTATGGAAATCCGGTGGGGCCTATGTTCCTTTGGATCCGGGCTATCCTGTGGACAGGCTTAGCTATATGGTAGAGGATTCGGGGATGGATCTTATCCTGACCCAGGAATCTTTGCTGCCGCTGATGGGGACTATCTGTGGCAATACCGGTGCCATCCCTGTTACATGGGAATACCTGGGGAAGGTTCTTGGCGGGTATAGGGAATCAGACCCTGCACCACGGTGCCATCCGGAGA
>NZ_PYGF01000028.1 GCF_003014575.1 Cecembia rubra
CAATACCGGTGCCATCCCTGTTACATGGGAATACCTGGGGAAGGTTCTTGGCGGGTATAGGGAATCAGACCCTGCACCACGGTGCCATCCGGAGAGCCTGGCCTATATCATTTACACATCGGGTACTACGGGCAGGCCGAAGGGAACCATGATCGAGCACCGTAATGCAGTTAATCTGGCGATTGCACAGCAGCAATTACTGAGTTTAGATGGTACAGATCGTGTAATACAATTCGCTTCTTCAAGTTTTGATGCTTCTGTTTTTGAGATTCTTTTGGCCATTACTTCCGGAGCAAGTCTGATAGTAGCATCAAAAGAGGATCTTTCGCCCGGGTTTCCGCTACAATCCACCCTCAACGAACTCAAAGTTACGGTAGCTGTATTGACACCTGTTGTTCTGAGTCAACTGAATCCAAGATCGCTTGTAAGTCTCCGAATGGTATTGAGTGCAGGAGAAGCCTTGCCATTGAGTCTTGGCCAAAAGTGGGCAAAAAACTTAGCTATCATCAATGCCTATGGGCCAACAGAGACGACAGTCTGGTCGACAATGGACAGGGTTTCTGAAGATTCTCACCGGATCACTATAGGAAGACCGCTGCCCAACTACCAAACCTATATTTTGGATGCCCATGGCAAGCATTTGCCTGTAGGCATACCGGGAGAACTGTGTATCGGAGGTGCAGGAGTTGGAAGGGGCTATCTGAACAGGCCTGATCTGACTTCGGAGAAGTTTGTTGCCGATCCGTTCAATCCCGGACAAAGGATGTACCGTTCCGGGGACCTGGCCAGATGGCTACCGACGGGAGAGATCGAGTACCTGGGCAGGATGGACCAGCAGGTGAAGATCAGGGGTTTCAGGATCGAGCTGGGAGAGATAGAGAGTGTACTGTTGTCAGAACCTGATATCAGGGAGGCGGCGGTTACAGTGAGAGAGGATCACATGGGAGAGAAGTACCTATGTGCTTATTACGTGAGTGAGGAAGAAAAGACAGTGGAAGCGCTGCGGAACTTCCTTTCAAAAGGCCTTCCGGACTTTATGGTCCCTGCCCGTTTCGTTCAATTGGATAAACTTCCCCTAACCGGCAGTGGAAAGATAGACCGAAAAGCATTGCCTGATCCCGGGGAAAGCATACTGACAGGTGCTGAATTTATTGCCCCGTCGACCCAACTGGAAACAGTCATTGCCCGGCTTTGGTCGCAGCTTTTGGGTCTGGATATGGAATCGATCAGTACCCTGGATAATTTCTTTGCCCTTGGGGGAGACTCTCTTAAGTCTGCGCAGCTTGCCGGCAGGCTTTCACAGGAAACACAAATCTTGGTATCAGTCAGGGACATTTTTACAAAGCCCACGATAGCCGGCTTAGC
>NZ_PYGF01000029.1 GCF_003014575.1 Cecembia rubra
CAGGAAACTGTTAAGGATAGTACCCCAGTCTCGAATGGGCATAGTCCATTTTTTCGATGCTTCCCTTGCAGCGAGGAAAACAGACTTCATAACAGCATCATCTGTTGGGAAAGAGAGCTTATTTTTGGTGTATTTTCTGATCTTCCCATTGAGATTTTCAATCAGGTTGGTAGTATAGATGATTTTGCGGATTTCAACCGGGTAATCGAAGAAAACGGTGAGTTCATCCCAGTTGTCCCTCCAGCTTTTGATGGCATACGAGTATTTTGAATCCCATTTTTTGGCAAAATCGTTAAGGGCAGCCCATGCGGCGTCCTTAGTAGGGGCGGTATAAATTTCCTTCATATCCCTAGTAAAGGCCTTACGGTCTTTCCATACGACATATCTACATGCATTTCTGATCTGGTGGACAACACATATCTGGGTGACTGACTGAGGGAAGGAGGCCTTTATTGTTTCAGTAAACCCGTTGAGGTTATCAGTTGCCGTTATGAGAATATCTTCAACCCCTCTGGCCTTCAGGTCAGTGAGTACCCCCATCCAGAAAGCGGAAGATTCATTCTTGCCAAGCCAAAGACCGAGTATCTCTTTGAGGCCGTTGGTCCTGAGCCCAACAGCAATGTAAACAGTCTTGTTGACTACCTTGGAGTTCTCCCTGACTTTGAATGATATACCATCCATCCAAACGATCAGGTATACAGGGTCAAGCGGCCTGTTTCTCCATGCAACAATATCCTCTGCCACGGCACTGGTAACCCTTGAGATGGTGGAAGTGGAAACATTGATGTCATAAAGCTCACGGATCTGCTCTTCGATATCCTGGTTTGACATTCCCTTGGCATACATGGATATGATCACGTTTTCAACGCCTTCTGCCATGCTTTTGCGTTTAGGCACAAGGGCAGGCTCAAAGCTGCCGTTCCGGTCTCTTGGGACCTTGATCTCAGCTTCTCCAAAGGAGTTCTTTATTGTTTTGGAGGAATGGCCGTTTCTTGAATTGGGATTATCGGAGATCTGATGCTTTTCATAACCAAGATGGGCATCTAACTCACCTTCAAGCATCTTCTCTACAGCTCTTTTCTGAAGCTGTTGAAGAAAGGAATTCAGCTCCCCCGCAGTCTTGAACTGCTTGAGGAAATCATCATTTAAGAGATCTTCTTTTTTCATTTTTGCAATCTGTGTGTTAAAGGTAAGAAATTGTCTGCACACAGATCGGGTATTCGCCTACCGCGGGTTCCTCAAATTCCCCGTG
>NZ_PYGF01000030.1 GCF_003014575.1 Cecembia rubra
AGCTCAAGTAAAATCTACCGGGCCTGACGGGCACAGATAGACATCATTATTGGAGAATGAGGAATGGAGGAGGGTTAATGTAGGATGATGAATGATGAATGGAGAGTGGAGAATGTAGAGTGGAAAATGAAATGGTGGTTGTCGGGTTGTCGTGGTTCCGCCACGGACGAGTGTCAAGTTTAATTTTGAGATTAGTTTGGGAAGATGGTTTTTAAAGGAGAGTTTGTTGGAAGGCCTGAAAGGCCAAAATAACCAATGGATGGATGCAGTCCATCCCGGTTGAAGCAAAAGCTCAAGTAAAATCTACCGGGCCTGACGGGCACAGATAGACATCAATATTGGAGAATGAGGAATGGAGGAGGGTTAATGTAGGATGATGAATGAAGAATGATGAATGAAGAGTGATGAATGAAATGGTGGTTGTCAGGTTGTCATAATTCCGCCACGGACAAGTGTCAAGTTTAATTTTGAGGTTAATTTGGGAAGATGGTTTCTAAAGGAGAGTTTGTTGGAAGGCCTGAAAGGCCAAAATAACCAAGGGATGGATGCAGTCCATCCCGGTTGAAGCAAAAACTCAAGTAAAATCTACCGGGTCTGACGGGCACAGATATACATCAATATTGGAGAATGAGGAATGGAGGAGGGTTAATGTAGGATGATGAATGATGAATGGAGAATGTAGAGTGGAAAATGAAATGGTGGTTGTCGGGTTGTCGTGGTTCCGCCACGGACGAGTGTCAAGTTTAATTTTGAGATTAGTTTGGGAAGATGGTTTCTAAAGGAGAGTTTGTTGGAAGGCCTGAAAGGCCAAAATAACCAAGGGATGGATGCAGTCCATCCCGGTTGAAGCAAAAACTCAAGCATAACCTACCGGGCCTGACGGGCACGGATAGACATCAATATTGGAGAATGAGGAATGGAGGAGGGTTAATGTAGGATGATGAATGATGAATGGAGAGTGGAGAATGTAGAGTGGAAAATGAAATGGTGGTTGTCGGGTTGTCGTGGTTCCGCCACGGACAAGTGTCAAGTTTAATTTTGAGGTTAATTTGGGAAGATGGTTTCTAAAGGAGAGTTTGTTGGAAGGCCTGAAAGGCCAAAATAACCAAGGGATGGATGCAGTCCATCCCGGTTGAAAAAAAAGCTCAAGTAAAATCTACCGGGCCTGACGGGCACAGATAGACATCAATATTGGAGAATGAGGAATGGAGGAGGGTTAATGTAGGATGATGAA
>NZ_PYGF01000031.1 GCF_003014575.1 Cecembia rubra
CCCCCTTCCTAAGCAGGGTAACTATAAGCAAAGACTTTTCCTTGTCATTTCGAACGCAGAGAGAAATCTCAAAACCCTAAGCCTTTAGATTTCTCGGTTGTTCCTCCTTCGAAATGACAAAGGGGAGGCTTATTTAAGTAGCTGTCCTTTTGCTGATGGACGGCTTTGTTTCCGTATTGATTCAAAAAAGAAAAAGTCCCCCTTCCTAAGCAGGGTAACTATAAGCAAAGACTTTTCCTTGTCATTTCGAACGCAGAGAGAAATCTCAAAACCCTAAGCCTTTAGATTTCTCAGTCGTTCCTCCTTCGAAATGACAAAGGGGAGGCTTATTTAAGTAGCTGGCCTTTTGCTGATGGATGGCTTTGTTTCCGTATTGATTCAAAAAAGAAAAAGTCACCCTTCCTAATCAGGCTAACTTCAAGCAAAGACTTTTCTTTGTCATTTCGAACGTAGAGAGAAATCTCTAAGTCAAAGTGGTTAGATTTCTCCTCCTAGTTCCTCGTCGTCGAAATGACAAGGACAGGCTTATTTGAGTAGCTGGCCTTTTGCTGATGGATGGCTTCATATTCAAATTTCTTTGAGAAAAGTTGTCCTCACTCAGATGGGTAACTAAAGGCAAAGACTTCACCTTGTCATTTCGAACGCAGAGAGAAATCCCAAAACCTCTAAGCCCTTAGATTTCTCAGTCGTTCCTCCTTCGAAATGACAAGGAGAGGCTTATTTGAGTAGCTGTCCTTCTGCTGATGGATGGCTTTGTTGCCATATTGATTCAAAAAAGAAAAAGTCACCCTTCCTAAGCAGGGTAACTATAAGCAAAGACTTTTCTTTGTCATTTCGAACGCAGGAGCCTGTCCCGCAGCATTGCGGGAAGAAATCTCAAAACCCTAAGCCCTTAGATTTCTCCTTCTCGTTCCTCGTCGTCGAAATGACAAGGACAGGCTTATTTGAGTAGCTGTCCTTTTGCTGGTGGATGGCTTCATATTCAAATTTCTTTGAGAAAAGTTGTCCTCACTCAGATGGGTAACTAAAGGCAAAGACTTCA